>OZ243975.1:2257500-2960598 GCA_965214785.1 Arenicellales bacterium | reverse complement strand
GGCGTTGACCCGAATGTTATGGCGCGCCCATTCAAAGGCCAGTACCCGTGTCAGATGTTCAAGTGCCGCTTTTGACGCGGCATACGGCGCCACATTGCCCATCACTCTTTTCCCCAATATAGAAGCGATATTGATAATACTGCCACCAGTAGCACTGTTGACCATCTGCAGACCTGCTTGCTGTGCCACATTCCAGGCTCCCGTGAGGTTTGTATCGATCACCTCTCGCCAGTTTTGCTGAGAGATTTCAAGTGCTTTGCCGCCTCCGGCAACACCAGCGTTATTAATAACAATATCCACTGCACCGCAGCGGCTGAACGCTTCGGCCATCGCCGCTTTGACGCTATCGGTGTCGGTCACATCCATCTCCACCCAACTGACTGTACCGCCTTGTTCGTAAATTTCTTCGGCCGCCTTTTCCAAACGATCCACCCGTCTGGCTGCCAACACGACATTTGCACCTGCATTGGCTAAGGTAGCCGCGAAATGAAGGCCAATTCCGCTCGATGCACCCGTGATCAGGGCAGATTTGCAGGGCAGATCGGTAAAGTAATCCATCGGCAAGTGTTTAGGGGAATCAGATTCTCAACGTTTCAGATTCTTTATATAGTCTTCGCGATCAATCTGCAGGTCTATCAGCGCCAATCCATCATGTGCGTCGGACTTTTTGAATGCTTCGATGAATTCATCGAGGGTGCGCGCTGCATATCCTTTTGCTCCAAAACTCTGCGCATATTGCGCAAAATCAGGATTGACAAGATCAGTTGCAACGACACGGTCGGGATAGTGATCTTCCTGATGCTTGCGAATTGTGCCTAGAACCCCATTGTTGACAACTATAAAAATAATATTTAGATCCAGTGCAGCTGCAGTAGCGAGTTCTTGCGAGGTCATCAAGAAGCACCCGTCTCCGGCTATACAGACCACCTTTTTTTCAGGTTCCAATAGTTTTGCGGTGATCGCTGCAGGTACGCTGTATCCCATGGCGCCTGCAACCGGTGCCAACTGAGTTCGAAAATCTGCGCCGTACTTGTAGTAGCGGTGGATTACGCCACTGCTGATACCGGCGCCACTTGCGATGATCGCATCCGGCGGCAGATTGTCACTGAGCCAGCAGATCACCGATTCGTTCAGTCCCACCGATTCGATATCAGCCACGCTTGAGTGTTCCAGATAGGCGGCACGTCCGCGAGTTGTCCATTGACTCCAGTCATGTAGACAATTGCGTTTCAAATTCACATCGTACGGAAGTTGACTGATAAACGACTCACTGGTTGCGTTCACCGTGATTTGTGATCGATAAACCCGGTTGAGCTCTCCAATGTCAGGATGTACATGAAACAATTCAGCTCCAGGCAAAGGAGCTTCTAACAGCGAGTATTTACGGGTCGGCAATTCACCTAGGCGCGCGCCGATGCATAAAATCCGGTCGGCCTCACTGATCATTTGCGCAAGCTTCGCACCGGTACTGATTCCAAGATCACCGATGTAATTTGGATGCCGGTTGTCAATATAGTCTTGACAGCGAAATTCTGCAACAACCGCAATATTCCAATTTTCAGCGAAAGACGCCACCCCATGTGCGCAGGCGCTAGTCCACCGTCCTCCACCGACAATTATGAGTGGGCGCTTGGCATCTTGAAAAAATTCCGCCACCTGTTTTCCTGCATCTGCAGACGCTACAGGGCTCGAAACTGGCGCAGGTTCGATATTGCGTACTTGCGTCATCTCAAACAAAACGTCTTCAGGAAACACCAACACAACCGGACCGGGACGACCGCTGCGCGCTACATGCCACGCCCGGTTGATGTATTCGGGAATTCGCGTTGCATCGTGCACTTGTGCTGTCCACTTGGCAAGTGGTCTGTACATCGCACAAAAATCCACCTCCTGAAACGCTTCCCGGTCAAGAAATTTGCGCTCCACCTGACCGATCATCATCACCATTGCGGTTGAATCCTGAAATGCGATATGAACACCAATTGATGCGTTTGTAGCTCCCGGACCGCGGGTGACGAAGCAAACGGCAGGGTGACCGGTCATTTTTCCGTATGCTTCAGCCATAATTGCCGCTGCGCTCTCATGGCGGCAGGAGACTGTGCGAATCTCGGGGTGATCATATAGCCCATCCAATGCCGGAAGAAATGATTCTCCAGGTACGCAAAACACCGCTTCACAACCGTGCAGTGCAAGTTGGTCGGCCAATACCTTGCCTCCGTGGCGGATTGGAAGATTGTTGCAGGGGGAATTTTTAGGACTTGTCATAAATTACAATGTGAGACAGAAAACAATAAGTTGAGTGTGTGAACTTCGAAAGCAACTGCTATTTTAGTAAACCAATAGCAACTGGCTTGACAGAACAAACGAGCCGCTCTTTGAGTGACACAATACTGATAAGAACAATACTCAAGCCGTCGGGGGCATCGGCAACCTGACGCATCATACTAACAGGGGCATAGCACACCAGCGACGAAAATGAGGTTTTTGTATGAGTGTAACTATTTATCACAATCCGCGCTGTTCCAAGTCGAGGCAGACATTGGCAATATTGAACAGTCAGCCTATTGATATCGAAATCATCGAGTACCTTCAAAACCCACCCAATCACAATCAGCTCAAAGGCATCATTTCACTGCTTGACATGTCGGCGAGAGATTTGATGCGTAAAAACGAGAAAGTTTACAAAGACAACAAATTGGACAACCCCGATCTGACAGACGATCAGCTCGTGGAAATCATGACGCAAAACCCGATTCTGATTGAACGCCCAATCGTTTTGAATAACGACAAAGCCATTATTGGTCGCCCTCCGCAGCGAGTGCTGGAAATTCTTTAGATCACCTTACAGCCAATGAAATCCACCTGTCTTTGAATCGAACACAATGAAGATTTTCGGTTTCCAGACAGTCGCACGACAAATTATATATCGCATCTTTGTGCTCGCCTTGCTGGGCTGCCTGATCGGTATAGTAGTATCAGTCCTGGCGTTGCTTTTTTTAGATGCTGTCTTGTGGATGAACAAGCAATTTTTAATCTCCCCAAGTCAGAGAATCAAATACGCCGATAACCCATATTTTTTGAATATCGTCACCGTAGCAGTGCCCGCTGCAGGCGGATTGCTGGTTGGGTTGATATTGCGATACCTTGTTGACGCCCGCCGTTCGCTCGGCCCGCCAGACACCATTTTGATGGTGCAAACCCGCAGCCAGGGAGAAACCATTGGCAGCGGATCTATGTCAACTCTGGCATCTTTGGTATCACTTGGAACTGGCGCATCCGTCGGTCAGTATGGACCTTTGGTCTACCTCGGTACCATCGTCGGACAAGTGTTTAGAAAACTGAATTTCGACATTGGCAACCTACAGTCGATTTGCGTCGCGAGCGGAGTGGCAGCCGCGATTTCTGCGACTTTCAATGCACCGATTGCGGGACTTGTATTTGCACACGAAGTTATTTTGCGTCATTATTCAATCAAGGCGTTTGCGCCGACTGCGGTTGCAACAGCGATCGGTTTTGTGATAGTCAACGTTGTATTTGACAGACCGCCACTTTTTCTGGTGGAGTTTGAAGGAATTCAGTACGGATATGAATTCGTTTTCTTTGCTGCGATTGGGATATTGAGCGCTTTTGTTGCTATTGTTTATGGACAAAGCATATTGGCGTGCAGCAGATGGGCAGCGCGCACTGGAATTCCAATTCAGCTGCGGCCGATGATCGCAGGTGTGATTCTCGGACTTGTCGCAATCTGGATTCCGGATGTTCTCGGTATCGGCAGTACAACCTTGCGCTTTGCGACTATCGATCATGCATTCGAAGTCAGTGAAATTACGATCATCATTATTGCCAAACTGGCAGTCACGGCGATTTGTCTGGGATTTGGATTTGCCGGCGGGGTTTTCAGCCCGATTTTGCTGATCGGCATATTGTTTGGAGCGCTTTGCGGCGGGGTACTCGACACGTTTACCGCAATTTCCCATTCGGGTGTCGTCCCCTATGCCATCTGCGGCATGATGGCTGCGGCAAGCCCGGTTATCGGTGCACCACTGGCGACAATTCTCATCGTTTTCGAACTGACTCACAATTACGATTTGGCAATTGCAGCGATGGTTGCGGTTGTCTTTTCGAATCTCGTTGCCAGCAGAATAATGGGCAGATCGCTGTATGACATTCAACTCAGTCAGAGAGGTTTTGATCTGTCATTAGGTCGAATCACCGCAATTACGGCTTACGAAAAAATCATCAAAGTGATGCACAGTCAGTACCTTTGTTTTCATCCGAACGATAAAATTCAAGATGTTGTCAGCAAATTGTCAGCCAGCGGATATTCAGAAGGCATAGTCGCATATGACGACGGTTCATTTTTCGGCGTTGTACCGCTTCAAGCCTGTGCTTCACACGATCCCTCAGAGCCGGTACGCAATGCTGTCGATCGAAACCCGCTGATATTCACAGAACTGACGAATGTAGATGAAGCGGTCGAAGCATTTAGAATTTTTATTGTCAATATCGTTCCAGTGGTCAGTTCGACCGATCAGAAATTACTTGGAGTCGTGTGGGACTATGATGTGATAAATTCCTACCTGCGCACCATTGAGCGACTGCGTCATGAAGAAAATGAATCGATTTAAGTTATCCATATTCCTGTTGCCGGCATATCTTTTTTCAGCACTGCCCGCGTATAGTGCAGATTCGTTGACAGTATCGAACTGGGGCGGTTCTTATATCAAAGCGCAGCGACAGGCGTATCTGGACCCATTTTCTCAATCCACCGGAATTGATCTGGCACTAAAGGACTATAGCGGTGGTTTCGCAACGCTGCGCGATGCGAACGAAGATCCACAACACAACTTTGATGTCATTGACATGCTTGAATTTGAGGCATTGCTGGCTTGTGAAGATGGACTGCTAGTGAAATTCGACCGTTTTGATCGATCCCTGCTTAATCCGGCACCCAATGGTGAATCTGCCGGCAAAGACTTTGTCGACGAAGCGATTCTCGATTGTGGTATCGCTCATCTGGAATTTGCAACAGTATTGGCTTATAACGATCGAAATTTTCCGGACGAGAAACCAACGTCAATTCGTGATTTTTTTGATTTGGAAAAATTTCCAGGTAAAAGAGCGATCCATAAAAGTCCTCATGCGATTCTTGAATGGGCACTGATGTCATATGGTGTTCCCAGTCAGCAGATTTATGATTTGCTCAGTACGCAGCGCGGTCTTGATCTGGTAGCACGCCGTTTGAATCAGATCCGAGATCATATTGTGTGGTGGGAAGACGCCTCAGAACCGGTTTCCATGCTGGAAAATGGAACAGTTACGATGGCTTCTGGATATAGCGGGCGGTTTTTCTCCGCCAGAGTCAACGACGATATTCCGATATCGACTCTGCAGGAGGGACAACTTCTGGAATTCAGTGTCTGGGTGATTCCACAAAACACAGCCAATCTCGACAACGCGCGAAGATTTATCAAGTTTGTGACCAGCACCAAGGCCATGGCAGCTATGGGGAATCTGTTGCCTTATGCTCCAACAAGAAATTCAGCTTTGCAAAGAATCGGAATACATTCGAACTCCAATGTTTCAATCCGTGCGTATATGACATCGTCTAAAACACAAGGCGCGATTCGGGCGAACAGTCAATGGTATGCTGAAACAGAACAAGTGCGGGAAAAATGGTTTAACGAATGGATTGAGTCGGATTAGAATGGAGTTTTCGCAAGTGAACTTTCAGCCGACCGATGCAGTGCGTCCTGCTGATCAATGTTCATCCGATATTAAAAACAACTCAACTGAATGGAGTAATAACACATGATCCGACGAATCGATACAAACCAAAGAATGAGTCAAGCTGTGGTACACGGCAACACCGTTTATCTGGCAGGCCAGGTTGCACTTGACGCACCCGGTGCCAGTGTTACCGACCAGACCAAGAACATTCTTGAACGAATCGACAACTATCTCCAACAAGCCGGTAGCGACAAATCCCGGCTTCTATCTGCAACCATCTGGCTTTCTGACATCGGCACATTCGATGAAATGAATGCTGTCTGGGATGCATGGGTAAGTCAAGGCAACTCACCTGCGCGCGCATGTGTTGAGTCAAAATTGGCTGCCCCTCAATTTACCGTGGAAATCGGTGTCACAGCTGCAATCGAATAAAACTGTCTGTGGCAAGGGCGACTCGGTGATAGGTATGTTCGGCTTCACTTAGGCAGCGTAAGTGAACATCGCGATTTTAGGAGCTGGCCTGATGGGCGTCACAACCGCCTATGAACTGGCTCGTTGCGGTGAACACAGTATCACGGTTGTTGATTGTGCAGACGGTGTGGCAACCGAGGCAAGCGGTGTTAATGCGGCAATGATTGCGCCCGGACATTCCTACGCTTGGGCTTCTCCCAAGGTTCCGGGTATTTTGCTTAAATCAATTTATCGCAACGACCAGGCGTTTCGCATTCGTTTTCGGATGGATTGGCAGTTTTGGAGGTGGACTGCACTTTTTCTCAAGCAGTGCAATCACGCCGATGCGGTCCGCAACACGCTACAAAAACACAATCTGTGCAAGTACTCCAAAAAGCGACTGAAACTAGTGTCCGATGAAAATCACTTTCACTATGACCAGCAAGAACGCGGACTGATTTTCATCTATCGAACAAATGCGACACTCGCCAAAGGAATCGAGCACTCACAACTACTCGCTGATAATGGCCATCATTTCATCACCTTGAGTCCTGACGAAGTCGTAGACCTTGAACCTGCATACCGCCACGCGCATTCAAATTTCGCGGGTGCCTTGTTCGCACCCGATGACGGAACCGGCGACTCCAAGAAGTTTACCGTTGAACTTGCTAATCGCTGTAGGGAACTTGGCGTTAAGTTTCAGTTTCGGACAAATGTTGTTTCGCTAGCTGCAAAAAGCAATCGCATTGAATATGCGCATAGCTGCGGTGGTCCGATTGAAGCGGATCTTTTTATCGTTGCACTTGGAGCACACACTCCCAAGGTTCTGAGTACGACAGGGGTAAAGTTGCCGATTTACCCGGTCAAAGGCTATTCACTGACTGTGCCTGCGCGTGACAATTCCGAGCGGCTGTCAATCGGTGCTGTCGACGAAGACAGACTGGTCGCATACTCACCTATTGGCTGCGACATTCGCGTCACTGCAACGGCCGAATTTTCCGGTTATGATGTTTCTCACCGCGCACAAGACTTTCAACCGATGACGCAAGCTGTCAGAGAATTACTGCCCAACGCTGCCGATTATGAAAAGCCCACGTATCGCACCTGTCTTCGCCCAATGACACCGCAGGGTACTCCATATATTGGTTTTAGCCGGTTTGAAAATCTGTTCGTCAACGCGGGTCAGGGACACATGGGATGGACTATGGCCTGCGGGTCTGCGAAGATTGCTGCAGATTTAATCGCTGGTAAACAGCCTGAAATTGACGCCACAGCCTTTCAACTGAATGACCGATGACACGCGACAAGTGATTCGGAAATTAATTCATCGCTACAAAAAATTTGGAATCGTCCTTTTCCTATTTTTTCTAATCAAAGGCTTGCTTTGGATCATCGTACCCGCAGTCATCATATTTTTCGGCATCGACTATACATTCAACGATGGATAACAGAAATTGTTTTGGCAGCACTCCTAGATAATCCAAATTATTCACACTTTACTCTTGTATCGTTTTGTCAGTAATTTTTGAAATATAAGCACCATACCAACAAAATTTTGTTATATATAGCCCTTAATTAAATATATATTTTAAATTTACGGTTTCTAGTAACAATGATTTTCAAGTTAGAGCTGGAAAATTTTCACTCGTTTCGTGATAAACAGGTTATTGACCTGAGAGTGCCGGCAAACGCGCCAGATGATTCCAATCGACTCGCAAATTGCTTTAGTGGTTCAGCAGTGCGCGTTCCAAAGGTAATAACTGTATTTGGTCCTAATGGGTCAGGTAAATCCAATCTATTACGAGCGCTTTCCTTTGTCGCATGGTTTGTTAGCGATAGTTTCGGTAGTAAACGTAATGAACGATTACCCTTCGAGCCATTCTACGATCAAGTCTCGTTGAACCGACCTACAACATTAAAGGTTTGGTTTTCAGCTCCAGATTTTATCGAGTCGAGTGACCGCATCGATTCAGTCAAGCGTCCATTTTGTTATGAATTGGTGATTAACAACGAAAAGAACAAGAATTTGGTTTTAAAAGAAGCTGTGTTCTTCTGGCCGACCAAGTCAAATCGAAAAACGTGTCTCTTTCATAGAAATCAGGACGGAAAAGTGGTTTCAGCGAAAGCTTTCAAGCTAGGTGGGTACATGCCGGTTCTCGGAAAAATTCTTAAACCGTGCACAAGTGTAATATCTACGCTCGCCAACATTGAACACCCTGTCGCCGCAGCGGTGTCGGAACTAATGCGAAGAGTTGGTTCTAACATATTTATCCAAAAGCTGGATGTCGAAGAACGTGACGTGGCGCAGGTGTACAGGAACAATCCGAACATGGCAGCGCAATTCGACCGAGACGTTCGTCGTTTGGACATGGGAATACATTCGGTCAAACTAAATTCAAGGGATAGTGGGTCTTGGGGACAATTTCACCACGAACACCTGTGCCAGCCAGTTGATCCTCTCTATGAAAGTCATGGCACTCGTCAGTTATTCAAACTATACCCACTCATCAATGAGGTAATCAATGACGGCAGCATTGCAATTATTGACGAACTTGATTCTGCGACACACCCGATGATTGTTTCACAAATCATCGACTGGTTCTATAACTCAGAGCGCAATCCTCATGATGCTCAGTTGTGGACTAGTTGCCACGCGACTTCGTTGCTAGAAGAATTGTCGAAAGATGAAATCATTTTTTGCGAAAAGACTCATAAAGGTTCAACTGATGCATATGGATTAACTGAGATTCAGTCGGTTAGAAGGGATGAAAATTTTTACCGAAAGTATCTTGGCGGTTATTACGGCGCATTACCTAAGGTCGGGTAGTGGTCCGAAGATTCCGCAGGACTAAGCGTCGAAGATTTTTCGTTGCTTGCGAAGGACAAAGCGAATCCGGTTATGCAAGCTTAATCAACAAATTTGCAGATGAGGCAGGTCTGAGCGTCTATTTTGACATTCAAAATTGCAGAGGCGGTGACCCATTGGTGATTGTAAATCGGGCTATTACAAATCTGCACCAAAGAAGAAAACTTCGCGGCGGTTTCGAAGGGCACGTAATTTTGTTAGACGCTGATAGGCGAGATGAATCCACTGAAAAGTCGCGACAGGCAGACCGACTCTTGGAACAACATGAATTCCATGCCATTTGGTCTTACCCGAACTTTGAAGCAACGCTTTTGTTACACATGCCGGACAGTGGTAATTTGACTCCATCAACATCAACGCAAAGTATTCGTGAACTGAAAAAACACTGGCCTGATTATGGCAAAGGCATGGCTGCTTCGGATCTGCGAACTAATATTGATCGCGATGGTGTTGAACGCGCCGCGCAAAACTTGCCAGAATTGAAGGCATTTTTAGTTGATATTGGTTTAATACGAACAAAGTGAAAGTTCGCCAAATTCGCTGGCAAATTGGAATTGTTCAAAGTATCTCATGTAATAATCTAAACTGCTGAATACCACAAACCTTCGCACCAGTTGGCTGCCAGAAAGGATAAAATCCTGAAAATCAATTGATACCGAGTCAATAGTTTTATGTCAGTAGCACAACTAATTTCGAACCCTCCAAGAATTACCAAATCTCATATCCCGTTCGAACTAGATGACGGCATCGCGGAACGTGCGGCAATCGGTGTAATCGTCTTAGGATCCGACCATACTATTGAGCATGAGTTTCGGTCCTACATGGATATCGATGGAGTAGCCTTATACCAAAGCAGAATCGAAAATTCGCCGATTATCACTCCACAATCGTTGGCCGACATGGAAAAGCGAATTGGAAAGTGCGCTGAAATAATTCTGCCAGGCGTTGAACTCGATGTCGTTGCCTATGGCTGCACTTCAGCTTCGATGCTAATCGGTGAGGACAAAGTGCTTGGGCACATCCGCCGTGCTCGACCTGAAGCCAAATGCACCACTCCCATAACCGCAGCGTTCGCCGCATTTGAAGCACTGGAAGCGAAAAATCTTGCCATACTCACCCCATACAGTCAGCAAATCAACGAATCTGTCGCTGACTACATCGAGAACAAAGGATTCAATGTGACCGCATTCGGTTCATTTAACGAAGAAGACGACAACCGCGCAGCGAAAATATCCACCAAATCAATTGAACGGGCCGCCGCTGAACTGGGCGCTCTTGACGGCGTTGATCTGGTTTTCGTGTCGTGTACCAGTCTTCGAATCGCTGCAGTTGTTACCCAAATTGAGGCAATAACAGGCAAACCGGTTACTTCCAGCAATCACGCAATGGCGTGGCATTGTCTGCGACTTGCCGACGTCAATGACAAACTGCCTCAGTTCGGCCAGCTTTATAAAATCTGAACCAGAACCAGTAAATTAATTTCTGCTGTTGTCATCTGCGTTGTGATACGCAAACAGCATTTACTCCATCGATTCCGAAGTAGTGTGTTGGGTGGCAAATATGTCCCTTGCGAGTCCAACGATATTCGGATCACATGGAATGACTACCTCTTCGTTCTTGTCAGGATAGTCAATGGAATTCAAAAAATGTCGCATACAGTTGATTCGTGCTCTTTTCTTATCATTTGAACGTACCACTGTCCATGGCGCATCCCGAGTATCGGTATAGAAAAACATCGTCTCTTTCGCTTCTGTATATTCTTCCCAAAGATTCAAAGATTCCTGGTCAATTGGGCTGAGTTTCCACCGTTTCAACGGACTGGAAGCACGCGCTTCAAAGCGGTGACGCTGTTCTTCGCGACTGACAGAAAACCAATACTTAAACAATAAAATACCACTGTCTACCAACATTCTTTCCAAAGCAGGCGTCTGACGCATAAATTCCAGATACTCAAGACGGCTACAGAAATCCATCACTTTTTCCACACCCGCCCGGTTGTACCAGGAGCGGTCAAACAATACCAGTTCACCCGAAGTCGGCAACTGTTCAATGTATCGTTGAAAAAACCATTGACCGCGCTCTTTTTCGTTGGGTTTGGGCAACGCCACAACTCGCGCAATACGAGGATTAAGATGCTCCATGAAACGTTTGATCGTCCCACCCTTACCGGCCGCATCCCGACCCTCAAAGATCAGAACTACTTTCTTCTGGGTATCCTGAACCCAGTTTTGAGCTTTGACGAGTTCAACTTGCAACTCAGCCTTTCGAGCTTCGTAGTCTTTTCGTCCCAGTCTGTCTTCATAGGCGTCCGTTTGGTGATACGGATCAGGTTGAGCACGTTCGGAGCCATTTTCACTAGGCTGAGGTTCAACGAGTTTCATCTTGGTTACCTTTTGCACTGAATGTTGTTGTAACAGCTTATTGCGTAACAATCATTCGAAATTCAAAGCGTATATTGTACTGTCATCGTCAAATACAGAATCAATTACGGAATTTTTTGGCGTGCGACAACACTTTAGTCTCTCATTACCGTCATTTGCGATCACTGCCCTAATTCCCTTTCCAACTCGCATCACGCTTGTCTGCGAATGATTTGGGTCCCTCGATAGCATCTTCGGATTCCATCATTTTTTGGTAACCGACAAATTCCCCTTCATGCAGCATTCGATAGCATTGTTCGATAGAAACATCTTCGGTTTTTCGAAGAATTTCTTTTACAGCAGCAACCACCAACGGAGCGCCTTCAGCGATCGTTTTTGCCAATTGTCTTGCCTTATCCATGAGTTCATCTTCGCCAACGACCTGATTGATCAACCCCCATTTCATAGCTTCGGAAGCCGACATTTTGCGGCCAGTCAGAAGCATTTCTACAGCAATTGCTTTGGGGATTTTTCTTGGCAACCTAAACGATGCGGCATCAGCAACCACTCCCACTTTAATTTCAGGCAGAAAAAACTGGGCGTGCTCAACCGCAATGATCAGATCTGATGACAGTGCTAATTCAAATCCCCCACCAACTGCATAACCGTTTACCGCTGAGATGACCGGTTTTTCCAAGTCATGCAACTCGGTGATTCCAGCGAATCCCCCGGGTCCATAATCATCGTCAAAACCCGCAGTGCCCTCGGCGACGGCTTTTAGATCCCAACCTGCAGAGAAAAATTTGTTTCCACTGCCGGTGATGATCGCGACCCGCAGTTGCGGGTCATCCCGGAATTCGCATAGCGCTTCACCCATTTTCTGACTGGTTTCAACATCAATGGCATTAGCTTTGGGTCGGTTGATTGTCAGTTCGAAAATTGAACCGTTTCGATGAATTAATACTGAATTCGACATATCCGTTCCTATGGTTAAAATCAACGTTGACGAACTCGATTGCGCCAACTAATCATAATCAGATTTACGAAGGCATCAGGTGCACTGCGATGCACTCGATATGTCACCTTCTTCGCGCCTTTCCTGCTCGGTGCGACGCATCACAGCATCAACTGCCAGTACGCCGTCACCTTTGGCATAGACGAACAATGGGTTGATCTCAATCTCACAAATCGCCCCATTACTTTCTACAACAAATTCAATCAGCCGATGTAAGAGTTCAACAACTCCCTTTGCATCACCTTGAACATTTCTAAATCCAGTTAAAAGCTGTCCGACTTTTAAATCTTCGAAAGCCGTATTGATTTCGTCATTGTCAATTGGCAACAGCAATATCTTCTTGTCACCTATTATCTCAGCAAAATAACCGCCAGATCCCAGGACCACGACATACCCAAATTGACAATGCCGGCGAATGCCAACGATCATTTCCACCAGTGGTGGGCGCGCCATCGGTTCAACAAGAATTTCCTCGCTGAGTTTGAACAACTGCTCCAACGCGTCGACAAGCTGCTGTTTGGATCGAATATTTAAGATTACGCCACCGAGTTCAGATTTGTGAATCTGTTCAACAGATGAAATCTTTGCCACCAGGGGAAAACCAAAGCGGTCGACTATATCGTCGACTGACTGCGCGTCGCGAATTACAGTTCCCTGAACGCTCGAGATCCCAAAATTGCGTAAAACTTCCTTGGCATCGTATTCTTTCAAATTAACTTCATTGGATGACACAAACCGATAGTCAGTCAACGGCTGTATATGTTGGGCATTGTCTCGCCTGCGTGCGTAACGTATCGATCCTGCAACCGCACAGATGCACTCTTGCATCCCAAGCATTGGAGCGATCCCGGAATCAATCAGCAGCTGTTGAGTTTGTGACGGAAAGTTTTCATGCATTGTTGAAACCACGACGACGCGAGCCTCAGATCTGTTTTTCGCTTCTATGATCGCCTCTACCGCAGTATCCCACTCACCGGTATCACATAAGCCAGGGGCCGGATAATCAATAACCATCACCTTTACATTCTGGTCACCGTCAAAAACAGCCTGAAAACAGGACTCTTGTGCTTGTTTCTTGCCCCATATATAAGTGTGATAGTCAAGCGGATTAGAGATTGAAACCCGATCACCCAAAACCTGTTTCAATCGTTGTTTCTGTTCCGTCGAATAGTCTGTGAACTCTAGTTCAAATCGATTACCCAAATCCGCCATTAATGCTGCTTCACCTCCTGAACAGCTAACAGAGGCGATCGTATTTTCTGTCGATGGCGTGAGTATCGAAACATACTTCAAAGTTTCAAGCAGTTGCGGAATGCTGTGAACTTTAATCATCCCATACTTGTCAAAAAACGCGTCATTCAGCGAAGCGTCGCCAGACATGGAATGAGAATGACTCAACGTAATATCGGCACCTTTGTCAGACTGACCGGATACGAGCACGACAATTGGTTTGCCTGCGTTTAACGCTTCAATCGCAGTTTTCGACAACGCAACCGGGTCTGGGATCTGTTCAAGATATAGCCCGATGGCGGTAATGTCCGGGTTGTGCAGCATTGTTCGGATGTAGTCATGAGTCTTGACCCCAGCCATATTTCCGGTCGAAATCAAATATGCAAGCGGCAATCCGCGACGCTGCATGGAAAGACTGATCGTAATATTCCCACTTTGACTGACGATTGCAACACCGCGTCGGCAGCGTTTTCCGCCTTGCTGGTCGGGCCAAAGTGCCACACCGTCGAGATAGTTCAACATACCATAACAATTCGGTCCGACAAGTGCCATATCACCCGCGGCGCGAACCAGCCGGTCCTGCAATTGTCTTCCATATTCACCGACTTCGGCGAAGCCGGCTGCATAGCATACAACTCCACCGGTTCCGAGCTGTGCGAGTTGGGCGACAGTTTCAACTGTCGCTTGTCTGGGTATTGCTACAAAAGCAGCATCGGGAACCCCCGGAAGGTCGCTTACGGTTCGAAAACATGGGCGAGACTCCATCGTCTCTCGAACAGGATTGACCGGCCATATTTCACCTTCATAGCCAAGGCGGTCACACTGAAAAACACTGCGTCGAGCGAACTCACCGCCAATTACAGCGATTGAACGCGGGCGTAGAAGTCTTTGAAGTGGTGTTGAATCAGATGTATTCAACTTCAACAATCGGTCGCGCGAAACTGTGTAGCGCCTGCTGCATACTGGTATTTGCTTAATACATCGAGAATGTCAATAAGACATTCGTCTCGCAGCCTTTCCAGATCCTGAATCGAATGATTTTCAGCTTGCGTCTCAGTCCCCTCTACCATGCGGTCAACCAGTTCATCGGTAAGTTCAGGAGCATCCATATGTGTCCACGGAAGTTTCAATGCCGGTCCGAACTGTTCGAGCATGTGGCGCATTCCCTGCTCACCGCCCGCAAGATGAAAGGTCAAACAAACACCCATCACAGCCCACCTCAGTCCCGGACCATAAACGATCGCATCATCAATGTCTTGTGTGGACGCAACACCATCGGCAACCATATGCAGTGCTTCACGCCACAATGACTCTTGCAGTCTGTCGGAAATATAGCCAGGGATCTCTTTTTTGACTGTCAGTGGATGCATGCCGATCGATCGGTAAAATTGCTCAGCTTGACTAACAGCTCCGTCACCTGTAAGTTTCCCCCGTACAATCTCAACCAGAGGGAGGATATAGACTGGATTAAATGGATGACCTACGAGTATTCTTTGTGGATTCTTTGCACCGCTTTGAAACTGCGAAGGCAAAAGCCCCGAAGAACTCGACGCAATTACTGTTTCCGCTGGAGCATAACGGTCAATATCAGTGTGCATTGACGTTTTAAGGTCAATTCGTTCTGGAACGCTCTCTTGTATGAAATCGCAGTCCCGGGCGACTTCCTCAAGGTCAGTAGTAAATCGTATGACTTGTCTGTCAGGCGCCTTAAAACCCAACTTATTGAGCGCAAACATTGCAGTGTCCAAATGCGCATGCAAGACTTCTTCACCTTGGGGCGAAGGGTCGTAAACAATTACATCAAAATTTCGCACGATGCAGCGCGAGACCCAGCCAGAGCCGATTAATCCCGCACCGACGATTCCGACTTTTTGAATCGAACTCATTTCAACTTGTCCTCTTTGTTGTATTCACCCAGAGCTGGAACTGGTTGCGCAGTGCGCTGCTTGTCGAGCAAATTTTCACAAATCGGCAACGGCAAAGCGTTGACTTCAGCTCCGTTGTCAGTGGTAATTTTCCGATTAAATATCCCGCGCAAACGGTAGTGTGGATCTTGTACTGCTTCGTCCAATGTATTGGCAATCAGTGCACAAGCGTCTTTGTCCTGAAATTGTCTGCGCCAATGCGCAGCGTCTTTGCGTCGAACAATGTGTTCGATTTCCCGGATCATTTGTGTTGGGTCTGACACCTCCAGTTCAGGGTCTGGGGTATAGCCAATAGTTTCGCAAAAAACTTTCCAGAAACGATCTTCCAGCGCTGCAACTGCTAATATCCTTTGGTCTGATGTGACATAGACCTGATATCGAGGCGAGTTGCCAGACAGCAAATGGTTTCCGCGCGCAGGCCACTGACCTGCGCCCCAACCCAGTCCCAACCCCCAGAACATTAACGGGAACAGGCAATCAGTCATTGAAATGTCAATATATGTGCCTTTTCCAGTTTGGTTTCGAAGGTGCAAGGCCAAAAGAATATTCATCACCGCAGGATACGACCCTCCCGCTATATCTGCCGCCAGCAATTGAGGTATCGCAGGTTTGCCATCTTCATGGCGGCCAATTGTCAGCATTCCAGCGTCTGCGACATAGTTCAAGTCATGGGCTGCTACGCTGGATTTGGGACCGGTTTGTCCAAAACCTGTTATTGAACAATACACCAAACGAGGATTGTCAGTGCAGACACTGTCGTAGTCAAGTCCCAATTTGGCCATCACACCAGGGCGAAACTGCTCAAGTACAACATCAGCATTTGCAATCAGCTGCTTCACTTCGTCTAAGTCGCCAGAGTTTTTTAGATCGGCTGCAAAACTTCGTTTTGCGGAATTCAAAAGCGCAAATGTAACACCGTTGTCCCCAAATGCTCTATCGTATATACGCATCTCATCGCCAATACCGGGGCGTTCGATCTTGATGACTTGTGCACCGGCATTGGCAAGCATCAGCGATGCCATAGGACCCGGTGCCAGTGTGGTGAAATCGACAACTGTAATGCCGTCGAGCGGAGAATTAACAAATTCGTTCATCAATACAAGTTCAATTTGACTTACGTTGCCTTAACTTACGCAATGTATCGGCATCCTGATTGAATAAAACCTTCTTTTCTTCATCGGTCATCGGCGCTCGATCCGGTTTGACCGAGTTTGCGATGTCATACGCTCGAATTGTCGCAGGGCGAGTTTTAATTCTTTCGAGCCATGCTTTCAGATTGGGAAATCGCTCGATTTGCTGTTTTTGCCTTTCGTGTGGAACAATCCAAGGATAGCACGCCATATCAGCAATTGAATACTCATCGCAGATAAATTCCCTGTTCTCGAGGCGATAATCCAACACCTGATAGAGCCTGGACACTTCGTTTACGTAACGATTGATGGCATAAGGGATTTTTTCTGTCTGGTAGGTTACAAAATGATGATTTTGTCCACCCATAGGTCCCAGATTACTCATCTGCCAAAACAGCCACTGCAACACATTCGCACGCCTGCCAACATCAGTATGTATGAATTTGTTATGTTTTTCAGCGAGGTACAAAAGTATTGCACCTGATTCAAAGAGTGAAACAGGCGATTTGCCGCGGTCGGGTTGATGATCAACCAAAGCGGGAATTCTGTTATTCGGAGAAATGTTTAAGAACTCTGATTCAAATTGATCTCCCTTGCCAATATCCACCGGAATGATTTTGTATTCGAGCGCTGCTTCTTCCAGAAAAAGGGTAATCTTGTGACCGTTTGGTGTAGGCCAGTAATACAACTCATACATACATTCTACCTGTCGTTTGTGCTAACTGAGCGCGGTCAAAAACTAAATTCTTCAATCGCCTTGTGGATTGTTTGGTTTGTTTCATCGGATTGTGTCTGCTCACTGCAATTTTTCAGTGCGGATTGTAACAAACGCACAATCACCGATGGTGCCATTGAATGCGCATCTTTAAATTCTACGGAGACGGACGCCAGCTGACGTTTTGTTCAAGCCGCTTCTTTGAGGCCCAGCAATTGTCTGGCTTGGGCCGGGGTAGCCACCGGCCGATCATAGTCATCGGCAATTTCGACAATCTTTTGCACCAACTCCGCATTGCTTCGGGCAAGTCGGTGGCGGTCGTATTTGATGTTGTCTTCAAGTCCGGTTCGACAGTGTCCGCCTAATTCCAGGCACCACTGATTCACCTCAAACTGATGACGGCCAATTCCAGCAGCTGTCCAGGTTGCACCTGGCAGAACCTCATGGAGTTCCGAGATTAGAAACTCCAGCAGGTTTCGTTTGGCAGGCAATGCATTGGGAATACCCAAAACGAACTGTACATGTGCGGGTATCGCAAGCAGTTGACGGCGTGCGAGCGAAGCTGCGTTGTAAAGCATTGCGACATCGAACACCTCGATCTCAGGTTTGATATCGTACTTGAGCATTGTCGACGCCAAATCATCAATGAAATCAGGTGGATTTTCGTAAATTGAATTTGGAAAATTGACTGATCCCGTCGCCAACGAGGCCATATCCGGGTACAAATTCAGCATTGCCCCGCGTTGTTCAAGGCCTCGTCCCCTGCCTCCAGTGGAAAACTGAATAATCATGCCTGGACAATGTTTGGCGACACCTTGTTGAATTTGAGCGAACTTTTCGGGATCAGAACCCGGAGATTCATCACTGTTGCGCACGTGGATATGTACAAGTGAAGCTCCAGATTCGTAAGCTTCGTGTGTCGATTCAATCTGCTCTGCAGGCTCTATTGGAACAGCAGGGTTGTCTTGTTTCTTGGGTACTGCACCGGTTATGGCGACCGTAATTATGCAAGGCTGACTCATATTGGTATTCTCCGAATTGCGTGGTTGCAGTGCAACCATAGCACCGGCATAGCACCGGTGAATACAATGGCAGGTTTGATTCCATTGCTAATTTTCTGTCTATTAAAGCAGATAGTCATGTGAGACGTAAATTCACGCTGACACATTGACTACAACGTCACACTACAGATCATTTATTGTCCATTGTTGATAATGCAGCCAACAATTCGAATGGCAGCACAGGCCGCACCATAACCGTTGTCAATATTCACTGTTGTTACACCTGGCGCACAACTTGACAAAATCGCGTCAAGTGCTGCTCGCCCACCTGATGCAACGCCATACCCTACCGATGTCGGCACCGCAATTACGACAGACGGTATCAATCCGGCGATTACACTCGGTAACGCTGCATCCATGCCCGCTGCAACTATGACTACTGAGGCCTGCCTCAATTGTTCCTTAACGTTCAATACCCGCCAAAGACCGGCAACACCAATATCTGAATACTCGGTGACACCGACTCCGTGATAGGCCAAAGTCCTGACAGCCTCCATTGCCACTGGTGTATCGGAAGTCCCCGCGGTTACAACCGCTACATTGAACCCGTTGTCACTCGGGCTAGTGCCACCTAAAATCGCGGTGCGCGATAACTCGTCGTAGTCTACAGCTGACCGAACAGATTCAGACAAACTGTCAAAATCACATCTGCTCAGACGGGTAAGCAATTGACGCCTGCCCTCGCGTATCGCCTCTGAGATGATGTATTGAATTTGTTCAATCGATTTGAACTCGCAAAACACCGCTTCATCAAGATTGATTCTCGAAAAACGATCGTGGTCCGGGGTGAATTGATTCGAGCTATTCATGCGGGATTTGCAACGAAGGCACTGCCCATGGAATATTGAGCAAATTGAATTTGCGCGTCCGGCAGTTCATCTAGAAAATATCTGGCAACTATTGATTCGACTTCGATTCGATGCTTATCGTCCAAAGCTTTTAGCGTTCGGTCGTCAAGCTCGACAACAATTCTTCCGGATCGCACCCGGCAGCGCACAGTCTGAGGCTCCAATAATCGATTGAGACATGTTTCAGTCTGGTCAATTGCAGTCAACACTTGCGCTTTGATCGGTATGCCGGTCTCTACCCTGCTGGAAAGACAAGGTGATGCCGGCAGTTTCGATATTTCGTGTAAATTTAGATGTGAAGCAATATTTCTGATCTGGGCCTTGGTGATTTTCACTTCCACGTATGGATGGCGGACACGATAAACCTGTGCAGCTTTCAGCCCTGGGCGAAAGTCTTGCAGATCGTCCAGATTTGTGCCCGAAACAATCGTATAGCCGTCTAAATCAGATGCGATAAACCCATACAGATTGGATTTGCAGTAGTAACACCGATCGAATGGATTTTCAAGATAACGCTTATCGGCAAATTCTCCAGCATTGCAGGTGCGAAGATGCCAGTTTTCGTCTTTCGCGAAGCGCTGCACTCGCTGCGTCGCTGACTTTGGTACCGCCCAGGAAACGGCATGAATCATTCGTACATCCAGACCGTCTATTCGACCTGCGATCACTGCAAGCGTCATACTGTCGATTCCTCCACTGACTGCGATTGCCAACGGGCTTAGATCAATGAGCAGGTTTTCCAGATCTCGAATTGAATCTTTCGCTTGGCTCATTTGCACTATACCGGATCAGAAACTCGGCCATCTGAGCTTTCGGAAGCTTGCTCAGATGCTTGTTTCAAACGTTTGCGTTTACTGTAACGACCCGCTTTTTTGACCGCATTCGCCTCGGCTTTTGCAGTTGTTGCGCCATCAGGCCGACGAGTTAGTTTGACCGCAACTTCAGTGTCGTCAATATCAATTTTTTTCGAGGTGCGCTGAGCGATGTACCGATCAATGAGCTGATAGCGAACACCCAGTGTTGAGGTTTCATTGATGCAGACATTGACGACTTCGCTGATAAAACTCGAAACGCACAATACCTGGACATGCACAGTAATTCTGCCTTTTTTACCCATAGCCGGAATTTGAATCACGTCAAGGACACCGTCGGATTGACGAATCCGCTCTAAACCGATACTGAGATCTTCCGCAGTCTGATCGTCAATCTCGAAATTCAGCATGCCAATAGATTGCGCAGACAAGTCATGACGATTCCTATAGCCAATCAACCTGAGGATGTTACTCATTTCATCAAAAGTACTGTTGCCAAATCCTATACCTGTTGCAGACAAAATCATGGGTTCGAACAGCCCGGTAAAATCCGGTTGCAACGTCTTTAGGATTGCTGCGCCGGTTGGGGTGACGCGTTCGCCTTTGCGACCATCGTCGTAAACAGGAAATTCTTCCAGCAACAGCGCAACTGCAGGTGCCGGCAGCGGCATCTGTCCGTGTGCAGTGTTAATCATTCCACTGCCCAAAGGTATCGGATCACAACACCACCTTACATCCTTGAGCGCTGAAATCAGGAAAGCGGCGCAGACAATGTCCGTTAACGAGTCAATTGAGCCGGCTTCGTGCAAATGCACCTTTTCAATATCGATTCCATGCACATTGGCTTCTGCCTCCCCGAGTCGATCCAGAATCCGAAGTGCATTGGATTTGACATTCAATTCGAGTCTTGAGCGCATCAGCACATCACGCAATTCCCGGTATGTTGTATGACCTGAAGGCTCATCGGGTTCGACTACCGAAAATTTCTTGCCGGTCAATACTGTATCGTGATACGCTTGAAGTGTTGACTTCACTGCAGCTGTCTGGTCAACATCGTGCAAGACACAAAGCATGGGTTCCTCCAGTTCAGGAAACATATCCAGTACAGCAGCGATAAACATATCGCCGGCAATTCCCCCTACGGGATTCATACGAATCAGATGAATATCGCTGTCAATCATTGAGTTACCGCAATCGCTATATATTTCGTCTCGACGATATCTTGTCACTTGCAATCAATCGTCGGCAGACTTTAAGCATTTCAAAACAAATCCGCACAATGCATATTTCAATTTCAAATTCGGTTCTATTCACATAAATTTCCCAATTGAAGCAGGAAATCTGCCAATTGCCTTAGCGTCTATCCGCATCGTCGAAGCTTTGAAAAAATGCCACAATTGTTTCAATAGACTCCATTGTTTGAGTATAACATCGCTCACACGAACTCGATAAATTGAACCGATATGCGGCGCAAATGCCCATGAGGTCATGAGGTTGTGCGACGGTATAGAGATTTGCAATAAAATGTAGCTTCCAACTTTAGCTGCAGTTCGACAATGCGTCATGCGCTGCACAACAGCAGGTACAACAAATTGTCTTTGTGGTGACCAACTCTGATACAGTTTCCGAGATATTTTATGAAGATGTCGAAGGTTGGATCGACATTTGATTTGCCGTAATTCACCGTTTTATTTTTTAAGATTCATGACTTATAAAAGCACTGCCCATTCAAACAACTGGCATTACCCGACTGCAATCCGCTTCGGAAACGGACGAGTCAATGAGATCTCACAAGTGTGCGCTGAATTCGGTATTCAAAGCCCCCTGCTTGTTGTAGACCCGGGACTGCGGCAGCTACCGATGGTGGAACAAGTCCGGCAGATGTGTAACGACAAGCTGAAACACTGCACGGTATTTAGCGAATTACAGCCCAATCCTGTAGAAAGCAACGTATCCGATGGTGTTGCTCAATTCAATAGCGCTGATCACGATGGAGTTATCGCACTCGGTGGCGGAAGTGCTCTTGATGTTGGTAAAGCCATTGCATTAATGGCAGGTCAAAAACGACCGATCTGGGATTTTGAAGACCGAGAAGACTGGTATCTGCGGGCCGACGCGGATTCCATCGTCCCTACGATCGCGGTTCCGACGACATCTGGAACCGGCTCAGAAGTCGGACGCGCATCTGTCATAACTGACCACACGGATGAAACGAAAAAAATCATATTTCATCCCAAAATGCTTCCTGTCTGTGTCATCCTGGACCCTGAAGTAACAGTCGGTCTGCCTGCACTGCTTACCGCCGGGGTTGGGATGGACGCGCTGTCTCACAATCTTGAGGCATATTGCAGTCCCGTCTTTCATCCGCTGGCTCAGGGAATTGCGGTCGAAGGAATGCGATTGGTACGAGATTGGCTGGAAGCTGCATGTAAAGATGGCAACAATATTGAAGCCAGGGCACAAATGCAGGTGGCCTCTTCGATGGGCGCCACTGCGTTTCAAAAAGGACTCGGTGCTATGCACAGCCTCAGCCACCCGTGCGGTTCTGTGCTGGGAACCCACCACGGCACTACCAACGCGGTTGTCATGCCCTATGTACTTGAATACAACACACCGGCTATCGAGGACAAACTAACCGCTTTGGCCCGGTATCTGGATTTGCCAAATCCATCCCCTGAAGCGGTAATCAGCTGGACTGTGGAATTAAGAGATCGAATACAAATTCCACATACGCTAGAACGTCTTGGAGCCAGTGACTCACATATTGAACGGTTCGCCGCGATGGCAATTGTTGACCCTTCGACTGCAACCAATCCGATCGAAATGACACAGGAAGGATTTGAAGACTTGTACGACCGCAGTATTAGAGGATCAATCAGTGTCAGCTGATTCAACAATCCAAAAATCCCTGGGGCTGCCAAAACCGCAATTGTGGATATTTGGCTATGGGTCATTGATGTGGAATCCGGGTTTTGAATATGCACAGTCCAGCCGCGCACGAATATACGGATACCACCGTTCACTTTGTATTCGCTCGGTGCGTTATCGCGGAACAAACGACCTGCCAGGCCTGGTTTTTGGTCTTGATCGCGGGGGGTCGTGTACAGGCGTGGGTTTTCGAATAGAACGTGAAAATCAACTTGAGGTGGCGCATTACCTTGAAGAACGCGAGATGCTCCACCAAGTCTACGAACCGTGCCTCAAGCCGATTGTTCTCGCTGACGATACTGTTGTTGAGGCGCTGACTTTTGTTGTCAAGCGTCGGCATTCCGCTTATATAAAAGGGCTCAGCATACAACAGACAGCAGATATCGTGGCTTGTGCACATGGCCAAAGAGGAAGCAATCTGGACTATGTTCAGTCGACCTTGAAGTGGCTTGAAAAAATCGGCATTGATGATCCGAATCTCAATGTTGTAAACATCCTTGCCCAGCAAAACCAGCAAGAAAAATCAAAGGCATCATAGTGATCACTCAACAATTCACAACACGGTTGATTACATGGCGCTAAAGTTCAAAACCTCTCGAAAAACGAAGTTTGCAATCGGCTTATTGGCTCTTGCGCTTTGTGTTGCTTTCGCTTTGCCTGATTTGCGGCTCGCGCAAGTCAATGCAGCAGCATCGACACTGACTGTCGAACAGCATCATCAAGCTACAGTGCAGCGAACTCCATTGTGGGTTGGAGAGTTTCATTTGCGAAACCGGCCTTTGACCAACGAGTTTTCCGAAAAAATTTTCAACGAGTTCATTCGTACTTTGGACCCGCAGAAGATCTATTTCACAGCATACGACATCGAAGGCTTCAAATCTCAAATGTTTTACTTCGATGACTATCTTCAAAGCGGGCAGTTGGATCAGGTGATCAACATTTTTGAACGATTTCGGGAACGAGTAGCGGATCGGACCGAGTTCTCAAAGTCGATACTCAAAGAATCATTCGATTTCGGACTTGACGAGGAATTGCAGATCGATCGCTCTGAACAGGACTGGTTCACAAGTGAGGAACAATACAACGGGTTTTGGAGACGACTTGTAAAAAACGACTTGTTGACCTTGCAGCTAAATAGCGGCGAAAGCAGCGACGAAGTACAGAATTTCGCCGAACTGCTTGGCGCCCGTTATGATCAGTTTGGCAATACGATCTCCCGTTACAACACGTACAACGTAGTTGAGTTGTTTTTGAATTCGTATTTAAACGAACTGGATCCACATTCTCAGTACTACACACCACACAATACGGACAATCTGCAAATCCGCATCTCACAGCAAATTGAAGGCATAGGGGCAATGCTTAGAATTGAAGATGGCCATACCGTTGTCCATTCCGTTATCACCGGTGGTCCTGCCGCACGCAGCGGTGTCCTTCACGCGGGTGACAAAATTGTCGCTGTAGGCAACAAGGAGAAATCTTCCTGGTCTTTTAGAGACCTATTGACTGGCGGCAGCGGTGGCTCGACCGGTTCGCATTCCGCATCTGTAGACATAGATGATCAACCCAATACGTATCACAACACAATAGGCTGGAGGCTTGAAGACGTAGTCGATTTGATTCGCGGGCCCAAAGGCACTCGGGTGTACCTCAAAGTGATTCCAAAAGATTCGGCGCCAGGTTCTTCACCCAAGAACATTTCAATTGTCCGCGAAAAGGTAAATCTGCTGGACCAGACCGTCCGCAAACAGACCTATGATCTTGATGTCGATGGACAGCCGGTGCTGCTGGCTGTAATTCACCTTCCGGCTTTTTACTCGAAATTTTTCGAAAGTGACAGTGCTTCTGAAGAGGTAAGAAGTTCAGCGAGCGATGTTGCGAAAATACTGGTTGAACTCGAACAACAGAACGTAGACGGCATCGTGATGGATTTACGCGGCAACGGTGGCGGGGCATTGAACGAGGCAGTCAACTTGACTGGACTTTTCATTGAATCGGGTCCGGTCGTTCAGGTAAAAAAGGCGAATAATGAACTGCAGATACGATCCGATCCCGACGAAACGGTGTTTTATGACGGTCCGCTTGTCGTACTGGTAGACCGAGCCAGTGCTTCTGCATCAGAAATATTTGCAGCCGCGATACAGGACTATCGGCGCGGCATTATTGTCGGTGAGACAACTTTCGGCAAAGGATCCCTTCAATCTATATGGCCACTCGACAGTCAGAATAATGAAAGCGCGGGCAGTATTAAGCTGTCAACCGCTCAATTCTATCGAGTCAATGGGGTGAGTACCCAACATCGCGGTGTGGTGCCGGATATTGTTTTTCCGACAGATGAATCAACACATGATGTAGGCGAACGCGCGCTGAAAAACGCTTTGCCGGGAGATGTCATCAATCCCGCTGATTCGACAATACGATGGCCAAACGCTGAAACCATAGAAAAGAACATCCCTACAATCAGGCACTATACCGAAGAGCGCATCATACACAATCCAGTCATAACGTATCTCACAGAAATCGAACAGATCCGGGAAGTCCGTAATTCCCAAAAAACGATTTCTCTCAATAAGATAAAACGCATGAGTGATCTGGAAAAGGATAATAAAGCGCAATTAGACACGTTAAACCGGTTTCGCAGCGCGCTGAGACTCGACTCGGTAGAAGAACTGAACGACGACGACACAACAGAACCTTACTTGAACAATTTTTTCCTGAACGAAACGCTCAATATTCTCGCTGACTTGATCACCTTGAATGCCTCAAGTTAATCCGCACGGGGGCGACCGGTCAAAGTGATTGACGAACAGTCGATCTTATCAACTAACTGCTTATGAAATTTTCCACCTGGTCTGACAGAATAGATCGCGAATCAGGCATTATTAACCTGATGAAAGATCTTGGCAACGCAGAGCACAAGCAATCTCAGCCACTGTATATGCTCGGTGGCGGAAACCCGGCACACATTCCTGCGATCGAACAACACTTCAGACAGGAGATGGAAAATATCCTGCAAAACGGCCGCGAGTTCGAAGAACTTGTCGGCGATTACGCGGGCCCTCAGGGCTCTGCTCGTTTCGCACACGCGGTGGCAAATTTGTTCAACACCAGATTTGGCTGGAACTTATCGAGCGAAAACATCGCGGTAACAAACGGCAGCCAGATGGCATTTACAATTTTATTTAAATTATTTTCCGGGCAATTCGCTGACGGGCAATTCAAACGCATATTGTTGCCGCTTGTGCCCGAGTACATCGGTTACAGCGAAGCGGATGAAGCGGCTCCTCGATTCGTTTCACAAAAACCGACAATCACCCACACGTCGAATCATGCTTTTAAATACAAGATCGACTTTTCAAACCTTGCTATCGATGATAACATCAGTGCGATTTGCGTATCGCGTCCGACTAATCCGACTGGCAATATGATTTCCGATTCCGAGGTCAGTCAACTCGAATCGTTGGCGGCAAACCATGACATTCCACTGATCATCGATGGAGCCTATGGGCTTCCATTTCCGGCTATGGTGTATACCGATGCAAACGTCTACTGGAATCAGAACGTGATATTGACGCTAAGCCTGTCTAAAGTGGGATTGCCTGGAACTCGAACCGGGATCGTAATTGCAGCACCGCAAGTGATTGAATATTTTGTCCGCGCCAACGCCATTACAACATTGGCAAGTGGTAAATTCGGTTCAATATTAACGCTCAATTGTTTTGAGTCACAGGCAATTGTCGACCTGAGCACAGAAATCATTCGCCCGTATTACCAAAGATCTGTAAAACACGCATTGGATGTAATCCATACCAAGTTTGCTTCGATCCCGTACAAAGTGCATGAGTCAGAGGGCGCTTTCTTCCTTTGGCTATGGTTCCCTAACCTGCCCATTACATCTGAACAACTCTATGAAAACCTAAAGAAGCGCAATGTATTTGTTGTACCCGGCAGCCATTTCTTTCCAGGTCTGAAAGAACAGTGGCCTCATCGCTTTGAGTGTATCCGAATCAGCTACGCGGCCGGCGAACAAACAGTTGAAAAAGGCCTTGAAATTGTGGCACAGGAAGTTGACCGCGCGTTTTGCAATCTCTCAGACCAGGCGTCCTGACGCCAATCTCGGATCGTATCGATATATGACACCGAGTGTCAAATCAGGCAGTGGCAGTTCTGGCTCTATTTGTCCACTCGACAAATGTATCAAACAGCCCCTGCTGCAAAGAATCATTGTCGGCCGTGAATTCAGGATGCCACTGAATCGCCATAATATTTGGGTGGTTGGCTGATTCGACCGCTTCGATCACACCATCGGCTGCAGTAGCGCAAATGCTGAACCCTGGTGCTATATCCCGGATACTCTGGTGATGAAACGAGGCGCATTCGAATTCGGTGCAGCCCATTGCTTCCGCTAACTTTGATGCTCGGTCCAGATAGACTGTGTGAATCTCACTGTCAAAATCGTCACTGCGATGAATGACTGTCTGACCATAATCGTCAGGAATATGTTCCACCAACGTTCCGCCAAGCGCAACATTAAGAACTTGCAGTCCGCGACAAATCGCCATTGTCGGCACCGAGCGTTGCGCCAAACGTTTTGCGAGATTCAATTCGAATTGGTCTCGCTCGGCATTAACGCCGTAAATCGTCTCGTGTTGTTTGCCTGCGTAATGGGTTGGGTTCACATCACCGCCTCCGGTTAACACAAAACCATCAAAATTATCAATGATGCTGTCTATGGAACCTGACACTGGTGTGACAATTACCGCAACAGAGCCGGCGCGTTGCAGCGACTCGATATATCTGGCTGGCATATCAAAACGGTCTGTTTCGTTTCGAGGATAACTTGTTAAAGCAATCAACGGTTTAATCACTGGAATTCCTGATTTCGCTATAGAAGTGCCAAATTACACTAAAACTGCTTGTGAATTGATTGCAATATTTCTTTAACTTGGTTTCCAGCTCATCTGCGGCGAACCATTTGCCTTCGGTCGCTTCTGTCGGGTCTATTTGAAATGGCCCATTGTGCACAAGACGGTATACCCAGCAAAATTCGTAACCTGTATTTTTACTAGCGTCGAGTTTAAACATTTTTTCAGGTACACATTCAAGATCAAGTCCGA
Organism: Arenicellales bacterium; assembly: GCA_965214785.1. Lineage (GTDB taxonomy): Bacteria > Pseudomonadota > Gammaproteobacteria > Arenicellales > JAJDZL01 > JAJDZL01. The sequence continues at coordinate 2,932,411 of OZ243975.1, read as the reverse complement.
GTTCTTCTTTGGTTTCTCGGATTACTGCCTGATCGTAATCTTCACCCGACTGTAAGTGTCCTCCCACCGAAGAGTCCCATTTGTTCGGGTCACAGTCTCGGTCGGGACCTCGGAACTGCAAAAACACCCTGCCCTGATCGTCAAAGACAAGTACGTGAACAGATCGATGCAGCAGATCTTGCGCATGAACCTGCGCACGGCTTTTTCGATCGATTACACGATCGTATTGATCGACAACGTCAAAAAATTCTTCGGCTTCAGTCATTGCAACACGGTCATAGACTTGGATACGATTGTCTTAGCTGTGCACATCAATCGATGTGAGGCGCCAGAAGTGTGCTTGCCCATCGAGACGGTCGAAAAGTTGTGAGCATTGTGCACAAGGCACACGGCGAAATCCCCCGTCACTTTGAGACACATTGCCATGGTGTGGACTTAGTGCAAAAGCGACATCCAATGCGCTGTTTTCGCGCCAGCGATCGGTGTGTGCAGAAACCATAGAATCAATCGGTTAAATCGATTGCGGAAAAGGCTTGGTAGCGGGGGTAGGATTCGAACCTACGACCTTCGGGTTATGAGCCCGACGAGCTGCCAGACTGCTCCACCCCGCAACACGATTTAAGAAAACGAAAGTATACAGAATTTGCTGGCGCCAAATTCAGTTTTTGTTAATCACAAACCTATATTCACAATCACCAGCACCGGACTGCGAATATCACAGTTGTGCCTGCCAATCACCCTAAACTGGCGATGGCTGTGTGACAAATTGCAATAACATCTCCCACCCATGGCAGTATCGCAACGAGAGCAATCGCATTGATGCCAAGAACTATGCGCATCCCCGGCATTGTAGCGACAGTGGAGGGTTGTTCTTCCAGCTGATCGAAGTAGACTACTTTAATCACACGAAGATAGTAGAAAGCGCCAACGACTGCGAACACAACTGCGACAACAGCGACCCACACCAGATTAGCATCAACGAGTGCCTGTATCACGGCAAGCTTGGCATAGAATCCCACTGTCGGCGGCACTCCGGCGAGTGAAAACATAAGCAGCAGCAACCAAAAAGCCATCCACGGATCCCTGCCGTTTAATCCGCTGTAGTCACTGATTAAATCCTTCTCATCGTTACTTTGAGCAGAAACAAGAATGATTCCAAAAGCACCTAAACCGGTTACCGCGTAGACCAGCACATAGAACAGCGACGCCGAGTAACCTTCAGCGGTACCACTCAACAACCCAAGCAGCATATATCCCATATGTGCAATCGTGGAATATGCGAGCATACGTTTCAAATTGGTTTGTGCGATCGCCACTACATTGCCCACGACAATTGACAGAAGCGCAATGATAATCAACATGTCCTGCCACACAGGCAGGAGACTGTCCAATGCACCGACCAGCAGTCGAATCAGCATTGCGAACGCAGCGATTTTCGGTAAGGTTCCAAGATAAATGGTTGTACATGTCGGTGCGCCGTGATATACATCAGGCACCCACATATGAAACGGTGCCACACCGATTTTGAATGCCAGAGCCGTTACGACAAAAACCAGCGCGAATACCAACGGCAAGTTATCAGCGGACATATTAGAGACCAATATCTGAATTGCCCAGATATCCAATGTCCCCGTCAGTCCGTACAAAATTGACAGCCCATATAAAAGCGAGCCGGATCCAATTGCCCCAAGAACGAAATACTTCATCGCCGCTTCAGTCGCGGTTGATGAATCCCTTTGAAACGCTACCATTGCATACATGCAAAGTGACATTAACTCAAGTCCCAGATACAGCGCCAGCAAATGATCTGCAGAAACCATTACCATCATTCCAAGCACACCAAACAGGCCCAGCACATAGTACTCACTGCCGTTGATTCCTCGGTCGCGCGAATACGCTGAGGAATAAACAAAAACAACCATGCCGATAAGAGCGATCATGAACTTGGTCAAGTTTGAAAACCCGTCATCGATAAACATTCCGTCCATGACAATTACGCTTTCGTGATAAATCTGACTGCCTGTCAGAACGCACACAGCTGCCAAAGTCACCAGTGTCAGCATAAGGGAAAGATTCGCAACTCTATTGAGCCGGGTTTGATCAGCGAGTAAAATGACACAAGCCATCGAACCGACGATAATTTCCGGAATCAGTTCCTGTAATTGAACAGCGTAACTCATAGATTTAAAATGCGATTACAATGGATATTATTTTATTGATTCAATCGATTATGCGACACATGTTGAAAACTGAAATATTCACTTGGTCGTCAATTCGGATTAAATTCTCTGCTTAGGTTGACTGTAAGTTTTCTGCGTCTCATTATATGCACTGACTGATTATATTAACCGCTTTCGCGTGCCTTTTGATGAGCAGCCCAAGTCAACACCTGCCGTGTGACAAACCCCAGACATGAGTGAACAAACGGATTGGAGTATTTTGATATTCTCAGTCACAGCGAGATGAAATTGTAGGTAATAATCGAAATGCCCGGCCACAGTTGGTTTGCCACAAGCACGCCAGCTTTGCGTGCATCGTGAAGGTACGGCTGTCTTTCGTCTCGATCATTTAACTTCGTGTTATCCATCTCAGCGATTGAAGGGTTAAAAAAAGAACCAACGTCCTGTATCATAATTTCGCATCGAGATGACTTAATTTCTCCTTAGGTCCTTGCACAATTCAAACCACACTTATGCAGCGATTGAACCACTACAACAGGTAAACACAAACACATGAACAAAACCCAGCATTCAGTCTATACGCAATTAGCCCATCTTGGACGCGACCTCACAGCTAGCAGTGGATTTGTAAACTTGCCGATTTACCACGGCTCAACGGTGCTCTATGAGAATTTAGATGAGTTTCTCAATGCAGAAAAAAAGCGCAGCGCCCTCGATCAAGTCACCTATGGTCGTTATGGGACTCCGCTGAGCTTTGCGTTCGAGAAAACGGTTGCCCAAATTGAAGGAGCGTTTGCGGGCATTACGACATCTTCTGGATTGGCAGCGATTACTGAAACTTTGAAAGCATTCACCAGCGCCAATAGCCACCTGCTTGTTTCAGACAGTGTTTACAAACCCACCCGCGCTTATTGCGATCAAACGCTGCGACGGTACGGAGTCGAAACGACGTATTACGACCCGCTGATTGGGTCAGACATCGAAGATATGGTTCGTCCAAACACCGCCATGATTGTCCTTGAATCACCGGGTTCGCAAACATTTGAAATTCAAGATATCCCGGCGATTACGCAAGTTGCAAAAAAGCACGACATCGTGACTATGATCGACAACACCTGGGCTACACCGCTTTACCTCAATCCGTTTAAACTCGGAGTGGATATTTCTGTCCATGCTGCAACAAAATACATTACCGGTCACTCCGATGCGATGCTCGGCATTATCAACGCGACTGAGAAAGTGTTTTATGATTTGCGAAACAGTGTCAGGCTGTCGGGACAATGTGCGGGGCCTGAAGTTGTTTTTCTTGGACTACGGGGGCTAAGAACCATGCCAACCCGGCTGAAACAACACTACGTTTCAGGACTCAAAGTCGCCGAGTGGCTCACCAACAGACCTGAGGTATCAAGGGTCATACATCCAGCGATGCCGCATGACCCGGGTCATAGCATTTGGAAACGTGACTTCACTGGAGCCGGTGGGCTATTTGCCTTCGTTCTCAACGAATTCACAGACAATGCTTTGAGCGCATTTTTTAATCGCTCACGGCTTTTCGGTCTTGGTTACAGTTGGGGCGGGTTCGAAAGCTTGATGATTCCGTTTGACCCGCGCAGTTACCGTACTGCCACTGCATGGGAAAGCGCTGGCCAGGCTGTTCGCATTTACATTGGTCTGGAAGACCCTGATGATTTAATCGAAGATCTTGAAGCTTGCTTTAACGAGTTGCATCACTGAAAATAAAAATGAACGAAAATCATCCAACAACAAAAGAAGTGCTGCAATTTATCGACAGCCGTCGATCACTGTCATTGGCCAGTGCATCAGAAAGTTCATCTCCCTGTGCGAGTTATGCGCCTTATGTATACGGGGGTGACATGCAGTTTTTTGTTCTGTTAAGTGATTTGGCTGAACACACCTACAATCTGAAGCACAATCCGAATGTTTCGGTGATGATCATCGAAGATGAAGACGGTGCCGCGAACCTGTTTGCGAGGGAGCGCTTTATTGCGCATTGTCGAGTAATCAAACATCGGCGCGACACGCCGCAATTCACGCTTTGGACCGAACGCTATAAGGAGCGATTCGGAAACATTGCTGACACTTTAGTGCAACTGGCGGATTTCAACCTTTACAGTTTGACAGCAACTGAGGCTACTTACATCAGAGGATTTGGACAAGCCTATCGGATATGCGGATCCGGTATGAACAAAATTGAACATATTTCCAACCCTGCTGCGAATAATGCAACCAAATATCCCAAGGAGGAAAACTCGTGATCGTTGAACAAATATGGACTGGTAACGCTTATCGGAATTTCAATTACCTGATTGTCTGCGAGCAAAGCGGTGAGGCGCTTGCGATTGACCCGCTAGACCATCAAAAGTGTCTTTCTCGGGCACGTGACAAGGGCTTTGAGATTACTTCGATTGTCAATACACACGAACACCATGACCACACGGGAGGCAACAGCGAAATGGTCAAAGCGACTGGTGCCAAAGTGTTTGCTCATGAAAAAGCATTTGGCAAAATTCCTGGTATGAACCAGGGAATCGGAGCAGGAGATGTGATTAAAGTTGGCAAGGTTGAGCTTGAAGCGCTGGATACTCCAGGCCATACGATGAGCCACATTTGTTTACTGTCACATGGGGACAATCCAGCACTTTTTTGCGGTGATACATTATTCAATGCTGGTGCCGGAAACTGTCACAATGGCGGTCATCCAAACGAACTCTACAACACGTTTGCCGAACAATTGGATCGACTGGCGGAAAACACACGGATTTTTCCCGGCCACGACTATATCGCAAACAACCTTCGCTTCACACTGGACCGCGAGCCGGATAACACAGATGCTGCTGATCTGCTGTTAAGAGTTGACAAACAAGACCCGGACGATGCACTTGTCACCACAATCGCACTTGAGAGAACTGTCAACACCTTTTTTCGTTTAGGCAGCCCTACAGTGATTGAAACACTGCGCAAGCAGTTTTCGGACTTGCCTGATCATCCGGATCGGAAAACGGTATTTCTGAAACTCCGGGAACTACGCAATCAGTGGTAATTATTCCAAACGGTTTTACTCCCAAGGCATGTTCCAGTGTGCATGCTTGTTGCAGTGAACACACTGCCGCCGTGTTGGGTTTAACGGCTGTCTATTGAAATAATTTGACGGAATGTCAGGTTGACTCTGGTGTTGTTGTGGACAACTGATTTTGGCAAACAGTGGCGCCACTTGTTCTGAGTCTCACCGCTCATCACGAGCACAGAACCGTGTGCAAGCATAGTGTCCCAGCGACTGGACTTGTCTTTTATGTGCTGCATACGAAACTTCCTCGGGCCGCCCAAACTAACCGACACAATCACTGGATTCGGTCCAAGTTCGGGTTCGTTGTCCCGGTGCCAACCCATACTGTCGTTTCCGTTACGGTAGTAGTTGGCAAGCACGCTATTGAAGCGCAGGCCCAGTTCATCTTTAATTTTGTCTCGCACTTCATTGAGTGCATCGTTCCATTGGTGAGGCATGTTTGTCAGACCTGAGTAGGTGTATTTCGCTTCCGGATCTCCATGCCAACAAGCCAGTCGCGGAGAGTGAATCTCGCGCTTGCCCATTTTAATAACCGGCTGTTGCCAAGGACATTGAGCAATCAGGAACTGTTGGATTCCTGATGCAGCTTTGTCAGGTATGAACGACGGATGCATCCAGACATCTGCATCCTTCAGATTAGCGCAGAAAAATCCCAGTGAGGTCAACTTGTCGTGGAATTCTTGCCCAAGGCGCAATAATCCGTCCCGGTTCACAGTGTGCGAAACTGCCGGTTCAAGTAGATAAGCGGTGTCATGGCGGGTAATTCCATAAATTGCGAACAACTAGTGTCATGTCAAGTATCCAATGTCGGATAAAGACGCTTTAATTTGATTCTCGCATCTTCTGTCGTGAACTGCCAGTTCACCGCAGAGTCCAGCGCGTTTCTTTCCAACTGCCATGCCGCAACCTCCCGTGTCATTAAATCCATTGAATCGATCCGTCGATTCAAACACTGCCGAACCATTACGCTGATTTCCGCTTCCGCTACATTCAACCAACTACCGTGCTTCGGTGTATAGACAAATTCAAACCGATCCCAAAGCGCCTTGGCCCGGTGCGGATCATACGCCTCATATAACGCCCCAGGGCGGTGAGTGTTCAAATTATCCATCACCAGTGTGATCTTTTTCGCCTCAGGATACCCCTTAGAAATATCATCTAAAAATTCGGCAAAATCCACCTTAGAACGACGCTTCGTCACTTTCGTCATCCGCTTGCCCGCCAAAGGCTCGGTCGCCATGAAAATATTACATACCCCCATGCGTCGATACTCATAATCCTCTTGCCTTAACTTTCCCGGTATTGCCGGAATCGGTGCACGAGTCTCGCCAATCAACTGCCGAGGCGTCTCATCCATGCATACTACTGGGTAATCTACATGATACGGGCGGCGATAAATATCCAGCACCTGTTCCATCGCAGCGATGAAATCCACGTTTCCTTTTGGAGGAATCACCCATTCAAGACGTCTCCACGGTTTAATTTCGTTTTTTTTAGTACCTGACGCACCGTCTCGTGCGACACACTGTCAATGTAATTGAGCTCCACCGCCCGGTCCGCCAACAACCGCAGCGACCATTGGGAATATCCAGCAGGTGGTTCAGAGCAACTCAACGCAACCAGGTGAGCTTCGAAATCACCATCAGCCTTTATTTCGTAATACTCCCGTCTGCCTTGACGTCCGCCAAGCGCAATGTCAAAACCTTCCTCCACAAAGCGTCGCTTGACTCGGTCCACCTTGCGTTGACTGATCTGCAATACTGCGGCAATCGTCTCGCCAGTATTGCGCTTGTCGTTGAACTGCCCTTCGTCGCAATTCAGAAGAATCAGAGCGTTGACCACTTTTTGGGACGTATGGGAGCCTTTGCGCGTGATTTCAATTAACTCGTCGCGTTCGGTTTTCTCCAGCGTAACTACATACCGTTTCATTTGTCATATCCTCATCGAAATAATATACCACCAATGAGGATGGATTATATTCTATACGACAGAACATCCTTGACATGACACTAGTTTGGTGAAACTCTCGCTTTGCGCCCACCTCGTCTGGACTTGTTCGGTTGTGTGGTTTTGACGAATAGTTCACACGAGCCGAGACTCGCATGGCAGAACGTTTGTGATTGATTCGAAAGTTTAGGGATACGCCCCTTCGGTGAAGGAATGACAAGTACCACACCACCGTCTGGCAGCATTGATGCGACCTGTCCAAGCAACGTTTCATTTGCGTCTTGACCTTGCACTACGACCATACTTAATTGATGGTGTTTTATATCGTTTAGAAATTCACTAGCGTCTTGGCAATGAACAGCAACACGCAAATCAGTTTTTGACAAATCCTCGGTATATTCTAGGGCTGATTTTTCAGGTAGATTGATTACCAGCCTGCCAAGCGCACTCATGCACGACAAAACCGCTTTTTGATAATGAAGCGGCGTGTCGCCGAGCAAAAGAATTAACCCGTCGCTCGCAATCGCTGAAAATGCACCGAGAACTTCTTCGATGCTCGAACCAGTTTCAGAGGTAACCACGGCGATGTATCAAGTGAAGTCAGACAAATTGTCTTGATTACAGGTGCCAATCAGGTGACGATTCCCGACTGACTTTATGTACAACAACGTGACCCAACATGGCAATTTCGAATCAAATGTTATATAATTGCTCATCCACTAAATTTTAGAATTTTTGGTTTTTATTAATTGATTATTGAATTTTACAGGTGAATTTCCGCCATGATGACGAACATTGACCTTGACACCTATTTACGTGACAATGGCATTATGCCATCGCAACAACGGCTTCGCATCGCTCGTGTAATACTTGACAAAGCCGACGAGATGTCAGCAGAGGAAATTTATCGAAACGTAAACGGCCCATGGCCTCCCGTGTCTCGGGCAACTGTCAACAACACGTTGCGCCTTTTTGTCGAAAAAGGACTGTTGCGAAGAGATAACGACAATACCAAAGAAATTTACTACAACTCGAGTCCTTCATCCGCGTAACTTCGTGCTCGATGGTTTAATCCAGCCCCTAATTCGATAGGGTGTAGTTAATCGATAGTTGTAAAAAGAAGATTCGCGTTTCAGACGCGGACAATCTTTCCGGGATTCAATATGTTGTCGGGATCAAGAGAGTTCTTGATCGTTCTCATCACACTGACTGCTTCTCCGTGTTCGGCAATTAGAAAATCCAATTTTCCGTATCCAATGCCGTGCTCTCCGGTGCTTGTTCCATCCATCTCAAGCGCTCTCATCACCATCCTTTCATGCAAATCGTGAGCCCGTTTCTCCTCAACCGGATCATCGTGATCAACCAGTAGCACAAGGTGAAAATTACCATCTCCAACATGTCCGACAATTGGAGCGAGCAGATTCGAACGTTCGATATCACGTTTGGTCTCCAAAATACATTCGGCTAATCTGGAAATCGGCACGCACACATCGGTTGCCCAGATTCTAGCGTTCGGGCGCATCGCTTTGGCGGCATATGCGGCGTCATGTCTTGCCTGCCACAATTGATTTCTGTGTTCAGCGTGTGATGCCCACTCGAAGGTCCCACCTCCGTTTTCATCACAAATCATCTGTACCGTTTCGACTTGTTCATGCACCGAGGTGTCAGTCCCATGAAACTCTAAAAACAGCGTATGTTCCTGTGCATAATTCATAGATGAATATTTATTCAGTGCTTCCATCATACTGTCGTCGAGCAGTTCGATACGAGCTATCGGAACACCCAGTTGAATGGTTGTAATCACACTTTCTACCGCTTTGTTCAAGTCAGGGAATGCCACTACTGCTGAAGAAATTTTTTCCGGAATGCCATAGACTCGCACTGTGATTTCGGTAATAACTCCAAGCGTTCCTTCAGATCCTACAAACAACCGGGTCAGATCATAGCCAGCGGCAGACTTACGGGACCGCTTCGCTGTTTTAATGACGCGGCCGTCTGCTAAGACAACCGTCAATGACAGTACGTTTTCCCGCATCGTGCCATAGCGCACTGCATTTGTACCCGAAGCTCGGGTTGCGGTCATTCCACCGATTGAAGCATCGGCGCCTGGATCAATAGGAAAAAACAGCCCAGTTTCTTTGAGAAAAAGGTTTAACTGCTTTCGCGTCACTCCCGGTTGAACAATCACATCCAGATCATCTGCATTGACTTGCAAAACCTGATTCATCTCCATCATATTCAGACACAATCCCCCGTGTAAAGCGCAAATATGCCCCTCAAGACTGGTACCCGTGCCGTAAGGTACAACTGGGAATTTGTGCTCCGCACAGATCTTCACCGCCTCGGCTACTTCTTCAGTCGTTTGCGGTGCGAACACAGCGTCTGGCGGATAGTCTCCATGAAATGACTCATCGTAGCCAAACTCATGACAAGCACTCTTTGATGTGATGATTCGATCACCAAACCTATTGCGTAATTGTTCAATTACGGGAATTTGGTATGTTTTTTTTGCGATTACTGCAGAATCCATATGGGTTCTCCTGATATTTCGGCACAGTCTAATCGGATGTTAACCGGATTAACTTATAACACGAACCGCCCTCAATCGAATTTCAAAGTTTTGAAATCTGTTATTGACGACTCAGTCACTTGACGGGCGCATCCAAGCAGCGCTATGGGGAAATTTGAGACAAATCAGGCGAAAATACCACTGTGCTCGTCGAACTGTCGCAGATTCAGCTTCAATTGGTGAGGCTGTCGCACTATAGCCATGAATTCTGGTGTGCAGACTTTGAGACCGCCAGGCAAAGGGTTGTCTAGTGGACTTGTACTCAAGCAGGTACGCAGGTGCTTTCGAAAATTTTCGAATACTCTCAATACTTATAGCAAGCAGACACGTTTGCGCCAGCTTTTTATCAACAAACCCAAAAAAACAACCGAAACACGATAGCGGCGCAATAATCCAGTGTGAATCGCGCGGGTGTCGGTCGCTGCAAGCTAGAGTCAGTGTATCACTGCGCCAGTCAATGTCATACTTTGGGGGAACCCATGCATGTTTATTGATGTCCAAGTACCCGCCTGCTGCGAAGGTGTCTGCAAGTTATTCAGAATCAATTCAAATGTCTCTGTTCCTTGTGATTGCGAATTTGTATAGGTATCAGTACTTACATCAACCGAAGTTACACCGGCATCAAACTGAACCCACCGATCAATCTTTGTGTAGTCTTCGCCTGCAGTGGCCGTGTCATCCGCTGTTTGAGCCTTATAGCGAATTTTGACATTCAGTCCGAAAGGCAAACCAACCGAAAACGTGATTTTGTCACCCGCGTCTGCCTGAGCATCGTAAGAACTTGCGGACGCATAGCTAGATAAAAAAACCATTCCAGTTACAAATAAACAAACGAAAGCGACCATTTTAAAAATGCTGCGGTTTTTAACTTCTTCGAAATGACAGCTGGCATCCATATTAGTCATCTCCATATTAGTCATCTCCATATTAGTCATCTCCACTTTCCTCCCTAAAAATCTAACCTCTCATATTCTGAGGTACAAAGTCTCTTTGAAAGTGATGATTTGAACCTCTGAATCCAAGATTTTACCGCTTTGATTCTGCATCAGGAAACTAATTTTCAGATCGATTAAACCTGTCTGCCCAGACATTCAATTTATCAAGTGCGTTGAAATACAGCATCGTCAACACGTGTATTGGCCAATGCAGTGCGTCTCCACCAGGGAACTTCCTGTGTGGTATTGAAGCCAATATGTCAAACCGTTCTGAAACACCGGCTATCGTTTCGGCAATGATCCTTCCGGTCAGATTCGTTAAAGCGACTCCGTGGCCGGAAAATCCCTGAGCGAAGTAAACAGTAGGGCTGACACGCCCTATTGACGGCAGCCTGTTGACAGTAATTGCGATTTTGCCGCTCCATGCATAGTCAATCTTAACTCCCTTTAACTGCGGATACAAATATCCGATCCGCGGTGCTACTTTCGCTTCGATGTTGATTTGATCATTGCGAAGGTATCGTTCTGCTCCACCGAAGAGAAGTCTTTTGTCACTCGACAAACGGTAGTAATCAAGGCAGAATTTCGAATCATGTACTGCGATATCGTCCCGATTGATCTGCCTTGCCGTTTCGTTTCCAAGCGGTTCAGTAGCGACAATGTAACTGGAAATCGGCATGATAAATCTGCTGAATTCAGGCGCAAGTTTGCCAATATACGCATTACACGCAAAGACAAGATACTTTGACTGTACCCTTGCACCGGTGGATGTTTCTATGGTTACGCCGTCAGCAGATTGCTGATAGGATTCAACTTTCGAGTTTTCAAATATTTGCACACCCAAGCTTGCTGCCGATTTAGCCAGTCCTATGGCGTAGTTCATAGGATGAAGGTGGCCGGAACTTAAATCTAACGCTCCAGCGAGGTATCGAGTGGTGCCGAGCATATCGGAAATCTCTTCATGACCGACAAATCGCAGCGAGCGATAATCGTATTTTGTGTGCATGTGCTCGACCTGTGCCGCATACTGTCTGGCTGCAGAGTGTGTAACCGCAGCGGCAACTACACCGTGTTTAAAGTCACAAGCTATAGAATGTTTTTTGATCCGTTCGTGGACCTCCTGTTTGGCAAGTTCACAAAGCTGCCATAGACTCAATGCTTTTTGAAAACCGTACTGCTTCTCAAGTTGCTGCTGAGACCAATTCAGTCCAGATCCAACCTGTCCGCCGTTTCTTCCGGATGCACCCCAACCGATGCGCTCGGCTTCCAGAACGATTACGCTATAGTCTTTTTCCGCCAGATTCAAAGCGCAGGAAAGACCGGTGTAACCTGCGCCGATCACACATACATCGCATCGCCTGGACTCTTCAAGAGCTGAAAAACGATTAAGTTTATTCGCAGAAGCAGCGTAATATGAATCGTGCATCTTGAAATTTTCCAGCCTCTAACTATGCGCCAATGCAACAAAAGCTTCTTTAGTCTTGCTATGACGCCCGATAACTCCATAGCGCTCGATTGAAACTGTTGGGAGTATCAAATCATTTATCAGGCAATGATCTTTGGCAGTCGTAACGCTGTAAGAAAACAAAAATACACACAACCTCACAGGCGGCTTTCGACCGAACAGAATCTTACACCAAAGTCTGAGCAGCCTTTTCGATGCGTTCGACCAGCATGCCCAGATCATTGTCATCCAGAGCAAGAGATACATACAGTTTGTTCGGTGCTTTGAACACTCCACTTTCCAAAAGAGTGCGATTGAATTTTGCCGCTGCGTGTGCATCGCCTGTCATAAATTCACGATAGTTTGCAATTTCAGATTCTGTAAATACAACATCCATAACAGATGGCAAGCCGATCACCTGATGGGCTATGTTTTGTTTTGAAAGACTGTCACGGTACATTTGCATAATCGCTTCGCCGGTCTTATCAAGCTTTTCATACTGGCCAGGGCGGCGAAGGATTTCCAGAGTCTTCAAGCCAGCTACTGAGGCAACTGGATTGCCGCTTAAAGTTCCCACTTGCATCAGGAATCCGTCAGCGCCGACTTTGTTCTTGTCGAAATGAGCCATTATGTCTGCACGGCCCGCGACCGCTGATAACGGAAATCCGCCTCCGATTAATTTGCCGAGTGTGCATAAATCCGGAGTCACATCATATTTTTCCTGCGCACCGCCGTAAGCAACGCGAAATCCTGTAACCACCTCATCAAAAATCAGCACAATTTCATTTTGGGTACAAATTTCGCGTAATCGCTGCAAATATCCCGGTTTCGCTGGAATCGTCCTTTGCATTGGCTCGACAATTAATGCTGCGACCTGCCCGGCGTAACGTTCAATCAGTGATTCAAGCACTTGCGTTTCATTAAAAGGAGCGATTAACACGTCATCGCGCACTCCCTGCGGAATACCGGCTGAATCCGGAACCGGTGTCGGAAAATTGACAAGCTTTGACGGCGCTAAACTCATTTGCGCTTCAGAAGACATACCATGATAGCCGCCTTCAAATTTGATGATTTTGTTTCTGCGAGTGAACGCTCGTGCCAGTCGCATGGCATACATGTCAGCCTCACCCCCGGTGCTCAAGTAGCGAATCTGCTCCGCACACGCTACCGCACTGCAAATCTCTTCTGCCAGCGCAATAGCCGGTTCGTTGTTGGCAAAAAACGTCATCCCTTTTGTCAGTTGCTGCTGCACAGCTTCAAGCACTTCTGGATGACCGTGGCCGAGCAGCATAGGACCTGAGCCAATGAGACAATCGACATACTCATTGCCATCGGCATCCCAAACGCGTGAACCGCGCCCTTCGCTCACCACGAATGCAGAATCGAAATTGCCGAAACTCCCAGCGGGCAGCACTTGATACGCACGGCTTACCAGTTCAGAGCGATTCATTGCGACTTTCCTCCTGATTTGTTAGCGCGTTGGATTGTTCATTTAATACGCTGGCCGGTCCAACACCTGCGCAGCGCGTAACTCATTTCCTATGACGACTTCCAACTCGTTATCGACACAAGCGGCTTGCGGCTCAACATAGGCAAAAGCCAAAATCGAATCGACCATATGGCTGTATACGACTGACGTGATAGAACCGACAACACGTCCGCGCCACAGTACCGCTTCATTTCCATTGCCGTCCCATTTTCCATCACAGTCAATCGACAAATATACACATATCCACGGCAGCTGCGTTTCGATATTTGCCAAAGTCTCGATCTTGCCGACAAACTGCGGTTTCAACAGGTTCGCCATATGCGAAACACCTGCCTCTGCAATTGTCACTTCGTTAGTTAGTTCTGCGGCCCCTTTGAATCGCTTTTCCATCCTCATAACGTTCATTGCAAATGAGCCGTAATTTACAATTCCATAGCGCTGACCGGCTTCCCACACTGTGCGGTATACGTCGGGCAAAGCCTGCCGGTCACAATGCAGTTCCCAGCCCGATTCACCGGTGTATGACACCTTCAGCGCCCACAATTTGTGACCCGCAATTGCAAGTTGTTTTACTGTAAAACGCTTAAACGACCCGGCATCCAGCGGTGTATCGGTGCAAGCTTCCAGCACCGCTCGCGAGTGCGGACCCTGAACCGCAAGCGCTGCCCACTTGTCAGACAGATTGATGATGTCAGCGGATTTTCCATTTCGGTTGAAGTTCACATGATCGATAAGTCGCTGTTCAAAAAATGCTGCACAGACCAGATAAAACTGATTGTCAGCCAGCCTGGCAACGATCAACTCAACCTCGATTGTCCCCTTTCGGTTCAGCATGTAAGTCAGACAAATTCCCCCTTGTGACATCGGTAAATCACTGACCACCAAATTGTCGAGTACCGCGTAGGCATCTTCGCCACACAACTGAACTTTTGCAAACGCTGTGATATCCATCACACCAACGCGTTCGCGCACCGCCCTAACTTCGCGCCCGACTATTTCGTGCACTTGTGTTCGCTTAAATGAATATTGATCGACTTGGGCGACTGTATCAAGCGCAAACCAGCGGGGACGTTCATGACCGTAAACCTCTTCGAATACCGCTCCTTTTTGTTTCAGCACATCGTAGAGCGGACTGGGTTTGACGGGTCGACCTGCAAGACGATTAAAATGCGGGTATGGAATTTCGTGTCGCAAGCAATAATCTTCCTTGGCTTTGACAGACTGCCACGACGGCTTGGCATAGGCACCGAATCTGCGAGGATCAAACTCCCGCATGGAAAGGTCTGCACTTCCGTAAATCATCCACCTGGCCAATTCCCGACTTAACGCAGGGCCCCAGGATATTCCGATTTGTATGCCACAGCAGCACCAGTAATTTTTGATTCCAGGCGCAGGACCGATCAACGGATTGCCGTCAGGCGGATGGGATATGGCTCCATGCACAACGCGTTTGATGCCGAGCTCAGAGAAAATCGGCATTCGATCCATCGCATTCGATAACCACGGCATTACCCTTTCATAATCTGCGTCAAACAGCTCGTTTTCGGACTCGAAAGGGCACCCGTCCTCCCATACTGCGTTGGGATTTTGTTTCTCGTAAATCCCGATCAATCCGGATCTTTGCTCCATTCGAATATATCCAGACACCATACGGTCATCACGAACCACAGGCAGTTCCTGACTTAAGGATTTGAACTCATCGACTGTATCGGTAACGAAATAGTGATGCGACATCGAAACCATTGGCAACTGCAACCGGTTCCAGTCACCGATCTGTCGAGCCCAGGGACCTGCTGCGTTGACAACATGTTCGCAGACGATTTCACCGGATTCGGTAATGACTTTCCACTCACCGCTGGCAAGGTGAACGATATCCGTCACACAACATCTGCGTATGACTGAAGCTCCCCGAGTGCGTGCGGCGGCGGCAAATGCGAATGTTGCACCGGCTGGGTCCACATGTCCGTCGTCGGGTGTATGTATGCCTGCAACAATACCATCGGTGTTGTAAAACGGATGCAATTGACGAATTTTGTCAACATCGATAATTTCCATGTCGGCTTTAAGCGCCCGTCCAATACTGATAATTTGCTTAAGCCAGTCCAACTCGTCTTCGGTATATGCAACACGAATCGACCCACAACCGTGCCAGGTGACAGACTGATCTGTTTGTTCGGGCAATACTCGCGAATACAGTTTCAGGTTGTAGTCGACACACTTGCCCAAAGTCAAACTTGAAACGGCTCGCGTAATTTGTCCTGCGGCATGCCAGGTTGAGCCGGACGTCAACTCGGCTTTTTCGAGCACTACAATGTCATTCCACCCTTCCGCGGTCAAGTGGTATGCCAGAGAACAGCCCATAATGCCGCCACCGACAATAACTACGCGTGCTTGTTTGGGAAAATTTTGTTTTGTCATTTTTGTCAATCGGACAATACGGCGCGTCGTTGCAGGGACTCTACACCTTTGAGGTAAGTGTCCAGTGAAGGTGTGATTGTAACGAAAAACTCGAACAATTTCGGGTATGAAAATCGAAACTTTGTCACGGCCGTTTTAGCGCTTAAGTACCTTGCACCAATTACTCGCAGTACGCTTTTTACGCAGTGAGAAGAATATGTGAAACCAGATTCAATATTCTAAAGTGCGGCGGTTGATTTGATACAGTAAATTTCGACTTCATATTTGTATAGAATAATAGGCATGGATTTATGCGGTGACGCTATGCTCAAATCGGCATAATGAGTGTCGCATAGAATATTTCAAACCCACGTATGGGTTAAATTTGAGGAACTAAAATGCAAACTGCAATTCAAATTGAAGATAAAGTTCGAGCGAAAGCCGACGAAAACGATGGATTTCGTGAATTAGTGTTGCAAAATCCGCGACAAGCCATCGAGGAAGCAACCGGACTGGTAATCCCTGATGAATTCAACATTCACGTGCACGAAGAAAGTCCCACCGACTTTCACCTTGTGCTGCCGCAAAAAGGGGGGCGACTCTCGGATGATGAATTAAGAGATGCCGCCGCAGGATACGCTCCTTCGAATGGTAACTGGTAATCGTATCTAATCTAACAAACACAGTCAGACGCGTACTTACTGTACGCGTCTGGCAGTGAATAATGAAAAGAACAACTTGCCTTATCTTTCAGTTAGTCGGATAACTATCCGGATTGCCAACTGAAAGTTCTTTTGTTTTCCCGCCATTGATTGAGTTGTATCGTGTTTCGCAAAGAAGCTCTTATTCTCAGCACTCAACCTGAAGAACTAGACGATCTGTGGCGAGTCAACGCACCTCACGAACGGCTGTTTTTGGCAGCCCTTGTCTTTTTTGTAGTCCTGCTAGGCGCATTGGTGGCTTGGGTCGCGGGCTCGGTCTAGTCTAGCTGCCCATAAAGATGGCCCAAGGCTTTTCTGACACTAAAAAATTTACAGTTCCCAAATTTTTGAGGTGGCCTTGGCGCCGCTCAACCCCTCTATTTATGCAGTTGGAAAGTGCCGACTGCGGAGTAGCCTGTCTGGGAATGGTTTTGGCACATTATGGGCGTTGGATATCCATAGAAGTTCTTCGCGAGGAGTGTCAGGTTGGACGGGACGGTTCAACTTTGGAAGATCTTGCGATAGTCGCACGCAAACACGGAATGGAGGCTACAGGTCTGAGCTGTCGACTCGATCGATTAAGAACCTGTCCCTTGCCAGTAGTCCTTTTTTGGGCGTTTAACCACTTCGTTGTTCTAACAAAAATTGACAATGATCGCTATTACATAAACGACCCTGATCTAGGCAATCGTGTAGTCAGTCAAACGGTATTTAATCGCGATTTCACTGGTGTAGCACTGATTCTCGAGCCTTCGCCCACTTTTGAACAGGCAGGAAAGCGACCCGGAATTGTGCATCGACTATTGCCGTGGTTTCAAGGCTACGGTAAGTTTCTTACACGTTCAGCACTGTTTGGCTTGCTGCTTGCTTTTACATCATTGGCCTTACCCGTGTCTCTTGGGTTGTTTGTCGATTCCGTATTAGTAAACATGCAACTGGGCTGGAGCCATTTGTTGATTGCAGCGACGGTTATCGCAGGCGCTCTGACCTACTTTCTGACCTGGCTGCAGATGCGTACTTTACGCGAACTCGTCGTGCGGGTTTCCGTCACTCAATCAGACCGTTTCCTTGATTGTCTTTTTCGTCTTCCAGTAAGCTTCTTTACCCGCAGATTTGCCGGTGATTTGGTTTTAACGATGAGGTTAATTGACCAAATTGCAGACACCGGAGCAGGTCAGATTGTTCGATTGGGCGTGGAATTAGCGATGAGCGTAGCAATTTTTATCGTAATGGTGATTTACAACCCCGTGCTGTCACTTATCGTTTTGGCGTTGGCAATTGGCTGTTTCGTTTCGATGTCTGCGTTAACCCGTTTTCGTCAGGACCAGAACCATAGACTGCGCCATGAGCAAGGTCTTATTCTTGCGATGAGTGCAGCTGGTCTCAAACGTATTGAAATGATGAAAGCAACGGCTCGCGAGAATATGTTCTTTTCGCGCTGGACCGGAAGGCAGGCTCGTGAACTAAAAGCACGTCAGGAGTTTGTAGAACTCGGTCATGTAGCCTCAGCATTGCCAGAATTATTTCAAGGGCTTACCGCGGCAGTCGTTTTCGGTCTTGGCGGTTGGCTAACCGTTTCTGGACAAATGACTATTGGCAGCCTAATGGGATTCTACGTGCTTGCAGGAAATTTTCTGCGACCGGTAACACAGGTTGCTCATTTTTCCAACCATTTACAAACTTTGGAGGCGGATCTGGTCAGGGTGGATGATGTTTTCAAAGCAGGTGCACAAACCCCTTCCGTCAATCAATTGACTGAATCGTCGAAAAGAATTATGACTCTCGATGGACGACTGCGGTTAATTGGCAGATTAGAGCTGCGAGAAGTGACATTTGGCTTTCAACCCAATCGAGACCCTGTGCTAGAGAACATTAGTCTGGTAATCGAACCTGGACAAAGAGTTGCTGTGATAGGCTCAAGCGGTTCCGGCAAGTCCACATTAGCGCTGTTGGTAGCGGGGCTGTATACACCATGGTCAGGACAGATCCTGTATGACGGTTATCCGTGTGCTGAGATTCCCCGGCAAGTATTTTGCAAGTCCGTGGCGATCGTTGATCAGCGTCCGATTCTGTTCTCCACAAGCATACGAAACAATTTGACAATGTGGGATCCTACGATTTCCGATAGTGATATTACCGAGGCTGCTCGAGATGCTGTAATTCACGAGGACATAATCGCCCGGCCGGCCGGCTACGAATCTAAAGTCGAAGAAGGTGGCCGCAACTTCAGCGGCGGACAGAGCACGCGCCTGGAAATCGCCAGATCATTGGTCAATCACCCCTCGTTGCTCATCCTTGACGAAGCGACCAGTCATCTGGATGCTGTCATGGAGATGGAAGTTGATGATCGAATCCGACGTCGTGGATGCGCTTGTTTGATCATCGCTCACCGATTGAGCACCATTCGCGATGCTGACAAGATTATTGTTATCGACAACGGAAGCGTAGTAGAACAAGGCACCCATGAGGAACTATACGGCGCGAACAATTTTTACCGCAGGCTGCTTGATGGACAACACAACTGAATCGACCGGTATGCTAGCGCAATTCGCCACCAAGTTCGGCAGCTGCTGTTTAGTCACAGCGAACAAGCCAATTGACATTAACGATTGCCGTTTTGCCTGGTACATAGAAGGCGGGCAGATTGATGTGTTCGGTGCTGAGTTCGAAGACGGCAAAATACGCTCTTCGCATAAACACATCATGCGTCTTGGAAATGGCAGTTTGATATTCGGTGCAGATGATGCAGATCACTCCCTTAGAATGATTGCCAAGGCCTCAGGTGAGTCATGTTTGTGGCGCTTTTCTATCGATGTTCTACTTGACGAAATCGGCCGGATGGATGATGCTGATGTGCTGTTACAGGAGGTGGTCGAAAATATTGATACCTGGATAATTGACCTGACCAATTCAGTCGTGCGCGACTTTGAGAGTCGCCCGAGAACCGAACGCCGCATCTCCTCAGAACTTGAAATAGAACTCGGAACTGCGTCGGTTGAACAAGGTGTGCTGTGGATTTTAGCAAACAACCTTGAAGCAACCTTTCTGGATGTAGCTGATGCAAGAAAGGACGAATCTGGCTTTATGGCTGTGACCCAA
The DNA here is from genome assembly GCA_965214785.1 of Arenicellales bacterium. Classification (GTDB taxonomy): domain Bacteria; phylum Pseudomonadota; class Gammaproteobacteria; order Arenicellales; family JAJDZL01; genus JAJDZL01. The sequence continues at coordinate 2,912,565 of OZ243975.1, read as the reverse complement.
GACTCTTGGGTCAGGTTACACTCGTCGAAAGGAGTCACCTGCAATTGTTCGGCTGAAATTGGCATTAAGACGCTTTTAACCGAGGCACTACCTGAATTTCATCGTTTGGTGTTCAGTGCTGAATCAATTAATCGACGATTATTGCTGGTTGATGATGCGAATATGCAGTTAGAGCGATCGACTCATCGTCGCGATGAAAAAGCGCTTGCAAGAAAAAACCTGTTCGACTTGACCCATACGCGTTATCAAGCCGAGGCAACAGGGTCTGCACTCGAACAGACGCTGAAACTCATTGGCAAGTACAAGGGAATTAGCATCCACTGCCCAGCCGTTATTGAAAAAAGGGAACCGTCGCTTCGCGATTTCTGCGAGGCTTCTGGAATTCGTGAGCGTCGCGTGCGTTTGACCCAAGAAGACAATTGGTGGCGCGGTGACAGCGGAGCAATGCTTGCCTATCGTCGTGAAGATGACCACCCTGTCGCACTTATTCCTGGAAAAACCGGCCGCTATCTCGTGGTCGATGCGGTAACCGGTGAGTCAAAACGTGCGAATAGGAATACAACTGACGAGCTTTATAACGCATTTTTAATTTATCCCGGGCTGCAAACCGAGCAACCCGCTAATTTGGCTGGACTTTTTCGGGCAGCAGGAGCGAACCTCACTCGGGACCTGTTGCGGTTGATTGCGGCAGGCATCGCGGCAGGACTTTTAGCGCTTGCACCAGCGGTTGCGGTCGCTGTACTGGTCGAAAAAGTGATCCCGACAGGCAGTGAACAAACCTTTTGGCAATTCTCTGCAATTTTAGTCAGCATCGCTTTCGTTACGGCACTGTCATTGATACTTCGCGGTACCGCGATTATGAGGCTTGAAGGACGTTTGGCATCTCAGTTAAGTTCGACAATTTGGGATCGTCTGTTGCGTCTGCAGCCATCGTTTTTTGACCGCTACAGTTCAGGAGAACTTGCTGCAAAATCCAATATTTTTCAAGACATCCGCGATCACGTATCAGGGGTCACCGCAGAAGCAGTTTTGTCGACATTGTTTCTTTTCCCTGCCTTTGGGGTTCTATTTTTCTTTAGCGCTACACTGGGTTTGACTTTCGTTTTACTCGGTTTGACCATTGTCGGCATCACTGTGTTATTTTGCATTCGTCAAATTGAACCGCAGCGGCGCCTCATGGAAACTTCGCACCTGTTAGTTGGCGATTTGCTTCAATATATAAACGGCATCGCGAAACTGTATTTATCCGGTGCTGAGGACTCGGCTTTTGCCGCCTGGGCAAGACGGTATCGGGAAAGCAAGCGCGCAGAAATACGAATTTTCATGCTTAACGAACACCTGATTGCATTCAGTGCCAGTGCTCCTGCTTTTGTTATCGCTGCACTTTTTGCAGTCGTTGTAGCAAAAGGGGCGGGAGGAATTACTACTGCAGATTTTCTTGCTGTTCATACTGCAGCCATGATTTTTTCTATTTCGACGATTATGCTGGGCAATTCCGCAAGAGCGATTGCATTCATTAATCCTGCATGCCGGCAAGTTCAACCTATACTTACAAGTCAGGCTGATACAGGAATCCAAACTTTGGCCAGACACAAGCTTGAAGGCGAGGTTTTTCTTGATAAAGTTAATTTCGCTTATTCCGATAGCGGACCAAAAGTGCTTGAAGAAGTTTCGATGTATGCCAAGCCGGGAGAGTTCATTGGAATTGTGGGGGAATCCGGCTCTGGAAAGAGCACCATTTTTAGACTCGCTCTTGGTCTGGAGCGACCTTCTTCGGGAGTGATTAGTTTTGATGGCAAGGACTTAAGCCAACTTAATGTTGAAGCAGTAAGGCAACAAATCGGCGTTGTACCTCAAGACACACTGCTCCAAAGCGGCAGTATTCTCGATAACATCATTGGCCACAGAAGTGAACTGACTGTTAACGATGCATGGGAAGCTGTGCGCCAGGCAGCATTGGAAAAGGACATACTCGCAATGCCGATGGGGTTATATACAATAGTCAGCGAAAATTCATCAACACTGTCAGGCGGTCAATGCCAGAGAATTCATATTGCAGCGGCTTTAGTCAGCAAGCCCCGCATCTTCTTTTTCGATGAGCCGACCAGTTGGCTTGACACGAGTACACAAACTCAAGCGCTGCAATGCATCGAGAATTCCACCAGTACCCGGTTTGTCATTGCTCACCGATTGTCTACAGTTCGCAAGGCTAATCGAATATATGTGCTTCGCGCAGGAACGGTAGTTGAATCGGGCAACTTCGATGAATTGCTCGCTACAAGCAGTTATTTTCGCAAGTTGGTTGAGCGCCAATATGTTTGATTGTTCCCTATTCAGGTGAATTGAATTGAGTCCACTGCCATCCATTATCAATGCACCGTTTGTAGTTTCTGACGTAATATTCGTAGATTCCAGATACAGAGGCACTCGCTTACAGGCCGATAACGAAGCGAATCTCGATGAAATTCGCGAGATGCTTGTACGCAAGGCAATTCGAATTCATAACGCGCGCGCACTTCAGCAGTCACCGAGTGTAGAGCGAGAAAATTTTCAATTGGTCAACTGCCCTTCGCCTCGCAAGCTTGATTATGATTTTTACGATGATGATTATGTTTTAAACCACTTCTATGGGTATTGTTCGAACATTGTAAAGACATTGACCAATTGTCTTGAAGCAAAGGTTCTGCAGCACGAATATCGCGATGGAGGGGGCAACGACCTGTCTTCTGGCCCTGGATACTATGCTTCGTCTGTTCACGCCGATGTATCTCCATTAATCGAAAATTTAACAAATGTCCCGGAGGGCCGACACTTCGGACTGTATAACGTGTGGCGCAATATTGATCTACAACGAGACATAGAGTTCATGCCACTGGCACTTTGCGACGCGACCACCGTGAGTGCTGACGATATCGTTTATGCTGACTCTTGGCGTCGAACCAAACCACCGACTCGATTCACAAACAGCAGGCTCATTTACAATTCGACGCAAACCTGGTACTATTTTCCGCGCATGACACCAAATGAGGTGCTGGTGTTTAAACAGTATGACACACGTCAAGACAACGCTGGCAGGCGTACGGCATTTCATGTAGCGTTCAAGGATCCGACATCACCGATTGACGCGCCATTGCGACAGACAATTGAAGCACGCGTGTTGGCAATCTTCCCGGAAAAAGATGAAGAATCCTTAAGTAGAAGAGACAAATTTCAGGCTGACATCCCAAATATCCGACGGGATGGCACGAAAACCAAGTGGCAGCAGGAAACGATGGTTGACTGGAAGTGCTAGTGTCGAGCCACGCTGTGTTCGACCCCTATCGTGTCATTCAATAAGACTCCATAGGGGCAAAATTGAGTCCCGCGTAGGCTTTGGCATGTATAGACTGTTCATTAATGACAAACTTTACATGGTTGATGCCCATGTACAGCCTGTACACACGATTGTCCATGAATATTTTGTCGCTCCGAGGCCATGACAGTACGCCAGCGGCTTTTGCAGGCAAACACAATCCCAAATTTACCGTGTGGTCTACAAAGCGATTCCAGTCGACTCTTGTAGTATTAAGCCACATCGTTAACAAACCACGGGAATCACCGGGAGATGGATGAATTGGATACATTTCAAGACCAAGCCGTGGCAGCATACCGTTTTCGGTAATATCGAACGACAGTAAATATCGATCAGAAACTTCATTCATATCAGAAAGAAAATCGACAACAGTATTTGTTGATCCAGCCCAATTCAAGCACTTAAGATATGTGGGTAGCGAAGACACCGGAATGTCAACTACCACAAGCCTGATTGAGCGGGTTTTATATTTCGAAGTTACGCCAGCGAATACGACCGCAGCTTCCTCAGGAAGTGCATCATAAGCCGCAGACAAAGCTCGATATTCACAAGCATCATCTTCCCGCCCAGCAATTCTAGACAGTGAGTTTGCGAATGTTTTCATTGTGGAATTGATTTGCTGGGGTTTTTGTGTGGGCCCGGGATTAAGGTGAACCGCTGGAACGACACGTTCATTCGCACAAGCATCGATGATGTCATATGCAAGCAGAATCCAGTCAATCCAGTCATCCGGCCCGGTCCTGTCAACCAGATGCCTGCTAAGCCAGGTTTCGGTTAATGAAGCTTCGGTCCGCTCGCCCAGGTTGATGAAATATTGAGCCACCGGCCCAGGTGTCACAACAACGCTGAAGTCTGAGACCGGTTCCGGTTCGCCAAGCGGCATTTCAAAACCACCAGTGAATTTTTCGTCAAAAGGAATATCACCGATGTGGTTCAAAAGATTGTCCCAGCCCCGACCAGATACCAAAGCATCTGGAAATTGCGGACGCAGTCCGTTGAGCAAATCTCTAAGTTGTGTCAATTTAATTACTGCGTGTGGTTAGAGTTTTAGTTGAGCAAAGCGCGTCAAGGCTTCGATACTGTATGCACAAACCATGGATTGTGACCAAAACGTATGCAGCCCGCATGGAGTTCGAGTCAATTCGCATGAAGACCAACTTCCATCAGGTTGTTGCCAGTCTATCAGGTGCTCTACACATTGTTGCAGATATGCACCAACTGAAAGGTGCTTGAGTATGTCAAGACAAGACAGTGCTTGTGCGGCTCTTAAAGGGTTATCAAGATTTGAGTTCATAATTCGATCCGCCAAAACCGGTTTCAGACGGCTGAAAACAGGAGCGGCTACATCGACTGTGCGACAAATGCTGTAGTACAAATCTAATGGTGCCTCGTACCAGACCAACGACTCGACTTCTCGATGATCTGAGATGATATTCTCAATCCATCGCTGGGCAGGACGAGTCTCTGCCCGGTCTCCAAGGTAAGTGATGACGTTCGCATTGACAACAGGGTCTGCATAATTTGACTTGACGGACGGTCCGTTTGGAATAGTCCAAGTAACGAACAGATTATCATCGTTTCGACAAGACAAAATATGCTGTACGTTTTTTCCGAAGAAAATCCAAGGATGACTCTGCACCCCGAGTGCAAGTGAACAGAACACGGTAGAATCCAAATCGTATACAAAGTGTGGCCAGCGCCATATGCCTGGAAACACGATCTGGGAAGTTAAGAACTTTCGACTCAAATTCACAATCCTATTGGTTTTTTTATCAGCGCACACTTCAAGGGCCAGTATTCCAGCGGCGGCGACAAAGGGCGGCGATACAGTTTTGACATACTCAGATCCAGCACGCTCGTCACTTGACCATTCGCCATCTGAATTGATGATAAGTTTGTGAAGATAGTTGATCCCATCTGTAGCAGCCGCTGTTGCTGCGGATTTGACTTGTTCGGAAATCATCAACGCGCTTTATTTGGCTTTGCAGGTTTGTGCCCCGACGGTGGCTTCACACCCATTAGAACTGCGATGACCTCGTCAATCTCAAAGTCGACCATCGGTGGAATGTCGGTTGGCAGTACTGGCTTTTTTAAGGGCTTACTCATAATTGAATATCGATTGAATGGATCCGGTCATCTATATCATCGATGAGACCCGCGACGCGTATCGCAACCGAATAATTGCGAAGCGTTATCGGCCCACCGTGTCCGAATGCGGCGTGCGACAAACCACGCTGTTCGCTGTTGCACGCCAAGATCGTTACCAAGCTTGGTGCTCGACACCCCCTCTAACGAGGTCGACAGCTGATAAATCGCCATTAACCATTGCTTGTACTTCAAGTTGCTTCCTTCCATCAACGTTCCGGTTTTTACACTGAAATACTTACGACAATTCTGGCACCAGTAGGGCATTGTCTTATGCGTCGCCTTGCGGGTTTTTTCCGAGCCACACCGTGAACAAGTTCTTCCCTGCGGCCAGCGTATTGATTCGATGTATTGCATCGCGTCGTGATCGGTTTCAAACCGGGACATATATTCATAAAGACTGACGCGTTTTCGTTTGCAAGTGGTCTTGCGCATTGCTATGTTGACTGTCGAAATTTGATAAACTTCTGTTTTGAAGAGTATATTTTAAGTTCCTAGTTTGTCAACTATAATACATATACCCAAAATCAGAATTATCACGAATTTCCAAGCAATAATACACGCATATGAAAATGTCCGAATCTGACGCTGTCGTCCATGCACTGGAACCTCGTTTCTACACGGAGCGAGAAATATTTGAAAGCGAACTCGCAAACGTGTTGTCGCACACCTGGCAGTTCGCAGGACATGCCAGTGACCTGCAAAAACCGGGGGATTATTTTACTTTTACAATCGCAGGTGAAAACCTGTTTTGCATCAAAGGTCACGATGGCGAAGTGCGCGCTTTTTACAATGTCTGCCAACACCGCGCACACGAATTGCTGGTTGGCAAGGGAAACAAAAAAAGTATTGCTTGCCCTTATCACGCTTGGACTTATGAGTTAAGCGGGCAACTTAAGTATGGACCGAATCTGTCCTCGGTCGTTGGATTCGATATGTCGAAAATTTGTCTGAAATCTATTCGCATTGAAAACTGGTACAACTTTCTGTTCGTAAACTTAGACAACAATGCCGAATCGATGGACCAGTGGTATCCAGGGGTGCGACAGGAATTGTTTGAGTATCTGCCGCAAATCGAACGCATGGTGCCTATGGACCCGATTGTGGTCAATGAAAAATGCAATTGGAAAATTTCAGTTGAAAACTACTCGGAATGCTACCACTGCAAGCTTAATCACAGGAGTCTTTCTACTGGTGTAATCAAAGCTGACTCATACGACATCCAGCCTCAAGGTTACTGTCTTCGGCACACCGCTGAGTGTCAGAATCTGGAAAAACTCAGCTATGAAATCGATGTTGCCTCGAACAAAAATGCTGACAAGTACGGCAACTGGTATCTTTGGCCAATGTTTGCCTTTCAGATTTACCCTGGAAGCACGCTGAACACCTACTGCTGGCGGGAAATCGATGAGTCCAATGTAGATGTTTATCGCGGCTGGTACACCATTGACGGCAATGAAGACGAGATTGTCAGTCAACTTGCGCAACAAGATCTTCAAACCACTATAGCTGAAGACATCCGTTTGGTCGAATCAGTACAGCGAGGTATGCGCAGTCGAGGCTATACGCCCGGACCTTTGGTGCTGGACCCGAAATTCGGAGTCAATTCTGAGCACTCTATCAAAGTGCTCCAGCAATGGATGCGCCAAGGTGCACAATCGCTATAGAATTCAGCGCCACAAAAGCCAAGAATTTTGATTTGCGTCAGCCTATAGATACAGTTGATATTCGCGGTCAGTCACATAGTCTCTGAACTGAGAGAATTCATCTTTTTTGACTGCGCAATACAGATCTACATATTCATTTGACAAATACGATTTCGCGAGTGCTGAGCTCTGCATTGCCTCCACTGCTTTGTCCCACTGAAGCGGCAGCTGCGGGTCCACCTTCCCGCTCACATTTGAATTCGGTGATGCCTCACCGGGATCGATCGAATTTGTAATTCCGTGATGAACACCCCCAAGCACAGCCGCTAAGACAAGATAGGGGTTGGCATCAGCGCCGGCAATTCTGTGCTCCAGCCGCCTTGCACTGTCATCGCCTGAGGGGATACGGATGGTAACGGAACGGTTGTTATAGCCCCAGGTCCTGTTAACCGGCACATACATGTCTGGAACAAACCGGCGATACGAATTTCGCCCGGGTGCGAATACCGCAAACATCCCTGGCGTCATTTCAAAAAGCCCTCCGATTGCGTGGTGCAGCATTGGACTTCCAAGTTTTGAGTCGCCACAAAACACATTTTCACCGGCTTCGTTGAGCAGGCTCAAGTGAATGTGCATGCCATTGCCGCTGTATTCAATAAACGGTTTCGCCATGAAGGTGGCTCGCATGCCCATTGACGCGGCAACCTCGCGTACAACCCGCTTGAGCAAGACGCAGTGATCGGCCGCCAAAAGCGGGTCTGCAACATGGTGCAAGTTGATCTCGTACTGCGAAGGCGAATACTCCGAAATTACAACAGATGAAGGGATGCTTTGAATTTCACAAGCCTTATGCACTGCGCGCAGGTAGTCGTGGTGAAGATCCAAGTCTTCGAGAAGGTAGACTTGCATTTCGTTCGCTTCGTTCATTAAATGGTCTTTTACCAAAAACTGCGGTCTTCCATTTTCATCCGGTTTTTGGTCAAGAAGGTAAAACTCAACTTCAAAAGCAATGTTCGCTGTAAGCCCCAGTTCATTGAATCTGCCGAGCACTTGAGCAGCAATATTTCTCGGATCAACTACGCTCGGTATACCCTCATCTGTCATCAACTGCATTAGAACCTGCGCGCGTTTGCCGGCACCCCATGGCACATAGCAGGTGGTACCTTCAATGGGAATCAGTGAACCATCGGGGTCTCCGTCAGAGAATCCTCTTCCACACGGATCACTGCTTGCCCCCTCATAGTCGAGCAAAAAAGAACTCTCAGGTATCTGCACACCTGATTTGTAGATTTTGTTTGCCTCTGAAATTGGAATTCTTTTACCTCGTATGTAATTGTTCATGTCAGAGATGATCGCATCGACGTACTCGATTTCCGGATAGTGTTCGAGTAATTCATCAAGTTCTGTTTTAGGTTGTTCGGATTTTTCGTTCATATTGATAATGATGCTGCCTGGCAACATCGATAGAGTGTAAAAAACTTTGGTACGGCTCCCGTAACTTTTTTATATGGTACAGGTTTTAACCTGAACATTTGTTTTTCATGTGGAGAGATACAACATGACCATTTCTGTAGGTGACAAAATTCCAGACGTAGTACTGCAGCATATGACAGCCGACGGCCCGAAGGATATTTCTACATCAGAGATATTTGACGGTAAGAAAGTCGTTTTATTTGCACTTCCTGGTGCGTTTACACCAACATGTTCTGCGGCGCATCTGCCCGGATATGTTGTCGGTGCTGATGAGATTAAGGCCAAAGGAGTCGATACCATTGTCTGTCTTTCAGTGAATGATCCATTTGTAATGGACGCATGGGGTGATGCACAAAATGCGGATCAGATACTGATGTTGGCTGATGGCAGTGCAAATTTTACCCAAGCAGTTGGACTTGAACTGGATTTGACAGGAATGGGATTCGGTGTGCGTTCAGACCGTTATTCCATGATTGTCGACGATGGTGTCGTAACTGCAATCAATCATGAAAAACCCGGCAAATTCGAAATCAGTGGCGCGGAAACCATAATCAGTCAACTGTAATCAAATCCTTTATCAGCGTTCAGGCTCATTTATACGCTGACATGTTGTAGTCTGTGCGCTGGTGCTCAAGTAGGTATCGCGGCATTGCGCGTTAACGCCCGCCGATATGGTCAATGACAGAGGCTGCCGATGCTGATGCAAGGCTCATACACTGCTCAATTGACATATGCTGCGTCAGCCCCTGCAGGAATCCGCCTGCGTAGGCATCACCTGCACCAGTGGTATCTTTCAACTGTTTTACCGGATCAGCTTCTCGGACATAGGTGTGATTGTCACACACTGCAACCGAACCGGCTGCGCCTCGGGTGACAACACAGGTTGATACTTTGTCGCACAAGTCAATGATTGATGAATCAAAATCTCGCGAACGATACAGCATCGCTGCTTCAGCCTCGTTCGCGAATAACACATCGACGAACTGTTCCACGTAGTCTTGCAGCTGCGAACGGTGCCTGTCGACTAACAGCGGGTCTGAAAGGCTGAACGCTACCGGTGTATTATTTACGCAAGCGATTTTTGACTGTTCAAGAACCATTTGTCTGGCACTTGGAGAGTCCCACAGATAGCCTTCGACGAAAAGATACGATGATGCCACGACTGCATTGGCGTCAACATCATCGAGCGTCAGCATAGTGCTGGCCCCAAGATGAGTGCACATCGTTCGTTGCGCATCTGCAGTGACAAATATAAAACACTGTCCAGTTGACGCGTTCAAGCGCTCGCGAGCGGTTTCGAACACAATACCGCCTTGAGCCATCCCATCGGCAAACTGATCACCGGCATCATCCAATGCAACTTTGCCGATAAACTTACACTTGCTGCCCAGAGATGACAAAAGTGCAATGGAGTTGGCAACTGAACCACCACTTCTGACAGTTTCAGGATGAACACTGGAATTTAGGCGTCGACACTGCTCATCGTCTATCAGCGTCATCATGCCTTTGGAAAGCCGCATAGACTCTAATTCACTGTCGCTGACGACCGAAAGACAGTCGACTATCGCATTGCCAACCCCTAGGACATCAATCGTCTTTTTCACTGACTGATTCCAGCCCTCGCCAATACCGAGTGAAGCAATACGTTTGCGCCTGCTTCGGCAAACTCTTTTGAAGTGTTTTCCTCTTCATTGTGACTTACACCACCGTCGCAGGGAATGAAGATCATCGAAGTGGGCGCTACTTTTGACACATGAACCGAGTCATGTCCGGCTCCGCTGACCATTTCCTTGTATTCGTAGCTGCATACTTGGGCAGAGTTTCGAACTGCATCTATACAATCAGGGTCGAAGGCAACCGGGCGGGAGTGCCATATCTGATTGAGTTCAGCACTGAGCTTTGAGGTGGCATCAAATTTCGCAAAAATTTCTGTAATTCCATCGTCAAGCCGATTGAGTTCGTCCAAATCCGGATGGCGGATGTCAATGGTAAATTCGACACGAGAAGGCACAGTGTTTCTTGAGCCCGGATAGATGCGAAACTCCCCAATAGTCAGCCTCGCATCGTATCCGAAGTCTTCAGCAAGCTGATAGAGCTGCGGCAATATTTCCGATGCGCCTTTGATGGCATCCTTTCTTGATGCCATGGGGGTTGGACCCGCGTGTGTTTCCTCACCGATGATCGTAACGTCATACCAATTGGTGCCCTGCACCCCTGTGACGACTCCGATAGGAAGACTCATATTTTCCAGAATCGGGCCTTGTTCAATGTGCACTTCAAAAAAAGATGAGAAGCGGTGATCAGCCGGCAGGGAATCACCCAGATAGCCGATCCTTTTGAGTTCTTGTCCTATCGTCTTGCCTTCGTGGTCTTGTCGGCTATGTCCATAATCCAGATCAAATACTCCGCTGTACACGGCTGCACCAATCATGGCAGGTGGAAACCTGGCGCCTTCTTCATTGGTCCATACAACCAGTTCAACCGGCAATTGAGTCTGGATATTCGCATCATTCAATGTGCGGATCACTTCGAGTGCTGCAAGTACACCGTAGGCACCATCAAACTTGCCACCTGTCGGTTGAGAGTCAAGGTGACTGCCTGTGCCAACCGGTTGACCGCTCGCATTAGTTCCGGCTCGTCGAAAAAACAGATTGCCCATCGGATCGATCTGTCGAACACAGTTTTCGTCATCACACCACGAAGTGAGTAAATCACGGCTTTCGCGATCCAGGTCTGTCAGTGCCAATCGACATACTCCGCCTTTTTCTGAGGCGCCGATTTCAGCCATGCGCATAATCGATTTCCACAACCGATCACCGTTTACACGAAGAGAATGAATTGATGTCATATCAGTATCCCTGTCTTTTGTAAAAAAAAGAAAAGCTGCTTTAAGCGTTTTCGTCCTTGAATTCAGCGTAATACGAACCGAACAGTTTTCTGTGCCGCGCTATATTCATGACGATAGTCAGCAATCCAGCTGTTATAAAAACAGCACTGATCGGTTTTGTAAACAATGCAAAAACATTGTAGTCCAACAGTACCATGGACCTGGAAAATGTATCTTCACCGATTTGACCGAGAATGACACCCATCACCAGCGCTGGAATCGAATAGTCTCCCTTGCGCATCAGGAAACCCAAGATTCCTGCGACAAACATGGTGTAGACATCGAGTATGTTTCCTCGAATAGCGAATGCGCCAATGGTTGCAAATATCAAAATAACCGGTGCCAAAAGTGGAAACGGTATGCGCAGCAAATTAACGATTCCTTTGGCTTCAACAACGCCTACCAGCAAGATTGCGATACTTGCCCAAAACATGGAAGCAAAAAGCACCCAAACCAGATCGTGCGCTTCAATCATGATCAGCGGACCCACATCCATGTCATGCAAATTGAACACGCCGATCATCATCGCGGTCAATGCCCCACCTGGCAGACCCAGTGCCAACAGCGGGATCATTGCAGCACCGGTAGCGGCGTTGTTCGCTGTCTCTGGCGCGACGACTCCTTCGGGATTGCCCTTGCCAAATTCCGGCACTGGATTTTTCGACCAGCGCACAGCTTCGTTGTATGACATGAATGCTGCCAGCGTTGCGCCGATACCCGGAAGAATTCCACAGAAAAAACCGATTACCGCTGAGCGCATAACAACGAATTTCATCTTCCAGAATTCCAAGAACGTTGGGTATGAAACCGATACCTTTGACTCTTCATACTTGCCGCGTGCAACATTCAGTCCTTGCACAAACACTTCAGCGACCGCAAAAAACCCCAGAATCAGCGGCACAAAATGCATACCGCCATGTAAATAAAGAGTGCCAAAGTTAAATCGAGGGATTCCGCCTACAGGGTCACTGCCGATGGAACCGATCAGCAGGCCAATCAGCAGGGATAACCACCCTTTTGCAATGGATCGTGTGCCGATTCCCGCGACAACCGCCAGACCGAAAAATATCAAGGCGAAAATTTCTACCGGACCAAAATTACGTATGGCAAAACTTGCAACCGGACCGGTAAATGCCATCATGGCAATCGCAGCTAAGGTGCCGCCGAACGCGGAACATGTCACTGCATATCCAATTGCTTTGCCAGATAAGCCCTGGCGGGTCATCGGATACCCATCGAATGTAGTTGGGGCGTTTTCCACCGACCCGGGAATATTGAACAAAATAGCTGTCACTGCGCCCCCATAAACCCCCGAAACGTAAATCACGCCGTAAAGCATGATCGCATGGGTTGATGACAGCCACGCAGTAAACGGCAGCAAAACCGCAGCAAGTGTCAGGAGGCTCAAACCTGGTACGGCACCAAACACCAGCCCGCCGATGAGCCCGACGACAAAAATCAAAATGCCGATCGGATCGGTGAAAAGCTGCTGAGTTCCGAATAAAAAGTTTTCCATTAGCTAAGCCATCCGAGAATGTATCCGTTTATCGTGTTAAAAACGCCAGCACCTGGAGGCAGATAGGTGAATATCAGTTTGACAAATACAATGGCAAGTGCCGCGGAAACACTGACCGTAACAATGATCAATGTCCGCAATTTCCTGACACCCATAAGCCACATGTATACAAACAGGAAAAACGGTGTAACGAGCAAAAAACCCATCTTGTGAATGAGGAAGGTATAAACGACCGGCAGCCCGAATATAAAGCCGATTCGAATTTGCATTGATCTTTGCAGTTGATCAAGATCATCTTCAACAGACTCTCGCATCTGCCGCAGTGCAGGTATTCTGGTGTGTTGCCATTCAGAGTAAAGCAGCCACAATGCAGCGGTCAACAGACCAAACAGTACAACTCTCGGCCAGTGCGCCGGCCCCCATTCGTAAACCGGAAGCGGGTCGTCGAATTGAAATGTATAGATAAAAGCCAGTATCACGAATACCAGCCAGGCACCGGCTTCGGCAAATGGCAAAAGCGCCTTGCGAGCGCTTTGAGTAGAGTCACTCATTTAAAAGATAACTGCAATGAAAATCTAAAAAACTAAAAACATGCCGGTGGCTTTGGCAATAAAACAAAACCACCGGCAATTTGTTAAGAGAAAATGACTACTTCAGTTCGTCTCGAATTGGAAGCCCCAAATCCTTGAAAGCCTCGGTGTAGACTCCAACTGAGTCCTCAAGAATTTTTACCGTATCGTCGCGGCTTCGAAACGAGTCGACGATATCAAGGCTCTTTCTTACTACAAAATCCTGATGCTCTTCAGATTTGTATGCTTCGGCAAATACTTCGGCCAAGTATTCAACGATTTCCGGAGGCGTTCCTTTTCTGGTGAACATGCCTCTGAAGCGAAGCAGCGGATCCCAGTCCAGGCCGTAGTCTGCTCCCAATGCTTTGGTGTCTGGAAAATTATCAAAGCGCGTCGGCCACAATGCCAAAATCGGCTTCAAATTGCCGCCTTCGACATATTTGGAAACATCACCGGGCTGCTCCATCAATACATCGAGCTGACCACCGATTACCGCACCAAAACGTTCGCCGGACTTCCCTGTAAGAACCTGGCGAGATTTGAATCCAAAGTGATTTTCCACTACGGCCATACTGACCAGTTCCATTGGAATATTGATATTAGAGACCGTTAATATTTCAGGTTCAGATTTTGCGTACGCTACGAGCTTATCCCAATCTGGAACACCGTCAGTCTGAAAACGTTCGTCATCAGCGTTGATAAACAGCATGGTAGGTGCAACGTTCATAATCACCAGCGGTTCAAGATCGGTTACCGGATTCAGATCAATACGTCCTTCCACGTATCGAGACGGTATTGTGTCAATATGCTGAAGCAGCGTGTATCCATCTGCTGGCGCTTGTAAAAACTCAGGCAGGCAATTCAACCCACCTCCACCGGTGATGTTGATTTTGTTTATTTTCGCGTTCATGATTTTTGCCGCCGGCCCGACAATCGCATCGACTGACTGATCAGAACCACCACCTTTACCGTAGCAGCAAATTACGGTAATCGGACGATTGGGATAACCATCCGGACCGGCTGCATACAACAGTGTAGATGCCATGAATCCAATTCCTGCCAATGCCGAAGCAAATGTTGCAATAAACGCTTTTACAGAAAAAATTTTCATTTTGATTTTAACTCCTAATGTTTATTCAGTCCCGGAACCGGTTCATTGCTGGTTTCGCAAAATAGACGGGTCCGAATACTGGATGACTGCCAAACATATCGTATGACGTCCCTTTAATTTATCAAAGTCAAGAAGTCCGCGCACACTTTATCAATCAAATTGCGTAAAAAACTTACATCAAGTCAATTATCAATTTGACTAAGCGATTCGGTGTTTCCGTCCACTGCCAATGCCTGGCCAGAAATTTTTGCGCCATTGTCTGAGCAGATAAAGGCAACCATTTGTGCGATATCCTCAGCTTCAACAAAACATCTAAGCGAGGTTTGATTCACAAACTGCTTTCGAACTTGTTCGTCATCGATTTGCCGTGTACGAGCCTCATCCGCGATGACACGGTCCATACGCGGACCTGAAACAGACCCAGGACAAATCGCATTGACGCGGATACCAAAGGGACCAATTTCCATTGCCAAAGATTTCGTCAAGCCAATAATCCCCCACTTGGCTGCCGCATAAGGCGTTCTCAAGGGGAATCCATGCAAACCTGCAGTCGAAGCCAAGTTTACGATTGAGCCGGCGCGCTGGCGCTTCATAACCGGTACAACTTTGCGAGAACACAAAAACGTGCTGACTAAATTTATGCGTAGTGTTTCGTTGAATTCATCAAGTTCCAGATCCTCTAAAGGACCGTTGGGACCTGCTACTCCAGCATTATTGACCAAAATATCCAACTGACCTTCAGTGCACTGAAGAACATGATCAATTGCCCTGTTGACATCTGCTTGATCACCCACATCAGCAACAATCCCGCGCATTGAGTTATCTGCCTCATTAACATGCGCAACGAGGTGTTCGTCGACATCTAAAATCCATACCTGCGCATTGTTTGAACTGAGCTGTTTTGCAATTGCAAGTCCAATGCCCGAAGCACCTGCGGTTACCAAAGCAATCTTGTTTTCTAATAACATCGAAATCTCACTCGTCAACAATCACGGCTCAAATGTCCAAAATCAATTGAGACTCTCCGGCTGCAGCGCGGGAAACACAAACCATCATCGTACCTTGCGTTTTTTCGCGTTCGTCTAACACCAGATCCCGGTGTTCAACATTTCCGTGTAAAACGCGTGTTCTACATGCACCGCATAACCCTTCGGTACACGAGAAGTCTGAGGTGATGTTTTGGTCCTGCAAAGTTTCCAAAATAGATTTGTCGCTTGCGACGCGGACGGTAATCTGTCTTCGGGCGAGTACAACATCAAACTCATGATTGTCCCACTTCGCGGGTATCACCCGATGGAACAACTCCTTGTGTAATGCGTCCTTCGGCCAATGACTGGCTTTGTCAAACGCCGCTGCCATCAGACTCGCCGGCCCGCAAACATACAAGTGGTTGTCAGGTCTATACTGAGCGAGCACTGCATCGAGATCAATTCCATTTTTAGGGTTGCCGTCATCAAAATGCATGGTTAAGCGACCTTCGCAAACGGACTTTAATTCTTCAACAAAACCAGCCTCTTGTTCCGAGCGGGCGCAGTAGTGAACCGAAAATTCAGCATTGATCGTTTTTAGGCGATAACACATTGACAAAATAGGCGCAATGCCGATTCCCCCGGCAATGAGCAAGCTTGATTGTGCAGATTCATCAAGTTGGAAATTGTTTTGTGGATAACTCGCTTCAACAACATCGCCCACACGCATTTCGTCGTGAATCCATTTAGAGCCGCCTCGACTGTCTTTTTCCTTTAATACCGCGACCACATATCTGTCAGTTTCTTGCGGATTATTAATCAGTGAATACGAACGGCGAATACCGCGCTCGCCAATCAAAAGGTCAATGTGGCTACCCGCAGTAAATGCTGGCAGGTTTCCCGCAACGCAATTTACAAACTCTATGCGCAGCTTGTCATGTGCTACAGAATCAACCGCTGCTACTTTGAGTTTGAGGCGTAAAAATGCGGAGGCATGTGGATACTTCTGGCCATCTTTTAAACGCAATCTGTCCACTTTTTGGCCTTCGATGACATCACTTTGGAGAATTTCGTCGATATCCTCAACTGATTCGTAGTGATACCAGGTGCCTTGCGGATAGATCACCATCGTCGGTCCAAATTCGCAGCGTTCCAGACATCCAGCATTATTGATCCGAACATCGTTCAGGCCGAGTTGTTTCGCCCGACTTTTCATATAGGCGCGAAGTTCAACCGAACCGCGGGCACTGCAACAGCTGCGCGGGTGATTCGGCTCTCGTTCGTTAATGCAACAAAATATATGCTTGCGGTAATGCATGGCGCTAAAGTGCGGTCGTAAATACTGGCAAACAACGAAGATATTGGTTGGGAAAATCGATGCTGGCACCGAGCTCGTTGGCCGCATGCCATGGCCAGCGCGGGTTGTAGAGCATGGTGCGAGCCAACGCAACTACATCAGCTTTTTTGTCGCGAATAATTTTTTCGGCTTGTGCGGCTTGCGTAATCAAACCCACTGCGATTGTCGGAATGTTTACCTGTTCTCGAATCTGTGCTGCAAGCGGGACCTGATATCCAGGGGTAGTCACAACATCCTGGTGTTGGACCAATCCGCCGCTTGACACATCAATCCAATCGCATCCAAGCGCTTTGAGCTGACGGGTGAATTTCACTGAATCATCAACGTTCCAGCCACCGGTTGCCCAGTCAGTGGCTGAGATACGCACGCCAATGGGCTTGTTGTCTGGCCAAACTTGCCGCACAGCGGTAAACACTTCTAACGCAAAGCGCATTCGGTTCTCAAGTGATCCGCCGTAATCATCACCGCGTTGATTAGACAATGGTGACAAAAACTGATGTAAAAGATAGCCGTGTGCAGCATGAATTTCAATCGCGGCGAAGCCGACTCGATTGGCGCGGACCGCCGAAGCTGCAAAGGCTTCGATCAAGTCTGAAATTTCTGCGCGCGTCAAAGCCCGAGGCTGCGGTGAATGTTCACTTGCTGCGATCGCGGACGGAGCAACCACCTGCCAGCCGCCCTCATCGGGATTTATGTATTTTCGCTCTTGCCAAGGTGGTTTTGTCGACGCTTTGCGCCCGGCGTGCGCCAATTGAACACCAACTGGAATTGTGCCGAACCGCTGACAAAAATCAACAACCTTTTTTGCCGCAGATTCATTATCGTGACTGTAAAGGCCAAGGCACTTGGGGCTGATCCTGCCAAGCGGCTCAACATTCGTCATCTCGGTCATCAAAATGCCGGCTCCACTGATAGAAAACTGGCCAAGATGCATAAGATGCCAATCCGACATGCATCCATCAACCGCAGAGTACTGGCACATTGGAGAAACCATAATTCGATTTTTCATTTCGAGGCCGCGAAATGAAATCGGTGAAAACAAAACTGAATCTGGAGTGTTCAAATACGATTCGAGTTGTATGGAAGAGTTTAAATCAGCGTACAATTTCCCAAGCCACCGACTGCTTTGACTTGTGCATCGGCAGACGGCTCATTATAAGTATTCAGTCGACACGGGTTTATTCATGACAACCAGCGATTTTCCCAGTCAAATTCAAATTCAAAAATATCTTGATTTTGCTAATGAATTAGGCGGATGTGCGCGCTCAATTGCTCTTGAGTATTTCCGCCGGCCAACCACGAAGTGGACAAAACCCGATCATACGCCGGTCACAGAAGTCGATTTGAAAATTGAAAACCACCTGCGCGATATGATTGGCAGTCATTACCCGCAGCACGGTGTGATTGGTGAAGAACATGGTGTTGTCAACAATAATGCGCAACTTCGCTGGTGCATTGACCCGATAGATGGCACCAAGTCATTCGTCTACGGAGTGCCTACGTTCGGGACACTGATCGCGCTGACATTTCAGACCCGTCCCATAGTCGGTGTTATTGAACACCCTGCTTTGAACGAAAGATGGTGTGGCGCGAGTGGGATTCAATCCACGTGGCAAGGTCAGATTTGCAAAACCAACGACCAAGACAGTCTTTCAGATTCAGTCGTATATGCCACTTCCCCCGATATGTTTTCCGAAAAGGAACGTGGCGTATTCGACAAGCTGTCATCGGCAGTCAAACTGCGACAATTCGGCGTTGATTGCCACGCATACAGTCTACTGGCTTCGGGGCATATTGATATTGTCATGGAATCTGATATGAAGCCATACGACATGATGGCGCTTGTTCCGGTTGTCGAAAACGCTGGAGGTGTCATGACCGATTGGTCTGGGCAGGCACTGACTACCGAATCCGGGCCACAGGTGCTGGCGGCAGCAAACAGCCGTTTGCATAGAAAGTGTATAGACGAAATTCACTCCTAACTGACTGCTCGCATTTCATCATCCGAATTCATCTGGGCAATAAAGTAAACAAGCAAAGAAGGTCTACGTCTATTCATCCCCTGGAACACCATAGGATGGAGCCATCTTAGGTGCAATTGCCCGTGTAATATAGTCTTGAGACTGCGGTTGGTAGGCTTGCCACAGACGACCAAGCGCTTCGATCGGGTCATCATCATCCCAGTCAACTCTCAAATCAACTTCTGGCCAAAGATGTTCATGTGCAACCACTACTGCGGCTGAATGCACTGAACCTTCCTCACCGCCAGCGGCAATTCCGGCTTTTAACGATTCAATCAATCTGAGCGCGAGGTGATGTTGTTTATCGTCACTTGTAAAGTGCTCTACCATCGCCTGAGGAACCGATGTGTTTGCGAGCAAATTTCCAGCCGCTATACAGTTATCGCGTGCTGCGACCGCATGGGTTCCCAGGATGTGCTCGCCAGTAAAGTGACAAGTGTTGCCTGACAGGTCGATTACGGTTAACTGTCGGTATTGAATATTCGGTTCGTTTGTTGTGATTTTTTCCAGTGCACGCTTAGCCGGCATGCCCGCTTCAATCAAGTCCAAGATTCTGCTTCCAAGCAGCGGGTCAGTAATGTTCTGTGTCGCTACTGCTCCAACACCAGCTCTGACCCATGGGCAACGGCTGCCCACTGCAATGCTGGAAGTTGTAATGGCAACGCCAACGCGATTGGTCAGACAATCGCGGGCAACAATTGAAAACGTCATTGAGTTTACCTTCTATCGAGTCTTTTGTGTGTCTGTTTGTGTTGTGCTAGATACGCCTGAATAAATTCATATTTGCCTTACCTGCCGTCAGTCGTTCACTTCAACCCAGTAGGGTTTGTGGTCTGAACCGATTGCATCGGTATCTACCCATGCCTTGGCAATCGTGTGAGCAAATTCTGTATTAACGAAACAGTAATCCAGTCTAAGAGGTTTGGCAGGAGGCCTGTCAACAGGGTCTGGCCACCAAGTCAGTGATTGTCCATCGGTATTGTGAGCGACAGCCCAGCTGTCGACGAAACTGCCGCTGTGAACTCCGCGACCGTATACCGGGTCTTGTTGTCCGACAAATCGATTGTATTCAATACTGTCTTCGGTGAAGTTGAAGTCGCCAAGAAATATGGTGTGGTTTGGCACAGGCAGTTGTGCTTCACCATTGAACCAGTCCATCTGAACGTGATTCGCTGCTTCGGCGGGATTGGACGGAGCGGTTTCCAAAGTCAATACCCGTGCGCAACGCTCTATAGATTCGTGCATACCGACCAAAGCATCAATCTGGACCAAACGTTCTGTAGTCGAAGCAGCTGAAAGATGAACCGAATAAATCCGCAACACCCCGCAGGGGCTGCGCACAACGCATTCCAATGCACCTGTCACCATTCCCAGAACATTGAATGTCGCCAGTTGTGGAAGAACCAGATTGCGGGCAGAGAGAATCGGCCACTTCGAAAGAAGCATCGTGCCGAACTGTCGTCTGCGATTGACAACTGTTTGTCCTGAACCGACGGTGCTGGCGTCAACATCAAAACTCGGACCGTACATCCAGTAGTAGCTATTGAGCAGGTGGCTTATTTGTTGAGGCTGGTCAGCCATACCGCTGCGGTTCCAAAACCGTTCGACTTCCTGCAACGCGATGATTCCAGCACCCTGAACACTGTCGCAAACGCGCCGCAAGTCGATCTTTTGGTCGATGCCAAGCCCGTAACGAATGTTGTAAGTAACGATTTTCAAAGTTTTGATGGTTCAATCAAAGTTGAATAGTCGATATAGGTCATGAATTTGAATATCGCCAACTGCTGAACGTGTAGTCATTAACGCTTGCGTGCCAGTAATTTGCATCCGACGCTGAAATGGTTTTTCGAATCTCCGGCATATTATCGTATCGCACAGAATTTAACAATTACAATTGTATTTAGGATGTAAGTGCCGGTGCGATTGCAAATTCACCGATGGCGCTTAATTGTCGACTAATACAAGGAGGATAATTCTATGAAAAACAAAGACCATGTCACAATGTCTCGGGAACTGAAGTACCAAGACTTAGATGGCAATGATAAAACTTTAGTAGAACGCACCGCACGGGGAGGAATAACCCGGCGTGATGCGTTGAAAATCATGATGGCCACCGGCGTTTCAATGACAGCTGCATACAACCTGTTGCTGAGCGGCAAAGAAGCGGTAGCGGCAACGCCGAAGAAAGGAGGAACTCTTCGAGCTTCAGTCAGCTTGCATGGTCCGGGGGATTCGCTTGACCCAAATTTGTTCACCTCTGCGATCGACTATAGCCGCGGACGCGCGCATTACAACGGATTATGCCAACTCAATGATAGTCTCACACCGCAGCCGGAATTGGCCGAATCGTGGGATGCAAGCGGTGATGCAAAAGAATGGGTATTCAATCTTCGCAAAGGTGTCCATTTTCACGACGGAACTCCATTTACCGCAGATGATGTTGTTTGGAGTATGAATCGACATATTGCCGATGATTCCACTTCCGTCGTTAAAGATATCCTGTCGTTTGTCGACCGATGGGAGAAAGTAAATTCGCATCAGGTTAAAGCTGTATTGAATACACCGAATTCCGATTTGCCCATTTTGCTCGGTGGTGTATATCAGTTGAAAGTGATCAAGAATGGCTCACCGGGCGATGGAAATGGTACAGGTCCTTTCATCATGGAGGATTTTAGTCCTGGCGTTCGATCGATCAGCCGACGTAATGAAGACTATTGGCGGGAACCTGCCCCATTGGATGCGATAGAAATTTTTGCAATTACCGATTCAGTGGCGCGAGTCAATGCCGTCATCGCTGGTGATGTACATATGATCTCTGATGTCGAACCCAGATCAATCAGACAGATTGACGAGGCACAAGGAGTCAGGATGATTTCAATACCAGGCGGCGCATGGAATGGTATTTGCGCGTTGAAAAAAACAGCCCCTGGAGAAAACTGGGATTTTGTCAAAGGACTGCAATACATTCAGGACCGGGAACGCATTGTAAAGCGAATTCTCAAAGGGCATGGATCCGTAGGAAATGATCAGCCGATCAACGCAGCATATGGCGCAGACTATTGCAGTGAGTTGCCCATTCGGGAATTTGATCCCGACAAGGCGAAATTTCATCTCGACAAGTCAGGCATCAGCTCTGCAGAAGTCTTTGTCGCTCCAGTTGGAGCAGGCATCGAAGAGGCATGCCTTTTGATGCAGACTAACCTGGCCAAAATCGGATTTGATATGCAAATCAGGAAAGTTCCTAATGACGGTTACTGGGGTTCAGTATGGAGAGTGGAACCAATCAATGTAACGTCCTGGAACATGCGTCCAACAACGAATTCAATGCTGGCTATTGCATTCGCACCAGGTGCGCCTTGGAACGACACGTATTGGGATGATCCACGTATGGGTGAATTACTCAAGCTGTCATTGGCAGAACTTGATCCAGACAAGCGGTATCAAATGTATTGCGACATGCAAACTCTGATTCACAATGACAGCGGTATGATTATTCCGATGCATTTGAATGTGCTGGATGCCGTTCGAGAAAACGTTCACGGACTGCCCAACAATCCGCTTGGAAACTTAGGTTCGTCAGAATTTCCAGAATTCGTGTGGATAGACGAGTAAAAAATTATTCGATTGAAATGACTTGTGAGTTTTGTTTCCGCAAAGGGAATAGTTCTGGAAGTTACATTTTGATTTCATAATTTTTATTATTGCAAAGGTGGTGTTGGTATCGGGACTTCAGGCTGGCTACTAAAGTTGAACGAAACGACAATCGAACTTTCACCGAAACGCTAAAGTTCGACTGTCGCTGAGTCCAAAATTGGCAGTTGGATTCAATAGCTTGCACCACCATAACTTCATCACCTACCGTCATGTTTTACGTTTTAGGGCAGTCGTGTTTCTGTTTCAATAACAGCTGCCTGATCAATACAATCGCTAACGTCGCTGCTGAATTCTTTTACAATCGAATGAAAGCAGTTTTTTATACAAGGAATATGGAAATATGAAAGCATCTGACCTTTTTGTAAAGTGTCTGGAACAAGAGGGAATTGAATACATTTTTGGTGTTCCAGGTGAGGAAAACGCTCACTTTATGATGTCTCTTGAACGCTCGGAGAAGATCAAATTCATTCTTTGCCGGCATGAACAGGGGGCGGCATTTATGTCGGAAGTCTATGGGCGGCTGACCGGCCGGGTTGCTGGTTGTTTAGGAACGCTGGGGCCAGGCGCAACAAATCTCATAACCGGCGTAGCAGATGGAAATATGGACCGGGCACCCATGCTCGTTCTCACTGGTCAGGGAGCTTCTACACGCTTGCATAAAGAGTCCCATCAGATTATGGATGTTGTTGCGATGTATCGCCCGGTCACAAAATGGGCGCAGCAGGTTCATCACCCCGACAATATTCCGGAAATCATCCGCAAGGCAGTTCGAACGGCTCAAGTCGAAAAACCTGGCGCGACGCTGATAGAACTTCCCGAAGATGTCGCTCATATGGAAGCCACATCCGAACCACTGACTCCCCATAAACTGCGAAGAGCGGTTCCCGACGACAAAGTCGTTGACAAGGCATTCGAGATGCTTCGCAAAGCTTCGCGTCCCATTATTCTTGCCGGCAACGGCTGTATACGCAGACGCGCTTCACAACAACTGCGAATACTTTGCGAGAAGACGGGAATCGGAGTCGTCAGCACCTTCATGGCAAAAGGCTGTGTTGATATGGATGCCGATTATTGTCTTTACACGATCGGATTGGGATCCAAAGATCTGGTTGCATGTGCGCTTGATGCGTCGGACTTGATCATCACGCTTGGATATGACATGGTCGAATATCACCCGAACCTTTGGAATCCACAGCAGAATAAAAATATTCTCCATATTGATTTTCTTCCAGCAGAAATCGACAGTCACTACAAGCCGCAACTTGAAGTGATCGGTGATCTGGCTCATACACTGTGGATGTTCAACTCAAGGGTAGATGCGGCAGCAGACAACTTGTCATTTAACTTGTCACAGCAAGCGGCCACCAGAAGAGATATGGCGGCTGATTTTGCCGAGTACAAAGACGATGATACCGAAGGCGTCATCAAGCCACAGAAAGTCTTGTGGGATGTTCGTCAGGTTCTAGGGCCTGATGACATTGTGCTTTCAGATGTCGGTGCCCATAAAATGTGGATTGCGCGACACTATCACTGTCATGAACCCAACACCTGTCTGATTCCAAATGGATTTTGCTCAATGGGTTTTGCCCTCCCCGGTGCAATTGCAGCAAGTCTGGTTTATCCTGAGCGAAGAATTCTGGCGATAAACGGCGACGCAGGGTTTATGATGAATGTACAGGAAATGGAAACCGCCAAACGCTTTGACGTCAACATTGTCGCCATGGTCTGGGAAGACCATGAGTATGGTTTGATCGCATGGAAGCAGCACAATCAATTTGGCCGGCATACTGACTTGAGTTTCAACAATCCTGATTGGCTGAAACTTGCAGATTCTTTCGGTTGGAACGGCTACCGGGTAAACAAGTCCAGCGAATTGGTTTCGACACTTGAAACCGCTTTTGAGCAAAGCGGTCCGAGTCTTGTTGTTGTACCGATCGACTACCGGGAAAACCCAAAACTGACCGAGAGACTTGGAGATATTGTCTGCCCGTTGTAGCATTGACGATTAGCTGGTTGTAAGAACACTGAGAAGCTTGCCAGCCATATTCGAGCACAGCGTTTTCGTGACGCAGATGCCTTTGATGTGGAAATAGTTGATTATCACAAATAACAAGATTGGGCAACGACATGAAAAAACTACAACCTGTTCATCCTGGAGAAATTCTCAAGTATGAGTTTATGGAACCCTTTGGACTTACATCCACAGCATTGGCAAAAGCACTTGGCGTAACTCCAGCACGAGTAAATGATATTGTTCTTGGTCGCCGAAGAATTACTGCGAGTACCGCACTACGGTTGGCACGGTATTTCAATACAGATGCAAGGAGTTGGGTTAACCTTCAGTCTGCTTATGAACTTGAAATTGCAAGGATGCAGGAGGCTTAAGCTCTAAATGCAATTTGTCCGCGTGAAGTGGCTTAAGTAAAGATGCCTGCTTATCAGAAATAGTCTTTGTCGCCCAGCACAATTTACATAGAAGCCAATTTTTCAAATAATATGGCTACTGCTTCCGCACCGGGATCATTGTGACCGGATAGACTGTCTGCCGATACATAACTTGCGCGTCCTGCCTTGGCTTGGGTAATTGCAGCCGTCGCATTCGCACCTTCTCGGGCTGCAGTTGCCGCGGGACTCATACCTTGGTTCAGAAGATTCAGTGCCGGCTCAAGGGCATCAATCATGGTACGGTCTCCGAGCTGCGCGCCACCAACTTGCTTGATACGATCCAAGCCTACTTGCAGCGACTCGTGAATGCTGTTACCTTTTGCTGACGCTTCTGCGGTTGCAGTAAAAAATATCGCCATCAATACGCCAAATGAGCCGCCCATTGATTCCCCAAGTTCTTGGCCAATTGAGCGAAACAGTTGAGGCTGCTGTGCCAATGGAAGTTGGTCGAGTTTGGCAAGAAGCGACTTTGCAGCAGAAGTCACGGTGCTGCCCGTGTCACCATCACCTGATTTGGCATCCAATGCGTTCAGTTGTGTTTCTGCGTTGATCAACACTTCACAACAAGTCTCTATCAGCACTTGCGCTTTGGCATTGCTGGATGGCTGTGGTTTATGCGGTCGAAGACCTGCTGGGAGATCAATTAGTGCAGGCTGCCCTATGGCACGGTATACAGGCCAAGCCTGTGGACTCACAGGATACATTAGGGCTTCAAGATCCTTTTGTTGCGGGACCAACAATGAAACCGAAAATCCTTTCATATCGAGTGAAGTCATAAGTGAAGCGGGGCCAATCACACCCTGGATCCGCTCACCGATGCGCGAGCGCATCAACGCTTCTGCAAGAATGCTCATTTCAAGATTTGTACAGCCGCCAAGATTATTGAGCAAAGCAACCAAAGGACCTTTACCTGTGTGCGGCTCAAGTCGATCAACGACCAGATCCATAGCGTCATCAGCGGTTGAGTACGAGACTTTTTCCACTCCTGGTTCCCCGTGGATACCCAGCCCAAGTTCGGCCATTCCCGGATCGATCCGATTTTCCTTTGGGGACCCTGGAACAGTGCAGGTATCTAACGACAATCCCAATGATGCGATTTGACCTGCAATGCGTTCGGCACCCGCGGCAACTTCATCAAGGCTTGCACCAGCCCCCGCCAAGGCTCCGGCCACCTTGTGAACGAACAGTGTTCCGGCCACACCCCTTGGATGGGGAAGATCCGGTAAGGCAATATCGTCGCTAATAACAACCATCCGAATCTTGTAGCCTAATACTCGAGCCCGCTCAGCGGCCAATCCAAAATTCAAACGATCCCCAGTGTAGTTTTTAACGATTAGCAAGCAACCTGCCTCACCTGTCACTGCAAGGATACCCGCTAGAACAGCTTCGACCGACGGCGATGCAAAAACATCGCCGCAAACCGCGGCGCTCAGCATGCCTTCTCCGACAAAGCCGGCATGGCTCGGTTCATGACCTGAACCGCCACCTGAAATCAAAGCGACTCGCGACTTGTCAGCGTCCGTACGCACAACAACTTTAATGTGCGGGTAACCGTCTAGCCTAGCTAACTGATCTGAAGATGAACGAAGAATGCCATCAATGGCATCGGTAACAACTGTGTCTCGATTGTTGATGAATTGACTCATGAGGTTCAAACCCTTTACGATATTAACGAATACGATTTCCGGAAGAATCAAAATATAACGGATTGCGCGGCTGGATGTGAACTGTGTCATTGGGTTGAAGTCGCGAGTGAATATCCGTCAAGGTGATAATCTTGTGGCCCTCAAGCTCTAGATGCAATTGTGTCTGATCACCAAGGTGTTCGAGTCGTACGACTTTGGCTGGCTTGCCTGCACCTTGTTCGATATGTTCTGGTCGCAATCCTATCATGGATGCACCTTTCGGGGCATTGCCGAAAAGATCGGCAGGTACGGCATTGATTCGAGGCAAGCCAAGTCTGCCGCCAACATAAAGACTAATGGGGTCTTCGTAAATCTCTCGCGGTGTTCCAACTTGTACCAATCGCCCTGCTTCCAGTACACCAATCTTATTAGCCATAGTCATCGCCTCGATTTGATCGTGTGTAACATACAAAAGCGTTGCCCCTAGCTGAGACTGAATTCGCTTGAGTTCGATGCGCAGGTCGGCGCGCAATTTCGCATCCAGAGAACTTAAGGGTTCATCCATCAAATAAATCGCTGGACTGCGAACCAGTGCACGACCGATTGCGACTCGCTGCATCTCGCCCCCCGACAACTGTGATGTTCGGTTGTCAAGCTTGTGGGTGATTTGAAGAATCTGTGCAGTTTCCACGACTTTACGACGAATATCATCTTGTGGAGTCTTTAGCTGCGGTGACCGAAGCGGAAAAGCCATGTTTTCGTAAACAGTCATGTGTGGATAAAGCGAGTATTGCTGAAAAACCATCGCCACGTCGCGCATGGCGGGGGTTTGCGCTGTCATGTTCTGTCCGGCGATGTAAATCGAACCTGCATTCGGTGTCTCGAGCCCTGCGATCAAGCGTAACGTTGTTGTCTTTCCAGCGCCTGTCGGACCCAGTAGTACCAGGAATTCACCATTGGCAATCGTCAAAGTTAAATCCTTGACAGCTTCAATTTTGCCAAAGGACTTCGAAATGTTCTGAAGTTTAACGTCAGCCATTGTGCTCTGTACTTTCCTGGCGTTCTGACTTAATTGCTCTACCGGAACCGCGGTCAAACAATGTGATCAACTCCTCACGGAAACTCAGTCCCACAGTTTCACCCTCTGTGACTGAAGTGCCAGAAGACATCCGTGCTTTAATGGTGCCGTCGGGGGTTGAAAGGGTCACAATTTGCGTCGTCCCCAGATATTCGGCCGTAATTACAGTGCCTCGGTAACGGGATTCGTCATCCAAACGAACATGCTCAGGGCGAACCCCCAAAGCCAAAGAACCTGCGGCAGGCTCTGTCAGCGGACATATCCCAACTTTCTGTCCTTGAAGGTTGACAGTACTGCTGCCTGCTTCCAGATGATCTTCAAATTCCAGAAAATTCATGGGAGGTGATCCGATGAAATCAGCAACAAACATGGTGGCCGGATAATCGTAAATTTGCTGTGGTGTGCCAAACTGCTCGATGACACCGTGATTCATGACGACAATTCGGTCACCCATTTGCATCGCTTCACGTTGATCGTGCGTAACATAGACAGTTGTCGCTTCCATGCGATCATGCAGACCGCGCAATTCACCTGCCATGTGCTCGCGAAATTCTGCGTCCAGTGCCCCTAAGGGCTCATCCATCAGAAAACACTTTGGTTCTCGCACAATCGCTCTTGCCAAGGCAACCCGCTGCCTGTCTCCACCTGAAAGGCCGCTGACAGGACGATCAAGAATCTGTTGAATACCAAGTATTTGGGAGACCTCAGCGACCTTCTTTGTGATATCACTTTTTTTCATTCTCTGACTGACAAGAGGATAACTGATGTTCTTACGCACGTTCATATGGGGATAAAGCGCAAACATCTGAAAGACAAAAGCAATATCTCTTTGACTTGCCGGTTTTTGAGCAACCTCCTCACCATCAATTAGAATTTCACCTGAGGTTGGCAACTCCAATCCTGCAATCATTCTAAGCGTCGTTGTTTTTCCGCATCCCGAGGGGCCAAGAAGCATGAAAAACTCACCATCAGCCACGGTGAAAGATGATGACTCGACCGCAGTGAAATCGCCAAATTCCTTGCGCAAGTTGTTAATGATGATTTCTGCCATTTGACTGGTTGGTTCAATTCAGAAGATCTATTGGCATCAGCCGGCATGTGCTTTTGCTTGGGATGATTATTGCTGAGCAAACAGAACTGGTCCGTCCAAATGCACAGTTCGGGTACGCCCGTATTTTCATATCCGTTTTATCCGCATCAATTTACTTTGGAAAATGACTGACAATGACGAACAGGATGGTCCCGGTCAGCGTCACTAAAAACGACCATGTGTATGCCCCTAACAGAAATGGCTGCATGAGCATAACAACACCAACGGCAATGACGACCGAAGCCACAAGTTCCCAGGCGCCTCTGCGAAAATTCAGCAACTCCCAAATTAAACGGCTCATTTGCGCACGGCTCCAAATGTTATTCCACGAAGCAAGTGGCGCCGTAGAACGATGGTGAAGATCATAACCGGCACGAGGAACAGCGTCACACCGGCTGCCACCGCCGGCCAATCCTGTCCGGCAACGCCAATAATTGTCGGAATAAATGGCGGCGCGGTCTGGGCTGTGCCGGATGTCAGTAGCACAGCAAATGCATACTCATTCCAAGCGAATATCAGGCAAAAGATTGCGGTCGACGCAATGCCTGTCATTGACTGCGGCAAGACTACCTTGATAAAGGCCTGAAAGCGGGTATATCCATCAATCAAAGCCGCCTCTTCATATTCAACGGGAATTTCGTCAATAAATCCTTTTAGAAGCCACACTGCGAGCGACAAATTCACGGCTGTATAAAGCAAAATCATGCCTGCATGTGTATCTGACAAACCTAGAGTTCGAAACATCAGAAAAATTGGAATTGCAACGGCAATTGGCGGCATCATACGGGTTGATAGAATGAAAAACAGCAAATCTTCCTTCAAAGGGACTCTGAAACGGGAAAACGCATAAGCAGCCAAAGTTCCCAGAAATACTGACAGGAATGTTGACCCAAACCCGATGATGACAGAATTCATAAATCGTTCGCCAAAGCGCGACGGCCCCGCGATCACCATGCCTTTGTCATATACCAACTGCTCGTACCAGTTTTCCGGTGGGTTGTTAGCCATATACTCTTCTGTTTGCCTGGTTTGGGTTGTAAAAAGGTTGACATACCCCTCCAGGGTCGGTTCAAACACCACTTTGGGCGGGTAAGCAATCGAGTCAACAGAGGACTTAAATCCAGTCGAGATAATCCAAAGCAGTGGCATCAGCGTTATCACCGCATAGAGGATAACCAGCGTTCCCGCAACCCACTTCTGCAACGGACTAGACTCAGTTAGCGACCAACTGCTCATCGGTCTTTCACCCTGTTAAGCGCCTTGACATAGATCGAGGCCAGACCAAAAATCGTTACGAACAAAATCACCGCATAGGCGGAGGCATAACCTGTTCGCCACTTCTCGAATGCTTCTCGCTTCAAATTGATTGATGTCAATTCAGTTGTGGAGCCGGGTCCGCCACCGGTTAAGAGGGTAACCAGATCAAACATCTTGAAATTTTCAATGCCCCGGAACAAAACAGCCAACATCAGAAATGGCAAAACCATCGGAATGGTGATGGTCCAGAATTGCCGCCATTTGGAGGCTCGGTCACACTCGGCTGCCTCGTAAATATAGTCCGGGATGGATCGCAGCCCCGCCAAGCAAATCAGCATTACAAATGGTGTCCACATCCAAGTATCTACAATCACGATGGCCCATGGTGCGAGACTGACTTCACCAATCATGGTAAAGCTGTTAGGATCAGTGCCTGTGAAAAACGAAATGATGTAATTGAATAGACCAATTTGCGGCTGGTAAAGAAAAGTCCAGAAATTGCCGACGACAGCAGGCGACAGCATCATGGGCAGCACAATGATCGTGGTCCACAAATCATTGCCTTTGAATTTCTTATTAATGAGCCACGCCAGCGAAAACCCGATAATGACCTGGACCAACAGTGTCCAACACAGGAAGTGTGCAGTGGCTTGCATTGTCTGCCAGATATCGCTGTCAGTCAGAATCCGTTCATAGTTTCGCAGTCCTATGAACTTGACATCGGCATTGGGACGATTGGCTCGGAAGTTCGTAAAACTTAGCCTGATCGTCCAAATCAGAGGGAAAATATTGATTAAAAGGAGAAGAACGACTGTCGGGCCGACGAATACCCAAGCAATCGCTCGATCAGACAGCCCTCGAATTCGTCGCCTCACTCCAGGCGGCGTTGCCGCGGCTGCCCGGTCAATGGGCGATTTCCCCATGAGTAGTTAAGACTTTATCTAAAGACCTTCAGTGGTCGCTCACAAAGAGCGACCACTGGTTCGAATTTAATCACTCAAGTGATGTTCTGCAATACTTAGAGCTTGCCTTCATCTTCAAACACTTCAACCCAATCTTTAACCAGGTTGTCGAGCGCTTCCTGAGCGGTGCCCTGACCGGCAATGACATATTTGTGGACGTGGTCCTGCATTGCGAGCAACAGCGACGCATACGCTGGTTCAGCCCAGAAATCCTTCACAATTGCCATTGAGTCCAGAAACGTCTGTGCATACGGCTGACTGGTGGCAAATCCTGGGTCTTCAACAACAGCGCGCAAAGCGGAATAACCACCAAGCTCCCACCATTTTTTCTGCACCTCAGGCTGGGCAAACCACTTGATATATTCAAGTGCTGCTTCCTGCTGGTCAGAATAGGACACGACAGAGATTCCTTGTCCGCCCAACTGAGCGAAATGTCCACCTGGTCCAGCTGGATTTGGGAAATATCCTGAGCGATCGCCACCAACATTTGCATCGGCATGAACGCCTGGCCAAATGAAAGCAAAGTTCATTTGCAGTGCGACTAAACCTGATTTGAAAGCATCAATTGATTCGCTCATGTACCAATCAGAAGATCCCGGTGGTGTGCAACATTCATACAGGGCTCGGTAATATTCCAAGCCTGCGACGGCACCTTCAGAATTGACAAAGCCTTCGAGGTCGTAAGCCTTGTCAGGATTCCCATATTCAAAACCATAGTTGTAAAGCGCATTGGTTACACCCATTGTGATCCCTTCGGAGCCACGTTCGGTATAAATGGCAGCGCCATATACAGTTTTGCCATCAATTTCACGGCCCTGGAAAAATTCGGCGATATCTTTGAGTTCAGCCAGTGACTGTGGCACACCAAGATCGCGACCATGCATTTCCTTGTACTCTGCCATAAGTTCAGGGCGCTCAAACCAATCCTTTCGATACGTCCAACCGACTACATCACCAAATGCAGGAAGCGCCCAGTAGTTTGGCGTCCCTTTAGGCCATTCGGCATATCCTGTCACTGTGGCTGGAATAAAGTCGTCCATGGTAATGCCTTGTGCATCAAAGAAGTCATTGAGTTTTACATAGTGTCCGGACTCTGCCGATCCACCGATCCACTGACTGTCGCCGATCATCAGGTCACACAGTTTTCCGCCTGAATTGAGTTCGTTGAGCATTCGGTCGGCGAAATTTGGCCACGGCACAAACTCAAAACTCATGTCATGTCCGCTTTGGGCCTCAAAGTCCTTGGATAATTCAATCAAAGCATTTGCCGGATCCCAAGCAGCCCAACACAATGTCAGGTCTGCTGCTTTCGCTGGTGTGAATGTAATCGAAACAAACAGCGCCACGGCAGCGATTAGTGTCTTCTTCATAGCATTTCCTCCTCGTACTTATCTGCAATGCAATGCAGACAGAATTTCTTGTGAATTAAGGATGTTCAAACAAACGAAAGCTGCAAAAATCAGCAATGGCTTCCGAAGTGACTTTATTATGCCATATCGCAGAAAATTACAACAAAAGTTGCTTTCGCATTCAATTACTCGAGATGAAATTGCGATTGTCGATGCTGAATGTTGGACTCATTGAATCTGGCGGCGGTTCGAAATTTTGATCCATCTGCGCGTGTAATCTTGGGCTCTACTGTCAGCACCTGGCCGTACCGCATTCTAATTGCGAATCGTATACCGACACAATCGCAATTGAAGTTACGGTCAAGATGTGTGAAAAAGTCATGGCCGTTTTTGGATTTACAAAATCAGCACCTGAGCCACTAGCACAATGCCTAAAACCAGCAAAATGAACTTGACTATCCTTCGGAACAGATTCAGATCGATCCGGCCTTGAACTTTTTGTCCGACCATCAGGCCGGCAGCGGCAACTGCAGCAAAAGGGACAGTAAGCAATGCGACTTGCAAGTTGAATATCCCGGTTGACGAAAAAACTGCCATTTGTGCTGCCTTTCCTGAAAGAAAGCACAAGTTAAATACCTGAACCATAACCGTTTTCGCCCAACCAGCTTCCAGCGAGTAGATGACAAGAATGGGAACCATCGTATTGGTTGATCCGGCAGAAAAACCGGCAATCAAACCAAAGCCCAAGTTAGAGGATTTTGGATGATTTTTGACAAAGCTCAACAGCCCTCGGTAGGCATGATCGACCGCTAGATAAAGGAAAATGAGAAATGCCAGCAGCAATTTATAAGGCGTTGGATCATTGAACGCAATGACATAAGCACCGATGACCGATCCGATTAGGCACCACACAGCCAGGGGCCAGTATTTTCCAACACTGACACCCCAATTTCCTCCTTTTGCAATGCTGAGCAAATTGACAGTAATGGTAGGCAGCAAGGTCACCAATATCGCTAAACGCAGGTCGATCATCGTCGACAATATTGCAGTCGAAAGAAGAGGAAAACCCAATCCGATAGAACCGTGAACGAAACCTGCGAACAATGCGATCAACGCGATGATCAGCAAGTGATGACTTGATAAGGATTCAATCACGAGCAGTTGGGGTAATGAAGGCGTCGGTGGAATCGCCTAGACAGTGTTACCGAGTTCAAAATGACTGCCTATTACAAACTCGGTCGTAGATCTGGTCGGAAAAAGTCGATATCAACCCAACAAAAAACAAATCACTTGCGGGCGGTGGTTTACAGCATTTGATGAAAAGCGAACTTTTTAGAATACTACGGGCTGAAACGTTCCTTAATAAAAAACTTCAATGATTGACGTTGAAATCTTACCAGTTCCTTGCCAATCTGTCCATCTGGTTCAAGATCTGCTTCCAAAGTTACCCAAACTGATTGAACAGCGTCACTGTTTAGCTGCAATTCGGAGTAAGGGCACGATTCACACACCACTTCATGTCGAAATAACTTCTTTCCCTTGTTATACATGACCTGCTGATGAATACTATAACGCGAACCGCCGCCTCCGCCGCCAGAAGAACTGGAGCCTGCCGAACTGCCACTGGATCCAGCACTGCCTGAACCGCCACCGCCGTTACCGCCGCCGGCACCAGCATCACCACCAGCATCACCACCACCATCACCGCCACCATCACCGCCACCGGTACTACCGCCAGCACTGCCACCGGGAGCGGAACCAAAAGCCAAAGCGCCAGCAAACAAAATAACGCATGTGACCAACACAAATCGGGTTGGTAACGCAAACCAAGAAACACTTCTCATAACGTTTTAAGATATTCGAATATTTTGACTATGGCTTAAGCCCCTAACACACAGATACGATACATAAATGTCAATGACTAGAGCTTGAAACGCTCCTTAATGAAGTGCTTTAGCGACTTTCGTTGAAACCTCTTTAAATCCTTGCCAATCTGCCCATCACGTTTGATATCCTTCTTCAGACTCGGCCATACTTGTTCGACAGCTTCGGTCTCCAACACCAACCCGGTATAAGGACAAGATTCACAGACGACTTTTTCTTCAAATAATTTCTTCCCTTTGCCGTACATCACCTCTTCTTGAATAGTGTTACCGCTGCCTCCGCCTCCACCGCCAGCACCTGATGCAAAGGCAGATGGTACGGTTAAGGCTACAGCGATTGCTGCAACGGATATCCCGGCTATAGTTGATTTAAATAATCGAGTACGCATAATCGTATGATTCCCACACAACGTGTAAAGTAAATTGATATTTGTATACAGTTCGGCAATTGTAATTTTTTAAAGGCTCCACGTATAGTACCACTTGCCTTGACTCAATCACCTGTGAGCCGCAGTGTGCTATCCGTGTATAAGACTTAAAATAATCAAAAAAGTTACCCTGCCCCCATGATTCAAGCGTTTTCGAAGTATGTAACCCCCCACGCAACACACTTTAGCGTCGGGCTATTGTGCGCGGTTGTATACGGTTTCATCGCATTCGAGTCGAACGACAGTCTGGGTATTTCGCTGCTGCCCTATCTCACCGGCCATTTCATTGTCGCTGTTGTCGTGCTGGGATATTGGATATGGCTGCAAAAAAACGAAATTCCAGTCAGTTTTACTTTCGTATTGCTGTGGGCAATTGTTTTTCGAGTCATTGGCGTGGCTGGATCACCCATTCTGGAAGATGATTATTTTCGTTACATTCTTGATGGATGTCTTTTTGTCAACACCGGATCACCCTATGGGATCATCCCGTCGTCATTGTTCGCAGAAAACTCGCTGCCCGAACCGTGTCAACCAGCCCTGACCTGGATGAACAATCCTGACCTGCCCACAATCTACGCGCCGACTTTGCAATACCTGTTTGCACTGTCCTATATCGCCGCCCCTGCCAGTATCAATTCGCTGCAAATACTCATTAGCGTATTTGACATCGCACTCATTGTCGTTCTGGGAAAATTGACCGTTCCAAGAAATGTCTTGCTCTATGCCTGGTGTCCATTGGTCTTGAAGGAGTTCGCTTTTACCGCTCACCCCGATGTGGTCGGTGCTTTTTTTGTTTTGCTTGCCTTGTATCTACGCAAGCACGACAAGATGACAGTCGCATCGATTACGATCGGAATTGCGTGCTGTGTGAAAGTGTTTGCCCTGCTTGCTGTGCCGTTGATTTTGTTTCGAAAACCGATCCGAAACTGGATGGTCGTTTTGGCGACAATTGGCATTTTATATTCACCGTTCATCGTTCAAGGGACCACAGATCTTGCGGTGCTGGCTTATTTCGCGTCAAATTGGGATTTTAATGAATCGGTGTTCGCATTGATCCGATGGATTGCCAACGACCACATCGCCAGAATAACTTGTGGAACTTTGTTCATTGTCTGGTTTGGCATCTACTGTCTGCGATTCACAATCAATGAAACTGACAATGTGATTCCCCGGATGGACTGGGTTTATGGCGTACTGTTGCTGCTGTCGCCTGTCATCAACCCATGGTACTTGGTCTGGTTACTGCCATTTGCGGCTATTTGGCCCAGCATGTGGGCGTGGACGGCAGCAAGTGTAATCGTATTGTCCTACGCAACGGGATTGCATCTGGACAGCGGTGAGCTTCGAGCTTATGAAATTGCAAAACCGGTGTGGATTGCGCAATACTCGCTGATCGGTGCTGCTTTACTGTTTGATTGGATGCGTCGTCAGCGTAGTCAGACAAAATAACTGACGATCAGGACTTGGCAGAAACCGGAAATATCACCAGTCGAAATATCCAGTAAAAGATCTTACACCCTGCCAACACCGTACCTTTTATTGTGCCGGATATTTTGGAGCGGCCGATTCTCTTGCGGCACTGAACAGGCACCTCCAGAATCGTTGCTCCCATCTGCATGGCTTTCAACTGCATTTCCGCAGTCCAGCCGTAATTGCGATCCGTCATATTGATTTCAGCCAGAGTCTCGGAACGAATGCACCGCATAGGACCAAGATCTTCAAAGCGCTTGCGATATATCAGCCAAATCGTCAAGCACGCCAAATATGTTCCGAACTGTTGATGAGCGAATCGGCCTCGTTTTTGTCCTTTGTCATGTTGTCGACAACCCAAAACGAGGTCAGCCTGATCGAGTGAGATAGGCTTGATAAGCTTGATGAGCTGTTGTGGATAATCGGCATATCCACCGCCAACAAAGGCAAAAACATTTGTATCGCCAG
This sequence comes from Arenicellales bacterium, assembly GCA_965214785.1. Lineage (GTDB taxonomy): Bacteria > Pseudomonadota > Gammaproteobacteria > Arenicellales > JAJDZL01 > JAJDZL01. The sequence goes on along the minus strand of OZ243975.1, from coordinate 2,875,811 downwards.
CCGCCTGTATCCCTTTCAAGCACGCATTTCCGTAGCCGCGCTTCGATTCGCGAACTACCAAAGCTCCGGCATTTGCAGCTAAAGCAGCTGTGTTGTCGTCAGAATCACTGTCAACCACGATCACCTGGTCAATGCAGTCGGGAAGTTCTTCAATAACTGCAACTATCGATTTTTCTTCATTCAATGCGGGAATGATGACCGTGATGTGTTGACCGTTAAGCATTGCCCGGTTCGTTTAGCATCCAGTCATATTCATAGTCGTCAAATTCATCCCTGCCTTTTAATTGATCGGTCAGGTCAGGTGTCGCAAATTTGAGAATATGTTCGATGATTTCTGATTCGTCATCTCCAAAATCTTCTGCGTACCACTTGTATATCGATGACACGATGAGCTCATCGTTGTGTATTCGAACTGCGCGGGGGTGGTTGATGTACTGTTTTGCCGCTAGGTCAAGAAGCTGCTGAAGATTATCAGAGGTGAACGCTCTATTTTGCAGATTTGGGCAACCAATTGATGCGCAGTTGACTGCATAGTGAATTCGGCTGTCAGCAAAGACAGGCCTTAGTATTTCATGTTCGATATCATCGAGACTAAGTGACACGCCATCAACAGTTACCAGTGGCTCTTTCCATGGTCCTTTTGTGAGAAGACTGAATGAAATGTCTCGAATCGATTCAATCGGATAATGGTCCAGTATTACGTTAATTGTTACCGCGTTATACAGATTAATCCAGTATGCATACTGCTCATCAGGATGTAAAGCGGTAACCGCTACCGTCTGCAAAAATTCTATGTAGCCATTTAATTGCGCGCGATCAGCCTCACTGACATCGTTATAGGCGAACAAATTCAATCCATCAGATTCGCGAATATATTCTCCAACCAACCGATCCCATGCACTGTGGTCGACAGTTACTCCGTGTGAATCAGCACTGTGGCTGAAATGCTCAGCGAGATTATCGGATGCTGGCGAAAGTGAACTTACTGCCAAAACGCAGCTCGCAAGAATAATTTTCAGGTACTTCATCAAATCACAACTTCAATTGCCAGATTAGTGTCTGGCCACAAGTGCCCACACACGCATCTGCAAACCGCGCAAAACGCAAGATAAATTACTTTTTTCAGTTTTTTATCCCGACCAATGGTAACAGCTCAGTGAGATTTTGGATTTCAACTTGTGGTTTTGCTGGCAATCTGTCCAACTGTTGACCGTAGCGGTTACACCACGCTACCTGATAGCCAAAATGCGCTCCGCCAATTGCATCCCAACAATTTGAAGACTGAAAGCTGACTTGACTCGGTTGAATTCCGAAAATCGTGCAAGGAAGCTGATAGACTTCAGCGGTGGGTTTGTAAACTCTCACAACATCTACTGAAATACAAGCGTCTATATATTCACCGACGCCTGAGTTTTCCACTGCGCCTTCTAGCATCGCTGGCGAACCGTTCGATAATATTGCAGTTTGAATGTCATGTTGTTTCAAGGTCTTTAACACATCCATCACTTCATCAAAGCAGCTCAGCTTAAGATATGCATTCATCAAATCATCGCGCAAGCCGTTTTCACTAATTCCGTAAGAAGCCAGTGCATAGTCAAGAGAATTTTCTGTAACAGTCCAAAAATCTTCGTAAGCGCCCATTAAACTGCGAAGCCACGTGTATTGAAGCTGCTTCGCCCTCCACAACTCAGATACTGGCGTTTCCAGCTCTCCTAGGCGGTGACTGTGCTGTGCAGCAGCCGAATGAACGTCAAACAAAGTGCCATAAGCATCGAATACACAAGCGCGTATATCGTCAAATTTCTGATTCATAGCTGATCCCCTTCCTCTATTGTTGTTTCGGCGGCAGTGAATAAGTGCACGTGACATGCGCAACCAGATCTTCTTCATTGTTGCCAAACAAATCGACTGTGCCGACTGCGAGCCTTTTTCCCAACTTCATTAATCTGGCCACAGCAACGACATCTCCTGGCTGTGGGCGGATCATGAAATTAATGTTGAAATTTGTAGTCAAAGCCATCTGAACCTCATTGGCCTTTGACATGATTGCACCCCACATCGCATAGTCAGCCAGTGCCATTAATACAGGTCCGGAAATCGTACCCCCGGGTCGTAAAAAATCGTCAGCGTATACTGCGCGAACGATGCACTTTCCGTCATCGAGACTTTCGGGTACAAACCCAAGTTTCTTCGTCAATGGGATGAGTTTCGCCGATTCTTCGCGAAACTCCTCTAACTGAATAGGCATAACAATAGTTCGTTAATTTTTTCAATCTCGCTGTAAAATGACGCCATCGTCGTTCCAACCTTTTGAACTGAATATGAGTACTAATCTCGCCTGCGAACCACAAAGCGACACTGCGCCTTACCTCATTGAAGAACACATCGGAGCAGTTGCCAAACTGACACTGAACAGGCCTCAACAGTATAACCCGCTGTCTCAGGCCATGCTTGCGCAGTTACAGCAGCATCTTGACCGGCTGGCCAAAGACCGCTGTGTTCACGTCGTTATTGTTTCTGCCAAAGGTAAAGCATTTTGTGCGGGTCACGATCTTAAGGAAATTCGCGCGCATGACAGTGACGAATTTTCGCGGGCGCTTTTCGCACAATGCAGCCGAATGATGGTGTCCATTACCAAGCTTCCTCAACCTGTCATTGCACAGGTTCAAGGGATCGCTACTGCGGCCGGATGTCAGTTGGTTGCCAACTGCGATCTTGCTATCGCTTCGGTAGAGGCGAGATTCGCTGTTTCCGGTGTGAATCTTGGCCTGTTTTGCTCCACTCCTGCCGTCGCACTGAGTCGCAATGTTTCGCGAAAAAACGCTATGGAAATGTTACTCACAGGAGATTTTGTTGATGCCAATACTGCTGCCGAAAAGGGGTTGATCAACCGTGCAGTCCCGCACGAACAGCTTGAAGACACCACGCTGGAACTGGCGAAAAGCATTGCCAAAAAACCCAGAGAAGTTCTGGCTATCGGAAAACAATCTTTCTATCAGCAAATTGACCAGGGTCTGGAACACGCTTATGAAACTGCAAGCGACAAGATGGCTTGCAACCTGAATTATCCTGCCGCCACTGAAGGCATCGACGCTTTTATCGAAAAGCGGCGCCCTTCTTGGTCTTCGTGATTTTCCCTACAGTTTGACGTAGCGGCCAGGCGCGTCGTCAAGGGCCGCAAATGCATCACTGCCTGGCTGCCTGGCATCGATTGATCTGCCACTGTGACTTGACAGCCACCGCTCCCACCGCGGCCACCACGAGCCGTTTTCGTAGTCGGCTGATTCCAACCATTTGTCTGGCGACTTAACCGGTTTTCGATTGCTGGACCAATAACCATACTTGTTTTTAGAAGGCGGATTGATTATCCCCGCGATATGACCCGATTCACCCAACACAAACCTCTTGGCACCTGAAAATTGCATTGCACCTGTGTAAACCGATTTCCACGGTGCGATGTGGTCCTGTTCGGTTGCGACAAAAAACGACGGTGTTCTAACCTTTGACAGATCAATGGACGTGCCAAGTGCGTTCATTGCTCCAGGCTTTGCCAGTCGATTGTCAAGATACATTTGTCTGAGATACTGGCTGTGCATTTTAGCGGGCATTCTGGTGGAATCTGAATTCCAGTAGAGCAAATCAAATTGCCCAGGCGACTTGCCAAGCAAGTAGTTATTAATGACAAAATGCCAAACTAAATCGTTCGAGCGCATCATAGAGAAAGTTGACGCCATGGATTTGCCGTCGAGATAGCCGGTTTGCTCCATCTGCTTCTCAAGACGACAGACACTATCTTCATCGACGAATACGCCTAAATTGCCAGGTTCGGAAAAGTCGATCATCGTGGTGAAAAAAGTAGCACATTTCACTGGGTTTTCAGCCTGTGGCCGGTTTGCAAGGTAACCCAAATATGTTGCAAGGAGCGTGCCCCCCAAGCAATACCCGATTGCATTGAAGGTCGGAGTGTTTGTGATTGATTGAATTACCTCAGCAGCCCATTTTGGTCCAAGCTCAAGGTAATCGTCATACCCGACATCGCGGTATGATTCGTCAGGATTGATCCATGAAATGACAAACACCGTATAGCCTTGCCCTACCAGCCAATTGATAAACGAGTTTTTCTGTGACAAGTCAAGAATGTAATATTTGTTTATCCATGGCGGGATAATGAGGATTGGAACTGATTTGACTTTATCAGTAGATGGAGAATATTGAATTAATTCGGCAAGCTTGTTTCGTGCAATCACCTTGCCTGGTGTGACCGCTATATTCTGTCCCGGACTAAACGCCTTTTTTTCAACCATGCGAGCACTGCGACCGGCTTGTAAGTCATCAGCAAAATTCTTCATTCCCTCAAGTAAGTTTTTACCTTTGGTTTTTTGAATCTCCTGTAACACTGTGGGATTGGTAAACGGGAAATTTGTCGGAGCTAACGAGTCAATCCATTGTTGAGTGAAAAAGTCGAGTTTTCTTGTCTCATTTGCACTTAAGTTTTTACTGTCCTCAAAAGTGTCTTTAATCAGCTTTGATTGAACCAGATACGACTGCTTGATCAAATCGAACCAAAGGCTGTCGCTCCATTGCGAAGCGGCAAATCTGGAATCATCAGATTCAGGCGACACTACCGGTTCGCAATCTATCCCCTGCCCTTTTAACAGTGCATAGTTCCAAAGACAAGCGTAATCACTCATTGCTTTGGCGAATGTCTGAGCATTGCTTTTCGATTGCGGAAGTTGGCCAATTGCTGCTTTCACAAACAGTGTTCCCAGGTCAGTGGCGAATGCTAACGCGTCCGTATTTTGTGATGTTTTGTTGGCAGCGTTTATGATGCGTCCGAGTTGATGCTGGAATTGCTGGATCTGTTCGATTGTGTCTTGAGTAGCGTTTGTAGCGTTTTGTATTTCAGTATTCATTGTTTCGGAAATCGATAGACAAGTTGAGTAAGTTCATGCCAACTGCACAGATATATCTTTCATCAGTGAGAATTGACAGGTTTTGCGTAAACCTGTGAATGGTTTTTGCGTCGGTTTAATTGAACATCCCGTTTTTGCAAGGCACTTTGACTTTTGCCTCCCCGGTGAGAACAACTTTGGGGCCAACCCGGCACTGGGTTTTTAAAGTGACATAAGGGCCATTTTTCGACAATTCGATAATTTCGACATCTACTGTAACCGTATCACCAACTCTGACAGGACGAGTAAATTTCAAACTCTGATCCATGTAGATACACCCGGGACCAGGCAAGCGGGTACCAATCAGAGTCGATATCAAACTGGCTGTCAACATACCGTGAACAATCGGCTCCCCAAATGGAGTGGCGCTTGCAAACTCGCGATTGTTGTGAAGCGGATTTGTATCGCCAGACACACCGGTAAACATCAACACATCAGCGTCAGTCAATGTCTTACCATGAGACGCGGTCATACCGACGCTCAGGTCTTCATAATAATATCCATGCATATCGTTGATCGAATTATCGTTCATTAACTCATATCCTCAGGTTGGTCAAAATGTAAAGATTACTGGTGCCTTAGGTGACAACGTCTAAATATAATGGCGTAGCAACTGTTGTCCTGTTGAAGTGGTCAAGGTAGAGCATCTACTGGAAAATCGCACTGTCACGATGTCAAGTCACAACCCGTACAAAGAAAACATTTCAAGAAATTCTGCAAACTACGTTCCTTTATCACCTTTGGGGTTTTTGGAGCGCAGTGCGCTGGTATTCCCTGATCGTTTGTCGATTGTTCATAATCACATTTCCTATACGTGGAAACAAACCAGTGTGCGCTGCAAAAAAATGGCATCTGCGCTGACACAGTTTGGCATCAAAAAAGGAGACACTGTATCGGTCCTGGCACCCAATATCCCAGAAATGGTTGAAGCTCATTTCGCAGTTCCAATGGCGGGAGCAGTACTGAACACAATTAATACCCGGCTTGATGCTGATACGATTGCATTTATTCTTAATCACGCAGAAACGAAGCTACTGATCGCAGACAGTGAATTTTCGGACCTGGTCAATAACGCTCTCGCCAAAGTCAATCATAAGATACACCTAATCAAAATTATTGATGACGCAGTGCAAAATAAATCGCCAAGCGATAGTATGGATTATGAGACATTCATAAGTCAAGGACTTTGTGATTTTTCATGGCAGCAGCCTGAAGATGAATGGAATGCGATTTCTCTGAACTACACATCTGGAACAACTGGCAATCCCAAAGGCGTTGTTTACCATTACAGAGGCGCATATTTGAATGCATTAAGTAACGCAATCAATTGGGGTATGCCGCCAAATCCAATTTATTTATGGACCTTGCCAATGTTTCATTGCAACGGATGGTGTTTTCCGTGGACGATCGCAATGCTCGGAGGTACAAATATTTGCCTGCGGCAAGTGGATGCCAAATCGATCTTCAATGCGATCGAAAAGCATCGCGTCACCCACTTTTGCGGTGCACCAATTATCCTGGGTCTTATTGTCAATGCGAGTCCTGATGAACGCCGTTCATTTGACCACACCGTCAAGGTAATGACGGCGGCTGCTCCACCACCGGCTTCGGTGCTAAAAGAGATGGAAAAATCTGGATTTCACATGACACATGTATACGGGCTGACTGAAACTTACGGTCCAGCGGTAATATGCGAGTGGAACAGCGAATGGGATTGTCTGTCCGACGACGAGCGTGCCCAACGCAAGGCTCGACAAGGCGTGCCCTACACCGTTCTTTCGGATTTGGAAATTTTGAATCCTGACAGTCTGCAGCGTGTCCCTGGCGATGGAGAAACGATCGGGGAGACGATGTTTCGAGGAAACAATGTGATGAAAGGCTATCTGAAGAATGCCAAAGCCACAGCCGATGCGTTTGGTGGCGGTTGGTTTCACTCAGGAGATCTTGGGGTGATGCACGAGGATCGTTACATTCAACTGAAAGATCGCTCAAAAGATATCATCATTTCAGGTGGTGAAAATATCTCCTCAATTGAAATCGAAGATGTCCTTTTTCGTCACCCGGCGGTTATGGAAGCTGCAGTCGTTGCCAAAGCGGATGATAAATGGGGTGAAACACCATGTGCTTTCGTGAAACTCAAACCGGATTGTCAACCTAAGCCAACAGAATCTGATCTGATTGAACATTGCAAAAACAACATGGCTCGATTCAAAGCACCGAGACACGTCATCTTTACGGAATTGCCAAAAACTTCAACCGGAAAGATTCAGAAATATGTGTTGCGGCAAATTGCGAACGAATAACCGGAGGCGATAATGAATCATACCCGAGTCGATTGTTATTTTGACTACATCTCACCGTTTGCGTATCTGCACCATGAACAGCTTCACCGATTGCCTGGTGGCACTTCGGTAAATTTCATTCCGGTGTTGTTTGCAGGTCTCCTTAAACACTGGGGAACTCTAGGCCCTGTAGAAGTCAAGGAAAAGAAAATCTTCACTTATCGCCATGTAACCTGGTTAGCCGATCAGTTAAACATTCCGTTTCGCATACCGGACACACATCCGTTTGTGCCTTTGCCATACCTGAGGTTAACCATTGCCATGAACAACGATCCGGAATTGATAACGAAAATCTACCGCTCGATCTGGACAACAAAGCTCAATCCGGCAACTGAACAGGGACGACTAGCCATATTCAATTCGGTGGGCGTTGACAACGCAGAGACGTTAATCAACACTCCTGATGTCAAACAGACTCTGATTTCAAATACTGCCGAAGCCTGTAAACTGGGGGTTTTCGGTGTGCCGACGCTTGTGATCGACGGACAGTTTTTTTGGGGGCTGGATTCTTTGGATTTCGCGATAGACTATATCCATAACAAAAGCATGTTTAGCGCCGAAAATATGAGCAGACTTGAGGCGATTTAAGTCGGCATTGAACAAAGCCGCTTGCGGTATTTGATTTGAGGCAGCTGGCACACTTGCCATGATTCACCCAAAACACCGTGCCGAACTGTCCCGGCACGGAAGCGTGTTGCCACGCTCCCGTGCGCAGTTAAGAAATTTGATGACTAAAACCTTGCCCGGTACGCTGCAAACGCAACGTACTGATGCTCACCATCTGCTTCGACACCGCCGTAACCAAATCGCCAGTTGCCGCGTCGGTTGCCCGATGGATTGACATCCGCTGCGAGGCTGAATGCATTCAGCCTCTGCGGCACTTGGCGGATGCGTGCTGAATTGCCGTACTCAAGTACGCCTAGTCTATCGGATTGACGAACCCGCATCGCACTGGAAGCCGAAGATCCGATTCGCGCAGTGCTGAATTTCAAATGTGGCTTCATCGACGCACCTTTTGGCAACTCCCACACATCAGATGATGTGATCTTCATGCCCAGTTTCGCACCAAAATAGCGTTGTTCATAACCGGGGATTTGTGCGATCATCACGGAGTTTTGCGCCTCGTGGGCAGCGTGTTTTACTTTGCCCGCGAAAAGCGAAGTTGAAGATCGGATGCTGGCACCTGCGAAGTCAACGGTTTGCCCGGCACCCAAACGCAGCTGGGTATGCTCGAAAGCCGAATTGCTGTTGAGTGTTCCATTGATGGTCGGATCAACAATACTTGATCGCGCATCGAACTTTCCATACGAAACACCCATGGAAAGATAGCGTTGGGCGTCGCGCCAACCACCTGTTAATGAATAGAGGGCTCCGGAGGCGGAGACGCTATTCAAATTCGAATGAACCGATGCATTGGGAACAACGAAGGCGTTTAGAAAATGTCCATCGGTATTGTAAAGGTTCCATCCAAATTGATCTCCGTTTGCCTCAAGCGCGCTCAAGCCATACGACTGGTAAGCGGTAGTTGCTGCCCGTGCCCATGCACCTGATTCCGAACTATTGTCTGAACCCGGCATTCGAGCGTCTCGGGAAAATCTCACTTGGCTATAAGGTGTAGTGAGACTTGAGAATTCAGCGTCTGCCTCATCTTCATCCATCAATTCGCCGAGCAATACTCCCAGTAAACCGATGCCGACTAAAAGTTCCCTGTCTGTGATACGGCTACTGCCTTTTCCACCGCGAGCGGTGCCGCGAGGTGAATCAACCTGGCCGTTGATTAAATCAAGGTTAAGATTTGGAAGTTTCACCTTTCCAATGTCGCCAGTGCTCTCGGCATTGAACTGAACCGTACCATCGTCTACGTACAACATGCCCACCGCTTCGATACGGGTTGAATCGTTCTGTTCGGACTTGACGGGAATGGTTGCAGAAGTACTGCTTCGATCCACCGTCGTTACGTCCATCAAATTCCAGTTCCTGCCGGGCAGAACATTCAGAACTTGCTGAGTCTGGCTGTCACTGAGATCTTCGCTCAACTGAACGAAAATCTCTTCAGAGCTTCCCGATCGATATTCAACCGTGCCCGCGGTCAAGCTTCCGTGATCCGTCGGGTCGCTCGAAACATCACCAAATTCAAATGACAAACGCCCGGCATTGTGAATCTCGACAACGCCTGTGCCGACATCAAGATGTCCGCGTATCACAAGGTTTCCGTTGTTGATGTCAACCAATTCAACATTAGAAACATTATTAACTCGTGCCAGCGTATTGCTATTCCAAACATTCAGCGTGTCAGCACCATCTCCAAAATCAATGTTGCCTTGAACATCAGTCCAGTTGGAATTGAAGTCGATTGTATCGGCACCGCCGTTGAATCGAATGTCACCTATAACCAGTGCACTGTCCATTGAAAATGTGTCAGCAACATCTCCCTGGGAAAAGTCGATGTCTCCAATCAGCACTACACCGCCGTTGTCTTGAGTGCACGCTGAACCATCGGCGGCAAGATTGCCGCCGCCGCTGAGAAATGCCACCGCAAGGCCGCCCTGTGCGACGACTGCGGCGCAGTCGCTAACAGTGACTTCGGCATTTCCAGATGCGTCTTCGGTTTGCGCCGCAATTCCAATCCCTTTAGTTTCAACATAGGCCGTGTTTTCATCATCCGACATACCACTGAACGCAAAAATTCGAGAGTTGCCGAAAACTGAAATACTCACATCGACATCTGAATTGGATTCATCGCTGACAGTGCTGGTGAGCGCTTGCCCATAGAGGCCAATTCCGAATTTTGAACTTTCTACACCAGCGGTGACGGTTCCGTCTTTCATCCGGATGACGGAATTTCCGTGGCCACTGGTATATGTGGAAAGGCCCACGCCATTTGCACCGGTTGCCTTGACTGTCGAGGTGTTTGTAATCGAAGCATCGCCGTAAGGGGTGCCGGTAGCCGCAGAATAAACGCCCCGAGAGCCGTCACCTGAAACGGATATTTGTCCATCATTTACGGCAACTGCATTAAACGTTTTGCCTGCGTTGGCGGGGTCATCTGCATTTGCATCCGAATTAAAGTGTATTCGGGCATACATGCCATGTGCACCGGCAGCAGTTGTAGTAATTTCGCCGCTGATGTGGTTCACTGTCTCGGCCGAAGCTGTGTTATTCAGTGACGGTTCACCCGCACGGCTCAATACCAGTGAATACAGTCCGTGACTTCCCGATTCGACAAAACCCCAGTTCTGTGTAATCGCAAACCCCAGAGAATTTGCATTCATCCCCCAGCCACCGGCAGAAATGCGGCCATAGTTGCGACCTTCTGTATGTCCGGATTTCCATGCACCGAGTCTCATTCCTGAACTGGACAAACTTGGGTCATCAGCGTGTTTGTAAGCAGCATGAATGACGCCGTCCGCTTCGTTCACCGCCAGAATTTCGGCAGCACCGGGTTGTCCATTTCGGGAAACCCGGATTCCGTGTGACTCAACACCGGTGGTTGTGATTTCATTGAAATTTCTGACTTCGATGCGACCCGCCTCACCGTTTTGGCTTACATGTAAACCATCGTCATGATCACCGCGGGCGGTAATAGAGGCTCTTGATTCGACAACAATGGGATTGGCAGTTCCGGAATTTCGATGAATATTGATCCCCCGGGGATCAAGCGCAGGCAAATTGTCAACAGTGCCGATCAAAATGACTTTCTCGGTAGTGTCGTCTTCAATGTACCATTCAACAGTTGTGTCATCATCGTACAGATTGCCAAGATCAAGTAACAACGTACCTGTGTTTCCCAAAATCGCGTTGAGTTCCGCGAAGAGATCCGCGGTTTCGTCAACGTTCGGGTCGGTTAGGCCAAAAAGTGGGGACAAGATTTCCCAGACATTGTTTCGAATCTGGTTGGGATACTTTTCCTTCGTGTAAAGCGAATTGGCGATACCGCTCAAATCCCCTTCACAACGAATCGTTGTATCTGGTCCGCTTGCACTCGCAGTGAAGGAAACCCTGTTTCCATTGAGCGAGACTGTTCCACGCTCAATTACGCAGGGTGCACTTTGCTGCGCCACTGCTGTGTGAACAGGGAGCAATGCCATAACCGACAGCAGTGCCATTACGAAAATGACAGTGAAATATTGAACTCCGTTTCCGGAGAGGGTGTTTACGTTTTCGGCGATAGAGTTGAATCGCCATTGGCTTGTGAGGGAATTCCTCAGAGATAGAATTAATTCCATTTAATTTCTCCATCTGATAAAACAAAATCCTTTTCGCTTCCCTTTCCCGGACCGGTCGACATCCTGCAAAAGACATGTGTCCCGGAGATTTCCGGTTTCAGAAAGTTATCAGTGTTTTTTTATGATAACCCCAATTGACAGTCATGTGGGGTTGAATTTTGAAATTTCTCCCAAAGCCTCTCGCTGCTAACGCAATGTCGACCGCAATCAAAAGGTTTTGTATAGTCATACTTGCCAAAACAAAATCGCGAATCCACAAGCATTGAATTATGAGTGTGCATCAATATTACGAGTTTCAGGCAATTGACCGCCCGCTGAGCAAACGACGACCTGAAGGAGTTGCGCAGCCTGTCGATCCGGGCAGAAATTACCAGTACGAGTCTCGTCGTTGCAAGCGTTTGCGAGCTTGCTGCAAATTGATCCTGATTTGATTCGAGCGGCGGCAGAAAATTCTGCGGGCATGGAAAGTGATTTGTCGTTGGGGGCAGTTCGAGTAGCCATCGCCGAAATTCCAGACGAATAAAAACAAGACTGCTTCATCGAGTTTACGACGGCGATGCTCACGTCTCAATGGAATTGTGCAAGCATATACGAAAAATGGTTTCATTCAAATCGGAAGAAGCTTTTGCTAAATGCCGTTCGGTACTCGATCTGCGTCTGAGAGTCCAATCAATAAGAAAAGAGCGCAAAGCCGCGATTTGCACAAAAATCAAACGTGGTGGGTAGTCACGCTAACACCGAAAGTTGGGGTTTGCTCAAGTTCCCGCTTGAGGCTTCCAGCCTACTGGCTGACCGTAGCGAATATGTGAAATTCATCATTTTTCCGGTAACGCATCATTCATTCGATTGCCACATCTCGCTGCTGGCTGATTCGTCATGCGCTATAGTCATAGAACACAGTCCGTCTGAATTTCGAAACGACAATCTTGTCCGAACAGTCACCAGAAAATCATTGCTGCCAAGCAAAGATAAAATAGTTTTTCCTTTCAAAGATGACATACTATGTCATAATTGCAAGGATGATCAAAAGAAAACTTTTCAGCAAAATCGTTGATCGATTGGCGTTTTTTCCGGCAGTTGCGCTACTCGGGCCTCGACAAGTCGGTAAAACAACACTCGCACATCAGATTATCGATTGTGTTGACAGCATTTATCTTGATCTGGAGAACCCTTTCGACAGAAGAAAACTTACTGACCCCAACCGCTACCTTGACGCAAACAGACACAAGCTGGTTGTGCTTGATGAGGTACATCGCGTACCAGGATTATTTGCGACATTGCGAGGTTCAATTGACAGGGGTCGACGCGATGGGATCGATTCAGGACGTTTCCTGCTGCTGGGGTCAGCCTCAACGGATCTGCTTAAACAAGCTGGAGAGAGCCTTGCAGGTCGCATTGCCTATGTTGAACTGCCTCCCGTACATGTTCTGGAAGTGGAACCGCACCGCATCGACGAGTTGTGGCTAAGAGGTGGGTTTCCGATGAGTTACCTCGCAAATTCACAAGAGCGAAGTGCATTGTGGAGAAACAATTTCATTCGCACCTATCTGGAAAGAGATATTCCGGATCTTGGGCCTCGAATTCCTGCGGAAACTCTGCTGCGCTTCTGGACAATGCTCGCCCACAGCCACGGATCTATGCTGAATGCTGCGAGACTCGCGGGCAGTCTTCAAGTAGCAGGCAAAACGATCTCAAGATATCTTGATCTCATGGTTGACTTGTTCTTGGTAAGGCGCCTTGCGCCTTATTTTGCCAACGTAAATAAGCGACTAGTCAAGTCACCCAAGGTTTATGTCCGTGACAGCGGGATTGTCCACGCCTTGCTTGACATTTGCAACAGGGATTCTTTATTCGGACACCCGATCTTTGGCGCAAGCTGGGAAGGTTTTGTGATCGACACTGTTCTGGCAGCGGTGCCGGAGCGCACGCTTGCTAGTTTCTATCGAACTTCTGCAGGTGCTGAGATAGATCTTGTTCTGGAATTCCCGGGGCTTGCCCCGAAGTGGGCGATTGACATCAAGGCCGGCTCAACTGCAAAGCCAACCAAGGGTTTTTACAATGCAATTGAAGACATTCAGCCAGACAAAGCTTTCGTTGTCTACGCTGGCACCGAACGCTACCCGGTATCGGATGGAATCGAAGCGATTGGACTGGCACAGCTCGCGCAGTTACTGACCGAGGAAAACTTCCATTTATAAAGTCTAAGGTGATGTGGGTTGCAAAACAATCCAGCAGCAAACTGAAAGTCTGATGGGAATTGTATAGATTTTCTGTGTGGCACTATTTTGTGCGCTGAAGGTCTATAAGGCATTGTCTCGCTGCTCAAAACAGTGACAACGCTCATACCGGAAAAATTGCGACTGTATTTCGGTGACGTCTACATTCAATCGTAGAAAATATGGCGGGGATTCTAACGAAGTATCTGGGAATTAATACGATACAAAGCCCTCCAGGCCGGTTTCTGACCCATGCAACCCTGCATAGCCCAGTCTTCCGAGCGATTCCAGCACATCCTCCTCAACAAGGGACTCCAGCAAGGATCTCAGTTGCTGAATTTGCCCATTAGGTTCACGATGAGACGAATCACCCGGTCCTTGTTCGACGGGGCACTCTCCGCGATCAGCAAGGTAAGTGTTGTTAACTCTCCGGGACCAGGTCGGTGTTCGAAGCCTTCCTGTTTCAGATATAGCAGGAACAAGAGAGCACCGATAGGTTTATTGCCATCAGTGAAGGGGCGGTCCTTGACCACGAAATAGAGCAGATTAGCCGCTTTTTCTTCGCAGCTTCCATAAAGCGATTCGCCGAACATAGTTTGCTCTATGTTGCCCAATATTGCCTCTAGAGCATCGCCTCGTTGGTTACCGAAAAGTGGCGAAGCTTCGCCCTTCTCAGCCAATTCTCGCTTTAACCCGTTTATCGCGGCGCAGACGACATCAAGCTTAAGGGCACTCGTGGCTGTATGCGCGCTGCCTGGAGTTTTTAGCCGGTCCTCGTCATACTCAAGCAGCAAGCGCCAGGTGTCGGCATACGCAGTGATGATGTACAACTCGTCGCAACCAGTCTCGTCCGCCAACGCCTGGTTCTTGAGCGTGCGCGCGAGCAACTCCAGAGTTCGCCTGGCCTCGTCAACGCCTCGTTCCGCAAGCCTGCGCTCGTTCAGTGTGTAGCCGTTGACTAGGTGCTCGATCAAGGTACGGGTGGCCCACTGCCGAAAACGCATAGCCCACTTCGAATTAACCTTGTAACTGAGCGAGATGATTGCGTCCAGGTTGTAGTGCTTGACCGTGCGCCGCACATTTCGTTGGCCTTCTGATCGAACTACCGAGAAATCCTCGGTAGTTGCCGCTTCTTCTAGTTCACCTGTTGCATAGATGTTCTTGAGATGCAAACTGACGTTATCGGTTGAGGTGCGGAAAACCTCCGCCAATTGCCGTTGCGTCAGCCAGATCGATTCCCGATCGAAGCGAATGTCCACTTGCACCTCGCCGTCCGGGGATTCGTAGACAAGCACTTCGCCTCCAGGGATTGCTGGAAGTTTCGTATCCTTAACAGTCATAATCAGCCTGTTCCACTTTGCTCCTAATCTGAACTTCACCGGTTAGGCATGCAGCTTGGCATATGCTAACTCGCTCATTTAAAAAAATTCCACTTCTGTTTGTGCATTTCAACCTGTTATTGCACTGGGTACATAACTCTTTGAATTCACGATAATAGCACTAATTGTTTTCAACGAGCTTCGGAAGGTGGGTGGCGGCATCTGCGGCAAGTGGGTTTCACATCATACGCGCTGTTCGCTGAACCGCTTCGGAATCGGTACCTGATCTGCCAGATTTTTCTGCATCTCATCAGGCATTCCAAACAATAATGGCATTGCAATCAAATCCGGTGCAATTGTCATTCCCCGAATGCCACTGCTCGCAAATTCTCTCGCCACCTAAATTGTCAACGCTTCGTTGCGCAAGCCTGCGCTCGTTTCGTGTGTAGCCGCAGAGCCCAAGTGCTTGCGCGAGTCTCTGGCGGCCCAATGTCGAAATTGCGCCGCACATTTCGTTGGACTTATGATCGAACTACCGAGAAACCCTCGGTAGTTACCGCTTCGGCAGTTCACCTGTTGCACTGATGTCCTTGAGATGCCAGCTGACGTTATCAGATCGAGGTCTGGGAAACCTACGCCTCTTACCGTTGCATCAGCCAGATCGATTCCCGACCGAAGCGAACGTCCACTTGCACCTCACCGTCCGAGGATTCGTAGTAGACAAGCACCTCGCCTCATCCAAATAACCGCTTTTGTCGCCTGTTACTTTTCCCTACCAGCGGGCAATCGCCTCAAACCGCACATCATGATGCGCAGAAGCCGAATCGGATTCAATACGCGTGGTGCGAAGCCCAAAAGATACATCCGGTGCATTGGGCTCAGGCGTGATCTTCCAACCCAATGTGTATTCGCGCGTACCTGCACCCAGACCCAGACCCATATAGGGACTTGAGACATAACGACCACCCGGAGCCGCTACGCCATAGGCCGCTTGCGCCCGCCAGCGACCGGAAGTTGCAGTTGTACCGCTACGCCTGTCTATGGTCTGCGGGGTAAATAACGCATCGATGCCGCCTTTGGCCTGAGCGCCGCGGTCCAAGTTCACAGTAAACGACGCTCCGCGTGCGCTTTGAGGCTTCGGATCCCAGATCAGCGATGCTGCAAAGCCTGAGTCTTTTAGATCATCATCGTCATGGGTGACAAGCGTTCTGCCCGATACATCCAATGACATGCCAATTGTTGGATCTGTCCATACAACACTTCCTCCTAACTCTACACCGAATCCGCTCTCCGCATCACCGCCGTCATGGCGCATGCCGGCTTCAAGTTTCGGTGTGACGGTGCCATTGCCGTCCAATGCCATGGTCCAGGCCCCTTCAAGTCCAAAGCGAAGACGCGTCACCTTCGAATCCGATGCTGCCAGCTGATTGGTCTTATCTGAAGTGGTACGCGCCCACAGCACATCGGATTTGATGGCAAGAGAAAAACCACTTCCTTGTGATATTACATCCCCGCGCAGGCCACCTGCTGCCATGGTCCAGGAGATATCGGAACTTAACTTGCCGCCGGTATTGGGCTTTAACGTCACATCGCCTGTACCCAAACCCAATGCACCCCATACCTTAAGACGCTCAGTTGCATCAAACGATGCATAGGGTACAGCTGCAGTCAAAGTCGCTTCAACATCACCGCTGCCTTTTAGGATTGCACCGTTGCATAAAACCTTTCTTGCATCTTCAGATAAAGTGTCATTGTCTTTTTCTTTACATTCTGGAAGATCCGCTTGCTTTACCGTATCGGTATCGCGATAACCGCCTTTGCCTTTGGATTGCATCAATGCGATGCCTAAAAGCCACTCGCCTCGCGCATAATCGGTACCACTCATCAAAGTAGTCGCCTCTCCGTCCAAGGAAAACGTCCCTTCAGTTCCATCAAAGTTCGATTGTGAAGCTTTACCCCAAAAGGCCAAAGAACCCCCACTTGTGTCTTTGTCTTCGGTTGCGGTGAAAGAGCTTGCCAAAAGCGCTTCTCGCTCAGTCATCGAATACGACTGATAACCGAAGGGATCGGTATTGCCTGATGCGTCTTTTTTATCTCCAAATGCATGCTGCGCATCAAAGCTTGCAAGCGATGATGTTTCAGTAAGACTGTTTGCAGTACTGTTTTGTGCTGTACCGCTTTGTCCATCACCGCTTGTGACAAGTGATTTGGATTGAGGATCAAACACAAGTGCCTGTCCGGCTATAGAGCCTTCAATACCTGAAGTTCTTGAAGATTCAATGCGAGCGGCAATGCCGTCTAAGGCTTGCTGCGCAGCGGTGCGCCCAAACCTCGACAACCACGCAGCTGGCATCGGATCAGAGTTCACAATGGTACCAACCGCAACACCATCACCGATGGCTGTAGCCCCTGTCGGATTCGATAACACCACCTCAAAGGTCTCAGGGTCTTCGTCGTGATTGTCGTTATAGACATATACCCACATCTTCTTTTGGGTCTGACCCGGATAAAAGGTAAGCGCAAGACCGTCCTCCCACCACCAAAAGTAATCTTGTCCCATACGGGCTGAGACAGGATTCGATTCGCGTACGTTGAATGTTACTTGTACTTTTTGACTCAATGAACGATCCAGGCGTACCGTAAAGTACATTAAACCTACATTCTCATTGGCGGTTTCATCAGCTACAGAGAATTCCGGTCCCGTCGCAACTGAATCGTTGTCGGTGATTTTTATAGAAGCTGAATCTCCAGGTGATGAGGCTTGAGTGTAATACTGTCCTTTTTCACCGTCTTCGACAACCGTTACGGTTACCGACCCATCGGGTTCATTGACAGAATCGTTTAATGTCGGTACTGAAAAGTCAGCTTCCGTCTCCCCTTTGGTGATGGTCACTGTAGCTGTACCTTCTTTATCTGCGGCAACGAAGTCACTGCCGTCCGATTCTGAGACTGTAAGATTGACTGTAAGATCAGAAGATGACGAGCGGTTGGCTTTTACCGTGAATACCGCATCTGTACCTTCTGCAACTGATTGTGTCTTCGCTGTAATAGAGATTTCAGGTACAGGCTCCAAGATGGAGAACTGTACGTTTCCAGAAGTCAAAACACCGCCGCCGCCTAATCCTGTTGTAGCCGGTGTGCCCAACTTGACTGTAACGGTCTCTTTGTCATCTTCAGCTTTGCTGTCGGCAACTGTGGTCAGCGTCAGTGTTGCTGATAGTGAAGATACACCACCTGTAGAACCTGCAAAAGTCACTGTCGGCGCCTTGGCAGGATCACTGCCTCCAAGGTTGGCATAGCTCACCCCGGTTGGTACTGTCTTTGGCGCTTCAAGCGTATAGTCGCTGCCAAGCGATGCGGTGCCGGTAAAGACAAGCGGTACTTCGATGCTTTCACCTTCGATCAGTGTACGCCCTAATGTGACTGTCAGTGTCTTTTCGCTTGATCCTTCAGAAACAATCTCTGTCAGATCGTCTGCACTGGCACTGAGCGTAATGGATGTTGCATCATCATCTTTTACAGCTACCGTTACACTTGCACTTTGATCCTCTGTCTTATAGCCTGTACCGTCTGATACGGTTGCCGTTAGAGAACCTTGTACCTCATCGGTGTCATCGGCTATTGTTGCAACTGTAAAAGCAGCTTCTGTCTTGCCAACCGGGATGGTTACCGTACGTTCGCCTGTGGCTGAAGTATCTGCAACGCTGCCTGTCTGAGTGACTGTTACCGTCACTTCAAGCTCTTTTGTCGGTGCTGTATCCGCCTTGAGCGTAAACGACACTTCAGTGCCTTCTGTTACGCCGGATGCTGAATCAGCGGATTCCAATGTCACTGTCAGATCATCCGGTAGCACTTGCGGTGCGACTTCATCTGCTTGTTCTGCCTCTTGTTCTGCCTCTTGTTCTGCCGCTTGTGCTTCGGCTTGTGCTTCGGCTTGTGCGGCAGCTTGTACCTTTGCAAGTTCTGCCTCTACGCATTCCAATGCTTCGGTAAAAGGCTTCCAGCCGCTCCACTTCGACTCGCGCTCGCGCGAAGAAGCGCTGCTCATCGGCTCTATGGCCCGACTGTCAGCTGTCCAGTCGGCTTGCGTACGTTCGCCAAACGCTGTCAAAATAGCAAACCAGTTGGCACCATAACCCGGTGCCTTGTTTCGGTGAAGTTCGTAATAACGCTTTGTCTTTTCCATCAGCGTGTGTGACACGCACAGCTTAGCTGCCTCCAAACGCTGCGCGGGTGTTACAACCGATTGCGTCGATTGTGTATCCGGGCTTTGTGCTTGAGCGCGCAGGGCATCGCTTCCAGGACCGACTTCCAATGTTGCTGTTGTACCAAGATCATCCAATTGTACGGTGTCACCGTTTTCATCGATGTATTCCGGTATTACTGTAACCGTAAGCGTCATTGGTACCGAGGCGCCGTGGTCGATGGTGGTCGTGGTGGCCGTTATGCCGGGTAAGTCACCGGCCGAAGCGTTCAGAGCGTCGCTGCTTTCGGCACTCCACGATACATCATAGGAGGTGGCATGCTCCACCGCGTCCCAGGTGACGCTGGCACTGGTGTCGTCTACTGCTGTCACCTGAACATTGGCCACCGCTTCGGTGGGTGTGGGGGCGGCCTTCGCGGGCGATCCTTGCGGGGAAAGCGTGTTGCCGGTCAGGTTGCGGCATTGGCTATTGTAACCTCTTGACCCCCGTCTGTTGCGCGACGGGTTCCTTACATGGGCGCGGATCGTATCGACCGTGACCTTGCGCACGCCACCGCCTGTGGCGGTGTGGGTGATGTCGACGCAAGTGTCATCGATGTCGCGCGAGGCGTCCTTGCGGACCACATAAATCATGCGCCAGCACTCCCAGGGCGTGTCTGGCGTGCCGTCGTAGCTCTCGCCTGGCTGCCGGCCCGACACTGTCTGCTGGTAGCCGTGGCTGTCGTGGTATTGATGCGGTTGATGACCGAACCAATTGCTGCAGCCGTTGCCTGCGCCGGGTTTTCGGTCCTTGAATTCGACTCTCACCGTGTCTTGCACTGCGCCGTTTTCTGTCATCGACAGACCGAGGAGGTTCCGCTTGTCCGAAGGCACCGTCGCTGTCACAGTCACCGTGCCGCCTGTATCCGGGCCCGGGCGGTTCGACAGGCGTACGGCGTAGTTTATTCTGTCGCCGGGTGCCGCGTTCTGCCACGCCGTCAGCCCGCGCGTTGACGTTATCGTATGCGGTCGCCGGATCCGCGGATTGCCCGCGCCGCCGCCCTTGATGTACCAAAACGCCTCGACCTCGGGCGCGTCGTCCACCTGTACGTTTACACGGCCCAGGTTCTGGCTCGAATAGCCGCCGCCATCGGCCGTGTGGGTGAACTGCATTGTGCGATTCTGATGTGAACCGGGCTCGTCCATGCCAGTCACCGTCACTTGTTGGGGCGTCTGGTAGTCCGATGACGTGAAGGTGAGCGACGCCGGGCTGACGGTCGCGGCCCCGGGATAACGGCCAGCCCTGCCAATGGTGACGGTGGTGTCACCGCCGGACGGGGCGGTCGTCAGGCGCACGCAATAGGTCGTTTCGCCTGTCTCGAGGATGCGAAGGTTGGTATCATTGAAGATGGGGTTCTGGGCAGAGCATGTCACAGGTGACACCGCCTCATCGTCCTCCAGTGACAGGGTCGCCGCGTTGTCTGACGAATGCGCCGCCACGCCGCTCACCGTGGTGTCCAGCAGGCCGAGCGAGGTCAGCGTCGCGGTGATCGTCTCGTGGGCAGCGTCGCCGTCGTCGCGGTTCGCCACCGGGGTCAGCGTCACCGTCGCCGTCTGCACCGTGTTGGTGTCGTGGCCGGTGAAGATCACTCGCGGCGTGGCGTCCGGCGCATCGGCCGCCAGCGTCACCCCGCTGTGCATGCTCGCCGCCGCGGCCGCGACCGTGAAGTCGTGGTTGGCGACATTGCTGGTGTCCACGCTCCCCGGCAGCCGCGCCCCGGTGGTCGACGCCAACGCGATCGGCACGCCGATGGTCTCGCCGGCATACAACCGGCGCGACAGCGAAACCGTCAGCACCGCCGTATCCGAAGCATTGCCCTCGGTCATGGTCATGTCCGTACTCGTGAGCGAGACCGTGGTGTTCTCGTCGTCCTGGATGAGCAGCTTGTCGGAGGCGGCGCTGGACGACACCGTGTAGCTACCGTTGGTCGCAGAGCAGCTTGCCGTGTTCGGTGCGATGACCTCGAGGGTAACACTGCTGTCCTGATCGTCGTCGGTGTTGTCGGTCCAAGTGAGCGTATGGGTGCCCGAACCGTTGGTCAGGCTGCTGCTCGGCATGTTCACCGTCTGGATGCCCTCACTGCCCGAGGCCACCCGGTCGCCGCCGCTTTCGGTCACCCGCACGCATACCGTGAGCGCGCTCGAAAGCGGCTGGTTGGCGGCAAGGTTAAATCCGATGCCGACACCGCCTTCGCTCTCTGGGACCTTCTTTTCGCCATCATCCGAGCGGCTCTCGCCCTCTTCGGTCGGAAGGGATACCGAGATCTCCGGGGCCGGGGTGTCGTCGTCGAGGATCGTGTGGGTCACCACGGAGGTGCCGAGGGTGACGCCCTCGTTTGAACCACGCAAGGACAGCGTTGCGATTACCGTCTCATCGGACTCGGCGTCGGTGTCGCCCTTCACACGGATGCCGACGCTGTCGACGGAGCTGGTGTCCCCCTGCAATATTGAGGATTCCCAGCAATTGCTGGCCGTTGCAAAACTGCTCCCGCTGACGATGGTTAAGGGCTGGTAGTCGGCGGCGGCAGGAATGGGGTCGGCCCGGGTCGTATCGATGGTCGCCGTGCCGGTGAAACAGACTCGATAATTGGTCGGATTGGTCGACCGCGTTGCAGACATGGTCACCGTGAACGCGAGGTCCCGCGTGCTGGAGTCGCCCTCGTTCGCATCCGCGGGCGCGCTGATGGACAGGGTCTGCGCCTGCGCTTCCACGGCAGCGAAACCCAGGAACAGCGGCAGGCAAAACAGGACCGGGAGCAGGCCGCGCCGCAGATTGCGGGCAGCAGGACGAAAACCCGCTACGGAGCGGGTAGATGCAAAAGAGAAACTGTCAGAGGAAGAAGCGGGTCGGTTTGTATCGCAGTGACCGTCCGTAAAAGAAGATTCAGGACGTAAGGAAGAGTGCCTTAGGCGGTGCCGCCAACAAGACGTAAGAAGCCCGATCCGGCGATCCGGCGATCCGGCGATCCGGCGATCCGGCGATCCGGCGATCCGGCGATCATTATATCGCTTTCACCCAATTCTGACAACCCCTTTTTTGAGATGTTCAAGATATTCGAAATCATCCAAGCACCCGAAAACAACGCAAATACACATCTGCCAATCTTGTGACCGGTCGCTATCAGTTCGCTACTGTATCCGCTCATATTCACTCTCCTTAAGCAGTGAATTCATTAATCATGTCATTCACACAATGACGACTGCTGTGTCCGAAAACGTCTTCGTGCTCATCCTGACCACTATGACCATTCGGTTATTTTCCCACCTTTACTAACCTTTTGTCAAATCTGAGCGATCTGTGGGTTTGTAGATGTGTAGCATGATCATTGTCGAGTCTGCTGCAGTCGACCCACCAGATTACATACTACCGTGACGCTTATAGAGGAATTATTCGGTAAGAACACTGCCTGATTGCATCTCCGGGTGGCTGGATTCGCTCAAATTGAACTGCGAAACTTCAGATATAAGATTCCCACAGGTCACCTAGGCTGCATTCGAATAGCACCATCAAGCCGAATGACTTCACCATTTAACATTTGATTGTTAATGATGTGAACTGCCAGCGAGGCAAATTCCTCTGGTTGCCCGAACCGCTTCGGAAATGGCACCTGATCTGCCAGACTTTGCTGAACCTCCTCAGGCATTCCAAAGAATAATGGCGTTGCAATCAAACCCGGTGCAATTGTCATTACCCGAATGCCACTGCTCGCAAACTCTCTCGCTGCCTGAATTGTCAATGCAACAATCGCACCTTTCGACGAACTGTACGCTGCCTGTCCTATTTGACCCTCGAAAGCCGATACCGAAGCGACATTGATAATCACGCCCCTTTCACCAACTTCGTCTATCGCAGGCTGTGTTAAAAGCGATGCTGTCATCAGACGCATAGCATTGAAAGTTCCGATCAAATTCACATCAATGACTTTTTTGAATTCTTCCAGTGCCATGGGACCATCTCGTCCCACAATTCGCTTAGCAGGTGCTATACCGGCGCAATTGACTAGAATTCTAGCGATGCCATTGACCTGGTTTGAATGATCAATCGCGAGTTCCATACTTTGTGCATCTGTAACATCGCAAGGAATCGATGTCGCTCCCGTTTCTGCAGCCAACTTCTTCAGTTTTGCTTCGTCGGTATCAAATAGTGAAACCCTGGCGCCAAGACTCACCAGCATTCGCGCTGTTGCTTCTCCCATGCCGGAAGCAGCTCCGGTAACTTGGGCAGTCGTACCTTCAATTTGCATGTTTTAGTTTGTCCTCTACATAAAAATAAAATATTCATTTACCGCAAATGGTATTTATGATTATATTTCTCAATCTATACGTAAAGTCAGCTTCACGATTCAACCAATTCAATTGGCTGTCTTAATCATGGCGTCTACGCCTACCGGTACCATGCCACCGTACGGAACTGCTCAAGTCGCAGTAACAGGATGCCCTCTGTCAAGCTGTTCGAATTCCAATAATGTCGTCAAATCAGTTCAACGAAATACAATGGTCGACGAGACTGTATCCCCACAAACTTGTACCGAATGATCAAAAATAATCAGCAGGAGAAGCAAGAAAATGAGTGAAAGATGTAATGTCGCAATCGTTGCCGGCACATATGAACTTATGCTTTATCGTCACTTCGATGGAGTTCCGGTGAACCTGAAATACCATTTAGACACAATCGTGAAATGGCTGAAAGAAGAACGGATACCACAACATCCCGGTGCGGTTGGCTCTTGGCTGATGCTATTGGAAATGGACATCAACAAACCATATTCAGGTGTTCGGTTGACCTCATCTTCATGGGGTTATGCCCTTGAACCAAGTAAAGAGGGCGACACAGACTATAGATGTAGTCCTAGCCGATATGTTCCGACACCGCAAATCCATGGTGATATCACATTCTTTTATGTCGTCGATACATTGAACAAGTGTTGGCAAGGTTATAAAACCCATTTTTACGTTCAGGAAGGAAATCCAACTCCTGAGGAAATTCTTGCATGGCACAAAATCAAATCCAGCAAAGGTACGCCACATCCTGACGGAGACAGTTTTTCAAGTAAAACTGCGCAGAAATTCCATGATGAATATTTTGAGGGGTGCGACTAAGTCCAAATATGCTTTGACTGCCTCTTAAGGTTGACAAACAATGTACAACAATCTCATTGCGAAAGGCGTTGGCACAATGAACAAAGACCCCGAATCCATAGAAACTCTTGCGCTGTCGACCAGGAGTTTGAGTTTCAAGTCTGATGTCAACAGATTAACGACTAATCGATTAGTCGTAAAAAATATTGCAAAATATTAACGACAATCAGGCATCGACCGCAATAGAGAATTTCACCTGATCAAGGCTTTCAATAAAGTCAACTTGACGACTTGACCAAATCACAGTCACTCACCATAGACAATGCGTTTAGCGGCAATCCTTACTAGCGCGGCCACTGTTCATTAAAATTTACAACGATCGCGATTGTGTATACTTCACTTGAGAATTTACTGCTATCAAGTGATTCTCCAACCGTGCAACTTGGCCTTGTCAACGGAGACTGTTTTCAAGTGACCGACTACCAGATTGATTTAGACGAGATCATCCCTCCCGGGTCGAGTTGGATTGAAACAATTCGCAATCAACAGATTCTGCGAATTACAGACCTCCACGGACAACAAGGCGTAGATTTTCTCTGTTATAACGCCGACAATGTTTCCGAAAGGTATCACGCTCCCAATACTATAAAAGCCAACGGAAATATTTATCTAAGCGAGGGTACAACACTGTATTCAGATTACGCAAATCCGTTAATGAAAATCATCTCTGACTCCACTTTCGGACAACACGATACACTCGCAGGCTGCTGTTCGAGCTGGAGCAATCAAATGCTCTATGGCGTGGCTGATGTCCCCGGTTGCAGGGAAAATTTTCTTGATGCACTCGAGGATTACAATATGGGGTGGAAAGATATCGTTCCAAACATCAACTTTTTTTGTTCGGTCCCGATTCACAAGAATGGAAACATGGCAGAATCCGTATTCGTTGCCGGCTCTTCAGTCGCAGGTGACTTTGTCGAACTCATAGCTCAGATGAATGTGCTTTCGGTAATTTCCAATTGCCCGCAAGTCAACAACCCATGTAATAACTCAAACCCAACGGATATACAAGTTCAAATATTGAGTCTTGCATAATATGCCCGGAAACAACAACCTGACATCTCCCGCTCACTTGCATGCCTGGTTGATAATCCGGTTGTAGACTCACTGGCTTTTTAAAACACGAAAGGAAAAATGAATGAATGAACAGCGCGATTCACTTGAATACGATGTTGTAATCGTTGGAGCAGGTCCGTCAGGACTGGCAGCTGCTATTCGGCTGCGTCAACTTTGTCAGCAAAATGGTCAGGATATCAGTGTCTGTATTGTCGAAAAAGGTTCGGAAGTCGGCGCTCATATTCTTTCTGGCGCTGTATTACAGCCAACCGCACTGAACGAACTGATTCCGAACTGGGCGGAATTGGGTGCCCCTCTAAACACGCCTGTCACCAGCGACAAATTTGTTTTCCTGACGCGCAACTCCGCAATTCGAATGCCCACCCCACCTCAGATGAACAATCACGGGAACTTCATTATTTCCTTAGGTAATCTATGTCGTTGGCTTGCTGAACAGGCCGAACAACTTGGTGTAGACATTTTTCCAGGATACGCTGCCGCTGAGGTTTTATACGAAAACGATAATGTGGTTGGCGTTGCAACCGGAGATATGGGTGTTGGCAAAGACGGACAACCCACAGCGAATTACGCACCCGGGGCAGAACTGCGAGCGAAGTATACGCTTTTCGCTGAAGGCTGTCGCGGCTCTTTGACCAAGACACTGTTCGAAAAATACCACCTTCGCAAGGACGCAGATCCACAGACATTTGGCATCGGAATTAAAGAACTTTGGGAAGTCGATCCCAAAAATCACAAGCAAGGCACCGTCTGGCATAGTGTCGGATGGCCTCTCGACAGCCATACCTACGGCGGATCTTTTCTTTATCATCTAGAAGATAATCAGGTAGCTATCGGATTTGTTGTCGGCCTCGATTATCAAAACCCATTCCTTAGCCCTTTCGAAGAGTTTCAGCGATTCAAACATCATCCTAGCGTCAAACCGGTACTGGAAGGCGGGCGACGGATTGTATACGGTGCCAGAGCGCTGAACGAAGGCGGATTTCAATCCATACCTAAACTTACGTTTCCAGGAGGTGCATTGGTCGGAGATTGTGCCGGATTCCTTAACACACCCAAGATTAAAGGAACCCATACATCAATGAAATCCGCAATGCTTGCCGCTGAAGCTGTGTATCAGCAATTTGCGAACGAAACATTTGACGAATTGACCGCCTACAGTGAAAGCTTACAATCAAGTTGGGTATGGAACGAGCTGCGACAGGCGAGAAATATTCGTCCAGGATTCAATAAAGGCCTTTGGGCAGGACTTGTCCATGCCGGAATTGATACATACCTTTTTCGCGGTCGGGCACCTTGGACACTTCACCACCACGAAGATCACAAATGCACTAAAAAAGCTTCCGAATGCAGCCGTATTGACTATCCGAAACCCGATGGAAACATCAGTTTTGACCGAAACTCCTCAGTTTACCTGTCCAATACCAACCATGAAGAGAACCAACCGGTTCACCTGACACTGAAGAACGAGTCGATTGCGATCGACGTGAATTTCAAAGACTATGACGCACCGGAACAACGCTACTGTCCCGCAGGTGTCTATGAAATTGTGCGCGAATCCAATGGTCCGAAACTTGTAATTAATGCACAAAATTGCGTTCACTGCAAAACTTGCGACATTAAAGATATTACTCAAAATATCAATTGGGTCGTGCCGGAAGGAGGAGGCGGTCCTAACTATCCGAACATGTGATGACTAAATTTATGCAAAAGTTACCCGGAGAGTATTTAGTGTTTTAGCCGCACTAATAACCACAGCGCACGCTGTCACCAGGTTATGAAAAAAATGATACGAACACAATTCGGCAAATTTCTTTGCTGGATTGGAATTCACCGCTTTCACAAAATCGAGGTGAAGTTCGGATTTGGTGCAACAGGTCGAGTCGAAACTGTTGAATGTGAACGCTGTAAACTCCTGGTAACCCGACGCTACAACTGAAGCCCGCTTCGAACATCCTCATCTGTGTTTATTGCACCACGGATTGCAGTGGACACAAAATTTTCTTAGTTCTAAGTATTCTCTATGAAACATACCAAGCCAAACCATCTGTCCAACGAACAGTTCAGGCAACAAGGTCACGACATGATCGAATTTGTCACCAAGTACATGGACGCGATTGAAAGTTATCCAGTCTTGTCCCCGGTTGAGCCTGGCAGCATATATAACAGTCTTGCGAAGCACCCGCCTCAGTCTGGAGAGTCGATGACAGACGTTTTGAAGGATGTCGAAGAAAAAATTATTCCTGGACTAACACACTGGCAATCTCCAAATTTCTATGCCTATTTTCCCTCTCACGCATCGGGACCTTCGATACTAGGTGATCTGCTGTCTTCAGGATTTGGCGTCCAGGGGATGCTTTGGTCTACTTCTCCGGCGTGTACTGAACTGGAAACTTTAGTGCTGGACTGGATGGTTGAAATCTGCGGGTTGCCGAAGCATTTTCACTCCTGTGCCAGCGGTGGCGGTGTCATACAGGATTCTGCTTCTTCAGCCTGTCTTTGTGCGGTGGTCGCAGCACGCGAACAGCTCATGCGTACTGATCAAACCCTGCAGCTTCCTGAATTGACGGCTTACATCTGCGAACAAACACATTCATCTGCTGAAAAGGCATTGAAAATCGCAGGGTTTCGAGATTGCCAGATTCGCAAAATCGAAAATGACGAGCGATTCTGCATGCGGGCAGACCGACTCGCCGAAGCGGTTGCTGCCGACATAGCGCACGGGAAGAAACCTGCCTTTGTCTGCGCTACAATCGGCACTACTTCATCGCTTGCGGTTGATCCGGTTGCTCAAATTGCCGACATCGCAAACAGCAACAATCTCTGGCTGCATATTGATGCCGCACACTCAGGCAGTGCGGCTGTGTGCCCGGAATTTCGATATTTATTTGATGGCATAGAAAAGGCTGATAGTTATTGCTTCAATCCACACAAATGGCTTCTCACAAATTTCGATTGTGACTTGTTCTATGTAGCGCGAAAAAGCGCATTGGTAGAC
The DNA here is from genome assembly GCA_965214785.1 of Arenicellales bacterium. GTDB lineage: Bacteria > Pseudomonadota > Gammaproteobacteria > Arenicellales > JAJDZL01 > JAJDZL01. The sequence continues at coordinate 2,847,302 of OZ243975.1, read as the reverse complement.
GCGCTGACTTTCTCACCCGAGTACCTCAAAAACAAGGCTTCTGAATCCGGTGCGGTATTTGACTACAGCGGTTGGCAAATCTCATTGGGTCGAAGATTCAGATCACTGAAATTGTGGTTTGTTATTCGCCACTACGGAGTTGAAGGTTTGCAGGCGCATATTCGTTCACATGTTGATATGGCACAAACTTTTACCGGTTGGGTTGAATCAGATGATCAATTCGAACTGTTTCAGCCGACTTCACTGAATCTGGTATGTTTCAGGCACAAAGACGGCAACGAAAAAAGCAGGCAAATTATCGAAAGAGTCAATCAATCAGGCAAGCTGTTTATGACACACACCGTTCTCAATGGCGTTTTTGTAATGCGTTTTGTAATCGGTTCCATACGAACCGAAATGAAACACCTTAAACAGGCCTGGAACGAAATCAAACTCGCCGCTCAAGACTGATCAACTTTGCCTGTGGTGGGTGTTGCATTCCCGCCTTGCGACTGTCGTCGCTCAGTTGGCAGATGACTGATCACGGTCCTGCTGTATCAATGATTCAGCCACTTTCAAACGCTGAATTTTTCCTGAAGGTCCTTTTGGCAAATCATCTACAAAAAACAGTCGGCTCGGGCTTCTGAACCGCCCAAGTCTCTGAACGCAAAATTCAATCAATTCCTGTTCTGTGCATTCAACACCTGGTTTTACAACTACAGCGACGGCTACAATTTGACCGTAATTTTCGTCCGGATAACCAAATGCTCCAGCCTCTAGGACTGAAGTGTGATGGTACAGCACATCATCGATTTCCCGCGGAGAGATATTTTCACCGCCCTTGATGATCAATTCCTTGCTGCGACCTGTTACAAAGTGATAGCCGTCAGCGTTTCGATGGCCTCGATCACCGGTTTTGAACCAACCGTCTTGTGTGAATGATGACTGCGTCGCATCCCGGTCGTTGTAGTACTCTTTGATTACGTTTTGTCCCCTGATGATAAATTCACCAACCTCATTGGCCGCAACTGTTTTTCCGTCACCATCAACAACTCTCACTTCGTTTCCATATGGTATACCCACTGATCCTGGAACCCGTATACCCGGAGGCATCGGATTGGACAAAATCGGTGCCGCAGTTTCTGTCAATCCCATCGTTTCAATCATTGGAATCTGAAAAGTATCTTCAAAGTCCGTCAGCATGCCCGCCGGCATCGCCGATGACGCAGAACGGCCAAAACGCAATTTCGGATACTCCTGCGCACCGAACTGATCATTATTCAGGTGTGCCTCGTCGAGTAAATACTTGGCAATTGTTGGCACAATACTGACCCAAGTACAGTCATAGCGTTTTACATGTTGCCAAAAACAAGACCTGGAGAACTTTCTTGGCATCACGACACTGGACCCGGTTACTTGCGGGGCAACGCAGGTAACAACCTCACCGTTTATGTGATACAGCGGCAACACACAATACACCCTGTCGTCGGCACTTAGTCCATGTGCAACTTCTACATTACGGCCGCCTGCGATCAGATTCTTATGGGTTAAAACCGCGCCTTTAGGCAGCCCGACTGTGCCCGAAGTGTGCAGAATCATTGCAGGCGTCTGTGGCGAGACGGCCAACTGAGGCTCACCCGCATCGGTCGTATCGTCAGCTGCCTCAAATCCAGTGTTGCAGTCAACAACAACCTTTTGAATCGGACGCTCGATATCGGAGATGATTTCATCGATCAGCGCTTGATAATGATCGCTTGTAAAAATCACCTCGACTCGCGCGTTTTCCACAGCATGTTTGAGATTCGATTTACTGGCAACAGCGTTCAGCGGAACTGTCACGTGACCCGAATACATTGTGCCCATCATCACAATCACTGCCCAATAACCATTGTCGAGCAGGAATCCGACCTTGCTTGAGTCGGACAAGCCAATTTGCTTAAGATACTGGTTAAACCAACAGCACTTTTGTCGAAGTTCTCCGTACCGCAACTCAAGCACAGGCTCGCAGCTCGGGTCGATTAAAAATGTTCGATCTGGAAAACTGACAGCGTTACGGTTTACCAGCGACCGGAAATCGTCTGGCAATTCAAGATACCTGTTTGATGGTTGAAGAATGATATTTTTTCAGATAGTCTCCAAACAGACTATCTTCACTCGGTCTATCCTCTGCAATTTCTGTAGATAAATGAGTGATGTTAAGAAAGTGGCGGTAGTTCAAATTTTCTGTGATGCTGTTGCCAGCCCAGGTTCCACACCCCATGCTCAAAGTGAAATTCAATCCACTGGTAAAACCACCCCCGTTACCGAAGGTGTGAGCTTGATTGACCAGCACTCTAACCACATTGAGATTTTCCGCCATGCGTTGAGCCCGCTGTATTTTCCCGGTATGGATGCCGCACGAGTGACCAGTACCTTGATAGTCAAGAATTTGACGAACTTTCGCCACTGCATCATGATAATCACGCGCCCGGTAAACAGTTAACACCAAGCTGAGTTTCTCCCCTGATAACGGATGTTCCGCACCGATCCCTGTTTCTTGCACAAGAATAAATTTTGTGCCCTCAGGCGCGTGCTGAATGCCAAACTTGTCAACAAGAACATTGACATCCTTTGCTATCAGGTCTCGGTTTAATTTGCCTTCACCGTTCCAAAGGTTTTTTACAATTCTCTGTCTGTCCAGATCAGTTGCTAAATAACCTCCTTGCTGTGCAAATTCCTCGATCATTTTGTCGTAGACTTCATCAACAATAATGACTGAATTTTCAGACGAACACGAGGTGCCGTTGTCAAAGGTTTTAGACATCCTGATTCGTTCAGCCGCTTTGGCAAGATCAGCCGTTTCATCAACTATCACGGGAACGTTTCCCATGCCGACACCGATGGCCGGTGTCCCGCTTTTATATGCCCCGCGAACATTGTTCTGAGAACCGGTAACAACAACCAAGTCGACCAGACGCATCAATTCTTCTGTCATTGCCCGACTGACCGGGGCAGGAAGTATTTGTATCAAGTCTTTTGGACAGCCTATCGTATCGAGCTCGCTTCTCATTAACCGGACCGCTTCGTCAGTGGTCTCCCATCCTGCCGGAGAAGGCGCCACAATCACGGCATTTCTGCCCTTGACTGCCATCATGCACTTGTTGACCGGTGTGGCAGCGGGATTGGTCGACGGTGTCACTGCAGCTACAACACCCACCGGTTTTGCATATTTGACCAGCCCTCTTTGCTCATCGGTTTCAATCACGCCCACTGTCCGCACACGCATCAGATCGCGTAATGTTCCAAATGTCTTGCGCTTGTTTTTTGTAATTTTGTCGTTGACGTTGCCTAACTGCGTGTTGTCAACTGCGAGCTGTGCCAGCTTCTGAGCGTTTTTGTCCTGATATAGCGCCCATGCAATGGCTGTAACCGCTTCATCTACGCGCCGCTGATCACTGCCATCGAATTCAGACATTGCCTGACGGGCTCTAAGAATCAGCTGATCGACGCCTGAATGCACTGGTTGACTGGAAATGGTATCTGACATGAAAGTGGTATCAACGAAAAAGAGTGCTCATTATAATCGGCTGTTTGAACACAAACAGCCAACCACCGTAAATTTTCAAGGTTTGAATTTGTCATTAATTCTTCTCGAAGTTACTTGTTGCTGAGCACCTTCATCAACTCATCGCTAAATCCACGTCAACTTTGTGAATTTTCTGATATTATGAACTCCCTGTTCATGATTTGGTTACTCCCTGCGGTAATTTCGCTGGTAAATCCAGCTTGGCACTCATGAGGTCGCACTTCTTACTAAAGGGATAACCATTTCATTAATCCCCATTTTTACGTCAAAAAACCCTCGAAGATCCGATCCGAAGAAATTCTGGAGCATAACAAATGGAACAAATCCAGTGGCAACAATTTGAACGCGTTGAATTGCGAGTGGGAACTGTTTTGGATGTGCAAAACTTTCCAGAAGCAAGAAAACCCGCATACATCGTAACTGTCGATTTTGGCCCGCAAATCGGAGTCCTAAAGTCCAGTGCTCAGGTGACTGCACTTTATCAGCGCGAGGACTTGATTGGACAACAGGTCGTTGGTGTTGTTAACTTTCCCGACAAACAAATCGGACCGCATATGTCGCAATTCCTGTTAACTGGATTTACGCAAAACGACGGTTCGGTTGTCATCATCAAACCGGAGCGTCAAGTCGAAAATGGACTGAAATTGGGCTGAAACGCACTTCGCTCACAGCTGTTCGTCAGACAACTCCATCGTTGCAATCTGAGAATTCATCACGCTTTGGGCATACGTCATTGTCCTTGGCATAATGTGAGCTGTAAAAAATTTCGCGGTGACAATTTTCGCCTCCATAAATTGACGATCAACAGTACTGTCATCGGCTAACTCGGCTGCCCGGGTAGCGCATTGCGCCATCAACCCACCCGCAACAGTCAAAGCCAACAGGTGCATATAAGCAACACTCGCAGCGGTAATCTCACCATTTAATTCGCCTGCATCGTAAATCCAGTCAGTTGACTTTCTAAGCAGTTTTACCGATTTGGCAACGGATTGTTGAATCATTGTTACCTCAGCACTTTGTTCGCTTTGCGCCTGACACGATTGCGCAATTGAATCGATCAGCTTATAGATGCCTCGGTCTTTGTCCTTTAGCAACTTCCTTCCAATCAGATCATTTGCCTGTATTCCGGTGGTGCCTTCGTAAATCGGTGTGATTCGAACATCTCTAAGATACTGTGCGGCTCCGGTTTCTTCGATAAACCCCATACCACCGTGTACTTGCACGCCAAGATATGCGACTTCGTTACCGGCCTCAGCGCACCAGCCTTTAACAATCGGAATCAATAAGCCCAGATCCTGTGCATATTGTTTGCGCTTTTCTTCATCCGGGTGGGCATGGGAAAGATCAAATACTGACGAAGTGAAATAGGCCAGACACCGCATCGCTTCGGTTAACGATTTCATTGTCATCAACATTCTGCGGACATCCGGGTGACGAACAATCGCAACTCGCTCCCTTGTACCGCCTGCACTGCCCTGAACCCGTCCTTTTGCATACTCCAGTGCCTGCTGATAAGCGCGTTCTGCGATAGCAAGTCCCTCAACTCCTACCGCGTGCCGCGCCAGGTTCATCATCGTGAACATATACTCTAAGCCGCGGTTTTTCTCCCCGACTAAATAACCGATCGCTCCACCTTCATCGCCATAGGACAAAACCGCAGTCGGGCTGGCATGGATGCCCAGTTTATGCTCCAAAGAGACGCATCGAATATCGTTTCGCTCACCTGGTGATCCGTCTTCATTGAGTAAAAACTTTGGCACGATAAAAAGCGAGATTCCTTTGACCCCTTCAGGTGAATCCGTACATCTGGCCAGTACAAAATGAATAATGTTTTCTGTCAAATCATGATCGCCATAGGTGATGAATATTTTTTGACCGCTGATGAGGTAATGATCGCCGTTCGCTGCCGCCTTGGTACGAATAACAGCCAAATCAGTTCCGGCATGAGCCTCTGTCAGATTCATTGTTCCTGCCCACTTGCCGGAAATCAACTTGCCCATATAAAGTTGCTGCTGGCGCGAAGTGCCGTGAGATTCCAATGCACGAATTGCACCTTGCGTAAGCAGCGGGCACAAACCAAACGACATATTGGCAGAATGCCACATCTCCTGAATCGATGTAGCAACAAGCCACGGCAAGCCCTGCCCGCCGAATTGCGGATCAAACGCAAGGCCGTTCCATCCCCCATCTACAAATTGGCGGTACGCTTCCTTCCAGCCCGGGGGCGTGGTGACCTCACCGTTTTCACAGACCGATCCGGTTCGATCGCCTACTGAGTTTAAAGGGGCCAAGACCTCAGACGTAAATTTTGCGGATTCATCAAGCACCGCCTCAATCAATTCTTGGTCGAATCCTTCATACTGGCGCAAATTCAAAATTTCGTCGAGTCCGGCAATATGCCGTAAAACAAACTGCATATCCTTCAGTGGTGCAAGATAATCTGACATAAGTCCTCTATAACCTCGGCGTTGATCAAAACAAATCTATCATAGTATCTAAAGTTCGAATCCGTATTGTAATTTAGACTGAACCGATAAATGAACTGCACCTTTGCGAACTATACCCTCATTATTCGGCAGGCAAATCTCCTTGCACCATGAAAAGCAGTTTCAAGGCAAAATAAAATCGGTGATCTGACTTTGAGTACTAAATAGCTCTTCCAAGAACCCTTATGACAGCAATCTCACCAGAAAAACTGCTAAAGCATCTATTTCGCACCGCCGTCAATCGCGCTCTGCCTGATCAATGTCTGCCTGAACATCTGCGTTCGATCACGCATGAACGCATCCACGTCATTGGTGCTGGCAAAGCCGCTGCTGCAATGGCGGCAGCGGTCGAAAACCACTACCGCGGTGAAATTTCCGGCATCGTTGTAACCCGCTATGGACATCTGGCAGCTTGTGACAAGATTAAAGTCATAGAAGCCGCCCATCCCATACCCGACAAAGCTGGGATTTTGGCAGCTGAACAAATACTCAAATCTGTATCGGCAATTCAACCGCACACGTTGGCTGTGTTCCTGATTTCCGGCGGAGCGTCGGCATTGCTGTCACTGCCGCATGAAGGAGTGGATTTTGCAACCAAACAATCGGTAAACCGCAAGCTGCTGCTTTGTGGAGCCAGTATCCATGAAATCAACTGTGTACGCAAACACCTGTCAGCAATCAAGGGCGGACGGCTGATGAAGCGAATTTATCCTGCATCTGCGCTGACTCTTTGCATATCTGATGTAGCTGACAACGACCCGTCAGTAATAGGCTCGGGTCCAACTGTCCCAGATGCTACAACATGCGCCGATGTTCTTGACATTCTGACAAAGTATGGCATACAGGTCCCTGCAGCGATTGAAGATTCGCTTCGTTCCAATTGCCTTGAAACTCCCAAACCTGCAGATCCGATCTTCAGCAACAGCTCCGTACGAATTGTTGCCGACGCTGCCGCTAGTTTATCGGCAGCCGCAGGCGAAGCTGGAAAGTCAGGGTTCGAAGCTGTGTTATGGAGTGACTCGATTCAAGGCGATACAAACGAAGCGGCGAACGCTCATGCACAATTCGTTCGAGAACTGATTGCACAACGTACAGATAACGCTCCTTTTGTGGTTCTATCAGGCGGAGAAACCACCGTTCATGTAAAAAACAAAGGCAAAGGCGGGCCCAACACTCAGTTTGTACTGGCCCTTGCGCTTGCATTAAAGAACCTCGATGGAATCTATGCAATCGCATGCGACACAGACGGCATTGACGGCTCCCAAAACAATGCCGGAGCAATGATTCATCCAGATACACTCAAAGCGGCAAAGGCAAAAAATCTTGATGCGCGTGCCTTTGTCGAGAACAATGACTCGTTTAGCTTTTTTGAAGCCACCGGGGGGCTGGTGACAACCGGTCCCACGCTAACGAACGTTAACGATTTCCGGGCGATTTACGTAGATCCCGCTAGAGTCAGCCAGCCACTTTAGCCAACTCAGTTCTGCGAATCTCCGCAAACCTGGATTCCAACTCCTGTCTGACCGAATCGACGGCTTGTTCAGCACTGCCTTCGACCTCGTATGGACGGCATTTTCGCCACTGCATCAGATATTCGTCCGTTCCATACAGATTCTTTTTCATCGCCACCGAGTCGATCAATGCCTGGAACTTTTGATTTAATTGTTCCTTGTGAACACCTTGTGAGTCTTTCGCCTCGATCACCGAAGGGATATCCTGCCAGTATAAAATCGTTACTTTCGCCATGTCTTGTTCCGTTAATATCTGGTGTTTTAAAACACCTTGTCAGTTGATTGTTTCCTCAAAGCCGGACGAGTCTTCGCACCAAACCACTGCGGTGCCGCGCCCAGACCAATTTCCGAGCCTCTAATATACAAAAGATGCATTGTGCAAATTCCTGCAACCGCAAAAGGCAAAGAACTCACAGCTTTCAGACCTTTCGCATTCGACCTTCTCAAACAGCCGTAATTGGCATCCGCCACAATGCAGAAAAAGAAATTTTCATGCAGACCTTGCCTGCACATTTATAATCGCAAGCAATTACATTTTTGACAAAACCACACTTCCTTAAAATTGGCTTATGTGGGCAAAACGATTTCCTGTACCCCAGTTTGACAGACATTCGCTGAAAAACCTTCAGTGGACCGCTCCGGTATTACAAAACGAATTGCATGTTTCCGACGATGCCGGTTGTACCGCAATGTCGGGAAATGAAGAATTCTTTAACAAATTTGGATTTCAAGGAGAACATTTGGCAGCAGTCGGCTGTCAATTGCCTGATACAACAGTGCAGATGTCTGGCAATTCGTTCGCTTGGCCGATTCAAAGAGTGGTTGTGACAGATTCGCTCAACCCCTCGCAATGTACAATTCTTGCGGATTGGACAACACCCCGACCAATGAACACCCGGCTTGGACCGGATGACGGTATAACCATTTCGGCAAACCAGGTCTACGTGTTAATCGGCCATAAAATTGCCGATTACTGGGTGGCAAACCGACTTATTGTCGACAATGAGTGGAAACCGCAACATGGTAATGGTATTCGTATTCTCTCATCGAGTGAATCTGAAATCCACGATTTCCACGATGCTGTTGTCTACTTTACCTGGCAATCATAACTTAAGTGTGTGCAAGCCACCTCAAATCAACTACTGATACGGAAAACACCAATTGATAAATTCCATCGAATCAGCTCTTGAAAATTTGCTGCACGGTTATTCGGTCGAAACCACACCGGGTGCAGCAACGAAGATTCCAGATTACCGCTATATACTGGCTCCAGGTACAACGGTTTACGTAACCCTGTTGCCTGATTCAACAATCGATGATACGTTGACAATCTGTGAGCGGCTTACCTCAGAGGGATTTAACCCGGTACCCCATTTTGCTGCACGTCAGATTCCCAACCGAACCAAACTGCATGACGCGCTTGTGCGCTATCGCGACGGCTGCGGCGGAACACAAGTGCTAGCACTCGCTGGGGCTTCAAGCAAAGCAGTTGGCGATTTCGACAATTCTATGCAATTGCTCGATACCGGGCTGTTTGACAAAATGGACATTCGTCGTATTGGTGTAGCAGGTCATCCCGAGGGCAGTCCCGATATTACAAAAGCCGATATTGATTCTGCATTGAATTGGAAAAACCAGTTCGCCCAACGCACAGACGCATCAATGCACATAGTTACTCAATTTTGCTTTGAAGCACAAGCTGTCATTGACTGGGAGCAGCAACTGCGACTTTCTGGCAATCAGCTGCCAATTCATATCGGAATACCCGGCGTCGCTACGGTCGCCACCTTGTTAAAGCACGCTATCGCATGCGGCATAGGTAACTCAGCGAAATATATAAAAAAGCAGTCGCGCAACGCTGCCAAGTTGCTTTCCAACTCAACTCCACACCAGCTATTAAACGACCTGGCGCAATATCAGTTGAACAACTCTCAAAGTCAAATTCAAAATATCCACCTGTACCCACTGGGCGGGCTTCGCAAATCAATCGATTGGATGAACTCCTTTGCTCCGAATTCGAAAACCAATCAATCCTCGCAAATCGTCGCCTAGCGCAAGTGAGGTCCGACAAACATCTTTATTACTCTATTAGCAACCCCCGTGCAATGGCGCACGAGAGGTTTCACTAGCCCGACGCACCCGTTCAACTGAAACGATCACCGACGTTAATTGCCCACATTGCGTGTCGGTTGTTCAATATTTTGGTTGCACCGTTTGACCGCCTTTTAAAAAATATTTCCGTTTTTCGCTTTCAGCGGATTGATTTGCTCGGCATTTTATGTTAGCATTGGAAAAATATATTTCAAATATATTGGATTAGTTGAGGCAATGACCAACATCAGTCACGATGTTGAGACTTTAATTCTTGACAAACCGCGACCGAAACTCGAAGCGGTACTGAAAATTCAAGGATACAAAGATCCAACAAAAGTTCGCAGCCGGGTAGTAAGTGCTGCGCAAACCGCGATTGATGCGTTTGTCGAATGCACTGAACCGGCGGTTAGCTATCGCATCGTCAAGATTGATTCAATCAATGAAAAAGGTATTACTCTGGATAAAAATGTCGAGATGATCAGTCCGATTTTTTTTCATTACCTGGCGCAGTCCAGACATATCGTCGCTTTCGTACTGACCGTCGGCAAGGGAGTCGATGATCAAACAATCAAGTGGATGGATCAGGACAAACTGGTCGAAGCTCTGTTTCTGGAATCAGCCGCATGGCTTGGTGTGGAAGATGCTACCAAACAATTCGTTTTGTTTATTCGCTCTTTGGCCGTCAAACACAACATGAGAATATCAAGAAGGCTGGGGCCTGGCTATTCCTACCCGATCAACGGCCAGCAGGTTCAGTGGGACCTTCCAGATCAAAAACCACTTTTCGAACTTTTCGAAGACGAACCTGTTCCGGTTACCTTGCTTTCGAGTTCTGCGATGCTGCCCAAAATGTCTCGTTCAGGAATGTTCGGTCTCATCCCCAAGCATCCCGCTACCGAATAAGTGGTCTCATCATGAAAACAACAAATGACGGTCTCATAATTATTGGCGAGAATTTTAACGCCACCCGAAAAATCAAGGCAACCAGTGCGCGCGTCCACCGCGACAACGACAAATGGTATATCTCGTATACAAAACTTGACGACACACCTGGCTGGCTTGATGTTACCGAGTCAATGCCGCAAGACCCAAATGAACAGAAACTTTTTGCTATTCCGCACGTTGCGCAAGCGTGCCGCAGCAAAGACATGGATTACATCGAATGGGCGATTCGTTCGCAAGAACGTGCAGGGGCTCACATCATCGACCTTTGTGTCGATGAAATGTCCGTCTATCCGGAGGAACGATACGAATGGATGAAATGGCTGGTGAAAACGGCGCAATCGATTACTTCGTCGGTTGTATCGATAGATTCATCGGATTCCAATACCATCTATGCGGGTCTTGAAGCACACGATGGAAGCATCTCCAGACCTGCGATCAATTCGTTCAATCTCGAAGACGGCCGTCAGGTTCTAATCGATATGGCGAAAGAACGCAATGCGATTTTGTTCGCAAATGCCAGTGGAAATCGAGGCATGCCGCAGGACGCCGAACAAAGAATCGAAAATCTGGAAAAATGCATGGAAATGATGGATGCCGGCGGAATTGCTATAGAAGATCGATTTTTAGACCCGCTGGTATTTCCGATCGGAGCCGGTCCGCAATACGGCAATCATTACCTCGACGCGGTTCGGACAATGCGAGAACGCTACCCGAATGTGCAGATTTTCGGTGGTCACAGCAATGTATCTTTTGGCTTGCCACAGCGCAAGATTCTTAATCACGCATTCGTATCCCTTTCCATACTCGCTGGCTGCAATGCGTTGATGATAGATCCGATTATGAATCCGGTCAAACCATTTGACGATTTCAGATTTGCGACAAATTCGTTAACAGCAAAGGATGATTTCTCAGTGAAATACCTGAAATACATCCGCTCTATGACTCGTACGTCACGGAGCAAATCAAGGTAAATATAAAAAAACTCAATACAGTCAATCTAACTGAAGCCGGTTGACTGAACAGCAAAGGAGACATCAATCAAAATGAAAGAACTACTGCCAAGAGAACGGTTTGCCAGAGCCGTTCGACATGAAAAAGTCGATCGCGTGCCGTTGCTGTACCGAATGAAAAGCGAAGCGAAGGAAAAGATCGCAAGAATTTACGGGGTTACTAAAACTGGAACGGGATTGAAACACAATCCTGAACTCGAACTGCGTCTTGGTAATGACGCTATTATTTACCAGATTGGAATTAATGCCCAGTTTTCACACCGACATATTGAAATTGGAGAAACCTGGCACAACCATTTCGGCGTCGGCTATGGCAAAAGCGGTCTGCAAGGCCGAACTGCGGAAGAACATGCAGAATTTGTCAAAACCCAGGAATTCTGGGGGCCAGCGAAAGTTGTACCTGAAAACTTTCCCAACTTCCACCCGATTACCTCGATGGAAGATCTGAAAAACTATACCTGGCCGGACCCCGCAGATCCTGAATTGCTCGATCCGATCAAGTCCCTGCTTGACGAATATCAGGATGAGTATTTTATTATTGTAGACCTCTCGTCCACCTTGATTGAAGCCGCATATGCCCACTTGGTTGGCACGCAGAATTTTTTCCTGATGCTGTTCGACGAGCCAGATCTGATTTGCGGAGTACTCGACGGCTTGACAGAATATTACACCGAACTGGGCAAAAATGTCATCGATCTGGGAATAGACATGATCAGAGTTGGTGATGACATCGGTGCACAGCAATCAATGATGATATCTCCCGCACAATGGAGAGAGTTGGCAAAACCCAGATTTGACTATATGTTCAAGGAATTTAGAAAAACAAATCCGGATTGTTTCATTAAACTGCATTCCTGTGGAGATTATTCTCCGATTATTGGAGACATGGTTGAACTGGGAGTCGACTTGTCCGGGTTAATGCAGCCCACCGGCGGTAATAAAAACCAAGTCGAAATCAAAAAGAAGTACGGTGATGATATTGCCCTTATCGGTGGCTTCGATGTACAGCGGCTGTTGCCTAGAGGACAAGTCGAAGACATTCGCCAAGGCGTCTACAACGTGATGAAAAATTTAGCCACCGGCAACGGCTACATATTCTCACCTTCGCATTACATTCTTGCAGATGTGCCAATTCAAAACATCTTTACGATGCTTGAAGCTCAACGCGATTTTGGCATCTATGGTAGAGACCCTCTTAAATAACTGACCCCTTATTTCAATTCACGCGAGAACAAACATGTTTGAAATTTTTGAAGGTGAGCCACAACTCATGATCCCCAAAGGATGGGAAGGTCGCGCACCGGATGGCTGGGAGTGGGCGACTTTGTGGGAAGCCATCGAAGTCGGTGACCATGTCTACGCCGATGAACGGGTTCGCCAGGCGATCGATGCCGACATTGATCCGAGAACTATTTTAGACGACGGGCTGTTTCCAGGTTTTAACCTTCAAGCTGACCGATTCAGTGCGCAGGAGATTTTCATCCCTGAAATGCTGATAACTGCCCGAGCCATGAAAGCGGGTCTGGCGCTGATCAGACCGCTGCTTGCCGCCGCAGCCGAAAAACCGGTAGGCACCTTTGTGATTGGCACTGTTCTAGGCGACATGCACGACATCGGCCAGTCAATCGTCACAATCATGCTTGAAAACGCCGGATTCAATGTAATCAATCTCGGTACCGATGTGCATCCGGACAAATTCATCGAGACTGCGCAAGAAAACAACGCTGACCTGATCGGCTTTTCTGCATTACTGTCCACAACCGTCTATTACCAAAAGGTAACGATCGAAGAATTTCAAAAGGCAGGGTTCCGAGACAGGGTGAAAATTCTCATCGGCGGTGCTCCGACCACACAGGACTGGGCAAATGAATGCGGTGCTGACGGTTGGGGGAAAGATGCGATTGATGCGGTTCGATTGGCATTGCGATTAGTTGAGGAGCCTCGCGCATCGTGGTCCTGATATGACCGACAAGATATGCGTTACTTTTTCCAGTTCTGAAGCTTCTGACCAAACGCGTAAGGTTGTTGTTGACAGAACCGTAACGATTCTGCAGGCTGCACAGCAAGCGGGAATCGAAATTCATGCCACTTGCGGGTCCAGAGGCCGATGCAGAAGTTGCCGTATTAAAATTCTCGCCGGCGACACACCCCCACCCACTGTCCAGGACCAGATTCAACTCGGACATGATGAAGTCCAGGAGGGATTTCGTCTGTCGTGCCAAACCCGTATGCTCGGTGATACTGTCATTCGCCCGATGCCTCCAAAACATGAAACCGGTCACCAGATTCTCGTTGGAGCTGAGTTAGACAACACTCAAACTCACCTCGACAGCGGTGTTGTCAAGCACATCATTGAAGCCAATACTCCTGTGGAAGAACATCACCAAACTTCGGATGCTGAGGAAATTGTATCGCTCGTATCACAGCTGGACAGCCAGTCAATGCCAATTCACATACTGCGTAAAGTACCCGAATTGCTGCGCAAGAAAGCCGGTCAATTGACCGTCACCACCTTCAACAACCAAATCATTGACATCGAAGCCGGCGACACTTCCAAACACATCTATGGCATGGCTTTTGACATTGGGACTACCAGTGTGGTCGCAACACTGCTTAATCTTCAAAACGGCGAAGAACTCGCAACCGCCGGTGGGGTCAATTCTCAGTCCATGTACGGCGGCGACTTGATGTCGCGAATCGCATATGCACAATTTGACGCAAAAAAACTCGCCACGCTGAGAGCCAAAATCATCAATCAGGTAAACGGCTACATTCACCAGTGCTGCACCGATGCCAAAGTTAATCCGGAAAATATCTACAAAATTGTCGTTGTAGGCAATACTTGCATGCATCACATATTTCTCGGAATTGACGTGACATACCTGGGCCTTGCACCTTATGCTCCCGTTGTGCGAGATGCGATTGAATTGCCGGCGACTGAACTGCCACTGAAAGCCGCCAAGAATGCACGGATTTGCATGCTGCCCATCATTGCAGGCTTTGTCGGAGCAGACACAGTTGGCTGTATTTTGTCAACAAAGATCAATGAAAGTGAAACTCTCAAAGCTGTGGTTGACATCGGGACCAATGGCGAAGTGGTGCTGGGGTCAAAAAGTCGTCTGATGGCGTGTTCTGCTCCTGCAGGGCCCGCGCTGGAAGGCGCACAGATTCGCGACGGAATGAGAGGGGCACTCGGTGCAATCGAAAAGGTTGAACTGAATGAAGATCTGGAATGTTCAATAATTGGAAATGTCCCTGCAATCGGGGTTTGCGGTTCAGGTCTGATCGACGCTGCTGCAAAACTGGTGGAATCCAGCGTGATTGACAGCAATGGAAATCTGCGCAAAAATGATCTCGATGTTCTATCTGATCCGATTCGACAACGCCTCATCAGATCTGAAGATGGGAAACGAGAGTTTGTACTGACCCATGCGACGGATTCGGGCAATCGGAAAAAAATTGGATTGACGCAAGGTGACATCAGACAGTTGCAGCTTGCAAAAAGCGCGATTTATTCTGGCATTCGCATGCTGCAGTCAGTCATGGAAATCAATGAAAGTGATATTGAGCAATTGATGTTGTGTGGGGGATTTGGAAACTACATCAACATCGAAAGTGCCAAGACAATTCGATTAATACCCAACTTGCCTCACGACAATATTGTCTATATTGGAAACGCAGCGCTGTTAGGCGCACAAATGGCATTGCTCTCTGAACCCGAACGTCGAAAAGCCGACCAAATTGTCCGAAATATTGAGCACGTCGCGCTGGCTGCGCGAGAAGACTTCCAGGATATATTTGTCGACTCCCTGGCGTTTATGGGCCAACCGTTTAGGTCATCCGACAGACTCACACCGCGCAGAAAACGTCGTAGAAATGCAACTGTTCAGCACGGGTAAAATGCTATAATCGGGCGAACTAGGAATCGCAAGGCGGGAGGCTACAATTTTGCCAGTCACACCTCAAGTTCATCTGCTGTTTGGGTTTCTTGGTTCTGGAAAGACTACCTTAGTCAGAAACCTCCTTGAAAATCTCGAAGCAGATGTCCCAACTGCTGTTATCGTCAATGAATTCGGCGAAGTGGGCATTGACGGAGAGATTATTCAAGGCAAAGCAATTGACACCGTTGAACTGGTATCCGGATGTATCTGTTGCACGCTTCGAGGCTCACTTCTCAATGCGCTCGAAGAGCTTGCTGAACAAAAAGGCGCACAGAGAATCATTGTAGAAGCCACTGGAATAGCGGACCCCGAGGACATGTTGGATGATCTTGAAGACCCGTCGGTACGCCAGGATTTCGATATTGGTCCAATTGTTACGGTTGTTGACTCGGCGAATTTCAACAAAATCCGTTCAATGCTAGGCGAGTTTTACGTCTCACAGGTGTTAAATGCAGACAACGTAATCTTAAACAAGATCGATCTTGCAGACAAACAAACAGTTCAAAATGTAGCGGATCAGGTAAAGCAAATCAATCCAGATGCCGAAATTCGTTTCGCAGAGCATTGTGATGTCGAATCAAGTTTTGTTTTCTCGTCATTGAACCGCCGCGACAGCGTCAATACACAAACAACTCTGGCCTGTGATCATCACGATCACGACCACCACCATCACGAACACAATCACAACCACCGCCATCATGAACACGACACAATGATGTCTGTCGTTGTTCAGCCGTTTGACAACTTTTCAAAAAGTGATTTTGAAAGTGCATTGCTAAATTTGCCAGAACGGATTTGGCGAGTCAAAGGGCACATGTTGCTGGATAAAAAACCTGCACTCATACAATATGCATCCGGCGTGCTGGATATATCAACCTGTGACCCGCGAGACCATTATCGACTTGTCGTAATCGGACAGTCATTTGAAGCCGAACCGGTCATGACCTCACTTGGCAAAACCGTAGCAGAATCGCACTGATGAAAATTCAAAAATCTGCGTCACAGAATCCCATGTCCCTCGCTGAGCAGGCTTATAACGAACTGGTGAAACGCATAACAAAACTGGAACTTGAACCCGGCACGATTCTTGTTGAAAAAACTCTCATCGAAGAACTGCAAATCGGTCGCACACCAATTCGGGAAGCTTTACAGAGGCTGGCAATTGAAGGTTTAGTTACCCACCTGCACAATCGCGGCATGTTTGTGTCGGAAATCACCTTTTCAGATGTTCAGGAAGTCTATGATTTCAGAAGCCTGATCGACGGTTATGCCTGTCGACTGGCGGCTTCACGCGCCAGCAAACGTCAAGCTTCTGATCTGATGAAGTGTCACGAGAATCTGGTCGATGCAATGCATAAAGATAATATCGACGAATATGTTGAACACGACCGCATGTTCCATGCGATTTTAGCGGAAGCCTCAAACAATTCATTTTTGGCAGAAACGATGCCGAGAATTTTCAACTTGCATTTGCGCTTGTGGTTTTACATCACCAAGAATCTGGTGGACAGCTGGCACTCAATCGCTACCGAACATCAGATTATGACGCGCGATGTTTCCGAAGCGGTCGATCAGCGAGATAGCGAACGAGCAGAGCTGGCAATGAAAAACTACATCGCAAGACGTCAACAGGACTTAAAACAGGAACTGTAGTAAGCACAGTCATCACAACTTGCCGCCAATCGTTGTGATAGCGTGTTTCTGGGTTGTTTTGCTTTAGGGGCTTTCGGATTCCGGGTGCATTTACCTTACCGGAAAATTCGGTAAACAATGCGTTAATCTATACGCATTACAATTTGTATCCGAATTTTTTTCATTTTCTCATCGATAATCTTTGCTGACTTAAGACTTCAATATGTCCACACGTGCGTTACAACGAAATTTACTGACTGCCACACATTGGGGCGCATACCACCCACAGGTTGAAAACGGCAAACTTGTAGATATGGTGGGTGTTGAGTTCGACCGCGATCCTTCACCAATATCCAAGGGGTGGATTGATGCGCATGATCATCCGGTGAGGATCAAGCGCCCGGCAATCCGTAAAAGTTTTTATGAAAACGGGCTTAATTCAGATCGCTCCTTACGCGGTCAGGAACCGTTCGTTGAAGTCTCTTGGGATGTGGCTGAAAAGTTCGTTGCAGATGCGCTGACCGACATTCAGTCAGCCCATGGCAATGAAGCGATTTATGCCGGTTCCTACGGATGGGCAAGTGCTGGCAAATTTCATCACGCACCGAGTCAGCTACACCGTTTTCTCAATTGTTTTGGAGGCTATACCTATTCTGTAAACTCTTATAGTTTTGCTGCCGCTGAAGTGATATTGCCACACGTAATGGGCAATTATTTCATTATGATGGTCAACGCCACTTCGTGGCCGTCAATTATCGACAATACCGAGTTGTTTGTGACATTTGGCGGGCTGCCATACAAAAATACACAAGTTGAATACGGCGGTCACGCGAAGCATGTGCAAAAACAGTTTATGGAACAGGCGGCTAAGGCCGGCATCTCCTTCGCAAGTATCAGCCCAATAAAAGACGATTCCTACGACAAGCTCAATGCCGAGTGGTTTCCTGTCATTCCAGGCACTGATGTTGCCTTGATGCTCGGGCTGGCGCACACTTTGGTGGAATCCGAATTACATGATGTTGATTTCCTTAACCGCTACAGTGTCGGCTTCGATCGCTTTGCTGCGTATTTGACAGGACAAAGCGATGGGAAGCCCAAATCAGCTGAATGGGCCGAACAAATCACAGGGATTCCAGCGGTGAGGATTCGAACCTTAGCTGAAACAATGGCTCGGCACAGAACCATGATTTCTATTAGCTGGTCACTGAGCAGACAGGACCACGGCGAACAAGCTTACTGGATGGCGATAGTTCTGGCGGCAATGCTTGGACAAATCGGACTGCCAGGCGGCGGAATCGGATTTGGCTACTGCTCTACAAATGGAGTCGGCAATCAGGCAGGGCGTTTGAGGTTCGAAAACCTGCCTGTAGGGAAAAATCCAATTAACAAGTTTATTCCGGTGGCAAGAGTTTCCGATATGCTGCTTCATCCGGGTACCGAATTTAGTTACAACGGAGGAACCTATACCTACCCTGACATCGAAATGATTTATTGGGCCGGTGGCAATCCCTATCACCATCATCAGAACATCAACCGTTTGATCGAAGGATGGAAAAAACCCAAATGCACTGTCATCCACGAATGCTTCTGGACAGCAGCTGCACGCCATTCGGACATTGTTTTGCCTGTTGCAACTGCGCTGGAAAGAACCGACATTTCCTCCTCGCCCAGAGACAGTTACGCAATTTTCATGGATCAGGTTTTGCCTCGCTACTGCGAATCTCGAACAGATTTTGAAATATTCACTGCGATTGCACGCCGACTGGGATTCGAAAGTCAATTCACCGAGCAGCGCAATGAAATCCAGTGGGTGCAATATCTGTATGAAAAGACAAAAGCCAACCCGAATTCGGGTGGCGCAGATATGCCGTTGTTTGATGAATTTGTCGAAAACGGCTGGTTTCGCGTCGATAGCCCTGCACACCCAAGTGTCTTGCTCAAACCATTTCGAGATGACCCGAAAGTCAATCCACTGAAAACACCAAGCGGCAAAATTGAGATATTTTCTGAAACGGTCGATTCTTTTGGCTATGAAGACTGTCCTGGTCACCCCAGTTGGCTAGAGCCTTCAGAGTGGCTCGGGGGTTGCAGCCCCGATTCACAAAGTTTGCATATGATTTCCAATCAGCCAGTGCCAAAACTGCATTCACAATTAGATCATGGACAGTACAGTCGTTCAAAGAAGAAAGGCGGGCGCGAAGTGATTCGAATTCACCCCGAAGATGCGTTGGCGAGGATGATAACAACGGATGATGTCGTGCGCGTTTCCAATCAACGAGGAGCTTTTCTCGCTTGTGCAAAACTCGATGAGAATGTCCGAAAAGGCGTGGTGCAAATTGCAACGGGAGCCTGGTTCGATCCGATGCAAATCGATGCCAAAGTTCACACATGCAAACATGGCAATCCAAACACCGTGACTCACGACCATGGCACTTCAAGTCTCGCTCAGGGACCCGCGGCGATGACCTGTCTTGTTAGAATTCAAAAATTTGCTGGAAATCCCCCGGAAGTCTCCGCCTTCGAGCCTCCAGAGTTGTTTTGATTTTGTTTAATCCGTAATTCTGACTTACCCAGTCGATAATAAACAAGAATGCGGACGTGTAGATACCGAGCCCTTCCCTCGCAGACCCCTTATTACGGATTCGTAATAAGACCCAAGCGTGTGCAATTGATGCACTCGGCTCCCCGCTGTCATCAGTAATATCAGAGCGCGTTCAACGTCCAGCAGACCCAGAAGTCCTTCTCGACATGGTTGACCGATGCACCGAGCCTGTTGGCAACCGCAAGACAGAGGTCAAGGCGATCAGGTGATGCCGCGGTGCCGTTTTGTATGTGGGCAGCGGCCGTCACGAACGTACCTGTTCAACATAAGAGGCTGCCAGCAGATCGCGCAGAAATTCCTGCATCCAGATCGGCAATACAGAAAAACCCGCCTTCAGGTCGTCGCAGATCGCTTGTCCATGCCGGGGGTCGGCGAGAATACGGCTCAACGCGATTCGGATGCGTTGCTGTTCGACATCTCGGGACAGCATGTCCTGCAGCCAGTGCAGGGCTTGAACCACCCTCATGGCCGGTCGGTCGGCCCAGTAGAGACGGCTAGGCGCCGCGTATCGGAATCGAATTTCTTGTCGACCCAGCTTGATCGGCTTCAACCTTGCATCGACCAGAACCTCGATGCGAGCCGGCACGGCGGTGGTCAGGCCGAGCTCGTTGGCGGCGGTCAGGCCGTCGATGACGGTGCGAGCCTGGTCCCGGCGAGTGACGGCACGGATGACGGCGCGGTAGTCGGGCACGGTTGGACGCCCGGTCAACCCATTGGTACGCGGGTGGTCGTAGAGTCCACGATTGATGCGACGTAAATCGCCGGCGGCAACCAATCGCTGCAAGGTCTTGTCGACGGCGGCGCGATTGCCGAGGTCTGCAAAATCGTTGGGGACCCAGACCTCATCCGGTTTGGCCGCGATCCGTGTGAGGAGGCGGGAACGCAAACCGGTGTTTTGTGTAAAGACTGTCATGTCCGAAGTTTAACACAAATATCGGACAGAATACATTTTATCCGAAATACGCTTCATTCTTCGGACAAAATGCACAGTCAAGCAGGAAAGACTGTTGCGACCCTTCATCCCACTGATGGAATTGTCTCCGGGACATCAAGATCGTTGTCGATGCTGTCGCCGATCCGAGCAGCGGAAGCCCTCACGGTGTCCCGAGCACGCGCCTGCCCGGGAACCTGGAACACACCCGACGGCGGTTGAGTTTGTAAGGACGCTGATTGCAGCGGACGTCAAGTCGAACGCTTCGCCGGTGGCAGCGGCGCTTCAGGCGTGGGTGAACGGAGAATCGCTTCATTTCCAGGTTAGCGCCCTGCTCGAAGGGAGCAGACACCGACGAAGAACTGCAATCGACCGAGGGACTTCGCGTCTCAAAGCTGCCGAAGTCATCGATGGACCGTTCGAGCTCCCTACCTCCATTTGAGATAGTACCTACATTTTGTTGTAGAAATTTTGGCGAGGGTTCTTACGAAGCGGTCTGGAATTTAACAACTCCAACTTTATCGATTTCTTGTATATTCTTCATCCGGATGCTCCTCATGAACTGAATTATTGACTGAATCATTGTGCTCTGGCGCATTATGATGCCGTTAGAACCCTGTCAGAGGTGTCCATTTCATTACTTGTACTTGTAGCGATCTAATTTAAATATCACATCCGAGTACTGCTGCTTTTTATTTAAAGGTGAATAAATATGTCTGATTCGAAGATTTACGAAATTCCCAACGAAATTGAAGTCAACGCACATATAGACAGCAAACTGTACAACAGTCTATACGATCGCAGTATCTCTAACTCCGACGAATTTTGGTCTGAACAGGCAGATAAGTTTCTGCATTGGTTTGAGAAGTGGGATTCAGTCAGTGAGTTCGATTTCAACACCGGTCACATTCGGTGGTTTGAAGGCGGAAAACTCAACGCAGCATACAACTGCCTGGATCGACATCTTGAAACCAAAGGTGACCAAACAGCATTGATCTGGGAAGGAGATGATTGTTCTTTAATTCGAAAGTTCACCTACCGGGAGCTGCATAGTGAAGTATGCAGGCTGTCCAATGTCATGAAGTCCAGGGGAGTCAGAAAGGGCGATCGCATATGCATCTATATGCCAATGGTTCCTGAAGCGGTAATTGCCACTTTGGCTTGCGCAAGAATTGGAGCTGTACATTCGATTGTCTTTGGAGGGTTTTCACCTGAAGCGTTGAAAGACCGGATTCTGGATTCTGACTGTAAAATCGTAATCACCGCTGACGAGGGCCCGCGTGGCGGCAAGAACGTGCCGTTGAAAGCAAATGCCGATGCGGCGATGGAAAACTGCCCCGATGTGCATACTTGTATCGTAATTCAAAGAACCGGCGGGAGCATCTACATGCACGAGGACCGCGATATTTGGTACCACGAAGCAACGGCCGATGCATCAAGTGATTGTGAAGCAGAGCATATGGACGCTGAAGATCCGCTGTTCATCCTCTACACATCCGGTTCAACAGGAAAACCAAAGGGTGTTGTACACACAACGGCAGGGTATTTGCTATATGTCAGCATGACTTTTCGCTACACTTTCGACTACCGCGACAATGATGTTTACTGGTGTGGAGCGGATATCGGCTGGATTACAGGGCATTCTTATATCGTTTATGGTCCATTTTCAAACGGTGCAATCAATGTGATGTTTGAAGGTGTGCCGCTTTATCCTGATGCGAGTCGATTCTGGCAGGTCTGTGACAACCATAAAGTCAATATCTTTTACACTGCCCCCACCGCGATACGAGCACTGATCGGCGCAGGCAATGAATTTGTCGAAAAAACAGACCGAAGCAGCCTTAGAATACTCGGAACAGTAGGCGAACCCATCAACCCCGAAGCTTGGGAATGGTACCACGAGAAAGTCGGCGACAGGCGCTGTCCGATAATTGACACCTGGTGGCAAACAGAAACCGGCGGACACATGATTACACCCCTGCCAGGCGCTACACGATTAAAACCAGGTTCTGCTACCCGACCATTTTTTGGCGTGCAGCCATGTATCGTAGACAATGACGGCAACGAACTTGAAGGCGCAGCTGAAGGAGCGCTTTGCATCAAGAACTCATGGCCTGGACAAATGAGAACTGTCTGGGGTGACCACGACCGTTTCATCCAAACATATTTCAGTACTTTTCCAGGAAAATATATGACCGGCGATGGCGCACGACGCGATGAAGACGGCTACTACTGGATAACCGGACGGGTTGATGACGTGATGAATGTGTCAGGTCATCGACTGGGCACTGCTGAAATCGAAAGTGCTCTGGTATTGCATCCGAGTGTTGCAGAAGCAGCTGTGGTGGGATTTCCACACGATATCAAAGGTGAAGCAATCTATGCTTATGTGACAACCGTCGCTGGTACAGTAGAAGATGAAGACTTGCGCAAAGAACTTTTCAACATTGTGCGCAACGAAATATCGCCGATCGCGAAACCAGACGTGATTCAATTCGCGCCGGGGCTGCCGAAAACACGATCAGGCAAAATAATGCGCAGAATTCTCAGAAAAGTAGCCAGCAATGACATCAACGAACTTGGCGATACTTCGACACTTGCTGAACCTGCAGTAGTCGATGATATTATCAAGAATCGATTCAATACCGGTTAAAGCGGCTTATCGAGTCAAAAGCGACGATTGATTCAAATCCCGATTGACGCTTCGTTAACCCATCGGATTTGGAAATCGTCGATGCACTGCGTTGATATCGTCGAGAAGTTCGCCGCTCATATCTACACGGGTCGATGAAATCGCATTTTCAAGTTGCTTCATCGTGGTAGATCCAATGATTGTCGAGGCCATAAACGCTCGAGAGCAGCAAAACGCCACAGCCATTTGACACGGATCCAGATTGTGTTTACTGGCAACTGTTAAGTATTCATCAACCACTGGGATGACGTGTTCAGTATATCTGCCGCCCAAGTCGCGTGAAAAATTACGCCGCGAACCGGGCGGTATTTTGTCACCTTGATATTTACCACTCAAAATTCCTGCAGCCATGGGTGAAAACGAAAGCAATCCAACGTTTTCGTTCAATGACAATTCAGCCAGGTCCAAGTCATATTTGCGATCAAGTAAATTGTATTCATTTTGAATGCTTGCCACCGCAGGCAGGCTATGTTGTTTGGCAATCGACAAAAATAGTGATGTTCCCCAGCAAGATTCGTTCGATAGACCCATGGTTCGGACTTTTCCATCTGCGATAAGCCGATCGAAGGCTTCCAAAGCTTCGAACACATAGGCTTGGGTTTCTTGCGTGTTTTGTACTGACGGGTCAAAGCCCCATGACTGGCGAAAGTGATATGAAGAGCGATTTGACCAATGAATCTGATACAAATCGATAAAATCAGTCTGCAGACGCTTTAAACTGCCTTCAACCGCATTGAAGATTGACTTCCGGGACAGGCCTGAATCATCTCTGAGTCTGGTGCCTGGACCAGCCACCTTGGTCGCAATAATCACCTTGTCCCGATTCTTTCTCGATGCCAGCCATGTGCCGATAATTTGTTCAGTTCGTCCCGCTGTATCCACAGATATCGGATTGACAGGATACATTTCCGCAGTATCAATGAAGTTCACGCCGTGATCCAACGCATAATCCATTTGTTGATGCCCTTCGTTCTCCGTATTTTGCGTACCCCAAGTCATGCTTCCGAGACAAATCTCACTAATCTGAATGTCTGAGACTCCCAGTTTGTTGTATTTCATTGATACTCCTTTGAATTAAATTCTCTCGATCTTGTTTTTGAGCGGTGTTGTCCGAAGGTCTCGTATGGTTGGCTGCTGTGCGCGAAGGCGTTCAGTGTTGAATCCCGGATAGTTTCGTAAGAAACCCCGCCATATTCATGCAAGACTTCCTAAGGAATGACTCCAAGGCGTATTTTAATCCGAATCTCATCCAGCCAACCTGCGCGATAGTGACGCGCCAAGGAGTTGATCTGACCGTGTGTAACACCGGACTGGTTGGGCAGATGCTCCAGGGAAGTAAGCGAATCGAGTCATCCAATATTACCGGTGGACACGATAGCCGCCTTATCGGCCATGGAAACTAGGATAAAGGCGTTGGGAAGCAGCTCCTGAGCATGGAGCCAGGCGAGGAGATGCAGTTCGCCGTCATCGAGACCATGGCATGAAGGATGAGAAAGGACTAGGTTCGCTAGATCTAACTTCCCTACCTGGTGCCGACCGGCAAGTCCGTCCAGAAGAGTATCCCTGTTGATGTGTACACGCGCGTGATCATCGGGGTTACCAGTGAGCGCCTCCTCGACGCATTTGTCGACAGTCTCGATATCGAATTTGTTGCATATTGCCGTCCAGCAACCCGTCTGGAATGCCGCAATGATGATGTTGGTGTCGATGAATACCCGCGTCTTTGCCATGCTCGGCGCACCCCTTACAGCTCGAAGGGGGAAGACAGCGAATGCTCGGCAAACAGATCCACAAGTTGCGCCAGAGTTACACCCATGGCTTTGGCTGCCTTGCGGGCGGACAGGTGACCTCTGTCGATTGCGCGGTGCAACATGTTAATGAAGGCTGGGGAGAACCGCTTCGGCGCACCAGCCACAGATGGACGCTGGTGCTCCTGTTGAAGAGCATCCCGTGCTTCCCTACCGATCCATTTCAGATTGAACAGTCTCCAGGCAAGGGCTACTGGCGCGACACGCAACTGCATGGCTACGTCTGCAAGATGGTTTACATCATCGATACGACGCTTGTCGATCAGATTCGCCAAAGAGGCCTGAGGCATAAGCAGAGCAGCCGCGAAGTTGTTGGCCAGCTGCTCGATACGTTTGCCCTTGGCCCGGTCTTCGACCGAATTGGATTCTCGGTGATCCGGCTTCATGGCATCCCAAGTCAGGGCATGGAACAGTTCATGAGCCAGATCGAAGAAGCGACGGGCCTCCGGTTCGTTGCGGTTGATCAGAATCATAGCCAGATCTTGGAGATGACAGGTCGCGCCGGAGATCGAATCTCCGCCCGGTGTTTCGATCGTGTCGACGTACAGGACCGGAATGTCGAGCTCCTGCTCAACCTTCTCGGCGAGCCGCTCGGCCGGGATAACACCCAGGTCGAGCGCGTCGGCTAGGCTTTCAGCTCGGTCGATCGCATCTTCGTATGAGGACTGCGCGGTGAGTCGCAGGGTGTGCTTTAGGGGATTGGACCGGTTCTGCTCGTTCTCGCGCAACCAGCGCAACAGACCGATCCACCGGCCGGCCCTCAGCTCGAAACCGTTTAAACTGTCCTCGGCCAGTTCGGGAGGGACGCGCCAGGAGAACTGGGCCTCGCCAACGACCTGGAATGGATCGAGGAAGAAATCGAGTTCACGGTCCAGGGTGTCAGTCAGCACGACGAGTTCACCCGGCTTGAGCGCCCGCTTGCCGTTCTCGATATCGGAAACGCTCTGGCGGTCTTTCAGATCCATAGCCTCAGCCAGACTATCCTGCGTCCATCCGGCCGCCTCGCGGGCAGCTTTGACGCGATAGCCAATGAGTCTCTGTGATAATTGTTTATGCATAGCAACCTTCCTCTTCTAGAGATGAAATTATAATCTTGCGAACTTACTATCGCATGATTTAGTTGCATTATTTATTTTGCGTATTCAGTCTTCAAAGGGGCGAGAATTGAAGATTGAAACGTCCGAGGTAAGACAAGTACCGCAGGAAAGCCTTGGGCGGTGCCATTCAGCGCAACGCCCAGTCGGTGTAAGTTGTTAATTCTAAACAGTCTTTCGTTGCAGAATCTCCGAGAGGCCGCTTTGAGTCGAGCATTGCCCACTTTTTATTGAAACTTTGTTCTGCAAGTCACTGTCGAAGCGATAGTGCCTCCGTTAATTTTTTTACATAACATCAGGCACAAGACAAATAGTCGGTTGACAGCTGCGTTCACAGCATTTGTTGTTCTTCCAACACTTTCCGGGCCACCCGAAAGCACTCCAGACTTTGAGGCACACCACAATATATACCGATGATGTGGATGATGGATCGAATCTCCTGTTTCGTCACACCATTTCGAATGGCTCCTCGGCAGTGAATCTCCCACTCTGTCATCTTGCCTAACGCACCGATCATCGACAAGTTCATCATAGAACGAGTCTTCGGGTCGATTGTATCGTCGCCCCAACCGAATCCCCAACACCATGCGGTCATAGCCTCCTGAAAGGGCCGCGTTAATTCATCAGCCGCATCCAGATTGCGCTCGACATACTCAGCCCCCAAAGTGGCTTTTCTGCAGCGCAGTCCTTTTTCGAACAATTGATCATCCATTTGATTTGCTCCTTTTTTAAGATTTGTAATACACAACTAAGCACTGCACGCACAACATCAATTGTGCCATCAGTAAATTTCCGTTAAACGAATTTGACCAAACGACAGTTGCATCTTTGCCTGTTCGTATTCGAACTTTCGTTCAATCTAGCAGATTCATCACCATTGGCAACGATTATCATCTTGAAAAGTCTTCTATGAATTCCTTTACATTGCATAATAAACGCTTCACAGCGAATCTTGGGCGAAGACCAGATGAATGCCCGCTCAACCAATATAAACGATTACTCAATAATTTAGCTCTCAATGACTGATTTGTCGCAAAGAATCAATAGTGTTCAAACTCCGATCATTCCAGAAGTTGCCGATTTAATAAAAGCGAACCCCGGGACTGTTTCTTTGGGTCAGGGAGTTGTGTTTTATAAGCCGCCTTCAAGCATTGCAGAAGGTGTAGCGCACTTTTCCAGCCTTGAATCACACCACTATGAAGCGGTTGAAGGCATTGAACAATTGCGCGAAATGATAGGTAAGAAAATTCAAAATGAAAACCGAATCGACCCTTCAGTTTATGAAACTGTGGTTTGTGCCGGAAGCAATATGGGGTTCCTGAACGCTATCCTCGCCATCTGCGACCCAGGCGACGAAATCATTTTACTCAAGCCTTGGTACTTTAATCACGAAATGGCGATCACAATGGCCAATTGCACTGCAGTTTCAGTAGATACTTACAGCAATTTTCAGCCAAATATTGACTCGATCGAACAGGCAATTACAGACCGTACCAAAGCAGTTGTCACCATATCACCGAACAATCCAACAGGTGCTGTCTACCCAAAAGACACATTAATCCAGATCAACGAACTATGCGGTCATCATGATATTTTTCATATCCATGATGAAGCTTACGAATATTTTTGTTATGACGACGCGGTCCATTATTCACCCGCCTCATCTAACAAAGCAGAAAATCACACCATTTCTTTATTTTCAACCAGCAAGAGTTTTGGAATGGCAAATTGGCGTATCGGCTACATGGTCATACCACCGAGATTGTTTAAGGCGATTCGCAAGATTCAAGATACCAACCTGATATGTCCGCCGGTAATCAGTCAGTTTGCAGCACTCGAGTGTCTAAAGCGCGGTCAGGCTTTCTGCCTGCCCCATATCGAACAAATCAAGTCGGTTCGAAGCCATCTGATTGACGCTCTTGAGCCTTTGCATCAGTTCAAAAGGTCGCAGTTGCAAGGTGCTTTCTATGCTTTTATAAAAATGCCGGCATCGAAGATGACTGACTTCGAGACAGTGAAATACCTGATTGAAAATCACCAGGTCGCTGTTATACCAGGCAGTGCGTTCGGGGTAGGTGATTCGCGCCACTTGAGAGTCTCTTACGGAGCACTCGACCCTGCAATCGCGATGGACGGAATCGACCGGCTAGTCGAAGGATTCTTCAGTCTTTTGCAACGGTAGACTCAGGCTCGCTGCCGCCGGAGAAAACGGATAGTGATGCAATACGCCCTTGTGTCAAAATTACTGCGAACAAAATCAAGTTGAAATCAGTCGGATTTCAACTATGCTGGCTTTATCCCCCTTTAAGCGGCGGAATAATTTTGATCTCATCACTGGGCTGCAAGAGCGTTTCGTCGCGTTGACTTGTGGGCACAAGCTGGTCGTTAACACTGACCATGCAAGGTTTGCCTGGCGGCAGATTTAACTGCCCGACCAGCTCACTTACGCTTGTATTGTCATCAACGCTAACTTGCATAACACCGCCTTTGGCATCATTTGATAAATATCTTGCAAATGTACCGACCAGTTTGACGTTAAGTTCCATAACCGTTACTCACTCACAAGCCAAGCCGTTGCAATGTTTCGGGTGTCGGGACACCCTCTTCAGTCCAGCCTCGAACCTGATAATACTCGGGCAGCATTCTGCCAAGTTCATTCACCTTCCCTTTAGCAGTCCCGGTTTTCGCTGGCTCGTTCAATAAGCGCGGTGGCAAAGAATCATCGTTTTTCGTCAATCCTGCAGCCAGGTTAAACTGTCTTTCGAGATTCCAGATGCGTTCACCGGTCTCGTATAGACGTCCCACATTCCAGTCCCCTTCACAAGCGGCATCAATCTGAGCCTGGTAGTCTTTAATATTCCACCCTGAGACAGTAAACCAGCAAAGTCCTGTTGAATCAATTGCCGCAACTTTGTCTTGTGATTTTTTACACGGTTCAGCTTTGCCAGCACCCGTCTGGTCTTCCATGTCCGGTCCAAATACATCATGTTTCATATGACACGCACCTCGACTGCTGGTTGCATAACCCAGTCCCATGCCTTGCAACGCTCGCGAATCATAGCCGGCGAATTCCTGACCTTTAACAGTCATTGACAATTCAGGGTGTCCATATTTCTCACACATCCGCTTGGATCCGAGTCCTAATATCTTGCCGAACCCTTCGTATTTCCCAGTCTTTTCCGCCATGATCGTCAGTGCCTCGGCGTTTCCGAAATTCAATGCCACACCGTCGGTATCTTCATCTGTGATCACGCCTCTTTCGTACAGTTCCATAGCCGCTGCCAAGGTACCGCCAAATGAAATCGGATCCATCCCTTGCTCGTTCATGATGAAACTGGCAAAAGTAAGTGCGTCAATATCGTCAATACCGCAGTCTGGACCAAACGCAAACGCAGTCTCATATTCCAATCCACCGCTGGCGTGCCAATATTCCGGACGGTTTTTGATAGTAAAGTGTCCTTTATCAATGTGAGAGATTCGACCGCAGGCAATAGTGCATCCAAAACACGCTTTGTTGGTCAGAAGGTTCTTGTGACCGTTGGGCTTGACTTCGGTCATTGCCGACGGGTTGATTTTGTCAACACCTTCGAACTGAACTTCTTGAAAGTTTCGAGTCGGAAGACCACCGAATTCCTGCATCATATCGATCATTGCACTGGTGCCATACTCAGTGAGTTCTGAGATGTCGGTACTGGCTGCAAGTTTCGCTTTTGTCTCCCTGACAACCTCCATAAAACGTTTGGGGTCATTGACTGTTACGCCAACGGTTCCTCTTACCGCAATCGCTTTGAGATTTTTCGAACCCATTACGGCACCAACACCGGAACGACCAGCAGCTCTATGCAGGTCATTGATTATGCACGCATAGCGAACGCAGTTTTCACCAGACACTCCAATTGACGCCACCTTCATCATAGGGTCCTGATGATGCGACTTAAGCCACTCCTCTGTCTCCCAGACAGACTTGCCCCAAATTTCCTCAGCTGAAATTATTTCGACACTGTCGTCGTATATTTTCAAGTAACTCGGCTGCGCAGCCCGACCTTCCAAAATCAGTAAATCATATCCGGCAAACTTCAATTCAGCACCAAATTTGCCACCAGAGTTCGAACAGGCAATCGCATCAGTCAATGCGCCTTTGGTCACTACCGCATACCGTCCGGAAGTCGAAGCCATTGTGCCGGTCAAAGGACCGGTTGCAAAAATCAGCACATTTCCGGGGTCCAGAGCATCTACTGCCGGATCCATATTTTCATACAGGTATTTCGTGCCCAGACCTCGTTCTCCGAGATACTGCTGCGCCCATTCCATATTCAGCGGTTCGGTTTGAACGTCACCACTGGTCAGATTGACTCTCAATACTTTTTGTTGCCATCCCATCGAACTTATTCTCCTTACTTTCGTCTTTTTTATTCAACATCCGGTTGATTTTCCGGAGCAGCTTTTTCAAACGCTTCCAATTGCCTTAAGTTGCTGTCAATTTGCACCAAACGGGGAAAACCCTCTAAATCACAATCCAAGCGGCGAGCGTTTGACATCTGTGGCACAAGGCATACATCCGCTATTGTTGGACTGTCCCCGAAACAAAATTGTCCGCTGTTGCCCGCCACGACCAGTTTGGCTTCTAATGCATTTAACTCGATCGCAATCCAGTGCTTGTACCATTCATTGCGCTGTTGCTGGCTAAGTTGAAGATTATAGTCAAGATACCGCAGCACTCTAAGATTGTTCAGGGGGTGCAAGTCACAAGCAATCGCCATTGCAATTGAACGCACAAATGCCCGTTCATACGACTGTTTTGGCAGCAAGGGAGGCTTGGGGTGCACTTCGTCTAAATATTCAATGATTGCCATTGACTGCGAGATTACTTTGCCGCGGTCTTCAAGTACCGGAACCAGGCCCTGTGGATTTAAGTCCCGAAACTGCTCTGCGTGCTGGTCATTTTTTCGAAGGTGAATAAATCGCTTTTCGCAATCAATACCCTTGAGATTCAATGCTATACGAACTCGGTACGCTGCTGAACTGCGAAAGTAGCCGTGTAAAATCATCTTTTCAATACACGGTTTAATTCAAATTCGTGCTGACAGCACAAACGAAATTGACATGGAAATTATTTTTGTACAATCGAGTTAATCTCATAGTTTTGCGAACCGCCCTGATGATATTACGCCTTGGTGACATGAAGTGATGGCTCAACTAGCGCAACCGGTCTGGCAAATTTAAAACGCAAAGAATTTTATCACAGCACCAGACATCGTGATTGCCCACCGCCTTAAGGTCAGTATCTGCTTGAATTTGCCACAGGACAATTTCAGTAGAACTTCCCTGCTTCATTGATTACCGATGCTCTGTACAAATTCATCAGGCAGACTCCAGGCGCGTAATTTCCCACTATGCTCGTCTCGAATGCCCCACACCCTGACTTCATATCCCTGAACACAAAGTCTATCGCCGTGACTTACCTGATGAGACACCTTGAAAGTTTTTTGCGAACATGACTCTACTCGACTGATGATCGAAACTGTCTGCTCCCATTGCATAGGGTGCAAGTACTCGCTATGTGTCTCGATCAGTGGGAAACCTACGATTCCGAACTGTTCAATCATTTCACACTGACCAAAGCCGTGGGCTTTGAGCATGTCATGGGTGCTTTTATCAAACCAAGTATAAATATTTGGATAAAAGACGATTTTTGCAGGATCACACTCGCCCCACTCAACGGTATGTTTGCGACTCAATTCAATCACGTTTCACCCCTTCGATTAGCATACGCAGTTGATGACGAGAAATTTTTCCGTTTGGCGTTCTCGGAAAATCGTCCACCATGCGAATCCAGCTAGGACGTTTTACCTTCGGCAGTTTCATATATATAAACCGCTTCAGTGCATCGATAACGTCTTGATTTTGCCCTGCGTTGGAAATAAAAAACACCGCTGGCCTGAGCATTCCCATATCGTCTTTTGCACCAACCACAACAGCGTCGGCAACCGACTCGAACTCAACAGCCACACTCTCAACTTCACGTAGATACACCCATTGACCAGACACTTTGATCAGTTCATCTTCTCTGCCCATGTAAAACCAGTTTTTGTGCGAATCTGTACGAAACAGGTCACCGGTAACAAAATACCCATCGGAAAGTCTTCGTTCGGTCAAGTCCTGCTGATTCGCATAACGCATAAACAAAAATGGATGGGAAAGATGCAATACTCCACGGGCTGTTGAGGCATCGGCTGGCAATTCGCTTTCACCGATGAGACGGGCTTTTACACCCAAGAGCGGTTGGCCAACCGACCCTTGAGGAGCTTGAGTTTTATTCGCTGCAAATGCAAGAAACAGTGTTCTGAACATCCGTAGGCATTAATAATGCTGCGATTCGTATGTTTTTCCCACAGCAATTGAATCTCTTCGCTCAGATGCTCTCCAGCGGAAACATAGTGTTTGGGAGTAGAAAGTACGTGTTGATCAAGACAATCGAACCTGTTAAGCAGCCCGCGATACACGCTGGGTATAGTGAATACTACTGACGGAGATTCTTTTTGAATAACACCGTAAACTTCATCCAAGGTCATCCAGTTGGGATAAAGAAAGATTGTCACTCCGAGTTTCAACGGAACAAGCAGTCCGTTGGCCAGTGCGTAGGCAAATGACAATTTTGATGTACAAAAAACGACTTGACCCGGTCCAAGTTTGAGGATTCGGTGATGAAAATCACAGCATTTTGAAATATCACGGTGACAATGGACAATTGCTTTGGGGCGGCCAGTTGAACCAGATGAATACACCCAAAATGCTTCATCTGCGGAGTTTCGCACTACGCTCGTCGACCTGCGCGTCGGCGCTGAAGTTTTCACGCGCAGGTCAGCGATGTTCAGGCGCTTTGTCCGACCGAGTTCGCTTTTACTTAGCGAACATGCTATATCTGCGGTTGTCGAATCATAGATCAGTAAAGTAGCGTTGCTTTCACGCACTGAGAACGCCAGGTTTTGTTTTTGAACGCGACTTGATATGAAGACAGCAACACCTGCAATTTTCAAGACCGCTAAAAATAACGCCACGGTCGCTGGAGTATCTGCACATAGAACCACCACCCGGCAATTCGGTTTGATTCCGTGATCTTTAAGCGAGGCTCCAATAATTTCAATTTCTGCAGATAATTGCTGATAACTCCAGCTGCCGCCATCCCACTTCAATGCAAGATGGCTTTGCATTGCGGTGCATTGCTGGTGATCGAAAATTTGTTCGACAAGATTCATCTTGCACCACCTGATACAGACGATCAGCCAAGATCGCGCAATGATCTGGAACTTGGCACATACCAGTAACTGCCAGAAACAGGCGTCGAGTAGTTCACCAGTTGATCGTGCAAACCATCTCCAGTTGAGCCGAACATGCGTTGAAGTTGAATATCAATGCGATCAAGATCGCATGTAAATGCAACGAAATGCAGTCCCTTGATGTCGATGGTCCCATGCGGAACACTGCGCCTGACGATTTTTTGTTTAACACCATCGACGACAGCGTCAGTACGACTGACATGGGAATCAACAGGCATGCTGGACGCATCTAGTTCGATGCTATCGGCTTTTGTGCGCCCGATAACTCTTTCCTGCTGCCTTTGATCCAGGGTATTGAACTTTTGCAGATCATGAATCCAGTTTTGAGTGAACGCAAAGCTGCTGCCTCCTGCGTTTGGTATAAGCGCTGCCGTCTTAGCCTCATCATCTGTGGGATTTTCTGTACCGTCTATAAAGCCTGTAAAATCTCGATTCTCATACCTGACAAATCCGAACACCTCAAGCGTTTTTGTCGCACCGCAGGGCGTTAATTGCGCGTCTAAATTTAATGCAGCGTCAAGATTCCAGCCATGTGAATCGCCCTGAAACCATACCCAAAGGTCTCCTTGCGTAGCTGGCACAGTGCCTGCGCTCGCTCTGATCTGTCGAAACGGCCGATACCGTGATGGAGTACATTGGACTGATAACTCATTCCACAGCTTATCGCTGAATCCGAATAACTCACTGCGACTTCGCAGTGTCGAAGAGTCTTGCTCAGATTGAACAATTCTTTTTAAGGCATCAAGGTCATCGAATTTGCTGAACGAATATTCCAAATGAATATGATAAGGGGCAGGAGAATTAAGGATTCCAGGTTGTGAATTCATTGTAAAAGTCAGTTGTCCAAGCAATCTTGTATTCGCTGTACCATATTGTATTTACCTCAGGCTTGCGAATAGCCCGAGAATATCGAAACGGTCCGTTTCGGCTTGGTCAAAAAGATTCAGTGGCTTGGCCTGCTCACTATGAGCTACGCATTGCGGCGTTAGCCGGCAGGTTTGCTTGTTTCAAAAATCTGGAGTTTTGTGGCAGTTTTACCAGCCGTCGTTTAGCAGTTTTTATTCAATAGGGAATTCAACATTTTTTTACAGTGCAAATCCTTCAGAGACCAATCAAGTTTTCGCGTTCACATAAGTTTTTCAAAATTAGCGCAAAGTAAAAATTATTTCTGCCTGTTATAATCAAACACCAAGCAGCCTGTAGTCATCACAATTTTTACCAACGAGAATACGAATAGAGCGCAATTTCTGAAAACAGTGCAGTTTTTTTCATGACATGGCTTACAAATCATTTTCTCGTTGCAATGCCGTCTCTGGCTGAGTCGATTTTTGAGCGCACAGTCATTCTGGTGTGTCAACACAACGAAGAAGGAGCACTTGGCATCGTCGTCAACCGCACTACGGAACTTTGTTTAGAAGACATCATCAAAGAGTTGGATTTGGAAGCCATCGACACCCCGGAAATGAAACAGCCTGTGTATTTCGGAGGTCCTGTTCAGGTATACCGCGGCCTTGTTCTGCATGATTCTACCAATAGCTGGGCAGCAACCATTTCAGTTGGTTCAGGGCTGTCTCTGACCATGTCCAAAGATGTGCTAGAAGCGATCTCGGAAAACAAAGGACCTGATTTGTGCATGCCGCTGCTCGGATTTGCCGGATGGGAAAGTGAGCAGCTGGAAAAAGAGATGGCAAATAACGTATGGCTGTCGACCCCGGTCGACAACTCAATCATATTCGACACGCCAATTTCTGAAAGGTGGCACCGTGCCGCTTCATTAGTCGGTGTGGACATCGAATCACTTTCTTCAATTGCCGGGCACGCTTGAGCACAGACAATACCTGTCAGGATTTCATGCCCAAATGGGCAGCAGCGCTGATTGACTTGGTGCGACCCGAATATTTTTTTCCAACTGCTTTGTTTGACAGCAAATGAACTTGACGCATGCAAATCCAGTTTGCGATACCCAATCAAGCGTCTTGGCGTTTGACTACGGAACCAAACGCATCGGTGTAGCCGCTGGCAACAGCCTCATTGGCTCAGCCGAAGGTATTGGGCTTGTTGATGTCCGAAACGGTGTAGTAGACGAAAATAAGATTGACGCTCTGATCAACGAATGGCAACCGAAGTTTGTTGTCGTCGGTCTGCCCGTTGTCGCCAATAAAGGCAATCTTTTGAATCTGCGCAAGGTGCGAAATTTTGGAAAATGGCTCGCAAAGCGATTTAACCTGCCTGTTCACTACGTCGATGAAACACTGACCACAGAAGAAGCTGCAAGTCGCATCAAGCAAACCGGCACCAGGTATTCGCCTGAACGAAAAACTGATCTGCGCAATATGGTTGCTGCACAAATCATTCTGGAAACTTATTTCTCGTCGTAAGATACAAACTACTTTATCATCCCATCAGTCAATTTACGAAACTGGCAAACAGACTCAGGGTTCGCTTCAAAAAATGAATACAGACAATTACGAACAACTGCCGATTGATCAGATCCTAGAGTCGATGGCTCAACAGATTCGACAGTCAATACCCGATGACCCTCTGCTTGTCGGAATCCAGACAGGCGGCATGTGGATCGCTGAGCGGCTGCATGAAGCGCTGCAGCTCGAAGAGCCAATCGGATCGCTTGATATTTCTTTTTACCGCGACGACTTTAGTCGAATTGGATTGAATCCTGAAGTCCATACATCGAATTTGCCTCAGGACATTGAAAATCGTCATATTCTTCTGGTTGACGATATCCTGCATACCGGTCGCACTGTACGGGCAGCACTCGATGAGCTTTTTTCGTGGGGCCGCCCTGCGTCAGTTGCGCTTGCGGTATTAATTGATCGCGGCGGCCGGGAACTGCCGTTTCAGGCGGATTTTATCGGTCAGTCCATGTCATTGAGCAAAGACCAATTTGTCAAGATTGCTCCTGCTGGAACATTAAGCTATACCACCTTGCCTTAAGTGACGAACACTGCAATGCTCAACGATGTGCAAATCGACGACAACGGACGGCTGAAGCACTTTATTTCCCTTCAACAATTACCTGGCAGTTTGATCGAAGAGTTGCTGTCAGCAGCCGAGTCGTTCATTGACTTTGCAACCCGTGACATCAAAAAAGTTCCATTGTTGCGAGGAAAAACTGTGGTGAATCTTTTTTTCGAGCCCAGCACCCGAACCCGAACTACGTTTGAAATCGCTGCAAACCGACTGTCAGCAGATGTGATTAATCTTCAGTCTGATTCGATGTCAACAACCAAGGGTGAAACAATTCTTGATACGGTTGAAACACTGCAGGCAATGCATACTGATACTTTCGTAGTGCGCCACAACTTATCGGGCACCGCTGACCTGATCGCCCGCCATGTGCCAGAACACGTCCATATCATCAATGCCGGCGACGGCAGATATTCCCATCCCACTCAAGCCTTGCTTGACATGATGACAATCCGTCAGCACAAACCGTCTTTTCGCAATCTGGTTGTTGCGGTGGTCGGCGACATATTGCATTCGCGCGTTGCGCGCTCGGAAATCACAGCTCTGAAAAAACTCGGTGTTGGACAGGTGCGCGTGATCTCACCGCTGACGCTGATACCAACCGGTGTCGAAAAACTCGGAGTAGAAATCTATACCGACATGGACAAGGGCCTTAAGGATGTCGATGTCATCGTGATGCTGCGATTGCAGCTTGAACGAATGCAGGGGCAACTGATTCCCAGCAGCAGTGAATATTATCGAAATTTTGGATTGACCAAAGAACGCCTGGAAATTGCAAAACCCGACGCACTGGTTATGCACCCCGGCCCGATCAACCGCGGTCTTGAAATAGAATCTGCAGTGGCCGATGGACCGCAATCGGTCATTTTGTCTCAGGTTTCCAACGGTATCGCGGTGCGGATGGCTGTGATGGCGAAAATCATGGGCGGCACGTCTGCAAAGCTGGAGCCTTCGTCGTGAGCACCATCGCAATTCGAAACGGACGTGTAATCGACCCTTCATGTGGACGCGATGAAGTCGCGGATATCTATGTCGTGGACAATAAGATCGCGACGCCACAGCAAGCAGCAAAAGCACCACCTCAGCGCCAGATCGATGCAACCGGCCTGATCGTTTGTCCGGGACTGGTCGACATTAACACAAAAATGGGTGAACCGACATCTGAACGGGCGTCAGCGCTGCAAACCGAATCAAAGGCCGCATATCACGGCGGCATCACCAGTGTGTGTATTCAACCCGACACCAACCCCGTCGTAGATACACCTGCGATGGCACACATGATCCGTGCAAACGCCCAACGTCATAGCGGCATTCGTATATTTCCGCTCGGAGCACTGACAGCCAACCTGGACGGTGAAAGACTTACTGACATGGCGGCTTTAAAAAATGCCGGCTGTGTTGGAGTCAGTAATGCCAGAAACGCAGTCGGCAATACATTGCTTATGCGCCGGGCGATGCAGTATGCAGCCACCTTCGATATTACAGTGTTCCTCTACCCGCAGGATAGATGGCTTGCCGGAAACGGATGTGTTCATGAAGGGGAGATGAGCACCCGTTTCGGTCTTCCTGCAATACCGGTAGCAGCCGAAACAGTTGCAGTTGCCACCGAACTGGCGTTGGTTGAAACCACTGGCGTACGAGCCCACTTCAGCCAGGTTTCATGCGCACGTACCGTCGAAATGATTGCCGAGTCGCGCCAACGCGGATTGAACGTAAGTGCGGATGTTGCCATCCACAACCTGCTGCTGACTGAATTTGATGTGCAGGATTTCAACACACTTTGTCATGTACTGCCTCCCCTTCGAAGTGAATCTGACCGCATAGGATTGTGTGAAGGGCTAAAACAGGGGGTGATTTCTGTTATCTGCTCAGACCACCGGCCTTGCGGCGAAGATGAGAAGCTGGCGCCGTTCAGTCAGACAGCCCCTGGAATTTCTGGCTTGGAGACATTGTTGCCGTTGGTGCTTCGACTGGTCCAAGATAAAGTCCTCGACCTGCCAGAAGCCATTTCATGCCTGACAGTCAACCCGGCGAACACCCTTGGAATCAATGCGGGAACGCTGGCTGCTGGAGCATTGGCAGATATCTGCATTTTTGACCCGGATAAAAAGTGGAAACTTGATGCCAGCCAGATGCAAAGCGCCGGTAAGAACAATCCATTTTGCGGTGCCGAACTTCGCGGAAAGGTGATGTATACATTAGTCTCCGGCGAAGTTGTAAATGAGTGAATTCCTGTAAATTCAGTCGTTTCAACTATTGCCAAAATGAATTGGTGAAATCATGACGAACACCTGTCAGCAGCGATACACGATGGGCCGCAGTGAACACGAAATCCAACGATTGACTACGCAATCTCACCTTTATGAAAACATCGCCATGCGGTGTCTTGCATCAGCGGGGAGTGCCGCTTACTTTTCCCACAAGTAAAGACGATATTCATTGGTCAATGAATTTCGAGATTCGTGTCAATCCATCGGTTCGGTAAAGTCATAAATTCTGTTTTGCGCAAGTTTGTACAAATCATCGGTAACTATCGCAAAAAGCGAATTCGGTGTTCCGGCAGCAGCCCATACAGTTTGATGGTCAAATAGGCTGCGGTCAAATACCGTATGAACTTCTTGAGGCATTGCGACAGGCGCTACTCCGCCGATTACAAATCCGGTTGCGTCGCGCACAAAAGCCGCATCCGCTTTACCAACTGGTTGACCGATGATTTCACTTAGCAATTCAAGCTGCACCCGGTTTGCACCGCTGGTGACTGCTAGCACTGGATGATCACTTTGTGTTTTAAATATCAGGGATTTCGCAATTTGTGCGACAGCACAGTTAAGTGCCTCGGCAGCCTGTACAGAAGTTCTCGTTTCATGATCGAGAAACTGGATATTGCACGCGATTCCAAGCGCGTCGAGCGCATCTGCGACTTTTTGATTTGCCGGATTCACAATCGTCTCGGTGCGATGAACTTAAGTGATAAACACTCTAAAGATGAATGTAATTGTCGATGCTGGCGTATTTTCAATCAAAAACCTATTCATTAGATCAATAAACCGCCCGGTTAATCAAATTCTCAACTGGTGCCATAGTGTCATGCAATACACCAAAGACCACTATCCCCTGTTGAAGTACCACATAGTAAATTACGCGTCTAGAGTCAGAGTAACTCAAGACACCCTTTGCCACCTGTGGCCTATGCTTGCCAAGTTGAGGTGACTCTGCCAAAAGTTAAAATGTTCTCCTCAACCCCGAAGAATGTCTATTGCACCGGGTTAATCCCCAGTTGTGCATAGTAAATTGGGGGATTTTGATTAAGTCTGACTTCGCATCTGCCGTAAAGAAATATCTGCTTTTTGACATTAAAAGTGGTAACCGCTTTCTAGCTCATCAAAAAATTGTTCGCCGTCCACAACATTCTCAGACCCTATATCATCGTCAATTCGAGATGCTCTGATCTGTAGCACTTCCCCGAAATTGGCTTTTGCCTCATTGGCCGTCAATGTTTTATTCATAACCATTTTCACTGCTGTCCCGTTGTTTGGAGGAAAACGGTTTGTATCTGATTGATATTTATTCAATAATGACCTGTAGGAGGGTGTCCGAGACTTCAGTGGAAACTTCCGTCTCCAACTCCCCTCCAAACAGATCAATTATCAATCAGGAGTATACCCATCATGTACGAAGGACAGTTTGTTTTTTCACAAATTATGACCCACCTGCCTTGGAAAACCTTTCACCGATGCGTGGACCGCTACCGAGGCGACCACAAAGTTCGAACATTCCGATGTTCCCAACAATACCGATCCATGGCGCTTGCTCAGATGTGTCGCCGAAGCAGTTTACGCGAGCTGGTCGTGTGCCTGCGTTGTCATTCGGACAAGCTATATCATCTCGGTCTGTCGGCCGGCATATCACGAAGCACGCTTGCAAAAGCCAACGAAAATCGAGACTGGCGGATTTATGCCGACTTCGCCCAGCGTCTGATCGCAATGGCTCGTCCACTTTACGGTCCCGAAGACAGCGAGTTGAATTTGCGCGAAACCGTCTACGCACTCGACTCGTCTACCATCG
Source organism: Arenicellales bacterium (assembly GCA_965214785.1). Classification (GTDB taxonomy): domain Bacteria; phylum Pseudomonadota; class Gammaproteobacteria; order Arenicellales; family JAJDZL01; genus JAJDZL01. The sequence goes on along the minus strand of OZ243975.1, from coordinate 2,806,625 downwards.
ATTTGTGTCTTTCGCTGTTTCCGTGGGCACCGTTTCGAAAAACCAAATCCGGCATCAAATTACACACCTTGTTGGATTTACAGGGAAATATTCCCTCGTTTATTGAAATTACCGATGCGAAACTCAATGATGTGAACATTCTTGATGCTTTTTTTGCCAGAACCCGGTTCCATCTATGTGATGGATCGTGCATACGTCGATTACCAGCGGCTGCATACATTTCACAGTTATGGCAGTTACTTCGTCGTGCGCGCCAAATCCAATACCAAGTTCCGTCGCCTTTACTCGCATGCCAATGACCGCGGCAATGGGTTGATCTATGACCAAAGAGGCGTGCTGACCGGTACTGAAAGTGCCAAGCGTTATCCTGATAAACTGCGACGAATTAAGTATGCCGACCGCGAGCGAGACAAGACTTTAATCTTTTTGACCAACAATACGTATTTGCCAGCACTGACCATAGCTGACTTGTATAAGAACCGATGGCAAGTGGAATTGCACTTTAAGTGGATCAAACAGCATTTGAAAATCAAATCGTTCTATGGCATCAGTGAAAACGCCGTCAAGACTCAAATCTGGATTGCTGTTTCAGTCTACGTGCTACTTGCGATAATCAGAAAACGGATGGCTCTGGACATGAATCTCTACACTATTTCGCAAGTTCTCGATACTACCTTGTTTCAAAAAACAACACTAACTCAACTATTTACGGAATACGGATACAAACCAGAACTGGAGCTGCCGTATAAGCAATTGAATCTATTTGATTATTTAACGGGACACTAGTGAACCATTTTGTTGTCTAATTCGTTCGATTCGTTCAATTTGATTGTTTCGTTGTAATTGCACAACTGAATTGTTAAACACCCTCTGAGGTATCGGATGGACTCAACTGCCGCAGTTGCCTGACTATAATCGTTTTTTACAACATTCATCACAAGTTCTGGAGTTAGTTCAATTTTCGTCGATGCGCGCATATGGTATTCGAAAAATTTAATTTACTTCCACAATTGTCCATAGCCAAAACAGTCTGCAGACATTATGGTGTTGGCGTTGTCTAAATTCGTTTAAGATTGTTAATGACTATACAAAATCTACCGGAAAATCTACAAAGAGTCATCGGACAAATGCGACGCGCCGAGAAAGCCTACGGACGCGAATCAGGTTCGGTTGAACTGATTGGCGTTTCGAAACTTCATCGGGCCGAAGCAATTCGAGAACTCTATGAGTCAGGACAGAGAATATTCGCGGAAAACTTTGTTCAAGAAGCTTTGGCGAAACAACATCTGCTCGCTGACCTTGATATTCAATGGCACTTCATTGGGACCATTCAAAGCAACAAAACCAAAGAACTTGCAAATCATTTTTCTTGGGTACACAGCGTAGACCGCCTGAAAATTGCCAAACGCTTAAGTGATCAAAGACCTCAAGGCTTGCCGCCGCTGAACATATGTCTGCAGGTCAACCTTGAATCTGAAGAAACAAAATCCGGGATCACAGAAAGTGAGCTGTTTGCATTGCTTGGATGTGTTGCCGAACTTCCGGCAATTAGTGTTCGCGGCTTTATGATCGTGCCGAAGCCAACGAAGGATATAAATCAGCGAAGAAAAGTATTTCGCCGTTTGAGACAACTTAAGGAACAAGCAAATAGTCAGGGCTACAATTTAGATACGCTGTCAATGGGAATGACAGACGACCTGGAGCAGGCAATCGCTGAAGGAGCAACTTTTGTTCGAGTTGGTACTGCACTTTTTGGCGAACGACAAGTTAAATCGAAATAAAATTGGAGTTTTCGATCACTTTGGTTTAAATGTATGAGTTCTATCACACCAGTGTCCAACGAAGACAATACGATCGGGTTTATCGGTGGTGGCAACATGGCGAGCAGTCTCATTGGCGGACTGATTGCCAATGGCACACCCAAACAATCCATTATCGTTGCTGATCCACTGGAAGAGATTCGCGCCAAGAATTCTCAGCAATTCGGTGTTAGCGTTACTGACAGCAATGTAGAGGTTGCCTTGAATTCCTCGGTTGTAGTCCTTGCTGTCAAACCGCATATTGTCGAGCAGGCAGTCACCGAAACGCGTGAAACGCTGCAACTGAGGCTTCCGCTGCTTATCTCAATTGCAGCTGGCATCCGCCTCGGTGATATCGATAATTGGTCTGGCGAATGTTTGGCTATTGTGCGAGTCATGCCGAATACCCCGGCATTAATCCAAAAAGGCATATCCGCCATGTATGCAAACAGCCGAGTGACTGAGTCTCAAAAACAAAATGCCGAATCGATACTAAAAGCAGTCGGAAAAACCGTGTGGCTGGCGAAAGAGGATTTGCTTGATTCAGTAACCGCTGTTTCTGGAAGCGGGCCCGCATATTTTTTCTATCTTATTGAAACGGTTGAACAGGCAGCAACAGAACTTGGACTCGACACAGACACCGCGCATTTACTTGCAACCGAAACCGCAGTGGGCGCAGCGCTGCTGGCTGCGCAAAGCGATGAATCACCTTCGGTGCTCAGACGCCGGGTAACCTCGCCTGGCGGTACAACTGAAGCGGCCGTAAACAAACTTCAATCAGCCGCTGTCAAACAGAACTTTATAGAGGCCATCCACGCAGCTCACAGTCGTTCCGTGGAAATGTCGAATCCATCAAAATCCTGATTTGACGTAACCGTGGACATTCCAATTTCACTAGCCATATTGCAGCCTATTGCAAAGTTTTATGCATTAGCCGCGACGATTCGAATGCTTGCACAGTACATGGATGCGGATTTCAACCATCCGTTTTCACAGTTCATCTATCGCATTACAGTCGTCCCGATCCGGCTGTTACGCGTCATAATCCCGAAAATCGGAGGCTCTGACCTGTTAACGCCTTTCGTACTGGTTTATTCGGTAGTTGCCCTTGAACAGTATCTGCGCTTGCTTGGAAGCAATATCGACGCCGGATTCGCAGCAATCATATTTTTATCTGCCACTGAAGTAGTCTCGCTGGTCATTTCGGTGCTGGTCGTAGCAGTTTTAGCGAGAGTGGTTGTCAGCTGGATACCGAAATGGCGGTTTACACCCTTCTCAGTGTTGCTTTACGGCTTTACAGAACCGATCATGGCGCCGGTTCGCCGTGCGATTCCGTCCTTCGGCGGGCTTGATTTTTCTCCCATCGTGGTGCTGCTTGGTCTTGAGTTAATTGAGTACTTCGGGATTGGATTGATAGAAACTATCGCCAATCGACTTTTTGATTTCTAACCTGCCCTTGTCCGCACCATAGTGTCATTGCAACCGCAAAATCCTCAACTCCCTTTAGCAACGAATAGACCAAACGAACCCAAACGCTAATGCCAAACGAACAACGCGACTGGTTCCAGTCGATTAAAGGGCTAAGTCATCCACGTGCTATTTGCATGCTGTTTTTGGGGTTTTCCGCGGGGTTGCCTCTGCTTTTGGTGTTCGGCACCCTGTCGGTATGGCTCAGGGAGGCCGGTCTTGAAAGAGCAACCGTCACGTTTCTAAGCTGGGCGGCACTGGGCTATTCGTTCAAGTTTGTATGGGCACCGATCGTCGACCGTTTGCCGCTTCCTTACCTGACTCGCAAACTCGGTCGCAGGCGCGGGTGGTTGCTGCTGTCACAACTTGCGGTGATCGCAAGTCTGCTTTGGACATCATTTTTTGATCCGCAATCTGACCTGCTGATCCTCACAGTAGTCGGTGCCGTGTGTATTGGTTTTTCTTCAGCCACGCAGGATATCGTCATTGATGCCTATCGAATTGAATCAGCACCACCGGACTTGCAGGCAATGCTGTCAGCCACTTATATCGCCGGTTATCGAATCGGCATGGTTGTAGCGGGTGCAGGAGCTCTTTGGATTGCGTCGATTATCGGTGGCGATCAATACAGTTTTCATGCCTGGTCGATTGTTTATAAACTGATGGCGTGTGCAATGGTAATCGGGATTGCCACTACTTTGCTTAATCCGGAACCGCACACCAATCAAGCCGATACAACTGCATTTACCAACACTTCAGACTATATTCGGTTTTTTGCCGTTTTCACACTGGCAATAGCAGCGTTTGTGGGTGGTTTTATCCTGTTGTCTGACAGCGCAAAGTCAATTAAATCAATGTTGGTTGACAACTGGGAAACCAATGCCAGGCTGGCGGGATTTGTGGGCGAATCAATGCGAATGATCACTTCGATTGCACTTGCCGGGGTCGTTGCGTGGCTACTGATTAAACTTCGTTTGGTTGGGCCCAACCATGTTCGCGAAACTTATATCGAGCCGGTATCGGAGTTTTTCTCACGTTACGGTCGACTGGCACTCGTAATCCTTTTGCTCATCGGCACTTTCCGCATTTCCGATATTGTGCTGGGCATCATCGCGAATGTTTTTTACCTTGATATGGGTTTTACAAAGGCGCAAATCGCACATTATTCGAAATTCTGGGGTTTGATGTCTTCCATTGCCGGTGGTTTGGCAGGTGGAGTGCTGGCGCTTCGATTTGGAGTTTTGCGGGCACTGCTGCTCGGCGCCCTGCTCGCTCCGGCTTCAAACCTGCTATTTCTCGCTGTTACAGCCAATCCAACAGAGTCTATGCTGCTTTTTGTGGTGGTATTGGACTCCTTAAGCGCAGGCATTGCCTCCGCCGCCTTTGTATCGTATCTGTCCAGTCTAACCAGTATTCGATTCACTGCGATGCAATACGCAATATTCACATCGATCATGCTGCTGTTCCCAAAAATCGTTGCCGGTTATTCTGGAACGATAGTCGATGGGGTTGGCTACGAAGTTTTCTTTGTAGTTACCGCACTGATCGGTTTGCCAGTTATCGCGCTGATCTTATGGATTCAGCGGCTAAACGCCTCAGGTCGCCTCGAGGTGCAAACCTCTTGAGGTTTTTAAGAAAATGTCACCGCCCTATGAGCGGTTACAGTGTTTCATGGGGCGCAAGTCGAAAATGACCTCAAATGACTCGACGCTTTTATGATTGTTCGTCCTGTCGTTTGGTTTCTACTGATTCAAATCCAGCTGATAGTCAATAGTAACGGGAGCGTGGTCTGAAAATTTTATGTCTGTGTATATCGATGCGGATCGAATCAGGTGTCTGATGTTCGCAGAAACAACCTGATAATCCAAACGCCACCCAACATTATTTTCATAAGCATTTCCTCGATTTGACCACCACGAATATTGACCTGGTCTTGAATTGACGATGCGAAACGCATCGGTAAATTCCGCATTGCCAAACAACCAGTCCATCCAGTCGCGTTCTTGCGGCAAAAACCCTGAATTTTTTCGATTGCCTTTCCAGTTGCGCAAATCCGCCGGTTTGTGTGCGATGTTCAAATCCCCGCAGATAATCCATTTGCGGTTTTGTTTTTGAAAGTCTGTCAACACAGGTTTTAGATATTGCAGAACCTTTTCTTTAAATTGTTGTCTTTCGTCGGAACTTGTTCCAGAAGGCAGGTAGATCGAAATGACCGAAGTTGTATTGAAATCACATTGCACCATTCGACCTTCCACATCAAATTCGTTCCAGCCAAGTTCTGTCGTAACGCGCTCGGCAGCAATTTTTGAATACACTGCGGTTCCGCTATAGCCTTTTTTCAAGGCACAATTGAAGTAGCCGCGGTATCCAGGGGGATTAAGTTGTTCATCGGACAACTGATCCTGGTGGGCTTTTAATTCCTGAATACAGACAATCTGTGGTTGTTCATCAGCCATCCATTCAAAGAATCCTTTTCGAGCCGCAGAACGAATGCCATTGGCGTTAAACGTTACAATTTTCACAAATCTTTCTCCAGCATATAAGCAGTGACCGACCGAAACAAAGTTTCCCGTACATCCATCGTTCCCGCCGAGCAGAACATACGGTGTGACAATTTTATTCCAATGCTGCTTAAGTGGAATCAGCCTTTGCCTGGACGCGGTTTGCCGTGGGCGTTTCAGTCAGATCCGTATGTCGTGTGGGTATCTGAAATCATGCTTCAGCAAACCCGCGCCGAAACCGTGATTCCGTATTTTGAACGTTTCATGCACGAACTGCCGAACTTGCAGTCACTGGCGAGCGCTGCAGCTGACCAGGTAATGAAATTATGGGCTGGGCTGGGATACTATTCAAGAGCAAGAAACCTGCACACTTGTGCCAAAATCATCTGTGAGAAGCACCGCGGCATTTTTCCGCAAAAATTCGAAGATGTTGTTTGTCTGCCAGGAATTGGACGATCAACAGCAGGTGCAATATGTGCACTGGCATATGGCATGAGAACACCTATTTTAGATGGAAATGCGAAAAGGGTTTACTCGCGCTACTTCGCAATTGATGAGGAATCACCGTCTGCCCGCAACCGGATTCTTTGGCAAATCGCAGACGCACACACACCGGCTGAACAGCCGGGTCAATATACGCAGCGCATTATGGACCTCGGCGCAACGATTTGCTTGCCCAAGCGCCCAAATTGCGACATCTGCCCGTTGTCAGCTTCCTGTATCGCCAATAAACTGCAGCAAGTCGAACGTTTTCCGTTAAAAAACCCTTCGAAACATCGACCCACTGTTTCAGTCACAATGGTGATCGCATCTGATAAAGATGGTAATTTTCTGTTGCAAAAACGCCCTGACACAGGGATATGGGGTGGTTTGTGGAGTTTTCCTGAATATACGGGTAAGCAAAATACGTTAACCGACTGGATGCAGAAAAACTACGGCGTCGATATTCAGCTGCGGCAAGCTGAAGATGTTTTCTACCACCATTTTACGCACTACCGACTGGCGATTGTTCCGCAGCCGGTAGAAATTCTGGCGTTAGCAGAAAATTTCAACACACGGTCCGATTTGAAACTGATAAATTTCGATTCGCGTTCCAAATGGGGCATGCCTGCGCCGGTGACTGCCTTGATTGAAACGTATGGCGCCGATTCGCTCAGTTTATGAGATCAATTGTCAGTTGGGCTGATTTGATAATTGCCTCAACGCACGTTTGCAAGGAATCTGACTGTTCTTTGCGAAACAGGATTTTTAAAAATCTGCTCAGGATGGCCGATTTCTTCGATTAGACCGTCATGAATATAGGCAACTCGATCGGATACATCGCGTGCGAACCCCATCTCGTGCGTAACACAAATCATCGTCATTCCTTCTTCCGCCAGCAGACGCATCGCATCAAGAACCTCTCCCACAAGTTCCGGATCCAGTGCTGAAGTAGCTTCATCGAACAGCATATAGCTCGGATCCATCGCAAGCGCACGGGCAATTGCCAATCGCTGTTGCTGACCTCCGGATAATGCATTGGGGTAACTGTTGATTTTATCGCCCAATCCAATATGTTCCAGCCTCTTGACCGCCAGTTCATTGGCTTGTTTGCGCGACATTTTTCTCACAATTCGAGGTGAAAGAGCAACGTTTTCAAGTGCAGTGAGGTGCGGAAAACTATTCCATTGCTGAAAAACCATGCCCAGTTTTTGGCGCAGCTTGTTGATGTCAGTGGATTTTGCGTGAACTTCGATTCCATCGACCGAGATATGACCTTCGTCAATGTTTTCCAATGCGTTGATGCAATACAGCAACGTAGACTTACCTGATCCGGATGCTCCAATAATACTCAGAACCTCCCCTTTTTCCACATCGAGATCTACGCCGCGTAAAACATGCGAATCGCCGAAATACTTGTGAAGTCCTCTAATTTGAATCATTGATTCCACCTCTTTTCCAGGCGTTCCGAAAATCGGGCAATCGGGAACGAAAGTGCGAAGTAAAAAGCACCAGCGAGTGCCAGAATAAGAAACGGTTCTTGAGTTCTTGTAATCAGAATCTGAGAAGCCCTTAACAACTCTACGTAGCCCAGCACGGACACCAAGGCACTGTCTTTCATTACGCCAAGAGCAACACCTACCCAAGCCGGAAAGACTGCCCGAATTCCAATTGGTGCGACAATGTAAAACATGTCCTGCCAGTAAGACATGCCCAAACTGCGTGCGGCACGTCGAGTTGGTATTTCAACCGAATCAATACCGCCGCGAACAACATTCGCAACCAACGCAGCCGTATAGATTGTCAGAACAATCGTTCCGCTGCCGAACGGATCAATATAAACGCCAATTATCGGCGCAAAATTGTAAACCAGTACCAACTGAATAATTAGCGGCACCGAGCGAAAGATGTCTAAAAACGGGGATAGAAAAATTGTGCTAATCAGCCGGCCTTCATACAGCAGCCAGCCAAATATCAGTCCTAGCAGAGATCCCACAGAGATGGAAATCCCGGATATCAGCAAAGTGCGGTAAGCAGCTTCGGCCAAGAACCACAGATCTGCCGGCTTGAAACTTGTAAAGAATATCGATGAAGATTCCATGACAATTTCCAATCAATATCGAAACAGCCTGATCGACAGCAATCGAGAGCCGCCGATAATAATTTTGACGATGATGTAGTAGATAATGGCGGCTACCGCAAAATATTCAAATATCCGAAAAGTCTTTGAAGCCAGAAACTGCGTCTCTCCAGACAGTTCCCGAAAGCCAACCAACATGCCTAGAGAAGACATCAGAACCGCCCATACCATTTGATTGGTCATTGGGTGATATACGGTTCGCAGAACTTGGGGAATTATGATTCGAAGGTAAGCCTGCGCTGCGCCCATTCCCAAACTGCGAGCGGCGCGCATTTGAGTGTCTGGGATTGCCAGAAAACCTCCCCGGAAATTTTCTGCCAGATATCCAGTGTTGTTGAACGTAAGGCCGGCCAGAACGATCCAAAAAGGTGTCAGATGAATTCCGAAGGCTCCCAATCCGAAACCAAAAAAGAACAACTGAAAAAGTGCTGGAGTATTCCTGGCAAGTTCGATCCAGGAAACCACAAACCACCTAAGTGGTCCGCGCATCTTTAGTCGAATAATTGCAAAACCTATTCCGAGGACGATTCCAAATACCATTGAAAGCACTGCGACTTCCAGTGTCACCAAACCCGCACTCAACAGATCAGGCAGACTACGAAATACCGGCCGCCAATGAAAGTTGTAGTCCACGACGCGCTACTTTACAAAACTGCCATCCCATGTGAGTTACACACGGGATGGCAGAAAAAACTGAACGACTGTAATCAGTACATGACTCCAGGTATGCGAAGTTCAGGTGCTTGACCACCAACAAACCGATCCCAAAGTTCCTGATATCGTCCGGAGCGAACCTGATGGGTGATAAACAGATTCAAATAGTTCAACCATGTCACATCCTTTCGTGGTCCAACTACAGATGTATAGTCTGTTGTCCAAGGCATGCGGGGGCCGGCTATCACCGTGTCATACTGTGAAGCGACTTGTTTTACCGCAGTATTGGTGGTGAGTCCGGCATCAGCCTTGCCCTGCGCTACCGCTAGAAAAACTTCGTTCTCTGATTGGTAGCCTTGATACATGTCTTCGGTACCCCATTGTTTTGCATACTCCAGAAAAGCAATTTCAGGAGTCGTTCCAACAGCTGCTGCTACTCGTTTGCCTTTCATATCTTCAAAGCTTACGATCCCACTGTCTTTGCCCACGATCGCTTGGTGGAAGTAGATTGCGTAAGGAATCGTAAATCCAACTGTCTTGGCTCTCTGAAGCGTATCTGATGTTCCTCCAAATACGACATCTGCGCGATTGGTGACGATCACCGGCAACCGTTCTGACCAAGTCAGGGCCTGAATTTCATGGTCAACTTCCAATGCTGCTGCAAGGTCCTTGCAATATTCGACATCAAAACCTGCGGGTTCGTTGTTTTCGTCCCAAAATCCGATTGGCGGGAAGTCAAGTACAACTCCACAGCGCAGCACACCCGCATCAATAACATCATCAAGTTTATCGGCAGATACTGTGCTGCTGAGTAAAAATGCCGATACAACAGCGATTAACACTTTCAGTTTCAGTTTCAGTTTCATTTTATTTCTCCATATTCGTTCTTTCAATATTGAGTAGACTGTGACGAAAAGAGTTGGTATCAATGTGTCATTAACCACCTTTCCTGAAGTCACAAACTTTAATTTTATACTATGGTCTCAGCGAAAAAAGTCAACTGACTCGACCTTTGATCCTGACCCTAAACAAGCATTTCATATCTGAATCTTGGTTAATCACATCGCACTTTCATGTCCAGGTTGCGCCTCGTTCCACTTTCGAGAATTACAACCTGACAAGAAGCGACAAACCAACCTAGAAGAATCAAGGCCTTGTTTTTAAAACTGCATCTGACTTCGCCTTCAGTTACTACTCGGTCGTCTTTGGCGATAAGGAGGTTTACCTCGATCAAATCTGGCACCATCTGAAGCCCACAGCATTGCATAGTCCTGAGACTTCATCCGTACATTTTTTGATCTGGTTATTCTTTGAATATTCGGAGTATAATTCCGAATATTCAAAGATATTACGACATGATTTTTCGAACAAAGTATTTAGATCGCTTATCTGTTGCGGTAGACAGATCACCGGTGACAGCACTGCTGGGGTCAAGGCAATGTGGCAAAACTACTCTCGCTCGTCAATTTGCCAAGGAACGCGAAGCCTCCTATTTTGACCTTGAGTCAGAACAGGACGTTCGGATTTTATCGAATCCGGACTTATCACTAAGCACTATGAATGGTCTTGTTGTAATCGATGAAATTCAATTGATGCCAAGTCTGTTTCAAGCCTTGCGCGTCTTGGTCGACCGAGACAGTAACAATACACGCTTCTTGATTCTCGGAAGCGCTTCGCCAGAAATCGTTCGAGGTGTTTCGGAATCTTTGGCCGGTCGAATCGAGTTTATTGATATGACGGGTTTCGATGTCGCAGAACTATGCAGTGATCATCTCTATCGTCTGTGGCGAAGGGGAGGTCTGCCTCGATCGTATTTGGCATCATCGGAAGCCCACAGCGTTGTGTGGCGCAGAGATTTCATCCGTACATTTCTTGAGCGCGACATCCCTCAATTTGGCATTCGCATTCCAACTGCAGCAATGCGACGGTTCTGGACAATGCTGGCTCATTGGCACGGGCAAACCTGGAACGCTTCTGAATTTGGCCGTTCGCTTGGTGTCTCTGACAAAACAGCTCGTGGATATCTCGACATCTTGACAGGTACTTTTATGATTCGTCAAGTTCAACCGTGGTTTGCAAATATTTCGAAAAGACAGGTCAAGGCACCGAAAGTTTATTTTCGAGACACCGGGTTGCTGCATGCGCTTGTCGGTGTGGAAACTGAACGGGACTTGCTTGGAAATCCACGCGTCGGCGCTTCCTGGGAGGGATTTGTCATCGAGCAGATTCTCTGCGTCCTGAATCCATCTCAAGCCTGGTTCTGGGCGGCTCACAGCTCAGGTGAGATTGATTTGCTGGTGCAATTTCGTGGCAAATGGCTGGGATTTGAAATAATATTTTCCGAAGCGCCAAAAATCTCCGAATTATTACGCAAAACAAGCAATTTGCTTGCGCTTGACCATCTTTTTGTTATTTGTCCGTCCCTCCGAGCCTATCCTGTCAGTGAAACGATAAGTGTTCTGCCAGCACAGGAAATTGAAAATCTGAACTCGCACATTGAAAAATTATCGAGTCCAGTCAAGAACCGATATTAAGGCTGTTCACTTGTTGACCAGAAATACGAGTGCTTTTCGATTGCAGTCACAACAGTCTTATGGCTGGTTTCGGTAGCATTAATTTTCAGGTAGTGCAGTTTGATTCGGCTTTTTATAGAGTGGCACAAACTATCGACAAAACGTAAAGTTCGAAAATGAGACTTTCGCTGCCGCTGAACTGGATTTAGCCGGATATAGCCTGCAATGCTACAAGAATTACCACTGCGACTGCTATCATCGCTCCTGTACGAAAAGTCAACGTCTTTGCTTAGACTGTCAATTCTGCTGTCTGTCGCAGCTGTTTCTCACCGCACAGCCATTGCTGATCGATGAATCAGACCTGCAACTGCTATGGTAAATCTTCTGCTTATTGCATTTGATACAGGACAAACAAGGGCCAGACTATTTGGAAACAGACAATCGATCAAGGTCAAGACGGTCACTCTCAACGTAATCACGAGCTGTAATGTCTTCCAAGCGACAAGCAATGATCAGGTCAAAGTGGAATCGATCAGTTTTTTCAAATCGGTCAAGCCACTTGTCAATAAAATTTGGCCAATTCGCTTCTACATGCTCTGGGTCGTCGTTTTTGATAAACCACCAGTGTAGTTGCACTGTATTATCATTCCAAGACGGAACTGCACGCACTCGTATTTGCTGCAGTTCCCGAAGATGCGCTCCTTCGTCAGTGCTGGCATTATGTTTTTTTGATAAATGATCCTGAAATCTCCCGGCGGCGGCGACAAAATCGTCAGGAAAGGCAAATCGAGACCTCTTTCGAGCGAGGGCAAGAGAAAAAGCCCGCTTTTCATCGTCGGTTCCACAACCGTTGATGCGTATCAAATTAGAAAACAAAGACTTCTCGACAGTCATCGTACGGTCAAGGTCAGCAACAAGTCGTCTATCGGCAACAGCCGGAACATATGCATAAGCCGGGCGCTTGAGAAGGCGAATCTCATCTAACCATTGCTGTTTCACTTCGACTAGCGGAGCGATTTCAATAAATGGACGATCGCTACAGCCGCGAACAATATCGCAGGTTTGACTAAGCACTACTATACCGCACACATCATACTGTACAGGCGTGGGTCCCGCGGGCACCATATCTCCCGCACCCGCCATTGATTTTGCTATATGAATAGAATTATCGCTGAGTGGACGAGACAGGTCTACGAGATGAAAGAATTTGATGCTGTCGCCCAAGTAGATATCACCCTGACACCAACTCTGCAGAGTTTGGTTAATCGCTTTTTCATCCCGCTCCGATAATGACATAGATAAGCGTAATCTCTAATCTTGAATAGTCACTCGGGACTGACGGTGCACTTTTTCTGCAACAGTATCATGCCGTTCCTGTTTTGCTCCCAGCAGGAGTATAGGTGATTGAGGCTGCCGAGCTTTCCAAGCGGCAGGGCTGAGTTGGGAATGGAACAGGTAGGGGTTGTTTATGCTCTCTACTCCACTTGCTGCTCCGTCATAGTCCCCTTTTTTTAAGAGGTCCAAAATCGTAATTTTGAGGTTTTCATCAACAGATAGCAGTAATGCACGGGTTTTTCTTTGTTCACCTCGGTCAAGATGGCGAATTGTTTCCAGTGTTCTGCGGATCATTCGATCGTGACGTGCTGAAACGCGCTTGCCACTTGCCCAATGATGAACACTACGGCGGGAAACACTGAACAAGTAACTGAGTTCTTCCCATGTCAGACCTGAGCGCCGCCGGATTTCCATAACAGCCTCACCCGTAGAATCATCAACGACATACCCAATTTGTCCAGTATAAGCAGCAGCGGTATGTTCAAGGCATGGAGTAATCTCGTAAGCGGTGGTTGTCGTTGGAGATGGCACAATGGTTGCGGGCAGTACAGTTGCTGATGTCATATCGTAATTGCCGTAACTTCTTAATTCGGTAGAATTCATGGTTGTCCTCCGTAGAATTTCAGGAACTCATCTGTGACTATTTGACGAAAGAGCCAATAGATGCACTCAGCAAAATTTGACGTGATTTTCTGCAGGGCTTCCCTATCAAAAGGGTGTGATCCCAATTTGAACATGTCGAGATCTAATATCCAACTCATTTTGTCGATAGGATCCAGAATGTTGGGGTCGTATGTTGTATTTGGGGGTAGTTGCCCCCAACGCGCTTGAATGCGCGCACCATTCGGAGCAAGAATTTCTGTCTCTGTAAGCGAGCGAGTTATTGAGTCTCTAAAATTCAACTCAGTTTCGCGGGGCGAACCGACAATGCCAAGAATGCTAGGCTGAACTATTTCACTGATTCGAGCAACCGCTTCGTCGACGAGTTGGTCAACGTAACGCAATCCTACCCGGCTGGCCGATGCGGGCTCAAAAGTTTTTTCAACAGCAGATACAACGGTGCCAATGCGGTTGAGAAAGTCATTTCGACTATCGTATAAAGAGGTTTCGAGAGCAACGAAGTCTATCCCTAGAGATACCCTCCATTGAGCATCTCGCTCCTTGTCAGTAAGCCGCCAGATAATGCCAGAGTGAACGTTCGGTGTTTGAATGCCTGCCAGTTCAATACGATTTACGTGTTCCTGAATCAGAAAGGGATAATCCTGTCGAAGCGCCTCTTGAAACTTCGCAACTTTGTCAGGGTTGCGAATAGCCAGAATTGCAGGAAATCGAACTTGGGCGATTACACCTACCAAGGGCGCTTGCTGCAGGCGTACCTCAGGTATTTGCAAGGGTTTCAAAACTATTAAGTCTCTCATCTCCGATTTTATTCTTTAATTTCGATGTCTCATTAATCACTATTGGGAATCTCATTATATGTGAAGTAACGTGTGAATTCTACACACTTGCGTATATTCTCATATTCGCAGGTATGCGTTGGTGAATCGTCCAATCTATACAAGTACCGAAGCGAAAGTGAGAGGAAAAACCACTCTGAACTTTACTTGAAAGATGTTTCAAACAATATCTGCCACAACAGCCATACAATCCCCAGCTTTGACAATCCCCGGAAAATGACGTCCAGCTAACATTCCACTACGACGAGCGCGATACGCAATCGGTGCAACGCCAGTTCGATCAAGCAGCCAAATCTTTGCTACCAGATCTCCTTCGGCGACTTTACACCCAAGATCAACTGTCGGCTCTAAAAGACCGTCGTGTTCACTGATCACGAAACAACTTCCGTCAGGCATATCCAGATTGACTGTGGGCTCCACAGTCGGCTCAGCGTCGACAATACCCGCATGGATGAGTACATTTCGCAAGCCCTTTTTTGCGATTGAGACAGTGGCTGCCCGGGTAGTGCCGCCGCCACCCAACTCCGTTGATACAAATACTTTCCCCAAATCCTCAGCTGCGGTGTCATACATACCAGTATTGTCAATTTCAAGCAGTATCACTGAATGAGGTGCATTGAATGCCTGCATCGCAGCTATGCAGGCGGCTTGCTGCGTCTTGTTTTCCAATACGTGCGCCGCCGCCAGTGGTATGAATTCAAGAGACTTGCCGCCGGAATGAATGTCAACCACAATATCTGCTTGCGGCAGCAGTGTTCTTTGGAAATAATCAGCAATTTTTTCTGTTGCGGTTCCTTTGGGATTGCCAGGGAACACACGATTCATATTTCCGTCATCGATCGGGGAGTTTCTGTACCCGGCTCGAAAAGCAGGATAATTGAATGCAGGTACGATAATCACCCGCCCGACGATGTCAGCCGGTTTGAGATTCAACGCCAGATCCTGCAGCGCGACTGGCCCTTCATATTCGTCACCGTGATTTGCGCCGGTCAAAAGCGCCGTTGGTCCAGACCCGTTTTGAATGACGCTGATCGGAATCATAATGGAACCCCAGGCAGAATCGTTTCTACTGTGCGGTAGATTCAAAAATCCATGGTGTGCACCGTCCTGATCGAGTGCGATAGTCGGGGAGATTGGATTGTCACGCATTTTTTAAAATTTCCTTTACTGTTGCATTGAATTTCTCAGTCGATTACGATCAGGTCGCGTTCGACATCACACAGCCGCTCACCGCCGTTTTCAGTCACTACAAACGATTCTGAAACCGCGCAGCCATACTCGTCAAGCCAGACACCAGACTGAAAGTGAAAACACATCCCGCTTTGCAATTCGGTTTGATCGCCGGGGCGTAAACTACAGGTTCGCTCACCCCAGTCGGGTGGATATCCGACTCCAATGGAATAACCAACCCGGCTGTCCTTGGTAATGCCATTTCGATTGAGCACAGCCTGCCAACCAGCTTCAACCTGTTCACATGTATTGCCCGGTCTTGCCAAATCCAGCCCGACATCAACACCCTCGACAATTACCTTCGCCAAGTCCCGAATCTTATCAGGCGCATTACCAATGTAAATCGTACGCGTCAATGGTGCATGATAGCGCCGCCTGACACCACCGAGTTCAACCATAACCAGAACATCACCAGGCAGTGGCGAATCTGACCATGTCAAGTGCGGCGTACTGGTGCTCTCGCCAACCTGAATTAACGGGCAAATCGCGCTATAGTCGCCGCCCAAACCATTTGTTCCAGCGACACTCGCGCGGTAAACTTCCGCGACAACTTCATTTTGCGGCACCCCTTCGCGCATCTTGGAAATCGCTGTATTCATTGTTTTCGTACAGATTTTTCCCGCATCCCTCATTAGACTCACTTCCTTGTCAGATTTGACCAGGCGAGCCCAGTTTACAAGATCATCGTTGTTTGATATTTTCGCGTCCGGCAACCCGCGCACCAGCGTCTCATGACATCTGGCGGTGTAGTAGTGACTGTCCATTTCAACGCCGATTGTGGATTTCGACCATCCCCGCTTCTCAAACAGCTTGACCAACTCATCATACGGGTGGTGAACCGGATGCTGCACCCGATGTTCCGCATAGGGGATAATGTTTTGCTGTGGTAAATCAGTTGTCACTTCAGCTGCTCTGGCGTCCTGTGCGCGGCCAAACCAGATTGGCCACTGTTGCGAGATGTGTACTACCACACATTGCGGCACATAAAACGACCACCCGTCGTAACCGGTCAGCCAGCACATGTTGCTGGGGTCCTGGCAGACAATCAAATCAAAGCCTGCTTTATCCATGCGGTTTTTAACATCTTCAAGGCGTCGGGCATATTCGTCGACAGAAAACAGTTTTTCAAATGGTGCAGCGCTGTTGCTCATTGGTCAAACCTCAACAGTAGATCCGGCAGATGCTGTATCCGCACGTTGTTTGGCGAAAGTGGCGATGGCAGTATCCTGCACACCGGTTCCGGTTAGATCACAAATTGTAATTTCATCATCTGAACGTCGGCCGAATGACTGGCCGCAAGCAATTTCGCCGAGCTCCACAACTTGTGATGCAGGCGACACAACACCAGCTTTAATTGCATGATGCAACTCCCCAAGCAGTTCGGTTTGTGATCGCCTGTCGGCAACATAAAGCGAAGCGACCCGGAGACATTCGGGCTCCAGTTCGATCTTGTGACTTTGGTCAGATCCCATCGCGGTAACATGCTGCCCAGGACGGAGCCATTGGCTTTTCACCAAAGGAGATACAGCGGGTGTTGTAGTCACAATGACGTCTGCTGACTGCACCGCATCGGCAGCGTGTGGCTGCGATACCACGGGAATTTGAAGGTCTTCGCTGAGCTGTTCGGCAGCGGTTTGCGCTTTACGCATGTCTCTGGCCCAGATGACCGCTGATTTGATAGGACGAACAAGGCATAAAGCTGCAAGCTGCAATCGCGATTGCTGACCGGACCCGATAATACAGGCACGCTCGGCGTCTGCTCTTGCGAGGTGTCGCGCGGCGACCGCGCCTGCCGCAGCTGTTCGAATATCTGTAAGGTATCCGTTGTCCAGCAACACAGCTTCCACCATCCCTGTTCTAACCGAAAACAGCACCATCAATCCGGAAGTACTGGGTAGCCCAAGGCTGGGATTGTCGAAAAATCCAGGTGACATTTTGATCGCAAAACTCTCAATACCTGGTACATAAGCCGTTTTTACATCTACTTCGCCATTGAATTTTTCTATCGACATCGACAGTATCGGTGGCATCACGACATCGCCGAGTGCCAGCATACAAAACGCACTTTCAATACAATCCACAGCATCAATGTCCAGATGAACAATCTGTCTAAGCTGTGCTTCTGTCAAGATTTTCAGTGTGGGCATGGTTCGGATCTATCTTTCTGTTACATCTACGTTTTCACCGGAAATAATTCGGTGATGTAAATCCATATCGATATTTCCCCCGCTTGCGATGATCGCGAGCGGACCGTTAATTCTAACCTTGCCTGCCAGCAAAGCGGCAATTCCAACCGAACCCGACCCCTCTAATATGAGTCGCTCGCGCCAATACGCATGCCGAATGGCGCCAGCAATCTCTTGTTCGTTAACCAGGACGAAATCATCGACTAATTCGCGCACCATTTTGAACGTGAACTGGTTGTCCAAACCAATCCCACCGCCCAGTGAGTCAGCTAAGGTCGCCAGCTCTTCAATCATGATGGGTTTACCGGCTTGAAGACTCGCATGCATCGCCGCGCCGCGTTCCATTGAGACACCGATAATCCGTATTTGAGGCCGGCAAGCCTTCAGTGCTGCCGCCACACCTGAAATCAACCCGCCTCCTGAAACCGGCACTACTGCGGTATCGATCTGTGGCAGTTGCTCAATTAACTCAAGACCCAGCGTGCCCTGCCCTGCAACAATGTCAAAGTGATCAAAAGGAGGCAGCATAATCATTTGTTCTTCGCCAACGAGACGGTCTACCTCAACCTGAGCATCGTCCTGGGAATTGCCGACGATACGCACTTGAGCACCGTGCGCTTTAATCCCGTCGATCTTGTTTTGCGGCACCAGTTGCGACATGCAGATGACGCACCGAATTGCTGCTTGTGATGCCGCGTATGCCAACCCTCTGCCGTGATTTCCGGTCGAAACGCAAACCACACCTCTAGAGCGTTCAATCTCATTGAGGTTTAATACGGCGTTGGTCGCCCCGCGGACCTTGAAGCTTCCGGTTACCTGCTGACATTCGAGTTTCAGATATATCGGCGCACCGAATCGCTCGCGCAAGACATTTGACTCAACAAGCGGCGTTTGACGAACCGTTTTAGCGATGCGTTTACGCGCCGCTTCGATATCTGAGATTCGAATTTCGTTTGCACTAATCGACATTTGTTCTGCTTGACAGGTTTCAGACCGCCAGCTACTGTTGCTGTTTGTGTTGATGATCAAAAATTGATGTGTACCCCTCAGACCAATCAGGCGGTAATGGCACAATCATGTTTTCATGATGGGCATACAGTGGCTGCGTCCCGCGCACCAAAGTGTGGTAATTTACACTACGATACGCTGGCGCAGTATAGGGAATCGCATCAGCCGCACTGTAAGTAATCACGAACGCCGGGCGACTGGTTCTGCTTTGGTTCGCTGCAGAACCGTGGATCGTGCGGCTGTGATGAACAGACAATGTTCCAGGCGCTCCTGTAAGCGATACCGCCTGATCTACTGCAACACTGGCAAGGTCTCGTTGTGAAATCGCTCCGGTCCACTTTCGTTGCGCATCATAGTGCGCAAATATCTCACCTTTATGGCTGCCAGGGATGACCTGCAAAGGACCCTGATCCGGTGTAGCACCGTCGAGCAACAGCAGAAACTGCAAAGTGCCTGCGTTGGTATGCGGATAGAAAACCAGATCTTGATGCCATTTGACTTCGGCACCGCCGTGTGCCCATTTGAAATTTATCATCAGTTCACGAAATCTGATATTCGGACCCAGCAGATCAGCTGCTATGTCAGGGATTACCGAATCAGTGCACAGTTGCCAGAATATCGGATCGAATTCATCGAGATAAGCGACTCTTCGAAGCCGCGGGTTTTGTGCGCTGTGATCCGGTTCAATGTCAACTTTTTGAGTTGATTGCGTATAAGCTCTGCTCGATTCGATAATTTCTCCAAGCGCACTTCGAAGCGGCTTTAGCCAGTCGTTGCCGAGCATTTGCGGAAAATACAGATAGCCCTGATCGTAATAAGAGTCTCGCTGTTGCTGACTGATTATCGAAGGTGGCTGGGAATTTATCTGTTCAAGTCTCATATCCGTTCATGTTGGTTCGAGTCATTGCTAATCAAGCCGGAATTTAGTGCTCGGCTAACTGAAGTAAACTACCGTAGCCGAGTTGAGGTTTCGTATACCCCGCCTGGCGCAACGCCTGCCAGAACAACGTCTGATTCGCTGAGATGACAGGCTTTCCTATAGCCTGCTCGATTGAATCGAGAACATCTACTGCCCGGATTGCGGTACATGAGATAAACAGCGCATCGGCATCGGGACGGTCAGCGTGAATTGCAGCGTCGTAGATTGACTGCGGTGCAAGATTAGCCATCTTTTCATTCGAGCTGATGTGAAAACTCGAAAATGCAGCGATTTCGACACCGCGCGCCGTGATGTAATCAAACACTTGTGTATTGACGTCATCGGGATAAGGTGTCAGCACCGAAATTCTGCTCGCATTGAAACGCTCAAGAGCCGCCAAGGCTGCAGTGATAGGCGCTGATACCGGAATTCCCGGCCTGGCTTCGTGCACTCGCTGAACTACGGTGTCATATCCCAATACAACCGTACCAGAAGTGCAACTGTAAGCGATCGAATCCAGACGAGAACCGGGTATCAGCAGTGCCGCAGCGCGTGTGATCTGCGGCTCCATCTCGCTTAATTTTTCGACTGAGCAGGTGTCATCATTCGGTATTCGGGATATGAAAAGCGCAACGTCATCGTTTGGCCGCATGTTGATGAAATCGCGCTCAGTTGCAAGATCATTGGACAGCGCCAGAAGACCTATCCGATATCGGCCTGGACCATTGTCGAGATGAATATCGGTTTGCACCGGCTGTGCGTGGAACTGACTGGCTATATTCTGTTTGATAGCTTCCATGACTTTCCTCTCAAATGGGTTTTATAAGTGTTTGTTCCTACAACAATGCAGTCTTGCGGCAAAAACGTAAATTCAATTCTGTCACCGTACCGCTCAAGTGAGTGCCCGGTAAATTGTTCACTGATAACAATCCGGTCGTCGCTTGCGAAGTTTCACCACGAGGTGAATATCAGTGCCAAGATGTGCGACATATTGAACCGTGCCCTCAAATCGATTGCTGTGGTCGATATTGTACCGGTGCGTTGTCCGCGGCCTGATCTGATTTCGTTCCGGACGTATACACACTTCATAGGGCTTTGCCTCAAACGTCGGCTCAGCCACCTAAGACGACAGATTTCCTCTAGTTTGCAAGACGCACAAGTCGTTTTCGCCAGGCGTGTTGCAGGAAATTCGCGCAGTAAAAAAAATCGCGCCCAACATCTACCCTCTGCCGGACCGGAAACCACCCCAACGCTAAAGCCTCTGAGTAATTGAAACGATTGAATATGAACCTTCAGCGTATAATCAATCCTGTTTCAAACGAGTAGAATTCAATCAGTACAAACATGTCCGAAACTGTTAATTGCGTTGTTATCGGTGAGGAATTGCCTGCCTTGGCATTTGCTCCTTTACCGGGTCCTATCGGCGAAAAAATTCAAAAACATGTCTCTGCACAAGGCTGGCAGAAATGGCTTGCTCATCAGACTATGTTAATCAACGAAAATCGACTGAGTATGGGCAATGCAGAACACCGCGCTTACTTGACTGAACAAATGGAGAAGTTTTTATTCGGTGGTGAATTTGACAAACCACAAGGGTATACGCCCGTTAGCGACAGCAAATCGTAGAATCTTGTACTGAATAGCGAATCTAAATTCGTTTGGAATTCAGCCGGCCCGATTCAAATTGTGAATATCATCTGAACACAAACAGTATCTCGTCGATGGGCTGTTGTCGCGTGGTTGGGACATTCGCATTTTTGCGCCAAAATTCATACTGCGATTCATTTGCATGTTTATAATTTGCGGCTTTGTAACGCATACGTTATGAGCGCAAATAACAAGCCTAGGTGACACAGCACATTATTTGGCTTGCAAATGCGAGACTAAATCGGAAAAGTAAATCCAAAGTCTCGCCATACCATGATTTTGGCCAGGTAGCTCAGTCGGTAGAGCAGCGGACTGAAAATCCGCGTGTCGGCAGTTCGATTCTGCCCCTGGCCACCGCACACAACCGGCAATATAGTCGTCGAATTCACACCATTATGACGGTGCGCAGCTGAATTAGCACGCTTTAATGACAGTAAATTTGCGAATAATTATTCTTTAAAGCAAAGCTTTGAGTAATTCTCGCCATCTGAGGCGATCAAACTTCAGGCACGTTCCCCCACTGACTGATAAGATCATGCGCGGGTCATAATGAGAAAACTAGGCCGTATAAAGCGACCTGATCTGTGCACACAACTTTTCATCATGCGGCGCTTTTGCCAAAACGCGAAAGGTGCATAATCAGGCGCAACAAAGTAAGTCGGGTATCGTAATTCCAGCCTTGCACGGATCGATTTCCACCTGCATCCAGTCGCCCTGGTTAATTTGTCAATGAATTGGTGTGAATCAATCGATTTCCAAGGTCCAATAGCAATCGATTCCATTTGACGACATGGATTCCTTGTTTTGAAATAAATTCCTGAAAATCGAATTGATGAACCTGAATGGCATTGCATTGAGGAAATTTTGACTTGAAATACTTTAAATTCTTGGAAATTCCTCTGAACCGAAGTTTACATTCGATTGCACAAACGGGTTGTTTGTTTTCTGTAACAATTAAATCAACTTCCCGGCCATCAACATCCCGGAAATATGCCAAAGAGACATCACGGCCTTCATAATCCTGAACAAAGTGTATCCATTTCAAGATGTGATTGGCGACGAGGTTTTCGAAACGAGTTGCTTCATCATCTATTTCTGCCCAATTAAAGTGATAGTGCTTTTGCTCTTTTTTTACAGCTCTAATGGTTGGGGCTCCAAATGGGGGGATTCGATAAATCATGTACATTCGTTCAAAAATTTCCAACCAGGTCGATACTGTCTTGTGCGCACAGTTCAAATCTTCGCGAAGTGCGTTGACCGACAAAGGACTGCCGACCAGTTGAGGCAATCGCAACGCCAGCAACTCCATGGATGACAGCTTTTGTGTCAATTCCAGATCTCGGATGTCTTCATTCACAATGGTGCTTCGGAATTCTCGCATCCAGCGACGTGCTTCGGTTTGAGACCCGGACAGAAATGGCTCGGGAAATCCACCCAATGCAAGCAGGCTTTCAAAGTCGGATTGTGATCGTATATCAAGCTCGTCAACTGTCAACGGATGCAATCGATAATAGTGGTAACGACCCTGTAACGAGTCACCGGAATGACGATAGTAATCAAGTCTCGCGCTGCCAGTAACCAGAATTTGCTTTTCTTTTGATTTCTTGTCATAGAATCCTTTGATGTAGTTGCGCCAATTTCCGAATTTGTGAATCTCGTCAAATATCACGAAAGATTCATAAGGAAATTTTTCTCTCAAGATAAATTCCCGATCTTCCCGATCATCCCAATTCAGGTATCGATACCCATCAGGCGCAATATTGAGCGAAAGTGTTGTTTTTCCTACTTGTCGAGGACCGCCAATAAAGACCATCTTTCGATTCAAGTCTTTGAGCACATAGGATTCCAAATAACGTTGCATGCTGCAATTTTACATGATTATTTGATATGAGTATAAATTACTCGCTATATTTTTTGACACCAGTCAAAAATTACGTCTAACCTGAACGTAGGTGTTCGGTGTGCGTGTATGAAAGAAGGATACAGGGAATCTAACATGAACCGCTGCGATAGTCGCTACGCTGCAGCATCCTCAAGCGCAACGAACCCCAACGAGCCAATTACAGCCAAAAGCGCGCTCACAGCGCGCAGCAAACAGGTCAAGTCATTTATTTTTGCCCGACTGCTTCGAGCGCGGACTTAAGCGTCCATAAACGGTTTCAGTAACTCCGACCTTGAGGGGTGTTTGAGTTTTCTGACTGCTTTGGCTTCAATTTGGCGGATACGTTCTCGGGTGACATCAAACTGCTGACCGACTTCTTCAAGCGTATGGTCTGTCGTCATGCCAATTCCGAATCTCATACGCAGCACTTTGGCCTCGCGGTCAGAAAGCGAATCGAGTGCGTAGCCGACTGCCTGACGAAGTCCAGCATCAGTAGCAACATCTATCGGAGCGCGCACAGTCTTGTCCTCAATAAAATCACCAACGTGAGAATCCTCATCCTCTCCGGTTGGCGCTTCCATTGACAACGGTTCTTTGGGAATTTTCAGTACCTTGCGGACTTTGTCCTCGGTGACTTCCATTCTCTCGGCCAGTTCTTCAACCGTCGCTTCGCGGCCCTCTTCTTGCCTGATCTCGCGCTGGATGCGCGTCAGCATACTGAGCGTTTGTGTCATATGCACCGGCACCCGAATGGTTCTTGACTGGTCTGCGCAAGCACGGGTAATCGCCTGACGAATCCACCAGGTCGCATAGGTTGAGAATTTAAAACCCCGTTCGTGCTCGAATTTGTCGACAGCCTTCATCAGACCAATATTGCCTTCTTGAATCAAATCCTGAAATCCCAAACCTCTGTTGTTGTATTTCTTTGCAATCGATACCACAAGCCGAAGATTTGCCTCGATCATCTCTTTTTTTGCCCGATTGGCTTTGCTCTCTCCAATCGACACGTTGCGTCGAACTTCCCTGAACTGCTCAATCGGCATCCCGATATATCTTTCAAACTCATCAAGATGATTTCTCGCCTCTTTGATATCGTCTTTGTACTGCTCGATTTGATCACACTGTTTCTTGTTACAAACCGACTTGAGCTTTGAAACCAAATGCAGGTGGGTAAGATTGTTGCGCGTAATTTGGGCAAAATCCTTTCTTGGCATCATAATCTCGCCAAGACAGATTTCTTCGAGTTTCTTGGTTCTGTCTTTTAGAAACTTGTCGGCAGTGTAGATATACTGGAAGAAATGATCCAGTTGTTTGCGCACAAACTTGAACGTCATAAAGTGCTTTTCCAAGTAGCCGCGATATTTCATCACCTTCGGATCATGAACTCCGAACTGATCGACTGCTGCACGCAAGTTCTTATAGTGATTTTGTATCGTACGAAATCTCTTTGCCGCTTCGTCGGCGGCGGTGTTGCCAGACTCTTCATTCTCAGCCAAGGCCTTTACGCTGGTCACCGAAGTGAATTTTGAATCCGTAATAAAGCCAGTGAAAACCTCGCTTGATCGCATCTCGTCATGTTCAATCTGATGAAACAGCCCGACAAGTTTTTTGAGTACAAATGGACACGAAGCGGCCGCTTGCGTCGCCTGCAAAAGACCAGACTGAATGCGCTGAGCCAACTCGATTTCTTTTTCTCGACTCAGCAGCGGAATCGCACCCATCTCTCGCATGTACATGCGCGTCGGGTCAGTCGTGCTGCCGAATTCATTTTTCAGCGCTTCTTCAGCTTCTTCGGCCGCGTCTTCGTCATCTACAGCTTCGTCGGCTGTTATGATCAGAGCTTCCGGATCGGGCGCCTGGTCGACAACATCGATGTCCATATCGCTGATCACATTGACGATTGTGTCAATCTGCTCAATATCGCTCATCGTGTCGGGAAGGTGATCGTTGATCTCTTCGTAAGTCAGAAATCCCTGACGTTTGCCTCGAAGAATCAAATCCCGTAATTTCGATTCCTGCGTCCCGTATTCCACAGATGCGTCACTTGCCTGATTGTTAGTCATAACTTT
The DNA here is from genome assembly GCA_965214785.1 of Arenicellales bacterium. GTDB lineage: Bacteria > Pseudomonadota > Gammaproteobacteria > Arenicellales > JAJDZL01 > JAJDZL01. Next base: position 2,781,338 of record OZ243975.1, on the reverse strand, counting down.
GTGTAATTCTCCTCAAGTGTCAGTATGCTCAAGTTCCCGATTTAGTCATCGCCGCCAACGATCCCCAAAGCATCGCAATGCGAAAATACTTCGTATCTGCAAAAGCCCAAACGACAATTCAATCCCGACTGTTGGGTATAAGATAATTCGGAATCAAGAATTTTCAACTCTGCAGACAATGCGCACGCCTTCGGCTCTCAAGCATGTTGCGAACTGCTGTTCGCCAAGTCCAAAATATTATTGCTTTGAGATTAAAATCAAGTTTTTAAATTATATCAAAAACCAATGATTTATCAAGGTATTTGTTGCCAACTTAGCAAAGATTAGTGATTGACAGCTTCAACTGTTGCAAAAATAACACCTCACCGTAATTGGGATCAACTTTGGACCGGTGTGAAATTGAAACTTTTAGCCGACAGCACCGCCTCGCGTCCGCCAAGCCGTTTGAGTTTCTCCGACTGATCTTGGGCGCATCGATCAGCGATTTTTTGAGGGTCAAGAACGCTATTGAGTTTTTGCTGCATTGCCTCAAGCTGGTTTTGACAGGAAGGCGATCCTGCAAGATCATAGGCTTCCATCGGGTCATCGTCAAGGTTGAACATCTGCGGGTCGTAACCATCCGCGTAATGGACGAACTTCAGATTCTTGTGACGAATCATGTAATAACTCACCGGCGTGCCGCCGTCGTGATACTCGGAAAACACAAATCGATCGTCATCCGTCGAGTCAGCGATTTCCTGCAAGGGGCACCCTCGCCACGGCTGTTGTTGGTCAAAAGTACTGCACCCGTCAATGGCATATTCGATTGTTGCTCCGACATCCGTCAAACTGACCGGCACTTGGCAGCGCCTCGGGCGAAAACCAGGGCCTGCCGCGATGAGCGGAATCCCCGCCGACCTTTCATACATCACGCTCTTTGTCCAAAACCCGTATTGCCCAAGCATCTCACCGTGGTCGGACAAATACAAAATCACCGTGTCGTTTAACTGTCCAGTGTCTTCAAGCGCCTTGAGCAACTGGCGGATATTGTCGTCGACAAAACTGACTAACCCATAGTAGCAGCGGATCGCTTCAAGTCTCAAAGGATCATCGAAATGGTCATCGTAGTCCCAGAACTTGCGCATCTCTCGCAACACCGGGTGTTGAATGGATGGTGCCGCATCTGCACGCTCAGGAAGCTGCAGCACGCTGTCTTTATACCAGTCGTAAAACCGTTTCGGTGCGCTAAGCGGATAGTGCGGGCTGACAAACGATACAAACATCGCCCACGGATTATTCTTTATTTTTTTCGAATATGTATTGAGCCACGTTACAGCTGACGACAGGACGCGCCTGTCATAGTGTGTGTATTCACTTTCACCTGCACCTACACCGTCAGCCAACTCAACAGTTTCGTCAAAAGGTGGCAGCGGATTGCGAATAAGAGCCTGCGGCCATGCCACTCCGTTATTGATGAGGACATGCATAGGCAGGAACTCCTCACTAAATCCATTGTCATCGTCACTTGAGCGGAAATGAAGTTTGCCAAACGACATAACCGGAACACCGCGGTCTCGAATACGGTGCATCCAGCTTTCCTGTTCCCCGCAATAAGGTTCTGAAGAAGACCAGCAGCCTAACTGATGGACCTGCAGTCCAGTTGCCAACGCAGCACGCGCGGGCACACAAATCGGCGATGGTGTGTAAGCACGATCGAACACACTTGCCGATTGTGAAAGCCGGTCGATGGTCGGTGAGCGAACGATTTGATTGCCATAGCACCCGCTAAACTCGCGGGCATGCTCATCAGAGCAAATTACAAGAATATTTGGAGCCTTTTTCATTTGCCTTAATCAAATTGGTCTAACTCTTAGCAATGAACACATTTTAGGTTTTTCGAGCGCAGTGCAGATGATATCTATCGATGGAACCCCCCTTTTTAGTCAACTCTTGCGCGACTTCACCGATCGCAGCGTAATCACAACTCCGGCCGATATAACAAGCACAATTCCAATAAGAGAAATTGAGTCAGGGACTTCATGCCAGATAACCCATCCCCAAAATCCGGCGAATATCACAAAACTGTATTCAAATACAGTCACGTAGGTTGGTTCCGCAATCTGATATCCTCGAATCAAACCGGCTACACCAACCAGTGAACCGAGCCCTTGTATCATTGTCCAAAACAAAAACTTGCCGGTTGGAAACACCCAGCCGGTAGTTGCAAATGGGGCGGCAGCCAGCCAGTGCGGTGGAAACTCAATGACACTGACAACTGTCAAACCCACTGCACCGAGCAAGCCCGTGCCGAGGAAAAAACCCAATAGCAAAACCAATACATCTTCATCCGAGCATTTGTGCCTCGTGACCAATTGTCCAAGCGCATACATGGCACCTGCGGTGGCTGGCAACAGCACAAAAATATTCAGGTTATACGGATTTGGTTTCAATACCAAAAGCACACCAATAAATCCAATAAATACAGCGCTCGCCCGCCAGTATCCAACCGAAATGCGAAACAGCAGCACAGAAAAAATCAGCAGGAAAATCGGCGAACTGAACAAAGTAGCACCCGCCTCGGCTATAGGCATCACGGATATAGCAATGAAGTAGATCAGAATTGCAGCCGCTGTCAGCAAAGAGCGAATCACCACCCATCGCCAGTTGCGCGGGCGCAATGACCGATTTTTTACCATCAGGTAAACGCTGATGATTGAGCAGGTCAAAATGGCGCGAAAAAGATAGAACTGCCACACGCCCCCTTCTTGTGCAATGAATCGGATGAAATTGTCAATCAACCCAATAATTGCCATCGCTCCGACAAGCATCAGGGCGCCTTGAAATGTATTGGAAGATTCGATTTGCATACCGAAGATTGAGTGGATTATTCAAACTCTCAGCTTGGAATTTACGCGATGAGAATTTTCAAACCAAGGGATTAAAGGCATAATTCTTGCTAACAAGCCAAATTCTGCAGAAGATTGATATAGATTGCCAAAAAAGCTGTTGTAATTTTACCTTGGCCATGCGCAACAAACTCACTTAACAAACTCACTTGTTGGGAAGTGCAATTCGAGTATCCCGGAGCGAAACGGATAGATTGTGATGTGTTCATAAACAAATTTTTCGCAGTGCCCATTATTCGTAATACAATTTCCTATGTAAAGTAAGCAGACGGGTAATAGTCGTTATTGTCACCGCGAAGCGGATCGAATCACTACGTTCGACAACACTGGTGTCCGTCATCACAGTTAACATGGAGGATCTATGAAACAAACATGCTTAAACAAATTGTCTGCGTTCCTTTGTTCTTTTGCGATTATGGCACTCGCGTTCAGCATTCCTGCGCAAGCAGACGAAACGTGCATGTCTCCCTATATCACGAAAATCGTCGGTCAGGAAGATTATGTATATGTTTGGACACTTGGAACAGTAGGCGTTGGAGACGAGCAAGATAAACTGGTAACAATTGATGCCAACCCATCTTCTGACACTTATGGCAAAGTCGTAAATTCGCTTTCTGTAGGCGGCCGAAACGAAGCCCATCATTCAGGACTTAGCGATGATCGCAAGTATCTGTGGGCCGGTGGACTGGACACCAACAAAATCTTTATTTTCGACATCTACTCCGACCCCCGTGAACCAAAACTGCACAGAGTAATCACCGACTTTGCCGAAGCAACAGGCGGAATGGTTGGCCCACATACGTTCTATGCCCTGCCAGGCAGAATGCTGGTCACTGCCCTGTCCAACAATGTCGACTCTGGCGGTCGAACCGGAATGGCTGAATACAACAACGAAGGTGAACTCGTTGCAACGCACTGGATGCCCACCGATGAAGACTTGCGTGGTGCAACAAAATCAGGGGACTTTGCTGACGGCTACGGCTACGATGTACGAGTCAAAGCTGACCGAAACATCATGCTCACCTCATCTTTCACCGGATGGTCCAACTATATGCGGGATTTCGGTGACATGGTAGGTGATCCCAATGCGATGAAGCGGTTCGGTAACACCATGGTGGTTTGGGACATGCATGCCCGCAAACCGCTCAAGGTGCTTGACGTACCGGGCTCTCCGCTTGAAATCCGCTGTGCCTGGGACCCGGACAATCGTTATTGTTTCACCAGCACTGCCCTGACTTCTCAAATCTGGCTGATTTATGAAGACGACGGCGGTGAATGGCAGGCCAAGGCGGTTGCTGATATTGGCGTACCCGCAGACATTCCGTTGCCTGTCGATATTTCGATTACCTCGGATGACAAAGGATTGTGGGTTGATACGTTCTTAGAAGGCAAAGCGCGATATTTTGACATCTCAGACCCGCACAACCCCAAGCAGGTCTATGAAGAAGTCATCGGCAGCCAGATCAACATGGTTTCTCAAAGCTGGGATGGTGAGCGAGTGTATTTTTCCAGTTCACTTCTGGGCAACTGGGACAAAATTGGCGATGCTGATGAACAGTATGTAAAACTGTATCACTGGAACGGAGAAGCACTGGAGCATGTCTGGACGGTGGATTTCTATGCAGAGGGGCTAGGCCGTGCACACCAAATGCGCTTTGGCGCTTATGCGATGTATGGAAAGAAGCGACCTGAAAAGCTCGATTCACAGTTGGCCATGACAACACTCACTGAGTAAGCGTGAGTCGGTGTTAGTAGTTTGTAGTTAACGATGTTGAGTTGTCTATGACTATTTCAACTATCGCTCGTATCGCAGTCGCGGTGCTGATCGCAATGAGCACAGCATTGCATGCAAATGGCGAACGGCGAGAAATAATGGCACCCGGGTGGGGGGAATTAAGTTATGTTCCCCCCGCCGCCGGGACCTACGCGCTGCCGCCTATCAAACCGGCTCCTGACGGACAGATGCTCACAACTGACAGTTTGCCGATTCAACTGCACGATCTGATGGGTGACAAACTGGTTGTCTTGAGTTTCATATACACCCATTGCAGTGATGCCAATGGCTGTCCGCTGGCCAACGCGGTGCTGTATTCGGCACAAAATCGAATTAATCAAAACCGAGAACTTGTCGATTCGATACGCCTGGTATCACTTTCGTTCGATCCGAAGCACGACACACCGCAGGCGATGAGCGATTTGAGCACTTTGCTGCGCAGAGGAGACGTGGATTGGCAGTTTCTGGCCGCTGAAAATCAGGACACGCTGCAGCCGATACTTTCCGACTACGGACAATTTGTTGCGCGAGAATTCAACCCGCACGGAGAAGAAACTGATCAGTTTTCTCACATGCTTCGAGTCTACCTGATCGATCGGAAAAAACGAATTCGAAATATTTACGGTGTGTCATTTCTGCATTCCGACATTCTTATGAATGATCTGGAGACGCTACTTCTAGAAACTGCGGACAATTGACGTTTCGGTCGACCATCGTTCGAAGCGGCTCGTATATAGTCGCAGTTTTTCTTCTGATCTTTACCGCAGTCGGTTATTTAGCTGCGCAAACCAGCGGACAACTTGAAGAGGGAGGTGAAGTTGACAACGCTCAGGCATTCGGTCCCGGTGATTTTAAACAAGGCTACGAAAGTGCAGATTATGTCACCCGCTCTTTAAGTCTTCTGGAGCGACGCGGTACCCCCTATGACCTGATTCAGTTTGCTTTAAACCCACCATTAGGCTTGCCGCCTGTTCCTGTTCCTGCTGACAATCCACTGACGCGGGGAAAAATTGAACTGGGTCGAAAACTGTTTTTTGATCGCAGGCTGTCCATCAACAATACTTTTTCCTGCGCTGTATGCCATATCCCGGAACAGGGTTTCACCAATAACGAACTGAATCGAGCGGTGGGTGTTGAAGGCCGAGCGGTGCTTCGCAACGCACCGACAATCTACAACGTTGTCTATCAAAAATTCCTGTTTTTTGACGGCCGCGAGTTTTCTTTGGAAAATCAGGTCTGGCAGCCGATCACCGCACACAACGAAATGGCCGCACCATCAATTGGCTATGTCATCAACAAAATTCGCAAAATCGATGATTACAACGGTCAATTTGAAAAAGTTTTCCCCGGACAAAAGGCCAATATCCTGACAATCGGCCAGGCTCTCGCCAGCTATCAGCGCACATTATTGTCAGGAGACTCTCCATTTGACAGATGGTATTTTGCTGGTCAGGACGATGCGACATCTGAAGCTGCCAAACGCGGTTTTGCTGTATTTGCCGGCAAAGGCGGTTGTATCGCATGTCACCATATCGGCTCTGATACAGCGATATTTTCCGACCACCAGTTTCACAACACCGGGCTTGGCTACAGTGTCTCTTCGAATCTGAAACGCAAAAGCGCAGAATCGATGACGCGGGTACAGTTGGCACCAGGTGTGTACACCGCAATCTCACAAGAAACAATCGACTCGATCACCCGAATCAAACCACCCAATGATCTTGGACTTTATCGGGTAACTGAAAATCCTGCTGACCGGTGGAAGTTTCGCACACCCGGTCTGCGCAATGTTGCGTTAACCGCACCGTATATGCACAACGGTCAGTTCGAAACTTTAATAGAAGTTATCGACTTTTATGACCGCGGAGGAATCGACAATGAACTTCTTTCACCGCTGATCCGAGACTTGGGGTTGACGGAAACAGAAAAAAATGATCTTGTCGCATTTCTCAATTCATTGACTGGAAGCAACGTAAAAACATTGGTCGCAGATGCTTTTGCAGCTCCAATCGGTGAACTGAGCGAAGACGACCCGAACTGGGCGCACGAAAAGACTCTCGGCTATTGATCGATCAAATCCATACGCTGCAAGACGTTCGGCTGTTACTCAAGTTGATGATAAGCGAGCGTTGGGCTGGCACTCATTGGATGCGACTCGACATCACAAAAGCGCACCTATCCGCAAGTCTCTCGTTGTGCTCGACATAGAGCATTCAAGCGACAACGCCAACTTTGTCATATCTGCGACTAACCTGTCAGACGAGATGACCGGCATTTGCAAGCAAACCGCCTGTGGCAGAGGTTTTAGCCAAAGCAAAATTATTCGAGAAAAAGTATTGATCAGACAGCTCCGAGCATAAATATAATTCGTCCAGACTTTAAGTCACAGATACTTGAAATCAACCGTTCCAATCGTTTAATCAATACAATATTCAACCGATGTAATAGAATGAGTTTTTTTGCCTGAATCACGGTTTCGCGATCCAACTGAAAAAGACTCACAGACCATTGACCAATTGCAAATCATATGTGTGGAATCGTAGGACTATACCTGAAAAATCCCCAGCTCGAACCCCGCTTGGGTGAGTTTATCTCCGACATGCTCGAAGAGATGGGCGACCGCGGGCCAGACAGTGCCGGCATTGCGGTATACCGCGACCCTGCGCCCCAAGGCGGCTCAAAGGTTTCGCTGTTCAGTGCCGACACCAAAGAAAATTGGAACCACAGGGTAGACGAACTGACAGCACACTTCGATGTGGAAGGTACACTTGATGTGCACGCAAGTCATGCTATCGTGACCAGCAGCATCCCGGTTACCGAAATTGAACCGTGGATACGCCGCAATTGGCCTGATCTGCGCATCATGAGCATCGGAAATGCGATCGAAATCTATAAGGAAAAAGGACATCCGAACGAGGTGATTGAACGCTTCGAAATTCGAAAATTCTCCGGCACCCACGCGGTCGCCCATACCCGCATGGCAACCGAAAGCGCGGTAACCACAGAACATTCCCATCCTTTTTCTACCGGCATGGACTTGTGTCTGGTCCACAACGGCTCATTATCGAACCACAACCGCCTCAGAGATTTTCTCAAGCGCCGCGGCGGTGTATTCCAGACTGATAACGACAGCGAAGTGGCTGCCGGATATCTCACCTGGCGGCTGTCTGAGGGCGACAACGTAGTCGAAGCACTGGATTCAGCGCTCACAGACTTAGACGGGTTTTATACCTTTGCAATTGGAACCCGACATGGATTTTCAGTATTGCGAGACCCCATTGCCTGCAAGCCTGCAGTGCTGGCTGAAAATGATGACTGGGTTGCCATGTCATCGGAATATCGGGCAATCGCCAGACTGCCGGATGCAAAACACTCCAACATCTGGGAACCGGTTCCATCGCGCATATACAGTTGGGAACGTTCCTGATCGGTTATATAGGTACTCACCCGATGGAATTCGATCTCGCAAAACAATCCCTGCGGCAAATCAATCAAGCCCTGCATGATGCCGCGCCCGACAAGACAGAAAACGACGAGGCTTTTGTGATTCATCATCCAAAAGGAACCCACGCACTTGCAGTCGGTTTAACAGCACCGATCAAGGTCTGTATTGAAGGTCATGTCGGCTACTATGGGGCCGGTATGAATCAAAAAGCCGAAGTTCATATCCGCGGTAATGCCGGACCTGGAGTTGCTGAAAATATGATGTCGGGAACTGTCCGCGTTGACGGTAACGCATCTCAGTATGCTGGTGCATCCGGTCATGGCGGCCTGCTTGTCGTCCACGGCAACACCTCCTCGAGGTGCGGCATATCCATGAAAGGCATCGATATTGTAGTTGGCGGTTCAGTCGGACACTTCAGTGCATTTATGGCGCAGTCCGGCACACTTGTCGTGTGTGAAGATGCCGCCCATGACCTCGGCGATTCAATCTACGAAGCACAGATCTACGTGCGCGGGGATGTCGAGCGTCTTGGATCCGACTGTATCGAAAAACAGATGCGCCCCGAACACGCGGCCGAACTTGAAAAACTTCTAAAACGAGCCGGATTCAACTACAAGGCTTCCTCGTTTCGAAGGTATGGATCAGCCCGTAACCTCTACAATTTTAAAATCGATAACGCCGATGCCCTCTGAAAATAAAAAATTCGACCCCCGTACGCTGCGTCCTTCAGCCACGTTTCCAGAGCATGTGATCGCTGAGATTCACCGCGCCGCTGATCAAGGGGTTTATGACATTCGCGGATTCGGTGCCAAACGGTATGTTCCAACATTTGACGACTTGGTGTTTCTTGGAGCCTCCATGTCACGCTATCCGCTTGAAGGGTATCGGGAAACCTGTTCAACCGATGTCGTCATCGGAAATCGATTTGCGCAAAAGCCACTGCATCTGAAAATTCCCATCACCATTGCCGGTATGAGTTTCGGCGCACTCGGAGCCAATGCCAAGGAATCCATCGGGCTGGCTGCCACCGAAATGGGAACCAGTACGACGACCGGTGATGGTGGTATGACAGACGAAGAGCGAAACTCTTCTAAAACGTTGATTTACCAAGTGCTTCCATCGCGTTATGGTTTGAATCCGGACGATATTCGCCGTGCAGACGCGCTGGAAGTTGTGGTAGGACAAGGAGCCAAGCCAGGGGGAGGAGGAATGCTCCTTGGTCAGAAAATTACCGAGCGGGTGGCGCAAATGCGAAACCTGCCGACCGGAATTGATCAGCGAAGCGCATGCAGACACCCTGATTGGACAGGCCCTGATGACCTGGAAATCAAGATTCACGAACTTCGCGAAGTCACCGACAATCAAATTCCCATTCTCATCAAAATCGGTGCAACCCGCGTGCAGTATGACGTGGCACTGGCTGTCAAGGCCGGCGCTGATGCTATCGTCCTTGACGGCATGCAAGGTGGAACCGCAGCGACTCAGGATATATTCATCGAGCATGTCGGCATTCCGACCCTGCCGGCAGTACGCCAGGCTGTTGACGCGCTGATGGAACTTGATATGCATCGCAAAGTGCAACTCATTGTATCTGGCGGCATTCGAAACGGTGCAGACACCGCAAAAGCACTGGCACTGGGAGCCGATGCTGTTTCGATCGGCAGCGCGGCTATGGTCGCACTCGGATGCAACCGACCGGTCTATGTCCAAGACTACGAAGAAATCGGTACGGCGCCTGGCTATTGCCATCACTGCCATACAGGTCGATGCCCGGTTGGAATTACCACACAGGATCCGAAACTCGAATCCCGGCTTCGGCCGCAACAAGGCTCCAGATGGTTGACCAATTACCTTTCAACCATGGTGCTTGAACTGCAAACACTGGCGCGGGCGTGTGGCAAGAGTCATGTTTTGAATCTTGAACCCGAAGATATGGTCGCGCTCACAGTAGAAGCCGCAGCTATGGCGAAAATTCCGCTTGCGGGAACCAGTTGGACTCCAGGGTCCTGAGAAAGCACAAAGTTCTTTCAGGCAATGCAATACAAAATTCAGGAACAATTCGACGTCAAGGAGAATCACTATGTCAATTGATCTTTCAAAAGTCGCAAAAGAAAAAGGGATCAGGTATTTCCTGATCAGTTTCGTTGATTTATTCGGTGGCCTGCGCGCCAAACTGGTACCAGCTGGTGCTATTGCAGGGATGCAGGAAGATGGAGCTGGATTTGCTGGATTTGCAACCTGGCTGGACATGACACCGGCAGACCCCGACATGCTGGCTGTTCCAGACCCCGACAGTCTGATAATTCTGCCATGGCAAAAAGACGTGGCCTGGCTCGCCGCCGATCTGTGGATGGCAGGAGCCGAAGTTGAACAATGCCCTCGCATCATGTTAAAAAGACAGCTGTCGCGTTTGACTGAACAGGGCTACAGGATGAAAACAGGAGTGGAGTGTGAATACATGCTGCTGCACCCTGATGGCCGAAATATCTTCGACAGCAAAGACTCGCAGGAAAAACCCTGTTACGACCAAAGCGCACTGATGAGAAACTTCGATGTGATCAGCCAAATTTGCGATGCCATGGTTGAACTGGGCTGGGGGCCCTATCAGAACGATCACGAAGACGCCAACGGTCAGTTTGAGATGAACTGGGACTACAGCGATGCACTGACCACTGCGGACCGTCATGTGTTTTTTAAGTTCATGGTCAAGACCATTGCCGAGCAGCACGGACAGCGGGCAACGTTCATGCCAAAACCGTTTACCGACTTGACTGGAAACGGATGTCATGCACATGTTTCGCTATGGAATACCGCAGGCGACACAAACCTGTTTCTTGATGAATCTGAACAAATGGGTCTGTCCGCCCTTGCCTATCAGTTTCTAGGCGGCATCATGCACAATGCACAGGCGCTTTGCTCTTTGTTCAATCCTACAGTGAACAGTTACAAGCGCATTAACGCGCCTAGAACGCGCTCAGGGGCATCGTGGTCACCGAATTCTGTGACCTACACAGGCAATAACCGAACGCACATGATACGGATCCCGGATGCCGGAAGATTTGAGCTTAGACTGATGGATGGCTCAGCGAATCCATACCTTCTGCAAGCGGGAATTGCCGCGGCGGGAACAGATGGAATCTCCAACCGCAGAGATCCGGGCAAAAGACTGGATATCGACATGTATGCCAATCCGGAACTCGCAGGCGATGTAAAGAAACTGCCTTTGAATCTTCTTGACGCCATTCGCACTACGAAAGCCAGTGAAATGCTGCGAGAAGCGCTAGGCGCAGACAATCTTGACAGCTACTGCAAGCTGAAACTCAACGAGTGGAATCAGTATTGCGAAAGTGTATCGGACTGGGAGCGCAACAACACTCTCGACTGCTAAGGCGCGACTCAGAACTAGCGACAGCTGAACTGCCCAGGCCGAATGTTGTAAAGGATTATGACATCGAAAAAAATGGATTTTGAAACGAGTCCAATCATGATGAAGCGCATCGCCGTCGCTTTGACGACGGTTTTGCTCGTCGTTTTGTCTCAAGGATGCTCGGACGAACAGCCCGCACAAGTCACTGAAAAAATTCGACCAGCCAAACTGATTACCGTCGAAGCCGCTTCAGTTCAGCGGGCATTTTCGTTTCCAGCGGTAATTCAGGCTGCACAATCAGTCGAACTGACCTTCCAAGTCTCAGGACTGGTCAATGATCTAAATGTGATTGAAGGTGACCTGGTTCAGCCAGGCGATGTCATTGCACAGCTCGATCAAAGTGACATGAAAAGTCGATTGACTCAGGCACAGGCTGAATACGATAACGCACAAACAGAGTATCAGCGAGCGGAAAACCTGTATGCTCAAGATGCGATTTCCCGTAGCGTACTGGATACCCGCCGCACTCATCGAGACGTAACGCTTGCTGCTTTGGACACTTCTAACAAAGCACTTGACGACACCACATTGAAGGCTCCTTTCTCCGGGCGCATATCACGTGTGCTGATTCGTCAATTTCAAAATGTGCAAGCAAAAGAGCCAATAGCGATCCTTCAAAGCAGTGAAGTCGAGGCGGTCATGAACGCACCTAGCATGCTTGTTTCACGTGCTCGACAAATGGAAAATGTTCACACTCGGGTAATTCTGGACGCCGCGCCTGACAACCCCATCGATGCACAACTCAAGGAGGTTGCAGGGCAGGCTGATCAGGCTACTCAAACATACTTGGTCAGTTTTTCATTTACTGCACCCGAACAATTGTTGATCTTACCGGGGATGACAGCAACGATCGAGTTGGATTTTCGCTTTACAGATGAGTCCAACATCATCTCTGAGGGTATTGGCGTGCCGCTATCGTCGATTCTGGCTCAAGGCGAAGACAAATATATCTGGCTGGTATCTGAAGATGGGACGCTGCGTAAACAAAAAGTAGAATTGCAATCGAGTTTGGGCGAAACAATAACTGTATTGAATGGATTAAATCCCGGTGACACGATTGTTGCCGCAGGCGTCAGCTTCTTTCACGAGGGAATGAAAGTCCGTCCTTGGACACCACAGTAAAAGGCTCTCCCATGAATTTGGCTGAGCTTTCCATTAAAAATCCGCTTCTTTGCACCATCGCAATGGTTCTCGCTTTGACAGGCGGCTGGCTCGCTTACCAAAACATGCCGCGTTTTGAGGACCCGGAATACACCATTCGAGTTGCAAAAGTTCTGACGCAATACCCGGGCGCAAGTCCTAAAGAGGTGGTTAACGAGGTGACCGAGCCGCTGGAAACAGCCCTTCAACAGTTGGCGGACGTCAAGTCGGTTGAATCGGTATCCACCGCCGGCAAGTCTGAAATAACTGTCGAGATTCGGTACGGTGCATCACCTACCAAATCTGACCTCCAGTTGGTTTGGACAAAGGTAAGAAACAAAGTGAATGATGCACAACGCCATCTGCCGCCCGGTGCTTTGACCAGCGTAGTCAACGATGACTTTGGTGACGTCTACGGAATCTACTACCTTTTGACGGGCGAAGGGTTTAGTGCGGCTGAGTTAATCGCTTACGCTGAGGATCTTCGCCGAGACCTATTGCTTGTCGATGGCGTAGCAAAAGTCAAAGTTATCGGTGAGCAAGAAGAGGTTATCTACATCGAAGTCTCTCAAGAACGTATTGCAGCAGCGGGAGTGCTGTCACAGCAGGTTTATGACACACTTTCTCAACAAAATACGGTTGCATCATCAGGCGACATTGCATTGGGCGATGAACGGATCAAAATCAGTCCAACGGGAGAAATTAGTTCTGTCGATGCCTTGAGTAATTTAATCATCAGCGGTACTTCTTCGGGTAGCATCACTCGACTCGGACAGATCGCAAATATCAAACGAGGCTACCGCGAGCCGGCTAAAAGATATATCCGATACAACGGTCAAAGAGCCTTGGCCATCGGCATTGCTAATGTTGCTGGAACGAACGTTGTGAAACTCGGAGACGCAGTCACCAAAAAACTTTCTGAAATTGAGGTTAAACGCCCAATAGGGATGACCTTGCACGAGTTTTACCATCAAGGGCAAGTGGTGGATTCGTCCATTCGAAGCTTCGGATGGAATGTAGTTGCAGCTCTTGCAATTGTTTTCGTTACGCTGTTGGTGTTCATGGGATTTCGCTCTGGAATCGTGATGGGTGCGACGGTTTTTTTGACCATGGCGACAACTTTACTGATCATGTGGGTGGCTGGAATCCCAATGCATCGCATATCACTCGGAGCACTGATAATCTCATTGGGAATGCTGGTTGACAACGGCGTGGTTATTACCGATGGCATTCAAGTTGGCATTGAAAAAGGAGCCAAAACGCTAGAAATCGCAAAGCAAGTCGCTTCGAAAAATTTCAAACCATTGCTGGGTGGCACGATAGTCGGCATTATCGCTTTCGCACCGATCGGCTTTGCACCCGGTAAAACGGCGGAATTTACCGGTTCATTATTCTGGGTCGTGTTGATTTCTCTGAGTTTGAGTTGGGTATTGGCGTTTACGATAACGCCACTGCTTTGTAAATGGATCTTTCCAAACCAAGCACGACAAACCGGTGAGACTGTCTCAAAAGAAAGCCGCTTTATACATGCATACAAGCACTTGATCAGATCCATTGTTTCGCATCGAGTGCTCGCGCTTGGGATTGTAGCCGGCGTCTTTTTGGCTTCAATGTGGGGCTTCCAGTTCGTCAAGACAGGTTTTTTTCCTGCATCGACCTCCCCGCAAGTTGTTGTGGATTATTTTCTTCAAGAAGGCACTGACATTGAACGCACCCGAAAAGACATGATATTGCTGGAGGACTACATTCGCGAACTAGACGGTGTTGAGGATGTTCAAACTCTCATTGGTGAGGGCGCTTTGCGTTACATGCTGATTTATCAAGCCGCTTCTCGTGATCCTTCCTACGGCCAACTTCTGATTCGAACTTCCAACTACAAGGATAACGACCGGTTAATCCGGGAAATTCAGACCTATGTCGATGGGGCATTTCCTGAAGCCCAGGCAAAAGCCTGGAAGTTTCAACTCGGTCCCGGAGGCGGGTCAAAAATCGAAGCGAGCTTTTCTGGCCCCGACGCTAACGAATTGCGCAGACTTGCCAGTGAAGCAAAAGCGATCATGGCGAGCGACGGCGGTGCAGTTTTGATAAAGGACGACTGGCGACGACCGGTTCCAATAATTGAACCTGTCTATTCTCAAAACAAAGGGGAACGAGCGGGCATCTCTCGCAAAGACGTTGCCGCAGCGCTCGAAGAGCACTTTACAGGCCGGCAACGCGGCGTATTTCGAGAAGGCGACAATCTCATACCCATCATCTCGCGTTCAGCGCAAAGCGACCGCGTAGACCCCTGGAGTTTGCCAACCATTCAAGTCATCAGTCCAATGAGCAAGAAGGCTGTTCCTCTCGCCCAGGTGCTTGACGGCGGCGAACTTTCGTGGCGCGATGCAAGGTTGTTGCGCACCGACCGTGTTCCCACCATAAAAGCACAATGCGACCCCGCGCTTGGCATTGTTGCCGATGACCTTTTTAGCCGTCTAAAACCCAGGATCGAAGCCATTGATCTTCCCGAAGGATACACCCTGAAGTGGGAAGGTGAATTTGGCGATTCCAGCCAAGCGCGCAAGAACCTCGCCAGCACGCTTCCTGTCGCGCTATTGGCGATGGTTGTTGTTGTCATTGTCTTGTTCAATTCAATCAGGCAACCGATCATTATTTGGTCGGTAGTTCCGCTTGGATTCGTTGGCGTTGTCTTTGGTTTGGTCGCAACACAGACACCTCTTGAATTCATGGGAATCCTTGGGTTGCTATCACTGTCCGGGCTTTTGATTCAAAACTCGCTGGTATTGGTGGATTCGACCGATTCACTCATCGCTTCTGGAATGCCACGCGCTGATGCACTGGTCGAGTCAGCTGCAAGCAGACTTCGTCCGGTCACGATGGGAGCGTTTACAACTGTGCTTGGCGTACTGCCGCTTTATTTTGATGCATTTTTCAGATCCATGACCGTTGTGCTGGTCTTTGGATTGAGTTTCGCAACATTGGTTACATTGCTGGTAACACCCGTCATCTATGCGATACTGTTTGGCATCAGCAACGACGAAACCGCTGCCTTTGCGGGTGTCAATACGAGGATGGATGCATGATTAGAGTTGCCACAATTATTGTGATTGTTACATTATTGAGTTCATGCGGTTCGGACAGGTCATCGACTCAACTGGATCCGGGTGTAAACGAAGCTTTGCCTGCAGTGCCCGATGCTTGGTCCGGTGCGGTTGAAAATTTTGGTGAGGTGAGAGTCGGCTGGATCGAACAGATCGGCGATCCCATACTCACAGAGCTGGCACAAGAAGCGCAAGCTAACAATCGCAACCTGCGCGCTGCAGCCGCCAATGTAGAGCGCTCTTGGTCGCTGGCGAAGCAGGCCGGTGCTGGATTAACGCCCACTGTCAGCCTTGGGTCAGAAACAGAGCAGATCGTATTGCCCGAAGGTGGCAGCAAAGCGAACCGCAGTGTCGGTTTGCAAACGACGTGGGAATTGGATTTGTGGGGGCGAATTCGCGCCGGAAACCAGGCGGCGATTTTGAGCGCGCAATCCGCGCAAGCCGACTACATTTTCAGCCAGAATTCTCTGGCTGCCGCCGTTGCACGCGGGTATTTTTTAGCAATCGAATCGAACCGACAGGTCGAAGTGACGCAAATGACACTTGAGGCCCTCACAGAAACGAATCGAATCGTTCGCGTGCTGAAACAATCCGGATTGGCCACCTCACAAGAAGTAGCTTTATCCCAATCGGATCTTGCAAACATTCGATCTGTACTTATCGCAACGCAAGGCGCTCAACGAAATGCTTTACGCGCCTTAGAAGCTCTTTTGGGACGATACCCTGCAGCTGAACTGAGCGTGCGAACAACCTTGCCGGATGTGCCTTCTTTGCCGCCTGCAGGTTTGCCTTCGACACTTTTGGAGCGGCGACCCGACATTATTGCGGCAGAGCGATCAGTAGCCGCGGCTTTCAATAGTCTGGATCAAGCCAAAGCAGCACAGATGCCCACAATCAGTCTTACCGCAAGCGTTGGTGGTGCATCAAGTGATCTTTCAGGGCTTTTAAATCCAGCAAATATTGCCTGGCAGCTTGCATCCAATATCGTTGCTCCTCTCATTGATGGCGGATTGCGTAAAGCACAGGTCGAACAGGCAACAGCCGAACAAAAGCAGGCAATAGCGCACTACGCACAAACGGTACTTGATGCATTTGGAGAAGTTGAAAACAGCCTTGATCAAAATGTTGTGTTGCGCAAGCGTGCTGTCGCCCTACGCGAAGCAGCCGATGAGGCGAATCGCGCTTTACGAATCGCCCGCCTTCAGTATGCCGAAGGCGAAACGGATCTGTTGAGCGTGCTCGCAATTCAGCAGCGGGTATTTAGCGCAAGTGCTGATCTTGTCAGAATTGAGCGAGCGAGACTGGATGAATGGATCGGGCTAAACCTTGCGATTGGCGGAAGCTGGCACAACACTCCGTGAATAGTGATTGTTTCACACCACGGTTTGAGTCATCTTCGCATGGTCCAACAGCTTTATCTAACTATTATTAGTATAATCGTAAAATAGTCATGACTTTTTTACGACGTATATAAATAATGGTTGTAACTCGATATCCAGTCGAGGAATTTCTGACGCATTATCAGAACAATCGACAGATGATTTTTCTTTCCGGACCCAGACAGGTTGGAAAAACCACTCTTGCAGCAAATCTTGGTGATACTTTCGATCAGTGTCATTATTTAAATTGGGACAACCAATCTGCTCGCAAAATCATCCTGCAAGGACCTCAGATTGTCGCTCAACATTGCGGCTTGGATAAACTCACTGAAAAGGCTCCACTTTTTGTTTTTGATGAATTGCATAAATATCCTCGCTGGCGAGATTTTCTGAAAGGATTTTTCGATCAATACGAATCGAATGTAAAAGTATTAGTAACGGGCAGTGCATCTTTTCAAGTTTTCCGGCGCGGCGGCGATAGTCTGATGGGACGCTATTTTCCCTATACGCTGCATCCGCTTTCTGTAGCCGAATGCAATCTGACTTGCCCTCTACAAGGAATCAATCGAGAGCCCCGGCAAATCGACAGCCAGATGTGGGAGTCGCTGTATAGATTTGGTGGATTTCCTGAGCCGTATCTCAAAAGCACTCAGCGATTTCATACGCGCTGGAGTTCTTTGCGCGACGAACTTGTCTTGCGACAGGATATACGTGAACTCACTCGCATCGAGGAAATTGACCAGCTCGAAATCCTTGCTGAATATTTGAGACAACAGGTTGGTCAGTTAACGAGCTACACTTACCTTGCAAAAAACGTTCGTGTGTCTGTCGATACAGTCAGACGCTGGATTGCGACTTTGGAATCGCTGTTTTTCTGCTTTACAGTAAAACCTTGGCATAGCAATGTAACAAGGGCTTTACGCAAAGAACCAAAATACTACTTGTGGGACTTCTCGCAAGTGCCAGACCCAGGTGCGCGGGCAGAAAATATGGTTGCAAGCGCGCTGCTCAAGACAGTTCACTGGTGGACCGAAACCGGCCAAGGTGATTTTGCGCTGTTTTTTGTTCGCGACAAGCAGAAACGAGAAGTTGACTTCCTCATCACCCACGACAATTCGCCCATGTTTCTGGTCGAAGTAAAACTCAGTAAAAGTGCAAGACTATCTGATTCACTCGCGTACTTTCAGCGCCAAACTGAAGCAAAACACGCATTTCAGGTCGCATTCGATATGAATTTTGTCGAAAGAGACTGCTTCGAGCTTCATCAGCCAATCATCGTGCCTGCAAAAACATTTCTCGCGCAATTAATCTGATTCGATAATCTTTCCGTCGCCGACCCTGTCTTGTCGGCACTTCGGTCAGAGCCTGTCATATACAACACAAGATTTTGCACCTGTTGGCAACGGTATAATTGCGCCACGCAAAAGTGCAATGAATAATTCTCAAAAACAAACTGTGGGGCGGGCGATGAAGCGAATCGCGCTTTGCAGATCGCCCGCCTTCGGTATGCCGAAGGCGAAACGGATCTGTTGAGCATACTTACAATTCAGCAGCGGAGATTTAGCGCATATGCTGATGTTGTCAGAATCGAGCAAGCCAGACTGGATGAATGGATCGGGCTTAACCTTGCGATTGGCGGAGGCTGGCACAACACTCCGTGAATAGATATTGTTTCACACCAAAGTTCGAGTCATGGTCGGCGGGTGGGTGACAAAATTCAAAATTGAAGTTTGTCACCTCCGAATAATTCAACGACTGTCAGTAAACCGGTAAACATTGTTTTTATCTGATGCGTTCTTTATTGAAAAGCCCGACAGGTGATCGTCCACTTGCAGCTTTTGTTCTGGTTCTTTGCGGTACATTTGTGCTAGCCATGCAGGATTCGTTTATCAAGGAGATTTCAGTACAAACATCCTATTGGCAATTTCAGGCGCTGCGAGCTAGCGGAAATATGACCATCGCGATTTGTCTCGCGATATTCGGTGGAGGCTTGTACCTGCTCAAGCCGATAAGAGCCGGTGCAGTATATTTGCGTGCCGCCTTGATGACAATTTGCATGCTTTGTTTCTTCGGCGCTGCACCTTATTTGACATTGACACAGATGGCCGCGGGTCTTTACACCTATCCGCTGTTTGTTTCCATTTTGGCGGGACCGGTGCTCGGTGAACGGGTTGGACCGTGGCGGATAGGGGCATTGGCGTTCGGCATCGGCGGTGCAATGCTGGTCCTGTCGCCGTGGCAAGATGACTTTTCCGCGTTGCAGTGTCTGCCGATTATCGCCGGATTTTTCTATGCCTTGAATATTCTTGTGATACGACGCGCCTGCCGTTTCGAAAACACTCTGGCAATGGTTTTTGCGGTAGCGATCGCATTTTTTACTTCTGGAACATTGGGCAGCGTGATTCTGACCCTATTTCCTTTTCCCGAAAGCGTTCAGAATACTGCTCCTTTCGTAGCGATCGGATGGCCTGTAGTTGCATGGATTGTGGTGGGCACTGCGCTAATCACATCAATGCTGAATTTTCTTGGCAATATTTGCCTCTCTCGAGCCTATCAGACCGCCGACAGCAGTTGGCTAGTGCCGCTGGATTTCAGTTACCTTATGTTTGCTGCATTTTGGGGGCAGGTTATGTTTGATACCTGGCCTACAAAAAACGCGCTGATTGGAATGGTTTTGATTGCTGGGGCCGGGGTGACAACTGGGTGGCGAGAAAGTGTTCAGAGAAAACGATCAAATCAGATGCGATGATCGCTGCGATCAGTTGTGGTCATGCAGCAATTAAACTAAAGACTGCTGATGTCTGAGCCCGAGTGCTGACGAACAAGCAGCGGTAGTAACTATTCGATCATCTACAATAACTGAACTATGAGTTCGAATATCAAAATCTTACTCGGAGATATCACCAAGGCTCCCGTCGATGCGATTGTCAATGCGGCCAACGCAACACTGCTGGGCGGCAGCGGTGGTGTAGACAGCGCCATCCACCACGCGGCCGGGCCAAAATTACATCACTACTGCCGACAGATTCCAGATATCAACGGTTACCGCTGTCCGGTCGGGGATGCAAGAATAACGCCAGGATTTTCGTTGCCCGCCCGCTGGGTCGTGCACGCGGTTGGACCTCGCTATGGGGCGGATCCAAACCCTGACAAACTGCTTCAGTCAGCTTATCGTAAAGCTTTGACGCTGACTTGCGATTACGAGTGCAAGTCTATTGCATTTCCCGCGATTTCCTGCGGTGCTTTCGGTTATCCGGCCGACAAGGCAGCAAAGATCGCACTTACAGTCGCCAACGAGTCGCAGTGGCAGGCCATTGACATTTCGTTTTATCTTTTTTCTCCAGACCTGGTTCTCATCTGGGAGCAGGCAAAAGCTCTATTGGACTGAAAGATCTTTTCCGGCTGAATTTGAAATTCAATTGCGAATTTTATTTCAAAAATCCTGGGGAAATATCGAAATTGTTTTACTTTGAGCGCATTGCATAGAGCGAAGCGAAAAGCAAAACAATTTCGCCTACCACATAGTTGTCTCATCTTGAGTCAGAAACAAGCTCAAATCCAATCTTGAGGAGGTTGGGAAAGAACACTCTCTGCACAAATTCCAAAAAAGCTACGGCTAGTGGTAAAGAATGGCGGCAAGTGATTGCATGCGTTTGGCAGAAGCTCAGTTTTGGCACCTTTTTTCATTAAATCGAGATTCTGAAAATCGGATTTCCAGGCATCGGTTAGCGCATTCCAACGAATTTCCCGTTTTTTTCGTAGCCTTTCGGTGTTTAGTCCCAGAATTTCGATTGTTTTTTCAACCTTTCGATAATCGAAATCGTAGATTTCACATGAATCTTTATCAACCTCAATTTGCCCTTCATAATTTATATACATCAACATCGGTTGGCTCGGCAAATTTCTGGGATCGATAAAATTTTCACTTACTTGGTCTCCCTTCGCTTGGCCACAACTGACATTGTGTTTTATGGGTTTTTCGTCAGTCGGCAGTGTTCCTCCCTTACAGCAGGCAATCATATTGGTATAGTCAAGTTCATGACTTACTGCTATATTCTTTTGCGGGGCACTCTGCGGAACTACATGCTCAACTTGCCTGTTGTTTTCCTTAAGATCAGTTTCGCAATACCCACAGAGACCGTGTTGCAATTTGACTAAAATTTTTATAAGTTCTTGGTACGATTTTCCAGCATTATGACTGCGAAATTCATCCCAACTCTTGCCTTCACCATTATCTTCAGAAAGATAGGCATTTAAACCTGAAGGACTATCTTGAAGAGGCTGAATCCGTTTCAATCCGGACTTCCCATGTTGTTCAACAATTGCTGTCGTCTAATTTCGATATCGGCTCTATCCAGCGCATTGTCATCGGGCGATAATTCTTCAAGTTGTTTTCTCAGGGACAAAGCAACATCACAATTGCCTTGTCCTTTACTCACATACTGACTGTACTTTCGCAAAGTCTTTACAAATAAATTATCGGCGGGTCGTTCGTTGACACCCATCACAGTCGAAAGTACATCACCGGCTTCGTTTCCGAATGTCGCTTCTGATGTTCGCTGCGCAATAATTCTGTCGTGTTCCCGATGTAGTCTTATGATTTGATGTGGTCTGGCAGTCGTCAAGATTTGCGGACTATGGGTCGATACTATGAACTGGGTGTTGGGAAATGTTCGCATTAAATCGTTCATAATTCGTTGCTGCCAAGAAGGGTGCAGGTGCAATTCAACTTCATCAATTAGGCTAATTGCCTCAGATTTGAGGGGATTTTTAAGATGAGGGTTGCCTTGCGCCATGCGCCATGCAAGATCGGCGGCAAGCGCGAGCACAATTTGATAACCACCACTTAACTGATCAAGGTCTCGCTTTGCTGTATTACCTCCACTCAGTTTCTCTGTTACTACTATACGACGCGGCTTTAGTTTCACGTGTGGCTCAGAAATGCCCTCAATCATTGAGGAAATTGCTGTACGAACTGCTGCCAGTTCCTTCAAATAGTAGTCGTGATTGCGTCTTTCCCTCTGTTCTCTTAATTCTTCGTTTTCCTTTGAGTAAAACCAGTCCAGTAAATCACCAAAATTTGTCCTTGCAGATAGCGCGCCCGATAGTGCGGAATATCGGGAGGTGTATTTTGGCCGGTCACGTTGTTTCGTTAGATTCGGAACAGCTCTTTCCGTATCGTAGAATACTAAAATCGGGAGATCGACCGGCTTTTCACAATCTATTAAAGAAGACTTATCCAGCCATTCTTTCAGCTCTTTTAAGGGATGAAGGGACGGATCTTCGCCACCGCTACAATCCGGATCTAGCTTCCTTCTTCGTTTAATTCCCGATGTGCGCTCCCAACTGATTCCATCGGCGGTATTCAAGGATATTCGAGCGCCTCTATTATCTCGTCGATCTTTCTTTGAAAAACCGATTCCTTTAGCTTCGGACAAAATTGTAGGTACCGCTCCCAGACCAACTGCTATCGCTCGGAGAACACTTGTTTTACCATGTGCGTTGTCACCATGCAAAACCGTCAATCTTGGGTCGAGCGCCAAATGCATTTCGTCGATTGCTCGGAAATTCTTAATTTCTACTGACTTCAGTTTCACATACGACCCTCAATCAACTTGTGTTTCATTGACAGAAATCACAACATCTAATATTTTAGTTGAAACATTGTACATTCACAGATTGTCTTGCCAGCGGTACGAATTAGGACACGGTACTGTGCATATTGTACGTGGTATGAAAACTTTCCCAACGAATGCGCCAGCCAGGTTAGTGTCGAAACTGCAATCCCCTCAGCTTGTGCACTGCCTTGCTGGCACTGAGACCTTGAGCCAGCAAGGCTTCGCCTTTTTTGAAATAGTATTGAACACACAATACCTGATCTTCAACGTCATTGACGATCGGGCATAGTCGAATTATCGACTGTACAGGCAGACAGCTATAACCCTTGCGGTATGATCTTAGGAATGACGTAATCCGGATCTTTACGCTGTCGTATCACACCAGATACTATCTCGCGATACACACCCCACAGACCCTTGCACGGCTTCGGCAACTGATCTTGTAATGCCGCGTTGAGCTTCGGCAGGTTATAAAAAGGCACCATCGGAAACATATGGTGCTCAACGTGCCAGTTCATATTGAAATAGAAAAACCGGGTAATCGGGCTTGCTGTAAAACTGCGAGTTGAATAGCGATGGTCTTTGATATTCATCTGCAGGCAGGTATGTTGTGTCAGGTGTAACAGCCCCGTGACCGGACCGCCGATAAACCGCGGTGCGAATACGAGCACAATCGGCAGCCACGATTGTGTTGCTGCCGCAGATACAATCACCAAAGCATATGCAGAGACCATAATTCGCGCATTTCGGATGGCCTCCCCCACCTTTTGAGGCGGGATTACATCAAGCACATCCGGCAAAATCCTACCACATGCCTGGGTGATAAGCGATTTCCAGTAAAAATGATTGCCTCCGAATCCGGAACCGATTTTAAATAGCAACTTCCAAGTTACCGGATTAGGCTCCGACAATTCAGTATCGCCTTCATCAAAGTGGGTGAAGCTATGATGCCCCAAATGTGCCCAGCGTGCCGAGACCGGTTCCATCTGAACCATCCATCCAAAAGCCCATAGCGTTACTTCGTTGAGCCAGCGCGTCCGAAATGGTGTCTTATGACATGTTTCGTGAACGCCTGAAGCGGCACATCCCCAAATTGAACTGTATATGAACACCGCAATTAGCGCCCACCAACTCCCCCAAGTCACTGTTACAGCAATACCGCAGATGACCAACAAGGCGAAGTAACTGCCAAACCATGCCAGCGGAAGCAAGTCGCGGCGTTCGGAAATAGACTTCAGTAATTGTCTGTCGATCTCACACACATACCAGTCGTTTTTTAATGCAGTCATAGTCGTATCCAGATTGATAAAGTCATGTGGTTATTCGTTTCAGGCTTCAAAACTATCCTTTAGCCAAGCATCGTCTTCCATTACAACAATAATTGAAGGGCCTTGATGATCAAATGCGTCCGCCATCGCCTGTATCAACGATGATCGACTTCGTACCGTGATTCCTGGACAGCCAAAAGCCTGCGCCATTAATTCGAAATCCGGTGCTTTCGGATTGACACCAATTTGCGGAATATTTCTTTTGATCATGCCGTCTCGAATCATTGCGTAACTGTGATTGTGCCAAATGATAATTGGAATGCTCAGACGTTCTTCAACTGCGGTGGCAACTTCATTGATGGTAAACATAAAGCCACCGTCTCCAACCAATGCAACTACAGCTGCATCAGGCTTGGCCAGTTTCGCTCCTATCGCACCGGGCAAGGCACATCCCAAGGTGCCGAATCCCGCCGGATAAAACCAGGTTCGCGGAAGCTCAGTTTTCATCGCAACTGTCCCGGTATACACAAGTTGAGCGATGTCACCCATGATGATCGCATCATCGGGTAAAACGGATCGCAGCGTTTCCAGCAACTGCACATGCTGCCGTTCGACCTCGGTAAATTCATTTTGCTGATTGCGTCGTACTTCATTTAATTGGGTTGGAACATCGCGTTTAGCAGGTGACAGGCTTCTTTCTTGCCATTCGGAAACAATCAACTCACAAGCCGTCTTGGAGTCTCCATGCACCGCTACAGCAGCGGGAAAAGCATCGTTGAAACGCTGTTGATCAATGTCGATTCGAATGACCTGCCCGTTTACAGGCAAGTCATAGATAAAACTGTCAGCTTCAGCCAGTTCGGTACCGATCGCCACTACCACATCTGCCTGGCCAAGATATTTCTGCACAGCAGGGCTGATAACACCGCCCCCCAGACTGAGCGGATTGGAATCAGAGACGACACCTTTGCCTGCGTTCGAAGCTATCACACCCGCGTTGAGAGTCGCTGCCAGCATCGTAACTTGTTTGGACGCATGTTGCGCACCGCCACCGACCATGATAATTGGATTTTTTGCAAACGCAAGCAGGTCAACTGCCGATTGAATTGAATGCACGGCAGGTTGCGGCCGAAATGAAGGCGCACAAACATTCCACTGCCCGTCGACTGGCATCTCCAATACGTCAATCGGAATTGCAATATGCACCGGCCGCGGCCTTGCACAATTGAATATCGTAAACGCCCGTGCAAGCGCTTGAGGAATCTCATCGGGGTGATGAATCATCACACTGAACGCGGTAATTGGCCGAGTAATCGCACATAGATCGGTGGTTTCGTGCAGTCTGCCCCATCCTTTGCCCAAAGACGCACTGTCATTTGCGCTGGAGATCACAAGCATGGGAATTGAATCTGCGTAGGCCTGGCCAATTCCTGTTGCTGCATTGGTCACACCAGGGCCGGTGATGATAGTGCAAACGCCAGGCTTACCAGTCACTCTGGCATAACCGTCAGCCATGAAACTGGCGCCTTGTTCATTGCGCGGTGTAACAGCGCGAATATCTGCACTTTCGATACCGCGATACAACTCAAGGGTGTGTTCACCAGGAATTCCAAATACAACTGAAACACCGTATTCGGCTAGAAGCTGCATCAGTGCTTCACCGCATGTTTTCACCATAATGTCTCCTCAAAAAGCAGTTGTCAATGCTATTGGAACAAATTCTGCGCTGCGCAACATCTTTTATTAAGTAGATAGTAAGTTTCAATATTCATCAAGGTTCGGGAACGTTCCAACCGCAAATGTTTTTTCATTTTAATTGAGGTTGAACCTCAATGGAACGAAACAACCTCAATTTGTACACAAAATAGCCTCCTATGTTGTTTGCGACATGACAGGCTAATAGGCACAAATGTCTGCAACAACTCGCGCCAAATTTTAGATCGTAAATTGAAAGTTGCAAAGGTTAGGATGCTTGGTAACCAATCACATCATGAAACAATTCTTTCGCTCTTTGCTTCGCTAATTCAGTCGATATCGGCCCGTACTTGCTCTGTAGTGGTCTATAATAGACCACATATAGGATTTTTAGAAATATAGATGGACACATCAAATAACAATGGCTGCAGAGTTTGGACAGTTTCGCAAGCCAAGACTCATCTTTCCGAAGTCTTGCGCCGTGCAGAACAAGAAGGACCCCAACAAATCGGCAAGAGGCGCCCTTTTGTTGTTGTGCCTGCTAGTCAATGGAACGCAAACAACCCTTCGCGCGAGCCGATGGGAAAATGGCTGGTTGACAATATCCCTCAAGGAGTTGATCTGAACTTCCATTTCGATAGAAAATCAGGGCGGCAGATTCCATTTGTAACCGACGATACTAAATGAACGGTATTCTGGTAGACACGAATGTGATATCCGAATTGACAAAGGACGCACCTAGTTCGCAAATTATTTCGTTCCTTGTTAACAATGACGATTTATGGTTATCCGTTATCGTTGCGCACGAATTGAAATTTGGTATTGAACTTCTCCCGTTAGGCAACCGACGCGACAGAATTTACTCAGCTATCGCCGAATTATTGTCACAATATATCGACAGAATTCTACCAGTGGGAGATGCGGAGGCAACTCAAGCAGCAACCTATCGGGCCCAGCGGCATCGGGCAGGGCGCATTTTGGACATTGGAGATGCCTTAATTGCTAGCACCGCTAAAGTAAACGGTCTTGCTCTTGCAACAAGAAATACTCGAGATTTCGAATTCCTTGATCTTGAGTTAATCAACCCATGGAATTCGCTATAGCTGCGAACTCGCAGTCTATGTCGTAATTACATAGGCTACTACAAAGCGATCAAATAAGAGGCAATTCTATGTTCAAATAACAAGCTAAAAGCTACATGTGGTATTTAGCCTGTTATTTGAACACCCCGCAGAGTTGTTCCTTGCTCGCTGTCCCCAGTTGCGTTTGCAGACATGGCAACGCCCCGAATA
The DNA here is from genome assembly GCA_965214785.1 of Arenicellales bacterium. Lineage (GTDB taxonomy): Bacteria > Pseudomonadota > Gammaproteobacteria > Arenicellales > JAJDZL01 > JAJDZL01. Next base: position 2,754,314 of record OZ243975.1, on the reverse strand, counting down.
TACTCAAATTGTAGTGTTCCACCAAACTCCACACTGACAACAATTGATAGGTCAATAATGAATACAACGAGCACAATTGCACCGAAACCAATACTGGAATCAATCGGATATTACATGGTCGGTATCTCGAAACTCGATGCGTTCAGCAAACCGGCCAAACTGTCTTCAAATGAGTCTGCCCTTGGCATGAGTCCGCTGGCTTTGGAGGCATGCAAAGCGTCTGTTAGGCAATGCCACCTGTATCCCGAAGTGGATACAGAACTACTTGCAAATGCTATCGGGTCTCGCTACCATCTGGACTGTACAAGGATGGCATTTGGACCGGGTTCGGACGAATTGCTTCAGCGAATTGTCAATACGTTCGCAGGTCCCGGTCAGCAGCTTGTTCACAGTAAAAATGCGTACATGCAATTCCCGATCTACGCCAAACTCGCCGGTGCAACCCCTGTTGCGGCTGACGATGTGAACCTTCGCTACAGCGTTGACTTGCTGTTGAAACAGGTCACAGAAAAAACTCGCATTGTGCTGCTGGCTAATCCAGACAATCCGTCAGGCACCTACCTCAGTGGCAGTGATATTCGCCGTTTGCATCACGCCTTACCGAGCAATGTTCTGCTAATCATTGATGCGGCATATGAGGAATATGCTCGGGTTGATGATTATGAATCTGGTACGCAACTGGTTCATGAATTCGAAAATGTCATCGTCACGCGCACATTTTCCAAGGTCCATGGGATGGCAGGGCTTCGGCTCGGGTGGTGTTACGGTCCTAAATGGGTGATTGATCTTTTAACCAAGATCGGACCATCCTTTCCAGTTAATACGGTAGCGAATGCCGCTGGAATTGCCAGCATCAAAGACCTGCAGCATACTGACAATGTACTTGCGCACAATGACAAATGGATTCAAACACTAAGCAGCGAGTTTAGCGAGCTCGGCTTGATCACTTATCCGAGTCAAACCAACTTCATACTTGTTCGGTTTCCACCGGATTGCGGTAAAACAGCGGATGAAACCAATCAGCACTTAAACGCGAACGGAATTATCCCCAGACAATTTGCGTTACAGGACTTCGCGGACAAATTGCGTTTTACAGTCGGTACTGACGATGAGATGGAAAAAACCATAGAAGTCATGCGACGCTATTTGCTTTGTGCATAGGGCATCTTTCGCATTGCTGGAGGGACACCGGATTGTACCGATGTGCCCAGGGCACGTCATCGAAAGCGAAAAAGATTGACTAATTCGACTGGCTTATGCCATGGCCATTGAAATAGGGCCGGTCGCCAACGATGGTCACCCGATTCATGATTCTGTGAGCTGAGCCGTAGTCGTGGGATGCGTAATGCTGCGTGCATCGATTATCCCAAAATGCGACATCTCCAACTTGCCAGTGGTGGCGAATTTGAAAGTCGGGAAGCTGAGAATGGTGAAAAAGAATTTTCAGCAATCCTTCGCTTTCAGGTTCTGACAGTTCATTAATTCGAGATGTGTAATATTCGTTGACATACAGTGCTGTACGTCCGGTTTCCGGATGAGTCCGCAAAACAGGGTGTGTTTGTAGCGGAAACGCATCTTTTAGCTTTCGAACCTGTTGTTCACCATCAGGTTTCATTCTCAACGAAGCGCCCCATCCTTTTTCAATCGAATGCTGTGCTGTTAACGACTCCAGCATCTTTCTTATCGGTTCAGACAAAGTGTCGTACGCAGCATACATGCTGGAAAAAAGCGTGTCCCCACCTGATTCTGGGATTTTCCTGGCAATCAAAATAGATCCCATAGACGGTGCTTTCTGATAGGTGACATCAGTATGCCAGTAGTGCTCGGAATCCGCGGCGCGACCTTTTGATTCAATAATGCTCAGGCGCGGGTCATCCTGATTGGATTCGAATACAGGGTGCGGTTCGTCCAACTCTCCAAACCGCTGGCCGAGACGAATATGCTCGGGTTCAGACAAATTTTGATTTTTGAAAAACAAAACTCCATATTCCAGCAGTGCAGATCTGATTTCTGCGACAGTTTGTTCTTCCAAATTTGCACTGAGGTCGACATCATCTACAAAGGCCCCCAAGTGTGGGGAGCGGCGTGTACAGCTAATATTTTGATGATCCATAATTACATCTCAGGTATAGTTACAGACAAGTTACTGCATCAGGTGCGAGTTGCGATCTCAAACCTGTCAAGTTGTATTGTATCAATGCTGCGCAAGGATGTATGTTAATCGTCAACTCGTCGGTGCTGTCTGTACAGTTGCATAACGTAAGCTGCATGGCTGTAATTGACACCCGTTTATCTCGAGGAGTCATCTATGTCGAACAAACAACCGCCGTGCTGGATCGAAACGATTGATCCGCAAGATGCTGATCCCCAGCTTTTGGAAATCTATCAGAAACTGGGGGCAACCTATAACAAAATTCACAATCTTTACCGGGCAGCTTCCCTGCAGCCCAAGCCCCTTTTATCAGCAGATCAGCATTTTCGCGATATCCTGCACAACGAGTCAAACCATTCAGACCTGTGGTTTCTCGAACTGCTGGCGACACAGGTTGCTGTCGCGGCTGACTGCCACTATGCATTTACTCACCATGGTGCGAACTTCAAGGCGCTTTTGGGAGATGAAGAACTTGCAGACAAAATGATAGACGCATTACGCAATGACAACTTTCAACAAAGCTCCCTATTTGATCCAAAACAGTCTGCACTGCTTGCATTTGGTGCCAAACTGACCCACAGTCCACAAAGCATGTGTCATAACGATATTGTGAAATTGCGCAACGCAGGGGTGTCAGAAACCGAAATTCTTGAAGCTGTACAGGTGATTGCAGATTTCGCTTACTGGGTCAGATATATCAACGCTCTGGGTATCAACCTGGGAGATGAGAAAATTGGCATGTACTGACTGTCTTGAGCTCAAGATAGTACAACAATTCTACAGTTAGTGTCCCACGACAATCTGGATGAGAATTTGCGACAATCAAGGTGAGAATTCTTGACGCCATGTGTCGGGGGATAAGTTAGTTCGAACGCTGAACCATGACTCGGATTTGTTTGATGATATTTTGATGGAACGGGATGAATATGTGCGAATCCACCGAATTATGATCGCGTGTGCGGTAGACCTCTTTCAAATCAGTGCGCTTAATCAAATCCACCGTGCCGGAGCGAGCGAACAAGCTGAACTTGAAATCGTGAAAGCCCGCTACGGCACATATTTCTGGTTCGACTATATAAGCAGGAAATGGCTGCAAACGACAAGAAGTTCTTTATCGAGCTGACTCTTTCAGGTGAGTTGGTGAACAGACGCATGGAAACTTTGGTGTGTGCTGAAATCGGCTTCATTATCCCGGTTGAACAGGTGTTTGGCTCATGAACTGATATAAGGTGGTCGATCAATCATTGTGCAGACACCCGCAGGTCAGCAAACCCGACACACTCACTGTTGCATATTGTCAGCCACTGACGCGCTTTGTCTTTCGGTTTCAAATTTATTTAGCGCATCGACCAAATCGCCGAACGGTACAAATTCGCCAGTGCTTTGCATGTGTCCGGTTGCGCCACTGTAGACAACGAATTTTTTTGTTACACCAATGTTTAGGTTGCCGATCGTCTTCAGTGCGTCAAAAAAGTGATTGGATGGAGTCGCGCTCGATTTGATTTCCATCGCAATTTTTTCATTTGCTGTTTGGTACAGCAGATCAACCTCCAGACCCCGGCTGTCACGGAAGAAAGACAAGTTGGAATCAAGCCCTCGATTAAATCGATATTTCAACGCCTCCACCACAACCAGATTTTCGAACAGCGCTCCGCGCAAAGGATGCGTTGCGATTTGCTGCGGATGTTCAATGCCAAGGAGATATGCAGCAAGTCCGACATCATAAAAATAGAGTTTGGGCATTTTTACCAGACGTTTACGCAAACTGGCGTGAAAGGGCTTCAGTCTGAAAGTGATGAAACTCGCTTCCATTAAGTTGAGCCAGTGTCGGGCTGTCGTGTGTGATATTCCGACATCGGAACCCATCGATACAAGGTTGATCAATTGTCCAATGCGCCCAGCGCAAATTCTCAGAAAATTCTCAAAACTCGGCAGATCACGCAATTGGCTTATTCGTCTCAAATCACGTTCGACGTAAGTCGCTACGTAAGCAGAATATGCCTGATGCGGATTCAGATTCTGATCCAACACTCGCGGATAAAAACCACGGAATATTAACTCGTCAACCGTCTCACTGGCGCGAAAAAGGCGACTTTCAGCCAAAGAAAACGGAAGCAGATAAAGCAATCCCGTTCTACCGGCTAATGATTGACTTACCGATTCGGAAAGCTTAAAGTTCTCACTGCCAGTTATTACAAACAAGCTATTGCGACGTGTTTCATCTGCGAAAACCTGAAGATAGGAAAGAAATTCAGGAACATGTTGAATTTCGTCAATAATCGCACCATTTTCAATATTGGATAATAATCCTCGAGGATCCGAACGTGCAAATTCCCTGACATCCGGCAATTCCAGATTGACGTAATTCAGTTGTGGAAATACCTGGCGGCACAGTGTCGTTTTCCCAGACTGACGCGGCCCCGTAACGGTCACAAAAGGATATTGCTCAAAGAGACTTGTCAGCAGGGGAGTAATTTCTCGATTGATCATCAACTCAATAAAATAAAATATGCACAATATGAAAGTATAACCTTCATATTGTGCATTTGTCAATACTCTTCAGTCATTCCCAGCGGGCGAAACCTACCTGCGGCTGTGAGAATTTTGACAGACATAACGCTTTTGATTTCGCGTTATTTGAAAGAACCCAATTTTTCGGTTAGTTATGCCACTGCGGGCATAACCCACTGCAAAATTAACCGGCAATACCCAATTCAGCCAGAATTTTCTCAGGTATCGGTCGAATATGCCCCTTACGACGTAATAACAATCCATACAATTCTTCGAGCGCCAGTTCAAACTCATCATTGAGAATCAGGTAATCAAATTCAGCGCAATGCGTCAGGTCCTCAAGTGACGCGGCAAAGCGCTGTTCAATGACATTCTCGGAATCGCGCCCCCTGAGTGTCAGTCGCCGCTTAAGCACTTGCAACGACGGAGGCAGCAAAAATGCCAGTACCGCTTCTTCGAATTTTTCCGACACCTGCATCGCGCCTTGCCAATCGATATCTAAAATAACATTCTTTCTGGCTTCAGCCGAACGCTGGATGGTGGCTGTAGAGGTTCCATAGTAATGGCCATAAACGCAAGCGTATTCAGCAAACTCGTCGTTTGCGATCATCTCGCTGAACTTGTCATGAGAAACAAAATGATAGTCTTCCCCATCAACTTCGCCACGGCGTTTGTCGCGCGTTGTATGAGATACAGACAGCACGGCATTGTCACAGCGTTCAACCAACGCCCGGCTCAAGGACGACTTTCCGGTCCCGGAGGCAGCGGCAATAACCAAAATAACTGAAGACGCATTGGCCATCGTACTCAGGCAATATTGTGTAATTGTTCTCGAATTTGCTCTAACACAACTTTTGCATCGACCATCAGTGTATTGAGTGGAAAGTAATTGGTCTTTGATGACAGTGTATTGATTTCCCGTCCCAATTCCTGTGCAATAAACCCCAATCGTTTTCCGGCTTCAGCTTCCTGTGTCAGAACACGCCGGAATTCTGCGATATGAAGGGCAAACCGTTCGATCTCTTCATTGATATCGGATTTCACCAAAATCAGTGCGATTTCCTGTTCAAATCGAGTGGGGTCAACATGGACCTGAATGTCTTCGATTTTGGTTCTAAGGTTATCTTTGGCAGCCTCTTGAACCTGCTGTGTCATTTCAGAAACTTGCTTGGAGTATTGATTCAACTGCTCGACTTTATCCGAAAGGATTTGTTGAATCGCGACACCTTCCCTGCCTCGGTCGGCGACCAGATCATCCACAGCTGCAGCAAACTCGGTGAGGATGATTTCAGACAAGTCATTGTGTTCAATATCCGGTGGAGTAATTACACCAGGCCATTTGAGAACTTCGAGCACTGACAGACTTGAAAGCTGCGATGTCGATTCGCACAGGCGCTCAGAAAGATTCAGCAAGGCATCGACTGTCCTCATATCGAGCTGCTGCAGTGCCAGATTGTTTTCCACCCCGGACACCTTCAGGTACGCATCAATCCTTCCGCGTTGAAGTTTCGCTGAGATCTGTTGACGACATGCGCTTTCCAGCATCCGGAACATTTCCGGCAGATGGATATTGACGTCCAATGCGCGATGGTTTAGCGATCTGACTTCCCACTGAATCTCACCGAATTGGGTGTTTGTATTTTTTCTGGAATACCCAGTCATGCTGGAAACCATATTGACACTCCAATAGTTTGTTTGTTCGAAATCAAAGTCAAGTATAAATATCTGCGATCTTCTTCCGAGTATGCCATCTTGACACTACTTGAATCTTATCGGTCGCAAAACACCGGTTAGTCTCGTATTGTGTGCCGTTGCACTGCTCTAGGCTCATCGCAAAATCCAATGCAGCCAACCGGTTCAATCGCGCCACTTGCTTTGAGTCGCTTGTCGTGTGTCTGGACAGACTGCAAACTTTGTTTCTGTTCGCCATTAAGTGGTAAACCATAGCAAAATGTTCGCCCGCTTAAATAGGTTTAACGATGCGTAAACATCTATTGTGCTGTCTGATCGTAAGTTCGAATTTAAATGAAAATTTCGGCTACTGCGAAAATGATTGAATTTAACATATTCCGACGTGTGGAACTGCATCGAAAACACAGGTCTTTTCGTTCAGGAGCGCTCGTTAACGACATCGGAGGTGATTCGCTTGGGTATTTAAGGATCTTTACCGGTGAAACGCCTTGTTCTGTCAGCGGCGGTATTAGCGTTGTCGGGCAACGACAGATGCTATAGAAATTAAAATCTTTCATCAGTTTCAATATAGTGCCTGCACACCGGCAATTCATTCATAATCTACAAAGAGCACAATTTGACCAATTTACTGAATAAATTCAATGCACAGAAACCAAACGAATTTCTTGTACTATCGATTCTTTGTCTCGCATCTGAGGAATTTTTGTCGTCCATGACGCAGAACACTACGTCTTGCAGGTTCTTATTTTGACTTATGCTGAAAAATCTGACAATGCTATGCATCAATTGGCGCTTGCGTCTGACACCTTCAGCAAATGCTGTTCGAATCGATGACTGAGCCTTTTACTTCATTATGATGTGGCTTTCAAACATTCTCGTTGGCTTTTAGATTTTTCCAAGTGCATCGACCACAGGCATGTGAAAGTTGAACAATTATCCAACAACCAAACACGAAGTTTTACGCCAGGTATTTGGCTTCGATTCATTCAAACCGAATCAGGAAGATGTTATTGAAACAATAATGCGTGGTCAAAATGTACTCGCCGTGATGCCAACTGGTTCTGGAAAATCACTTTGTTACCAGGTGCCGGCACTGATGGGAGAAGGACTCACCGTAGTCGTTTCACCATTGATTGCTTTAATGCGTGACCAGGTAAGTGCTCTCAAACTAGCCGGAATTGACGCCGATACGATTAACTCATCAAATGATGAGACAACAAATTACACGGTGTGGCAGCGATTGACTGCCGGCTCGTTGAAACTGATCTATCTTTCACCTGAGAAATTGATGACAGAACAGATGCTCAACATTCTCAAGCGCCAGCGGCTGACATTGATTGCGGTCGATGAGGCACACTGCATCTCACAGTGGGGTCCGGCTTTTCGCCCGGAATATGCTGATCTTGCCAAGTTGCGTGATATTTTTCCAGACACCCCTGTCCTTGCGACTACTGCGACAGCAGATGAGATTACTCGCGGGGAAATCCTAAATCGTCTGTTTGCCAACAACGCACAAGTTCGTGTTCAAGGATTTGATCGACCCAACATAAAACTGTCAGTAGGTACAAAAAGCGGAAACACCCACCAATTGCTCAGCTTTCTCGAACTCCACCGCACTTCCAGTGGCATTGTCTACTGCCTGTCGCGCAAAAAAACTGAAAATACAGCTGCACTTCTTGAAAGTTGGGGATTCCGAACGCTCGCCTATCACGCTGGCATGGATAAAGACAGCCGAGACATTAACCAGAATATTTTTATGACAGACCCTGCAGTAATCATGGTGGCAACCAACGCTTTTGGCATGGGGATTGACAAATCTGATATACGATTTGTATTGCACGCCGACATGCCTGGATCTATAGAGGCTTACTATCAGGAAATCGGTCGCGCCGGCCGTGACGGTGCACCAGCTGACGCACATATGCTGTTTGGCCTCAATGATATCCATATGCGCCGTTTATTCATTGAGCAGGAAGATGCGGGTGAGGACAGAAGACGTCGGGAGTATCAGCGTCTCAGTTCACTAATCGGTTATTGCGAGTCTCCCAGATGCCGACGACGCGCTCTACTGGCTTATTTTGGTGAAAAGACTCAGTCTTGCGGTAATTGCGACATGTGTCTCAACCCTGTCGAACTTGCCGATGGCACGGAGTATGCACGCATGGTGCTGTCGGCAATCTATCGCACAAGACAACGATATGGGAGCGCCCATATTGTCGATATTGTCAGGGGCAACAAGACCCAGAAAATCTCAGCAGCCGGTCACCACCTGCTTCCGACATTCGCAGTTGGATCATCTGTGTCCGCCGAAGAGTGGCGCGCTTTGATACGCCAGCTTGTTACCTCTGAATACATAGAGCAGGATATTGCCAACTATGGCAGCTTGCGGATCACAACTTCCGGCATAGAACTGTTAAAAGGCAACACCACATTTGAATATCGCAGACCACAGCAAGCATCACGTCGTTCGAAAAGACAACAGACCAACAAATTACTGGTGTCAGAACCCCTCAGTTCGCAAGACGAATTGCTTTTAGACCAGCTCAAAGCGTTGCGGCTAGAGCTGGCAAATCAACGCTCAGTGCCTGCATATGTAATTTTCCATGATCGTTCTCTTGAGGAAATGGTTCAGCGTCGCCCGAAGACTGTGGAAGATTTTTCTCAAATCACCGGTGTCGGAAAAACCAAGTTACGCGATTTCGCTGACGATTTTCTTGCAAAAATTAATGACCAATAACAATCAACATGACTTCAACGTCATATACATCCCGGCAAACAGAATAATCTGTCGTCCGGTCAATTGTGTTTGTCCGATGATAATGTCATGATTTATGCTGACTGAAAAGACATTTAAGATGCCCGAAACTCCAGTACGCAGCAAATTTCCTCGCAAGGTGCGAGAGATTGAAAACACATGGATTCCGATGCCTGACGGCACTTGCCTGGCAGCGCGCATCTGGCTGCCTGAAGATGCCGATGATGATCCGGTTCCAGCAATTTTGGAATATCTGCCGTACCGAAAACGCGACGATACAGCCGCGCGTGATCAACTGACTCACCCGTATTTTGCCGGTTTCGGTTATGCCGCCGTGCGGGTAGATATGCGCGGAACCGGTGATAGCGAAGGGGTTTGCCTCGGTGAATATCTGGTGCAGGAACAAGACGATTGCCTGGCCGTAATTCAGTGGCTGGCCGCCCAGTCATGGTGCAGCGCTAAAGTGGGAATGATCGGCATCTCCTGGGGTGGATTCAACGCGCTTCAGGTCGCGGCCCGACGCCCCAAAGCACTGCGTGCAGTCATCTCGCTTTGTTCAACTGATGATCGTTATGCTGATGACATTCACTTTTTGGGTGGAGCTGTGTTGACCGAGAAACTCAGTTGGGGAGCAACTGCTTTTGCAATTGTCCATACCCCGCCAGACCCGGCATTGGTCGGTGAGCGCTGGCGCGACTTGTGGAAACAGCGATTGGATGAAAACGGGCTGTGGCTGATTGACTGGTTTACCCATCAGCGTCGCGATGAATTTTACACCCACGGCTCAATTGCGGAAAACTATGCCGACATTGAGATTCCGGTTTATTTGGTCGGTGGCTGGGCAGACAGTTACACCAATACCATCTTGCGCATGCTTGAACACCTCAAGTGTCCCAAAAAAGGATTGATTGGCCCATGGGCACACAACTACCCTCACCTCGCTTCGCCCGGTCCGCGTATCGGTTTTCTCAAAGAATCTCTTCGCTTTTGGGATCAGCACTTGAAAGGCATTGACACCCAAATTATGAACGAGCCACTGTTGCGCGCATGGATTCATCATCCTGTCGCTCCGGCGCCTCATTACCAAACGCGTCCCGGTCACTGGGTAACCGTGCGCGAATGGCGCGCCAACTCGTCAATGCATGAAGCAATATTCCCGCAACTGCAAGTCAACAAAAACGATAGCACAAACACTGTTTGCATCTCTACACCGCAAACGACAGGCCACACAGCAGGCAACTGGTGTGAATACGGTGAGTTTCCCGATGGCTCAATCGACCAAAACGGCGAGGCCGACATGATCTGCTTTGAAACTGTGGCCTTTGCAGAGGACCTCGACATACTTGGACACCCGGTCCTGTATGCCACCGTTGCAAGTGATGTTGCACAAGCGAATCTGGTTGCTGTGTTATCTGAGGTGCTTGCAGATGGAAAAGCCACCCGAATCAGTTATGGAGTGCTCAACCTTGCCCATCGCAACAGTCATGCGCAGCCTGAGCCAATGGGTGAGGAATCTGTAGAAATTCAACTCAAATTGAATGCCTGCGGTCAAAGAATCGGTCAAGGCAATCGTTTACGGCTGGCACTTTCTACTTCTTATTGGCCCATCATATGGCCAGCACCTGTCAAAGCCACACTGAAACTGTCTGACATCAAGCTCAATTTGCCGCTGTCAGCGGGTGAGATGGCACAAAACAATTTTCAACACCCTCAAGGAGCACCACCGCTTGACATTCAATCGCAGCGCGAAGGTTCATTTAGGCGAAGTCGCAACATCGATTACGTCAGCGGTATTGAGACTTGCGAGACCTATAACGACTCTGGATTAAACCGGCAGATGCATACCGGCATACAAACCCGCGAAGTCAGTCATGATACGTATTCGATTCACCCGGACCTTGCGGATTCTGCAGTTGTAACCTGTCACAGGAGCAAACAGTATTGCACAGGAAAGTGGCGCGCAGGTGTCGAAGCTAAAGTTTCGGTTCGCGCCACCGAAGCGTCCTGGAAGATTGACGCAACGCTGATAGCCACCGACGCAGATGGCATTGTTGCAGACAAGACTTGGTCTGAAGTCATCGATCGAGACTACACATAAGTGAGGCGATTTTCTTGTGCAATGTCTCCGGCAGTTTCAAATGCCGACCCAATAGTGGAATATCAATGTTCAGTATTGCAGGTCACTTTGCATCCGTTTTCTTTAATTACAAACGCATCACCAGGCGATGTTTAATCGCTTTGTGCGCGGCTGTTGCCTGATTTGCCTACCATTTGCAGATCCATTCATTGTCCACTTTCGGGCATGGCGCAAAACGTTCCGTCAATACTTGCCGTAATTGCTCGACTACTGTTTGCATGGCGGGGTCGAGATAGCGATTGAGACGCTCGTGTGGATCTTCGGTCAAATCAAATAACTCTCCCCACTTCGGGCATTGCGGGTAGAGGGTCAAACGCCACTTGTCGGTCCTAACGCTCTGGTTGTACAGCTCCATGCGCGATGTAGGATGATACTCTCCGAAGTCATAGTCTCTCAAAGACAGTTCAGGGTCGTCAATAAGCGCAGTCAGTGCGATGCCATCGAATTGATGATCGTTAAAATCTGCGCCAGCTGCGGCTAGTATTGTCGGTGCGAGATCAACGTGATTGGTGAGCGAATCGGCCACTGCACCTTGGGGAATTCCAGGCCCCTGAATTAACAGCGGAATCTCGGTCAGCTGACGATAAGGCGGCGGTCCTTTATGCAGCAAGCCGTGGTCTGCGAGCAGTTCGCCATGATCCGACGTAAATATGATGATCGTATTGTCTTTGATTCCAGCACGTTCAAGCGAACCGAGCATCCGTCCCACCTGATCATCAAGCATCGAGATTGCTGCATGGGTATAGGCAATTGCCAGTGCAAGCGTTTGCTCACTGATCAAGTCAGTTGTAATCATGGAACCGGCTTCCAGATCTTGTCTGCCCTGCCAGTAAAGTTCCCGAAAACCTTCGCCTGTCGGGTACAGCTCGCCGTAATACGGCAGTTGACTTTTCTTTTCTGCATCGCTGACTTGCGGCACTGACATTTTATCCGCACTGAACCGATCAGCATACTCGACTGGCGGGTCAAATGGGTGATGCGGGTCCGGGTAAGAGACAAATAGATAAAACGGTCTCGCCCCAGATGCATTGTGCTCGATAAAATCGACCGCACGGTCAGTCACCCAAGTGTTGTAATGGTGCTCAACTGGAATCGCACATCGCCATATTTCATCGAGATCAGGCGGCGGCGGTTCAGGTGATTTGTGAGGCAACAGCAGGTCAACAGATTCTCGATGATGCTCGCGCAGCCAGTTGGCATAGTGCCCGGCTAGATGCGCTGTGTCAGATTCCCCGAGTAACAGATCAACACTTTGATATCCGTAATACGGTCCATTGAAATTACGCGATTGCGGCAGTGTCCAAAACGCTCGGGAATCCGGCATCTCAAAATACTTTGGTGCCAGTAAAGGCTGGAGGTGGTGTTTGCCGATTCCGTGGGTGCGGTAACCGACTGTTGCTAACGCGTCTGTCACAACCGGTACATTTGCAGGCAATGCCATGCCATTTATTGCCAGTCGATGATGACGCGGATACAGTCCCGTGAGCATCGTCGCTCGAGAAGGCGAACAAATCTGCATGGGCGTATTGTGACGGCGAAAGCGAATGCCGTTTTGCGCAATACTGTCAATATTGGGGGTTTGCGCCTGCAGGTTCCCACTGCAGCCAAGGCTGTCTGACCTTTGCTGGTCAGTGCATATAAAAAGGAAATTGGGACTATTGTTCACACAAGTAACGACATCGGTTCAGTGGCGTAACAAAAATAAGGAATTTCATACTCAGGAAAATCAAAAAAATAACCTTGCAATATTTATCAGATCAGCTGTTATCAATCAGTCTTTTTCGGCTGGGTCTGAAACGCTATTATGGACTCAATTGGAGTCTTTGCAGCCGTGACACGCTTAGCGCGGCTGCGCAGTCACATAAGCACCTGGGCAAACTGTGACGATTGGCTACCCTGGCAAGCCGACTACCTACCCGATACCTGTCAGGCGCAGACAGGATACTGCTGGCACAAGATGCTGCTTATCGCAGCAGCTCAACGAGCTGGGAACGAAAAGGCAGGTCAGCACCCCTTGATCGACACGTCATTCGGGCTGCTTCGACTGCAAAATTCAACAGCTCCTCAAGTTTCTGTCTGTCGAGTTTTTCCACCAACTGTTTGGGATTGCCGCCGCCGTCTTCATACAGTTTGACAAGCAGCGCCGCTTGAAAACTGTCACCAGCACCAACTGTATCGACCACCGATGTTGCCGGTGGCGTCACTCGAATGACATGATCTTTGCCAGTCCAGGCGCAAACCGTCCTGCCACCATCGGTGATCACTACGAGTTTGACTCCAGCGTCAAGGAACATTTCGGCTATTTCACTGCGTTTTGCATGCGGATAAAGAATCTTCAAGTCTTCCATGCTCAATTTGATCAGGTCCGCAAACCTTGCGTAATGCTCGATTCGCGACCGCCATACATCAAGGTCCGGTTCGGCCATCGTGCGGACATTGGGGTCAACGGAAATGAACCGGTTTTTTTCGGTTTCAGCAAGATTCGCGAACGCGTCAGCAATCGGCTTGACTGCGATTGAGTATGAACCAAAATGCAAACCGCTGATCTGCTCACCGACGGCGGGAATCAAATCCGATGTCACACTACAATCTGCTGATCCAAGTCCGTAGAACACATAATCCGGCTGACCCAATGCATCAACACCAACAAGGCTGAGTGTTGTGCGTTGCCCCGAACGGACTAAATAATCAGTCGACACGCACTCGCGCTTTAAGGTGCGAACCAAGTGCTCAGCAAGCGGGCCGCGAGCGATACCGGTCAATAAAGCCGCCCTGCCGCCGAGGCGGGCAATACCAATGGCTACATTGAAAGGAGAACCGGCTGGACACCCCTGAAGTTTCAGATTCGATGAGCTTTCCTCATCGGCGTCGATGAACACATCGAACAGTGCTTCACCACATACGAGATACATTAATCAGTCTGCAACCGATGATAATTTCGATGACAATAACTGCACCGCTGCGAATCGAATTCGCGCTTTGACTCGGTAAACATGAACAAAATCAACATCAGTTAAGTCTCGATTAAAATATTTTTCGCACCCAGGGCGGGTTTTCTTTTTAATTTAATCCTATTCGTTTGCATCATGTCAATATATAAATTAGGTTGATTTATTATCGATTATCATTAAACACTTTGCCCAATAGCAAAGCAGGCAAAAAACTAATTTGTACAACACGATTACAGGAATTCAATGCGAGGCGGGGATTCAACAGGACTGAGAGCCTATAACGAGCGAATGATGATTGCAGTCATTCGTCAAGCCGGTGCTATGTCGAAGGCAGACATTGCGCGCACTACCGGGTTAAGTGGACAGGCTGCAACAGTCATAGTCAATGCGTTGATAGAAAATGGACTTCTAATTGAACTTGAACAAGTGCGCGGTCAGGTAGGGAAACCTTCGACTCCGATTGCGCTAAATCCACAGGGCGCTTTTTCCATTGGAGTCAAAATTGGTCGACGCAGTCTCGAAGCGGTACTGGTAAACCTTTGTGGCAAAACTGTCGCGTCACGCACCGAACGCTACGCCGCTCCACTTCCTGTACCAACCATGACCTCAGCGATACAAATCGCGACGGAACTCATCGGTTCGGTTGAATCACATCATCAAAATCGCATCGTTGGATTAGGTGTCGCTATACCGTGGGATTTGCACGAGTGGTCTGATGTGCTTGGTCTTGAACACAGCGAAATCGAACAGTGGCGTAATATTGATGTTGTGCAGCAATTCGAAGCTTCAACGAAACTGGAAGTGTCAGTTTTCAACGATGCAACAGCAGCGTGTGCGGCAGAAATGATCGCAGGTGATCGGATTCACCAACGAAGCGCACTGTATCTGTTTCTTGGCACTTTTGCCGGAGGCGGGGTTGTGCTCGACGGTCGGCTGTATCGCGGCGAACAGATGAACGCCGGCGCGATCGGCTCAATGCCGATAGTCGCGACCGAAAATGGAGGAAAACACCGCCAGCTAATCCATCAGGCATCGGTACTGGACCTCGAGCGCGAACTCGATGCCGCAGGTTTTGATGTCTCTGACCTGTTTGAATTTACACCTACAGCAAGCGCAAACGCCATTTTTGACCGATGGACTCAGCGTGCAGTACCCGCACTAGCACACACCATAGTCAGCGCAAGTGCTGTAATCGATTTCCAGGAAGTGGTCGTTGACGGTTTGCTATGCGAAAAGTGGCGTGAGCAAATCGTCGTTGGAATTCGCAAAGCCTGTGCGCAATTCAATCACGCTGGATTGTCATCATTTGACATTGAAATCGGTTCCATCGGTCCATCCGCACGGGTCCTCGGCGCCGCGCTGGTGCCGCTTATACGGCGATTTTCGCCCGATACCGACTTGCTGGTTAAAACCGCAAGAACATTGCATGAACCGGAAATGACGCCGCTTAGCCACGCGCAATCACTGCCCACATGACGAACAATAAATTAAATTCTTTTGTCTTTTTTCTTGACCAAAAAGCAAAAATAGATTATTAATAAATCACATTGATAAATTAATCAGTCACGCAGGAGGAATTATCAACATGCGTATTAAAGTAATTACCAGTGGCTTACTCGCGCTGAGTCTTGTATTCGGTGGGTTTGCCAGCGTCAATGCCGCTACCGTTACGATTGCAACGGTCAATAATGGCGACATGATTCGAATGCAGGGGTTAACTGACGACTTTACGTCCAAGAATCCCGATATCACGCTTGAGTGGGTCACCTTGGAAGAAAACGTGCTGCGCCAACGCGTCACACAAGATATCGCAACCAAAGGCGGTCAATTCGACGTGCTGACAATCGGCACCTACGAAGTTCCAATCTGGGGCAACAACGGATGGCTGGTGTCTTTGAACGATCTGCCATCGCAGTGGGATGCAGACGATCTGCTGCCTGCAATGCGAAATGGTCTGACCGTTGACGGTCACTTGTATGCAGCACCTTTTTACGGTGAAAGCTCTATGGTCATGTATCGAAAAGACCTGATGGAAAAAGCAGGAATGAGCATGCCCGAAGCGCCTAGCTGGGATTTTATCCGACAGGCCGCCGGTGCGATGACCGACAAGGAAAACGAAATTTACGGTGTGTGCTTGCGTGGAAAAGCCGGATGGGGTGAGAACATGGCATTTTTAACTGCCGCTGCAAACTCTTTCGGCGCACGCTGGTTCGATGAGAACTGGAAAGCCCAGTTCGACAGCGAAGCGTGGTCAAATACACTGAATTTCTATATTGACCTGATGAATGACTACGGCCCTCCGGGCGCATCGACAAATGGATTTAACGAAAACCTGTCGCTTTTCCAACAAGGCAAGTGCGGCATGTGGATTGATGCAACTGTGGCAGCTTCATTCGTCACCAACCCCAATGATTCAACCGTAGCCGACAGCGTTGGCTTTGCACTGGCTCCGGATAACGGACTTGGCAAGCGCGGCAACTGGCTTTGGGCATGGTCACTGGCAATTCCAGCCGGTTCAGATGCCACAGATGATGCGAAAAAGTTCATTGCCTGGGCGACAAGCAAAGAATACACCGAGTTGGTGGCGTCAAAGGAAGGCTGGGCGAATGTTCCGCCTGGAACCCGCAAGTCTCTGTATGCAAATCCAGACTATCTAAGTGCGGCTGCGTTTGCAGAAATGACATTGAATTCGATCAATGCAGCTGACCCGACGAATCCGACAGTTGACCCGGTTCCCTATACCGGTGTGCAGTTCGTCGCAATACCTGAATTTGCAGGTATCGCTACTCAGGTGGGACAGGAGTTTTCAGCAGCTCTGGCCGGACAGCAATCGGTTGCCGAAGCTCTGGAAAAAGCACAAGCCTTGACAACTGATGAAATGGAAGCCGCCGGTTACTAACCCCAAAAGCAATAGGGGCCGGTCACAAAGGTTTTATGGATATTATGAGTTTTCGTATAACCGGTAACGGACTGACTATCGTGCGAACAGTGAGGGCGACTCGTGTCGTCTTCACTGTTCGTGTGGTGTAATATTGGAGGGGAATAATATCCACTCAACATAAGTAAACACCATGTCGACATTGCATACACGATCCATCGCACGGGTGATGATGGCACCCGCGGTCTTCTTGTTGCTTGTGTGGATGCTCGTGCCGCTGTCGATGACTTTCTTCTTCTCCTTCAAGCGTTACCTGCCTTTGCGCGGAGGCGATCTGGGCTGGATCGGCTTCGAGAACTACATTCGGTTTATCACTTCAAGTTCGTTTTGGCCGAGCGTACAAGCGACACTGGTGATTGTGGGCGGGGTACTGCTCATTACGGTGGTTTTGGGCATAGCGCTGGCATTGCTGTTGGACCAGCCAATGTGGGGCCAAGGTTTCGTTCGCATACTGGTCATCGCTCCTTTTTTCGTTATGCCGACAGTTTCGGCACTGGTGTGGAAAAACATGTTCATGGACCCGGTCAACGGCCTTTTTGCACACATTTGGAAGTTTTTCGGACTCGCACCGGTTGAGTGGCTCAGCCAGGCATCGATATTTTCAGTTACCCTGATTGTTTCCTGGCAATGGCTGCCATTTGCAACACTCATCTTGCTTACCGCAATTCAGTCTCTGGATCGAGAACAAATTGAGGCGGCACAAATCGATGGGGCTGCGTGGGTTGCACGGTTTTATCACATCATTTTGCCGCATCTGAGCCAGGCAATTACGATTGTAATTTTGATCCAGACAATTTTTCTTCTGTCGATTTTCGCCGAGATTTTCGTTACTACGCAAGGTTCGTTCGGGACCCGGACCTTGACGTACTTGATTTTTCAACGCGTACTTGAAAGCCAAAATGTCGGCCTAGGGTCCGCAGGCGGGGTCTACGCGATCATTCTCGCCAATATCGTTGCAATATTTCTAATGCGTATTGTCGGTAAAAACCTCGATAAATAAACACAATCAGACATCATCATGGCCAGTTCAGTTTCAACGCAACGCAAATTGATAAATTCCATTGTCGCGTGGGGCTTGGGTCTTTTGATCTTTTTTCCAGTGCTATGGACAATTCTGACGAGTTTTAAGACCGAAGCTCAGGCGATTGCTGACCCACCGCTGTTTTTGTTTTTCGACTGGACGTTGGAGAACTATGCAATCGTGCAGGAACGGTCTGACTACATGCGCTACCTGCTGAACTCTGTGATTATCGCCGGTTTTTCCACCTTATTCGGCGTCTTCGTTGCCGTTCCAGCAGCGTGGTCGATGGCATTTGTGCCGTCAAAACGAACAAAAGACATATTGCTGTGGATGCTGTCGACCAAAATGCTTCCAGCGGTAGGCGTGCTGTACCCGATTTATCTGATCTTCATTCAGTTCAACCTGCTTGATACCCGTTTTGGTCTTATTGCGGTCATCATGCTGATCAATCTGCCAATTATTGTGTGGATGCTTTACACCTATTTCAGGGAAATTCCAAAAGAGATACTCGAAGCGGCTCGAATTGACGGTGCTTCGCTGCGCAAGGAAATTTTGTATGTGCTAACCCCTATGGCGGTGCCAGGGATCGCATCAACCATACTGCTGAATTTTATTCTTGCCTGGAATGAAGCATTCTGGACTTTGAACCTCACAGCAGCCAAAGCCGCTCCACTGACTGCCTTTATTGCCAGTTATTCAAGTCCTGAGGGGCTTTTTTATGCCAAGTTGAGCGCAGCGTCAACAATGGCGATTGCACCGATTTTGATTTTGGGATGGTTCAGCCAAAAACAACTGGTGCGCGGACTGACATTCGGTGCAGTGAAGTGACCCTCGGTCAATACGCTTCAATTGCTGTAACTCCATAAGATTCGTATCAGGAGCCAGAGAATATGGGACAAATCACACTGAAAAATGTAGAAAAGAAATTCGGTAATATAACGGTAATACCTCCGTTAAACCTTGCTATAGACGATGGTGAATTTGTAGTATTTGTCGGTCCGTCGGGTTGCGGTAAATCAACGCTGCTCAGATTGATTGCCGGACTCGAAGATGTGACAAGCGGAGTGATACGCATCGATGGAAACGACGCAACAACAATTCCCCCGGCCAAGCGTGGACTTGCAATGGTGTTTCAGTCCTACGCACTGTACCCGCACATGACGGTACGAAAAAACATCAGCTTTCCACTGCGCATGGCAAAAATGGACAAAGCCGAGCAGACGCGGCGCGTTGAACAGGCCGCACAAGTGCTCAACCTCACTGACTATCTCGACCGACGACCGGGGCAGCTTTCCGGCGGTCAGCGCCAGCGTGTTGCAATCGGCCGCGCGATCGTGCGCGAACCGTCAGCGTTTTTATTCGATGAACCCCTATCGAACCTCGACGCGGCGCTGCGGGTCGGTATGCGTCTTGAAATTTCAGAACTTCACGAGCGATTGAAAACTACGATGATTTACGTGACACACGATCAGATCGAAGCTATGACCATGGCTGACAAAATCGTCGTTTTGCGTGACGGTTTCATTGAACAGGTCGGCACACCGCTTGAACTTTACCATACGCCGCAAAACAAATTCGTTGCCGGTTTTATAGGCTCACCGAAAATGAATTTCATCGAAGGCAGCGAAGCGGAGAAATTCGATGCACTATCAATTGGTGTTCGCCCAGAACACATCAAGCCGTCGACAGATGATGGCACTTGGAAAGGCGAAGTCATCCTTTCAGAACATCTCGGTTCAGACACATTTTTGCATGTTCGCATTGGCGGCCTGGCAGAACAGATTACCGTTCGCTGTGACGGTGAGGTCGGTCTGCACCATGGTGATACGATTTACCTTACGCCAAGTTCAGAACATATCTACCGATTCGATCAACAGGGAATTCGTGTCAGTTGAACCGATTGGCGGGTAAAAACGCACTGATAACAGGTGCGGCTCGCGGCATCGGAATGTCGTTCGCCCATGCATACGTGCAACAAGGCGCGAAAGTCGCGGTGGCTGACATAGATTTCGCTCGCGCAAAATCAACTGCATCTGAAATAGGACAACAGGCAATTGCAGTTCATATCGACGTGACGGACAGCAACAGCATAAACGCGGCGGTCGCAGACACAATTGATGCATACGGCCAAATCGACATCCTCGTTAACTGCGCAGCTGTATTTACCGCGGCACCGATCACACAAATCAAACGAGCAGACTATCAAGGTGCATTCGATGTGAATGTAAGTGGCACTTTATTCACTCTCCAGGCAGTGGCGCGCCATATGATTGAACGAGGCGGTGGTGGTAAAATCATCAATATGGCTAGCCAGGCTGGACGGCGAGGAGAACCGCTTGTGGCTGTATACTGTGCGACAAAGGCCGCTGTCATCAGCCTTACGCAATCGGCGGGCTTGAACCTGATCACACATGGCATTAACGTAAATGCAATCGCCCCGGGAGTGGTGGATGGAGAACACTGGGACATGGTAGATGAAGTTTTCGCAAAACTTGAAAAAAGACCCATTGGCCAGAAAAAAGACCAGGTCAGCAAATCCATCCCCTATGGCCGTATTGGAAAAGCAGACGACCTGGTCGGAATGGCGGTATTTCTCGCGAGCGATGAATCCGACTATGTCGTATCTCAATGCTACAACGTCGACGGTGGTCAGTGGATGAGCTAAGCTCATCGCGGTTTTAAAGAAATTCGCTGGTGTGATTCGGCTTTCGCAAACTACACTGGACGATCTGCCAAGTTCAATCAGACGTCCTCTTTACGACCGGTCATCTCTGACACCGGGCATTGTCCATATCGGACTCGGTAATTTTCAGCGTGCGCATCAGGCATGGTACTTGCAACAGCTGTTTAACAAAGGCATTGATCAGGACTGGGCTGTAATCGGTGCCGGCTTACGTCCCTACGATGCCAGACAACGACTTAAAATTCTCGACCAGAACTGTCTGTCAACCTTGATCGAACTTGCCCCTGCGGGCATGTCAGCTGAGGTCGTCGGATCAATGATTGACTACATTGAGGTAGACAATCACAATACTGAACTCATCAAATGGTTGTCTGACCCGGCAATTCGGATTGTATCGCTGACTGTAACCGAAGGCGGTTATTACATTGAACCTGCAACGAAGCAATTTGAAAGACATCATCGTGACATTGTGCACGATATTTCGAACATGCAACACCCTCGTACCGCTTTTGGAGCCATCATCGCGGCGGCGAAGATAAGGCGTGATCGTAGACTCAGCGGACTTACGTGTTTAAGCCTGGATAATTTTCAGGCAAATGGCGAAGTGTTGCGTCGAACTGTGCTGTCGCTGGCAGATGCTTGTGACCCGCAACTCGCGCAGTGGATCGAGGAGCACTTTTCATTTCCTTGCTCCATGGTTGACTGCATCGTACCCCAAAGTGGTGTCAAAGAACTTGATTTGGTTCAGAAATTCGGTATCGACGATGCTGTGCCTGTGACCCATGAAAACTATCGTCAGTGGGTGGTTGAAGATGATTTTCGTTGCGGCCGCCCAAATTGGGAACGAGTCGGTGTGATGTTTTCTGAAAATGTACATGCCCACGAGAAGATGAAGATCCGCATGCTCAACGCGGGTCATCAGATGCTGGCCAATGCAGGTGAAATCCTGTCAATCGGGTATATTTCTCAGTGCATAAAACACGATTTGATCTGCGCAGCATTCAGCAAGGTTCAGCAAAACGAAATCGCGGTACATATCCAAGGCGCCGGAGGCACCACACCGCAAGATTATCTAAAGCTATTGATTCGGCGGTTTTCAAATGACGCTGTACGTGATACAACCCGCAGAGTCGCTTATGACGGGTCTGCGCGACATCCGCAATTCGTGCTGCCCAGTGTGCGAGACAGTGTCTCGTCGGGCGATTCGATCGAAGGGTTGGCACTTATTGAGGCCCTTTGGGCGCGCATGTGTGAAGGTACGCGCGAAGACGGATCGGTTATCAAACCCAATGACCCACATTGGAATGAATTGAAAGCTACTGCACAAAAAGCCCGCTATCGACCTCATCAGTGGCTGAATCAAAGTCGAATTTATGGTGACATAGCGCAAGTCCCGCGATTTTCTGACGCATTTACGCGATGGCTTGATTTGATTTGGACAAGTGGCTGTAAAGCGGCGTTAAGCAGATACATTGCCAGCTGATTGATCTGAAAAAAAATATTCTCAAGATCTCTTGCACTTAAGACTGGCAAACATACCGACAATTAACAAACACGTTGGAAAAGACAAAGCTCAGTTGCGATCGTTGAGATGTCTGGTAAGTTTTTCTAAATAATTGCGTTTTCCACGAACGGTTCATTACGCATTATTCTGTCGTAACCCAGTTCAGTCATGTCGATCGATTTGAATTGTCCGTAAATGATGAGCTCAGCTACGGCCCTGCCAACCGCCGGGGAGTGTTGCAGGCCATGGCCGGAAAATCCGTTGGCGAAAAGAAAATTTCTCACTTCACTGTGTGGCCCGATTATCGCGTTTTGGTCAACACTGTTATAGTCATAGTGGCCGGCCCAGCTACTGGTAAACCTGATCGCTTCAAAATATTGCGAACGTCTGGCCAAATGTTTCCATATCGTTTCAAACTCATCATAGCGCGGTTCGAAATCATCACTATCCACAGCCTCGTCGTTTTCAGGTGTAGTGCCGGTCATAAAACATTCACCTTCGGGTCGGCAAAAAGCACCTGAAACATCAATCATAAGAGGCAAGTGACCATCATTGACGTTGGCGCTGCCCTGAGGTGAGCGCTCGCAGGAAAATACAAAAACCGTTCGCTTGCGCGGTTCAACAGGCAATGATAGTCCTGCCATTGCGGCAATATCGGCACCGTGCGTACCTGAAGCGTTCACCACCGTGCCGCAGTCTATGCAATCTCCACTGGCCAGCAACACCTTAGTAATCTGCCTGCCTGAGCGGTACAGTGCGCTGACCTCATCTGCAATGTAGTGGGCACCGAGTTGCCTTGCTTTTTGTCTGAACCCGGTCATCAGTGCAGTGTTTGAATACCACCCCTCTCCCGAGCGTCCATAACTGGCCAGGCGAATATCATCAACATTCAAATGTGGGAAAGCATCCGCCAATTCGGACTGATCGAATAACACCACATCTGCTGCGCAAGCAACTTGAACCTCGTGATTGGCACGCAATACCTGTTCGTGCTCATCACTGGCAGCTAGAAAGAGGTATCCGTTTTCGTGAAAGTCTATATTTGCGTCGGCATCGGTGCACTTCATTGTCGAGTCAAAATCGCGCATAAACTGTGTGCCAAATTGACTCATCCGAACGTTGACGGCGTTAGAGAATTGATGGCGTATGGAACTTGCACTTAAAGAAGTCGCTGCTTTTGCGAATGTCGGATCCTTTTCGATGATTGCAACCGAACCGCTAAAATCGGGATTTGAACTCAGAAAGTATGCGGTTGAACTGCCAGTTGCAGCACCGCCGATTATGACAACATCATAGCTGCGCCGTGTCATGAGTCTGTCTCATCGTCCGGATGACCCAGATCGCAAAACCAGCCGCCAAGGTAATTGGCACTGGCTGATTGCAAGTCCTGTGACGCAGTCGATTTTTCAATCACTTCGCGGAATTTTTCACTGCTGTCCTTCGGGATAAATCCAATGTGGTCAGCTGCCGTGTTGTCGACGACCTTAAGCTGATTGTCAGAGATTCCAAAGGCGATTGTATGGCCTACCTGTGATGCGCTCAAAGCGCGGACAACATATTGAACACAGTCGCGAAAAGAAAGCCAGCTCCACAGCATTCGCCGATCGGTTGGCTGTGGGAAACTGGAAAAAATTCTAAGGCACACACTTTCGATACCGAATTTGTCCCAGTAAAGACGAGAGAGGTTTTCGACAAAACACTTTGAGACCCCGTACAGACTGTCGGGTCGATGAGGACTGTCGGCGTCAATATGCGTTTTTAGCCGATGGTATCCGACTGCGTGGACAGAAGACGCGTAAATCACCCGCGGGACATTATTTTTACGCGCACCTTCATAGATGTTGTAAGACCCGCGGATGTTGCTTGTCAATATAGTTTCAAACGAACTTTCCAGCGCAGCACCACCGAAATGCACAATGGCATCGGTATCGCGGGTAATTTCCATGACAAAGTTCTCATCACCTAAGTCACCGATCATCACCTGTTCATTTTCGCCTGGGTTTTCGATGGTTTGGCAATCAGATACCCGAAGAATTTCTGTCAGCGGTGCGAGACCGCGGCGAAGCTCGCTTCCAAGGCGTCCGGCAGCCCCAGTCAGCAAAAGGCGTTTGAACCGTTGCGTCATCAAATTGTCTGCCAAAATATCCGCACCAAATTTTCGCACCATATGGGCTTTTTATTCTTCCAAACCTGTGACATAACCCGCCACACGGTCGGCTTGTCGAGCCTTTTGGCTGCGGCTTTCAGGAGGACCGAAGCCACCGCCGCCGGGGAGTTTCAAAATCAGCTTCCTGCCGGCTGGGACATGCTGCCATCCTTTTTGGCGCAATCGGGTACCATCATCAAGCTCAACAACACCCGCGGCTCCAGATTTGCCACCATTTCGTCCAGCTGCCGGATGGTGCACCCGGTCGAACATAGCGGAAAACATAAACTCGTAACCGCGTGCCGGTTGAATTTCGATAATCTGACCAAGACCTCCGCGCTGACACCCGTCTCCTGCGCTGTCGGGGCGCAATTCCTTTCGCCAGACAATGATGGGGCCTGTATGTTCAGTCGCTTCGACTGGCATCGTATGCACACCTGAAGGAAATGCGGTAGCAGATAATCCATCAAGCCGGGGCCGCGCTCCGGTACCGCCTGAATTGAACATTAACACTTCGTAACTGCGAGCGCTTTGATCACACGTCGGTCGCGCCGAGATATGGATATTCCACAAAGCTGATGCGCCTTCAGCGGGAATCTGACCAGGCAGTGCTTTAGCCAGCGCACAATACACCAGATCAGGAATCATGTGACCGAGAACATGGCGAAGAGCCACCGGGGCTGGAGACTTAGCATTTAGGATATTCACCGGTGAGGTGACTTCAAACGGCCTTAAGGACGCATAGTTGTTCGGAATATCTGGAGCGATCAGGCACTTGAGCGCATAGCATGCATACGCTTTGGCATAGTTTCCAGGACAGTTGATGCCCCACTTGCTGACCGGGTCTGTGCCTGAAAAATCAACAGCAATTTTTTGATCTTTGCAAACGATCCGTGCAACCAGATTAATCGGCTCATCGTAGCCGTCAACTGTCAGCGCGCCGGTCCAGCTGCCTTCGGGGATAGTAGCGCAAATTCTTTCGACGGTGGCATTGTATGAGCGAGTGAAGATAAACTGCGAGAGCTCAGCCAGATCGTCCAGACCGGTTTCATTCATCATTGCCAGCAGCCGGCGATGGCCGACTTCATTGCAAGCGGCGAGTGAGTAAAAATCTCCGATCACCTTATCGGGCTCGCGAACGGCGTTTCGGACGATTTTGACAAGATCCCGGTTGATTCTCCCGCGCTTTGCAAACTTCAGAATCGGGATCAACAGACCCTCTTCATAGACCGACAGTGCGTCGGCACCAAATCCACGACCGCCGATATCAACTACATGGGCAGTGCATGCAAAAAAGGCAACGATTCTGCCGTCTTTGAATGTCGGTGCGACCATGGTTATGTCATGCAGATGGCCTGTGCCCTTCCATGGATCATTTGTTACGTAACAGTCTCCCTCATGCATCTTTCGGCGCGGGATCTCCGCAAGAAAGTGCAAAACAGACTCTGACATGGTATTGACGTGTCCGGGAGTCCCGGTGACCGCTTGCGCCAGCATTTCGCCATCTGGTGTGTAGACACCGGCCGACAAGTCACCGGCTTCGCGCACCGAAGTCGAAAACGCCGTTCGCAGCAAGGTTGTCGCCTGCTCTTCGACAACCGATATCAATCGGTTCCACATCACCTGATTGCGAATATTGGATGAATCAGACATCAGTCATTGCTGTTTGGCATTCAGCAAAATGGATCGGTCCTGCTGAATGACTGCATCGAAGCGTGAGGTGACAATGGTTGAGGTTTCCTGCTCAACAATAATTGCGGGGCCGATGACTGTGTCACCTGCTTTCAATTCATCCCGGGTAAATACTGAGCTTTGCGTCATCTGTGCGAGACACGAGTCGAAAACGGTTGTCGATTGTGTTTGTTTGCGCGCCGTGCCGTGTACAGATACCGGAACAGATGCAGAATGCTCACGCTCTTGTGCAGCCTTAACGGACCAGTTTACGATTTCGATTTCCAAATCATCAAGCACGTCAATGGTGCGACCGAAAAACTCCCGGTAGCACGTTTCAAAGCGCATTATGATTTGTTCGCCATCTTGTTCAGTCATCAATCTTGACGGAAGCGGCACGGGAATTTCCCAACCCTGTCCCTGGTATCGCATGAAAACTGTAATTTCGAGTGTAAACGGTTCAGATGTTCCTTGCCGCACAAAACTTTCGGCCTCTTCCATCAACTGTGAAAGCAAGGCGTTGGTGGCATTCACGTCGAACTTCGACATCTGGATGACACGAGATGCGACAGCTTCATAACTAAACGCAGCTTGCACAAATCCAATCGCTGAACCCACACCGGCACCGTTTGGTATGAGGCAGCTGGTTATACCGAGTTTTTCGCAAACCCGAGCGGCATGCAGCGCGCCACCGCCACCGAACGCGATCATCCGGCTTTGTGAGATGTCTTTGCCATTTTCAACCGCGTGCACTCGGGCGGCATTTGCCATGTTTTCGTCAACCATCTCACAAATGCCAAATGCTGCGGTAGTGGCATCCACTTTTAGTGAATCCGACACGTTTTGTTCAATCGAATCGATTGCTCTTGACTTTGACAGCTGAATTGCTCCACCTGCAAAATTGTTCTCATCAATTTTACCGAGCACCAAATCGGCATCCGTAACTGTAGCGTTATCGCCTCCGCGTCGATAACAGGCAGGTCCAGGCTCAGATCCGGCTGACTGGGGACCGATCTGGATTCTTGCCATTGCATCGGTCCAGGCGATCGAGCCACCACCTGCCCCGATTTCAATCATATCGATCACAGGTATCGAAATCGGTATTCCGGATCCCTTGCAGAATCGATGAGATCGGGCTACTTCGAACTCGCGGCTTGTTTGAGTAATGAAGTTTTCAATCAGGCAAATCTTGGCAGTAGTACCGCCCATATCAAACGACACAACTTTGTCAAATCCAAAACGGCGCGAAAGCTCAGCTGCAAAAATTGCCCCTCCTGCCGGACCGGATTCGATCAGTCTGACCGGGAAGCGCTTGGCTGTTTCGACCGATATCAGCCCTCCAGCGCAGTGAATTACGTAAAGCGGGCAATCGGCTCCGGCGCGGCGCAGCAAATCTTGCAAACCGCTCAAGTAACGTTCGATGCGCGGACGCACGTAAGCATTCACGCAAACTGTAGAGAATCTTGAATATTCGCGCATTTGCGGTGACACTTCGCAACTCAGTGAAATTGGGATGCCAGGCAATGCAGCCGATACGATTTGCTTTGCGCGTCTTTCATGTGTACCGTTGAGATACGAGTGGAGAAAGCCGATAGCGACGGATTCATATTTACTGCGCACAAGTGTCGATGTGAGTTTTTCCAGTGCGTCTTCGTCAATGGGTTGAAGTTCACATCCTGCGGCATCAATGCGACCTGCGATGGGGTAGCGATGCTGCCTTGCTATCACAGGTGGAGTCAGCTGAATGTTCAGGTCATACTGATCAAAACGGTTTTCGGTTCGCATTTCAATGACGTCTCGAAATCCATCGGTGGTTATAAACGCTGTTTTGGCTCCGCGCCGCTCGATCAGGGCGTTGGCGGCAAGCGTCGTTCCATGCACAATCGCGTCAATATCACCGAGTGATATCCCGGCGCGTTGAGTAACAAGGGATATGCCGTCAATAATTGCCTTCTCAGGCGCATCGTGACTGGTTAACACTTTTGCTGACAAGATGTCACCTTCAACATCAAGTGCAATATCGGTAAAGGTGCCACCGATATCGACACCCAGACGTATGACAGAAGGCTTGGTCACGATCTCACAGCGCTTATTGAATCAGTACTATCTAAAACCGAAGGCGCAATTGGTACAGTGCATCATAGTGCGGTTTGGCCGCGGCATACAGTCGCAGCATGTCCTCACTGGAGTCAATGGGCCGATAGCGTCGCTCCTGCTTGGCAAGTCCGCTGCTTGAGCGCAATTGATCATGAAATTCGTAGGCATGTGAACTCCAGGTCGGGGTTTGCTTTTTTTCGTTGAGCTGGTTGCGCTTCCACTTCGTCGAATTGTCAATATGCGCAATCCCCACAGCTTCGCAATAAGCTTTCATGCCTGCTTCCGGGTCGTTGAGTAAATCATCAGAATCCACCACAACCGGTGGTTTGCGGTACCTTTGCATGACGCGGCGGCAAAGTGTATGCAAATCTTCGAATCCAACTTCATCAAGCTCTGCGTCCGGCCATCTCGCATGCATGGATGTAATGACCTTTTCCGGATCGCGAATCAAAAACGTATGCTCGAAAGAATCAAGGAAGTCATCATCAGCCATATGTGTGACCGAATAGGCAAAGTCTTTTATGAATACCCGCTCACTTGAGGCGAGCTGCGACAGGCGGGCATGGACGCTGCGAAAATTTAAACCTGGTTTGATCGAAAGCCCAGGGTCTGCGACAAAATAACGATCGTTTCTTCGATCTTCACCAAGGTAGTATGCTTCGTTGTATGGTTCGTGAAAACACCGCATGTCATTGCGATTGCTCATCACCCATTCAAAAGCGGTAGACGTTGAGCGCGGAGTAGCCCAAAGTGCCAATATCGTATGCATCATATTTACTGCAATGTAGACAGCAACTGACCGTGGTTTCCCACGGGAGCGGTGCCAAGTGATCGAAAAATACGCCAGTATAGCGCGGTGTCTGAAGAAATAATCGGCAGGCGAACCACTGATTCGAGTTCATCGGCCAGTGAAACCATGCGCTGCGGCAAGCCGTCAAAGCGCCGGAAATTTGGCATGCCATTTACAACGATGGCATCTAAGTCAGCGACCTTTTGTGCAACATAAGTCATGGATCGCTCGGCCAGCGAGCCGTCGAAAATCCAAACGCGATCGTTGACTTCCTGCTGCGTGGAGAAAAACCCCTGATCGACGAAATTTCCAACATATGCAAGATCAAATCCTGCCTGACGAAGGAATCGTGCATAACCATCTCGCCAGTCAGGCCAGTAGTAAACCGAGTTCAGTGCAATGCGTTTGGCACCGATTTGCCGTAATGCCTCTACCACACAGTAACCAGCCATGTGAAATGGCGTTTCGTATTTTTCGCTGATGCGTTCGCAAATTTCGTGGATTTCCTCAGGTGTTGTACCCTGACAGTGAACCCAGTTGGTTCCTACCTGTCCGCAGACATCAACCCCATTGTTGGACATGCAATGTACAAATTCCTCCAGCAGGTGGAACTGGTCAGCTCTTTGTGAAAGTTCATGCTTATAGTCGGGTACATGCAACATGCGACCGTGGACGCCTACATCGTCTGCACAAATGCGTAAGAAATCGCTCGGTGCCGCATCAAAATCATGTGGAGGTGCAGTAAATCCGACCTGATGGACAAACAGTTTATTGTCTGGATTTTTCCAGCGTTGAGGCTTCATGGACAGTACCTGCAAGTGTCAGTTCAATATCTCAATATCAGACGATAGTCGATTAAATTATATGAACACGTTTTTGCATTGAGGGGGGATTTCGAGTGCAAAGAGACATTGTCAAGCATCTTACTGTCAAACACTCAAGAATCGTAAATTGGCGTTAATCTTGCAAGGTGCGATAACTTGTTGAAATGCGCTGCGGAAAACTCTTTCCAGCGTTGTCGCAATACCATGACCGCTTGCGGTGTTGAAAATTTCCATGTTGAGAGGAATATACGCTTTGGTCATTTACTAGCCGGGTTATCTGCGGTCGACTTTTCCAGCAATCAGTTCACCGCCGAGTTTTGACGCGTCTCAGCTTGGCGAAATGCTTGCAAAGGACTGATTGCAGACGTTTGAACGGTATTAATTCGTACATAGATATCCGTAATTGTATTAATTAGAGCACTATCAATACCCATAATCATCTAAAATAGGGCATTATGATGGCTTATTCATACATACCTCAAGCACAATTATCGCATCTTGAGTCAATAGTCGTTCCCGGTAAAGTGATCGTTGTATACGGTCCGCGTCGTGTGGGCAAAACGACACTGGTACAGCGCTATGCTCAACAACATGATCCAAACGCGCTTGTCGTAAGCGGCGAAGATATTGCCGTTCGTGAATACCTCGAAAGCCAGTCAATCACGAAGCTGAAGAATTTTGTCGGTAACCATCAAACGCTAATTGTGGATGAAGCACAATACGTCCGCCAAATCGGTTTGAATCTGAAACTGCTTGTCGATCATGTCGCTGGACTTCGCATCGTTGCGACGGGTTCATCGTCTTTCGAAGTGGCAAATCTTACAGGGGAACCCCTAACGGGGCGGCGTTTGACTTTGCTGCTTTTTCCGTTAGCTCAATTGGAACTTCAACAGGTAGAAAATATTCATGAAACCCGAGGCAATCTGGAATCTCGCTTGATCTACGGTTCTTATCCAGAGATTATTCTTATGGATTCTAATGATTCACGCGAGGCTTATATCAAGGAGTTAATCTCATCATACCTGTTCAAAGATGTTCTACAAATTGACGGTGTCAGATTCGCAGACAAATTGTTGCGTTTGCTACAGTTAATTGCATTTCAGATTGGTCGGCAGGTCTCATTATCAGAATTGGGCAGTCAACTTGGAATGAACAAGAAATCGGTAGAACGGTATCTTGATCTGCTGGAAAAATCCTATGTCCTCTACAGCCGGTTCGGATTCAGCCGTAGTTTGCGCAAGGAAGTCACGAAGAGTCGAAGGTATTATTTCTACGACAATGGAATCCGAAACGGCATCATCAACAATTTCAATCCCATTACATTGCGGGACGATGTTGGCGCGCTATGGGAGAATTACATAATCACTGAACGAATAAAACGTAATTTGTACTGCCGACATTTCACCAACAACTACTTTTGGCGCACCTACGACCGACAGGAAATTGACTTGATTGAAGAGCGTGGCGGCCATTTGCATGCTACCGAATTCAAGTGGTCGGCAAGATCACCAACACGTCCGCCAAGTGCTTGGCAGCAGACTTATCCAGAAAGTTCGTATCAAGTAGTTCATTGCGACAATTATCTTGAATTTATTGGCGCAACGGGCGATGACAACGCGGTACGGCTGTGACTTAGGGTTGGAGAAAAAGCGTTTAGAAATGGTGAATAAATTTTCAAAACACGCTATTTTTCCGAAAGATGCAAACACCAACGCTCAGATCAATCTTTAGATTTAACATCGACAAAACTGTTTGAATGTCACTGGGGCGACTCGCTCATTCGCAAAGTCAGGTGACGAGCCTTTCGGTTGACGCTGCCCGTGTTAGACAGTCGGTGTTTGCTATACTGAATGAGAGCGTCCATGACCGTCGACACCTCCACTTGCAACAGGTATGAACGATGCGTAATTACATTCGTGCAGCGCCAAAGCAGCACGTTGTGACACCTTATCTGGGACTTGTCGAAATTGACGGAGAAAACTGCTTGAAACTTCATTTGTCCACTTTCTAACCGAATGCATAACAGATGGCTTGTCAATATTTTTTACCTTGTGAAAACGGTGCTAAAACCTTCACCGTACAGATGCCAAAACTCACTTTTGGACGGGGCTGCCTGTCAGAAATTGGCGAACGTGCGAAAGGCCGCAACTTTAGCCGAGTTGCACTTTTTACAGATCCTTACCTGCGCGATGGTCCCTATGTGGAAACTGCCCTCAATGCACTGAATAAAAGCAACATAGACTCAGCTTTGTTTTCAGACATCCGAATTGAACCTGATGATAAAACTATCCTTGCAGCGGCGCAGTTTCTGCGTGATGGAAGTTTCGACGGCGTGATTTCTGTCGGTGGCGGTTCAACCATAGACACCGCCAAGGCCGGTATGATTTACGCCCTTTATCCTGCGGATTTCACGGAGTATTTCGGACCGCCTGTAGGAGCGGGTCGTCCAGTCCCTGGGCCACTTCTTCCTCATATCGCCTGCCCGACGACCAGCGGTACCGGTTCTGAGTGCACTTCGGTATCGGTGATTCGAATTAACGAGGTAAACACAAAATTCGTGCTCGGTTCTACATACCTGATGCCGGACGAAGCAATCGTTGATCCAACTTGCACAGACACACTGCCTGCCAACGCAATTGCATCGACCGGTTATGACTTACTATGCCATGCACTAGAGTGTTACACGGCCAGAGCCTATACCCGATGGGATCACATCGCCGAACCAAACAAGCGCACTTTGCTTCAGGGTGCGAATCCGTGGAGTGACATGGCAGCACGCGCAGCTATGGAAATAATTGACGGCAATTTGATCAGAGGTGTAACTGACAAATCTGATCAACAAGCCAGAGACCAGCTGATGTGGGGTGCGACGCTGGCAGGAATGGCGTTTGGCAACAGTGGCACTCACCTTGCTCATGCCATGTCTTACGGCGTCACCCACCTGATGGACGATATCACGACCGAAGGATATCCGGTCTCGTCGCCATTTATCCCACATGGCATCAGCGTGATGGTCAGTGCACCGGCAATATTCCGGTTTGTTGCCCAAGGCGCTCCGCAGCGTCATCTGGAAGCCGCATCATTGCTTGGCGCAGATACAACCGATGCAACACCAAATGAATCCGGTGACGTGATCGCTGAACGGATGATCGAACTGATGCGCAAAACCAGCGGGCCCAATGGGCTTGGCGATGTTGGATTCGGATCCCAAGATGCCGAACGTCTAGCAGTTTCAGCGGTGCGTCAAGCCCGAGCCATACACAATGCACCACGGATTGCAAGTCAGCAGGATATCGCTGAAATTTATCAAGACGCAGTCAACTACTGGTAGTTTGTAGTTTGAGTGCAGGGGTAATCTTGCACTGCTGCAGCAAGCAAAAAGCCTGCCTGTAGTGCAAAATCTGTTTAGGCCGGCAAACTGATAAACCAAGTTGATTGGTATCAGATGCCAGCCATAACGATTGTTGGGTTTAAATTTTAATTAATCGTCTTCGCCAGGATAGTATTGGGGGACAAAAGTCTGATCCGACATTGGCGGGCGAATATATCCCACACCCTCTCTTCGTTCCGGCAGGGCAATCGGTTCCGGTGTCATATCTTCATATGGAATCGTGGTAAGAAAATGACGAATGCAGTTTAGTCGCGCATGGCGCTTGTCATCTGCATTGACCACATACCACGGTGCCTGTTTGATGTCTGTGTGCGCAAACATTTCATCTTTCGCTTTTGAGTATTCGACCCAGCGAGTTCGCGATTCGAGATCCATCGGCGACAGTTTCCAACGTTTGTGCGGCTCAAGCAAACGGCTTTGAAAACGTTTTTCCTGTTCTTCGTCGGAAACAGAAAACCAGTATTTGATTAACAATATGCCCGACCTGTACAGCATTCGCTCGAATTCCGGGCACGAACGCATAAACTCTCGATACTCTTCGTCTGAACAAAATCCCATTACCCGCTCAACACCCGCGCGGTTGTACCAGCTTCGATCAAACAGTACGATTTCCCCTGCCGCCGGCAGATGATCGCAATACCGCTGAAAGTACCATTGTGTTTTTTGACGTTCCGTTGGCGCCGGCAGCGCGGCGACGCGGCAAATTCTGGGACTTAAGTGCTGGGTAATCCTTTTGATTACTCCCCCTTTTCCCGCCGCATCACGGCCTTCGAAGATAACAACAACCTTCAATCCCTTGTGTTTTACCCATTCCTGCATCTTGACAAGTTCAAGCTGCATTCGGAACAGTTCTTTTTCGTAGATTTTTTTCTTAACTCGTTTTGGGGAATCAGCGTTTCCGTTCGAAACTTCTGTATCTTTAGAGCTCATGCAACACCTCCAATTCAAATTGCATTTTCAATTGTTCCAGTATAGTAATTATCGATTCAGTTACGCAATTGATTTATTGACTTGAGCCAATAATTTGTTGGTGCATTCATATCAGCCAAACCAGTCAAACGCCGGTGGCGAAGCGATAGCGTGTACGTTACGACCTTTTGCATACAAGTCACCTCGCTTGACAAAACCAGCGATTGGACTCGAAGTGACTTTCAAAGTGCACATGCATCGAAGGAAATGCTGTCGATTACTTCACGTGTTTATTGTCGAGTCGACTGTCAAGCGCTGCAGTCAACTTCGCCGCAACTGGTTGACACTAAACAAATATGCGTAGATAATCGTTCGCGCTGACTTATTTGGTGCAGCTGGCGCACAATCGAAAATAACTCCGCAGCTAAACTCCCACTATGAATTCGTCAAATTTCGCTTCCGCAGTTGTAATCCCTCATAGACTGATGATCGGATGCTATTGATGACAAATCAACTATTCTCGACCGACGATGCGCGTCGATTAGCAAAACGGCGATTGCCGCGTTTGGTGTTTGACTTCATCGAAGGCAGCGCCGGGCGAGAGATGGGAGCGCGGCGCAATGAAACCAGATTTGACGACATTTGTCTGCAGCCTCGAGTCATGGCGAATGTCGCATCTAGAAGTCTCGCGACAAAGATTCTGGAGCACAATTTCGATGTTCCATTTGGAATCGCGCCGATGGGAATGTGCAATTTGGTCTGTCCAGGAGCTGACCGAATTATTGCCGAACAGGCGGCGCGTCTTGCCATGCCGCTATGCGTTTCTTCTGCCGCTTCGAGCACGCTTGAAGACATGCGCAAGTGGGCTGGAAAACACGCTTGGTTTCAGCTGTACTATGGGCCTGGCGAACAAACCTCGGTGGCCGCTGTGGAACGGGCGGGTGATGCGGGTTACGACACCATCGTGTTTACCGTAGATGTTCCACAAGTATCGCGACGGGTTCGAGATCAACGAAACGGCTTCAATGTTCCTTTCAGACTAACTGCCACATCGTTTATTGATTTTGCGACACACCCGCGGTGGTCCCTGTCAACACTGGCAACGGGAATCCCATCACCGAAAAACATCGGCAGGGGTGACAGTTTCGTACGCGGCGCAAGCCGAGCTGGGGCAGATTGGCAATTTCTGGCTAAACTGCGCAAAATGTGGAAAGGAAACCTTATCGTCAAAGGGATCACCTGTGCATCGGATGCAGTGCGTGCCGCGGATGCAGGCGTTGATGGTGTGTACGTATCAAATCATGGTGGCCGACAATTAGACAGTGTCCCCGCAGCCATAGACTTATTGCCCCAGGTTCGTCAAGCTGTTGGCAATGAGATGCCAGTATTGTTTGACAGCGGCGTTCGCAACGCAGAAGATGTGATCAAAGCGTTGGCGCTCGGTGCTGATTTTGTAATGCTTGGCCGCCCGATTCTGTTTGCTTTGGGAGCGAGTGGAAAAAAGGGGCTGTCAACACTTCTGGATTGTTTCGTACAGGACGCCGATTGCGCAATTGCCCAACTTGGAGTCAAATCGGTGACAGATCTAAGCAAAGATGTTGTCTTCGAACCAGGCGGTGACACAAGTGGCGGAGCATCCGCTCGTGTTTAGATACAGAATTACGGTTGGTGTCTCGTGTCTGTCGCATGCAAATTGGAATGCGACAATATCTAAACGACGACATTGTGTGGTTAAAGGCTGCCGCTGGTAACGCTCAGAATAGCCATTACTGCTTAGCGAAGCAGCTGTGCGTGAGTCACCAAAATTTTGCAGCACGTCCGCTGAGTGCCTGGTTACAAGTGCGTCCGGACAATTTGTTTCAGGTTATTTCATCTGCACAACCTCCTTGACTCTATTGGCGCAATCCAGTCAATATCAAGTGTAACAACGATCGTATTCAAGACCGTTCCCGGTTCTAAGTTGATCTCGAGTGCGCAGCACCCTTGATGTTTTCTCGATAATTAATAACTAAGAGAGATAAAATCTTCTTTAACCGGTGTATTTTTAAAACAAATGAAAATAAATCGTTATATAAAGAGAATATCTCGTATTAGGAGTAGAAAATATGATCGTAAGCGTATCGCTCGAAAATTGGATGTCTTTTCGTGAGCGAGTAGATTTTTCAATGATTGCCAGCAGGGAACGCCAGCATGGCGAAAGGGTTCCAAAGATAAAAAAGTACCCTACCAGAATTCTACCTATCGCGGCGCTCTATGGTGGCAATGCGTCTGGAAAAACGAATTTTTTCAAGGCTCTGGGATTTGCAAGGAATCTAATCGTTGATGGCACCAAACCCGGAAGCCTCATACCTATTGAGCCGTATCGGCTGGATGAAGAGCTAGCTGAACGACCATCACGATTTCAATTCGAGCTACTGATAGAAAACAAAATATTTGAATATAGTTTCGCGCTAAACCAAGAGGCGGTTGTTGAGGAGAAATTGGTAATTGTCACCAGCACCAGCGAAAAGGTGCTCTATCACCGTCAAAATAAGGAAATTCGGTTTAATAACCGTTCTCTGGACAGCGATCCCTTTTTGAAGTTCGTTTTCAGGGGGACTCGTAGAAATCAACTGTTCTTGACTAATTCGATTTCTCAGCAGGTTGATACTTTTCAGCCCATCTATGATTGGTTCAAAGACTCACTTCAATTGATTGCCCCTGATTCTCGGTTTGCTGCATTTGAACGGTTTTTGGGTGAAGCGGACCCGCTGCATTCAACTATGAGCCGAATGCTGGCAATTTTAGACACTGGAATTGATTCTCTAGGCAGTGAAGAGGTTTCATTCGACAAAACTCCATTTCCTGCCTCACTTCAATCCAAGTTACTCGAAGATGTAAAAGAAGGCGAGACTGTTCGTCTATTGGGTGAACGGACTAACGAACGATTCGTGGTGGCTCGCAAAGACGGTGAATTGATAGCCAAGAAACCAGTGACCTATCATCTTAAAGAAGATGGCTCAAAAGCCAAGTTTGAACTGCACAAGGAGTCAGATGGCTCACAACGGCTGGTTGATCTTCTGCCAGCGTTTCTTGATCTTTATTCTGGAAATTCGAATAGCGTCTATGTGATCGATGAGATTGACCGCAGCTTACATTCGCTGTTGATACGAAAATTACTCAAACAATATCTGGCTAATTGCACCACCGAGACGAGAACACAATTGTTATTCACTACACACGACATTCTACTTTTAGACCAGCAACTCCTGCGCAGAGATGAGATGTGGGCGGTAGAACGAGATATTGCAGGAAATTCGAAAATGTTTTCTTTTAGCGAATACAAGGACGTACGCTACGACAAGGATATTCGCAAAAGCTACTTGCAAGGGCGATTAGGGGGAATTCCTCGAATACCGCTTGGAGATGCAATGATCATTCCAAGTGCTGACGGTGAACAGTTAGTGGAATAATAATGCCATCAGGCAGACGAAAATTTCAAAGGATATATGGTGAGCGTCGTTACCGCAAATTGATCGTGATAGCTGTGGAAGGCACGAAAACTGAGTTGCAGTATTTTTCACTTTTCAGTAGGTTGCAGTCAGTCGTGCAGGTTAAGTGTCTCAAGGGTGATCATGGCGCTTCGCCACCTCGTGTCTTGAAGAGGATGAAACGCTATCTGAAACAGGAAGGTTTGAAGTCTTCAGACGAAGCATGGCTTGTGGTTGATAAGGACAACTGGACGGATGAACAGTTAAACTCGCTCCATTCTTGGTCGCAAGAACGAGAGAATTACGGCTTCGCTCTGAGCAACCCTTTATTCGAGTATTGGTTGCTGCTTCACTTTGACGATGGCACTGGTATCACATCATCTCGGATTTGTTGTGACCAATTAAAGAAGCATCTTCCCAATTACGACAAAGATATTGATGAGTCAAAGTTTACCCGAGAACGAATAGAATCAGCCGTTACCCGCGCCCGGATGCGAAACAATCCTCCTTGTGATGATTGGCCTCGCACCTTAGGTGGCACCACGGTTTACAAGTTGGTTGAAAGCATTTTTCAAGTTTGAACCGGTCCGCCGTGCCCAAGTATAGGCATCAGGAATTAAACTTGGAGAAGATGTAGCGAATATTCTCAGCAAATCAAGATTTTTTCCTACACTGAAATTATCAAGACTGTTCGCGCATGTGTCGCGACCACCTCATGCCAGCTCACCGCATGAAGCGACAAACCGCCCACACGTCCGTAATGCTCGCTGATCAACCAATACTTCAGCGACTTGCCTGACAACTGGGGTTGGCCAAGCGGGTGGAATATTTGCGTCATTGAACGCCATTGCATTCGCTGCGGGCGGCTCACAACTCAACGCAAATCTCGTTAAAATCAGCAAAATCCGCTTGCACTGCAACGCGTTGAACCGCTCAATGTCGTCGTTTTGATATTGCCGCATTCCAATTTGCATGCGGCAAACTAAAGCACTTTCTTAATCCTTTGTTCAGTGTGTCCAACTGATAGACTTTGATATTATTCGCCGAAAGTAACCGGTTTTTTCGTTTCTCAGCTTGATTGGCTGTCAATTTCTTATCAATTCTCGCTTAAAATCGGGGTTTTCCTGAAAGGACACTGAACAAAAAAGGAGATTTTTCGCAATATGGAGAACAATGGAAGAATCCGCGGCGGTGCCTTGCTGGCCCGCGCACTAAAGGAAAAAGGGGTGGATCATGTTTTCACCCTGGCAGGCGGATTCTGCAATCCGGCACTAGAAGGATTCATGGAATGCCAAATTCCAGTGATCAACTGTCCGCACGAACAGGTCGCGGGACACTTGGCTGACGGCTATGCGCGAGTAACCCGCAAGCCCACGGTCTGCCTGGTCGGACCCGAGGGATTTGCAAATGCCGTTCCAGCGATGCTGGAAGCAAACGGTGAACGCTCACCTGTGATTTTTGTCACCGGCTCTTCGACACTAAAGCGCCAAGGGGCAGGTGGTTTTAAAGAAATTGACGATGTTGCCATCGCCGCACCGCTGGTGAAATATTCGGTTCAGATCACCGATGGTGAACGTATCGGCGAATTCGTCGGTCGGGCATGGCAGGCAGCGACGACAGGCTATCCCGGACCGGTACATATCAGCTTGCCAGTCGATATCATGTTCTCATCGTTCGATACGAATGCAGGCCGCAATGAGCGGCCCTGGACACGAAGTGCGCGTGCGGTCCCGCGTGCTTGGCCAAACCCTTGCGACCTGACTCGCCTGCTCGACGTGATTCGCACCGCTGAGCGACCGGTTGTAATCGGCGGGCATGGAATTTGGTGGTCAGGCTGTGAAGACAAACTCGAGACGATGGGTCGTAGTTTAAGAATCCCTGTTTTTAACGTGCCCTATCACACCAAGCTTCTCGCAGAGCAATGCGAGGCCTACATGGGACTGGCGGATTTCCACCAGTACACCCCATCGAAAGCTGCCATTGATGAAGCGGATATCGTAATCATGCTAGGGGGTCGACTTGACAATCAAATGAATTTCGGCAATCCGCCTTTTATTCCCAATGACACGACGCTGGTGTGTGTGAACGGATCATCTGAGGAATTGGACAATAATTATGCCGCCGATGAGGTGCTGCTGTCAGACCCGGGCGCGTTTTTGGACGCATTGTGTGACATCGGCCGGACTTGGGATACATGGTTCGACCTGCAGAAAAGGCGGCGCGCTCAGTGGGTTGAGAATTGGGAGGCGCATATTGCCGAACAAAGCGAACACGACGAGGCAGTCGGTGGACATATGCACCCACTGCAGCTGAGCCTGGATGTGCAGAGCGAAATGAACGATGACGACTGGTTAGTCTTCGACGGAGGTAACACACATTTTTGGAGCGAAATTGCGGTAAACATGGCCGGATGGAGAGGCAAAAAACTAGGTGGGATAATGCATCCAGGCAATTATTCGCTACTTGGTGTTGGAGTCAGTTTCGGCATCGCTGCCAAGGCAATACATACCGAAAGCAATGTCGTGGTGATATCCGGAGATGGGGCTTTTCTATCAGGCGGTCTGTCAATCGAGGCGGCATTTCAGGAAGGTTTGCCAATTACGGTGGTTATTGACAATAACGGCGGGCTGGACTGCATCAGTCAGCAGCAGGAAAGACTCTTTGCCAGCGGCAAACACTTTGCCACCGACTTTCGCGATATTCCCTTTCATACCATGTTCGAAGGGCTCGGCGGACATGGTGAACTGGTGGAAACGCGCGCAGCGCTGCGCCCTGCCCTGCAGCGTGCCATGGCTTCGGGTAAAACGGCTTGTGTGAATGTCAAGTGCCGCGGTGTGATCTCCCCCATCGTTGCAGCGACTTCGGATAAACGCGACAAGGCGTCTATCGAATAATGGCGACGTTATCTTCCCACACACTAAACGGTGTAGATGGCAGCCACGCGGGTGGCATAAAGGTACAGCTTGTCAATTTGACAAGCGGCAACGTCATCTTCGATACAAAGACCGACGACCAGGGACGGTTGATGCAACACATCACCGCACCCGATCCAAAGGCCCGCTACGAACTTGTCTTCCACACCAGCGCCTATTGGCAGGATCGGGTTTCAGGCATCCACGGTTCACGAATCATAAGTGAGATTGTTGTCCGTATCACCATGCCCGACCCTGATGGACGCTATCACATTCCTTTGATCCTGTCACCTCACGGTTACTCGCTTTGGAGTTCCACCGAACATGGCTGACGGATTGAGATTTTCCCGCCGATTGCGTCGTACCCCTTATACAGGGCGCGCCGAATCGATTGGCGTATCGAAGTTTTCCGTGGTCAACCACACGCTTTTACCCGCGGGTTATGGCCGTTCGGTCGAAGAAGATTACTGGCATCTTCGGCAACACGTGCAAATTTGGGATGTTGGATGCCAGCGTCAAGTTCAAATTAGCGGCCGCGACGCCGCAAAACTGGTGCAGTTGATGACACCGCGCGATGTCTCACAAGCCAAAACCGGAGACTGTCTTTATGTCCCCATTACAGATGAAACAGGTGGACTCATCAATGATCCTATTTTGCTCAAACTGGCAGAAAACCTGTTCTGGCTTTCGGTGGCAGACTCTGATTTGCTTCTTTTCGCCAAAGGACTTGCATTGGGACGCGGTTTTGACGTCACAGTAGAAGAACCCGATGTCTCGCCCCTTGCTGTGCAGGGACCAAAAGCCGAGGCTGTCTTGTGCGATCTTTTTGGCAGCCACATTCGTGAAATCAGATTTTTCAAGTTCGGATGGATCGATTTCACCGGCACGAAGCAACTGATTGCGCGATCCGGTTACTGCCGCCAAGACGGATTCGAAATTTACTTAAACGGCGGACATCTCGGAGACAGTCTGTGGGACGCGATTTGGCAGGCCGGGCAGACCTATGAAATCGCCCCTGGATATCCCAATCTGATCGAACGCATTGAAGGGGGTCTTTTGTCCTACGGTAATGAGATGACCCGGGAAAATAATCCTTTGGAAATGGGATTGGGAAAATTTTGCAATCTAAACACAGCCCTTGACTGCCTTGGCCACCAGGCCTTGCAAAAATTGTCTGATCAAGGCGTCAATCGCCAGATACGCGGCATCCTTTTCAACGATAGCCCCTGTCCTGCCTGCGCCGAACCTTGGCCAGTCACTGTAGATGATCGACACATTGGCCAGATAACAAGCGCTATCTGGTCGCCGCGATTGAAACAAAATGTAGGGCTTTCACTGATCGACAGAGAATTCTGGGACCCCGGACAGCCAGTGACAGTGCACAGCAAAGACGGCATAGCGCGTATAGGTGAAGTTTCTGCCCTCCCGTTCGCCTGAACAATAAACTGCATTTTTTTGATGAGCTGCCGGTCGGTATGTGTGAATTTTACGCTTGGATAATTTTATTCAAATTCATATTGCTTAAAATTAGACTTGGTTCCTTTATAATGTTTCATATATAGACCATAAATAACTATTATGATTCATATACAGAACAATTTATACAGTGTCTAAATCTACAGTACGTACTTATTCTCGCTATAGTCAAACTGCGCTCACCTTACTCGGAGAACTGATTTGCGCATCGCGCAAAAAACGTAAGCTTACTGCACAGGAAGTTGCAGAGCGTGCCGGGATCTCCAGAGGACTGTTGCAGCGAATAGAAAGAGGCAATCCGAAATGTGCAATCGGAGCGGTATTCGAAGTGGCAGCCATCGTTGGTGTGAGATTGTTTGACGCGGACCACGGCACAATATCACAGCACCTGAATCTAACTCGAAAAGAACTGGAATTGCTGCCGAAGTCTATTCGCAACAAGCCCAAAGCTGTCCGCGATGACTTCTAGCGCAAACCAAGAGGCTTTCGTCTGGATATGGCTGGAGAACGCAACACAACCTGTTGTAGCGGGACGGTTGGATACGGATAATAACGGTAACATCCACTTCAACTACGGC
Organism: Arenicellales bacterium; assembly: GCA_965214785.1. Taxonomy (GTDB): domain Bacteria; phylum Pseudomonadota; class Gammaproteobacteria; order Arenicellales; family JAJDZL01; genus JAJDZL01. The sequence goes on along the minus strand of OZ243975.1, from coordinate 2,711,706 downwards.
AGGAGCTATCTTGAACGACTGCATGACAGTACACCCGCCATTTCAATTTACGAGCCCGAATTGCCTATGCAAACTGGGGTATTACCGCTGCCAGAGGGTTTGACCATGCCTGGCTGTATTCGTGATGCCTCACCGGATGCATGGGGACGCCGAGTCATCATCAATAAGCTAATGGGACACAAAGGTGCGGCTGCCGATACCGATGAACTGCATGAATTGACATATCTTCTCGAATCGGGTTCAGATCGTATCGGCGCGTTGGATTTTCAGCGTTCACCAACTGAGTATGTGCCGCGAACTGCCAAAAACCCAAGCATACAAGAGCTGATTGAATCTGTTGACCGAGCTGAAAGAGGGATGCTTCTAACTCCTGAACTGGATCAGGCACTGTTTCATGGAAGTTCGATCGGCGGTGCGCGTCCAAAAGCTTTGATTCAAGATCAGGATAAAAATTACATTGCCAAATTCTCATCCAGCACTGATCATTACAACATTGTCAAAGCTGAGTATATTTCCATGCGGCTGGCAGCGAAGGCGGGACTGAATGTCGCACCGGTTCGCCTGACACAAGCGTGCGGTAAAGACGTGCTACTGATCGAGCGATTCGATCGTATTGCGACACAAAATGGCTGGCAGCGTAAGGCTATGGTATCAGCACTCACGTTGTTTGGTCTTGATGAAATGCTGGCGCGCTATGCCAGCTATGAAACATTTGCTGAAATGATCCGGCACCGTTTCACAAATCCTCGACAGTCTCTTGAGGAATTGTTTGGTCGACTCGTTTTCAACATACTTTGTGGCAATACCGATGATCACGCGCGAAACCATGCGGCTTTTTGGGATGGTAAGGATTTAACACTCACGCCTGCTTATGACATATGTCCGCAAAACCGCTCAGGCAATGAAGCTTCGCAAGCTATGCTGATACACGCAAACAACAACCTCAGCCGGTTAGATGTCTGTCTTGCAACAGCACACAACTTTCTGCTGTCACAGACACAGGGGCGCAACATGATTGAAAGACTCATTGGCGCTATCGAACACAATTGGGACAGCGTATGCGAGGAAGCTCAACTCAACGATGTTGACCGCAAGCTTCTGTGGTCAAGACAGTTTCTCAATCCTTTTTCGATCGAACATTTCAGAGCTTAGTCATCGTTACTGTCTGGCCTTGACTTTATCGCAATGAAGTGGCGGTGCATTGCGCTTCATCAGTTGCCTGCGGATTGGAGGCCTTTTTGATCGGCTCTTTGAGCCATAATTCGATCCATCCAGTCCGGATTCATCTGAGGTACGGAAGATAACAAAAGTTCAGTGTACTCGTGATGAGGCGGCTGCAAAACCTCAAGCTTCGGTCCCTGTTCAACGATACGCCCTTCAAGCATGACAATAATTCGGTCAGCAACAGCCCGCACCGTCGCCAGGTCATGGGTAATGAACATATATGCGAGACCGAGTTCCTGCTGAAGTCGATCAAGCAGCCGCAAAATACCTTCAGCTACCAGCTGATCCAGCGCTGAGGTGATTTCGTCGCAGATGATAAATTCCGGATCCGCAGCCAACGCTCTTGCGATGCATATTCGCTGCTTCTGCCCACCTGACAGCTCTTCAGGATATCGATCCAGATACTGTTTCGGATTCATCTCTATCATTTCCATCAGTTCATCAAGCCGACGACGCTTTTGTTCTCCATCCATGCCAAGGTAGAAACTTAGCGGACGACCGATAATCTTGCGTATCTTGTGCCGCGGATTGAGCGCTGTATCTGCCATCTGGTAAATCATCTGAATCTTTTTGAGCTGTTGGCGCGTCCGATTGTGATGATCAGGCGGCAACTTCTCGCCGTCATACTCGACACTGCCTTGATTTGGCGGCAGCAAACCTGTAATTACACGGGCCGCTGTACTTTTCCCACTGCCCGATTCTCCGACAATCGCAACCGTCTCACTTCGATGAATTTCAAAATCGATGTCAAACAGTACAGGATCAGGTGCACGCGGGTAAGTCGCAGTAATACTGTTCACACGAAGCAGCGGTTCGGCATCTTCACCGCGGGGTACAGATTGTTTTTGGAACGTTCGAACCGCCCACAATGACTTGGTGTAGTCTTGTTTTGGGTCGGCCAGCATGGCTCGTGTCTCGGCTTGTTCAACCAACTCGCCGTAACGCAGAACCATGATTTTGTCAGCCATCTGCGCCACCACCGCCAAATCATGGGAAATATAGATTGCGGCTGCATTGAAATATTCAACAATGTCGCGAATCGTTGCCAAAACCTCAATTTGAGTCGTAACATCAAGCGCCGTGGTTGGTTCATCGAATATGATCAAATCGGGTCGGCACGCCAGTGCCATGGCAGTCATCGCCCGCTGCAGCTGTCCGCCTGAAACCTGATGAGGATAACGAAATCCAATCATATCGGGGTCGGGCATTTTGATCTTTGCATACAACTCCTTGGCATCGGCATAGGCTTGTTCACGAGTGCCGATTCCATGCTGGATTACGCTCTCAGAGAATTGGTCAATCAACCTGTGCGCAGGATTGAACGAAGCTGCTGCGCTTTGAGCGACATAAGCGATACGAGATCCGCGTAAAGCTCGCTTGTGTTCTTCAGAGGCTGTTGTCAGCTCAACATTTTCAAACTTTATGCTTCCTGACTTGATCCTGCAGCCTGCTTTGCAATACCCCATCGAAGCGATTCCAATAGTGGATTTACCAGCGCCGGATTCGCCAATTAAACCCAATACTTCGCCGCGTCTTAACTCAAGACTGATGCCTTTGACGATCTGGTGCCAGCGTCTTTCGCTAAACCCCTCGATCTGAAGGTCTGTCATTTCAAGCAGACAATCGTCAGTTTCAAAGGTCATCTTTCAGGCCCGAGGTTTTATGCAAAAACCAGTCAATTACGAAGTTAACGGCAACAGTTAAAAGCGCAATCGCTGCCGCCGGAATCAATGGGGTATAGTCATCGAAAGTAATCAATACAGCTGTTTGGCGCACCATCGAACCCCAGTCTGCAATGGGCGGCTGAATGCCAATGCCGAGAAAGCTCAAGGCGCTGATGGTTAGAAAAACAAAACAAAACCTCAAGCCGAATTCCGCAGCCAAAGGTGCAGAAATGTTCGGTAAGATCTCCTGAATAGTAATCCAAGGCAATTTCTCACCACGCAGCCTGGCAGCCTCAATGAAATCCATGACCACAACATTCATACTTACCGCTCTGGCAATTCGAAATATTCTAGTCGCGTCGATAACACTCATGATTACGATAAGGTTGAAAACTGAAGTGCCAAAAATCGACAGCAGCAGCATCGCGAAAATCAATGCCGGAATCGCCATGAACACATCGACAATACGACTGAGCAGCTGATCGATCCAGCCACCGACTACAGCGGCAAGCATTCCCAAGACACCACCCAATACAAATGCAAGTATTGTTGTTAGAAGCGCGATGCCTACTGTGTTGCGCGCGCCAAAAACTATGCGCGTCAGCATATCGCGCCCGAGGTGATCGGTTCCAAGCAAAAACTGTTCGTCCCATGCCTGAAAACGTTTGCCGACGATTTCAGATTCACCAAAAGGCGCAACCCAAGGCGCAAAAATCGCAACAAAGATGTACACTGTGATGACCGCCACCCCGAATTTTGCACTCAAAGGCGCCTCCTGCAGTGCTCTTATGACACGGTTGAGTTTGGTCATCGAACTTGAACTGACGAATTGAGAGATCAAAGCCGCAATACCTTACTTGGGGTGCAACAATCGAGGATTAGTCAAGATAGACAGTACGTCAGCGACCAGATTCAAAAAGACATAAGTCGCTGCAAAGATAAGGCAGCACGCCTGCACAACTGGCATATCGCGGCGCTGAACAGCATCCACCAGATACTGTCCAAGTCCCGGATAAACGAATACCACTTCTACCACGATTACGCCAACAACAAGGTAGGCGAGATTCAGCACGATTACGTTTACGATAGGTGCCCATGCGTTAGGCAGTGCGTGATGGACAATGACTCGAAACCGCTTGATGCCCTTTAGACTGGCCATCTCGATATATGCACTCGAAAGTAGATTAATGATCGCTGCGCGCGTCATGCGCATCATATGCGCCATCGATACCAAAGTAAGCACCAATGCCGGCAGCAATGTCTTTTCAAGATGCTCAATAAAAGAGGTATCGGTGCGGACATTGGAAAGGCTTGGCAACCATCCTGCTTTAACAGCAAGGAGCAAAAGAAGAATGTATGCAACAAAAAATTCAGGCGTTGAGATGGATGAAAGCGTAACGACATTCACAGTGCGGTCATACAGTGTGTTTCGGTATAACGCAGCGAGTAATCCCAGCATTACAGCCAGCGGTATGGCAATGCATGCAGCAAACGCCGCCAGAAACAACGTGTTGTAAAAACGGGTGCCAAGCACTTCATTGATTTCACGGCCGTTGCCAATTGAAACACCAAAGTCGCCTTGCAGTACATTGCCAAGCCAGTGGATATAGCGTATGTGCGCAGGTAAGTCCAGGCCCAGTTGTTTACGCAATGCCGCCACCGTTTCCGGTGTTGCTGCCTGACCGAGAATCGCCTGTGCAGCATCGCCTGGCAGCATCGAAACAGCCAGGAAAATGATGATTGAAATGGCAAAAAGCGTGAGCAGCCCCAGCAAAATACGTTTGGTTAGCAAAATTAAAACGTACTTCATAGTCGATAATTCATTGCTGCATTTGTATTCAAACGACCTTCAAACTAACTCATCTTGCGACAACGTTGAACTTTAACCGAGCAATTCTTCAATACGCTGTCTCGTTCTTTGCTGCATATCTGCTCCGCCCGTTTCAAGCCATGCATCCGCATCGGAACGTTCACACAGGTTAGGATACCAGTTTTCTGTCAGATAACGATCTTGCGTATGCGAATCGGTAAGAAATGCGTTGGTCGGCGCACTGCGCTGTATCACTTCTACAGCAAGGTTGGCTTTGTTCACTGTTACTCCGTTTGCCATCTTCGATGACCATCCGATTAATTCATCGCACAATGTCAACATCTCTAAAGATCCGGTGCGCCCGCCGGAAAGAAATCCGAGGTTATGGACAAACGGCGTCTTCGCCATTGACGCAATCGTTAAAGTGGCACTAGCCTCCGCGGCTGCCTGTGCGTCAAACTGGTGCGAATCTGAACACCCGGCTCCAATCCATGACGGGATTCCAACGAAGCGAAAGTAATCGCTGGCACCGAGACCGGTGAGCATGTACTCCGGAGAGCCGTAAGCAAGGTTTGCCTGGCGCAGGTCCATTGGCAAAATCGCCGATCCACTCATCACAGGAGCACCGGGTTGAGTGATTTGGTGAACAACAATACCGGCGATGGCTTCAGCAGAGGACTGAGCAATTGCACCGGAGATAGAAATCGGACACGACATTCCGGGAAAAGTCGCCGGGTAGCACACTACCGGGACTCGCCATCTGGCGCAGTTAATCAATCTCGAACACAACTCATCGGGAAGTCGAAGCGGGGAAATCGGTCCCATCAGCTCAAGGGAAACCGGTTTGTCAGCAAGGCGGTTCCAGCCACCAACACGGTCCGCAATGACATTCATCATTCGAATCTGAATTTCATCATCATGTGCCAGCAACGCAGCAGGTTTGCTGCAGTTTTCATACATGGCCTTGGCAGTCTCGACAACTTCATCTTCGGGAGGCACTTCACTCGGATAACCCAGTGAACAAACCATGTCGATATTTGGAAGCTGATCGCACAGCCTGGCTGTTTCCCGAATGTCTTGAAGGTTGCAGGGCCGCAACTCACCGGTTCTATGGTCGAGAACTCGAACACAATTGTGTCCTGGACAATAACTCGAAACTTTAGCACCGGTATCGACGCTTACATTGCCATTTTGGTCGTACAGCCGGATGGTTCGAGGAACAGTAGAGATTGCCTGTTCAATTAAGTCTGGGGGGATGCGAATGTAGTCATCATCACCTTCCTGACACCCGTGCTTTTGAATTAATTCTCGCCGCATCGAGGGGTGTTCAACAATGACACCTACTTTCCACAGGATTGATTTTACAGCGTCGTGAATCAGCTCAGCGTCATGCGAATCGACCAGTTCCAAAGACAGTGACTGGACCAGCTTTGTACTTTGCTGGCGTGATTCGACTTGTCTTGTGACTTTCTTTTTCCGAGCGGCTGACCGCCTTTTCTTAGGATTGGACATCAATAAGCACTCAAACATTGAGTCCGGCGAAACACAAGGCTTCACCGGACTCAAAGAAAATGCGTCAGATTCACTCTGGATGCGTTCTAACTGTTAAGCCACCATCGATGGAATATTTTGTATCCATCAAGTTTCCAGTTACCTGCGACTTGATCTGGTACTCCAACATTATTTCTGTATGCTGAAACATGATCTGCGAACGCATTGACTACCGCTCCACCGTCATCTCTGACGATTGCCTGCATTTCCCAATACATTTGCCGACGTTTGTCTTCATCGAGTTCAGATCTCGCGGCAACCAGAAGTTCGTTAAAACGATCATTTTTCCAGTAAGTCTCATTCCAGTTGGATTCCGCTGAGTAAGCTTGTGTGAACATCCAGTCTTCAGTGGGCCGCCCGCTCCAGTAGCTGGAACACCACGGATGCTTTAACCACACATCAGCCCAATATCCATCGTCCGGGACCTTCTTCGGAACCAGTTCGATACCCGCTGCTTTGGCATGTTCGCTATATAGAACGACGGTGTCAATACAACCTGAGTAAAGACTGTCTGAAGCACTCAATTCAAGTTTCAAATTCTCCATTCCAGCTTGCTTGAGATGCCATTTGGCTTTTTCAGGATCATACACCCGCTGCTCTAGTTCGCTATTGAAGTAGCGATTGGCAGGAGATATTGGATGATCGTTGCCAAGGCTTCCATAACCATTGAGCACGGTAGACAACACTTCTTCTCGGTTCATTGCGAGCTTCAACGCCATTCGAACGTTATTGTCATCGAACGGTGCCAAGTCGGTGCGCATCGGAAATGTGTAGTGCAGCGTACTGGTCACATTGAGGATGTTAATATCCTCGTTACGACCGAGCAAGTCAGCGGTTGTAGGTTCCACGTCTCCAATCACATCGACAACGCCGGTAACAAGTGCGTTCTGGCGGGCTGTGGAATCTGCAATTGTCAGCAACTCACAGGTGTCAGCAAACCCTCGATCAGACAGATATGAGTTTGGATTTTTCTTGTAATGCGAATACTGACCTGGCTCAAAAGCTTCCAGCATGTAGGGGCCGCAGCCTGTATCAAAAGTTTCGACTTTCCCATCTTTAGACGGCAATATCGATAGCACCGCATCACTTAAAATCACGGGAAAATCGACGCTCGGACTGTTCAATTTGAACTTGACGACAAGATCACCGTCCTTGGTTATCGATTCAACACCTTCAATAAATGACTTCATTGAAGACGCTGATTCCTCACCGCGGTGTCGATTGATTGATGCGATCACATCATCTGAGGTGACTGACTTGCCGTTATGAAAAGTCACACCTGAACGCAATTTAAAAATCCATTCAGATGAATCAACGCCTGCTTCGTATGACTCAGCAAGCAACGGAATCAATTCACCGCTCGGTGTTATTTCCGTCAAAGTGCTATGCACACTGTAGAACAATATAAGCGTATGAGCACTAATCAGACGAATCGGATCCAATGAATCGGTCGATGAACCGTGAACCAAAGCGACTCGTAGATGGCCTCCTTTAGATGGTGCAGCAGCACGAGCTGACTGGCCTAAAAACAGTCCCGGAGCTGCCCCTGCAACGCCAAGTGCGCCAGACGCCTGCATGAACTTGCGCCTGCTGACTTTTTGATCGTATAGACCACTTAAATCTAGATATTTTGTATTCATTGTTTTCACTTTCCTCCTTGCGATTGCGTCGAATGGTTCGACGTTTTTTAACGGTTAATCCACGAATAACAATAAACGCGTTACCTCCTTATACATTTTGTTGAAGTCATTTTCATCTGCGTTTAATTTGAACCTGGCGCAATGCCGGCTGCAATATCAATCAAAAGTCACATAGAACACCCTTGTGACCCATTGACACAAAGAACCATCAATTCACATTGTGATGACACCGCTGCAAATCGGTGGCAGTGAAAAGAATATTGCTTGCAAAAGGCAACTTCACAGTCATAACACCCACAGGTATTGCAGCGCTGGCGAATCTACTGACTCGCCAGCGCGAACGGGCATAAATTCAAAATCTGTTCGAAACCGCGAGCATATTACAAATCCGATCTTAGCCTTTTATCCACCACCTTTCGATCAGTTTATAACCGTCATACTCCCAGTTTCCAGCAACCTGCTGGGGCACGCCAACCTTCTTGGAATGTGCCGAAATATGATTCGCAAAAGCATGAACAACAGATCCGCAATCGTCGCGTGTGATCGCTTGCATCTCCCAGTACATTTGGCGTCGCTTATCGTCATCCACTTCGGCTCTCGCCGCTACCAGCAACTCATTGAAGTGTTTGTTTCTCCAGTAGCTTTCGTTCCAGTTTGAGGTCTCGGAATAGCCTTGGGTAAACATCCAGTCTTCAGTGGGCCGTCCGCTCCAATAGCTCGCACACCACGGATGCTTCAGCCACACATCTGCCCAGTAGCCATCATCCGGGACCTGTTTCAGGGTCAATTCAATCCCTGAGGCTTTGGCATGCTCACTGTATAGAACGACTGTGTCGACACAACCGGAGTAAAGACTGTCTGAAGCACTCAATTCAAGTTTTAAATTCTCCATTCCAGCTTGCTTAAGATGCCATTTGGCTTTCTCAGGATCGTACACCCGCTGTTCCAACTCGTGGTTGTGGTAGCGGTTGGCCGGCGAGATTGGATGGTCGTTACCCAGACTTCCGTAGCCGTTGAGGATCTTATCAAGTACTTCTTCGCGGTCAATAGACAGTTTTAACGCCATGCGGACATCGTTATTGTCAAATGGTGCAAGATCAGTACGCATTGGGAAGGTGTAATGCTGTGTGCTGGTGATATCGAGTATTTCAATCTCACTGTTTCTGGCGAGCAAGTCCGCAGTAGTCGCATCAACATCTCCGACGATGTCCACTGCATCGGTTACCAAAGCATTCTGACGGGCGGTGGAATCCGCAATTGTGAGAATTTCAGCGGTGTCGACAAACCCCCGGTCGGAGAGATAGTCGTTTGGATTGCGCACATACCTGGAATACTGACCCGGCTCGAAAGCCGCTAGCATGTAAGCGCCGCAGCCAACATCAAATGCTTCAATCTGACCGTCCTTGGACGGCAGAATCGATAAAACGCTGGCACTTAAGATTACAGGAAAATCAACGCTGGGACTTTTCAGTTTAATCTTAACGACCCGATCGCCATCTTTTGACATGGACTCGATTTCTTCCATAAATGATTTCATCGAAGAGGCGGATTCCTCTCCAATATGGCGCTGCAAAGAAGTGATAACGTCATCGGAAGTCACTGTCTTGCCGTTGTGAAATGTGACATCCTGTCGCAACTTGAATATCCAGTGTGACGCGTCAGCACCGGTTTCATAAGACTCCGCCACCAACGGTCTTAACTGACCGTCCGCAGCGATTTCCGTCAACGAATTGTGAAACGTTGAAAACATAAAGTTGGTATGACCGCTGGTCAGTCGAATTGGGTCCAGCGCATCAGTTGAAGAGCCCTGCACTGTCGCTACTCGCAGATGACCACCGCGAACTGCAGTGGCTGCCTGGGAACTTGATGCGGCAAACAATCCAGGTACAGCACCAGCTAATCCCAGTGCCCCCGAGGCTTGCATGAATTTTCTTCGTGACAGCTTGGTGTCAATCAAGCCGGCCGAATTGTTTTTCAATGATTGCATGATTTCCTCCTCTAATTTTTAAAATTTTGGTGGTTTAAGTTTACCCTAACATCGTGCCTTAAGTTGGTCTGGTGTTATGTCAGATGAATTTTGTCGCAAGACTGAGTCAGATTTGATGAGGGTTATACCGCCCGCCAAGGATGATAAATACAACCGAAGCCGGCGACTTTGAAGTCGCTGAAGTGAGAACACCAGTTAAGTCATTGCGCAACTATTTTTGTCTCCTTCGTGTCTGTCTAAGCGGTTTAGAATTTTTTTGGCAAGTGCAAGTCTTTAATGCCAACTCACGGCAGGGTTGACCTCATTTGCAGTGTCTTTGCAGACTCGGATATTGCTTGCAATACGACTTAACCCAACTAGGTGGTCAATGAATTGACCGGCCACCTGTAGAATTCGTCCTAAGAAAATAATCTCATTGCCGCAGTGTTTTTAATATTTCTTTTATCCTGTTGCGTATAAAATGCTGGTAAATTGACAAACACATTTGCAATTGAACATGTTGCAAAATTTGATACGGAGTAATGAAATGCAGGTAATTAAGAAAGTAAAGATAGCTGTTGTTGCAATTTTGATGATGACAGTGTTACCAGGCGCCGCCTATGGTGAGTCAATCAAAATTGCGATCAATGAGTGGACTGGACAACATATTTCAGCGCATTTTGCAGCCAATTTGTTTAGAGAACTTGGATACGAAGTTGAACTGGTTACCGCCGGAGCGGTACCTCAGTTTTCAGCAATCGCCGAAGGAAGTCTCCACATGCAGCCCGAAACATGGACGAACAATGTCGGAGATATTTATCCCAAGGCTGTCGAAAGCGGAGACATTGTCGTTCTCGGCAGTCTCGGACTCAACCCGCAGGAAGGATGGATTTACCCTCCTTATATGGAAGAAAAGTGCCCAGGATTGCCTTCCTATCAGGCACTGTATGATTGCGCGCAGGCTTTTGCTGCCGCAGATACGTTCCCAAACGGTCGCCTGATTACGTATCCGGCAGACTGGGGGACGCGCTCATCTGATTTGGTGAAATTGATTGATTTGCCATTCAAGCCAATTCCTGGTGGTTCTGAAGGTGCTATGGTAGCCGAACTTAAAAGCGCACTGGCTGCAGAACAGCCGATGTTGATGATGTTCTGGCAACCGCATTGGCTGTTCGCTGAAGTGGAAATGAACTGGGTTGGCTGGGACACTGCTCATGGCGCATGCGACGAAGGTGCCCAAAGCCGCGGTGAGGCTTGTGGATTCCAGCAGGCAAGCATCGACAAGATTGTAACCAAAGATTTTGCTGAGAAGTTTCCCAAAGCGTACAAAGTTGCCGAGCAAATGCAACTGACCAATGAAATCCAAAACGTCTTGATTCTGGAAGTTGACCAAAAAGGTCGCGAAATAGAGGAAGTTATTTCTGAGTGGATGGAAGCGAATCGGGACATGTGGCAACCTTGGGTGGACGCAGCACAGTAATCAATGACATTTCAATAGCGGAAATACCGATACGGTATTTCCGCTATGCAAAAATACTTGCGAGGTGATAGCTACCGTGTCTGCAACCGAAGCAAAACTTTCCTGCAGGAATTTATGGAAACTTTACGGGCCGCACGCCGACGATTACCTGTCTGATTCTTCTCAGCTGCCTGAAAATGGCGGTGATGCCAAGCAGTTGGCACAAAGCATACGGGATCAGGGCGGAATCGTCGCTTCAGCGGACGTGAACTTTGACCTGTTGCCAGGTGAGATATTCGTCATCATGGGGTTATCGGGTTCAGGCAAGTCAACAGTCGTTCGCTGTCTTTCTCGCCTTGTTGAACCGACTCACGGCGAAATTTTATTAGATGGGCAAGACCTGCTTAAAGCCAGTCCCAAAGAGCTGATTGACTTTAGGCGTTACAAGATGGGCATGGTCTTCCAAAGCTTTGGGCTGATGCCGCATCTTAATGTATTTGAGAATGTTGGGTTTCCGCTCAAACTTCAGGGCATGGAGGAAAAAGAACGCATTCAGCGCACCGAAAGAGTGATCGCGCTGGTCGGACTTGAAGGGCGAGAAAGCAGTTATCCAAGCCAGTTATCTGGCGGACAGCAACAGCGCGTAGGAATCGCCCGCTCGCTTGCAGTTGAACCGGAAGTGTGGTTTTTAGACGAGCCGTTCAGCGCGCTTGATCCGCTGATTAGACGCCAGATGCAGGACGAGTTTTTGCGATTGCAGCACGAATTGCACAAGTCCATTGTTTTCATCACCCACGATTTTCTCGAGTCTTTACGCGTAGCGGACCGCATGGCCATCATGAAAGACGGCGCGGTAGTTCAAATCGGACGACCTGTGGACCTGATTCTCAATCCGGCCGACGATTACGTACGAGAGTTTACCAATGACGTGCCGTGGGAGATGATATTGTCTGCCGGCGATATTGCTTCTGACAAAACACCTCCGGAAGGCATTCGGGAAGTCTCTGGTACCACCAAGGTGTGTGATCTACTGCCCTATCTTGCCGAACACGAAACAGGTGTTGCGGTGCGAACAGACGATAACACAGTATTCCACATGACTGGACAGGATGTGATCGCTGCTCTTGCCAGTGGAATGTCAGATTCTTCCGCACCAAAAATCTAGTTCGGTGGAACGAAGCTCCAGCAGATCTATTGTCGTTTGGCTAGGAGTCGTCGCACTGACGGCGATTTGCGTCACTTTAGGCGACAGTCTCGGCGCGTTTTTCAAATATCCCGACAGCCTGGTTTTGCCATTGACGGGGCCTTTGAACGCCGCCATGAGTTGGTTTGTTGCAATATTTGGCTGGTTTTTCAAGGCCATTGGCTGGTTGTTTGACTGGCCAATTCTTTTTGCAAAAACGATTCTGCACGCCATCCCCTGGTTTGCATTTTTAATTCTCGCTACCTTTGTTTCCTACAGAGCGGGCGGTATCCGCCTTGCAATATTTTGCGCACTTAGCATCATCTATGTAGTCACATTCGGATTTTGGCCTCAATCGATGAACTCTTTCGCGCTTGTGGTGATTTCCATTCCGTTGGCGGTCATGGTCGGATTTGCCCTTGGCACATGGGGATTCATGTCTCATCGCGCATATCGGGTCATCATGCCTACATTGGACTTGATGCAAACCGTTCCTGCTTTCGCATACCTAATTCCGATTCTGCTTCTGTTTGGTTTCGGTGCTACGGTTGGACTGGTCGCTTCTGTGCTGTTTGCTTTTCCACCCATGGTTCGCAATACCATTGTTGGTCTGCGCGGTGTCCCGGCGACGGTGATCGATTCGGGATTGATGAGCGGCGCGACTCCTTCACAGCTGTTTTGGCGAGTGAGAGTTCCGACTGCCAGACGTCAGCTGCTGCTAGGCGTAAATCAGGCAACTATGGCATCGCTGTCGATGGTAATCATCGCTTCGATTATCGGCGGCACCAACGACATTGGTTGGGAGGTGCTGTCAACAATCCGCAAGGCGCTGTTTGGAGAAAGCATTCTCGCTGGCATCGTCATTGCCTTGATGGCCATGATTCTTGATCGCATTACTGCGGGATTCGCGTTGCAAAGTCCAACAATGGACCTCAATGAACAAAAAGCGAAACGCCGCAGCTGGGTGATCTGTGGCGCAGTCGTTGCCATTGTGATTGTGTTCGCTCAATTCATTTCGCTTCTGTCTATTTGGCCCAAGGCATGGATCATCAATCCTGCACCCGCGATGAATGCTTCTTTAGAGTGGGTGTTTGTAGAGTATCGGGAATTTCTCGAAGGCGTCAAGCAAATTGCTTTTTTCTATGTGATGCTGCCACTTAAGATTGGACTGAAGCAGGCGGTCAGTCCCTTTACCTGGGGATTTTCGATGACTGGGCTTGTCACTGTAATCTATGCAGTGCTGATACTGATTCCTGCTGCGGTGTTAATTTGGAAACGGATGTATATGGCAGCGATCTGCCTGGTACTGCTGGCATTGGTGCTATACGGTGGGTTGACCGGCACGGCCTGGATCGCGCTTTGTACGATCATCATCATTTTAGGCTGGCAGGCGGGCGGCAGTGTGTTAGCGATGTGGATCTCAGCTGGACTTGCATTTTTGCTGCTGACCGGCATCTGGGATCCGGCAGTTGTTTCCGTCTATCTTTGTGGTATGGCGGCCCTTGTATCATTCGCGATAGGCGGTGCTGTTGGAGTCTGGGCTTCAGAAAACGACAAGGTTTCCACTGCTGTGCGCCCCATTATCGATACGTTGCAGACGATGCCGCTTTTTGTTATCCTGATTCCGTTCGTTATGGTTTTCAAGATCGGAGAGTTTACCGCACTGCTAGCGATTTGCACTTTCGCTATCGTGCCGGCAATTCGTTATACCGAACATGGTCTTCGCAATTTGCCGCGTGATGTTGTGGAGGCGGCCACTACCATCGGCTGCACGCGTATGCAGCTTCTGTTTCAGGTAAAACTGCCTCTGGCGGTGCCATCCATTATGCTGGGGCTCAACCAGACCATCATGTTTGCAATTTCGATGCTTGTCATCACAGCTTTGGTGGGAACTGATGACTTGGGACAGCAAATCTATATTGGTCTAGGTGACGGAGATTTCGGTGTTGGCATGATTGCCGGCATTGGAATGGCGATTATTGCGATGATCGCAGACCGCATTACCCAAGGCATCAGCAAGCAGATGCAAAACAAGCTCGGAATTCGTCAAGAAGGCTTGATCTAAACCACAGTCGCCGGATTCAATAAAAAACCGGTGCAACTGGCATTTTCAACATGCATTGAGGTGTTGATGATTTTGTCCAATTGCGTCATCGGCACGCGCTGTACAAGTGTTCGCGTAGCTGTCCAAACTTCAATCGTAGAATCACTCGAATGATGGTGTTTTGCCACGAAATGTGCGCAAATTAACGGAACTTTAATGCGCCTGTCACGAAGCTTCTTGGCGGCGAGCGCAAGTCAGTTTCGTACTATCGTGTTTTGGTGCAATTCCACAGAGTCTATAAGCGCACCGGTTTGCTAAAACATGTATATTGCACGAAGTCTTTTCGCACAAGAGCAAATTGATGACCATGGAAAACAATTTCAATCCACAAGATTGGTATCGCACGAAGCGATTTTCTGACGATGTCACTTTGATATACGAAGCCTGGATCAAGGAATATTATCGGTGCAATATTTGGCACGTTAAAGGGCGCGATCGTGACATGCTGGTCGACAGTGGAATGGGGATTGTAAGTTTGCGAGAACATATCCCGTTTTTGACTGGCAAACCCTGTCTGGCTGTCGCCAGCCACACCCATTTCGATCATATTGGCGCGCATCATGAATTCGAACATCGTCTTGTGCATCCTGCGGAGGCTGACATTATTTCCAACCCTGATCGCTATTCAACTCTGATCGATGTATATGTTTCCGACGAAATGTTTACTCAATTGCCGCCACTGCCCTATCAAAGCGCTGAATATTGTGTTAAGAAAGCTGCGGCTACACGTTTTATTGAAGACGGTGATACGATCGACATTGGCGACAGGCAATTTGAAGTTCTTCACACACCTGGACATTCCCCCGGAGGGGTCGCTTTGTTTGAAAGACAAACAGGCATTTTATTTTCCGGGGATGTTGTTTACGACGGGACTTTGATTGATGATAACTACCACTCAGATTTAGAAGACTATTATCGCAGCATGATACGGCTGCTTGAGCTTCCGGTCACTATCGTCCATGCCGGCCATTTTGAAAGTTACGATAGAGCGAGGCATCGTGCGATTATCCGAACGTGGCTCGATGAAAAGGATGCATGATGACAAATTTTCGGACACTACAATGTCAAATTAGCGAAACGTGCTTTCGTTGCAAATGGCTGAATGAGGCGAAACGGTTCGAACATATTGCCTTGATTGCTGACACGTAAAAACGTGTCGCAAAAGGATCATGTGACAAGACCACTCGCGAGTCGTTACGGGTATTAGAGGCGTTCGGTTCCCATGAAGCTTGTGAATCAGGCCAGTCGAAGCATACAAGGGATTCTATACCTTTTGTGCGCTTTGGTTTTTCTCACTGTCAGCGATACGATCATCAAGTGGCTGAGTCCTTTTTATCCTCTGCACGAACTCACGCTGGTCAAAGCTGCCATTGCTTTGGTATTGTTGCTGGTATTCACGCGAATTTTCGGTGGGTTGTCACAACTAAAAACTCGACGTCCCTGGTTACACCTGCTGAGAGGACTCATGCTGGTGCTTTCGGATGCGTTTTACTTTCTGGGTCTTTCAGTCATGCCTATGGCGACAACCGTCACTTTGTTTTTTTGCGCGCCTTTATTTGTATGTCTGATAGCCAAGGTGTTTCTTGGAGAAACGGTCGGCTTGATTCGCTGGGCGGCGATCACAGTGGGGATGGCGGGGGTTATTGTTATCGCTCAGCCGGGGGATGTTGCATTTAATTGGAATGTGATTTTTCCCGTGTTGTCGGCTTTGACTTACGCATTGATGATCATGATGACTCGGAAACTGTCACTGAGCGATTCTGCCAGCTCAATGAGCGTCTACATTTTGATCTCCTTTGTGTTGGTGAGTATTGTCAGCGGAATTTTCGTTGGCAACGGTCAATACAATGTGTCTGAACACGGGGCGTTGCAATTTCTGTTGCGTAGTTGGCAGTGGCCAAGCATAACTGTGTATCAACTGCTGGTTATTTGCGGAATCGTAACTGCGATGGGAGTTTACCTGCTGTCGCAGTCATATCGCATCGCCAACGCTTCGGTCGTTGTGCCGTTTGAATATGCGTCACTGCCACTGGCAATAGCTGCAGGGTTTATCGTCTGGGGTGATTTGCCAAGTGTGCGTGACTATATCGGAAGTGCTCTTATTGTAGTCAGTGGACTGGTGGTTGTGTATTTCGAGATTCGCATGAGCAGGAAAATCCGGATTTCAAAAACCGGATAAACAAATTGCGACGGGGGCGTCCTTTGTCAATTTGAATATTGTACTGCCCCTGCAACCGAGCAACATTCGGATGATGTTGATAAGAGTCGTTTCTGATTGTTTCTATTCTGTTGACGAATCAACCTTTGGCGCTACTCAAGAAGTACCGTGATCAACCAAGGCTGAAATATCAATAGGACCAGCACAAACACAGTGACCAGTAAAAATAAGGGAATAGTAATAAATATCCGACCTATTCGAACTTCGGTCACGTCTAGGAACTGGTCGACTTTAATATCATTCGGCGCTGAGTTCTATCAGACATCCACGAGTCAAGCCGTCGGCCAATAGTCAAAGCAAGTCGACTCACAATGTAGAAATGCGTTTTCTTTGATCATTGTGAAAAGTAAAGATTTTCTGAATTTGTCATGCTAAAATGACGACATGTAGTTTAAGTAACAATGAGACGGATTTATTAGTCATGCCCCGTGTAAGTAGCAAACGTCAGATTACGTTGCCTGCAAGCCAATGTAGAATCGTAGGCATCAACCCTGGCGACAAATACCGAAGCCTGGTCGCAGACGGTTGCATCACTATCGTGCCGCAAAAGACAGGTAGCGCTTGGAAGTGTCTCGATCATCTGCACCGGGACGACGCAATTTCCGACCGCCAGTCGCTTCAGGATTTCATTGAGCAAAGGCGCACAGACTCTCGTTGATTGCCGTTGACACCAATGTCGTGTTGCGTTATCTGCTGGGAGATGACGAAGCTCAAGCGGCTCTGTCGCGCCGAATTATCGAAGCCGGTGACCGTGTTCTCATTACGGATGTGGTGCTGGTTGAATGCTTGTGGACGTTGAGCGGACGCAAGTACAAGGCAACCAAGGCGGACTTGGTTTCCGTTGTTGTCGCACTGCTAGCGGAACCGAACGTCTGTTTTGAGAATGATGAGATTATCAGCCTAGCACTTGATGCTTATCGTAAATTGCACGTGGATTTCGCCGATGCTCTGATAGTTCACAAAGCAATGAAGTCAGGCTCGGCGCATGATCCAGTAACTGAATTCTTCACATTCGACGTCAATGCGCTGCAACTGCCAAAAGCTGTAAAACCGTGTTGATTTGGTGGGTCCGGAAGGACTGTAGTCAAACCTTTGCGAATATTTCATAACCTCCTCCATTCCAGAACTTAGCCTAGCGCAATAATTTTTCATTTGCCAGGTATTTCACGGATGGTCATGCCAAAAATCATCAAACCGACCGCTTTTCACGTAACAACGTAATACATTGATAGCATTCGCTCCTTCTACAGACTATCACATTCCACTTTGCTTTAATCGCTCTGGAGTTGCCGTTGGATTAGGCTACATGGTCAAATTCGATTCGCTTCAATTCGCTTGTGTCGATCATCTGTCTGGCTTTGTACAAATCGAAACTTTCTTGCAACCTAATCCAGCTTTCAGCTGAACCGCCGAGTACTATAGAAAGACGAACTGCCATTTCAGGCGAAATGCTGGACTTACCGTTCAACAGTCTATTAAACGTACTGCGAGCCACACCCAACCGGTCTGCTACGCCGTTCGAGGTAACTCCTTTAAATGGCTCAATGTATGTACGCCGAATCAACTCTCCTGGATGAGGAGGGTTATGTTGTTGATAACTCATCAGTGATAGTCCTCATAGTTCACAAAATAGGCATCACCGCGATCAAATGTGATAACGATGCGCCAATTATGAGAAACGGCAATCGGCCATTGGTTACGTCGGTCACCCATCAACTGATGAAGTCGATAACCTGGCTTATCCATGTCTTCTATGGTTTTTGCAGCATTCAAAAATGCTAAACGATCCCGAATTCGGCCCGCGTGCGTCGCTTGAATCCCTGATCGATTTCCGCTAACGAAAAAATGCTCAAGCCCTTTATGCTTGAAACTTTTAATCATGAAGTCATTGTAGATTATTTCTTGTTGCGCAACAGGGAATAAGTTAAATGAGTAGGAATTCACAATCAAGGAATTGGCAAGATGTTATTTCCGTAAGGAGACCATTTTTTTCTGGGAACAGTAACAATGACAGTTTATTTATTCAGCAAATGGACTAGAGCGAACGCAGCCACTGATTTTGCGACTTTACAACTGGACTCAGAATTCTTCAGAACTAACGTGCTTGGTGGGGCTTGGTTGGAATGTTCTCGAACTGTGGTCAAATTGCAAATTCAGTTTCCTCTTGTCAATATCGTTGAAAATTAACAGTCCCTGGAACACCTGGACAAATTACTCGACTTGTTACCTGATTACAAAGTTGGTAACTATTTAATCAGATCGTAAACACGCACTACCACTCGACAAGTCAGTCGCAAGTTTGATATCATTGATTACATCGCGCTAATGTGATATTGGTGCCCTTAATTCTCAATGCATGTAGAGGGGTATATGGCGAATTTAATCGTACGAAACATTGATGACGAAATTGTAAGAGCTTTGAAATTTCAAGCTGGCAAAAAAGGCATTAGCATGGAAGCAGAACATCGGAATCTGTTGACTGCCGCACTACTGATTCCTCAAAGAAGAAGTTTTGCCGAAGTCATTCAATCGATCCCACCAGTGGGTGATGATGACGATTTTTCATCCCAGCAAGACGAGCGGCCGAGTCGTGTATTTACTTGACACAAATATCATTAGTGAGTTTCGAAAAAAATCTAGAATCAACAGAGGTGTTCAGACGTTCCTTTCAATTACGGAAAGAGAAGAGCAGCAAATCTACCTTAGCGTCATCACGATTGGTGAGTTGAGGCGCGGTGTCGAGATAATTCGACATCGTGGTGATCATGATCAGGCGAACTTGCTGGAATCTTGGCTTAGCGAAATTACCTTAGAGTATCGTGATTACATCCTTTCTTTCACTGAACTCGAAGCACAGGTATGGGGTTATTTGCGCGTCCCGCACTATCAAAATTCACACAACAAACAGATTGCTGCAACGGCACTGACACATAATCTATGCGTGGTAACGAGAAACATCTCTCATTTCAAAGGCACAGGCGTTCAACTACTCAATCCATTTACTTGAATCGAGCAATAAACTCACGAACCTTCAGAATCTAGACGAACCAAAATAGGTAACGCTTACTCTCGAATCTTTTGAAAACAGATTTGCAGGGTATGAAGCACTACCCCATGATTTTTACCGATTGACCGGACGGGAAGATGTCTTAGCGACAAACATAATCATCCATCTATCTCGCAAGCGAGATGCGTAATTCATCTTTAGATAACAAAATTACTTCAACAACTTGACTTGGTGGGCTCGGAAGAGACGAATTCGAACCTTACCTGAATTCCATATGCGATTCAAAATTTGTTCGACGACTTATCTGGCGAAATAGAGACAAGGGTCAGATATGATTCGGTATTCGTCGATCACCGCAGATAATGTCTGAGCAGCCTGTTCCTCATGACATTATTCAGTCAACTGATGCCTAATATGGTCTCGCAGCGCTTGATTTATTGCAGTTTGATAGCCTCGTCCGTTAGGCATGCGCACCTTAATCAGCATCCAAACGTAGAGTTATCTGTCGCTTCACAGGTTTATAAAATAAACCGCGTTGCGCTCCAGACCAATCTGTCAGCTCTGGGATATCCTGTAAATTGATTTGATCGTCAGACAACCCTTCCAAATACTTCAATTCCGCAATTTGTTCGTCGGACAGTTTGTTACCTTTTATTTTGGGGCTTATATACATAACTTGACAAAATCAAGCGGCATATTTTCTTGACAGTTCAACGGGTCTGTAACCAGAACGCCCTCCGTGCCCAATCGCCCGAGTCCCCAAGGCTAATATGTTTAATGCAGCATTGATGTCTGCATTGTCCGAATGACCGCAACTGACACACACAAACTTTGACTGCGTCTTGCGATTGTCTTTGTCAATGTGTCCACACACATTGCACCTTTGACTGGTATGCTTTGGATTGACTTCAACCAATTCAGCCTTGTACGCCAACTTTTGCTTGAGCCCTGACCAGCCCGTATTGAGTATCACACGATTCAATCCAGACTTGGCTTTGACGTTCTTGCCAGGATTGTCAACATCGCCTTTCGCCGATCGCGTCATCGCTTTTGTATGCAACGCTTCGACCACCGCATACTGATTGTGATCGGCAATTCTACGCGATTGGTGATGATGCCAGTTCGACCTTATCGTCTTGACCTTCCTGCAAGCCTTGTTGTATCGGAGTCTGGACTTCAAATATCGATTTGAAGGCTTAATGCCCTTTTTGTGATTCCCCCTTTCGCGCCTTGACATCTGCCGGGCATAACGTCTTTTCTTTGCTTCATAGTCCCGGGTATCGGGCATGGAACAAATCTCACCATCGCTTGTGGCAAACTGACCCACATTCATGTCAATGCCGATTGCCACACCATTTTCAAGTTTTGCCACCTGCTCATCAGGGACTTCAAAACACACTGTCGCATAGAATTTGTCAAGCTGTCTTTTGATCACAACTGACTTGGCCTGACAGCCTGTGTACGGATTGTCACCGCTTAATACAACCTGACCGATTTTCGCCAAATGCACACCGTCACCCGTTAATTTGAATGATCCAGTTGGAAACGTGACCGAATCCACATCGTTGTATGATTTGAACTTTGGAAAGCCGCGGCTGCCTTTGAAACATTCACGCCACGCATCCGCCTGATATTTGAGTGTATAGCGAATTGGCGCACACGGCAATTTCTGCATCCAGTCGATTTGTTGTCTAAGCTCAATGAATTCCTTGCCGACAGAGAAAAACGTCGTATTCGGACGCGGGCATGAATCATCATTACGATGCGCTTGCATCAATTCTTTGTTTTTCGCAAGGAAGTGATTCCACACAAAACGCGTTGCACCCAAGCACTGACAAAGCAGGTTTGCCTTCTGGGGAGATTTTGGATAAAGACGGAACCGAATATTGCGATGATTCATATCGTTTGCATTATAACATATTGATATGATGGATACTTATTGTTTTGTCAAGTTAAGTATATAAGCCCCATACGTTTCATAGTTGAGTTCATATTGACAGCACCCTTAATATTAAGAGCGTGGTGTTTCTTCCCTGTAGATCAGGTCATCGACTGCGACGTTCAAAACAACTGAAATCTGGCGATACAGGTTGAGCGAGCCAGGCTTGCGGTTATTTTCTATTTGAGAAAGATAACTTTTAGAGACGCCGACCCGCTTGGACAGCGATTCCAGTGTAAAACCTCGACTTTGCCGCCATGCTCGTAAGGGCGACGTACCGTTTAAAATGAAGTTTACGACTTCGCTTGGAACAGTTGTACCTTCCTGATAGTCAATAAACGCTTGTTCTACTGCATAACGGTCTTGAGTTTCTTCCAACAATGAAATCATTTCAAGGTAATCCTGTATAGGTAATACAACATACTCTGGTTCTTCGCCCTTTTTGATAAATTGCACTTTCAACTCATTCATCGCTTATACACTTGTCCTCTTTGGTCAATCTTGGCTACCAGAAGTATCTTTCGTTCTTGTTCCACAGTTCACTGAACGCTCTTGCATCACAAACACACCGTCCAAGAAGAAAGAGATGGACAAAGGTTCGTATGTATTGCGATGGTGGGCCCGGAAGGGAAGAATTCGAACCTTCTCGAAAGTGTCGTTAAACTTCAAACTGAAGTTGCAGTGAGAGCGATCAAGGATAGTTGACCACGCATTCAAAGCTTGACCTCAAGACTGAAGGTATCCTTTCAATCTAAAAGGCTGTACTCTATCCTTCTTGGATTTTTCTGATCGAGTTTGAAAGCATTCAATCACCGCGGCGTACCGTGTTATTACTTCGCCGCACGTAGCCCCTACTCGAATTAAACGTCGACAAACGAATCATGGCCGCACCATTGATTTGCCGCGCTAAGCGCAGTTCGTAGAGTTTTTGAAAACTGTGCCAAAACTCCCCGAAAGTTCCATAATATCGCCCTAATCTCAAAGCTGTATCACCGGTAACGAACGCCGACAGTTGAGAATCCTAGTGATACGTATTCTCTCGAACCTCAATCTAGCGCACCAATTCGGACGCGCTCATACCGAATTCGTCCAGGTCCTCTCGCAACTTCTAATCGGGACGGATTGGCTCGCGCATAACATGCCATCTCAACTCTAGCAACAATCCGCAATTTCGACGTCTGCCAGTCCTGAGCCATATTCCGGCAACCTGAAACAAGTCGTGCACTGATCATTGATGTGAATGCTCCATTGTCCTTTACGTTTCCCTTTGTGCACCTTAAGGCGATTGCCCTGTCTATCGAGGCCATCAAGTCAGCCTTGGCATCCAATTGATCCAATTTGCGTGAGGTGGTATTTGTAAAACCAAAGTATACCGTAAGGAATTACGCAGACATATCGCAACTCACTCACTTCACACGAGTTTAGGTCATTCCCTGACGAATCCATAACGAATTCCTTCACCGCGCAGTTGCAGAATATCTCCACCCTCTTTGGTCATCGGATTTGGAAGAATCTCAATATTAGTCTTACTCGTATTCGACAAATTGCTAACGTAGACTATCTTATATTGCGTCCCACTTCTTGAGCGCGCCGCCTCTCTTGCAGCTCTAACTTCTGTCTCGTTCAAAATGAAAGATCGAGGGTCATCAAGACTTGCCTTCACCTCAATTTGCCAGATCTGATTGTTATAACTCACTGCAAAGTCATACCCGAGTGTGTCATCACCTATACAACCGGTAATGTGAGATCTATTCTCCGATTTCCAAGCCGCGTTAATATCCTGTTGAGGAAGAATATTTCGTAGCCAGTAATACACAACGACTTCACCAAGGCGACCAATAAATTGAGCCTTCACCTCATGCATCCGCGGCACTCTACTAGAGGCGCTACCATTTCCGCCGCGTCCGTTGGAATTTGGTTTATCACCAATTGCTACCAGATCTGGAAAAGATCCTAATTTCTTACGTAAAACTTGTGGTGAGAGACTGTCACGAAGTTCCTCCGAAAAAATCAGGATGTCTGTGGAAATTGGATCCACATACCCTCCATTAAATGGAATAATTCGTGCTTCCCTTTCCTGCGCTTCCTTCCTTTCGGTCTCTTTGGTACTGTCCGCTAAATCATCTTGTGAAAGACCAAGTATGTTAATGTCAAGTGAGAGTGCCATTTCAGGCGGCCAGAGGTTCAATACGAGAAGCCATTCCATCAGTTTAGATTCATCAAGTGTCTTAAAATCGAAGACACCCGCATCATCTAGCTGTCTACGAATCTCTATAGGACCATCTTCCATATCCATCATCGCGATTTGATTCTCTGGTTGCTGGTGCTTTCTGCACCATGCCTGAACTAAAGGAAGCGCTTTCTTTACAAAACTTTGGATTAACTTCTGATTGTTTTCTCGAACTAAAATTAGCGGTTCCAGTTCGTTGTCCTGCAAGCCGAGCAATGGTGGTGCCTTTTGATTAGCGAGCCATGCGTCCACAAATTCAATCAAAATCTTGTTGGGTGGGACTTCGAAGTCAACTAGCCATTCAGGATCCGGCTCCAAATTTCGAACTCTATCTCTCTTGTCAGAATAATCCTTTGCCGGTCGTATATTTATTAGTTGAATCGCGCAAGATGTGCGAAGACAATCAATGATCTTCACTTCGTTTTCCAAGATAAAATTCTCAAGCTGTAATTTGTGATCATTCGGATAAGTTTCAGGGTCTAAATTAAGAGCCAAAAGACTGTTGTTAAAACTATTGAATTCGAATCCTAAACTTTTCCGGACATCTGCCGCTTTCAGAGCAGCCCGACAACCGTTAAAAACTTCATCGGCAGAAACAATTGAATTTTTTAAAAGCTGCGAAAGGATATTTTGAAGTAAGTTGATATCATCAAATTGATTCTGGCTCGCATTATCAAAAGCGGCTACCGCATCATTACCTAACAACAAGTGAAGAGTAGCTCTTATCCACTGTATATAACGACTTTCTCCTGCACTAAGCGACGCACGTGCTGCCTGTGATGCCGTCGGCGAGAGTT
Source organism: Arenicellales bacterium (assembly GCA_965214785.1). Taxonomy (GTDB): domain Bacteria; phylum Pseudomonadota; class Gammaproteobacteria; order Arenicellales; family JAJDZL01; genus JAJDZL01. The sequence continues at coordinate 2,686,914 of OZ243975.1, read as the reverse complement.
GCAGTATGGAAGAGAACTTCTGAACATCATCAGCTGGATTTGTTGCGCAATCTTGTAGTGGTTCCCTATGCCGAAGGTCCATTATCAATAACCTTAGATGAGGGGCTAACGCTATTAATCCATCCAATGCTTCGCAAATTGCGAGGATACTTATGTCAATAAGTTCCCATGTCCACTTCTCGGAAAACTCTTGGGAGGACTGAACGGCAATAACTGATTGATCATCGCTAAATTTGAAATGAAACGCCTGACATTTATCCTGACGCATTGACACATCCATCCCATCAATAACGAATTTAAGCCTGCTTGCCTTGATAAACTTTAGCGGTTTTAATTTCGTCAATATTTTCTCTCGATCAGAAGGCAAACGCTGAGCCTCTGTGCCGCTAAGAGCCTCCATCGCAGTAGCCACCATGGTTCGTAACTGGGGGCAGATTTCAAGGACGGAAGTCCCTGCACAACTCTCAATACTCCTTTCATCGGCAAGAAGCTTGTACGTAACTTGAGAAAGGCACCTTACCCGTTGCTTAAACAATACGCTGAATAATTTACCAACTTTGTGCCCTTCCGAATCCCGGTCACGCAGACAAAAGAACGCTCGTCCACTTGCTCTTAGTAGACCTGAGTCACTCTCTCGATTAGCGTCACATACATAGATACATTCTCCCTCCTCATCGTCTTGGTCAATCATCGACATCAACTCATAACCATCTCCTCTTTGAACAAGAATTTCAGTTGGGCTGTTGGTGAAGTCGATTTCACATTCTTCTCTATTGAAATGATCTGCAAATCGCTGCCAAGTTGAATCGTAAATATTGAGAAGGTGGGGCTCGAAATATTTTACAAAGCCATCGCTTACAAATTGATGAGAAAGAAATTCTATTTGATCTGGCAAGAACTCAGGAACGTAAAAAATGCGCAAATTGCAGTGTTTCCTCAGATTCTCAATGAGTACGTCCGATTCAATATTGAAGTAGCGAAGCAAATCGCGAGTCGGTCTGCGAAGGAATGATTCAAACTTATTGTCGCTTTCAAGATTAACCCATAGTTCACGCGGGCGAACTTCGACAGGGCAGGAATTTGAGACTGCTGGGTCATCCACTGGAAGCCAACATGCTGAACGTAGAAAAGACTTTAGCGGCGTTGGCCACTGTCTGCTTTCAGCCCTATGGTAGACTCGATGCCGAATCGTAACAGACCATGGAACAATAGATTTCTTTGACAGCCAGAGGAGAATGAGTTTGGCGTAGCATTCTTTACACGAACTTGTAAAGTGCTCAATATCTGACTGGCCAGGCAACCACGTCACCTTCCCCTCAATTTCATAATTCTTAGAATAATCGAAACTGAGCAAATCCCGGTCTTCAGTAGAAATATCTCTATGCCAAAATTGTCCAATTTCGAGCGGAATACCACAGTCTTCCAAAAACGAAAAATTGCTCACGTAATTGTTTGACAAGACGACAGCCGTCTTTATACTCTTCCATTCGGGAGTCAGCCCTCGCTTTACACCAAGTTCTTCAAGAAAAAGAACCCAATCATCAACAAACTCACCACGAAATCGGAACACTTGGTCATCAGGTTTAGCCAATCTTCGATTTGCAATTCCCTCTAGTTCAGGGATTCCTGTCGGAGCGCTATCAAGAAACTCTTGTAGAAGTTTCCCGACTGTCTTATCAGGCCAATTCGCTGAAAAGACTGAATCGCCAGCTTCTACATAGTCGCCACTCAGAGTCGGCACTTTGAATCTGTGTTGTGCCTGGAGTTTAAATGACCGACCATGGCTTCTGGGTTGCCGCCAGAGTTGAAAAGCCCACCTTAACCCTCCTCTTAGTACCTTCTTGTTTTTCTCTGCCCTAAGTGTTCGTGATAGTTGTGACAATACGGCTTCACGGTCAAATTCCCTCACGAGTTGGTGTATTTCTAGATACTTTCTTGCGTCACTCAACTCCCCATGCCAAGAGCACATAGAATTCAAAAACGAAAATCGCTCCGATAGCACTTTGGGAGCGTTTACTTCAAGATCATCATTCGCAGATGATCTACGCGGATCGGGTGGAGAAAACACTGCGGTAACAACACTGCGCTTACGACGCCGTGACGAACGACTGTGGACAATTTCAGACGATTCCTCAGACATCGCTTTGTGAAGCAGGTCATCGTTGCAAATTAGGATAGACAATCCTGATAGGTACTTTCCATCATTACCCATAAATTCTGGAAGATCTTGGTAAAACTCTTGCCACTTGTGCGTCAGAGCGCGACGATTAGCGTTTAGCTTTTTGGCGACCTGAGTTACCAATTGTCCCCGTTCTTTCCCTGACGGAGCTCCCCCATACTCATTTGCATGCATACTGAGAAACGTGTCAAGTATGTCGATTCTCCGTCCTAAAACATTCCAAATTGGCCAAATGTTTGATTTTGCCGCAAATTGTGCTGCAACTGTATCTGCAAACATGTCAGACTCATTAGGCCATTTTCGCGCATGAGCTGGCGTTTGCCAAATTAACTTTCCACCAGTTCGTTCTGGTAATAAACATGGAACCACGGGGACTGCATTAAAGCAACTCTCTTTAAATTCGGCGGCGAGAATTCGCACAAAATTCGACACAAAATCCTCGTCTGTCTGAAGACTGTCAACTTTAGTCCAGCAGAGCAAATCGACAACACTCTTGGCACATTCTTCAGCTGTCAATTGCCCTGCCATTTTGCTGTCGCTATGAGCAACGATGCAGTGAATTGTTCTTGCTGCAAGAATAATGGCTTTTTTCAATAGCAAAGCATTCAATTGAATACGTCCGTCCAAGCTCTTGCGACTTGAGTCTGGAGAGAAACTTCCGTGAAGAAAGCCCTGAAACGGAGTAGCAGCCTGCTCACCCATGGGTAAAAATGTGTAGAGCCGAGGTGACTCTACAAATGAATCTAACCGTACTGCGATTGAAACTTCGCCTTCACCTGTCCATCTATTCCAATATTCATTCAAATCTCCTTTTCCTTTCTGAATTGCATCTTGCATCGCAGATTCAGATACAGACTGCCGAGCTACAAGGAACTGTCCGACACCCCCCAAAGAAACGCGATATAGTTCAATACCATTCGCTTCGAGGTCTTCCTCTTTTCGAGTCAATTCAAATCTTGTTTCATCCTGTCCGGTTTTGTCCACCGTTCGAACTGTAAGCGATTCGACACGATTCAAAAAGAGTAGCATCGGAGCACTCTGTTCTCCCAACCGCTTTATTTCCAACTGCACAGATTCCTGGGATTCCACATCCTTCAAAGGCACTTCAATGACTGTGGAGAATCCATCTTTCGCATACCTGCAAACGACATCACTTTGATCGTCAATGTTGACGGGAATGTGAAACATTGGAAGATCGCGTCGAGCGAGTTCTTGAATCTTAGGATCAGTGATCAGGTCAGAGTAGTCGTCTTGACCGGCAAATCTAAAGCAGAATCCGTAGAACTGATTTGTATTAGGTGCATTGGGATGCTGTGAATATACTTTTGGGGCATCAGAAATTTGAACAACACTCCTAAATCCGAGTCCCTTATTTCCTATCGACACGTCTAGCGGCTTCTGCGACAAACCAATATCACAGAGGCTCTCTACGTTGACTTCCTCGAATGGAGAACCTTTGTTAGCAATAAAGAGCTTACCGAATTCGCCCCACCGCTTATCAAAAGTAATGTCAATCTGACCATCCACAGTTCCGACCGGATGCGCATCGTAGGCATTTTGAATCAATTCAACTAAAAAACGATCTCGATAGTCGGATGCGATGCTTTGAGAGAGACTTCTGTTACTTTTGTAAACCGAGTCAAGATAAATTCCGTTCTTATCTATGGTGCCCTGAAAACCTCGCATCTTGCGGAATGCAAGTTGCTCGACAAATTCTCGCTGTAGTGTGCTCTCACTAGACGCAACACGACTTACCCCACTCAGTTCAACAGTCTTATCGCTCATGCTAAAGCACGAGTCGCTAAGATCCTATTCAATAGTGTCGGATCGGGGATTGGCATATTTATGTATGCGTTTAGGATTCTCGACAAAATCCGTGATTTTGACCGACATAGTCTTAAGATTGAATCCAAGTGTCTAAAATGTCGCTTTTTTCCATACCTATAGTTGTGCATGAAATGCCACCTTCATTTGTAAATTTCATTAGTATTCCTGCGTAGGCTGGCAAGTTCGCCCAAGATGGTGGCGTTGAAGTGCCAGATGAATTTACACTTCTAGTTTGATAGAGAAAAGAACCTTCCACGAAATTCACTAGAGCTATGTTTTTACTCGTTGCATACTTAATTGCTCCAGATTGAAATCCACTCGCAGAGAAAACCATTGCTTTATTCGCCTCTACTTCCCGCATTTTCGCATACAAAGTATTAATGGCCTCTCTTTCAACTGGCCGGCTATGTCGTTTGCACTCCACCAGGATAGTAAACTGAGCCCCACATAGACCAGTGAATTCAGCAACCGCGTCAAACTGATAATTACCGCCAGGCCCGTTTATGTTTTTCCTGTGCGTAACTATGAACTTCTCCAGCTCTTGACCAGACGCCCGTAGCCAATCGACTACCTGCTTTTCATAATTCTCCGGTGTGACTATGGTGGGTTCTCCCGGATTCCACGGCGATTCAGGGCTTTTGTTCATTGCCATCATGTTCAAGCACCTGCAGATGCTAACCCCATAAGTTTAGTCAACCTTCGTACTCGTAATTAAATGAGTACAGATTAGCGAGTAAATGAACACGAATATTGCGCCTGCTTGAGCTCGATGTAGCTTGCGAACACTCATAAACCGGCGATGACTATTTTCATCTAATCTCTTTATAATCAACGCATTTACTCAATTGTCCTGTCAATGAGAATTCCTATTCCTTTACCAAATTTAGAGGTGCGTTGATCCAATTGATCCGATGCTTTTTCGATCACGGAGCATAACGCCTAGTTTTATTGGACGTTAGCATTATTAAACCACACTCATTTAACCAAATCCTTTAGCTTGGCAAGTAACGTTTCAATATATTTTTTCTGATTTTCCTTCATGAACAGTACATGCATTTCTTCCAACTCGTCTCGGCTTTTACCCCATTTTATCTGCGAAAATGGTGTCCATGACAGAATGAAACTGTTAAGAATCACGGCTGGATTTGCCAATCGCCGCTCAATATCTTTAATTCGCTTGTAGAACAAAATCTTCTCGCTAGCGGGGCCTTCATGCTTCAAACCGTGTGGTTCAATGAAAGTGACGTACTGTTTTCCTTTAGAGAGCATCCACAAAATGAAATCCGGGTGAAAATTACCTGCTTCAAAGAATCCTACACCCTTTCCTCTAGACATATTCCTAAGCAGAAATAGTTCTGTTCCTTCCGTTTCCAGGGTTGACTGGTTATCATCGTACCACTCCTTCAAGTCGGTGACAAATTGATATTCACTTTCGTTGAGAGCAACAGGTCGGTTGGTGATTTTTCCTCTACTTGGTGTGTAAAGTAGTGGTTGGAACAGGTGCGTACCAAAGTCGCATACCTGCAAATCATCAATGTTCGGAAGCTCTCCGTTCCCTTGTTCCAAAACCTTCTTCATTTGCTCGATTGCCTTGGTTAGTTGCCCGTCGTCATCGCTATTCACGAAGAGTTGGTAGAATTTCTCCTCAGGAATGTTCTCATCCTTCTCCGTTAACTCCCTCAACTCCAAGCGCGGCTCGATGTATTCCCGTTTACAGAAGTTGTAGTAGCGTTCGCAGTACCGCTTCAGTAGCTCAATCGCCACTCGTTGCAACAAAAACACTCCATCAAAACTGTTCGGGTTCAGATGGGATTCAGGCAAGTAAAGAATGTACCAAGTTGGACTACCCAGCAGAGTCCTAATTCCATCTTTCGAAATGTTCAAATTGTGCCAGTTTCGTTCGCTCTTGTAACGTTCCAACTCGAAAAAAATTGTGTCGTAGTCAAGTAGAGCCAAATGCTGCTCCTGTAAAAGCGCCTCGTTTCTTCTGGTTTGAATTGTCGAGGTAACACCTGTGGACTGCATTGCTTGAATGCGAGGGTACCAATTAGCGACGATTTTATTTCTCTTAGTGTATTCCGAAACCTCTTCAATAACGGGTACAGGCGCATCCTTCATGAAATCGTATTCCTTTCCGTCCGACGCTTTGCGCTTTGGTCGCAAAATCATTAATTTCTTGCCGAATTCATATGTAACATTCAGTGGGATTGTAATAATGCTGTGTCGCTCGTTACCGGGAAGACCTTCTTCTTGAAGAAACTCTCGAAACTTATCCATGAAGTCAGCTTTGATGCCGAACACATTCAGAGTTTCCAGTTCTTCAATAAATGGCGGACAGACTGGTGGTTTGGAATGACCGCTGCGCTTCAAACTCCAAGCATAACCTTTTAAACGAATTCCACGCCCGAAAAGCTGGATAATCTGCGCTCCTTCCGAGCGTCCCACATGCATCAGACCCATAGTGCTGACGCGCCAGCAGTCCCAGCCTTCAACGAATTTCTTAGAGCCAATCAGCAGATTAACCGGTGATGTGGAATCCTTGACGGAGGCAAATATGGTTTCGGAGAATTCGCTGTCCTCAATTGTAAGGCCGATACCGCTCTGTTCCACGACTTGAGCCACGTGATCGCACAGACTTTTTGCATCACCAACGTTGATCAGGCCGAAAGGTGTCTCACTCGAACCTGCACGCAAGGCGATTTCACCAGATCTGCCCTTTATTCGATCCAGCAATAAACGTCCACCGGCAGCGTGATTGAACAGTCTGGATAGAATGTCCCGGTAGAGATTCTCAATGGTTTCTCCTTTGTCAACAATTTGAGTCAGGTAGGGAAATGCTCCGTGAAAAATGTCGTGATCATCATTGTCCAGCAACCCGGTATTCCAGCCACTTTCTGTAATAATTTCTCGTATGTGTTGTGTCACTACTTGCCGGTCGTCGAGAAATTTTGCAATAAATTCGATTATCTGTGCCACATCTGTAGCCACTAGATTTTCAGTTTTATTCATCTTACCTGAGGAAACCGTATTACCAACAAATACCCACAACGGCTTTTCTAGGTTGAAAGGTTTGAATTCCTTCACATTTTCCTCGTAGATTCGAAGTTGTTGATAAAACTTCAGTAGGCAAGCTGTCATGTAGACAAACTGGGAATCTTCGAAGGATGGAGGGAGATTTAGCATCCGATAATCCTTGCCGAATCCGTCCTCGTAGAACCACCGGTAAGAGTAATCAAATATGACTGACTTTGTATAGCTGTTCTCAATGCTTGAACTGCCCGAAGCGCGAACGGCCTGTTCAAACGTGGCTGAATATTCGAATGCAAATCCCTTGGCACAGAGTTCGGATCTCCGGCGAAACCATGCGCCTTCTTCTTTGCTGCTCAAGCCGCGATGACCTTCGTCCACTAGAAGCAGGTTTTGGTCACCAAGACTTCGCGTGGTGATCGTGTTTGGTCCCTCCTGCTCAGCAAGCTTAGTTATTTCCAACACATCCACGCGCTCCAACCCCCTGACAGCTTCAAACAAGTCACCGCGGAATTTAAGATAGCTATCAGTTGAGATATTACTTTCATGGAATTCGGAAACATGCTGCTCAGACAAGTCCTCATTGGGTGTCAACAAAATAACACGGGAAAGATCCTTGTCCTTCCCATACTGTACAGAATACTTGCGGTATTGCAGCAGATTGACATGCATTATGAGGGTCTTACCGCTACCAGTGGCGTTCTGAAGGCAAATCTTATTCAAATCATCTTCACTGTAGAGCGGAAGATTAACTCTATCTGACCAGTGGTTGTTGAAACGATCAATGTATGCATTGAGTTCATTCTTCAATTTTTCGCTATTACCGAAAAACCTATCCAGATAAATCTCTACGAACAACAGGGTAAGCCACTGGTAATACTTCCACGCTACGGAACGGCGGCGCTTTTCATTAATCGCCTGTGTATGGCGAACGATATTTTCCTCATATGAAAGAAGCTGTTCCTTACTCAAAGCACACTGATCACTCCGGAGCGATTTGCTTTCCACCAATGTATGGTAAAAATGGTGGAGATTGTCGTTGTTCAGACCTTCCGATGATTGGTGCTTGATATCATCTACCAGCACATGAAATGGCTGAATGCTCCGTCCGTACAACTTGTTGTCTGCCAACGTATCGATACCGAACAGGCTCACCAGCCACTGGTTGAGCACTAATTTACTTCGGAAATTGTGCTCTTTGGAACCGTGCGAATGTCTCAATGTCGTATTCTCTATCCTTTACACAATTTCGCCGCTCCACATGCGCTTCGTGAACTCTTCTTCAATAAGATGGACCTTCCAGTTTTCGCTATCGGATTTAAAATTGAGCAGATTATTGCTACCGTTAACATAGATTGTATCGAAGTCAAGTTCTTGGGGAGAAGCCCGATATTTCAGGAACCATTCATCCAGCATAAGATTATCCTTTTCAATATCACCGTTAAGTCTGCGCCATATTACCAGAACCTTTTCACGCTGACCATTATTGGGGTTGTTCGGGTCTTTGGGAACCCAGCCTACGACCTTGCGGAACCACCAAGTTCCAGTGGCATTCTGTTGGATGCCGTCATCATCTACCTCCAATTTGGTGCGCTGGTCATCAGGAACCTCTGGGTCCAAAGTGCGCTTGAAAGTTGCTTGGAAGGTTTGCGGTTCAAACGTATGAAGCACGCATAGACCGATCAGGTAGTTAAAAGTCTCGATTAAATCGACTGATCGAGTCGTGTACTCATCCGTTCCTGGCATTTTAACCTTTAGGGTATAAGCGGTTGGATTGGCAAAGGCGTCAATGTTAAGTAACGATTGACTCTTACGAGTCTCCACATCTAGCATGTAGTGGAGCATGTAGTCTTCCTTTAATATAGAATTAGCGGCAACCGCTTCCTGCCGTTGAGGGTTGTCGTCAAATCGCAGATTGTTTAGTGTGTCTTCGTAGGATTCTAAACGGATGTATTTGAAACAGTGGGATAAACCAGATTCTAGGTTCGTAGGCTTGCCGCCATCCCAGTCCTTAGAATAAGTTACTTTGCTGATACGGGGTTTGAGAACAGTGTCGAAGTAATCACCCATTTCGACGAGAATGTATTTTCGTTTGCCATCATCTTCTCGATTAAGATTGATGACTGCATGGCCAGTCGTACCGGAGCCGGCAAAATAATCAAGGATTGAGTCTGAATCCGAAGAACCAATAATAAGCATGTCCTTAACTGCAAATATACTTTTGGGGTGATCGAATTTATTTTGTGGAATAATTGACTTGAGAAGATTTGTACCTTTTGTAGATGCATCATAGCGCTTTCCAAACCAAAGGGTTTTTGGTAGATATGTTTCATCTGCAACGTCGATTTGATATACGGTTGGCGAATTTGTAACATCCTTTACAACCAAGAAACCATTCTGTGTACCCTTTTTTGAAGACTCATATCCCCATCGCCATCTGCCATGAGTACCATCTTCGCGAATTGGTAGAATAAACACAAGTCCATTTTGCGTATAGCGGTTTCGAAGTTCAACAACATATTCATCATCAAATTTACCGTCTACCAATATGCTCTCATATTCATTCCTAGGAACAACTGAAAGCAAATCATTCAACGGGTCGTATATAAATGGAAAATACATATGCTTGCGATCCTCTCTTTGAGCACCAGACCCAGATCTTCTTAACGGCAATTCTCTGTATCTTCCATGCGTGCCTATTTTTGGATACTTCTTAAATAGTAATGTTTCATTTAGTGCAAATCGGTATGTTTTTGCGCTAGACTTGTCTCTTGCCATTACAATGGTATATTCGTGAGAATCCGCAATATGCCCTTGATCGCGTCCTTTTGGATTGTGCATGATCGCAATATTTGCAATATGGTTTTCGTCACCAAGTACTTGTCTTAGCACACTTTCCAATCTGTGAAATTCTGTGTCATCAACAGCAATTTGGCAAACTCCATCTCTTGTAAGCAGGAACTTAGACAAAAAAACTCTATCAAAAATAAGTGAGCACCACGATGAATGTTTGTAAGAATTTTTATACAAAATTTCCGATGAATCGGTGTTATACGGTGGATCAATATACGTACACTTCACCTGTTCCCGATACCGTTCCTGCAAAAGATTCAACGCCTGAAAATTCTCCGAGTGAATCAGTAAGCCATCGCAATGTTCGTCGAAGTTTTCGATTGAAGCCAACAGCTTCGCTTTGAATCCTTCATCAAAAAAGCAAGTGTCCAGCACCAGTTTGTCATTTGCCTTGAGAAATTCTGTTGTTAAGGGTTGCGAGTATCCTGGATTATTTGAGTCAGTCTTGATTTCGTCAATCGAGAACAACTTAACCCACTCTTCGCGTTGCGCCTCATTGGTTATGACTTCGTGGTATAGATTCTCGGGAACCCGGTCCAGAGTGATGCAGTAGTTGGTTTCAACCACAAACTTCTTCTTGAGCCATAACTTCTTCTGAAAGTCCTCAAGCTGCGCCAGAAAGTCAATTAACTTGCCTGCAATCTTGCGCAACACCTTGATCTTTTCCAAGTAGCTTTCCACAGAAGGGGGGTCAGCATTATCAATGTCATCAAGATGCATAACCTCATTCTTTATGTAAAAGTCCAATTCCCGCCGTAGGAAACTCCCCAAGTCCTTATGGATGAAATAATCCATAGTGTTTCGGGCGGTGTATTGGTTCACATACTTGGAAAGCAGAGGTCGATTTGGATCTTTCTCGGTCGGGGCAGGCAACTTCAGAAGATGGAGGTATTCAGCAACCCTTTGCTGATGCTCTCCTCCCTTGCTTACCTTGGTCTGGAGACATTCGAGTATGACTTCTACCGCCTGAGCATTACGTTTGTCACGCCACTTGCTTTCCTGACCAGTTTTTTCTGAATCAGGACGGTATTCGAAATTGACGACCAATTCGCCAATATCGTTCAGAGCAACTGGACCGTCAGCATGTAAGATGAAATAGCGTTTGCTGGCATCACTCGCTTTAACGTTACCATGTTCTCCTTCGGTGGCCTCAACGATGCGAAAGTGAACTCTGAGGGGGGGGGGCAGATTCATCCTCTACACCAAGTGGGACACTCGCCTGACCTTGCTCCTCTATGTCGAGAACCTCTTTCGACTGTCTCAAGTCGAAAGTAAAGTTGGAAAAATGCTCAGTACTCTTAATGTAATACTGATCAGCATTCGCCCAATGCAGTTTTACTTCTTCTCCGTTATAGGGAATAGCGAACGGCGCTGCTCTACTAGATGTTTCCCGAGTGAAGTAGCGGCGAGAAATGAAATCACCATTGTCGTAGTAACGTTCAAAGAATCGATAAAGGTGATCGTATACGTCAGCCTCACTGCCTGCTGTATCTTTAACCGCATCCAAAGCAGCCTTGGCTTTCTTGACCGGTTTAGTCTCATCAGGATTCGTGGCACCGTAACTCTTTGCTGTCTCTATCGCACGCTCATAGGCATCCTGCAACTCCACCTTTCGAGTCTCACTGACTTCGCCAAATTCATCCGACACGGTTTTCAATAAATCTTCGCTGATGAAGCTTTGAACTTCCTGCGCCTTGGCATGCATGATGCGGTAGAATCCGAAATCAAGATCAGGCTGATTGAGTTGAAACAACTCTTTAAGCTTGTTCAGAAGGCGGCTGCGAAGTTTGTCGACTGATGGCATGGATATCCCGGATTCTATAGGTCTCGTTCAACTAAATTGTAAACACTCACATTGTAAAAATCACTAGTTTGGAAAAAGAGTGATGCTGTAGTTCCTTACTGAATGGCGAGGTCTTTTCGATTGCACCAGATTCTAGTGTTCTGATCAGATTTGCGTCGACTCATTTGCAACCATTACCTCAGTTTCAGTAAATCAGTGATTAATTGCGTCATTCACACCAATGAGTATCACTCACTTTCAGAGGCCTGCCGAAAACCAGACACGCTGAATCACTCACCACTATAGCATCAAGTTGATTCAAAACAAAGCACCCCGCCAAGAGTGTGCAGTCAGGCTGCTAAAGACAGCACCGAGGCTCGGACTTGTTGGGGTTTGTTCAGTTGCAGAGTAAAATTCGTTGCCGCTGTTATCAGTATCATTGAGATCATTACTCGTAGTTACATCGGTCACCCTGCGTTGATTCACTCTACGGGACTGCACTGTTTGGAAATCCGTTTCCACTTCAATTTATCGTGTAATCATGGTTCCCTGGATCAGAATAAAGCAAATCAATAGTTTGTCTGATGTAAGATAATAGGTATTATATTCAGATACTTGGTGGGCCCGGAAGGACTCGAACCTTCGACCAATGGATTATGAGTCCACGGCTCTAACCAACTGAGCTACAGGCCCTTGTTTGTATAAGTCTAACCTTGCGAAAGACTCTCACAGGTGAGATTTTATTCGATGACGAACGATTTCGAAACTACGAATGAAGACAACAATTCGATCGGACACTTCAAGGCTGTCAATGCAACTTGCTTGTATGTCGGTTCGCATGTTCAGCACGCAAACGCTCTTGAAGCTCTGCTAACTCTTCGTTCGTCCAGTCACCATCTTGCTTGGGCGTCGATATCATTGCCCGAGTCTTCTTCTTTTCTACCCGCTCATGAAGTCTGGTCATCATCTCCCGAAACTGCTGCTCCATATCTGTTTCAGGGACATTGTGATTCCATGTTACGAACTTTTGCATCCGCTCAAAGTGTTCTGAACCCCTGAACTTCTCAACCAACGATGCTGTCGTAATTTCAGGATCGTCAGACAGCAAACCAAATACTTCAACTAACAATCGAATATTCGGGTCTTGCAAAATTTCCAGGTCACGATCAGGTTCAATAGACCAGCCCATTTTAGGATTCTGAATCAATACCGCTAACGCTTGCGCGATAAGCCGATTGGGTTTGCCTGTTTTTGCCTCAGACGGCGTGCTGCGGTAGACAGGCTGCACCTTGCCTTGCTGCATCTTTGCATCAATCTCTCTTTCAGACGACTCGGTAAATTTCATCAGTTGCTTTTTAGCCAACTCGCGCAAAATTGAATCCGGCATGGCAGAATAAATTGGCACAAAATCATCAATCAGCTTTGCCTGGCCATCATGACGCCGAATATCTACGTTGTCTTGCAACCTTCGAAATATGAAATCCACAATCGGCTCACCTTCATATACCAGCTCTTCAAATGATTCAGCCCCATTACTTTGAACATAAGTATCCGGATCACTGCCTTCGGGAAGAAAAACAAAACTGACAAGCCGCCCGTCGTAAAGCATTGGCAATGTCGACTCCATTGCACGCCATGCGGCGATCTTTCCCGCATCATCGCCGTCAAAACAAAATACGATTTCCTCAGCTGTTCGAAAAAGTTCTCTTACATGATAGCCAGAGGTCGCTACTCCTAAAGTCGCAACCACATTCTCAACACCATGCTGAGACAAAACAACAACATCAGTGTAACCTTCTACAACAATGACTTTCTTGGCTCGTTTGATCGCCGGCAATGCCAGATGCAAGCCAAACAACTGATTGCTCTTCTTAAAAAGAATCGTTTCCGGCGAGTTGAGATATTTCGGCTCACCTTCTCCGATAATCCTCCCGCCAAATGCAATAATATGACCCCTTCGATCCTCAATCGGAAACATCAGCCGATTTCGAAATCTGTCATACTCTTTATTGCCGTCTTTCCTGATCGCAAGTCCCGCCTTTTCAAGCAGTTCTCTGCTTTCGGCCGAAGTGCCCAGTCGATTCAATAAAAAATCCCATCGCTCTGGCGCAAATCCCAAACCAAATTTCTTGGCCGATTCACTGGTAATGTTTCTGTTTTGCAGATATTCACGCGCAATACCGTTTTCACCCTGGTGAAGCTCGTTGCGATACGCACTTTGAGCCGACTCCATTATTTTCAACAAACGATCATAATCCTTGTTTACCGGCCGGCCTTTTGCTTGGGTCGGAATCTTCATCCCCGCGCCAAGCGCTAATTCTTCAATCGTTTCTCGAAACTGAAGATTCCCATACTTCATCAGAAATGAAATTGCCGTCCCACTCTCGCCACAGCCAAAACAGTGATAAAACTGCTTCGCAGGGTTGACATAAAAAGAAGGGGTACGCTCGTTATGAAACGGACAACAGGCTTTCCATTCCCGTCCCGCTTGTTTTAGCGGAACTCTGGAATTGATAACCTCAACGATGTCCGTTCGGGCAAGAAGTTCCTGGATAAAGTCAGATGGGATAGTCCCTGGCACAAGAAACTCGTCAGTTGTTTGAAGTAAACAATTCGATCTGCGTTCAACCCAATTGTAACAGTACCGAATTCATTGAAACAAAAACTGCAAACTCGGTGTACGCCGCGCGTCAAACTTCATGCTGCGCTGCCGGCAGCATGACGATTTAAGAAAATTTAAAGTCTGGCGCTTACGCGCGCAGCTTTGTTTAGTGAGGACGACTATAGAAGCCGCGCTGGCGATTCATACGTTTTTTCTCTCGTTTGATCGCTGCGGCATGCTTTCTTTTTCGAACTGAAGTGGGCTTTTCATAGTATTCGCGCCGACGGATTTCGCTGAATATGCCTGCTTTCTCACAGGCGCGGCGAAAACGGCGCAGAATTAAATCAAATGGTTCGTCATTTTTGACGCGTACGCTCGGCATTAAAAATCACACCTCCTCAAAGTGCTAATCAATTTTCAAATGAACGCAGAATTATAGAAAAAATCCTTATCCAACACGCGAATTTCGATCTATATGAATCCGCAAAGTCAAAACATCCAACAACAATGACCTTAGCTGGACGAAAATACCGCTTCGCTTAAGTCAGTGACTTGACAATCCGTCCTGACGCGTTTGTCGCTGACTTTTTACCCGATATCAATGGCGCCTTGAGACTGTTTATTCTCACAAATCTAAAAATTCTGGGTTACTAAACAAAAATATTTGTTTTTTTGCCATTTTACAGTTATTCTATTTCTGAAAATCGTCTAACAGAGGATATTTATACTATGGATAAAATTGATATTGAAATACTCAACTGCATACAGCAAGATGCAAACTTGTCTGCCAGTCAAATAGCAGAAAAAGTAAATTTAAGCACAACACCATGCTGGCGGCGTATTCGCAAACTTGAACAAGACGATGTCATCGTCTCGAAAGTAGGGTTGCTCAACCGCGATAAACTGAACCTTGGAATCGACGTCTTTGTTGCGATCCGAACTGATCAGCACAACGCAGCGTGGCTTGATGCGTTTGCCAAGGCAGTAATTGAATTCCCTGAGGTCGTCGAGTTCTATAGAATGAGTGGTCAGATCGACTACCTGATGCGCGTTGTCGTACCAGATATCGGCGAATTCGACAAGTTCTACAAACGCCTGATCTCGGCTGCCGACATCCATGATGTAAGTTCCAGTTTCGCAATGGAGCGCCTCAAGTACACCACTGCCCTGCCGTTACAATACGCACTGGACGAATAAACTAACCACAGCCTTAGGTGATTTTCCCCTTAACCTTGATCAGCCCTGTATCAAATTCAAAATCACTTTGATAGATGACTTTCATAGATATCCTGTCATGACTCAACCGCTTTGGCGCCCTGACGCCAATTCAATCCGAAGTGCATCAATCACCGAGTTCGCAAACTATGCCGGTGAGCTTTGGAATGTCGAACTGAAAGACTTTAACGCGCTTCATCGGTGGTCCGTTGATTGCTCACCGCAATTTTGGAGCACTGTCTGGAGATTCTGCGATGTCAGAGCCTCTACAGCAGGATCCGTTATAGTCGACAACTCCCATCAAATGCCCGGTGGCGCATGGTTTCCAGATGCAAAACTTAACTTCGCAGACAACCTGCTGCGCGCAAATGATGACAGCGCAGCAATCATCTCTCGAGCTGAAGGAAAACACGACCGGGTGATTACATACGCTTCGCTCCAAAGCGAAGTCAACCGTCTGGCGCGAGCCTTTATAGATATGGGCATCAAACCTGGAGACCGAATTGTCGCCTATATGCCCAATATTCCCGAAACCATCATTTGCATGATCGCTGCCGTATCTTGCGGAGCGACCTGGTCGTCTTGCTCACCGGACTTCGGTGCACGCGGTGTCATTGACAGATTTGGACAAATCGATCCCAAGATTCTGATTTGCGTAGATGGTTATATCTACAACGGCAAACGCTTTGATGTCACCGATAAACTCACTGAAATACGCAATGCTCTGCCCACCTTGGAAAAAACCCTCCTCATCCCCTACTTGGAAACCGACAATTCCAGATCTGTCAGCAAATTACCCAAAGCCGTACCGCTTGAGAAGTTCGTAGATGGATTTTCTTCTGACCGTATTGATTACCCGCAGTTGCCTTTTAACCATCCGCTGTATATCCTGTTTTCGTCCGGCACTACAGGTGCGCCAAAGTGTATTGTCCATGGCGCTGGCGGCACCTTGCTGCAACACTTGAAAGAACATCGGCTGCACGTCAACCTGAAGAAAAACGACCGCTTGTTTTTCTTCACCACTTGCGGGTGGATGATGTGGAACTGGCTTGCCACAGCTCTCGCTTCTGAAGCGACTATCGTGCTCTACGAAGGCTCTCCGTTTATGCCGACCGAAAATTCATTTTTCGACTATATCGACCAATACGATATCGATCACTTTGGCATATCTGCCAAATACATCGACGCGATTTCAAAGGCAAAAATTTGCCCTCGCAACACCCACAATCTTTCATCCCTCAAAACACTGATGTCAACGGGTTCTCCATTGAATCCAGAAGGCTTCGACTTTGTCTACGAATCCATTAAGACAAATCTGTGTCTATCATCGATTTCCGGCGGAACCGACCTGATATCCTGCTTCGTACTGGGCAATCCCACCGGTGCTGTATGGCGCGGGGAAATCCAGTGCAAAGGCCTCGGCATGGATGTTGCAGTGTTCGATGACAACGGCAATAAACTGCCACACGGAGTAAAAGGCGAACTGGTTTGCAGAAATTCTTTTCCATCAATGCCAACTGCCTTTTGGAACGATCCCGACAAATCCAAGTATCGTTCAGCATACTTTGAAAAGTTTCCCGGAGTCTGGCACCACGGCGATTACGTCGAATCCACCGAACATGGCGGCCTGATTGTTTACGGGCGCTCAGACGCTGTGCTCAACCCAAGCGGTGTGCGAATCGGCACCGCGGAAATCTACCGCCAGGCCGAACAGATAGAAGAGGTAATCGAAAGCATCGTGATTGGGCAAAGATGGGATGGTGACACGCGCATTGTGCTGTTTGTGCGCTTGCGCGACAATCTGATACTCGATGAGCATCTGACAAAAAAGATCAAAAACATTATTCGTGCCAACGCATCTCCGCGGCATGTTCCGGCAAAGATCGTTCAGGTCGCAGACATACCGAGAACAAGAAGCGGAAAAATTACGGAAATCGCAGTGCGCAAAGTAGTTCATAACGAATCAATTGACAATATCGAGGCGCTGGAAAACCCCGAAGCACTTAAGCTGTATCAAAACATCGCCGAGCTTCAAACCGATTAGTGATTGTTAAAATGCAATTGTGCCAGCTGCTTTTTGTTGTCGGCGCGTCGGGGCAACTACTCAAACGTCTTTAACCATTACAATAACCACCCGCTTAAAACCATAAGGAGTGTTTCACCATGTCTGCCGCTGTTGCTATCCGCCCAAGCGTCTGTCCTTTAGACTGTCCAGACACCTGCAGTCTTGATGTTACCGTCGAAGATGACAGACTCGTCAAGGTCCGAGGATCCAAAGCCAACACCTATACAGATGGAGTGATTTGCAAAAAAGTTGGACGCTATTACCCGGAAATGATCCATGGACAACTGCGCTTGACAACACCGCTGAAGCGAGTCGGCCCCAGGGGCTCAAATCGATTCGCTGAGATTTCCTGGTCCGAAGCTCTCGATATTGTTTACCAAGGCTTCTCTCGCACAATTGACCGTTTCGGACCTCAGTCCGTACTGCCTTTTAACTATGCAGGCCCGCATGGGGAACTAGCGGGCGCCTCTATGGATCGGCGTTTTTTCTATAAGCTAGGTGCATCTTTACTCAATCGCGGCCCTTTGTGCGGTGCCGTACGCGGCACTGCCTACACAAGCCTTTTCGGCGCTGTGCCCGGGATGCCACCCGAACAGGCCATTCATTCCGATCTCATCGTCATATGGGGAAACAATGTTACCGTTTCAAATCTCCATTTTGCCAAAGTCGTAAAAACTGCTCGTAAAAACGGCGCCAAAGTAATCACCGTCGACCCAAAAAGAACCAAAATTGCTCAGCAAAGCACCATGCACATTCAGATCGTGCCGGGTACCGATGTTGTTTTGGCTATGGCGATGGCTTCTGAAATCGAGCGGCGCGGTCAATTGGACCGCGAATTCATCAACAGCTGGACGATCGGCTTTGATCAGTACATGGATCAGGCTCGAAATTACTCGGTTAACGATGTTGTGCAAATTTGCGGATTGACCGAAAAACAATTCATTGAGTTTGTAGATTGTTACTTAAGTGCGATCAATGTCGCAGTATCAGTCGGAAACGGAATTGAACGAGGGCACAGCGGCGGATCCGGGCTTAGAGCCGCAATGGCATTGCAGGCTCTAACCGGCAATCACGGCAGGCTGGGTGCCGGTGTGATCGCAAAACCGGGACTTGGCGCTCCGAAAACACCTGACCGGCTGCAACGACCCGATCTGATTGCCGAGCGAACCCGAACACTCAATATCGTCGATGTACCTAACCTGATTCTTGATTCATCACTTGATCCGCCAATCAGGGCTTTGATGATATACAACCACAATCCGGTCGCTGTCCACCCCAATCAGAACGCGGTCATCAAAGCGCTGAGCAAAGAAGATGTGTTTATTGCGGGCGCTGACATCGTAATGACAGATTCCATGGCGTTTTGCGACGTTATTCTTCCTGCCGCCAGTCACTTTGAATACCATGATGTTTACGGTGCCTATGGGCAAAACTACATTCAACGAGCCGAACCGGTAATCCCATGTGTCGGTGAATCTGCTCCAAATACTGAGATTTTTCGTCGACTGGCAGCCAGATTCGGATTTGACGACCCTATTTTCCGCGAAACCGATGCTGAACTTATGGACGCTGCAATGGATGCTTCGAGTGCCGTCTTAAACGGGACACGACCCAGCGAAATTCCAACCGACAGCGCGATCCAAATCAAGGCGCCTGATGCAAGCGAACCGATTGTGTGCAAAAACGTTTTTCCAGACACGCCCTCAGGAAAAATTGAACTCTACTCGCAAGCACTGCAAACCCAATTTGGATTTGGAGTTCCGCGTTACCGTCACCTGGAACGCAGCATGCCTTTTGTACTGATTTCGCCATCTTCGTCGAAACGTACCAATGCCACTTTCGGCGGCTGCGAAGATTCTGCAAGTACACAAGTCGTCGAAATGAATCCACAAGACGCAAATGCACGCGCACTCAAAGATGGCGATTTGATTACAGTGTGGAACAAGCTCGGACAAGTGACACTGAAGTTATCCGTCACCGATGCGACGCGTCCAGGCGTGCTGTATTCACCCAAAGGCACATGGCTCAAAACCAGTGATACCGCCTTGACCGTCAACAGTCTGATTCCATCGCAAATTCGAACAGATATTGAACGCGGTGCGTGCTACAACGACACCTATGTAGATGTCAAGCGTGCGAATTTTCGCTAAACAAGTCCGCCAATCCCTATGAGTGACGAGTTCAATGTCCAGATATGGCGCGGCAATTGCGATGCCGGTGCATACCAGACATACCGGGTACCGCGCGCAGCCAAACAGACAATACTTGATGTCGTATCCTACATTCAGCGTGAACTGGACTCAACGCTTTCGTTTCGCTATTCATGCCGCGTCGGAATGTGCGGCACTTGCGCGATGGTCGTAAACAACCGTCCTCGCTGGACCTGTCGCACTCAGGCATCCAACTACAATGACAGCAAATCCATTCGCATCGCGCCGCTTCGCAACCTGCCTGTCATCAAAGATCTTGTTGTCGACATGGATCCGTTCTTTCGTAAATGGCAGCAGGCAGGACAGGGATTTGCCAGTGGTGTATCGAAGCAGCAACAATTCGCACAAATCTCTCCACAAAGCACAAGGCGCAAAGCCGCAGACAAAGCAATAGAATGTATTGGCTGCGCAGTTTGCTACTCAGCGTGCGATGTGGTTAAGTGGAAACCGGATTATTTAGGCCCGGCTGCACTGAACAGAACATGGACCTTAATGAACGACGACAGAGTGGAAAATTCAACGCAGCTGCGTAATCTTATCGCTGAAGAATCCGGCTGCCTGTCTTGCCATACAACACAATCGTGTACCAAATTTTGCCCCAAGCAACTGGACCCTTCAGGTTCCATTGCCGGACTGAAACGAACGCTAGTCTAGTCTAGCAGATAATTCGAAAGCCGGCCCTCAGAGCGTTTGCAAATTTCAAGGCTG
Organism: Arenicellales bacterium; assembly: GCA_965214785.1. Taxonomy (GTDB): domain Bacteria; phylum Pseudomonadota; class Gammaproteobacteria; order Arenicellales; family JAJDZL01; genus JAJDZL01. Next base: position 2,666,445 of record OZ243975.1, on the reverse strand, counting down.
CTAAATTCCCAATCAAAGGCTCACGTATTCGGCACGATTGAACCATTTGTCACTCGCAAGGCAGCACTTTGCCTGGATTCATGATGTTGTTGGGATCCAGCGTCTGTTTGATTGAGCGCATCAAATTCAATTCGACTGGAGTTTTGTAGCGCTGCATATCGCGAAGTTTCAACAGCCCTACACCGTGCTCTGCACTGAATGACCCGCCTAGAGCGTTGGCAATCTCGTGCACCCTGTCTGTGACCTCAAACCAACGGTGGAAAAACTGATCTGAGTCCATGTCGGGAGGCTGAGACAGATTCAGATGAATATTGCCATCTCCAATATGACCATATAAAAAACAGCGTACGCCAGGGATCATCTCCTCGAGCTGTTCAACAGTGTGCTGGCAAAACTCAGTGATTTGTGACAATGGCACACTCACATCATTTTTGATGCTCTTTCCTTCGTATAACTGACATTCAACGATGGCTTCCCTGAGTTTCCACATTTCCTGTGACTGCGCCTCGCTTTGTGCGAGTACTGCATCGAGAATAATTTTGCTGGCAAACGCACTTTCGAGAAACAGCTCATTTAACTGTTGCGAGATGCCTTCGTTGGTACTGTCGCTAAGTTCCATCAACACATACCACGGATAGGGCTGATCGAAAAAATCCTTACAACCCGCGATGTGTCGAAACGCTGACTCAACGCATTGCCTCGACATCAATTCAAATGAAGATGCGAAGTCCGATGTCTCGCGCCGCGTTCTGGAAAATAGTTCAACTGCTTTTTCGACTGATTCGAGCGCGATCAATACAGTGGAGCGATGATTGGGTTTCGGGCAAAGTTTCAACACGACAGCGGTGATAATTCCAAGCGTTCCTTCAGCACCGACAAACGTGTTTTTAAGATCGTATCCGGTATTGTTTTTTCTAAGCTGATTGAGACCTGACCAGATCTCCCCATTCGGCAGCACCACTTCGAGTCCCATTACCTGATCACGTGCATTTCCATATCGAAGCACGTTCACCCCACCTGCATTTGTCGACAAATTGCCGCCGATCTGGCATGAGCCTTGTGCTCCCAAACTCAGCGGCAGATAAAGATCCTGATCCAATGCCGCTTGCTGTAGATTCGCCAGAATACATCCGGATTCTGCCACCATTGTGTAACCGGTCGCGTCAACCGATCGGATTCGGTCCATTTTTTGCAGATTGACAATCAAATAATCCGAGTTTGAAACTGCACCACCGCAAACTCCTGTATTGCCGCCTTGCGGGACAATTGGAATGCAGTGACGCTGACAGAGTTTGACGATTCGTGAAACTTCATCAGTAGAGCGCGGCAGTGCAACACCCATCGTGGCGCTATTGAACCGTCCTCTGCGCTCAGTCAAATAACTCTCAGTGCCTTCCCGGTCCTGAATCAACCTGGAACTGCCGACAATATTCACCAGCTCAGAGATAAATTCACTTTTGTTATTGTTCATATCCTTTTTTCAATTTCTGTTGCATATCTCACATCGCGGTAGCCCGGGTGTGATTGCAATATTGTCGCTTTTACCATATTTGACTTTGAACTCGTCTGTTTTTGAAATGTAACAGCATGAAAGCCTAAGCAAATCAACAAAGAATTTTATTTGAACATGAAACAGTATGCTATGTCTTCGACAGCATAGCCAAACATGACGAATTGATCAATTATGAGATTCAACAGTGCCGAGCACATCGATTTGCAAAAAACAGTTGTAATTGCCGGCCCCTTTGATATTATCGACCCAAAAGCGTAATTCATCGCGTTACTATTGATCGAATGACTAAACGTAAACCTAAAAATCTTCCCGTTGCTATAGAAAATCACCGCAAACCCATAATTGCGGGTGCCTCGATGATCCGATTTGGTCATTATCGGGACGGTTCCACATTTCGCGACTGGATTCGAACAGTCGGTGCAGGAGCTATCCAAGACGCAGGCCTGCAAGCGAAAGATATCGACTCTGTCGTCGTTGCGAGTGAAAGCGACATGCTGTCACTGCAGATCAGCCCTGCTGCTTTGGTGGCCGATGAACTCGGAATCCTCGGTGCGGCACCCGTGCATGTCGAAATGGGCGGAGCAAGTGGAGGAGCCGCCTTGCGCGAGGGGTTTGCCCAAATCGCTTCCGCAGTCGCTCAACGCGTACTGGTTGTCGGATACGATCAGACAGCCAGCCGTCTGTCGCGCCGCGATGTGCAGAAAGTCTACAGCTTGTCGTTTGATGCAGATATCGAAGGCTTCAGCGCTGTCACTACAGCAAACCTGTACGCCCTGTCTTTCAAAATGTACTGCGCTCAGCTGAACATAGATCCGCTAACCGCGGCGTTGGTATCTGTCAAAAATCATGGCAACGCGGCAGACAATCGGTTTTCTCACAAACCGATGGACATAACGCCAACAGACGTACACAACTCATCGCTAGTCAGTGATCCGTATCACCTGCTCGATTGTTCGATGGTCAGCGATGGAGCGGCTGCAGTCGTACTGACGACAAAAGATGATTTACCCACCGCCAAACCCGTAATACAAATCACAGGCAGCGCGAGCGCCTCGGATCATGTACGTCTTGGTGACCGGGACAATCCACATATTTTTCAATCAAAAGTTCGCGCTGGAAAAAAAGCATATGCAATGGCAGGCATACAGGACCCAGCCACCGAGATCCACGCAGCTGAAGTCTATGACGCGTTCAGCGGTGCAGAATTTCAAAGTATCGAAGCACTTCAACTTTGCCTGCCAGGCCAGGCTTCCAATCTGATGGCCGAAGGCAGGTTTGATCGCGACGGGCGCCTTCCAGTAAACCTGTCAGGAGGACTCATCGGTCAGGGCGGTGCACCTGGCGCAACTGGAATCGCTCAAGCTGTGACCATGTATCGTCTGTTAAGTGGCTGCTACGAGACGAAACTCCAGCCAACTCCGCCTCCAGTGCGAGGGGTAATCGATGTGCATTCGGGGATCGCTACAGTGAGTGTTGTACATGTACTGGAACGACTTGAGCAATAAGCGAATTGCCTGAAAAATTGGCATCTTCGCGTAAGTTAATTCTCAGCGCATCGAACGGCAAATTCACACGTCAACCAGAACACTTTGTTTTTGGTATGGTATGCGCTTTATCTGTTGCAGATTGCCTTGGAAAATCAACCAGTGAACGCTACCGAATCACCCATATTCAAACTGAACTCATCAGATCCGAAACCATTTAAGATTTTAGGAGCAAACCGACCTTCACCAATTGTTGTCGTGTGCGATCACGCAGGTCGAAAAATACCTTCTGCCCTAAAGCACCTCGCACCGGCGAAAATTAACATGAAAAGGCACATTGCCTGCGATAACGGTGCTCGCAAGACGGCCAAACTGATTGCCCGCAAACTTAATGCCCCACTTGTCGTACAGCGATACTCCCGTCTGGTTGTCGACTGCAATCGACCGATTGAATCGCCTCAGTCAATGCCGTCGGTAAGTGATGGTACAGCAATTGGCTTTAATCAGGGCATTTGTAAACGCCAGCGTCAGGCGAGACTAAATGAGATTTATTACCCTTATCACCGCGCAATCACCGATAAACTCGATGAGCGCGATAACCGACGTGCTGCGCTTGTCGCCATTCACAGTTTTACTCCCTATCTTCGAAACGGACCTTATCGCAACTGGCATGTTGACTTAATTACCCGTTCTGATCTGCAATTCGCACTCGATATGCAAAGTGCTCTTCAAAAACACTGCCCGAATCTAAACATCGGAATCGGTCAGGTGTTTCAACTCAGTGACACAACTGACTTTACACTCCCGTATCATGGCGAGTCCCGAAATATTCCGAACATCTCAATTGAGGTGCGAAACGACTTGCTTAAAAACAATTCCAGCATCAAATCGTGGGCAGATTTATTGAGCCGGTGTCTGGAAAAAACGCTTCCCCTGTAGCACGCTTTGAAATAGCCATGCCAAATATTGGTACAACTTGTGACGTCGTCTTTTATCGCGAAGATGCGATGTGCTCTGTCGTACCTGTGAGTATCGCAACCTAACAAATCGATCATTGAATCAACTTGTAAAATCTCCAGCACTGACTGTGTACTACACCCAGCGCGCAAGCGGTGTGCTGCTCGCTTTGCTTCTTGCAGTGCATCTGCTGACAATTGGTTATGCAGTCCAAGGAGAGTTGTCAGTGAGCGAAATTATCGACAGAGTCCGCGGCAATCTGCTTTGGCGCGGTTTTTACTGCCTGTTTATCGTCACCGCATTGATACACGCTGCAATCGGCCTGCGCAATATTCTCACTGAAATGATCACAATGCCAAAACGCGCTGTCGATGCCGTCGTCGCGGTGTATATCATCGCAGTGCTGTTTCTTGGGTTTGGCGCGATACAGGCGATTTGGTAAAACTGCCCCAATGAGTTCCCGTACCCACAGCGGTTATCTTGCTTTTTTAGCTCACCGGGTATCCGGACTTGCACTCGCGCTTTTTGTTCCTGTTCACCTGTATGTCATTTCCCTTTTGCTCAAGGACCCTGAAAGACTCGATGCATTTCTTAACTGGACACAGACTCCGGCTGTGAAATTCACTGAAGCTGTATTGATATTACTCGCCGCTCTGCACCTCGCAGGAGGACTGCGCGTTGTTTGCTATGAATTTGTCACACAACGAGCAGGTGAGCGGGGCTGGATATTTGGCAGTTTTACATTCGCTTTTATCTGCGGCGCGCTGTTTGTGGTGTTGTCAGCGCTATGAATACAAAAAGCAATTTGTCAATCGACACGCTTAGCACAGATGTTTTGATGATTGGCAGTGGTGGCGCAGGTCTTTTAGCGGCAATTCACGCGTACGACGCCAACCGTGCTTTGTCGATCACTGTTGCATCTAAAGGATTGATCGGAAAGTCCGGGTGCACTCGCATGGTACAAGGTGGCTACAACGTCGCGTTAAGCGAAGGTGATTCGATCGAAGCACACTTTCGCGACACCATAGAAGGTGGCAAATGGATCAATGACCAGGAATTGGCCTGGACGCTGGTTTCTAGCGCCCCGCAGCGGGTGCGGGAACTGGAAAATCGCTACGGCTGTTTTTTTGATCGCAATGCGGACGGTACCGTTCACCAAAAAGCGTTCGCAGGACAAAGTTTTGACCGCACTGTTCACAAAGGCGACTTAACGGGCATAGAGATCATGAATCGGCTCACCGAGCAGATACGCCTGCGCCCGATTCAACTGCTTGAAGAACACCGTGCGATTGCATTGATTGCAAGTGCCGACCAAAGCCGTATCGCAGCGGTTTTATTTATCGACATTCGAAGCGGTGCCTTTAGGATGATTCGAGCCAAAGCGGTTGTTATCGCGACCGGTGCCGGTCCTACAATGTACAAATTTCACACACCGTCGGCTGACAAATCGTGTGACGGGTTGGCACTGGCTCTTCGATTCGGGATACAGCTTCGGGATTTGGAAATGGTCCAGTTTCATCCTACAGGTCTTTTAGCTGGCACCAATACAAGAATTACCGGCACGATTATCGAAGAAGGCCTGCGCGGTGCAGGCGGTTACTTGATTGACGCTGACGGCGCCCGTTTTATGTTTGACTACGACGAAAGAGTCGAACGCGCCACACGCGATATCGTCTCTCGGGCGATGTTTGAACAAATGAGAGGTGGCGCAACCGGGCCGAACGGCGGAGTATTCATTTCGATGGCGCATCTGAACCCAAGCGATGTACGCAAACAGTTCAAGGGCATGGTTAAACGCTGTGCCGACATCGGCTTTGATTTGGTATCCGAACCGGTTGAGGTCACCCCGACTGCGCACTACATGATGGGCGGGATTGAAATCAGCACCGATTGTGCCACTTCGTTCCCGGGTGTATTCGCTGCCGGGGAAGACACCGGCGGAGTGCATGGTGCCAATAGGTTAGGAGGCAACGGTGTAGGCAATTCAACCGTTTTTGGCGGCATTGCAGGGCAGTGCGCAGCCAATTCGCATTTTGTCAAAATGGCACTGGCTGCGGTTGACGAAAACGCGGTCCATGGCGCTATTGAACTTGCAACCGCACCACTTAAGCGTACAGCAGGAAATTTAAACCAGATTCGAGAATCAATGTACCACGAGATGTGGGAACACGCAGGAATCTTGCGCAGCGAATCGAGTTTAAGTCACACGGAACATGTGCTCTGGGATCTCGAGCGGCAACTTGATACGCTTGGAGTTGACGGCAATGTTCTTCACTTTAACATGAGCTGGCACGATTGGCTGAACCTGCAAAACCAGTTGCTGGTCTCAAGAGCTGTCGCCGCCGCCGCAAAAGCTCGCACGCATTCAATAGGCGCTCACTACCGCACTGATCACCCGCAAGCAGTTCCTTTGACTGAGTCGACCTTTACTCGGGTACAGCTGGTGGAAAATACGGTAGAATTTCAAGCTCAGCCGGTGCAATTCACCAGAATCACACCTGCCAAAGACCACAACTGATGTAAGAAATTAAAATGATCGCGGAATCCATCATTGAAGACGCCGCAGCGGCAATCACAAAGCAGGCGGCCATCCGTATCCCGGATGATTACAAAAACGGGATTCGCACGATGCGAAGCACCGAAACAGGTACGCTTAGCTGTTTTGTACTCGATACGATGATTGACAACTGGGATGCCGCAGTTGCCGACCAGCGGCCGATGTGCGCGGACACCGGCTTGCCCAGATACTATGTCAAGTTTGGCAACGAAGCGAAAATCCAAGGTGGTTTCGTTGCACTCGAACGTGCGCTTAGACGCGCCACAGCTGATGCTACAGCCACAATTCCACTTCGCCCGAACCGCGTCCACCCCTTGACCCGACATGACTACAACAACAATGTCGGTGCGCGGGCTCCGGAAATCGAATACTCCGTTGAACCGAATGCCGACTGGGTGGATATCACTACGGTTCACAAAGGGGGGTTATTCGGCACCGATTACAGGATGTTGTTCCCTGGTGATGGAATCGACGGCATCAAAAAGATGTTTCTAGATACGATGATTCAATTTGGCCGCCGCGGGTTGGCCTGTCAGCCTGCGATAGTCGGAATTGGCATCGGCGGCAGCAAAGACACCTGCATGGTGCTCGGAAAACAAGCCGCCTGTCTCAGAGTTGTCGGTGACCGGCATCCGGACCCGGAAATCGCCAATTTGGAACAGGAGCTGAAAACCCTCGGTAACAACATCGGAATGGGTGCCATGGGATTTGTTGGCAACTCAATGGTGGTAGACTGTCATATTGAAGTTGCACACACCCACACCGGTGGAATGCCGGTCAGCGTACACAGTTTCTGCCTGTCATCGAGACGGGCAGTGGTGCGAATTCACAGCGACGGCAATACTGAATTTCGAACTGACCCGAAGTGGTTTACACCTTACCATCGAAGGGAGGAAGTCGAATGACAAGCGAACAGCAGCGAACAGTTCAGTTAAACGCACCGGTTGGACCAAAAGACCTCGAGCCTCTTAACATCGGAGATGTCGTTTACATCGATGGTGTGATCTATACCGCAAGAGAAGGGGTATATCGCAAAGTTGTTGACGAAGGCGTTGAACCGCCTATTGATTTTCCCTCGGTTTCCAACATCAACTTCCATTGCTCCCCGGCTGCTGCGGTACAGTCAGACGGCACATACGATGTCGGCGCTGTGACTGCGACAGCGAGTTTTCGTTTTTCAAAGTGGATGAAGCGATGGTTTGATCTGTCAGATTGCAAGGTGATTATTGGCAAAGGCGGGATGTCTGTATCTGACTACAGCGAATATTTTGTGCCGCAGCAGGCGGTTTACCTAACCACGGTTGGCTACGGTACCGGCGCGTTGCTTGGACGAGGAATTCATCGGGTGATCAATGCACACTGGATTGAAGAACTTGGAATTGCCCAGGCAATTTGGGTACTTGAGGTAAAAAAATTCGGGCCTTTTCTGGTGGAAAGTGACCTTCATGGTCGAAGCCTGTTTGAAGACTCCAAGTCAAAGATTGATGAGAATATTGAATCGCTGTATGCAGGGCTAAAAGCCCCGGCACTGCGTCGCTATGGTGAAACAACCCAGCGTACTGACGAAGTCATATGATTGCTCGTTTACATTGCGCTACCGAATCGACCTGCCCCGTACCACGCCTCTACTCTCTATCTCCTTGACAAATTCACGAAAATCGACTGTCGATTTATTGCAGATGGAAAATACGATTTCCCAGTTAATCGTTTCATAATTGTGGACCGCTATATTTCTGAATTCGACAGCTTTCATCATCGATTCACAGGTGGCCGCCGTGATCACGCCGAGCTTGTTTAGGGTCACAAAAACATCGCCCATTGAAACAGGAGCGTTTTCCCCGGAAGTGCTGATTATGTGACTACCAATATCAACACTGAGTTGAACCGCGCGGGTCAGATTGAGTACCACAATGTCCTGCAGATCCGGTTCCGTTAGTAAAGGTCCGATTTCGAGAGGGGTTTTCTCTTGAATTCTTTGAATGCACTTGCGCAAAGACTCCAGCTTTTCCGCAACAACTACCCAGTCCATGCGGTTCGCCTCTCAGTCAGTATTCTTTGTCGTAAGGGAAGAAAATCGGCTGTATTGATCAGGTGTTTCGTCAACAGTTCGGCATAAACAGTATCGTCGCCCAACAATCTTTTGCCTTTGAACACCTGTCCAGTGACAGGCTCGGGTACGTAAAATAAATCAACAATATCCACGGGGCTGCCAAATTCCGCACCAAGCGCTTCAATGATTCTGAGTTTGTCACTACCGGTCAACGGCATATCAAACAGCAGTCCCAAGTCGATGTCACTGCCGGCAACGGCGTGCCCTGTTGCCTGGGAGCCAAATAACATGGCCAGTCTTAGATTTGGGTAGCGGGTGAGAAATCCGGTTAACTGTTCATTGTTAGCAGCCATCGTAACATTTTAACCTTTTAACTGGATTCCAGTATTTGCCCTCGCGTGGGTTATCTTTGCACCTGCGTAACTTCTTAATATCACGCTCCTTTAAAGAGCCTTTCTTGGCTGCCTTTTTTATGTGCGGAAAACCATCTGTGCAAATACAAATGTGGCGACATACGAGATGATGACCCCCTGCGATATATAGTGATAGCGAGTTTGAAACTCAGCGTCTGTGCCGCTCTGCAGCGCAAAGGCATCGACTTATGACTATCTGAGATAAGCACTGCGCTCAATCCACAATACGGGCATTCGATCCCGTCTAATTATCGTTGTTCAACAATCCATGCTTGATGAGCACAAAACATCGTTTAACAAAACCTAAAAGAGTTTTTTAATTGAGATTCCTTTGCAGAACTCCTTATCTGGAACTTTTGGCATCTGTAACAACCTCATTGAGATTATTCGTTTACAATGAATTGCGTAAGCAGACTACCTGGCCGTACGAAATAGTAATTTTCTTTGATTGCCGGGATAAAGACAAAATTCAAATCTACCGTATTGTCAACAATTGTCTTAGGAGACGTGTTGCGATTCAGACCAAGCTGAAGTTCTGTCACATTTTGTGATCCACTCATACATTAAAACAAACAGTTATCTCGATTATTCTATTGTGCATTTTTGCCCTTTAGTGCCTATAGCGTCGAATAATTCATCGATTGAAAGCACACATTAACCCTTGAGTTGGTGCGAACCGGCATGCAATTTGTTTTACTGCAACTTCAATATGTTTCATGATTTTTGACCTCGCGCCATGGGTGATCGCATGGTGTGCTTTTGCTATGGCATGCGGAGGATTTATCAAGGGTGTTCTGGGCATCGGCACCCCGCTTTTGACTGTGCCTATGATGGCGTTTGTTCTACCAGCTCACCACGCCATTGTTATCATGGCCTTTCCCGTAGTAGTCGCCAATGTATGGCAAGTCTATGATGCCGAACGGCCTGTAGAAACAATAAAAAGATTCTGGCCAGCTTTCGTCTCATTGATAGTGGGCACCTGGGTAGGTGTCAAAATTCTAACAGGAATTGACGAACGAACCTTGTTGGTGGTTGTCGCAGTTGCGGTTATCTGTTTTACGTTTTTACAAGGCTCGACGCGCAAAATCACGGTCCCGTCGAAGTTTGAAAAACCCGCGGGCGCTGCATTTTGCGGTGGTGCAGGGCTAATTGGCGGCCTATCGTCCCTATTCGGACCGCTCATGATTCTCTACCTGGTGTCTCTTCCCACTTTAAAGAAAGACAAATTCGTCAATACGATCAGCTTTCTTTATATCGGTGCAGTTGTACCCTGGGTGATTATGCTGCTCATCGCCGGAGTGCTGAATGCGAGGCTCGCCATCTTGTCTGCACTGGCAGTCATTCCATTGGTAATTGGTCTTGTTGCAGGTCGTGCAATTCGTAAATACGTTGAAGAAACGGTTTTCTACCGCTTGGTACTGGGTGTGCTGATCCTATCAGGTGTGAGCATGATGTGGCGCGCCTGGCAAGTTGGCGCACCTGCTGCGGTCGGCGTTTGACTCAATCGAGATGAATCTGTCAAACTTCTCGATTCGTTCGCGAATGCCAGGTGCATGCGCAGTTTTTATGGTTTTTCGCCCCTGACAAGTCTGGTGTTGACGTCTTCGATGACCTCAAGCAGTTCAGAGAATTCGTTAATGACGTAATGCGCTCCGGCGGTGGCAAGCAATTCGCGCGAGTTTGCAAGTCGCCGCTTGATCTCGTCAGGTGACAAAGACTCAGCCTCGTCGAGGCTATTGATGTTCATGTAATTGCTGTAACGAGCGATTCCGACCGTCCAGCACCCGGCGGCCTGCCCCTCACCAATGCCACTTTGCGTGTCATCGACCTTGATCACTGACTCAATGGGGTGAATATCCATCAGATCAAGATTGCGATAGAGCATAAAAGGACGCGGTCGCACGCCGTGGACCACTTCATCACCGCCGACTGTCGCGTCGGGATTAAACCCCTGCTTTTTTGCTTCATCAAGCAGAATATCGATCATGCTTCGCACGAAACCGGTAGTGGCACCAATTTTGATGCCGTCTGCCCGAATCTGTCGCGCAGTTTCGACCACCCCAGGCAGCAATGTCGCATACCTGCCAAGACACTCAAGCTGCATCGGAACAAAATCACCATACATCGCGTCAATGTCCTGTTTCGACGGATACGCTCCTTTGGCCTTTTTCCACCTGTCTCGAATTTGCGGATCGTTCGCCAAAGCCTCTATATGCAAATCCTTTCGAAGTCCCATCGGCGCGCGTGCCTCAGCCATGGAAATCTCTACACCGTGTTTGGCAAAAACCTCGACAAAGACCACTGTCGGAGCAATCACATAGGCATCGGCAAGCGTACCGCTCCAATCCAGTACTAATGCTTTGACTCTACCCCGATAGGTTCTCCTATGCATGTATTGAGAGTACACACCTCACCTCAGACAGTTGTATTGATGGATTTTCAAATCCGTTAAAAAGTGTCGGCACTACTCGACGGAATTCTCGATGCCGCTGACTTCTCAATAAAGAACAATCCAACCGCCTTGTGATCAACGCCATCCACTTGAAGTATTCAGTTATGACTGACTGCGATTGAAATCGCTGAAACCGAACTTAAGCTTTAAGCTTGTCATTTTGCGGATCGTAAGGCGGATGAGCCAGTACGGTCGCCCGTCTTGTGCTTCCCAGAATCGGTATATCAAATGTAGACCCTGGTGCGGAAAATTCCGGTTCAACATAGACAAACGCCAGACTCATCTGTGTACGATGTCCAAATCCTCCACTGCATACGACTCCCATAGGGCGCTCCCCGTCCATTGCAGGCTCGTTTCCAAGACAGTCTGCATCGTGTGCATCAACCGAAACCAGAACGAGTTTTGTGGAAATGCCTTCGGCCTTGCGGGCAAGGACTTTGTCTTTGCCGATAAAGTCGCTTTCAAAATCGACGAAACGTTCAATGTCAGCTTCGATTGGGGTGATTTCTGTCGTCAGTTCGCTGCCCCATCCCTTGTAGCCTTTTTCAAGTCTCATGGCATTTAGCGCATATGACCCGAACCAGCCAAGACCGTATTGCTGTCCGGCATCCTCGATATTTGAAGCCAGTTCAGACATCGCCTCCATCGGGTGAAACAACTCCCAGCCAAGTTCTCCGACATATGAGACGCGAAGTGCGATAACCGAAATGCCTGCCACCTCAATTTCCTTGCCGCTTAACCAGCGAAATCCCTGGTTGCTCAAGTCTTCATCAGTGAGTTTGGAGAGCAAATCCCGGCTTCGGGGCCCTGCTAGCGCCAGCATGCCGTAACGGTCGGTCACGTCTTCTACTGTCACGTCTTCACCGGGGTTGATGTGTTGCACCATCCAGTCATAATCGTGCTGCTGGGCGACGATCGATGAGGTTAAGAAAAACCGCTCATCCGCGAGTTTCGATATCGCAATCTCACACTCAATGCCACCGAGGTCAGTGAGCATATGGGTCAATGATAACCCGCCGGTTTTTCTTGCTACCCGATTGGCGCCGACTCGGTTCAAAAAGCCTTCAGCATCCGCTCCGGTTACCATGTACTTGGAAAAAGCTGTCAAATCTGCGACACCAACCCGATGTTCTACGCACTCGCACTCTTTTGCAACCTGCGCAAACGAATTATTGCGGCGGAAACTGTATTGTTCCAAAGCCCCATCAGGTGAAAACCACTTCGCACGTTCCCAACCGTAGACCTCTGCGTTAATCGCACCTGAATCGAGCAGTTTTTGGTACACCGGTGTTGTTTTTACCGGTCGGGCAATTTCGCGGAACTCGCCGGGAAAATGTACCTGATACATGTGTTGGTATTCGTCAATCGACTTTTCGACAACATAAGGTTTTGGTGCATTGGCGAACTCACCGTAGCGCCGCGGGTCCATCTCTCTTACGTTGATTTCGGTCTGGCCGTGTACCATCCATTGGGCAAGATACTTGCCTGCACCCGGGCCTTGGGTAATTCCGATTGAAGCACCACAGCAAAGCCAGTAGTTGTCCAGCCCTCCTGCCGGCCCCAGCAAAAATCCGCCATCCGGAGTATGGGTAATCGGACCGTTGACCACCCTTTTGATTCCTCCTGTACCAAAAACAGGCACTCTTTCGGCCGCATGCACAAGGCTGGTTTCCAGCCGCTCAATCGCTTCGGGCAAAAGCTCCATATCAAAGTCCCAGTTAATGCCGTCGACGCCCCAGGCAACCGCGCCGGAGGTTTCGTAGGGACCGACCAGAATCCCTTGTTGTTCCTGGCGGATATAACATGATGCTACTGGATCTCGAACCACCGGAGGTTCGCTGTCCAGTGCTTCTACTTCAGGTAGATTTTCAGTCACCAGATATTGGTGTTCCATGTTGACAATCGGCAATCTGAAGCCCGACATCTGTGCAACCTGATCTGAAAAACTGCCCGCTGCATTGACGATGTGTTCACAAATTATCTCACCTTGTTCGGTGATCACCTTCCACTCACCGCCTGCGGTTCTTTCGACACCGGTTACCCGGTTTCTTTTGACGATTTGCACACCTCGAGCGCGTGCGCCAGCCGCCATTGAATTGGCACTGCTTGAAGGATCGGTGTGACCGTCGTTGGGTGTGTAAAATCCCAGTTTCACGTCGTCGACTTTCATCAACGGATGAATCTCTCGCATCTCGGACTGCCCCACCAGATAAGATTCAACTCCTATGTAGTCCAATATGCCTTTTACGTAATGAAACCAATCGACTTCAGCATCACTGAGTCCCAGACGCAATGCTCCACAGCCATGCCAGCCGGTCGCATAGCCGGTCTCGGCTTCGAGCTTCGGATACAGCTTCACTGCGTAATCGTGCACTTTCGCCATGTTCAGTGAGCCGATAAAATTCGGGATCAAACCGGCCGCATGCCAAGTCGAACCAGAGGTTAATTCACCTTTGTCGATCAACACCACATCGCTCCACCCTTCCAGTGGAAGGTGGTAAGCAAGACCGACCCCCATGGCTCCGCCGCCAATAATTACTACTTGTGCGTGTTTTTTCATGGAATTACTCAATGTTATTGAAGATTCTCGATATTGATTGAACGTCTGGTACAGTCAACGTTTGTTGTCACCACTTTTGCAACGCATCACAATCGATTTTTTGCATTGTTCAATCTTTTGATGCAGAAAATATCAACTGCGCCGGCGGCTCGTATTCGAAGTGTCTGAATTACCGCACGCCTCACACAAGCTTCGCTACAGTGGCTGTTCGCTTAAAAACATCAGTCCCGATAGAAACGTCATTCCCGATAGGACGGGTCAATGCTGTCAAGCTTGCGCAACAGAGCATCCCATTCATGGGTGCCCGATGGAGCGGATTTTTCGTACTGATTTGCCGCATGCTCGCAAACCTCACTTGAAGGCAGCTGAACCTTTGCACCGGTGGACAGCACATCCATCTGGTTGTGACAAGACAGTTCAAGATAGTGCATGCGCACATAGGCTTGCGCAACCGTTGTTCCTGTGGTCATCAAGCCGTGATTGCGCATAATCATCACCGGATTATTACCTAAGCTGGCAGCCAAGCGTTCGCGCTCATCGAGATCCAGCGACAGTCCCTCGTATTCGTGATAGGACACTCGGTTGTAGAACTGAAAAGCATCTTGGACCATTGGTACAAATCCCTGTTCTAACGCGGAAACAGCCAGTCCAGCCCGACTGTGTGAGTGCATCACGCAATTCACGTCGCTTCGGTGGTCATAGATCGCGCTGTGTATGACAAAACCGGTAAAGTTCATCTCGCCGGTTTCAATCGGCTCGCCGTGTGCCGTCATCGGTGCGGTGACCACATTGCAATTTGCATCAAGGGTGACAAGGTTCGACGCGGTAACCTCATCAAAGCGAAGTCCAAACAAATTGATCAAAAATCGGTCAGTGTAGCCCGGAACCCGGGCACTGATATGGTTCCATACAATGTCGCTGTATCCGTTTAAGTCGGCGAGCCTGTAACATGCCGCAAGATCGATTCGCGTCTGACGTTCTTCGTCGCTGACAGTCGCCCATTTTCCTTGCAAAACATTACTGGAAATCTGTTCGCTTTTCATGAGTCACCCCTTTTTTCCTTAAATCAGTTGACTTCAAGGCCAGTCGATCGCTGTCTGACTTTATGCAAATTGCGTCACTGAAGTTGGTTATCGATTTGCGTTTATGCAAATTCGCACTGAAAATTCACTGTTCTACATCAAATTGCGTGAGTAAAGCAATAATTTGCTTTCGGGGGATACAGATTTATCTCCAAAACCATGTGCATCATCAAGGCTTTGGGATTCATCGTAAGAAAACAGTTCTTGCTTTACCCACTGAATTTGATGTAGCTGAAAAAATTCATAGTCGGCAATTGTACACAACAGATGGAACGAATTTTACTTGAGGCTGTTGTGCTGCAAGGCAAATCCAGGGTTGTGATTGCGGTGTAATATCGTCTGCAACCTCCTACGACTGTTGAGATCACAGAATGCGTAAAACGAAGATTTAGACTGCATTTGAGCCTCTGTATTGAGTGCTGACGCCAATTGTGGAGGAACCGAGGAAGGCAGTTGCGGTCTTTTGCTGCTTACGTTGAGTTGAATATTTGTTATATTTGCACCCATTAGCGCATTGTTTGAGTCGATTATGCGCGTTACCTGTTGCGAGGAGAGAAAGCCAACACCATGTATAAATCATTACTCATTGATCCTGAAAAGTGTACAAGTTGTCTGCAGTGTGAGCTGGCGTGTTCTTATGAAAACGAGGGTATGTTCAATCCGGCTAAATCACGGATAAAGGTATTCGAATTTGAACACGGACTGAATACCATACCGTACACCTGTACGCAGTGCGACGAGGCATGGTGTTTGCATGCGTGCCCGGTTGAAGCAATCACAATTAATGCGGCTACCGGTGCCAAAGAAGTAAACCCGTCAGTTTGCGTTGGCTGCAAAGTCTGCACCATCGCCTGTCCGTTCGGAACCGTGAACTACAACGCCGATTCCGGAAAAGTTGTCAAGTGCGACCTTTGCGGTGGCGACCCCCAATGCGCGCAAGCCTGTCCGACAGGCGCAATTACCTATGTCGACTCCGACTGGACTGGATACTCAAAAATGCAGCAATCCGCGCTCGAAGCGCACAACATGGGTTAGTCCAAACACCTTAAACATTTCGAACGAAAAGGAAACCAAATTGCATCATGTAATTGTCGGTGCCGGCCCTGCCGGCGTGATTGCAGCAGAAACCCTGCGCAAAAAACGTAGCGCTGATTCGATAACAATTATCGGTGACGAGTCGTATCCTGCCTATTCGCGAATGGCTATTCCGTATTTCCTGGCAGGTGATGTCGGTGAAGACGGCACCTATCTGCGTCACAATAAAGATCACTTTGACAATCTTAAGATCGATGTGCGTACCGATTCAGTTACGCAGATTAAATCTGAAGATTCCAGTGTCGCACTGGCGAGCGGCGCAAGTTTGAATTACGACCGTTTGCTGCTGGCAACCGGTGCAAGCGCCATTCGTCCGCCCATCAGTGGAATGGACAGTGCACGCGTACACAACTGCTGGACCTTAAACGACGCACATGGTCTATTGAAGCAAGTCAAGGAAAACGACAGAGTAGTGCTGCTCGGTGCTGGTTTTATCGGCTGTATCGTGTTGCAGGCTTTAGTTTCCATGAAACTGAAAATTACCGTAATTGAACTGGCCGAGCGAATGCTGGCGCGCATGATGGATGATGTTGGCGGGCAAATGATCGAGTCGTGGTGTGAAGGAAAAGGGGTAGAAGTTCGAACCGGAGCCAAAGCGGTCGGTGTGACCGATACCGGCAGTGAACTTGAAATTGAATTGGACAACGGTTCGCAGGTAGTTGCAGATCACCTTGTTTGCGCAGCGGGAGTTCGCCCCAATATCGATTATTTGGACGGTAGCGGCATTGCAGTGGATCAGGGAATTGTGGTTGACAACCTGTTGCAAACGAATATTGCAAACATCTTTGCCGCAGGAGATGTAGCGCAAGGACCTGATCGAAGTACAGGGAAAAACGAGGTGCACGCCATTCAGCCTACCGCGAGCGAGCACGGGCGCGTTGCCGCCAGTCAGATGGCAGGTGATGCAACACCGTACGGCGGAAGCCTGTCGATGAATGTGCTGAATACACTGGGGCTGATTACCAGTTCGTTTGGAATCTGGGACGGTGTAGACGGTGGCGAGCGCGCAACGGTTGAAGATCGCTCGCACAACCGCTACCTGCGTCTTGAATTTGAAGATGACATCCTAGTCGGCGCCTTGGCTATCGGATTAACTGAACATGTCGGCATCCTGCGAGGACTGATCCAGACCAAAGTAAAACTGGGCGACTGGAAAAACCGTTTGCTCAAAGACCCGTCGCAAGTCATGAGTGCTTATCTGGCGAATGTGCAAGGAGTGCGTTCCTGAGCGACGCTGTGCGGCAATTCGTTTCGACACCGCCGACCACTTCAGTGTCCTGATCATTTGATCAGTGCACAGATAAAAGTTTCATTTTTTCGATCTGAGTTTGATTCAGTGCCGTTGAATTCGCACACACTTCATTTTGCTGCAACAGTCACCGCAACGAAAACAGCACGATGAAAATCACAAGCATATCTGTCTACCAGATTGATCTGCCGATGAAAGAAGGCAGTTACAGCTGGTCCACCCAATCATTCTCAGCGTTTGACAGCACGGTGGTCATTATCGAAACCGATGAGGGCTTGCGCGGAGTGGGCGAAACCTGTCCTCTGGGACCGTCTTACCTGCCTGCTTACGCACAGGGTGCCCGCGCCGGGATTGCACAGATAGCACCTGGTCTAATTGGACAAAACCCGCTTGAAATTGACTCAATCAATGCTCAAATGGATTTGCTGCTCAAAGGACATCCATACGTCAAGTCAGCAATCGATATGGCTTGCTGGGACTTGCTGGGCAAAGCGAC
Organism: Arenicellales bacterium; assembly: GCA_965214785.1. Classification (GTDB taxonomy): domain Bacteria; phylum Pseudomonadota; class Gammaproteobacteria; order Arenicellales; family JAJDZL01; genus JAJDZL01. Next base: position 2,648,537 of record OZ243975.1, on the reverse strand, counting down.
CGTACAGCCAGTCTACACACTGCTCGGCGGTAAACGCCAGGCGCGTGTGAAACTGTTCAAGGTTATCAGCCGCCAACACCCAGACACTATGGCGCAAAAGATCAAGGACTATCAGCGCCAGGGGTTCACCCAGTTCCAGATGAAAGTCGGTGCTGATGCAACAGTGGATATCGAGCGTATTTTCAAAGTTTCAGACGAACTGAAAGCCGGAAATGTTCTCAATGCCGACGCCAACACCGGCTGGCGGCAGCACGAGGCAATCCGGGTGGTGCGGGCGGTACGCGATGTTGAACTGTATCTCGAACAGCCGTGTTTAACCTACCAAGAGTGTCTTGCGGTTCGCCGCCACTGCGACCATCCGATGATTCTCGACGAGTGCATGGACACTGTCGAACTTGTTATTCGTGGCTGGCAGGAAAGTGCGATGGATGCAGTTAATTTGAAAATCAACCGAGTCGGCGGCTTGTCAGCGGCGCGACGATTTCGCGATCTGTGCATCGAATTGGGAATTATCATGACGGTTGAAGACTCCTGGGGTGGTGAAATTGCCACCGCCGCGATTGCTCATCTGGCCCATACGATTCCGCAGGAATTTCATTTTCAGTCATCTGCATTTCACGAATATACGCACACCGAAATCGCCACTGGCGCCCCGAAAATCGAAGACGGCTATATGGTTTCGCCGGACCGCCCTGGACTTGGCGTCGAACCGGTGATGGATACGCTAGGTGACCCGGTTTTTCAGACTGGTTAGATAGGTGAGATAACACCAGACGAACGCATCAAAAATTCCCGCAAGTTTGCTCCCTGTCCGCCATTTTGCGCCTGATTCTTATTTAAACGTTACCTTCAAAAAAGGCAGGTAAAAAATTATTCATTCATAATAACAATGACTTGTTATTTAAGCTTATCCCCGCATTGGAATTATTCGATCAAACCGCAGACATTCAACGATGCAAAATCTGTTGAAATGTGCCAAAACTAATAAGCTATTTTTTCGCCAACCCTTAATGCAGCAACTTCTGCTGTGCACAGAGTTAATTTACCGCGCTGGCCGTAGTCGGATAAAAAATTGCGTCAAAAATGGCCGCAGTGAAAGCATTCATGTTGACAAAACAAAGTGAACAACCGTATATAATTGACAATGAATTAATATTTTGTTGCATAATTAGAGTTTGACATGACAGAAAGAAGTCTAGAAATTCGAAATTTCGTTATCCAAAATGTAAATCAGTTCCCAAATAACATTGCAAAAAGAACTGCTATTGAATTTTCCATATCTCGGCAAGCAGTCAACCGGCACTTGAACCGATTGCTGGACGACCAAGTGTTGGAGGCAGAAGGGGTAACAACGAACCGTACCTATCGACTTCGCGCTCTTAGCTGGCAGAAAGAGTATTCATTAGAAAGTCAATTGGCCGAAGATGTCGTATGGAGAGATGATATTGTAACTTTGCTGGACGAATTGCCTGAAAATGCTTTGGATATTTGGCATTATGGCTTTTCAGAAATGCTCAATAACGCCATCGATCATTCAGACGGAAAAGCCGTCACTGTACAGGTTGAGAAAACCGCTGCTAGCGTTAAGATAATTCTGGTCGACAACGGAATTGGCATTTTTCACAAAATCCAAAATGAATTTAGCTTGCTGGATGAGCAACACGCAGTGCTTGAATTGTCCAAGGGCAAGCTGACAACCGACCCTGAAAACCATTCAGGTGAGGGAATCTTTTTCACTTCGAGAATGTTTGATGAATTCATCGTCTTGTCGGGTGAAACGCACTTTAGTCATGAATTTAGCACATCGAAAAATTGGATTGTGAAAAGCCAAGGATTCATCCTTGGCACATGTATCTCCATGGAGCTTCACAATAGAGTTTCAAGAACGGCAAAGGAAATTTTTGATCATTATGCGTCATCCGGTAAAAACTATGCTTTTTCGAAAACTATCGTTCCAGTTCGACTGGCACAATACAACAATGAAAAATTGATTACTCGTTCTCAAGCCAAACGACTAATCGCCCGAGTTGAAAAATTCGATACAGTAGTCTTGGATTTCAAACTGATAGAGACTATAGGTCAGGCATTTGCGGACGAGGTTTTTCGCGTTTTCCCTAACCGGTACCAAGATATAGAAGTCATTCCCATCAATGCAAATTCAGTTGTTCAGCAAATGATTTCGAGAGTCAAATCGCAAAAGTAAATAATTGAGGTGTTGCCAACACAAGTCAATCGAATGCGGTACGACCAACAAGTGCCAGAGACAATCGAATTGTCTATGGCTTATCTTTGAAGCGACTTCCATTCAGGAGGACAAAGCTGTGGTCGCAAACTGGAGAAGGACGAAAGTTTAAGGTAATTGCAAGGTGGTGGAACCAAGCAAAATGATTCAATGGAGTCGACTGCTGGATGAAAGTCTTGCTGGAAGTTTGCCTCATTGAACTATAGTAGAATCTTGAAAAGATATGGCAATAACACCGAAACAAATAGATAACTTGTGTCAGAGTTCTTCCGAAAACAGATCTCTTGAATTCAAGGAAGCAAAAAAGCAGTTTGATAACGAACGGCTGTACAAATACTGTGTAGCAATCGCAAATGAAGGCGGTGGAAACCTTGTTCTAGGGGTTACTGATAAGCCGCCAAGGCGAGTAGTTGGAACAAAAGCGTTTCAGAATCCCGTGGCAATGGAAGAAAAAATTTTTCAAGCCATTCAATTTCGAGTCGACATCGAAGAAATCGAGCACCCAGATGGCCGTGTGTTGGTCTTCAATATCCCGTCCCGTCCTCAAGGAACAGCTTTTCATCTCAAAGGTGTATATCTAATGCGCGTCGGCCAGAGTTTGGCCGCGATGAGCGCAGACCAACTGCGGAAAATATTTTCGGAAAATATGCCTGACTGGCTGCAACAGACGTCAAAATTTGGACTGACCAGTCAGGAGATCGTAAACTTTTTGGACACGCAGAGATATTTTGAATTGCTCGAGACCCCATATCCTACGCACCAAGCCGGCGTAATTGAGAGGTTAATCACTGATCAACTAATCGACTGTGAAAACTCAAACTACTCGATTCGTCGACTAGGTGGGTTGCTACTGGCCAAACGTCTAGAGGATTTTCCTGACTTAGTCCGCAAGGCCCCGAGAGTAGTCGTATATACAGGGACATCAAAACTGAAAACACGACTTGATAAAACCGAGACTAAGGGTTTTGCTACGGGTTTTCACGGCCTAGTTCAGTTCATAATGTCACAACTGCCTCAGAAAGAAGTGATTGAACAGGCAATTCGAAAAGAAGTGAAATTGACTCCCGAAACCGTAATTCGTGAGTTGGTTGCAAATGCACTCATTCATCAGGACTTCACGATAAGCGGCACATCAATGATGGTCGAGATCTATGCAGACAGGGTGGAAATTTCAAATCCAGGGGACCCGATTGTTCCAATTGAACGTTTTATCGATGGTTCCAATTCTCGAAACGAAGAGATGGCGAGAATTATGCGGAAAATGGGAATATGTGAGGAAAAAAGCAGTGGAGTCGATAAGGTTATACACGAAGTGGAATCATTTCAATTGTCGGCGCCAGATTTTCACAATGGTTACCAACGCACCGTGGTTAAAATTTTTGGCCACAGGGAATTCAATCAAATGACCTCAGGTGAACGGATTCGAGCATGCTATCAACATTGCGCACTGAAATGGGTCACTTCGGAACAAATGACCAACCAGTCGTTGCCTATTCTCATTTATTTGAACGCGAATTAGCCTGATATTTGAACACCGAATATCCTGATATTTGAACGCGTTGTAGCTTTTATTTGAACATTCTGCTCAATTCGGGTTTCCCCGACCCGTTCTCCGGCATTCGTCTACTGTCTATTTAATGATGAATCACCCCCGAATGTCAATGTGTTTGTCGTTAGATTTGGTATCGACATCGAACGTCTACCCAAATATGTTGGCAGAACTGTGATAAACCCCCGGAGGGGAAATCCCTTTTCCCCACCGCCCCCCCGTAGGGGGTTTATCACAGTTTTTGGCAGTGGCGTTAATTTCCAACTGTGCCTCGAGTATTTGAGACTTGCACTTTTCCATCGATTGGTTTTCAGCATTTGTCAACACCATCTTCACGCTCCACAGGATGGAGTTGGGCAGCGGTTCGTTTGCGCATCGACTCGCCTTTGAGCTCAATGCGATGAGCATTGTGCAGTAAACGATCAAGAATGGCTTCAGCCAAGGTAGCGTCACCGATTGCACCATACCACTTATCGGTTGGTAACTGACTGACTACCACAGTTGCTGTGCGCCCGTAACGCTGATCGATCAATTCAGCTAAATCATGACGGTCCATCGCATCTAACGGTTTTAGCCCCCAGTCATCTATGATCAAAACCTTGATCGCTGCGAGTCTTTGCACCACTTTGTGAAATTCACCTGTGGCTCTGGCCTCAGAGAGTTTGGAAAAAACCTGTGCCACACGCATATACTGCACCGAATAGTCCATCATGCACGCACTGTGACCGAGCGCACAGGACAGGTACGTTTTGCCGGTACCGCAAGCGCCGCTGATGAGCACCGACTGCGCCCGCCCAACCCAGTCACACTGACCTAACTGTGCGATTTGTTGTCGATTGAGATTTCTCGAACGCCGGTAGTCGATGTCATTTAAGGTGGCAGCCAGGCGAAAACCAGCTCGCTTGACGTGACGTTGCTGGCGGCGGCAGCGCCTGCTGTTGAGTTCATGATCAATCAAAAGATCAAGTCTCTCTTCAAAACCCACCTCTTCATAGGTGCCAGGGGTGTCGAGCTGATGCGCTAAAGCCTCGGCCATGGTGCTAAGTCTGAGTTTTCTAAGATTTGCAAAGGTTGTTACACTCATTGTTGGTATCCTCATTTAAAATGGTTTGCGCCGCGCACATTTCGGTGATCTTGCGGCAATTGAAGGTCAAGTTGTTTGGCCCGGGGTTTGCGATCGATGTTGTTTTTTAAAATGTCAACGATCTGCGCACGCCGGTCCAGTCTTTGCTCATTGGCAATCTTGCAGGCCTCGTTGAGTCTTGCGTTACCGTACTTGTCGCCTAACGACAACACGCCAATCAAGCGACGACTGATCTGCTGGGTGTGTGTCACTTCTGACAGTCTGGCACACACCCAGATGTGACAGTGTTCACCAATACTGATTGCCCAGCCTTTGAGTCTTTCAGCCGACCACATCTCAACTGCCTGGTGTTGTTCGGGCATGTGGCTGAATTCAGTAGACATCTCGCTGATGCGCTTGTCGAATCGTCTGCGGTGCATCGCAATCTGCTCACCGTCACAGTAAAATGTCACGACTTGTGAGTCACCTTGGACCTGCACTTTGCGTCCTGCATAGGCATAGGGGACTGAATAATAGTGTGATTCGAAACAACAGTGATAGTCCATGCCGACTTTCACATTTTCGGATTCCACATAACGAAACCGAAGCAGCGGCAGCGCGCGCAGCGCCGGCTTGTCGAGTGTCTCGAATAACGATCTGCGCGTCCCTGATATATTGGAAAACGGTTTGTCATTCAATCCTTCAAGCAAAGGGCGAATCGCCTTGTTGAGTTCTGTGAGGGTTTGAAACCGACAGTCCCTAAGCGGTGCCAGAACATTCCGTTCGACTTGCAATACCGCGTTTTCTACTTTTCCTTTATCGGTAGGTTTTCGCGGACGCGTCGGTACTATATGTACGTCATAGTGAGCAGACCATTGTTCGTACATCGGATTGACATCCGGATCATAACGACATGCCTTGGTCACACCGGATTTGAGATTGTCGGGCACGATCAGCTGCGGCACACCGCCGAAAAATTCCAGCATCTCAGTGTTGCACTGCAACCAGTTGCGAAGACCCTGATCCCACACCGCGGTCGCAAACGTGTAGTTCGATGCGCCCAGCGCAGCGACATAGATCTGCGCTTTGCGATCACCGACGACAACCGTCATGCCAGCGAAATCAACATACACCTCATCGCCCGGTGCATGTGAACGCCGTAAGGTTAACTTATGCTGCTTTTTCCACTTTCGGTAGCCGCGGCAAAAATGCGCATATCCGTAAGGATAACCCTCCTCACAGTGTTCCTGCCATAACAGCTTCAGTGTCACTGCTTTTTTCTGCATCTCCTTGTGCAGATGTTCAAAATCCAATTCAACACCACGGCTTTGGCTCGCCGCTTCAGGATACAGTTCCTGGTGCAGGCGCTGTTTGTCTGCAGCCTCAAGCGGCCAGCCCACCCCGATGCGGGACGCACATTTAATCACCCGCTGCACGGAACCTACACTGATTTGCAGCACCAAAGCGATTTGACGCATCGGCCAGCCACGCTCATGGTGTAATCGCAATACCTCATATTGCTTTTTCACAATCATTCTCCTTTTACTCATCAGATTCACCTCTCGCTATCTGTTGATGGTTAAAACACCAATGGATAGCGAAAAACTTCTACCAGGTCAAGACGTCTGGGGGAGAACGGGTATTTGAACACCTCGGTGCGGTGTTCAAATTAGAGGTCAAACGCTGTTCAAATAAAATGCTATTCGATGTTCAAATAACAGGATATTCAGCGTTCAAATTAAGGATATTCGATGTTCAAATAAGAGGCGATTTGCTGTTCAGATAAAATGATATTCTTTGTTCAAATATGTGGCTATTTCACACCAGTCGTTGCGTACGCGCTTTGGACTGCCAGAAAGCAAGAGCGCTGTTGTTTCTCAAGTAATATCTGCAACTACAGAACAAGGTTTGATCAAGCCGGACGAGCGCATCGGTAATTCCCGCAAGTTTGCTCGCTATCTTCCGTTTTGGGCTTGATTCTTATTTAAGCGTTACCCTCGAAAAAGCAGGTGAAATAATATTTTATTCATAATAACAATAGTTTGTTATTTAAGCTTATCCCTGCAAAATTCGATTTGTTGTGATTTGAGTCAGTCTATCTTTGAATGAAAAAACAGGGAACGCCCGTCTAAGCTTTCGAGTTTCAAGACTCGAAGCAGTGCTCAAATACCTTCATATTGTTGTCGAGCATTTCAATAATCAGGCACGAAGGCCCTCCGTGGGTGCGTTCTTTGCCCGATGCACCCGGATTGACTACCCACGGCAATTCGCACTGATCAATCACCCGCACATGGGTGTGCCCGTACACGATCAGGGTGCTTTGGTGATGACGCTGGCGCAGCTCGTCATGGTAGCGGCGGGTATCGCGAACCCTGTGTCCATGTTCAACGGTTACCACACCGCATCGAAGAACGATGTGATGGACTTCAGGCAGTGATTGCAGAACTTCCCACTCGGTTTCTTTCCAGATGTGCTGAGCGTCGTTGTTGCCTGCGACCGCAAATACTACTTCACAATTCGAATTGAGAGATTCGAGCACTTGCGCCCCGCCAATGTCTCCTGCATGTATAGCTATGGTACATTCAGACAGCAGGTCGGTGATTCTGGAGTCCAGGAACCCATGGGTATCAGACACCACTGCAATACGCAGTGCCTGCTCCCAATCGGACAGGTCAGTTGTATGTTCTGTTATTGCAGTTGCGGCGATGATTTCGGCTCCACATTATTGTTCAGTCGCTCACGCATGCGATGGAGGCGTTTTTCACGCGCATCGGATTTCATGGGTATTGTCGTAACACCGAACAACACCTGATTTAGAAAACGCATTGAAAACTCAAGCAACTTCGAATCATCACTGACCAGTTGGTGCAACAGGTCAGCAGACAAATCGTAGACTTCATTGAACCCAGGTGTCTGAATAAACTCCTTGAAACTGTCGATATCGTAGCTGCACATATCAAACAGTTGCATGCTGCGTTCGGTTGGCCGCCCGACTGTCGGGCCGCTGGAACGCTTCTTTAGGATGATATCACGCCATTGCCTGTTCATATCGTCGTAAATCTCAACACATTGCTGCTTGCGATATTGGGCAACGGTGAGATGGTACGGTTCTTCATGCCCGCGGCAGTGGTCTTCTTTCACGACAAAATATATGTCTTCTACTTCACAGGTGTCTTTTTTACGCACTCCCATCGCACCGAGAGCGTAATAGCGGCATGCCGCCGGTCTGTCTTGGTAGACCGAGCATCCGTCTTTTGTCAAAAAAACACATTCAGTCGTACCCGGTTTGACGTTTAATTTCAAGCCCGGCAAGTCGTGATGATCCATCGGAAACGCAGTAGTATAGGCACCGACAAATTCTTTTGAATCCAGTTTCAAACGATTCTTCAGCCGGATGATGTCATAGGGGGTAAGCGTAATGTCAATATTGCGGCAGCAGGCATTGAAACAGCTGATGGCTTTGTGACAGTTAAACTGAATTGTAGAATCCAGCTTTAGTTCGACTGGCTGGATTGGACTGACGTAAGGCTTTTGCGGGTTATTGGGCGACGACATAGTTTTGGTTTTTTAGCTGAACCACGAATCGTTCAGGGGCTCAGTCTTGCTTGGTTCGGCTTCATAATATATCCGCTGTGTCCACATCATCGTTACATTACCTCCAGCAATTTGAATCAGGCATAATAACAAACGATGTCTTTTGCTCGCATACCATGCCGTCACGGCTTAACTCAATGCACACGCTTGTGGTGAAGTCTCGGCCACCCGCGTGCTGAGGCTTTCATGATTGAATCAAACCACAATACCTATAACCACCACCGATCAATGTTTGCTTGAACCACTTCACCGGCTCGTTGACACGCTACGAAATGAAAGAAAATTCTCCACAGGATGCACCGAAACTAGATGTACGGGGCTTAGTCAAGCGTTTTGACACTTTGGAAGTGCTAAAGGGCATTTCTCTTAAAGCATACGACCACGATGTAATCTCGATTCTCGGGCCTTCGGGTTCTGGAAAAAGCACCTTCCTTCGGTGTATCAACTTTCTTGAAACACCAACCGAAGGCGAAATTATTGTTGACGGTGAACAAGTTCGTCTGACAAGAGATGCGAACGGGACGATTCAGCGTTTTGACCGTAAGCAGGTCACCAAGATACGATCGGAACTTGGAATGGTTTTCCAGAATTTCAATCTATGGACTCACATGACGGTTCTGGAAAATGTGATCGAAGGGCCAATTCAGGTGCTTGGCCTCAGCAAGTCAGAAGCTATAGAACGTGCGAAAAACTACATGGACAAAGTCGGGGTGTACGAACGTCGAAATTATTATCCTAGTCAAATTTCAGGTGGGCAGCAGCAACGAGCAGCTATTGCACGCACACTTGCAATGAGACCCAAGGTTCTCCTGTTTGATGAACCAACGTCTGCGCTTGACCCTGAACTCGTTGGAGAAGTCCTTAAGGTAATTCGTCAACTGGCCAGCGAAGGGCGCACGATGCTCATCGTCACGCATGAAATAGGATTCGCCCGTGATGTCAGTGACAAAATTGTGTTTTTTGATCAAGGATTGATTGAGGCGCAAGGCACAGTTGATGAGGCATTCAGCAATCCGGAAAACTTCTCGGAGCGATGGGGAGAATTTATCTCCCGTACATTGAACTGACTGTACCTTAGCCGAAGCGCTGAGTCGTGCGCGGGCGCGGTTTAACTTAGATGGTGGGGGTAGCTATTTCTGACAACTTTCGCCAAATATCAGTGCTACACCCTATTGTCCGTTTCCGGTAACCGCCCACCGAACCCGGCGTGCCGACTTCCGACACCGTGCTCTTCGACCGCAACGACAGTTGTTGGGGGGATTCGCACCGGCCGGAAAAAAGCGTCTTTCCACGGCGTGCGAAAGAGTCCTCGATAGAAATTTTGCTCAGTCGTAACTTTGAGATGCTAATTTGTCGAGCAATGCAGGAAGCGAAATCATCGTAACGTCATTTCCGAGCGAATATTCATCGTCGCCGCTATAAACGACGTATTTTTGTGTTGCATTGACCTCGGTGCATGTTCGACTAAAATGCTTGCTTCTATTTACAGAAGTACCGTATTTGATCTCAATAGCAATTGTCTGTACAGATGACATCTGAATGACCAGATCAATTTCTGCTCCTGCCGAAGTTCGGTAGAAAAACATCTCAGCTGAGTGTGGCAGAACAGATTGGATATTCTCAATTACAAATCCCTCCCAGCTTTTCCCCAAAACCGGATGCGATAAAAGAGACTCATAATCATTGATACCGAGCAATCGATGCAAAATTCCACTATCGCGAATATAGAACCTTGGTGATTTGATCAGTCGCTTTTTCGTGTTTCCGAACCACGGCTGCAGTCGCCTGACCAGCAAAAGACTAACCAGAACATCGAGATAATAACTAACCGTCTTGGAGCTGACCTCCAAATTGCCACCAAGTGTTGAACAATCGATTGTTTCTCCCTGCAAATGCGCGACCATGGTCCACAAACGCCTAAGCCTGTTAGCAGGCAATCGAAATCCGAAGTTTGGCACCTCGCGTTCGAGGTAACTGCGGATAAAATCGTCGAGCCAGATCATACTGTGTGATGCGTCATTTGCAGCAAAACTCTTCGGAAAACCACCCCGAAACCATAGACGCCTCATTGCCTGTTGATCAGAAACAGTTTCCAGCACGTTGAATACGGGGAGTTCGAGATGCGTGATTCGCCCCGCGAGACTCTCCGAAGATTGCCGCAATAATTCCAAGGATGCAGAACCCAGCAACAGAAACATTTCTGAGTGCTTCCCGCTTTGATTATTTCGATCAATGAGTCCGCGTAGTACGGGGAATATTTCAGGGGCGCGTTGTATTTCATCAAGAACCACGAGTTTGTCGCGGTGACTTCCAAGATAACTGACCGGATCACTGAGTTTTCGCAAATCTTCTGGATTTTCTAAATCCAGATAGATTGAATTTCTATTTTCGGATATTTGTTTGGCGAGCGTAGTTTTACCAACCTGACGTGCGCCTAATAGAACAACAGCTGGAGTACTTTCGATTCTGTCTCGAAGTTTGTCACGAAGTAATCTTGGAATCATACCTTGTAATATAGTAGATAGCCTCCAATATTACAAGGTTTAAAGACGAATACGGTTTGTAATCACTACAAAAGGTAGAGTCGAGGGCAGACGCACTAGCATTAGCACAACCAAATCGGTCCACACATGCACTGCAAATGACTGAAAACGTCTCAAATTCAGCCAGGTCAATTAGGCGGAAACTGCTACTCGACAAACACATTCGTTCTCAGATAACAAATACTCAAACCCTGCGTCAGCTTGGAGAACCATAGCGGACAACATAACTCCTGACGGGTTCGATGTCGGTTTGCAAAAAACCATTACCTTTGAATAGCAACGGCAGTGATCGCTGCCTGGCAAGAGCATAGGCAAACACATCTGCGTAATTCAGCATCGCAGGGTGAAACCCTTTACCGTACTTTCGGTATGCATCGGCGGCCACAATGACTTGATCTTTGTCAACAGGTTCAATGACGAAAAAGCTTTCACTGAGAAAAGATTGTGCCTGTTTGAAAAATTGTTCATTACGGCTTGTAACTGCAAACAATTCAACTGCTGTAGCGGCTGATACCAGTGTACGGCGAGAATTTTGAATAATCGTACTGAATAACTCTGCCTCTTGTTCATTTACAAGAATAGCGATCAAAGCAGATGTATCGGCAACAATCACTTCGGCAACCCTGACTTTTCGTAAAGTTCATCCGTTATCGCTAGCGAAAGATCCTTTCCCCGCAAATGCGGATACGCCTTGTACATGTCTTTTCTAAATTCATCCCCGCGTTCCATATATTTTGCCAGCGTCATTCGTATGTACTCCGGGTTTGGAAGATCCGATTCGATTTTCTCTTCCAGCGCATCTAACGCACGTTCAATTGTGAGAGTCTTGCGACCTCGACCTGTCAATTTCAATCGACCCGCCAAATACTCAATCTTCTCTTCAAGGTCGAGACGGTGTGTAAGATTAATCGCCATAAGCCTACCCTTCGGTGGTAATTCGTTGATTCCAAGTGGGAATAAAAAGTTTTGTATTTTAATATATACATACTCAATATATATATTGTAGCATCTTCCCAATTCATTCTATAGAGGCGAAAAAGTCGGTAACAAGCAGCGTTCGGCGGATTCTCAAAGCGACCAAACGGCGGATGATTTGTGACTATATGCCGATATCGACATAGGCAACTGGAGCAAAATTTGTTGGGTGAGATTTGCACTCACAAGAGTAAAACACCTTTGCGCGATGCACAATGAGTTAGGCTTTGGGAGACAAAAAACTTCAGCTCACCTGATCGTTTTAATTTATTCCAACACATGATGCTGGACACCAAATCGAGCTGAAAATAATTGCCTCAATTCTGACATTTCATCGTCGGCATTTTTATTTTCTATAATGCTTTGCATCTATTGTCTGTATTGGCAAGTACTGTTATGAAATTACAAAGTTGCTGCTCTGTCATACTGAAACGGACAATGTTCACGTTTTAAGTTCAAAGGGAGTAAGAAATGAAACAGATTACAAAATTGATTGCGTTTGGTGTTCTTTTTGCCGTTTCGTGTTCTTCTGTAATGGCAGAAATGACGATTCGCTGGGGCACAACAGCAGGTTACAAACCTTTTATTTACAAAACTGCCGATGGCAGTCTCACTGGATTTGATGTAGAAATCGGCGACGCCTTATGTGAACACCTCAATGCAACCTGCACCTGGGTCGAACAGGAATGGGACGGTATTATTCCAGGGCTGCAAGCCAGAAAATATGATGCAATTCTAGCTTCGATTTCGATCACTGAAAAACGTCGTGAAATCATTGACTTTACAGATAAGTACTACCATATCGGAGCACGCTTTGTTGGACGTGTCGATGCAAACCTAAATGATGGTGATGGATTAGCTGGCAAGGCAGTTGGTGTAGAACGCGGCACAACGTTCGACATCTATCTTCGTAACGAACGTACTGACGTTGATGTCAGAGCATATCCTGGCTTGGACGAAGCGTGGCTCGACCTGCAAGCCGGTCGGCTTGATGCGGTATTCGTCAACAAGATTGTTGCAAACGATGGCTTTTTGAAAGACCAAGAAGAAGGCGTATACGAAATGTTTGGCCGCGAATATCTGGAAACTGAACATTTTGGCGAAGGAACAGCTATTGGCGTTCGAAAAGCTGACCAGGATTTGCGCGCAGCCTTAAATGAAGCACTTCAGACACTGCGCCAAAACGGAACATACAAGGAGATAAACGACAAGTATTTTCCGTTCGACATTTATGGTGAATGAAACTTAAATTCGGGTTAAGGCGGCTCTAAACCGCCTTACCCTTACCCCTTCTTACTCTTTCTTACTCTTTGAGTCGAGAAACCCCATGAAGGAATCATGGGCGATTTTGCTGGAATACGGCCCGCTGGTATTTTCCGGCTTGGGCGTGACGGTTTTTCTGGCGCTTCTAGCTTGTCTGTTATCCATATTATTCGGTATAGCTGGCGCCGCGCTTAAACTGTCTTCATACAAACCGCTTTGTATTGTCGGCGATGCATACACGACATTGATCCGCGGTGTGCCCGACTTGGTTTTGATGCTGATTGTCTACTTCGGCGGGCAGACGCTGCTTAACCAAATCGGAGCGAGCCTTGGGTTATGGACATATATTGAGATAAGTCCATTTGCCGCTGGTGTCGGTACCATTGGATTTATATTCGGTGCTTATATGACCGAAACATTTCGCGGCGCATATTTAGCAGTTCCAGTCGGACAAATTGAAGCGGCAAAAGCCATTGGCATGTCGCATTCGACCTGTCTGCGACGGATTATTTGGCCGCAGATTGTGCCGTTGGCACTTCCAGGTTTTACCAACAACTGGCTGGTATTGCTCAAAACGACTGCGCTTGTTTCGATAATAGGTTTGCAAGACGTTATGTACAACGCCCATCAGGCCGGCAGAACATCACAACAACCTTTCTTGTTCTTGTTTTTAGCCTTCTTCATTTATCTGACACTGACTTTGAGTTCAGACTACGGTCTAAAAAAGCTGGACCGCCGTTATAAGGCGAGGTAAGCTGCGGTTATGAATTTTGTAATCATCGCACAATACTGGCCATTTTTTCTAGAAGGCGTATTGACAACTGTTTGGCTGGTTTCACTGTCGCTTTTGATCGGAGGGGTGATGGCCATCCCGCTGGCAATTGCGCAAGCCTATGAGATACCCTTTCTTGGACGCCTTAGCGCGATCTACAGCTATGCTTTTCGCGGTACCCCACTGCTTGTACAGATGTATATCATCTACTACGGACTCGCTCAATTTGAAGTCATTCGAGATTCAATGTTCTGGCCTGTTTTGAAACATGCACACTGGTGCGCACTGATAAGCTTTAGTCTGAACAGTGCAGGTTACGTGTGCGAAATTCTTCGCGGTGCAATGGTGTCGGTTCCAAAAGGGGAAACTGAAGCCGCTGAATCAATCGGCATGACGCGCACAAGAATCATCCGTCGAATTGTGCTTCCCAGTGCGATGCGAAAATCCATACCAGCCTATTCCAATGAGGTGATATTTTTGCTGCATGCCAGCGTCATTGCTTCAACCATCACCGTTACCGACATATTGGGCGCTGGGCGCCGGCTCAACAGTGAATATTACGTGGTTTACGAGGGCTTTCTTACAGCTGCACTGTTGTATGTTATTTTGGTTTTTGGCATCAATCAGATTTTCAAGAAAACCGAATCGCGCTATTTAAGGCATCTGATGCGGTAGTCGCTTTATCACCGCTATCAAAGCGCGGAAAAATACGCAATGAGTGGGCTTGCGTTTGATGTGTGGCAACACGACAAACAAAAGCCTGTTCATTCTGTCAACATACTCGTAAAACATTTGGCACTTAATTAAGTCCCTTGTCGTCAATCCAAATCCGTCAAGGCGGCGCACCGGTTCGCATGAACCGAGGCGGACAGATGTCAGGGACAATGGGGACGTCAACAAAGTTGAATTGGCTGTCGTCATAACCGCCGAATGTCATGATCATCTTCAGCAAGTTATTTTCAGTTGATTGAAAATCGGTGACAAATATGTTCCCATTGTATGGCAGCAAATCGAAGCGCCGCCCGTCATAAACCTGCGTAAGGCGCTCGTTAATCAACGCTACATCAAACCTTCCGTATCCTGGATGATGATAGGTTCCTTCATACGCTGTCAACGGTTGAGAAGGCGGATTGTTTGGGTTGCGTTTCATCTGAAAATCAAGTTCGATTTTTGCTCGCAATTCATCATCTTTTTGTTGCTGCAACTTAAAGTGCTTAACAATCGCATTACAATCTGGCTGTCCCAACATATGAGACATTGCGACTTGGCATGCACCGATCACGGATTTTGTTAAGTTCAGGTTGCAAAACACGACCGCGCCAATGTCGAGAGCCGGAATAAAAGCAATTGCCGTCCTATGTCCGTTGAAAGAACCTGTATGACTAAACATAAGATGCCCTTTGAAATTTGATCGAAACCATCCAAGGCCATAAGCGCACTGGCCATCTTGCGCAATGTAACGGTACGAGTCAGCAGCAATATGAGCGCGGTAAATCCAGTTAAGACTCTCCTTTGATATGAACTGATTGTTGTCAATACGGCCTGCGCGCAAATGAAATTGCAACCATTTAAGCATTTCCCTTGCGCTCATGTAGAGTCCAGCTGTTGGTGCGATATACCTTGTATCGCAATGTGGAATTTCGACTGGTTTTGAATCCGCTACTGCATATCCTAGCGTCAACCGTTCAGTTGATTTCGCGCGTCGACGGCTAAACGTTGCGTCCATCCCAAGCGGGCTTAGAACGTGTTCGTCTATCAAGGTTTCGAACCGTTGTCCAGTAATGCTTTCGACAATTCCACCGACTGCAGTGAAAACAATGTCCTGATACTGAAACTCGGATCGAAACTCCGATGAGGGTTCAAAATATTGCAAACGCCTCAGCAAGTCTTTTCGAAAATCTCTGCCATCTCCTTTAAGATCGCGGGCAACACCGTGGGCCAGCAGGTTTTCGTGACAAGGCAGTCCGGATCGATGACACATCATATCTGTCAACGTGATGTATTGCGTTGCAATCGCATCGTTCATTTTGAAATCACTGATGTAACTTCTAACCGGACTTTGCCAATCAACAACACCAAGATCATTAAGTATGCCGACTAAAGTCGATGTAAAGGACTTTGTAATTGAAGCAACAAGGCACAGTGTTTCACAATCGAATTTCTTGTGATGATTTAAATCACGGAACCCAAACCCGCTTTCAAATACGATCTGATTGCCGCGGCAGGTCGCGACTGCCATTCCAGGAATATTAAATTGCGATGCCACCGCGGCAAGATCATGCGTCAGTGCGTCCGAATTCAGTTTCAAGCCATGTTTTCCCATATCAATCCATAATATTTTGATCTGTTAAGATAAACATTGACAATTCTTTTGACATGGTTGAATACTTCTACTCACAATTAAAAATACGAAGCCAGACAAATGTAAATCCCATGTGCTGGAACTAAAGGCTATTGTAACCGGCTAATCAAGCCAAGCAATTGGCACAGTATTGAACTTTCATATATCTTGCGTTTAGTGCCTACTATGGGCTGACGGATGCATCTTTGAAGTGCGGAGTTACAAACTTAAAAACTCAAAACCAAAGACTGACTCAACCGGTTTTGGCAGGACAAGTTTTTTCGCCAATCCCTAATCCCTACGACGTGTTGATATTTCAATACAATTGACTACGAGACAGTAAGACACTTGAGCAACAAACCTGAAGCTATGACAAATATTCTCGAAGTCGACAGCGTCAGCAAGTATTTTGGAGCATTTCGGGCTGTCAACGATGCTTCATTGCAGGTAGAATCGGGCACAATATGCGGACTGATCGGCCCCAACGGTGCCGGCAAGTCGACAATGTTTAACGTCATAGCTGGCGTTCACACTCCTGATGACGGTCGCGTTCGGTTAAACGGCACTGATGTAACCGGATTACCCGCGCACAAAATGTTCGGCCATGGGTTGTTGCGCACCTTTCAGATCCCGCATGAATTCTCAAATGTGAGGGTAATCAATAACCTGCTCATGGTTCCCGCCGAGCAGGAAGGCGAAAAACTCATCAATGCGCTTTTTCGCCCGTTGGCATTTCGCGAACAAGAGCAAAACCACCGAACCAAAGCACTGGATATTCTTGATTTTGTGGGATTGTCACATGTAAAAAACGAACTTGCAGGCAATCTTTCAGGTGGACAAAAAAAGCTGCTGGAATTGGGAAGGACATTGATGGTTGATGCACAAATTGTTTTGCTCGACGAGCTCGGCGCTGGAGTCAATCGCACTTTGCTCAACACTTTGGCGGACAACATCAAAAAGCTCAATCAACAGTTCGGGAAAACCTTTTTCATTATCGAGCACAACATGGAATTCATTTCCCGACTGTGCCACAGTGTTACTGTAATGGTTGAAGGTGAGGTGGTACGCGAAGGCACACCTGAACAGGTGTTAAACGACCCGATGGTGGTCGAAGCATATTTTGGCGGTGGAAAGCGTATCTAACGGAACACCGGGCATATCGAAATTCTCGTTTGTTTTCGTAAGGGTTGCAAACTTGATTTAGAATATTGGTTTTTCAACATTGAACGTGGTAGACGAAGAGGCCGAGGAATTGACCCATGAAAGCCATCATCAGATTAATATGCCTAGCCATGCTGCTATCCGCTACCGCCACCGGATGGGCTGAGACGTTCAAACGGGGAAGTAAATCCTGTGATTTTTCAGTAGCCGAAAACTATTACAGGCAAGACCCGAACGACCTGAGCAATCAGGTTTTATATGCAATCTGCCTTGTCATCAAAGGAGACGATGCAAAAGGTGTGCCTATGCTGTACCATCTGGCCGATGAGAAAAGCAGCGTAAAGGCCAATTTCTTCCTGGCGGACTACCTGGAAACCGATGGCCGGTTTGCAAACCCTTCTACAACAAAGACCCTGGACGAAGCAATCAATTACTACTATCGGACACAGGCCATTATCGATCTGATTCCAACTTATCCGGAACCGGATTATTTTTTCCAGGAAAAAAACTACCAAATGCATCTGAGGTCAGTTTACCGCGTGCCTCGCCTGTACTTGGCCAAATACCAATTGGGCGCGGTCGGCGATTACAGGGTGCACCTTATGCAGTGGCCAGGCTATGAAGGTGAGAGCCAGGAGACTTTCCCGAAATACAACACGTTTATGCGCGACAGTCTGAATCAGGGCTTACGACAAGCGCAGCATTGCCGGGACTTGCCGCGAAAGCGGTATCACTGGCCAGACCACTACAAGGCCAATACGGAATCCTGCGCCTTGCTGGTTGATTTAATCAAGACCTTGATACCACTGGAAGAACAAAGGCAGCAAATCCTACTGGACTGCCGGGATGAGAACGGTATTATGCAGATGGGAGAGGAAAATTGCCCGAAATACGACGAAACACATTGGGAAATACATAATCTGATGGAGGCTTACTCTGAAGCGGCTTTTGAAATTTTTCGGCCAGTTACCGGCAGGTGATCTGCCGAGAATCCAGGCCAAGCGCTGGAAGTAATCGATGAACGAAAAGCGAGAAACGCCCAGGATAACGCCGATCCGAGAAATACGCAAAGCCACAGCGAACCAGTTAGACTATATCGAAAGCCTAGCGCTCGAAGCCGGATACACTGACGGGGCGGCGGCCTGGGTTGATTTAAAAAGGTTGATAGATCGAGCGGCGATTAATTCGCCGTACGAAAATATGACACTGCGACAGGCCGGCGTACTAATCGAGATATTAGACGAAAAGGCCGAGGATTTGACCGCCCAAAAGCGCGAGGAAGCGGAAGCAGACGAAATTAAGAATCTGGCCAGCGGTTGCAGCTCGATTATGTATTTCATTTTTGGGATTTTTGCGATCGGTTTGCTTTGGACAGTGTTCACCGATTGAAACACGCCAGCAATCGCCCAGGGCTGAACGATAGCAGGGGTTTGAGTGTCAACACACTCGCATACAATCAAAATTAACTTGAAAGTGTTTGAAGCACCGATACAAATGTCGACACACGACACCGTTGAATTTCGGTTTGGAGACAAACAAAATGACACTTGCACTACATAAGATCAAACGAACAGTCCCTGTTGTTCTAGCTTTGGCCATTTTCTTTATTGGATCGCTGACACCAGTAGAAAATTCTGGGGCTTATATACATAACTTGACAAAATCAAGCGGCATATTTTCTTGACATTTCAACGGGTCTGTAACCAGAACGCCCTCCGTGTCCAATCGCCCGAGTCCCCAAGGCTAATATGTTTAATGCAGCATTGATGTCTGCATTGTCCGAATGACCGCAACTGACACACACAAACTTCGACTGCGTCTTGCGATTGTCTTTGTCAATGTGTCCACACACATTGCACCTTTGACTGGTATGCTTTGGATTGACTTCAACCAGCTCAGCTTTGTACGCCAACTTTTGCTTGAGCCCTGACCAGCCCGTATTGAGTATCACACGATTCAATCCAGACTTGGCTTTGACGTTCTTGCCAGGATTGTCAACATCGCCTTTCGCCGATCGCGTCATCGCTTTTGTATGCAACGCTTCGACCACCGCATACTGATTGTGATCGGCAATTCTACGCGATTGGTGATGATGCCAGTTCGACCTTATCGTCTTGACCTTCCTGCAAGCCTTGTTGTATCGGTGTCTGGACTTCAAATATCGATTTGAAGGCTTAATGCCTTTTTTATGATTCCCCCTTTCGCGCCTTGACATCTGCCGGGCATAACGTCTTTTCTTTGCTTCATAGTCCCGGGTATCGGGCATGGAACAAATCTCACCATCGCTTGTGGCAAACTGACCCACATTCATGTCAATGCCGATTGCCACACCATTTTCAAGTTTTGCCACCTGCTCATCAGGCACCTCAAAACACACTGTCGCATAGAATTTGTCAAGCTGTCTTTTGATCACAACTGACTTGGCCTGACAGCCTGCGTACGGATTGTCACCGCTTAATACAACCTGACCGATTTTCGCCAAATGCACACCGTCACCCGTTAATTTGAATGATCCAGTTGGAAACGTGACCGAATCCACATCGTCGTATGATTTGAACTTTGGAAAGCCGCGGCTGCCTTTGAAACATTCACGCCACGCATCAGCCTGATATTTGAGTGTATAGCGAATCGGTACACATGGTAATTTCTGCATCCAGTCGATTTGTTGTCGAAGTTCAATGAATTCCTTGCCGACAGAGAAAAACGTCGTATTCGGACGCGGGCATGAATCATCATTGCGATGCGCTTGCATCATTTTTTTGTTTTTCGCAAGGAAGTGATTCCACACAAAACGCGTTGCACCCAAGCACTGACAAAGCAGGTTTGCCTTCTGGGGAGATTTTGGATAAAGACGGAACCGAATATTGCGATGATTCATATCATTTTGAATTATAACATATTGATATGATGAATACTTATTGTTTTGTCAAGTTAAGTATATAAGCCCCAAAATTCTCGCGCAAGTCATTTGAAAAATGCCAGCAAGGCGAAACTTGAGGAGATTTTCAATCGCCGGCATTTCGAATTCCACAATATTTTTAACACGATCAAAGTTCAGCCAAGTGACGCGCCAAGACAGATTCCCAATTTACACAAGCCTTTGCCAAAAGGAGTAAAGGGGCGCTCAACAATGTTCAGCCTGATGTACTACGATGGCAAACAAATCGTTCATGATTGGCACAGCGATAAAGTAGATGATGAATTTCTTATTCTCGGACAATCAATGGCAAAGAGTGTGGTTTCATACTTGGTGGGCAAAGCTCATTGCAATGGCACCATAGAGTCTTTGAACGATCCGTTGATTAAATATATCCCGGAACTTGAGGGCTCTTACTACGCCAATGTAAAAATCATTGAATCACTGAACATGACAGCTGGCGACCGGAAGATATATTCCAAAAGCAAAGGCGGACTTGGCGGCGACTGGAGTTTGTATCTCCAAGATCTTTACAATGGTAATGCCGGGATACTTGATCAGATTCGAAATTTTAAAAACATCAAGACACCAAAGAAGAAGCGATTCAAATATACGAACGTGAATCCCGATCTGCTGGCTATCGCGATTGATCGAGCATCACCAGGAGGTATCAGCCAGTTCGCAAGCCAAGCACTGGCAAATCCTGCCGGATTGATGTACGCCGTAGAATTCAAATCCGATAAAGCATCAAATCCGTTTGGACACGCTGCGTTTTATGCTACACGAGGCGACTGGCTTCGAATCGCAATAAAGATTAATGAAGACTTCAAGTCTTCTGGATGTATTGGACAATATCTTCGAAGTGCTGTCAGCGAATCGGTTTCGACTCGTCTCGATTGGTGTTCACGGTATGGAAAATATTTCTGGCAAAAATGCAGAACCACTTCAAAAACCATTCAAATGCAAGGCCATGGCGGTCAGCGCGCGATACTCGACCCGGATTCCGGCCGCGTTCTTGTCATTTTCGCAATTCGTAGTGACTATGATGAACGATCTGTTATTCGCAGATTCATGAAATAACGCTGCTTCGGCGAACAACAGCAGAAACGTCGAGAATTGGAGGAAATATTTGTCTTAAGAAAACTACTGAAAAGCCAGCCAAACCCTTTCACTCAGCAAGTTTGGCGCTTCATCGACACAGACTGCTGGTAGTCACCGGTGAAATTTCCGGTGCACATTACGAAAAATCTGTCTTTGGACAAATTCGCATCAATATCCCAGGGATATTCACATTTTTTCCAGCGTTATCGTTTACCGAGCTAAATTTTCCGGCAATTCAACACCCGCCTGACCGTAAAATCAAGGTTTTCTGACCACACTATTTGATCTTAAACATGCTGATAGCAGCATCCAACATTATTTCCGGATACGGCGGGGAACCTGTGCTCAACGGAGTTGATATCGCGCTGGACTCAGGCAAAATCGGTGTAATCGTAGGTCCCAATGGTGCCGGAAAGTCAACTGCACTGAAAAGCCTGTTCGGTCTGATCAAACTTGATCAAGGTAATGTTTTACTCGATGGCAAAAACATCTCGGATGTGCCGGCAGACAAGCGGGTCGGACTGGGAATCAGTTATGTGCCTCAGGAAATGAACATATTCCCATCTTTGACAGTGCAGGAAAATCTTGATATGGGGGCGTTTATTCGAGACGATGACTACTCGTCAGTCATTGAACAGACCTATGAGATTTTCCCACCGCTGAAAGAAAAACGAAATGATGTGGCAGGACAGCTTTCCGGCGGACAACGCCAGATGGTTGCGATCGGTCGTGCATTGATGGTCGAACCGCGCCTTTTGCTGCTCGACGAGCCAACCGTGGGTCTGTCACCGGCATTTGTCCAAGAAATTATTGAACGCATCGTTGCAATTGCGAAGTCTGGTGTTGGAATTTTAGTGGTTGAACAAAATGCCAGAAGAGCTTTGGAGATTGCCGACACCGGGTTTGTTTTAGCCGGCGGGCGCAACCTGTATACCGACACTGGCGAAAACCTGTTGAACAATCCGCAAGTTGCCAAGAGCTTTCTCGGTGGGTGAACAGCAGCTATGGATGAACTTGTATTTTTCTTAAACAAAGTCGTCATCTCCGGTGCAGTAATCGGCTGTATCTATGCGCTTGGTGCTGTTGGCGCTACTTTGGTGTTTGGTATTTTACGGTTTGCCAATTTCGCTCATGCCGATATGATGACAGTCGGTGCCTTTTTCGCGTTGATGCTGGCAAGTTTGATGCCGGGTATCGGTCCTGCTGTCGGACTGCCAACAGGATTTGTCGTGCTGCCGCTCGCAGCCGTTGGCGTCGCGCTGGTTTCAGTCGGATTGGATCGCATGTTCTATAGGCCGCTGCGAGACAGAAACGTCAAACCCATATTATTGCTAGTCGCTTCTATCGGGGTGATGTTAATGATCCAGGGGATTGTGCGATTATTCGCTGGCACAGCTCCGCGGCACTTTTTTGGCACCGAAAAAAAGGATATTTTTCGCATTGACCTGCCTTTTGATCTGGCAACACGCGACATTGTCATCTCCGAACCGCAGGTTTTACTGATCCTTACAACAATTGTGTGCATCTACTGCCTTCATCGATTCTTAACCTACACCCGCCTTGGCAAGGCGATGCGGGCGATGTCGGACAATGCCAATTTGGCGTTGATTACAGGAATCAACACAAATCGGGTTGTCAACGCGACTTGGATTATCTCCGCAGTGCTGGCAGCCGCCGGTGGCGTGCTGTTATCGCTGGACGTTATTTTAAAACCCGATTTGAGTTTCAATCTCCTGTTGCCGATTTATGCCGCTGCAATTGTCGGTGGCGTTGGCAAACCGTATGGAGCCATTGCAGGTGGATTGCTGGTCGGGTTTTCAGAAACGCTGGCAATATTCAACTGGTCGATTCTGCTTCGGCCGCTGGCACCTTATCTGCCACAGTGGATTGAAATACCCTCTAAACTCGCGTTTGTACCAACAGAGTACAAAATTATTGTTCCATTTGTAATTTTAATTGCTGTGTTGATTTGGCGCCCGACAGGGATATTTCGCGGACAGGTGCTATGACACGCAAACATTAGCATGTACGAATACCGCAGAGAAATTATCCTGTTTTCGGTCGCAACAGCGGCGATCTTAGCCATTGTTATCGGCTTCGGACAAGCCTATACGGTGCGGATGCTGGTGGATATCGCCTGCCATGCTGTACTGGCACTCGGGCTGACAATTCAGTGGGGCTATGCAGGGGTGTTCAATGCCGGGGTAATGGGATTCATTGCGGTCGGTGCTTTTGTTGCCATGCTGTTCAGTTTCCCGGTTAATGATTCGTTCTGGAGTTCTCAGGGGCCTGAAGAACTCGGCGCATTAGGATTGCAGGTACTCGTCATGGCGGTTGTCATCGCTTCATTAAGTCAGTTGCATCGTCTCGGCATCAGTCAACGATTCAAAACAGCAAGCATCCTGACCGCGCTTGTAATCGCATTTTTCATATTCAACAATGCCATTGAACCGGTTGCCCGCCTGATTGAAAGCGAAGCGGGTTTTATCGGAGGATTCGGACTGCCAGTCTTAGTTGGCTGGGTGGCGGGGGGCTTTGTCGCGGCTTTCGTAGCTTATGGAATCGGCAAAGCGTGCCTGGGACTGCGAAGTGACTATCTGGCCATTGCCACATTGGGCTTTGCAGAAATCATTAAGGCGGTTTTGAAAAATGCAGACTGGCTGACAAGAGGCACGTTGACCGTGTCGCCTTTACCATGGCCGGTGCCAACACCGAATGAAATCGGATTCGTTTTCGCACGCTCGGCGTATCTAAGTTTAATGGCTGTGATTGTGATCGTTTTGTTCGTGCTGTTTCAGCGTGCTTATCGTGCGCCGTGGGGCAGGATGATGAGAGCCATCCGAGACAACGAAATCGCTGCCGCGGCAATGGGCAAAGACGTAAATTTTCGGCGACTGGAAATATTTGTGCTCGGTTCTGGATTAATCGGACTTGGCGGTGCAGCTCTGATTACGTTTACACGTATATTTGACCCGGCAGGTTTTCATCCGCTAAAGCACACATTCTTGATCTGGGTCATGGTACTGGTGGGCGGTGCCGGCAGCAATCTTGGTGCAATTTTTGGTGCTACTGCGATTTACATTATCTGGACAATGTCAGAACCACTGACGCTGTTCGTATTCGATTTGGTTGCCAGCTACGGGACACAGTGGTTTGACTGGGAAGCTCCTGCTGACCTGCAGGCAAGGGCGTTACAGACCCGTGTATTTTTAATTGGATTGACAATCACGCTTGCTCTTCGTTATGTTCCCAGAGGATTGATACCCGAAGAAGCACTGCGAGGACGAGACCCGAAGTAATTGTGTCTCATTGTATTTGGATTCCGCGATAGGCTTGTTGTAGTACAGCGTTAGCCAGACGATACCGTGTGCCCGTGTTGCGGTCGGATACACGGCTGATTCAGACAGCCACAAATCAATGCCTTTTCGCGGCAAAGGTTACAAAAACTGTGACAAACGATTCGGTGTCAAGACAGGGACAGTAATGCAGTTTGGTAGAACCGGTTGTCGAGACTGGCTGAGAGCAACATACACGCTTGCCGCAAATCTCCAAAGTATGTCTTCGATGAACTGCATACTTCGCAGCCGGCTTCAATTCCAATTGGGAAAAGCACCGATCCGTTAACACTGACTGACTATGGTGTCGAGATTATGGGGTAAAGTTAAAAAAATAGCGGTGCGTAAACACCGCTATTTTTCTTTGGTATCACAGAATTGACTACATGATCGGGCCGACTTCAACCAGTTTGCCACCAGTGATATTCACCTCGACAATCAATCCGGAAACATCACCGTTTTCGTTAAAGTCCTGGTCGCCAGCAGCACCTTGATAGTTAACATCACCGCCGGCAGCGAGAATATCCATCGCTTTTGCCCATTCGCCTGGATAAATCTCTTCACCCGGAGCGCTTGCTACTGAACGCAGCGCTTCGGACATGCCTTCCCGGTCGGCATTGCCTTTTTTCTGCATCGCCAGTGCTAACAAAAATGTTGCATCATAAGCATGTGGAGCGTAGGCTGAGTCATCAAACCCACCGTCTTTCCACATCATCGTAAAATTATCCTTGCCCTGACCTTCCGGCGAACCCGAACGAGTGATAATCATCCCTTCGAGGCCTTCCGCACCAATGCCATCGATCAAAGATTGTTCAGGCATGCCGTCACCGCCGGCAAATCTGGTGAAATCGCCGCTTTCGAGTGCTTGGCGGATGATGGTCTGACCGGAACCATTGGCATAGGCCAGCACAACCAGAAAATCCGATCCACTGGATGCCAAAGATCCGATTTCCGCACGATAGTCTGCTTTGCCTTCTTCATGCGCTTCGCTTGCGGCAACAGTACCACCCATCGACGAAAAGGCGTTCGACACTGAGTCTGCAAAGCCTTTTCCATAGTCATTGTTAATGTAGGTGATCGCAATATTGTCGATGCCCTTGCTCAGCAGAAGTTTCGCCATAGACTCACCTTGATATGAATCAGACGGAACTGTCCTGAACAGAAGATCGTTGTCTTCAACACCAGATACTGCAGGACTTGTAGCACTTGGAGATATCAGAACAACACCGGCGGGAATGCCCGCGTTATTCGCGGCTGAAATTGTGGCACCAGAACACATCGGACCGACAATCGCAGATACGTTTTCAGAATTTATCAAGCGGTCCGCAGCATTTGCAGCCGCGGTGGCATCAGCACAAGTAGAGTCACCTGTGACCAGTTCAATTCCACCGCCCAACAGTCCGCCGTTTTCATTGATGTGCACAACTGCGGATTTTGCACCTTGAAAAATTCCAGGTGCAAAGGATTCAATTGGGCCTGTAAAGCCACCTAAAAACCCCAACTTGACTGCGCCGTCGCTGTGCGCAAACTTTACAGGCAGTACGGATACTGCCAGTACAGCAGCTGAAGCGACAAGCAGTTTTCGATAGCGATTCGTAATCATAATTTATTCACCTCGTTTTAAATTTAAATCAACCCGAAATGCAAACTCGATCCACTGTGAGTGCCACTTCAGGTTTGTTTCATTCTGTTTGTTATTCTAAACGAATGACATCAGATTTGCATGCGATTTGTAGATGAGCGGCGCCGGTGCAAACTTCCCTGATTAAACCGCATAGGCGGCAATACACAATCATCTGCAATAGATCCGCCGGATCGATGAAGTCAGCGCAGTGCTTTGCAAGATTCTCCGAAATCAATTCGATTCAGGCTCCAAGATATTCTGTTATTTTTCTAAAAAAATGTGTACACCTCGATCGCAGCCCTAAATAATGCTTTATTTTTGAAAGAAAAACATATATATATTTCTTTCACAAGATATGGACAAGAACTATGGGCAAGCACATCGACAGCACTGACAGCAAGATCCTCCGGCGGATTCAGTCCCGCAAGAGAGGCTGGGTCTTTACGCCTGACAGCTTCACAGATCTCGGAACCCGCCGTGCAGTCGATCTCGCACTGATGCGACATCGGGACAGCGGCCTTATCCACCATCTCGCCCGAGGGCTCTATGACTACCCGAAAGTCGATCCCCAACTGGGGTCGTTGCAGCCGGCAACGGATGACATCGCGCGCGCCCTGGCTAGCCGTGACGCCACCCGTTTGCAGCCCTCCGGGGCCTACGCCACCAATCTCCTTGGGCTGTCTACCCAAGTTCCCATGAAGGTCGTTTATCTTACGGATGGTCGTACGCGAACCGTCCAGGTTGGCAAGCGCCAGATCCTCCTGAAGCACACCACGCCCCGCAATATGGCCACGGCGGGGAAGGTCAGTGGATTGGTCATTCAAGCCCTGCGCCACATCGGGCGGAAGAACGTCGATCAGCAGATCATTAGGCGACTCGATCATCGGCTCGATGACGTGGCACGCAAGCAACTGATGAAGGATATTCGATACGCTCCCAGCTGGGTCGCCGATATTATTCGCACTCTGACCGACAAGAAGAACGCAGCATGAAGGAATTCATCGAAATGCCGGTAGAACGCCGATTAGACTACACCCGACAAAGCCTGTTCATAACTGTGCATCGAGTCCCTGGACCGTGTCCGCTGTTATTACCAACGATATTCGAAGTGTTCGCAGCAAGTAAAGACCCTACTGATCGTGCTGCGACTGTCGACACAAACTATGCCGGCCCGCGTAACCGTGTATTGCTAATGAAGATTGTCAAGAAGATTGTCAATAAACGCCTCACACTGTCTGACCTGGTCGATCGCAATGAATTCGTTGGGTTTATGTGC
This sequence comes from Arenicellales bacterium, assembly GCA_965214785.1. Taxonomy (GTDB): domain Bacteria; phylum Pseudomonadota; class Gammaproteobacteria; order Arenicellales; family JAJDZL01; genus JAJDZL01. The sequence goes on along the minus strand of OZ243975.1, from coordinate 2,620,781 downwards.
CTGATCAATATGACCGGGACCGCACACCACGGCCGGTATTCCAATCCCCTCAAACAATCCGCCTTCGGTTCCGAAACTTACGCAGCCCGTGTCAACAGTTCCACAAAGCGTTTGCACAAGTTTGATCAAGTCGCAATCGCTTGTATCAAGGGCCGGTATTGCAGAAATATCCTCCCACTGAACAGAAGCGTTCGGGTCTACGCGATGCATTTCCGGTAATATTTCGCTTTCGATAAAGGCATGCATGCGCTCGAACACTTCATTTGGGTCATCTGATGGAAGATAGCGAATTTCGGCTTCAAACTCGCAAAACTTCGGCACAATATTCAGCGCAGTTCCACCGCGTACCACTCCAGTGTGGACAGTGGTGTACGACGGTACGAATTCATTGTCATACGGTCCAAGATCACGTCGCTTGCGCGCCTCATTTTTCAAAAATGCAATAATCTCAGCGCCAGCTTCAACAGCATTGACGCCGATGTGCGCAAGACCCGAATGAGCTTCAAGTCCGTGAATGCGACAGCGCTTTGAAATCTTGCCTTTGTGAGATCGAATCACACGCATACCGGTGGGCTCGCCAATGACAACCGACTTTGGTTTATTGGCACGGCCTTGTAGCTGTGTGAGCAAAGTCCGCACTCCCACGCAGCCGATTTCCTCATCGTATGAAAAAGCGAAGTGAATGGGGGTTTCGAGATTTCGGTCGATCATTTGAGGCACCTTCGCCAGACACACTGCGATAAAGCTTTTCATATCAGAGGTGCCGCGCCCGAAAAGCTTGCCATCAGCTTCTTCAACCTGATAAGGGTCCGTCTGCCAATTCTGACCGTCTACAGGCACCACATCTGTGTGACCCGATAACGCTATGCCACCTTTGTCTTTCGCGCCGATGGTTGCGAACAGGTTCGCTTTTCGCTTGTCTGCATTGAAGACAAGTTGTGACGCAACACCGTGGTCTTGAAGATATCCTTCGATAAAACCGATCAGTTCCAGATTCGAGTTGCGGCTTGTAGTGTCGAAATTAATCAACTGTTCAATCAGTTTTATACTTTCCATCTGTCTACTCCTTGAGTGCGAGCGATTGGAGGTTGGAACACGTCACTGGCGCTGCCATAATAATACAATAGCAACTGCAGTAGAAAATCCGTACGCTTGTTTATCAACATTTAACCACAACTGGTACCGCATTGCACAGTTCCTCGTCGAATTCCACACTTAACTGGCTGGTCATGCTTGCGGCTGTCGTGATTATCGTCGCCGGCATGAAAATCGCAAGCCCGATTGTGGTGCCGGTTTTGCTTGCTTTGTTTATCGCAACCATTAGCGCACCTGCGCTTTTGTGGCTGGAGAAAAAGGGTCTTCCTACAATCGTTGCCCTGCTTGTTGTTATCGCTGTTCTGCTCGGTGCCGGCGCGCTTCTCGTGACATTGATCGGAGCTTCGCTCAGTGAATTTCAAAGCCAGCAGCCTGTATACCAGGCACGATTGGAAATCTTGTTCGAACAAGCCCAAAGTTTCTTGGCACAAATCGCTGCATTGCTCGGGGGTACTATTCAGATCACTGATTTTGCCAGCGCCATCAATCCAAATTCTATTGCTGCAGGCGTAGGCAAGGCTGTTAACGAAGTCGGAGCGCTGATCGCAAACGCATTTTTGATCTTCCTGATTGTTGTGTTCATATTAATTGAGGTCTCAACTCTTCCGCAGAAACTTGAAAGTGTTTTTACAAAAACCTCAAACTCGATTGAGCGACTGACTCAGTTCAAACGCTCACTGCAGCGTTATCTGGTCATCAAGACTGTGACCAGCGTGGCTACCGCAATGCTTGTGTGGATTATGTTGACCATCATCGGCGTTGATTTCGCCGTGTTATGGGCAGTACTGGCATTCTTTTTAAATTTCGTTCCGAATATCGGATCAATTATTGCCGCTATCCCTGCAGTACTGGTTGCCATCATGCAGATTGATCTGACAACTGGAGTCTGGGTCGCAATCGGGTATTTCATTATCAATACCGTTGTAGGAACGATCATTGAACCGAGAATCGCCGGGCGACATCTGGGTCTGTCGCCGTTGATTGTTTTTTTGTCATTGCTGTTTTGGGGATGGATTCTCGGACCTGTGGGCATGTTTCTTTCCGTACCGCTTACCATGATGGTGCGTCTGGTCGCCGAGAGCAGCGAAAACACGCGCTGGATTGCCATCATGCTAAGTGACCGTGCACCGTCTTCTTAAATTGCGGTGCAGTTGCCCATGGTTTCGTTGACTATGGTTTCGTTTTTAGTATGATGGTTCGGTTCGCACAGTCTGTTTAACAATATGATGAAGCCGCCTAAGCCCAAGCAGGTTCCACACTCCCTGACAGTCCACAACGATACGCGGGAAGACCCCTACTATTGGTTGCAGGATCGAAACAACACAGCAGTCATTGAATACCTCGAAGAGGAAAACAATTACGCAGACAGCGCGATGGCGCACACCGAAGAGCTGCGCGAAACAATTTTCGAAGAGTTGCGAAGCCGTGTTGTTGCGTCAGATATGTCGGTACCGGTAAAAGACGGGCAGTACGAGTACTACTACCGAGATCGTAAATCGGACAGTTACCTCAGACACTATCGACGCATAGTGGATAAACCCGATACCGAGCAGCTGCTGCTCGATGAAAATGTTCTGGCAAATGAACGCAGCTTCTTTGATCTTGGCGGCTACGAAGTCAGTCCAAATGATGATTTGATCGCCTATGCAACAGACACTACAGGAGGTGAGCGCTATACCATTGAGTTTTTATCACTGCACGATAATGCGCTTTTGCCTGACACGCTGACAAACACTTCAGATGATCTGGTTTGGAGCAGTAGCGGTTCGTTCATCTATTACACCAGACTCAATGAATCGAATCGCCCGTACCGACTGTATCGACATCAACTCGGTGATAACCCGGACAATGATCAGCTGTTGTTTGAAGAAGCTGACGAAGCCTACTATTTGAGTATTTCGCAAACTGACTCCAGAAGGTTTCTGTGCTTGGATCTTTCGACAAATTCCACCGCTGAAGTGCATCTTGTCGACTTGACAGATGATCAAAGCAACCCGAAAGTCGTTTTCCCGCGCCAAGCGCAAATCGAATATGCAGTCCAAGACCGGGACGATGACCTGTATGTGCTGACCAATGACGATGCAGTGAACTTTCGTCTGATGCGCACTTGCCTAAGGGCACCAGACAATTCCAGTTGGGAATCTGTGATCGACCACTGCGACGACATTACACTGACAGGATTCACAGTTTTCAGGGATTTTATCGCTGTATCCGAGCGGTTTGCGGGATTGCCTGGCATCCGCATCATCAATGCGCACGGAAAACAATACCGCGTCGAAAAGCCTCCTGAAATACAGGAACTTCGTATCGCAGACAACTGGGAATTCGACTCTCAAACATGTCGCGTAGGCGCGAATTCACTGATATTGCCGTATTCGCAGTATGACTGTGACATGGCGAACGGCAAGCTCACTCATCTCAAGACAAAACCTGTCGGCGGCGGCTATGACCGCGCAAACTATGTAATTGAACACTGCGAAGCTCAATCGCATGACGGCACTTCAGTTCCGATATACCTGGTATCGAAGGCGAACGCCGCTGGGGCAAAACACCGGCCCTTGCTGCTTTATGCGTACGGGTCCTATGGCCTCAGCGTGCCGCTTGTGTTTTCGTCCGCTCGACTGAGCCTTTTGGATCGAGGAATTACCTGTGCGTTCACACACATTCGCGGCGGCGGTGAGTTTGGCAGAAAGTGGTATCTCGACGGCAAGCTGATGAACAAGAAAAACACGTTTGCGGACTTCAACGCCGCTGGCGACTATCTCATCGAACAGGAGATTACATCTGCAGACAAGCTCGCCATTGCAGGTGCAAGTGCAGGCGGACTTGTGGTTGGAAACTACATCAATTCAAAACCCGGTCGGTGCCGGGCGGCACTGGCCTACGTGCCATTTGTAGATGTCGTCACAACAATGCTGGATGAGTCACTGCCACTGACCGTTCACGAGTGGGACGAATGGGGCAATCCAAACGATCGGCAGTACTACGACTACATAAAATCCTACTCTCCTTATGACAACGTGCCTGAAGCAGACCATCCTGCTCTTTATATTTCGGCAGGATTGAACGATTCCAGAGTCGGTTACTGGGAACCGGCGAAATGGGCTGCCCGCGTCCGACAACGAAAAACAGACAATCACTTATTGATTCTGCGTACGGAGATGGGATCAGGCCATGGTGGAAAATCAGGCCGCTACGACAGATTCCGGGAAACTGCAATCGAGTATGCCTTTGTAATCGATCAACTGCTTGGTAGCTGAATTTGGAAAAAACGTCCAACAATTCCTCTGCTTTCGACGATCAGGGTTCGGGCACAGAAGCTCGAGCATCAAACACGATCGGTGGCTGGTACGATTCAAACGCCGATCAGCTGTTCAAGCGGTTCGAATCTATCCGATTTGAACAGCTTCATTGCGAAGTGCTCGAACAAATTCCGCGCAAACCATGCTTCATACTCGATATCGGTGCAGGCAGCGGACGAGACGCATCGGCACTTGCGCAACTTGGCCATTACGTCATTGCCGTTGAACCATCTGATGAACTGCGCTGCCGCGCGCAACGCGCGCATCACCACCCGAATATCCAGTGGACCAAAGACTCACTGCCAAAGTTAAGTCAGGTACGCCAGCGAGGTGCTTTGTATGATGTGATATTTCTAAGTGCGGTATGGATGCATGTGGCCGAATCGCAACGCGCTGATGCGTTCAGGCGAATCACCAATATGCTCAAACCCGGCGGGCTGCTGTACATCACATTGCGCCACGGACCTTTTGAAGAAATTCCCGGATTTTGGGATATCCCACCAGATGAAGTGATGACGCTGGCACGAGAAAACGGACTGCTTCCTGTCGGGCGGGTTGGGAAAAAACAGGACATATCGAAGCGACCGGGCGTTAGTTGGTCGGTGCTTATGCTGCGCGCACCGGGAGATGGTACCGGAGCATTGCCACTTTTGCGACAAATCATATTAAACGACGATAAAAGTTCAACCTACAAGCTCGGACTGCTGAAGGTCCTGGCGCACATTGCTCAATCAGCCAGCGGCCTGGTGGATATTCAAGACGATGAAAAAATTGTCATCCCGCTGGGACTTTTTGCTTTGTACTGGCTGCGGGTATACCGCCCCTTGCTTGATAACAATATGCCACAGACTCCTCAAAATACACACTCCACTGTGGGACTGGGATTTGTCAACAAAAAATCCGCTGCATACGACATCGTTGCAAAGGTTTCACCGCACGACTTGCGCATTGGCATGAAATTTGAGGCCGAAACAGCAAAGGCACTGAACGCAACGTTAAAAACAATTTGCACAACACTTGTAAAAATGCCGATGAAATACATTACTTTCGGCAATAGCGGGGATAAGGTTTTCAAAGCCACCGCGCGAAGTCAGTTCAGTGTTCCGGGTCCGGTTACACTGGACAGAGAATACTTCGAGAGCTTTGGACAAGTTACGATTTCGGCGAATCTTTGGCAAACGATGCATCACTACGGATCATGGATTGAACCTGCGATTGTTGCGGAGTGGAAACAACTGATGCAAAAATACTTCAAAAGTCAGCACAAACCTCATGCGAGCATTGAGAATATGGAGGCGGCTTTGGTCTGGCACGACCCTGAACGCGGAACCAAACGTTCCCGAACCAGAGCGTTTGAATTGATACAGTCAGGACAGTTCGGCAACTGTGTGTGGAGTCGAAAAAAGATCACAACTGAAAGTTTTGACATTGACCACTGCTTTCCTTATTCGGCGTGGCCTTGTGCGGATTTATGGAACCTGATGCCGGCCTCGAGAAATGTCAATCAAAACCAAAAACGCGACAAACTGCCCAAAGCCGAGCTGCTGCTCAAATCAAAAGACTTGATTCTGGAATGGTGGGATAAAGCGTATGTCGGCAAAGCGCAAGATTTTCAAGAGGATTTTTTCACCCAGGCCGATGCCAGTTTACGCATTCATTCGGCGGGCAGCGCTGACGGCAGTAACAGACTCGAAGATGTGTTTACTGCGCTTGTGTTCCAGCAGCAAAACTTAAGAATCCATCAGCAAATTCCCGAATGGACTACGTGATGCGAAACGAAGACGAAGTAAACGAAATGAAGTCTCAACTGTTTCAGGATGATTTTCACTCAACGGTTTGGGTGACCAAATGGCCTGAAAACAAAGCTTTTGGCGCATCTTGCAATAGCCTGATAGAAATTCAACTCGAGGCAAACGGTCGTGGAAATACCCGAATTTTGGCGATTTGTGTCGCGATTGTGTCTTTCGTTGTTGTTCTCATTGCTATAATTTGCGCTTTGTTTGGGGCGTGGCTGGTCTTGCCGTTTGCAGGGGCCGAAGTTGCGCTGCTGGCATTGGGAGCCTGGCTTTGCTGCATGCATGCCAGACATACCGATTCGCTGGTGATCAGTGACAGTTATATTCACCTGACGCAATCCCGGCGTTCTCGCCAGACAGTTTACTCGTTTGTTCGGCATTGGACTGATGTTGCAATGCACCCGGGTGGCACCAGACACGAACCTGAAAAGTTGTATATCGGGTCGCACGGAAGATACTGTCTGATCGGAGAGTTTCTGACACAGCGTAACCGGCTTGCCGTATATGAGCAACTAAACAAACAGGTACGTATTAATGTATAAAACACAGCGAATTCAAGCCCAGATGGGAGCCAATTAATGTTCCGAATGCTAATTCGATCGCAAAAGTCGCTGCAGGCAGCAGTCGTTGCTGCGTTGCTGTTTCCTGTCAATGCGTCAGCTGAGTGGGGATTGAATCTACCGCCGCCATCAACATCGATTGCGAGCCGTATTTTGGATCTGCACAACGCGATTATGCTGATCTGTCTAATCATTTTTATTGTCGTTTTCGGCGTGATGTTCTATTCGCTTTATGCACATCGCAAAAGCCGCGGGCATCAAGCACACCAGTTCAGCCACAATTCCAAACTCGAAGTAGTGTGGACAATCATTCCGTTTGTTATTCTTGTGGGAATGGCGATCCCGTCAACCGCAACGCTGCTTTTTATGGAAGATACCACCGAATCGGACATGACGGTAAAAATTACCGGTTATCAGTGGAAATGGGAATACGAATATCTTGATCACGACATTTCTTTTTTCAGCAATCTTTCCACACCGCGGGCACAAATTGAGAACCGCGAACCGAAAGGCGAAAACTATTTGCTTGAAGTGGATAACCCAATGGTCATTCCAGCGAACAAGAAAGTCAGATTGCTGCTCACATCAAACGATGTGATACACGCCTGGTGGATTCCCAAGTTCGGAGTCAAGAAAGATGCCATTCCGGGATATATCAACGAAGTCTGGGTAGATGTTGACGAACCGGGCACCTACCGGGGTCAGTGTGCAGAGTTGTGCGGTAAAGACCACGCCTTCATGCCGATCGTCGCTGAGGTGCTGTCGCCGGCGGACTTCGATGCATGGGTTGAATCACAGCAAGATGTGCAGGTAGCTTCAGCTACCGAAGCCGACCGGACTTGGACAATGCAGGAGCTTATGGAGCGTGGCGAGCAGGTTTATATCAATTGCATCGCCTGCCACGGTGACAAGGGTCAGGGCGTGCCGCCGGCATTCCCGCCGCTGACTGCAAGTGCGATCACCACCGGTCCGATTGAAGATCACATTAATATCGTAATGAAAGGCAAACCCAATACCACGATGGTCGCTTTTGAACAGCAACTAAGCGATGCCGATATTGCGGCTGTCATCACCTATGAGCGAAACGCGCTTGGCAACAGCGTTGGCGACCTTGTTCAGCCTTCTCAGATCAAGGCGTTGCGTTAAATATCAATCAAACAATCGAAGTTGCAGACAACCGAATAAAGACAAACTGAAGGTAAATCAATTATGTCAGTCGCACACACCGAAGCACACGATCATCACGACCACCGACCGAGTGGAGTTATGCGTTGGTTAACCACCACCAACCATAAAGACATCGGAACAATGTACCTGATATTCTCGCTGATAATGTTCTTTGTCGGCGGTGTGATGGCGTTGGCCATTCGAGCAGAGCTGTTTCAGCCCGGACTTCAGGTTGTCAACCCTGAGTTGTTCAACTCACTGACTACAATGCACGCACTGATTATGATATTCGGTGCAATTATGCCGGGATTTGTTGGTTTTGCGAACTGGCTGATCCCAATGATGATTGGTGCTCCAGACATGGCTTTGCCGCGCATGAACAACTGGAGTTTCTGGATTCTTCCGTTCGCATTTGCGATGCTGCTGGGTTCCTTGTTTACCGTAGGTGGCGGTCCAGCATCAGGATGGACGCTGTATGCACCGCTTTCGATACAAGGCGGCGCAGGCGTGGACATGACGATTTTGTCCATTCATATGATGGGAATCTCTTCGGTACTTGGGGCGATCAACATTATCGTCACTGTCATGAACATGCGAGCGCCTGGAATGGGATTGATGAAAATGCCGCTTTTTGTCTGGACCTGGGTGATTACTGCATTTTTACTGATCGCCGCGATGCCTGTTTTAGCAGGGGCGGTTACCATGCTGCTCACAGACCGACATTTTGGAACCGCTTTCTTTGACCCTGCAGGCGGCGGAGACCCGGTGCTGTTTCAGCACGTGTTTTGGTTTTTCGGGCACCCGGAGGTTTACATCCTGATATTGCCGGCATTCGGAATCGTCTCACAAATCATTCCTACATTCGCCCGCAAGCCGCTGTTTGGTTATGACTCCATGGTGTTTGCCACCGCGGGCATTGCATTTTTATCGTTTATCGTATGGGCGCATCACATGTTCACTGTAGGCATGCCTTTGGCCGGTGAGCTTTTCTTCATGTATGCAACCATGCTCATTGCGGTACCGACTGGAGTCAAGGTATTTAACTGGGTGGCCACCTTGTGGAGAGGGTCAATCACCTTTGAAACTCCGATGTTATTTGCACTTGCAGTGGTGTTCCTGTTTACCATCGGCGGACTTTCCGGCCTGATGCTTGCTATCGTTCCGGCAGATTTTCAGTATCACGACACCTACTTCGTCGTGGCTCATTTTCATTACGTTCTGTTCGCAGGTTCCATCATGTCAATGATGGGAGCGGCTTATTACTGGCTGCCGAAATGGACTGGACGAATGTATTCTGAGCGTATCGGCAAAACGCACTTCTGGCTGACCACGATCTTTTTCAACGTCACGTTTTTTCCGCAGCATTTTCTCGGTCTTGCGGGAATGCCAAGACGTATTCCGGATTACTCAGTGCAATATACCGAGTTTAATATCATCTCGAGTCTCGGCGCTTTTGGCCTTGGCTTGTCACAGCTGCTGCTTGTATATGTCGTTATCCAGTGTGTTAGAGGCAAGGCTGCCAAGGCAACCGATCAGGTTTGGGAAGGAGCCGAAGGCCTTGAATGGACCGTGGCTTCTCCACCGCCTTATCACACATTCTCAACTCCACCGACTGTGAAGTAATCGGTGTGTAATGGACGGCAATGAAAAACCAACCAAAAAAAACACTCGTCTCGCACTGATATTGGGGGCAGTTGCGGTTGTATTTTTTATATTGATCATGGTGGTACAGTCGTCACACTCTTAGAGTCGGGCAAATCGAACAAAACAATAATTTTTCAGAAAGTTTATGACGCAAGTGGCAGGTAAAAAGAAAAACAGGCGATTGATTGTGATATTGTCTTTGGCGGTTTGTGGCATGTTCGGATTTGGCTATGCTCTGGTTCCGCTTTATGATCTTTTTTGTGAAATCACAGGTGTCGGGGGAACCCCGAAAGTTGCAACCGCTTACGACCCTGCTCAGATTGGAGTTGAAAAAACAGATCGCGATGTTTGGGTGGAGTTTACCGGCAACAGCACCAATGGCTTGCCTTGGACTATCGAACCACAAATCAAAAAAGCAAAGCTGAAGGTGGGTGAAGTTTATGAATTCACATATGATGTCAACAACAAATCGGACCGAGAGTTGGTGGCACATGCGGTTCCCAGTGTCACGCCAATGAAATCAGCGCGGCACTTAGTTAAGCTTCAATGCTTTTGCTTTGAACAGCAAACAATGGCTGCTCGAGAATCGAGACAAATGCAGGTGGTTTTTTATATTGACCCGAAATTGGCTAAAGACACTTCTACGCTGACGCTGTCGTACAGTTTGTTTGAGGTCAGAGAGCCGATTAAATCGACAAGTTGAATTAAAAAGATACGAGGAAACCAGATGAGCGCTACAAACGGCGACTATTATCTCCCAGACCCCAGTCCGTGGCCATTGGTCGCATCAGTAGGTTTATTCACGCTGGCAGGCGGATTTGTAATGCTGGTAAACGACGTCAATGTTGCCCCCTGGGTAATGCTTGTCGGCGGTCTGATTATTGCATTCATGATGTTCGGCTGGTTCGGTGTGGTTGTCAAAGAAAGCGAAGGCGGTCAATACAATACCCATGTCGACATCTCGTTTCGCATGGGCATGCTGTGGTTCATATTTTCCGAAGTGATGTTTTTTGCAGGATTCTTCGGCGCACTGTTCTATGCGAGAAATCTGGCCGTTCCGTGGCTGGCCGAAACCGATTTGCTATGGATGGGATATGACGGCGGCTGGCCGACAGCCGGGCCGGGGGGTGCAACGCTAATCGCACCGGATACGCCTGCAGGGGCCGGTGAATTTTCCACCATTGGCGCGTGGGGAATTCCGCTGTGGAACACTCTGATTCTACTGACTTCAAGCGTTACAGTGACATTCGCTCACTGGGCGCTGAAGAAAAACCAGCGCATGCCACTGATAATCTGGATGGCAATAACAGTGGCTCTTGGCTTTGTGTTCCTTTATCTGCAGGGGTATGAATACGCCCATGCGTATGCTGATCTCGGATTGACGTTAGGAACTGGAGTTTACGGCGCCACGTTCTTCATGCTAACCGGTTTTCATGGCGCACATGTAACGATTGGCGCAATCATTCTGGCGGTCATCTTGGTACGCTGTATTCGGGGACATTTCAAACCCGACCACCACTTTGGCTTCGAAGCCGCTGCGTGGTACTGGCACTTTGTAGACACCGTGTGGGTGGGTCTGTTTATTTTCGTCTACGTTGTCTAGAGCAACGTTGGATTGGGGATGGTCTGACGCAAATTTATCACGATGGCATTGGAATCGTGTTGCTCGGCGTAATCCAGCCGAAATAGATTCCGCCTAGAATTACGGCGAACAAAGCCACCCAAATCGCAATTCTTGCAGTCAGTGCAATGACTGTCCGATTTGAGTTGCCGCGATCTTTGAGCATAAAGAACATCGCTGATGCGAGGGATCCGATCATCAAGACAACAAGTAAGATGATGATTGCGGTGCTAAGTGACATAGGATGCGATCTGAAACTCCAATTCGATAGCCGCCATTTTATTGCACTTCTTTGCCTTCAGTCGCACTTGCTGTACTTCCTAAATCGGAAAACGTATCTGAAATTCGTGCCTATTCTCATTTATTTGAACGCGAATTAGCCTGTTATTTGAACATCGAATATCCTGATATTTGAACGCGTTGTAGCTTTTATTTGAACATTCTGCTCAATTCGGGTTTCCCCGACCCGTTCTCCGGCATTCGTCTACTGTCTATTTAATGATGAATCACCCCCGAATGTCAATGTGTTTGTCGTTAGATTTAGTATCGATGTCGAACGTCTACCCAAATATGTTGGCAGAACTGTGATAAACCCCCGGAGGGGAAATCCCTTTTCCCCACCGCCCCCCCGTAGGGGGTTTATCACAGTTTTTGGCAGTGGCGTTAATTTCCAACTGTGCCTCGAGTATTTGAGACTTGCACTTTTCCATCGATTGGTTTTCAGCATTTGTCAACACCATCTTCACGCTCCACAGGATGGAGTTGGGCAGCGGTTCGTTTGCGCATCGACTCGCCTTTGAGCTCAATGCGATGAGCATTGTGCAGTAAACGATCAAGAATGGCTTCAGCCAAGGTAGCGTCACCGATCGCACCATACCACTTATCGGTTGGTAACTGACTGACTACCACAGTTGCTGTGCGCCCGTAACGCTGATCGATCAATTCAGCTAAATCATGACGGTCCATCGCATCTAACGGTTTTAGCCCCCAGTCATCTATGATCAAAACCTTGATCGCTGCGAGTCTTTGCACCACTTTGTGAAATTCACCTGTGGCTCTGGCCTCAGAGAGTTTGGAAAAAACCTGTGCCACACGCATATACTGCACCGAATAGTCCATCATGCACGCACTGTGACCGAGCGCACAGGACAGGTACGTTTTGCCGGTACCGCAAGCGCCGCTGATGAGCACCGACTGCGCCCGCCCAACCCAGTCACACTGACCTAACTGTGCGATTTGTTGTCGATTGAGATTTCTCGAACGCCGGTAGTCGATGTCATTTAAGGTGGCAGCCAGGCGAAAGCCAGCTCGCTTGACGTGACGTTGCTGGCGGCGGCAGCGCCTGCTGTTGAGTTCATGATCAATCAAAAGATCAAGTCTCTCTTCAAACCCCACCTCTTCATAGGTGCCAGGGGTGTCGAGCTGATGCGCTAAAGCCTCGGCCATGGTGCTAAGTCTGAGTTTTCTAAGATTTGCAAAGGTTGTTACACTCATTGTTGGTATCCTCATTTAAAATGGTTTGCGCCGCGCACATTTCGGTGATCTTGCGGCAATTGAAGGTCAAGTTGTTTGGCCCGGGGTTTGCGATCGATGTTGTTTTTTAAAATGTCAACGATCTGCGCACGCCGGTCCAGTCTTTGCTCATTGGCAATCTTGCAGGCCTCGTTGAGTCTTGCGTTACCGTACTTGTCGCCTAACGACAACACGCCAATCAAGCGACGACTGATCTGCTGGGTGTGTGTCACTTCTGACAGTCTGGCACACACCCAGATGTGACAGTGTTCACCAATACTGATTGCCCAGCCTTTGAGTCTTTCAGCCGACCACATCTCAACTGCCTGGTGTTGTTCGGGCATGTGGCTGAATTCAGTAGACATCTCGCTGATGCGCTTGTCGAATCGTCTGCGGTGCATCGCAATCTGCTCACCGTCACAGTAAAATGTCACGACTTGTGAGTCACCTTGGACCTGCACTTTGCGTCCTGCATAGGCATAGGGGACTGAATAATAGTGTGATTCGAAACAACAGTGATAGTCCATGCCGACTTTCACATTTTCGGATTCCACATAACGAAACCGAAGCAGCGGCAGCGCGCGCAGCGCCGGCTTGTCGAGTGTCTCGAATAACGATCTGCGCGTCCCTGACATATTGGAAAACGGTTTGTCATTCAATCCTTCAAGCAAAGGGCGAATCGCCTTGTTGAGTTCTGTGAGGGTTTGAAACCGACAGTCCCTAAGCGGTGCCAGAACATTCCGTTCGACTTGCAATACCGCGTTTTCTACTTTTCCTTTATCGGTAGGTTTTCGCGGACGCGTCGGTACTATATGTACGTCATAGTGAGCAGACCATTGTTCGTACATCGGATTGACATCCGGATCATAACGACATGCCTTGGTCACACCGGATTTGAGATTGTCGGGCACGATCAGCTGCGGCACACCGCCGAAAAATTCCAGCATCTCAGTGTTGCACTGCAACCAGTTGCGAAGACCCTGATCCCACACCGCGGTCGCAAACGTGTAGTTCGATGCGCCCAGCGCAGCGACATAGATCTGCGCTTTGCGATCACCGACGACAACCGTCATGCCAGCGAAATCAACATACACCTCATCGCCCGGTGCATGTGAACGCCGTAAGGTTAACTTATGCTGCTTTTTCCACTTTCGGTAGCCGCGGCAAAAATGCGCATATCCGTAAGGATAACCCTCCTCACAGTGTTCCTGCCATAACAGCTTCAGTGTCACTGCTTTTTTCTGCATCTCCTTGTGCAGATGTTCAAAATCCAATTCAACACCACGGCTTTGGCTCGCCGCTTCAGGATACAGTTCCTGGTGCAGGCGCTGTTTGTCTGCAGCCTCAAGCGGCCAGCCCACCCCGATGCGGGACGCACATTTAATCACCCGCTGCACGGAACCTACACTGATTTGCAACACCAAAGCGATTTGACGCATCGGCCAACCACGCTCATGGTGTAATCGCAATACCTCATATTGCTTTTTCACAATCATTCTCCTTTTACTCATCAGATTCACCTCTCGCTATCTGTTGATGGTTAAAACACCAATGGATAGCGAAAAACTTCTACCAGGTCAAGACGTCTGGGGGAGAACGGGTATTTGAACACCTCGGTGCGGTGTTCAAATTAGAGGTCAAACGCTGTTCAAATAAAATGCTATTCGATGTTCAAATAACAGGATATTCAGCGTTCAAATTAAGGATATTCGATGTTCAAATAAGAGGCGATTTGCTGTTCAGATAAAATGATATTCTTTGTTCAAATATGTGGCTATTTCACAAAATTCGTATTAATTACGGACCAGGTGGAAGTTTGTATTTTGCTTGCGTTCAAAAAGCTTGTGTGATTCTTCTTGCCGCAGGGAACTTAAGAAAATTCAGCAACAAGACATCAAGTTCGGGAGTGCGCCAAAAGTCAGTAAGATGTTAAATAGCGTATTTGATTAATCGGAAAAACGCACTTATAGGGCGACAATCAGAATTTTTCCGTATTCACAATAACGTTGATTGACGCTCTAAATGCGCTTTTTCAACAACTCACTGCGTCAACATACCCTCTACTGGAGTAGTTCAGAATCAACCGATCTCGAGTAATGACCGTAAGGTTCAGTATGCGGGCGGTAGAAATGATAATTCGGTCGACAGGGTCATTAGGCGGATGTCCTGGCAATTCCCAAGAATGAAAGAGAATTCGTGAGGAAAGCTCTGGAACAGCGATTCCATCCTGAGTCGTAAAGACCTCGAACCAGTCTATAGCCGAACGTTTAAGCCTTATGCGCCCTTTCTTGACCAGCGCGCCAATTTCCCAAGCCGAAATCGGGGACACACAAACTTTACTGCCTTCACGGTAGGCGGTATTAATTTGTTCACTTGCTACCTCACCAATCTGTTTGCCAGTTCCCATCCAAATCACAGTGCAAGTATCAAGTAAAAAATCATTCATTGTAGAGTTTCGGATTCATAGCTATTTCTGCCCACTCACTCATAGCAGGCGCGGTCAGATCAGTATCTTCACATATGGTGACTGTACCTTGCAAACATCCAAAAGCAGGATGAACATCTGATGATTTCGAGGCCAAAGTATTCGAAGATTTTACGGATTTCTCCTCTTTTCCAATCTTGACAAATACTAGACTTTCGTCATTCATATTTACCCGGGTAACCTTGAAACCCGCTGCAATCCAAGACTGAGTAATTGCGCTGTTAGACGTATTGTTGCTCCACCAGGGACGGTGCTTACGAGCGGATGGGGGCAACTTATCCTTGATAATCGATTCAATTTCTGAAAAAACCATAGGTATTGATTCAAACCCGGTCGACTTCAGATACTTTTCCAAAGGTGCATATTTAGACATTATCTTGCCTAGCTATCTAGAAAAACTATAACTAACTTAGTTATATTATTATATTACTATAGTTTATAACTAATATTTATAGTTTGCCGGACTTACTGACTGTATATTCGCATATACACACTGACAATTTGCGCGAGACTACGATAATTCACAAGGTGGGATTCTCACCTACAGTGACTGGCAGTTTCTAGAATATTTAATGCGCTGACACCAACGAAACCGACACACCTCTGCCTTCCTGTTTGGCGTTCTTTGAAGCACAATAAAACAATTCTTGACTGGCAACTTTGCTTTCAAATGGATTCTAATGGTAAGATTGTTTGGAATCATAGAATATGGAGTACAAATATCAATATTTCCGTTACAGAGACTCAAGGAAATAAAATTTTTAAATTCTGCAATGTGATTGAAGCAAACTTGTCTCAGCCCCCTAATTGGTGAGTGTATGGTCGTCAATCTCACCGAGACGAGGACACCACTGCAGAAGAAACACAATATACTGACATTAATAATATCAACACGTTAAAGTTTTGTTCCTTAATAACAAGAATCAATATTGCAGCATCTCGCCATGGCGGTGATTTTTCGACCCAAACTGGTCCCGACCCTGGGTATCGTTGTTATTGCACCCATACTGGCCGCCCTCGGCTTATGGCAACAGGACCGGGCACAGCAGAAGCTCGAAATTCAGCAGTTGCATGAAATGCGTCTTGTCCAACCTCAGGTATCGGTCGGAGCTGCTTTGGAAAATCCACAGCTGATGCAGTATCGCAAGGTCCAAGCATCTGGAAGATGGGATAGTGAACATGAATTTTTCGTTGATAACCAAGTGTTAAATGGAACGCCTGGATTTCACGTTATTACCCCACTGGTGTTTAGAGGGTCAGCATCGGCAGTCCTGGTCAATCGCGGCTGGATTCCGGGGTCACCGGACCGAAGCATATTACCTAGCGTTCCAAAAATTCAAGGGGAGGCGCAAATCACTGGCATAGCCGCGGTACCGCCTGAAAACCCTTTTGTACTCAAGCAAGACCCGCCGTTGACGGAAGGCAATTGGCAAACCATATGGCAAACTTTAAACCTCAAACGCTTCGATGAGGCTGTGGACTATCAAATTCAGGGATTCGTCATACGCTTGAGTGAAACTCATCAAGACGGATTTGAACGTCACTGGCAGCCACCGCAAGACGAGTGGATCTATCGTCACAAGGCATATGCTTTCCAGTGGTTCGCCCTGTGCGCAGGAGCGCTTGTGATATACTTGGCGTTTGCTTTCAGGCCGCAAAAATAACCTGATTCGCAGTCATAACCTGCCCGCTTTAAATGGGTTTTTCCACTGCATAGACTCTGTAGTATTGGCCACCAGGGGTGAACAACACCAACTCGGTGTTTACACAATTCAATCCAATTCGAAAATAGCGAAATCAAAATGAAATCTGATGCTTCGCTGCGTGGTGCAGGGCAACAAGCCGCCGGTGCGCGATACCCGCTTCGCGAATACTACCGTATTACCAAACCGCGTGTCGTTGGGCTCATCATGTTCACTGCAATCGCCGGCATGTTTTTGGCCACACCGCAATTTCCGCCGCTGTGGACGTTCATTCTCGCGACCATCGGAATTGGGCTGGCTGCAGCTTCCGGCGCAGCAGTCAATCACATCCTGGACGAAGAAAAAGATTCGCTTATGATGCGCACCCGCAATCGGCCATTGCCTAGCGGACGAATCGAAACGATGCCTGCACTGGCGTTCGCGTGCGCACTGGCGGTGATTTCAATGTTCATACTCACTGTCGCAGTAAACACCCTCACTGCGGTATTGACGTTTGGTTCACTGATTGGTTATGCAGTGATTTACACCGTGTTTTTAAAACACGCAACACCACAGAATATCGTTATCGGCGGAGCTGCAGGCGCCATGCCACCGGTACTCGGCTGGACTTCGGTCACCGGAGAACTCAGTTCCGACGCCTTCATCTTGTTTTTGATCATTTTTTGCTGGACACCGCCACACTTTTGGGCGCTGGCGCTTTACCGCCACGAGGAATACAACAAAGCCGATATACCCATGTTGCCAGTCACACATGGTGAGAAATTCACCCGCTTGCACATGCTGTTGTATACCGCCTTGCTGTCTGCGGTTTCGATCATGCCATTTGCAACCGGAATGTTTAGCTACGTCTATCTTGCCGCCGCCGCGGCGCTGAGCGGATATTTTGTTTATTTGGTAGTGCGGCTGTATCGCAAATATTCCGATCGTTTAGCAAAAAGAATTTTTCAATATTCAATCCAGTATCTCGCTAGTCTTTTTGCAATTATGCTGCTTGATCACTATCTTTTCGGATAGTTTCTTCACCGGTGATGTAAGAAAATCCGCAATCATTTGAACACAATTGCTTAAGTCTCATTGCGAAATGTAAAACCCTTTTTCTTATCGAAATCAAACTTGAACGATTCACTGCAAACCGACTCAATTTTGGCCTTGTCTCCGGTTGACGGGCGCTATGCACATCACACCAGTGAACTTCGCGAAGTGTTCAGCGAATACGGACTGATTCGCCTGCGACTTCATGTTGAAATCGAATGGCTGATTTGGCTTGCGTCCAACCCGAAGGTGGAGCAACTGCCCGAGTTATCCACCCAGACTTGTCAGAAGCTTCGAAAAATCGTTGAGAATTTCTCAGTCAATGACGCCAGCGGTGTGAAGCAAATCGAACGTGAAACCAATCACGATGTCAAAGCGCTGGAGTATTTTCTCAAGGAAAAAGCACGACAAATTCCTGAAATCCGAGACTCACTGGAGTTCATTCATTTCGGCTGCACCTCTTATGACATAAACGACAACTGTTTTGCGCTAATGCTCAAACAGGCGCGGGACACAATCATCGTGCCTGCTATTGAAAATCTGATTTCTATACTTTCAGACATGGCAATAGATACTGCGCATATTCCAATGCTAGGCAGAACGCACGGACAGCCGGCGGCTCCGACCAGCTGTGGCAAGGAGTTTCGAGTCTTTGCTTACAGGCTGCGTCAGCAATTGGCTGCATTGAAAAGCGTGCCCATCAACGGCAAACTGAGCGGCGCGGTCGGAAATTTCAATTCACTGAACACCGCGTACCCAGACATCGACTGGCCACACACCGCGCAACGATTTGTTGAATCGCTTGGTCTGCAATACAGCACTATCACAACCCAAACCGAATCGCATGACTACATTGCGCAATACTGTCACGCGCTGCAAAGAATCAATTCTATTGCAACTGATCTGTGCAGAGACTATTGGAGTTACATTTCGATTGGCTACTTTAGGCAAAAAGTCATCGAAACCGAAGTCGGATCTTCAGCGATGCCACACAAAGTCAACCCGATCGATTTTGAAAACGCGGAAGGGAATTTAGGCATCGCGAACGCATTGCTTGCACACCTTGCTGACAAGCTTCCTATCAGCCGCTGGCAGCGCGACCTCAGTGATTCGACGGTTTTAAGAAATCTAGGTGTTCCAATCGGACACTGCATGATCGCCTACCGTGCGATTGACGTTGGACTTAAAAAACTCCAAGTCAACGAACAGAAGCTTAACGAAGATTTAGATGGCGCTTGGGAAACGTTAAGCGAAGCGATTCAAACCGTGCTTCGAAAACACGGCAGCGAATTGCCTTATGAAGAGTTGAAAAAACTGACCAGAGGTTTAACCGTTTCAAAGACCGACATGCAATCTTTCATCTTAAAACTGCAATTGCCACAACATGAAAAGGACAAACTGCTGGCGTTGACGCCACAAACCTATCTTGGACTTGCAGAACAGCTTGCCAAATCCGAACGCTAAGCCTTTAATTTCCCAGATCTGTCTATTTGCATGCATTGACAATTTGCGTCGCCAGTGTTCGATCGGAAAAATCCAGATCAAACACACCGCTCGCACCTTCGTTCGGATCAAACGAATATCCGAACCGGCTTAAACCCTGTGTTTTCAATCGACCCAGCAGATTCAGCATCCAAGAGTACTGATTCGCACTTGCAGGGTCATAAAATTTGAGCAGAACCGATTGTTTTTCCGTGATGGCCAGCCATTGATCTGTGAATTCATCGTCATCGGTTATCAATGTGATTTCGCGCACCGATGAGGTTCTTTCAACGGTTTCGTGTGCAAGAATCACCAATATCCCAGGGCCGCAGTTGAACGTTATGGACGGGGCGGTTTCAGAATTGCCGGGCGGTACGCTCTTTCCCCTGCAGACAAACGACCGTTCGGGTGTGATCATCACACAATTTTCCGAACGAATAGGGTCGGGGCCGATATGATCCAACGGTTGTGCAACAGCGAAGTCAACTGACAATATCACACAGCACGCTACTAAAATCTGCGCCAGAGGAAACCTTGCATTGATTTTTAACATCTATCCTGACCTGTCGTGTCTGTCAACTTACCTCGGTTTACACATATCGATTAAGCATTTACTGCCTCGCATTGGCTTTTTTATCGAAGCAATGCGGTTTTCGATCGCACCTGGCTTGAAGTGCGTAACTCATTTTAATCTTTGTTCCTCTTTGTCAAGAACAACAAACCGATTGACCGCAAATTTCGTTTTTACGTATCATTTGAAATGCGATGCAATCGGTTGCCTGCTTTTTTTCTGCATTGAAAAAAACCACTGCACGATGAGATTTCAATCAAGTTATTCGGTTCGTGCTATGATTGTTGCATCAAAGTGCCTGTAGAATTCAAATCGCTTGTCATGCAATTTACATGTTGACCCTGGGAAAATCATGGATACCCCAATCCGGATATCAAAGTATCTTTCACAAAAAGGCATTTGTTCGCGTCGGCAGGCCGAGTATTTTATCGGTCAGGGCTGGGTGACAGTAGACGGAAGTGTTATCAGTAAACTCGCCACTAAGGTGAATCAACAAAACTCAATTGAGTTAACCGAAGACGCACAAAAATACCAGGCTCAGTTATTGACAATATTACTGCACAAACCGATTGGATATGTATCCAGTCAGCCGGAAAAACAATACAAACCTGCGATTACCCTGATCACTCCCAAATCTCAATACAAGAGCAAAAACATCAGGCAATCAAACCAGGTTAAATGGCCGCTGAAGGGCTACGCAGTTGCAGGTCGGCTCGACATCGATTCCAGCGGTTTGTTGGTTCTCACACAAGATGGTGCAGTCGCCCGTACGCTGATTCACCCTGAGTCAGATGTCGCTAAGGAGTATATGGTTCGTGTTGAACAATGTGTATCACCTGCGCAGCGGCAACTGCTCGAACATGGTTTGAGTCTCGATGGCGTTGAATTGAAAAAAGCCACAGTGGACCTGCTGGATGACAATTATTTTCGTCTGGTTCTCAAACAAGGCCGAAAACGCCAAATTCGTCGCATGTGTGAGAAAGTAGGACTGAACGTCGTTGGTCTAAAAAGGGTGCGCATTGGCAATGTTGCACTTGGCTCATTGCCCTCGGGCAAATGGCGGGTACTAAGCAGCACCGAGAGGTTCTAAGCATGTCTCCGTATGCACTGATTCGTCCCGCACTGATGCGACTGGATGCTGAACGCGCTCACAAACTTGTTGTGCGCACGCTGGCAAGAGTCTCTAAAAGCCGACATCTGATTGCACTGGAAATTCTATTGGCTGACCGGGTGCCGCAGGTGCCAGTTGAGCGTCTCGGACTGTCGTTCAAGAACCCGGTGGGATTGGCTGCAGGATTCGACAAAGATGCGCTTGCCTTCCCGGCTCTGGCCGGTATCGGTTTTGGATTTGTTGAAATTGGTACCGTTACACCCAAACCGCAGCGCGGCAACCCGGGGCGACGTCTGTTCCGCATTGACCGTGACGAAGTCATTATTAATCGCATGGGGTTCAATAGTTGTGGACTGGACAATTTTTGCATGAATCTCGAGGACCTGTTTCCTTTTCCTGAGTCGACAGTTTTAGGGATCAATATTGGCAAGAACTCCGACACCCCAAATAACAAAGCGATCGACGATTACCTGCGGTGTTTTAAGCGCGTGTATAGATATGCCGACTACATCGCTGTCAATGTTTCTTCACCGAACACACCTGAATTGCGCGAATTGCAAAAATCCAGCAGACTCGACGAATTGCTGTGCGCACTGTCTGAACAAAAAGATCAATCGGCAACGGAGTACAACGCAAAGTCAGTTCCAATCGCAATTAAGATTTCACCCGATCTGGATATCGACGAAGTTCACGCTATAGTCGAAACTGCCAGTGCAAGAAAAATTGACGCCATCATTGCGACGAATACAACGACTGCACGTCCCGAGGATGTCACTGATAAAAACTATCAACAGTCAGGCGGTCTTAGCGGTGCGGCGCTTCATGCAAAGTCAACGCAGATCATTCGAGAAGTTTCACAAGTCGCAGATGAGTCTATGACAATCATCGGCTGCGGCGGAGTATTCTGCGCAAACGATGCTTGGGAAAAGTTGCTTGCCGGAGCAGATCTGGTGCAAGTCTACTCATCAATGATCTTTCGGGGAACCGCGATCGTGAAAAAAACAGTCTCAGGACTTGCTGAAATGGCAAAGCCATATGATGACACCGATTTCGCCAATGCCGTAGCATTGGCAAGAAAAGAGCAGCAATCAGGTTGATTGAGTTGAGCGGT
Organism: Arenicellales bacterium; assembly: GCA_965214785.1. Classification (GTDB taxonomy): domain Bacteria; phylum Pseudomonadota; class Gammaproteobacteria; order Arenicellales; family JAJDZL01; genus JAJDZL01. The sequence continues at coordinate 2,598,589 of OZ243975.1, read as the reverse complement.
ATTGATTGGAGCGGTACCTTAACGCACCGACGACAAGCCCTCATCTTCATCGAATCCCAGCATCAGGTTCATTGACTGCACGGCAGCTCCACCTGCCCCTTTGCCGAGATTGTCCAGAATTCCAATCAGTGTTATATGCCCAGAAACGTGAGAACAGATACTAATCTCAATGGAATTGGTTCCATTGCAGGCGGTCGGGTCAAAGGATGTTTCAGCTACTGTATCATCAACTGACCAGTGCTGGACCGATACAAATTTTTCGTCGCTGTAGCACTGTTTAAGGATCTTAGCCGGGCATTGTTGCGAATTTTTGCCTTTGCCATTTAAAAATGATGTGTGCACAGGTATTTCGACTCGCATCCCGCGGGGGAAGTTTCCGACACGAGGCAGGAATTGCGGTTCACTTCTCAGACCTGAATACCTCGTCATTTCTGGAATATGCTTGTGCGGTCTACTAAGTGAATACGGGGTGCTATACGCAAGATGGGTCAATTCACCGTCTGGGTTTTGCCAGCGGTCAATTAAATTTTTTCCACCACCGGAATAACCAGATAAAGCGTGGATTGCAAGCGGTGCGTCTGCACGAACAAGCTGTGCATCGATCAGCGGGCGCAACATCATTATGACTGCAGTCGGATAACATCCAGGATTCGCCACCCGCCGCGCTCTTTGAATCTTTTCTCGTGTTTTGGCATCCAACTCGGGCATACCGTAAACCCACTGGGGGTCGACGCGATGTGCAGTGGAAGCATCGATAATTCTTGTATTCGACTCGTCAGCCCATTTTGCTGCCTGTTTTGCAGGCTCATCCGGAAGGCACAAAATAGCCAGATCCGCATCACGAAGTGCTTCGCGCCTTGCAGTATCGCTTTTGCGCTTACTTTCGTCTAGGCGAATAACCTCGATATCACAGCGCGCATCGAGCATGTCAAAAATGACAAGGCCCGTGGTGCCAACAACACCGTCTATAAATACGCTGGCTGTCAACTGACTACACTCATTGCGGACAAAAAATGGGAACTAAACACAGGAGGATGAGTGCCGACACACCTAAGTGAAGATCCAGCTGATCGGCTGGATCGCTGCTATTTAGCATACCGTTGTAAATGTTTCGGACTAAATTTGTGGAAGGTACTTTTCTTAAGATCGTTTCAATGTGTCAATTGAACCGCATCTGACACTTGAGCATACATATCAAGCGTATCACCTGTTACAACCCCGAAGTCCGGGGCGACTCTCAACTGCATATGGGTGTCCATGTCTTTTCCGCCGTGAACATACAGAACTTTGTGGGTCCCCTGAAAAATTATTTCCGACACCTTGCATTTTCCAAGTCCGATTAGCTGATCAGAGGTATCGTGAGTTCCTACCTTAATCTGTTCGGGTCGCAACACAACACTGCGAGTGGTGCCCGGCTGCCCATCATCTGGCAATTTAATTTCACCGAATTTTGTGCTCAGTGTGACCATGGCGCTGTCCCGGCTGGATATCTCACCGTCAATGATGTTGCTTTCGCCCATAAACTTAGCGGTGAAAAGCGTTGCCGGGCGAAGATAAATGCGCTCTGGCGGTCCATAGTCTTCTATTTTGCCATGATTGATCAGGGCGATATTGTCTGCAATACTCATCGCCTCTTCCTGATCATGAGTAACGTGAACAAATGTGGCTTGGAGACTTTTTTGCAGATGCACCAGTTCATCCTGCATTTGGTGTCGAATCTTTAAATCCAGCGCGCCTAGCGGTTCATCCAACAGTAAAACCGCAGGCTCCACAGCTATTGCACGCGCGAGCGCGACTCGCTGGCGCTGACCGCCAGACAACTGATGGATGCCTCTGTTGCCGAAACCACCCAATCCCACTTTATCCAGCGATTCCTCTGCACGTTTAATCCGCTCGCTTTTCGAAACTTTCCTCATTTGCAGCCCGAATCCAACATTGTCAATCACGCTCATGTGAGGAAACAAGGCATAGTCCTGAAAAACTGTAACAGTCGGTCGAGACGCAGGAGACATGTCAGTTACGTCTTGTCCAGCGATATACACCTTCCCCGCGGTCGGAATGGTAAAACCTCCCATCATCGAAAGTATGGTTGTTTTACCGCTTCCGGACGGCCCAAGCAGAACAAGAAACTCACCTTGCTCAATGTTTAGATTCACGTTATCTGTAGCGGCAACTTCGCCATAGTATTTGCTAACACCCTTAAGAACTACCAAATGTTCGTAATTCATTTCTTCTCCCTCATGCCAATCATCATCACCATGGCAGCCGTAGCCACAATAGTGAACGATATTGCAAAAACAACCGTACCCGCAGCATTCACTTCTGGTGTCAACCCTGCACGCAGCATTTCAAAAATAATGACCGGCAAAGTGACGTCGAATCGGCTCAGTAGGAAAGCGATGATGAATTCATCCCAAGACAAAGTCGCAGACAGGCAAAATGCCGCAAACAAAGACGGCTTCATAATCGGTGCAATCACCCGCACCATGGTTTGAAAGTCGCTGGCTCCCAAATCACGCGCTGCAGCATCGATGTTTTTCATGTGATCTCCGAACTGCGAATAAATGATCGCAAAACAAAGTGGCAGATTAATCACCGCATGGCCAACACCAACAGCAAACAAAGATTTGGGAATGCCAAAAATGTTTAAAGTGATCAGCAATCCGATACCGATAATCAAATACGATACTGTTAGAGGTGCCATTAGAACAAATCGAATACCACCTGCAAATCGAGGAAGTCGCTTCGCCATGCCATAAGCTGCCAAGAATCCCAGCAAGGTCGTAACCAAGGACGAAAGCACGGCAACCGCAATCGAATTGATTAACGAGTCAATCAGTCGCTCATTTTGGAACATCTTTTCGTACCACTGCAAACTCGGACCGTTAAACGGTGGTACCGGCAGTGTACCGTCCTGAAACGAAAAAATTACCAAGATCACAACCGGCAGATAAATAAAGATCAGCGCGATGCCGATATAGGCATAAAACGGCAGTGTTTTCAGCCAGCTTCTCATCAGACTCTTTCCATCTTCATGTGCTTGGCAGAAATAAGGTACACGACAATTACAACAATCATTAGAGTAACACTCATTACCGACGCCATTGGGAAATTGGCTGCCCGAGAAACCTGTAGCATAATCGCTTGCGGAACGAGAACTTCAGTGCCACCACCCAATATCTGAGGTGTGATGTAATCTCCGATCGCGATGACAAATGCAATGAACGCGCCGACCACAACGCCAGGGAGGCTCAGCGGGAGAGTAATCCTTAAAAATACCTGTAACGGACTTGCACCAAGATCAGAAGCCGCTTTTTGGTACGATGGCTTGATCTGCACAAGATTTGCATAGATCGTCAGTGTAATCAGCATTGTAAAAAAATGAACGAAGCCGAGCACTGTTGCGCCTCGGCTGTAGGCCATCTCAAGGGGCTGATCTATTAAACCCAAACTGGTAAGAAAAACATTGATCACACCATTTTCCGAAATAACCAGAAGCCAGCTGTATGAGCGCACAACGTATGCCGTCCAGAACGGCATAACAGTTAACAGCAAAATAATTCTTTGCAGTCGAGGCGGAACTTTGTAGGCTAGTGCATAGGCCAGCGGATATGCCAGCAAAATGCTGAATATTGTTGTCAGGAGGGTTACTTCGACTGAATTGAATAAGGATTCAACGAGATAATCCCGGCCGAAAAACTTGATGTAGTTTGCCAGGTCCCAGGTTGCGGTGAGTTTTCCGTATACGCGTTGCCAGAAACTGACCGCAAGCATTACGAGCAGCGGGACGGCAAAAAACACCACAGTAAACCACAAGGCGGGCTGCACTGCCCACCTTGTGATGTTCAGATGAAACGGTTTTTTTGCTTGCAACTTCTGACTGGGTTGCATTTCAGTCGCCTAACCTATCGATGTCAAATCATCTAAGCAAAACAATTCGAAGCGCTGACGTTAAGCCACTGGCTGTCGAATTGATCAATCCTTAATTCTGTAAGAATTCCGTCCACATATCCAGCATTTCTGTATCGATATCAGGCTGACTGATCGTTGACGGTACCGAACGGGCAAGAAAATCGGGCTGTTCATCCCAGCGTAGAATCGCTTTTTCTTCATCACCGAGCACAGTCATCGAATTTGCCGGCATCGCCCAATAGCATTCCGAAGTGGCAAGGCTTGCCTGACCTTCAGGACTGACTACATATTTAACGAATTCAAGTGCCATATCCTTGTTATTGGAATCTTTCATGATGCTCAGTCCCTGAGCCCACATCAGACCGCCTTCCTCAAAAATAGTCCAGTCAAGATGCGGCAAGGTCGGCATCAATCCTGAAACAACAAACTCCGCTGCGTTGAGGATGATGTCTACGTCCCCATTTACCAACGCATTTTGAACGCTGACAATATCACCGATCATTTTGACATTCGACCTCATTTCGAGAAGTCTTTCGCGAATCGCTGGCAGATCGTCCATAGAAATATTGTCTGGCTCAATGCCCATCGAAATGGCAATCAACTGCATAGTCGGAAAATAGTAGTCATATACAGCAACACGTCCTGCGTATTTTTCATTCCACATAACCTCGACAGTCTTCATGTCTTCAGGATCAACTTTGTCCTTGTTGTAGACCACGCCATAGTAACCGAACTTTTCGGGAATCGTGTAGCGCTTACCATCAACATAATTGAACCCTGCTGCTGTCAGTTCGGGGAAAATATCGCTAAGCGGCAAGTCTGCATCGTTGTAAGGTTCAAGCAGACCCAAGCCAGCGACAGTCGGGGCATCCGGAGCATCAACGACTAAAACATCCCAGTCTCCTGGTGCTGACTGTTCAATTATTGACAAAGCTGCACCGGTTCCTTCATAAGTTTTTACATTCACATTGATATTGTGCTTTTGTTCAAACGGTGTAATGAGTTTGTCGTCAGCATGATCACACCAGACAAGGACATTCAAATCCTCGGCAGCGTTGGACTGCAACGGGACAAACCCAATTAGCATCGCAGCAGCAGATGCAAGCGAAACCTTCAGCAAGTGCGCCTGGAATTTCACTTTAAATACAAATAATTTTTTCATGCCTATCTCCACATTTTGATTGAATTGCGCCCGTGTTAATATTGCCAACCCGGACGTCGGATTGTCTCATCAAGAGTATTTCCCTTTAAATGAGCGATTTCTGCCATTATCCTTAAAACAACGCACACGGCAGTGCGCGAAGTTGAACCGCTGACATCGAACATCGGACATAGTTCCGTGACGTCAATGACACTGACGCTGCGTTGTTTGGCAATGCGCGAAGCGACGCGCATGATCTCTCGCGATTCCAAGCCTCCAGGTTCGGTAGCTGTCACACCTGGTGCAGCAGAAGAATCCAGAACATTGAAATTAAAACTCAAGTACTGTCCATCGGTGCCATCCCAAACGCGGTTGACGGCTTCATCAGTCACCTCATCTACGCCGCGTTCCAATACTTCAAACATCGGATAAAAGCGCATCCGTCTTGACTTCGCTAAATCGATGTGGTCTTTGGGATTAAAAGAGTTTCGGGCACCTATGTGTGCAACATTATTCATGTCAAGATTTTCGAGCTCGGTGATTCGAGCCATAGTACAGGTACTGACGTTGCGCTCCCCAGCCCAGCTGTCAGCCATATCCAGATGTGCCCCCAGATGCAGATAACCCATTTTCTTTTCAGCACCCAAATGATCTGACAGTGCCTTGGCTGCTGGTATTGAAACAGAACGGTCGCCACCGCAGATGATTGGCGTTTTTCCAGCGGCCAATGCTTTGCTTACTGCCGTATAAATCCGCTCGCGGGCGACATCGGGACTGACCCGGGGCATGGAGACATCGCCGCAGTCGATCGAACTTCCATGCAAGTCGACATTGAATTCAAACCAATACGGAAAATAATCCAAAGACGCTACCCTGAACTCACGCGGCCCGTCCTCCGAGCCGGGTTTGCCTACATTGCCTTCGTCAAAGGGTACCCCAATAAACACATAGGGAGCCTCGCTTTGAGCAAGCGCTTCATCATTCAGCGACATATACTTCGCGCGTAAAAATGATATCTGTCCTGGTGTCCTGTAATTGTCTGCCTTTTCGCCACCAAGCGGTGAAAACAGATGCAAGTATGCCTTTACCGGATTCATATGTATTTCCAATCAGCGTGTATGTACAAAGTTTGAGTCATTGATTTGTTATGGAAGTTGATTTGATTCGCGCAGCGTTTTCGCGCGGCTTCCCAAGTAGTGATAAATTAAATTGCAGGCTAGTTTGACGCTGATACTACTCACGTCAAACACCGGAGACAATTCCGCCAATTCCAGCACGTCAACGCCATATTGTCCCGCGAGTCGAGCAAATGCGAGCGCTTCGCGCGCATTTAATCCGTAGCTTTCCGGACAACTGGTACCTGGCATGCAACTGCAGTCGATTGAATCGGTATCCCAGGAAAGGTAAACCGCATCAGTACCACTCCAGGCTCGCTCGAGGATCTCCCGTCCACAAACTTCTACACCCCGTTCGACAACTTCAGCCATGGTGTAAATTGGCATTTTGTTATCAACCCAAAAATCCATCCAGTCTTTCGGGTTAAGTCCGTTTCTGGAACCCATGTGTGCCATGTTGTCTGCACTGACATTGGACAATTTAATCGTTTCAGTCGGACCCGACGCGTTGGTAATTTCGATGCCTGCCCAGTCAACTGCAGCATCGAGATGACAATCAACATGCAAATAACCCATTTTTCCATCCGGATTATGTCGGGCGAGATGCTGCGACAAGGCTCGAGCACCGGGAATCGGTACTGAGTGGTCACCGCCGACCAATATTACTTTCGCACCGCCTTCCAGACACTCGGTGACATAATCGCAAATGTATTGTTGCGAAAGTGCGTTATTGCCTGGAACAATGGGCACATCGCCACAATCGACAACTTTGAAAAATGTCATTAGATCGACATCGTATTCAAACATATAGGGGAAATATTGCGATGACGCCTCGCGAATTCCATGCGGACCGCTAGAGGTTCCTGTTCGCACAATTGTTCCCAAATCCCATGGCGCACCCAAAAAGCAAATCTTTGCTCCAGCCTCGCGCACCTTGTTGCGGTCAGGCGGGCAGTATGGCGCTCCCATGAATGTCAGTATCCCTTCGGCCTTAAACGCACCATTGTGTTTCGAAGGGGATCTGGTGTGGGCGTCAGACTGTGTTTCCTGATGCGGTCCTTGATGTTGATGCGGGACAAAAGACCAAGGATTTTCGTTGCTTGCTGTCATTTATCGCTCCCAATCGCCATCACTGCGCTGCGGTACCGGCCGTCTGGCTGGTCGTAACGCAAATATCCTGACTCTTATAAAAATCATTCTCATATAACTCGATTGAAACCAACTGCAGTTCCTTACCGGTAACTATTTTCGGCGTTGGCATACCACAATCCACACATCTGAAACTGTAGCGGCCTGTGGGCCGCTTGACTTCGTCGCAATGGTCGCAATAAACAGTCAACGGCACTTCATCGATTGAAAGCGAAGCACCATCACATGCCGTGCCTTGAGAAACCGCGCCGAAACAAAAGTGAAGTGCCCGGGTCATTGCAGACATTTCACCTAATCGCAGATTGATCTGCTTGACTCGAGTCGAATTGTGTTCAAGCGCGTGTTCCTCGACCATCTCGACCAAGCTGCGGGCTAGTGCCAATTCATGCATTTGTTGCGCACTCGCGCAGCTGCGAGTGTGTGGGGGGCTGAATTGGATTGAGGGCACACTGCGACGCCAGCCATTGAGTCCACGTGTTCATTCCCTGTCCGGATTGTGCAGAAAGCTCGATTACGTCAAGATCAGGGTTCACGCGTCTTGCATACTCGATAGCTTGGCTGACATCAAACTTCAGGTACGGCAGCAAGTCTATCTTGCTTACCACCATCAGATCTGCGGCAGCGAACATATCGGGATATTTGATCGGTTTGTCTTCACCTTCGGTGACTGACAAAATAACAACTTTATACGCCTCACCTAAGTCAAAAGCTGATGGACAAACAAGGTTGCCTACGTTTTCAATCAGTAACAACCCGCCCGATTCGAATTTAAATTCCTCAAGCGCATGACCGACCATGTGCGCATCGAGGTGGCAGCCCTTGCCGGTATTGATCTGGACTGCCTCAACACCGGTTGAGCGAATACGTTCGGCATCATTGGCGGTTTGCTGATCACCTTCGATGACGAAAATAGGCGTTGTATCCGTCAACTGTTCTATGGTGCTGACCAGCAAAGTAGTTTTTCCAGCACCTGGGCTGGAAAGCAGATTAACTGCCAGCAGATTGTTTTTCTGGAAATATGTTCTGTTAAGATCTGCGAAAGACTGGTTCTTGTCAAGAATGTTTTTCTCTATCTTGATCAACCGGTCCTGACTGAGGCCGGCTACAGAGACTCCCGCTTCATCGGTGCCGAAGTGAAGGTGATGTTCGCCATGCCCGTGATGGTGGTGATGATGGCTGCTGTGTTGATTGTGACTGTGACCATGGCTATGTTTGCTGCCTGATTCACAACCGCAGACGGTACACACTGTCGCTTCCCCCATTTTTATCGATTGCTAATATTCCTATTACGATATGTTAACGCAAATCACTGTAAGAATATATTCAAATTTCTCAAATTGCAATTGCCGATTTTCAACCCATCAAGTGCGGTATCCGACGGAAGAGTCAAATTTCCAATGACACTAACACTGGTAGCGAATCGCTCCTTTTTCTGAAAATAATAGCACTTATAGTGCCGTCTATGTGATTAGTTATATTGCGTCCATATTCATATAAACAAATCATTTTCCAAGTTTGGTGATGCAATAATCCACGGTATCTGCTGCGCCAGTCGCTGGACGGACATTCGCTTTCGACATCCGGGACAGCACAGACAGCGACACTGCCATAATCGCAATGGATCTGACGCCTTTTCGTGTGCTTCATCTGCAAGATGCCAGTAGGAACCCGGCAAAGCTTCAAACGTCGTCGCAGACCGTACTTGTCGTCAAATTCAATCGGCCCGTCAACCCACACCTATACGCTAGAATCCGGTACGTGGCCACGAAACGCCCAAAGAGGCGGGCATTGCAATGAAAAATCCGTCTATCGGTGTTAGGCAAACACTTTTTAATCCCCCGGTTTTACTCGTAACATCAATGGGTTAGATTACCGAAAAGGCCTCCACCTTGATTTTTACGAACAAGTCTCTTTTTTTCTGATAAACTGAACGCCTTGCAAGTCAGTTAAACTTCACAAAGTTATTTCAGTGAAGTTGATTTGCCGGCGAAATTATTCTTTTGTGATAATCGAGAAGACACACTTTGTTTCAAGCGGTCAATCATTCCAAATTCGCATCGCCCTTACCACGGAATTGCTCGTTCGAAGAAAACGATTGGGATATCCTCGCTAAGTTCTGGCATCCGGTTGTTTTTGCACATGACGTTGCAGACAATCCCGTTAAAGCAAGACTCTTAGATGTCGATCTGGTTGTCTACCGGACATCCCAAGGCGTAAGCGTTGCAAGAGACCTGTGTCCGCACCGTGGCACCCAAATCAGCAACGGATCGATTAGAGATGACCGACTCGTATGCCCGATGCACGGCTTGCACTTCGATCATGCCGGACAATGCACCCGAATCCCATCGATTGAAAATCCGAAGGCAAGAATTCCACCCAAGATGCGCCTTCAATCTCTGAACACCGAAGAGCGCTATGGCATTATTTGGGCCTGCTTTAGTGAGACACCAATTTGGCCTTTGCCAGATTGGAACGGCATCAAAGACCCCAAGTTAAATAATGTTTATTTACCCAATTGCAGTTGGAATGCTGCGGCGAGTCGGCATGTTGAGAATTTTAACGACGTCTCTCATTTTCCCTGGGTGCATAAAGCAACGTTTGGCGGCTATGAGTCTGACTCCATCAAACCTTACAAGGTTGACCGAACCGATCACGGATTGAGTTTCGAGTTGCCCTATCTTGAAGCTGGAAACCGCTTTCCAGACGGAGTCGATTCATCAGATCGAGAAGTCACATACCGGTATGAATTAACCTTTCCATTTTCCACTATTATTGAAATTCGCCCGGTTGATTCGGACTACGTTCAATATTTCGCCGATTGTGTCTGTCCGGTTTCGGCCAATGAATCCAAGATATTTCAAGTGGCAACCGATACCACCGGTAACCCGGATGTCGACAGCTTGACTCAGGAAGCAATGATGATCAACGCTGAAGACAAGCCACTGGTTGAGGGACAGCGTCCTGAATTTCTGCCACTGGATCTGACCGAGGAAATTCATATTCCAGCAGATCGCATGTCAATCGAATATCGCCGGGCACTAGCCACCGAGTTTGGTCTCGGTGCCCCGCTGACCAGTTAAGGACTATTTGCATGGCTGAGCAATTGATTAATGTCAAGGTTTTGCGAAAACAAAAACTTGCGCAACAAATTGCATCAATTCAATTGGTTCGATCCAATGGTAGCCCCCTACCACCATTTACCGCAGGCTCACATATTGACGTGCACCTCGCCAATGGCTTGATTCGACAATATTCCTTGTGGAATAACCCTGCAGGGGCAAGTCACTACTGTATCGCGGTACTGAAGGAACAAGCCAGTAAAGGTGGTTCAGAAGCGATGCACAAGTTACGTGCGAACATGGATCTTAAAATCAGCGCACCCCGCAACCGCTTTGAGTTGACCGCGGATGCCACCGAATCACTGTTGCTCGCAGGCGGAATCGGCATCACACCGATTCTTTGCATGGCGCAGGTGCTGCATGACCAAGGCGCGAAGTTCGAATTGCATTATTGCACGCGTTCGGTCAGTCGTACAGCATTTAAGACCTTTTTGCAGGAATCCAATTTTGCCAGTCAAGTTCATTTTCACTTTGATGACGGTCCCGCTGACCAAAAACTTGACATCTCGAACATTGCTCGCAGCTACCGTCAAGGCCGCCACCTCTATGTCTGTGGTCCAGGCGGGTTTATGGACGCGGTGCTGGAAACCGCATCGACCAGCTGGCCGACTGAAGCGCTGCACAAAGAGTACTTTGAACTCGATGTTGATCTGCATCTCGACGGTGATCGACCGTTTTGGGTACAAATTAACAGCAGCGGAGACAAATTCGAAGTACCTGCTGACCAGACAATTGTCGAAACTCTTGCCAAATTTGGCATCGAAGTGCCCACTTCATGTGAGCAAGGCATATGCGGCACCTGTGTCACAGGCGTATTGGATGGCATCCCAGATCATCGCGACTACGTCCTAACCGAGGAGGAACATGCCGCGAACGACCAAATGACAGTGTGCTGTTCACGGGCACGGTCTGAATCTATATTATTGGATCTTTAAGTTTAATGAGCTATTTTGGAGGAAAAATGAAAAAGCTGTTGTCTTTAATTTTCGCGTTTGGATTGGTGTTGTTCACGCCAACCCATCAGTCGGCGCACGCCGATAATCCGACTGAATTGAATATCGCCATCATTCTCTCAGCTGGCATTGAAGCAAGTTGGGATGGCACATTTATTAATGCGCTTGAACGCACCAAAGCGAAAATGCCACATGGACTCGATGTCAATTGGCTATATACCGACCCGTTGTGGGGTGATGATGCCGGTGATGCGATGCGACTGTTTGCCGATTCCGGCGAGTACGACATCATCTGGGCTCATTCGACCTACTCTGACCAGGTCAAGAAAATGAAAGATGAGTATCCTGACATCATGTTTGTTGTCGTTGGGTCAGGCAACGAAGGACTCGGTGGCAACCAGTACTGGGTCTACAAGCGGGTTCACGAAGCGGCCTACGTCCTTGGAATCATGGCCGGTATGATGACCGAGTCCAATACCCTGGGCATGGTTGGCACTTACGCTGCTGATGATGTGAACGACTCAATCAATGCTTTTTTCGCCGGCGCCAGGTCAGTGAATCCGGAAATCAAGCAGAAGGTGGCATTTATTGAAAGCTGGTATGATCCCGGTAAAGCGGCCGAAATGACCTCGGCACAAATCGCAACCGGGGCAGACCTGATTTACTCTCTGGCAGGCAACTTTAAGCCTTGCGAGTCTGCAGGCATCTATTGCTTTTCAAATTTTGGCGATGACAACCATTACTCCCCAGATACAGTTCTGTCGTCCCCACTGGCACTGTGGGACCCGGATATTGCCTGGATTATCGACGAATGGTGGGCCAACAAGACCGAAGGTAAACCATTTGCAGGCAATACCAGTATCCAATGGTTTGGACTCGCCGATGGTGGAACCGATATTGCACCTTTCCATGGTCTCGCCGACAAGGTGCCAGATGACGTTAAAGCGGCTGTAGATGCTGCTCTTGCTGACATTCGTTCTGGGAATCTGACCGTCGGACTGGACGTTTCAGCACCCACCTCGAATTAATAGTGAGTTAGTGCATTGCGATTGATGCCACAGTCGCTCAATTCTGCAACTGTGGCATTAAGCATCATTTAATAAGCGCGTACCAATCATGTCCATAATTCTGCGATCCCGAAATCTAACCAAACGATTTCCAGGTGTAATCGCCAACGAAGATGTCAATTTTGACTTGGAGTCCGGCGAAATTCACTGTTTGTTTGGCGAAAATGGAGCAGGAAAATCAACGCTATCTTCCTGCTTGTTCGGCTACTACAGGCCCGAAGGCGGCACCATGGAATTTGAAGGCAAGGAAGTCCGGTTCAAGTCGCCACGAGATGCGATTGATATCGGCATCGGTATGGTTCACCAGCACTTTGTCCTGGTTGCTGACTTCACTGTCATTGAAAATATCATCGTCGGAACGCATTCAGGTGGATGGCGACTCGATAAAGCCGCGGCACGAGAAAAGATTCTGAATATTTGTCAGGAGTACGATATCAGCCTTGACCTCGATGCACGCGTCGGCGACCTTGCAGTCGGTCAACAACAGTGGGTCGAAATTCTAAAGGCGCTTTATCTTGGCGCAAAAATTTTAATCCTTGATGAGCCCAGCGCAGTTTTAACACCTGAGGAGTCAAAGCGTCTATTTCGCATCATTAACCATATGTGCGAACAGGGTTTGTCAGTTATTCTGATAAGCCACAAGATGGCCGAGGTGATGCAAGCCGACCGGGTGACCGTGCTGCGCAAAGGTAAAGTGGTTGATACCGTTAGGCCACGTGACGTTACACCCAAGGAATTGACTCGAATGATGGTCGGACGCGACATTGAATTGCGGGTTGTGCGTGATCGTAGCAAAGACCGTCAGTCCGACCAAAAACACGCAGTTCTGGTCGTCGAAAATCTGCAATATCGCAATCCCATTGATGGCAAAGGCCTCAAAGACGTGAGTTTTACAATCAATCGAGGTGAAATCGTCGGGCTTGCCGGGGTGTCAGGCAATGGTCAAAAGGAACTGTTTGAGCTTGTTGCTGGCGTCCTTACACCCACTGCCGGATCGATAAAACTGGACAATGAATCGGTCGAAGGAAAACCGGCGCGCCACTACATGGACCGCGGTGTCGGATCAGTGCCGGATGACCGCTTTCGAGAGGGTTTGATTCCAAGTTTCGGCGTCGGTGAAAATGTAATCCTGGGATGGCAACGCAGTGAAGAATACCGCCGCGGATTTTTCTTGGATCATAAACAAATCAGCGTAACTGCGCAACGACTGATCGATGATTTTCAGATCTCCACCCCGTCTGTCAATACCCACGTCAGCCACCTGTCCGGAGGCAATGCCCAAAAGGTGATTCTCGCCAGGGAGCTCGTGCATTCGAGCAATTTACTACTGGCCAATCAACCCACCCGGGGACTCGATCTTGGTGTCATAGAATACGTTTATAATCAACTCGTTACCAAACGGGATGAGGGGTATGCCATTTTACTTGCTTCAGAAGAACTCGAAGACCTGCTCAACCTGTCAGACCGCATTTTGGTAATCCATGAAGGCCGGATCACCGGCGTTGTAGACCCGAAGTCCACCACTGTTGAAGAAATTGGTTTTCTGATGGCAGGTGGCCAAAGCAGCCAGACTCATGATTAGAATTGAAGCCCGAGTTAACCCCAAGTTGAGCTGGACCGTGCTCATGTACTTTGCCGCGACGTGTCTTGGCATTGCCCTGACCGCTTTGCTCCTGGTGTTTAGCGGAGCTGACGTAATTAAGGCGTTCAGCGCACTGTTAAAAGGGGCGTTTGGCAGTCAGAAAGCGCTTGTTGCAACGCTGGCAAAATCAACCCCGCTGATTCTAACCGGACTGGCCACCGTCGTCGCCTTTCGCGCACAGGTGTGGAGCATTGGTCAAGAAGGACAGGTGTATGCTGGTGCGATGATGGCCTACTTTGGGTCGCTTTTTCTGCTTGGATTGCCGACATGGCTGCTGATTTGTGGAATCATTTTATTCGGCATGATTGGCGGTGCCTTGCTTGGCACGACGGCCGCAGTGCTTAAAGACCGGTTTGGCGTTAACGAGATCATTTCGACAGTTATGTTGAACTATCTTATTGTGTATTTACTGTCTTACCTGATCGGCGGAGGTCCCTGGACCGAAGTTGGTGATACCGTCGTGTACCAGCAATCTTCCTCAATACCTGAGGTCGCACAGTTGCCCATGCTGTTTGATAGTAACAAACTGCACATGGGATTTATTTTAGCCTTGGTTGCAGCCGTGATTTGTTATGTCGTCCTGGAAAAGACACCACTAGGATACGAAATTCGCGCACTGGGATTCAATCCTGTCGCGTTGGCCTATCGTGGCACTAACATTGGTAAGACAATTATCGTGGTGATGGTCATCAGCGGCGCGATCGCCGGGCTGGCTGGGGTTTCAGAAATATTCGGCACCTCGCACCGCTTGCGATCTGACACTTTGGCAAACCTGGGTTACACAGGGATCATCATTGGTATGATTGGAGGCTTGCGACCCGCAGGGACAGTGATCGCTGGAATCGTTTTTGGCGGATTTAGCAGCGGTGCACTGTATATGAAACTCCTGGCTAAAGTGCCTTCAGCGCTCATCCCTGCAATGGAGGGAATATTACTGCTGGCATTCTTATGTGCAGGTGTCGCAGCACGATACAAAATTGTGAGGATTCGCAACGATGTCTGAGTTGTTTCAAGAAACAGTAATTGTCAGCATTCTAGCTGGCATGGTTCGAATTATGACACCCATTCTTCTGGCTGCAATCGGTGAGTTGGTCACCCAACGGGCTGGAATCTGGAACATGGGCATCGAGGGTACGATGCTGATGGGTGTTTTTGTAGCCTATATCGTTGCGACCGCTACCGGGTCATTATGGTTAGCAGTCTTCGCGGCAATGATGGCCGGCGCGCTGGTTGGATTACTAACCGCTTTCATGACTGCGACAATGCGAGTGGATCATTTCATCACTGGATTGGGCATTAATCTGCTGTCAGCAGGATTGACGCTGTTCTGGTTCAGAATCTATATCGCAGGACGCCCCCAACCGACATTCGATGGATTTGAAAACGTTGCCATTCCGGTACTTTCATCAATCCCGTACCTGGGAGAAATTCTGTTTAACCAAAGAGCAATTACGTACTTTGCGTTTCTCGCGGTACCGGCAGTGTGGTTTTTACTTTTCAAAACTCGCTTGGGTTTAGAGATTCGCTGCCTGGGAGAAAACCCCAAAGCTTTGGACATAAAAGGCCTAAATGTAACAATTCGACAATACGTCGCGATCATCATCGGCAGCGTGATGACGGGACTTGGCGGCGGTTTCTTGATGTTGGGATACTCGGATCGCTTTTTACCGGATTTATCCGCGGGCCGCGGATGGTTGGCCCTGGTGGCCATTATTGCAGGCAACTGGATGCCAAAAGGCGTGTTGGCAGCAGTATTGGTGTTTGCACTGCTTGAAAGCATCGCAACGCATATCCAGGTATTGGGTATTGATGTTCCGCACCAGATTTTTCTGGCACTGCCCTATCTTGCCTCGATCTTCATCCTGATGGGTGTGCGTGACAACGTTAAACAACCAGTCCGATTGGGCATCCCCTACTTCCGGTAAATACAATCATCATGACTCGTGTGTCGGATCCAGTGATCCTGAACCTGTGGCACCCAATTTCTTCACTCGAAGAAATGGTTCCTCGAACAGTTCATCAAACTGTACTGCTCGAGGAAAGACTTTCCTATGCGATTGATGACAATGGACTGGTACAGGTATGGCGATCACCCGAAGGGGAAGCACCAGGCCAACCGTATGAGTCGAGTGAACATTCTGATACAGTTTTGTCCAAGTTGGAATATGACTATGTCTGGGCTTGTTTGGGGGATCAACCGAAAAAACTCTTTTTGTTTTCGGAGTACTTTGACAAAGACCGGCGCTTTGTACCGACAGGAATGTTCGGTGTCAATGTTGCGGCGGGACGAGCCATTGAAAATTTCCTCGACATGAGTCATTTTCCCTTTATCCACACGGGTGTTCTGGGTGAAGAACCCCATACTGAAATTGTCGAATATGACGTTGAAGTATCCGCAGCCGATGATGAAGTACGGGCCACGCGCTGTCGGTTCTACCAGCCCAAGGCTGCCCTGGCTTCGGATTCAGGTGCCGAGATCGAGTATACCTATCGGGTAGTGCATCCAAATTGTGCCTTGCTTTACAAATCGAGTCCCAACGATCCGGTCCGACCAGACGTCATCTACATGTTTATTCAGCCTGTCGGCGAGGAACAGATTTTGGCGCACACAGGCATGTGTATCCTTGATGATGACAATACCGACAAAGCGATTCGGGATTTTCAGCAGCACATTTTCGGGCAAGACAAACCCATATTGGAAAACCAGAGACCAAAAAAACTACCACTGGATCCACGCGCAGAAACACCAATTCGCGCGGATCGATCCGCAATTGCCTATCGACGCTGGCTGAGCAGCAAGAATCTGACGTATGGCGTCATCCCACCCACATCCCATACCACCGATACGGTACAGGCCTAACTGGTGAGAAACGCACACTGTGGTAAAGTCGATCATTAACCGAACCATGGTCGAGTTATCAAAACCTGTCCTTGTAAACACGCAGATGACAGGCTTTCATCTGAAGTTGTACAGACAGCAAATCCAGTGTTTCTTTCTCTTTGCATTTAAAAATCAATGTATTAATCAGTGACCATGGCACAAGTGGATTTACATCGGCGATGGTTTCCAATTGCTGCAGGCTCTGACCTGGCATTTCGCCACATATATCACACGCAGCTACTGGGACGAGAGTTCGCCGTCTGGAGAGCCGATGACGGCTACGTCAATGTTTGGGAGAATCGCTGTCTGCATCGCGGCGTTCGGTTGACCATCGGTACCAGTGACGGAAAAGAACTCAAATGTCGTTATCATGGTTGGCGCTATACCAATCGCAGCGCTGGATGTACCTATATTCCAGCGCATCCAGCAGACGCACCCGCTCGAACGATTTGCCTTAACAGCTTCCCAGCCAAGGAAGCCTACGGTCTCGTTTGGAGTGGCGAAAATGCGACAGGTGAGATCAAACCGCTTGCAGGATTTGAAAAAGCCACGGTATTAAGAGCTGTTCCAGTCAACGCACCGAGGGAATTGATCGTCGAATTCCTCATGAATGAGCCATATTTAGAATCGAGCTTTGCAATGTGCAATGCAGACGGGTCGGTCACCGTGCAAACAAACGACGATACCTTTGTTCGTTTCTTTGTCCAGCCTTGCGACAGCGACCGCGGCGTGATTCGCGGCCTTCTGGTCAATGAAAAAAATGACGAAACACTGCCTATCTCGTTACTGCGACACCACAGTCACAGCCTGAACAGATTACGAGACCGAATTGAAATTCATGCAGCAACATTAGACAAACCTGTACCGATGACTGCGCCAATCAAACCCTTGCCCGACGAGCTGGTGAACGTTCCGGCTGTCCAAACCAACGGGCGCGTGGCAGATCTGAGAGTACAGGTAAAACAAAAAGAATTCACCGCTGAAGGTGTTGTTAGTTTGCGCTTAGAAGCGATCAACGATGAAAAGTTGCCGACGTTTCAACCAGGCGCACACATTGATGTTCATCTGCAAAATGGTTTGGTTCGTCAATATTCTCTGACCAACGGTCCAGGCGAAACCGACCACTACACCATTGGTGTCAAGCGAGAACCTGACAGTCGCGGCGGTTCATCGACAATCCATGATAGTGTCGCTGAGGGTGATGTGTTGGCAATATCCTCACCACGGAATAATTTCCCGCTTCGCCGCGATTCAGTACACACGATTTTTGTCGCAGGTGGTATTGGAGTTACACCCTTGCTGTCAATGGCACAAGCTCTTAAATACCAAAATCTCAGTTTCAAATTTCACTATTTTGTCCAATCCGCGCAGCATGTTGCGTTCACACCAATCATTGAGCAGTTAAAAGAGTCTGTCGTTGTGCATGAGGCACTGTCAGTTGAGCAAACAGTCGTTGAGTTGGGGCGAATTCTTAGCGAGCCTGGATTTGCACGCAATGTGTATATCTGTGGCCCTGGACCGATGTTAAACGCCGCTCGCGAAATCGCTAGTGAAAGCGGCTGGAGTGAGGAATCGGTTCATTTTGAGTATTTTAAAAACACGATAGCAACAGATGACACAAACAGTTTCATTATTGAATTGGCTCGTTCAGCAATGACATTGACTGTACCTGCAGGTCAATCGATTTTGCAGGTACTGCGGGAAAACGGAATCAATATCAGCAGTTCCTGTGAGCAAGGCGCTTGCGGTACGTGCCGATGTGGGGTGATCGCAGGCGAGGTTTTGCATCAGGATGTTTATCTTTCAAAACTTGAGAAAGCCAGTGGGCAAACACTGATGACTTGTGTCAGCAGAGCAAAATCAGATCGCCTAATCTTAGACATTTGAATCGATCATGATCAAACTGTACGATTATGAACTGTCTGGCAACTGTTATAAATTGCGGTTGCTCATGGCAATTCTTGGTGTTCCATATGAATCTCAGAGCATAAACTTTTACCCTGGAGTCGAACACAAGTCAGAGGCGTTTCTCAAGATTAATCCACTCGGACAAATTCCTGTGATTGATGATGACGGTTTCATTCTGCGTGATGCACAGGCGATCTTGGTCTATCTTGCGTCGAAGTACGATCCGACAGGTCGGTGGTATCCGCGTGACTATCCTGAAGTGCTGGGTGAAATTTCCAAGTGGTTGGCGTTTGCTGATGGGATTACCGCAACGGCTTCCGCCGCGCGGTTGCACGACACCTTGCTTTATACCCACTTGGACATCAATGCCTGTCGCGACGGTGCACATAAGCTATTTCGTATTCTGGATGAACACCTTTATTTCCAAGAACTGGAAGAACACCAATGGATTTGCCCCGGCGAACATCCTACAATTGCCGACATTGCTTGTTTTCCATATATCATGCTCAGTGAAGATGGTGGCATTTCACGAATCGATTACCCAGCGATTCGACGGTGGTGCGATCGTTTCAAAAGAATCGCCGGATTTGTAACCATGTCGGGCATATTTCCGGCTGATTCAGGACCGATGAATGCATAAGGACACATTTCCGGTGCTTTCGATTCAGTCAGGGGCAACTTCAACTGCAGCATTCGACTTCAGTTACAGTTTAAAAACATTCACGC
Source organism: Arenicellales bacterium (assembly GCA_965214785.1). Classification (GTDB taxonomy): domain Bacteria; phylum Pseudomonadota; class Gammaproteobacteria; order Arenicellales; family JAJDZL01; genus JAJDZL01. Next base: position 2,578,976 of record OZ243975.1, on the reverse strand, counting down.
CAATATCACTTAAGCTTTTGAGTCTCGCAGTTTCCTGGATGTGGTATTGCTCCTGTACTTGCATTTGTCATCGTGACTGATAGCACTTAATCCCACGCGCGGCGTTATTCCCTTTATACGCCAGTCTGCGTTGTAGGAAATGCCCAGCTGCTGATGCAGCTGAATTGTCGAGATGCCTTTTTTGGTCTGTGTCAAAAGGCAAATAGCCTGAAACCAGATTGTAAAAGGCAGTTTGCTCGATTCAAAGATAGTGGTGGCAATGAGCTTTGGTCTGCCGAGGACACCGATAGCACTGATGCGGTTTGCGGGTGTCGAGTTGGCAGCTTTTTCACCAACCCTAAGGGTTCTGAAGATCAGGTCAGCACAAAAAAGTGAGATGGATCACACTACTGGTAGGCGTTCTATCCTGGCTGCGCAATATTTGAATTCGGGGATTTTACCCATCGGGTCCAGTGCCGAGTTGGTTAGCACATTGGCCGCAGCTTCTGCATAACAAAACGGGATAAACACTAACCCCTCAGGCATCGCCTGATCACTTCTCGTCTTGATGTTGATTTTTCCGCGGCGCGTCAGCACACTGACCATTTCACCTGGTTGAATGCCGAGTATCTTGAGTTGATTCGGTGCCAAAGATGCGACTGCTTCGGGTTCAATTTCATCAAGCACTCGGGCCCGGCGCGTCATAGCACCGGTATGCCAATGCTCAAGCTGGCGTCCTGTTGTCAATATCATCGGATAATCATCATCAGGCCGCTCGTCGGGCGGGATGATATCAGCGGCTACAAGCTTGACTTTTCCCGAAGACGTCGGAAATCCATCGCCGAAGACAATGTCGTTACCAGGGATATCTGGAGCATCACATGGATATGTAACTGCGCTTTCGCTGTCTAATCGCTCCCATGTGATATTGTCAAGCGAAGGCATAAGGCTTGCCATCTCTTCGTATATTTCACTGACATTGGTGTAATTCCAATCCAGTCCAAGACGTTGAGCGATTTGCTGAATTATCCACCAGTCCTGACGTGCATCTCCAGGCAACTCAAGCGCTGGGCGCCCCATTTGAACCTGTCGATTGGTATTCGTAACCGTACCGTATTTTTCTGGCCACGCCGAAGCAGGCAGCACAACGTCGGCATAAAATGCCGTTTCAGTCAGAAACAAGTCTTGGACAACAAGATGATCCAACTTCGCCAGCGCTTCACGTGCGTGCTGCACATCGGGGTCTGACATCGCCGGGTTCTCGCCCATTACGTAGATGCCGCGAATCTTCCCTGAATGCACAGCTTCCATGATTTCGACAACTGTCAAACCTTTTTGCGGGTCGAGCGCAGTGCCCCATGCGTCCTCAAACTGTGCGCGGATATTCTCTGCATCGACAGCCTGATAATCAGGAAATACCATTGGAATGAGTCCGGCATCTGACGCACCTTGAACATTATTCTGACCTCGCAGTGGATGCAGCCCGGTTCCCGGTCGCCCCACATGCCCGGTAATCGCTGCAAGCGCGATCAGGCATCTTGCATTATCTGTCCCGTGAGTATGCTGTGAAATACCCATTCCCCAAAAGATTATGCCACGCTCTGCGGCAGCGAAAGTGCGCGCAACGTCTCGAAGCATATCTGCATTGATTCCGCATATTGCGGACATTTGTTCAGGTGTGAACTTCTCAACATGCCGCTTGAGGTTTTCAAACCCTTCGGTAAATCCACTGACATATTCATGATCATAAAGCTCTTCAGCAATAATGACGTTCAGCATCGCATTGAGCAGCGCCACATCTGAGCCCGGTGTGAACTGAAGCATGTGTGTTGCGTGGCGAGCCATTGCAGTGCCCCGCGGGTCCATTACGATAAGCTGTTTACCGTGCTTTACAGCTCTTTTGAAAAAGGTCGCCGCCACTGGATGGTTTTCCGTCGGATTGGCCCCTATGATGATAATGACGTCGGAGTCTTCGCATGCGGTAAAAGGAGCGGTCACCGCGCCGGACCCGATCCCTTCCATCAGAGCAGCAACACTCGAAGCGTGACACAGTCTAGTGCAGTGATCAACATTGTTGGTTCCAAACCCGGTGCGAACAAGTTTTTGTACCAGGTAAGCCTCTTCGTTCGAACCTTTGGCCGAACCAAACCCTGCCAGCGATGACGAACCGGTTTGCTCGAGTATCTGCTTGTACCCTTGAGCAGCTGCATCAAGCGCCTCGTCCCACGTGGCTTCGCGAAAATGAGATAAAGGGTTCAGTGGGTCAACCTGATCGTGCGCTTTTTTACCCACGCCTTCAAGACGAATCAGCGGCTTTGTCAATCGGTGTTTGTGGCTGACATAATCAAAACCGAATCGGCCTTTTACACACAAGCGGTTTTGGTTGGACGGACCATCACGCCCTTGCACTGCCATAATCCGGTTGTTGTCTATCTGGTAAGTTATCTGACAGCCTACACCGCAGTATGGACAGACACTTTCGACTTCATCGAGCTGTAAATTCTTATTGACACCCTCGTCATCAACCAAAGATGACTCAATCAATGCTCCCGTCGGACAAGCCTGGACGCATTCTCCACAGGCAACACAGGTACTGTTACCCATAAAATCGTCAAAATCAAAAACAATACTTGATGCGTTGCCTCTGTATGCCATTCCAATCACATCATTGACCTGTACCTCCCGACATGCACGCACGCATAAATTGCAATGTATGCAAGCGTCAAGATACACCCCCATGGCCACATGACTGGTATCAGGCAGCGGCAGATTGCGTCCCGGGAAGCGTCCGCTTTGCGGCTGCAATTGATCGTGCCATTGCCAAAATCTGGAATTCGGATCGTGTGCGCGGGTTTTGTCGGGTTGGTCAGCTTCGAGCATTTCAAACACGAGTTTGCGCGAGAAATCTGCCCTTTCGCTGCTTGTGCTTACTTTCATGCCTTGCGACGGTTTTCTAATGCATGAAGCAGCCAGCACTCGTTCGCCTTCTATCTCAACCATACATGCCCGGCAATTGCCGTCTGCGCGGTAAGCGGGTGCGTCGAGGTAGCAAAGGTGCGGCAGCTGGTTGCCGTTTCGATTTGCAACCTGCCATATGGTCTCGTCAGCGCGGGCTTGAACCTGCTTTCCGTCGAGTTCAAAAGTTACGGTTTTTTCACTTGGCATCGAGTTGTTCCGGAAAAAATTTAATTACGCTCAATACCGGATTGGCTGCAGCCTGTCCGAGTCCACAGATGGATGCATCCGCCATCGCCTGTGACAAGTCCTTCAGCAAGTTCTGGTCCCATTGGTCATTTTCCATCAGTTTTACCGCTTTTTCAGTACCGACACGACACGGCGTACACTGTCCGCAACTTTCATCTTCAAAAAACCGCATCAAGTTCAGTGCGGCATCTTTCATGCTGTCGCGATCAGACAGTATAACCACTGCGTGGGATCCAACAAAGCAGCCATGCTCCTCAAGCCGGCCGAAATCCAGTGGCAGCTGATTCATTGAAGCGGGCAATATACCGCCAGAAGCACCGCCCGGCAGGTAAGCTTTAAACGTATGGCCAGGCGCCATGCCGCCACAAAACTCATCAATTAACTCTTGAACGGTAATGCCGGCGGGAGCCACTTTTACGCCGGGCTGAGCAACGCGACCGGAAACAGAGTAACTTCTAAGTCCCTTGCCTCCGTTGCGACCATGGCTGGCAAACCAGTCGGGGCCCTTTTCGAAAATATCCCGAAGCCAGTACAGCGTTTCGACATTTTGTACCAGTGTCGGTTGGCCGAATATCCCTTTTTCCGCAACATACGGCGGCCGATGCCGCGGCAGTCCGCGTTTGCCTTCGATCGATTCGATCATTGACGATTCTTCACCACAAATGTAGGCTCCAGCACCGCGTCGAAGTTCTATCGCAGTATGCGCAGCAAGTCCTGCCTGCTCGATCAGTTCAATTTCTTTCATCAAAATCTTGCGCACTGCCGGATATTCGTCTCGCAGATAGATGTAGACAGTCTGAGCTTCAACCACCCATGCTGCCAACAGCACACCTTCCAAAAACCGGTGAGGCTCACCCTCAAGGTAATAGCGGTCTTTGAACGTCCCGGGCTCACCCTCATCGGCATTGACGGCCATTAGCCTGGGGGCGGGATAATCGCGCACTATCTTCCATTTCAGTCCGGTCGGAAATCCAGCACCGCCCATACCTCGCAGAGGAGAATCCTGAAGAATTGAAATCATCTCATCGGCAGTTTTTTCGCCAGCAAGACAGCTTTTCAATAGCGCATAGCCACCGTTATATATGTAACTGTCATAACCTTCGTAACCGCCGATCTTGGGATTCAGGTCGCGCGATTCAACAGCATTTTCAATCGAATTCAAATCTGCGTGATCAATGTGGTTGTGTCCAACTTCGACAACCGGAGCCGTATTACATCGGCCCATACACGGCGCACGCACGATACGTACACCCGGTTCGAAGCGCTCCTGAAGTTGCTGGTGCAACTGTTTTGCGCCGAACATCTCACAGGTCAAAGAGTCGCATACCCGAATGGTAACCGGAGGGGGTGGATTTTCATCCTCGGCAATAATGTCAAAATGGGCGTAGAACGTTGCTGTTTCATACACTTGTGCAAGTGAAAGGCGCAGGATGTGGGCAAGTGCAACGAGGTGGTCTGCATACAGGCATTGGTATTTGTCCTGTATCAGGTGCAAATACTCAATCAACAGATCCTTGCGCAACGGACCGTTGCCCAACAGAGCGTTGATTTCATCGATGCATTCAGGATTGGCTTGCCGCCCTTTCGGCGTTGCCGGATGACGGATTTTGCCGCGTCCGGGGTGCTGCGGGCGAACAATATCGGATAAATCAGTGATCACCTATGATTTACCTTTTAAGTACTTTTGATTTTTGGTTTTTTTGATTTTGCCGGGTTCATGGCAGAATCTCGACTGCTGTCCAAACCGAGCAATTTTAACAGTTTCAAAGTTTGGATTCTTTACATTTGTCGAAACCGAAAGGCAATTTCGTTTCTTTGTTGATATACGATGAACTCTGCGACATAGTTTTGTTTGATTGAACGTAATGAGACAAAGCAGAAGATTGAAGATTGTGTTGATGGGTTGGAATCACTGTGCACCAGTTGCCACAGCATGTACCGCGACACCAAAACCGATGACTGAGGAATAAAAAGATTCTCTATACGATGGAAATATTAGATAATTAAATGTATCAATTTAATCACATGTAAGGATAACTCAATGAAAAATATCATAAATACAACGCTTCGAGGGGGGGGGCAGTCGCTTTAATTGCTTTCTTGTTTGTTAGCAGTGCCGGGGCTGATCACAATGGGACAACACCAAGCGCAAAAATCAACACTGTAAGCACTGCTCCTGTCAACCGCGGTGATGATCTAAAGTTTAAGGCAGAACTCTCCCGTGATTTAGCGCACTCAGTGTTAGTGCTTGTTAATTGGGAGGCCCCTGGAATTACAACTAATCCACGTTACTGGTGGGTGAACAACAGTGGGTTCGAGTTTTCCTTTCCTTGCAATTTAACAAACAAAGGCAGTCACAAGATAACGATTCAAACGTCCAAAGACGACACTGATGAAGCTACTTATAATGTCCACCTTAATCAAAGTGGTTCGTCCTTGAGCTCTATCCCAACGGCATACACTGTTGGTAATCCAAGTTCGGCAACTGCAACCTGCAATTGACGATTTATTAAAGGCACAGAAACTGAATAAACATGAAGGGGCGACTTAGGTCGCCCTTTTTTGCATTCTAATTCACATATAGGTCAGTTCAATCCGAGGCGGCACCCTCACCGGTCAGTTGTTGATCTTTTAGATCTGCTTCACGAGGTTTTCTTGCACCTTGTAAAGATCAAGATGCACACAACCGACTTTGTCCGTTATCTACTGCGGCGCAGAGCATATGCCACTTGACAAGATTGCCCAAAACCATTGGCATACGGGAACTTGTTGCCTCTTTAAGACTTTATTGCAGCCCTACAAGCGACCACAAAGACATCGATTAAAATTTTAAGTGTGCGATTATCCGTCGCCTTCAGTTACAATTTGGATGTAATAACACTTTTGTAATGAAACGATTTTGTGAAACAGCCTTTACCATCAGACAAACAGACGACACTCCCAGGGTTCGATGTGACAGACAGACTACAGCAATTGGAATTATTGGAACAAAAAGTTCTTGAGGCGTCGAAACTCATCGTAAGTCTTAAGGACGAAAATACGCGGCTCAAAAAGCAAATTGATCAAGCCGAGCATAAAGCAACCACGATGCAAGAAAAAAACAGCCAGGCGAGACAACAAGTCCAATCCATCATAGACAATCTGCAATCTTCATCTGCGAAACCAACCAATGGCAAATGACATTTTCAATCAAAGCCTGAAGGTGAGTATCGCAGGCAAAGATTTTTTTATCGCTTGTGAAGAAAGCGAAAAGAAGAACCTTCTGGATGCCGCCAGGATTACCCATGATGAAATTATCAAGAACAGAGGTGATTCACCAGGTTCAAGCAGCGTACCGGTTGAAACAGCTGCAGTGCTCGCCGCGTTGAATCTCGCAGGCGAACTGATCAGCAGAGAACAATCTGACAGTGATGTTCCAGCCGACGATAGTGAGTTGATCGACCGATTGATTCAACAACTTGATGATGCTATTGGAAGGTGAAGTTGTCGGGAGTCGACTTGCCGATCCTGAAAACCGTATTATTGCGCAGGTAATGTGGAAATTCCCAATGTGCTCGGGCGGTGTTTCTCTATAATTCCAGTAATCGGTTTTTACCGCCGCCTGTAGTGTTCGAGTCAGTCCCATACCTTTGAACCTAAAGGATACCTCGGGAACCAAATGATTTGACTGTTGTGAGCTTGCCTCGTTGCAAAGCACCTGATGTTGATTCACTAGTTGCCCACTTGAACAAACCGGTTCAGGGTTTCCACGACTGGCACGGCACGTGCGGGCGGCATTTATTACCTGTAATCTTCAATGTCATCTCAGCAGTCGGAAATTCGCAGGCGCATTCGCCACGCTCGCCGCTCTCTGAGCATGAAACATCAGCAGTTTGCCGCCCGAAATCTGGCGCGGCACATTGCGAAATATCCGTTGTACCTTTCAAGTCGCAATATTGCTTTTTACTGGCCAAATGACGGCGAAATTGATACGACAGTGATATTGAAGCAAGCACTGGCATCTGGAAAAACCTGTTTCCTTCCGGTGCTTTACACAGGCGGCAGAAATCGCTTGCTGTTCGGTCGAATCAATGCGAATTCACAATTTATTGTCAACAAGTTTGGCATCCCCGAACCTGATATCAGAACCGAAGGCTGGGTGTATTCGCATAATCTCGATCTGGTGCTGACTCCACTGGTGGCATTTGATGACAATGGCAATCGGATCGGTATGGGAGGCGGATTTTACGATACCACTTTGGCACACCTTCGTGTTCATTCGAATTGGCAGCGGCCTTATGTAATCGGCCTGGCTCACGAATTACAGCGTTTCGACTCGATTGGACGCAACGCCTGGGACATACCGCTTAAGGCAGCAATTACGGATCAGAATATTTACCATTTTGACACAAGGAATTAAACTCAAATGAAATTTTGGCTGATGAAAAGCGAACCGGATGTTTATTCGATCAAGGATTTAGCAGACGAACCGGAACAAACAGATTATTGGGACGGCATTCGAAATTATCAAGCGCGCAACTTTATGCGCGACGAAATGAAAAAAGACGACTTGGCTTTTTTCTATCACTCCCGATGCAAAGTACCAGGCATTGTCGGCACCATGCGAATCGTTAGCAATGCATACCCTGACCACACCGCATTTGATCCGTCAGAAAAGTATTTTGATCCAAAAAGCGACCCCGACAATCCGCGTTGGCTGATGGTTGATGTCAGGCTGGAAATAACTTTTGAGAATATCGTCTCACTCAGTGACATGCGCGCCGAACGCAGCCTTGTAAACATGCGAGTCTTACAGCGCGGAAACCGATTGTCAATTACACCTGTCACCCAACAAGAGTGGAACCGCATTATGTATATGGCGCGCGATACCTTTTAACAGCGAATCTGCAACTTCAAATGTTTAAAGCGCTTGTCAGTTTGTACTGCCGGTGCAATCGAAAACAGTGAATTTCCCACCCCGAGCCTTCAGTTACAAGACAGGCGGTTGATCCTTCAAACGGTGTGATTTGCTGTATATACCATTGCGAACCGCATTCGTCTGTAACGAATGTTGGTTCAAGATTCTGTTTTGCCACCAGATTGACACTGTTTAACCGATAACGAATACCAACCCCTCTGGCTTTGCCATAAGCTTCCTTGCGCGTCCAGACAGACAGAAAAAACTGCTTTTGCCTGGCAACTGGCAAGTTCAAGTAGAAACCGTATTCTGCACTTGAAAATTTACGCGCAGCGATGATGCCATGTTGTACCTTGCGGTCGGTAAATTCAATGTCTACACCGACCTGCGCTGAATTGCAAAACGCGAAAATCGCCTCATTGCCTGTGTCGGTGGAATTAAACTGAATTGGGCAGTTCATCGATTCAGGCAAGTATGGTTTGCCTTTTTCACCGAGATGAAAACTTAATTTTCGAGGGTCGCTATGACAGTATGCACCGAGAAGTTCTTTTAGAATTCCGCGGGCGCAAACAAAACGCTGGCGCGCCTTGAGTGTTCGGAAACGCTCTGCGCGCCTTGATTCGTGCGCATCAAGACAAGACTCGTAGTATGCCTGTTGTTCGCTGCTGACATTCAGCGATGCCCACCACAAATGCACTTCGCGGGAATTGATTTGTGTGCGATGCTCTGAGTATGGCCACGGCGGCGAGCAGCACTGGGCAGGATGTTGGAGCAAATTGGCTTGGGCTTCAGTAATAGTTGCTATCGCCAGATGAGTCGTGAGATTGTATTCTCAGCAATGCTTGTTCTTCGATTCTCGAATCGATTCCTCTTCGTTTGTTATCCAGGATTCGCCACTCAAGTCCCTGCTTGTCGAACAATTGTGTTCCATTGGAATTTCGAAGTGCAACAACAGTCCCTTCGCCTGGCACAATGTACAGACCAACAAATTCCAGTTCGTTTTTATTCGCGTTGCGTACCACAGTTCGAACGTTCCGCAATCGTTCAGGTCAAAAACATTTTATAAGCCGGATTCATCGATTCCTCGACGTAGGTGAATCCTACTTCTTTCAAGAATTTTTCAAATTGGCCGCGCTTTTGTGCAGGTACTTCAACCCCGCAAAGCACGCGCCCGAAATCCGTGCCGTGGTTGCGGTAATGGAAAAGGCTGATGTTCCATTTGTCTCCCATCTTCTGTAAAAATTCCAATAATGCACCAGGTCTTTCGGGAAACTCAAAGCGGTATATTTTTTCATTCATAACGGACTTCGAAGCACCGCCGACCATGTGGCGGATATGAATTTTCGCGACTTCGTTATCCGTCAAATCAATAACTGAGTAGCCGTCTTTTGTCAACGCACCTATGATCTGGTTTACCTGATACTGTCCGCTAATCTGGATGCCGGCGTAAACATGTGCCTTTTTCGAGTCCGAGTAGCGATAGTTGAATTCAGTAATCGAATGATCACCGATTGTTGAGCAGAATTTTCTGAAACTCCCAGGTTGCTCAGGGATAGTTACTGCCAGAATCGCTTCTCGCCGCTCTCCGATTTCTGCGCGTTCAGAGACATGGCGCAAGCGGTCGAAATTCATATTCGCACCGGAATTGATCGCTACAAGTCTTTTTTTACGGGTGCGTAGTTTGCTGCAGAATTTCTTCATGCCAGCTACCGCCAATGCACCTGAAGGTTCGACGATGCTGCGAGTATCTTCAAAGATGTCTTTGATCGCCGCACAGGTTTCGTCAGTATTGACAAGTATGATGTCATCAACATACTCACGAACCAGACGAAAGGATTCGCGTCCGACCTGTTTGACCGCCACGCCGTCAGCAAAAATTCCAACTTCTTTCATCTTAATTCTACGACCTGCGGCCAAAGACTTTGTCATCGCATCGGAGTCACTCGGCTCTACCCCGATAATCTTTACATTGGGACTGACTTGTTTGACATACGCGGCAACACCCGCAATCAATCCACCGCCACCGACTGGAATAAAAATAGCGTCAACCCTGCCTGACATCGAGCGCATAACTTCTATACCGATGGTGCCGTTTCCAGCAATAATATCGGGGTCATCATATGGCGGAATCAACCGCAGTTTATGACGTTTGCAATAAGCAAGCGCTTCGACTCCGGCTTCTGCGTAACTGTCGCCGGTCAATTTGATTTTTGCACCAAGAGCCTTAACCGAATCAACCTTAATCAAGGGACTCGTAACCGGCATAAATATAGTGACCGGACAATTCAGCGTTTTGCCGGCCAACGCCACGCCCTGAGCATGATTGCCAGCAGAGGCTGCTACGACACCTTTAGCCAGTACCGACTTTGGCAGCCGCGACATCTTGTTGTAAGCACCACGGATTTTGAATGAGAATATGGGTTGTTCGTCTTCGCGTTTGAGCCAGACATCATGCTTCAAGCGTCGAGAAAGATTCGAAGCATAGTCAAGCGGAGTGTCAATCGCAACATCGTAAACCCGCGCGAGAAGGATTTGTTGGAGGTAGTCAGTATCCAAAGTCGACTAGAGTCAGTGGTAATTATGAACAAGGGTAAACGTCACGCTCCCGCATCCTTCGCGGGTGATGAATTGAACAGAAATTCAGCCGTGGGACAGAAAAAAATTATAAGGAATTATCCGGTGCAGTTCGCAGCTGTGTAAAGAGAATTTCGCTTCGCTAAGCGAATCAACACAAGCACAGAACTTTCGATTGCCGCTCAGCCGTCAAGAAAGTCCATCATCTGCTCAACGTTCAAATATCCATACATTATTCTGTCGCTAACGACCTGCGACCCTTGGCTGATCAAAACTAAAGCCGGAGGGCCGAACACATTGAGCTGTTTACGCAACGAGCGTGAGAACTCATCATCCGGGTCAGTTACATCAATCTTCACCGCGGTGTAGTTTTGCTGCAAGCGGGCGACAACATCTGAATCTCGAAACGTGGTGCGGTCCATTCGTTTGCAATCCAAGCACCAGTTTGCGTAAAAATCTATCAGCAAAGGCTTGTTCGCGTCGTCTGCAAGTTGAATGAATTGCTCAAACTCCTTGTTTGTTCTAGCGTAGGTAAACGGACTTTTGAATTGAGCCGGTGCGCTTGAGCCGCCAGTGCCGCCCATGGATAATAAAGCCGGTAATTGCGGTAACGGATTGATCACATCGCGATTGCCTACAGACGCGCCGACTAATGAGACCACTCCCCATACCATAACGGCCACTCCGAGGCCTTTGAGTACGACTTGACGGCCGTTTGACTCCTGCGGTAGTTTGCGTGTTGCTCCCAAATAGACAGCAACGACGATAAACAGCACCGCCCAAAGCAAAAGTGTAGGCACCTGTGTTATTGGCTCAAGCAGGTAAATAGCCAGTGCTATCAGCATCACGCCGAGAATATGTTTGACCGTCTCCATCCAGGCGCCGGTTTTCGGCAATGCGCTCGACAGGCCGAAGCCGATGGCAATCAGTACAACACCCATTCCAAGTGCCATTGATGCCATTGAAGCTGCACCGAACCACGGGTCGCCTCTTGCAATGACAATTCCCAGCACAGAAATCAAAAGGGGAGTGACGCAGGCGCCGACAATCAGTGCAGAAACCGCGCCTAGCACAAACACTGTGCCGATTCGCCCACCACCTAGGCGCGCCGAACTTTCCTGCATTTTGGTTTCAAATACAGAAGGCAACCGCAGTTCGTATAAGCCAAAAAGAGACAGTGCAGCGGCTGTAATTACGGCCGACATCAGCCCGAGTACCCAAGGATTTTGAAAATAAGCCTGCAACTGATCTCCGGTCGCACCGGCTACAGCTCCAATCGCAGAATACGTCACTATGGTACCGACAACATAAGCGATTGACAGGATCCCGCCTCTTACCCGGTTGTTCCCGTGTTCACTGTGCTCAGAAACAACAATTGCTGAAACAATTGGAATCAATGGCAAAACACAGGGAGTGAATGTTAGCGCCAAACCAATGCCAAAGGCAGACAGCAATAGCCAGGCGGCACTTGATTCGGAACCAAACATGATGGAAGTTCCGTTTGTTTCGAGCGCTAAAACGCCAACAGACGCTGCCAGCGCCATCAAGGCGAAAACGACAGATACAACGTTAGTACGCATTCTTTGAGAAGTGCAAGACTGCATATAGGGATTTGCTTTAGTTAATCAGTCAACTTGGGCTTTAGCGCAAGTAATCGAAGAGTCCGTTTTAAAATTCTGTTCAATATATGACACAGTAAAACCGCCTTAGTTCGGTTTTCCAGCTGGAAATATTTTTTAGGTCTTAGCGAACCGATTTGAAATTTCATCCTTTCACTGCTTTGGCGCTAGTGCCGCTCGAGTCAATCGTTTTGCTTGTGCTTAAGTCTTCGCCATTTCGGATTAATTCTCCCAAGATACCGCTGGTGTCAATCTGCATTGGCGATCTTGCGAATAGCGCCGCAAATCCGCTTGAAGCTGTCACCCATATCCAAACTTACGTGTCGTCCGCGAAGATAACCGTGCACCAGTCCTTTCTCTATTGTGCACTCAGCCTCAACACCGCCGGCTTTGAGCCGTTTCACATACTCAACGGCATCATCTCGAATCGGGTCGAACTGTGCAGCAAATGCGGCACATGGCGGATAGCCGGATAAATCATCTCGCGCAAGCGGAAAGTAAGTCGGGTCGTTAATTCTCGGATTGCCAGCACTTCTTATTTTTTCAAAATAGTGTACATCTGCGGTCGTAAGAAGTGGTGCATCGCAAGCTTCCTCATACGATGGCAGTCCCATGATCTCACCACCGAGAAAAGGGTAAATGAGAACTTGTCCTATGGGTTGTTTTGCGCTGCCGTGACGGTCTGCACAGACTGCTGCGGCCAACGTGCCACCTGCCGAATCTCCACACACAATCGTACGCCCTTCGTCGTGAGCGATAAACACATCAAGTCCATCGTGAAAATGCGCTGGAAAAAGATGGTCTGGAGTCAGCCTGTATTCCACTGCAATCAGCCGTAAACCTGTTTGAGCGGCCATATCAGCACAAATCGTATTATGCGTTTCGAGATTGCCAATTGCAAATCCACCACCGTGATAGTAGATAACGATGGCATCGGATGAAGGTTTGTCGGGTTCATACCATCGAATGGGGACAGTGCCGCCCCGTCCATTTACGACATCGTCTGTGATCTTGATACTGTTTGGAATCGGTGTATCAAAATGTGAACACATAACTGCGTAATTACGGCGGTTGTCTTCAACAGTCAAAGCATCACTATGTGGTGGATAACTGGCTTCTACTTTTTCGAGAAATGCGACCACATCCGGTTTCATAGGGTATTTGTCAGTGTTGTATTTCATGACCTATTCGAGTACAAATATCTTCAAGAATATTACCAAATCCGACGCAGCTTGAGGCAAAAAACAATCGCACCGGCTTACGCAAATATACTTCAGTAGTCCTTGCTGATTTCGAATCAATCGAGCTATCGGGTGTGTCCCCGCACCCCGAGCCTCGCTTGGTGGCGATGCGTGATTTACGAAGAATAGTTCAGATTTTATTTGTTCAAAGTTTATAGATTCGCTCTGCGATGAAGCCGTCACGGTGCAGCGCCATTGATATTCTCGTCGAATAACTCATTGTTCGTAAAAAGCTCCGAATTTTAGAAAAGCTGGCTTTCAAATCTCAGGTCTCCTGTCTATATGGCACTGTCTATCTGCAGATGAAAGCATCATTCTCCATCACCTGTTTGCGCAATGTCAGTGTATTATTTAGACGCAATACCTTGAGCGCTCTGGTGTGCTCTGGAGTCTCGGGTTCATCGTTTCTGAGAACTGCTGACATGACACTTTTTAGACAACACTTTCGCAACTGACTGATGGCCAGACTTATCCCTTCGATGCCCATATCGGATATTTCCAACCCTGGAGAACGAAGCTTCGCCGAAGCATTGACGTACCAATTGCCCAACGATGTTCGCGTTATTCACGGATTCGAATGGGTCAATAAAAATCGCAGCGGTAATCTGGTTGAAGGCGAATGCGATTTCGTTATTCTGTATCCCGACAAGGGAGTGCTTTTTGTCGAAGTCAAAGGCGGACTTCTGACCTACGAAGCCCATAGCGGCCGATGGCTTCGAAATCTGTCGAATAACGAAAAAACCGAAATTAACCGTGACCCGATCGAACAAGTCAGGAGAAACATGTACGAAATTGTCCAGCGAATCACGCAGTACATGAATACCTCTGAAACGCCGTTTACATACGGTTATGCAGTTGCATTTCCTGACGGAAACTTCTTTGGGGATCTTCCAGCAAACATTGCGCGTGAACAGATCTTCGATAGACCGGCAATCAAGAAAATGAACGAATCCGTCAAGCGGGTTTTTCGCCTTTTCGAACGAAAGCCGCAAAAACCAATGACTCGACAGATGATGCGCGACGCATATCATGCACTTTTGCCTCGATATCAGGTGCTATCGGTGCTAAGCGACGAAATCGAAAATCAAGAAGTACAACTGGTTCGCGCCACCAAAGAACAGCACGGAGCCCTTGAGTTTCTGTCCAACCACAAAAAAGCAGCCATTGAAGGCGCTGCTGGAACCGGTAAAACCCTACTCGCCCTTGCCAAGGCGCAGCAAATGGCGGCAGCCGGTGAGCGAACCTTGCTTTTATGCTACAACCAGGCACTCGCGGCGTGGCTGCAAAAAACGACAACCCGACAGTTTGGTGACTTGCTGACTGTGCAATACTATCACGGTCTGATTTATCAGTTCTGTAAGTCAGCCAATATCCCGATCCCTGCGCTTGAGAAATATAACCAAAGCCAGAAAAACAAGTTTTACGAAGTCGATGCAGCGGAACTTTTGGCATCAGCGTGCGATATTCTGACGAATTCACAAAAGTTTGATGCCGTCATAGTCGATGAAGGACAGGATTTTCGAGAACTGTGGTGGCACTCATTGGACTGTGTGTTTCGTCTCGATGAAAACAGCCGGTGTTTTTATGTGTTTTACGATCCAAGGCAGAATCTATACATTGATGGACAGCTGCCGCTACCCGACGAGCTCGGCAACCCCTATGCGCTGAACAAAAATTGCCGCAATACGAAAAACATCGCTAAGTTCTGTGCAGAAATCGTCGATGACAAACTATCGAGTCTCGAAAGGCTGCCAGAGGGAACCAAACCAAAGTTTGACAAGGCGAAAACGATCGGTGAGGGGTTTGAGGCAGCCAAGAATATCATTCGATCGCTAACCACACCCAATCAGGGAAACCTAAAACCCTCTCAAATTGCCTTGCTCGCACCGAAAAGGTCTATGAAACACTGGCCGAGTCAAGTCAACAGGTTGGCTATTACACGAGATGCTAACGAGTGGCGATCTGGCAAGGGAATTCTGATACACAAGATGCACAGTTTTAAAGGACTGGAATCCGACGCTATTGTTGTGCTAAGCGCACCGATGAAAAACACCGATGCGCGCCAACGCGCAGAAAATTACGTAGCATGTTCGCGGGCCAAACACTTCCTGCATGTAATCGAAGTTGACGAACTTGCAACATCGAGGCCAAATCTCGATTAAACGCAACCGAGAATTTCCATTTCGTGTTTTAAAATCTTTTGTGCACTAAAATGACACACGTTGACAGCCACCTACCATTTTGCCCGCATCGGCGAAGTGGATGATTCGCGAAATTAATCGAACAGAAAATCTTAAATTAAGTTATGAACACCGCCTCCATGAAACGTGCGGCCGCCGAAGCGGCTTTGGAATACATTGAGTTCGGCGATATTGTTGGAGTTGGCACCGGATCGACTGCGAACCTTTTCATCGATTTTCTTGCTAAAAACAAAGGAAAAATAGACGGTGCAGTCGCAAGTTCAACTGAGACGGAAAGCAGGTTAAGGCAACACGGCATTGCACTTTTTGATTTGAATCGAACTGGAAACCTCCCGATTTATATAGATGGTGCAGACGAGGCCAATCACCACAGACAGCTCATCAAAGGCGGTGGTGGAGCATTGACCCGGGAGAAGATTGTTGCTGCTGCAAGCGACAAATTCATATGCATTGTCGATGAGACGAAAATTGTTGATGTACTCGGTGAGTTTCCCTTGCCAGTAGAAGTTATTCCTCTGGCAAGAAGCTATGTAAGCCGCCAGTTGATCAAGCTAAGAGGCAGACCTGAACTTCGCGCTAACTTTACCACAGACAATGGCAATGAAGTTGTTGATGTTCGGAATCTTGATCTGGTCGACCCTGTCGGCATGGAACGCAAAATCAATGATTTGTCAGGTGTTGTTTGCAATGGGATATTCGCCCTGCGACCTGCAGATGCCGTTGTCGTAGGTCACGACGGCCATGTCACCACAATATAGTTCAAAGTTCTGCCGATACCTGTTAACTGGCGCAACAAAACAGCAATTCATAAATCCTGTCTTTTCTCGCAAGTGCCTTGGTTTCGTAGCGGGTACGAGGTCGAATCGGCTCACCTTCGTAGAACCCGCCTGTGGACTCAGCGTTTCGCAGCTGTGGTATATGCTCCAGTGTGCTTAACGTCGTTTGAGCATAATCTTCGCAATCGGTGGCGATATTCAATAATCCGTCGGGTCTTAGTCGACTGGCGCAAAGTGACAAAAATTCTGTTCCAAGCAAGCGTCTTTTGTGATGTCGTTTTTTTGGCCACGGGTCAGGAAACAAAATATGAATCGCGTGAACACTTCTGGGACGTATTTTTTGTTCTATCGCATCACGGGCATCCATTTCCAATACTCTTACGTTGTTGATGCCAAGTTTAGACAGATTCAGCATGCACTGCCCGATCCCCGGACGGTAGACTTCGATACCAAGATAGCCTCGATTGTGATTCGCTGCTGCCATGTTTACCAATGATTCACCGGCTCCGAAACCAATTTCAATTTCAACATGTTCAGCAAAAGGAAAAAGCACTTCTAGATCAATTGGCTCGCTATCTGCGGGCACAATGAAATTCTCGGACTGCTCAGACAAAGCTCGATTCTGCGCTTTGGTGATGCGGCTTTGGCGCCGTGAAGTCGTTTTAATTCGATGTCTTTGGTGTGAACTCAAAATCGATCTTCTTCAAATAGGTGGGTGCTGCAATTAGCCGCCTGGCGCACACAAGATACCAAGTACAAATTCCCAGCATGCATCAAGCAACGAAAATGAGATATTGTAGATTTGTTCGAAGGGTTTAGCCAATCGTGCAGTGGTGTTTTTTTATCGAGACCGGCACTTTTTTCAAATTGCGGCCAGGGTTTTACGGTCGCCGCAATTTGCGCGACGATACCGTTGGCAGCCGATTTTCTTGATCCTGAAGATTCAGCAGTATTCCGCAAACTTTTTATTTCAAAATAGTTTCCATTTGATTGAATCGAAACCGTCCTGAAACTGTGAGTTCATCCAAGCACCGCTTTAGCCCGTGCGCCACCGACGAAACTCAGATCCGGTTCGCCGGTCACACGGGCGAAATCCCGATACCAGCTTTGCCGTTCCTGGCAGGCGTAAATCGTGTCCAGCAGATTCGGGCTGGGGCGCGGATCAAGCAGTCAACTCATTGAGTACTTCGTCACGGTTCGACCACGGAACCGGATGCACCTCATTAATTAGCATCGCATCCAATACATTTGTGGAAACACTTTGATCGGAGTCGTTCAAAATTGCGTAGGCGCGAGCCTCGGATGAACGCACTTCTCTAGTGTCAATCCAAGAAAATACCATCGCTTGCGCGGTTTCTCGGATCGGTCGATTGATTGCACGAAGGACACGTTCAGGCTTCGCAGTCGATTTTGGTATGACAAAGTCGAAACGATGATCATACCCACTCTTGCCTGTAAATTTGACACTTGGTGTGTAGCGGATCTCGGAGAGGTCGAGCCACGCCGTTACATCCTCGTGAAACAGACTCGTGACGGTAGGTGAAGCCAGATAGAAGAGATCGTTGACCGCCAACATCGCCTGTACTAGGTTGTGCTTACTTAGAGAAAAATTCTCCAGAGTCGCTTTGACTTCAAGCGCTTTTCCGTTCGCCTGAATACCAAAACCGTTAAGTGTCGTCCGAAACATAGTTTGACGCTTCGGACTATCAATATTGCAGCCAGATAGCTCCAAGTCGTCTAGAACATATCCGTCATCCGTCAAAACGAAACCGCCATTAGCGCGCTTGGCGTAAATCTGCAGGTAATCGTTATGCCGGTCCAAGTACGGTGTGGTGATCTCAATGGAATCTCCCACTTCACGAAGGCTCGTTCTATCCTCCAGCCAAGCCGAATAACGGTCCAGCAGCACCTGTATATCTTGGATCAACTGAATAGCCCCCGCTTTATGAAGGGCGCTTGGGTGATGTTGCAGTACCGCATGAAGTCTTCAAGCGTCAGCCATGAGTCGCCCAGATTCGAAAAACTGCCGCTCGGAACCGGGAAGGCCCATCTGTCGCCAAACCCTTCCCGGTAGAGATGCAGGTGAGGGGAGCCGATTTCTTGGCCGTCCGGGTTGCGGTGCGGGGCGCCACCGAAATCGAGCCGCGCCAAGATCGCGACATGTCGGCCGCGATTCTGGTAGGTGCCCTTGCCGAGGGCGATCCTCCCCCGCCGAAGATCAAGGAAAAACTGTTCGCGCCCGTCCGCTGAGACCAAGGGGGCTGTGACGCGGCCTCCTAGACCTGGGTAATCCAACTCGGCAGAGTCTGCACGGAGCTTCTCCATTGCTAAAAGCGCGTCGGCTTCCGATTGAGTGAGGTTGGCATCAGTCATTTGGCGGCGCTGTATTTAAGTGGGCTGATCGTATCCGTCGTGGTGACCCTATCAACAATGTGAAGATGAATTTCGCCGGAAATGAGTTCGGCATGGTCGGCACACCCAGACTTTCAATAGTGTACATTTTATATAAATGTCAGACTGAGCCACTACCGAGTTTTCTAACGACTGTTTTGACGCATATTTTATAAAGTAAAATTCCATGCATTCGGGCAGGCACTTCAAAAGGGTGTGGACAGCACACATGACAACAAGTGCAACTGCCGCGGATTGTTGAGGCAAAAGTCAAAAAAATTACATCTGAATTGGATCGAGCCCCCTAAAATCAGCCTTTATCGTGGGGATATTTCCATGACCTGCCTCAATCCTTTAGCCTGGCCGGTTTTATGACAACAGCCATTCTCACACAATATTCATTTCTTACTTTGTCAACGAATGAATCTCGCTGAATAATGATCGACGCACAGAAAATTACGGCTATAAGAAACGAACGCATACTGTTTGAAGATTTGAGCTTCTATTCCGGCCGCGGTGACATTGTTCATATCCGCGGAAACAATGGAGCCGGCAAAACCACCCTGATGCGAATGCTGTGTGCACTGTCGCGACCACAACGCGGCAAAATCAGATGGGATGGGGTTGATATTTACGAAAATCCACAGCAATATTGTCAGAAATTCATCTATGTCGGTCATGATAATGGCCTCAAGTCAGATCTGACAGTGGCAGAGAACATTCATTTTGACAGAACAATTCGCGCCAATCAATCGCAACACTCCATTTCCGAGGTAATGCAGCGCCTTGGAATACAACGCTATGCCAATGTTCCCTGTCGTTATCTTTCTGCGGGACAAAAAAGGCGGGTGGCTCTTTCGCGCATTGTCGCCTCAGACGCAATACTGTGGTTTTTAGACGAGCCTTTCACTGCGTTGGATGAAACGGCTCAGGAATTAGTAGTGCGATTGTTGGCAGAACATCAGAAAAAAGGCGGTGCCAGCATCGTTACCTCGCATCAACCTGTCCAATGGGATGAAATCCAAGTCGATGAACTCAATATAGGAGAGGCGAATTGACCGGGGCATTCGGGGCATTGCTACGACGCGATCTGTTGTTAGTCTATCGCAATCCTGGCAGCTACACCACACCGATCATTTTTTTTGCGGTCTGCACGACTATGTTTTCGTTTTCTGCCGGCACGGATAACGAACTGTTGACCCGAGTCGGACCCGGTGTTATCTGGGTCGCCGCCCTGCTTTCATCCATACTTTCGCTCGACGGTGTGTTTCGCAGCGACTACGAAGACGGCACACTGGATCAAATGCTGATTTCACCTGCCCCGCTTTCGCTGTTGGTCAGCGCGAAAATACTGGCGCACTGGATTTCCACTGGTGTGCCGCTTATCGTGATCAGCCCAATTCTGGGTATACTTGTAAACCTTGAATTCACCACCATTGCAGTACTGGCTTTAACTTTGACAATCTCTACTCCTGTATTCAGTCTGATTGGCGCCTTTGGCGCTTCTTTGGTTGTGACTCAGAAAAAAGCGGGTATGCTTTTATCTTTGCTCACGCTGCCGCTATGCATTCCGGTGTTGCTCTACTCGGTATCTGCAGTACTTGCGGCGATGTCCGGGCGCGATTTGACAGGTCATTTTTCGCTGCTCGGGGCGTTTTTGATTTTTGCTCTTACGGTCGGACCATTTGCCACTGCAGGGTCCCTTCGCATGATGGCTGAAGATTAACAATGTTCCTTTGGTTTCATAAACTAGGTACGGCAAAGTACTTCTTTGATTTTTCCCAGCGTCTGACGCTATGGACAGCAATTGCCAGTGCGGTAACAATAGCAACTGCTCTATATCTTGGACTGGTAGTTGCGCCACCCGATTATCAGCAAGGTGACGGTTTTCGCATCATCTATGTGCATGTACCTTCAGCCTGGCTGTCCATGTTCGTATACGTATTCATGGCAACAAACGCCCTGATTGGTTTGATCTGGCGAATCAAACTGTGTCACCTGCTTTGTACCGCGGCGGCAGCAGTTGGCGCTTCTTTCACGCTGATCACGCTGGTTACCGGGTCCATTTGGGGTAAACCCATGTGGGGAGCATGGTGGGCATGGGATGCAAGGCTGACATCGGAACTTATTTTGCTTTTCCTGTACCTTGGGTTTATCGCACTGCAATCGGCAATACAGGACCGAACCAAATCACAACAGGCTGGAGCGATTTTGCTGCTTGCCGGAGTTGTCAACATTCCGATCATTCATTATTCGGTGCTTTGGTGGCATACACTTCACCAGACTGCGTCGGTAACCAAGTTCGGGCTGCCATCTATCCACATCAGCATGCTGGTACCGCTTTTGATTATGACAGCAGGATTTATGCTGTTGTTTTTCACTCTGTTGTTTTTAAGAGCCCGTGCACTGATTCTTGAATACGAACAAAAAAGTCGCTGGGTACGAGAATTGGACCAGGTCGCATGAGCTTTTCTGAATTCATTTCAATGGGTGGTTACGGCGAATTTGTCTGGAGCGCTTACGGTTTTACTTTCTTGGTGCTCGCCATCAATGTTATTGTCGCTGTTCGCAAACTTAAAAAAGCAAAAACCAGACAGAATCAAATTTCCGACTGACTTTTTCGCAATCGCTTTTCTTTTGTAGCGGCTTGATATTCGCAGCGGTTTGTTATCAGCCAAAGTTGTTCTGGCTCATGAGAAACTCAATCCGTAAATAGAGAATCGAGCCAGTTGTCTCGAGCTCAAAATAAAAGACAAACTTGCCTTGGTATGTAAAATTATTCAATGTGATGAGTAACTTTACTCAATATGTTGATCATTTATGAATGCTCCTCATGAATTCAAATATATTCGTCCCTTCGCTGGAAAGACTACATTAGAAATTCCTTGATTGAGCCTACAGTTTCGCGCGATGTTCTGCTTTTGACGCGAGTCGACAAACCTGCATTGCTAAGACAGCTGATGGAGTTGGCTTGCACCTACTCCGGTCAGATACTTTCCGACAATAAAATGCTGGGGCAACTGCACGATGCCGGCAATTCGACAACCCTCGCCCACTACCTTGAGTTGCTGAGCAACGCCGGTATGGTAACTGGGCTGAACAAATTCACCGGTCAAACAGTGCGGCGAAGAGCATCAAGTCCCAAACTACAAGTGCTGAACACTGGGCTTATGACTGCGATGAATGAACGAACGATTGACGCCACGTTCAGTGCCCCCGCAATCAAGGGCAGACTAGTGGAATCGGCCATCGGCGCTCACCTCGTTAATGGTTCGGTCGGCAAATCGTTCGAAATATTTTACTGGCGTGAGAATAATCAGGAAGTCGACTTCGTAATCAAGTCGGGAGCAGCACTCATAGCCATTGAAGTTAAAAGTGGACACAAACGAACTTTGCCAAGTGGTATCAACACCTTTTCAAAGGCATTCAAACCGACTCGTAAACTGATGATTGGAGCTGGCGGGATAGGTGTAGGTGACTTCCTTTCAAAACCAGTTGAACACTGGTTGACTTAGCCGATCCTTAACACGGTGTGCGTCAGATATTTGGCAAAGGCGCAATCTACGCTTGATTCATGTCGAATTTTCAATGGTTTCGACTCAAATGAACGTTTCTTGCCTGCGATTCTTACGCTCCTTATCGTCAAATTTACCCGGTGTGTCAGCCGCGGGCGGGCTCGAAAATGCTCACCGCGCAAATCCCTCAAAACTGATACAGTTTCCAAACCCGTTTCGGATATATTCACGGCGGTAAAAAAATCGGAATTGTCCGACTGAATGTAAAAAAATATTCCATTGACTAAAGCGATATTGCAAAAGCATTGTCCACCAACAATCATTCGGTGTTGTGTATGACCAATCAAAACAGAGCAGAAACCATACATTTCGAGAACGGCCAAAAAGTCAAACCAACTTTTTCTGCCGAAGAAATCAACAATCGAGTGTCGAAGCTTCGAAGCTATATGGCTGATGCCAGTATCGACATTGCGCTTTTTACATCGATACACAATATCAACTATTACGCCGACTTTGTTTATTGCTCCTTTGGCCGCCCCTACGGCTTGGTTGTCAGTCACGATACACATACTACGGTCAGTGCAAACATCGATGGCGGACAGCCGTGGCGACAAAGTTTCGCAGACAACATTGTCTACACAGATTGGAAGCAGGACAATTACTATCGAGCTCTCAAAACACTGATCCGCGGCAAGGTTCGCGTTGGCATCGAATACGATCATATGACAATGGAACGCCGAGAGAAACTAAACGAATTTCTCCCTGAAGCCGAATTTGTTGATATATCCGCCCCCACCATGAAATTTCGCATGATCAAGTCTGCCGAGGAGCATGCACTAATCCGACAAGGAGCCCGCATCAGTGATATCGGAGGCGCCGCCTGTGTCGAAGCGATCGGCGAAGGAGTACCCGAATACGAAGTGGCTGTCCATTCAACCCAAGCGATGGTCCGTGCAATTGCCAAAACTTATCCGCACACAGAACTGATGGATACCTGGACCTGGTTTCAGTCAGGAATCAACACCGACGGCGCTCACAACCCCGTTACAACACGACGCATCGAAAAAGGCGATATCTTGAGTTTGAATTGTTTTTCGATGATTTCCGGATATTACCAGGCACTTGAGCGCACCTTGTTTTTTCATCACGCATCAAAGCGTGAACTTCAGTTATGGGAAATCAACTGTGAAGTGCATCGCAAAGGACTGTCGCTGATTAAACCTGGCGTGCGGTGTTGTGACATTGCAGCTGAGCTGAACGAAATATTTTTGCGCTACAACCTCTTGGAATATCGCACATTCGGCTACGGACATTCTTTTGGATCACTGTCGCATTATTACGGGCGCGAAGCCGGCCTCGAGTTGCGAGAGGATATTGAGACGGTGCTTGAGCCCGCGATGGTTGTTTCAATTGAACCGATGATTTGTCTGCCGCAAGGCATGGAAGGCGCGGGTGGTTATCGCGAGCACGATATCCTCATCGTCACCGAAGATGGTGCGGATAATATAACAAGATTTCCGTTCGGTCCGCAGCACAACATTATTGGCTAATGCGAATCACCGTGTGGTAAAGATGAGTGTATGGTGGCAATGACAGTGGAAATCTCTTGTGAATTAACAATTCGCTTTTGATGCAAAATTCGCTCTAATGCCCTCAGCCAATCGCGGTAGTAGGAATCTTCACAACTGTCGGCTATCACCTCAGATAACGACTGACTGAATTCCGGCCAGGTAAAGTGTCCGTCCGCGTGCAGTTGAACGGCCAGTGCGAACGCGCGAGCCTCCCACGGCTGTGCGAACACCGGCTGTTCACCTTCAGTTAAAAACCGGCTGAGAAATTCACGATCAACACTCATACGGGCTCAAGATAGCTCTCAAATAAATCCACGTATATTGCATCGCGCCACTGACCGCTTGCCTCACCCCACACATCAACAGCTTCGAAGCGAACGCTGTACAGCCGCATAGCCTGTTTGATGCCGTTGGCGTGACGGTCAGGGAAAATGAAAGTTCCGTGATCCGCTGCGATCACACCTGGCTTACCCTGAATGTATTCGGGCAGTCGAATATGCCCATCATGATTCATTGTGCGCGCCTTTACCTGCTCATCAATTTCAAAGCCAGGCGGGTGTTGTTCGGGCATTCGAGCACTTCCTCCCTTATGCAGGGCAGACCACACGTCTTTGGCCAAAAGAGCTTTCATTTTTCTGTTGCACCGCTATGCCTAAGCTTGCTGATGCGCTCGTTTATGTCCTTTTCAGTCAGCAAATTGTTTTCCACAAGCAACGTTTCCAGACCATGTATCCAGTGCTCATAATAACTCGTTGCCAGATACTCTTCATCGTCCATGGTCTCACGGGCATAGCGCGACATGTCAAGATTCCACTTTCCCAAAAAACCAGAGGCCAGCGTAATGGCAAAAGCCCTCTTTTCCCATTCATAATGGAATACCGGTTCGTCAGACTCAGGATTGATCGGACCGCAGAGCGCCTTTCCGCCAAGATCATGGGCACCTTTCATGTCAATTCACCAGGTGACTTGATAAGCGCGGTGCCAATCATTGAGTCGCGGGTAACAAGGGCGGCAAGTTCGTCTTGCGTCATGTTTGAAGTCTCTGGCGGTCTCATCGGAATGACAAGATAGCGCACTTCCGCAGTGCTGTCCCATACCCGTATTTCAACATCATCGGCCAATTCAACACCAAACTCTTTTAATACCGAACGCGGCTCGCGGACCGCGCGGGCGCGATAAGGTGGCGACTTGTACCATACCGGCGGCAGACCCAGCACAGGCCATGGATAGCAGGAACAAAGCGTGCAGACCACCATATTGTGAACCTTCGGGGTGTTTTCCACCGCCACCATGTCTTCGCCTTGTCGACCTTCAAAACCCAGCTCGCCAATTGCGCTTGAAGCGTCTTGCAGCAGTCTGGTTCGATAATCCGGATCTGTCCAGGCTGTGGCTACGACTTTCGCGCCGTTTTGCGGTCCAACACGGTGTTCGTAGACATCGATTAATTCATCCAGTGCCTGAGCTTCGACCAAGCCTTTTTCAATCAATAGCGATTCAAGCGCTTTTACCTTGATTTCGATTTCAGACAATGGGCGCGCATGCGTATGCTTGTGGTCTTTGTTGCCATCACCTTCGTGGTTATTCGACATAATCGCTTTATACGACCGGCATACCGAACAATGCGGCATGAAAATGTACGACGACGCCTGCTGCCGCAAGTCCTGCAACAACAGCTATCGCATCCATCATAAATCGTGCTGGTTTGGTTGGATCAGGATTTTTACCACGCGCCACTGCACTGAGTGTTGCAACTACAGCGTACACGCCGAAAGTCCCAAACAATATGACTGATCTCATATCTCCGTTTGCAGCAAGATGGGCAATGGCCCATAAAAATAAACCAGCGAGCATTGGATGGCGAACAACCTTTCGTATGTGCGTTGGCATATTCGCCGCCGCAAACAATACAAACGCCAAAGGCACCGCTGCAATCGCAACTGTTCGTCCCCAAATCGCAGGCTGATACACAGGCTCGAAAGGAGCAGCTCCAAAACCCTGAACAATCAACACAATACTAGCAACTGTCAACAGTGCAAATAGGATTTTATAGCGACTTTCGCCGAAACTCCCAGCCAACACATTACGCAAAGGGGGAACACATGGGATCAGGTGTAAAAAAACAAATAATCCAACACCCAAGATAAGCAAATTCATCAAACTTCTCCTAAAAATTTGCCTTGAAATTAAACGCTCATGACTGGCTGAAAATATAACACGCCGAAGTCTTGAATCCTACCGTGGCACGAGTAAAGACTCGAATCCGAATTGTTCCTCGCAGTTGGAGGTTTTTCGCTTCGACAGCAACAAATCAGGTCTGCACCGAGTGTTATCAATACACTCAATGCAGACCATATAAATATTGCGATCCCAACCCAACGTTACAGCTGTGTTTGCGACGAATTCGACATACTCCAGCTGGTTTTTTTGCGATTTAGGCGTTACCCGCCTGCTTGCTTCGCATTCTGTCTCTGATCAGTGCCTTGAGCAATCCAATGCCCATCAGAATCAATACCGCTGTAAACGGAATTGTGCCCACGATCATTGCAGACTGAATTGCTCTCAATCCACCCGCAAGCAATAGAACACTGATCACTGCGGTCAGTACGACGCCCCATATCAATATGTGTCTCTGACCCGCCTTAACTTTCTGGTCACCACCGGAATTGATGGTGTTAATCACCAAAATCGCAGAGTCTGCGGAGGTTACCAGATAAGTAAGCAACAGAATTACGATCATGATCGACATCAATGTGGCTAATGCTGGTGACAGCATGATATTGATGACCTCGTAAAGCTGGTAGGTGAGGTTCGAGTCGAAAATTCTTCCTTCCGCTGCACCGCTCAATTCCAGATCAATAGCTGTACCTCCTACGAAGGTGAACCAAATAAAACACATGATCGAAGGCGCGACAATGGCACCGAGGACAAATTCACGAATCGTTCTGTTTTTGGAGATTCGAGCCAGGAATATGCCTACAAAGGTGCCGAACGCGATCGCCCAGGCCCAGAAGAAGACAGACCAACCAGTTTGCCATCCGCCGAGTTCTGTTGACGGGTCCCATACAGTCAGCGTCAAAGCCGGCAAATGAACGATATAGCTGAATATTCCTACCCCAAGCAATTCAAATGCGAACGCTGTAGCGCCGAATATCAGAAAAAACCCTAGCAGCGAAAAAGAAAGTACCATATTGGTATTGCTTAACCACTTGATTCCTCTGCCTACTCCAGACAGTGCTGAGCCGGTGGACAACAGCATAACGACTGCCAAGGCCAGTAAAAGCGCGCCGGTGGTCGGTTCCGGAGAGTCTCCAGTTGTCATCAGCCAATCAGCTCCGGTAATATTATGCAGTCCCGAAGCAAATGCGTTCAGACCAAGGCCGATTGTCTGCGATATCCCCAGCAGCGTGGAAAGTACCGCTGCGATGTCAACCACACTTCCCCAGGGACCTTCCATCGAACGGCCAAACAAGGAACTGAGTCCAGAACGAATCGTCAATGGCAAATTACGCCTGTAACTGAAAAACGCAAGTGAAATTCCAACCAGCGAATAGGTTGCCCATGTTCCCAGACCCCAATGCAGAAACGCATAGTGATATGCACCGCGTACGGCAGATTCGGTTCTTGGAATGGCTAATCCATCAATCGCTGCAATTGAACCTGCAGCGAGCTGCTTTTGATACTCAGCAAAAACATCAGCACCTTCTGCCAAGACAACATTGCTGCTGGCAAAAGCTGCCTTGATTGTCTCTTTACTCATAATGATTTCCGGGTTGTTGCCCAGATGCCAGATTGGTTCTGCAGCAGCATAACCGAGCATGCCAATACCGATACCTGCACCAAACATCATTGAAAACCACGAGAAATCAGAAAACTCAGGTTTGCCGTCATCAGGTCCGAGTTTGACTTTGCCGAAAGGCGGGTAGAGTGCAATAAACAGACAGACGATTACGTAGAATGCAACTGCGTAGATATAGTAAACATTGAAATGTTCGAGCGCCCAGAATTGAATAGTCCTGAGCACCTCACCCGCTCGCTCTGGGTCCATTGCAGCCCAGATAACAATCAATGCGATGAGCACTTTGGCTGGCAGCGCGACAGTTTGGTTGAACCCTTCATAAAAGCCGGATTCTTTTTTATGGATTTTAAGTTCCTGAAGAGGAGGGGGTATAGGCATAGCAATTACCTCTGCACGTGATTTTTTTACGTTGTCGTAACACTATAGCAGAGTCAAAGCGTCATGTGGCATCAATCGAAATGGGAATAATCGACGATTATCGTCAGAACTGAAAAAGATTGGACACCCGTATCAAGTTTCACCCGAATCAATTGCCACTGCATACTGCAAAAGCATCATTCGATGTGCCATATCCACAATTCGAACACTAATCCGGTTTTCGTGTGCATCCGTCAATTTCAACTCTTGGCCCAATTCAAACCTTACGCTTGGAGCATGATTGCCGTTAACAGAAATGGCACTGGATGAAAGTAGAGCGTGACCGGCGGCGTCAAGCTCAACGTCAAATTGACCCTCTAGTCCTGGAATGTGTGCATTGATCTGAGATATGATCACAGAGCCACCATTTGGTGCCAACTGAGGGGTAATGTGCAAAATGCGCTCTGCCGGGATCCATCTGGTTTCCAGATAAGCGCAGTACCCGACAGCGGCTGCATACACTTTTATTGGCAGATACAGTGAATCCGGGTTAAATCGGACAACTCCAGTTTCATCAGGTGAAACGAATACACTTGTGCCATTGGGTAACACGACCGATACCTGAACTTGCGAGTTCCACCGAAAATCATTGCTTACCGAAATCATTGCCTCTTTTTCAATTCCGAGGCTGCGCATATATCGCCATGGAAGCAGCTTGCCGGCTTCGAGTCGCTTGAAAGACTCGCCACCGTATACAACCGCTGTTTCCACTGGTTGCAAAAGTTGTGAAAATTGGTTGCTGATTCGCTTCATTCCACCGACAAGCGAAGTCGATGGTGTTTTTGCTGACTTGACTTCAACCAGCGTAATATTGTCTGATTCAGGAATCACCATGTCGACTTCAACACCGTTGTGATCCCGATAAAAATACAACCCTCTTGTTTCACTCGAATTTGTACGATGCTTCACTAATTCCGATACCACCCAAGTCTCAAAAATCTGCCCGCGCAAAGGGTGTAAACGAATTTGCTCCGGCGTTCGAATTCCCAGCAGCCAACACACCAGTCCCGTATCGTAAAAATAAATTTTCGGCATTTTTACGACGCGTTTGCGCAAATTTCGGTGAAATGCCGGCAGGCGAAAGGCAATAAAGCTCGCTTCCAGCAAACTAACCCAATGTGTAACCGTCGGTTGTGATACACCGCAATCGTTGGCAATCGAAGAATAGTTGAGCAATGTACCGCTTCGGCCAGCGCAAAGTTCAACAAAACTCTGGAAAGCAATAAGATCCCCGATGTTGCTCAGCGACCGGATATCCCTCTCAAGGTAATTGTGGACATATGCGGATAACCATTCACTCGGGTCAGGCCGCTGCGAGTAGATTCCTAGATAACTGCCTGTATAGAGTAATTCCTCAAGACTTGCCGGAGATGTACTAAATTGTCTTGTTTCATCCCAGGTCAAAGGCAGCAGATGATGAATGGAATTACAAAGCACTTAAAATGTGGTTTGCAGGGACTTATTTGTAGATTGCCGCCCAATTGTGGAGCAGCCTATCGGTTTCGCTGCCGTTGTGATAATCCTTCACAGCACAGCTTCGTTGCATCGCATTTGGACAAAGCCTCAGAGCTCTAAATAAAGTACTGCAATACGATCGTGATTCCGCTGACAAAAAGCACGCCCGCAACAAACCGCTGCACAGAATGTGTAGAGATCTTGTGAGCAATTACAGCACCGATCCATACGCCTGCGCTGACTCCAATTCCGATCGGCAATGCCAAAGACCAGTCAATATCACCGTGCAATACATGAGACGCGGTTGCAAATGGCGCAATTGCAAGTTGTATCGCCATACTAAGTCCAACAGCGGTACGCACTGGATAATTCAACAGCATTAATGACGGTATCAGAAGAATCGGACCGCCAGTGCCGCTGACAGATGAACCGTAACCGACCAACAAACCCAAAATCACCAATGCGAAATCGGGAACTTTATGCATACCGTCAGTTTTTAGTTCTTCCGGTGCAGTTCTAAGTGCA
Source organism: Arenicellales bacterium (assembly GCA_965214785.1). Classification (GTDB taxonomy): domain Bacteria; phylum Pseudomonadota; class Gammaproteobacteria; order Arenicellales; family JAJDZL01; genus JAJDZL01. The sequence goes on along the minus strand of OZ243975.1, from coordinate 2,548,815 downwards.
CGATACGCTGACAAAAACACCAACACAGCAACAATCGCCTCAAGTAACAGCGACGGCAAAACTGAGACTGTGATCGAACCTGTGTACGCACCCGGAGCGGCTCCTAAAATCAAAAACTTCGCTTTGCTCCAGACAATGGAGCCGCGGCGAGCATAGGCATATACAGCAACGAAAGCACTTAAGGCAAAGCCCCCCATACACGCAGGGATAACCGTATGAATATCAATGTCACCCACGTACACCAGAAAAGGAATAATGAGGATGCCACCGATGCCGCAAATGCCAATCAGAATGCCTATTGCAAGGCAAAATCCGGCAACACCACTTAGAAAAAATGCGGTGTAGACCATCAGGTCGCTCGGTTAAAGGCCCGCTCGGTCAGGCTGGCGTCACGCCGATAATCGTCAGCGCGTATTGCTGCTATACGGAAAAAGAAGAACCGCAGCCGCAGGTAGTGGAGGCGTTTGGGTTGTTGATAAAAAATCGAGCACCCATCAAATCGTCAAGATAGTCCACTTCGGCTCCAGCGAGGTATTGAGCGCTTAAAGAATCAATGAACAGCTTGATGCCGTTGTCTTCGAACTCCATGTCGTCGAACTGTTTTTCTGTAACGAGGTTAAATCCGTACTGAAATCCGGAACATCCGCCACCTTCTACAAAAACACGCAAGCCGATGTCCGAATCAGACATCAGTTCGCCGACCCGCTCGGCCGCACTTGAAGATATTCGAATAAGTCCGCTGTTTTCCATCAGATTTGTAACAAATAATATTTAACTGAAGTCTCGGTAATCACCAAAACGCTGGATTTGAATTTTCGAACCTTCAGTTGCAAATAAGCATCAAACGCTCGAAGAGCTGTTTCACAAGCAACATTATAATACCAATCTTCTTGTCGCTTTTGAGGCAGAGCTGTCTCATTTCTTTGGTATTACCTGACTCAGTGAACGATTTGTCGAGCACACAAAAAGCACTTTCCGTAGTCGACCTTTGCAAAACCTACAAAAATGGCAGAGTCGCATTAAAAAACGTCAGTTTCGACGTTGCCTGTGGCGACTTTTTTGCCTTGCTCGGTCGCAATGGCGCCGGCAAATCTACAACTATCGGGATCACCTGCTCACTTGTCACCAAAAGCAGCGGAAAAGTCTACGTCTTCGGTACCGATATTGACAAGGACTTTGGTCGAGCAAAATCATATATAGGTCTGGTGCCGCAGGAAATCAACTTCAATCAATTTGAAACCCCCTGGAATATCCTGGTCAACAACGCCGGCTACTACGGCGTGGCGCGCGCAAAAGCTCAACTTCAAGCCGAAAAGTATCTAACACAAATGGGACTTTGGGATCATCGAAATAACGCCTCGCGTCGGCTTTCAGGAGGCATGAAACGACGATTGATGGTTGTCAGAGCACTGATGCACGAACCAAAGCTACTCATTCTTGATGAACCTACAGCCGGTATAGATTTTGAGACTCGACTTTCTATGTGGGAGTTCATGTCACAGCTGAATCGAGACGGCATCACAATTATTCTCACAACACACTACCTCGAAGAGGCCGAAAAACTGTGTCGCAATGTCGGTGTTATTGAACTGGGTGAACTGATATTGAATATTGATATGAAAACCCTGTTTACACATTTGCAACAGGAAACTTATGTGTTGAACCTTTCAAGTTCAATCAACCGCGTTCCGGCGAATTTTGACTGGCCAATCAGAATAATTGACGACTCGACTATTGAAGTTGACATTGCACGCGGCGAAAATCTCAACTCAGTATTTTCTGCACTAACGCAAATGAACGTCCACGTGACCAGTGCCCAGAACAAAGCAAACCGACTCGAAACGCTTTTTATTGAGCTTTTGAAAATCGAAGCCCAATCAATGCAGTCTGAAAAATCATCATGAACCGCTTCGACTATATCTGCGTTGCAATGTACACGCTGGCAAGAAAGGAAGTCACCCGCTTCGTGCGAATCTGGACGCAGACTCTGATCCCGCCAGTTATCACAACATGCTTGTATTTTTTGATATTCGGTAATCTGATCGGACCTCGAATCGGTCCCATGCAGGGCCATACCTATATTGATTTCATCGTCCCCGGCCTGGTATTGATGTCGGTCATCACTGGAGCTTACACCAATGTAGCGTCTTCTTTTTTCTCTGCAAAGTTTCAGCGTTATATCGAAGAGGTTATGGTTTCACCGATGCCGAACGCTGTCATTCTTATCGGCTATCTGACAGGCGGTGTCTGCAGAGGCGTCGCAGTAGGTGCGGTTGTCTTGACGGTGTCGACTTTTTTCGCCAGCGTGCAGTTAGTCTCCCCTGGCATTACCGCCATTACAATCATCCTTACCGCACTGGTATTTTCCTTAGGCGGTATGCTCAACGGTATGTTCGCCAGGAAATTCGATGACGTTTCCATCATTCCAAATTTTGTACTCACACCTTTGATTTACCTCGGCGGGGTATTTTATTCAGTGCAGATGCTGCCAGATTTGTGGCAGACAGTTTCACTTGCCAATCCAATCCTGTACGTTATCAATCTGGCACGATATGGTTTTTTGGGATCAAGCGACGTCGGCATATGGTGGTCGTTTCTGATCATCGGTATCGCAATTGCAATTCTCTTCAGTGCCTGTATGATCCTGTTAAATCGCGGTTACGGCATTCGCGACTGAAGCCGGTGCGGCTCAAACTAAAACAAAGGCAAAGTGAACTTGAGGTTTGGGAGTAACGGATATGCACGTCCCAAAACAGGAATATGGCTGGGGAACCAGGATTCGAACCTGGATTGACGGAGTCAGAGTCCGTTGTCCTGCCGTTAGACGATTCCCCAGTATTAGCGCCTCAGGCCGTTAAACGGGGCAAGTTAAGAAACTCGAATTTAGCGTTTTGAGTATTGCGGGCGTTTCCTCGCCTTGTGCAAACCTACTTTTTTACGTTCGACTTCTCGTGCGTCGCGGGTAAGAAAACCGCCTTTTCTCAGTGCAGCTCGATTGGCTTCATCATAGTTGAGCAATGCTCTGGAAATGCCAAGCTGAATGGCACCGGCTTGACCGCTTTGACCGCCTCCAGTCACGTTTGCCTTGATGTCAAAAGAATTGACCATTCCTAACAACTCCAAAGGCTGACGAATGACCATACGGGCTGTTTCCCGTCCGAAATACTCATCAATAGAACGATTATTGGCAATGATATTGCCGTTTCCCTTTGTCAGGTAAACACGCGCGGTTGAAGATTTTCTGCGACCCGTGCCGTAATATGTTTCACTTGTTGCTGCCATTGAAATGCCTTAAATTTCTAAAGGTTTTGGTGATTGTGCCTGATGCGGCTGGTCAGGTCCTGCGTATACTTTTAGTTTCAGCATCATTGCCCGGCCCAAAGGGCCTTTGGGCATCATGCCGCGCACTGCCTTCTCGATAATTCGAGTCGGATGCTTCTGCCTCATTGTGGCTACCGGCACGGTCTTCAGTCCGCCAGGTCGCCCGGAGTGGCTATGGTAAACCTTAGCGTTTTCCTTGTTCCCCGTTAATGCAACTTTCTCTGCATTAATTACAACAACGTAGTCACCGGTATCAACGTGCGGTGTATAAATTGGTTTGTGCTTGCCGCGAAGGCGAATGGCAATTTGGGTAGCCAAACGGCCGAGAACCTTATCGGATGCGTCGACGAGAAACCACTCCCGCTCAATATCACTGGATTTTGCCGAAACTGTATTCATTACTCTTACAATAAAATTATCTGCACTGACGTAATTGCAAAAGCGCAGATTATATAATTTTAAAATTGTGTTTTGCACAACGTTTTGCAGCCGGACCCAAGTATTCGAAACTTCATAATCAACACTGCCCAACTACGCGAGGACTGCTGCTGAGCACAAAACGCTGCTGTGGCTTTTTACTCGCGCAACAAATCAACCAACAAACCATGGATCTAGCTTCACAAAAAACCGGCCACACAGATCTGCGTCAAAACATAGACTTATACAAGCGACTTGTTTCTTATGTTTTTGCTTACAAGTGGGTTTTTGTTCTCGGAATAGTACTTGTCATCCTGTTTTCGGTAACGACACCCGGGGTGGCAATGCTGATGAAACCTCTATTAGACGGAAGTTTTGTCGAAAGAGATCCCACTTACATTCTCTGGACTCCGATCGCGCTGATCGTGATTTTCGCGGTCAGAGGTGTTGCAAGTTATCTCAACGGGCTTTGTTTCAGCTGGTTGACTTCCACTGTGGTTTATGACATTCAGACCGTGCTGATCGATCGAATCGTGTTTCTGCCAACGCGGTTTTACGACACCAATTCATCAAGCCAAATTATCGCGCGGATCTCATCGGACGTCAACAGACTGATGTCTGCTGCAACAACAGCATTGATTACGATGGTTCGCGAAACCGTAACAATCATCGGTTTGCTGACGTGGATATTCATTCTCGACTGGATATTGAGCCTGATCATTGTCACTTCAACCCCGATTATCCTGCTTCTGGTCCAAGCGGTCGCCAAACGGCTTCGGTTGCTGCACCGTTACGCGATGCATCAGGGTGCGATATTCTTGCGGCACCTCCAGGAAGTCACCGCGAATCATCGATTGGTCAAGCTGTTTCAAACTTCGAAATACGAAATTCAACGGCTCGACGACATTGCCAATGAACTGCGACGACTCAAGTTCAAAGAATCCGTCGCCGATGGATTGACAGTGCCGATCGCTGAATTTGTTTCCACTGTAGCAATCGCAGGGGCTGTCTATTTCACGTTGACGCGCGACCTTACCGACCCGTTGACTGTAGGTGGTTTCGTCTCTTTTATGGCTGCCTTGGCACTGATTACCTCGGCCATGAAACGGTTGCTTCGCATCAACAACATGATTCAGTCCGGACTTGCTGCATCCGAACGGGTATTTTTCCTCATGGACCAGAGCCCGGAAACGGAAACAGGTGACAAAAAAATCGTCACGCATAAGATGCGAGGAGCGATCTCGTTCAAAGACATTACATTCCATTATCCTGAAGCCCTTAAAAGCTCGCTGAACGGTTTGAATCTTCAAATCGAGCCGTATCAGACAATCGCTTTGGTTGGCGCATCGGGCAGTGGCAAAACAACGTTGACATCCCTGATTCCCCGTCTGTATGAAATCCAAGGCGGACGACTGGAAATCGATGGCGCCGACATTCGGGAGTACAAATTCGCTGAAGTCCGAAAACTGGTATCGTTTGTCAGTCAGGACATTTTTATGTTTGACGACACTGTCTCAGCAAACATTGCCTACGGCAACTTCGCAGTCGCTACTGAACAGGCCATATATGAAGCGGCAAAATCGGCGTACGCACTGGAATTTATCGAACAGCTCCCTGAAGGGTTCAACACCATTGTCGGCGAAAAAGGGGTTCGGCTGTCTGGCGGGCAAAAACAGCGCATTGCCATTGCAAGAGCATTTATCAAAGACGCGCCAATACTGGTATTTGATGAAGCGACATCAGCACTCGATACGCGTTCGGAATTCGAAGTGCGGCAAGCCTTAAACGCAGTCGGCAAAGGCCGAACGGTAATCATCATTGCGCACCGACTGTCGTCAATAGAACACGTCGACCGAATCGTGGTTATGTCGGAAGGCCAGATTGTCGAAGACGGAACGCACCGCACTTTGATGGACCAGCGCGGCTACTATTACGACCTGTACACAGTTTACCACCAGGATAAAGGCGAGGCCTGAGCGCGTGATCGCCTTGCCATTCGCATCAACAGTGCAAGGCAGCGGCTAACCCCGTCGCCATTTATTGAATCCTTCAAGCAGTTTTTTGGTCCGGTCGCTGGTTTGTTTGCGCTTCCAGTTGCCAGCGGCAAAACGTACTGATTCGGCCAGTGTGGGGTAGATGTGAATCGTTCCCAAAATCTTGTTCAATCCCAAGCCGCACTGCATTGCCAGAATAAACTCGTGTATCAGGTCACCTGCGTGTTCACCGGCAATCGTAACTCCGAGAATCTTGTCTTTCCCGGGAACTGTAAGCACCTTAATTTGACCTGTGGTTTCACTATCGGCAATGGCTCTGGACAAATCTTTGAAATCATAGACCGTCACATCGTAATCAACGTGTTTTTCTTTAGCCTCAATTTCGTTTAAACCAACCCGCGCCACTTCCGGATCGGTAAATGTTGCCCACGGAATCACCGAATAATCGACGCGTTGGCGATAAAAAGGCCGAAGCAGCGCATTAACCGCCGCCGATGTAGCCTGGTGCGAACCGAAGTGCGTGAACTGATAAGGCCCTGCAACATCGCCTACAGCATAAATATTGGGGAAATTAGTCTCTAAGAATTCGTTAATATCGATGGTCTTGGTGTCAGCGATATGGATTCCCATTTCCTCGACGCCATATCCGCTGAGCCGGGCTTTTCTTCCCACTGCAAGCAGCAGTGCATCATACTCAAATCGAACTTCCTCGCCAGCATGCTCGCATATCAGCATCTTGGCGCCATTTTCGCTGATAAATTCTTTCGCCTGATGTTCAAGTCGCACATCAACCCCGTCTTCTATGAACTGCGTGAGGACCATTTGCGAATATTCCGGGTCTTCCCTAGGCATCAGTCTTGAAGTCTTCTGAATCTGAGTGACCTGACTGCCGAGACGAGCAAATGCCTGCGCTAATTCACAGCCGATCGGCCCGCCACCGAGTACCAACAGCCGCTTGGGCAATTCCTGAATCTCCCAGATGGTGTCGGATGTGTAAAAGTCGGTCTCGTAAATGCCTGGCAATGACGGAACTGCGGGTTCTCCGCCGGTTGCTATGATGATTGACTTGGTAGTGAGCTTCTGTCCGTCTACATCAACTACGTAAGGTGACTCGATGGTCGCGTGACCCGAATAACAGTCCACACCAAGACTGGTATATCGTTCTACCGAATCGTGGTGATGAATCACACCGATAATATTGTGAATGCGCTCCATCACCTCTTTGAAGTCGAATTGTGCACTCGCGGTATGTACTCCGTATTGTTTGGAGTGGTTTACATGATGAAGAAACTTGGCAGTTCGAATGATTGCCTTCGATGGCACACAACCGGTATTGAGACAGTCTCCACCCATTTTGCCTTTTTCGACCAATGCGACCTTCGCCTTGACTGCAGAAGAAATATAGGCTGCAACCAATCCCGCGGAGCCGGCGCCAATGACAACCGTATTGAAATCAAACTTCTTGGGCTTTTTGAACTTGCCTAATGCCTTTTTGGTTTTCATCGCATCGATGATTTTCTTTGAAATCAGAGGAAAAATTCCCAACAACACGAATGACGCAATCAGTCCGGGCGAAAGGATGGAACCGATAGATTCAATTTTCGCAAGTTGCGTGCCCGCGTTGACGTAGACAATCGTACCGGGAAGCATTCCGATTTGGCTTACAACAAAAAACATGCCTAGCCGCATGGGTGTCAATCCCATGACGAGATTGATCACAAAAAACGGAAACAGCGGAACCATGCGCAAGGTGAACAGATACACCGCACCATCTTTTTTTATGCCCTCATTAATCGTGCGAAGCCGGTCTGCATAGCGGCTTTGAATTGCATCTCTCAAAATGTGCCGCGACACCAAGAACGCACAGCTCGCTCCAATAACCGATGCAAATGAAACCAGTATCGTGCCATACAGCAAACCGAATATTGCCCCGCCAACCAATGTCGCTACCGCTGCGCCAGGCAATGAAAGCCCGGTTATCAGAATGTAGGCGATCATAAAGTATGCAGCGGCTCGGATCGGGAAATGCTCCCGATATGCCATGATCCGGTCCTGTTGCTGTTTGAAATAGCCTAAATCAAGATACTGCCCGATATCAAATGCAAAGTAAATTACAATAAGGGCTACAACAACTGCGAGAATTAAAATCTTTTTCATATAAATAACTGCAGGGCAAACAAATCCAAAATAATATTTATCCGCGTGGCCTTTGCGCTGATAGGCTCATAACCGACGCGGCTTTTGCCTTATATATCACTTCACCTGTGAAAACACCCGTTATTTCATTGTGAGTCTACTGTACTTGGTAAGACACGGCGAAACCGACTACAACAAACTCCGCAGATGGCAAGGACGAGTCGACATTCCTTTGAATGAAAACGGCAAACGCCAGGCCAAGCAGGTGCTGAAGTGGTTTCATGAACAAGGCGTCGAAGTTCCCTGCACCTACACCTCTCCTTTGCGCAGAGCTGTTGAAACTGCACATATCATCCAGACAGTCGAATCAAAAATCATAATAGATGCCCGGCTTATTGAAATAGATATGGGAGAATATGATGGCCGCTATGAAGATGAGTTGTGTAATGAACTCGGTAAGGAACGCTATGAAAGCTGGCGCGCTCAAAACTTCGCAGTCCCGGCACCGGGTGGCGAATCAATTTTCCAGGTCATGCACAGACTGAAGGATTTCGTTGCACAAATCCTCGCCAACGGGATTAAAGACTTGTGCATCGTCGCCCATCAAGGTGTTCTTGTGGCAATCAAGTCTTTGCTTTGCGACCGCACCAGCCAGCATTCATTGGGCGAATTCAGACAGAAGAACAACGAAATTGACATTTGGCATATGCTGGACAAACAGCATGTTCGTACAGTCGAAGTTTGATAGCGCCGAATTTTCAGTCAAAATGAACCTGTTATTACACCAGGCAGATTCAACAGAATCTTTTCTACTGTGAGTAAAAAACCATGAACTCAAACAACTATGCATGGATTATCACTGCGGTATTCGGAGTTTTCGCCGTCGCCGGCTGGTTTCTCCATCTGTCATCTGATGAGCCAGATTCAACCATCGAAGCGGTCACCACAGTTCTGACAACTGACAATACGCCGCAACTTGAGCAGATGAACCGCTCAATCGATGATCTGCAAGCAGAATTGAAAAGCCTGATTGCAGAAAACACCGCGTTGGTGTCGCTTAGTGATGAACTTAAAGCGCAAGTCGAATCAGGCAGGCAAACCGTTGCACAGCATCAAACGCAAGTCGAAACCATAAGCAGCCAGGCAATGACAGCTGAGAGTGAATCACAAAAAGTCATCACCGAATTGTCAACCAAGGTGTCAACACTATCTGAACAAATCCAGAAAATGGAAACCGAATTCGCGGAACTGCTCGAGATGACTGTTTCTTCCGACTCACCGGCAACCGGTGAGATTGAGGCCATCAAAGCCGAGCGCGGGAAACTGCTCGACAAAATGAACGAGATGACAAAACATATACAGATGATGGAGGCAACTGCCGAGTCTACATCGACAGTTGACGCGGCTGGCGAAGTTACAACACAAACCAGCACAAGCGACTCGCAGTCGCAAACCTCGGCAGAATCATCGATAGCGCCAGACAACACCGATGGTAGCGCCACAGCACAAGGTGACGAAAACCGCTCGGACCTGCAAAAATCCATCGACGATGCTGTCGAATTGTCTGACAGAGTGCTCAATATCCTGGCTGATGAAAATCAACCGTCGGATCAAGAACGCGAGCAGCTCGAAAGAGATATAGAGAATTTGACCAGCACTTTGAATCAGTCAAATGCAATGGTTCAGGTTCTGACAGACGAAACTAAAGTTTTGGCTGGTGAAAATCACATACTGACGAATACACTTCAAATCGCGCAAGAACAATTGGCTCGTGTGTCCGGCGCACTCGGTAATCCGCATTCCCGGATCGACTACCTGTTGAACAGGTTGCACAACTCACGCAAGCAGCTAAAATCGCTTCGAACAGATAACCGCCAGCTTGCCGCTGATATAAAGCGCTTAAACAATGACTTGACGGTTATGAGTAACGCAATCGCGCTGCAGGTATCCGAAAAAGGACAACTTGCGACAACACTGCTCGAGATTGCAGAATCGCAAGAAGCACAGATCAACGATATCCTGACTCGATACACCAGTATTCGGTTGGGGTCTGATGTCATTTTCCGCTCTGGTTCCGCAAAGCTGAATATCCAGGGGCGCCAGACACTGCAGAGAATCGCTGCAGCATTTAGCGCCGACCCCAATTACGTGATGAGTATTGAGGGCCACACCGATAACCAGAAGATTTCCAGCTCTCTTGCGAAACTGTATCCAACGAACTGGGAGTTGTCGGCTGCCCGGGCAGCCAGCGCAGCGCGATTTCTTACCAGCCAGGGTGTTCCTGAAAACCACGTTCGGGTAGTTGGATATGGCGAACTGCAGCCAATTGCATCAAACGAAAGCGAAGACGGTCGCAGACGAAATCGACGGATAGAAATTTCACTTACTCCGCTATTGCCGCAGGCGCAGACAAACTGATGGTGTGGAGCGCTCCTGAACCAGGGCACTACCCGTATGATGTCGCTGCCGCTGTTGAAGGTTTTCGAAGCACTGATCCGGTTTTATTCGAACTGATCGCAGAAATCGGAGATTATCGTCTCGAGCTGCGTGACTCAATGACGCCTTTTGAGGCGCTTTTGCGTTCGATTGTCTACCAGCAGCTTTCCGGACGTGCGGCAGACACTATTTTAAAACGGGTGCTGAATCTGTATGGTGATGACTTTCCCAGTCCGCAAGCAGTACTAAATACTGAAGATGAGGCACTTCGATCGTGCGGATTGTCCCGAGCAAAGACTCTCGCCGTCAAAGACCTGGCAGACAAACAGGTCGGCAACCATCTGCCAAAACCTTCGGATATTGAGCGCGCCAGCAATCAGGACTTGATCGATGCGTATACCGTCGTACGCGGCATCGGTCCGTGGACCGTTGAAATGCTGCTGATTTTCAACCTCGGGCGAAGCGATGTACTGCCGGTAACTGACCTTGGCGTGCGACGCGGTTTTATGGTTGTCTATGGCGGTGATGAATTACCCAGTCCAAAAGAACTTGGAGATCACGGTGAGCGTTGGCGCCCGTACCGAAGTATTGCAAGCTGGTATCTGTGGCGGGCTGCCGACGCGAAATTCCGTGCGTCATAACCGCCCCCCTGCGATCGGTTAGCAACTGCCTTTTTGCGTCGCAACAATTTCAGCGAGCCATCTTGGCAATCAACGCTTCAGCAAACTGACTGGTTGAAACTTCTTTTGCACCGTCCATCAGACGGGCAAAGTCGTAGGTTACGGTTCCATCACCGATTACTTGCGGATAGGCTTGGTTAATCAGATCCGCAGCTTCGACCCAGCCGATATATTCAAGCAGCATTACACCCGACAGCAAAAGTGACGATGGATTGACTTTATCAAGATTCGAATACTTCGGCGCGGTGCCGTGGGTGGCTTCAAATACTGCAATATGGTCAGCCACGTTGGCCCCAGGTGCGATGCCGATGCCACCGACTTCTGCAGCCACCGCGTCAGACAAGTAGTCTCCGTTGAGATTCGTTGTCGCGATCACATCAAATTCTGCCGGACGCAGCTGAAGCAACTGAAACATGATGTCAGCGATGCGATCTTTTATAACCACTTTGCCTTCCGGCACTGTGCCATCATACTTGTCCCATACTTCGTCTTCAGTTACAGTTTGCTCGGCGAACTCCTCTGCGGCCAGTTCGTAGCCCCAGCTTCGAAATGCCCCTTCCGTGAACTTCATAATGTTGCCTTTGTGAACCAAAGTTACGCTTTGTCGACCGTGAGCAATTGCGTGCTCAATAGCTTTTCGCACCAGTCTTTTAGTTCTCGCTGCGCTGACCGGTTTAATCCCCAGTCCAGCTTGCGGCTCAAAGTCTACATCCATTTCCTGTCGCAAAAAATTTGCAAGCTTCTCGTTTTCTTCTGAACCGCTTGCGAATTCGATTCCTGAATATACATCTTCGGTGTTTTCGCGAAAAATCACGACATCTACCTCTTCAGGGCGCTTCATCGGCGAAGGCACGCCCTCGAAGTACTTTACCGGCCGAATGCAGGCATACAAATCCAGTGCCTGACGCAGTGAAACATTCAATGAGCGAAATCCACCGCCGACCGGCGTAGACAAGGGTCCTTTGATTGCCACCAGCAGGTCTTTGATCGCATCTAAAGTTTCATCCGGGAAAAAATCACCGTCATAAAGACTTCCAGCTTTTTCTCCCATGAACAATTCACACCAGTGAATTTTCCGGTCACCGCCGTAGGCCAACTCAACGGCAGCGTTCCACACCCGCATGGATGCTCGAGTGATGTCGGGGCCAATGCCGTCGCCTTCAATATAGCCGACAATTGGATTATCGGGAACGCTCAGCTTGCCATTTAGAATGGTAATTTTTTGTCCGTCTTTGGGTATTGTTATGTGTTCTGACATTTGGATAAAGGTTTTTTAAAAATAATAGATCGTCAGACTCAGACAGAAACTGCTCGAAAACTTTGCCGCTTTGGCAGCTACTGTGCGCTGTCTGTCGTGCGCCGGTTCGATTGTGATGAGTTTATTACTTCGATTATCGCTATACAATAATCGCTTTGCATACTCTGTGAATCAGTGGAATTCAACATGTTTCACTACTCACTATGTTATCACTTGCATTCGGTCAATGCGAATTTAGAAACTGGAATATTCTCAATCATGAAACAAGGAATTGTCGCGGCCGGCCATCAGCAAACTGCCGCAGCCGCAGCCGAAATTCTCAAAAGCGGTGGCAACGCTTTCGATGCAGCGATTGGCGCAATATATGTCGCGAGCATTGCCGAGCCTGCGCTGTCTTCACTTGGCGGAGGTGGATTTCTCACGGCCGCACCTGCTGGTGATCAACCGGTTGTATTTGATTTTTTTGTACAAACTCCGCATGCACACAAACCCGAAAGCCAAATCGACTCGCGTTCGTTCATCTGCGATTTCGGTAGCGCACAGCAGGAATTCATAATCGGATCCGGCACCACCGCAGTTCCTGGCTGTGTTAAGGGCATATTTGAAACCGCCCGCCGATTTTCAACAATGCCGATGTCAGAATTGATTCAACCGGCACTGTCGCTGCTGAAAAACGGTATTAAAGTTACTGAAATGCAGGCGCACATTTTTGACATTTTGACGCCTATTTATCTCAATGGAGCAGCTAGAGCGATATTCGAAAGCAAACGCGAGCCGAAGACTACACTGCAAACCGGTGAGATCATCGAGTTTTTCAATTACGACGATCTGCTTCACAGTCTCGCAGCCGAAGGCGATGATCTGTTTTATCGCGGGGAAATCGCTCAATCGATCGATCAGATCGCTCAATCGGGCGGCCTTGTGACTTACAACGACATGCGTCAATACGAGGTCGAATTGCGCTCACCGCTAAGTTCAAGTTTCAAAGACTACAAGGTACTTACAAATCCTTGTCCATCCAATGGCGGAATCATGATCGCACTTGGACTCGCCCACATGAATCACAACCGTATTGGTCAGTGTACCGCTGGCAGTGCTGAGCACTTCAAAACGGTTTTAAACACGCTGGCTGCATGCAGCGAACTTGGAAACGGGCAATCGCCCCGACAAAATGAATTCGATGCGCGGCTTTTCGACTTGTACACAAGAAACCTCGCTCAGCATCGCCAGGCAACGCGCGGGACTACCCACATATCGATCATTGACCGTCACCATAACGCTGCTTCAGTATCGCTCAGCAACGGCGAGGGCTGCGGCACACTGATACCGGGAACATCCGTAATGCTGAACAATATGCTCGGCGAGCACGATGTCAACCCCTACGGCCTGTCTGACTGGCCGGCGAACACCCGGCTCAGTTCGCTGATGTCGCCGACCGTGGCATTTGGTCAGGATGACACATTGATTGCAATCGGCAGCGGCGGTTCAAACCGAATTCCGGCAGCGATCGGGCAGGTGCTGCTCAACAGCATTGAATACGGGATGTCAGCACGCGATGCGGTTCGATTTGCGCGTGTTCACTATCACCGCGGTGAAGCGTTCATGGAAAACGTGATGAACGATTCAATTGCGCACTTGGTAATGCGCGATTATCCAAAACATACGCTATTCGATCGTCGCGACGTGTTTTTCGGTGGCGTCAATATGGTGATGTGCAATCAACGCGGTGTTGATGGTTTTGGCGATGAACGCAGAGGCGGAGTTTGTCTAACCGTGCCATGAGGTATTACATTCGCGACATCATGCCCGACCCCGTCAACCGCAGGGTGTTGCTCGCTATGTTTAGCGTAATCGCTATCTACGGACTGACTGTCGGATTTCTTTATCCGTTGATCAGCATTCGCATGGAGAATTGGGGCTACTCGCCCACATGGATCGGATTCATGGGTACTTTGCCTTTTCTCGCTTCCATTTTTGTTGCCCCGCTGATTCCGATCATCGTGCGAACAGCCAATGTCAGCCGTCTGGTATTTCTTTCAATCTGTGCTGACATTTGCTTTATTACTGTGATGGCTTTCGTGGAGAACATCTACGTTTGGTTTGTTTGTCGTTTCATGACCGGAGTTGCAGGTACTGTTTTGTTTGTTGTCAGTGAGACCTGGATAAATGAAATCGCTGAAGATCGTACTCGAGGCAGGGTAATCGGGCTGTACACACTGACATTCAGTGCAACACTTGCTATTTCTCCGTTGTTTATCGTCTTTGTAGGTGTGGACGGCAAGTTGCCGTTTTTCTTTACCATCGCTGTCATCGCCATTGGACTTTATCCGCTTCGGTGGACGCGAGATTCCACACCGGATTTTTCCGGTGGAAAGGTTTCACATGTGTGGCAGTTCATGTTGCTGGCACCGACTTTGATATGCGCCGCCGCGGTCATGGCGTTTGAGGAAGCGGCAATTATGACGCTGCTGCCGGTCTACGCAATTCGTTCAGGATTGACGCAGGAAGTCGCTGCAGTGTTTCTCACTGTCCTGGCTATCGGTTCAATGGCAGCCCAGCCAGTGGTTGGGATGCTGGCAGACAAGATGAACCGTTACAAACTCATCGCAATTTGTGCGTTAGTTGTGTTACTCGGTGCGGTGTGTTTGCCGTTTGTCATTCAATCAAAAATCATCGTGTGGCCGGTAATGTTGCTTTGGGGCGGTGCGATTGCCGGCATCTACACGGTGGCACTGGTCATTATGGGTCAGAGGTTTCGCGGCGCACAGCTAGCTGCAGGCAATGCCGCATTTGGCGTAGTGTGGGGAATCGCCGGTGCAATAGCACCTGCCTCTGCGGGAATCGCAATGACAATCTGGGACCCACATGGATTCGTCATCGTCGCGGTAGCCGTGACGATTGTTTTTTTCATCGTATATGCCGTGCGTCGGTATTACGGCGACACAGTGGGATAATCACCAAAGCGTGCGGTTTTTACACCCGAGTTGTTTGCCGCTGCAATCTGATGCGCCAGCCAAGCTTCTGGCTACAGAAGCGCAAAGGATCGTTTATTGCAGCGACCTGAGCAATTCATCAACGCTCGTGCACGGAGCCGAACAGGTAAAGCCTGTGCAAACATAGGCGGTTGTTGGCCCTTCGGTCACCTTTTGTGCGAGAAACTGCGGCAAACCTGATTCGCATTGCGGCGGAATCTGAAACACCATTGTTGCGATTGGCACCTGAGCTGTGATCGCGTCAGCAAAGCTTTTTGCTTCAGAACATTCGCCACAAACAATCACCACTGCACCTGGGTTTGTCACCTCCTGAGCACCGACAATGGTCGACCCGTAGGCTGATGGAAACGCACCTGATGCCGACAGCACCCCTGTGCAGAGGCGCTGCGCTGTTTCAATATACCGAGTCTCGCCTGTGAGATACCCCAGTTTCGCCAACACAGCGGCAGCAACACCGTTGCCGCTTGGTGTTGCGTCATCATAGGTAGGGGTCGCGCGGTGCAGCAGTTTTTCGTGATCGTCGGAGGTGAAATAAAACGCCCCTGTGCGTTCATCGCTATAGTGGCGCAGCATGACTTCCACAAGTGCAATTGCGAATTGAAGATCCTCATTTTTCCACCGCGCTTGCAGCAGTTCGATCACCCCATCGGCCAAAAAGGCGTAATCATCAAGATAAGCATTGAATTTCGCCTGATCACCAAACGCGGTTGCAAGCAGTCTGCCATCTTTCCACATAGCCGTACGGACAAATCCATAGGCACGCTCGGCTGACTCGATGAAGTCCTCTCGTTTAAGCATTCGACCGGCGCGCGCCATCGCTGCGATCATCAGACCGTTCCATGAAGCGAGAATTTTTTCGTCGCGTCCAGGGCGAATTCTGTGGCTTCTGGCTGCAAACAGTTTTTCGTTCGCACTTTCAACAAGCTTCTTTGCCTGTTGCGGAGAGTTTCCAGTTCGCTGCGCAACCACTTTCATCGAATTGACAACGCTAAGGTGCCAACTGCCTTCAAAATTTGGCATTCCGCGCAGTCCATAGCGCACATCGACTGCCGCGTATTCATCCTGTTGCAGAACACTTTTGATTTCTTCAGTGCTCCAGACATAGAACTTGCCTTCATGACCTTCAGAATCTGCGTCAAGCGTCGAAAAATAACCGCCTTGGGCCGACTGCATTTCGCGAATTACCCAGTCGGCAGATTCTGCCGCCACTTGAAGAAAGTGTTTTTTACCGGAAAAAATACCAAAATCAACATACATCGGTATAAGCTGTGCATTGTCATAGAGCATTTTTTCGAAATGCGGAATTTCCCATTTCGCGTCAACCGAATAACGATAAAAACCGCCGCCGATTTGGTCATAGAGACCGCCACATGACATCGCTTCGAGCGTATGCACAGCGGCGTTGAGCGCTGCGTGTTTGGCTGGCTCATCTGTAGTATTTACGTTACAAAAAGCCAGCATTACTTGCAGTTGAGTCGGATGCGGGAATTTCGGCGCGCCGCCAAATCCACCGTAGACCGGATCGTAATCGCGCAGCAGGTGATTGGCCGCAGATTCCAAGTGTGAGTTGTCGAGTGCGGTGTCGCCGTTTGACTGAGGGATCTCAAATCGTTTGAAAGCCTCCTTGACGGCGTGAGCATGCTGCGGCAGCTTGTCTTTTGTTTCGCGAAACTGGGTAGAAATGTTTTGTAAAAGAGTACGGAAAGCCGGCATTCCATGACGCGCCTCATTGGGAAAATAGGTGCCGACAAAAACCGGAACATGCTCATCGTAAGTTAGAAAAGCAGTCAGCGGCCAGCCGCCTGGGCGCTGATTGAAAAGTTGATGTGCGTTTTGGTAGATTTTGTCGAGATCAGGGCGTTCTTCGCGATCGACTTTGATACAAACAAAGTTTTCATTCATGACTTGAGCTGTTTTGCCATCCTCGAACGATTCGTGTTCCATTACGTGACACCAGTGACACGCCGAGTAACCTACAGAAAGCAGAATCAGGCATTGCTTGTGCCGCGCCAGCTCTAGTGCTTCGCTGCCCCATGGATACCAGTCAACCGGGTTGTATGCATGTTGACGAAGATAGGGACTGGTTTCATGAATAAGCCTGTTCGGCTCACCTTTTTGGCTGTTTGTCATATGGTGATCTCAGTTGTTTGTGGTTTGTATCGTTTACTCAGGTTCAATCGCTTGCCAGGTGTGCTCAAGCACCGTATATGCACTTGGTCAAGACCATAAAGAAAGCAATGCTGAATGGGGATTTGCACATCGTACATTTTGCAAGCTTAACGCGAGCGAGATTACGCCGCAATTGTTTCACCTGTCCAAATGTATACTAATTTACTCAAGCGATGTTGTCTCGTCGCTTTGTTCAACACAATCATTGTAAGGAAATCACGGTATTGATTGACTATCCGGAAATTAATCCAGTTGCTGTCGATTTGGGAGTGCTGCAGGTGCGTTGGTACGGCCTGTCGTATGCCGCCGGTATTGTGTCTGCAATTTTGCTGGGGCAGCTTAGAACAAAAGCCTCTCACTGCCCGATTGCCAAACAGCAGGTGGTTGACCTGATTCTATATATAGCAATCGGCGCGATTATCGGTGGCCGCCTTGGCTATACGATTTTCTACAACTTTTTGTTCTATGTTACGCACCCGATCGACATCTTCAAGATCTGGGAAGGTGGAATGTCGTTTCACGGCGGACTGCTCGGTTCGATCGCTGGCTTGTGGGTGTTTTCCAACAGGGTAAAAGTCGGGTTTTGGCAAACTGCGGATTTCTCTGCACCGCTATGTGCGCTTGGGTTTTTCTTCGGTCGTATAGCAAACTTCATCAACCAGGAACTTTGGGGACGCGCCGGTGATGTGCCCTGGGCGATGGTGTTTCCGTTGGACCCGCAGCAGTTGCCCAGACACCCTTCTCAATTGTATGAAGCTGCGCTTGAAGGGCTGTTGTTGTTCGTTATTGTGTGGCTGTATTCGACAAAACCCAGACAAAGCGGTGCAGTTTCAGGATTATTTTTAGCCAGCTACGGCGTTTTTCGATTTTTTGTAGAATTTTTTCGAGAACCCGACAAATCAATTGGGTATATTTTTTCTGACTGGTTCACCATGGGTCAACTGCTCTCGGTCCCGCTAGTCATTTTTGGCATATACCTGCTAACCGGTTTTGCCAGGCAACATCGTATCGAACAATGACTGATCACCAAACCAATCAATTACGCCAACAACTGGACGCGCTTGGGGTCGATTATGAGTTAATCCCGTGTGATCCGGAACTTGCAGACACTCCAGTTTTCGTCAAGCATTACGATTACACACTTGCCGAGTGCGCCAATACCATTGTAGTGAAGTCAAAAACCGGTGAAAAGAAATACGCCGCTTGTGTTGTGCTGGCGACTCACCGCTTAGATGTCAATCACACGGTGCGCAAGAAACTCGGCGCCCGCAGGGTATCTTTTGCAAGCGCGCAGGAAACCCAGGAGATTACCGGGATGACTGTCGGTGGCGTAACTGCGATCGGCTTGCCGCAAGACCTGCAGTTATGGGTTGACAGTGCAGTGCGCGAGTGCAACAAAATAGTCCTTGGTGGCGCCAGCCGCAGCTGGAAAATTGTAACCTGCCCTGAGATATTCGATCACACACCCAATACGCAGTTTGTCGCCGGCCTTGCGAAACCAATCGAGATAGTTGCGCCCAGGTTGTAATGCTTAATCCAATCCTGCGCCGCACATTTTGTTGGCCTTGTGAACAAAATGCCGAGAAACCCCTGGCAGTTGCCACTTCGTGCAATTCACCTGCTGCATAGATGTTCTTGACAAGCAAGCTGACGTCATCGGCAATGATGACATAACGCTAAAGCGACAACAGCCGCCAGTAGAAAGGCAGCCAGGCAATAAACAGCAATAAAAGCGCAGCGAAATCTGAGCCAATCATGTGCTTGTAACGCCTGCGCTCCTGAGCCTTCTTGCCCGACATCAGAACTGTACACATGATCATATCGAGCGGGATCACGAAGTAAAGCATCGGAACGACTGCCGGTGCAATCAGGGTTGGATACATCATCAGCCCGGATTTGTGAGTTTCACCGAGTGAGAAAAACGCAGTGACTGCCAGTATCAATACACCAAGATACAGCATGGACCTCAGCGGTCCTGCATAGTTTGCGAAATGCACTAACAATTTCACTCGGTATTGCTGCTGGTTTTGCCTGATTGTTTGCGAAATGAGTCGCGGTATGCGACGATTCGCTCAACAAGGCCAGGCTGTTCGATACTGTGTTTAAGGTCAGCCATGTCTTCGCTACGCGTGTCGCGGACCGCTACTGCAAGCATTCGAGAAACATGCTGCGCGTTAATTGCGCTGCCTGCTTCAAGTGCCATTTGAACATGATTCGACCACTGATGTTTATCGGCCAGGGCGGTTAGAAATTTAATTTGCAGTGCACGCTGCGCGTCAAAAACACTGGAATTGATAAGAAGCCCAATTGCCTCGTCCTGTCCGACCCTGTGTACCAGACGCCGGGTACCAAGCAAAATACCGAAATTAAGCCCGGGCATGCAAAACTTAGTTGCCGGCTCAGCAATGCGGACATGACACGAGCACACAAGGTCTGCTCCAGCACCAAACGCTTTTGAGTGGGCAAGCGCAACCGTCAGAAACCGGGCATGATGAATGTCTTGCAGCATCATCTCGATTTCAATGATTCGTTTTCCAACCTCACTGTCGCTTGAGTGCTCCAAATCACTTAAGTCAAACCCGTTACAAAACGAACCGCCTGCCCCGCGGATCACCAACACCCGCGTACCGTCCGTCGCGGATGCATGCACTTCATCGCGTATCGCCTGAACCAGTTCACGGTTGAGCGAATTGGCTCTTTCAGGGCGATTCAACGTGATGGTTTTACTTGTGTTGTGTCGTTCGACCAACAAAATGCTCATTGTTGGATTTCCGTGTTGTTGTGCCAGACTTCAAATCGCTAAAAACTGTCGCGGAAGAATATTAACGAAGACTCAATTTGTTGTGACAAAAAAGCGTAAACAAACTCTTTATTAACAAATTTCTATTCATTATGAACTATTTGCTCAAGACGATTTCGAAGGCCACTTAAGAGCTCGAAAAAACCACTTGATTGATAATGTCGGCAATCCGTCGTATACTGCGTTTTGCAAAGTTGTAAACTCATCGGCATTCGCAGCGGCTTGCATCGGAGTAAATTTTAGCGCTGCGACAACATATGAACAACTCTTACTGTGCGGTAATTATTCACAAACAATGCGATTACAGTAACGCGCAACGCATAGCCTGCATGCGTATCAAAATTGCAGTTGCAAACTTCATTGTTATCACGAACTGGGACAGTTTAATTCAATGCCAATGATCGATGAATTCGACCCGACGAACGTACGCTCGTTATTCGCCATCGTGATAAAGCTGATGGAAGGCACCCATTGGCAAGATCGTTACAGACAAATTGTCGAAGAGCACTATAAATCAGCAGCCAGTCTTTTGGATATTGATTCCATAGTTTACTTCGTCGGTAAAGAGCAGCGGCTGGCTACAATGACTTTTTTTGCCTTTGACGATTTTCTCACAAGACGCTTTGGTGATAATGGAGATGAGAACGTTGTCACTGACTTTGTAGAGAACATTTTTGAAGTGAAAAACGATCGGGAATTGGCTTATCAGCTCGGTTATTTCAAAGCAATTCGAGACTCCCGGGTGACTATTTTTGAAGTTGTGGACATAGTACCCGATCAAAGTTACACGGTAAGAGATTTTGTCTATGGCGGCGATTTAATCGAAGTAAGCGGCAATCGCCATCAAGCAGACACGGTTAAGCTGTGGCAGTGTATAGCCGGCAGACTTGTCGACTACGACGAAGCGGTATTTATGTCTCCACTTTCTTTACCGTTTGATCAACAAATGGTGGGGATTTTTCTTAAAGAACTCGAACAAACGGTCGCTCAAATTCAACAGCAAAATCGCCGAACTAACAAAGCAAACGAATCGAAACCCCTTGCTGACGGGTCTGGTCATGTCTGTCGAAATGATGTTCTTGCAGATTTGCCGATCGCTGCCATGATTTCAAATTCCTGGAACCAAACTCTCGATCAACGAGGTGAGACTCGCATAGGGCTGCACCCACCGACTCTAGGCAACATTGAAGGCGGAATTGCCGAACTCATTGAAGCGGTATTTCGGGTAGTTGGCAACCGGAAGCAAATTGCACAACAAATTAATGAATTGCCCTGGGCTATCAAGTGTGGTGACCATCAGTGGAACTGGGGTGTACCACTTCGCGTGTTGCTTGAAATCGCTGAAAATAAAAGCAGTGATTCAGATAATGACTGGGTTGTCGATGAAACTGTCAAAGACGACGATTCGATCCAATGGACAGGACTTGTGGAACTTGATGCAAAGTATTTGAGGTTCTGGGCAACTTCGAAAGACAGATCCGATGTTGGAATTAAGGTGATCAAATCGAAGTTGGGCAAACAGATCTCTCTTCCTCTGACAACATCTATGGATACTGGGGATCTGGCGAGTATCAGGAATTCTCCAAATCAGAGAATTTTTGGCAAAGACAGAAAACCGATTCCGCAGGCCGTGTTCGAAGTGTTTAGCCAGACTCGAGAACTTTTTTTCGCAAAATCACTCGACATTCCCTCCCAGGACTATAACGGCAAGACTCCCAGAGAGATGGCAAATTCAGTGCCAGATCGGCGAAAAGCACTTGAATGGTTAAAAATGAGAGAGTGTACAGACCAAGTGGTTTCCGAAAAAAAGGGCTGCAAGTTGTATGATTTCGGTTGGATGTGGGACGAATTGGGTTTCGACCGCTCCCGTGATTGAATTGCATCTTGTCAAATCACCATTCATCTGGAATATTGTTATGACGAATTTCACCCGCAGGCCTGGCTGGTTTCGGTCTGAAACATGAACGATATCACCAACCCGATTCTCGTCGAGTATGTTCGCGGTGAAATGACCGAGAGTTTTCATCGCGGTGCAGCGGCGGTTGTCCATTGCAATGGCGATGTTGTCGAGTCTTTCGGAGACATTGAACGGCTGATTTATCCGCGTTCTGCCATCAAGCCGCTGCAAAGTTTTTTGCTGGTCGAATCAGGTGCTTTGGAACGCTTCGGACTTGGAAGTGAGCACATTGCGCTCGCCTGTGCTTCTCATTCCGGGCAACCCCAACATGTTGACACCATTTCAAAATGGTTTCAGACAATCGCAGTTAAGGAAAGTTCGCTCGAGTGCGGTCCCCAGCAGTCATCTCACCGCGCTACCCGTGACGACATGATTCGACGCGGCATCACCGCTGGCGCTATATACAATAACTGCTCGGGCAAACACGCTGGTTTCATTACCGTTGCCCGTCATTGCGGCAACCCTATCGAAGGCTATATCCGCCGCTCACATCCTGTACAGCGCCGCGCTCTGCAAACACTTGAAGAATTGACTGAAGAGCCGATTACATCCAGGCCCAGCGCTCTGGATGGCTGCGGCATACCTGTTGTCGGAATGTCGCTACGTGCGATTGCAGGTGCATTTGCGCGACTTGCCGGTGAACGCTTCGATTCATCTGCACGCTGTAACAGTGCCAGACGAATTCGCAATGCGATGATGCGCCACCCCGAGCTGGTTGGCGGCGAAAAGCGTTTCTGCACTGCCGTCGCCGAGGTAACGGGCGCAAAAGTACTGGTTAAAGTGGGTGCAGAGGGGGTTTATGCCGGGATGACAACAGGAACCGAGCCGGTGTTAGGATTTGCGCTTAAAATTGACGACGGCTCGAGACGAGCGGCCGAAGTGGCGATGGGCGGTTTGATTTGCCGGAATTTTTCCATGACACCGCAAATGCTAAACAGTTTGCAGCCGTGGTTTGTTCCGCAGGTGCTAACTGTTGCCAAAAAGTCTGCCGGCACCATTCGCCCTTGCTTTATATAAACGAAAAACTATTGAAATACCAACGGAGAACATAAAACCATGTACGAATATGACGCCTTCGACGACCCCATGCAGCGGCCTCGTTACACCGGAATTCCTACATTCATGCGTGCCCCGCAATCCGACACCTGGGATGATGTTGATGTCGGTCTTGTCGGCGTTCCATTCGATGGCGGGGTAACCAACAGAACAGGTGCGAGACACGGTCCGCGCGAAATCCGCAATCAATCGAGCCTGATGCGCCGCATGAACCAGTCGTCGGGCATTTCACCGCACGAGTGCTGCCGGATTGCGGATCTCGGTGATGCTTGGATTCAAAAACCCTTTCACCTTGAAGAATCGCTGGACGAGATCGAAAATTTCTTTGGCCGCATACATCAAAAGAATATCGTTCCTGTATCTGCCGGCGGAGACCATTCGGTTACTTTGCCTATTTATCGTGCCATTGCCAAAGACAGACCTGTCGCAATGGTGCATTTTGACGCACATTGCGACACCGGCGACGATTACCTCGGATCGAAGTTTCATCACGGAGCACCCTTTCGCCGAGCAGTTGAAGAAGGCCTGCTGGATCCTAAAAAAACGATCCAAATCGGTATTCGCGGCTCGTTAAACGAAATGGACATCTGGCGCTTCAGTCACGATACCGGAATGCGCGTGGTCTACATGGAGGAATACGCAGAAAGGGGCTGGAAGTCCATCATCGAAGAGGCCAGGACAATTGTTGGAGATGCCCCTACCTATATCAGTTTTGACGTAGACGGTCTCGACCCTGTCTACGCACCCGGAACTGGAACCCCTGAGGTGGGTGGATTTACGACCATGGAAGCGCAGTTTATGATTCGCGCATTGCGCGGTTTGAACTTGGTCGGTGGTGACGTTGTTGAAGTCGCACCGCCGTTCGACCCTTCCGGCAATACTGCATTGGTCGGTGCGACTATGATGTTTGAGATACTGTGTGTAGTCGCAGATTCGGTGGCCTCAAGACGCTGAATGGATCGATTAGTAAACGCCTTCAGATTCGATCTCGTCCAAGGAAAGTGGAGTTGCTGCATACTCAAAAAAATCGGTGATGCCTTTTACCAGTTCGCGTGCTGCATTTCGATCAACGTCAAGATGGGTTACCAGTCGCATAGCCCTTGTGGAAGAAGGTGGTGATACGATGATATTGCTTACACCGAGAAAGTGATCAATGTCGTCAAGCAAATCGTCTTTTGCCGAGATAAAAACCATATTGGTCTGCATCGGATGAAAATCGACGGTGAGGTCGTCGATTTTTGCAAGTTCGCGCGCGATCCACCTGGCGTTTCTGTGATCCTGCTCCAAGCGTTCGACATGGTTTTCGACTGCATAGAGCGCTGCGGCAGCAATAACGCCTGCCTGACGCATTCCACCGCCGACCATTTTTCGCCATCGTCGCGCTTCTCGAATCGTTTCTCGGTCACCGCAAAGTATTGATCCGACCGGAGCGCCGAGTCCTTTTGAAAAGCAGGCAGCGACCGTATCAAACTGACTTGTGATTTCGCTCACTTCAACTTCGTGAAAAACCGCTGCGTTGAATACTCGCGCACCGTCCAAGTGAAGTTTGAGTCCAGTGGATTTTGCAAATCGGGCTGCTTCTGACAGATATTCCATCGACAAGGCGCGTCCATTTTGTGTATTTTCCAGGCAAAAAAGACGGGTATTTGCAAAATGATCATCATCTGGCTTTATCGCCAAACGCGCAGTTTCCAGGTCTATTGTGCCATCAGCGGTAAAATCGATAGGTTGTGGCTGAATGCTGCCGAGCACCGCAGCACCACCGGCTTCATACTTGTAAGTGTGCGCCAGCTGACCGACGATGTATTCATCTCCTCGACTGCAATGCGCCATCAACGCGAGCAGATTCGCCTGTGTTCCGCTTGAAACAAACAGTCCCGACTCCATGGCAAAGCGCTCAGCTACAACGGCTTCGAGCCAGTTGACGGTGGGGTCATCTCCGTATACGTCATCACCAACTTCAGCGTTGAACATTGCTTTTCGCATCGCTTTCGTTGGATTGGTTACTGTGTCACTTCTAAAATCATAAATCATATTTTCTGTACTGTCTTCGGTGGTATGGAAAAAATTTACATAAATAGGCTTGGCACACGCGATTTTAAAGTGTTTTTGAGTCGAATATTTAAATTCAAAATTCGCAAAGGCACAAACTCCTAGTCTTCGAAAAGCCGGTTTCCCTTACGACGGGGACAGTCCCACGGAATACCCATATGGTTTGAATCGTTTTTCTGATTTAGTCAGGTGAAAAACTATTGTTATCTCTACAGATTTGGAGGGAAGGCAGGAACGCACCTCAGTTCAATGATTTAACTTGCTGTGCCGTCAGCACATCAACAATAGTCTGTTCAAACTGCTGCCAGTCGGTCAAGGTTGCCATTCCAACTGAGAATTCGTTCGTCTGCAGTTATCAGTCGATGACCTTCCTGCGCCGTCGCAACAATCAAACGATCGGCAGGGTCTGCATGAAAGTTCGGCAGGTTCGCAGCCCTCAAACCGATTGTTCCGTTTACAGGAATTTCAACAATCCCCTGTTCCAGTTGTGTACGGTACCAATGTTCAAGACTCCCCGATAATGCAATTCTGCGCTTGCGTTTGAGCATTGCAATTTCCCAAAACGAAATTGAGGAAACTGCAAGGTCACCCGAATGCAACGCCTGGTCAATTTCGGCGCGCGCAATTGAACTCAAGGATTGACTGCCAGCGCGAAGCCACAAAATAACGTGTGTGTCAAGTAAAATCAACTGTCAGTATCCTTGAATTCATTTGAATCGGCTTCCCACGTTACGCCTAAAGGCGAAATAACGTCACCGAGTATCTCTAATTTGTCCCGATCTGTTCCAAACAGTGTTGCAGGTTTATTTTGGTAGGGTACAAGACGAGCGACCGGTTGACCGTTTTTTGTGATGATCAGTTCTTTTCCGTGTTTTGCAACTTCGTCCATCAGTCTGAGACACTTTGACTTGAATTCGGAAGCCTTGATCGTATTTTGAGAGGCGGTTTTATACACGTGCATAGGAGTTCACCAATTATTGGAATGATTTGAATTCAACAGATAATGAACCATGGTCATGACTATGGTCATATCAGTATAGCGATTTGCATGAACGATGTGCTGATCAATTGCGACTTGCAGCCCATTATTGCATGATGTGTACAGTCGGATATATGGATTTGATGAACACCAGTTTCTTGTCTCAGTCTGAGACAATTTGACTTGAATTTGGACGATGGAATGCGGATCACCTATAGACATGCATCTACGAGATGCAACCTGTTTGCCTTTCGTTTACGGTCATAAAAGGAGCCAGAGACATTGTGGGGCATGATGCCAATCCGCTCGGACCAATTTAGCAAAGGGAACGAAAGTTTGACTTTCTCCATCAATGCAATATACAGCCACGCTCCGACCTCAGGACTCAGGAGTCAACGTAATCAGTTAAAATCAATATTATTTGGCAGTGAATAACGACCATTCGAATTGACACAACTTTTCTTAGAAATTGCATTAATGCGCTAGAAATCGCCAACGGTGAAATAGGCAAGCATGACAAAAGCGACAGTGCGCTTTATGATGTGTTTCGGGCGAGCTGCATCAAGGAATTTGAACTCGTGCTGGAGTTAAGTGGCAAAATTCTAAGAAAAACTCTTGGATTGTTCTACGCAAACAACAAACTGGCTGACAAATTGCCGTTTAAAGACGTATTTCGTTATGCCGCCAAACACGGTCTCCTTGAGTTAGATGTGATTGAACGGTGGATGCAATATCGTGATTATAGAAACTCTTCAGCACACGAATATGTTGAGCAGTTTGCTGAATCAATTCTTCAAATCCTTCCAGATTTCATCGACGATGCAAAAACTCTAGTTGACACTGTCGAAAGGGTCATAAATGAACAGTAAGCTGCATCTTCAATCCAGACATCGTCGGGCAATTGTGGAAATTCTTGACAAGGCGTTGCCCGAAGTCGAGGTGTGGGCGTATGGCAGTCGGATTACCGGGCGCAGTCACGACGGTAGCGATCTCGATTTGGTCTTGCGTAGACCCGAATTGGACAAAATACCCTCTGGTTGCCTGCAACTGTTAAAGGAGATGTTTCGAAATTCGAACATCCCTTTTTTTGTCGAAGTAAGAGATTGGGCGAATGTTCCGACCCGATTTCATGATGAAATACAAAAACAACATGTCGTTTTGAAATCGCGCCCAAGTGATTAATGCAGTCTTTCGCCCAGCAGGTGATTGAACAGCAATGCACTGCAAAATTACCGATTTGTAATTGGGGCAGGTAACAATCCATACAAAATCCCTTCTTTGAAACGCGATTGATAACCAGTACCACAGACCACCTCAAAGACAAATGCGGAACTGCGGAAAGATAAATGGTCTGTCCGTGTAATAAAATATGAGTGCCCTGACAAAGGCATAATTCGAAATAATAAAGTGCTTGATTTCGAATTCATGCTGTTGCATTTCACCTAAGCAGGAAATATCGATTTGATGGACACCAGTTTCTTGCCACAGCTCTCATCGACGGCACAAGAGCCTGAGTTTACCGTCGGGATCGAGGAGGAATATCTCGTCATCGACATTGGCACAATGAATCTTGTGTCAAAAATGCCGGCAGGCTTGATGCATGACTGCGTAGAAGCACTCGGCGATCAGGTCAAAAAAGAGTTCCTGCAATGCCAGATCGAAATCGGCACCCGCGTGTGCAAAACAATGCACGAAGCGCGCGAAGAACTGACACGTCTGCGAGGAACCGTGGCGCGTATTGCCCGCAACCACGGCTGCGTCATCATGGCAGCTTCAACACACCCGTTTTCGTTTGGTTCCACTTTGCTGACTGACGACGAACGATACCGCGATCTCGCCGAACAGCTGCAAAAAGTAGTGCAAAGACTGTACATCAGCGGAATGCATGTCCATGTGGGGATTCCAGACAATGAAATGCGCATCGACATGATGAATCAGGTCACCTATATTCTTCCTCACATTTTGGCGTTATCGACTTCTTCGCCCTTTTGGCGGGGAGAAGATACCGGACTTAAGTCATACCGCGTTTCGATTTTCGATCAATTGCCAAGAACCGGACTGCCGCCGCATTTTTACAGTTACACGGACTACATGAAGCATGTCAGCGTGCTAACCGAGCTTGGAATCATCGAAAATGCAACCAAGATATGGTGGGATGTGCGCCCTAGTTGGACTTTCCCCACCCTGGAAATGCGGCTGACAGACATCTGTACAAGCATTGATGATGCGATCTGCATCGCTACAGTGTTTCGGTGCTGGCTGCGAATGCTCTACCGACTCAAACAAAACAATCAGCGATGGCGCGAATACTCCGCTTTTTTAGTGCACGAAAATCGCTGGCGTGCCCAACGTTACGGTACCGACCGCGGACTAATCGACTTCGGCCGTAAACAAATAGTTGACATCAATGAATTGATGGAAGAGTTGATCGGCCTGGTGACCGAAGATGCGGAACACTTCGGATGCGTGCGCGAGCTCAATCACATTCGAACAATTTTACAGCGCGGCACAAGTGCCCATCGACAGCTCGAAGTTTACAACCAGGCAATCGCTGGCGGGGGTTCTGAAGAATTGGCTTTGGTTGAGGTGGTGAAATTTATTGTGAAAGAAACAATGGTTGGCGTAGAAACCCCTGAGCCTTGATCCTCAACCCCCTCAGCACGAGAAAAACGTCGTGCCATCGCGCTGCGCCTGATCCATCAGCTGCACTTCCCACTGAAGGTATTGTTTCATTCTGTGTTCCTGATCCTGTTCCCGGTCATAGGGTCGATCCCATACATCATCTACATTACATAGCGTATTTTCCATCCCCTCAACCATTGGGTAGCCACAGTTGTGCCAAGCTTGATTGCCTCCATTTAATACCCGCACCAGCTGTCTGGGATCTGATTTAGCAAAGTCCATCGCAGCCAGATGGGCGAGCTGACCGTCCTCGCTGGTAAACACCAAAAGACCAATTGGACGATAAAATGCAAGAGCAGATTCAAGCCGCTGACGAACACACCATTGGGCCTGAGCAATGTGCTGCTTTCGATAGTTGCGCGAGCATGACAGATCCACCAGCAACATCGGTTCACCGGACTGGATTACCGCACGCATTTCTCCAGCTTCGATCACGCTTTGCTTGACCAGACCTTCGACCATATTTGCGCTTTGACCATGCTCGGTCACACAGCCGTCAAACGGGTCTTCGAGAACGACTGCGTGGCGCTCACCCATTTGCTTGAGCCACGATGCAGTCATCGCAGCGCGCACATAGTGGTCATCGACCAATACGATTCTTGAATTCCGAATGCCGATGAATTCATCGGTTGTCTGTACCAGCTGACCGCCCGGTGCGTGTATGGAACCTGCTATGTGCTTTTCGTTGAACTCGCGCTGCGTGCGAACATCAAAAACGTAACATGTTCGCTGCGGGTCATTACGCCAATTATCAAACTCCTTGTGTGTGATGCTACGCACTTCGAACCGATCTGCCACTGCCCGCGCGGCATGGCGCGCACGGTTGAGGTTTTCTGTACCAGGAGGCGGTGCCTGCTCGGTTTTGCCGCGATCGAGTTCGAGTCCAGCCAGATGCCAGCCCATTGTTCCGTCTTTGAGCAGCATTACCCGATTGGGGATGTCGGCGTTGATCAGCGACATCGCGCCGACGATGCTTCGGGTTCTGCCGGCACAATTGACAACGATGTCAGTTGACGGGTCGGGTGCGGCTTCAAACGCCCGATACACCAGTTCTGCACCTGGAACATCAATCGCAGTGGGTATGCTCATTGCAGTGTATTCGTCCATCGGACGAGAGTCGAAAACCATCAGGTTTTCTTTAGCCTGCAATCGTGCATTGAGGTTTGAAGCGAGAATTTCCGGAGGCTTTCGACGCTGTAACAGATATTCTCCGAAAGTCTTGCTGGGTACATTCAAACCGGAAAAAAGTTCGAACCCCGCCTCGGCCCAACCTTGAGTTCCTCCGCTTAGCACAGCAACATTGGTAAACCCAAGTTCACCGAGTCGCAGACAAGCTCGGTGAGCTGCGCTGTCGTGGCCGCTGGGTCCGGAATCATACACCACAACAGGTGCATTTTTTCTCGGTAAAACGCTTGAAGTTTTGAACTCCAGCCGGCTTAACGGTATGTTGCTGGCCCACAGCAAATGACTTTCGAAATAAACACCCTCTTCTCGAATATCAACAATTGCGTATTCACCGCGAGCTAGAATTTTTTGCTTCAGTTGTTCGGGGCTGATTTCGCCGGTCATTTGGCAACATACCCGGCATCGATAATATTGTCTCGGGAAGCGAACTGTTTCCACTGCCCGGTATCGCGGTCGTAATATTCCCGTTCAGTCAGAAACTCCAAACCTCGTCCATACATGTGAAAATTGATCACCGCCTCGTCATCGTCAATATGAATTGAATGCAAATCATCCGGTAGCAGTTCTACTCCAGTTCCAGGCTGAACTACATGCGAACCTGTTACTTCTACACCTTCGATGGTACGGGTATAAAAGCGGTTTAGTTCCTCACCTCGAATCCCGCAAATAACAGCCCAGGTATCGTGGTTGTGAGGTGGAGTAGTAGTCGGCGCTCTAGCCGATTGCACATACAGTGCGAAACGATTGGTCGGCGCGTCTTGCCAGATGCGATACACCAGCGATGAGTCCTTGCTCGTTTTCGAAGGTGCAGGAAATTCCTGTTCGGTAAACCAAAGCGGGTGCTTTGCAAGCGACTGAAGCTGCGCTTGGATCTGACCAAGTGCGTGACGGGTTACGCCGTGGCGCGCCTCGATATTTCGAATGTGTTCGACGGCACTTCGAACCGCTTCGCTTCGTTCAGTATTGTGATTCATTGATTTCCTCCATATTTCTCAACTGTTATGTTCACTAAACTCACTGCATTGCTCTAAAAATCTCGCTGTCGTATCCGGCATAGGAACCCGGGCACCCGAGATATAGATCATCAGATCACGGGCTGTCTCAATGAGTTTGCACCCTTGTAGTATCCGGCTGCTTCCGAATGGTGATTGCGATTGCGAAATGGCGTCAATCAGCTCACCGATCTTCTCCGAACGGGTAATGAACTTCGGCCAGATTGTGAAATACACATGGTCTGTTTTAATGGTTTCGCAGTTTTGTTTTGCAAAATGCGCAAACTCGCGAAGTACAGGCCATACATCGTCGAATATTATGAAAGACGCCAGTGTTTGTTTCAGTTCCGAGCAGATCCGATCAATATCGCGCATTGTCATGGAAATTTTGATATAGCGGCTGCGGTGAAACTCCTTGATGGACATGGTGAAGGCCTTTAACGGTTCACCCCATAATTCGTCAATACCCTCGTTGCCGCTGAAGTGGCGAACAGATTTGCCAAGTTCCATCGCCTCTTGAAGGCAATCGGAGCATTCTTTCATCAGTTCGTTATTCGAACTGATGTGCACGCCTTTGCTCTCAAGGTCAACAATGGTACGAAAAATATCTGTCGCGCGATTGAACAACGCCCCCGCCAGCATTGCCGAATAGACTCTTGCTTCCGCCTCTGATTCAGACTGTTCGCACATCGAGCGCGCCAGTTCGAGATTCTCTCCAGGAGTATTGATGCCCGGTTCAGTATGGTGGAATGTCCGACGAGTGAGGTTATCGATTAAATTTTTCTTGGCGGTGAGTGTTTCTGCGGGCGGGGTGTAGTAGCGAATCCAATACCCATTGAAAAAAATCATCCGCGTGCCGTCGGCATCGCGAATTGTTCCGTTTTCAATTTCTACGCAGTCAGAATCGGACTCGCCCATTTCAATTACCTTGCGCATGGTATCCACTGCTCATCATTTTAACCTTACTGGCGATAATTTGAGCATCGTTTAAATTTGGATCAGCAGTTGTTGATATGAAATCCTCTGTAATTTCGAATAGAAAGTCACCAATTATGGTCGGTCGTCTTGTGATGTGCTTTTTGCTCTAAAGCACTTACACCTGTTGCAGCATTGAACACAAGGCAACGTAGTCAGTGACATGCAAATACATCGTCGCTGCATTGAAAACGGTTGCGATACAGGTTTATTTTGCAAGTTCTATGAGACAACAAGACCGATGCAAATCGCAAAAAATGCTTCATCGGCGCGGTTTGGAGTGATAATCAGTGAGTTTTGAGCGTCAATAGTCTGAACAAATACGTAAAATAAGGGGTAGCTCATTGGTGTGCAAAATGTTTCTCGAATAACTGTTAATTTAATTAGTAATACAATAACTTGTCATTGCTCAACTGAGAGTAAAATACGCGCTAACGCATAATCTGGATTTGCAGGATATTTGCGGATATAAAACTTCTGCTTTACAATAGCGATTACTCACTACGCTCAATCAATCACGGTACCTGCTGCATGTCAAACAACGTTACCATAGCTGAAGAGATTCTGTTGCTCCTGCTTGACGAGGAACAAGGCACGCTTCCACCGGTACCCCAACTGACATTGCATTTTGTTCTGGCCGGTGCAGTATTGATGGAGTTGGCTATTCTTAACCGCGTAGACAGTGACATTGAAACGTTCGAAGTCATTGACAAATCGCCAATCGGCGATCCAATTTTAGACGGAGTGCTCGATAAAATTTGCGCTCAAAATGACGAGCAGGATATCAAGTACTGGATCAATACGGTCGCCGACAGTGGCGGTGACATTGTTGATCTTGGTTTTCAAAGGCTGGTTGAACGCGGCATACTGACGGAATCAGAAAAAAGATTTCTGTGGCTGGTTAGAACCCGTTCCTACCCAACCGTTGACGGCAGCGTTGAGCGAGAAGTCAAACTGCGAATTATGAACATTCTCTACAGTGACGAAATTCCCGACCAAAAAGATGTCGTAATATTCTGTCTGATGGACGCATGCGATATGTTTCGCACCATGCTCGGCCCTGCAGAGCTGGCGCGCATGAGGCCAAGGATCAGCGAAATTTCCAAACTCGACCTGATCGGTCAGGCTACCACCAAACTGATTCGGGAAATTCAAGTCGCACTGGTCGCTACGCACGCGCCACTTTTTTAGTTCACCTGTCAACGGCCATACAAGGTGTGTGGCAACCAGGTTGTCAGGGTGGGAAACAACCACAACACGAACAACATCAGAAGTTGAATGCCTACAAAAGGCACGACGCCCCGGTAAATCTCTACGGTTCGAATCGATTTCGGGGCAACTGCGCGCAGATAGAATAGAGAAAATCCAAACGGTGGTGTTAGAAACGACGTTTGCAGATTCACCGCCATCATCACACCCAGCCAAACCGGACTCATCGCCACACCAGGCGTCAATTCCATTTGCAGTAAAACAGGCCCGACTATGGGTACAACGATAAAAATGATTTCTAAGAAATCAAGGATAAATCCAAGCAAGAACATCACCAGCATAACCAGCACTAGAGCTGTTAGTGCTCCACCAGGTAGACCGTGGAGAATGTTTTCGACTACCTCGTCACCGTTTAGACCGCGAAAAACCAAAGAGAACATCGAAGCGCCGATCACAATGGCAAATACCATTGCCGAGATCAACATGGTCTGACGCATGATTAGCGGCAAAATCAACTCGCCGTTGTCGTCACGCTTGTTATAGATCCGCATAATTGAAATAGCGATTCCGAGCACTAGACCACCGGCACTGACAAGCGCTATAAATATCGCTATCGAGTCTTGGATTGTCACAGTGTCTGTTTGTAGCCGCAGGTCAAAAACAACCGTAGTCGCAAGCATGACAACAAGGCAGATTGCGCCGAAAATAATCAGTTTTCCTTTCTTGGGATTAGCCCGGTAACCGGCCAACATGAT
Source organism: Arenicellales bacterium (assembly GCA_965214785.1). Lineage (GTDB taxonomy): Bacteria > Pseudomonadota > Gammaproteobacteria > Arenicellales > JAJDZL01 > JAJDZL01. Next base: position 2,514,769 of record OZ243975.1, on the reverse strand, counting down.
TGCACCGGTGCCGCCCATAGCTGCCGACTCTGTCGGCGATGCCAGCCCAGCTAATATTGACCCCAAAACAGCAACAATCAACGCAAGCGGTGCAAACAAGGTCGCCACCATTGTTCGGGCAAGCGTAAATCCACTACTTTTTCTGACCAGTTCGTCGTGCGGTATCGCTGGACTTGCTTTGGGTCGCGCGATGGCGACAATGATTTGATAGGTTATGTACATCGCAACCAGCACCAGTCCGGGAATCAAGGCGCCAGCAAACAAATCGTTGACTGACACTGCATCGGGTGAGAAATTTCCCATCGAAAACTGCGCCTGCTGGAACGCTGTTGACAGCTGATCTGCGAGCAACACCAAAACGATAGACGGCGGGATGACTTGTCCCAGTGTTCCCGACGCACAGATCGACCCGCATGCCAATGACGGGTTATAGCCTCTGCGTAGCATGACAGGCAGTGACAATAACCCCATGGTTACAACGGTGGCGCCAACGATGCCGGTTGACGCAGCCAATAGTGCGCCGACTATACAGACCGAATATCCAAGTCCGCCGCGGACCGAACCGAACAGTTTTCCCATATTGTCGAGCAAATCTTCGGCAATCTTGGAGCGCTCAAGAGTTACCCCCATGAACACAAACAATGGCACCGCCACCAGCACTTCGTTGCGCATGATGGAAAATATCCGTTGTGGCAAAGCACTCAGGAACGAAGAGTCGAAAAGTCCGAAAGCAGCTGCAATCGATGCAAACAGCAAAGAGCTGCCAGCTAAAGAGAATGCAACTGGAAAACCAAACAGTAAAAATACGATAACCGTCAGAAAAAGTGCCGCACATAGAAATTCTGCAGAAGTGAGAAATTCAAACATTCAGGCACCTTTGGGTTCACCATCCGCTGGCGATTTGTCGCTGAGTGTCAACACACTTCTAATTGCGATACAAACACCTTCCATCGCAACCAGTATTGAAAATATCAGTATCACAGTCTTAAGTAGATAAATATAAGGAAGCCCTGCGGTTTCTGGCGAGCCCTCCCGCACCGCCCATGAGTTCAACACCAATGACCATGCAAAATCAAAATTCGCGATGCAAAACGGCAGTAAAAAAATTACAGAACCACATAAATTAATCCACGCCTTGGAGCGCTGTGACGCCTCGCGATAAAAAACATCAAGCCGCACGTGTCCGTCTTTGGCCAGTGTGTAGGCTGCGCCGAGCATAAAAATCAGTCCGTGCATGTACCAGATTGACTCTTGCATCTGAATCGAACCGTAAGAAAACACGTATCGCATGATCACCACCACAAACTGCGTCAGTGTCATAAACAAAACCAGCCATGCCACAAGTCTTCCAATTACAGTGTTGATAATTGACATCCAAAACGAGACTCGTTTGAGAACGCCGCGCCATCCACTGTGCGACATGGCAGTCGCGTGTTCGTTTCGCAACAGGCACAAAATCTGCCGCGGCTCGCTGCGAATCGCCAACCACAGCGGTAACACAATAAAACATGCAGTCGTAAGCAACACCAATCCAAACACTGTTACAGACAACAGCAAGGGCAACCGTTCAAGTGCATGCCAAAGTCCAATGAAGTCAACGTTCATAAGTCAAATTCATTAACCAATTGAATTAAGTCCGATGATTCAGGTGAATGATTGGTAAATCAGTGAGCAAGATGGTTTGCAGACAGCTAAGCAAATTGAATCAGCGATAATCCGGATCAATGCTCTCTACGAATTAGTTTGTATCTAATGCGACACGCTCGCGATTCAAGGTGTATCAATCATAGCCTGGACCACCTCGCACCACGCCTGCGCCAGGTTCGAACGGTTATATCCGCCTCCGCCCATGGCAAGAATCCTTCCGTTGCAGTGTTTATCCGCGAGTGCGCATAGCCTCGCAGTTGCATGCCGATGAATCTTTGGCGTAAATTCAAGGTGAGTGATCGGATCGCCTTTAATGCAGTCAGCACCCGCCTGCAAAATAATAAATTCCGGGCGACAAGTGCTGACAAATTCTTCCAAAGCGTCCCATGAGCGATAAAACACAGCATCTGCGCTGCCTGGCATAACTGGGATATTGAGCTTGCTTCCTCGTGCCTTTCCTTTTCCCGACTCGTACACGTGACCGGTCCCGGGATACAGGTAGTTTCCATCCTCATGAATATCTGCGATAACAACATCAGGGTCGGTTTCATAAGAATAAAACACGCCATCGCCATGGTGTGCATCGATATCCACATAGAGGATACGTTTGATTGCATAAATCTCACGCAGCGTCTCGATGACTACACCAATATCGCTGGCAGCGCAGAAACCACCGGCCGAGCTGCGGCTGGCATGATGGAGACCGGCGATGGGTATAAAAACCCGTCTGGCGTGGCCATTTATCATCTGATGCATGGCTGCAAGCGAACTGCCGACAACGAACGATACCGCTTCATAGATACCTGGAAATGCCGGCGTATCACCGGCGTCCAAGAATCCAAACCCATGAATGGAGGATGTTGTCAGATGTTCAATGTAGTCGCGGTCATGAAACCGCTCCAGGTCGGCTTTGCCGCAAATTTCAGGCCGCATGATTTCGACGCGCTTGTCGAGCCCAAGTTCAACCGCCCTATTGAAGAACGCATCGTGGCGGTCGGGACCAAAAGGATGGCCATTACCGAATGCGTAATGCTTTAAGTCGCTGCCTGCGTATACCTTGACTGTTTTGAGTGTGTGATCGCTCACCAATTTGAGATGACGAATCCGGCGCGCACTCGCGAGTCATCGTGGTCATCTTTCCCGCTGTAGTCGAACACATAAGACGGCTCGCCATTCTTGGAGGTTTCAACATACATCAGCCTGCCGCCGCTTCGATACTCTCGTATGGTTCTTCCGCCACGGTCATATTCGATGACTGTCAATTCATCTGACCGGCCAGCGTTTTGTGGATCAGAAGATTGTGATTGGTCACTTGGATCGGCAGATGAGGTTTGCGGTGTAGTGATAACGACTCCGGTTGTGACAGCACTTTTGTTTTCGAACTCGATTTCGTCAACCAGCTCGTCTGCCGACGCGATGTTCAGTGTAAAAATACCAATTACAGCGCCAGCGCTTGCGCACCACAAAGCAGTCCTAATACGGGACAATGAAGGCATACTTTCAATTTTGCGTAAATGAGCGAAAAACATCTTCCAACTTCCCTTTTTGTTCGGTAAACGTTCGCACCTTCCAATTGTTTTGTTCAACCAGTTTCCATACCGGTTCAACGATGGATTCACCGTTTTTTGAAATCAAAAGGTGGGTGCCATCGTACGCACTGTATTTTACTTCACTGAGCTGTTGCAGCGCGGAAAACTGCTTTATCGCAAGATCGCTGTGCACATCAATTACTTGCAGTCGAATCGAATTGTGTAATTTTGATTCTCGCGCCAGTTCATGCGGTGCCTGATTAGCAACGATGCGTCCCCGGTTGATAATGACGACCCTGGAACACACCGGTTCGACTTCTTCGAGTATATGTGTTGACAAAATAATCACTTTATCTTTAGCGATCGATCGGATTAATCTATGAATCTGGTCTTTTTGCAACGGGTCTAAGCCGTCAGTCGGTTCATCCAGTACCAGTACGGGTGGATCGTGAATCAGCGCTTGAGCAAGTCCAACTCGCCGCTTATAACCCTTTGATAGTGAAAAGATTGGCTGGGTCAGTACGTCTTGCAATTGCACTGCAGTGACGACATCAGCAATTCGCTGGGCAACTTGTTGTGTGCGGATTCCGCGGACCGATGCGTTAAACGACAAAAACGCATGAACTGGCATTTCTGCATAAAGCGGCATACCCTCTGGCAGATAGCCAATTTGCCGTTTTGCTTCGAGCGGGCGGCTTTGAACATCCATGCCCTGAATCTGAACAGAACCGGAATCTGGCGTCAAAAAGCCACAGATCATTTTCATCGCAGTGGATTTGCCGGCGCCATTGGGGCCTAAAAATCCCAATACTTCACCGCGTGCGACAACAAAACTCACATCATCGACTGCGACTTTGTCTGCGAATCGTTTTGTCAGGTTCTTAACTTCAATCATTGTCAGGTACATACCGGTATTCAGGGTAACACGCCTATTTTAATTCGCCATATAGCACTATAGCAAAAATGTCACTGTAGAAAATAATCAAAGAACATGGTCTAAAATGTCGGTTTGGCGAAGTTCAAGCCGACTTTGGTGACAGTATTGTGTGCGCGGCACTCGGAAAACAACCCGGTTGCTTCTGCGCTCATATAGTGACATGCATTTTTTTTGCATCTGTTAACGACCTTCAACAGCTTTTAGCGACAACCCAATCAACAACTAAATGGATGCAGGTAAAAAAACACTGATGTTGGTAGACGGCAACGCGTATGTGTACCGCGCTTATCACGCCAACGAACTGAGCACTTCTACCGGAGAACCGACCGGCGCTGTCTACGGATTCACAAACATGCTCAACCGCATGATTCGCCAATATTCGCCTGAATATCTGGTTGTCGTCTTTGACGCAAAAGGCAAAACATTTCGCGACAGCATTTATCCGCAGTACAAGCAAAATCGTCCACCGATGCCGGACGATCTTCGCTCGCAGTGTGAATTGATTTACCAACTGGTCGATGCAATGGGCATCACAAGACTGTCGGTAGAAGGGGTAGAAGCAGATGATGTCATTGCGACACTGGCAAGTGCGCTTCATGGCCCAAATTTGCACACTGTCATCGCAAGCAGCGACAAGGATCTGGCGCAATTGGTCAACGACCAAATCGTAATGCTCGACGAGAGAAAAGGCGTTTTGCTTGGCCCACCCGAGGTGCAAGAGAAGTTCGGCGTGACTCCTAATCAGATTATTGACTATCTGGCATTAGTCGGCGATACCAGTGACAACATTCCTGGGGTTTCTTTGGTTGGACCGAAAACCGCTGCCAAGTGGCTCAATGAGTTTGGTGACCTTGACTCGCTTATCGCAAATGCTGATCGGCTGCCGGGCAAAGCCGGGCAAAACTTACGCGACTCACTTGAGCAACTGATTATGGCGCGCCAACTTGTCACCTTAAAGCATGATGTACAAGTCGACTTGCAACTGAACAATTTCACAATAAACGAAATCAATATTGATCAGCTTCGCGACCTTTACGCTCGCCTTGAATTCAGAAGCTGGCTCAAACAGCTTGAAGCCAATGAACCACCTGTGCAATTGCGTTACCACACCGTGACAGATCAATCTTCGCTGCGCAATCTGATCGAAAAGCTTGAACGAAGCGGCCTGTTTGCGTTTGATACAGAAACAACTGGCTTAGATATGAAGCGCGAACGACTGGTTGGCATCTCGTTTAGCATCGACAGTGGCGAAGGCTACTACATCCCGGTTGGTCACAACTATCCTGGCGTTACACAACAGCTGGAGCTCGATTACGTTTTGCATGAGTTAAAACCGGTGTTTGAAAATCCCGCGTTGGGAAAAATAGTGCAGAATTTTAAATTCGATTCCAATGTTCTCGCCAAGTATGGAATTTCCGTTGATGGCATGGTCTACGACACCATGATCGAATCATATGTCTATAACAGCAACGCCGTCGCTCAGCACAAACTCGACACTTTGGCTCTGAACTACCTCGACCACACTACGATCAAATATGATGATATTGCCGGTAAGGGGAAAAACCAACTGACCTTCGATTGGATCGAGATTGAACCTGCGACACGCTATGCCGCTGAAGATGCAGACATCGCATTGCGCCTTCACCAGACGCTTTGGCCCAAAATACAAACCAACGATCGGCTCGTTTTTGTGTTTGAACAAATCGACATGCCGCTGGTAGCTGTCTTGACGCGTATGGAAAATTGCGGTGTACGAATCGATTCAAACGAACTCGGTCGACAAAGTCTTGATCTGCACACGCGTATCGATTCTGTCGAACATCAGATTTATCAATCCGCCGGCAAACCTTTTAACATTTCATCGCCTAAGCAGATTAGAGAAATCCTGTTCGATGATCTCGGATACAAGACTAACCGCAAGACATCGACCGGTCTGGCATCCACTTCTGAATCTGTATTGAGCGAACTTGCTGAAAACTATGAGTTGCCAAAATTAATCTTAGAGCACCGCAGCCTGTCCAAGCTTAAATCAACCTATACAGACAAGTTGCCGGAACTGGTTGATCCATTAACCGGCAGAGTGCACACTTCGTATCACCAGGCAATTGCGGCGACCGGCAGATTGTCCTCGTCCGACCCGAATCTACAGAACATTCCGATTCGAACACAAGACGGTAAACGAATCCGAGAGGCTTTTATAGCCGATTCAGATTGCGTCTTGATTTCGATCGATTACTCGCAGATCGAATTGCGCATCATGGCACATATTTCCGAAGACCCGGGCCTGATTGACGCGTTTAGCAAAGGCGAAGATGTTCACCGATTTACAGCGTCCGAAGTATTCGCCACGAGTGTTGATGAAGTCACTTCCGATCAACGACGCCACGCCAAGGCCATCAATTTCGGATTGATGTACGGCATGTCAGCCTACGGTCTTTCTCGTCAATTGCAAATTGATGTCGCGCAAGCCAACAGTTACATCAATCAATATTTCACGCGCTATCCAGGGGTTCGCGAATACATGGATCGTATCCGTCAACAGGCACAAACCAATCAATTTGTGGAGACTATTTACGGCCGACGGCTTTATCTGCCCAACATCCGTTCGAAGCAGTTCCACCAGCGTCAGTATGCAGAGCGCGCTGCGATCAATGCACCACTTCAAGGTACAGCCGCTGACATTATCAAACTGGCCATGATTGAAGTAGACCACTGGATCAACGAGTCGTCTACAGCAGCTCGAATGATTATGCAGGTTCATGATGAACTTGTGCTTGAAGTGCCCACAGACAAACAAGACGCCGTACTTGAATCGGTCAAGTCAATCATGGAAGGCGTGGCCGAACTTCGGGTGCCGTTGATTGCAGATGCAGGGGTAGGATCCAACTGGGCAAGCGCCCACGATTGACAGTCGCTATTGCGGCGGAAATTCCAAGAAATTGATGACGACCTGCCTCGCTTCGTCTACGCCAGATCGATTGTGGCTTGAAAATGACTGTACTGAGACTTGGCTAACATCGCGATAAAAAGCAGTTACCGATGCGACTGCAGACGCGATTTTGGATTTGGAAAGTTTGTCAGATTTTGTCAGCAGGATATGAACTGGAATACTAGCTTGAAGACTTAGATCGATCAGTTGCTGGTCCAATTGTTTTAAAGGATGTCGAATATCCATTGTCAGAATCAGCCCGCGTAAACTCTTTCGTTTGTCGAAATACTGTTGAATTTCTTCCGCCCAGTGAACACGCATCGACTCGGGCACCTTGGAGTAGCCATAGCCGGGGAGATCAATCAGGCGTCTGGTCGGGTCAATTTCAAAAAACACGATCTGCCGGGTACGACCAGGCGTTCTACTGGTAATTGCAAGTCCCTTTCTTTCCACGATGGCATTCAAAGCACTTGATTTGCCACTGTTGGAACGACCGGCAAATGCGACTTCACTGCCGATGTCGTTCATCCACTGTGAAGATCTATGAGCAGCGACGACAAACTTTGCCTGATTTAAGTGAAATGAATGAATCTGTGCCATGTGCGGTTTGCGTCTCAATAGCTAAGTTTTCTATTTTAGGATGCTGACAGTTCGATAAACACTTTTCGCCAACGCATCGTTCGATACAACGAATATTTCTGGTTTGTTCAGGCAACTCGGACTCAGCCGGTCATTGTAGTACAACTCGACCAGCTCCGGTTACTGAATATTGTCAGGTTTGATGCGTATACATCTACACTTCCCTGACACTTTGGAATTACCCAGATGAAACAGATGCGATTGCGCTGACAAGACTCGCAAATCAAGCAGTGATTTCATGAAGGTCGTCGATTTTGGCTCGGTATTGAGGATTTTCAGAAACTGTCATAATATGTGCCCAACTCATAATCTGAATTCAAATGGTGATTTGGTTAAAGTATCGCATCAAACGCAACAACAAATAATGGTATCAACGCAAAAAAGCAACAGTCGAAAGCTTCTTCCGATTGGGATTCAGGATTTTCGCACAATTCGCAACGAAAATTACTATTACGTAGACAAAACGCAACTGATTCATCAACTGGTAAGACAAGGACGACACTACTTCCTATCGCGTCCCCGCAGATTCGGCAAGAGTTTACTGCTCGATACAATCCGGTTGCTTTTTGAAGGTGAGGAAGAATTATTCAAAGGTCTTGCCATACACAATAGCTGGGACTGGTCAGATAAGCATCCGGTGTTACGGATAAGCTTCGGCGGAAGATACAACAAACCCGCTGAGATTGAAGAACACATTCTTATTCAGTTGCAAGAAGTCGAAAACGCTGCTGGTGTCACACCACCAGATACCGCTTTATCGGGGCAAGTACGATTGCGAAGACTTCTTCGCTCCTTACACCAAGTCTCAGGTCACCAGGTAGTGGTCCTGGTAGACGAGTATGACAAACCAATACTTGATTTTCTGGACGACCCGAAGTTGGCCAAAGCTAACCGGGATTATTTAAGCGGGTTTTACGGAATCATCAAGGACAGTGCCAATCACGTCCGATTTGTACTTGTCACCGGGGTGAGCATGTTTTCAAAGGTGAATCTATTCTCTGGATTGAACAATTTGGACAACCTCAGCCTGCTACCGGACTATGCAGCTATTTGCGGTTATACAGAAGCTGATCTCGATGAGGTGTTTGCGCCAGAACTTGAGGGATTGGACCGCGACGAGATACGCCGTTGGTATAACGGCTACAACTGGCTCGGTGACGAGAGGGTCTACAACCCCTATGATGTGCTTTATCTGTTTAAGAACAGAAAATTTGCCTCGTACTGGTTTCGTACTGGCACACCGACTTTTCTTTACAAGATCATGACACAGACAGGCACGCCTGCGGCCAAACTCGAAAACGGTGGTATCGGTGAGAATCGTTTGACGCGCTTCGATGTTGAGGACATTGAACTGCGTTCGCTGATGTTTCAGTCAGGGTATTTGACCATTGGCGAAGAGGATCATGTTGCGGGGAATAATCTCTACACTTTGGAATTTCCGAATCTCGAAGTGCAGATGAATTTCAATACGGGTTTTTTAGATCACATCGGATTAGATGAGGTGCGTGCGACGCAAGACGCCCAAGCCTTGCTAAAACTTTTTGCATCAAATGATTTTGACGAGATTCCCCGGCAGATACGATCCATGTATAGTGGCATTCCGCACCGGTGGTATGCAAATAATGATATTGATCAGTATGAGGGATATTACGTATCGGTGCTCTATACGTATTTAAGAGCAGCCGGTGCAGATGTAAGCGGTGAGGTGTCTTCGAGTCACGGTGATGCGGATTTGGTGTTGAAGCAAAACGGTCAAGTGTTTGTGATGGAAACCAAGGTGGCAGAAGACGAAAGTGATGAAAACGTCAGCAAAGCAATCGCAGATGCGATCAAGCAGATACGCGAGCGCGGTTATGCAGATCCATATCAAGGACAAGACACATCGGTTCACATAATTGGGATGGTGTTTGGGAAACAAGATCGCAATCTTGTGGGTTTCAAAGTTGAAACAACGTGAGATCCATTGTTCAGAAAAGTCGTCATATTCAGTATCGTGAAATTCTGCATCGAATAACTCACCTCAGTTCGTTTACGCCTGTCCACTCATTTCAGTCAAACTACAACGCAGAATCCTGGAATACACGAATCTACATAGCGTTTCGACAGCGTAAACCCTCTCCCTCCCTCGTCTGATTTCATGATATATTACGCGCTTTGTTGGTTCACTTTTAGGCCTGTTGTATTTCAAGAATTTTGCGTAGGATGTCAACATCATGCTGAAGAAATTTTGCACCCTGATTTTGGTAGGCGGTTTATCACTTGTTTACTGCGTTAGCGCATTGGCAACCGGTGATGCTGCTGCAGGACAAGCCAAGGCCGCATTATGTGCCGCGTGCCACGGACAGGACGGAAACAGCGTCTCTCCTGAATTTCCGAAGATTGCCGGGCAGGTTCCTGGCTATATTGCCGCGCAGCTTGCAGCCTATAAGTCAGGGAAACGACCGAGTCAAATTATGGCAGGACTGGTCGTTAGCCTCACTGAACAGGATATGGCAGACATCGACGCATATTACTCGCAGTTCGAACAAACTCAGGCAAGTATCGCTGAAACGGATATCGCTGCTGCTGAACGCGGCCGCGAACTGTACCGCATCGGTGCAAGCAAATATTCGATTCCGGCGTGCATGGCATGCCACGGGCCAGCAGGAAACGGAATTCCATCCCGTTATCCGAAAGTCTCTGGCCAGTACAAAGAATATCTGATGCAATCTCTGCACGAGTTTAAAGACGCAAGTCGCGTCAGTGATGAAATGAACCCCATTGCTTTTCGTCTGTCTGCGCAGCAAATCGAGGATTTGGCGATCTACATGCAAGGGCTGAACTGACGACACCGCAAATCTACTTATCGCGATATTTCCGCTGCTAGTTCTTCCAGATCCGAAACAACTGATTCAGACAGCGTCAAAACAAACACCTCGCGCCCTTTCATCTTGAGCACATGGGCATCTGCGCGTGCCTGTTGCGTCAGCAGCTCACCAAATGAATAGGTTCGTCCTTCCACCTTTGGCTGGGTATCTGTTTCGACTAGAAGAAACACGAACACACCGTGCGGCGGTCCGCCTTTGTGAAATTGTCCCGTCGAGTGAAGATACTGCGGGCCGAATTGATAAACAGCAGTGCGCTTTGTTGCCTGCTCAAGTGCTTCGCTGAGTTTTTCCAGTGCCGACCGGTTTGGCTCTGTTGGCGCCAGATACGCCAGTATCGCGGTGTAACCCAAGTTGCTTGAACAAGCTGCTTTCAACGTCTCCAACATGTGCGACAGTAAACGGTTTTCATTGGCTGGCGTTGTGAATGCTACCTGCGGCAAATTCTGTTCACCATCGCGATTGTCTTTAGCGCTACATGTCAAAGACTGTCTTGTTATTTGCTTGCTCAATTCCACATCACCCTGGTCCAGGGGATTGACATCAATAAGGCAGCCAGCCACAAAAACAGCGGTTTCCAATGCTAGAAACATTCTGACCACTGCCGAAAGGTCGGTGACAGAGAACTCGAAACGGTAACGGGCATGCCCATCGGGGTGACGAAATTCGATCACCATAACATCGAACCCGACCTGTCCTTCATCCATCGTCCGAATTACCGGAAGTACGCCTTTATCAGACTTTCCGAGACTTTCTGCTACGAGTTGCTCAGTCCACTGCATAACCGGAAGCAATCTTCGCTGACCTGAAACGATCAGTTCACTTGATTCGGTTTCGCAGGCATGTGCGAGGGCTGATGCAAAACTGCGAGCAAAACTCGACTCGCAAGAGTCCTTGTTTTTCATTTGCGACGCATAATTTTTGCACGTGCGATGAATTTCTGAAATATCAAGATTTAATGCTCTTGCACCAATCAAACCAAGTACGCTGGTCGCCGAATACCTGCCCTGCACGTCTGGGTCAGAGAAAATTACCTTGATATTGTTCGTTGTTGCCCAATCACCCAACGGACTGTCTGACGGGTCGGTGACAACCCAGAAACTATTTACAGCATCTCGCTTTTTTACCGCTTTGTGCAGCGTTCTCGCCATATCGAATGTTTCAACAGTACCACCTGACTTACTCGATACGATGCAAAGCTGATTGAGACTTTGTGTACGGACAATTACATCTGCGACAAACGAAGGAGCAATGCTGTCTACCACTTCAAACGAGCGGTCGTTGTGAGCGTCCGCAAAAAGGGCATACACACGCGCAGACAAACTTGCACCGCCCATACCAATTAAACAGATGTGAGTGGTCTCGCTTGGTGGGCACAGTTTGTCAACTTCCGAAACCGCCCGGTCGTGCGCGTCGGTCCAGTGTAAACTCGCTTGCGGCATCTGTGAATCGACACCGAGATCCTGTAACACACTCATATCTTTGCGAAATATTCGCTCAACGACATCATGACGGACAAGCGTTTGCAAATGCTGTTCGAAATTGCAACTGACGCCGACTAACTCGATATGGTCAGATGATTGCGGCATGAAGATTTTGTGGTCTGCCACACCATATTGACGAGTGAAGCGGCAGGATTACTGTGAACGTTCGAACGCTGTCAAACCAGGATGAAACGGGTACCGCAATACGGACATAGTGCCTCACCGGTTTTTTCTATCGGCAGGTAGACCCGAGGATGCGAATCCCATAATCGCATTCGATCAAGAGGGCAATGAAGCGGCAAATCATCGACTGTGACTTCGATGCATGAATCTGCATTGGGCGTATCTCCCTGCGCTGGTTTGTATGTTTGAATTGTCATGTGTAATTAATTGTGACAATCATGGTGTTGTAGTTTACAGGTGATCAATCCAAGTTCACAGAAATTATGAGTTCCGTATTGGTTAGAAGTTGTACAGAGTGCAAATGTCTTTTGGTTCTGGCTTAAATATTGAAATCAACGTTTAAGCCAGAAGCCGTGTGCAATCGCGTCAATGCACTTAACCGGTGTAGACAGAGAGCATGGTAACACCCTTGCCTGCCACAACAGTTTTGGTATGCAAGGACTCATGTATGGGAAAAATTGCCGGAACTTTGCCGCCTTCAAAATGCTTTGTTCACCACCAGTGGTTGGTGAAAACAAACAATGGTTTATCTCGGCGGCAGCTAAGTTACGAGCACCCCGCTGTATCGTCCCGGAGATTAATTCTGACGCGAAGCTTGCCAGGCAACCCATGAACACCGTGAGACCAGTCTGTCCAGCCGGCTTTCGTAAAACCCTCAAGTTCATACACCACTCTAAACTTCTCGGTATCTTCGCACAGGTTGTCGGTGTAGGTTTCAATACTTATCGTTCGCTCAGTAGTGCTTCCGGTCTGTCCAGTAAATTCATGACTTCCAGATTTGTATCTGTAGTCGCCATTTGTCGTCGTACCATCTTTAGTGCTATATGCGTAACGAAACCGCTTAAAGCTCCAGCCCCTTGTGTCGCATTTGACTTTGAGCGTCAATTTGGCAGTCTCCCCTTCGTCAACCCGAACAGTCCGGTTTTCAGGATAAGCGCTGCAATGAGCTGCCACAGCGGGCTGCGTCAGCACCATCGCCGAAAGAGCGAGAATCACCACTCCCCCTGCAGCCCAGATTTTTCTTAGTGTCCCTTTCATATTAGTCTCCTCCCATATCTGGGAAAGCATCTGAACAAACCGCCGCCGTGAACAGGCAGACGTTAATTTATGGCCAATTTATATCAATACCGAGACGTCAAGTCAACGAGTTAACGGCATGGTGAGTGGGTAAGCAATCGGAAAATTACTTCACCGATTCAGTCGCACATCAAATCCTCGTTTATATGTTCGTCAGCCAGTGCTGATAGTCTTTATTTCGGCCTTCAAGACCGCCACCACGTGTGTCAGAATAGCGCCTGTCAAGGCACTGCGCACCCTGCCTGGAGCACCCCAAAAAAGGGCGACCTAAGCCGCCCTCTTTTGTGTGTTCAGTTAATTTATTGCCTTGTTAGGAATATGTTAAAACAGTCTAGTTAACAGTGGCTGTATAGGTATGAGGAGAACCGCGGGAATATCTTTTCCGCCCACCAACATCAGGACCTGTATGTTGAATTTTGTCATCAGTTTTCACCGATATCGTAAACGAGCCCTTAGGAGTGCCATGACCATTCGGATGTCGTATAGAAAATTCGTAGTCTTGGAACTCATTACCTGCTCTAATTACTTGCCCACTCTGACCATAAAACATGCTGTTTCCAATTAACTGGACATTTCCTTGTGTACTCCACCCCATCGATACATAAAGGCTTCCATTTAGTCTTGCTGGAGCATTGCCGACTGGTTTGACTTTAAGCCTAAACTTGCGCTTAATTGTGGTGTCTGTTCGAGCTTCACAGCAATATTCTCTGTAGGCTACCGAATAATGAACACCGTTTGCGGTGCCAGGACATTGGGGTAAACTGGATATCAGTATGCATCGAGATGTACCCGTAAGTCCACCACTTCCCGACTGGCTTATCGTCGTCGCTTCGCCGGTAATGGAAACTACATACTCATCAACAGCTACCGCACTATTAACAAACAGACAAGCGAGTAAAGCAACTACCCCCCCCCTTGAATACTACATATATATCTTTTCATCGCGTCACCTCTATGTGATCTAGTTGTGATTGTTAATTATAGGTTGGGATTTTTCTTTACTAAATCGTCATCCCTCCTTCCAAGATCGTTAACCGCTATCTTTAAGCGGCAAATTTCATTTTTCTGTTTTTTAATTTCCCCACTGTAATCAGATATTTAATTCTCCTGTTTCCTAGTGCTAAACAATTATAAGATACATTTTTCAGACCATTTGAATCTACGGGGGTCAAATAATATTCGATCGACAATTCAAAATCAAACCGAGCAACCGGCGCAAAAAATAGGTAAGCAATTGGAAAATTACTTCACCGATTCAGTCGCACATCAAATCCTCGTTTATATGTACGTCAGCCAGTGCTGATAGTCTTTATTTCGGCCTTCAACTACATCAAAATAACGACTCTGAAGTTCCTTGGTAATCGGTCCGGGTTTGCCGCTTCCGATCTGTCTGCAATCCAATTCCCGAATCGGCGTGACTTCGGCAGCTGTACCTGTAAAAAACGCCTCGTCGGCAATATAGATTTCGTCTCGGGTAATTCTCCTTTCCTGAACTTCATAGCCCATGTCCTGCAACAGTGCGAGCACTGTTTTACGGGTAATGCCTTCAAGTGCGGAAGCCAAATCCGGTGTACTCACTTTGTTGTCGCGAATAACAAATATATTTTCTCCGGACCCTTCCATTACAAAACCCTCGGTGTCTAACAGCAATGCTTCATCTGCTCCATTGTCGAGGGCTTCCTGAAGTGCGAGAATTGAATTGATGTAGTGTCCGCAAGCTTTCGCCCGGCACATCGAGACATTCACGTGCAGCCTGGAAAACGAAGAAGTTTTAACGCGAATGCCGTTTTTTATGCCATCCGCTCCAAGATACGCACCCCAGTCCCATGCTGCAATCATAACATGCGTCGATAGATTATCCGCACGCAGTCCCATGCCTTGTGAACCGTAAAACGCTATAGGTCTGATATATGCGCTTTGTAAAGAGTTTTGCTGAACGACAGTACGTTGCGCTTCGTTCAGTGTGTCGGCATCATATGGGATGTTCATGCGCAGTATATGCGCGGACGCGAAAAGTCTTTCCGTGTGGTCCTGCAAGCGAAAAATTGCGGTGCCTTCGCTGGTCTTGTAGGCGCGCAGCCCTTCAAATACCGCCACGCCATAGTGCAAAGAGTGCGTCAACACGTGAACTGTAGCCTGTCGCCAAGGCACCAGTTCACCGTCATTCCAGATAAACCCATCCCGGTCGCTAAACGAAAGTGTCATGTAATTGTATCCAACGCGTAAAAAGTTAATAAATTGTGTTCGACATTCGTGCTACCGAGTGTGTTCGCCGAACGGCTCGCGAGCAAAAATTTCCTCGACCATCGGCTCAAAAAAATCTAGTGTTTTGGACGGGTAATCCGGATCGAATGAGACTTGATCCCAATTGGCACAAAAATCAGCACACGCCTGATAATACGGATGGTCTTTGTAGCGGTTGCGAAGGTCGCGATCCAACCCAATATGGTGGAAAAAATAATATCCTTGAAAAATTCCGTGATGTTTTACCACCCAGTAAGTCTTCTGCGATACATAAGGGCGAAGAATAGAAGCCGCCAATTCGCTGTGATTTTCAGGTGCAAGCGCATCACCGATATCATGCAGCAATGCAGCGACTGTCATTTCCGGTCCTGCATCGTCGGCCCACGCCCGCGTTGCACTTTGAATTCCGTGCTCAAGGCGGGTAACTTTGTAACCTGCAAAACTGTTACTTAACGACTGCATGTGGTCCATAACGCGCTGCGCTGTAAATCCACTGTATTGTTTCTCATAGCGGTGTAACAATTGGTACTCTTGTCGCGTACCGTCTTCCATGCGGATAAAGTTAACTGTGTTATCAACATCGTTCATTGTGAAATACCGTTCTTATGTACAGCAACGCATTGATCGACTTCGAATCAAACCCACTGCGCACCTTCAAATACTCAAGAAAATTGAAGTTGACATTATACAAATTCGCATCATTCCAAAACCTTTGGCCCACACGTTCAGTCAGGATGCAAAATTGCCCTGAATTTATCTGCCAAACAAACCAAGCCTAGATCTGTCGGACTTGAACTGGCTGATGTATTTTGAGGGGATTTCCTTAAAATATCTCGACGGAAAGTAGCTGGTTCTCTCACCATAACTGAGTCGAACTCTAGCCCGGGTCAATATCAGTGTTTTCTCAGCCCGAGTCATTCCGACGTAACATAGTCTGCGTTCTTCTTCGAGTTGATCATCTTTTAGATCAAACCGGCTTGAACGTATCGCATTGAAGTGTGGCAGCAAGTTCTCATCCATACCGACTAAAAATACCACAGGAAACTCGAGTCCTTTCGCCGTGTGCAGCGTCATCACCTGAACCGCATCTTCATCGTCATCGTGGGTGTCTCCAGCGTCGATGGTCACATCGTCGAGGTAGTGTCTGATTATTTCATGATTGACTGGATCATCGGCCGAAACCGGATATCTTTCGGAAAAATTAACAGCCGCATTGATCAATTCATCGAGGTTTTCGATGCGGGTCAATTCTGGTCCGGACGGTCGCTCCATGTAATATTCCCGAAGTTTCGTTTGCTTGATCACCTCAGATATCAATTCCGGAAAAGTCATGCTTTCACTGGCTTGTTCCAGCAATTCGATCATATCGATAAAGTTCTTTAACGGACCGCGAATGCGCCCGGACTGATTCTCATCATCAGCAATATCACACGCCGCATCCCATAGCGAACAAGCTTCATTAACAGCGTGATTTTCTATGACCTCCAAAGCCCGCGCCCCGATGTTGCGCGCGGGTACATTGATTATGCGTCGAAAAGCCTCGTCGGCTAACGGGTCAATAATCAAACGCAGATAAGCGAGTATGTGCTTAATCTCAAGGCGTGCATAAAACCTGGTACCCCCGTATATCTTAAATGGCACGTCCATGGCTCCGAATGCCTCTTCAAAATTCCTCGATTGTGCGTTCGTTCGATACAGAACTGCGAAGTCAGAATATGTCAAATCATTTCTGTGCATTTTTGCTATTGTTTCAGCAACAAAAAGGGCTTCCTCTTCACCGTTGTATGCGTCATAGCGCAAGATCGGTTCACTGCTTTTTCGAGATGTCCATAACTTCTTCTTAAATCGGTTCGGGTTTTTGTCGATCACCGCATTCGCGGCAGCTAGGATCGTACTTGTGGAGCGGTAGTTTTGCTCAAGTTGAACAATCTTAGTGTTCGGAAAAAGCTCAGCGAACGTCATCATATTGTCAGGAACCGCTCCTCGCCAACCGTATATCGACTGATCTTCATCTCCTACGACAGTCACATTTCGGTATTTACCGGCTAACTGCTGAACCCACTCTAGCTGCAGCGCATTGGAATCCTGAAACTCATCGACCAGCAGGTGATGGCAGTTGTCTTGAACTTCTGAGCGCACAATTTCATTTCTGTCCAGCACTTCGATGGTGCGAAACAGCAGCTCGGTAAAGTCGAGCAGATTGCGCGACTCGCAGCGCTGTTCATAGATTTCGTACAGCTGTGCATATTCGATATAGTTTTTACGACTGCTCCTGCTGACCGCGTCCTCGCGCGTGATCGCATAAGAGCGCTTTTTCCTTTCCTTGCAATCATTGATAAAAAACTGCAATCCACGCACCCAGCTCCTGTCCACAAGCTCCTGAATTTCGGGGTTTTCATCCACGTACTCGTTTACTATGTGTTTGATTAATGAATATTGATCATCTGAATCCAGAATCGTAAAGTTGGCAGAAAGACCAGCATCGAGATGATACTTTCTAAGGAAGCGATTGCTCAGTCCGTGAAACGTTCCGATTCTTCTGGGCGCTAAACCTTCTCCAAGCAAATCGATCACACGTTCTCTCATTTCGCGGGCTGCTTTGTTTGTGAAAGTGACTGCAATTATGTTGTGTTTAGCTACACCTTCAGATTCAATCAGCCATGCGATTCGACGCACCAGAACTGCAGTTTTGCCGCTGCCGGCCCCTGCGGTGATTAGCAATGGGCCAGGTGGAGCGATGACCGCTTCTTTTTGGCGCTCATTTAACGTCTTGAGAATATCTTTGGATGTTGACAATGGATCAGACCTGTACTACAGAATTGATAGTGAACGACTGGTACACACCGGGTATCACCTTAATCGGTAATTTGGGGTTGTACTATTGGACAATAGCCCTCTATGCTGCATCTTTTCAAATCTTTTATTTATCACCTAACAGGTGATGACTTAACAATCTGCAAAAAGGCTACAAGGCTCCTTGAAAGTTTACAGTACAAACTTAGAATCACCAAAATTATTGGATTTATATACTGACCAAACCAGTCAAACAGGCATTTTCATTGCCGGCGCGGTCAAAAGCGAGTGCTTGGTGCCTTCGTTAAGTGTTACATAGGATCGGTGATGATCAATGTTACTCCTGAGGTGTTGCTGCGATGCATCAATGAGTTTTGTGCCAGCCGATATGGTGATCAACAGAACCGATTACGATTGATGGCAAGGTACTGGGCGCGGATATGGCTTGACCGGTGCCGGGCAATGTCAGGTTTGTGTGATGCGCACACAAAAACAATCGGCTAGAGAATTTGCGAAGCCAGGGTACGCAGTGTTATTAACGAAAATTTGCTTCAACTGGCGGCACCCACGCAACCCAAACAGAGAATAAATTCGGCTTGCTCAATTAAAAGCCCCTTGCGTTTGAAGGAGCCATATAAATATAATCCTGTGAGATTCAGATCATGGCTAAATCTCCAAGACTTACCCACCAACAGTTTTCCGCTGCTTCAAGGCTGTTTTCACCAGTTGTGTTTCGGGAATTAGCCCGTCACGGTTTCTCACCGATGTTTGCTAGATTGGCGGATGAACTACTTTTTTTTGAGACTGTCGACTTAGACTCTCCAATAAGAACTGTCTTTGATTTAGTCTTTGCTCAATTGAAAGCAAAGGAATATCGACATGAATACATCTACAAGGCAGCAATTGCCCACAAAGTGTTGCTTGGCAAACATTCGCTAAACACAGCCGTACTTCTTAACGAATTCCGGGTAGGCGACAGTAAAGCAGACATTGTAGTAATCAATGGCACATCGAATGTCTATGAAATTAAATCTGAACGTGATTCGCTAGGTAGATTGGAAAAGCAGGTTTCTGCGTACCAAAATGTTTTCGCAAACGTCAATGTCATCACTGGTAGAAACCATTTAAATTCTGTTTTGAAAACCATGCCTGATTCAGTCGGAGTTTTATCGCTGAGTAACCGGCACCAAATATCTACCTTACGAGAATCCAAAGAATTTGTCGAAAACATAGAGACTGAATGTATATTTGATTCAATTCGTCTTTCGGAATCGAAGGCGATTCTCAAAAGATTCGACATTGAAATTCCCAAAGTGCCAAATACAACAGCTTACTCTACTTATAAATCCCTGTTCAAAAGACTCAATAATGTAGAAGTGCACGAACAGATGGTAGAGATTCTCAAGAAATCCCGAGATCAGTCCAAGCTTCTTAATTTTCTTCGTTCGTTACCCAACTCAATGGTTCCACTAGCACTCTATACCCGTTTATGCAGTCGTGATCAAAATCAGCTACTGACTGCGCTTGATACTTCTTTGCAAGATGCAATTAATTGGCAATAGTTAGCAATGTACTTCCCATATTTTCGCGGAAAACAGTTTGAGTTGATTGCTATCAGAGAATCCGCTGAACTACTTCAAAAATCTAATTTTAAGCCAGTAATTGAGCCGGTTAGGCAAGAATTTGGGGGGCTTTATAAGGCATTGGATGAGATAGTTAAATTCCATGGTGATGCAATAGTTATCGCGAATCCAGAATTTGGGGATATTGAAAATGGCAACAACGTTGTTGTTGAAAAAATAGATAGCAAGTATCCTGACTGTGCAAATATTTCTTTAGGATTATTGCTAAAAGAAAATATGACATCAGGTCAAATAAAATCAATGCTTAAATCAAGTGGAAAAAATGTAAAGAGTTTAATTCATGCTGGTTTTTCCAACGCGACGAGCCTAAAGAACTTGCTCGGTGATGACTTAAGCGAATATAACCATCTATTTTTTGAAGATCAAAGTGGAAAACTATATCGGCGCCACTTCAAGAATTTGAAGATAGGTTTGCTCAGAGATGGGTTTCGAAGGCAAAACAATCGCGATTATCCTGATCAGGAATTCTTCTCAGATTTGCATGCAACATTTACCGATGAAGGCATGACTGGATTCGGCGATTTTCTAACTATAGGGAACTATTATTCTGACACAGGTGGGCCAGCGTATGCAGTTGCAATTCATCTTACCTACATTGACCCTGATAGAGATGACGAAATGCATATTCGTCACTTTAAGTCAATACGTCAGGACGACCCAAAAGACCCGGCGGGAAAATTCGCAGAAGCTCTTGAGAAGTTAGTGAACGAAGCTCAAGGTCACAGCAGTAAATTATTTGCATCAAGTTCTGTAAGGGAGTTTCTTCGCTTGAATCAAAGAGGACATTTTCCTGGACTGGGTTATGTCAAGAAACTTTCAATAAAGCATCATATTGAAACGTTAGCGGATTACTTTCAAAATAAACGCTAGATTGCTATGAGGTGTTGCGCCAACTGTTTTGGCGATAGAGCCCTGCGGAATCATATTATTCCATTGCATTCCGATTCGAACGGAGTTTGCTCTTATTGTCGGTCTGAAGGTGTTGAGCTGGTTAAACCGAGCCAATTAGGTGATGTATTTGGATTACTAGTCAATTCTTACGAGCCGGACCAGAATGGAAAACCTATAGTTGAGTGGCTAAAGAATGATTGGTATTTGTTTAACCACGAACGGTTTGTCAATCACGATGATTGTGAGAATCTGCTACGAAACATTTTGAATGATGACAGAGTAGTTCAAGAAAAATATTTACCCCGGCGCACTGTAAGTGATGCAAAGAAAAATAACTGGGAACGCTTGCGAACTGAACTCAAGCATGAAAACAGGTTTTTTCCGGTTACGAGAATTGACGAGGGTAGTCTGGAATATCTATTTTCTCATTTACTTCTTTATGGGACTGAATTTGGAGAGTTTGGGACTTGGTATCGCGCTCGAATTCAAAACTCAAAAGATGAAAAGTTCGAAATTAGCGAAATAGGTGCACCTCCCAATCGCATTGCATCTCAAGGTCGGGCAAATCCCGCTGGGATACCATATTTGTATCTATCGTCTAATCCAAAAACCGCTATTGCAGAAATTCGCCCACATACCGGAGACTACGCTACTGTTGGACAGTTTACCGCGGAATCAAACCTAAAAGTCGTTGATTTGCGTCATCCGAGAAAAACGGTTTCACCGTTTTTGTTGTTGGACGATGATGAAATTCCTAAGTTAAGGGAAGACATTGGTTTCCTAGTTCAGTTAGGGGAGGAACTAACCAGACCAATTGTTCCACACGCCGCAGCGATTGACTATATTCCAAGTCAATACATTTGCGAACTAATAAAGCATTATGGCTATCATGGAGTGATGTACGACAGCTCGGTTGGGGATGGAGTAAACCTGTCATTATTCAAACCCAGCAATGCGACTGCAAATGATACCAACTCCTATCGCGTGGTGCGAGTTTCTGTTGAGATTGATGAAAATTAGGAAGTGATGGCTGATCACCTCTTCGAGTTTTTCGGTTAAACAGGTATTTGAGAGTATTACTGATTGAGTCGACTACCGAAGCGGTGCACCTTCAAAGTTGCTGAAGTGCAGCTGACTCTTCAGTGTACATATTGTCGTTTGTCAGGTTCAGTCTAATTCAACGGTCAGTTACAATATTTATGCCTTCTCGCAAGAAGGCATAGCCCGCATGTCTGACTGATGCCATCGGGCATCTGCAACTTCCCCAAGTTCGCTACACAGCAGTTGAAAAATCTACCGCAGGAAGTATATTAGTGCTCAAACCAGTTAAGGCAAGCATCACAATTTTTACTTGAAGTTCACAAATTGCGCATTCGGGTCAACTGTCGCAATTGAACTTGCAGTCGGCGCGTTGCCGATAAGATTTGAAAACCGACGGTTATCCATTCATTGATTGCCTAAGCACTAATAAGCCGCTATCAATAAAAGCTGAATTGAGTTTTATCGCAGTTTCGGTGAAACTTGCAAAACGTATGCAACAACCAAGAATACGCTGTATCATCATATCATTGCGGTAATCGATTATGTTAAAGTCAGCAAAATTCACAATTGGGCAAATTGTCCGACATCGTCATTTTCCTTTCCGCGGAATCGTTTTCGATGTCGACCCCGAATTCAACAACACAGATGAGTGGTATGAGTCCATTCCCGCGGATATTCGACCGAAAAAAGATCAGCCTTACTATCACCTGCTCGCCGAAAATGACCGCAACAACTACATTGCCTATGTTTCCGAACAGAATCTGCTTGACGATGCACAAGGAGGTCCTGTAGAACATCCTGCAGTACCAGAGTTGTTTGGCGAATTGCGCGACGGTCAATACGTCATTCGCACTGATCGCATGCATTGATGCCCCTTGAATTACTGCACCGATAGACAAATTCGTTGATGGACTTCGAACGCGCAAGATTCAATATGGTCGAACAGCAGATTCGGCCATGGAACGTCATTGATCAACAGGTTCTCGACACCATGAGTTGTGTCGAGCGCGACCGGTTCGTGCCGGAACAATACCGGGAACTGGCATTTGCGGACATTAACATTCCAATCGGTGACGGTCAGGTAATGCTGCAACCCAAAGTTGAAGCCAGACTGATTCAGGCACTTAGACTGACACAGACTGACACAGTGCTGCAGATCGGGGCTGGAACCGGCCATGTCGCTGCACTTTTGGCAAACCTGTGCGGTCAAGTGCATGCTGTAGACATAAGGGATCAGTTTGCCTCGCTTGCCAGTGCTAATTTACAGGCAAACGGATTCGAAAATGTTGATGTGTTCCAAGGCGACGCCTCGCAAGGCTGGGAAAGCGATATTCGTTACAACTCAATTTTCATTTCCGGGTCGTTTATTCATTTGCCAGACACATTTGCACAATCACTTGCCGTCGGTGGTCGACTGGTCTGCTTCGTCGGAGAACACCCTTTGATGGATGCCATCGAGATTCACCGCACAAGTGAATCAACGTGGAATACAACCTACCTGTTTGAAACCTCGATTCCGGCTCTCGACAATATTGACCAGCCTGATCGTTTCGTTTTTTGACTGCAGTGACAACTTTACGCAGGCAATTGAAAATTTTTCGAGTCTCAGCGGTCGCACTGTGCCTGGCATTTTCGAAAATCGCCTTTGGAGCAGATTTACTTGAGATATACAACCTGGCGGTCGAAAACGATTTGACTTTGCGAACTGCGCAGTCAATCAACAACGCCGAACTTTTGACTGAAGACATCACTAAAGCAAGTGTGCTGCCAAGCGTCACTTTAGGTGCGACATTGACCGAAAGTCGAAAAAAAAGTTCGATACGTCCGTTCCCGAAAATGACCGAAGAATCCAGCAGAAATGAACTCACCTTGTCTGTACCTCTTTATTCGCCAGCGACTAGTCTGGCTTTAAAAGAGGCACGCAGACACGAGACGCTGGCTGGGTTGCGGCTGGACAAAGCAAAAATTGAACTTCACACCCGAGTTGTTCACGCTTTTTTTAACGTGCTGGCTGCAGAGGACAACTTCGAAACAGCGCGACGCGAAAGCAATGCGATCGATGAGTTTCGCCAGCAAAGTGAATCGCGTTTTCAAGTGGGTGTCGGCACAACAACCGATGTGCGCATTGCAGAGGCTCGAGCTAGCTTGGCAAATGCAAACCTGATTGCGGCTTCCAACGCGATCGAACTTGCTTGGCAGGAATTGACCGAGATTATTCATGACCGGCCATCTCATTTGAGTCGACTCGCCGAGTCTCTCGAACTTGCTCCACCAGACCCGGACAATCTTCAAATATGGATTGATTTGGCAATGGACAGCAATATGGACATTAAAATCCAGCGCGAAGCGGTTGAAATTTCCAGGATCAACATTGATCTGGCCGATAGAGATTCTTCGTTTTTTTCCAGTCTCACTGCGACTGTCAAAGATCACCACGGTGATGTTCCCAACAACTACGAACGTTCAAATGTAATGCTTAGAATCGGCAAGACATTTTCAGCAGCAGGATATGGAACAAAGCGCAAACGACGGGCTGCATATTATTATCAAGCAGAAAAAGACAGACTAGGAGCGGTTCAAAGACAGGTTGAAATGAACGTCTCCAACACCTTTCACAATGTACATAACCTGATTAATCAGGTTGTAGCGCTCAAATTTGCGGTAACGGCAAATCAAAGCGCGCTAACAGCAACTGAAAATGCGTTTCGTCTCGGAACGCAAACCTCATTGGATGTGCTCAACGCACAACGCGATGTTTTTCAAACCACTCGCGACCTTCAAGCCGCTCGTTACGACTATCTGCTCAGTTTGATACAGCTAAAGCAGTTGGCAGGCACTTTGGGATTCGATGACATCAAACAGCTCAATGACTATCTGAAATGATTGGGCACAATCTGCAGTCCGGTTACTTTCTCTCGAAGACAATCGAATCTTTGTAAATTAAACTGCGCACGAAGATATCGTAGTCAATCCAATACTGACCAGGTATAGTCAGTTTTCCGCCAACGGCCAAATAAGGGTCATACCCAAGACTCTCAAATGGCATAGGATCGTTGATGAGAATCGTAAAGCTTGGATTTTCATCATCGTATCCGACTATGACAACAACATGCTCTCCCATGCCATCGGGATACAAATACCCCATGCCACTTGGCGAGATTGCTGCAATGATTGGATTGCCGCTTTCGATATGCCGAATAATCTGTTTCGGTGAAAGGCGCTTTTTTTTCGGAATTACCCGGAATTTTCCTTTTCCACGCTGCGCTGAACCGCCTTGCCCGATTTTCTGGTAGTCTCTGATAACTGTCGATAGGTGCCAAATTGTATCAACCCCCTTAACACAGTACTCGCAGCCGCGCCGACATGTTCCGCCCAAAGACTTGACAATACTGCATTGGTAGCTTCCGTCGGATTTGTCATGTGTAAAGCGGTAATGACTCAACACCATCTCACTGACTGCCGCCCAGCACCACATCAATGTCTGCTGCTGAACAGGGGGGATCGCGACTACTTTGATTTTGCCATGAACGGGAAAAGACAAAACCAAAACGATTGAACCGCCAACGACTAATCGCCTCACAATTGAACTGGACATTGCTGCAAAGTATTCCCACTTCAAAGTGCTGGTAACGTCAGACATGTAGCAATTCCACAACCGACCGACCAACACAGGATGTCTTTTAAAAATTGCATTTCTCAACAAGCTTTATCGGCATGCACATAATAACCGGACAACAGTTTTACTGTCGCATAATCACAGCTTCAAGCAATCCGCATGTAGTGTGCAGTGCGCCGCGATTGGCCTGGATCATCTTAGCGCCATTAGCGGCTGTTGATTTACACAACTTCGGTTCGCTTAAGTATTGTGAAACGGTTTGACAAAGTTCGCCAAGGTCCGATACCTGACTGCCCGCTTCATGTTTCAGTACCAATTCAGACAGCTCGCGAAAATTCGACATGTAAGGACCAAATACAGGTGGCACATCAACCAGCAGAGGCTCGAGAATGTTGTGTCCACCAGCGTCAACAAAACTTCCTCCGACCACAGCTACGTCCGCCGCCGAATAAAACTCAAGCAGCTCCCCCATGCAATCGACTACGATCAAATCACAGGACCGGTCAACTTCACCTGTCCACTGGCTGCGCCGGATTGTGTTGAGTCCGTTTTTCTCAGCCACCTCAACCACCTGGTCGAACCGCTCAGGATGTCTTGGTACAACTATGCCCAAAAGCTTGGGATACTGTTTGCGCAATTCGGCGAAAAGTTGCATAAACAACTCTTCCTCGCCTTCGTGTGAACTGCCCAGAATAATGGTTTCGCGCTGCTCGCCGAACCGGTTGCGCAAAGCTCGCCCTTGGCTTTTCGTATCTTCAGGCAAAGGCACATCGAGTTTGAGATTCCCTGTCACTGTAACTGCTGATGAACGCGCACCGAGCGCAATGACGCGCTGCGCATCAAGGGGGCTTTGAACACAAAACACACTGACATGTTTGAAGATAAACTGACACAGTTTCCTCACCCGCATCGCCTTCCTGAAGGTGTCGTCGGAAATTCGCATATTGGCAAAGGCGACAGGGATTTTTCTGCCGATGCACGCATAAATCAAATTTGGCCAAAGTTCAGTTTCAATAATAATCAGTGCCCGAGGTGCAATCCTGGTTATGAACCGTTCAACAACTGCCCGAATATCAACCGGCGCGTAAACATGATCCACCTCATCTTGCATCTTATTTTGGATCAATGCTGATGCCGTCGGTGTTACGCAACTCATCAGCGCCGGCCCACCGACGCTTTGCTTGAGATTCCGCACCAAAGGAATTGCAGCGGTGGTTTCACCTACCGAAACAGCATGCACCCAAATCGGTCCTTGAACCAGACTGTAAGGCAAGGCGCCAAAGCGTTCGCCGATTCGACTGCGATACGCCTGCTGTCGACGGCCTTTTAACCAGTAGCGCAGAAAAATCGCCGGTGCAGCAACGGTGATTGCGATCGCGTAGATGTAAAACTGAAATCGTCCCATTACGATTCAGATATTTCCGACAGCCAATCCCGCGCTTTGAGATAGTCAGTCAATAGCTGACCTTCGGCGCTGTCAGGACTCGCTTTGAAGTCATAGTGCCATGCGACACGCGGCGGCAAAGACATCAAAATCGATTCGGTTCTGCCACCTGACTGCAGCCCGAAAAGCGTTCCGCGGTCGTATACAAGATTGAACTCAACATATCGCCCGCGGCGCATCAACTGAAACTCGCGCTCGCGTTCGCCGTATGGAGTCGACACCCTGCGCTCGACAATCGGCAGATAGGCTTTGAGAAAATGCTTGCCAACACTTTGAACAAAAGCGAAACTGTTTTCGAATCCACCGCAGGAAAAATCATCAAAAAATATTCCACCGATCCCTCTTGCCTCACCCCTATGCTTGATATAAAAATATTTGTCGCAATTTTCTTTCAGCTTGGCATACAAACCGTCTCCAAAACCCCGGCAGGCGGCTTGCGCATTTTGGTGCCACTGAATCGCGTCTTGTTTAAATCCGTAATAAGGTGTCAAGTCGAAACCGCCTCCAAACCACCAGTGATCGTTTTCAAGACGGATGAACCTCAAGTTCATGTGGCAGGTTGGGACATAAGGATTCAGCGGATGAACCACAACAGAAATACCGCAGGCGTGAAACCATCGGTCCTTGGCGTGCTCGCGCGATTCGGTTGCCGCCGCAGGCAGCTGTGCGCCTTCGATAGACGAAAAATTCACCCCGGCTTTTTCAAACACCTCGCCCGACTCCAGCACTCGGCTGTCGCCACCACCGCTGCCAGCGGAATATTCCCATTTTTCTGACAAAAATTGCTGTGCGCCGTCAAGTTGACTGAATGCTTGACATATAACGTTTTGCGTTGAACGCAAGTAGTCTTCGGTGCGGGAGATTTGTTCGGCGCTAAGTTGCATCTTTTTTATTCGGTCCAGGGTCCAGCGATTTAGCCGGCGCGAATCAGCACACCGGTCACGGCATCTCGAATTTGCGTCGGGCGCATCTGTTTGCCAAGTGTGCCGCGCACCACAAAATCCAACTTCCGACCAAAAACGCGATTTACCTCAAGGTATTTTCGAATGGGTTTTTTACCATGCGTATTGGCACTAGTGGAAACTACTGCACCACCGGTCAGCTGACACAGTTTCGCGGCCACCGGATGAGCGGTGACGCGTACCGCAATTTTTCCATCAACTGCACAGCCAAGCCTCTGTGCTGCCGAACTGGCCGGAAATATCCAGGTATATGGCCCCGGCCAGGTCAAAAGCGGCTGCGTCATAATTGACGGATCTTTGAGCGAAAGATACGGCAGCAATGATTCAACTCGATGGGCAATCACAATAAATCCCTTTCCATACGGTCGACCTTTCATTGTCGCAATGCGTTGCATAGCAAACGCATTGGCCGGATCGCAACCGATACCGAAACACGCTTCGGTCGGGTAGGCAACCACCGCACCTAGTTCGATGAGTCTGGCACCTGCAGTTATATCAATCCCATTCAAGCGGACCTGTCAACCCTGTCTTTGTTTTTGCAAGTTGAGGTCTTTTTCAAAAATCGCTGAACGATTTTCCTGCAGTGCTGCGGTCAAATTAGCGGCAATCTTCTCATCGTGCAAAGCAAGTATTCTGGCTGCGAGAAAAGCTGCGTTTTTTGCACCTGGACTGCCAACGGCAACACAGGCTACAGGCACGCCACCTGGCATCTGCACTGTAGAGAGCAACGCATCGATGCCGCCGAGCGATCCTGCATCCAGCGGCACTCCGATTACCGGTTTAAGCGTATTGGCCGCAACAGCTCCCGCCAAATGTGCAGCCAGCCCGGCTGCAGCAATATACAGCGCACATCCGCGCGAGTCCGCATCGAGAATGTATTCATACACCCTCTCTGGTGTGCGATGCGCAGACATAATTCGAATTTCTGAATTTACACCCAATGCGTCGAGCGCGTCGAGCGTAGATTGCATTACCTTAAGGTCGGAATCCGAGCCGACCAATACTGCAACAAATTTATTTTCCAATGTTATTCCCCTTCAAAAAATTGTTACTGTGAGTGAAAATGACCAATTGCCTTGGCTCCAATATCAGTACGATAATGCATGCCGTCTATGTTGATTCGTGAAACTGCCTGATAAGCGCTCGCGCGTGCCTGGTCTATTCCGTCACCAACAGCCGTGACGCATAAAATCCGACCTCCGCTGACGGCGACACTGCCATCATCCATGGCTTGGGTGCCGGCATGAAATACTTTTACGTCGTGCGCGTCATGAACAATTTCCAGTCCCGTAATCTTCTGGCCCGTGTCATATTGATTTGGATATCCGCCTGCGGCTAAAACCACTCCTAAGGCTGTGTGCGGTTTCCAGGCAACTTCAATACTGCCAAGTTCCCGGTCCCGGGCGGCGCGGACGATTTCAATCAAATCTGTTTCCAGTCGCATTAATATCGGCTGTGCTTCAGGGTCGCCCAATCGACAATTGTATTCCAGCAGGTGAGCTTTGCCGTTAGAGTCGATCATGATGCCCGCATACAAAAATCCGGTGTAATCAATGCCTTCTTCGATGAGGCCGTAAACAGTTGGCTTGATAATTTCGTTCAAAATCTGCTGCTCGGTTTGTTCATCAACCACCGGTGCTGGTGAATAAGCGCCCATGCCGCCGGTGTTCGGGCCTTTGTCACCGTCCAATGCCGCTTTGTGATCCTGCGAAGTTGCCAGCGGCACAATATCATGACCGTCAACCAGGCAGATATAGCTTGCCTCTTGCCCTTCGATAAACTGTTCGACAACAACCTTTTTGCCGCTCGCGCCAAATTTTCCGTCTTGCAGCATGCTTACCAGCGCTGAGCGCGCGCTTTTTATCGAGTCGGCGATAATCACACCTTTCCCAGCGGCTAGTCCGTCAGCCTTGATGACAACTGGAAAGCCGAGCTGTCGCGCGTAGTCCACAGCCGGCTCAAGGTGCTCAAATGTCTTATAACGCGCACTCGCAATGCCGTGACGCGACGCGAAGTCCTTGGTGAAACTCTTCGAACCTTCCAGACGAGCTGCCGCAGCATTTGGGCCAAAACAGGTCAATTTATTGATCTTGAAAATGTCAGCCACACCCATGGTTAGAGGCTGCTCTGGTCCGATGATGGTGAAATCGATGGAATTTTGAAGTGCAAATCCAAGCAATGAGTCGATGTCATCGGGGGCAATCGCTACATTTTCTACCTTTGGCTCAAGCGCTGTACCAGCGTTTCCCGGTGCAACGAAAACTTCATTGACCATGTGTGATCGGCTCGCCGCCCACGCAAGTGCATGTTCACGCCCGCCGCCGCCTGCTATCAATACCCGCATCTCATAACTCTGGTAATTAGTGACGGAAGTGACGCATGCCTGTCATCGTCATCGACATGTTGTGCTCGTCAGCGGCCGCGATGACTTCGTTATCACGCATTGATCCACCTGGCTGAATGACCGCACAAATGCCGTGTGCGGCTGCAGTGTCAATTGCGTCGCGAAATGGAAAAAAAGCATCCGATGCCATTACAGCACCTTGCAAATCGAGACTTGCTTGTTTGGCTTTAATTGCCGCGATTGCAGCAGAATCAACTCGGCTCATCTGTCCGGCACCTATGCCAAGCGTTGCTGCACCGCGCACATACACAATGGCATTTGATTTGACGTGTTTGGCTACTTTCCAAGCAAATTCAAGGTCGCGGACCTCATCAGTATCGGGCAAACGAGCGGTAACAACGCGCTGTTTTTCGGTATCGGTCAACATAACATCTGCATCCTGGACCAATACCCCACCGCCAGCTGACGTGATCTTGCGTATCGGTTGATCACAATTCAACCGGTATTCACCGTGTTTGAGTATGCGAATATTTTCTTTTGCACGCAATACATCAACAGCCTGATTGTCTACATCGGGCGCGAGAATCACTTCAACAAACTGGTTTTCCAGGATCGCGCAAGCCGTCTTCGCATCAAGACAACGGTTCACCGCAATGATCCCTCCAAAAGCGGATGTCGGGTCAGTTCTGTAGGCGAGCGTATAGGCACTTGAAATATCAGATGCCGAAGCAACTCCGCAGGGAGTGGCGTGTTTGACGATCACGCAGGTTGGCTGCTCGAATTCTGCAGCACAATTGTAGGCAGCATCAGCATCGGCAACATTGTTAAATGAAAGCGGTTTGCCAGCAAGCATCTCGCAGTTGGCAAACCAGCCGCGGTTGTCACCAGATGGTGTGTAGAATGCCGCAGTTTGATGTGGATTTTCGCCGTAACGCATCTCAGTGTGGCGAGTCAAGCGAAGCACTAGATTCTGCGCGTGGTGTTGCATTGTGTCGTCGCCGGGCATCAGTGCAGACAAATACGCAGATATCGCTGCGTCGTATTCGCTGGTGCGAATATAGGCCTTTGCCGCCAGGCGTCTTCGCGTTTCGATGCAGGTGCCGCCACAGTTGTTGATTTCATCAATCAGCGCCGCATAGTCGGATGTATCGACTACGACGCAGGTGCGAGCGTGGTTTTTAGCACTTGAGCGCACCATCGCAGGTCCGCCGATATCAATATTCTCGATCACCGTTTCGGTATCAAGCGTACGGTCCTGCGATACGGCTTCAAATGGGTAAAGGTTCACCGCTACGATGTCAATTGGCAAAATTCCATGAGAGCGCATTTGCTCACTGTCGATGTCCATGCGGCCTAGAATCCCGCCATGAATCTTCGGATGCAGCGTTTTAAGGCGTCCTGACATCAATTCCGGAAAACCTGTGTAGTCGCTTACTGCGGTGACTTCGATACCGGCTTCAATGAGGTGCTGGGCGGTGCCGCCTGTAGACAAAATTTCTACGCCGTGTTTCGCCAGAGAGCTGGCAAAATCAAGCAGGTGTGTTTTGTCCGAAACACTGATGAGCGCTCTGCGCGGCTTGACAATTTCTCCCGCAGCCGTTAAATTCATGTTGATTTAGTCCAGTCGTCTTCAATGAATACTGTACTGAGCCAGTTTTCTTTGCAAAGTGCTTCTTGAGATTCCCAGAATTGTTGCCGCCCGTGTTCGGTTCCCACCGGTGCGTTTCATCACATATGTAAATAGCTGGCGTTCCAGTTCATGAGTCATCTGTGCATGCAGGTCAGATGGATCGGCTCCATCAAGGTCTTTAAAATATTGATTTAATGAGCGTTTGATATATGCGCTCAAAGGTTTAATTCTTTTTTTCATTGTTATTTTTTCAGTCTCCTCCCTCCTGACTGTTGCGTTTTGTTATTTTTCGCCATCGATTATTCATACCTGCAACACACTGCCAGCGCTGGATCAATGATCGAAATTCACCTTGAACATGCAATCGTGTTCAATGCAACAGTAAGTACATCGGAAGCGTTGCAGATATAATATCTAAATTGTTCTGCAGCACCACACTAATTACACCGCCGCGTCCGGTGGATGCGAAATTTTTATTGTATCTGCATTTTGTCCGTAATTTAAGTTATCAGCCGTGAATCTGGAAATCGACCGACTCAAAGACCCTGAGGTATTAAAAGAGCGAGTGTATCGATCGCTTCGCGATGCAATAGCCTCTATGGACGTGTACGATGATGATGTCAATCTGCGTCTTGACGAACGCTCTTTGGCAAGTCAACTCGGTGTTAGCCGGACCCCTATACGCGAGAGTCTGATTCGACTCGAAAACGAAGGGTTCGTTAAAACCATTCCCCATCGCGGTGCTTTTGTGGTGCGTAAATCCATGAGAGAGATTTTGGACATGATTTATGTATGGGCAGGACTCGAGTCAATGGCTGCCAGATTACTGACAGAACGGGCAACCGATGAGCAAATCAGTCAGTTGCGCCGGCTTTTTACCACCGATGATGGCTCCAAGTCGAGAGCGAATATTGATGAGTATTCCGAGACCAACGTTGAATTTCATCGCATGATTATCGAGATGAGCAAGTGCAAACCGCTGATTGATATATCGGAAAATCTGTTCTTGCACTTAAAAAATATTCGTTTGCGCAGCATTGCAGATCCAAGCCGCGTTGAGCACTCGGTCATTGACCACATTCATATTATCGAAGCGCTGGAAAAACGCGATCCATCTGAATCGGAACATCTGGTTCGAAGCCACACCCTGCGTCTAGCGGAGCATATCCGCAGCAATCTGCATTTTATTACCGATGAATAGCCGGCTCAAACAGCTCAATTCGTATTGGCAGCGTTACACATAACACAAGGAATTACGGTCAAGGTCTCTGGCGATACTTGAGTCGAATCCTCCATCAAAAAGTAAACTGTCTACCCGGACTATCACTGACAATTCTCACCTGTCCGGTGGTGTAATACAATTGGCGTGACGGGGTTTTTACACACAAACGGCTACAGTGCGAACATGGAAAAAGAATCACTTTTTTCGAACTACGAGGTTGCAGGTGATTTCTATGACGAAATGTTCAGCGCTGTCGGCAAACCGCACAAGCATTGTCGAAAACTTGTAGATGCACTGGACGACATCAGTCCTGAACAAATCAAATTCATGCAAGAACGCGCTGAGCGCTCGTTTTTGCATGAAGGCATTACGTTCGCCGTCTATGGCGAGGGCGGTTCACAGGAAAGGATCATACCGATCGATTTCTTGCCGCGAATACTCTCTGGTTCAGAATGGAAAATTCTCGACAGCGGTCTGCGTCAGCGACTCGACGCGCTGAATCTTTTCTTAGCTGATATCTATAACCGCAAACGAATCATTGCTGACGGGATCATTCCCGCAGATCTGGTGCTGGGCTGTCCGCAATACCGTCAACAGCTGCGGGGGACAGCGGTACCGCTTGGCAAATACGTTTCGATTTGCGGAACCGATATCGTTCGTACCAACGATGGCTTCTTGGTGCTTGAAGACAATCTGCGGGTGCCATCGGGAGTCTCGTACATGCTGGCAAATCGCCAGGCCGTCAAAACCAGTTTGCGAAACCTTTTTCGCCGTCACCGCGTGTGTGGTATTGAGCACTATGGTCAGGCACTGAGACGAACGCTCGCAGAAACGGCACCGGGCAACAATCCGGATCCGTGCATCGTGCTGCTGACACCTGGAGTATTTAACTCGGCATTTTATGAGCATATGTTTCTTGCCCGTGAAATGGGAATTGAACTGGTGCAGGGAGAAGACTTGCTGGTTCAAAACGGATTCGTCTATATGCGCACCACACTGGGGCTTCGTCGAGTGGATGTCATTTATCGTCGAATTGATGATGACTTTATCGATCCGCTGGCTTTTCGGGAAGACTCCGTTCTGGGTGTTCCTGGCCTGTTTTACGCTTACCGGCTAGGCAATGTCGCCATAGCAAATGCACCTGGAACCGGTGTGGCAGACGATAAAAGCGTTTATGCCTACGTACCCGAAATGGTTCGCTACTACCTCAGCGAAGAGCCGATATTAAAAAACGTAAGAACCTATCTTTGCCGCAACCCCCAAGACCTGGAATTTACGCTCGACAATCTAGATAAGCTCGTTGTCAAAATCGTAGGCGGTTCTGGCGGTTACGGAATGCTGGTCGGTCCTCATGCAACACCGGCTGAAAGAGCGCAATACGGTGCGAAGATTCGAAAAAACCCTTCTAACTTCATTGCGCAGCCCACTTTGAACCTTTCTTGCTCGCCGTGTGTGACTGGCGAAGGTGCGGCACCGCGCCACGTGGATTTGCGCACATTTGTGTTG
Source organism: Arenicellales bacterium (assembly GCA_965214785.1). GTDB lineage: Bacteria > Pseudomonadota > Gammaproteobacteria > Arenicellales > JAJDZL01 > JAJDZL01. The sequence continues at coordinate 2,480,144 of OZ243975.1, read as the reverse complement.
AGCGCAAAAAAAACTCGTATCGTTCCTGGCGCGTTTTGCCGCGTCGCCCTCAAAGAAGGTTCACTTGTGGTGAACTCCAGTCAAGGCGGTGGTGGCAAAGACCTGTGGGTACTGTCGAAGTAAATTCATATGCTATCGCGCACCGCACAAGGACTTTATTGGATGAGCCGCTATCTGGAGCGGGCTGAACACACCTGCCGATTGCTGTCTACGCAATTCGAAGCTCTTGAAGACCGTTCTGTCGCGGAGATTGACGAAAACTGGAGGCGCATATTTGACTCGATTGCGAGAACTCCGCTCAGCGGCAACCTGACCGAAAACTTTGGTGATGAAGATTTTATGATGACCGACTCGTACACGCTCGCAGACGAGATGACTTTCGAGCTGTCTAATCCGGATTCTATTCGCTCGTGCATCGATTCCGCGCGGGAAAATGCCCGTCATGTACGAAACGCTATTGGCCAGCAATTGTGGACACAATTAAACAAGACTTATCTCGAACTGAAAAATTCGGGAATGCACAAAATATGGAACGATGACCCCGAGATGTTCTATCTTAATACCGGGGACAAAGTTCGAACGTTGTCGGGCATCTTCGACAGCACGATGTACCGCGATCACGGCTGGCAATTTTTTCAGCTTGGCCGTTATATCGAAAGAATGCAAATCGTCTCCTCATTGATGCTCGCACAAGTACAGGTATTCTCGACAGATACTGACTATTCGGATTCTGACTGGAGTTCTCTATTGAATATTTGTGATTCAAAATTAGCCTTTCGCAGGAAGCATTCACCATTGGCATTTTCCCCGCGCGAGGTGTTGGGGTTTTTGCTGTGCGACGAATCTCTAGCTCATTCAGTGCGTTACTGCTTAGATGCGATCCTCCCGCGTCTTGGTGCGGTGTCAAGTGAGCAGATGAATCCGCGGATGGACGACATCTACCGTCGAACCGACTTGATCAAGCAGTATCTTGACGGAAACTGGGAGCGCGACTACCCCAATGACCGCGATATAGAAAACCTGCTACAACGGTTGCTTGATACAAGCCGCGAACTGAGCGATTCGGTGTCCAATGTGTTTTTCAACTATCATCTTGACACAGCATACTCGACATGAAAGCTGGCGATACGCGTTTGTTCGAGATTCAGCATCTCACTGAATTTGAATACGAGCTGCCGCTGCAAAGAGCAGTGATGCTGCTGCGCTTGGCGCCCGCCAGCAGCGGTTGCCAAACTGTAAGCAGCTTTAGCTATGAATTCGTCCCGGATGCACAAATTGTCGAATTGACCGATTCGTTTGGCAATATCTGTCACTTGATTGATTTTCATTCTACAGACCAATCGGCGGTCACCATAAGATCGTGCTCTACAGTGAAAACCACCGATCCTTGTCACGGTGAATTGAACAATGTACAGGTTGCCTGGGATAAACTTGATGAATCCCAAAACACGATTGACTACTGGGAGTTTATGGCACCGAGCAGTCGCGTATACGATTGTCAAGAGTTGCGCGATTTCATGTCTTCAAATCACTTAACGCGTGGTGCCGACGTGTTGATTGCGCTAAAACAGGCGGCTGAATGCCTGCATCAGAAAATCCGCTATCAGCCCGGCGCTACAAATGTAAACACAAGCATTGAGGAGTGCTTAAAAATCGGTAGCGGTGTTTGCCAGGACTTTACGCATATCATGGCCGCGATCGGCCGCAACTGGAAAATTCCGAGCCGGTATGTCTCCGGTTATTTACACCTTCTTGCCGAAACCAGTGAAGCGATTACTGAAGAAGCAAGTCATGCCTGGGCCGAATTTCTGCTGCCCCAAGTCGGTTGGGTCGGAGTGGACGCGACCAACAACACAATCGTGGACAATCGCTACATTCGTTTGGCGGCGGGCAGAGATTATCAGGATGTCGCTCCGACAAAAGGTGTGGTGTTCGGCGGCGGTGAATCAACACTTAGCGTTAGCGTAAAACTCACCTACAGCAATCCTGATCAAGCGGCGCAAACCGAACAGTAAACACAACCAGATTCAACCAGATTCATTTACGACAACAAATTCATGAACAGACTTAAGAACAAAACTGTATTTATGACGGCAGCCGGAATGGGAATTGGCCGAGCCTGTGCAATCGCCATGGCCAGCGAAGGGGCAACGGTCTGGGCAACAGACATTGACACACCGTCGCTGGATTCGCTGCAAAACGAAAGCGAAAACTTGCGCTGCATGCAACTTGATGTCACCGATGCCGAGGCGATTTCCAAGCTGCCGCACACCGTACCTGTACCGGACGTTGTTTTCAACTGCGCAGGGTATGTCCATGACGGCACATTGCTTGATGCAGATGACGAAATTTGGTGGCGGTCGTTTCAGATCAATATCAGAAGTCATGCACGCATTATCGAAACCTTTCTGCCAGCGATGATCGAAAACGGCGGCGGTTCAATTATCAATATGGCGAGTGTTGTGTCATCGATTACCGCAGCTACCAACCGAGCGGTTTACAGTGCTACCAAAGGAGCAGTGCTCGGCTTGACGAAATCCATTGCCTGCGATTTTATAAACCAAAAAATCCGCTGCAACGCAGTTTGTCCGGGAACAGTACTGACTCCTTCGTTAAAGCAGCGTTTGCAAGCGCGCGGTGATTATGAAAAGGCCTATCAGGAAATTCTCAAACGTCAACCGAGCGGTGAAATTACGCACCCTGAGGACATCGCTCCGATCGTAGTTTATCTTGCATCTGACGAATCAGCCGTGACCACGGGACAGTTCTTCGTTGTCGACGGCGGCTGGACCATTTAGGACAATCTAACAATGCCTCGACTGGCGCTATTCGGACTCGGAGCAATGGGGTTTGGCATTGCTGCCAATCTGCTAAGAAACTCGTGTGAACTGCGCATAACGCGCTACCGATCAAAAGGCAGTGTTGATCAACTCGTTGAACAAGGGGCGATTCAATGCCAAAGCAAGGTTCAGGCAGTTGAGCAAAGTGATGTTGTATTGTTGTGTCTGCCCGACTCCGATCAGGTGGAAAGTGTAATCGATGAAATTTCCAGTGTACTTGAACCGCGACATCTGATTGTGGACCTTGGAACCTCTTCGGTAAGACGGACTGAGGCTGTAGCTGAGCGTTTGAACTCGATTGGCGTTGCCTTTGCTGAAGCACCGCTTGCCGGTGGCAAAGCTCAGGCGCAAGCAGCTCAGTTAGGTGCATTTGTCGGTGCAGATGAATCGGTGTTTGCACGTGTGGAGCCGCTTTTGCAGCATTTTTGCGGGTCAATAGAACACTTTGGCCCAGTCGGAAGAGGCGCTATCGCGAAACTGATATCAAATTATCTTGTGCTCAGCATGGCACGGTCCATTTTGGAGACATTTCATGCTGCTGACATCTCGCAGATTGACTGGGAAAAGTTTTACCGCACCATCACCCGTGGTGCCGGCAACTCCATGTCGCTGCAGCGAATGGTCGGGACGATTTTGGAAAGTGGCAGTTATACCGGTTACGTTTTCAGTGTTCAAAATGCTTTAAAAGACCTCAAATATGTCGCTGAATTAGGGCAATCCAATGGACTGGATTCCACTTTAAATGACGCCGCGCTGAAACTTTTTACAGAAGCCGACGAAAAGGGTTATGGAGAAGCGATGATATCCGAGCTGCTTAATCCGCAAATTCGTCACTCGCTTAAGCAAATTGCAGGTGACAGTCACCGAACCCCGCCCAAGTAAATCGAATTATCGAAGTTTTCTGAACAGAATTTCATCAGAATATTTACTATAATTACCGTGATAATTGAACGTTGTTCGTTCATATATCGTGGTATAAGACTGATGATCGAAAGAAACTTTCACGAACGGAATTTGCATGATCTGCTTGATGAATATCCAGTGGTTGGGCTGATAGGGGCACGTCAAGTAGGCAAGACAACGATTGCTCGAAACATAGCGAGAAGGTGGCAGGGCGAGACGCATTACTTCGATCTTGAATCCAGCTTTGACCTCACTCGTCTTTCTGACCCGATGCTTGCCCTGTCTTCATTGACAGGACTCATTGTTCTGGATGAAGTGCATCGAGCGCCCCAGCTTTTTAAAACAATTCGAATGCTGGCAGACAGGGTGACCAATGCGGCAAAATTCCTGATTCTTGCAAGTGCATCCGGATCCCTTCTCAGACAAAGCGGTGAATCTCTGGCAGGACGTATCGCCTACTATGAGCTTGCTGGACTGAATCTATCGGAGGTTGGAATTGCCAATAGTGACAATTTATGGCTCAAGGGTGGATTCCCAAAGTCGTTTACCGCATCGAATCACGCTAAAAGTTTCCGGTGGAGAAGAAATTTTATTCGTACATTTCTTGAACAGGATATCCCGCGATTGGGGATTACCATCCCCAGCATGACTATTGAACGATTCTGGATGATGGTCGCCCACTATCACGCCCAAGTCTGGAATGGTTCAGAAATCGGACGTGCTTTCGGCATGTCGCATACAAGCGTTCGACGATATCTCGATTTGCTTGAATCAACATACATGCTTCGCTGTCTGAAACCGTGGTTGGGAAACATCAAGAAGCGGCAGGTAAAATCACCCAAAGTGTATATCCGGGACAGCGGTATCCTTCATGGCCTGCTCGGAGTCAGGGACTTCCAGGAATTGAACTTTCATCCAAAGGTCGGCGCGTCGTGGGAAGGGTATATCATCGACACCCTGATTCAGGAACTGGGACTCGAAGACAGGGATTGTTATTTCTGGGCTACTCACAGCGGTGCGGAAATAGACTTGATTGTAAATACAGCAGGACAGCTGCGCGGTTTCGAAGTCATGCGAACAATGTCTCCGCGGATTACTCCTTCGATGCGATCAGCACTTGATGATCTGCAACTGAAGAGAATTGACATCATTTACCCGGGAGACAAGAAGTTTGCATTGTCAAAGCGTATCAGTGCTGTACCGGAATCATGTCTCGCGAGCCTTAAAAGAAATTGAGCCAGGCGAATTCATTGAGCAAAAATCAAAACTGTATTGAACAATGCGCTACAGGTAAATCACAGGCAAGTCGCGCTGGACAAGCTTTAGATTTAGAAATTCGACCGACGCGGCAAAGTTGACTTGTTCGAGGGTTCGCACCCGGTATCACAGCATTGTCCGGGCTGTGCTGTTTTTGCGCGGTTAGCCTTGTGAACACCGCGTTCAATCAGTCTTTGCACCAATTCAGACTTTTCACCAATCGGATACTTTCTGAAAATCTCGCGTTTCATCGCTTCGGGTGAACCGCCGCCATGAACACTGATAAGCGAATACCACCCTCCCGAATCCGAAGCGGTTAGGTCTTCGATCAAACGGGCCACCGCAGCGCGTCTTTGCGGCGGGATGTGTGAACTTGCTGTCATCAGCGCGTCAAGTTTGTCGGCTGTGTCAGGATTGTGTTCATCGTCCGGGTGTGGCAAGGTAACAATCAGCCCTCCGGAAACCGTATTTGCAATACGATGCATGTCGTAAATCGTATTGGCCAGCATCAGTTTGCCAATATTGGAGTACACCGCGTCTGGTTCAACATTACCGGCACCGGTCGCACTGCAGTAAACTGATGCCGACACACCACACGCGTAAAAACTTTCAACAGTTTTTATCAACTCGACCATCGAATCGCGTAAATGCGGCTGTGCATCAACATCAAGCCCATTTGTCTCAATTATCATCGCCGAAGCACCAATCAGCAAGTCTCCAAACCCGGCTCGCGCTCCGATACAAGTGTGGCGGTGGTGATTGGCATAGGTCTTTGTCAGATGCTCTGCGTGCTCCCACTCACCGCACATATACACCCTTTCATAAGGCACGAATACATTTTCAAAAACGCAAACTCCGGTGGATTGACCGAATCGGTTTGAAAATTCTGCTGTTTTTTCGCCTGGCCTGCCTGCAGGGCGCGCAATTACGGTCAGGCCGGGCGCGTCGATCGGCACCTGGCAGGCAACAGCAAATTCCTTGTCCTCGCGGATCAAGTTTCGACCCGGCAATACGAAAAGTTCATGCACGTAGGGTGCGGCTGTTACGATTGCCTTGACCCCAGATATCTCGATGCCATCGGTGCGGCGTTTGACAATGCGCACATGGCTGTCTGGTTTTGGCTGTTCATGCGGGCGCAGCGACCGATCTCCTTTTGCATCCGTCATTGCAATTCCAACAGTCAGATCAAGGTTCTGAATCCGGTGCATCTGGTGTAATAATCGCGCACTGTAATCGGTGCCCTTATCAGCATCAACGCGATAGGTTGACTGAAAAAGTGCATTGAGTCCATCCATTGTCAGGTAACGCATGGCACAACCGGTTAATTGACAAAGTGCACGGACATATTCGAGTTTCGCCAACAAATCATCGCTGTCGCGATTGATGTGTACAAATCGATTGACTGTTTCGCCCGATGTGTGCTGTTCAGCCACAGCGTATGAGCTATGCTCGGCACTTAGCGCGAAGTCATAAGTCAAAGCGACAGCATTGACACCGGGTGCAAGCAGCGGCTCATCGGCAACTGAGTCCACCTTCGAACCGTGTACGTAGACGCTGGGGCTGTATCTGCGAATCGATTCGCAATAATCTGTAGATGACATCAAGTTCATAACGAATTACCAACAAAAATTTGAATTATTTTAATCCTGTGTGTCGAAAATAACCTTCACGCCCGAACTGTCACCACCTTGCGGCTTGAAGTACATACCATATATCAATTCGACCGTCATTCGGTAATGCGGGTTGTCACCGCAACTTGTTTGAAATGCGCGCACCAGTTGCGAATGCAACCGTTCGGCGCTCACTTTTTCGGGGTTACGAAACAACAAGTCATCCAATCCAGTTCGTCTCAGCTGCGTTATCAGGATTTCAATACTGCTGAATCGATACTCGGTCGAGTCGATGTCTACGATCGGATTGTGAGCGCCGCTCGCCAGCATCAAATCACCCACATCGTGGAGATCTGGAAAATTACCGATAAATTCAACTTGCTCGATTGATTTACAGGCTTGTTTGAACTGGCTGAAGGACCGTGCGCCGAACATGGAGAACATCACAATTCCTCCAGGTTTGACAACGCGTGTCGATTCGGAAAAAAACTGATCAAGCCGCACAAATGAGGGTATTAAATTGCACACAACAGCATCGGCGCATTGCGATGTGGCGCGGATATGGACATGGTGCAAATCCGCAGTGTGTTCAGATTGCGTATCGCGGTCGTTTTGAGTTTTTTCAAACTGCGTGTAATCGGGGAACAAAAGCAATTCACCGGTACTGTATTTTTCATCGAGCATCCGACTGACTGAATCATCGGCGCTGTTTAAGATAGCAATAGTTGAATCGGAATCCAAAAAATACTCAAGACGCTCGCAAAGCTCAACCGCGCTGCGATCGAAAATGTCCAAAACCTCTTGAGACGATTCAACCTCATCTGATTGCACCAGGCAGTTATCGTGCTTGTTCATCGGATATGGCGCACAATTGTTTCGCGTAATCAACATAACGGCGATGCATCTGATCAACCCAGACATTGAGCATCTCGATCGAACCGGTGTTGACGAACACGTCATCGGCAATAGCCAGTCGCTCGTCTCGGGAGGCTTGAGATGAAATAATTTTTTTAACTTCATCAACCGACTGATTATCCCGTGCCGTTACCCGCTCGATCTGAATGTTTTGCGGTACATCAACTACCACCACCCGGTCAATCGGGTACTTGCGCTTGCTTTCGGCAAGAAGCGGGATTACCAAAACAGCATAAGCACTGCCCAAGGCAGATAAGGCGTCGGTAATTTCCCGGTGTATGCACGGGTGAACAATCTTCTCAAGGCGTTTGCGTTTTGATGAGTCGGAAAACACGATTTTACGAAGCGCAGCGCGGTCAAGGCTGCCGTTTTTGCTCGCCAAGTCCTGTCCGAATTCCGACAATATTTGTGCCAGTGCTGGTTTTCCAGGCGCAGTCACCTCTCGAGCGATGACGTCTGCATCGATAACCGGTACACCCAACCAGGCAAATCGATCGGCAACAGCGGATTTGCCACTGCCGATTCCTCCCGTGATTGCTACCGTATACACAACAAAAGGTTCAGTGCGCCGAATCGATGATCGCACCACCGAGGCAAACCTCATCGTCATAAAACACGATGGATTGACCGGGGGTGACGGCTCGTACCGGGTTGTGAAATTCCACCGAGACACGACTTTGATCTGTTCGAGTCACTGTGCATGGCTCATTTTTACCTTGATAGCGAATTTTTGCCGAAGCCTCGTGCACTTGTGACAAATCAGCCTTGAGCCAGTTGACTTGTCGGCCGCAAACCTTGCGCTTGAACAAACTTGGGTGATCGTGACCTTGAACTGCAACGACCGTGTTGGTTCGAACATTTTTGTCCGTAACATACCATGGCTCCCCGCCTCCACCGATTCCAAGCCCCGTACGCTGCCCGATGGTATACAGAAATGCACCTCGGTGTTTGCCAATCACACGTCCGTTAAGATCTACAATATCGCCTTCGCTCGAATCCACGAAACGTTGAATAAATGAACTGAAATTTCGTCTGCCGATAAAGCAGATGCCGGTACTGCCTTTTTTATCATGGTTGTCCAATCCCAGCTTCCTTGCCATCTGTCGAACTTCTGATTTACTCATTTCTCCGACCGGAAAAATCGCTTTGTTCAGTGCATTGGGACTTACCCCATATAAAAAATAGGTTTGATCCTTGGCTTTGTCGCAAGCTCGCAAAAGCGAGGCATGCCCGCTGCGCTTGCTTATCCGGGCATAATGACCGGTTGCCACAAAATCAGCGCCAAGCTTTGTCGCCCATTGTGGAAACTCGCGAAATTTGATTTCTACGTTACAGATCACGTCCGGGTTCGGAGTCTCACCGCGTTTTAAGTCTTCGAGAAACCCGACGAACACCCGCTCCCAGTATTCGTAGGAAAAGTTTACTGTACGAAGCGAAATGCCGAGCGTTTTACACACCGCTTCGGTATCTGCAAGGTCTTGGGCGGCATCGCATTCGTCGTCGTCATCTTCCTCCCAGTTTTTCATAAACACACCACTGACGCGGTAGCCGCGTTCAAGCAAAAGCGCGGCTGACACCGACGAATCTACTCCGCCGGACATGCCAACGATTACCGAAGGGGACTTGGTGGTGGAACTCATCTGCAGAATTCTTGGTCACTTTTATCTATGGATAAGAAAAACTGTCGATACCGTTTATGCGAGGGGGTTGAGCTTTCGCGCAGTTTCAGCCAGTCGCTGGCCAAGCGCCTTGCATAAGCTTTCTTCATCATCGCTTAATTCACTATGCCCGGCCAAGCCGGCGACATGAGAAGCCCCATAAGGAGTGCCACCGGTTTTTGTGTTGTTCAATTCGGCGTTTGTATAGGGAATGCCGACGATCACCATGCCATGATGCAAAAGTGGCAGCATCATAGACAGCAATGTTGATTCCTGTCCGCCATGCATGGTTGCAGTTGAGGTGAACACGCAGGCAGGTTTTCCCACCAATTTACCTGGCAGCCACAGCGAACCGGTCGAGTCGAGAAAATATTTCAAAGGTGCCGCCATGTTGCCGAATCGAGTAGGAGACCCGACTGCCAACCCATCACAATTTTCTAGATCATCGAGTGTGACATAAGGGTGTCCGGAGGCCGGTACCGGCTTTTCGACAGCCTCAACGTTGGTGGATACACCCGCTACAGTTCGCAAAATCGATTCGCAGCCATCAACGCCGTTGACTCCCCGCGCAATCATTTTCGCCATGCGTTCTACACTTCCGTCGCGGCTGTAATACAAAATCAGAATGCTTGCCATATTGCGCCGTTGACTTGAATTATGCTTGAGTTGTTATGCACCACTTTACATTTAAATTGCGGTGCGTGCGACTATCCCACACTCAGCGATGACTTATCTAAGAACATTACGACCAAGCCCGCGACAATCATTATTGCACCGCCAATCTTTGTCCAGGATAAAGATTCGTTGAGAAAAATCCACGAAGCTGCGATTGCTAGAAGAATTGTACCCCCTACTATGACAGGTATGGCGAAGTTTGCCGTTACTGGTGCCTGCCCCGCTACTCCGCGGAAAAGATAAAAATAACCAATCTCTGCAGCTCCAATACACAGCCCTGCGGCAGCAGCCCAAAAATACACCGGTGCAGTGAGTTCAAACACTGCGTTGCCGCGCACCAAAAGCCCGAGAGCAAATACGCAAGATACGGCAAGCGCGGCAACCTGCAGCGTTATGGTCGCGATGATAGTAGTCGTGGCATACTCGGGTACGTACCCGGTTGAGACTTTAATCAGCAGGTTATATCCTGTATACAATGCTGTAACTGTGAGCAGCAATATGAAAGTAGCAGCCATGTAATTTCCCTCGTTGGAATGTTGTCTCATTGCATACTTGGCGCATCGCCTCAGACTTGCACTGCATTCACAGTGTCTAAGGTCGATCTGCAATTCGCAATTCTACAATCATTGTGAACGTTATTTTAAAGTCCAGTGCATCTTATCGCCGATTCGCATCAGTTTCAGGTAACTGCTCGCCTCGGTGTTCATCCTCCAACACTATACATTTCAATTCAATCAAGCCAAAGCTGACCCATGTATCTATCCCATTGAGCCGACAAAAAATTTGGGGAGTAGCAAAGAAAATTCGTCAGGATGATCAACTCGAATGAAACGACGGGTGGATGTTATTTACGGAATGCTGAACAATGTAGACAAGTTGCGGTGAATAAATGTTCGAGTCTGAGTCTGAATCCTTCAGTGAAGTACCGGGATAAATACGGTCTTTCGATGAAACAGTGCGCAGACCGTTTGATTTTGCTGACTCGAAGACTTTACTGACCAAGAGATCGAGAATTTAGTAAAATCTGCCTCATAGAATGCTAATTATTGAGAGACATGCAGTTTTTGAATCAGTCAATCGAATTAGAGCACTCGGGAGTTGAAAATTGGTGAATGTACCAAATTCGAACAGTGAGTGGCAGTTATTGTGCACTATGCGGGAGCAGCAATGAGTCTTGCGTATGATACATTGGCAGTAGCGAAAAATCTGGAATCCGCTGGATTCGAGCGAAGTCATGCCGAGGCTATCGCAGATGCAATTCGAGGCAGAGATAACGAACTTGCAACAAAGAACGATATCAGAAATCTTGAGATTCGCATGGATGCATTGGAAGACAAAATGAATGAGAACCTTGCCAATATTCGTGAATTTATCAGGGCGGAAAACGAGAAACTCCGGACCGAAATGGCGAGGCGAGAGACTCGAGGCCTCGGTTTTGTCGCGGCGATGCTTGCTCTCACAATTGCGATATTGCAATTTCTTCCATAAAAATCATCTTTCAACTTCGCGACAAGACATTCAAAACGACTTGCATCTCTACGCGAGCAACGGTATCCCGTAATGCCATGCAAGATGGTCATTTTCTTCATTCAGCGACTTTCCCAAATATAACCACAAAAATATTTGTCAACAGTGTTGACAATTTATTAATTGACCCTATAATTTTGTTAGCACTCGCGATAGGTGAGTGATAACAGGAACTCGCAGAAGGTAGAATCCAGCTGATTGTAAAAGTTTAAATTGAACAAATTGCAGTATGCAGCTGGTGTCTGCTGAAAGTGGGTAGGTGAACAAATCGTTCACTTTTTTATTTTTAACTTGAAGTATTTCAAATCATGATTCGGAGGTATGAGTGAAAATTCGACCACTTCATGACCGGGTAGTTGTTCGCAGGGTTGAAGACGAACGCAAAAGTCCCGGTGGTATTGTTATTCCAGATACTGCGGCTGAAAAACCCATGCAGGGTGAAGTTTTGGCCGTCGGAAATGGAAAGATTCAAGATGACGGATCAGTTCGTCCGCTTGATGTGAAAGTCGGTGACAAAGTGCTTTTCGGCAAATATGCCGGTACTGAGTTTCGACAAGATGGTGAAGAAGTGCTAATGATGCGTGAAGACGACATCATGGGCGTTATCGAGTAATGTAGTTAACAGCAATCAGGAGAATTTGGAGAATAAATCTATGGCTGCTAAAGAAGTTAAATTTGGTGAGGCAGCCCGCAACAGTAAGTTGAAGGGCGTTAATACACTTGCCGATGCAGTAAAAGTGACATTGGGACCGAAAGGCCGAAATGTCGTGTTGGAGAAGTCGTTTGGCTCTCCGACTGTAACAAAAGACGGTGTATCCGTCGCCAAAGAAGTCGAACTGAAAGACAAGTTCGAAAATATGGGAGCGCAGATGGTCAAAGAAGTCGCTTCCAAAACCTCGGACGTCGCTGGTGACGGCACCACGACCGCTACAGTGCTCGCTCAGTCTATGCTGAAAGAAGGGCTCAAAGCGGTTGCCGCCGGCATGAATCCGATGGATCTGAAACGTGGTATTGACAAATCTGTCACCGCTGCGGTGGAATCAATGATGAAGACGTCAAAACCATGTGCCGATTACAAGGAAATCGCTCAGGTCGGCACCGTTTCTGCAAACGCAGATGAAAACGTCGGTGAGATTATTGCTGAGGCGATGGAAAAAGTCGGTAAAGAAGGCGTTATCACTGTCGAAGAAGGTTCAACTTTGGAAAACGAACTTGATACCGTCGAAGGTATGCAGTTCGACCGCGGTTACCTCTCGCCTTACTTCATCAACAATCAGGAAAGCATGTCAGTCGAATTGGAAAATCCATTAATTCTTGTACATGACAAGAAAATTTCCAATATCCGCGAAATGCTTCCGCTGCTTGAAGCGGTGGCCAAAGCAGGTCGTCCGCTGATGGTGATTGCAGAAGACATCGAAGGCGAAGCGCTTGCAACTCTGGTAGTGAACAATATGCGCGGAATCGTCAAGGTCTGTGGCGTTAAAGCCCCGGGCTTTGGAGACAGGCGTAAAGCCATGTTGCAGGACATTGCGATTCTTACTGCCGGTCAGGTTGTTTCTGAAGAAGTTGGCATGAGTCTGGAAAATGCGACAATTGATGATCTCGGTTCTGCCAAGCGGATTCAGGTCACCAAAGAGAACGCGACGATTATTGATGGTGCCGGCAAGACCGAAGACATCAATGCTCGGGTTAATCAGATTCGCGCACAGATTGAAGAGGCCACCTCGGACTACGATCGCGAAAAAATGCAGGAGCGTGTTGCCAAACTCGCCGGCGGTGTTGCCGTGATCAAAGTTGGCGCAGCCACTGAAGTCGAAATGAAAGAAAAGAAAGCTCGAGTCGAAGATGCGCTGCACGCAACCCGTGCCGCAGTCGAAGAAGGCGTCGTGCCCGGCGGTGGCGTGGCAATGGTTCGAGCAATCGCTTCGGTTTCGAAAATCAAGGGCGATAACGATGACCAAAACGTCGGTGTACGCATTGTTCAACGAGCACTGGAAGAGCCATTGCGGCAAATTGTTGCCAACGCTGGCGAAGACAGTTCAGTTGTTTTGAACAAGGTCAAAGAGTCAAAAGGAAATTTCGGTTACAACGCCGCTAGTGGTAAATACGGCGATATGATCGAAATGGGCATCCTTGATCCGACCAAAGTGGCGCGAGCCGCACTTCAAAATGCCGCATCGATTGCCGGGCTGATGGTTACAACCGAAGCCATGGTTGCCGAGCTTCCGGATGATAAACCTGCGATGCCAGCAGGCGGTCCACCGGATATGGGCGGCATGATGTAACAAACTGATTCATTCAGTTAAAAAAAGCCCTGCATCAGCAGGGCTTTTTTTTATCTAGACTTCGCGATATGCAATTCAGATCATAACGCGAAACTTTAGCCCCATTAATTTCTGTTCGATCTTGGCAATCGTGCGCCTTATATCGAATCAAGTAAATGCGCTACGGTTTTCATTGAAATCACCAAACTCCACAACTCCACTTCCAAAGTGGACAGCCCGCATTGAATCGGGCATAATTCTTACTTCATTCATTTTGTTCGAAATCTCGGATATAAATGGCAATTCTCGATAACTGATTAAGACTCGACTACGGAGGTATGCACGATGAAAAAAGAATCGATGAAACTGAGTTGGCTGGCAACCGCGGCTACCGTATTGGTAGCGGCGAGTTTCAGCATTTCAGTGATGGCACAATCTGTCGACAGCATTCATTTCCTGATTCCAGGCGGAGCTGGCGGAGGCTGGGACGGCACTGCGCGCGGCACCGGAGAAGCTCTGACCAAGTCAGGTTTAGTTGGAAAAGCGAGCTACGAAAACATGTCTGGCGGCGGTGGCGGGAAAGCGATCGGCTATCTGATCGAAAATGCCGATAGCAACCACGGAACAATGATGGTCAATTCGACTCCGATCGTCATTCGCTCACTGACTGGAGTGTTCCCATACAACTTTCGCGATTTAACTCTGATCGCCGGGATTATCGGAGACTACGCGGCAATCGTTGTAGGCAAAGACAGTGAACTGAACTCAATGACTGACTTGCTTGGGGCTTACAATGCAGACCCGCGGGGAACAGCGATCGGCGGCGGTTCAGTGCAAGGCGGTATGGACCACCTGGTAGCAGCAATGATTTTTGAAGCAGCAGGTGTCGATTCGACTGGTGTTAAATACGTCGCATATGACGCCGGTGGCAAAGCGATGGCCGCATTACTGTCCGGAGAGATCGCTGCGCTTAGCACCGGGTTTTCCGAAGCAGTTGCACTGGCGAATGCAGGCGAAGTAAAGATTCTTGGCGTGACCTCCAATGAACGAGTCAGCGCATACGAAAACGCACCGACAATGATGGAACAAGGCATCGATTCAACATTTGTAAACTGGCGCGGATTTTTCGGTGCACCCGGACTGCCGGCACAAATGCTCGAAAACTACCAAAGTGTGCTTTCGGATATGTACAACACCGAACAATGGGAAGACGTGCGTGCGCGAAACGGCTGGGTGAACATTCATAATTCCGGAGACGATTTCAAGACTTTTCTGGAAAATCAGGAGCAGGTTATCGGTGACTTGATGCGAAAACTAGGGTTTTTATAAGATTGTGTTGAACGCAGAGGGGTGCAGCGAACCTGTGCGCGTTATTTTGCGTTAACAATTGTGAACCTTGATCGCTGGATTGCGTTGACGTTTGTGGTGGTGTGTGTCGTATACGGCTACACCGCGTTTTTTACCATGGATCAGGGCCTGCCTCCGATCATGCAGCGCAATCCTGTTTGGCCGAGCACATTTCCGAAAGTGCTCAGCGTGGCAGGCATTGTGGTTGGACTGTGGATTGTTCTCGGCCTGGAAAAATCTCAAAACCCCGCTGATGCGGTCATAAACTACCGAAAACTGACCGATTACAAACTCGGTCAAACCGTGCTGTTGCTGTCGCTTATGATCGGTTACGCCCTGCTGCTGCGCCCCGCCGGTTTCATGCTTTCAACAACAGTATTTCTGGTTGCAGCGACCGCGATACTGGGCGAACGAAGGTGGGTTTTGATGGTTATTGTCGCCGCGGTTGCCAGCGGTGTCATCTGGTATCTGGTCGATCAGGTTCTGGGAGTCTACATGAAACCTTTTCCAAGTCTCATGATGTAGGATTGGCGCCGCAATGCTGGAAGGGATATTAATCGGCCTTGCCACCGCGTTGTCACCGACCAATTTGATCATGGTTGCTGGCGGATGTCTGATCGGTACATTCATCGGAATGTTGCCGGGATTAGGGCCGATGTCGATCATTGCAATTATGATACCGATTGCCATCACAATCGGTGATCCATCAGCCGCCTTGATCCTGCTCGCCGGCGTATATTACGGAGCAATTTTCGGCGGTTCAACGTCATCCATCCTGATTAACGCACCTGGTGTTGCATCGACTGTAGCATCGAGTTTCGACGGTTATCCGCTCACACGGCAGGGAAAGGCCGGAACTGCTCTTGCGGTCGCAGCGATTGCCTCATTTGCCGGTGGAACCATCGGTGCGGTGCTGCTGATGATCTTCGCACCGGCACTCGTTTCAGTTGCGTTGCTGTTTCATTCGGCAGAATATTTCGCATTGATGGTGGTCGGCCTTAGTGCTATCGCAGCATTCGCAGGGTCAGGAAATATCGCCAAAGCAGTCATGATGACGATACTTGGCTTGATTATGGCGACAGTTGGTGAAGGTGTGCTGTTCAATCTGCCGCGGTTTACAATGGGAATTCAGGATCTGCAAAGCGGTTTCGGATTCATCACATTGGCGATGGCTCTTTTTGCATTGCCAGAAGCGTTGTTTTTAGTCTTAGACCCCAAGCGTTCAGGTAGTGAAGGCGGTAAGGCGGCCAAGATATCCAGCTTGCGTATAACGCGCAAGCAAGCCGCAACCATCGCTCCGGTCATTGGGCGCCAATCGATTCAGGGGTTTTTGATCGGTGTGTTGCCAGGCGCAGGGGCGACCATCTCATCGTTTCTTGGCTATGCAGTTGAACGAAACATCGCCAAAGGCGATGAGCAAAAACAATTCGGCAAAGGGTCACTGAAGGGACTTGCCGCTCCGGAAAGTGCCAACAACGCGGCTGTTACCGGATCGTTCGTTCCACTATTGACCCTCGGCATACCAGGGTCCGGCACAACAGCAATTCTGCTCGGCGCACTGATCGCCTTGAACGTCGCCCCCGGGCCTCGGCTGATGATCGACAATCCCTCCATCTTCTGGGCAGTGATCATATCGATGTACCTGGGCAACCTGATTTTGCTGATACTCAATCTGCCACTGATCCCGTATATTGCGAAGATACTGACTGTTCCTCGTAATTATCTGATTCCGTTTATTTTGTTTTTTACATTGATGGGCGCATATATCGGACAAAACAATGCCACCGAATTGCTGCTTCTTACCGCCATGGGAGTCATCGCAACAGTACTTCGCATCGCAGGCTATCCATTAGCACCTGCGCTGATCGGATTCATTTTGGGATCAATGCTAGAAGACAATTTTTCCAGATCGATGCAGATTTATGACGGTATAGGATTTATTGTTGAACGCCCAATGACGATGGTGCTGCTTTGTGTGGCGGCAACTTTGATCATTTTGCCAAGTATTCGGGCGCGTCACAAACAGCAAGGAAAATGAGGCTTGGCGGCGGACACGGTGACTTTGAGTTTTTTAAAACACGCTCGGGTAATGCCGGTCGGCTGACTGACTGAATTCCCATACCTTGATAAACAACCGAGAACGGTTTCGCGCGGTGAATCTACAGCCCAAACATCAACGCAGTTAGAATATAGTCAAAACCAAGGATCGCCAGCGAAGCTGAGACTACCGTTCGGGTTGTCGCGCTGGATATGCCCGCGGCCGACGGATATGCATCGTAACCTTCGAACACCGAAATCCAGGTGACAATTACACCGAACACAACACTTTTGATGAATCCGTTTATAACATCGTCGTAGAGGTCAACTCCTTCGCGAATCGACGACCAATAGACGCCCGAATCAATGCCAAGCTGTATCACGCCCACAAAATAACCGCCCATAACACCGACCAGTGTGAACATTGCGCATAGCAGCGGCACAGCAATGATTCCTGCTGTCATCCTCGGCGCAATGACGCGCTCGATGGGATTGACGGCCATCATCTCGAGTGCCGCCAACTGATCGGTTGTCTTCATCAGCCCGATCTCCGCAGTCAGTGCGCTGCCCGCTCGACCGGTATACAAAAGTGCAGACAGTACCGGTCCAAGTTCACGGGTAAGACTCAATGCAACCAATAGTCCAAGCGAGCTTTCAGCACCAAAATCCACCAGAGTGTAGTAGCCTTGAAACGCCAGTACCATGCCCACGAATCCGCCGGCCACGACCGTAATAATGACCGTTAAGACACCAACCGAATAAATCTGTCTGATGGTTAGAGCCGGTCGTTTGATGATCAACGGAATGGCGGCAGCGCATTTAATAAAAAACACACTCGCCCTACCCAGTCGTTCTACCGAACGGATGACGCGTCGGCCAATGCCTTGAATCCAACCTGTCAAACTAGGATTGTCCAATGAGATCATCCTGATAGTCTTGTGCCGGATAATGAAAAGGTACCGGGCCATCGGGCAATCCATGTAGAAATTGCCTTACATCTTCTTGATCGCTGTCTAACAGCTGCTGCGGTGTGCCACGCGCAAGCACTGTGCCATTGCCAAGAAGTATGACGTGATCTGCTATGCTTAACCCCTCACTGACATCGTGAGTAACAACAATCGAAGTGGTGTTCAAGGCATCGGTCAGCTCTCGCACCAGCTTGGTGATTACGCCAAGAGAGATGGGATCCAGTCCGGTAAACGGCTCATCGTAAAGCAGAAGATCCGGGTCCATTGCCGAGGCTCTAGCCAGTGCGACCCGTCTTTGCATACCACCGGACAGCTCGCTAGGCATTAGGTTTTTGGTTCCACGAAGTCCAACCTGCTCGAGTTTCATCAGCACCAGTTTACGGATCAGCTGTTCTGGAAGATCGGTATTCTCGCGCAAGGGAAACGCTACATTTTCAAAAACATCAAGATCAGTCAGCAATGCGTTAGACTGGAACATCATGCCAATGTGGCGGCGCAAACCGAATAGTTTGGCTTCCGAAATATTCTTAAGCGGCGTATCGAATATGCGCACTTCACCCCGCTGAGACGAAAGACGACCACTGATCAGATTAAGCAGCGTTGATTTACCGCAGCCACTTGGGCCCATAATCACGTTAACACCGTAGCGCGGAATTTCCATGCTTAGTTTACGCAGCACTTGATTCCCGTAGTATGAGAACTCAAGATTATCAACCGCTACAATAGGACGGGTGCTGGAATTGTGCAAGTAGTCGTTCAAATGTAAAGTCCGTTTGCTCAATGCGCCGCAATTCAGTACGAAGCGCCCTGTCCGGTTCGGGATGCAGTCGTCGAAAATGTTACAATAAAAGCACAATCTCGCATACCGCAGGCGTTTTGCCGCGGCGTCACACTAGCGGCGTAATTGCGCACAAAATAAATAGCGAATAATACCGAAATGCTCATTGCTCGTTCGGACATTGTGATGACGGTTTCATGATGAAGTGGATAGTCGGCTTGGCGGCGGTAGCTGTGATTTTCGTCTCCGTGCGAACCGTAATGGTGAATATCGACGCTCCTGGCATCAGGTCTAAAACGACTCAGACCGATCGGCTGCGCACCATGACCGGTGTGCGCATCAAAGGTGTCACGCTCGACTCAGATGTCAATTATACGATTGAATCACAGATGCTAAAGCAGTTCCCAAAGCGAAAATTGAGCGAACTTGAAAATCCCTACATCGTGCAGACCAGTGCCGACGGGGTGCGCAGAGAAATTCATGCCGATTTCGCAGAACTCAACGAAACGTCAAGTGTGATCGTTCTAAAGGGAAACGCTAGAGTCATTACAAGACGCTCGGAAAGTGACGATGTCGACGTATTCAATGCGGATCAATACACAATCAGATTGAACTCTGTAGATGAATGATCGTCAGGTTTAAATTACAATGCAACCAATGCAGTCAATCCGGTGCAAACTTCTATGAAATTCTTCAAGCCAAATCCTAATCTTCTTTACAGTATGCTGTTGCCGCTGAGTATTTGTTTCGCGGCTTTCTTCAATCATCCCGCATTTGGCGACGATAACGATGTTCAGGTGGAAGCGGATCTCGTTTCACACAATTTGGAAACATCGCAGGTCGAGTTTAAAGGCAATGTAATCGTCACGCGCGACGATGTGCGGCTCGAAGCTGATTTACTAAAATATTCCAAAACCGACGAAGGGGTAGAAATCGCACTGGCTTCAGGGTCACCCGTTTTTGCAGAGACCGGTTATGTAGAAGGCGAGCCTCAACTGCGGATTTTTTCAAATCAGGTCACTTTATACAGGGACTCCGACAAAATTGAATTTGACGGTGAAGTAAAAATTGAGCGCGATGATATTGTGGTCAATGCGCCGAGAGCAACCTATTATTCTGATACAAGAAGCTTTGAGACGATCTCTATCAGTGCCGAATCTCAATCAGGCAAAAAATCCCGAACAACTGCAACGATTTTTCAGGATTGAACGGCAACTGTCCCAGGCCACCTACGCACGAGTCAACACGTGAACGGTGATTACAACCTCAATCGTCTGGAGGTTAGACAAATCAGCAAGTCCTTTGATAAAAAGGAGGTGGTTAGATCTGTAAGCTTCTACGTCGACAGCGGCAATGTAGTTGGATTGCTCGGTCCAAACGGTGCCGGCAAGACAACCTGCTTCAACATGGTAATCGGGCTGGAGTCGTGCGATTCAGGCACGATCTGGCTCAATGATACTGATATCACTCAAATGCCAATCTACGCCCGTGCCAGGCTCGGTGTTGGCTACTTGCCGCAGGAAGCATCAATCTTTCGCAGACTGAATGTTGAAGAAAACGTTATGGCTGTTCTGGAATCACAGTCACAGTTGTCCCGGGCTGAACGGACTGAACGGGTGGATCATGTACTCAATGACTTCCATATCGGTCACCTTCGAAAACAGCCGTCAACAACTTTGTCCGGCGGTGAGCGAAGACGCCTTGAGATCGCTAGAGCGATTGCCTTGAATCCGCGTTTTATCCTGCTTGACGAACCCTTTGCAGGCGTTGATCCGATCGCAGTTGATGATGTGATCGGATTGATTCAGGTTCTGAGTGAAAAAAATGTTGGTGTTCTGATCACCGATCACAATGTCCGCGAGACACTGAATATCTGCCATTACGCAATGATCTTAAGTGACGGCAGCATTATCGCTGAGGGAAACATTTACGAAATCATGCAAAATGAACAAGTGCGGAATATTTACCTGGGTAAAAACTTTCGTATTTAGTCGCACCTTAAACGATTTGGCCATGCACGCAGGTGCGTTTCATTTCTTTCGCCGGCGCCACTCGGCCGGGTTATAAGATACTTGATCTCGCCAAATGCCGCGTCCGGCCAGGCGCGCAATCCGTTCAGCAGATTTGTATTGTTTGCCGTATGCTGATATGGCAAACCCATTACGTACCAGCCAATCGTTGACATCCATGCCATCATAGATCACGATGCCTACTGTGCGGCGGTA
The DNA here is from genome assembly GCA_965214785.1 of Arenicellales bacterium. Taxonomy (GTDB): domain Bacteria; phylum Pseudomonadota; class Gammaproteobacteria; order Arenicellales; family JAJDZL01; genus JAJDZL01. The sequence continues at coordinate 2,459,140 of OZ243975.1, read as the reverse complement.
TTTGTCTGTTGCCATAACCTGCACATCAACGTGGCGTCCGCCGATCAGATCAACAAGCATGTCGGAAACATACTGACCCTGGTCATACCACACACCGTTTGAGTTTTGCGCCATTTGACCAAGTTCCGCAGCGTCGAGTGCATGCAGACGAATCGATTCGTTGTGAACCCGAATCGTGTCACCGTCAACAACATACGCACTGCCTGAGAACCTGCGTTTTGGACCCTTTAGCAGTTTTCGAAGTGCCTTGAATGCCAGTCTTTTCGGCGAAATTGGTTTAAGCAGCGGCAGCGAAAATGTCGAGCGCGGCAATTTTCCAAAACTGGACGAGCGCGTAAATTTTTTGCTGCGCAGTATTGAGCGGCTTCGAAATTTTCTCGGTATTCGCACGATTGTTACCTTTATAGTCAAAAAGTCGTCAACAATTTTTGTCGCAAGGCGCAGCGCCCCATCAGCCCAAGCGCATTGGCAGCCAAACTGCCAGAGTATCGCACAGCCCGGCAAAGTGCAACGGTTAATGTGCGAACTGACGAATCAGGCCGCGATTGCAGTTGTACAGTTTTTCGCATCCATGCCACATAAAAAGTATTGTAGAATTCCATAATAATGACAATACCATCGGCAAAAGTAAGTTTCTGAGAATTCTCATATATGAGACAACGCACAGAACTAAGACAAAGGCAAAACTTAGGGTTCAACGCCCAATTCTCAAATACTGTGCGTATTTTGCAGATGACGAACGGTGAATTGACTGACGAAGTTCAAGCAGTTCTCGACAGCAATCCGTTGCTTGAACAAGTCGAATTCGACAGCTCAGTTTCAGCTGAAAATTTCTTTTCATTTCCTACGCTGTCGCCGTTTTCAGCCACTGGCACTGGTGTCGATGCTGACGCGGTAGTCGAACACGCCGCCCACTTAAATTTTGCACCCACAATTCGAGATCATCTGCGAAGCCAGATCCTGCTGTCAGGACTCAACGACAGCAATCGTCAGATTGCACTGGCTATCGCTGATTCAATCGACGAACGAGGATATTTGATCGAATCGACAAGTGAAATCTCACAATTGCTGCCCTTTGATGTCAGTGTTCGCACGGTCAACGATGTGCTCGAATTTGTCCAGCGCCTGGACCCGCCAGGGGTCGCAGCACATTCTTTGCGACAATGCCTTGCTATCCAGCTTGAGCAGAATTCTGACACCTCGGTTAATAGAAAAAATGCTATCGCAATAGTCGACGGTTTCCTGGACAAAGTGGCAGAATTTGAATTCCAGCAGATTGCCGATGAGTTGAACATCACACGAACTGAGGTGCAAGCGGCAGTTGAGCTGATCCAGACTCTCAACCCCGTTCCCGGCGCCAGTTTCGGTGAGTCTTCGAAAGCCATTGTTCCTGATGTCATTGCAACCAAGAAGTCAGATCGCTGGCTGGTAGCGCTAAACGAAGAAGTCCTGCCTAAAATTCGAGTCTCATCACAGTATCATTCGATGATCGCTGCCAGCGGCGATCAACACGGAAACCGGTATCTGAAAAAGAACTTGAGCGGTGCGAATATTTTTCTCGACAGCATCAACCGCCGACACCTGACTATTTTGCGCGTGGCGCGTGAGTTGGTCGAGCACCAACAAGACTTTCTTGAACATGGCGCAAGTCAAATGCGCCCGTTGGCATTACGCGATGTGGCTGATGCGCTGGGGCTGCACGAATCGACTGTCAGCCGGGCTTGTTCGGCAAAATATATAATGACTCCGAACGGTACGTTCGAGTTGAAATCTCTTTTTTCCGGTCGAATCAATCGTTTGGCAGGCGGCGACATTTCTACAAAGTCAGTGCAGCACGAAATAGCCCAGTTAATTGAAAACGAAGATTGCAACAGTCCCCTCAGCGATCAGCAAGTCACAGACCGATTACGCGCGCAAGGCATTGAAATCGCGCGCCGAACTGTAGTGAAATACCGTTCAATCATGAATATTCCGACGCGGAAGATCCGAAAAGCAAAAAAGTTAAATCAAACCATAAATATGAGGTAGCGAAAATGGAAGTATTGATTACAGGACATCACGTAACGATTACAGACTCGGTTCGTGAATTTGTCAACAAACAGCTCAAAAAGCTGGAGAACCATTACCACCAGCCTACAAAAGTCGATGTTATCTTGCAAAAGAGCAACGGCATCTTTCACTCAGAAGCGAGTTTCCATGCCCGCAAACTTCATGTTCATGCCAAATCGGCATCGGGAAATATGTACACAGCGATTCGCTCAATGGCCAGCAAACTGGACCGACAGGTCGTCAAACACAAAGAGCTTATCACCGATCACGGACGCCACAGCGACGGACAGAAAACAATTCGACACTGAAACATGGATGATTCGGAAAACCATTGTCCGCAAAACTCGGTACCAGCGGTGCGCGAGGTGCGGTTTGCAGAAGTGTTTTCGCCCGATCGAATTCAGATCGGAGTTGAAATTTCAAGCACCAAGCGCATGCTGGAGGCTGTATCGCAGCTGATCGTAACAAACATCAATGGCGCGGTGACTGAAGATACTGTTTTTCGCACTTTACTGGAGCGAGAAAGGCTGGGCAGTACATGCGTAGGCAACGGCGTTGCACTTCCGCACTGTCGTCTCGACGATATAAACAAACCGGTAGGCGCTATTATTCGGATGGAAAAACCACTGGAAATGGACGCCATAGACGAAGCGCCGGTGGATCTTATATGTGCATTGGTGGTGCCCAGCGACGCGGTCAGTGAGCACATCGAAATACTGCGAACACTGGCCGAAGGTATCGAACGGTTCAATTTGCACCATCGAATCCGTAACGCCCAAAGCAATGCTGAGGTTTATCTTCAGCTCACTGAACTGGACAATCGGCAATAATGAACCGACCGAACATGTGAAGTTATATATCGCCTTTCGCTCTTTACAGAGCAGATGGAAAAATGGGTAAAAATTTTGACGATGGCAATAAATCCAAGCACCTGACAATTATCAGCGGGCTGTCAGGATCTGGTAAGAGTGTCGCTTTGCGTGCGCTTGAGGATTTGGACTATTACTGCATCGATAACTTACCGATATTTCTGCTCAGGCAGTTTGTCGAAAAAGTCATTCAATCCGATGACAGCTCGCTGCAACGGGTTGCTGTGAGCATTGATTCACGCAATAGCGAACATCTCGAATCGATTGGTGATGAACTGGCATATATGCGCGATATCGGTATTGCATTTGAAATTGTTTTTCTTGATGCAGAACAAAACGAGCTGGTCAAACGGTTCAGCGAGACGCGGAGAAAACACCCGCTTATGGACAACTCCGGATCATTGGTAGACAGTGTTCGGCTGGAAAAACAGCTGCTCGCTTCGATATCCGAGCGCGCCTCAAAACACATCGATACCACTAATGTGTCCGCACAGGAACTCAGGGTGCTGATGCAAGAAGATGCGGCTGACCCGACAATTGCCGAATTAACTGTGTTAATCCGATCCTTTGCGTATAAACGCGGCACTCCGCTGGATGCAGATTTTGTATTCGATGTACGGTGTTTGCCGAACCCGTATTGGGTTGAAGGCTTAAAAGACTGCAGTGGTCTGGACGAACCGGTGCACGAGTATTTCTCGGACAAGCACGTGGTCGAGGACATGATTGAAGACATCGATCAGTTCATTGGCCGATGGGTTCCCCGCTTTCATGACACAGGACGGCTGTATTTAAACATTGCGATTGGTTGTACCGGTGGCCGCCACCGCTCGGTATACGTGGTCGAAAAACTCACTGAACGCTGCCGCCACCGCGGTATCAAGATTCAGAAAAGACATACTGAAATCGGCTAGACGATGAAGTCAGAGACTGTTTTAGTGAAAAACAAACTGGGATTGCATGCACGCGTTGCCGCACAAATTGTGCGTGCGGCCAATAAGTTTGACAGTGAAATTCATTTGAGCAACGAAAATCATAATGCCAATGCCAGAGGCATCATGGGTTTGATGATGTTAGCCGCTACACAGGGTACAAGCTTGAATCTCACGGTTGAAGGCGAAGATGAAGAAACCGCATTTTTCGCGATGAAAGAAATATTCGAAAATTCATTTGGAGAAGATGCCTGATGTTTGAACTGGCCGGATCAGGAGTTGGAACAGGAATCGCTATCGGTACAGCGTACGTGATGGAGCGCAGCGCCGGTGAGTTCCAGATGCGACAGATTTCGCTGAAACAAGTTGACGAAGAAATAGCGAAGCTTGATGCAGCACTTCAAAATGCCCTGGAAAGTCTCAAAAGCTCGCGCGACGAGATTCGCGATGATGCGCCTCATGAAATCACAGCTTTTGTTGATGCACATATGCTTATGGTTGATGACCCGTATTTGCGGGCACAGACTTGTGAAATCATTAGCACACAGTTGCTCGGTGCCGAATCAGCGCTGCTGGAACATCGAAATCAGCTGATTGAAGTGTTCGACGCGATGGACGATGAGTATTTGAGCAGCAAGAAATATGACGTAGACCAGGTTATCCAGCAGATTTATCGCGAAATCGTGAGTCTTCACGACAAGCGCACAGCACAGATTGAAGGAAACCTTCAAGGCAAAATTCTCGTCGCACATGACCTCACGCCTGCTGATACGGTTTTGCTGATGAACACAAAAATGGGTGCATTTGCGACAGACCTTGGCAGTCCGATTTCACATGTTGCGATTCTTGCAAGAAGTTTGCAGATTCCAGCAGTTGTCGGCTTGCATGAATCAGTTCGCTACATCGAACACGGCGCAACCATTGCCGTTGACAGTCTCGACGGCAAGGTCATTGTTGAACCGGATGAGGAAAAATTAAAGGAGTTGCGCGAGCGTCAGCGCAAGTATCAGCAACATCGTGAGCACTTGCTGGTATTGCGGCATTTGCCATCGAAAACTTTAGATGGTAAAGATATTTCTCTTTTGGCCAATGTAGAGCTTCCCAATGAAATTGCTGTGGCTCAGAACTGTGGTGCAACAGGGGTGGGGTTGTATCGAACTGAATACTTGTTTATGAACCGCGATACGATGCCGGATGAAGCCGAACAGTATGAATCGTACAGCGAAGTGATCAAGTCGCTTGGACAGGTCACCATCCGCACCTTGGATTTAGGTGCGGACAAGCAGGTTGACGGCGGTCGAGAGCAAGGCAAAGTAGCGGTCAATCCTGCACTTGGCGTTCGTGCTGTTCGATTTTGTCTACGCTCACCCGAAATATTTCGCACTCAGTTACGGGCGATATTCCGTGCCGCAGTCCACGGCGATGTGCAATGCATGATTCCCATGCTAAGCAGTCTTGATGAGTTCCAGCAAGTCGTTGACGTCATCAATGAAGTCAAGACTCAGTTGGCCAAAGAAAACACCCGCTTTGAAAGTCAAGTTCCGATCGGCGGCATGATTGAAGTGCCAGCGGCGGCTGTGACGGCAGATCAGTTCGCTCAGCATCTGGATTTCTTATCCATCGGAACCAACGACCTGATTCAGTACACACTGGCAATCGACCGAGTCGACGATGAAGTCAACTACCTGTATGATCCGCTTCATCCATCCGTACTGAGACTGGTGAAACATACAATCGAAGCAGGTGCCAGACACGCAAAACCGGTATCGCTGTGCGGTGAGATGGCGAGCGACGGTCGTTACACGCGGTTGCTGTTAGGACTGGGTTTATCGATATTCAGTATGGATCCGGCAACTGTGCCTGAGGTCAAGCAAATTGTGCGCAACACTGATATCAATAATCTGGCTGAACCCATCGATGCGATTTTTAACTCTACGCAATCCGAACAGCGAATCGAGTTGCTTTCACAAATGAATGAATCGCTACATGATACTTCGGGCCTGAACCTTTCTGCCTAGCTCTATCTGTAAGAATCCTCTGTTTCAGCACAGCACATCAAATCACCCTAGGCATTCATTTAGAGAGTCTGCCAAATTACGCAGAATCTGAAAATAAGCATCAGGACCAGGCTCGACATCTGCACCTAATGGGTCCAGAGTTCCAATTTTCAGATCTGTACCTTCAGCGATAATCTCGATCGATTTCGGATTGAATTGAGGTTCTTTAAATACGCATGTTGCACCGGTTTCTCTGACCGTCTCGCGCAACTCCACCAACTTTCTTGCACCTGGCGATGCATCCGGATTGATCGTGACAGTGCCGACGTTATTTAACTTCAGCATTTTTTCAAAGTACTGGTACGCGTCATGGAACACGATGTAAGGTAATCCTGAAATCGATTGTGTCCGACTGCGCAGATCATGCTCCAGCGTGTCGAGTTTTTCCATGGTTTTGTTCATGTTTGCAGTGATCTGCGCTTCATGCTCAGGAAACACTTTCACAAACTGTTCGGTCAATTCTTTGGTAATAACTTTCGCGTTATCAACATCAAGCCAAACGTGCATGTCGTAGCGACCGTGGTGGTGCTCGTCGTCATGGCCGTGTTCATCTTCCTCTCCATGGTGCTCATCATCATGACCATGTTCGTCTTCATCGTCGTGATGCTCTTCGTTATGCGCATGCTTGTCCTCATCATGACCATGCCCATCTTCCTCTCCATGGTGCTCATCATCATGACCATGTTCGTCCTCCTCATCATGATGCTCTTCGTCATGCGCATGCTTGTCCTCATCATCACCGTGGTGTTCGTCTTCATCGTCGTGATGCTCTTCGTGACCGCCGTGTGCATCCGGAGATTCACGGTTTTCGTATAAATGCAATCCATGCAACGTTCCGATTTCGACCACTGCAGTTTTATCCATTAGAATTGAGATTGAATCAATGAGAGTCGATTCCAGATTCGGGCTGACCCAAACGATAACCTCAGCATTTTCCATAAGTCTGGCATCGGAAGGTTTCGTCTGAAATCCGTGTGGAGAATCATTGCTCTTTATCAGCAGTTCAGGAGTGAGCACCCCATCCATTACAGCAGCCGCAAGACTATGAATAGGATTAATGGTGACGACAACTTTGCTTTCCGAAGCGACCGCCGCTCCGTAAGTCAATAAACACAGTAATGCAACACAAATTTGCTTAAACATAACAACCTCAACGTATATATTTTGAATAATTCAATTCAAAGAACAGTTATTGTTATATTATAACATAACATGCAATTATGAGACTAAACTGAGTTGACATCAATCAACTGAAAGCTGACAAGATATGGATTCAATGCTAGCCGAACTAAAGTCTGTTGGAGTTATCCGAAACGGGCATTGGCTGATTCGAAATATTGATCTTTCTATCCGACGAGGTGAGATTGTTTCTCTGATCGGGCCGAACGGAAGTGGAAAAACAACCGCGGTTAATGTGCTTTGTGGTTCGATAGCGCCAGATAGCGGCTCCGTCAATATAAACCGCGACGTTAGCATCGGATACGTGCCTCAGCGCATAAACATCTCTCCCACATTGCCAATGACAGTGCGTCGCTTGTTGAACATCAACGGGAAGTTCAGTAAGTTCGAGGTGAATCAGGCATTGGATGAGATGAATATTCTTCATTTAGCCCGCCAATCTGTGCAGGAACTGTCTGGCGGCGAGTTTCAACGCGCACTTTTCGCTCGTGCGCTACTTAGAAATCCTGACCTGCTGGTGCTCGATGAGCCTTCTCAGGGTTTGGATATTAAAGGAGAGATCAAACTCTACGATCAGGTTGTCGACATTCGAGACCGCTTGAACTGTGGCGTTTTGCTGGTGAGTCACAATCTGCATATGGTGATGGCAAAAACAGACACCGTAGTCTGTATTAATGTCCATGTTTGCTGTGCCGGCGAACCAGTTCATATCGTCAACGAAAAGTCATTTGAAGAACTGTTCGGACACGACACAGCGCGATCTCATGCGCTTTATCGACATCACCACGATCACAGCCATCTCCCCGATGGCAGCGTCAGCAACTTAGAATGAATTCGCATCGGTAAGCCGCGAGAAAAACGATGCTCGCTATGTTTGATGACTTTTTCAGCCGCGCAATTATTGCAGGCGTGGGATTTGCCCTCATTGCCGGTCCATTTGGCTGTTTCGTGCTCTGGCAGCGACTTGCATACTTCGGTGATTCGCTGGCACATTCTGCGCTGCTCGGCATCGCCTTGGCACTGGCCTTTGACATCAATATTCTGATCGGGATTTTCGCTGTTTGTCTTATTGTCGCGTTAATCGTCGCACGCGTGGATACCCAATCTATGCTATCTGGAGATTCTATGCTCGGTGTTTTGTCTCATGCGACTCTTTCCATAGGACTGGTATTGATATCGCTCATGTACTGGATTCGCGTAGATGTGCTGCATTTTCTATTCGGAGATATTCTGGCAGTAAGCTGGGGTGATATCTTGTTGATTTATGCAGGTGGAATCGTGATTCTGTTGTTGTTGTTTCGCAAGTGGAACAGCTTGATTTGCCTTACAGTGAACGAACAAATTGCCGCTGCAGAAGACATAAAACCGGCCAATAGTCGTTTGTTGATGATGATAATGCTGGCGGCAGTCGTTGCTATGGCGATGAAAATAGTTGGTATTATTCTTACTGTGTCATTACTTATTATTCCAGCAGCAGCCGCTCGTCAGCTTGCAAAAACACCGGAGCAAATGGCGGTTCTGGCCGCTGTGTTTGGTGTCGCTGCGGTCCTGTTGGGACTGCTGTTATCTATTGAGTTGGATACACCGCCAGGCCCGAGTATCGTGGCCAATACGGTTGTGATTTTTCTTGTTGCTTTCGTAACCACGGCAATAATAAGGAGCCGAGCACGAATTAGCAATCAAATATGATAGGTTTTGTATGAATTCAATGGATAAACGACAACAAATGATATATGACTATCTTCGAGAAAAGAAGACAACGCAAAGTGCCTATGACATTCTCGATGCTTGTAGAGATCATGGAGTCAGAGCTCCTAGCCAAATTTACCGCGAACTCAACAAATTGATTGAACGCGGCCTGATTCACAAGGTGGAAAGTCTCAATGCCTATATTGCGTGCGAGCAGGAACATGAAATCGGCCAATCCATCATATGCATTTGCAACAACTGCGGTTTGGTAAAGGAAATGCCCGCCTCAAATTTTGTTGACCATACCGAGCTGTTGCGTAATCAGGATGAATTTACACCACAACAAATGAATGTAGAAGTAAAAGGGAGATGCGCTGACTGCAGCTAATCACATTCGTTACAATTGAGTCTGTGCATATTGTCGCCACGCAATCAACAACTTGGTGAAAATACCATGACAGACAAAATAAAAATTCCGGCAAGAAAAGGAAAAGCCGCTTTCGTCAATAAGGGACAATCGATTCGGGTTATCGATACCTACGGCTCTCAGGTCGTCGATGCATGGGTATTCAATCGGCATGATGTGGATGAATTTCAGTCAAACGAGCATACTCGGCCGACACTGCTGAATATGAGTTTCCGGCCCGGCGATTCACTGTATACCAATAAACGTCAGCCGATCGTAACTGTTCAGAAAGATACTTCTCCAGGAATACACGATTTACTGATGGCCGCATGCGACACATATCGATATGAACTGCTCGGTTGTACCGAATATCACGATAACTGTACCGACAATCTTGCAAACTGCATGAAAGAGCTCGGATTTGATATTTCCCAAACGCCGTCGCCAATCAATATTTTTATGAACATTCCATGGACCGACAGTGGCGATTTATCCTATGCGCCTCCGCAAACCAAACCTGGTGACTATGTCCAGTTTCAGGCATTGATGGATTGTGTGTTTGCTTTTTCAGCTTGTCCTAATGATATTTTGGCAACCAATGGTCTTGACGGTAAAATCAAAGATGCGCATTTTCAAGTCCTGTAAAAATACCAGTTTTGATCAAGGCGCGGAAACCATAATCGACAAAATCGGAAGTGTAATACGGCTTTGACACTAACGCCTTATGTGTGTGCTTCGAAGTCACCTACATTACTGAACCGGTTCGGATATTGTCACACTAACCAATGATTCATCCTGCGGGCGAAACGCTTCGGTTTGCCCGAAGAAATCCCCCTGGCCAGCCTCTGCGCTGCCCGACTTGGAAATTCGGGCTACAACTGCAACTTCGTCAAAAGCCGACAGCTTCATATTGGGAACCATCGCCATCGCATCGGTTAATGCAATTTCAATTGGCAGATCTTTTACCTGCTTTTTGACTACAGCAAGCGGCATTCTCGGACCACTCGATGCATGCGCAAAAACAAAAACCGTATCATTTAAATTGACCTGACTTGCAACTTTGGGATCGACCGATACGTGAACTCGTACAGCACCTGAACCTTCGCCACTTTTGGCAGAAACAGACTGATTCAGTTTCGCCTGCGCGTCCTCAAGCAATTCATTTATTTGTGCGCGCTGCGCTGGCGGCAATAGAGCCTTGGCTCGCTCCCAATTGGTCAATGCTGTTTGATGATCACCTTTTTGAGCCGCCAATACGCCCGCTATTACCAAGCCTGTAGCGTTGTTCGGTTCGATTTGCAAAGCCTGTTTGACCAGTTTTTCAGCTTCGAAAAATCCGCTGCCTGTTCCGGTAAAAGACCAGGCTTGCGCCTCTAACAGCATACTGGTAACCGTGTCATCGCCCACTTGTCTTATGGTTTCAAACGCAGTCGCTGCAGCTGCATAATTCCCGGTCTGCACATATGTCATACCCAACTGTTCCCATAATTGCGCATTGGCAGGCTGGGTTTCCAGATCCGCCAGAATCATGCTGATTTGCTGCTCGAGTGATAAATTTGCGTCTTGTCCCAAATTACCGCGATTTACGGAAGCAACATCTTGTGCAACGTCAAATTTGTCAGAAATCAAGTGTGGTGAGCCCAAAGCAAGGTACAGACCCACGGCTGCAAATGGAATCAATAACGCAGTAACAAGTACAACGCCTATGTGTCCGGCTCCACTTGCATCTGTCGCCTTGTCATCTGTTTCACCTGCGGGGGTTGCCTGTTCGGTATCTTGCAGCAATCCGCGTTCAATTTCTTCTTGCAAAACATCGGCATCAGCACTGTCGATTTGCGATAGTGCCCTTGCTTGGCGTAAATCAGCCAGTCGCTGTCTGGCAACTTCTATGTTTTTTTGTCTTCGGTCAACGCTCAGATCAGGAGGCTTCCTGATGATTGCAAGCACTACGATGCCTACCGCAATGAGCGTCAGGCTCGCAGCAATCAAATAAAAAACGGTTGCCATCGCGTGAGGTGATATTCAATCAGTCGTCTAGAAGACTTTGTGCCTGGCGTCGCTCATCTGAACTGAGACTGTCAACAGACTTGCTTTTTCTTCGGCGAGAGTACAGCCAAAACGATCCTGCAACCAAAAGTAAAAAAACCGCCGGTGCCGTCCACAAAACAATTGTCAACGGCTTAAATGGCGGACGATACAGAACAAAGTCTCCATAGCGCTCGACCATATAGTCAAGAATCTGTTCGTCCGATTGGCCGCTTTTAATCATCTCGTAGGTGCGTTGGCGCAAATCTTTCGCCAAACCAGCATTTGATTCAGCCAGATTCTGATTCTGGCACACCAGACATCGCAGTTCTTCGACCAGGCGCTGATAACGCAGTTCATCATCAGGTGATGCAAATTGCAGATCAGCGTCAATCGCCGAGGCTGTGTGTGCAGCTCCTGAAAATATCAGGACCATGAATAACCAACTGAGCGCTTTCAACTGCCGGCCTTAGAAAATAAAGGAAGTATCTCGCTATCAACAACTTGCTTGCTGATTGGACCGATGTGCTTGTATATGATGACTCCTTGCGCATCAATTACAAAAGTTTCCGGCACGCCGTATACGCCCCAGTCAATTGCTGCGCCACCGGGTTGGTCGACAGCAACAACCAGATACGGATTGCCCAACCGCTGCAACCAGTTCTTTGCTTCCTCAGGTTCGTCCTTGTAGTTTAGACCAACAATCGCAATGCCGGCATCTGCAATCGAAATTAGCAATTCATGCTCATCGACGCACGCGGCACACCAGCTTGCCCATACATTCAAAAGCCACATATCACCTTTCATGTCTTTTGGTGCAAAGGAAGCATGACGCAGATGAAGCACAGGCAACTCAAACGCAGGTGCCTGTTTTCCCACCAATGGAGATGGCACCAGTCTCGAATCGAGGCGAAGTCCGAATGCAAAGAATACCGCGATTGCGGCAAACACCGCCAGTGGAATCAAATAGCTCGGACGAATCGGCAATCTTCGTTTCGTCATTTCACTCCTTTAAGCGGCCTCTGCAGCCAAAGCAGCTGTACGGCGCTGTCTGCTCAATGCGCGCAGTCGCTTGTCAGTCACTGCCAAAAATGCTCCAAGCGCCATCAAGACCGCTCCGCCCCAAATCCAGCGAATAAAAGGTTTGATGTGCACTCTAACACTCCATGAACCGTCATCACCAAGTGGGTCGCCGAGTGAGACAAATAAATCGCGGAAAAATCCCGCTCGAATTCCTGCCTCTGTCATCAGTTGTTCCTGACTGGGATATCTGCGTTTTTCCGGATTCAATGTCAAATGAGTGCGATCGCCGATCTGAACTGCAAATGTTCCAAAAAATGACAGATAGTTTTCAATCGGTTTTTCAACAACCCCTTGAAATTCAAATGTCACGTCTCCAATCTGATAGCTGTCACCGGGTTTCATTCGCAGATCTTTTTCGTGTTCGTAAACACTGACCATGGTCACACCAACAATAAAGACTGCCACTCCAAAATGTGCGATGCTCATTCCCCAAACCCCTCGCGGTTGACGAGCAAGCATTCGCAGCTTATGAGATGAATTTTTCACCCGAAAATAAAGTCCGTAAATTGTCGTCGCGCCGGTCCAAAAGGCTAGCATCAGACCAATCGCCGCCATTGCAGAGTATGACTGGCCGAAAAATAGCGGGACGGTGATTCCGAAAACTGCCGAAACACCGAGCGCTAGCCACAAACCTGACATGAGCCGGCGAAAGTTATCTTTCTTCCAGCGTGCTAGTGCCCCGACTCCCACCAAGGCAGCAAGCGGCAATGTCAGCGGAATAAATACTGAATTGAAATACGGAGGCCCTACTGAAACCTTGCCAAGCTGCATAGCGTCGACAAAAAGCGGATACAGCGTACCCAGCAGAATCGTTGCCGCAGCAGTCACCAAAAAGATATTGTTAATCAGAATTCCAGTCTCGCGCGATACCAGTGCAAAGGTTCCACTGGTCCGTATGGTAGATGAGCGATAGGCATAGAGCGTAAGGGACCCACCGATTACAAGGCATATTAATACCAGAAGAAACACGCCGCGCTGCGGGTCGGTGGCAAAACTGTGTACGGACGTCAATATTCCAGAGCGTACCAAAAATGCGCCGATTAAACTTAGCGAAAACGTCAGCATGGCCAGTAAAACAGTCCACGATTTGAAAAGCCCTCTTTTTTCGGTGGCCGCCAGCGAATGAATCAGTGCGGTGCCCACAAGCCATGGCATAAAAGAAGCATTTTCAACCGGGTCCCAGAACCACCAGCCACCCCAGCCCAATTCGTAATAGGCCCACCAACTGCCAAGTGCGATACCCAGGGTGAGAAAAATCCACGCTGTATTGGTCCATGGTTTGGACCACCTTGCCCAAGCTGCATCTATGCGTCCGCTAATCAGAGCCGCTACCGCGAAAGCGAATGCAACAGAAAATCCGACATATCCCATGTACAGCATTGGCGGGTGTACGATCAGACCGAAATCTTGCAGCAGTGGATTTAGATCGCTTCCTTCCAAAGGTGCAGGATGAAGCCGGCTAAACGGATTGGAGGTGAGTATCAAAAACAGTAAGAACCCAATGTTTACGATACCCAGCACCGACAGAACCTTCGCCAGAAAGTCGTTTGGCACCTCGCGGCTAAACCACGACACCGCGGCACCCCAAGCAGCCAGCATCAACACCCACAGCAACAGCGAGCCCTCGTGTGCTCCCCACACCGCCGATATGCGATAGACCAGTGGCAATGCTGTATTGGAATTGGCTGCAACGTACAAAACTGAAAAATCGTAGACAATAAATGAATACGTCAGGCATGCAAACGCGATGGCGATAAACAGCAGCTGTCCGCGAGCGGCGTACCTCGCTGCCAAATACAGCGATGCATTGTTAATTTTCGCACCAGTGATTGGCAGTGCCGCCTGAGCAAATGCCAGACACAGCGCAAGCAACAAAGCAAACTGACCGATTTCAGGAATCATTACGTAAACGACTTAATATTTTGAGTATGTATGCTTGGGCAAACCAGTGAAATAACTTTCCAAATACGCGTCAAAAATGAAATTTAATTTTCATCACACAGATTTTCCTGACTTCTTCCGAGTTCTTCATTTGGTTCGATATCAGGAGGTGTCGACACAAAGCAATCTATCTCACGCCATCAAGTTCTTCCAAAGCCTCAATTATGAAGCTATCGGGTAGGTTTTTCGGGCTAGATTACTTGGCACGTCTGTGGTTTCCGTTTATTTTAGCGAAGCACAACACACCGCCACCTAATTCGCACAACACCATCACTGAACTTCCTGCACCATCAGCTACATCTATGGCAATGTCTCCTTCGGGCATGAGATAAATCTCTATTCGATAAGAAGTTTTGTCGTAGTTACCCTTGTGTAAAGTCTTCGCATGACTTACTTGTCCCACGAAAATCAAGGTAAGAGCTTGCGACAATCAAGTTAAGATTTCTTGACACCATGATCGTAACATGAATAATACCTGAAAAACCTCTTGCCGATTAAGATTTTGAAACTGGATTTTCTGAACCATGGTTATTTGTTCGGTTTACATGATAGCTTAGGTTTGGTGGGCTTTCCAAAAAGGAACTTGAACGCCGCTTTTTGCCTGTTCGTAGCCGAGGAGAGTAGGCACTAACGCAACCTGGATGTGGACGAACTGTTGCTGTTGCAATTCCTGCTTTAACACCTGGAAATAGACACTGACTCAGCCGCGGCTCTTTGCCAACGGAGTGAACCCCAGATACGCGAGACGCTCTCGGGTATGGAGTCTGCAGGTTACATCGAACACGGCGGCAAAGGCGGGGGAACCTACTGGTGTATCCAACCTGATCTTTACAACCGCTTGGCTGAAGGCGACCACGGTGAAGCACGTCGACGCATTGATTGGGAAGCCGCTAAAACTCGGGTGCTGAGCATTTAAATTGAGCGTTCTCGTCGGGGTGAGCCAGGCTTGAGCAATAAACAGATCCGACAGGTCACCCGCTTTGATCGAAATCAGGTTCACCGGTTGATGACAAAGTTACGGCGGGAAAACTCTGATCTTCAACCTCCAGGACGCGGAAAACATGCGCGACATGAGTTTAAGGATGATACTGGTTATGCTGACCAGCATTAAAACGAGCGTAATTTCATCTTAACGCTCGTTTTAATGCTGTGTTAGCATTGCCATTTAAATTGGATAGAAGCGAAATGTGCCGCGCACATTTTGCTTAATTTTCACACTTCCAACGCGTCCGTCCGACATCAACTATCTCTACAACGTTGTCTTGATGCGAAACAATTGAAGTGATGTAGCGGAAGGTTTGTCATTGGTCTTTTTTACCGACACTTCTGACGTGATAATCCACATAGTAAACTTCTAATGCGTTTTTTTCGCCGTCGGCGGCAACGTGTGGTGGGTCCAGCGGTAGAGATGTTCTTCATTTGGCTTGTCCCCCGGGGGTTTTCAACAATCACTTTTTCAGAACACTCGATGCCGTCTACATAACCGAATGCCTGTCGAGCCCACCACGATGTGAAAGAACATGGTTTAGATGAGGTGATTCTTGCTCTCAATCCTCGCTGGATTTTGAATTGCCTTCCAAATTTGAAGCCAACGCGTATGCACAAATCGAACCAACAACTGAAAATGCCATCGCGGCTGGCCAAGGAGACCCTCTGAATATGGCAAAAGCCAGTACCATTAGGGCAATAAGCACTATAGAGGTTAACAGGTATTGACTACGCTTTATTCCAGCGAAATGTTTGTGCTCGGTATTTTTTTCCAGTTGGTGCCTGTGTGTACGTTCATCAGCAGAAGCGTCCAAAATCCATTTTATAGTTCCAGGTTGAACTTCTTCATACTTCTTGAGAATTTCAGGTGCCGGAATCGGGCCGGCGAAGTGGAAGGTTCTTTCAACGGAAAGCTGTTTGGATTGATCATCGTGATTGTCAACTAACTCAACCGACGCATCGTCCGATTTTTCAATATTCATGCTGAGCTTGATACCGTTTCATGGAAACGCTTACATCTTTAAGAACCCAGTACGAATCTAAATTCAATTTACTAATATCTTGATCGAATCCGTTTGAGTTTGACCGATTGTTGGGAACGTAAGTGTAATTTCGCACATGTTCGCTATTGTCTGCACTGGCGAAGACTAGCATTCTGGTAAATTGATTTACATGTCGCGCCAATCGGTCCAAATGGCAAAGCGCCTGTCTATTTCGTTTTGTATTCATATTTCGCAGGTTTTTGACTAGTCAACTGAAATTATAAAAAATTATAAAGGAACAAAAGTGAATCATGCTTCTTTCAGGGAATGAGGGGGTGATCATCGGATTCGGTTAGCCATTTGAAAAGGAACTGGCCGTTGGTATTGATGGAAGGTTACGTTGAGTCGTCATACTCGGGAGTTTTGCAGATGAAGCAGGCAATTGATTCAAAATTGAAGCCACGCGAACGGGTAATATCCGAAGAAGTTCACCGGCGGGCAAAACGAATTGCTCAGCGGTTGATGAGCACAACCGCGCATCAACAACCGGTACATCAAGGCAAATAAATTAGTGGAGTTAGAGAATATTTTCAATGGGTAAATCATGTACATAAACCCCTAATTATTCTGTAATGTTTTGGCTGCAGCCAACGCATCAGCCACCTCGGGAGGCATGTAATTCTCATCATGTTTGGCCAAAACCTCCTTGGCTTCAAACACACCTTGTGAATCCAAACGGCCTCTTGCAACAACCCCCTGCCCCTCTCGAAACAAGTCCGGCAAGATGCCAACATATCGCACAGGTATGGAATTGACAGTATCGGTAACTTCGAACTCGATCGTCAACGTCTCATCGTCAGGACGCTGCACACTACCTTGTGCAACCAGTCCGCCAATACGAAAATCCTCAGACACCGGTGCCTCACCCGCACTGACTTGTGCAGGAGTGACAAAATACAGCAAGTTGCTTTGAAATGCATTAAGCATGAGCGCGACTGCAGTGGACACGCCGACAACTATCAATCCGGCTACACCTAATCGTCTGACTCTTGTTGGTGTCATGGGACCAGTTTACGGTTGTGAAGTTTGGATAAAGAATAAATTGACACGATACGAAGTAGCCTCATTGCTCGAAGACGTCACGACTAAAGACAAATTTTTCAATTTTACCACCCAGCTCGGCTGAACAAATACACCTTGGTGCAAAACTTCGGCTGGTTCAGATGCCAAACAGCAGGTGAACCATAACAATCACAATAACAAGGAATCCGATTGTAATGCCAAACCCGGCTCGCATATAGTCCTTTACCCTGTATCCACCTGGACCCTGTATGAGCGCGTTGACCTGGTGGGTGGGGATTAAAAAAGAATTGGATGTGGCCAGTGCAACGGTCAGCGCAAATACTGCTGGGTTGGCATTGACTTGAACTGCGATGTTGATCGCGATCGGAACCAGTAAAACAGTTGCCCCTACATTCGACATCACCAGTGTAAACACAGTCGCGAGCATTCCCACTGCGGCCAGCAGAAATATTACCGGAACACCTTCAAGCAACGATACAAACTGCAGCGCAATCCACTCCGCTGTTCCCGTCTGCTGTACAGCGATTCCAAGCGGAATTAAAGAAGCCAGCAAAAATACACTTTGCCACCCAATCGAGTTGTACGCCTCATCTATCTTTATTACCCCGAACAGTATCATCAATATTGCCCCTGTCAGAAGTGCTGCAGGCAGCGGCAGGTCGGTAAACAGAACCAGCGCGATCGTGAGTAGAAAAACACCAATCGCATAGCGAATCTTGTGCGACCTGAAATCTTCTCTTGGAAAATCCGTCACACACACAAACGCAAATGCATTGACAAACTGCTGAAGGTCTCGCCATAGGCTGTGCACAATCAAAGTATCGCCGGCGCGAAGAGGTACGTCAATGAGATTTTCCCGAACAGGTTTTTCGTCGCGATAAGCAGCCAGCAGTGTGACCCGGTATGTTCGCCTAAACCCCAAATCGCCCACTGTCTTGCCAATCGCAGTCGAGGCAGGCGGTATCACCACTTCCGCAATCCCTGAAGCAGATGGGTTGAAAGTGTCCTGGAAAACCCGGATCTCGTTTTTGAGTTTCAGCCGGTAAGTTCTTGCTTTTTCCAAAACCTGTTCGTAACGACCCATCATGGCAATATCGCTGTTGGCGGTAATTTCTGTGCCGCGTGCAGGCTCAACGACTATCCGTCCTCCAGTATTAATGGCGATAATACGTTCGTCATAACCACTTTCATCTTCGACATCCCCTATGGTTCGGCCAATCAACGGGCTGTTGCTGTCGACTGACAGTTCGTAGACCTGACCGGTAATGCCGTATATGTCCTGTACGTAAGACGCCACCGCTCCGGTTTCAAGCGCTTTGATTGTGCCGACTGGAAGCAAGCGTTTGCCGAAATAGTAGAAATAACCACCACCCATCACCAGCAAAACAACGCCGATAGGTGTGACTGAAAACAAAGAGAACTTTTCCATTTGATTGACGCTTGTCGGCAAACCGGTATTCGCATAGGCGATCAGGTCGTTCAGCAAAATGAGCGGACTTGAACCTACCATTGTCAAAGTGCCACCTAAAATCGCACAATATCCCATGGGCATCAACAGTCGGGTTGGGGAAACACCGCTGCGTTTGGATATCCGATCGACAGCCGGCAGGAATAAGGCAGCCGCACCGATGTTCTGCATAAATCCCGAAATTATTCCTGCTGTTCCAGAAATCAGCGCCATGATGCTGCGTTCGGTGTCACCTGCTACTCTGAGAATATAAGCAGCCAAGCGATTCATGGCTCCGGTTTTGTCGATTGCAGCGCCTAAGATCATCACCGCAATGATCGAAACAACAGCGTCGCTTGAAAATCCGGAAAATAGCTCTTTGAGCGGCACCAGTCCGGCAAATCCAGGAATCAGGCTAGTCAAGCCTAATAAAACCATGATGAAAATCGCGACTACATCGACACGCACTACTTCTGACACGAATAGAATCACGGTCAAAAACAAGATTACCAACACTCCTATCATCGGAGCAGTCAGTTGAATCGTATCGGCCAAAGACAGATCCCCTAAGGTGTATCTATCGCGAACAGCACATGGGGTTTATGTGCGCCAAAATATCCGAATTTGGTAAATCCGAGTCAGGCTGAACATCCGTTGTCTGTGACTCGCTGTTCAAAGTGCTCAATTCGACAGTTGTTGAGTTTGGCAATCCGAGGTGTCTTCAGTCATGAAAAAATGAAGACGAGGTTTTATTGATTCAGTATGAAAATATCTTTGAAATTATACAAGAAATTCAAAGGTTTTAACCAATACAAAGGCAAAATTCAGCAAATTTTGCCGAAAATTCCCCTTCAGCGAACGAAATATCTGCTGTTGAGACCCAATTCTGTCAATTCATACAGGGATTACTGGACATTTCAGGCGGGTAGCTCGGTCGAAATTCGGCAAAAAGCTGGGTATCGGACACATAACGCCATCACCGCTTTTGTTTCAACTTTGTTACAATGCGAACCACCAATCACCATAACGTGTATCAAATGAATCATGAAAATCACTGCAGCCTGCATTCAAAATTGCGCCAACCGCGATATGGATCAAACTGTCGCGGATGCCATAGACCTTAGCCGCAATGCAAGTCACGAAGGTGCGGACCTGATTTGCCTTGCCGAGTTCTTCTCATCTTTGCACCTAGATGACAGCGGTCTCAAAGTTGCCCCTTATACAGAACAGGAACACCCCGCATTGGCCGAGTTCCGAGAACTTGCGGCCAAATTGCAGACCTGGTTCTTGCTCGGTTCAATTGCGGTATTCGACCAACTTGGCAAAAAACGCAACCGGTCAATCTTATTGGACCCAAACGGTGAAGTGGCTGCTCGATACGACAAAATTCACATGTTCGATGTCAATTTACCGAACGGTGAAGTCTATCGGGAATCAGATATCTTTGAACCCGGTGACCAATCCGTAATTGCCGATCTTCCGTGCGGAAAAATCGGTCTTAGCGTTTGCTATGACTTGAGATTTGCCTATCTTTATCGCTCGATGGCACAGGCTGGCGCGGGTATCTTGACTGTACCGGCAGCATTTACCCGGACCACCGGACAGGCACACTGGCACGTTCTTTTAAGGAGCCGCGCAATTGAGACCGGCTCGTATGTGATCGCTCCATGCCAATTCGGTGATCACGGCAAAGCAAAAACGTACGGTCACTCTCTAATCATCGACCCGTGGGGTAGAATTGTTGCCGATGCAGGCGAGGACCGCGGATATATAATTGCCGAACTTGATATGCAAGAAGTAAGCCGGGCGCGTCAGATGATTCCAGCCCTTGAGCATGACCGAAATTATCACCAGGCAATCTCAAACAAAACTTCGCATTTACGTAAAGTTTCGTAGAGACATTAAATTTCAGAAAACCAATACTTAGAACTATAGAAAATGAGCGAATCTGTTCTTATCACACTCATCATACTGCCGATTGTTATTGGCTTGGCCATCGTATTTTCATTTCGCGGCAAGGGTCCATCGACCTTGGAAAACGATAACGAGCACTGAAGGGCGTAAAAAACTGCTCGGTAACAAAACGACAGCCAGCGATGGCCCGGTTTTTTAACGGCAGGTTCTTAAGAAAATTCCGGCCCTTAATTTTGGGTCAAACCAGGTCGATTTGGGTGGCATGGTCTGTTTGGCATCAGCCACTCGAACAACTTCCTCAATCGTGGTGTCAATGCAGGCAAATCCCAGCCTCCATTGGTTGTCACACTTTTCAATCAACCCGCGGATGCCCTCCACACCAGGTATATAGCTGAGCCTTTCATCTGCGCGAGCGTCATGTATGCCTAAAATCGGTGACAGAATCTCGTTTTGCAAAATAGACACGTCTAAAGAGCCTGTCGGGTCACCAACAGGTATGAGTGATTCGGGAATTGTCAAGGCAAACGCCTGATTGTCAACAATCATTGTGATCTCACCGCACGAATCGGGCAACAAGGAGTCATGGTCGGTGATGTCTTTACGCTCAATGCCGAATCCGGCCTCGATAATCGCTGCTGTTAAATCCGACGGGTCGAGTCCGTTGAGGTCGCGGACACATCGAAAGTAGGAATAGATTCGCAGCTGGCTTTGCGGGAATAAAGCGACCAGCAAATGGTCAGCGTTGCGTGAATCACCGTTTGCGAGCGACTGCTGAGAGACGATTGTTGAAAATCTGGCACCTGACGCACAGCGGTGATGGCCGTCGGTTAAATAGGTAAATTCAATTTGGGCAAACTCTTCGGCCAGCAGCTGTTCGATTTGCGGATCGTCAACTCGCCACACTGTCTGTTCGACATCATCCCACGCGATAAAATTCAGATATGGTTTGGTGCTTTTGACCCGTTCGACTGCATCATCAATGCGACTGCGGTCGGGATATGCAATACATACCGGAGAGGATGTCGCGCCGACAACCTCGTGATACTTGGTGAGCATTTGTTCTTTTTCGCGCTGGGTATCTTCATGTTTCTTCAACTTTCCATCAACGTAGTCGGATACCGGAAGATCAGCGATGATGCCTGTCTGTTCGTGAGCACCCTCTGTAAGCCTGTACAGGTAATACGCAGGGGATTGTGTTCTGGCAAAAACATCGGCACTCAAAAGAGAATCGAGGTGAGACTGATTATGCTGGAGAATTTCATCGAGCGTCGGCTTGCAGTCGTCAAACTCCTCAAGGGAGCGCATCACATTGACATAGTTGCCTGGATAGCGGCGAGCAAACTGCCGGCGTTGCATCGGCGACATCCCATCGTATGCCGGTGTTACCACGCGTTGCGCATTTTCGGGGCGAATCAGGTAACCGTCGAATTTTTTCAGCTGCGGCAAAATGCCTTCCCCCGAAATTAAAGAACAGGTCAGTTAATTTGAATGTGCCGAGCGAAATTCTTTCATGAACTCAGCGAGCTTCTGCACACCTTCCATTGGCATTGAATTGTAGATGCTTGCTCTTATTCCACCAACACTTCGATGTCCCTTGAGGTTTGCGAAATTGCGGCTTTGCGCTTGTGCGAGAAATTCATTTTCCAATTGTTCATTGTCAAGTCGCCACACTACATTCATGCGTGAGCGGCTTTCACCTGAGACTGGGCAATGATAAAAGCCACCGCTTGAATCAATTGCATCGTAGAGGTAACCTGAGCGTTCAATTGATAGTTTTTCGAACTCGTCCACGCCGCCGCGTTCTTCGTACCACTTTAGGACTTTTCCAACAACATAGATCGAAAAAACCGGTGGCGTATTAAACATGGCATTACTTTCTTCAAGTTTTTTGTAGTTCAGATACGATGGCAGATCGCGCACAATGCCATCTAGAATTGACTTTCTGAGAATTACGAGTGCTACTCCGGACGGCCCTAGGTTTTTCTGAACCCCGCCGTATGCCACATCCATCGACTCCCATGGGATATGTCTTGACATGTAGTCGGATGACATATCTGCGATCAGCGGTACATCTACTTTCGGCCAATCAAAAAGACGAACACCACCGATGGTTTCGTTGGTTGTAACGTGTAAGTAGCGCGTGTTTTGTTCAATTTGCAGTTCATTGGATTGAGGCATACAGGTGAAATTGTCCGCCGTTCCATCCCAGGCCAGGTACGTATCTCCATAAACCTTGGCATCATTGATTGCTGCTTTGGCCCAATGACCGGAGTTGACAAAGCCTGCTTTTTGAGACGGCCCCAGAAGATTCATCGCGGTCATGGCAAACTGCAATGTAGCACCGCCCTGAATGAATAGCAGTGAAAACTCCTCAGGAACTTTTAGCAGTTCGCGCGCGGTGTTTACCGCTTCGCTGTGCACGTCACTGAAGTCTTTACCCCGATGACTGTGCTCAATGATTGACATCCCGGTGCCTTTATAGTTGATCAACTCAGATTGAGTCTCCTGAAGCACCTCGAGTGGAAGTGTGCATGGCCCTGCACAAAAGTTGTAAACGCGATTGTTCAAGAAATTTTCTCCTGATAAAAAATACTGTGACTAAGTTTAATTCACACGATTGATAATTCGGTTGTCTGTCAGCGCATTGACAATATCGATCACACCGTCAGCAACAGCGTTTTGTGCCTGGTCGGTCGATGCGCCAATGTGATGTGTTCCGTAGACATTTGGGTGCTGTGCAATTGCTGAGCGAAAGTCACCTTGCGAAGACGCCGGTTCATCGAGATATACGTCTAGTCCGGCTCGAAGGGATTTGGAGTCTAAGTGCGCCAAAAGCGCCTGTTCATCAACAACATCGCCACGCGAGGTGTTCAACAAAATTGCGTTGTCTTTCATTTTTGACAAAAACTGCTGATTGATCAGATTTTTTGTCCCTTCACTGGCAGGAACGTGAACCGAAACGATGTCGCTCGCTGCGGCCAACTCATCGAGACTGTCCACTGTTTGCACATCAAGATCAGCCATGCGCTTTAGAATGTGAGCTGATCGGTTCGGTTTTTGAATCATGATCACTTTCAGTCCAAATGCAAAAGCTCTTTGCGCTACCGCCATTCCAATTGCACCGGCTCCGATGATGCCGATCGAACGACCCATCAGACCTTGCGCCGACGAATACAGTTTTTTGTTCCAGCGACCTTCGCGCAGTTCTCGCACGTTGTCTGGAATATTGCGGTCGATTGACAACAGCAAACCCATCGTCAACTCAGCGACAGCGACAGCGTTTTTACCCGGCACATTACAAACTGCAATGTCATTTTGCGCCGCAAATGCCTTGTCAATGGTATTTGTGCCAGCCCCTGCACGAATGATGGTCGACAATTTGTCACCGGCGGCGATGGTGTCTTTTTCAACCCGGGTGCTTCGCACAACCAATACATCTTTACCGGCAATTACACCGGACAAGTCCGCTGCCTGCGAGTCAGGCATATAAGTGGTTTGATGTCCTGCAGCTTCAAGCTGCTCAAGTTGTTTAGGAGGGAATTTGTCTGCAAAAAGAATATGCATATTCAAACCTGCGAATTTTTCATAGAGCATTGTTGGTGCAATTGTTAAATTGCAACAACAATAAATTGATTGTTAAACCTGATTCCCGTCAACTGGCTGCGGGAAGATTCTTGACTGCTGCGTCTTCGCTTACAGCGACGCTCGATCAAAGTTAAAAGTTCGGTGTTTATTTTACGCGAGAATAAAGTCACTTTCTTTCACAATTGACAGTGCACACGTTATTTTCTAAATATTACACAATATTAGAGACAAATATTCTACATATTTTCTATATTTAGAATGGTATGAATTACTATTAAGCATAAATACGCAATTATTATGCTACTAAACTTAAGATTATTGAAATATCAATTTAGTTTGTCACGAATTTCTGGCGTGGTGCGCAAAATTTCTGCTGGGCATTACGCTTGTGCCAATTGAAGTTTACAGGCTGCAGTCGGTTCAGATTTTCCGTAACGAACTGCTCTCTAGATACGCAGGAATATACAATAGCCAAAACTGGCTGCAGGAAGATGCTACATTAATTTAATCAATCTGTTGTCGAGCAACAAAGTACAGCTTAACTAAATTTGTAAAACGATTTCCCCATGATTTTCTACAGCGTATCAGGTAAGGTACGAAAATGATTGTCTACAGTTCTACGCGCGGCGAGTTTTCAAAAGCTGTCGGCAACAATATCATCGAAAGTGAAGTCAAACGTCAATTCATATCGCGATTAAAACGCAGGCCCAGTGACTCAGAAGTGAATTCCTGGAGGAATTCACTGCCATATATGGACCGTGCGCTGGAAATGGCAAACGTGCCCGAAAATTCCGGTGTAGCGATCGAGTATATGATTCCATCGACGGCAAAACGAGTCGACTTCCTTATTAGCGGGTGTAACCACGACCGACAAGATTCAGTAGTGATTGTAGAATTAAAGCAGTGGTCGAGAGTAGATAGCACATCGATGAATGGACTGGTGAAAACATTTGTTGGAGGCGGTAATCGCGAGGTTACGCATCCTTCCTATCAAGCTTGGAGTTATCAGATGTTCATCGAGGATTTCAACACTGAGGTTCAGCAATCAAACATAAAACTGAATTCGTGCAGTTATCTACATAACTGCACTGATACTTCCAGGATATCTACCGCCTTTTATGAAAGATACCTGCATCTGGCACCCATGTTCGGCAGGCGTCAAGTGGGGCAGTTATGCAATTTCATCAGCCAACACATTGAAAGCGGCGATGACGCTGATATTATCACGCGCATCGAAAAGAGCAAACTTGAACCTTCGAAACATCTCGTCGAGCATATTGCCAAGTTACTTGCAGCGGGCGAAGAAACATTTGTTTTACTTGATGATCAGAAAATAGTTTACGAAAAGGTGTTGGATTTAGCGAGAAAAGCGAATCGTCCGAACGCATCGAAGAAGCAAGTTGCATTGATTGAGGGTGGTCCTGGGACTGGGAAAACGGTACTTGCGATTAACCTTCTCGCGCAGATATTGTCTTATCAGTTTATGTGTCAATATGTCACTCAGAACAGTGCTCCTAGAGAGGTTTTCAAACAAGAATTGAAAGGGAATAAATTGCCTGACAAAGTCGACAACCTATTCGTATCTCCCGAAAAGTTTGTGGACAGACCGAATAGTCCGATTGGCGCATTGCTAGTGGATGAATCTCACCGACTGCGCAAGAAGTCTGGGATCTTCGGCAACAAAGGTGAAAACCAAATAAAGGAGCTTATACAGGCTTCAAATCTTTCGGTCTTTTTTATTGACGATGACCAGAGCGTTACAAGTAAAGACTATGGAAGCGCTGATGAAATCAGAGCATGGGCAAATAACGAGAGCGCGAATCTGACAGAGTTGAAACTTGAATCACAGTTTCGCTGTAACGGGTCGGACGGATATTTGGCCTGGGTAACACACGCATTGCAAATTCGGGAAACTGCAAATTCGACGCTTGATGGTATAGACTACGACTTTCGGGTATTTGACTGTCCCAATCAATTACGCGCTCAAATTAAGGAAAAGTACAACAACAATTTAAAGGCACGTATGCTGGCCGGATACTGCTGGGATTGGGTGAGTAAGAAAGAATCGAACAAAGATAAATATGATGTCTGTATTGAAGAGCATGGATTCAAGATGCGGTGGAATTTAAGGGACGACGGCCAAGCGTGGATTGTTCAACCAAACTCAATATCCGAGATCGGTTGTGTTTATACGAGCCAAGGTTTGGAATTGGACTATGTAGGCGTCATTATTGGCCCTGATCTTCTTGTGCGCAATGGTACAGTTGAAATCGACGGCCTTGCTCACGCTGGAACCGACGCAGGATTCGGATTGAAGGGGAAGTTAAAGAAAAAAGATCCAGACGCCATAAAATTAGCAAACAAGCTAACTCGAAATATTTACCGAGTCCTAATGACGAGAGGCTTAAAGGGCTGCTACGTATTTTGTGTTGACAAGGAAACCAACGAATATTTCAAGAATTATGTGTGTTGAGTTTATCTTGAATTCCAATGATAATCAAGCAGAAAATGCCAAGACAAGACTTTTTACAAATTAGATCGCAGTGAGCCTTTAAACCACAATCAAAAGTTGACTTGCCCACCAATAATATGGTTCCCGCAATGCAAAAATCATCTTAGCCATGACCTGCCAAATCGTAATAAAGTGAACATACCTGTGCAATACAGTTTGAAGCTGTTAAAGGGCGATGTTTTCGGCGGAATTACCGCTGCAGTTATCGCATTACCCATTGCTCTCGCGTTCGGTGTTGCATCCGGAGTCGGGGCCGCTGCCGGTCTATACGCGGCTATTGCAATCGCACTTTTTGCCGCAATTTTCGGTGGTACGCCAGCGATGGTCTCAGGCCCGACCGCACCGATGGCTGTAGCCATGGCAGTCGTCGTCACACACTCAGCCAACACGCTTGCCGAAGCTTTTACGATTGTGATGTTCACCGGAGCGCTGCAGATTGTTTTTGGCGTCATCCGGGTTGGTAAATTTATTTCATATACCCCCTATTCTGTGATCTCAGGATTCTTGACCGGTATTGGTGTCATCATTCTTTCCATGCAGATTTTGCCTGTGATCGGAGCGCCAACGTCAACCGAAGGATTGGTGGGCACGATAAAGGCTTTGCCAAACGCATTGACAAACATCAATATCGACTCGGTCATCATTACTGCCGCCACATTGGGAGCGATGATATTTTGGCCGAGAAAACTGCACCAATACATACCGGATGCGCTTGGCGCACTCTTACTTGGCAGTTGCCTCGGGATGCTCATATTCCAGCAGGCACCAGTCGTAGGCGCTATCCCATCAGGCATCCCCACGCTACAACTGCCAGTTTTGTCCGGCGAGTTTCTTATCCGGATGGTTGAACCCGCTGTGGTGCTGGCGATCATCGGTTCAATCGAAAGCCTGCTCGTAGCATTAGTTGCTGATGCCATGACCCGATCGCGGCACGACCCAAACAAGGAAATTATCGGTCAAGGAGTATCCAACATCGTTTCAGGACTATTCGGTGGTCTGCCCGGCTCCGGTTCACCGATCCCGACCGTTGTCAGTATCAATGCCGGAGGAAGAACTCGGGTTGCCGGCGTAATTGTTGCCGCGGTGCTCTTTACGTTCTTGTTTCAAGCCGGTAAACTCGCGGCTCAAATTCCGCTGGCGGTTCTGGCAGCCCTGCTGCTAAGAATTGGCTGGGCAGTAATTGACTGGCGATTTATCAACCGTATTAACAAAATCGACAAATCCCACGTTGCCGTCATGTTGATGGTTGCTTTGTTGACCGTGTTTGTGGATATTCTCACCGCGGTCGCTATCGGTCTTATCGTATCTGGAATGATCAACGCAATGCATTCCGAACCACTGGAGCTAGATAACGTAGTCTCCGTCCCATTGCTTGATCTGGAGTCGGAAGATCCGTTTTCTGCCAGAACTGGTCTAGTGCGACTCACAGGCCGTTTTACTGTCGCGTCTGCAAGTACTCTGACGCATGTAATCGGCCACGACATCGCAGAACACGAGGTAGTGATATTCGATTTTTCAAAGACCGATTACCTCGACGACAGCGCAATCATGGTCATTCGCCAACTTGTGATGACTTCGATTGAAGAAAAAAAACCATGCATCATCATGGGGCTTTCTGAAAAAATGGCCTCAAGTCTTGATTCCATGGCTGCACTTTCTGGAATTGCCGAATACTTTTTTGTTGACACACTCGACCAAGCACGCGAAGTTGCCGACAAGTTCTTAAAACAAAAAGATTCAAATTGAATTGGAAAATTTGCATTCACGCTTTTTTGACTGATAAACTCATTGCACCTCTTCGACGGTTAATTCGATTCGACAATGTAGTCGACCGAATCCAATTTCTGGTGCTGGCAAGTTGCGCAGCACTTGGACTTTACGGGGTTATCATTCCAACCTATGCGAACGAGCTGACAGCTACATCTGCTCGTTACATGGTTGCTGCTGCTGACCCGAGAGCTGTTGAAGCGGGCCTTGCTATACTTCAAAACGGCGGCAGCGCAGTGGACGCCGCTATCACTGTGCAACTTGTATTGAATCTGGTCGAACCGCAAAGCTCTGGAATCGGCGGCGGTGCTTTCATGCTGCATTATGATGCCGCTTCCCAA
The DNA here is from genome assembly GCA_965214785.1 of Arenicellales bacterium. Taxonomy (GTDB): domain Bacteria; phylum Pseudomonadota; class Gammaproteobacteria; order Arenicellales; family JAJDZL01; genus JAJDZL01. The sequence goes on along the minus strand of OZ243975.1, from coordinate 2,430,294 downwards.
AAGGTAAACGCGTACGACGGACGCGAAACTGCTCCTGACTCCGCGACAGAAGATTTGTTCCTCACAGCTGATGGTCAGCCGATGCAGTTTTTCGACGCGGTCGTTGGCGGACGCGCGGTTGGCACACCCGGTGTCGTGGCGATGATGGCCTTGGCACACTCGAAGCATGGGAAACTGCCTTGGAATGAGCTGTTTGATCCCGCAATCGAACTGGCAAATGACGGCTTTACGGTAAGCGAACGCCTGGCTGCAATGGTCTCTAGCCGCTTTGGCAAATATCTTGATACCTTTTCTTCCACGCGTGACTACTTTTTTCCTAATGGTAAAGCGATAAAAGAAGGTCAAATTCTGAAAAACCCGGCCTTCGCAAAAACTTTGTCGACAATCGCCGAACACGGGCCAAAGGCGTTGTATCGCGGTAAACTCGCGACCGCAATCGTCGATTCAGTCCAAAACGCACCACACGCAAACGGCTTGCTCAGTCTTTCGGACCTCGACGGTTATGCAGCCAAAACCCGTGAACCTGTGTGTTACCCATATCGCAACTATCGTATTTGTGGAATGGGACCACCGAGTTCCGGTGCGCTGACAACCGGTCAGATTCTGGGAATTGTCGAGACATTTGATTTACCGCTCCTTGGAGCACACTCTGCCACCGCCTGGCACCTGATAACCGAAGCATCAAAGCTTGCATTCGCAGACCGTAACCAGTTTATTGCTGATACAGACTTTATCGACACGAATCTAGACTGGCTGCTTGATCGCGACTATCTGCGCGCTCGCGCAGAATTAATCAAACCACACGAAGCGCTGAAAACCCCTGTATCGGCTGGCGGCCCATGCACTGTTACACCTCAAGGCTGTGTTCCTGATCAGGCTGAAAAACGGTCCGGAACCAGTCATATATCGATCATCGATGGTGATGGAAACGCCGTTTCGATGACCACAACGATTGAAGGGCCCTTCGGATCCTTTCTTATGGTTGGAGGGTTCTTGCTAAACAATCAACTGACAGATTTTTCATTCGTCCCAAGGCGCAATGGCGTAGCTGTTGCAAATCGGGTAGAACCTGGCAAACGCCCTCGAAGTTCAACCTCCCCGACACTGGTATTCGATTCAGATGGTGCTTTGAGACTGGTAATCGGTTCACCTGGCGGAAGCCGAATAATCGGTTATGTTGCCAAAACCCTCATTGCAGTGTTGGACTGGGGACTGGATGTCCAAAGTGCAATCGACCTGGGAAACATAGTCAATCGAAACGCAGTGACTGAGATCGAACAAAACACCCCAATGGAACTTCTTCAACCTGAACTGGAGCAATTAGGCCATGAGGTGAAAATTCGAAAGCTCACCAGCGGACTCCATGGAATAGAAATTGTCAATGGAGTGATCACAGGCGGTGCCGACCCCCGTCGCGAAGGAATTGCGCTTGGCAGGTAACTGACCGCAATCCGTTACGGCTTGATTGCGCGTATCAGTGTCGGGCGAAGTTCACCGGCTTCGGCAACCCGCATCTTCCTCGATGAGCTTCCATATCGATATTCTGCCGCGGGCCTGCCGAAAAGTTCGGCAAATCGCTTGCGGCTGGCACCGGTAACTTTTGCCACCTCCTGGCGCACTTCATTGAGATACCAAGCCGTTCTGTCGCGCGTGCTTACCGATTCAAAGCCAATCTCATTGAGCATGATCTTCAACTGTCCGGCAGTGCAGAAATAAAATTCCAGACTGGAATAATCGAGCCATTCGCGAACCCGCTTGGAAGTGTTGGTGGTGTCACTGCCAAGCCAATCACCCCCAGTGAATACCCCACCTGGTTTTAGCACCCGCAAAATTTCTTCGTATACGCTGCGTTTATCTTCAATATGGATAATCGCATCCTTGCTAAATACGATGTCGAATGTAGCGTCAGCGAAGTCCAGTAGACCCGGTTCAACCAGACGGTAGTCAATGCTATGCTCGAGACCCGCTTGCCTGGCATCAGCCTGCGCACGATTAATGAGGTATTCAACGATATCGATTCCAACCACTTGGCGAACGCCATGGTCTGTGACCATCATGCGGTCAAACCCGCCCAAACCACAGCCAATATCCAGCACAAACTTGTCCTTTGCTTCGACATCTTTGAAAATCTCCCGAATCTCCTCAGCACCGCCGGGAGACAGCAGTCCATCTCCCCACAAAAACTCCAAGCCTCTTACAAAATCGTCGTCGTAATCCATGTGAATACCGAGCACAATACAATCGCATTAGAAAGTATAAATCTGCTTGCGTTTGGAAACATGGCCAGATTTGCCAACTGCAGTGCACGCCGCCCAACAGGCAAATCTGCCGTATGCAACATATCAGGTCATAAATGAATTAGAATTTGCGGTTTGGAAATGACTCGTCGTTGCATGCTTTGACGAAATTTACTTAAGGAACTTTTGATTTGACTGCCAGCAAAATACAGAAAAAAATTCAAAACGGTGAATTCATCGTCACCTGTGAACTGACCCCTCCGAAAGGTGTCGATTTAGATGGCCTTTTCAAAAAAGCTGAGATGCTTCGAGACTACGTCGACGCTTTTAACCTCACCGAATCACACGCAGCCCGAATGGCAATGGAACCGACCGCAGTCGCTCACCTGTTAATCGACCGAGGCATCGAACCGATCGTGCAGATGACTTCCCGCGATAAGAACCGCATTGCAATCCAGGCAAGTATTCTAGGCGCAGGTGCATTGGGCATTCCCAATTTGGTTTTTATGGGTGGTGATCCACCGAAAAACGGTGACCACCCAGACGCTAAACCCGTATTCGATCTATTCGCTTCACAGCTTCTTGAAGCGGCGAGCGCGCTGAAATCCGGCGTCGATTTTTCTGGTAATGCATTGAACAAGGCCCCTGATTTCTGTCTTGGTTCAGTAGTCAATCCGGGCGCATCGAATCTTGACCTCGAGATTGAAAACATGCGTCGCAAAATTGATGCAGGTGCCTCATTCCTGCAAACACAGGCAGTTTACAACATCGGTGAGTTTCTGGGCTTTCTTGAAAAGGCCGGCGATGTAAAAGTTCCAATCCTAAGTGGTGTGATTCCGATCAAGTCGGTAAAAATGGCCAGTTACATGAACGAAAGAGTTCCTGGAATCAATGTACCCAGCCACCTGATTGAACGAATTGCTGAACAAGGCGATGACAAGGAAAAAATCGCACAAACCAGCATTCAGATCAGTGCGGATCTGGTTCGAGAACTGCGTCAGATAGCAGGCGGACTGCATATCATGGCTATTGGCTGGGAAGACAAAATTCCAGCGATACTCAATAAAGCCGATTTACCAGCCTGAGGGATAGTGAGAACAAACGACTCGGAACATTGGACTTTCCGCAATTCACAAACGAAGTCAATATCAACGTTTGAAGCACTGCAACCGCCACCGCGCTGAAGGCGCGTACGTCATCACCGAGGGAACAAGGATTTCCACTGATTCGAAAGATTGCGTCTGAATCGCAATAACAATAATTTTTCTGAAATCACATCGAATTCTGAATCGATGGTTACGCCATTTGCGATTATTTCAATGCTTCGGATTGTTGCGGCTTGGCCCCGATTTTAAGTTCATCCGGTGTCGCTCTGTGCAGCGTGCGCGCTGACCATAATTCATCAAGATCGAAACTGACTGCATCGAACGGCGGCAGCGAAACCCGCCCATGACTGAAAAGCTTGTCGATCACTACCCATGTGTTATCTTGCAACACAAGTGCTTCCAATGAACGGGATAGCGGATCTACGTACCAAAGGTAAGTGACTTGTTCGCGTGCATAAACGGCTTGCTTGGCACTAAGATCGAGTTTTCGTGTGGAAGGACAAAGCACCTCACACACCCAATCTGGGGCCAGAGTGACAAAAGCACCGGTCGGAAACTCAGGCATACGCTCGCGTCGCCATCCTGCGATGTCGGGTACTACAATGTCATCTTCAAAATGCAGTTCAGGTTCATCGATTATCCACCAGCCACCTGGCCCGCCGTGACCTCGGTCAAAGAACTGACCCAAGACAGATCCTAATCGCGAAGAGGCTAAAGCGTGAGGAAATGCCGGTCTCGGTTGTGTGTAAAGTACACCATCGACGATTTCTGCCACCATGTGCGCTGGTGCATCCAGTACGTCCTGATAGGTGGCTCGACGAGAGGGAGTTGCAGATTTGTCTATCATAACAAGGTTTGAGTATAGGCAAAGTGCTGGGTTAAGTCAAAATATGCCCGTGTCGTTGGGCGCTTTGGCGAGGATGGAATCAGTTTGGTCCGTTGTTGTTATTACGCATTTGGATTCGCCAAACCAAATCCGCTAATGACTATTGCGATTGAAAGTCAAATCGATTCAAAAGAATTGAAGTAATGCTTGGTGAAAATCCCCTGTAATTCACTTAAAGTCACAAGACAGTCACCGCAGCTGAAATTCGTACTCGCTGCCTACATCTACAAGCCATCGCCACAGGTAATCAGAAAAACTTCTCCGTACGACAATGTCAAATACCGGCTCATCCTCATTGGTTTGATTCAGCAGCGTTACCGGTACTCGTGCCGCTACTGTTTGCACAAGCTGCAGGGGGTTGAAATTCCTTGGATGCAAATCGTAGACAACCGAGCGCGACAAAAAGTCAACTGCCCTTTGTCCACTGACTCGAATTATGGTCTGCGCACTGGACAAATTCGCGCAGGTTGCAAACCCCTCTGCGGTTACTTCACGAATATTACTACGCGTTTTGTCAAGCTGATACTCTGGCACAATCAGCAGCCGTTCGTCCGGCCCGAGCCAGGCAAAAAGCGTATCTGTATGCACACAAAATGTATTGGCTTCCATCGTCGGTTCAAATCCAAACTTCTCGTGAAACCTGGAAGAAAACGCTTCGTCGTGCGGCTGCATGCGCAAATTGAAATGCCCAAGATACGGCAGCTCTAAGATCATTGTGTCTAAAAATTGTGCGCGACACACATCGTCAACTGCAAATTCGCTAAGGGGAGAATTGCGTTCAATTGTGTCAGACATTTTGCCGGCTACCTTGCGGGTCATAAAACACAGGACTGCAAATCGAAGCAGGAATCGTTTCACCGTCGATCAAAGTTGAATAGATCTTAGCACCCGTTCTGGACTGTCCACCTTTGACTACCGCCAACGCGATCGAACGTCCCAGCGTTGCGCTCCAATAACTTGAAGTAACGTGACCGATCATCGGTACCGGCTTGGATTCAGATGGTGCGTCTACAAGCTGTGCTCCTTCCGGCAGAACCTTGTTTGGATCTACGGTCAGCAGGCCAACAAACTGCTTTCGATCAGGTCGAACACAATCCGAACGCTTAAGTGATCTTTTGCCCAGGAAATCCTTGTTCTTTGAGATGATCCAGTTCATGCCAAGATCTACTGGCGTAACGGAACCGTCTGTATCCTGTCCAACAATAATGAATCCTTTTTCTGCGCGCAGTACATGCATGGTTTCCGTTCCGTATGGAGTAATTCCAAATTCCTGTCCAGCGGTGTAGACTTGTTTCCAGACATGCATTGCATAGTTGGCAGGAACATTAATTTCGTAACAAAGCTCTCCGGAAAAGCTGACTCGAAATACCCGGGCGCGAACACTAGCTGCCCAAGTGTCGCGGAAACTCATAAAAGGAAATGCCTCATTTGAGACATCGAGTTCCGGCACTACTTTCGCTACAACTTCGCGCGCTTTGGGTCCTGCGACCGCAATCACTGCCCACTGATCGGTAACCGAAGTGAAGTACACTTTCATCGACGGCCATTCGGTTTGTCGCCATCTTTCCATCCACGTCAGTACGTGCGCAGCTCCGCCGGTCGTCGTGGTCATGTAGTAATGATTCTCGCCCAGCTTGGCTGTTACACCATCGTCCATGACCATTCCGTCTTCACCGAGCATTAAGCCGTAGCGACAAGATCCCGTCGTCAGGTTTGACCAGGAATTTGTATACATGTAATTGAGAAATTCAACCGCATCGGGTCCGTATATTTCAATTTTTCCAAGTGTCGACGCGTCCATCATTGCCACTTGTTTTCTTGCAGTGACGCATTCTCGGTTGACTGCATCTTGCATGGTTTCCCCCTCATGAGGGTAGTACCATGGGCGTTTCCACTGCCCAACATTTTCGAAAATCGCACCATGGTCTACATGCCACTGATGCAGGGCTGTCTTTCTTACCGGGTCAAAAAACTGATCACCCAACTCACGGCCCGCAACTGCACCAAATGTCACAGGCGTGTAAAAAGGCCGGAAAGTGGTTGTTCCAGTTTGTGCAATATCCTGACCTAGAATTTTCGACAAAATCGCCATGCCGTTGATATTGCCGAGTTTTCCCTGATCTGTACCAAAACCCAAAAGCGTATAGCGTTTGAGATGTTCAATTGACCGATACCCTTCAGCCGCGGCAATTTCGATGTCTTTGACCGTTGTGTCATTCTGGAAGTCAACAAATTGCTTGCCAGCGTCCTTTGGCCGGTCGCTAGGGACCCGCCACAAAGGTTCGATCGAATAGGGTTCGGCATCATCGTCATCGAGCTGCACCGGCATGTCTTCAGACAACTCGAACCCGCATAACTTCGCTGCGCGAACACCCGCTTGTCTTCCCTCTTCTATGCCTTCGCCTGTCAAAAACATCCCATTGGCCGCGCCAACGCTAGTCTGTGACTGGGATGTATCGCCTGGCACGAAACACGCTTTTTCCAAATCAAAGCGCGGCTTGCCGCCACTTTGAGCGTGCAAGTGAACAGCAGGGTTCCACCCGCCAGACACACAAAGCACATCACAGTCAATCTCACGGCCGGAGCCGTGAACTGATTCAAAATCTTCTGACAGCTGCATCACAACAACCTTTTTAATCCGTTGTTTGCCTTTTGCCCGAACAACTGCTGAACGATATAACGCTTGAATGTTGCGGTTGGCAAGCTGTTGGGCAATGCTTAAGCCACACATTGAGCGTACATCGACCACAGCGGCCACTTCAATACCTGCGTCATGCATCGAAAACGCGGTTTGATAAGCACTGTCATTATTGGTAAACACAACTGCCCGTCTGCCTGGCATAACTGCATATCGATGTATATATTGCGACACCGCAGAAGCCAGCATTACGCCAGGCATGTCGTTGTTGGCAAACACCAGCGGTCGTTCAATTGCACCGGTAGCCAATATCACCTGTTTGGCTCTAACTCGCCAGATTCTCTCCCGGCTGCGGCCAGCCGGAGGGTCGCCCAGGTGGTCAGTCACTCGCTCATTTAAGATCAGAAAGTTATCGTCGTAGTAACCACTGACCGTGGTGCGTGTCATAATGTGCACTTCGGTAAACTGGCGCAATTCACCGACAAGCGCATCGAGCCATTTTGTTGCGTCCGCTTTAGCGCTGCTTAGTAACTCGCCTCCCAGCTCGTGACTTTGCTCAGCGATTATGACGCGAGCGCCGCTCCTTGCTGCCGCTAAAGCTGCGGCTAGTCCACTGGCGCCACCACCGGCAATCAGCACATCACACCAGGCGTTGATTTTTTCATATCTGTCTGGGTCATTTTGCGACTCCGCAACACCAAAACCTGCTGCCTTTCGAATCGATTTTTCGTAAAACTTCCATCCTTTTTTGGGGAACATAAACGTCTTGTAGTAGAAGCCTGCCGACAGCAATGGCGAAAACAGCCGCATGGCTGATCCCGCATCGTGTGAGACACTGAACCAGACATTTACGCTAAACGTCTTGAGTCCTGAGTAGATTTCACTTTGCGTCGCACGCGGGTTGGGCACCGATTTATCGCCTGTACCGATTTGCAGCATACCACTTGGGTCTTCCGGACCACTTCCCATCACACCACGCGCACGGTGGTACTTGAAACTCCTTGCGATCAGGTGTACCCCGTTTGCCAGCAGCGCCGACGCAACTGTATCGCCCTTAAAACCGCGGTAGATTTTCCCGTTAAAGGTAAACTCTACGGGTTTGTCGCGATCGATTCGACCGCCATCTGAAAGACGCCACGGCTGTTTCACGCCTCGTCTCCCGGAATTGGGTCAGTCGGGCGGTAGCTGGAACCGAACTTGTAAGTTACGGTGTTTCGTTGTGCGTTGAACCAGCGCCTGCATCCGGCTGTGTGGAACCACTGTTCGGTCTGCTCACCTTTAATATTCTTACGCATAAACAGGTAATCAGCCCACTGTTCGTCAGATAGCTCGTCCGGCTGTGCAGGGCGTACGATATGCGCTTCACCACCACAGCTAAATTCGGTCTCGTCTCGGATACCGCACCAGGGACATTCGATCAGCAGCATTTAACTCGTCAACCTTTTACTTTAGTGAGCGACGCCAGCGGCGCCGTGTTCGTCGATTAGCGCTCCGGAGACAAACCGGTCAAGACTAAATGCAGCGTTGAGGTCATGCGGTTGGTTTTTCGCAATCGTATGTGCGAAAACCCATCCAGACCCAGGTGTCGCCTTGAAACCACCGGTGCCCCACCCGCAATTGAAGTACAAGCCATTGACCGAGGTTTTGCCGATTATCGGGCATGCATCAGGGCACACATCCACAATTCCACCCCAGTGGCGCATCATGCGCACTCGAGAGAAAATTGGAAATAACTCTACGATAGCCGCTATATTGCCCTCAATCGTAGAAAAGCTTCCGCGCTGACCGTAGCCAAGATATGAATCGACTCCGGCACCTATAACAAGTTCACCCTTGTCCGACTGACTGATATAACCGTGAACTGCGTTCGACATAACGACCGTGTGCAATATCGGCTTGATCGGTTCAGACACCAGTGCTTGCAAGGGGTGACTTTCGATCGGCATGCGAATACCTGCCATTTGCGCAATCACGCTGGAGTGGCCAGCCGCGACGACGCCGATTTTTGGCGACTTGATATAGCCGCGGGTAGTTTCTACGCCTTCAACAGCGCCGTTGGCGCGCCGTATCCCCGTCACTTCACAGTTCTGGATAATATCGACACCTTTCGAATCCGCCGCCCGCGCAAAGCCCCAGGCAACCGCATCGTGTCTGGCAACACCTCCGCGGGGCTGAAATGAAGCGCCCAGAATCGGGTAGCGAGCGTTCGGCGATGTGTTCATAATCGGAACCATCTTTTTGATATCCTGCGCAGAAAGCACTTCGCTGTCTATGCCGTTGAGTCTGTTCGCGTTTGATCGTCGGTAGATATCGCGCATGTCCTGCAGGTTATGTCCCAGATTCATAACGCCGCGTTGAGAGAACATCACATTGAAATTCAACTCCTGAGACAGAGTCTCCCACAGCACCAGGGATTTTTCGTAGAGATGTGCGGCTTCATCCCATAAGTAGTTGGAACGAACAATCGTCGTATTGCGACCGGTGTTTCCACCGCCAATCCAACCTTTTTCCACAACTGCTACACGGGTAATGCCGTGTAAAGCAGCCAGATAGTAGGCGGTCGCGAGCCCGTGCCCACCGCCGCCAACAATAACTACATCGTAGGACGGCTTTGGCTGCGCATCGCGCCACGCTGGCGGCCACTCATCATGGCGTTTGAATGCATGGCGTGCTAATGTGAAGATTGAATACTTCTTCACTGTTTCGCGATCTATTGAGGGTAAAAAAATTTATATCAGCGATAGACTGGAAACTGATTGCACAACTCTTTGACTTTGCCTTTGACCTGTTCGTTCACCGATTCGTTTTCAATGTCGTCGAGAATGTCACACATCCAATCGGTAAGATCACTCATCTGCTGGGGTTTGAATCCACGGGTTGTTGACGCCGGTGAACCGATTCTCAGTCCGCTGGTGACGAATGGCGATCGCGGGTCATTGGGAACCGTGTTCTTATTGACGGTAATATTGGCCCGACCCAGCGCAGCTGCCGCATCTTTACCGGTTATGCCTTTATCGACCAAGTCAAGCAAAAACAGGTGACTGTCTGTTCCGCCAGAGACGACTTTGTATCCTCTTTGCATAAAAGATTCGGCCATAACGCTGGCGTTGTCCAACACAAGCTGCTGATAGGCTTTAAACTGCGGTTCGAGTGCTTCTTTAAATGCAACAGCCTTGCCTGCAATTACATGCATCATCGGACCGCCCTGCCCACCTGGAAATACAGCCGAAGAAAGTTTCTTTTCAACTGCTTCATTTTCACGGGCAAGAATCAATCCTCCTCGGGGACCGCGCAAGGTTTTATGAGTGGTGGTCGTAGTGACATCAGCAATTGGTACCGGGTTCGGATACAGCCTGGCAGCAACAATTCCAGCGACATGTGCCATATCAACAAACAGGTAAGCTCCATTTGCATCGGCTATTTCCCGAAACCGCTGCCAGTCCATTACTCGCGAATAAGCAGAAAATCCAGCTACAATCATCTTTGGCTTGTGTTCAGCGGCCAGATCTGCGACCTGCTCATAGTCCACCAATCCTTGAGCGTCCACACCGTATAGAACTGAGTTGTAGATTTTCCCGGAAAAGTTAACCTTGGATCCGTGGGTAAGGTGCCCGCCGTGATCAAGACTCATTCCCAGTACTGTATCGTGGGGTTCCAACAATGCCATATACACGGCCGAATTGGCTTGTGACCCTGAGTGCGGTTGAACATTTACGTAAGCAGCATCGAACAGTTGTTTGCCTCGCTCGATCGCCAGATCTTCGGCTACATCAACAAATTCACAGCCACCATAATAACGGCGCCCGGGATATCCTTCAGCATATTTATTAGTCAGCACCGAGCCTTGCGCTTCAAGAACCCGCGGGCTTGTATAGTTTTCTGAAGCGATCAGTTCAATATGCTCTTCTTGACGAACCTGTTCGTTGACAATCGCGTCCCACAGCACCTGATCAAAGTCTTTTATTGAGTCTGTCTTTGAAAACATTGTTTTCTCCATTTTTTACCAGACATGCCTAGAACAAAAAAGGCAGACGGTTTTCATATTTTCTGATGGAATATTTTAGATTAAATTGTGCGTTGAATTTTGCTGTGCGGTGGGTACTTACCCAAATCAAGCAAATTGGAGAGACTTGATGTAGATCTTGTTACATCTGTCTTAGCAACCTTGCCGCGCTTGCCGGGTTGCTCAAACGGTGCAGACAACTCGTCAATCACCCTTGATGGCACGGCTATGGATGAATTGGCGGACAAACGGTGTGCTAACGCTCATATGTGACTGGAATGCGTCGGTGACAGGGGATTGAGTTATAGATTTCTTCCCCTGAGGGGTTGAACTCAATTGCCTTGTTGTGAATGCGGGTGACAGACAAGTCTAAAAACCGCAAATTAATTCACTATAAAATGCTGATTACTAGTTTGAACCTGATTCACACATTATTGATTGAAATCATTCTAACAAGTTATGCCTGCCTTCGCAATTGACACATTTGCAGCTGCCAAATGCTTACGAAATGCTGGCTTTGATGAGGGACAGACTGACGCGCTTGTAGGTACGTTTGCCAGCAACATCCTGGAAGGACTGGCAAGTAGGGACGATGTTAATCACGTCGAAGAGTCGCTGCACAAAGATATTGGTTTTGTTAAAGAGCAGCTGACCGATAAAATTGATGCGGTTGAAGATTCACTGCGTAAAGAAATCGTTCAAGTGGAACAGCGGCTGACCGCTACAATCGGCGCTAACAATAATCGGATGTTCATCCGCTTAGTGTATAGGTTCTTAATCAAACATGCTGGCGCATTTTCGATTAAGAACCTATACATTATGTTGCGGTTTTTAACAGGATAATCTTTTATTTCAGATACTTTATAAAGATTTGCAACATAATCAAATTGTCAACATATTAGTTGATCTACGTACTTCGAAACGTCCCGTTGGGTGGTTCAAGAATGCAAACCCTCTTGTCCGAGAAGCACGAAATCTGTGTGCGACAAGGCAACACAGGCGACATAGCGGACATCAAATCTGTAAAGTCCTCTACCTTAAAATAAAGAAGTCTGAACCCTTAAAGAGAGCCATTGAATAAATGAAGCACCGGCCTTAACCCTGTCTTGGTCTTCCCGCCGCCAGATTCATGCAGACATTCGTGGAACTAGCAAGCTCGCTGATCTCTCCACCACTGTACTTCGGATTGACTCATCAGAGCTCCGAGACACGTATCTATAGTTTTCACGTCCCAAATCTCATGGGTTATACTCGTCCTGTCATAAGTAACCCAGTTTCTTTTTGGGCATGTCGCCGTAACCTTACAGGCCCAATCGGAAGTAATCGAATAACTTGCTGAGTGGCATACCTGGCCGGCGGGACTCTTTTTAAACTCTGTGTTACAAGTACTTTCGTTGACTGCATCACTCATGTTGCAAATGTTCTTGCCTCTCGTGCCTCCTAAGCTGTTCGAGCCTCCTTTGCAACATAATATGCTGGTTATTCCACCGTTGATCTTACCGGTTCGGACGCGGTCATCATCGAAATTTTGGTATCGGGAAAACCAACCGTCGTTCGTGATGAGTTTGAGCCTGACTCGACCATATTTCGAACACGAACTTTGTGCTTCCCAATTCGTGAAGTCTATGTAATCTTTACCGGGTCTTTGCTCGAATGAATAGTCCACTGATATACATTCTGAGTCCTCGTAATCCACAGGGGTGCCAACGTCGCAACTGTTCGCCAAAGCGAAATTCCCCCCGAACACACATGCAACTACGCTGATCACAAACAGCTGCAAACTAAAAACCTTTCCCTTGTTCGTAATCACATCCATCCTAGACCTCCAGCATTTTCTAATGCGCTACAACTTGTAAATGGAATTGATATTAAGGGATTTTAACCCAAACTTACCTCTTCTACTTCGATATTTAAATCTAAGGGTTTGTCAAGGCTGCGCAAGCGTCAGCTCTAATTTTAAAATTGGATCGACCTGACATCAATTTGAAAAGCTGTAGAGCGGTCTTCCTGAATCGGGACAACCGATTGTCTGCTACTACGATTCAGAATAATCGCTTAAGTCCGACACTCCCTTGGAACTAGAAAAAAACGTCAACTAACCATTCCTGCGCAGGAATAAAACTCCCTAATCGATACTATTGCCGTTCTCGAATATTTACCCTCCAAAATAGATAAGGACGGCGATTCACTTCAAAATTTCCACTACTCAACACCGATATTTAGATCTTGAGCATCATTTCTTCGGTAATGGTAAAACAATGTCTGTCACTAGAATAATAGCATATATATTTGTTTATATGGGATTTTACTCACCTTACGAAACACAATTATCGCCGCATCTAGGAGAGTGGAAACGCCTTGGAAACCAATATCTGCGTGCGCTGATAAATTGGGGACATATGTAATAGATACACCTGTCGGCATTACTGTTACCGAGCTATTTAAAGTACTTGATCAGACGAACTGTCGCGCCATTGAACAATTAGCAGTGGTCAAGTCAAGAATTGCAATCATCGAATAGTTGCTCATCCCGAATCAAAGATGACCATTCAGCCGAACAACACCGTAAGCAACGCGCACCGGATAAATCAAAGCGGGTGGAACAATCTCAAACAGTCCGTTTGCTTGAACAACGGTACTAAGCTGGCTTATGTTTCGATGGGTAATCCGAATGCACCCGTCATTGTATTTATCCACGGTATAGGCGGTAGTAGCCGTGCCTGGACTCCATTTATTCACCACTTCTCAAAGTTTCGAACCCTTGCAATTGCCATTCGAAACCATGACGCCTCGACGGCTGCGACAAACAGTGATTTGTTTGCAATGGCACATGACATCGTACTCTTGCTTTCTCAGTTAAATATCCCATCGGCCGGTTTCGTCGGCCATCAACTTTTTTCACATGGATGCACTGTCGGCATCGGTGCCTTTGAAAATTGATGTTGACTTGCAACTGACGCTAATGGCAGAAACACTGTATCGGTTGTTTGCCGAACACGTGGGTCAGAGTCATCAGCAGCATTATCCGCGCGCGGTGTTTCGAAAATTCATCAATACCAGTGCCCAGGTCAGCATTGATGACAACTTCATCACGGTGCGCTTTGAGCGCCAAGCGAACAATCCGTTTTTGGTGAACAATAGCTTTGCCGACACCAATTGTGTGATTCCCTGGTTCGGACATCGCAGTTTGCGCTTTAAGTCTGGCTGAACTGCCAGCTAAATGTCATATTGGGTCTTGCAATGGGAATTCAGGTAGGACACATTGATGTAGATAATCGCAAAGAAGACTTTCGAAATCAGGCAGCGCAGAAACATCAGATCTAAATCATTGCGCTACTTTATCCGGTTTTTCCGCGTAGTAACGGCCAAGTTCAAAATGTCCAAGTTTCCAAGCATTGTACAAGGCGGACATACTGACAAGATATTCCCAATATTTCGGCGAACAGGCACCACTGAAGTAAAAACTCAAGGCCCTCTGGTGATGGCGTTCAAGAAGCTTGAGATTTTCCTCCACCTGCTCCCCAAACACCACAAACTCCACCAACTTAAACCCGGTTTCGCTTAACACATTGGTGTAAGACGACTGATTTTCCAGACTGCGTAGCGCCCAAGCATCACAAATCGGTTGTATATACTTGTTATAGTCGTCCGCAGTAATTTTGTCGCGAGCCAGCCAATCCATTGCAACAATTCTTCCTCCTGGTTTCAGAATTCTGAATACTTCCTGCAGAAACTTAGTGCGATTCGTGTAGTGACAAGCGCTCTCGATATTGAGTACAGCATCAATTGATTCGTCGTCGAACGGCAGCGACTGTGTACAATCCCCCCACTTGAACCTGACTCGATCGCTCAGACCCGCTTCCTTGGCGCTTGTAGTCGCTAAATCAAGCTGCAATTGGTTGATGTTAACACCGGTGACTTGACAACCTATTAATTTGGCCAGTCGAATAGAAGCGCCTCCGACTCCGCAGCCAGCATCTACAACGTGATGGTTCGCCTCAATACGTGCCGGTTCAACCGTAACATCTACCATGCGACGCACCGCGTTTTCGATATTTTGAGCAGTCGAAAGGTCAAAATCCGAATTATCCCCAACACTTGTTGAGCATTCTTGCGGTTCAAATAATCCAAAATGGATGTGTTCACTGCTCCACCCGCCGATGTAATATCCAACAGTCAGATGATCGTAGTGCTGGTTAACTACATTTGCATGACTTGAAAGAGATTTCTCTGCGGATTTGTCCATTACGATTTTATCCATATCTAAGCGCTTTGATAGCGTGCAATGATTGAAACAAAAAATTCAACTGACTAATTCAACTGACCACTCAGGCCTGCTGACGTTGCACCAGATCATGAAACAACCCCTGTCGTTCAATCAATTCGTCATACGTTCCTGTCTCAATCACTTTCCCTGAATCCAACACGTAAATCAGATCGGCATTCTGTAAAGTCGAAAGACGGTGGGCAATAACGATTCTAGTCGCTCGCAGTTCGGTAAGGTTTTCCATGATTCGAGCCTGGTTGTCGTTGTCAAGCCAGTTCGTTGCTTCGTCAAGCATTAGAATGTCAGGTTTGTTGAGCAGCGCTCGCGCAATGATTACGCGCTGACTTTCGCCTCCTGAGGTAACGCTGACTCCGCCCCCTACACATGTAAACATTTTCATGGGCATCGCTTCGATATCTTGATCGACACAAGCCAGTCGGGCAGCATCCCACACTTCATCTCCTGTGACGTTATCATTGCCGCCGACAATATTGTCCCAGATATCGTCTGGTAAAAGTTGCGCAGTCTGCGGAATTGCGCCGATTTTCCTGCGAACCTGTTTCAGGTTAAGGTGCCTGAGGTCTTTGTTGTCGTAGTACACCGCACCGGTGGTCGGCTTCTCTAAACCGAGCATAAGCTTAAAAAGCGTGCTTTTGCCAGAACCCGACACTCCGGTAATTGCCACGAACTGTCCGGGACGCACTTGGATTGACACATCGTCGAGAACCGGTGAACTATCAGGACTGTAACGAAAACTCACATGGTCCAGCCTGATATCACCACTTAAGGACTCTACCGATGCACCTTTTTCACCAGTCTCAGGCGGCTCGGCCAAAAAGGGTTGGATCTTTTTTAGTGTCGGCAAAATTCCCGCAATTACACTGAAAGACGCACCAAAACGAACTAATGCGCCCTGAAACACCATTAATACTGTGAAAACAACAATAAAGTCCCCGATTGCCGTTGTGTCTAACAACATGGCAGCACCCAGCAAAACTGCACCGGCAACAGCCGGCGAAATAGCGCTCAAAGTCTGTACATACTCTTTGGCTGCGCTTTGTTTGATTTCAGCATTTTTTTGATCACGATAAGTGCGCGCCCAAACTGCAAACGCCGAACCTTCAGCTCCACTTAAGCGCAAAACTGAAATTCCATTGATCAGTTGATACAACCGACCCGTGACAGCTTGTGCTGAATTTAACAATTCGCCGTGTGGCACAACTTGACGCAATCCTAGAATCACTGTTCCGGTAAACGAGGCCAGACTCAGCGCAATTGCGATCATGCCCAGCGTATAGTCATACAGCAGGACAAGCAAGGATACTGGCATCAGGAAGATAATCGTCAGTGCCCCGTTGGCGAGGAATGCCTGGATGGCATCCCTTAGCATCTGAAAACTCATGCCGCGCATGGCCAGCTCTCCAGCCGGATACTGTTGCAGCAACTTCGGTGGCATTTGCAACAGACGATCCCAGAAGGCAGCTTCTGCCCGCGATGCTGTACGACCTTCAATTCGCATCAACGCAAATCCTTGGAGCACATGTACCGATGCACCCAGAGCGGCAACAACCGCCAGGGAAATTCCAGCGATATAAACCAGGTCGTGTTCTGCATTGGGAATAGCCTCATTGATCATTAAACCGAGTGCCACGGCAGGCAAAAGCAGCACCAGCCCATTGAGCAAGCCGAAAAACACAAACCGTGTGAAATCCGCAGTCAATCGTTTCGATGCGAGCCGAAACAATTCCGACAAACTTGTCGAAGCGTTGGGCAAGGGACAATAGAAATACCAGGCTTCGGACCTCAAGGTGTCGGCATACGCTTCGTCGACTTTGATTTCACTTCCACTTGCAGGATCAATCGCCCGGTAACGCCCCATCCCTTTGGGTATCAAGGCGACCGGCTGGCCATCGTCCTTGCGAAAAGCCAACATCGCACCGCCCGCTGTTTTCCACCATTTGTCTTCAGTATCCAATCTCACTCGACGAGATCGCACTCCTGATGCATCCAAAATTTGCGTTAACAGCTCAGAGGATTTTTTATCTGTTTTGAACTTCGGGTAATTGAATTTGATGCTTTCGTAATCGCCAATCACTTCCAATGCTCTTGACAAAGCGGCAACTGTGGTAACGTCGCTGGCATCTGACGACAAACCATACAAGTCAAACAGTTGGTGTCGAGCTTCGTTCTCGTCAGTCTTGCGGTTGAAGATACGCTCGCGTTCTACGTTAACCTGGTCAGCCACAGCTAATCCGCGATTGAGTCGCTCAAGCACGAGAACTACTTCATTGAATTGGGCAACAGCTGTCATGAACGACCCTCTGTCAACCAGCATTTTTGTAGTGTAAACCGTCAGATTTTGCGGTTTTGGCAAACTTATCCAAGTATTGTGCGTTAGCGGAATGACGAACTTCCCGTCGTCATGGTCTGTATTGTTATCCGGTTGAATCCATCCGAGGTATAAACACTCTTGCGCTGTCAGGCCTGATGCCCACAGTACACCGCGCTTTGTTGACACGATTCCAGAACTTTCTAATTGGGGATGATTAGCATTGAGGTATGTATCGGCTCGCACCAGTGAGGTGTCGTATCGGGCGATCGCGTTGGAAAAATCAACAATCCATGCATCTATCTGATCTGCCAATTCGCCGCTGTCAATGTCGCCGAGTCTGTGTGATTCAATGCGGTACAACACGGTTCCCGGCAGCCCCTTGCCAATTACACTGAGTGTTGTCGATTCCCTGTCGGGCATCACGCTGAACAAAATGCGACCAGCGGCGGCGCGCAGCAAATGCTGTGGCGCTGCTAAAGCGGTGCTATCACTGTGCTCATGCGTGAACAAGTCAACTGCCCCGCTTTTGACAAACCAAACATATTGTGAATCGGTAAGATTCAAAGGGCTGTTGCCAGAACACTGTATGGCTACACCAAATTCGTCAGCCAGTGTTTCGATAACCGGTAATTGATCGTCGCTCATGGTCTTAATTTGACTCAACCAGTTTGTAGTAGAGCCCTTGTTTGTCTTCATACAATTCGTCATGCGTACCACGCTGGACTTCGACTCCTTTGTCAAGAACAATAATTTGGTCGCAATCACGAATTGTGCTTAATCGGTGCGCAATGATCAGGCAGCTCATGCCTCGTCGACGAAGAGCATCATCTATATGCTGCTCTGAAGCGGCGTCCAGCGCACTGGTCGCCTCATCCAAAATCAATATTACCGGTTCGACAGCCAATGCCCTCGCAATTTCCAAACGCTGTTTCTCTCCGCCGCTGAAGTTGCTTCCATCTTGCACAATCTCAGTCTCATAACCCATCGTGCGATTAAGAATTTGCTCGTGAATATGAGCATCGCGGGCTGCCGCAATAATGGTTTCCTCAGGGATCGAAGGATTCCATAAGGTGATATTGTCACGCACGTTGGCTGAAAACAGGCTGATATGCTGGTCCACCACCGACAATGAACGCGTCAGAACTTCTTGGGGAATCTCATTTCGAGAGTGTCCATCGAATAGAACCTCTCCTGACCACGGTTCGTAAAGACCGGACATAATCTTAGCCAATGTTGACTTGCCCGAACCGTTTGATCCAACTACGGCAACCCGATGTCCCGATTCGATAGTCAGGCTAAAATTCTTGATTAAAGGTGGCCGCGCCCGGTTGTAACCGAACGTAATGTCTCGCAACTCAACGTTGCCGCTTAATTTCAGCCGACTATTGAACGTAGTTACAGACTCGGTTTGCGACGCCAGCTGCTCAAATCCAGCTTCTTGCGATGCGTCCATAATATCTTCAACGCGTTGCATATCGGCTTCAATTGCCTGACGTTGATTGGCAAAATCAACGAGGTGCCTTATCGGTGAAAGAAACATGGATGCCAGAATGTAAAGCCCGATCAATGTGCCCACAGTCAAGTCGTCAGCCATCACCTGAATCGCTCCAATTGTCAATACCGCTGCATTGCCCAGAAGCATAAAAAATTCAGGCAGTGATTCGCTAATGTGTCCGACTTGAGCGAGGCCCTGACGAGCGGCCAGCTCTTGTGCCTGGCGACCGCTCCAGCGGGCAAAAAGGCGATCCTCTGAAGCCGTCATTCGTAATGTTTCGCTTTGATGCAACATCAAAGTGCCAACGCCAAGAAGCAATCCCTGCTCTCGGCGCCAAGTCAGGCTCTTATCGAGACGTACTCGTGAAAACAGATACGTCAAATAAATATTGATGATGGCAAGACCAGCGACGACTAATGCGATAGTCGGTGAGTACACTGCAATTGCAGCCAGTATAAATACACTGCCTGTTATCTCAATCAACAACTCGATGAATTGTTGTGTAATTCCTTGTACTATTCGATCAATAGCGGGAATTCTGGAAGCTACGTCACCAACATACCGGTGGCTGAAATATTCAATCGGCATTCGCAGTAACTGTGTCACACATCGATCGCTTTTGATGATCGAGATTCGGTTTACCAATCGCTGCAGCCAACGTATCTTAAGCAGGGTCAGAAGATAGCTCAAAACTGCACTGCCAGCCAAAACCGCTAGCAGCGGCCCTGCCCACCGTTCGTCTCCAATGAGCACCTGGTCTACGAAAATCACCACTATCGCAGGGACGATCAGCGAAACAGCTGTCAACAGCAATCCGCATAAAATGATCTTGGTTATCGCTTCGGACGTCCCTTCGAGCCATCGTGGAATCTGCTTTGCCAGGCTGGGCTTGACACCCACTTGTTTAAAATCTTCATCAGGACTTAGCTGCAGTATGATTCCACTGAATCCTTCGCTGAACTCCTGCTCGGACAGTGTGCGACGGCCAGCGGATGGATCATTGAGGTAATACAGACCCTTATCTTTATCAACGCCTTCAACAATCAGAAAATGATTAAATTCCCAAAATACGACAAGCGGTAGTGTGAGATCGGCAAATTGGTGCAGCTCTACGCTGCGGCCGACACATTTCAGTCCATAGTATTGAGCGGCGCGTTTTATTCCCGCTGCACTTGAACCGTCTCGACTGACTTCGCATCGATCGCGAAGTTCCGCTAGCGTTACCCAGCGACCAAAGTAGGCGAGAATGCTGCCAAGACATGCGGCTCCGCATTCACTATTGTGCGACTGCAATACCAATGGTGTAACAAGTCGCATTGCACTAGTCGCTGTGTTTGGGATTGCGCAGTTGAATTCGAATCGTCATTAGCCTTGCAGGTGAGACTACGAACGTCCAAAACCCAATATTTCAATTGGCCTGTCTTGACCAATTTCAATTCGAATCAGGCATAGAGCACCGTTTGCTACAGGAAAGTCAGATGGACGGTCCAGATTAATTTCCACCCGATATTCGTAGCCCCGGGGAATATTCAGCAAAGATGTCAACCAACTTGATGGTTGTTCAGCTTTCACAGCCGCTATTTGTCCGCGCAATTTCAACGCAGACTCATCAGGCAATTGAATCTCTACGACAGCCGCCATGCCCTCTTTGAACCGTGAAGCGGTTTGCTGAGTCACCTGAGAAACAACCGATCGTTTGGAAGTTTCGTTGATGCGAATTTTTGCAATCACTGCATCGGCCGGAAGATAGCCGCCCGGAGTACCGAAAATATCGGTAACAAAACCATTGCTTGGACTGGTGATTTGTGATTGCGCTGTTTGGCGCTCTTCCAATTGCATCAGCGCCGCTTCGTTTGAATCAAGCAGCGTTGAAATTTCCTGATCCTCAGGCGCTGACACTGCCTGTTGCTTCAACGAATCTATACGAGTCATCAATGTTGAGATTCTGCGCTCGAGATCTGGAACGGATTTATGTGCGATTAAATCACCTGCGGCAACTTCATCTCCAGGCGAAACATGGAAATTCACCAGATTTCCCGGTTCATATACCACAACGTTTTGCAAAGAATCTGCTGCAACCACGGCTCCTTGAATTGTTGTCGTGCGCGCAATGCTGCCGAAAAATGCCCACAAGACGAAAGCCATCAAGACAACGCCTGTCGCAATCAGAATCGCGACTTCGTGCGGTGCTGAGACGCGCAATAACTGATCGAGCCGCTGACGTTTGGCTCTTACAGCATCCGCTTCTTCGCGAAACAAACTTTTGAAAAACACTGACTTATTCCTGAATGTTTTGTAGTTTAAGATACAAAGCTCAATTGTGCTTCATATCATAACCGGTATGCCTTCAGATTGTTGGATCTTCATCTGCGCAAATCAATACAAATGGTTTTGGTTTCAGGCAACTGATGTGTATTTTGCCAGAATTGACGTGTCAATATCAAGCAATTACGGGAACGGGGTTGAGTTTGGTTTCTAAGATTGGACCTTTTCGCCAACCCATTTGCACCGGAACATCGTATAGTCGTCCGGGTGCAAATCGTTCCCAGAAATGACGAAGTCCAGGCACGATTACGCGCACAACTGGCATCCCGATATCAGGACGAGTCTGATCAAGCACCAACAGCTCCATGCCCTTGGCCTCAAATTGCATACGGCACCATTGAACATCCTCTTTCAAGTCCTCGGTATCTGGAACGCGGTAGTCACTTCGATTGCGCTGTGATGCGTCATCGTTTGGCTGCAGGTAGGGGTGATCAGCAATCTTGGCATTTTTCCACCACGACAGACACATCGGATCATCAATCATGTAGCGAGTGCGGTTTTGTTCGGGTTGCGGAACCCATGACAAACACTGATTTAACTCGCACACAGCCCTTAATGCCGCAATGCACGGGTCAAGGTGTGCTCCTGCACCATAAATGATGTCCTCGGATTCGGTATCGGTTCGACGTGAGATTGCAACAAAAACAGGAATGCCGAAATCACCGGTCAAGTCCAGCACCCACATCTTACGATTAAAACGGCGATAAAATTCGCTCGCTGCTGCAAGATAATCGCTGTCGAAACTGTCAAGACTTACACTTGGCATTCTTAAACGGTTGTACCACCAGATGGCGAACGCATCGCGTTCAATTAATTCCAGCAATCCCTGCAATATCGCTTCTTCAAGCGTATTGCCTGAAGCGCAGCCATTTGAATCTGCCCACAGTCGTGTGCTTCCGCGTTGCTCAGAAGACATGCTGTACAACATCGCGGTAGGCAGGTAACGGTGCCTATTCTCACTGAAAGACCATACCGGGGTCCAGTCTACTTCCTGGTCTGGATCAAACCCGGGGGGAATGATATTGTAGGGATGGCCGCGTGCATTGATTGCGTCGGCTTGGGCTAGTTGATGGTCGCTAAACAGTTGCACCTGATTCGGGTGAATTGCCTGGCTTTGCGTGTCTTGCAGCATTTTCGTGTAACTTGTTCGCAAGCGAATCTCATCTCCGTGAAACGCACCGCAATATCGCTCAATCGCCTCACAAACAGCACCTGTCTTTGACTGCGCGTCGCTACTGCCCTTGCCAGCGCTGTTGCTTCTCAATGAGCGTCGAAGAGAACTTAAGTCTTTAATTCTCAACGCGAGATTGCTCCCGGCCCAGTGCACATGCCACCAAGGGTCAGATTCCGGAGTAATGCGATGGACCCACGGGATGATTCCACTGATCGGGCTAATCAAATGCTTATATTGGTCAAACGTCTGTTGCGGTTTGATCGTGCGGTATCCTCCAGAGTTACTGAGAATTTTGGGGTTGGACGCGAGTTTCAGCGCAACCGGCGGGCGCGTTTGACTGCGCAATGCATGATCTCCGCAGGCTTCGCACTGCGGTCGGCGAAAAACGGCATGTTTGGTGCTGCTGATGTCAGTGCAGTTTAAGGAAATCGCATGGTCGTGAATCGGCGAACGTTCTTTGAGCACCAACCATTTTAGGATTTCCAGTGCGACAATTCCGTAAACGGTTTGCCGCGCTGCAGGTTCGCTGATATTCGGTCGAAAAGCGGCTTGTTCACCACTGAAGTTGCGTATGAAAGAATGAACATCCTGATTATTTCGCAACCTGTAAGTCAAACACTCCCAGCAAGCTGCGCCGTCGGCTGGTCTGAATACCGGGCCAAATAATGGATACATTCCTTTGGGGCGGACCAGTATCCAAGGCGCGGCAGACGCTATCCTATGACGATTAATAGTATCGTATTGATCAGCCAGATAGTCTTGACAGATAAAAACAGACAATGTTGAGCGATCAGCGCTAACAGTGACTGCCGAATCTGCCAGCAGCTTCGAAAGGCAGTTGTCGTCATCGCCGACAATATCTACAGCGCTGGACTTGAGTTTTTCTTCCGCCTGGCGGGGCGCGGCTCCAAGCGATGACCAAAAAGCAGCCTGTTGGCGGTCCATTTCGTAATCGCCCGCAACAAGATAACCCTTTGAGGCTAACGAAGCCAAGGCTGTTTTTACATCAGATTCGCTATGGCTTTGCGCCAAAGAACCGATGACTTCATGTTGTGACTTGCGCCCATCAAGCAATGGAATAAGATCGGCAAAAACCTGACCGTGCAATAACGTGTTGAAGGTCTCTGAAACCAAAAGAACTCTGCCACTTCCGACAATACGGAAATCAAGATGGGGTGTGAGTGCCGGTCTTTGCGGCTGAGCGTCCGCAGCAGCGATCAACTCAAGGGTTTGTCGGGCATCCATTTTTCATGCAAAGTGTAAAAGGTTTTGAGGCATATGCAACAGCATCAGTCTTAAGTTGTCGGACAATCAGTTCGGCTGCAATCGCAATCAAAGCGGATCAGGTTCTCATTGTGCCGGTGTGCTGACGCATTTTACAGACACAACCACAAGCATGAAGTTCTACTTGCAACGGCTTAAATTTTAATCGATTGATGGTGACAATGGAGTTTATGCGCTTTAGCGCTTTGCCAATAAACAGCAACCACACATTGCACACCCGCGCTACAATTACCAAACGGGAATTGAGGAACACTTTCTCAAAAGGAGGGAGCAACAGTGGAAAAGTTAACCTCAGTGTCTGAGCATTATGCTGAATTAACTGATCGCATGCTTAAATTCGGGGGAGACCTGCTTGCCACTCATTATGGGTTGTGGGGACCGGAAACAAAAACTGATCAGGAAGGCTTGCTGCGAGCGAACAAAACACTTGTGGACGGATGTGATCTCGGTGTTGGAAAACGTGTGCTTGATGCCGGTTGCGGTATTGGCGGTACAGCGATCACGCTGGCAGAGAACTATGGCATAACTGTAACTGGCCTGACCAATTGCGAGCCTCACATCGAGGTGGCGCAGGAACAAGCAAAAAAGCGTGGGGTCGATCATTTGGTCGACTTTCACTATGGCGATTTTATGAATATGCCATTTGCGGAAGCAAGTTTCGATTTCGTCTTGAACCATGAGTCTTTTTGCTACGCACACGACAAACTCGCTTATCTGCAGGGTGTATTTCGGGTGCTTCGCCCGGGAGGACGCTGGCAAGCGCTCGAAGGCCTGTTGAGCGGTGAACCGATGTCCGAAGCACAGGAACAGATGCACACTGCCGCTCAGATGGGTTGGCGCATGCCGCCTCTAGAAAATTGGCGCGATGTCATCGCAGATCTGGGAAAAGCAGGATTTGTGGATATCTACAATCGAGATGTGTCCACAGAAGCGGCAGTTTCAACGGAAAGGATCCATCAGGGGTGGCTATTGTTTTCGTTCTTGGCCCCGAATTCCAATGTGCCGAATCAAGCGTCCAAAGAGTTTATGGATGCATCCATCAACTATGATCAAGGTTTACGGGAAGGCGTGTTTTCCTACCAGCTGGTTTCCGGTATGCGACCGCTGAAGTAAACCGATGCGAACTGCCGCGGAATTTGACTGTCGTGCAACGCACATCCTGTCAAAACCTTAATCGGCAATTAAAGTACTGTACTTTTGGAGGAAAGCCTTGTACACTATGGCTTTCCAAACAATTCGTCTTTCACCCAACGGGTGATAACCGAAAAAATTACCAAAAGGGGTACAAGGCTCATGGAAAGTTTACAGTATAAGCTCGGCATTACCAAAAATATTCTCTCTTCCCGAGCAGGCATGGTCACCTTATCAGAGGTTATTCAGCGTCTGCAACTTCCCAAGATTGCCAAACAGCATCTGCCGGCTCCTGGCAGCAACCGCGGCTACGGTGCCGATGAGATGTTTGTCACCATGATGTTTTTACTGCACAACGATGGCAAATGCCTGGATGACATTCGCGAATTGCATAATGAGAAGCACTTGATTGAGATTTTTGGTTTGAAAAAGATCCCCAGTGTGCGCACGCTGGGTAATTATCTTCGCCGTTTGGGACAAAAAGCCGAAGCGATGCACGGTTTGGTTGAAATCAACCGTCATATGCTGGCGATTGGGCTTGACGGGCGAAGAGAGGTGACCTTGGATATTGACGCAACGGTTATTGCCAGTGACAAAGCCGATGCCAAGTGGACGTATAAAAATCACAAAGGGTATACCCCAATGGTCGGACACTTAGCTGAGACCGAACAGATTGTTGCGGTGGATTTCCGCGACGGCAAATGTCCACCTAACAAGGAGAACTATGAATTTATCCTGCAATGCGAAGCCTCGTTACCGAAGGGTGTTTCGGTAACCAAGGTTCGCATTGATGCTGCCGGTTACCAAGCGAATATCGTTAACTATCTGATGGAAACCGGCAAGCGGTTTGCGATTCGAGCGAAGATGGATGCGACGCTCAAAGAGTCGATCTCCTCCATCAAGGCGGATCAATGGCAGCCGCTGGTGTATGCTGATGGCACACAATCGCAGAACGAGGAGGTGGCTCGTACGTTGCATGTGATGGAGGACACGGAAGCTTTCACATTGGTGGTGCAGAGAAAGCGTATTGACAAAGGAGACAATACAACACTCGATACGTTGATCGAAGGGGAGGATAACAGTGCGACCCGGGGGGAGTATATCTACCGAGCGATTGCGAGCAATTTTGATGAGAAAACGAATCACGAGATCGTACATTGGTATAACCTTCGAGGGGAGACAAGCGAGAATAAAATCAAGCAAGTTCGCAGCGACTTTGCGGGTGCTCGTTTACCGTGTGGAGAGTTTGATGCCAATGCGATATGGTTTCAGCTAAATGCACTGGCATATAACTTGCTGTGTCAGTTGCGCTGGATGTTGCCGGCGAAGTGGTTTACAGCACGGGCGCCGAGGATACGGTTCCACATTTATGGTGTTGGCGCAAAGATCGTACGTCATGCACGGCAGTTGACTATAAAAGTCTCGCAGGCGCAGTGGCAATTCATTGACGAAGCGTTGCGGTCGATACGCAGCTACCCACTTCTGATCTGATTTGGCCGCCTTTGGGGCGGCTGCACTACAATTTTGTTGTGATTGTCGATTCAGGCAAGAGTCTGGCACGCGGGTCTTCAAGACAAATTACCCGTTGCACTACAAAATCGCCGAAATTCCGAATAGGGGATACGTTGACGCTCAAATGTCGCGAGGGCCGGCCGCCGAAAGTGAGCCAGATTCTGAATTTCGGGTCTGTGACAGCAGCCTCACTGTTCCAATTGCCGATTTGGGCAAAAGGAAAATTTGAAAATATTTTTGTATTTTGTTAGAATTGACGGGCAAAAATTGATAATAACAAGGAAGTTGTTTGTCGCTCAAATTGGATTTGAGCCATTATTCGATAACTTTAAAGGTATAAGTGTTATGAAAACAGCAAACGAAATGCATGAAATTCTGATGAAAAAATCAGTCGAAGATTCTAGTTTTCGTAGTCAGTTGCTAGCTGACCCCAAAAAGGCAATCAATGATGAATTTGGTATTGTTGTTCCTGACAACATGTCCATTAGTGTTCATGAAAGTGATTTGCAAAGCCTTCATCTGGCATTGCCGCCATCAACGGAAATGAATGAGGAGCAGCTAGAAGCTGTCTCCGCTGGTCTTTGTTGCTGCGGTGTTTAGTAAGTTTTTTGACTTTCACACCACAGACGATTAACTTAAAGTTAATTTAAGTTTAAGACGGAAGAAAAAAGATGAGAGCGATCGTTGCTCTCATCTTTTTTTGTCTGTCGGCAATTACCTATTCTGGAGCCGATTATTCCGTTGGTCGTTCGCTCTGGTCTGCCTCTGAGTTGACCACATTCTGAAATCCAACACCGGTTCTCGCGTCTAATTTATTCTCGTATGCTGTTGTCTGGTAAACGGGGTCTTTGATCAGGATTTGAGTTTGATGCTCGCTAAATTGTCATCAGTCTGATGACCATTTAGTCAATAACATAGCGTCAAGACCAGTCATACGATGCTGCAAAAAAGACTAGCAGCAAATCTTTTTGAGGCTCACGCTCGCACACTACAATCTCGCCCAGCACTCAAAAGTCTGTCGAATCAGGGGACGCAGCAACTGATACTTTCATAACCATGGTTTTGGTGTTTTGTCTAATTGAATCCACAATTGCTGCGCGCAAGTCAAGATGATCAATATAGAAGAAAAACTTGCTTTCTCTGAGAAACAGCTGATGCAGGAAGCCGGCAGTTTCAAAGAGATATTCGCAAAACTGCAAAACCAGGTTTCTCCCAAACTCATTGGTGATAGCGGGTGGGAACGATTGTTTGAATGTGCTTCACACCTTCCTTCGAGTCTGGCGGCATTTCCCTTTGGGTTTGAGTTTCCGCTTAACCGGCGAGAGGCTACTGCGGATTTTGGCATCTCGGTTGTCACTGGAACCCAAACGGAAACATTTTTCAGGCACCTTGGCGCCAAGCCGAATGCAACACCGCCTCGCGCTGGCTTTGCCAGTTTGCTAGCTCAAACAAGTGTGCAAGATTCTGCGTTACGTCAGATCGTCGGGCATAAATTTATGCTGGAGTACGATACTGTTGCTGCAAAGGAAGGTTTCAAATCTGAACCGGGATTGTTTTTGCGGCCAGTCAATCAATTTCTATGCGGTGGCAGCAACCGACCCGAATCCGTAGTTATGGTGCTCGATGCGGTTTCCTCGGCAGTAGGCTGGGAACCCGATTGCGGCGAACGTGAACACACTCTTTGCCTGTATGAAGCTTTGGTGGAACCTAAAACGCAAATCGTATCGATCGGTGCTTTTCCTTCGCGCAAAAAAATGATGCGGCTGACTGTATCGGGATTTGAGAATTCGCCCGAAGTACTGGGTTTTCTTGAACGCATCGGTTGGAACGATACACAATTCCCGACTATTGAATCGACCATTGAAAAATTTCAAGCCAACAGCGCATTTGCCGATTTGGGTCTTCATTTTGATGTCACCTCTGAAGGCTTGTTGCCCAGATTGGGACTGAGCGTCATGGCAAAAAAGCGAGTGGCCAATGACCCACTTTATTGGGTTGACAAACCAGGGCAGTGGTCTGCTTGTTTAAACACCTTAAAGGATAAGGGTTTTGGCATCAACCCAGAGAAACTGCAGGCGATGCACGAGTGGGTTCGTGCACCTGAGGTGTTAATGGGCAAAACAGGCGCACTGATCCTCATCCGGGGGATTCACCATTTCAAATTGGAACTTGTCGACAATAATTCAAACATAAACGTCAAGGGGTATGCTTACTTCCTGCTGTGCCCCTGGATGGACAAAATGGGTGTTTTCAGTTGAACTTCCCAAATTCTTCAACTGGCACCCGGTCGAATTGAGAATTCAAGCTGTCTTTCGATTACTGCTAAAGCGCTCTATAGCCATCAACAGCGGGGGCAGGAGAAAAAAGTCAAAAACCAACGCTGAAGCAATGATCAAAGCTGTAAGCAGCCCTACTTGAGCTGTCGGTACAAAAGGTGCAAACAGCAAAATCAGAAATCCTGCCACGAGTACTGTTGTTGTCGTGACAATGGCTTGTCCTACAGTCTCGAACGCGTAGGTAATCGCTTGTTCCACAGACATATTCATTTCGAGCCTCGCACGTCTATACTTGCTCAGAAAGTGCACTGTATCGTCTACAACAATTCCGATCGTCATCGCAACAACCACAGACAGTGAGGTGCCTACCTCACCAACAGTCAACCCCCAGATTCCAAACCCGACCAGTGCCGGCACAAAATTTGGCACAAGACTGATCAGCCCCAATCGAATTGAACGGAAGGCCAGCAGCAAAATAATCGAAATGCTCAAAAGCACAATCGCTGTGCCTGTTAGCATTGACTTAATGTTACGCTGACCGAGATATGCAAATAGCAGCGCAGGTCCTGAACTTTCGGCATTCACGATATTTGATGTGTTGTCTGCCAACCACTGTCTCGCTTGATGATCAAGTTCTAAAACTTGACGCGAAGACAGCGTAACAGTCGCCACACTCACGCGAGTGGAGACTTTGTCAAAACTGATCTGGTTATTCAGATCAAGACCGGCAGGCAGCGATAATTCGTACAAAAGCAGGTATTGGGATGCAAGGTCACGGTGTTCTGGCAATCGGTAGGCATTCGGGTCATCTGCGTGCATGGTCTTGTTGATCTGACGAAAGGTATCGGTGATAACGGACACATTCCTTACATCAGGTTGAGCGCGATACCAATCGGCAAAACCAGCTACGTCAGCAAGAAACTGGGGCTGTGCAATATTTTCCCGGGAATGAAGGGAATATTCCAGCACAGTATTGCCGCTTAGACGATCGTCGAGAAAATCAAGATCCTGACGGAATTCAACTTTCTTGTCAAAAAAGTGAGCGAGAACATCGTTGAGTTCATTGCGCGGGATCACCGCGGTGAGTGCGAGCACGATTACTAATGAACCAAATAGCAAAGGCTTTTGGCGGTGGATTACAAATTTGGCGATCATGGTCATCAGCACGTTGTCGTCCGTGGTCGCCTTTGGTTTTCGAACTGGCAGCAGACTCAGTGCAGCCGGCAGAAATGTGACAGAAAGGATAAACGACGATATGATTCCAAAAGCAACGTACGTACCCAAATGCCGATGCGGCGGGACTTCCGAAAAGTTCATGGCCAAAAACCCCAGTGCGGTAGTTACACTGGCGAGAAAAATCGGATACAGGTTAATTCTCACGGACTGTTGGATTGCTTCTTGCTTGGATTCACCACGCATAAGAAACTGGCGCATAGTAACGAGCAGGTGCACACTGTTGGCGACCACAATCATCAAAATGATTGTCGGGGCAGGTGCAACCGGGGGTGAAAATGGCAAACCTATCCAGCCTCCCAATCCCATGGCTACGGCAATTGACAAAATCATCACAAAACCTGTAACCATCACACTTGTCAGATCACGAATCAGCAATATGAGTACCACTGCCATAATAATCAGACTAAGCGGCAGAAAAATTTTCTGACTATCTATAGCAGCTTGTGAAAAGGCATGATTGATCATTATGGTGCCAACCGTTCGCACTGTAATGCCGGGAAAGTTTTGTTCTGTGCGTGCTGCAAGGTCGTATGCGAATTGTGCGATGGTTGGAACCCCGATGGTTTGCTCCTCCTGTGCCAATGCGATAGTGACAAGGACACCACTGACTGATCCATCGGTTGCCAATAGCCTGCCGACGAGCCTGGGGTCTGACAGGGCGATTTCACGAATTCTGGCTTGTTCAGTAGAATCCGAGAGTTCATCGGTGCCAACAAGGTCATTGACTACAAGGGTATCCTCGTCGGCAGTTGTATGCTGAAAGTTCGAAAGTGAATCCACTCTGGTGGAGTATGGCGTTTGCCAGGCATTTTCAGTGAGCCAGACAGTAGCACTTAACATCTGCTCGGAAAAGGCATCACCATGGTCGGAGGCAAGCATGAATAAAACATTGTCAGCTTTCCCATATGTATCCTCAAGCGATTCAAGCGCCTGCAACTGGGGATTGGCTTTGTCAAAGAATATGCGGTAATCAGTCGAGAGGGTAAGCAACAATACTCCAGCGGCGAAACAACCGGCGAGAATTACCGTCGCAACGATAGTTGTCCAGCGGTGCGCAATAACCCACCGTGCAAATCTGTCATCGAATGATTGCAGTGTTTTTTCGATTTTGTTCGACATAGCAGTCATGGACGAGGAACGAATGGATTGAATTCGAGCAGGATTTGTCGAGTGTTATCAATCAGCCGAATACTAAATCTTGAATCCCCATAGGTGGTCACAGAATTGAATAACTGCGTTTAACAAAACTCGGTGGTGCAATCATCTATCGAAATCAACGCAAACATTTCATTTCAAAAAACCGGTCTAAGTGCGCGTTAAACTCCAACTTAAACGCTGCGCGCAGTAATTAATTTGGACAATAACATACGATCTCGTGGTAATTTCCGTTTATTCGCACAGTATGTCGGACAATTGATCATAACGATTCTGGAAACTGTTTTTGCAACTGGTCGCAGCACTGCTAAAGAAGTTGCTGATTTGCGTACTTTGTGAAGGAAATAAAGCCTGGGCGCGATCAGTGAGTTTTTTTGCTGTTTCGTCGCAGTCGTCTTTGTATTCACCCAATTTATCCTTAAGCGTGTCGTGATCATAAATCTCATCGAAACTGCCCACCTCCGGTTCACTGACAACAACCGTTCCATCGGCATTGCTCCACTGGCCGAGGTTAAATTTGCCATATGCAACCCAGTACGCGCACGGTATTGTGTTGGTTGTAGTGGTCGCAAAACTGATGTTCGCGCTTGCAGCGATGCCAAGAGCTACAAATCCAAGCAGTAATTTTGTTTTTAAGCTGTTCATCAAATTATGCGGGTTTTCGGTAATTGCAGTGGTTAAAGTCATCGACTAACCCTCCGGAGTATAAGTCTAGTCAACCCAAGTTGAAATTCATCGCCGTCGAAGATGACATTTTACAGGATATGAAACGGTGCGCTTGTGTCGCAACCTCAAAAGTCTTTGGGAAATTCGTCTGCAACAGAAATTCAGTGTGCTGCAACAGCAAAACTGTGTCCTGGCATCGGCAGCTGCTTCAAATCTGTGGCCGACAACCGTTTAAAATCTGCTGAAGATATTCAATGCAATTATGAGCCAAACGGCCAAGTTGGTGAGAAATGCGGGTTGGCAATTTACATTTGTTTTTTGTCATTTCGACCAATGCATAGAACTAAACGCACTGTACTCGCTTCAGTGCAGTCATGAAAGCATGATGAACGGGTTGTCGGGAAGATGTCGTGTCAGGGGCTAAAATGATAAACAAAGCCGAGGCGTAAGGCGCTCAAACGATGGTCAATCAAGAAGGTGTCACAAGGGGCTTTCGGACCGCCGTTGCCACAAGAATTGTTACCGGAATAATTGACTCGGTAAGTCTCGCTGCCAAAGTCGAATACTACACCTTCCAAACGAAACGACAAGTTTGGTGCAACATCTTTTTCAAATCCGATGCCTAAAGTCCATCCAAGTCGCGTGGAATCGCTGTCAAATGAGTCATCGGAATCGACGAACTGTTGACCGTACAGTGGGTCGTTTTCGTCTGTGTAGTAGTCCAAGTCGGTTACGGAATTGAAAATACGAGCCAGTGCCGGTCCGCCGAGTATGAAATACCTGATGTCGTCGACTTGTTTTTCTGCGCCAAACCGCAACGCCACGGCCCAGTCATACTTGGTGATAACTGTTTCGTCACCACCATAGGTCGGGCGTGGGTCAACTCGATTTGAACGAGCCGACAAATCAGTGAGCATCGCTTCAAATTCATAGCGCAGATTGAAACTGCCATTTTCGACGCGTCGACCAAAAAACACACCGCCTGCCACACCTTTGTCGTTGTAGCCGAGGGTCCAACCAGGGTTGCCCCAGTTTGACCAGCCTTTCGTGTCCGTAATGTAATTGGACGAACGTCCCGCGCCAATCAACAGCCCAGCATAACTGCCATCTCGAGGGGAGGAAACACCTGTGCCATCGTCCGCCATCGCTGGAATCTGTAAGAGTTCCAGAAGCAACGCAACACTTACCAGTGCGACAAAACACCTGCACAGTTGAGTCATTGAATTTTTTGTGTGTCGCATGTGGTTGATGAAGTTTCTTGCGACCTGTTCTCTTTGCAATTCAAATTACGAAAGGGATGGCGTTTTTTTCCATAAAAACTCAGTGTGTGCGTAAGGTTAAATATACCACTGATTAAAATAAAGCATTGGGCTTTGAATCTATTTGCCTTCTCACCCACTGTGACTGCGTCTGATATGCGATACCGGTTCGTCAGACCAGTATTTTGCCTTGGGCTTCTGTCAGAATCCGTTTCGCAACGGACTTGCACCGCCAAGTTATCCGACCACTACCAAGTGCATCAAAATAGCGTCATGCCTGGCGCCCATAATAAAGGGCGGCTTTGGCTGTGGATTTCAGAAATGCAACGAAATATCCTTATGGTGTGAAAGGCAAGTCGCAACTGATTTGGCAACATCCACCGGCAATTTGGATTGCAATCGCAGTCCAATGCTGTCTTTGATCGCGTCGTTGTAGGCATTGAGTGGTTCAAGTAAAGTGGCTGCCGCTTGCTTGCGCCAAGATACTTCCTGGCGATACAGATCTTTCGCATCTGCAAGTTGTGCCAAAGATTTTTCCAAGTCAGGACTGTCGCCTTTCAATGCACGACGGGACTTCGATAGAGCCGATTTAATATGACTGACGCCTTCGAGTTCAGACAATGCGTTTTCTCTTTCTTTAATCATATCCATCGCCAATTGAGGTGTCTCACTGTTGATGATGTCTTCTACACCCTCGAAAATGCCTGCCGCGTTTTCCAGATTGCTCAGGTCTAGCAACAATGTGCGCACTTGGGCTATGGATTCATATGCTGAATCGACTGTTCGCCGATACTGGCCTCGAGCTATTTTGTCAGCCTTGGCCAGCTCGAGGTACTGATCACGTTCAGAATCCCAGATTTTCGGCAACTTCATTTCAATCTCAGCGAACTGGGCTTCCAATTTTCGAATTCGGTCAGTAATCGATTGAATTCTATCTTGCGGTGGGTTTTGCTGTCGTTCAAGTCTTCTGATTAACTGGGCATCGTCTTTAAGCTCCTCCGCCAATTTCTTCAGTTGCCTCTCGACTTGCCGATACTGAAGGTGTATCGGGCGAAAACCTTCGGAAAACACTTCCAAATCAGCGGTAGTTGCATGAATCGTCGCTACTTTATCGAATACGGAGGCCGCTTCATCCAAAGCGCCGTTTACTTTGACTTCGATCTCGCTAGGCAGAACGGAAAAATCAAGGCTGCGCATATTATCAATCGCAACTGAAATCGACTGCCTGTTGTCTTCATAATATGCAAATCGATTCTCCTCGATGCAGCGTTGCAGCTTAGGATTGATTGGCGGCGGAGCAGTATCCGCGGTAAGGTGTGTTCTGTTAGGCATGTAATTTACAAGACTCGGAAAGTAACCGGCAATCGCCAGTCCCAACAACTGCAGGCCAATGAATGCTACCGCGCCTTTGTAGATCGCCGTAGTTTTGACGGATATCGGTGCTACCCCCCTCAGATAAAAAAGCGCGAAACCAAATGGCGGTGTCAGAAATGAGGTCTGGATGTTGAGACCTACCATGACTCCCAGCCACACCGCAGTAATATTGGCCGATGGGTCAGAAAGCAAAATAGGCGCCACAATTGGCACGACCACTACTGCGATTTCAATAAAATCCAGGAAAAACCCCAGCAGAAAAATGACCAGCATCACGACAAGAAACTGAGTCCAGAAGCCTCCGGGCAATCCAGTTAGAAAATGCCGCACCAGCTCTTCGCCTCCGAATGCGCGAAACGCAGAGGTCAGCATCGCCGCACCGATCAGGATGATAAATACCATCGAAGTTGTCTTGGCGGTATCCACCATTACGCTGACCAAGGTGTTATTGATTTTGTAAGCGCGCCAGATGCTCCAGATTAGCGCTACCGAAAATGCTGATACTGCGATGCCAGCGAGGAATATTCCAACGAGCTCTTGTATATTCGCAATGTTTTTAATGTTGATGTCATAAATTTGCAGCAAGGCGATGATTACAGCAAGAGACACAATTGCCAAAATGGTTGGTGCGAACTGCAAACGCTCACCCTGGGTAAGTCTGTAACCGCCCATAATGATGGCGCCAACGGCACCGATCGCACCGGCTTGGTTGACCGTGGCAACACCTAAGATAATGGATCCCAGGACGACAAATATCAGCGTCAATGGCGGCACAAGCGCAAGTGCGACTTCAATCACGAATTTCTTGTCGTATTTGCCGTCATACGGAACAGGTGGTGCTGTCTTAGGCCTCAGAATCGCTGTGATCAAGATGTACAGCATATACAAGCCAACCAAAATCAAACCTGGGATCAAGGCCCCCATGAACATATCACCTGCACTCGCGGAAGCAATGTCCAGCTCCGTAGGCAGTGAGAATTCACCAGTGAATTCTTTGTATGCAGCCTTCCTCGCGGTGCTGGCTTGATCCGCTGCATTGGCCAGTTGGTCAGCTAAAATAATAAGGACAATGGATGGCGGTATGATTTGACCCAAAGTGCCCGACGCACAAATAGTTCCTGTTGCAAGAGGCTGTGAATAGTTGTTTCGCAGCATCGCTGGCAGTGATATGAGACCCATTGCGATAACGGTGGCGCCAAGAATACCGGTTGTGGCAGCTAAAAGCGCACCGACAAAAACCACCGAAATGCCAAGGCCACCGGGGACTGGGCCAAACAGTCTTGCCATGGATACCAGCAAATCTTCGGCAACTCGGGAACGTTCCAGCATGATGCCCATAAAGACGAAAAGCGGTATTGCAATGAGTGTGTCTCGCTCTACTTCCCAATACAAACTCCGGAAATTGGTTATACCGGCCGTCAGCCACTGTGAGGGGCCGTCTTGGGCAAAATAAGCTGAAGGATCACTCTCAAACAGGTAACCGGTAGCAGCAGCAAGTGCGATGGTAATGATTGCCGAACCTGGCAATGCGAATGCAACGGGAAATCCTGAGCTCAAGGCCAGAATCAATGTGACTAACAGTAAGCCGAGAAAAACAAGTTCCATATTTGTCAGCTCACGGCTTTAGGAACAAATCCGGATGGCGTTCGCTCAGCACTGGCGCTTTGAGAATCCGTGAACTTGTCCATGCTGGTAAGAAACAAACTGATGAATTGAATCGCCATGGTCAACGCAAAGATAAAAAGGAATGCGGCCATCAGGTATTTCGTATACATGCCAAAACCACTTTGCGATATCTCGTAACTGAGCAAGGGGCTGATGATAATACTGCCTCGACTGCTAGTGCCCAGTACTAGAATTGCCCAACAAATCGGCAAACCTAGCAGCAAAGAACCCAGCGCGTTGGTGGCAGCCTTCCCGCGCTCGGTGAAGTTCGTATAGAGCACATCTACCCGTACGTGTCCGTCATGCATGAGGGTATATGCGCTGGCGAAAAGAAACAGTCCGGCATACCAGAATCGGACAAGATCACCCTGAAACGTCTGTTCGTAGGAAAAGACAAATCGAGAGACAACGATGGTAAACTCCGCTGCCACAATCAGCAACGAAAGCCAGATAAATCCAACGGATCGGGTAAACAATGCAATCACAGCAGCGATTCCAATAAGTGGGTAGTGCACAAAGTTACCGCGAAATATAGAGCGGGCAAACTGAGTCGTCAGATCATCACCCACAATAGCCGACAAGAATCCCTCCACCCGCAAAAAGGAAAGAAATGAATCGGTTAGACCGACAAGGAAAACTGCCCAAAATGCAAACCGAGCAAAATACGATGCCATCCCAGCATAAAGTTGTGCATCGGACTGAAGGTTTCTTTGCGGGGTGCGCATTATCCACCAAAGAACCGCCAGTGTGAGAAAGACAAATAACGTGAACTGAATCCAGCCGCCGGCTACGGCCATGCCCGTCAACTCCTTGAAATTCTTCTCCGGAGTCAAAACACCCAGATGGGTTAGAAAAACACTCAAGCCCGGCCATTCAGTCCAGTAGACAAAAAAGTTATCAATACAAAATAGAAAAAAAGCTGCTGTAAGAAAAGCAGCGATTCCTCGCAAGAAGCGCGGATACTCTGAAGCGATCTTGAGCAAACGAATCAAATCTAGTACATCAAGACACAGTTGAAAATATTAATGTATCAATGCATCACGAGCCGTAAAGATGGAAAACGGAGCGAAATAGCCCCGTTTTCCCAAAACCATTTATCGGTTTTGATTGCTCTGCATAAAACCTAGATATATGTGGATTTAAACTCCAGTAAATCGGTTTCGCTGAGCCAAATACGCTTGATCAGCAATCTTCTGCCATCCACCGACATCAGACCGAGCCTGAAGGAAACTTTCGTGTACACGTCGGGCGAGATCGCTGTGTTCTACGGTTTCTGCAAAAACTTCATCTGCAGCTTCACCGAACGAGTCGAAAGTTTCGTCATTGAACTGGCGCAGTTCTACGCCCTGTTCATTGATCAGTTTGGTGAGCGCCGCACCGTTTTTGGCATTAAACTCAGCCATCATGACATCATTTTCCATCGAGGCAGCCGCTTCAATCATAACCTGATCAGATGGTGAAAGTCCTTCCCAGAAGTCTTTATTGATTCCAGCACAGAGCATGGTGCCAGGTTCATGCATGCCAGGATAGTAATAATATTTGGCTGCTTCATAGAATTTCATAGCAGCGTCGTTCCATGGACCTACCCATTCTGTTGCGTCAATGGCACCTGAGATTAAATTCTCATAGATTTGACCGCCAGGTAGGGATACCGGAGAAGCACCGAGTTTGGCAAGCACATCGCCACCGAGTCCCGGTATTCTCATTTTAAGGCCCTTTAAATCATCAGCGGAATTGATCTCTTTACGAAACCAGCCGCCCATTTGTACGCCCGTGTTCCCACACATCATATTTTTCAAGCCAAACCCGCCAGCCAATTCGTCCCACAGTTCCTGACCGCCACCGAAGCGAATCCACGCATTCATCTCTGTGTAGGTCAATCCAAACGGAACAGCGGTGAAATAGGCCCATGCCGGATGTTTGCCTTTCCAGTAATAATCTGCAGATTGATACATCTGAGCGTTGCCAGAGGCGACTTCATCGAACACGTCAACTGGACCCACGCGTTCACCACCAGCATAGTACTCCACCTGAAGACGACCATCGCTGATGTCGATTAATCGTTGTGCGAATCGCTGTGCACCCGTTCCAAGCCCTGGGAAATCTCTAGGCCAGGAGGCAACCATAACAATTTCAACACGGTCTTGGGCAATAGCCGGTGCCGCCAGTGTTGACAATCCAGCGGCGGTCGCAGCAACTGCCCCCCCCCGCTTCAAAAAATCTCGACGTTCCATTATCGGTATCTCCTATCGTTTGTGAAATGAAATTTCCAATCCAAATACTTAATCTATTCGACTGAAGTAGATCGGATTTGGAATCAAAAGTTGTTGCATTGATGATACAACAGTTTTCGGTTCTATGAAAACCGCCCAATAAGTATAGTGTATGTTCTTCGACGCAAAGTCGACTACATGCGAGATGGTGTATACGACCATTGGATTGATTTGATTCGCTGGAAATATTGCGGAAAAGCATGTCCCAAATGCATAGAAAAACCCGTCTTTCGATACGCGTCAGATTCGTCGTATATGGAAAGTGTCCGCTTCCTGTACACTATTGTCCAACGAAATCTATACATTTGGTTGACTATAATTTCGGACCATGATTATTCAGGAAAAAATCACCAGTGCTCTGCGCACCAGTCTAGACCCGCTTCATCTCGAAGTGATTAACGAAAGCCACATGCACAGTGTACCGCCCGGCTCCGAAACGCATTTCAAAGTCGTTGCAGTATCTGATTCGTTTCACAATCAGTCGCTAGTCTTTCGACACCGTACCGTCAACGAATTGCTGGCTGAACAAATCGCAGGACCCGTCCACGCCCTGTCAATTCATGCAATGACACCCCAAGAGTGGGAACAAAAAGGCAGAACAACGGAAGATTCACCTCTTTGTCTTGGCGGGTCAAAAACCGAAAGCCGAAAAAGCAGTACTTAAATTTTGGTGAATTGCACTGCTTCGCTGCGTTTGAAGTAGTGAGGAGTATCAACCGGTTCTATGATCAGAGGTATGCCGGAATATCTGAATACCGCGGCGAATATAAGAAAACTCTGGTTGATCGATTATTTCTGATCGCGACGACGTAAAATCTGGGCAACCTTCACAGTCATTACGGTCTCGTCATTCTGATTGACCATTTTGCACAATATATTCATGTAACCGCGATCGGTTCTTGAAGATGACTCCCGTTTGCTGAGCACTTCGGTTTGCATATGCAACGTGTCGCCTGGACGTACCGGTTTGAGCCAGCGCAATTCATCCATACCGGGCGAACCCATCCCCTGCTTTAGCATTCCTTCTTGAATATACATTCTGAAAACCAGTGCCAACGTCTGGAATCCACTGGCGATTAAACCTTTGTACTGAGATTTGCTCGCCGCCTCTACGTCGATATGAAATGGCTGAGGATCGTACTGAAGCGCAAATCGGATAATTTCACTTTCAGTGAAGGTCACTGCAGCACTGGTGAATTTGTCACCAACATTAAACTCTTCAAAATACATGGGCTCTACACACTATTTAAGGATTTGCTCAATTTTGGTCATATTCAAGTTCGGTTATGTTACCCTCATCCCACCGATGGTCTGTTCAAAAGTCAACTTTGACCGCTGACGACTTCAGACTCAACGACCCGACCGGCCTCTATAGTACCGGGTCATGGAAACTCTTGAGCGATTGTAGTGGTAGTGCATTTGATCTGGCACATAACGATGCTCGGTTCCAACAGGACAGGCAAGTCTGGATTTGCATTTAAAAGCACACGGCGACTGGTCTTGTACTCGGTACTGACCACATGTATGAAGTTCAAAGTGCCCAATCTGTCCAACCGCACCTGACGGGCAAATCGGGATACACGGCTTTTCATCACACCCCTTGCAAGGGTGACCGATGGAGTTTGTTTCGGATCGTGGCAGTTCGTCTTCAACCAAAAACAGTGAACGATAAGCAAACCATGTTCCGAACCGAGGATGAATGCTGATGCCCATTGGAGACTGAAAACTCCACCCAGTGCGTATACCTATACTGCCAAGTGGAATCGGCAAGTCGGAAGGGTATAGCAGGTACGACTGTCCACTTAGGTAAGTATCGACAAAGTTATGCGTAACACAAATGCTGAAGTCATCGACCGGATCGCTATTTTCGGAAAATTCCGATTCTTTTACGCTGTGCCAGTACCGCGTACCGCCACTGGCTGTAAGCACAGCGCTGGGGTATCGGTTCAAGTCAACCTGAGGTAGCGCAGGTGCTACCAGATCGGCGATTTGCTCAATGTCAAACACATGAACGATATTCAGACCGCGTTCGGCTAAATATTCCAGACCTTCGGCAAATTTCAGATTTTGACTCATCCGTAAAGGTTTTCCCAATTGTTCACAGGCTGTGCTTCACTTACCTCGTTTCATAGCAGTGTGAATGCCATATTGTAATTCGCGATAGTCCGTTAGGTTGTTGCAACTGAGGTGCTTTCTACGCTGAATTCTTGATGCGGAGACAATACACCCCGGGACGGGTAACCATGGTACCGTCTATCGGATTGAACTGCCACGACACCCTTTGCGCTTCGGCACCGGTTTCGTCAGCATGAAACTCAACTTTGTAGTGATGGGCGACGCGGGAGCTTTGCTTTTGAACGTTGCCGTAGAAACTGTTAATTTATCCTTGCTTATCTATAATATTGTTGGACAATATGCAAGGATAATTCCACGAAGAATAGACAATGAAATTCAGGCCGCTGTGCGAAGACAAGCGGCTGTCGTACTAATTGGTCCGCGTCAAGTTGGTAAAACGACTCTTGCGCATACCATGGCAGAAATTCTTGACTCGCTATACCTTGACCTGGAAGAACTGTCAAATCGGGATAAACTTTCAGAACCATCATTGTTCCTTGAGAATTACGAAGACAAACTCGTTATTCTTGATGAAATTCATCGGGTGCCCGAAATTTTCAGTTCTCTGCGAGGCATTATTGATCAAGGCAGACGCAAAGGCAAACGTGTTGGCCGCTTCCTGATACTCGGGTCAGCATCCCTTGAACTATTGAAACAATCGGGGCATTCACTCGCCGGAAGAGTCGAGTTTATATCGCTTGCACCACTGTGCGCACTTGAACTCGACAACTCAAAACAAGCCAGGGAGTTGCTTTGGCTGCGGGGAGGATTTCCAGACAGCTTCCTCGCGAAAAACAGTAACGATAGTTACGTGTGGCGCAGAAACTTCATTAAAACCTGCCTTGAACGCGATATCGCGACATTTGGTTTTCGAATATCTACGGTATTGTTGGAACGCCTCTGGATCATGCTTGCTCAAACCCAGGGCAATACCCTGAATTCATCACAACTCGCGAACGCTCTGGAAACAAGTGTGCAGTCCGTTACACGTTACATTGACCTGCTTTGTGACCTGCTGTTAGTCAGACGATTGCCACCGTATCATTCAAATTTGGGAAAACGAATGATCAAGTCTCCGAAAGTATATGTTCGTGACTCGGGATTGGTTCATGCACTACTTGCGATTTCATCATTTAACGGATTAAACGAACATCCGGTTGTTGGCAGAAGTTGGGAAGGATTCGTCATCGAATCTTTACTGTCAGTGCTGCCGGTTGATAAACAAGCATTCTACTATCGAACCAGAGCTGGGGCAGAAATTGATCTTGTGATTGAACACGGTCACCGTACAGTTTGGGCGATTGAAATCAAACGCTCTCTTTCACCGAAAGTAAGCCGTGGCTTTCACAGTGCATGCGAAGACATCAAACCAACTCGCCGGTTTGTAGTTCACGCGGGAGACGAGCGCTTTCCGGTATCGCAGAACCTAGAGGCAATCAGCGTTCGTCAATTGGCTGAAGAAATTCAAAACTCTTGCATTAGTCATGTTTGAGATGCGAGTTTATCAAGCCTCGCAGACTATTTTCAACTGAAGTTCCCGAGCAGGTGATGTTCTGCTTTGGTCGCATACTCCCAAAGGTCCCCCAGCACTCGATTAAGAATCTGAAATAACTCAAATGAGTGAGTAATACTCATATCATCCCAATTACGACACTCAACAGCAGCAGTGTCAAGCGTTTTTTCGATTTATCAGCTATTTACGTGGTGCGCTCATCGGCTCTATGTCAAGAGTTTTGAAATTAACTGTGCAATTTCAATGCTGCGAGAACCGGTTTGTTTGCTCGAACTCCCAGAAGTTGAATTG
Organism: Arenicellales bacterium; assembly: GCA_965214785.1. Taxonomy (GTDB): domain Bacteria; phylum Pseudomonadota; class Gammaproteobacteria; order Arenicellales; family JAJDZL01; genus JAJDZL01. The sequence goes on along the minus strand of OZ243975.1, from coordinate 2,388,081 downwards.
TGACCGTACAGCGTCTCACTCAATACACACCCAGCAGTTCCCGCATCTGAGCGCTTCCTGACTGTCTGGCGATGTCAATGGGTGCGATTCCACTTCGATTACGCGCATACCTGTCTGCACCGTGGTTCAATAAAACTCTTGCCGCATCGACTGCATTTTCCCTTACTGCAGCATGCAGCGCTGTTGACAGGCCGCGGTCACGCACTTCGATTCGGGCACCGTGCGAGATAAGCAAACTCGCTCCATCAGCGGAATTGCGCTGTGCCGCAAAATGAAGAGGCGTTTGACCGTCTACCGCGCGAAAGTTGACATAAGCATTCTTCGACAGGAAAGAACGAGCGATCTCAAGGGATCCTACCCAGATTGCATAGTGCAGCGGAGTTTCTCCGCGAGTGTTTTCAGCATCAATGTAAGCACCTTTATCGATCAAAGCGTTCACAGTATTTTGCGAGTTTGAATACGCAGCGACATGAAGCGGCGTAACACCATCTCTTTGCCACTGATCCCATGAATAGTTCGCTTTCACACTCGAAAGGTCTGAGACCAGTCGCGAACTGAAACGACGTCCATCTTCTCTGGTCGTTGAATTGATAGCCGCGCCTTCGTCCACCAATCGTACTGCGGTATTCGGCAAATCCATGACCGCGGCCCAGTGCAGATCAGTCCAGCCGTTTTCGTCAACCGTTTCGGCAGACGGACGCCGACCGAGATGTTTGGAAAACTCGTTTTCATGATCGCGACTGTCCGTATCCAGCACTGACTCGTCCGCCAGAATCTGGAGAATTCCCAGAAAGAAGTCCTCAGCAGATCCAGGTTTCACATTCTTGTTAACGTCTTGTTGCCTGTTCGATGAAGACTGCGAATGGGTACGCGTTGACGCAGATGAGGCAGATGAAGCAGACAACAGGTTAACAATTTCGCGATGACCGCTTTTTCTGGCGAGTGTGATCGCAGTGCTGCCGTCGGGTGACTTTACATTCGAACCTGCCCCTTTAGCTATCAGCAGTTTAACGGCTCGCTCATTGCCAATATCTGCTGCATACATCAGTGCCGACCAGCCTCGCCTGTCCAGTTGATTGATATCGGTTCCGGCTTTCAGCGCATCATCAATTTGTTTGGAATTGCCGCTTGCGGCAGTCCGATACAGTTCAATTGCTTCGATTGTCGGTTTTTTTTGATCAGATGCCGGCTGAGCGGCAGCAGACTTCCTTAGCTCGGACAAATTGGGCTCTGTGAGCACATCGACGATCGGCAACTTGCGGTCAGCAAGGAATGCGCGGTAAGCGGTTCCAGTCCTTCGCCCCCAAATTCCATCAGCCGGTCCGGGCTTGTAGCCGAGCTTCGACAACAGTGATTGCGATTCACGAATTGCCCGTTTTGATGTCAGCGCACTGGAAGTGCTCTGAGCAGATGACTGTTTTTTGGTTACTTTCTCACCTGCATCGGGCTTGGCTTGAGATGGCTGCCACGTGCTCGCGAGCTTATCCGCTTCAGCTCGCTCTTCGGCGGTCATTCTCTGTTCCAGTTTATCACGCTCTTCCAACGCTTCGGCAACACCGCGGCTTGCTGCCAGATTGAACCACTTGTGGGCCTGCGGTAAATTTCGCAAGACACCCAGACCAAGCGCGTAGGCCCGGCCAAGTGCCAACATCGACTTGCCGTCTCCAGTATCTGCAGTTTGCTGCCAGTGAGCAATGGCTTGTGCGTGTCGATTCGCTTCCCAGGCTTTTAAGCCGGTTTCGTAATCACTACGTGCCTCTTGAGCCGCTAGCGTAAATACGGCAAGCGTGAAAATCACAAAAGCCAAAAAGGATAATCTGTTACTCATTGCCATCTCCCGCATTTTCTTACTATCGACAAACCGCTGTTCTGTTACCGAGACATAATTGAATAATAACAAAATCCAAACTCTGTTAGAACGATATCTGGAATTTAAGCAAGATGGCCATGATGTTGACCTTGTAACACACCGTCATCACAGATTTGAAAGGATTCAAATGAACAATGATGCAAAATGCGATGATCTCAGAACCGCGATTGGCTGCTGCAAACATAAACAAAACAAACAAAGTCACATTGTTTGAATGCACAAAGTGCACCAATCAACATGAATTCGACATTACCACCAAAAGCCGAGAAAAGAATGTTGAACCTAATTGGGCTAAAATACCCTCATGCATCAAAGACCTTTTCCCAAGCCATTGCCGGCAAAACCTCTGCCAGAGGAAGTGTGGCTGAAGCGAACCGATCGCGCCGAAGTCGGTCGCGAGGCATTTTTTTATGGCCGAGATGATGAATACGATATCTTTCGCGATGCGGTAGAAAGCCTGCGTGCAGGTCAGGTAGGTGGTGGCACAATGATATTCCAGGGTGCACCGGGTGCCGGGAAGTCTGCGCTGATGCAAGAATGTATGGAAGCTGTCAGGTGTCATTCGACACCCGATGATCCCTGGGTTGCGGTCTGTGTTGAATCTGGAGACCTGTACTCGCCTTCCAGTGTCGTAATGTGTTTGATAGATGCGACCAATCAGGAAAGCAAGCGACTTTCGAAGATAGCGCCAGATGCAGTGGCAAAGAAACTCAAGAAATTGCTTGAACTGGGCAAAAAGCTGTATCAGGAGTTGTCAGAACGAGGAGTCGGTGTGGGCGGAGTTTCGGTGGGCGGCAAATCCCAAGTCGCTAGTGCTTCAGATGCGTCCGTTTCGGCGGGAACAATTTTTCGTAATGCTGCTTCCATACTTGGCAAGTTTCATATCGTGGTATTTGTCGACGAAGCCCAGAACACGCCGAATGCACGCACAACCAAAGATGTATTGAACTGTCTTCATCGAAACACTCAGGGTATTCCTCTGGTAGCAGCTTTCTTTGGTCTAAGCGACACTGAGCAGGTATTGCTTCAGTGTGGTTTGTCGAGATATGCAGATGAGCGATTAGTAAATCTGGAACCTCTTGAAACGAAGGTTGCAGCCAGTTCCTTTCGTCGCATGTTTGATGCTTACTATACCGGAGCTGAGGAAGAAAAGGATTTCTGGGCAGATGCTTTAGCGGACTTGTCCCAGGGGTGGCCACAACACATCAATCGGATAGGGGTAGCTGCAGGTCGGGTGATACGTACTAACGAAGGCCGAATGGAAAGACATTTGCTTGGACAGGCACTGAAAAAAGGTGTTGAACGCAAAAACAACTACTATGCCGGACGAGTTAAAGCCGGTTCCAACCGAGCATGGGTGTATAAGAAATTGGCCTTGGCAGCGGCTAAAAAGAAAGAGGATTTTGTGGATACCTTGTCATACGACGAGATAGATTTGCTAACGGAATCTGCGCGAAAAAGAAAAGCAGAGAGTATTGACGATTTTCTGACCAATGCGTTACATGCTGGATTGCTGGCCCCTGCACCAAACATACCGGACCAATATAAAATTCCGATCCCTTCTCTTGGGGATTACCTTCGGGCATTACCCGTAGAACCGCCGCAAGCGGTTTGAGCAAATAAAACAATCGGTGTTTCAAACTGCCAACTCAAATCTGTTTTTACTGCGCTCCGTTCACTTGAACCGATTCATTTGTCAGCCATCAACATCCAACAATCTATAGGCAAATACGGTTGTCAGTAAAAATCATCGGGCATCGCGGGGCCAGAGGCTTGTTACCCGAACTTAGTCTTGCCGGCTTTCGAAAAGCGCTTGAAATCGGTGTTGATGGCATGGAGATTGATGTGGGCATAACCGCTGACGGTCACGTCGTCGCTTACCACGACTATACCCTGAATCCCGACATTACACGTATGGCAAGCGGCAAGTGGCTCGACAGTGACGGTGCGCCACTTGGCAACTTCACACTCACGCAACTGAGCCAATTCGATATCGGACGTATTAACCCTGACAGCGATTATCAGCACCAATTTCCAAACCAATGTCCTGTCGATGGAAGTTCAATTCCGACACTGGAACAAGTCGTCGAACTTGTAAAACAAGCCGCAACTGATGTGATGTATTGCATCGAAGCCAAACGAAATCCGGTTGACCCGAATTTAACCACAGATTTGACTCAGTTCGTAGACACCATCGTAGCTGAAATTCATCGTTTGGACATCGCCGCTCAAACAGTCATTCACTCGTTTGACTGGAGCGTCATTCGTCAGGTCAAATCCGTCGATTCGAATCTAAAAGTCTGGCACCTGACCTCCCAATTGACAATGTTCAATACCCTGGCCCACGAGAAATATGGAGCTTGGACCGATGGCTTTGAACTGAAGCACTTTGATGGTTCGATTCCAAAAATGGTAATCGCCGCCGGGGGCGATGCATGGAGCAGTGACTGCCAATCACTGAATAGTGATGTGATAGCGCAGGCTCACGACCTTGGGCTTGAAGTGTATTGCTGGACAGTTAACGAAATATCCGACATCGAACGCATGTGTCAATGCGGTGTCGACGGGATTATTACCGATTACCCGGACCGAGTGGTTCAGTATTTGAACGAGACTTGATGTTTCACCGCCGCGTCACCGAACACGAAAAAACTCAAAGAGAGTCGTAGAACACTTTGGCTATAACAATATATGCCTATTCCAAAGCATTGCTCATTGTGAGCAGTCCGTGATTCATCTTTTCCACAATAAAGTCGGCAATTGACTCGTAATCATTCAGATCAAATACCGGTACATCAGCGTCGATCGACTCTGGCTTGTCTGTGGCAACACCAACTACGTGAACATCATCATTCGCCAATGGTGAATATCGAACGGTCGAACGATAGACCTCGATTTTTGTGAATGACGCCCGTTTAAAGCCTTCAACAATGATTAGATCTGTCTGCTCAGACCTGATGTGTTTCAACGCTTCAGCTAATTGAGGTTCGTTCGAACCAGGTCGTTCCATCACCCACGCCATTAGCTGCTTTGATACAAGCAGTACCTGTTCTGCGCCGGCATTTCGGAATTCGTAACTGTCCTTACCAGGCGTATCAATGACAAAACTATGGTGAGCGTGCTTGATCGCAGCGATTTTTATTCCACGGCTGCGCAGCACAGGAATTACATTGCTCACCAAAGTGGTTTTTCCTGTTCCGCTAAAGGCAGCAAATCCAATTACCGGAACTCCTCGATTATTCATCTTTTTTCATATGTCGCTCAGCACTCAAACGATCCTGCTCTGTATTGATGTTCAAAAAACACTGTGGTGAATCAGCAAAGTCAGCCACTGTATATACATGTTGGGTAAACCACTTGTCAATTTTGCGCTCGCCTGAAGCAAGAAATTTCGACAAGTCTTGTTTTAGATCAGTTTTTGCCAGCATGAAAGTCGGCTGCAGCCGCTCAGCGTCCGCGGCAACTACGATGTTCACATTTCCACTTACTTGATCGAACATGCGCTCGACGTAATCTGTATTTAAAAACGGACCATCACACGGTGCGGTAATTATCCATGGTAATTCAGTCGCTCTCATTGCACTGATAACACCTGCCAGCGGTCCCAGATAACCTTCAATTTCATCGGTAATCACGCGTTCGGCGAACGTTCTGTAAACCTCAACATTACGATTAGCGTTCACCAGAATCTCGCACACCTGTGGTAACAGACGGTCGACGACAATTTGGCACATTGGCCTGCCAGCCAGTTTCACCAGACCTTTATCAATGCCACCCATTCGTCTAGCTTGTCCACCCGCAAGAATGACACCGGCGACTCCAGGACGCCCGCTGTCACTCATCATTGTGCACAACTTGGCCATCGGCCATGTTGATCACCCGATCGGGTTTGTAAGACTGCGTCAATTCGTGGGTTGCAATATACACAGTGGTCCCATCACTTACCAAATTATGAATCAGCGAGAACGTCTGATTTCTTGAAGCATCATCCATCGCTGTTGTCGGTTCATCAAGAAGCAGCAGTTTGGGAGAAAGGATTCTTGCTCTGGTTAATGCAACCCGTTGCTTTTCTCCTCCCGAAAGATCTCGCGCATTGCGCTCGGCAAGCTCGGAAAGATCAGCCCATTTTAGAGCTTTATCAACCTCCTTTCGAACTGATTGGCTATCGATATTGCGTACCTGCAACCCGTACGCGACATTCTGTGCAACTGAACGGTCAAAGAGGTAAGGCGACTGATGAAGATAGACCACCGATTTGCGAAAAGTCCTGTAAGCATGGCGCCATGACATCTCAGTGCCGTTAATTGAAAACGTTCCGCTGTCCGGTGCGACAAGTCCCGCAAGCACTTTTAGCAATGTACTTTTGCCAGCACCATTTTTACCGTGAACCACAACACATTCATTCGCAAAAATACTCAGATCGTCGACATCGAGAACTGTGCGGTCCGACAGATGTTTACGAACGTTTTTCAGGGTGATGATTGCCGTACTTTGCGACATATTGCTTAAGCTCACTTTCAGTGCCGGGTCATGTCTCGGCCGCGAAATGTCGCAACCGCGAAATTCAGTGCCAATGCCAGGGTGATCAATACCACTCCTAAAGCAATTCCCTGTTCAAAATGCCCTTTTGAAGTTTCCAGTGCGATTGCGGTCGGAATATTTCGCGTGTGATGCAAAATATTGCCACCCACCATAATGGAGCATCCAACTTCAGAAATAACCCGGCCAAATGCCGTTACAATCGCTGCAATTAGCCCAAATCGAATTTCCCTCATGATGGTAAACACGCTTCGAATGGTTCCGGCACCCAGAGTTCTAGCCGTTTGCCAGGCACTTAGATCAAGGCTCTGCAGCGCTACATGCGACATTGCAACCAGCAACGGAAACGCCAGAATCATTTGACCGATGATCATTGCCGATTGAGTAAAAAGCAGCCGCCAGCCACCAAAAGGACCTGAACTGTAAAGCAGCAAATAAAGCAGCAAACCAACAACAACCGCTGGAAGCGCAATCATGGAATTGACCACAGTGATTAAAATTCGCCTGCCTGGAAATCTTCCAAACGCTAACGCAAATGCAGCGAGCAGCGCAATTGGAACAATAAACACAACCGCTCTTAAGGAAACCGAAAAAGAGATTCCCACAATCTCCCAAATCTCTGCATCTCCAGTCAGCAGCAGTTTAAATGCCTGCGCGCTTGCAGCGATCAAACTATCCATAATTCAGCTCGCAAACCAGAACCTGTTGCTAAAACAAGAACAATTGATGTGAACACAGTATTGAATGTGTAGAGCGACTGCGTGGCTTTCATTCAATGATGTAGAAAAGTTGCTCACCGCTCACCTTGTGATTTTTGATAATTGATTGAGACTCATGTGATTTGATCCACCGAATCATTTTTCTGGCCGCCTCGTAATTTGTGTGCGGGTGTTTTTCCGGATTGACAGCGATGATGCCATATACATTCCTTCCATCTGTCGCACCTTCGACATGAACCGATAGCGATAAACGACTTTTCATGAACAGCCAAGTGCCCTTGTCAGTCAATATATAAGCCCTCAGCTCATTGGCAATTTGTAAAGCCCTTCCCATTCCAAGTCCAACCTCCTTGTACCAATCTTCGCCAGGCATTACGCTTATCCGTTGCCAAAGCTCAAGTTCTTTTTTGTGAGTGCCTGATTCATCACCTCTGGATATGAAATTCGAAGCGCTGTCGGCGATTTTCTTCAACGCATCCGCCAAGTCATTCGTTCCTCCTATGGCAGCCGGGTCATCATCGGGCCCAACAATCACAAACTCGTTATACATAAATTCCTGACGGTGCAAGCCATAGCCGCTTTCAACAAGTTGCAGTTCGGCATTTTTCGCGTGCACGATTATGATGTCAACATCTCCGTTTCTGGCGTGATTCAGCGCTCTGCCTGTACCACCCACGATGGTGTGAACCTCAACATTAAATTTGCTCTCAAAAACGGGAATAAGTTTTTCTATCAATCCTGAATTCGCGGTGCTCGTCGTTGTCGATAGTCTCAATATTTCATTGCCTGAGCAGACAGTTGCAAAAAACAGCATCGATAATGCAAAAAAAAGCTGTTTCACTATGCTTGAATGATTCAATTTCAATACTCTCATGGCCAAAGCTGTCTTCAATAAAAATGAACTAACAATTTGACTTCACTGTCGATATCGATTTCACCGCATCGGCCAAGCACAATTGCGCATCAAGACGCCGGTGGTAAACTTTAAGTGCTGTGCTGTGGTGAAATACTTAGCGTCTTGCCTTATTCGATATACATAATTTTATAGTTTTGCGCCAGATGGTTTATTTATCGAAACTACAATGAGCTTTGACAATGTATTAAAGTGCCTGATTTTTGTGATCGCCGACAACAGTCTTGACTATGGCGTGGCATCGCGTGCAAATCACAACACATACCGATCTCACGTTTAAATGCACTTTGGCGGACCGATCGCGCAATGGTTTGACCGTGTTTGACAAGGTCAAATCTATAATCTGCATTTCTCGGTATTTTGCGCTCGTATAATCGGTTTCTTTTACAGCAAATTACGCTACCACAGATGACCTACGAAACCATCGAACTTTCGATTGACGGTCCTGTCGCCACCATCAGCCTCAATCGTCCGGACAAGCTCAACGCCATCAATACCACCATGCTGCGCGAACTCGACAGCGCAATGTGCGATCTGGAAGCCAAAGATGAAGTTATGGCCATCGTTGTGCACGGTAAAGGTCGTTCGTTTTGCGTAGGGTTTGACCTAAAAGCATCGGTTGACACCGGCCGCAGGAATGAAAAGCAATGGCGCGCAGCTCTGGAGTATGACCTGTCGGTCATCATGCGGTTTTGGCATTGCGAAAAACCGACCATCGCAGCGGTACATGGTTACGCTGTGGCAGCCGGATTTGAACTGGCATTGGCTTGCGATATGACGGTGTGCGGGACAAGTGCACTTTTCGGCGAACCGGAAGTTCGTTTCGGCAGCAGTATCGTCGCATTGTTGCTGCCGTGGTATGTCAATCCGAAACGAGCTAAAAAAATGCTGCTTACAGGACACGATCGCATGACTGCCCAAGAAGCGCTGCAACATGGCATAGTCAACGAAGTTGTAGCCGACAATGAGGTGGTCGAACACGCTAAGACCCTGGCTGCGCAAACCGCGCTCATGGACCCTGATTCAGTACGCCTGACCAAAATAGCGATCAATCAGACTTACCAGATTATGGGTATGGATCAAGCCCTGGACGCAGGACTCGAAACTTCAATCGAAATCGAGACCACCGAAACCGCGCTGCGCAGGGAATTTAATCGGATCTTGCGCGAGCAGGGATTCAAAGCGGCTCTTAAGTGGCGGGAAACGAGACTTGGAAACTCCGGCGAATAAACTTGACTCACTTCTGAAACCCGCTTCCATCGCCTTGGTGGGAGCCTCGATCAAAACAGCAAGCCCAGGGCGAAATCTGGCTGAACTCGTAATCAATTCTGATTATCAAGGAGCCGTTTATCCTGTCAATCCAAGGTATCAAGAGATTCTTGGTTTACCGTGCTACCCGGACCTCGCTGCTTTGCCACAGACTGTTGACCATGTCGTTTTGGCAGTGTCGAATGATCGACTGGAAGATGCTTTGCGCAATGTCGTCCAACACGGCGCGAAAGCAGCTACCATCTACGCCAGCTGCACACTCGAAAACGATATCGATCCACCATTGAAACAGCGGTTGACGCAACTGGCGAAGGCAGCAGGAATTGCAGTGTGCGGCGGTAACGCAATGGGGTTTTATTCCGTCGATTGCGGACTGTTTGCAGGAATTTTTCCGATCAATAAAAAAGTGGAACCCGGTTCAATTAGCTACATCGCTCAATCTGGTTCTGCGCTCAGCGCTCTGGTCCACAACGGAACCCGACTCAAATTCAACCTGTGTGTGTCCTGCGGCAATGAACTGACGACATCCGTGTCAGACTACATGGACTGGTGCCTGGAACAAAGTTCAACCCGAATTATCGCTTTGTTCCTGGAAACCATCAGAAATCCGGCTGGTTTTATCAAAGCTCTGCAAAAAGCCTATGATCGGCAAATCCCAATCGTTGCTTTGAAAGTCGGTAAATCTCCGCTTGCAGCGCAGATGGCCAAGACCCATACCGGTGCTATGGCCGGAAACCATGCTGCCGTTGAGGCTGTTTTTAAAAAATACGCGGTTATGGAAGTCGCAGACTTCGACGAGATGGCCGCTCTTCTGATATTGCTGCAGTCGTCCCGTAAACCTGGTATCGGAGACTTGGCGACAATTCAGGAATCCGGTGGCATCATGGAACTTGTAACCGACATCTGCCATGATCTCGACATCGGATTTGCACCGATTAGCGATAACACCAAAACTGAGATTGCCCAGCACCTCGAACCAGGACTCAAAGCCGACAATCCACTTGACGCTTGGGGAACCGACCAAAACTTCGAATACCGTTTCTACGCTTGTATCGCAGCGATGATGCGCGACCCGGCAGTGGCAAGCGGCATGTTCTTTGGTAATTTTCGCGACGGCTACCGCCTCGCGGAAGCTTTTTTCCGAGCAGTTAAAAAAGTCTCACAGGAAAACGACAAACCACTGGCGATGGTCAACTGCTACAGCGACATCGCTCACTTGAAACTTTGCAAGAAGTCGCTCGACGCAGATATACCTTTTATTGACGGCGCGCGCGAAGCGCTTCTAGCGACTCGGCACCTCTACCGATACCGTGACCGCTTGAATCGTAAACCTGCAACAAGCAGTTTCACTGTCGATTCGAACAAAGTAAGACATTGGCGCCGCCATCTGCAAATGACAGAAAATAACTATTTAACGGAAACAAAAGCGATGCAAATACTGGAAGATTTTGATATCGCAGTGCCGCGGTCTTGTGCAGTTGACAATTTAAGCAGTGCGCTTGAGTGCGCACAGGATATCGGATATCCAGTGGTGCTTAAGTCCTGCGCTGAGGGCTTGCATCATAAAACCGAGCGCGGCGGCGTTGTTTTAGACATACACAATACCGAAGCGCTGACACAACACTACCGAGATATGAAAGCGAGTCTGGGGCCCAAAGTTCGCGTCTGCGAACAAATTGACTCAGGCACAGAAATTGCATTTGGCATGATCAATGACCCGCAATTCGGGCCGTTTATCATGATCTCGGCAGGCGGCACCCATATTGAGCTTCTCCGCGATCGGGCCTTGGCGCTGCCCCCGCTTAACAACACCGAAGCTGACGAAATGCTCTCGTCAGTTAAAGTCGACAAACTGCTTAAAGGCATACGCGGCCGGTGCCCTGGCAACCGATCAGAACTGATCGACAGCCTCGTAAAACTCTCTCACCTTACGCTCGCATTGCAAGACGTTATTGCCGAACTGGATATTAATCCGATTATCGTCAATCCCCAAAGAGCCATTGCTGTCGATGCGCTTTTTGTGCTAAATAACCACCGACAGCATGCAACTGAACTAAAGATGTCTGACGGTCTTGGAATTTAGCTCACTACAATGCAAAATATATGAACTTGGCAATCTATTGAGTGAATTTACCCAATATCAGTTACTTGCAGGAGAATAACAACAGATGTACAAACTTTTCTACGCACATAAAAGTGCTTCGATGGGTGTAAGAGTCATCTTGGAAGAGATTGGCGCACCTTATGAATTAATCGAGACAACGCTCGACATGGACAAGCCCCGTCCACCTGAGCAGCTGGCGATAAATCCCAACGGATGGGTGCCAGTATTACTCTGGGAAGGTGGCGCAATGTATGAATGCGCTGCAATTAGCGTATATCTATGTGAACAACATCCGCAGGCAAATTTGGCACCCACCGCAGATGATCCGGCAAGGGCGCTGTTTTTACAGACGCTCGTATATTTCTCCAATTCTGTGCAAAATGCATTTCAACTGACGTATTACCCGGATCGCTTTGTTGATATACCGGCAGATGAGCCAAGCGCGAAGCGACGCGGCAATCGACGTTTGCGAGAAACCTGGCGCATAATCGACGATCAGATCGGTGACAGCCAATGGGTGCTTGGCGATCGATTCAGCGTAGCCGATATTTATCTATTCATGCTGACCACCTGGCTGCGAACCGCTCTAGGACATCCATCAGTCGATGAATTTACCAATGTCAAGCGCATCGCAGATGTCGTTGCCAAGCGCCCAAACGTGCAACTCGTTTACAAACCGTGGTTTGATAATCCACAGTATTGATACCGCGCGTGGTCAGATACAAAGGCCCGCCATCGGTGCGCAAAACCGCAGAAAAACTTCGAACAGCAACAACATAAGTCCCTATACTTCTCCCATTGGTTTTCGTATTAGAATGTCAATACGCTTTAGCACCTGTGACACAATATTATTCCCTCGTTCATGTAACTTTCACCGCTGTATAGTCAACAAATTGAACGTCAGGCAAAGACCGTGAGTGCAATCAGATCTCAATATTCGATCGCCGTGATTGGAGCCGGGTCCTGGGGGACCGCAATCGGCGCGTGGCTCGCACGAAACGGACACAGCGTTCGGATCTGGGATATTGACACATCTGTCATCGATGACATTAACAAAAACAAGTGCAATAACCGCTACCTCCCGGATGCCCCACTGCCAGACAATATTGTCGGCTGCCATACGCTCGAACAGGCTATGGAACAGTGTCAGGCGGCTGCACTTGCCGTGCCAAGCCGGGTATTTCATACCGCTATTGACCAACTCTCATCCCACCTGGACATCATGGATAAGTCCGCACAACCCATTGTTATGTGGGGTACCAAAGGATTCGCTCCAAAAACCGGAGAACTGCTGAGCACTGTAGCCGAACGCGCCTTGGGCGACCGAGCAGTCACGGCAGTACTATCGGGCCCAAGTTTCGCTTACGGAGTCGTCAGAGGGCAGCCGGCGGGATTTGATCTCGCCTCAAAATGTGAAGACCAACTGGAAAAGATCGCCAATATTTTTCGAAACGAAGTAACGCTGGTCTATACCACCGCGGATATCGTTGGCGTTCAGGTAGGGGGCGCAACAAAAAATGTTGTCGCGATTGCTGCAGGAATCGGTGATGGTCTGAATCTGGGGCTCAACGCGCATTGTCTGCTAGTTACCCGGGGACTTGCTGAAATGAACCGGCTGAATGTTGCACTCGGCGGCAAGCCAGAAACGCTGATGGGTCTGTCCGGACTCGGTGACCTTGTTCTGACGTGCTCTGGAGATCTCTCGCGCAATCGCAGGTTCGGACTTGGACTTGGACACGGTAAATCAGTTGACGATGTGCTCAAACAAATCAACCAGGAAGTCGAAGGCATACAGTCGACCCAGGAGACATATGAAATCGGAAGGAAACTAAACGTCTTTATGCCAACAACTGAAAAAGTCTACAAAGTTATCTTTGAAGGACTGTCTCCACTGCAGGCCGCGCAGGAACTGATGGCAATCGGTCCCAGTCTTCAGGCCCATAGCTGATTCGCAAATCCTTGTGCCTCATTTTTTTCGTACCGCTGCACTGCCAAACTGCTATATTAACGCCGACGGATTTTGCTTCAGGTCGGCTTAACAGCCGATTTTGGTTTTAATGGAAAGGTCGCAAAGACATAGACTTTGAAAGTTTCACGTCTAACTCTTCCTTTCGATTCAGGAACCGGTAGAATCGTGGTTACGCAACTGATCGTAACGATCATTGGTACCGTCATATCCGCTTTTTTCGGAATCGTGGCGGCCTATTCAGCGTTTTTGGGCGGTATTGCATGCCTTGTTCCAAACACCTATTCGCTGTGGCGGGTTTTTGGACGCAATCGCGGTGTAAGTCCATACGATGTGCGTATTTTTGGCATAATGTTGCGAGCCGAACTGGTTAAGTTTGCGTTTACCGGCGTAGTGTTTGCGGCCATTTTCTGGCTTGTAAGCCCAATTGCGCCAGTTGCCCTGTTTTCAGTGTTTGCTGTCGCAATGTTCGCCGGCTGGATTGAAGCTGGGCTTAGAATTCGCTAAAAGACCCTTTAAAATAACGGATAAATTTAAAACCTATGGCTGCTAACGGCGAACTGACGTCTTCGGGCTATATCAAGCATCACCTGCAGAACCTGACTTTCGGTAATCATCCCGAAAATGGCTGGTCAATCGCGCACAGCGCGCAAGAAGCGAGCGAAATGGGCTTCGTTGCGATTCACCTCGACAGCATGTTCTGGTCGATCTTCTTAGGAGCTTTGTTCCTTTTCGTCTTTCATCGGGTCGCAGTATCCGCCAGCAGTGGAACACCGGGCAAGTTTCAGAACTTCATCGAATGGGTCGTCGATTTTATTGATGACAACGTACGCGGATCGTTTTCGGGTAAAAACGACCTCATCGCGCCATTGGCGATGACGCTGTTTGTCTGGATTTTGCTGATGAATCTGATGGACCTGGTACCCGTAGATTGGATCCCGGAACTTGCGAAGCTCGTCGGTATTGAATATATGAAGGTCGTCCCAACGACAGACCCGAACATCACATTTTCGCTGGCTCTGTCGGTATTTGTGCTGATGATTTATTTCAGCATCAAGAACAAGGGACTTGGCGGGTTTGCCGGTGAACTGACGTTACAGCCGTTCGGAAAATGGATGATGCCAGTTAATTTTATGCTTGAAGGCATCGGGCTTGTGGCGAAACCACTTTCACACTCTCTTCGGCTGTTTGGCAACCTGTATGCCGGAGAAATGATTTTTATTTTGATCGCTCTACTTTACGGTGCTGGCTTTGCCCTTGCCGTAGTTGGCGGAATTCTGCAATGGGCATGGGCGGTATTTCACGTACTGATTGTGCTTCTGCAGGCGTTTATTTTTATGGTGCTCACCATTGTCTATATGGATATGGCGCACCAATCACATCATTAGTCTTTACAACAATGGTTTGCTAGATCGGAGAATATTATTATGGAAGCAGCGTTGTATTTCATCGCCGGTGCCGTACTGCTCGGTATGGGTGCTATCGGAGCCGCGGTGGGTATCGGAATTTTGGCCGCGCGATTCATTGAGGCGATCGCCAGGCAGCCTGAGTTGCTGCCAATGCTGCGCGTTCAGTTCTTTATTATGATGGGACTGGTCGATGCAGTTCCGATGATCGGAGTAGGTATCGCATTCTACATACTTTTTGCGGTTGCCTAACCGGGAAAAACCAGTTGATTACAAACCTGGTTCGAACCAACTGAAGTAGCGCAATACGATGAATATTAATCTGACGCTGATCGGACAAACGATCACATTTATCATCTTCGTGTGGTTTTGCATGAAGTTCATTTGGCCGCCGATTATGGATGCGCTAAATGAACGACGCAAAACCATCGCAGACGGACTTGCTGCGGCCGAAGAAGGCCAGCGACAACGCGAACAGGGTCAAGTTGATGCCAACCAAATCATTGACCAGGCGAAATCGCAGGCGCAGGAAATCATCTCTCGTGCTGAAAAACGCGGTGTCGAAGTTGTAACCGATGCCAAGGAAAAAGCACGCGAGGAAGGTGACAGAATGTTGGAAGCCGCACGCGGTGAAATCGAGATGGAAGCCAACCAGGCACGCGAGCAATTGCGTGTTCAGGTGGCCCAGCTTGCAGTCGCCGGTGCGCAGCAGATTCTGGTAAAAGAAGTCGACTCCAAGGCCCACGAGCAAATGCTCGCAGACCTGGCAAAAAGTCTTTGATTCAAAGGTCGGTGACGTGAGCGAATCTTCAAGTATCGCAAGACCCTATGCTCAAGCGATTTTTGAACTCGCTAGAGACGCAGGGAATTTTGAGCATTGGTCTGAAAACCTTAAAAATCTGTCAGATATTGTTAGTCTGCCGGATATGCAAGCTGTGCTCAGTGACCCGAGGATCGCTAGAAATCAGGTTTTGGACATCGTTTTGAAAATCGGTGGGTCTGAGTTCGACGAATTGACTCAAAATTTTGTCAGAGTTCTCAGCCACTACCGCAGATTGCCTATCGTACCGCAGATCGCTAAACAGTATGAAACACTGCGGGCTGCAGAGCAAGGCATTATCGATGCGGAACTCGAAACCGCCTACGAAATCGACGATAACCAGTTAAGTCAGTTGATTGACGCAATGCAAAACAAACTGGGGCGTAAAGTCAGACTCACGCGCAAACTCAATGCCGATCTTATCGGCGGAGTTGTAATCCGCGCTGGAGACTGGGTGATTGACGATTCTATTCGAGCTCGTCTCGACAAATTGTCCAGCACGCTCGGAGTATGACATTGCCAATACACAACAAAATTATTAGCGTAACTGCCATGATTGCAAACAGAGGAACAAACAGATGGCGATGCAATTGAATCCATCCGAAATCAGTGAACTGATTAAGGCTCAAATTTCGGATTTTGACGCTAGCGCACAAGCTAGAAGCGAAGGTACCGTGGTAATGCTTACAGACGGTATTGTGCGCATCCATGGACTCGCAGATGCCCTGCAAGGTGAGATGCTTGAATTTCCGGGTGATACATATGGACTCGCGCTGAATCTTGAACACGATTCGGTCGGGGCTGTGATTCTCGGAGATTACGAACACATCACCGAAGGAGACACAGTGCGCTGTACCGGACGCATTCTGGAAGTTCCGGTTGGTGAAGGCCTGCTTGGACGAGTCGTCGATTCCCTTGGCCGGCCAATGGACGGCAAAGGCCCGATAGAATCGAGCGGCAGCGAGCCGATCGAAAAAGTCGCTCCAGGTGTGATTTCCCGTCAATCGGTTTCCGAACCTGTGCAAACAGGCTTAAAATCCATTGATTCGATGGTACCAATCGGCCGCGGTCAGCGCGAGCTGATCATCGGTGACCGCCAAACCGGAAAAACCGCGGTCGCAATCGATACCATCATCAATCAGAAAGGCACGGGCATCAAGTGTATTTATGTAGCGATCGGGCAAAAAATCTCCAGCATTGCGAATGTTGTCCGTAAGCTTGAAGAACACGATGCGATGGAACACACGATTGTTGTTTCCGCATCCGCTGCAGAAAGCGCAGCGATGCAGTACATCTCCCCATACTCCGGCTGTACCATGGGGGAATACTTTCGCGACAACGGTCAGGATGCACTGATCATCTACGACGACCTGACCAAACAGGCATGGGCTTATCGTCAGGTGTCACTGCTGCTTAGACGGCCACCAGGGCGCGAAGCGTATCCCGGTGATGTCTTTTACCTGCATTCAAGACTGCTGGAACGGGCAGCCCGAATCAATGCACAGTACGTCGAATCCCTCACCGATGGCAAGGTGACCGGTCAAACCGGTTCGCTCACCGCACTGCCGATTATCGAAACACAGGCAGGTGACGTGTCGGCATTCGTGCCTACGAACGTAATTTCGATTACAGACGGACAAATTTACCTTGAAAGTGATCTTTTCAACGCCAACATTCGCCCGGCAATCAATGCAGGTCTGTCAGTGTCCCGAGTAGGCGGCGCTGCACAAACCCTAATCATCCGTAAACTTGGCGGCGGTATCCGTCTCGCACTGGCTCAGTATCGTGAACTGGCTGCGTTTTCGCAATTTGCATCCGATCTGGATGAAGCCACCCGAAAACAGCTCGAACGCGGTCAACGCGTCACCGAAGTGATGAAGCAGCCGCAGTACGAGCCGATGTCGGTTGCACAGATGGCATTTTCGCTATTCGCCGCAAACGAAGGGTATCTCGATGACCTTGAAGTGAACAAGGTTGTCGCATTTGAACACGCAATGCAGGCCTATATCCAATCGAATCATGCAGACCTTGTATCGCAGATTAATGCCAACCCGGACTACAACGATGACATCGCAGCGCAAATTAAAGCTGCTATCGATGATTTCGTTGCAAACGGCACCTGGTAGCCGTCCGTCCTATTACTGCAGCACTTTACCGTAAAGGATCATGGCAGGCGCAAAAGAAATTCGCACAAAGATCCGCAGTGTCGAGAACACGCGGAAAATCACTTCGGCCATGGAAATGGTGGCGGCAAGTAAAATGCGCCGCGCGCAGGAACGTATGCGGGCAGCGCGCCCGTACGCACAGTCCATTAGCCGGGTGGTGGGAAATTTGCGACATGCCCACCTCGAATACAAACATCCGTTTTCAATCGAAAGGGAAGTCTCTGCGGTCGGTTACATAATCGTCAGTACAGACCGCGGCTTGTGCGGCGGGCTGAATATCAATCTGTTTCGCACCGCGCTTGATTCTATTTCCGATTGGGAAGACAAGGGAATCACCACCCATTACGGCATATTCGGAAACAAGGGGCTGGGATTTTTTCGGAGATTCGGCGCCAACGTGATGTGTCAGGCTTCCAATCTCGGTGATACACCGCAGATTGCAGATTTAATCGGTTCCATCAAAGTGATGCTGGACGCGTTTGTAGAAGGGAAAATTGACAGACTGTATCTGGTCAGCAATCAGTTCGTGAACACCATGACGCAAGGCGCTTTGGTTAAACAGATTCTGCCGATTCACGCAGAACAACCGTCCGAAGAGCTGTCCCATCACTGGGATTACCTCTACGAACCGGAGTCCCGACAGGTCGTCGATTCGCTTATGCATCGTTATATTGAATCAGTTATCTACCAGGCAGTGGTAGAGAATTTCGCCTGTGAACAGTCCGCCCGGATGGTCGCCATGAAGGCTGCTTCGGATAATGCCGGCAGTTTGATTGACGAACTCAACTTAATTTACAACAAGGCCCGCCAAGCCGCGATTACGCAAGAAATCTCCGAAATCGTCGGCGGTGCCGCAGCCGTTTAATGTATCGGTGAACAATTAGCTGAACAACGATACCACGCTACTCATAAAAGGTTAATCATGACAGAAGGAAAAATTGTCGAAATCATCGGAGCCGTCGTTGATGTGGAATTTCCCCGCGCGCAAGTCCCGAAAATCTATGATGCACTCAAAGTAAACAAAACCGAACTGACGCTTGAAGTGCAGCAGCAAATGGGAGATGGTGTTGTACGCACCATTGCCATGGGCTCGAGTGACGGTTTGCAGCGAGGACTCGCGGTGACCAATACTGGCGAACCGATCAAGGTGCCGGTTGGCGAACCAACGCTCGGACGTATTATGAACGTGCTCGGCGAACCGGTTGATGAAGCCGGTCCCGTTGAAGCTGAAAATCACTGGGCAATTCACCGTAAAGCCCCTGGCTATACCGATCAGGCAGCATCCGTGGAAATTCTCGAAACCGGCATTAAAGTGATCGACCTGATCATGCCGATCGCCAAGGGTGGAAAAATCGGCTTATTCGGTGGTGCTGGTGTGGGAAAAACTGTCACGCTGATGGAACTGATTCGTAATATCGCAATCGAACACGCCGGTTATTCAGTCTTTGCAGGTGTGGGCGAACGAACTCGGGAAGGCAACGACTTCTATCATGAAATGAAAGAAGCTGACGTGCTCAACAAAGTGGCACTTGTTTACGGTCAGATGAATGAACCGCCCGGCAACCGGCTGCGGGTCGCTCTGGCTGGGCTGACTATTTCAGAGTATTTCCGAGACGAAGGCCGTGATGTGCTATTGTTCATCGATAACATTTACCGCTATACACTGGCCGGTGTTGAAGTTTCCGCCCTGCTCGGCCGTATGCCGTCGGCGGTTGGATACCAGCCCACTCTAGCGGCAGAAATGGGAATTCTCCAGGAACGCATTACTTCGACCAGAACAGGTTCGATCACCTCGTTTCAGGCAATATATGTTCCAGCTGATGACCTCACCGACCCGTCCCCTGCAACAACCTTTGCGCATCTTGATGCAACTTTGGTGCTGTCGAGACAAATCGCTGAACTCGGTATTTATCCTGCGGTTGATCCTCTCGATTCTACCAGTCGACAGTTAGATCCTTTAGTCGTTGGCCAAGAGCACTACGATACCGCACGCGCGGTTCAAGGAACGCTGCAGCGCTATAAGGAATTGCGCGACATTATCGCGATTTTGGGCATGGACGAGCTGTCAGAAGAAGACAAACTGACGGTTTCCAGAGCGAGGAAAATCCAGCGATTTTTGTCTCAGCCGTTCTTTGTCGCCGAAACTTTCACAGGCAGTGCAGGCAAGTATGTTTCTTTGGCAGATACCATCAAAGGATTTCAGGGCATTGTCGACGGTGACTATGATGACATTCCAGAACAAGCCTTTTATATGGTCGGGCCCATTGAGGAAGTTGTCGAAGGGAATAAAAAAGCAGCCTAGCTGAATCTGATATTTGTGAACGAAGATGAGCGAGATTGAAGTCGAAATTGTCAGTGCTGAAGAGTCCATTTGGTCGGGTAGCGGAACGATGGTTTTCGTACCAGCGGAAATGGGCGAGGTCGGTATTGCACCTCAGCACGCTCCGTTACTGACCCGGCTCAAAGCTGGAGAGGTTCGCGTCCAACAGGAAAATGGAGAAGAACAGTTTTTCTTTGTCTCAGGCGGTCTGCTTGAAGTACAGCCCCATCGGGTTACCGTATTGTCTGATACAGCCTTGCGTGCCAAAGACTTAGACGAGTCTCAAGCACTGGAAGCGCAGCGGCGCGCAGAGCAGGATTTGCAGAGTAAAACTTCGGAACTGGAACTGGCCAAGGCGAAAGCAGAACTCATCCAAGCCGCCGCACAACTGCGGGCACTCGAGAAATTGAGAAAAACCCGCCGCTGATCGCACGCGACACCGACACGCCGCTGTCAGTCTTTAGCAGATGAGTATGGTGAATACTGAAGTCATCATATTGGCTGCGGGACAGGGCACGCGAATGCGCTCTGCAAAACCCAAATCATTACAGCAAATCGGCGCTCGACCGATGCTGCATTACATTGTCGAATGTGTAAAAGACGTGAAATTTGACCGAATTCACGTCGTCATCGGCGAAGGCGGCAAGCAAATTCAAAACGCCTTTGAAGACCAAGACATCAACTGGGTCATGCAGCCGCAGCCGCTTGGTACGGCAGATGCAGTCAAACAGGCAATGCATTCGATAGACAGCGATTCGTTTGTTTGTGTTCTGTACGGTGACAACCCTTTTATCAGACCGCAAACCATAGAAAAGCTACTCGAGTTGGCAAAAGGCGACGCGCTCACCGTGCTTACAGCGCAATTGGAAGACCCGAGCGGTTATGGACGAATCAAACGGACAAAAGACGGTCAGGTAAGCGCAATCGTAGAACAAAAAGACGCAACCGACGATGAACGCAAGATCACTGAAGTCAATGCAGGTCCGCTTTGCGCACCTTCAAAAATATTACAGGCACTGCTCGATAAAATCGATAATAGAAACCAGCAGAACGAATTTTACCTGACCGATGTCGTAGGTTTAGCGGTCGAAAGTCGTATTGACATCAAGACATGGACCACATCGGATGCAAATGAAATTGCCGGAGTCAACAGCCGCATTGATCAGGCTCGCCTTGAAAGGATGTTTCAATCAAAAAACGCAACCGAACTGATGCAAGCTGGAGTCGAGATTGCTGACCCGGCGAGATTCGACTTGCGAGGAAACTGCGTCAGCGGCAAAGACTGCCGAATAGATGTCAACGTTATCTTGGAGGGCGACATCAAAATCGATGACCGAGTGTCAATAGGAGCAAACAGCATTGTTCGAGATTGCGTGATTCACGCAGATGTAAACATCCTAGCCAACTGTGTCGTTGAAGGCGCGCACATTCATGCAGGTGCCACCATCGGTCCGTATGCCAGAATACGACCAGGTTCAGTCATCGGTTCGAATTGCAAGATTGGAAATTTTGTCGAAATCAAAAATTCCACATTAGGTGCTGAAACAAAGGTCAATCACCTGGCTTATGTTGGAGACAGCGATGTCGCAGAACAAGTCAACATCGGCGCAGGTACGATCACCTGTAATTACGATGGAAGAAAAAAGCACCGCACGCGTATTGGAAAAAAGGTGTTTGTTGGCTCCAATGTTTCACTCATCGCTCCTTTGGAAATCGGTGACAACGCGGTAATAGGCGCAGGTTCAACGATTAGCAAAAACGTGGCAGACGGTACGCTCGCAGTCGAACGTTCAAAAACCAAAACCATATCCGCAGATCGTATTAAGCGCTAGACAGTATCGGTTTTGGAACACAGTTTAAGTTTATTCAGGCAGATCAAAATCCTATGTGTGGAATAATCGGTGCAGTATCCTACCGCAATATTGTCCCGACATTAATTGACTCTATGCGCATGATGGAGTACCGCGGTTACGACTCGTCCGGCGTAGCAGCGATCACCTCCAAGGGTGATCTTATCAGGGAACGCTGTGTTGGCAAAGTCGAGCGATTGGCCGAGAATTTACAAAACGGCTCATCGGTCTGCGGCACTACTGCAATAGGACATACCCGCTGGGCAACACATGGTGCGGCAATCGAGTCAAACGCACATCCACTTGTCACCAAAGATCGCGTTGCAGTCGTATGCAATGGCATTATTGAGAACTACGAATGCATCAAGGATGAACATGCATCCAATGGTATTGTTTACGATTCGCAAACCGATACCGAGGTGATTGTTCACGAAGTGCTAATCTATCTAAACCAGGGACTGGACCTGCGCGAAAGTGTGGGGAAAGTTGTCGGGAAGCTCACCGGCTCATTTGCATTTGCTGTTCTTTGCATTGATGAACCCGAGACGATTGTTGTTGCAAAACAAGGCAGTCCACTTCTGATTGGCTTTGGTGAAAACGAAATATTTGTCGCCTCCGATGCGGTTGCGCTGGCAAAAATTGCAAATTCCATTCTGGTTTTAGAAAACGGGGAAATAGCGCAAATCTCCGAAGCATCACAAGCTCAGATATACGACTGGAACGGCAACCAGATCGAAAGACAGCGCCAGGCGATTCACATTCGTCCCGAACTGGTAGATCTGGCTCACCATCCTCATTACATGCAAAAAGAGATTTTTGAACAAGGCTCCGCGGTCGCCAACACTTTAGAGGGAAGAATCAGTGCTGAACAAGTATTGGAAGCCGAGTCGTTTTCGGACGCAGGATCCGATATCTTTGACAATATCGAAGCGGTGCGCATTTTAGCGTGCGGAACAAGCTATCACGCAGGGATGGTTGCGCGAAATTGGCTCGAATCACTCGGCATACCGTGTGAAGCGGAAATTGCCAGTGAGTTCAGGTATCGAAAACCGGTCATTGCGAATAACACATTGGCCGTACTGATTTCACAATCAGGTGAGACTGCCGACACTCTTGCTGCGCTTGAACAAGCCTCGAAACTTGGATGCCGTTATTCACTGGCCATCTGCAACTGCCCGTCAAGCACTTTGACGCGTGCAACTGATCTGGTGTTTTATACGAATGCAGGGCCCGAGATATCTGTAGCATCCACCAAGGCTTTTACCACTCAACTGGTATCGCTGCTACTTTTGACGATATGTCTGGCCAGAAGAAAAGGATTTTCTAAGCAAGCCGAAGCCACAATCATTTCAGAACTGCGCGCCTTACCCTCTCGAATTGAAGCCGCGTTGCAGATGGACAAACAAATCGCAGACCTTTCCGAGTACTTCGCTGACAAAGAGCACGTTTTGCTTCTGGGCAGAGGCAGTCATTTTCCGATTGCGCTTGAAGGTGCGCTCAAACTTAAGGAAATATCCTATATCCATGCAGATGCTTATCCGGCAGGAGAATTAAAGCACGGGCCGCTTGCACTAATCGACTCAAAGATGCCGACCATCGCGGTCGCACCCAATGATCACTTGCTTGCCAAGCTTAAGTCTAATATCCAGGAAGTCCGCGCACGAGGCGGGAAGCTTTTTGTATTTTCAGATATCGGCACTCCAATTGCCAGCGACGATCTAATTGAGGTGGTGGAAGTTGTACATTCAGGGCCATATACCTCACCGATAATTCACACGATCGCATTGCAGCTGCTCGCTTATCATGTTGCAATCATTAAGGGTACTGATGTCGATAACCCGAGAAATCTCGCGAAATCAGTCACTGTAGAATAAATTGCAGCATCATTCGCTGAGATTGTAGATTTGCTTGATTGGCTGAAGTCATCACAGTGAGTCATACTCCTTTGCGGGCCGCGCGAGTCTGGCAATTCCCACAAATCGACTTTGTCGCACTGGTAGTCCACTCATAAAAAAGCCTTGGCAGAAATTCACCTGCCAAGGCTTTTTCAAACTTCATCGGATTGAAATTTGTCTGGCACAACGGCAATCGTGCCAGACAATTCAATCAATGTTTACTGCAGTGCTCCGGTTACTTGAACTGGTCTTCTTCGTCTTTGAGTCTGGCACTCTCGGCCTTAAGCTGAGAGATATGCCATGCCACCCAGAAAACCAGGCCCGCAATTACGAGCACAAATTCCGTACCCTCGAATGGGTAGATTGGACCAATTTCGGAAATCGTTCCGGCCCAATCAGTAAAAGATCCTGTTGACATTTGTATAAACCCTCCAGGTTCGTGTTATCCGCCTTTGGCGGCAGCTTCCGCCTCAGCGATTTCCCGTTCTTCAGCTTCAACCATCATCTGTGTAGCTGTATCCAGTCCAGCAATTTCAACTGCTGGCGGAATGCGAAGTATGCCGAAAGAATTCAATATCTTCGACAACACCCAGCCTGGGATAAATCCCAGCACGCCAAACATGATGAACGCACCGATAATCTGACCGATCGGATTGATGGTTGCAAAGCTTGGGTCGGGTGATGACGGGTAGCCCCAAAGCATGAAGCCTGCAACTACTACTCCAAAAAAGCCAGCATAACCGTGTACTGCGACGGCACCGACTGCGTCGTCGACTTTGAATCGTCGCTCGACATAGTAGTGCATCTTGTACATGAAGATGACGCCAACGATTGCGATGAACATCGCTTGAATCGGGTGATATAGATCATTTCCTGCAGAAGCTGCAATAATACCGGCAAGTCCAGATGAATACGTCCAGAACGCATCGCCCTTTGAAACCCAGTATCCCGCGAGCAGACCACCTGACAGTGACATCAGGAAGTTAAATGTGATCGCACTGAGTGTGGTTGGACCCAGATAGATATTGGTAGCTGAGAAAAACTCTCCGTCACCTGCCTGGATATCCCAGATCGGAATATTACACGCTACGTAGAATCCCCAAAAACCGGTATAGATCAAAAACAACCCGATTGTTACGAGCCATGGGTTTCGCGGATTGATATTGCGCGGTGTTCCATCGGCTTTGAATTTTCCGATCCTGGGGCCGAGTACCAGCAAAACACCTAATGCGAACCCACCGGCAATGCCGTGAATCACACCAGAGGCATATGCATCATGATAACCCAGTATTTGCACCATCCAACCGCCAGAGTGCCAGCCCCAAGCGGCGTCTATGATCCAGAAAAATGAACCAATCGCAACTGCAAGAATCCAAAACCCACCTGATTGAATTCTCTCGATAACCGAGCCCGATACAATCGAAGCGGCGGTCCAAGAAAACAGCAGGAATGCGGCCCAGAACACACCATTAATACGCTCCCATCCGTCAGCACCGGCACCCATGTGAGCACCCATCAACTGACTCCAGGGTTCAGCGTGAGGAGATTCGACGAGACCGCCGGTTATTCCAGGACCATTTGGAAACGCGAAGTAAATCCACCATCCAAAAAAGAAAAATGTGATTGTCACCAACGGAATCAGCATTGTGTTCTTCATCAGTGTATGGACGTGGTTCTTCCGGCGGGAAGCTCCGACTTCATACATGCAGAACCCAACGTGAATCAGAAACATGATAACAACCGTCAGCCAATAGTAAAACTCGGTAAAAATTACAACGAGTGCTGATAATTGGTCATCCATGCTCAAGTTCCTCCTTAGTTAGTCGTCTGTATTAACGCTTGAACAATATTGACCTGCTGCCTAGGTCAATTACATCTTTTATATCTTCTAATTTTTCATATATAGATTGTATACAACTTGGAATAATATTTTTGTTTGATGTGCGCGATCGAAAATTACCTACTAATAACCAAGCGAAAACTGACTGTTGTTAGCAAGTGTGTCGCGTCAATTCCATCAATACGCGACACAACTTTCGCATTCACCTCGCAAAAGCTCAAGAGCCCGTGTGTTTTGCAGCCAGTGCTTCGATTGCTGATTAATTCTCAACAAAGTCGAGTTTCTCAGCGGATATCAACAAAAAAGAAAATCTCCCGCGGCGGCCACTAAAGAGAAAAAGCCCGTGGTCTGACTACTCAACCGCTTCGGTTTTCGGCAAGTGCTGTTAGTTTGTTCTCGCACAGACTCCTATCACAAAGCAAATGAAGCACACACTTTTTGTGTTACTAACAACGCTGATCCCCGTTTGAACATCGATTTGTATTCATCAATCAGCTCTTTGGATAATTCGAGTGCTTTGTCTCCGGGTGGAGCAAGAACAATTAGCAGTTTGGTACGTTCTTTTATGATTGTCCCGGATGAATCGCGCCATTGTCCGTTGACGTCAACAACGCTTAATCCGTCCGGAAATCGAGGGGTGATTTGGTCTTCAAGGAAGACTTGCCAAGCCTCATCGGTAACAACTTCGACATCATTGTTGTTTCGGCCAAAAAATACTCGATATTCGATATATGTTTCAAACCCTTGCGCACAAGGAGATGTTTCGGCTTCAACGGAATTGTAGAGGCTCGACGCGCAAACAAGAGCCATAGCACAAATGCTAGCAACGTATTTTTTCGATTTCATTTTTTCTCTCGGTGGAAATCATTGGTTGGTTCATGAATTACTGTCAATTTATAAACCACGATAGCATCATATGTTAACGAACGTGCGATATCTGCTTGGCATAATTCGGTCAATTTCAATACCATACAAAGGAGTGAGAAGAAAACAAATCGGAAGAATCCAGACTTGTGTAATGGAAATAAATTTCATTTATGACGCATATTCGAAAAGTTATTTCACTGGTTAAATCAGTTAAATTAACCCCCTAAATTCCGTATCGCAGCCTGACCACGAGGTCGACAAACAACAATGTTATATTCAGATTTGATTTCTTTAGATAGACTCAGAATTCCAGCAGAATTTGAACTGTCATTGCTGTCGGTAGTCCACATTTCGACTTCGAACTCTATGGCAGTCGCAACATGAATTGCATCTGGTGTAGATAAGTATCTGTCTTGGTTGTTTCTCAATTCGTTTCGCAATGTCGCAGCCCGCTTCGCAATGCTTGGATTA
Source organism: Arenicellales bacterium (assembly GCA_965214785.1). Classification (GTDB taxonomy): domain Bacteria; phylum Pseudomonadota; class Gammaproteobacteria; order Arenicellales; family JAJDZL01; genus JAJDZL01. The sequence goes on along the minus strand of OZ243975.1, from coordinate 2,361,067 downwards.
ACATCAGCTAACACTAGATTCGATCGATGCAGCATTTGATCAAATTCGTTCATTTGCTCTGAATCCAACTTGCTTTGCCGAACCTCGACCAATAGTACAGATGAGGCAACGATAGTTAAAATCCCTTCATGGAATTCTCTTAGACGCTCCTCTAACAAATCCAACTCGCCAGAACGATGTTCTTCTCCCTTTAATACTGCATAAAAAACACACGAATCCCATAAGAGTTTATTCCCAGTCATCGCGAATCCTCTGAATAAACCGAGAGGTAGATTCGCCCTCCGTTATGTTCGGGAATTTTCCAATCTTAAGTTTTGGTAATTGATCATCTGGCTTGTGAATTTCAATCTTTTCAACTTTACATTCACAGGGCATCGGTTCATTCAACCGATAAGTCAGCATTCCAGTAACTGAAGCGTTTTTTTCGACACTTGATGCAGATTGTTCCACAAGTTCATCTGAAAATGCACACTTCACGGCAGTGCCAAGCGCTGTATACAACCAAAAAAAGTTAGAGTTTCCATGGTTGTTATACCGCTCTATGCGACCCTTGACAGTCCCCCAAGACGTGATATCTTGGGAGAAAGTTTTATTCGTTTTGGTTTGTGTACCGGGAATAGTCTGAATTCTATTTCCTTTATGCTCAATTTCAACGCTATAAAACCTTTCTTCGCTTTTATGAATCATTGTGTCTATCGCTGCATCCATCTGAGTTTCGGATTTCTTTTCAACGGCAGAGTTTGATCTGTCGGACAGAGTATCGAAGAAACGCTCGAAAACACGAGGCTCCAGTCCAGTTTGCGCATGGCCATTTGAAGTCACCTCAAGGGTGACAGACAATGGGGAACCATGTTTTGCATCAACCACTTTGTAAACCAAATTATCTGCGGCGCCTGTGCCAACAGATTTTTCGAAAACTCGAAAAACTTTTTGCAAGGTTTTCAACTCGTCCGCCAAATAATCCAGTCTAACTTCACCGTCATCTTGCTCAAGTCCCTGGAATTGGATAATCAATTGAGTGTTTTTAGACATTTTTCGATTTCTTGTCATGCAATTGTGGATCAATCCCGTTTCGATTCAACAGTTTCAATTTCTGTCGACGAGAATCCATAAGTTCCGTTCAATTTAATGGTTTATCTGCTCGCTTCCTTGTCGGGATGCGAGTAATCTGAAAATTTGATTATAGCGTGTTGGTGGAGCCATCCCAAAGTCGGCAAATCGCGCATTGAGACTGTCGCCGCGGGCGGGACGTAACAGCGAAGCACTTGAATACTGGGAGCGGGCGAGACTTCTTTAGCCTCCTGCTGAGCGCGTAGGTAAAGTACGAGTTCAGGATTCACTTGAATCGGACATACTTGATGAAGTGGTCCACAAAGACGCTGTGTTTGTATCAGCGAATGCACCATCATGCCGCACATGCCTTTGGGTGTAGTTTAAAGGCAGGGTTAGGATTTTCCGCTTGAAATTTTGCCGACCGATGATGACATCATAGCTTCAATAGGGCTGAAAGATATTAACAAACCAACCCAGCCTATTGCGTATGAACCTCCTCTTCAGCAATGTCTAAATCCATCGCCGCTGCAATCAACGCCCGAGTGTAGGGGTTTTGAGGATTATTGTAAATTTCATCGGTACTTCCCTGCTCGACAACGCTCCCTTCCCGCAGCACCACAACAGAACTGGCCATCGCCCGCACCACAGCCAGATCGTGACTGATAAACATGTATGCGAGCGCATTGTTTTTCTGCAGATTGCGTAAAAGTTCAATAATCTGCGACTGAACTGATCGATCCAGTGCAGATGTCGGCTCATCAAGCACAATGAACTTGGGCTTGAGTATGACAGCTCTGGCAATCGCGATTCGTTGCCTTTGTCCGCCTGAAAACTCGTGTGGATACCGATGTCGGGTGTCAGGGTCAAGTTCAACTTCCCCCAGCACCTCAATGACTCGCTGATCACGCTGGTCCTTGCTCATCTGTTTTTCATGTACACGCAATCCTTCAGCAACAATTTCTGCTACAGTCATCCTCGGGCTGAGACTCCCGTACGGGTCTTGGAAGACAACCTGCATGCCGCGTCGCAATTCCCGAAGTTCATGGGATTTCTTACCCTGGATTTCCGTGCCTAGAAAACGGATGTTTCCGCGGCTTGATATCAGCCTTAATACCGCTAGTGCCAGCGAAGTCTTGCCTGAGCCTGATTCGCCTACAATACCAACTGTCTCGCCCTCGCGAACCGTGATACTGACATCTTCGACCGCCTTGAAATGATCAACGGTTCTTCTGAGCACTCCTTTTCGAATCGGATACCACACACGCAGCGATTCGGTGTCAACAACTACTGATGCCTGTGGTATCGGTTCACCTGAGCGGCCCGATGGTTCGGCATCGAGCAGCATTTTTGTGTATGCATGCTTTGGAGAACCGAAAATCTCACCCTTGGTGCCAGTCTCAACGAACTGACCGTGACGCATTACGCAAATTCGATTCGCCAGTTTGCGAACAATGTTCAAGTCATGACTGATCAGCAAAAGCGACATGCCGAGCTGTTGTTGCAGATCCAGCAGCAGTTTTAAAATTTGCGCCTGTATCGTCACGTCGAGTGCTGTTGTGGGCTCGTCGGCTATCAGCACTTCAGGCTCGTTGGCCAATGCCATTGCAATCATCACCCGCTGGCGCTGACCTCCAGACAACTGGTGCGGGTAAGCGTTACGGCGAGACTTGGCATTCTTAATCTTGACCAATTCAAGCAATTCCAATGAACGATCTGCCGCATCAGATTTGCTCATACCCCGATGAATGATCAGCGATTCGCTGATTTGTCTTGAAACTGTATGCAGCGGATTCAGTGAGGTTTGCGGCTCCTGGAATATCATACTGATGTGGTTGCCGCGGGTGCGTTCAAGCACATCGGTCTTTGCATTGACAAGCTCAAGGCCCTTGTAAACAATGCTTCCGCTTGGGTGATAAGCACCCGGATATGGCAACAGCTGCATGATCGACAACGCTGTTACTGACTTGCCGGATCCGCTTTCCCCGACAATCGCGAGTGTCTCGCCAGAGTAAATATCGAATGAAACATTACGCACAGCATGATTGGTCTGGTCACCCGAACGAAACGATACCGACAGGTTGTCAACACTCAGCAGTTTTGATGAGTCGTTTGTCATTGCACGGTTTTCCTCGGGTCAAAAGCGGCGCGGATTGCTTCTCCAATGAACATCAGCAGCGCAAGCATTACCAGGATTACAAAAAATCCAGTCAGTCCAAGCCACGGGGCCTGCAGATTCGCCTTGCCCTGCGCCAGCAGTTCACCAAGTGATGCAGACCCTGGAGGCAATCCAATGCCCAGAAAATCCAGCGATGTCAACACCGTCACCGAACCGGCTAAGGTAAATGGCAAAAAAGTCATAGTCGCGACCATCGCATTTGGCAATACATGCTGAAATATGATTCTCGAACTGGAAACGCCCAGTGCTTTAGCTGCCTGTACATATTCAAAATTTCGCGCACGCAAAAACTCCGCTCGCACCACACCAACAAAACCCATCCATGAAAAAAGCAGCAGCAATCCCAGCAGCCACCAGAAATTCGGTTCTACAACGCTGGCCAGAATAATTAGCAGATACAAGGTGGGAAGTCCTGCCCAAACCTCAATAAAACGCTGAAATAAAAGATCCAGCCAGCCACCATAATAGCCTTGAACAGCGCCAGCAGCCACTCCGACAATCGCACTGATGATCGTTAGTGTAAATCCAAACAGTACAGATATCCGAAACCCGTAAAGCAGACGCGCCACTACATCGCGTGCCTGATCATCAGTGCCAAGCCAGTGTTCGGCATCAGGCGCCGAAGGAGCAGGCGAACGAAGATCCCAAGCAATCGTTTGATGGTCATAACGAATCAGCGGCCAAAGCATCCAACCGTGCGCTTCTATCAATTCGCTGACATACGGGTCAGTGTAATCTGCTTGTGTATCAAAATCACCGCCAAACTCGGTCTCAGGGTAAGCCTTAAAAACCGGAAAGTAGAACTCGCTTTGGTAATACACCAGATATGGCTTGTCGTTCGCGATAAACTCAGAAAACAAAGAGATACCAAACAAAAATAAAAATATCCAAAGCGACCAATAGCCGCGTTTGTGGGCGCGAAAACTCTCGATCCGTCTTTTTGCCAGCGGGCTGATTTGCATTCCAAGAAACTCGCCGCCGTGGTGATCAGGTGGTTGCGCAGACATGAGTCTTAAGTCTCCCTTGACTCAAAATCGATGCGCGGGTCAATCAGCATATACATCAGATCGCCGAGCAAATTCATCAAAAGTCCCAGCAGAGAGAAGAAATATAAAGTTGCAAACATAACCGGATAGTCCCGGTTGAACGCTGCTTCAAACCCAAGCAGCCCCAAACCATCGAGAGAAAAAATAATCTCGATCAGAAGCGAGCCGGTAAACAATATGCTGACAAATGCACTTGGAAAACCAGCAATAACAATCAACATCGCATTTCGGAAAACGTGACCATAGAGCACCCTTTTTTCGGCAAGCCCCTTGGCGCGTGCTGTCAGAACATATTGCTGATTGATCTGATCGAGAAATGAATTTTTTGTCAGCATCGCCAAACCGGCAAATCCACCGATGACCATCGCGACGACAGGTAATGTAATATGCCAGAAATAGTCGGCGATTTTTCCAAATACAGACAGCTGCTCCCAATCATCGGATACCAACCCGCCAAGGGGAAACCAGTCAAGGTAACTGCCGCCTGCGAATATCACCAGCAAAAAAACTGCAAACAAAAACCCGGGTATTGCTGTGCCCACAATCAGCGCTACCGTAGTCCACCCATCGAACGGTGTTCCGTCGCGCGTCGCTTTGACTACACCGAGAGGAATTGATATCAGGTAAACCAGCAGCGTTGTCCAGATGCCAAGTGAGATAGACACTGGCATCTTTTCGATCACCAGATCTGTGACATCCTGGTCGCGGAAAAAACTTTGTCCAAAGTCAAAAAACAGGTAGTTTCGTATGGTTTGAACAAACCGAACATGCAGTGGCTTGTCAAAACCAAAGCGCTCTTCGAGCTGTGCAATAAATTCAGGGTCCAGACCCTGTGCACCTCTGTATTTGCTGTTCGCGCTTCGTGCCGCTCCCAACGCCTCCTGACTGTCTGATTGCAGGACAGTTTCTCCGGTTCCAGAGCGGGTGACCCGTTCTGTGATGTCGGAACCTATGCCTGACAGCTCAGCGATAATCTGCTCTACGGGCCCGCCAGGAGCGATGTGAATGACGATAAAATTAATCAGCATGATCGCGAACAATGTCGGGATCATCAATAATATTCGTCTGATGATATAGGCGGTCATGGCAATATCCTGTGCCAACGGCTCAATTGTCTAATCCGTGAACACAACACAATTCGTGCCGAGCCAGTGCAGCGGAAATATTCTAACAGACGATTAAAAATGCTACTGTCATCTCGAGAGTCTATCCGTCTTGCATCTGATCAGCAAGCCGTTGAGCTTTTTCAGCGTCATACCACCATCTCGACAGCAGCACACCGGAGCGAGCGGGAACTTCGGGCCGAGAAAATCGGTCCCAGTATAAAACCCTATCGCCGCGTATATGATATTGAGGAATTACGTAATGACCCCATAACAGCACCCGATCAAGGGCGCGGGTACGCATGATAAGGGATTGTCTGTCTGGAGCTTCGATCACCAGTTCGATCAGCTCGTCGATGACCGGATTCTTAATTCCTGCGTAGTTGCTCGAGCCCGGGTCATCTGCAGTATACGACCCCCAGTAACTTCTTTGTTCATTGCCCGGTGATTCAGATTGTCCCCATCCTAAAACAAGCATGTCGTAATCCTGACTTCTGATTCGGTTGAGGTACTGACTTCGGTCGACCAAACGCACACGCATATCAATTCCCAACCGTTCCAGGTTCTTTGCATACGGCAATACGACGCGTTCCATCGAAGCGCTGCCCAAAAGAATTTCAATACTCATCTGCTCGCCGGTTTCCTGATTGATCAACTTTAGATCTTCAACTTCCCACCCCGCTTGCGCTAACAGTTCTCTGGCAGCGTGTAAATTTTCCCTCGGACGACCGCTGCCGTCTGTCTGAGATACAGTAAATTCCTGTTCAAACACTTCCGGTGGCAACTGGTCTTGATACTGCATAAGAATCTCAAGCTCTTCGCCTTGCGGTAATCCGGATGATGCTAGTTCGGAATTTGAAAAATAACTGCGAGTGCGCGTGTACTGTCCGTAAAACAGGGTTTTATTAGTCCATTCAAAGTCGTAGGCGAACCCCAATGCTTGACGAACAATTCGGTCAGAAAATATCCCTCTGCGCGTGTTCATTACAAATGCCTGCATTCCGGTAGACAGCTGATGCGGTACGAACTGCTTTTTCAACCACCCTTTTTCTACCGCTGGAATGTCATAATCCAAAGCCCAGGCTTTTGCCTGATTTTCGAATCGCAAGTCAATATCACCGGACTTTAGCGCTAATCTGAGCGCCGTATCGTCACGAAAAAAGTCAATGCGCTGAATGTCAAAATTATTCAACCCTTTGTTGACAGGCAAATCCTTTCCCCAGTAATCCTTGACCCGCTCGCGTATGATGTATCGTCCGGCTTCAAACTCTTTTATTCGATAAGGTCCGCTTCCAAGCGGTGGTTCAAGCGTAGTTTCTTCGAAGTCTCTGCCTTCCCAGTAATGCTTGGGTAATATCGGCAGTTGTCCGACGATCAGCGGTAACTCTTGGTTAGTCGCATCAGAAAAGTGAAACTTGACGCGTCGTTGTCCAAGTTTCTCTGCCCTTTCGACGCTTGCGTAATAAAGCCTTCGCCTCGGCTCACCTTTGGTTTTGATTGTCTCTAGCGACCAAATTACGTCATCTGCGGTAATTGGCTGCCCGTCGTGCCAACGCGCCTCGTCCCTGATATTGAATATGACCCATGAACGATCTTGTGGAACCTCCATCGATTCGGCGATCAGTCCGTATTCGGTAAATGCTTCGTCATCGCTCGAAGTGAGCAAAGTTTCGATAGAACCCGTGGACACAGCATTGCCGCGAGGGATATAAACATTGAAACTGTCAAACGTACCCGCAGCTCCGGTCCGCAGCATACCGCCTTTTGGCGCATCTGGATTGACATAGTCGAAGTGTTCGAAATCGGCGGGATACTTTGGTTCACCATGCATGGCAATTCCATGTACGGGTGTTACGGTTTCGCCATTGGCGTGCGAACCGATCAAAAGCGTGGCTGCAAAAATACCCAAAATCGAGGCGAAGATGCTTCCCTTGCGCTGCAACCGGAACCGACTGTTATTGCCTATCATGCTTTTCCCTGTGTATATGGCTTGGTAGTTTATGGGTGTTGCAATATTTTAAATTGCTTGATGCCTTAGGTGATATTGAAAATTCTTAACCAAAAAAAAGCATTTGAAATGCAATGAGATTAGCGTTTTTTCGAATTCCAGCTGGCGACAAAGCTGCCGCCTCCTGATACCGGAAGATCTCTTGTGTCAGTCCACCCGCTTGCAAAAGGCCAACGCCGGACGAAACCTTTTCGGCGTCCAAAGTAACCAAATACTGTGCTCGCCGCCCCGATTACGAAGCGGTAGAGCGCGGCGCGGCGCGCCAGGCTGCCCCACAAGGCCAGTGCACAGCGCGATTGCCAGTCGATGAGCCGCCGCTCGAAAATTTCAGCGCGAAGATTTCGAAGCAGCCGCGGCAATGGAATTTTCATCGGGCACACTTCCTCACAACGGCCGTTGAGCGTACAGGCGTTCGGTAAATTGGCGGCATTTTGCAGGCCGACCAAAAGCGGTGTCCACACAGAACCCATCGGCCCGGGATAAACCCACCCGTATGCATGACCTCCGACAGACTGATAAACAGGACAGTGGTTCATGCATGCTCCGCAGCGAATGCACCGAAGCATTTCCCAATAACCTTCCTGCAACATTTTTGTGCGGCCGTTATCAAGCAGCACAACATGGTATTCGCGAGGACCGTCCATGTCGTCAGCCTTGGCCGGACCGCTGTATATGCTGGTGTATGCAGAAATCTCCTGACCTGTTGCGCTTCTTCCAAGCAGTCGCAAAAAAGTGGGCAGCTCATCGAATGACGGAATCAGTTTTTCGATCGATGCGGTCACAATATGCACCCGTGGCAACGTGCTGGTCAAATCACCATTTCCCTCGTTGGTTACCAACACCGAAGATCCACTGGAAGCGATCAGGAAATTCGCTCCAGTAATGCCAACATCTGCCTTGACGAACTGGCGGCGAAGCACTGTTCTGGCTTCATTGACGATAGTAGCCACCTCTTCGACCGGTTCGGTCATTCCGTATTGGGCGTGATGTTCATGAAACAAGTCGGTGATTTGCTTTCGCGTCTTGTGGATCGCCGGAGCAATGATGTGACTTGGTTTTTCCTGCGCCAGTTGAATGATGTACTCGCCAAGATCTGTTTCAACCACTTCGATGCCGTCTTTTTCAAGCGCATCATTTAAATCCATCTCTTCGCCAATCATCGATTTGCCCTTTGTGACGCACTTGGCATCGACGCGGCTGATGATGTTTCGGATAATTTCAACACCTTCTTGAGGTGTGCTGGCAAAATGAACCTGGCCACCACATCTTTGCACGCTTTGGTCAAACTCTTCGAGATACTGATCGAGATTCATCAGCACGTGGTTTTTGATGTCTACTGCCCGATCGCGCAAAATCTCGAACTGCGGCAAGTCGTCTACCGCGTGTTTGCGCTTGTCGATAAATCCAACTCGACATTTGTGCAAGGCAGACTGCAATTCGGTATCAAGCAGCGCCTGTCTTGCGGATTCACTAAATGCGCTTGACTTAACTTGCATTGGATCGGGTTTTGTGTGTGTTCGGCTCGCCGATGGCCGAGCCACCGCTTTGTGCCAAAACTTCTGCAACATGGCGAACGCGGACTTTGGATTTTCGCCGACTTAGTACCCCGGCAATATTCATCAGGCAGCCGAGATCACCGCCGAGTAGTGTATCGACATCTGCGGCCTCAATGTTATCAGCCTTCTCAGATGCGATATTGGTCGAAATCTGAGGATACTTGACACAGAATGTGCCTCCAAATCCACAGCACGCAGATGACTCGCGGGATTCTTTCAGTGTCAGCCCATCGACCATAGCAAGCAGTTTTCTTGGCTGCGTGTGGATTCCAAGTTCCCGGTAACCAGAGCAAGAATCATGGTAGGTGCAGTTTCCATCGAATCGGGCATTGATTGGTGTTTTCGAAAACTCACAAATAAACTCAGTCAACTCATAAGTTTTGGCAGCGAGCTTTTGCAGACGCTCAGCGGTAAGCGTATCGTCTTTGAACAGTTGCGGGTAGTGGATTTTAACCATTGCCGCGCAAGAACCAGACGGTGCTACAACATAGTCGAAGCGCTCGAAGTGGTCTAAGAAATAATGCGCGATTTTCTTTGTGGTTCGGTTATCGCCACTGTTATAAAGCGGCTGCCCGCAGCACGTCTGGCGTTTTGGCACTGCGACTGAGAAACCTGCGGATTCGATCAGCGAAGCGGCTGCAAAACCAACCTCGGGACGCATCAAGTCCACCAGACAGGTGGCAAAAAGACCAACGGTCAAAGGGCTGTTATCGGTATTGTTCGTCACGGCGGGGGTGTGACGCCAAAGATCTAATTCAGCAGCGTGTCAGGCAGCCACAATGCAATTTGCGGAAATGCAATGATCAGCGAAAGCCCGACGACTTGCAGCAGTACAAATGGAATGATGCCCAGGTAAATGCTCTGAATTTTAACTTCAGGCGGTGCGACGCCTTTCATGTAGAACAATGCAAATCCAAAAGGCGGAGTCAGAAAACTCGTTTGTAAATTCACTGCAACGAGAATCGCAAACCAGTACACCAGGTTGATTTTTTCAACGTGATCACCAAAATCAAGCAATTCGACAATCGGCGCAAAAACCGGCAGCACGATCAACGTGATTTCTATCCAGTCGAAAAAAAAGCCGAGCAGAAAAACGATCCCCATCAAAACGAACAAAATTCCCCACGGACCGAAACCGGAATTTTCGACGATGTCGATGACGATGCCGTCTCCTCCAAGAGAGCGAAATACGTACGAAAATGCGGTGGCACCGATGAAGATGAAAAACAACATGGCACCGGTTAACGCTGAGCGTTCTACGACAGACCTTAATGTTTTGAAATTAAGTCGTCGATTAAATATTGCGAGCAATATCGAACCGGCTGCACCCACACCGGACGCTTCTGTCGGTGTAGCCCAGCCCAAGACAATCGAACCGAGCACCAGCATGATTAAAAATACCGGCGGGACCAGACCTTTGAAAATCATTATCCAAAATTCTCTGGGATTTTGCGGGCCAATGTCTTTAGGCAGCGAAGGCGCAAGCTGCGGCTTAAGTGCGGCTAACACGAAAATATAGATGCCGTAAAGCGTTGCCAGCATCACACCAGGGAATACTGCAGCTACAAAAAGATTTCCCACCGAACGACCCAGAAGGTCTGCCATGATGACCAGCATAATGCTCGGTGGAATCAGTATGCCCAAAGTACCGGAAGCAGCGATTGAACCGGTCGCAAGCGGTATGTTGTATTGGCGATGCATCATCACCGGCAATGCCATCAATGTCATCATCACCACTGAAGCGCCAATGATTCCGGTTGTCGCCGCCATGATAGTCCCCATGACAATGACCGAAAGCGCCAGTCCGCCGGGCACTCTTCTAAGAAGCACCTGCAAACAGTAGAGCAAGTCGCGGGCAACGCCGCTTTTTTCAAGCATGGTTCCCATAAATATGAACATGGGAATAGCGACCAGCACTGCATTATCAGCAATACCGCTCCATATCCGCCCGACGATGTTAAAAAACTCAATCGGTACGAATACATCAAGGTAAACGCCTAAATATCCGAAACCCAGACCGATACCGCCTAAAACTGCCGCTACCGGATAACCGGAAAACAGCAGAATCGCCAATGCCACAAACATGAACAACGGCATGTAATCGATAAATATGTCCAGCATGAACAGCTTCTCTTTTAGTCTTTCGTCAATTCAGCTATATCGTCGAGTTGCTCAATTTCGGTCGGATCAGGCTTTTCCCATTCGTCGACTTTTTGTTTCACATCTGGTGGGCCAAACAACTGCAAAACCTTGCGCAAGGTCATCGAAATCGCGCTGATGAGCAGCACGATGAATCCTATCGGCAGCGCCGCCTTGATAATCCATCGGTGAGGTAGACCTGTTGCAGATTCTGCCGCTTCATCCATCATAAATGAACGAAGCCACCAGTCTTCACCGTAATAAATTACCACCGACGCATACGGAATTAAAAACAACAAACATCCGACCAGCTCAATCCATAGTTTTGTTCGCTCAGACAATTTTTCCCGGACTAGATCGATTCGCACATGCGCATCTTTCATATATGCGAAACCGAGGCAAAATAGAAAAAGGACGGCGTGCAAATGCCACTCTAGATCCTGTAGTTTGGTTGAGCCAAGAACGAAGAATCGACGGGTGATTACGTCAAAAACAATGACAAATATCAGCGGCAGCGCCACCCAAGCGGCGACGCGGCCAGTCCAGACCGCGATATGCTGAGTGATCTGCATTATTCGATAAAGCACAAGCATGCCAATACCCTTCGGCCAATTCAACCGGAATCAGTCAGGGACCGGACGGTCCCTGACTGAAAAACTTTAGGATGCGGTATTTGTGGGTGGTTTATAGATAACCCAATTCCCGCCAGATTGCATATTCTGCTCGAAATGCCGTGAAATGATCCCAGACTTCCTTGAAATCAGGGTTGGCAGCACTTTCTTCAGCAACAACCTCAAGCCATGCGGCTTCAAGCGCGTCCAAGATTTCTTGGGGCCAGCGGTGAATGGTCACTCCGTGTGACTTCAGCTCTGTCAAAGCCGCTGGTTGAATCGCTTCACCTTCGAGCAGCCCATAGCGGAAATTGTCACCGCAGGAAAGTTCGATTTGCGCTTGCTGGGTTTTTGTAAGTCCTTCCCATTTTTCCTTGTTCATGAGAATCTCGAACAAAGTCGACTGTTGGTGCCAGCCCGGGAAGTAATAGTGTTTCGCAATCTGGTAGAAACCCAGATTCAAATCAATAGCAGGCATTGAATACTCGGTCGCATCGATGGATCCGAGTTCAAGTGCAGGGAAAATATCCCCACCTGGAATCAACTGAGTTGAGACGCCTACTTTTTCCATCACTTTTGCACCGAGACCAAAAAACCGCATCTTCAATCCATTTAGATCATCGATTGAGTTGATTTCGTTTCGAAACCAACCAGAAGCCTCAGGTGCGATAACGCCGCAAATCAGGGAATAAAGTCCATGTTCGGCATAAATATCGTTCATCAACTCCTGTCCGCCACCGAAGTACATCCAAGCTCCATACTCTGCTGCCTGGGGACCGAACGGCACCGACGCGAACATAGCCAAAGCTGAGTTTTTTCCATACCAGTAACCAGGGGTTGACCAGCATGCATCTACTGCTCCTGTAGCAACTGAATCAAAGCATTCACGAGGCGGCACCAGCGCGCCTGGATCGAAATACTTCAATTCAATCTGACCGTCAGAGACACGATCAATGGTTTCAGTTACATGTTTTCCAAGCGTTCCCAGTTGTGTCAAATTCTGCGGGAACCAACTTGCCATTTTCCACCTGACTTTATCGGCGGATGCAGGCCCGGAAGCCAATCCTGCGAATGCGAACATTACAGCAACAACTGCTGCCATTAGTTTTTTTGATTTCATTTTTCTCAAACCTCCATACCAAGTGAATGTTCGTGCACTGGCGTTTTTCGCCCGCACGCTACGTTAAAATGAATGTTGACCGTTGAGAATATCTTAAATTGTCTATTGAAATTCAAATTTTTTAAAGATTAGTAATTTTTTCGTTATCTTGCCTGTAGAAGGCGTTGCGGCAAGTTACGTTTAACCCAACTGAACATCGACAAATGACTTTACTGTCAAGCATCCGAAAAAATCTCGCATCTCATACCCCGGAATTAATCCCCAAAGGCGAATCGTCACAGTCGGCGGCAGTCAGTGTAATTGTGTGTCAGACACAAAACGAAGTTGACGTTTTATTTATCGAACGGGCAACGCGGGCAGACGATCCATGGTCAGGGCAGATGGCATTCCCTGGGGGCAAGCATGAACCGGGCGATGTCCACGGTCTTGCAACTGCGATTCGAGAAACCCATGAGGAAGTTGGGCTGAACCTGCCTGCACAATCCTGTATAGGCCGACTTGATGATCTTGCCTCACCGGTAAACAATCCTGACTTCGCGCTGATAGTCGAAGCTTATGTATTTGAATTGCCCCGAGTTCCGGTGCTTGCAGCGAACACTGAAGTTGACAGCATCTTGTGGATTCCAATCTCGCGTCTGGCAAACCGCGAATATTTGATTAGCAACTATCAGCCATTGAATTACCCAGGCAGTTATCCTGCAATCCGCGTCGCCAAAGACGACGAGCGCGTCATCTGGGGGTTGACATACCGATTTTTATTAAAGTTATTCGTTGCCATCGGCATCCGCGAATCTGTTTAAAACATCTCTGTGACAACTGAAGGTCAATGCATCACCGACTAACTGAATCTATGTGCCGTGCACACGGTCGTATAATTGCCATCGAAGGCTTACACCAAACGCCGTAGATACACTCTCGCTCAAAGCAAATGAACGCCATTACAAAAACCCCGGTTACCGATCAGTTTTCCCGCCCAATACGGGATATTCGCGTCTCTATCACCGACCGGTGCAATTTTCGATGTGTGTATTGCATGCCAAAAGAGTTTTTTGGCTCCAATCACGCTTTTTTACACCGAAAGGAATTGTTGACTTTCGAAGAAATCGACATGGTGATACGGGCATTCGTTGCCAACGGTGTCAAAAAAGTGCGCATCACCGGAGGAGAACCGATGGTGCGTCGTAACCTGCCTGAGTTGATCGGCAGACTTTCCACAACCGATGGGGTCGAAGATCTCAGCATGACCACCAACGCCTCGCTGCTTAGCGCTACCGCAGCGAAAGAACTCAAAAACGCAGGTCTTCAGCGTATTACGATCAGCTTAGATGCCATCAACAACGATGTGTTCAACGCGATCAATGATGTGAAGTTCCCAGTCAAACGGGTACTTGAGGGAATCGAAAACGCTAAGATCGCCGGGATGTCTCCGGTCAAAGTTAACATGGTAGTTGCTAAAGGCATGAACGAAAACGAAATTCTGCCGATGGTCAAACAGTTCCGGGGGACGGATGTCATTTTGCGTTTTATCGAATTTATGGATGTCGGCAATACCAACGAGTGGCAAATGAGCAAAGTTATCTCAGCGCGCGAGATTATCAAAATTATTCACCGCGAGTTTCCAATTCACCCGGTCTCACCGACCTATCGCGGCGAAGTCGCAAAAAGATGGAAGTATGAAGATGACCAAGGTGAAATCGGGATTATCTCATCGGTAACCGAACCTTTTTGCGGCACCTGCAACCGTGCGCGGCTAACAGCTGAAGGCAAAGTTTTTACCTGTTTGTTCGCTACCGACGGGTTTGATTTGCGCGAGCAGATCAGAAGCGGAATCGACGGCGAGCAGCTGGCACAGGTAATTGCCGGTATATGGTCAAAACGCAGTGATCGATACTCGGAGCTGCGTTCTCAGATTTCGTCGGTCAAACCGAAAGTTGAAATGTCATACGTGGGTGGTTAGCCCATCAGTTATCGGTGTTGAAGCCTGAAAGGCTAAAACCGGTTTGCCGCAGACTTTCGGTCAATTCACTGACTTCGCCGGGTGACAGTTCGCTCAGCGGCGGGCGCACGCGACTGAAGCTTTGATTTGAGCGAAACTCGGCATGCACTGCTTTTAACGCTGCAGCCAATGGGTATTTCGATATAACTGCGCGGATTTCGTCGGCTGAGCGCTGCTGTTCATCCGCCTCATCGGTGATTACCCACTGGTCGAAAACCTGCCGAATTCCGTGGGGATTGATATTGGCAGTCGCGGTTATCGTTCCGGCACCGCCGATTTGCAGCGCGCGCAGCAAAAACACTTCACTGCCCGGCAGTACCGAAAGCGTTGGAAACTGCTCAATATATTGCTGCATGCCTGACCAATCACCAGAAGAGTCTTTCAAGGCGGCTATCATTTCACCATGAGAATCCATCAGCGCACGGATCAGATCATGTGAAATCACCACCATGGCCAACTTGGGAAAATGGTACAGCACAACCCGCAAGTCGGGAGCGTTCACTTCATCAAACACATGCCGGTAACTTGCCGCAACTCCTTCTACAGGCAGATTCTTAAAATAAAAAGGCGGAATCATCAACACGGTATTACAGCCTGAATGAACTGCATGTCGAGTCACCTCAATGGTGTCGGTAAGCGCACAGAATCCATTGCCAATAATCAGGTTGTTGGGGTTGACATTGTGAGCAAGCAGATATTCAAGTGACGCGATGCGCTCCTGAGCGGAAAAAGACGGAGCTTCACCAGTTGTACCAAACAGTGCAACTCCATGACATCCGTTATGCAGCAGCCATTCGATATGGGCAAGCAGTGCCGCACAGTCAATCGTGAAATCTTTGTTAAGCGGAGTCACAGCAGGCGCCCACACCCCATATACGGCATTGCTCATAGTTGAAAAAATCCAAGTGATGGTTGCAGCGCAGTTGTTTCGCCGCACTTGCTCAATATGTTTGAGCTCATTTCTTGACCAGATGCTCAAGCAAACGCGGCATGAGCTCAACAAGATTGCACGGGCGACTTCGATAATCCAGTTGGTGTTTGATCAGCATGTCCCATGCATCCTTGCATGCACTGGCAGACCCTGGCAGACAAAAAATATAGGTTCCGTTTGCAACACCAGCAAACGCACGAGATTGCAGCGTTGAGGTTGCAATCTTTTCATACGACAGCACTCGAAACATTTCGCCAAAACCGCTGATGTGTTTATCCAGCAGCGGTTGAATCGCTTCGGGTGTTCCATCGCGTCCGGTAACTCCGGTGCCCCCGGTTGTCAATATAACCTGCACCGAGTCATCTACAATCCACTGACACACCTGTGAGCGCACTTGGTGTATATCATCTGGAACAATCTTTTTGTCGACGCATTTGTGGCCTGCTCGATCGACTCTATCAACAAGAAGCGAGCCCGATTTGTCATTTTCTTCGGTTCTTGAGTCGGATATCGTCAATACAGCGATCGAAACCGGTATGAAATCGCGATTATTGTCTAATTTTGTCATTTCAACAGCAGTAAAAAGTACATGTGATGGGCAAAAATATACTTGATTCGACGACTTATGGCGCTTTGCATTTGGACTGGCCTGCAACAATTCACAGCAACAAATCTCAGCAGCACTCCTGGGGCGGTAACGTTTTGAAGTTTATGACCCGGATATGTCCATGTTTACCGACGCTAGTAACAGGTCGAATAGTGTTTGTGCTGAATTGACCAATTCAAACGTCACGCAATTCATTAACCTTATTTCTGAACAGGATGCAAGACCACCAAGTGTGATAATGCCGCTTCAAGGCAAATATTAATCGAATATAGATTATTTTTATTTACCTATTTGGTAAATTTTCTATAATAAAATATATGGAAATAACATTCCAGACATCAAAACTTCACAAAATATGTGAAAACCCAAAATTTGCTACCCTCCGCCTTGGCCCAGATAACGCTACTAAACTCCAACACCGTCTAGATGACATTCTTGCCGCAGAAAAAGTAACTGACATTAAAGCCGGCAAACCGCATCCTCTGCGAGGAGACCTTGAAGGACATTTGTCAATTTCGCTAGGTGGTACACGCTTGATTATCAAACTCAGTCACGACCCGGCACCTAGTAAAAGCGATGGTAGCGTTGATTGGACAGCAGTCACTGCAGTAACTGTGTTTTTTATAGGAGACTATCATGACTGATCAGAAACGAAATTTTCAACCTGACTGGGTATCACCGCCGGGTGATACGATCGTTGATTTGATGGAAGAACGCGACTGGAATCAGGTAGAACTCGCGCAACGCCTTGGATTCACCACCAAACACCTAAATCAGTTGATCAAAGGCAAAGCATCATTGAGTGAAGATGCTGCTTTGAGACTTGAGCGCGTGCTAGGTTCTACAGCTAGGTTCTGGTTGAATCGGGAAGCTATATATCGTGAACGATTGGCAAGACTAAGTGCACAACGTCGCTATGAGCAATGGACTGATTGGTTAGAAATTCTACCGCTTCCTTGGTTGAAAAAAGTTGGTGTAATCCCGGGTAGACGAATTACTGAATCCGGAAAACCGAAACTTGTCGAAATCTTACTACAGTTTTTCAGTGTTGCCTCACCCGATGAGTGGACACAGCGCTATGGAAATTTGCAAGGTTCGTTTCGGCGCGCTCGTAAAGTGAATTCCGATATTGGTGCGATCACTTCATGGCTTCGAATGGGAGAAATAGAAGCTGAGAAAATTGTCGTCCCAAAATACAGTAAAGCAAAGTTCGAAAAAGCGTTAATTGAAATTCGCGAACTGACCGTACTCCCTCCTAGTGAATTCGCACCGAAACTTTGTGAGTTATGCAGCGAAGCTGGAGTAAAACTGGTTTTTGTACCAGCAGTTCCGAAAGCTCATGTCAGTGGTGTGGCACGCTGGCTAAACCTGCACAGCCCACTAATTCAACTTTCACTCTATGGAAAGACCAACGATAAGTTCTGGTTTGCATTTTTCCACGAAGCCGCCCACATTCTGCTTCATTCCAACAATAAAAAAAACATTTTCTTGGACAACTTGAACAATGATTTGAGTGATAGTTCGCAGGAACACGAGGCCAATCAATGGGCGGCAAACAAGTTAATTCCGCAAGAGCAAACTGTTGACCTGTTCAAAATTAAAACACCAGATAACCTTGAGTGCTTCGCGCGCAACATAAACATCCATCCTGGCATCGTAGTTGGTAGACTCCAGCATGAGGGTGTATTGACATTTGCAACACACCTCAATCATTGGAAAGAAAAATTCGAATTGAAATAAACAATTGTTTTTGAACCAATAACTCGCAACCATTTTGCGGAGCAAGACTACCTTAAGAAGGACCCGGTCAGATAACAGATAGTTATCTGTTGACATTGGCAGTTCACCATGACGCTCAGTTTTTGACATTTGATACGAAAATATCAACCGACTGCGTTGCGCAAGCAATTAACAATTCCATTTACGTCATTACAGCATAGGTGACAACCTCGGATGCGCGACACAAGATGTGGTGGATGTTGAAGACCGCCGGATGCAAGAGTTTTTGTTGAAGCACTGCAACTCTATGTACGAATTATTCAGCACAATACTGTCAAGACGCACCTTCGAGCGGCTGAATTTGCCCAATTTGAACCTCGAAACTTGGATATAAAATAATCTACAGATAAGAATTCATAATTCACCATTGATTCAATTACCGATGCCGTTTGCTTAGGACAACTCGCGGTACGATTTTATTTTCATCTCAACTTGAAGGATACTATTTGATGGCAGAACCGACAATTGCACGCAAATCACCCTACGAAACCACATTAGAGGCAGGTGATTACTGGTGGTGCCGATGTGGCAAATCCAAAAATCAGCCGTTTTGTGACGGCTCTCACAAAGGCAGTGAATTCGAACCACAAAAGTTTTCGATCGCAAAACAGCGTACGGTATTCCTTTGCGGCTGCAAGCATACTGCGAAGCAGCCATTTTGCGACGGTACGCACAACTCGCTGTAGCAGTTGCCCGGACAAAATCCGCCTCAGCCGTCAGATTGACTCGATTGGTGCCTTGAACCATGAGCGAGCAGCGACCGCTGGTACTCACACCGGGAGATCCAGCCGGAATCGGTCCGGATCTGGCAGTGATGCTGGCCAATTCGAAACACTCACTCGATGACGTTGTCATAGTAGCTGATCGGAGAATCATAGAACAGCGAGCCAAAATTCTGGGTCTTGACGCGGATTTTGCACACTACAGTGACCGTTTTGACGATGGCAGAACAAGAATTATGCATATCGACTGCCCGTGCGATGTACAACCGGGAACAGCACAAATCGACAGCGCACCTTACGTGCTAGAAACCATCAATCGAGCTGTTCGCGGATGCATAGATGGGGAATTTGGGGCACTGGTTACCGGTCCGGTAAACAAGGAAATTATCCATCACGCCGGTTTCAACTTCACCGGACATACCGAATACCTCGCGCAATTAACTCAAGCGCCGCGGGCAGTCATGCTGCTTACAGACAACAAGCTGCGCGTGGCATTGGTAACCACTCATTTGCCGTTGAAACAAGTGGCTGACGCGATCACATCTGAGCATGTCTTCGACGTGACGAAGATTGTGCATCAAGACCTGATCGGTCATTTTTCGATTGCCTCACCGCGTATCGCTGTGTGCGCTTTGAACCCGCACGCCGGTGAAGGAGGTTTGCTCGGAGATGAAGAACAGCTGGTAATTCAACCGGCGATTCAATCCTTAAATGAACACGGCATTGCGGCAAGCGGTCCGTATCCGGCCGACACGATTTTTGTTCCTTCTCATGCCGCACAATTCGATGCCATTGTTGCCATGTATCACGATCAGGGACTGCCTGTAATCAAGCATTCAGGGTTCGGAAACACTGTCAATGTCACCCTTGGGCTGCCAATCATACGCACTTCGGTTGACCACGGCACCGCTTACGCAATCGCCGGTACAGGTGAAGCGATGACCGAAAGCATGCGAAGTGCGATATCAATGGCTAGAACTCTGGCTGCAAACTCCAGTCGCGGTGCAAGTTAATCCGAATAAAAAGTGGGGGCAGCACTTTTTGACTGACCCACAGGTGATCAGTGAAATTGTTGCACTGATCAGCCCTCAGTCACAGCAGCTGATGGTTGAAATCGGACCCGGCCACGGTGCCTTGACATCGCATCTGGCAGACCGTGTTCGTCACTTGCACGCGATTGAAATTGACTTGTCTTTGGTCGAAGAGCTCAAAAGCCGTATTGACAGCAATTCAGTAACAATACACCACGGTGACGCGCTCGAGTTTCCATATCGCGACTTAATTGAAAACGATGAAAAAGTCCGCATCGTCGGAAATTTACCGTACTCGATCTCAACTCCTTTACTGATCAGACTGTTACAGTATCGCGATTGCACGCAAGACATGTGCTTCATGGTGCAGCGCGAAGTCGCCCAAAGGATTACTGCTGCTTGCGGGTCAACGCATTATGGCCGCCTGACAGTGAGCATCGGTGCAATAATGGATACCGAATCTGTCATCGACGTTGAACCGAATGCATTTTCACCGCCACCCGAAGTACAATCGACGGTAATATACATGCGGCCGAACAATCGCGGCCTGCCGGGGCGCAAAACTGCGAAAGTTTTTTCCGACCTCGTTCGTACAGCTTTTAACGCAAGAAGAAAAACGATAAGAAAATCTCTGTCATCAATGGTAACGGGCAGCGAAATTCGTCAGTGTGGAATTGACGATAGTGCCAGAGCTCAGAATTTGAGCGTGGATCAATATCTGATACTGGCTCGCCGCGTTATCGAACGGCTTGAAAGTTCCAACAGTTCTAAGTAATGCGTAAAACACCGATCATCACTCTTAAGGCCTTTGTCGGAGCAGCTGTGATTGCTGTGGCCATAAACTGTGCAACTGTCCGTGCAGGCAATTTCGACTGCTCGGTAATCTACGATGAGTTTGATCAGCTTATGACCGCTAACTTTCTGGTAAACCCTGAAGACTATGTAGAGACTATCAACAAGGGTCTGTTGAGAGAAGAATATGTTCTTTATCAGTTCGAAAAATTCAAAGTGCGCCAAGACCGGGCGTTAGCTGGAATCGCAGTTGTGCGTACCAATGAGAATTTACGTGGAAAAATGACCTTTATCTGGCATGATCTGGCATCCGAACAGACAATTCCGTTCATTATCGACGAACTGATCGTGTACGGGCGGGCAAGCGATGGCTACGCTCCGGTAAGATCCACCTCCATTTATTTAACACCTGGATATGCGGTTGACTTCGACAGCGCCACGATCGTCGATATTGAAGACGAAAGGGCAGACCTTCGATATGATTTTATAGATGACATTTATTCGGTGCAGGCGATCGAACCGGCTGAACTTTACTTTCCAACCGAATCGATGTGTCAGCAAACCGCCGGTGAGACTCAATAGGGCGTTCGTCGAAGCACTTTGAGGTTGTAGACAATCGAAGCCGAGCTATTCGCTTTGTTCACTGTAGGCGTCGCTGATTTGCACCATCGTTTGGCGAACCCAGTTTTCAGCAATTTGATTTAACTGTTTTGGTTTGCGGCCGGCCGGGTCAATCGGCTCACCAATTCTGACCTTGATAACACCTGGACGTTTGACAAATTCCCGTCGTCTCCAGTAGTCGCCAGCGTTGTGAGCGACAGGCACTAGCAGCGCACTTGTGCGAATTGCGAGCAACGATGCACTCGCGTGGTAGGTGCCATGTTTGCCAGGTTCAATTCGCGTGCCTTCTGGAAAGATCACTACAGTGCGACCTTCCTTGAGCACTTTGGTGCCTTGTTTAACTACCTGTTCAAGTGCTTTGCGAACCGATGCCCGGTCAATTTTGATGGGGCCTGTCGCGGCCAGCCCCCAACCGAAAAAAGGAATATAGAGCAAAGAACGTTTCAATACATAAGCAAGCGGTGGAAAGATGGTCTGATAGGCAATCGTTTCCCAGGCAGACTGGTGCTTGGAAAAAATCACAAATGGCGTATCCGGCAGGTTTTCAAGCCCTTCGACTTCATGACGAAGTCCACAAATCGCCGCAAGCGTCCAAATCACAAAGTGCGCCCACAGGCCAATTACTCTGGAGCGAAACTTCGGTTCGCAAAAATACACCGAGATCGCAACTGGCCAGAATAACAAGGCCGATATAACCATGACGGCGAAAAAAACCGAAGATCGTAAAACGAGCACTGGCTTACCTAAAACTGTACATCTTATCTCAAGAATCGAAATCCGAAACGCGCAAAATCCCATCGATCATTTTGCCTTTGCGTTTTTCGATGCGTTCCATCTTGTGCCAGAACGCTTCGTTGAGATCAAAATCAGCGGCAATTGAGGTTCCAAGCAGCAAGATCAACAAATCAGCACACTCTTGCGCCAGTTCAGCATCTCCTTTCCCCTTGGTGACAGCGGCGGATATCTCACCTAATTCCTCGCACATCAGCGCGATTCGAAATCGCAAATCATGACCGCCTGTGTTTTCCATGTCGTGTTTGTCATGGAAACGGCGAACTGCGCCAAGCATCTGTTTATAGGAATCCGGATCCATCATGCATTACGCGTGGGCTGCAATTGCGATACATCTGCGACTTCGCGAAAAAGTCCACTGACAAATGCGACCAGTGCAATGCGATTGCGCTGCACTTTGTCGTCATCAGCCATAACCATTACGTGATCAAAGAACTCATCAATGGGATCCCGCAGTACAGCGAGTTGGCGAAGTATTTCGGCGTGTTCGAAGCGTTTAATCAAAGGCTCAATTTGTTTGCTCACTTGCCGCGCCTGACGATACAGGTCTAATTCTGACGGTTCGCTTAGCAGCTGCGGGCTTACTTGCAGTTCGCCACAAACTGCGCTTTGGCGCAAAATATTGCTAATTCGTTTGTTGCCGGCAATCAAATCACTGAATTGTGGCAATTCTCGAAACTGCCTGACAGCTCGCAGGCGATTGTCAAAATCAAGCGGTCTAGGCGGTTTTAAGTCAGCAACCGCGTTGAATTCATCACCACCATATCCCTGGTCGAGGTAGTAGGTGCGCAGTCTGTCGAGCATAAAATCAAAAATGCCATCAACCTTGAAGTCCTGACGCGTTACACAAACTGTGTCTTGCATGTCAGCGGCTTGCGCGCAGTAAATGTCGGTTGAGTGTTGCAATGCCTCTTTAAGGTCAATATCAACACTCGATTCAATAATAATTCGCATGACCGCAAACGCCATTCGACGCAATGAATACGGGTCGCGATCCCCTTTGACCTGCTCGCCGGCACCGAGCAGCCCTACAATGGAGTCTATGCGATCAGCGATTGCCACGATTCGTCCGCAATCGGTTTGCGGCAAGCTGTCGTGTGCAAGCCGCGGCAGGTAATGCTCTTCGATCCCTTCGGCGACCTGAGGATCCTGTCCATCGAAAAGCGCGTAATGCTTGCCCATGATTCCCTGAAGATCCGGAAATTCTCCTACCATATGCGTTACCAGATCAGCCTTGCAAAGGGCAGCGGTGCGCGCAACTAAGTTTTCATCAACCTTTAGCTTCCCTGCAAGATATTTTGACAGTGCGGTAACCCGAGCGATCTTCACCGCCACCGAACCCAGTCGTCGATGAAATACCAAAGTGTCCAGTGATCGCATCTTGTCTTCGAGCGAACTGATTTTATCCTGATGCCAAAAGAAACTTGCATCAGACAGCCGTGCATGAAGCACCCGCTCATTGCCTGTTGCGATACGCCGTTCAATGGCTGAATCTGCCGGCGTAATATTTGCAACACCAACAAATGTCGAAATCAGCTTGCCTTCGGTGGAAAATAGCGGAAAGTACTTCTGGTGATGCCGCATCGATGAAATCAGCACCTGTGGCGGCATTTCGAGAAACTTTTTCTCAAATGTTCCACAAAAAGAAAACGGCTGCTCTACCAAACTGGTAACTTCGTTGAGCAGTTCATCGTCATCGATTGGATTTGCACCGACCTTTTCGGCGCATTCATTGATCTGTCGGCGAACCTGCTCGCGGCGCTGAGACCAACTCGCAATTAAATTGCCATCTTGTGCCATAAGCGATTCATAGCAATCGGCATGGGGAATCGAAATCTTTTGCGGCGCATGAAACCTGTGGCCGCGCGTATCGCGACCTGAGGAAATTGAAAAAAGCTCACACGGCACGACATGCTCGCCGTGGAGCACGACGATCCAGTGAACCGGTCGTATGAACTCACTTTCACTTTCACCCCATCGCATTTTTTTTGGGAAAGAAAGTCGGGCAATCGCATCGCATAAGCATTTCGCGATCAGCTGCGACGCATCCTGTCCGGGTTCAACAGTGCGGTATGCAACAAACTGACCTTTATCGGTTTCGACAGTTGAAAGCCGGTTCGGTTCAACACCGCAAGATCTGGCAAATCCGAGCAAAGCAGCGCTCGGCTCACCGCTTTGGTCGTATGCACGCTCGAGCGGCGGGCCTTTTCTGACGCGTTCGGTATCGTCGCTTTTAGGTTTTACGTTGTTGACGGTCACCGCCAGGCGTCTTGGTGTCGCGAAAAACTGTGACTGACATTCTGATGAATCGATCAGTGCGACCGCGTGCAGCTGATTTTTCAATTCCGTTTCAAGATCGCTGCCGAGGCGTTCGATTACCCCTGGGGGAAGCTCTTCGGTGCCGATCTCAACTAAAAGCGTACTGTTGTGCTCAGGTTTACCAAAATCGTCCTTCGACGAAGGTGAACAAGAAATTTCGACCGATGAAACTTCGGATGCGGTGCGCGGGAAGTTTTGCGCCTGTCTTGACTCGTAGTATTGCTCGGCCACTGCGCGCGCAAGATTGCGTACGCGGGCGATGTAACGTGCCCGCTCAGTAACACCAATTACGCGTCGGGCATCAAGCAGATTGAAAGTATGTGAGGCGTTCAGGACTTGTTCATAAGCCGGCAGTGAAAGCCCGAGACTTGCCAGTTGCTTGCATTCGGCCTCGCAGGTCTCGAAGCGTCTAAACAACACTTGCGTATCGGCATGCTCGAAGTTATAGGCAGATTGTTCCTGCTCGTTTTGCAAGTAAAGATCGCCATATTTGACAGAATCGTTCCACTTCAGATCAAAAACGCTATCGACGCCTTGAACATACATGGCGATGCGCTCGAGTCCGTAAGTGATCTCGCCGGTTACCGGACGGCATTCAAGTCCGCCTGCCTGTTGAAAATAGGTGATTTGGGTGATTTCCATGCCGTTGAGCCACACCTCCCAGCCAAGTCCCCAGGCACCGAGAGTTGGTGATTCCCAATCATCTTCTACGAAGCGGATATCGTCTTTAAGCGGATCTATTCCAAGCGCTTGCAAAGACGAGACATACAGCTGCTGAAAGTCCGCGGGCGAAGGTTTTAAAACAACCTGATATTGAAAGTAGTGCTGCAGTCGATTCGGGTTTTCACCATATCGTCCATCAGTCGGACGTCTTGATGGCTGAGTGTAGGCGCTGCGAGTTGGTTCAGGACCGATTGCAGCAAGAAATGTCGCAGGGTGAAATGTTCCGGCTCCGACCTGCATATCGTACGGCTGCAAAACGACACAGCCATGATCTGCCCAGTACTGATCCAGTGAGAAAATAATCTGTTGAAAATTCAATTAAACTTTACCGGGAAGTTGAATTAGCCGATAAACAAAGGAGCATTGTTCAGGCTGTGGATTCAACGCTACAAAATACGCTCGATATCAGGAATAATTCATGAACTTCAGTTCGTTCACACGATACTTATCTTTGGACTTGCAGCCGTTTATGCGGATACCCAATCGTGTGTGATGCGAAACCTTAGTTTGGCAAATTTTTTTCAATTCGATCTATCCAAACGCATGTAATAAAACGGTAAAACGTCAACAAAACGCTTATTGACGGTGCGCATCTTTTCACAAGGGGCGTAAAAAATCACAATCAGCTCCTATGTTTTGGTTAATGATATCACTCAGGCCTGGTGACAAGTGCTTTGAAGCGCAAATTGTGTTGGCTTCGATATACCGTTTGCACCAACACTTTGGCATTGAAATGAACCTTGGCATGGTTTCGGCAGCTGTGCTGATGCACAACAAGTACAATACAGCAATAGGGACAACATACACTGGATTAACGTATCCACAATGAACACCACTCGCAGTGCGGTCGCACTTATTTCAGGCGGGCTCGACTCCATGCTTGCAGCGAAATTAATGCTGGAGCAGCATATTCATGTTGAAGGGCTGAATATCTTTACCGGGTTTTGTGTCGAAGGCCATACCCATGCAATCCGCAACGAAGAACGCGGCCGACAAAAACGCAACAACGCATTATGGGTTTGCGAGCAAATCGGCATCAAGCTGCACATGATCGAAGCCATCGAGGCTTACAAAGACATCGTCATCAACCCGCGTCACGGTTACGGTGCCAACCTCAATCCGTGTCTGGATTGCAAGGGGTTTATGGTTGGAGCGGCGCGCAAGTGGATGGAGGACAATGGCTTTGACTTTATCGTCACCGGTGAAGTGATGGGGCAAAGGCCCAAGTCGCAAAAAAAATCAACCTTTCCTGTCGTTGCCCGTGAATCAGGCGCTTTTGACCGGCTGCTTCGCCCGCTGAGTGCAAAACTTCTTGCGCCAACGCTTCCGGAAAGGGCCGGATGGGTCGTTAGAGATCATCTGCTCGACATCTCGGGCAGAAGCCGACGCAAACAAATCGCTCTGGCTTCCTACTGGGGCATCAAGGACTTCTCTCAGCCAGCTGGTGGCTGCTGCTTTCTCACAGATGAGTCGTATTCGCGTAAACTGCAGGATTTTTGGGACCACAAAGACCGCAAAGACTACGAACTTGACGACATTATGCTGTTGAAGGTCGGGCGACATCTAAGACCAAAGAACAACTGGAAACTGATTATCGCTAGAGATTCCGGTGAGTCAAACTATTTGATGGGATACCGTTCAAAGTTTGCTCATTTTGCCATCACCAGTCACCCTGGGCCGGTTTCGTTAGTCGACGGACAAATTCCCGATTCTGATCTGGAAATGGCGGCCCGCGTGGTTGCCCGGTTCGGCGGTTCAAGAGACGCCGAACAAGCGACTGTGCGCTATACCGCACCCGACGGCAACGCACTTGATTTGACGGTTACCCCCATGAAACCTGCGGAGATCGAAAAACCATGGTACGTGTAGACCACGTACTGGACGCCAGAAACCTGATATGCCCTATGCCGGTGATTCGTACCGGCGAGCAAATTTCTCGGCTTCAAACAGGCCAGGTGCTCGAGGTAGTATGTACCGACCCCGGTGCGCTGGCAGACATACCGGCGTGGTGCCGGATTCACGGGCACGAAGTAATTCATACAGAATCTCTAGATGGGGAGACACTGATACGCCTGCGTATTGGAAGATGACAATTTGAATAAGTCGCTTGCAGCTTGTCGAACACTTGCAAAATGAGTGAACTGAAACAAACGAATGCTGGTTCGCTGCAGAAGATTTTAAAAGCTATTGGCAGTATCTCAAAGTACTGCGTGCTGCGCCCGCTGGGTCTCGATAGAACCGTCAGCTAACGATTTTGCAAGTCGTATCGACTTAGAAGTTTTGAACCCACGCGGCGACTACGCGAGTAATCGAGTTTGCATCCCGATTATGCCCAGGCTCGGTTACGACTGCCCCTTTGAGGGAGAAATGTTTTCGACTGCTCAAAGAATGATCCCATCGCGTCGACAATTCAATCTCGCGTCCTGATGGACTTAAACTTGCAGTCAAGCTGGAATGCAATACTTCACCTTCGTGAGTTCGTGCAACAGGTGCCGACAGCTTTGCCTTGCCGCTTTCAACCCGTAGTTTTTGTGAAACACCAAAAGTAAATGAATTTGCCGAATCGTATTTC
Organism: Arenicellales bacterium; assembly: GCA_965214785.1. GTDB lineage: Bacteria > Pseudomonadota > Gammaproteobacteria > Arenicellales > JAJDZL01 > JAJDZL01. The sequence continues at coordinate 2,333,370 of OZ243975.1, read as the reverse complement.
GTAGCGCTTTGGACCGAGAACGCTGTCGTAATAAGCGGTGACATTTTTTTGATTATTCCGGTGCTGATTTTAGGATTGAGTATTCCCACTTCCGCCTCGGTTGTAACGCGCCAGCTGCCAAAATTGACACCGGCTCCAACTCCACCAAAAATAGAGTTTCCACCTAATTTGCCAAACGCACCTGAACCGGTTGAGCGAAGTATTGATTTTCTCTCCGAGATCGCACCCAACGAGAAATACGCGGGTACACTCACCGATGGCGTATACATGATGGTCAAGCCTGATACTGGCAAATCATCTGGCTTACTATCCAGCGAAGTCAACGCAGTAATAACCGTATTTGGTGATTGTGTGTATGATGCTGCGAGCGCACCTGCGGCCAGTCCCAAATGACTGGCTGATGGTCCTTGAGCAAAACGAAGCAGTCCAAATTGTGAAACTGAACTCGAATTATCTATGTGTGACGAATTGATCTGTGGGCTCAATGCAGTAAATTTGAATTGATCTGCATTCAGTCCTGCTGCCTGAAGTCGCATCTGGTCTGTGACCACAGATTCTCTGACAATACTGGACATGTCATCTGTTTTTGAAAAGCTGACAAAATCTCCTGCGTCAAACCAAAAAGGAGCATTCAATTTGTCCAAAGCCATAATTTCCCTCCCACCGAGCGCACGCTGAAGTGAATCTCCAAATGCATAACCAAGTGCCATTGAAGTATTTGTCAATGGAAATTCGTCACTGTTTACCGAATTGCCTACATTTACGGTGGGATTGCCAACAATACTTGTCGCCGCGCCTAAATCCATCAGACCCTGACCGTAGGTTGAAGAAGTCGCATATTTACCTTGTTTGTTTGCGGTGGAAAATAGTCTTGTTACCAATTGTGTATTTGACAATTGTCCCCTAAAGACATGTTTCATCAGTGCTAAACCACCGGTAACAAAAGGCGCTGCAACAGAAGTTCCACTTACTTTTGCCAAACCTCGCGTAACCATAGTTGGATCTATTTGCCTAGGATTCAGTGGATCTTTAGCCGGTCCATAAAACACGATACTAACTTGATCACCCGGTGCAGCGATGCACCAATTTGCTGCTATTCCACAACGGTTAGAAAAATTGGATATATTGCCGGCGCTGTTAACCGATACAACCGCGATAGAATGGCCTTGAAGTTCACTGATTCGCGCCACCAAACCAGCAAACAGTTCTGGCGAATCTGCGTTCGGTGAGTTACCCCGGCAGGCGTTCGGCCTGCCGTTGGCATTACAAGATGTATCGTTCCCAGCGTTGCCTGCCGCCCATACAAAGATCGTTTTTTGGTTTGATCCTGCCTGCGCTATCGCTGCGATCGTTTGGGGCAGGTTCTGGCGAATCTCTTGGGTTGAATACGATTCGATCGTGCCGTTCACACCAAAGCTCAAATTCAGAAAATCAATGCTTCTGCCCAAGACATTGTTGTAGCGACTTGCGCCTGCAGAATCAATACTGGCGAGGCTGCTCAAAGATATCACGTTATATGCGCCGCTGCCGCTTCCAAGTGGTATAGCTGTCATGTCGACTTGCGCTCCCCAGGCAACTCCGTGGAAATGAACGTTCTGGATATCCGCACTGGTCGTCCAAATATTGCTGCCTTTTCGTGATCCGATGACACTTGCAACTGCAGTGCCATGTGAATGGGTATTAAGGCGTGTCCACGATTGTGGGGTTTCGTCAACTGCCCCACCTAAAAATTGCTCAGTAAGAGAACTTCCTTTAAACGCTGGAGAATTTGAATCTATACCGGAGTCAATCAGTCCGACCTTTACACCGCTTCCAGGTGCGTTCGCCGCATCTTCGCCGCGTTTGAGGTTGAGGTTTGCGTATCCCGTATCAGCGTTGATAAGCCCCAAACCGTATTGATTTTGAAAGTTGCTATGAGATCTGTAGGTTGAGGCCAGTTCATTACGTCTTCGGCGATATTCACTGAGCGTAATCTCCCCGTGAGAATATGTACTGACCTTTGGCTGTGCAGGTGGAGGCGAAGTCATGGGAGTCTCGGGGCGCGGAGACGAGGTTGTAGGAGTCTCAACCGAAGTACTTTCGCTACCACCGCCGCCACCGCCGCCACAGGAGGCGAGAGTGAAAGTCAGTAACAGCGTAGCGATCAATCGCGTACAAATTGCACACTTACGCAGCATAAGAATTTAAATCCGAATGAACAGCAACTCTTTAACGATAACCAACAATAATATCGGAACTTTAATTTACTATCAATAGATCTTTGGCGGTACTCACCTGCAGTATTGATGTGACACCCTCGAAGCGAGAATACCTTGATTGGCGACTTCGAATCTGCAACCCGTTGCCTGTGGATTTCATAGCCGATGCGCTATTTCTTTACTGTCCATTGACACCATCTGCACAGTACATTACCCAAATTTCTTAATAACCAGCATCTAGATTTCAACCCCCCTAATCGTGCACTCGTGCACCAAAATGGTGCATAATGAGTCCGATATTTTCGCAATGTGCACTAAAATCGTGCATATTTGCATCATTTTCGGCGATTCAACGATGTTATCGCTCAAATATATTGGCATGATTTTTGCTGTAAATACAAGTAGGATTTAAATCTGTTTGTTTAACCGTTAACGGAGAAAAGTAAAAAATGTCAGTAGAAAGTATTATGAAAATGATGGAGGAGAACAACGTTCAGTTCGTCGACCTCCGATTTACCGATACCCGGGGCACAGTACAGCACCTCGGATGGCCAGCTTCGAATTTCTCAGCCGATATGTTCGAAGAAAATGTTATGTTTGACGGATCGTCTATCGCAGGATGGCAGCCGATCAATCAGTCTGATATGGCCATGCGTCTGGATGCAAATTCAGCGGTGATGGACCCATTTGCCCAGGAGCCTACGCTCATCATTCGCTGCAGTATTTTCAACCCTTCGACAAACGAATGGTATGAAAAAGACCCCAGAAGCATCGCGCAGAAAGCGGAAGATTATCTGGCCGCATCAGGAATTGCGGATGCCGCATACTTTGGTCCTGAGCCAGAATTTTTCATTTTCGACGGCGTACGCTGGGGCACCAGTATGGAGAGCGCTTTCTATGAAGTCAACTCCTACGAAGGCGCGTGGAGCAGCGCACAGGATTTTGACGAAGGCCCGAACCACGGACACAGACCCGGCGTCAAGGGCGGTTACTTTCCGGTACCGCCGGTCGACTCGTTCAGCGATGTTCGTGCAGCGATGTGTCAGGCCATGGCCGATATGGGAGTGACCGTTGAAAAACATCACCACGAAGTCGGTACAGCCGGTCAGGCGGAAATCGGAATCCGCTACAACACGTTGGTACAGATGGCCGATCACACACAGGCATACAAATACTGCGTCAAAAATGTTGCTGCAGCCCACGGCTACACTGCAACTTTCATGCCGAAACCGCTTGTTGGTGACAATGGTTCAGGCATGCATGTGCACCAGTCTTTGGTTAGAGACGGCAAGTCTTTGTTTGCCGGCGATTTGGCTTGCGGACTGAGTCAGGAAGCACTTTGGTACATCGGCGGAATTTTTAAACACGCCCACGCTCTTAACGCGTTCACAAATCCGTCAACCAACAGTTACAAGCGTCTTGTCCCAGGATACGAAGCACCGGTTTTGCTCCAGTACTCTTCGTATAACCGCTCAGCTTCATGCAGAATTCCGTTTTCACCGGCGGCTGGACGACGCGTAGAGATTCGTTTCCCGGATCCGTTGGCAAATCCGTATCTTGCATTTTCCGCAATGTTAATGGCCGGACTTGACGGAATCAAAAACCAGATTGACCCGGGACTGCCGACCGAAGAAGACCTGTATGAAATTACCGGCGCAGAAGAAAAAGCGATCCCTCACGTTGCGCCATCTTTGGCCGATGCGCTGATTGGGCTGGACAATGATCGTGATTTCCTCAAAGCCGGTGGCGTATTCACCGATAACACGATTGACTCGTATATTGAGTTGTTAACCGAAGAAGTCAAAGCAGTGCGTCTTGTGACGCATCCGCTTGAGTTCGAGTTGTACTACAGCCGCTAATTCGGTATAAGACAGCTGCCATTGATTCTCAACAATCAAGGAGACTTCACTGAACGGTAAATTATTCGTGCACTTTATATGCAGCGGCTTGTGAGCGCGGTTTCCAATACCTGCTCACACGCCGCTTTGCATTCATATTTCACACCTCCGACAGGAATTTATTTCCTTGAAGAAATGACTACCTGTCAAGCTTGTTATGTCAGTCAGTAGATCCGCAGATTCAAATCAGGCCGATGCAAGGCTTCGATGCTTTCCCGAACTGTTGGATAAACTGCGAACCGCGGTAATCGTATGCGATCAGGATTTGAGTATAAAACTGGTGAACTCTTCAGCCGAGGAGTTGCTTGATGCCAGTGAGAATGTCGTTCTTGCAGACAGTGTGGTTGAATACTTTACGCAAGGCAATGTCGCAGAACTGTTTCGCAGCTGCCTTGAGAACACCCAGTCAACAACCGTTCGACAAACGGAAATTCTAAACAGCCACCGTCGTCGAAATCTGGTTGATTGCCTGGTAACGCCTATGCAACTGGAAGGTCAGGATTACCTTGTTTTGGAACTCAATGAAGTCAACGCGGTTGCCGAACAGTCTTCTGACATCGCACGTCAGATTGGACAATCGGCTAATACTGCTGTGTTACGCGCGATTGCACACGAAATCAAAAACCCTTTAGGCGGCCTGCGCGGTGCAGCGCAACTGCTCGAGCGCAAGCTGGCAACGCGCGACTACATGAGACAATATACGCGCATTATCGTAAAGGAAACCGATCGATTATGCAGTCTTGTCGATGGCATGTCGGGAATTCGAAATCGCCCGCAATTCACGCAAGTTAATGTACACGAAGCGCTCGAACACGTGCGAAATCTGGTCCAAGCGGCAAACGGAAACGCAGTGAAAGTGGCACTTGACTATGATCCTAGCCTGCCTGCCGTACATGGCGACCTCGAACATTTGATCCAGGTTTTTTTAAACATCGTGCAAAATGCAATTGAGGCCGGCGGTGGAAATGTCGAAATTACACTGCGTACCCGCGTTCTGCGTCAGGCAACCATCGGGCACCAGCGTTACCAAAGTGTTGCTCGCATCGATATCCAGGACAACGGACCCGGTATACCCCAGCCCATGCAGGAACAGGTTTTTCTCCCGCTGATTTCAAGCAAAACGCACGGTGGAGGATTAGGTTTGGCGATCGCACACGAGATTATTCGTATGCACGGTGGTGATATCACCTGCTCCAGTGAACCGGGCAACACATGTTTTACAGTGCTGCTGAAATTTGCACATTGCAACGGACCCAGTGAACCGGTCCTGATGACACTGAAATCCACAATATCATGAGCAAGACCCCAGATCCAGTCTGGATCGTTGATGACGATGAATCGATACGCTGGGTGCTCACTGACGCACTTGCAAGTCACGACATTACCGCCAGAACATTTTATGACGCTGAAAGTGCGCTTGAAGCATTTGAAAATGAACAGCCAAAAATCATCATCACCGATGTTCGCATGGAGGGGATGGGTGGATTGAATTTCCTAAACGAAATTCAAGACCGCACCTCAAGTATTCCTGTGATCGTGATGACTGCCTACTCCGATCTTGATACAACCATCGATTCATTTCAGCGCGGTGCGACCGAGTATCTGTCGAAGCCATTTGACATTGACGATGCTGTCTCACTAATTCAGCGTGTAATGGACGAAGCCAATCATCAATCCCATCGAAGTGATTCCAGTGAAATTGTCGCCTCTTCAATGATTGGGGAGTCAGTGGCGATGCAGGAGGTTTTCCGAGCAATTGGAAGACTTTCGACTTCAGATCTCAATGTACTGATTACGGGTGAATCCGGAACCGGCAAGGAACTGGTAGCCAGAGCGCTTTATGAAAACAGTGTTCGCAGAAAGTACCCTTTTGTTGCGATCAATGCGGCGGCCATACCTGTAGATTTGCTGGAGTCTGAGTTGTTCGGACACGAAAAAGGCGCATTCACCGGTGCCAACCAGCGCCGAATTGGCAGATTTGAACAAGCAAGCCGCGGCACCCTTTTTCTCGATGAGATCGGTGATATGCCACATGATCTGCAAAGCCGCCTGCTGCGGGTGATGTCCGAAGGCAAGTTCTTTCGGGTCGGAGGTGTGAGCGAAATTTCAGTTGATGTGCGGGTAATCGCCGCAACAAACCAGGACTTGCAGGCATTGATTGAGCAAAACCGGTTTCGCAGCGACCTTTATCATCGCCTGAACGTTGTTGGCATCTCACTGCCCCCGGTACGGGAACGAAAAGGGGACATCGAACGATTTATTCAGCATTTTATGGCGCAGGCTGCAAGACAGTTGAAGATAGAGGAGAAAACTGTAACTGGACAGGCAATGGAGTGCATGAACCTCTACCACTGGCCTGGCAACGTTCGGGAGATCGAAAACGTATGCCGTTCACTGACTGTCATGACGCCGACAAAAGCGGTGACGATCAATGACCTTCCATCGGAAATTCAGCAGTACGTGTTCGACACAGTAGATAAAAACACTTGGAATTACGAACTTGAAGCGGCTATTGGCAAAATGCTCAAAGACACCGAACTGGTAGAAAGTGGACAATTCAGGCAGGCAATTGAGCAAGTCATGATCGCTTCGGTGTTAAAGTTCTGCAATGGCTCCAAACTGCACGCTGGGAAAATACTCAGTTGGGGACGAAACACAATCGCTCGCAGACTCAACGAGCAATGATTGGTTGTTAGTTGACAAATCTTAACATCACTTCGAGTTAGACAAACCAGACAGTGGATGTCGCGGTTCACGCACTTGGGGTGCCTGCTTGCTGAATCTTAGACAGCTAGCGATGCGTTAAAAGACATGATTGAAGTTTGTTTGCGTTAACCAAATCGGCGAGCAAGTAAGCTCAATCTTCCACATCTATGAGCCCAAGATAACGAAATCACAAGCAAGGTTTGAGACACTTTACATGTATTGCCGCAAAACGTATGAACACCAAACGGCACAAGTAGTATATTAGGATATATAAAAATGGTATTTTGTATTATCCTATTAGCAACATGATTATTGAACGAGACTTGGCGCGGTTTCTAGTTGCAGACGCAAAGCAGTATCCAGTAATTACTCTCACGGGTCCGAGACAGAGCGGCAAGACGACGCTTTGTCAAACGGTATTCCCTGAACATCGTTATGTCAGGCTTGAAGATCCTGATGTCAGGCAATATGCAGTGGAGGACCCGCGCGGCTTTCTCGCTGATCTGCCAGACGGCGCAATTCTTGATGAAATTCAAAGAGCGCCTGATATCCCCTCTTATCTACAGTCGATCGTCGATGATGATCCCGCTCCTGGAAAATGGATTCTCACAGGTTCGGAAAATCTTTCTCTTTCTCAATCGATCAGTCAATCTCTAGCGGGCCGAACTTCAGTGCGACACTTGCTTCCACTGACTCATTCAGAGGTAAGGCGATTTAAAAACTACCCACTGACCATCGAAGATACACTACTGACCGGGTCATTTCCTCGTATCTTTCACCTTGGCGTCGATTCAGTCAACTGGTATCGTTCTTATATTGCAACTTACATTGAACGCGACGCGCGAATGCTACTGAATATCGGGAATCTAACGGATTTCCAGCGCTTTTTGCAGCTATGTGCCACTCGATCCGCACAACAATTGAATTATGCATCTTTAGCAGGAGACTGCGGCCTGTCACAGCCCACTGCAAAGTCCTGGACCAGCTTACTCGAAGCCAGTTTTCTGGTCTATCGATTGCTGCCAATGCATCGCAATTTGGGCAAAAGAATCACCAAAATGCCGAAATTACATTTAATTGACACCGGTTTGCTCTGCAATTTATTGGGTATTCGTTCTTCCGACCAGCTGCGAAATCACCCGTTATTTGGAGCTATTTTTGAAACCTGGGTCGTGTCTGAAGTATTCAAAAAACGTCACCACGAATCTGTTCCCAAGGACTTGTTCTATTACCGCGATAGCAACGGTGCTGAAGTTGATTTAGTCATAGAAAGCTTAGAAAGTGTCGATCTGATTGATGTGAAGTCATCCAAGACCGCATCGACAAGTTTGTTTTCTGGAATAAAGCGCGCTGCCCGCCATTTTCGAAGCGTGAATTGCGTTAATAGTTTCGTCGTTTATGGCGGCGACCAGACCCAGCAAAGATCGATTGGAACTTTGATTCCCTGGACACAGGTTGATCGTTTAACTTAAGTGAGTCCATGGATTATCCAGTTCCCAAAGAGCTAGTGTGTCGTTGGGATTCAGTAACCTTTGAGATTGTATTAATGCAATATTTACGGCCCAGATGCCGGCTTTTCGCACCAGTTCCATGCCCCAGTCACAATCTTATCGACCGCCTTTATGGTTGCGTCCTTTTCTTGTAAGTTCGTTACCTCATTTGCCACCATGCAAACAGGTACAATATTGCGGAAATTTTCACTGTTTTTAGAATCTTTAAGTTATGTCCAACACGTACATTTTTACGTCTGAATCGGTTTCTGAAGGTCATCCCGACAAAATGTCCGATCAAATTTCGGATGCCGTTGTTGACGCCGCACTGGCACAGGATCTCGGCAGCCGACTTGGCTGCGAAACCATGGTCAAGTCTGTTTGCAGTCCAGCCGATGATTCAGCTATTGAGCACCATGTGATATTAGCAGGCGAAATCACTACCAATGCCCAACTTGATTACGACAAAATAGTCAGGCAAACCATCTCGGACATTGGCTATGTCGATGATTCGCTTGGGTTTAACGCAGAAAATGTCAACATCACCCAATTGCTCAACCACCAGTCTGCAGATATCGCAGAAGGGGTAGACGAATCAACCAATGAGGAGAATGAACAAGGCGCCGGTGATCAGGGATTGATGTTTGGATTTGCATGCGACGAAACTCCCGAACTGATGCCTTTACCGATTATGCTGTCCCATCAGCTGGTGCAACGTCAGGCACAAGTAAGAAAAAGCGGTGTACTCGACTGGCTGGGTCCAGATGCTAAATCCCAGGTAAGCATCGTTTACGAAGGCTACAAACCGGTATCAATCGATACCGTGGTAATTTCAACTCAGCATCGAGCAAACATATCGCAAAAAGATGTCCACAGAGGTGTTCAACATCACATTATCGACCCAATATTGCCGCAGCACCTTCGACGCGAAAAACTCAAAACATTCATCAACCCAACAGGGATTTTCTCAGTTGGCGGACCGCAGGCGGACTGCGGATTGACTGGTCGCAAGATTATTGTCGACACTTATGGAGGCATGGCTCGTCACGGCGGTGGCGCATTTTCAGGCAAAGACCCCTCTAAAGTTGACCGTTCAGCCGCCTATTACGCCCGCTACTTGGCAAAGAATATCGTCGCCGCGGGTCTCGCACAAAGATGTGAAGTACAGATTGCATATGCAATCGGCAGAGCAGAACCGGTTTCAATGATGGTTGACACTTTCGGTACTGTTCGCCCCGACATTGATGACACCATCTTATCGCAAATTGTGGAGCAAAATTTCGCACTGAAACCAAAAATGATTATTGACAACCTCGGTCTGCTGCAGCCCATCTACAAACAAACCGCTGCCTACGGACACTTCGGGCGCAGTGAATTCCCTTGGGAGCAGCTCGACGCGGTCCAGTCACTACAGGCAGAAGTTGACAAAATCTGTCGTTCCAGCGCAACCGGAGGATAAACAGACATGTCGCAGAAACCGCCTAGCGAATACTATTTCAAAATTGCCGATATTGAGCTTGCTGACTGGGGACGCAAGGAAATTAAAATTGCCGAAACCGAAATGCCCGGTCTAATGGCCATACGCGAAAAGTATGTTGCCGAACAGCCACTGAAAGGCGCCAGGATCGCTGGATGTTTGCACATGACGATTCAGACCGCAGTGCTGATCGAAACACTGCAGGCACTCGGTGCTGAAGTACGCTGGTCTTCATGCAATGTTTTTTCAACCCAGGACCATGCCGCTGCAGCCGTTGCTGTCAATGGCACACCGGTTTTCGCCTGGAAAGGCGAGACTGAAGAAGAATACTGGTGGTGCATTAACCGCTCGATTTTCGGACCACATCAATGGCGGCCGAACATGCTGCTTGATGATGGCGGTGACCTCACGCAAGTGATGCACGAAAAACACCCGGAACTGATGGATGGCGTTTGCGGTTTGACTGAAGAGACCACGACCGGTGTGCATCGGCTTTATGAGATGCAACAAGCCGATAAACTTAAGTGTCCGGCAATCAATGTAAACGACTCGGTTACCAAAAGTAAATTTGATAATTTGTATGGCTGCAGAGAGTCGCTGCTCGATGGAATTAAAAGAGCCACTGATGTAATGATCGCCGGGAAAGTAGCGGTGGTTTGCGGTTACGGCGACGTTGGCAAAGGCTGCGCACAATCGTTGCGCGGGCAAGGCGCAAATGTCTGGATTACTGAAATAGACCCAATCTGTGCACTACAGGCCGCGATGGAGGGCTACCGAGTGGTGACCATGGACGAGGCCGCTGCGGCTGGTGATATTTTTGTCACAGCAACCGGAAACTGGCACGTCATCACCCTTGAGCATATGAAAGCGATGAAAGACCAGGCGATCGTGTGTAATATCGGTCATTTTGATGGTGAAATCGACGTTGCGTCACTTCGAAAACTTGAATGGGTCAATATCAAACCACAAGTTGACCACGTCATTTTTCCAGACAACAAAAAACTGATTCTGCTGGCAGAAGGCCGCCTGGTGAATCTTGGCTGCGCTACCGGGCATCCGAGTTTTGTAATGTCCAACTCATTTACAAACCAAGTGCTGGCGCAAATCGAGTTGTGGAACAAGTCAAGCAACTACCCGGAAAACAAAGTCTATATTCTTCCGAAATCACTCGACGAAGAGGTGGCACGATTGCACCTTGGGAAGGTTAATGCAAAACTGACCCGTCTGACTCAAGAACAGGCAAATTACATCGGCGTAACAATAGACGGTCCCTACAAGAGCGAAATCTACCGCTACTGAGCCGTCCGCAACCGCACGGACGGACGACACTATGGCAAAGTTTGTGCTTGACGATACGGCCTAAGCAGACAAATCAGTCACTGACTGACTCTCAAGCATGGCTATCGAATCTTTTAGTTGCAGTTTTCTTTTTTTCAGTCGTCTGATCTGCAACTCATCAATGTTGCGATCTTCAGACAACCGTTTTAAAACGTCATCAAGGTCTCTGTGTTCTGTTCTTAGTTTCTGTAGTCGAATCTGATTCTCTTCGGAAATGCTTTCAGTCATATATATCTGATCCCAGAATGATTTTATATATCAATGTACACGCAATACAATCTCAATCCAATTCACCGGCTGCAATTAACATAACTTACATCAAGTCATGCAAACAAAGCGGTGGGTTATTCATAGGCTCTATACTATCATTTTTCGACACCATATGCCAATAAACTTTCAGCTTCAGAAAAAGCAGTGATGACCGTAATTGATATTGTCTTGGGCTTGGTAACAATTTAAGTTGCCAGCGAGGATCGATCTATTGCAAATGAAAACGATCTCAACGAGTCTCGCAGGTATATAAAACACAGCCAGTGAGGCGATAGGCTAAAACTGTTGTGCTATAGTAATGTTTATAACGTTGCAGTTGATTTTGTTTGTGCGGACGTGCGGGAATTGGCAGTTAGTATTCGCATAATTATTCGCACAATTCGATCCTTAACGGGAAAAGGTAAGTAAATTATGAAAAGATTTCTGGTTTGTTTGACAGTCGTGCTGAGCATTGCTGTTGCTGGCTGTGAAAGAATGAAAAACGTTGAGTGGAAAGTCTGGGAAAAATGGACAAAAAAAGACGACTCAACTGAGGTGATTATCACGAATTTGACAGAAGGTGCATACATCACACGAGTACTGGTTGTCGGCCACGCACAACGCGAAGGCGCTATGTTTGAATACGGATCACCCGCATCCGAACAATTACAGGCGGTTGCAGAAGGCGGCAATGTCGACCCGATGCTTGAGATTTACGAAACTGAAGGCGGGCAAGTTGTCTTTGCTCCAGATAGTGGCTTGATTGGACCAGGCGAATCTGCGACAGTTGCACTGGCCAAGGAACACACCCGCATTTCTTTGGTAGGAATGATTCTGCCGACCAATGACGGGTTCATTGCGCTTGATAATTCTTTGCTCAGAGAAGGTGAGCAATTGCTTTATGCAATTGATGCCGGAACAGAAGCGAATGATGAACGAATCACCGGCGGCGGTGCGCCGAATACACCCGGAATACCGGCCGACCCAGGCGGTCAGGCCGATAACAATGCCCCAGGAATCAGCGGTCTGGCGGCTGAAGGCAGCGTTGAGCGTCATCCAGGCATATCCGGCGCGGATGGCTCTGCATTGAGCCCACAGATTCACGGCTGGAGCGGCCCTGTAGCCAGTGTAACGGTAGTGATCAACAGCGACTGACAGTCGCATTTGCGTCGGTCAATTCAATCGGCACAATATTTAACTGAACAGGAAACAATTTATGACGAATCAAAACTTACTGGCGATCGACCAGAATCATTTAATACATCCCCTGCACATTCGAAATGCGCACGACAACGCAAAAATCTGGGTTGAAGGGCGCGGCTCGACTCTCATTGATTCCAACGGTGACGAGTTTATCGACGGGCTGGCTGGGCTGTGGAACAATACCGCTGGTCACAGCGCTCAAGAACTGATTGATGCGGCTGCGCAGCAATACGCAAAATTGCCCTATGCCTCGGGTTATATCGGCTCTTCGAACGACAAGGCAATCGAGTTAGCAGAAAAACTGGCAGCGATCACTTACCCGCATATCAACCGTTTTTATCTGACATCTGGCGGAGGCGAAGCGACCGATTCGTCAATCAAAATGGCGCGTTATTACTGGAAACTCAAAGGCAAGCCTGACAAGACCAAGGTGATTTCACGCATGCTCGGTTACCACGGAGTTACCTTTGCCGCAATGTGCGCTACCGGCATGCCAGTTTACTGGCCGATGTTCGAGCCAAGGATTCCAGGGTTTTCGCATATCCCATCACCGTATCCTTACCGCTATCAGGCCACCGATGACTCAGTCAGTCAGGGTGTGGCAGCAGCCAATGAACTGGAAAAGGAAATTCTCGCACAAGGCCCGGAAACCGTAGCGATGTTCATTGCCGAACCTGTTCATGGCTCTGGCGGAGTGATACCGCCGCAAGACGATTACTTCGCGCGAATTCGTGAAATTTGTGATCAATACGAGGTCTTGTTTGTGGCCGATGAGGTTATTACCGGATTCGGTCGAACCGGAAAAATGTTTGCCTTGGAGCACTGGGATGTTCAACCGGATATTGTTCAGTTTGCCAAGGCTATTACTTCCGGTTACTTCCCGTTTGGCGGCATTGGCGTCAGCGATGAGATTGCAGCGGTAATGGAAGCGAGCAACGAACCTTTTATGCATGCGTATACGTACAGTGCCCATCCGATTGGAAGTGCGATCGCGTGCGCGATGATCGACCTGATAGTGCGCGATGATTTTCCAGGTCAAGCGGCGCAGAAAGGTCGGCGGCTCATTGAAAACTTACAAAGCGCAATCGGCGATCACCCCCATGTCGGCGATGTGCGCGGGCTTGGACTGCTGTGCGGTGTTGAATTTGTCAAGGACAAGGCAACCAAGGAGCCCTTTGACCCTGCGGACAAGGTTGGAGACAAAATACTCAATGCAGCAATGAATCGAGGTCTTTTTTCCCGGGTGCGAGGAGACGTGTACTGCATCGCACCACCGATTGTGATAGAAGATTCCGAACTCGACCGTTTGTGTGCAATCTTAAGAGCAGCTACGATCGATGTTCTGGGAACTCCTTGAACCGAGATACGCGCAGTAATTTTTCGTCTGTTACTGAGTCGGCGCTGGCGCACGGAAGAGTACTTTGCGCATTGCACCGACAGTTGAGAATCGTGCGCCACGAAACCGCATTGGTGAATGCAACACAGGTTTTTAACTGACTGGTAAATCCGTTCGGGACATGTCAATGGACTTGAAATCCCACATCCGAACCATCGATGATTACCCCCAAGCCGGGATACGTTTTCGCGATATTACGCCGCTGTTACATGATGGCAACTCGCTGCGTTATACCATCGACCGCCTTTACCATCGGTATCAAAATACCGCACTTGACGGAGTCGTTGCGATCGATTCGCGTGGGTTTTTATTTGGTTCGCCACTGGCATATCTGCTTGGCGTTCCACTTATTCCGGTGCGCAAGCAAGGCAAACTGCCGTTCAACACCATCGACGTGGAATATGAAATGGAGTATGGGCTAAGCAGGCTGGAAATGCACACTGACGCGCTGGACGACGGCTCTAAAGTGATCATTGTTGACGACCTGATTGCGACCGGTGGCACGCTATGTGCAGCGATTGAACTGATTGAAAAAATCGGTGCTGAGCTAATCGAGTGTGCTGTCGTTATTGAATTGACGGATTTAGGTGGCAGGGAAAAAATTGCTCCGAGCGATTTGTTCAGTCTGATTACTTTTCGAGAAGATGAAGCGTAGCGTATCCTTTTACGTATTGAGTTGTTTGACTTTCACATTGAGCCGGCTTCAATGTCATTGAGAAAATTGTATGCCGCCGGAGACTGCACCTCATCGTGCCACTGAACAAGACAATGGCAGTTCCAGGCAAGGGTGACTTGGGCGAATTATCAAATACAAATCGTAAAACAGTCATTCCAAACTTTGCAACACCTGTTCAAATAACTCTTTCACGCAAGACAGCAAATGCATGGTGAACTTCGGTTTGCGCAAAGTATGGTCGTACACATCGACTGGCAACAGTTGGTGCATTTCATTTCGAAACTTCAGACTATTGACAATGTTCGGCAGTTGCTCAAGGGCTGCTTTCAGTGCCTCTTTATATGCAATCAGTCTGTAATCGATCACCTTGCGTTTTACCAAATTGAAATCAACTTCAGTTTGTCGCCGAATCAGCCAGTATAAATCCCAAATGTCACGGTAACGAATATTCCGTTCAGTAGCGAGCAACGAAATTAGTTTGTCGGCCATTACCTCGGTCAATGTCTCCGAAATGACCAGAATGTCATCGTATCCGTCCGGGAGAACATCGTAGTGTTTTCTGACTGCGACAATCTCCTTCGTATGCGCTGGCACGTTTGCCACTTCAATTTTGATTCTTTGTCTGGGCACATCCGGTCTGTCAGGATTCAGCGCTGCAGTGATCAGCCAACGATATACAGTCACTTTGTCACTTTTTTCGCCGCGAGTGGAATCACTTTTTGGTTCTTTCACATCTACCGACAATCCATATCTGTCAAGAAAATAATTTTCGATTCCAGATTTGACTGGACCAAAATCAGCCGGAGAAAACTGTGTGCCTGCAACAAAGTCCAAATCTTCACTTAGCCGCTGTCCACCGTGCCCGAAACGAAGCAGGGTTCCTCCTTGAAAGACAATATTGTCCAGCTTGTCGAGTTGGTCAAGGCAAAACAAAATGTTGTATATCAGCAACTCCTTTTCAATCGCATTGCGCATATGGCTGAGCTTGGAATCGCTCACAGCACGATTGACCAGATGCTGGAAATCGTTTGAAGGACTAATCATATATCTGTGACTGATCGACCAAATGAACGTTGCGCCCTATTCTTTTCAGATCTCTGAAAGCGGTTTTTCGCGTAGCGATTCTCAATGGCCGGTCAACGAAACAGGTGTTTGCAACAATCTGTGATACCGAACGCTGCGTATGTGTGAAATCAATCACACCGAACGGCGTTTTGAATTCTCCTTCCCGACCTGTCGTCATAATCGTCAGTCGGTCAACAGGAATCTGGGAAATTGCACCGTATTGAGAAAGTGCCGATTCCAAACTGACATAGTTATAGTGACCTCTTCGCAATGATCTTGCGATCAACTCCACGCTGTCTGCACCAAGGTTTCTTGAGTAGCCAAAGATGTAGACACTTCGGGCACAGCGCAGCAAAATACCGTTGTTAACGAGACGTTTTAGTCCTGCTTGAAACGCATCATAATTGTCACTGGAAAAGATTTTTACCAGGTCTTTAGACCCAAAAACGTATCGCCCTTGAGTGTCGAACTCATGGAAAATTTTCAATGCAGATGTTGTACGCATTCCAATTTGTGCTTGTGTGATTATGTATACACCAAAAGTATATTTATATATTATATCTGTATATATAAAAGAATTCAGAATCGTAGCATTCTGTGCCCGAAAACGCACCAAATGATGCAGATTGGTTCTGATAACGGGTGGCTGCAAGTTCGTTGAACACCCAAATTACGTCACAGGATAACCGCCAGCTGCCCACAAATTCTCAACAACAAGCTTCACTCGCCAGTGATTCAAGCGCAACCAAACCGAAATTCGGTGTTAAGGGATTGTCGAACCCGACACCGCGGTATCCCTACAAATCCAAGGCAAGGGGTGAACAAGACAAGGACATCCTGCGTGTCGTCGTGAACCGCAAAGGTCGAGCCGATGAAGTCACCGTAGTTGAGACAAGCGGTTATTCAAGACTTGACAAGGCTGCCACTAAAGCAGTCAGAAAATGGAGATTCCAACCTGCGCACACAAACGCGCTGTCTGCTCATGGTGTCGTTCAGGTGCCCATCTCATTTGCACTTAAAGATGCGTAGGTAGTCACAGTTCATTTATCACACTGCCGTTGCAACTGTCTTGCTGACAAAATCGGACTGCTTCAGTAAACAGTTAAGCAAAATAAATTCTTGACATAAACAATTAGTCTATAATTCCGCGCCACTGTTTGAGGTGTTTGTTGCTGAATTGATCCGAATTCAATACAACACTTTAAATGGGAAGTTTGGTGAGCGAAGCCCGTGAATCGGATGTGCGCTTCGTAATTCCAACGCTGCCCCCGCAACGGTGATCAGCAATGCTGTAAGTCCGGAACCACCCTCCTACAGGCCAGACACTATTCGTTTTAGCGGAGGGCTTTAACGTGGCGATTCAAAATCCTACCCCTGAATTCCTCCTCAACCAAATCTCCTTTATGGAGTCGACAGGATGAATTCACCAAGAGTCAATCTGCAGGAATGCCCCAAAGGCGGTCGGTTGCAATTGATCTTGATCAGCGCACTGATCATCGTAATTACCGACTTGGTTTTGCTGCCGAGTGTTGCCTTATCGGCGACCCTTGCCGCAGTCGTTTCATCACGAAACGCATCAGACGTCGTTACGGGTGCACACAAATTCCTTCAGCAACATCCTTCACATGTGCTGAAACTTAAGACCACGGATCAATTTATTGAAATGTCGCAGCACCAACAAAAGCAGTGGCTGGAATCTGCAGATGTTGTTTTTGCTGGTGGAGTGTTTGGCGTCGCCGGAGAAAATCTGCTGGCTGCCACTCGCAATGGTTGGCTTACGAGTTTAGTTGCGGTCCACTCAGACCGTCGTTTGGTCAGTCAATCGCAACTCAAGGGACGCTCGGTATTAAGTGGCGCCAATCTGAATCTACTCATGGCGGATCCACCTATCGACGGCGACCCGGAATCCTGGACCGACGAATTGTTGCAAGAGCATGCTCAATACAATGCCTGGCTCATGGCGAGGCTATTTTGGAGCGGACGCAGTACCGAAAACATGGCGCAGTTGTTCGCACACCTGACGTTTTTGACAGGTGAAAATATCCCGGTGTCATCGCCCAAGCCACTGGCGCCGGTTCGAGTGTTCTATCAAGGCACTGTCTACCCTGCTTCAAAGTTGACCCAACTTTTCAATGAAAATGAAAAACGCTGGATTGTTGTTCTCGACTATGAAACCGGCGATCGACTGGGTTCTCATGAATTACTCAATTCACTGTGTGAACAGACGCGGAATCAGCAAACTGGTTGCGTTTCGTTGCTTGCAACCTGGGGAGACGCCAGTGTTGCCGCTGTTGAAATGCTGCGCGCAAATCATTCGAAAGTGGCATTGATCGTATCTTTGCAAAACTTTTTGATTGGTGGTGGCGAGGGTCGTGCCCAGGTCAACGCTGCACTTGAGGAAGTCGGCGTCCCTGTACTTAAGGGAATTCGCTTAAGTGATCGAACAGAACAAGCGTGGCGCCTCTCAGAAGATGGCATTCCCTGGGATAGCGTGCACTATCGCGTTGCCATGTCAGAAATTCAGGGTATTGCGGAACCGACGGTGCTGTCAGTAAATACCGCGCCAAGCATCGACGAGTTAACGGGGATTCGCGTTACACGGCAACGGACGCTGGACGACCAAACGCAATATTTTGCGCGACGTATCAATAACTGGGTAGATTTGCAGAATAAATCGAATGCTGACAAGAAAATTGCAGTGATCTATTACAACCATCCGCCTGGGCGACACAATATTGGCGCCGATAACCTCAATGTTCCGGCGACAGTATTTGACTTGCTGAATCACCTAAAAACCGAAGGCTACGATGTGGGTTCACTGCCACAAACGGAGGACGAATTACTGGATCTTTTGCAGGAACGGGCAGTAAATCTGCCGGAAGACAGCGAAGCGCTGGCAGCCATGGCCAGCAAGATTGTCAATGTTGCGCCCGAGCAATACCAGGGATGGTACGACCAACTGCCTGCCACTTTGCAACAGGAGCTGGAAAACGGGCCGTTCGGCTACCTCAACGCAGTACTGAAACAAATCAGTGTGTCGAAAGAGGACAACAGCGAAAAAATTGCCCAATTGCTTAGCCGGCGCGTGATTGAAGACTTGCGGCATGTCGTGGACGGTGCCGATCATCCTGCCCGTCAGCGAGTTCTGAATTTACTGGATCAACTTGAACAAGCGTACTCACAAGACCGGGACACCACCAATTGGGACGAAACATTGAACCTGGTCGAGGCGATCGCAGAAAGTGGTATCGAAGGGCTGCGGGGATGGGGCTCACCACCCGGACAAGTGATGGTTTACGACCGCGCAATGCTACTGCCAGGGGTTCGGTTTGGTAACGTTTTTGTCGGACCGCAACCTCCGCGCGGCTGGGAATTGGATGAAGAGTTGCTGCATGCCAATCTTTCATTTCCGCCGCCGCATCAGTACCTAGCGTTCTACATGTGGCTACGCAATGAGTTCAAAGCAGATGCCATTGTGCACCTGGGTCGACATTCGACTTATGAATTTTTACCGCGCCACCGGGTAGGGCTCAGTGTCGAGGATTATCCAATTGCGATCGTGGACGATCTCCCCAGTGTCTATCCCTATATTGTGGATGGGGTTGGAGAAGGAATTCAGGCAAAAAGACGCGGCCTTGCAGTAATTGTCGACCACCTGACACCGCCACTAGACAGTACCGAGCTATATGACAGTTTGCTGGAGTTGAGACAATTGGTTGAAAGCTACGAGTCAAGTGGTCATGAAAACGAAGTATTGCGAAGTCGTACAGTCAAACAATTGAAATCACTGGTTGACGAACTGAATCTCCAAGAAGAGATTTTTGAATTGATTTCCGGTGAATTGGAAGTGCGGGGCATTACTGAATTCGATCAAATCGATGATGAATTACTGGTTCATGAAATAGGACACTATTTGACTTACTTACAAGAGCAGTTTATGCCACTTGGATTGCACACATTTGGCCGTGACTGGTCTGATGAGGCACTGGATACAATGGTGCGGTCAATGTCATCCGAAGTGGGTAAGGATAAGGATTTGCTAGCGGCTTCGGGCGGCAGTAAAGTGCAAGATTCTGCCGTCTGGCGAAATCTCCTGCGGTTATCTCCTGGGGCAGAACTCAATGCACTGACCGCCGGACTTTCTGGCAAATATGTTTTACCTGGAAAAGGTAACGATCCTATCAGAACGCCTGAAGTTTTGCCTACTGGTCGAAATTTTTTCGCACTTGACGGCAGTCTAATTCCCTCGTCAATCGGTTATGAGCTTGGTGTTGAGATGGCGACAACTGCAAGACTTGGCAAAAAGCCTCAATCACCAGGTGCCGGTGCTGCGCCGGAAGCCAACGCACTTGTACTTTGGGCCTCTGACACAGTTCGCGATGAGGGGGCAATGATTGCATTTGGGTTTGACATGTTGGGCTTGAAACCAATCTGGAACAGTCGCGGAATCTTCAAGGGGCTGGAGCGCCTCAAAATCGAAGGTGTTGATGAGGGCGGCGACGCCAGAAAACGGCATGACATGGTGTTTACGACGTCGGGGTTATTTCGCGATCTGTATGGTGCGCAACTGGTTTGGCTGGAACGGGCTACCCTGATGGCCCTGGATGCCTCGGCAATTTATATACAACAAAATTATCCAGCACTGACCGTGGCATTGAATCACGCACTAGAACCACTTGACAATCTCCAAAACCCTGGCGAAGAACCGCTTTCGATCAATCACGTTGCCGCGCGGTGGGTCGATGATGCACGAAAAGCACTGGCTGCGGGTGCCTCACCCTTGCAAGCCGGTAAAGAAGCCGCCTTCCGGGTCTTCGGTGCGCCACCTGGAGCCTATGGCGCTGGCGTTAACCGAATGGTTGAACGTTCTGGCAGTTGGGAGCAGCGTCAGGAAGTTGCCCAGGTTTATATGCGTCGTATGGGACATGTCTATGGTGCCGAACTTGCTGGTGAACCACGTCAGAATGTGTTTCGCGACAGACTGGCGACCGTATCAAATGCATTTTTGGGCAGAGCCAGCAACCTGTATGGGGTATTGGACAACAACGATTCTTTCGATTACCTCGGTGGCTTGAGCCTCGCGATTGAAACCCAGCGCGGTACAGTCCCGGATAGCTATATTCTGGTTCATACTGACAATCAAAATTATTCCGTTGAACCGTTGCGGACGGCAATTTTGCGCGAGTTGCGCGGACAGCATCTCAACCCCCAGTGGCTGCGCCCCCTTATGGAAGAGGGTTACGCTGGCGCACGAACGATGGGTAGTGAATTTTTAGAGTATCTGTGGGGATGGCAGGTCACCAATCCGGGGATTGTCAAGTCTTGGGTCTGGGACGAAGTCAAGAGCGTTTACCTGGATGATCGGTTGGGTCTCGGGCTCGATGAGTTTCTTGAGCAAGGACATAACGTTCATGTCATGACCAATATGCTGGCAATTATGCTGGTCTCAGCACAGAAAGAGTTTTGGGAAACAACTGAAGAAACGATCGAGGAGCTTGCCGAAAAATTTGCTGAATTGATCATTGAACACGGGTTGCCAGGCAGTGGTCATACCAATCCCTCTCACCCGATGTATGACTGGCTGGAAACTTACCTTACGCCACAGATGTACGAGCAACTCAGAGGGATCACTGCCGCGGCACAAGTCGATTACCAGGTTGCTGATGGCCCTGCAGAAATTTCCGAGATCGTGGTACAGCCTCAAGAAGTTTCCCAAACACCTGAACCCGAGATCAATCAGCCAGTTGAACAACAGACAGAAACCGCGAGTGAACCGTCACTGCCAGTACCGCCGATATACCTGCTGATTGCTGCAGCTTTGGTGCTAATTGCATTCGGCTGGTTCATCGGTTCCAGACGACCCGCCGTTCGAGCTTAGTGGAGACAACAATATGTTTAGTGGATACACAATTGGATTTCTTCACTTTGTCGTCAATTGGCTGCTGCACCCTGTCATCTGGGCACTATTTGCTGTAACCGTATGGGCACTGATCGAGGTGGGGGTATTGCTTGCTGAGTACTTTCGAACAATTCCCGCACTGCGAAAGGACGGTCAAATCGCCTCGGTTGAACACCTTGCCAAGCGCAGAATTGACCACTGCGATTTTCTGGCCAGAATTGCACCAATGTTGGGTTTGATGGGCACACTGATTCCTTTGGGGCCGGGGCTTGCTGCTTTGGGCGAAGGGGAATTAACCATTTTGTCCACCGCGGTGAGTGTCGCGTTTGATACTACCGTGCTCGGATTGCTAGTTGGCATTGCCGGGTTTGTGATGGGCAGACTGCGGCGGCGCTGGTACGACGAATTACTATCGAGTCTCGAAGTCAGACAGGCGGCGCAAGAATCATGAGTAGACGCTGGGACCGAGGCCGATTTTCGTCTTCTGAAGAAGAGACAGTGGGGCCATTGGCTAATCTGCTTGACCTGATGTTGGTTTTCGCTTGCGGATTGATTATCGCACTGGTTGCGATGAGTTCTCAGTTGCAGGATTATTTTGCAGTCAATGCGCAAGCAATTGAACGGGGTCGGGAGTTGCCTGAAATGCCGCAAATTGGCGAACAAGGCGGTGCAGGAATGGTACCGGTCGGCCAGGTTTTTCAAGACCCGGAAACGGGTAAGCTGATTTTGTTGAGGCAGTAGATTTGCCTATCGTAATAAATGCCATTTTGGCGAATGAATAAGCCCACTTGAAACGGTGGGTCAACTGACTATTGGTTCACGATGAATTCAGTTAAATTGTGAACGAGATTGATTATTTTTAAGTTATTGGACACTTACTTTTTATTTTATTTTGTGCTAGGCGTCTGTTGCCGAATTGATCCGAATTCAAGGTAACAGATTAATTGGGAAGTTTGGTGAGCGAAGCGATTGTAAACGGATTGGGCTTCGCAATTCCGACGCTGTTCCCGCAACGGTAATCAGCAAAGACGCTGTAAGCCCGGAACCAGCCTCGTGCGAGTGAAACTTTTATCCATAAGCGGAGGACTATTATGTGGATATTGAAATTCTTATGTTCTGAACATGTTTCTTTAGAAAAATCGCCTTTTCTTAGAAGAGGCGGGATGCGTCTGATTTGTTCAGCGTTACTTGCGTCGGCATTGGTCGCACCAGTTGCGTATGCACAAGAACCAAACGATGACGAAAACGAACTGGAGGAAATTGTCGTTACTGCGACTCGAATACCGACGCCACTGGCCGACACTTTGCCGACTACAGCAATCATTACAGCCGAAGATATTGAGCGGATCAAACCCCAAGACTTTGGAGAATTGGTGAAACTTACAAGCGGAATAGGATTTAGGGACAGTGGTGGCAGAGGATCAAATGGTGGTTTGTTTGTTCGAGGGACCCAATCTGATCATGTACTTGTGCTTATCGATGGCATGCGTACTTCTAGTGCCACAACTGGTGCTACTGCAATTCAACGTATTCCACTAGAATCCATCGAACGGATCGAAATAATTAAGGGTCCAATGTCTGGAGTGTATGGATCAGATGGTATCGGTGGGGTAATTCAGATTTTTACAAAGCAAAATATTGAAGGAGAATCATTCGCAACTGTGAATTCTTCTGTCGGCAGCAACAATCTTCGGAAATACAGCGGTCGCGCAGGTTACGGGAATTCTGTATATAGTGTTTCTGCGTCTTTGTCAAAGGAATCGACTGAGGGAATTGATCGTACTAAATTAAAAACCTTTGGAAACGGAGACAAAGATGGGTTCGAGCAAAACTCCGGCGATTTTTCACTGACTGCGAATTTGCAAGACAGTGCAATTTTGAAATTCAATCATCTCAAAAGTTTGGTGAGAGTTGAATATGACGGTTGTACGGGGAGTTCAACTAATAACTGTTTTCATCGTAATCGACTTGAATCAACTTCCCTTAATTTGGAATACGATCATTCTGATGCATTGAACATTGTTGGAACAGTCGGCATAGCCAAGGATTTCTCGACAACTTTTGGGGATAGCCGAAGTTACATTAATACTCGTAAGGTCGATTACTCTATTCAAGGAAATCTGATTTTAGATTCACAAAATCAAGTCACTATCGGAGTTGATTATCAGAAAGACAGAGTTAGCGCGACTTCCGAATACGATAAAGACGAACTTACAAACAAAAGTTTTTTTGCTTTGTGGCAATATCAAGGTGATCGGTCCAGTACTGTGCTTAATGCCCGTCATGACAAGAATAGCGATTATGGTTCCAAATCGAACTACAGTTTGCAACAGTCATTCGATACAACTGAGCGAAGTAGAATCGTCGCCAGCTATGGGACGGCGTTCAAGGCGCCGACATTTAACGATTTGTATTGGCCTTTGACGCAGTCTATATGGTTTGGCACAACATATATAACTGAGGGCAATCTTGATGTGAAGCCGGAAGAAAGCAAATCTTTCGAATTGTCGTTTAGAGTTGATTTAGATGAAACACTCTTGCAAATTAATGCCTACCAGACGAAGATAACAAATTTGATCAGTTGGAAAACAGCGGATATAAGTCCTCTTGTCAAAAGAACCACGCCCGCCAATGTCAAAGATGCAACTCTAGAAGGTATCGAATTTGAGATTACAAGAAAATGGGACGATTACATTTTTCGCACAAGTCTAGACTACCTGGATGCAAAAGACGATCAAACCGGTGAATTTTTAGACGGTAGAGCGCGATCTTCTGCATCATTTGAATTTGGAAAACAGATCGATAATTTCTATGTTGGTGTTGGTGCTTTTGCCGAGCACGGGCGGCACGATCGCGGAAAAAAACTACCCGGGTACGCGCTTTGGGGGCTACACGCGAACTATGAGGTCTCTGAATCACTATCGATCTCAGGTAAGGTCGACAACCTATTCGATAAAGAATATGTAACCAACTTAGCATCCTCGACTAACGATTACCAAAACGAAGGGCGAACTGTTCAAATATCAGTTGAGTATAAATTCTAAAGAATCGATTGAAACGTAATACCATTAATCAAGAGAGTACTCGTGGCTGGGCGATCATTGGACTCTATCTGGTTACTTTGGAGGAAAGCATAGCATGACTGAACATGACTTGAATGAAAGACATAAAAAGAAGATGCAAAAGCAAAAAGAAAAAGTCGATGCACGCATCAAGAAAGCGGTCATCGAACGAGGTGTTTTTGTGTTTTTAACCGGCAACGGCAAGGGGAAGAGCAGTTCAGCGTTCGGTATGGTGCTAAGGGCCATTGGCTACGGTCATAAAGTGGGTGTTATCCAATTCGTTAAGGGTAACCGACCAACTGGAGAATCGATGTTTTTCCAAAACGTCCATCCCGAGATCGACCATTACCAAATGGGTACCGGCTTTACCTGGGAAACTCAAGATCGAACTCGTGATATTACCGCGGCCAAAAAAACCTGGAAAGTTGCAAAAAAGATGTTGAGTGATGAAACCTACGACCTCGTTGTGATGGATGAATTGACCTATATGCTAGGCTACAAATACCTTGACACCGACGACGTGATCAACACTATCGCTAATCGTCCGGTCGAACAAAGTGTCGTTGTGACTGGACGCGGCGGCGGTGCAGCACTAAGGGAACTGGCCGATACGGTATCGGAGGTAAAGGAAATCAAGCATGCTTTCAAATCGGGAATAAAAGCTCGCCCTGGCGTCGATTATTGATCAGACCGTTAATTCAATCGTTTCGTACCAACAACTGACCTGAATAAACTGGCACAGTCTGGATTCGTTGTGAAATAATCCTGACTGTGCCGATTTATGACACAACTAAGGGCATTGCACCTTACCATTCGCTTCGATAAATTACGCAACAAACTACCCCACAATACTCCAAGTTGCATATGCGACTCATGTTGCCAAAAACCTGTTTTGTGTTGCTGATCATCTTATCAGTAATCGCCGCATTCGTCGGCCTACTGATCGGACCGGTTCAGATTTCACCATCAGTGCTGTTCGAACTGATCAGTTCTGATGAGATCCGATCACGCGATCAGATGATCATTGAATCGATACGATTGCCACGCATGCTGCTGAGTTTCCTGATTGGCGCGGTTCTGGCAACCTGTGGTGCAGTCATGCAGGGATTGTTCAGAAACTCTCTGGCTGACCCATCCCTGATCGGCGTATCTGCTGGTGCATCGGCTGGAGCCAGTTTCATTATCGTATTCGGTTCACTGCTATTTCCGTCATCTGTTCTTGGCCTGTCAGTTGTATCTATTGGTGCATTTGTCGGTGGCTTGGTTGCCGCCTGGATTGTTTATCGCTTGGCCAGCAGCAACGAAGGCACCTCGGTTGCCACCATGCTGCTGGCGGGCATAGCGATCAGCGCACTGGCAGGCGCATTGAACCAGCTATTCAGCTTCCTCGCTGATAACGACATGTTAAGACGCATCAGTTTGTGGCAAATGGGTTCACTGGAATCAGCTGACTGGCAACAAATCAGTTACTGCATTGTCGTGTTCGGTTTCTTGATGATTCTCCTGCCACGCGAAAGCCGTGCATTGAATGCCATGCTCTTAGGTGAATCTGAAGCGCGCCACCTAGGGGTTGGTGTGGAGTGGCTCAAGCGCCGCTTGATCATCTATACGTCACTCGGTGTGGGTGTTGCAGTGTCCGTAGCCGGAACAATTGCATTTGTGGGGCTGGTTGTCCCGCACCTGATACGCCTGCTGATTGGACCCGATCACCGACATCTGTTGCCCGCATCTGCATTGATGGGAGGGTTGCTACTGGTTTGCGCGGATGCGGTTTCCCGAGTCGTCGTTGCGCCTGCTGAATTGCCAATTGGTGTCGTCACTGCAATCATTGGCGTGCCATTTTTTATCTCCATTCTGGTTCGACAGCGAGGCAGGGTTTATGCTTAGCGTTCAGTCGGCATCGCTATCGAGTGGAAAAATTCTGCGCGTGGATAACATGAGCCTCACTTGCAAACCTGGCAGCATCACCGCCTTGCTGGGTCCAAACGGTGCTGGAAAAACCAGCCTGCTCAAACTGCTGTCAGGAGAATTGACCGCCGATAGTGGCGAACTGTTGTTGAATGACCGTCAAATACACGACTGGAAACCCAAAGAACGGGCAAAGATGCTGGCGTGCCTGCCGCAACAGTCCACCTTAAACTTTCCATTTACAGTCCAAGAGGTGGTTTTGATGGGCCGGATTCCCTATGATACCGGTGCCATATACGACCGCCAGATTGTTCGTCAGGTACTCGATGCAGTAGACAGTTGGCATCTGGTGGATCGCAACTACACTGAACTGTCCGGCGGCGAAAAACAACGTATCCAACTGGCGCGAGTGCTTGCTCAGGTTTGGCAGTCATGTGAAGTGGATGGACAAACAAGAAGCCGGGTGTTGCTACTCGATGAACCCTCTTCGTCACTCGACATCGCCCATCAGCAACTGTTGCAAAATATCGTACTTGATATGGCGCAACAAGATGTGGTCGTCATTATTGTCGTACACGATCTTAATTTTGCATTTTCCTGCGCCAACCAACTCGTACTGATGTCCGACGGGCGATTGGAGGCACAAGGTACGCCAAAACAAATGATGGCCAATAATGTGCTACAAGATGTGTTTGGTGTAAAACTGGAATTCATTGATCATCCGACGACCGGAAAACCGGTGGTGATGTTAAATTGAGGGCAAGGTGATGTCGGTGCAACTGGAACTGATCTTGGGAGGTGCCCGTTCGGGAAAAAGTCGTTTGGCTGAGCAACGAACATGCGATAGTGGATTGAAGAAAATCTATATTGCAACCGCGACCGGCGACGATGAGGAGATGAAAGCCCGAATCGAACATCATCGTCTACGTCGTCAGAACAATGCCGATGATTGGCCTTGGACTTTGATTGAGGAGCCTGTACAACTCGCTAACACATTGCAGGCACACAACAACAGCAAGACTTGCCTTTTGGTCGACTGTCTGACGCTATGGGTCAGCAACTGTCTGCATACGAACTGCTGGGAACAAGAGCGCAGCGCTTTATTTTCGATTCTGCCCGCACTTTCAGGAAGAGTCATTTTTATTAGTAACGAAGTCGGTTGGGGCATTGTCCCACTAGGTGAATTATCCCGTCAGTTTGTTGATGCCACAGGTTTACTGCATCAGGAACTGGCTTCGCACTGTCACCGCGTAACGCTGATCACCGCCGGCATTCCCACTGACTTGAAATCGACTCCCACACTTCCAAAGTGACTTGAAAATTTAATGGACTAAATCTTATGAACTGGTGGGCCGAAAAAGTAAAAACAATATGTACGGAAAGTCGAAAAAAAGCGACACTGCGTCAGCAGCAATTAACCAAGCCGCCTGGATCTTTGGGTGAGCTTGAACAAATCGCGATTTCATTTGCTGGTTGGCAGGGCAAAGAAATCCCGACTCTTGAGCAATTGTGTGTGCGAGTTTTTGCCGGCGACCATGGCGTTGTTGCAGAAGGCGTCTCTGCCTTTCCGCAGGCCGTAACGGGTGAGATGGTGCGAAATTTTGCCGCAGGAGGCGCCGCCATCAGCGTACTTTCAAAAATATACAATGCACAATTCTCTGTTATCAATGTCGGTACAGTCGAGCCGATGGAAGATCTATCAGGTGTCGTTAATCTTCAACTGGCGAACGGGACTTCCAATTTCTGTCGTAAGCCCGCAATGACTCAACAGACTTTGCTCCAGGCCCTGCAGTCAGGACGCGAATTCAGTCCTAAACAGTCCGATCTTTTCATTGGCGGAGAAATGGGTATTGGCAATACAACCTCTGCCACCGCAATTTTCTCGGCGTTATTGGGATTGTCAGTTCAAACAATGTCGGGTCGAGGCACCGGCCTTGATGATGAGGGATTGCAACGCAAAGTCCAGGCAGTCGAATCTGCGTTGATTCTTCATCGCGACCGATTGGCAAACGGCGTATTGGACACTCTGCAATGCGTGGGCGGACTGGAAATTGCCGCACTCACGGGTGCCTACATTGCCTGCGCTCAACGAGGAATTCCAAGCCTGGTTGACGGCTTTATTGCGACGGCGGCAGCATTGTGTGCAATTCGATTCAACCCAGACGTTAAAGACTGGTTGTTGTTCGCACACTGTTCAGATGAAGCTGGACATCAAAAAGCCCTGTCTGCTATGAACGTAACTCCATTGCTGAAAATTGGGCTTCGACTAGGGGAAGGAAGTGGGGCTGCCGTTGTTTTCCCGATTTTGCAAAGTGCATTGAAATTACACGCTCAAATGGCAACCTTTGAACAGGCAAATGTCAGCAACAAATAACCAACAGTCAGCACCGATAACGACGATTGATCTTCTCCGACACGGAGTTTGTGAAGGAGGCAACATCTATCGCGGGTCGATTGACGTTGAGTTGCTTGAAGAGGGTTTGAACAAAATGGACCAGGTAACTCGTCGATACCAAAATGATTGGGATCGGGTCATTACCTCACCGTTAAAAAGATGTCAAAAATTCGCGAAGTTAATCACCAAGCGCACCGCGACTCCCATGCTGGTGGACGACCGATGGCGTGAAATTCATTTCGGTCAGTGGGAAGGACAGAAAATCGAAGAAATTTTCGAAAAACACCCTAAAGAGTCTTATCAGTATTACGTCCGTCCCGACAAATTTACGCCACCTGACGGTGAATCAATCAAGACAGCCAGACGCCGAATTGTGCAAGCTTACGAACAAGTGCTTGAGCAGCATACAAACGAACATCTGCTCATTGTCCAGCACGGTGGGACGATTAGACTTCTTTTGTCGCATATTCTGAATATGCCCCTGTCTCACGCCACTCGGATTGATGTGCCGTATGCCTGTTTGACTCGCATTCGAGTACATCATCACGGTGGCGACCATATTCCGATACTCCTTTTTCATCTGACACAGCACATCGCTGAATGATGTCTTCGTCCACACATCACTTCCAAGCTTTCAAAGCGGCCGCTCAGTTTATGACCTGTCTGCCTGTCGGATCCAGTGTCAATTCACCTGATGACGTACGCAGCGAAGTGCTATTTTGGTACCCGATTGTCGGTGCGATGATCGGGGTAATTCTGATTCTTGTTGACTGGCTTGTATCGCCGCTCTCGCATTTTTTACAGGCAGCGTTGCTGGTGACGATCTGGGTCATCATTACCGGTGCGCTACATTTGGATGGGCTGGCCGATTTCGCCGATGCTTGGGTAGGTGGCTTGGGGAGTCGGGAAAGAACGCTCGAAATTATGCAAGACCCGCGCTGCGGTCCGATTGCTGTGGTCGCTCTAACACTGACATTAATAATAAAAATTGCCGCATTGACCGCGTTTCACAACTGGGTTGTGTTGTTACTGGTTCCTATGATTGCAAGGCTTATGATCATTCCGGCATTTCACTCGCTACCGTATGCCAGGCAAAGTGGTGTCGGTGGCAAAATTCAAACAGCACTGTCCAGTCAATCGCCTAGAAAATCTAAAATCATCGTTGCAACGGGTGCAGTCTTGCCCTTGGTTTTTGTTTCGCCCTGGTTATGGATTTTGCTGGTTGGTGCTGCAACGACGACATTTTGGCTATGGCGCTTTGTCATGAACAAACGATTACAAGGCTTCACTGGTGATTGTATCGGGCTGTTGGTGGAGGTGTCAGAGTTGGTCATGTTGCTGGTTTTTACAATCTTCGCGTTAACAACTTGATTACGCTCAGTATCACGCTTGTCGCAATTGGTTTAGATTGGGTCATCGGTGAGCCGCGGCGCTATCACCCGTTAGTAGGCTTCGGCAAAGCTGCAGACTATTGTGAGAAGTTAAGCAACCAAAACTTGTTTGAAAGAATTTCACCTTTTACAAGCGGATTGATCTTTTGGGTGCTTCTTGTGGTGCCACCAACACTGGGGCTATGGCTCCTTTTGTATTGGTTACCGACTCCGTGGCAGTGGTGCGTGGAATGCCTGATTTTATATTTCACGATCGGTTGGAAAAGCATGCAACAACATGCACTGGAAGTTTACAAGTATTTACTCGCAAATGATCTGGACAAGGCTCGACAATCGGTAAAATTGATTGTGAGTCGTCAGACCGAGGCGCTGGATCAACGCGGTGTCGCGACAGGCGCCGTTGAAGCGGTCATTGAAAATGGCAGTGACTGTGTTTTGTCACCAATCTTTTGGTTTGTGTTGCTGGGGGCTCCAGGGGCGCTGATGTTTCGGCTGGCGAACACCCTGGATGCAATGTGGGGACACAAAACGGATCGCTATATTCTGTTTGGCCGTACTGCGGCGAAGATTGACGATTTCCTGAGCTGGATTCCGGCCCGATTGACAGCACTTAGTTACGCTGTTTGTGGGAGTTTTCGCAAGTCCATTTCTTGCATGAAACTCCAAAAAGCTGAATCTGAAGGTCCTAACGCAGGCTTGGTGATGGCAGCCGGCGGCGGAGCCTTGGGAATTGAGCTCGGCGGGCCAGTGATTTACCATGGGCAATTGGACGCACGACCGGTTCTTGGAACTGGGCGAAGCGTTGAAACTATAGATATCGTTCGATCAATCAATCTTGTATGGCGTACGATATGCATGTGGCTGCTGATCACAGCACTTGTTGTTAGTTCAAATTATCTTTTCACCGGATACTCATAATTTATGAACCGCTCCATAAATCGACTGAGTAACTTCAGTCTAAATACTGATTCAATTCGAACGTACTGGTTGAACCGATTTGCCAGCCTACTATTTGTTTTCGCGGCCAGCCTATATCCCTTAGTCGCGCTAAGTAACCCCATTACAGTTGTGGATGACAGTGGTGAAACGATTGCGCTGGCACAGCCGGCACAAAGAATCATTACTTTGGCACCTCATCTGACCGAACAGGTTTTTTCCGCTGGCGGTGGCGACCGGATCGTCGCGACAGTCAACTACAGTAATTTTCCAGAGGCAGCCAATGAATTACTCGTAATTGGTAGTTACAAGAAAATCAGTTATGAGATGGTTGTTGGTTTGAACCCTGATCTAATTCTCGCATTTGGTGGCAATGGCTGGGAAATGATCAATCGCTTGCGGGATTTGAACTACACCGTTTATGTTGATGAGCCTCGTGAACTTGAAGACGTCGCGTCGACATTGACACGGCTTGGGACATTGCTCGGCACAGAATCGATTACTGATGTAGAAACGAGTCGCTTTACCGAACGCTTAGAACAAATGAGACGTCAATATAGCGAGCAAGAAAATCTGCGCGTATTTTATGAAGTCTGGAATAAACCACTGGTTACGATCAACGGAAAACACTTGATTTCGAGTGTGATGCGATTGTGCGGTGGGCGAAACATATTTTCGGATGCATTGCCAATGGCTCCGCGAATTAGCGTTGAAACCGTTGTAAGACGCGACCCACACGTAATAATCGCCAGTGGCCACGGTAATCAAAGACCGGACTGGCTGGATGAATGGGAAAACTGGCCATCAATAACGGCGGTCAAACAAGGTCATCTTTACTTTATTCCACCCGATATCCTGCAACGTCATACTGTCAGAATTTTGGACGGTGCGCAACGAATGTGTGAATTTCTTAAACTTGCAAGAAATTCGACTTAACCAAAGGTAATACGAAATGGAACCGGCGACTCATACCAATAAAAGTGATCACATAGCCAGATCGCAAATCCAATTTGGAGTGAGTGTCAATATGATGGTTCGTTGTTCCCCGTTTGACAGCATGTTGTGAATCTGGTCGGTGAAATGTACCGGGCCATGCGAGAATTGCTATTGCTTTAATTCATTACATGATGACATTTGGTAACAACTTTCACCATACCACAGTCGATTCGCGAATATGATGTCACCTTAACAGATTCATTGAAGCATGAAAAATATTAACTCCGACAGCGATCATACAAAACCTCGCGGAGCAAAAAAGAGGAAGAAATTGAAGCCTGCGATGAGCAGACAGCGCGTCAAACAATCTGCAACGTCAGCGGTCGTTTCCATCCAACGAATCCCGAAGTCTTCTTCAGATGCGGCTGTCGCGGCCGCAGGCAAGGTCGTGTCTTCGTCCAAGGGCGCGCTGAATTCGGTGGGCCGCGGTGCTGAGTGGATTCTGAACTCAACTCAGGGAGTACTGGCAAGCTCACTTTCCGGAGACTTGAATAGTTTGCTGCATGGCATGGTGAAAGGGTCTGCAACAATCTACGACAAGGCAATGGATGCGCAATACATTGCAAGCCATATTGGTGGGGGCAACCACCGTATGTTTGACGGTGGACACACACTTCTCGGCGCTTTTCAGGCGGTACGGGAAGCCTCACCAGACGACACTGTCGTTCAGGAGGCAATGGGCCTGCTCGAAAGTCTTTTTCGGGATATGACCACGCCGAAAGGTCTTCCGCTTGTCAATTGGGATAAAGCAAACTACGACCAGATTGCTGGATTCTTGAACGAGCAATTAGGCATTTCCAAGGATTGGTTCTATGATCTCAACAGTTATGACGCAGCTGAGATCATCGGCGGCTCCATTGGCGCTATCGCGATTGCACTCAATTGGAACAAAGCCGACACCGAAAAGTTTGCGAGTCTCGTTGGTGGAATGGGCGTGCCGGCTCTACTAGGCGCGAATCCGGCTCTAATTGTTGTAACCATCGTTGCGCTTGCGCGTGCCTTTCATAAAGCTCATCAAACCGGCGAATATACCGAGTTGATCGATGGCGGTTTGAAAGGCGGTATCGGTAGCGGTGCGACTTTAGCGGCTGTATCGGCGGTTGGAGTTTTAGGAGGTCCAGCGGGTCTAGGGTTACTGGTCGGAATGACGACAGGAATTCTTGTCCAAAAGGCAACCAGCAAATTGAGTGTTACTCAAATTGGCGAATTCGTCGCTGAACAAGCAAACCGGGCGGCAGTCGAGGTTCAGGCTTTAGTAAAGCGGGTGCCTGCAGCTCACTCCACTACATAGTGCATAACGAACCTATAGATAAGGGACAGGAAGTAATTGTTCGTGGATTTGCATCAGTTACAACACCTGATATACACAAGTTTTGGGGGCGTACAAGATGACAGTTACCGAAGTCTACTATTCACCGGAATCGAATGACCTACGCGGCCTTACCCTACGGGAGCCTCAAAGGGTTGAACCTCAATTCAGTGCATTTACTGATGAATGAAATCAGTCAATGGTTTCACAGTTGATCCTTTCGTCGATACCACTCAACGCCATATTTGTCAATATGCTCAGTGAGGGATTAGTCGGTAATATTGCTGTAGAGCACCAAGTCAACTGACTGAGCCGTCGGAATCATTTCAATGGTCGCACTGAGGCGAGCTCGATCTTTCGAGCCGAGTTTTTCTCCGAATAACGCTATATCAACATCGGAAGTAACGGTGTTGGTACCCATTGCGCGAGACCCGAACAGCACTGCCAGTTCTACTTTGTCATTGGCTGCAAGCGCTGTGATGATCGCGACACGATGTTTTTCCTTGATGCAGTGTTACGGCATCAATGCATACTTCGAAAAAACCAAAGAAGGAACGTTTGTCATCCCGACTAGTCGCGTGCCATAAAGGCACAGCAGCACTAGTCGGGATTCCATTAACAGTTTCAAATCCCTTTGCTCCAATCAGGCGAATTTAACACCGTTGGCTGTGAGCGGCAAATGTGTTACACGAGGTCCACCCACCGCAATCGCATTTGCAAGCGCTGGACCTGCCGGAGGTGTAGCGGGCTCGCCTACACCTGTAGGCGCTTCGACCGATGGCACAATATGCGTATCGATTTGTCCAATGTCCGAAATTCGCAGTGGTTGATACGTCGGGAAGTTCGTCTGCTCAACCACGCCATCGGCAAAGGTAATCTCATTTCGCATCACGTGTCCAATCCCATAGCCGATTCCGCTTTCCATTTGAGCAACAATTACATCGGGATTAACCGCAATACCGCAATCGACTGCGCAAGTGATTTTTTCAATCTTTACATTGTCGTTTTCGTCACGGGATATCTCTGCAACTTCTGCCACATAGGATTCAAAAGACTTGTGCACCGCGACTCCGCGCGAACGACGCGCAGGCAAGGAATTTGCCCACCCAGACTTGCGTGCAGCAAGCCGCAATACATTGGCCAATCGTATCTGATCAGGTGTATTACCGTCTAGATATTTCAAGCGATATTCCACCGGATCCTGTCCTGCAGCTAAAGCCGCCATGTCCATCATGCTTTCCATGACAAAGGCAGTGTGGCTATGCCCGACAGAACGCCACCAGTTGACGGTGATTGGACTGACAGCATCCGTCAAACCAACAAACATTCCGGGAATGCTGTAAGGTGTATCCGCTATCCCTTCTACTGAAGTGTAGTCTACACCATCTCGAATTACCGTGTCCTCAACCACAGACCCCCTAAAGATTGACTGTATCGCTATGCGATGATCCCAGCCAACAATAGCGCCATCCGCGTCCAAAGCAATTCGTACTTTGTGTGCGCCAGCGGAGCGGTAACTTCCTCCACTTAGGTCGTCTTCTCTGGACCAAACCAGTTTGACAGGTTGACTGGCACCACTTAAGGCAAATGCGAGTGCGGCCTCCACGTGATAGTCGGCACTAATGGTAAATCTGCGACCGAATGACCCTCCGGCATAAAGCGTGTTAATCTTGATCTGCTCAGCGGGCAACTTCAAAATACCACTCACAACCTGATGAACAACCGACGGGGCTTGACAGCCATCGTGCACAACAATGCCTTGAGGTGTCGGCTCAATCGTGCATGTCATCGGCTCCATAGGGGCATGTGCGAGATACGGGAAGTAAAAGTCGCGTTCGATAACCTGAGCAGCACTACCGAATTGATCTTGAGTAACAGTCAAATCACCTGAGGCGGTCACTTGAGAATCGGAATTTACCAATTTCAGCAGATCTGCTTTGATTTGATCAGAACTGCGGGTTTCGGCATTGGAATAATCCCACTGAACTTCCATTGCCTTACGCGCTTCGAACGCGGCCCAGGTATCTTTTGCATAGACAACCACCGCCTGTTTCGTCGGCAACACCGCTGCATTGACATACCCTGGCACCGAAGATGCCGCGGAAGAATCCATGGACACAACTGTTCCACCGAATTTCGGACTGCGCAACATGACCGCAATGAGCTGGTTATCGAGTTGCACGTCCATCGAATATTGGGCTGTTCCGGTGATTTTGGGCAAATTGTCCACACGGGAAACATCCGGATTTCCGATCAGAACAAACTGATCAGGCGACTTCAGTACAGGTTCGTCGGGAACATCCAAGGTAGCAGCGTGCGCAACAAAATCAGCAATCGGCGCTGTTTTACCGCCACCTGTGATCTGCCCATCGGCCAAAGTGAGCTGCTGTGGCGAAACTTGCCACGATTGTGCTGCTGCTGTGAGCAGCATCTGTCGGGCAGCTGCACCGGCTTGGCGATACTGCATAAATGAATTTGGCATAGAAGTTGATCCGCCAGTTGACTGTATGCCAATCAAAAAGTTTTTGTAACGATCAGGGTCGTAGGGTGCAAATTCAATCTCAATATCATCCAGATTGACACCTAGCTCTTCGGCAATCAAAGTTGCCAATCCCGTCGCTGTGCCCTGTCCACATTCGAAATGCTTGATGATTGCCGTGATCTCACCGCTGTTGGATATTTTCAAAAACGCGGTCAACTCTTCCGTCTGCGGCATTGAACTGCTCGCCAACACTTTACCTGGGGTATAGCCCAGCACCAATGCGTAAGCAGATGCGGTTGAAACTGACTTGATGAAGTCTCTGCGTGTAATTTGGGAATTCATCTTCTAGCCTCCCTGGAGAAGTTGTGAGGCGCGTTGAATCGCTGTGCGAATTCTCTGATATGTCGCGCAGCGACAGACATTTCCCCACATATACTGATCGATTTCCTGAATCGAGGGGGCAGGGTTTTGCGACAACAAGCCTACTGCCGACATGATTTGTCCAGACTGACAATATCCGCATTGAACGACGTTCAATTCGACCCAGGCTTGCTGCACAGCCGCGGCTACGTCTGAGTCGAGTCCTTCGATTGTTGTGACCTGCTTGCCTTCAACCGAGTTGAGATAAGTTTGACACGATCGCGCTGGCTGACCGTCAATCAAAACCGTACAGGCACCACAAAATGCTACGCCGCAGCCATACTTGGTTCCAGTCAATCGCAGGTCGTCGCGAAGAATCCAAAGCAGCGGTTTGTCATTTGTTGTTTCGATGGTGCGACTTTCACCGTTTAAGTTTAACTTCACTGTCATAATTTTCCATCCATTTGAATTGGTTAATAGTCGTAAGCACAAATGCTAAAAGTTTGTGAGAATGCGCATTTTACAGCATTCAATCTTAAGAAAACAAAACCGGAAATACGTGTACGATGACACTTTTAAAGTGCCGATATCGCCACTTTATTGCGACCGAAAGTGTCAATAAGAAATCAGCGGGCTCCAAGCAAAATGTTGCTTGTAGAAAATCAGGCAAAACCTGATATGGACATTCCGGTTCCACTACCATAAACGCAGCGCCGGATTATTAGAAAATTCCCAGGCTTCAAAGCTTGATCGCCTGCGACTTCAACGCTTCGTAAAAGGGCAGGTGATGATCCAGATATTCGAGCATGCGCGGAAATTGCCTGCTAAGTTTTTCAAAATTCATCGCTTCGGCATCCGATTGTCCAGATGTCATTGGCCAAATGCGCTGCGAAGAGCTGACATCACTGTGCCATCCTGCGACCTGACTCCAATCCTCGGGGTTTTTTGTCCCCCATTGAAAAGCATGATCAGCACGCGGCAATCCAATCTCATCCCACAGAGCATTGATTGTCCTGGCAGCGTTTTCCCTTATCTTTTCGGCCTCGATAACCACCGGTTGGGTTTTCGATGAATTGCGCAATGCATCGTAGTGCAAAAATTGTGCTTCCAACCCGATTTCCTCACTGGTAACTTCTGAATCCAGTTTGAAGTACGACGCAATCGAAGCGAGCGGATTGCGAATTAAAAAACAGTTGATGAGACGGTTACGCAGCTGCGTATCATCGAGCAAATGCGGCATGACGTAGTAACTCATGTCCTTAAAAAACACCACACCGCTTTGAGCATGTTCCAACAGCATATCGCGCACTTGTGCGAACGTGACAGGTCGGCCCGTTTCCGGCTTGAAGTGCGGCATGACACGCACCTTGCGGTTGATGTAGTAGTCGTACATAAACGGCTCGTGGAAACATTTCAGATCACCGCGCTCGCGCATAATGCGTTCCATTGCTGTTGACATGGAACGAGGATGTGACCATAGAGCGATGATAGGATGCATTTTTATGCCTATACCAAAGAGGCCGCCGTTTATGTTCTTGCCGACTGCAAACTACAGCTGCGAAGTGTGCAGATTCGAAGTCTTGATTATGATAGCGCAAACCAGGCTTCAGACTCACTGACCTGCCGTCAGACTATTGGCCTGGGGAATATGCAATTTTCAACTCTGCTGGTTTGGCCTTAAGTTCGGTCAGTGAGATATTTTTCACTCAAATTTTGAAAACATACATTTGTCTGTTATCATATGGAACATTGTTTACCGACACCTGATAAGATCATGGCATATACAAAACCCGGAAAAACCAAAAACCGCATCTACCAGTTTGTGCGAAAACGACTGCTCGCCGGTCAGCCACCAACAGTACGGGAAGTTCAGAAGCAATTCGGAATGCGGGCAGTTCAATCAGCAAAATCCCATCTTGACGCGTTGGTGCGAGAAGGCCGTCTGATCAAAGAATCAGGCAAAGCACGCGGCTACCGACTCCCTGCAAATGTCCGCCCGGGGGCTTTAGTGCCAATCGTCGGGCGGGTGCAGGCAGGACCATTTAATGCCGCCATACAGGATATCGAAGGCTATATTCCTGTTCAGTCCCAAACCGACAGCGAAAGTGTTTTTGCACTTCGTATCAAGGGAGACAGCATGATGGATGCCGGAATTCTTGACGGAGATGTTGTGCTTGTACGCCCGGAGCAAAACATTTACCAAGGCGACATTGTCGTCGCGATGGTCGGTGAAGAAACCGTGGTCAAAGAGTTCCGCCGCCACGGAAAAAAAGTGCAGCTGTACCCGCACAACAGCAATTATCCGGTGCTGTCACTCGAGGCGAAAGATCTTGCGATCGTCGGCAAAGTGGTCGAAGTTCGACGCTATCTGGAAAAACTGAACCTGATTATCGACAATGTCGACAGTTGAGCTCACACAGTCTTTTTCCAGCGAAGCCCCAGGCTGGAACATCCGGGAACTGCAAGGCAGACTCGTTGAGTTGTCTGAATCGCGCCCAACCGCTTCGCTGAGTTTCGCTATTATGGCGATTCATCAGGCACAGGAAAATGGCTGTCATGCAGGCTGGATCAGTCATTCACACAGCATCTTTTACCCTCCGGATGCTTGCGACAACGGCATTGATCTGAAAAATTTGCCGGTGCTGCACATGCGCGATATGCAAAGCGCGGGCAGAGCCGCTGAAATTCTGCTTCGCAGCGGTGCTTTTCATCTTCTCGTTGTGGACTTGGGGAAGCATCAATCCGTATCCATTGCCCGGCTCGCTCAGCTCGGAGCGTTGGCGCGCAAACACAAAGCCTGCGTCTTGTTTTTGACCGAAAAACAAAGCAGCGAACAATCGCTGGGGCCGCTGATCTGTATGCATGCGCGCACCGGTCGCAAGCGCACCGCACACGATGAATTTTCCTACCAGATCGATGTGTCGCGCGACAAACAGCGCGGCAGACCTTGGTCATGGCAAATCCGCCTGGCAGGCATTGACGGATATTACTGATGCAGACATATGACCACAACAAACTCCAAAATACAGATTGCCTGCCTGAGCATTCCAAACTTTCCGCTCCAGATTTCAATGCGCACCATGGCGGCAGATTTTCAACAGCCAGTCGCACTGATCGACCGCAGCGATGTTCGCTCAACAGTTATCAGCGTTGACGCGCGCGCAAAAAAGCGGGGGATTTACCCGGGCTTGCTATACGCAAGAGCAGTAGCACTTTGTCCAGAACTGCACGCAGTGCAATTTTGTCAGCAGCTAACACAGCACGCTCATGATCAGGTGATCGGTCATCTGTATAAGTTCACACCTGCAGTCGAACCCGTTCCCGAACAACCAGGTGCTTACTATCTTGATGTCCGCGGCTTGCATCGTCTACATCCTGATTTGCTCAAGTGGGGCAGACAGATTCAAATAAGCCTGTTCAAACAACACAAGCTTCAATGCGCTATTGTTATTGGATTTTCCCGATTCGCAGTACACGCGCTGTGCAACACACAAGACACTGTGTTACTGTTTGATTCGCCTGAGCAGGAACGCAGCGCGGCTGCGGCAGTGCCGCTTGCCAGGCTGAGTTTTCGCTCCAGTTCAATAAACGAACTGGCCAAACTTGGCGTCCATACCGTGGGCGATTTGCAAAAACTGCCACCATGGGAAATCAGGTGCAGATTTGCCGAAGAGCTGTTCGACCTGGTGCGCAGATCAAAACAGACAAGCGGTGCTGTTCGGGGGATTGAGCTGGCGGACCCCTACTGCGCTTATATCGAACTCGACTACCCACAAGACAATGCCGAGCTGCTTGTTGACGTGATATGCAAGCTTTGCACGCCACTTTTAGAAAAAATGAAACACTACGCAGAAGGTGTCAGCGAAATCAAACTGCGACTGACCGAAGACTTCGGCAGCGTTCATTTTGAAAATCTTAAAACAGCTGAACCAACGCTTGACGAGTCGGTCATCACAGATCTTTTACGTCTAAAACTGCATGCCATTGACCTGAACGAAAAAATTGTCGCGATCTCGGTGCGCATCCTTGCCGGTGCATTGCCAGACCCCCAGCAAGATCTTTGCAATGAACTGTCGAAGTGCGACAATACACGCGCAGCCGCTAATCGAGCACTGGCACGCGTTATCGCTGAGTTCGGCCCGCAATGCGTCCGGCGGGCTCGTTGTATCGCATCGCACCTGCCCGAAGATTCTTTTACCTGGGAACCACTCGAGCGAATTGATGCGCCGGCGGTTTCCACCGACACCTGCGCCAGTGCAGTGCGGCGAATCTTAAAAACACCAAAACGTATATCCACGCCGCAGCGAAATGCCTTGCACAGGATTTTGGGGCCTTATTCAACCGATGGATTGTGGTGGCGCCAGACGCGGGTCGAGCGCCGGGATTACTTCGTTGAAACGCATTGTGGCACGGTGCAGTGGATCTTCTACGACCAGATCAAACGCCAATGGTTCCAGCGCGGGTTTGTGGAATGAACGGGTCCGCAGATTTGCTCTATGTCCCTCTTTGGTGTAAAAGCAACTATTCATTTCTGGAAGGAGCGAGTTTCCCCGAGCAATACATCGCCAAAGCCGCTGAGCTGCAACTGCCATCAATTGCCCTGACCGATCGCGACGGAATCTACGGCAGCGTAAAAGCACATGTCGCTGCCCAACACCACAACATCCACCTGATTGTCGGTTCCGAAATCACAGTAAAGACTGCGGACAATCTAACTTTCACCATACTTTTTCTGGCACAGGATGATTGCGGATACGCCAATCTTTGCTCTTTGATCACGACCGGACGGCGACGCTGCGAAAAAGGAAAGAGCGAGGTTTCGGTTCATGAGTGCTGTGACCATACACAGGGACTTATCGCAATCTGGCTGCCAAATGCTGTATCAACACTTAAACGCCAGGCAAACTTTAAGTTTCTCGGAATGCTCAAAGACGCTTTTGGCAATCGTTTGTGGATGATGATCTGCCGTCACTTTCAAACCCGTGACCCAGTGGTCGAAAGACAATCGAGACTGTATGCGAAACATCATGCAATTCGCACGGTAGCCGGTCGAGAATTCCTGTATCACTGTGCCTCTGAGCAGCCGATTCAGGATGTCATAAGCTGCATTCGACAACGCATTACCTTGTCGAGCAGCAAAAATCTGCTGCAGCCCAACACATCTTATGGACTGATTGAAAGCAGAAAGTTCCTGTCCGTCTTCCGCGATGATCCAGGCAGTGTTCACGCCACTTGTGAAATTGCACAGCAGTGCAGTTTTCGTCTTGACCAGGTACGTTATACCTATCCACAAGAGGTTAGTGGCAGCGAGCTGACGAGCGATGACAAACTGCG
Organism: Arenicellales bacterium; assembly: GCA_965214785.1. Taxonomy (GTDB): domain Bacteria; phylum Pseudomonadota; class Gammaproteobacteria; order Arenicellales; family JAJDZL01; genus JAJDZL01. The sequence goes on along the minus strand of OZ243975.1, from coordinate 2,291,602 downwards.
TAAACTGACGTATGCGGGTGCTGCTCACAGGTTTGATAAAAAGCCACCTGAAGCGCTCAAAAAACAACTTCAAGGTGAACTGAACCTGATCAGTGAACTTGGTTACAGCAGTTATTTTTTGACCATGCACCGAATCGTCAAGTGGTGTGAGCAACAAAACATCCTGTGCCAGGGGCGAGGCTCGGCGGCAAACTCAGCGGTATGTTTTTGTCTCGGCATCACGCACATTGATCCCATCGACATGGACTTGCTGTTCGAAAGGTTCTTATCACGCGAGCGCGATGAACCGCCGGATATCGACCTGGATATCGAACACAAACGACGCGAAGAGGTGATTCAGTATGTTTATCGCACGTATGGCAGAGACCATGCGGCAATGGTGGCTGTGGTTATCCGCTATCGCATTCGTTCTGCGGTACGCGACGTTGGGGCAGTTTTGGATATTCCTGAAGCACAAATACAGCGACTTTCAAAGCAGCTCGACCATCATGGGCAAATCACTCCAAACGACTTTGTCAAAGTTGGTTTGAACCCATCGATTCACAACTTTCAGTTATTAATTCGGCTAAGCAACGCACTTGTCGGCTTTCCGCGACACTTGTCTATTCATCCCGGCGGCTTTGTTTTTACCACCGCACCTATTCATCAGGTTATTCCTGTTGAAAATGCCACCATGGCAGAGCGAACTGTCATTCAATGGGAAAAAGACGATATTGAGACGATGAAGATCTTCAAAGTTGACCTGCTTGGGCTCGGTGCACTGACCCAACTGCACCGGTGTTTTGATCTGATTTGGCAGCATCACGGCATCGGTCTTGATATGCACAGCATTCCCAAAGATGATCCGGCCGTATTTGCCATGCTGCAAAAAGCCGATACCACCGGTGTATTTCAGATCGAAAGTCGAGCCCAGATGAGCATGCTTCCGCGATTAAAACCGCGACAGTGGTATGACCTGGTAGTGCAAATTGCCATCGTAAGACCAGGGCCAATCACAGGCGGGATGGTTCATCCGTATCTTCGTCGCCGCAGTGCGCAGGAACCTGTCGAATATCCGCATCCATGTCTAGAACCGGTGTTAGGTAAAACATTGGGTGTGCCGATTTTTCAGGAACAGGTCATCAAGCTTGCTATGGTGGCAGCAGATTACCAGCCGGGCGAAGCCGACCAGCTGCGGCGTGACATGGCAGCATGGCGGCGTGTCGATCGCATTGAACAGCACCGGGAAAAATTGATTTGTCGCATGACGGCCAAGGGCATTGACAAAAAGTTTGCTGAACAGGTATTCGATCAGATTCGCGGGTTCGGTGAGTACGGTTTTCCAGAATCACATTCTGCCAGCTTTGCACTGATCGCCTATGCTGCATCGTATTTGAAATGCCACTATCCGGCGCACTTTGCCTGCTCGCTGCTCAATTCCCAGCCGATGGGTTTTTACGCACCAGCGACTATCATCGAAGATGCACGCAGACATGGCGTACACATCGCACCGGTCGATATTCGTTTCAGCGCACGCGACTGTACGCTTGAGGCCGATCCGGCAAGTGCAGGTGGCCAGGCACTTCGTATCGGTTTGCGCTACATAAAAGGCTTAAACGAAGCTGACCTCAGCGCACTGGAAAACATGGCTATTGAAAAAATCCAGTCAGTCGACGACTTGATTCACGAAGTGGGCGTTTCAAAAAGCGGCATGCAAAAACTCGCACAGGCCGGCGCGCTGGCTTCGCTCACGGAAAATCGAAGATCTGCCTTGTGGGCTGCGCTTGGTGCACACACGGAGCGTGATATTTTCCCGGCAATTGATTCGCAAGCCCGGTTTGACGCATTAAGCGCTGAAGAGTCTACTGCGTGGGATTATCAAAGTACCGCAGTCAGCAGCGATGGTCATATGCTGCAGCATTATCGGGAATATATGTCCGCCCGAGGACTGCCGGACGCAAAAACAGTCAACTCTATGAAAGACGGGTGCCGCGTTCGTTATGTCGGTGCAGTAATCTGCAGGCAGCGCCCTGCCAGCGCCTCGAGTGTGGTGTTCATGACATTGGAAGATGAAAGCGGATTCGTCAATGCAGTATTTTGGCCAAAGTGTTTTGAACGATATTCAACGCTGGCCAAAACGCTTGCGCTAATCGGCATCGAGGGAAAGCTTCAGGTAGCTGGCGATGTCGTTCACCTGATCGTTGAACATGTGTGGGATCCGGGACACTTTTCGATGTGGGAGAAGTATAAAAGTCGCAATTTCCACTGATTCGGCTTCACCCAATTGCGTTATCACACTACCTGCAACCAAGACCCCAGACTTAGTCTAAGTCTCTTGCATTGTTTCAGCTGATTGATTGCCAACTCAATGTCTGTCGCTGCTTTTCACTTTAAATGAGATTGATCAATAATTTCAACTGGGTTTTGGCAAAATATCGGTTCGATTCGGAAATTATTTATTTCACACACCACTTTGGTGTTTTGTCAAACACAAGTATTTAATGTTCATCCAGCAAAGGTCACCAATCCATTAAAGCTGTCCAAAAGCTTAAATCTTTATATAATCCTTGAAAATAACTATATCACCATGTGTTTTTCAAGGATTATATGAATCGAGAATTGATTAACCGAGAATTTGCTCTCACCCATGTCTCTCGAATTCTTCGAGTGCATCCAGGCTCGGCAATATTGGGCCCACGCCAATGCGGGAAAACAACACTGGCAAGAATTTTTACACAAAATCAACCGAAAGTAAGTTTCTTCGACCTCGAAAGACACAAAGATCGAAGGTTGCTAGAAAACGCTGAATCAGTACTGATGAATACGCAGGGAACCGTCGTAATCGATGAAATTCAACGAATGCCAGAATTGTTTGAGACCCTTCGCGTTGTTATGGATCAACCGCAATGTAACTCAAAATTTCTCTTGCTCGCAAGCGTGTCGCCCACCTTGATCAAGGGTGTATCCGAGTCATTGGCAGGACGCGTTGGCATGATGGACCTGGGTGGTTTTTCGATTCATGAAGTAGCGCAGCACGTAGCTTGGCAATCACTTTGGTACCGAGGTGGATTTCCCAGAAGCACACTGGCACAAGACGATTCCGACTCTGTCGTGTGGAGAGATAATTTTGTAACCACGTTTCTGGAGCGTGATGTTCCGCAGTTCGGATATTTGATTCCACCTGATACACTGCGGCGGTTCTGGACAATGCTGGCCCATTACCACGGCCAGGTTTGGAATGGTGCAGAGTTTGCACGCGCTATCGGACAGAATGAAAACACAGCACGAAGGTATCTTGATATCTTGAGTTCAGCGTTCATGGTGAGGGTCGTGACCCCGTGGTTCGAAAACCTGAAGAAACGACAAATCAAATCACCAAAAATTTACATTCGAGATTGTGGTCTGCTGCATTCTTTACTGGAGCTTGATTCACCTCAAGCATTGTTTGCTCACCCAAAAGTTGGGGCTTCATTTGAAGGGTTGGCTGTTGAGCAGATTATCAACCGATTGCAATCGAGAAATATCTACTTCTGGGGGACTCATGGCGGTGCCGAACTTGATTTACTGATTCATGTCGGCGGCAAGCGTTATGGCTTTGAAATAAAGTACAGCGACAAAGTTGGAACCACACGATCAATGCGCACTGCAATCAACGACCTGCAACTTGAACACTTGTGGATCGTACATCCAGGCATCGAAAATTACCAACTCGACAATACAATTTCGGCAGTTTCCATAGAGCAGATAAGCCAACTGATCGATCAACTGAAAAAGGGGCCTTCGCACGCAATTCTGTGAATTTCGGAAATATTGCCTTTTGTTTTCATGACTTGAGCACTCAATTTGGTTCATTTCATCGGGAAAAGTGGCGAACTGACTTTGACGCTTTTTACAATAATGTTGAACCATCGCTGACCTTATACGCAAGTGCGCAGCAAGGTACAATACCCCACACACCAACATCGATTCTCGCACTGAGACAAAATAAAATGAATCCAAACTTGGCTACATGGGAACTGATCGCACTCGGGGCTCTGGCACTCGTCGTAATCTTCCTGTTTGTACCCGGACTCAAAAGAATCAACGAAGAAAGCAAGAATGCCGAAAAAGACTGGTCAGGAGTGCTGCTACCAATCGCAGGTGTCGTTGTTTTCGTCGTATTGCTGATTCTGATCGTCTGATCCGCTGCTAATAAGACACGCACACAAATCGCAATGTCAAAAAAAGTTATTACTCTTCGTCATATGGAGGACAAACGCCACGACCACGTGGCGCAATTTCTCGATCAATCTGACGTCATACAAATCCATACAAATCCAGCGCACGGCGTGCCGCTTCCAGAAAATACAGACGACTTAGATGCGCTGGTTATCTACGGAGGCATTCAAAGCGCAAACGATGGAAATGACCGACCCTACATCGCACAGGAATTAAAGTGGATTGCAAACTGGCTGGAAAAAGGCAAACCTATACTCGGTATCTGCCTCGGTGCGCAACTTATCGCCAAATGCCTCGGTGGTGAAGTCAAACGCCACCCCGAAGGCCTGATCGAGGTTGGATTCAGGCAAGTAAAACCCCCTTCAACCAGCGATGATTTTTTAGGTGGTGCACGCCATTTTTATCAATGGCACAACGAAGGGTTTACCTTACCTGACGACTGTGAACTGCTGGCGCAAGGCGAAGACTTCCCAAATCAGGCGTTTCGCTACCGCTCCAACACTTACGGCCTGCAGTTTCATCCTGAAGTCACCCGACCCGTTATGCTGACTTGGCTTAACAGCGCCGGTTATGTGTTGTCGAACCGCGGTGCACACTCGTTGGAACGCCAGTGCGCCGATGAGACGCGCCACGGAGATGCAATGGGTCAATGGTGCTGGAACTTTATGGAGCAATGGTCAAAAACATGGTAATTGTCCAATCTCGTTAAACCCATGAAGTCCACCACCTCAACCCGGGTTCAGAGAACCTATCTTGAAGACTATCGCCCGCCTTCGGTTTGCATCCCGAATGTCGATCTGACTTTCGAACTGGACGAAACCGAGACAGTTGTACGATCCAAAATATCGGTCGTGCGCAATGACGACACCGGCAACCGCAATGTTTTCTTAAACGGCGAAAAACTCAAGCTTTTATCTGTTCGACTCGACGGACACGAGATTCCCAAACATGACTATAAACTCGATGCAAAAGGAATCACACTGTTTGATACGCCAAAACACTTTGAGCTTGAAATCACCAACACAATCAATCCGTCTGAAAATCTCGCACTTTCGGGTCTCTACCTGTCAAACGATATTATCTGCACCCAATGCGAGGCTGAGGGATTTCGCAATATCACCTTCTTCCCGGACCGCCCCGATGTCTTGAGCCGCTACTCGGTAACCATTGAAGCATCACGCAAGAAATTTCCGGTATTGCTGTCAAACGGACAGCTTAAGTCCACCGAAAAATTACAACCCAACAGCCATTCAGTCACTTGGGTCGACCCACACCCCAAGCCGTGTTACCTGTTCGCGTTGGTCGCAGGACCGCTTAACGTGCTCGAAGATAAATTTATCACATCATCTGGAAATCCCGTTGCGCTTAGGTTTTACACCACAGACAACGACTTGGATAAATGCGCTCATGCAATGGACTGCCTAAAACGCGCCATGCGTTGGGATGAGCAAGTGTACGGACGCGAATACGATCTGGATAATTACATGATCGTTGCAGTGGATCACTTCAATATGGGGGCGATGGAAAACAAGGGATTGAACATCTTTAATTCCAAGTACGTCTACGCCAAGCCTAATACCGCCACCGATCAGGATTTTCGCGCTGTGGAAAGCGTCATTTCACACGAATATTTCCATAACTGGTCGGGAAACAGGGTGACGCTGCGCGACTGGTTTCAGTTAAGCCTTAAGGAAGGTTTTACAATTTTTCGAGATCAGCAGTTCTCATCAGACATGCGATCTGCACAAGTGCAGAGAATCTATGATGTGAACATGGTAAAACTTCACCAGTTCCGAGAAGATGCAGCGCCGTCCAGACACCCGGTTCAACCGGATTCGTATCTCACTATCGATAACTTCTACACCATCACAGTCTACAACAAAGGTGCCGAACTGATTCGAATGATGCACCTGATTCTAGGTGCTGAGGCTTTCAGGGCCGGAACTGATCTTTATTTTGACCGCTATGATGGATGTGCGGCCACTGTCGAAGATTTTGTAAGCTGCCTGGAACAGGCAAGCGCAACGGATTTGCGTCAGTTCCGCTTGTGGTACAAAGTCGCCGGAACACCTCAAGTAACCGTTGAAAGACACTACGATTCGCAAAATCAAACCTACCAGCTGACATTCGAGCAATTACCGCCACAAACGGATCGAGATGCGCACCACTACCGCCCAATGCACATTCCAATGCGCATTGCGCTGTTTGATGCGGCTGGCAACCCCTTGGCGCTGAAATTCACTAAAGACGATGACGACTGTGCCAATGAACGTGTTGTGGAATTAACCAAACGGCGCCAGTCATTTACTTTTTTCGATATTCCCCAATCACCCACACCATCGCTGCTTAGAAATTTCAGTGCACCGGTCATTGTCAAAGACAAAAAAGCAAGTCAGGAACTGCATTTTCTGATGGCTCACGACAATGACGGTTACAGCCGGTGGGATGCGTGTCAGCAGGTTTTCAAAAATCAGGTTAATGAACTGGTCAGTTGTTTTCGACAGCAACAATCAACCGATTTGGACAATGCGTTTTTCACTTCTTTCGGTGCAATATTGTCAGATAAATCAATCGACGATGAGTTCAAGGCACTGCTGCTTGAACCGCCATCTGAAATTTCTATCGCACAAACCATGGAAGTCATCGATCCGGTAGCGATTCATGATGCACGACAGCTGCTCAGACAACAGGTCGCCACTGAGTTTACAGATGAATTCAAAGCCCTGTTTGCTGAATTGTCGAGCCATGCAGCCCGCCACGCGGAGGCGACCGGGCAGCGACGACTGAAAAACCTGTGTCTAAGTTACCTGATTAGTCTGGACAATGCCCAGGTGCATGAAATTGCACACAAACAATTCGATAGCGCTGACAACATGACAGACCTGTCCGCTGCATTGGGTGCGATCGTCAATTCAAATAGTCCAAAGCGCCAGATTGCACTGGATTCGTTTTACCAGTCATGGTGCCACGATAGCGGCGTGATTGACAAATGGTTTCGGATTCAGGCAACGACTGCCCGACCAGACACACTTGAAAATGTAATCGAACTGACCGATCATCCTTCATTTAGCATACATACGCCAAATCGGGTGTATGCGCTGCTCGGTGCCTTTTGCTGGGCCAATCCGTACTGTTTTCACGCCATCGACGGGCGTGGATATCAATTGCTTACCGACTACATACTGAATATTGACCGGCATAATGCTCAAGCCGCTGCACAGCTCGCTGAAGCGTTTTCTGAAATCACACGGTACGACAGCACACGGCAACAGCTTATGCTTGAGCAAGTCGAAAAAATCTCTGCTGATAAGCACATCTCAGTCAATGTCTACGAAATCGTCAACAGAATACTCACCGCGTTAAAATCAAGCTGAATTCCCGTTCGTTACCCAATAAGTGAACCGATGGCCCGCGACAACAAACGTGAATTGATTCGATCGACCGGCAAAGAGGTCGACGAATTTCTGCGCAAAGTGGAATTGGCGCCGCGTCCGGTGCCGAGCAAACACCGCGGGCGGCTTATTTTTGCAATGGACGCAACAGCAAGCCGCGAACCGATGTGGGACCAGGCCTGTCATATTCAGTCTGAAATGTTCGCGGTAACCGCAGCCCACGGAGGTCTCGATGTTCAGCTTTGTTATTACCGCGGGTTTCGCGAGTTCTACCACAGTCGCTGGGTAAGCGGTGCAAAACAATTGCAAGAGCTTATGGGAATCGCACGATGCGCTGGAGGGCTCACGCAAATCGGCCGGTTACTCAATCACACCATTACCGAAACCAAAAAAGCCCGAGTCAATGCGCTGGTGTTTGTTGGTGATGCAGTTGAAGAAGAAATTGACGAATTGTCACACAAAGCCGGCCAGCTCGGACTGAGCGGTGTTCCTGCCTTCATGTTTCACGAAGGATATAACCCGACAGCGCAAAGCGCATTTCGTGAAATCGCTAACCTATCCGGCGGCGCTTACTGCCGTTTCGACGCTTCCAGTTCACAGCAGCTAAAAGACCTGCTGGCTGCAGTTGCTTTATACGCCGCTGGCGGAAGAAAGGCACTCGAACACTTCGGAAAAAACCGACCCGGGCCAGTCGCACAGTTAACCCACCAGATCAAACGCTCGTAATCATGATTTTACGTGTAATTCTTATTGTCCTGGCACTTGTAGGGATCATGTGGTTCGTCGGGCGACTTGGCGGCTCATCGGCTGCTGTGCGCGCCAAATATCTCAAACTCGCTGCGCTTTATGGTGGTCTTGGCCTGTTGCTGGTTCTGATCTTTACCGGTCGGCTTCACGGGCTTTTCGCACTTGCACTGGCAGCGGTACCCTGGATTCAAAGGGCCATCATGTTAAATAGCGCCTACAACATGTTCAAGTCCTGGAAGGGGCCTGTTCAAGGCTCAAAACCAGGTCAGACATCAGACGTAAAGACAAAATATTTCGAAATGACACTGGATCATGACAGCGGTACGATTGCCGGTGAAGTGCTCAAAGGTCAGCACAAAGGCAAATCACTTGACGAGCTGGATATCGAACAGCTCGCAGACCTGCTCACTGAGTGTCGCAGCAAAGACAGTCAGTCAGCATCTGTGCTTGAAACCTACCTCGAGCGGATGCGCACGGATCAATGGGAGCAATATGCCAGCGAACACGAGCAAAGTCCCAATGACAACTCCGACTCTGAAAAAATGACTCGCGACGAAGCACTTCAGATCCTTGGACTCCCCGAAGGGGCAAGCCGAGAAGAAATAATTGAAGCGCATAAAATCCTGATGCAAAGAAATCATCCTGACCGAGGAGGGTCGACATGGCTGGCAGCAAGAATCAACCGCGCAAAAGACATTTTGCTTTCCTGACAGGAAACCCCGCCGCCGCGATCGCAATTTTGCTTGCGCTCGCTGTGATTATCGGCCCTTACACTTCGAGTCTGGCTGTCGAGCTCAAACGCCAAACACTCGAACACCCTGACACAGGCGAAATCGAGATATCGGTTCCGGCAAACTATCGTTTGGATATTGTCAACGCTGAGTTGCGCGGCCCACGGATGATTGAGTTCGCTCCCAATGGCGATATGTTTATTGGTTCTGGCACCTGGGTCTACCTGTTAAGGCCTCCGTATGATCGTCACTTCAATTTTTTGTTCCTCGGCCATTACCCGCACAGTGTTGCCATTCGAGGTGATGAAATGTTCATCGCCTCAACATCAGCGCTATATAAAACACCCTACAATCCAATGCTGCTTCACATCAGCGAATCTGCACTTGAACTTGTCGCCAAGCTGCCTGGCGGGTTCGGACACTCCTCGCGCACTGTCAAAGTTGGACCTGATGGGCGGGTATTTGTCTCGATTGGAATCAGCGGTAATTGCAGTGACGAAATGATTTCTGCAAATTACAAATTTAGCGATCGCAGAGGCGGCATACTGCTGCTCGACGAAACGCAAACACCACCGCGCCTGGTGCCTTTTTCTTCTGGTTTGCGCAATCCTGTTGGCTTTGACTGGCACCCGACATCTAAAGTGATGTATGCATCCAACAATGGACCAGATCACCTCGGTTTCGACAGTCCGCCTGAATACTTCTCAAAAATAACACAAGGTTCTTTTCACGGCATGCCTTGGTATCAGTACGATGGCAGTCGCGTACTGCGCGACCCGTGCATCGACTCTAAACCGCCTCATCCGGTCGATGAAGTTCAACTTCCTGTCGCTACTTTTCCCGCTCGCATCGCTCCATTAGGTGTCGCGTTCGTACCCCGGGGTGCGATGGACGAAAATTTCCAATACAATGCGATTGTCGCACTTCACGGTTCTTGGGGAACACAACCGGACGGTGGATTTAGCGGTGACCGGGCTACCCGCAGAGCGCCCGCGGTGGTCATGGTGCGCTTCGAGGAAGATGAGGCACAACAAGTGGTTCCTGTCATCAGTGGATTTCAGGACGAAAACGGCGAACGATGGGCACGACCGGCAGGCATTGCAGTCGGACCTGACGGCGCACTGTATGTCACCAGCGATGGTGGAAACTTTCACGGTCTGTTGCGACTTAAAAAAGCAGGCAACTGACCTGACACCACTTAATTTTTTAATTTAGTTTTTCACCCAACGGGGATAAGCATTCACGATGTCATCAGTTGAACTTAATTTTTCGATAACTGAATACAGCCAGCGCCTTGAAAAAACCCGAAGCGCTATGGAAGCGGCAGGTATCGAACTTCTCATCTCAGTTGACCCTTCGAACATGTCCTGGTTGACCGGCTATGACGGATGGTCTTTTTACACCCCGCAATGCGTTTTTCTGACCTTGTCCGACGGACCGTTTTGGTACGGACGGGCAATGGATGCCAAAGGTGCACTTCGCACAGTCTACATGGCGCCGAATCACGTTATCGAGTACCCAGACCATTATGTGATGACACCGAAGCGCCATGCCATGGACCTGCTGGCAAAAATTATTACCGACAGAGGCTGGGGCTCGCTTCGAATCGGTGTTGAAATGGACAATTACTATTTTTCTGCCGCTGCCTTCGCTGCGTTACAAAACGGCTTGCCGAATGCGACGTTCGTCGATGCCAATGTGCTGGTGAACTGGCAGCGTACCGTCAAGTCTCCCCAGGAACTCATCTACATGAAACGCGCCGGAAAAATTGTCGAACGAATGCATGAGCGTATTTTTGAGTTGATGGAGCCCGGATTGCGAAAAAACGATCTGGTAGCCGAAATTTATCGGACCTCAATACAAGGTGCCGACGGACATGGCGGCGACTACCCTGCAATCGTTCCAATGGTGCCCTCAGGCATCGATGCTTCGGCCGCTCACTTGACGTGGAATGACTTGCCGCTTAAATCGGACGAAGGCACATTTTTCGAAATCGCTGGCTGCCACCGCCGCTACCACTGTCCACTTTGCCGCACAATCTATCTGGGAAAACCGCCGAAAAAATTCCTTAATGCTGAGCAAGCTGTCATTGAGGGAATGCAAGCCGGACTCGAAGCTGCCCGCCCGGGCAATCGCGCCGAAGACATTGCCATTGCATTTAATCAGGTGCTGAAAAAATACGGCATCACCAAAGATGCGCGTTCAGGCTACCCGATTGGTCTGAGCTATCCACCTGATTGGGGGGAGCGTACCATCAGCATACGCAGCGGCGACAAAAGCGTATTAGAAGAAAATATGACGTTTCACTTCATGACTGCTATTTGGGGTGATAACTGGGGTTTTGAGATTACCGAAAGCCTGATTATTCGACCAGACGAACCAGAGCTGCTAGCGAACTATCCGCGCAAGTTATTGGTAAAGAACTAGCTTTAGATTCCATTAATCTGTCACAATCTTTGGACTTAAATTTCAATGCCGCAAAAGATACAGCTATATACCTGGGGGACGCCGAACGGCAGAAAGATATCAATCGCTCTGGAGGAAATGGAACTTGCGTACGATGTACACAAAGTCAACCTGCAAAAAGGTGAGCAACATCTCGAGTCGTTTCTGAAAATCAGTCCAGCAAACAAAATTCCGGCAATTGTTGATCCCGCGGGTCCCGGTAACAAAGCTATTTCAGTTTTTGAATCAGGTGCAATCCTGATCTACCTTGCGAACAAAACCGGTTTGTTCTTCAGCGATGACCCACACATCCAAAGCCAAATATTGCAGTGGGTGATGTGGCAAATGGGTGGATTCGGACCAGTTCTCGGTCAACTGCATCATTTTCGCAAGTTTGCCAACAAAAAAGTGCCGTACGCAATCGACCGATTTGACGAACTGGCCCACCAGGTGTACAGCGTGCTCAATGCAAGGCTGCGAGACCGGTCATATGTAGCAGGTGAATATTCCATCGCCGATATGGCGATTTACCCATGGGTTGCAAGATTTGAATGGCAAAACATCTCGTTGGCGAAATATCCAAACGTCAAGCGGTGGTTTGAAGAGCTGTCCGGCAAAGCCGCCGTTGAGCGCGGCATGCGCGTTCCATTTCTCAATTAGATCAGCCCGCCGTCTTCGATGAGTGCGGGCAAATGGTCTGTTGTGCTATTCGGCGGCCTTAGCCGATATAGTTGTTTGACGCTTGAACACCTGATCAACAGAAACTTTCATGTTCAGGCAGTTGTGCTCCACACGTTTGCCCCTTCGCAACGGCCGGCAAAACAGTTTCCAGAAATTCCAATCTCACCCAATTCACCAGATATTGTCAAACTTTGCAAAGAAAACGACATCAATATTTTGTACTGCGCAAGTGACGAAAACAAAATATTGAATTTTCTTAGCCACCACCGCACGCATTACTACGTCGTTGCATGTTTTCCCAGACGCATTCCACAAACAGTCACCGGCCGCGCACAGCGTCAATGTATCAATATTCATCCTTCTGTCTTGCCCAGATACCGCGGTGCCAATCCGATATTCTGGCAACTGAAAAACGCCGAATCACAAACCGGTGTTACTTTGCACTTGCTTAGTGATGTTCTCGATGCAGGAGACATCTTTGACTCCAAACTCGTCTCCTACGACCAAGGCGCGCCGATCCATAGTATTGAAAACAAGTTGATTAGCGCCGCGATCGATAGTCTTGAATCACTCGCCCGAAAATGGCCGAACGTACAATCCGTACGCAAACAAGTCGCTGATCATGCGACTTGGCAGCCGTCGCCTTGTGAAGATGATTTCATCATTGATGCTGCACAGCACAAGGCGCGCGACGCGTTTAATTTCCTGCGCGCATATAGCCAAACCAAAGCCGATCTTCGAGTGATTTCGCATAATCTTTGCTACTCGGTTCGCGAGGCTGTACGTTTTAAAACCGGATCGACGCTCACCGATGCGGGTGGATCTTCGCGCGTATCTGTAAAGTTTTTAGACGGAACGGTTGAATTGGACGTATCTTCGTTGCAAACTATTGATTAAAATAGTAGCCCAATGCTTTGGATTCTTTGATTGCCTTGATTCGAAGCGGTAACGATAAGACCAACCCAATCGACAAAGCACTACTGGTCCGTGATCGATTACAAAAATCTGCCACCACGTCGAGTTCCTTCGAAAACAGTATCTGTACCATCAGGTCCTGGTCGGCGGCAACAACAGTCGAAAAAACCTTCCAAGCGTAAGGCATTTTCTGCACTCAATTCATTTTTCTGCCTCGTTCTTTTTGCCGGTTTTTTTCTCTACACGCCGAAACCCGCACAAACCGACCGTGACACCCAAGATGTATGGGGCGTAAACTCAACCCACATTGCTGAATCGATATCGTCATCACTGCTACAAAATGAATATCCGCAGTCGGTTACGATCCGCACTTCAGACAATGTGATTGATGCCCAGCTCAGTTACAACACGAAACCTAAGCTCGAACAGTGCATTGACGCTTTGTTGGATCGCTACAAACCGGACTTTGCCGGAGTTGCAGCCATTGACCCGGCCGCAGGCCACATACTTGCGATGTCAAGTTTTATCCGCGACGGAGAACCTCTTGGAAATCTCGCCATGCATTCGGGTTTTCCAGCAGCATCGCTTTTCAAGATCATCACAGCCGCGGCGTTGATCGACCAGGAACTTGCCGAACCGTCGACGGTATACGAATACAACGGCAAAGACACGTCCTTGTACAAGAAAAATGTGCTGCGCCATAAAAAAAACAAATGGACCAAACAGGCGACACTCGAACGAGCCTTCGGCAAGTCAATCAACACCGTATTCGGTCGACTTGGAATTTACCATGTTGGAGGTGATACCTTAGCGCAGTACGCGAACACATTCGGATTCGACAAGACACTGCCAATCGATTTTCATGTCGAACAAAGTCAAATCGACTTCGATCCAGACAATGAGTGGTCTATTGCTGAAGTCGCATCCGGATTTACCCGCACCACAACAATCAGCCCGCTGCATGCCGCCATGGTGGTCTCGGCAATCGTCAACAACGGTACTCTTGTCAGCCCAAAAATAATCGACAAAGTCGTTCACCCCACAGGTCCGCTGCTATACAAGGCCGAAACCAGTGCACTGACGATGATCGACCCTGAAAGTGCCCAGGACATGCGAGTTTTAATGCGCAACACAGTCAAGAAAGGTTCAGCTAGAAAATCATTCCGTAACTTCTTCAAAGGCGAATTCTCGGATTTTGACGCAGGCGGTAAAACCGGTTCACTAACCGGCTACAACCCGCAAGGCCGTACAGAATGGTTTGCCGGTTATGGCGATACAGGAACTGATAAGCTTGTGATCGCTGTCGTTATCGTCAATAAGGATAAATGGCGCGTAAAGCCAGCATACCTTACCCGCAGAATTCTGGAGTTTTACTTCGATCATCCAGCCGCGAAGTGCTAACCGCACATCAAACCTCCCAACTGTCACTTATCAACTTCCAAGTCATGACTACACCGATTCGGTTCGCAGTGAATAATCAAATTTTCGAGTCGGTCAAATCCTCTAAAATGTTTCTTTTATGAATCAATACCTCGATATTGTTCGCCATGTTTTGGAAAACGGAACGCGCAAGCAAAACCGCACTGGTGTCGACACGCTGTCGACGTTTAATTACAACTACGAAATTGACCTAAGTGATGGATTCCCTTTGCTGACAACAAAGGAAGTCTCGTGGAAAAACATCGTTGTTGAAAATCTGTGGTTCCTATCGGGCGACCCCAATGTCGAACTGTTGCGCAAACACGATTGTAAATTCTGGGAACCATGGGCGGACGAAGATGGATTCGTACCCAGTGCATACGGGAATTTTTGGCGCGCGTTTGAAAAACCCAATGGGCAAACAATCGATCAAGTCCAAATTATTATCGATCAGATAAAAAACAACCCCTTTAGCCGGCGCCACGTAATTTCTGCATGGAACCCAGCCAACGCGCTCTGCAGCAAACTGCCTCCGTGCCACGCGTTTTGGGTCTTAAACGTACAACTTACTAAAAGCGGTGACCCGCGGCTTTGTCTTCACCTGACCCAGCGAAGTGCTGACGTTGCACTCGGTGTGCCATACAACATTGCGGGGTACGCGTTGATTCTTGAACTTTTTTCCCGCTTTTGCGATATACCACCGGGGATTTTCGCACACACATTAATTGATGCGCATATCTACACAGCCAAACCAGACAATTCAATGGCACACTACGATCACATCCCGGGCTTGAAAGAACAATTGTCGCGAACACCCGGCAAGCTGCCTAAGCTGACTATTGACCCGTCAATCACTTGCTTAAAGGACATCGACGACATTTTGCGTTGCGAACTCAATCAGATTTTGGACACATTTCGTCTCTCCGATTATCACCCGCATCCGGCCATCAAATTCAATGTCGCAGTTTAGCCGCTATTGGATATGAAAAGAACCGCAGCGATGATCGTCGCGATGACGAAAAACCGGGTGATCGGGCGAGATGGCACAATTCCTTGGCATTACTCGGCTGACCTGAAACGTTTCAAGCGAATGACGCTTGATTCAACGGTCATCATGGGACGCAAGACCTGGGAGTCATTGCATATTCAGCCGCTTCCACAGCGACACAATGTCGTTGTTACCCGCGGTCATCTTTCAGATGTGGAGCACTACAATTGTATTGAAAAGGCAATCGCGGCAGCAAAGTGCGAAAAACTGTGGGTGATCGGAGGCGCCTCAATCTACAAACAAGCTATTGACTATTGCCGCCTCATTGACATCACCTACGTTCCTGATCATATTGATTCGGCGCACTGCGCATTGTTTCCTGAAATCGACTGGAGTCAATGGACAGGTGGACCGAAAGCGCCATTGGAAGATGACAGTCGGCTTGTCAATCAGCAATTCACACTGAAACAATAATATTTCGATTGATGAAGATTACAGCAAACAATATTGAGATTCACTACCAGATTGACGGCAATCCCGACGCACCTGTTGTGATGATGAGCCATTCACTGGGTTCCAGTTCGATGATGTGGGACCCGCAGATTCCGGCACTTGCGCTTGAGTATCGCATTTTGCGTTACGACACCCGCGGCCATGGAGCGACTTTTGCGCCGCGCGGTCCATACACTATGAACACGCTTGTTGATGACGCTTTGGGATTGCTTGATGCGCTGGACATTGACAAAGTCCACTGGGTGGGGTTGTCAATGGGCGGTATGATCGGCCAGGGTTTAGCTGTCCGGCACGCACAACGGCTGCTCAGTGTTACGCTGTGCGATACGATGGCAGTGATACCAGAGCAAACCAAGAAAATGTGGCAAACTCGCATCCAAAGCTCAGAACGCTTTGGCTTGCATAAAGTCGTCGACTTTGCTCTGGAAAGATGGTTCACGGAACCTTTTCGCGACCCGGGTAATGAACAGTACGTTGCAATTCGCGAACAGTTTCTCGCCACACCGGTTGCCGGATATGTCGGCTGCTGCCATGCAATCTACAACATGAACTTTCTCGATGAGCTAAGTGCCATCGAAGTGCCAACGCACATCATAGTCGGAGATTGTGATCTGGCGACTCCGGTCAGCGAATCTGCAGCCATTGCCGAACGCATAAAAGGAGCGACCATGGATATCATTGCTGGGGCTGCTCATTTGAGCAACATTGAGTGCTCGGAAAGTTTCAACCAGTCGTTATTGAAGTTTTTACACGGACTGTAAACTTCCCCGGCCAGACTAATTCAATCAGGTTGTGCTGCACTGGTATCGTGCGCCGTCATTAGTGTATGCAAGTGTGTCGACACGCAAAGCGGCAGATATTGCAGGTTGTAACCTCCTTCAAGCAAGGAAATCAGCCGTCCCTGCGCGTGACTGTCAGCCACTTCAAGAATCGCTTCGGTCATCCATCCGAAGAACTGTGTAGACAGATTGATTCGCGCAAGCGGATCTGCGACATGTGCATCAAATCCGGCGGACACCAGCACTGCCTGCGGGGCAAATGCGTTTAACGCTGGCAATACCCGCTCGACAAACGCTTTTTCATAATCCTCGTCCGTGCTTTCGGCCGACATTGGACAGTTGACCGTCGCGTTGGCTCCGGCTCCTGTACCGGTTTCGCTATACGACCCGCTGCCTGGATAATACGGATACTGATGCAAGCTGATGAAAAGCACCGATGGGTCCTGCTCGAAACAATGCTGAGTGCCGTTTCCGTGGTGAACGTCCCAGTCGAGTATTGCCACTTTTTCGATTCCATAGCGTTTTTGAATGTAGCGGGCGGCGATTGCGATGCTGTTGAACAGGCAGAAACCCATGGCCCTGGAAAATTCTGCGTGGTGACCTGGCGGGCGAACCAACGCGAATCCATTTGAGGTTTCTCCCCTCATCACGCTATCTACTGCAGTCAATGCACCCCCGGTTGCAAGGGCAGCGACATCGAACGACGATTCGCAAATGGTGACATCCGGGTCGTCTAAGATTTTCGAACCTGCGTTGCACTGTTGCCAGGCGCGATCGATATAGTCAGATTGGTGAACCGATTCGAGCCATTCGCGTTCAACCCGCGACGGCTGCAGATGAACAAGATCACTGAACCAAGGCTGACTCTCAAGATGGGTCATCGTTGCGATCAGCCGCTGACTGTTTTCGGGATGACGCACACCCGTATCGTGATCAAGATAACGCTTATCGAATATAAATCCTGTTTTTGACATCACTACAAACGTGTTAAACCTTTTATTGGTGCTCCATATTGTATGTTACAGATGCATTTGCGCATTAAAAATGGACATCAGTTGGCATCAATTCGAAGAGATATCACGTAATTACACAAAATCTTGTTGGCACGATATTTGCTGTAATATTGTGTAAAGCAAGACTCTTAGGCGAGGTAGTACAACCATGAAACTAGTGACAGCAATAATCAAACCGTTCAAATTGGATGACATTAGAGAGGGTTTGTCGGAAATTGGAGTCCGGGGAATGACCGTATCAGAAGTCAAAGGTTTTGGACGACAAAAAGGGCATACCGAACTTTATAGAGGAGCGGAATACGTTGTAGATTTCGTTCCCAAAATCAAGCTGGAAATAGCAGTATCGAAAAGCCAGGTGGAAGATGCAATTGACACGATTCGAAGAATTGCGCTTACCGGACAAATTGGGGATGGAAAAATTTTTGTATCCGAGCTCGAAAACGTTATTCGAATTCGCACCGGAGAGATGGACGACAGTGCCATTTAAACTTGTTCCACCAATCGGGAGATTCATTATGAAACCAATCTGTCATTTTCTGTATTGTGTATTGCTGCTAAGCTTGGCGTCGCCGGCTGCGTTTGCGCAAAGCGAGCTCAGTTCTGGGAATACTGCATGGCTGCTGACTTCAACAGCATTGGTGTTGATGATGACAATTCCCGGTTTGTCGCTTTTTTACGCAGGCCTGGTGCGCAGCAAGAATGTTCTGTCGATTCTTATGCAATGCTTCACCATTACCTGTGTTGTATCGCTTGTGTGGCTGATTGCAGGGTATTCACTGGCATTCGATGATTTGGGCAACGGTGTTATCGGTGGTTTAGGCAAATTCCTGTTTTCAGGGGTAACAAAAGCATCAATGGCCGCAGACGTGCCGGAATCCGCATTTGCTCTTTTTCAGGTTACTTTTGCGATCATCGCCGCAGCTTTGGTTGTCGGCGGGTTTGCAGAGCGTATTAAGTTTTCTGCTGTTGTGATATTCACTGTGTTATGGATTCTTTTTGTCTATGCACCGATTGCCCACTGGGTATGGGGCGGCGGATGGCTTGGGTCTCTTGGCGTACTCGATTTCGCCGGTGGCAATGTCGTGCACATCACCGCAGGGGTTTCCGCACTGGTTGGAGCATCTATGCTCGGAAACAGAAAGGGTTTTCCAAGCGGGTCTATGCTGCCGCATAACATGACATTGACAATGATTGGTGCAGGACTTTTGTGGGTCGGCTGGTTCGGGTTCAACGGCGGAAGTGCTGTTGCGGCAAACGCGGACGCGGCGATGGCGATGCTGGTTACACACATTTGTGCAGCGGCCGCCGCGATGTCATTTGTGATCACTGAATACTACAAGCGCAAATCAGCAACCGCATTGGCAGCGGCCACTGGCATGGTTGCCGGACTGGTGGCGATTACACCGGCATCTGGTTTTGTAGGACCTGCCGGAGCACTCGTAATCGGGCTCGTAACAGGGCCGATTTGTTACTTCGGCGTACAGTTAATCAAACAACGGCTGCGCCTTGATGATTCACTGGATGTTTTTCCGGTCCACGGTATCGCGGGAATCGTAGGTACTGTACTAACCGGGGTCTTTGCATCATCTGAACTGGGAGTTTTCAGTGGCCACGGACTGGACAATTCGATCGGTGCGCAAATTTTCATTCAACTTATCGGCGTCATCGCTACGGTTGTCTATACCGCAGTGGTTACGTTCATCGTATTTAAGGTCACCGGCATGCTCACCAAAGGGCTTAGAGTCACCGAAGACAGCGAGGTTCAAGGACTTGACGTTTCAACGCATGATGAGCGCGGCTACCACTTCTAATATGCATGAACAGGCCATTCAAACAACCGTATACGTAGAAAAGAGACTTTCTTAATCAATTCCCCTTTTCGGGCCTGGCTCCGGTTTGCCTCAACCACCAGGCCCGTTTTTTACCGTGAAATTGTTTCATCATACCCAGTTGCTTACACTCGAAGTAGCGGTCAAATCGTACCACAAAACAACAGTGCAAATATCTTCAATAACAACGAATAAAATGAAGTTGACAATTTCGAACGGCTGAACATGCCGCACGAGCAGTCCCACTTTAATACCGAGAGTTTTCAATAAAGCAATGACAATTGAGTTACTGGCCTTTGCGGGCAGCACAAGGACGGGTTCGTTAAATAAATTACTGGTTCAAAATGCAGCGAAAACTGCGCGACAACAAGGCGCAACAGTCAATGTAATTGACCTTCGTGACTATCCAATGCCACTATTTGACGGTGATCTGGAAAAAGACCGCGGATTACCTGATAACGCTATCGCACTGACACGCCTGATGACCAACCACCATGGTTTCATTGTGGGATGTCCGGAATATAACAGTGCAATCACAGCGGTTTTGAAAAACGCAATCGACTGGGTTTCAAGACCGCAGCCAAACGTACCGTCTCTGGCAGCATTTTCCGGTAAAACAGCCGCACTGCTTGCTGCCTCTCCGGGATCACTTGGAGGACTTCGAAGCCTGGCAAGCGTTCGTTCCATTTTGTCTAATCTTGGCATGATTGTCGTCCCCAAGCAATACGCACTTGGTAACGCGTCCGCCGCGTTCGACGATAAAGGAAGACTAATCAACGAAAACGCCTCAAAGTCAGTCTCAGCTGTGGTAGAACAACTGATTCGCGTCACAGCCGCAATGCACCGTGATAGCAGCCAGGAGAGCTGAATTTGACTGCAACTGAATACCTCGATACTTATCCCGAACGAGCTCGGCGTCTTTGCGAGCAGATTAAATCAGCCGCATCCGGCGTTCGTCTGGCTAAGAGCACATCGAATCTTTTTCGTGATCGCAGCGATAACAAAGCCGATCGTTTGTCTGTTGGGGACTTCAATCATTTACTGGAAATGGATGTCGATCACCACACGCTGACCTGTGAAGGCATGATGACATATGAGAATCTGGTCGACGAAACGCTTAAATTCGGCTTTATGCCCACGGTAGTTCCTCAGCTTAAGTCAATTACTCTCGGAGGAGCTGTCTCGGGGATCGGAATTGAGTCCACCTCGTTTCGTCACGGACTGCCTCACGAAAAGATTCTCGAGATGGACGTGCTGCTGGCAGACGGGTCTATCGTCACCTGCAGTGCTGACAATGAGCATGCGGACTTGTTCTACGGTCTGCCCAACTCGTACGGAACGCTCGGATACGCATTGAAACTGAAAGCTAAGGCTTTGCCGGTTAAACCGTTTGTGCGACTCAATCATGAAGGATTTGACAGTCTTTCAAAGTTCTTTGAAAAAATACAGGTACTGAAAGATTCTAATATCGATTTTCTCGACGGCAGTGTTTACGGACATGGACAATACTACCTGACAACAGGGAAATTCGTCGATACCGCTCCATTTACCAGTGACTACACTTACCTTCAGATTTATTACAAGTCGATCCGGGAAAAACAAACCGATTACCTCTCGGTCAAAGACTATATCTGGCGATGGGATACGGACTGGTTCTGGTGTTCAAAAAATCTCTATGTCCAAAACCCTGTCATGAGGCGGCTGGTCGGGAAAAAAAGACTCAATTCGGTGTCGTATACACAGGTGATGCGCTTGAATTCAAAGTGGGGGATTAAGCGAAGACTTGACCGCTTAAGTGGCTATTACCCCGAATCGGTAATTCAGGATATTGACATACCTATCGACAATGCAGCGGAATTCCTCGAATTTCTCATGCGCGAAATCGGTGTGCTGCCGATTTGGATCTGTCCCATCGCAACCAACAAAAACTCTGAAAAATTTCCGCTTTTTTCACTCAGTCCAGATCACATGTACATCAATTTTGGATTTTGGGATTCTGTGAAAGCCAAAGCCAAACGTCCCGAAGGATATCTGAATCGAAAGATCGAAAAAATGACTGAAAAACTAAACGGTAAAAAGTCCCTATACTCTGATTCATACTATGACGAACATGAGTTTTGGAGCCAGTACAACGAGCAGTGCTATTGGGACCTCAAACGACGTTATGACCCGAACAACCGTTTTTTGAATCTATATGAAAAGTGCGTATTACGCAAGTAAGCTCAAAGCGGTATTGCTGGTATTGACATGCATGCTTGCTGTGACAAGCATTTGCGCGGCCGGCACCGTCCAGATCAACTCCGAGCAACTCGAAGGGCTCATCGCACAAAATGTTCCGGTGGTAGATGTGCGCACTGCCAATGAGTGGCGCGCTACGGGAATCATCCCGGGCAGTCATTTGCTGACATTTTTCGACGAGCAGGGAAATTACAACGTACACAATTGGCTGACACGATTTACCGAAATAGCCAAGCCGCATGACCCGGTTGCCATCATTTGCGCAGTTGGGAACCGCTCTGAGGTGATCAGTGGATTTTTAACCCAACAGTTGGGTTATCAAAAAGTCTACAACGTTACCTGGGGCATCGAAAATTGGATACAGCAAACCCGCCCGGTAGACAATTGGCCGTGAACGTTTCCCGAGTGACAGAAAACTATCGGTCCAAGCAGTCTACCTGATAAATCTCGTCATCTGTCAATTTGACAGTCGTCGCGTTGGCACTGCTAACCGCGCTCGATGCCCGACTGGCTCCGGGGATCGGCAAAATATTGTCGCTTTTAGCAAGCAGCCATGCCAATGCAATCTGGTAGACCGTTGTTTCATGGCGCTCGGCCAAACTTGTCAGTGTTTTGTTATCTTCCAGTAAATAGCGCCCTGCGCCGCCGCCTACCGGGCTATATGCGATATAGGTAATCGAATTTTTGCGACAGCACTCGACAAAACCATTTCTCAAGTCCTTCTGATGAATCGCGCTGCAGCGATTTTGCACGCTAGTAATGGTTGTGATCGACATCGCCTCTTCGAGTTGGTCTTGGTTAACATTCGAAAGGCCGATGTGAATAATCTTGCCCTCGGACTGCAGGCGTGCTAACTCGCCGACAGACTCTGCAAACGGCACAAGCGAATCCGGTGCATGAAGCTGATACAAAGTGATCGATTCGGTATCAAGATCACGCAGACTCTGCTCACAAGCGCGACGCAGATCCTGTGGAGAGGCTCGACTTTCCCAACGACCCTGCGGTCGTTCGAGACCGCCTTTGGTTGCAACAGTGACATTTTTTACATCCAGTTGCTCAAGTGCTGCTTTGATGCTGCGTTCGTTCAAACCGATATCCTGATTGTCGGTGCAGTAGACATTTGCAGTATCGATAAAATCGATTCCTGCGTCGACCGAAGCCTGTATGACTTCAGTTATTGCCTGCTGCGGAATTTCTCCTCGAATGCCAAGTGGCATCGCGCCTAATCCAACGGCGTAGACATTCAGGTCGGTTGTGCCAATTTGTCTTCTCATTTTGCCTTTTATAGTAAACCAACAAACCGCCTATGTTACTTGATTTATAAACGCTGTTCACGCCGGCTTTGGATTTGCGTGTGCTGTTGCCATATTCACGGGTGACATATTGAGCGGCTATAATTCAAAACTGTTTCATTGTGATTTCAATCGCATTTCGACAACACGTCTGAGAAATGGCGCAACGCAACAAAAACTATAAATTTGAACCGTATTGGTGGGACGCCGCGCCGAGACCTGAATTAACCGAATCAGATCTTGTTCGTCAAATCGATGTCGCAGTTATCGGTTCTGGTTACACCGGTTTGAACGCTGCCCTGCAGACCGCTAGAGCAGGCAGAACCACAATGGTGCTTGAGCGCGATCTTGTTGGCTATGGATGCAGCAGCAGAAACGGCGGACAAGCCGGCACCAGTTTCAAACCGAAATTTTCAAGTCTCGAGAAAAAATTCGGCCGAAAAGTCGCCATCGCCATGATACAGGAGGGTCATCAGGCACTGACTTACCTGGAAAACCTGATCGACCAAGAAAACCTTAAGTGTAACTGGAAAAAGAACGGAAGGTTTATCGGTGCTCACACCAAAAAGGCGTTCGAAAAGATGGCCAAACATTACGCTTCGCTGCCCGACGAAGTCGCAGTCGAATTCCACATGGTCCCGGAATCAGAACAACTCACCGAGATTGACTCATCTTTTTACCGAGGAGGATGTGTATTGCCGGCCCATGGCGCGCTTCATCCTGGCAAGTATCACAACGAGTTGCTGGACCGGGTGATTGATTCCGGCGCTTTAGTCGCAGACCGGTGCCAGGTCAACCGCATCGAGGCGTTGTCAAGCGGATTTCGGCTGCATACACAACGCGGAACAGTTGATGCAAAAGACGTCATATTGGCAACCAATGGTTACACTGACAGTCGTTTCGAATGGCAAAACAGGCGCATTTTGCCAATCGGAAGTTTTCAAATAGCTACCGAACCGCTATCGAATGAAATGATTTCATCGCTCATTTCTAAGCAGCGCGTGGTTTCCGACACACTGCTGATCGGCAACTATTTCCGACTGTCTCCTGATGCTACCCGGTTGCTGTTTGGCGGCCGCGTAACTTTCACCGAGGCGGACTCAGATGCGGGAACAGACGTTCTGTACCAACAAATGCTCCGTACATTCCCGCAGCTAGCGGGAGTGCAATTGACACATGCCTGGGTCGGATATGTCGCCTATACGACTGATATCAGCCCGCATATCGGGAAAAAAGATGGCATTTATTATGCAATGGGTTATTGCGGGTCAGGAATCACGCTATCGAGCTATTTCGGTATGCGTGTTGGACAAAAAGTACTGGGCAATGCACAAGGCAACACTGCACTGGATAATCTGCACTTTAAGCCATGGCCATCACTGATACGCAGCAAAGCTATGCTCAGTTGCGCAACTCGGCTGCTGAGAATCGCTGAAAATTTTGTCTGAGCCGAAGTCATCCGCCCAACGCGCAACGCTTTAGCGAACCTGACTTAAAAACTTCACTCAAATGTCAATCAGGTGCTTTCACAACTGTCGGTGACGGTAAGTTTAGCGACTCAGTTTCGATTCAAGATCTGCTGCAACCGCTTCGATTCCGTGCTTTTTAATCTCTGAATTCAAAATAGTGCGGTAGTTCACCGCAAAACTCACGCCCTCAAAAACAACGTCGTACAGCAGCCAGTCACCACTGTCTCTTGACATGCGAAATGCGATTGTTCGTTCTGGACGGTTCGGCATTTTCAGCAGCATTGTAACTACAGCACGATCATCATTTCGACCGGGTTGGACATCAGAGACGGTGACATTTTCAAGATAGTTCCGGATCAAATCCGGGTTTTCGACAACAGTTTTTACCGTGGTTCGGATCAAAAACTGAGTCAGAATATCAATAAACTGCTGACGCTGTTCGACGTTCGCATCTTTCCAGTACTTGCCTAAAATCAGTTTGGAAAATTTATGAACATTGATTCTAGGAAGCAAGTTATTTTCAATAATCATGGTGGCTGCATCTTCAAGCGGCAAGTCCCCTTCCAACTCGTCATAGAGGGCCGCATATATGGAGTTGAATGTCATATCAACAGTTTTTCGCGCTTCGACTAAGTCAGCAATCGCCGGTGGTGCAATCGCGATGAATAACATAACGAATGCAATCATCGCCCGGTTCATGTTATTTATTTTCTTGTTCATAAGTTCAAAGATTGAGTTTTGCTGCTTGGATGTAGATATTGATCGACAAGTCAGGTTAATGTAGGTTTTACAAAAGGTGCTTTTTTTTTCAGTAACCATTTTTTACAGAGTGTTTCGAGTTTTACCACCATGTTCGTATTTAAATTATAGCCATCGTACTGTTCTATCAACGGGATCTTGAAAATTTTCAAGCGCCCATTCATTCAGAATCTCTATTGCGCCTGCCGGCTTCTGGTTGAATCGACTGACCAGTTGCTCAAATTCTTCGTCCTCCAAATAGCTGCGCTGTATCAGCTCCAGCGCCAACAGCGCATGCTCGGCAAAGCATATCAGTCCCTTTTCTTGTTTGGGTTACTGTGAGATTTTCTCCAGGCTTGAGCTCAATTACCTCATTAACTTCATTGAACAGAACAACAGGTATTTAGCCAATAACCTGATTTGCCCAGGCAATTACCCAGTCACCTGCTTGCTTTTCCACTCATTTGATTTGCCCGTCAGGTGCGGCCGTTGCTATAAACTGATTTCACAATCTATTTATACTAACTGATACCAAGTTAGAGCACATGAAAGATAGAATTTGCATTCACATTATTTCTGACAATAGCAGAATCTTTGGCCACACAGAACAGGTCACGATGCTGACAAGCGCGGGTGGACGTTCGAATTCAATTGCTGCTTGCGTCTCGGATGCGCTGCATCAACTTGTGCTATGAATACCATATTGAAAAATCATCTAACGCCAGTTATTCCACCTGTCTCCAAGGAAAATTGAGGTTCACACAAAAATGTACGAAAAACACCTGGATCTGCTCAACTTAGTTTACGACATGCAGGCATCAATTCATGGAGTAACCTACGAACACATCCAGAGTAAATACAAAGTCTCGCGCAGAACCGCCGAGAGAATGATCCATGCGATTTCAAATTCATTTTTTGAACTGGAGCTTTTATCGAAGCGGCCCAAGCGCTGGAGGCTGACTCGCACCATACCGACACCACCGCTGAATCTCGAACAAGTCAGCATATTGCAAAGCGCGGCATCGATATTTGAAGAGCGCGGTATGAAACCACATGCCGAGCATACCCATACACTGCTCCAGCAGCTTCGTGCCAACATGGATGATCAAGCGTTGCGAAATGTTGAGGCCGACTTGGATACTCTGGGAAAATCAGATGGATTTGTGGCTAAACCAGGGCCTCGGGAAAATATCGATGCGAAAATGCTCGAACAATTGCGCGATGCGGTGCTTGCATGCCGGGTAATCAGTTTCGACTACATCTCTCGCCAGAACAAAACACACTCCCGACGCACTGTAGAACCATACGGGTTTCTCAGCGGCACGCGTCGATACCTCATCGGAATAGACCAGTATGCCTCCGATCACGATTACAAGATGTTCACTTTAACAAGAATTTCAAATCTCAATGTCCATAAGCGAATCTATTTTGAGCGCAACGACAATTTTTCCATTGCAGATTTGCTCAAAGACAGTTTTGGTGTCTTTCGCGAAAAGCCTTACAAAGTCGTATGGCAATTTGACAAGTCTGTTGCAGACGAGATACGACAATGGAAATTTCATCGCACCCAAACCATGCGCACTATGAACGACGGAAGGGTTGAAGTCACATTCTACGCCGGGGGAATCGACGAGATGGCCTGGCATCTTGTCACCTGGGGCGACAAGGTGAAGGTTAGAAGGCCACAGCGTCTGATTAAACGGCTGCAACAGGCGCGAGACGCGATTCGGGTACCCGATAAACAGGCACGGTAATCTTCGAAGGGCTATGCCTGCAATGCCTTGGCTTGACGCCTTTTTGTGTGCAGGATGTTTTCTGTATAACCATTTGGTGATTCGGCCCCCTTGAAAACAAGGTCAAGAGCTGCCTGAAATCCCACACTCGAATCAAATTCGGGTGCCATATTGCGATAGCCCGCAATACCTTCGTTCTGACGGTCGACAACAACCGCCATACGTTCGAATATCTGTTGTACCTGCTCTCGCGTGGTTAAGCCGTGCTTGAGCCAATTGGCGATCAGTTGACTCGATATGCGAAGTGTCGCCCGGTCTTCCATCAGGTAAATTTCGTTGAGATCGGGAATTTTTGAACAGCCAATCCCTTCTTCAACCCAGTGCACAACATAACCAAGAATGCTTTGCGCATTGCTTTCGAGTTCCCGCGTGATTTGATTTTCTGACAACTCTTCACGCAGAATCGGCGGTGTAAGAATATCCTCGATCTTCGCTCGACTGTTCGATACAAGAGTGTTTTGAACTTCCGAAACATCGATATCGTGGTAATGCAGCGCATGCAGTACAGCAAGCGTTGGCGACGGAACCCATGCTGTATTGGCACCGGCTTTTGGGTGTACGGTTTTGGTCTGATACATTGTTTTCATCAAGTCCGGCATCGTCCACATGCCCTTGCCGATTTGTCCAACAGAATAAACACCGGTGTTAACTCCGACATCCACATTCCAGTCTTCATAGGCTTTTAGCCATCCGGTGGATTTCATGTCATCTTTCGTCAAAGTTGGGCCAAGATTCATCATCGTATGAATCTCGTCACCTGTGCGGTCTAGAAATCCGGTGTTGATGAAGATCACCCGATTGCGCGCTTCCCGGATCGACTCTTTTAAGTTAACCGTGGTGCGGCGTTCTTCGTCCATAATTCCGATCTTCAGCGTATTACGGGCCAGTCCAAGCACATCTTCGACGCGTGCAAAAAGCTCAACTGTTGCGGCTACTTCGTCGGGGCCGTGCAGTTTGGGTTTGACTACATAGACGCTTCCACTTCGACTGTTCGAATAAAGCATTGAGCCTTCGCCAGATAAGTTGTGCATCGCACACAAGCTGATGACCATGGCATCGAGAAACCCTTCGGGAATCGGTTCACCACTGTCAGTTGTCACCGCATCGGTATACATGTGAATCCCGACATGGCGAACCAACATGACAGAGCGCGCCGGGACAAAAGTCTGCATCCCATACGGATTAGTGAACTCCATGTCCGGATTCAGCGCCCGTTTCACCGTCCGGCCGTTTTTTTCGAATTCAGTGCTCAGCGTACCTTTCATCAGATTCAGCCAATTACGATATGCACCAACTTTATCTTGCGCATCGACCGCTGAGATTGCGTCTTCAAAATCCTGAATTGTCGTCACCGCAGCTTCCATTGCGATATCGCTTACGCCCGCTCGGTCCATCTTTCCGATCGGAGAGTTTCGATTCACCTGCAAACGCAAAGACAGGTTGTTGTGATGAAAAAGAATCTCAGAGGGTTCGAACATGTTTCCGCGAAATCCGCCAAACTGACCCGGAGAGTTCAGTGTTGTCACAGTCCCGTCAGCAAGATAGGCCACCATCTCGAGGGATTTCTGACCCGCCGGTGCAACCGTATACCTTGTCACATCACCGTGACGCCCTGCATCAAGCGGAATCACGCGATCTAAAAAATCCTTTGCCCATGCAATCACACGTGCACCGCGTTCAGTATCGAACTGTGGCGGTGGAGCAGGGGGCGGGTCTCCCGGTTCAGCTATGCCTGCGGTGTACAGCGCGTCATAAAGACTGCCCCATCTTGCATTCGCTGCATTGAGAGCATATCGCGCATTGTCAACCGGTACAACCAACTGCGGTGCACTGACATCTGAAATCTCCCGATCTACATTTTCAACTTCCACCTTGAAATTCGGACCCTCTTCGACCAGATAACCAATGTCAGTAAGAAATCGTATATTGTCTTCAACACTGAAATCCACTGCATGGTCTGATGAATTGAAATCATCAATTTGCAACTGCAGCTGATCCCGCGTATCGAGAAGAGCACGATTCTTGGCACCCAAATCTTTGACAATGTCGCCAAGTGAGGTCCAAAAATACTCAGAGTCAATCCCCGTCCCAGGAAGTACCTCCTCGGCTACCAACTGATGCAAAGCAGCATCTATGTTTAATGTTCTGACTCGAACAGTTTGGTTTTTGGTTTGTTCCATAACGAACTTCCCTGCGTTTTTCGCGTGTATCTAACACCGCATTGGTCACATAGTCGACCAATGCTTAAATAAAACTCATACTAATTTTTTGTTAAGACAGAAAATAACTCACTATTTCATGTCGTGTAATATATTTATTCCAACATTATCATTATTGGTGATATACTATGCCAATATTAAACTCATTTATAGAAATATCATTTACTTTGGTTAATCACATAGAATTCACATTCCAATGAAAATACTAACGGCACATTTACAAGAAGTGAACGAATCATATATTCAGCACTTTCGAACAGCGATGACATTCGCGATCAAAATGTTCCTAGGTGCAGTTGCCTGTGCGGTGCATGCCATTGCGCCGTTTTTGTTCAAGCAAACAGGCAGCAGCGCAATTTCGGACCTTCATGAACGCATGGTCGTCAACCGCAGACATCTGAATAATTGATCTGTTCGGTCCTATTACAGATTAATTGTCTTGACGCGACAGGATTCTACTACCACTTGCGTTTTCTAATTCGGCCTGTTGCTTCGTCCGTACCGTCGTGAAATGAGCCGAACCAACGGTCCCACGGCATTTCTACGGTCCCGTAGTTGCATTTGAAAAATTTGTGATGCAATTGGTGAAAAAACACACCAAGTGCCATTCGATTTTTGCCATTGACTTGAAGTTCTTCGTATCCGCTGTGGCTAAGCGAAGGACCGATTCCCTGAAAATAGGCATGGTAGAGAAAGTGCAGTGGATGCGAAGCGACAACAAAATGAATTAAGAAACTTGAAAAATACAGTAAATGTTCGATAGGATGCATCGAAATTCCGGACCATGGACCGATATTCACGTTTCTGTGATGCAAGGCATGCGCTGCTTTGTACAGTGGTGGCCAATGCAACAACCGATGTATCCAGTAAAAGTGAAACGAAGACCAAACCGAAATCACGACGAACATCATTACAAACCATATCGGATTATCTGCAAATAACAGTGTGGGAATGTAACCGTTCGCACCGGCCCAGAAGTAGATTACTTCGTACGCGGTCCAAATGGTCACTCCGCTGCCCACAGACCAGAACATATTGTCGGCGCTCTGATTGCCGAAACTGTGTGTTTTGCTTTTTTGGTCGGGGTCGTTTTTCTCAAATTTGAGATTTTGTTCCTGTTTTTTGAATGTGTAGAGGTAAAGGTGCAATCCTCCTGCCACTGCAGTGAGCAGGATTGCGTTGCGAATCCAGATCTGGAATATCCAGGGGGCAGAGAATGTCTGCATTACAGCTGTTTCAGGCTGCAATCCAAAATAGACGGCACCAGCCATAATCAGGCAGCCGGTGTACAGCCCCACAGGTCTCCATAAAGACAAAAGCCACTTCAATGCATCGGCCGGACGCGGCGGCCAATCGAACCATGGCGTCAGCTGAATTGGCAGCTGCGGGATATGGTGCCACAGTCTGCGGTTACTGGTCGAAGATGTCGATGCGCTCATATTCAAAATTCATCGTGAAAAAAACAAGTCGATCAAGATGGTGGAATATTTTAATGTATCGAACCGCTGTCGCAAGCTGTCATATCTATGCAGGCAAAAACTGTGAATTGGGTGAGGATAAATTTGAACAGGGAGGAAAAAAATATGCCCGGCAGTACCTACTTTCACACGAAAGACATCCGCACTATCATCGGCGCGAAACGTTTTCACTACTGAGTTCGAGATGGAATCAGGTGGTACCCGTTTGCTATGGCCGCCGGGCAAGACGGTTGACTCAGCTTTTATGGAAACACTGAGTCTAAAATTGGTAGTCAAAAGCACAGTATGCAATGCATACTGGCGCTCGAACACATCGAGCGTTATATAGTCAAGCCTCACGGGCAATTAGTACGGGTTAGCTTAATACATTACTGCACTTCCACACCCCGCCTATCAACGTTGTAGTCTTCAACGGCCCTTCAGGGACCTTAACGGTCCAGGGAGACCTAATCTTGAGGGAGGCTTCCCGCTTAGATGCTTTCAGCGGTTATCCCGTCCATACATAGCTACCCAGCAATGCCACTGGCGTGACAACTGGAACACCAGAGGTATGTCCACTCCGGTCCTTTCGTACTAGGAGCAGCTCCTCTCAAGTCTCCAGCGCCCACAACAGATAGGGACCAAACTGTCTCACGACGTTCTAAACCCAGCTCGCGTACCTCTTTAAATGGCGAACAGCCATACCCTTGGGACCAACTACAGCCCCAGGATGAGATGAGCCGACATCGAGGTGCCAAACACCCCCGTCGATATGGACTCTTGGGGGGTATCAGCCTGTTATCCCCGGAGTACCTTTTATCCGATTAGCGATGGCCCTTCCATACAGAACCACCGGATCACTAAGACCTGCTTTCGCACCTGCTCGACGTGTCCGTCTCGCAGTCAAGCATCCTTGTGCCTTTACACTATCCGCACGATTTCCAACCGTACTTAGGATACCTTTGCGCTCCTCCGTTACTCTTTGGGAGGAAACCGCCCCAGTTAAACTACCCACCACACACTGTCCCGGATCCGGATAACGGACCTCGGTTAGAACTTCAAACATATCAGGGTGGTATTCCTCTTGTTGGCTCCACCAGAACTGGCGTCCTGGCATCAAAGCCTCCCACCTATACAGTACAAATAGGTTCAAAATCCAGTGTGAAGTTGTAGTAAAGGTTCACGGGGTCTTTCCGTCTTGTTGCGGGTACGCTGCATCTTCACAGCGAGTTCAATTTCGCTGAGTCCCGGGTGGAGACAGTGTGGCCATCGTTACGCCATTCGTGCAGGTCGGAACTTACCCGACAAGGAATTTCGCTACCTTAGGACCGTTATAGTTACGGCCGCCGTTCACCGGGGCTTCAATCAGAAGCTTCGCTTTGCAGCTAACCTCCTCATTTAACCTTCCGGCACCGGGCAGGCGTCACACCCTATACGTCCTCTTACGAGTTTGCAGAGTGCTGTGTTTTTAATAAACAGTCGCAGCCACCTCTTTGTTGCAACCCCGTTCAGCTCCAGCCGCGAGGGCCTTCACTTACCAGGGGCACACCTTCTCCCGAAGTTACGGTGTCATTTTGCCGAGTTCCTTCACCCGAGTTCTCTCAAGCGCCTTGGGCTTCTCGCCCTGCCCACCTGTGTCGGTTTGGGGTACGGTCACGTACAACCTGAAGTTTAGAGGCTTTTCCTGGAAGCATGGCATCAATCACTTCGCATCGCAATGTGCTCGTCATCACGCCTCAAAATATGTGATCCCGGATTTTCCAAAGATCACTTTCTAAACGCTTAAACCGGGATATCCAACACCCGGCTGACCTAGCCTTCTTCGTCCCCCCATCACAGTCATACGCGGTTCAGGAATATTAACCTGATTTCCATCGACTACGCCTTTCGGCCTCGCCTTAGGAGCCGACTCACCCTGCGCCGTTTAACGTGGCGCAGGAAACCTTGGGCTTCCGGCGAGGGGGTTTGTAACCCCCTTTATCGCTACTCATGTCAGCATTCGCACTTCTGATACCTCCAGCATGCCTTACAGCACACCTTCGACAGCTTACAGAACGCTCCCCTACCATGCGTGCATACATATGCACCATCTGAGTTTCCATTTCTAGATACTCGGACTTATGTGCATACAGCAGTTCGCATCCGCAGCTTCGGTACATTGCTTGAGCCCCGTTGAATCTTCCGCGCAGGCCGACTCGACCAGTGAGCTGTTACGCTTTCTTTAAAGGATGGCTGCTTCTAAGCCAACCTCCTGGCTGTCTGGGCCTTCCCACATCGTTTCCCACTGAGCAATGATTTTAGGACCTTAGCTGGCGGTCTGGGCTGTTTCCCTTTCGACCACGGAACTTATCTCCCGCAGTCTGTCTCCCGTGATTGCACTTCTCGGTATTCGGAGTTTGCAATGGGTTGGTACCGCTGGATGCAGCCCTAGCCATAACAGTGCTCTACCCCCGAGAGTGAGACACGAGGCGCTACCTAAATAGCTTTCGGGGAGAACCAGCTATCTCCGGACTTGATTAGCCTTTCACTCCTACCCACAGCTCATCCACTGATTTTTCAACATCAGTTGGTTCGGTCCTCCAGCACGCGTTACCGCGCCTTCAACCTGGCCATGGGTAGATCGTCCGGTTTCGGGTCTACTCCCAGAGACTCAATCGCCCTATTCAGACTCGGTTTCCCTACGGCTCCCCTAAACGGTTAACCTTGCCACTGAGAAGTAAGTCGCTGACCCATTATACAAAAGGTACGCCGTCACCCCGGCAAAGCCGAGGCTCCGACTGCTTGTACGCATACGGTTTCAGGTTCTATTTCACTCCCCTAACAGGGGTTCTTTTCGCCTTTCCCTCACGGTACTGGTTCACTATCGGTCGGTAGGTAGTATTTAGCCTTGGAGGATGGTCCCCCCATGTTCAAACAGGATTTCACGTGTCCCGCCCTACTTGTCGTGCACTTAGTTCCACACAAAACCTTTCGTATACAGGGCTATCACCTTCTATGGCCGGACTTTCCAGACCGTTCTACTAGATTTCGTGCTAAAGAGCACTGGCTAATCCCATTTCGCTCGCCGCTACTTAGGGAATCTCTGTTGATTTCTATTCCTCCGGTTACTTAGATGTTTCAGTTCACCGGGTTCGCCTCTGTGACCTATGTATTCAGCCACAGATACCGTCGAAACGGTGGGTTCCCCCATTCGGAAATCCCCGGATCATAGCCTGTTTGTCGGCTCCCCGAGGCTTATCGCAGACTA
>OZ243975.1:0-2252500 GCA_965214785.1 Arenicellales bacterium | reverse complement strand
GCATGATGTAGTGGCCGAAGGCGCTTATTCGCAATTCGAACTTGATTTTCACTACACCAATCCGCTTGAAATGGCTGACCGTTTGGTATTCTTGCGCATTTTACTCAAGGAAGTAGCTAAGAAACACGACATGTTCATCACCTTCATGCCCAAGCCGACTACAGGCGACTGGCGCTCAGGCGCACATATCAATTTTTCTTTGAGATCGAAAAGCCGCCCCGATGAAAACCTGTTTGGCTCCGATGAGACAGGCTGGTCGGACGAAGCGCTCCATGCTGTAGCTGGTTTGATGGCACACGCCGAAGCACTGACCGCTATTTCCTGCCCTACGGTAAATTCCTACAACGGGCTGGTACCGCGGGTCGGCGGTTTCGAAGGGGGCACAGTCACTTGGGCTCCAACAAATATCACATATGGTCACAACAACCGCTCCGCGCAGTTTCGCCTGCCACAAAGTCGATTCTGTATTGAGAACCGGGCAGCTGATATGTGTATGAACGTTTACCTGGGGCTTGCAATGACGCTAAAAGCGGTTATCAAGGGGATTTCGCAAAAGATGGACCCCGGTCCTGCCACAGACCGAGATCTTTATCAGATGACAGATGAGGAATTTAAAGAAGCAGGCATCCGTCGTCTCCCCCGAAACTTAAGTGCAGCTATTGAGGCTCTCGGCAAAGACGACCTCGCACGCGAGGTGATGGGAGCCGGTATGCGCAAATCCTATATTGCCTACAAGGTTGATGAATGGGAGCGCTATCACCAAAGCGTAACGGATTGGGAAGTGCAGGAATACCTGCGGCTTTATTGATAACAAAAGCGTAACGGACGAAAGACCAGTGTCAACTCGATCGTGCATGGTTATGACCTTGCCGGATTAGAGACTTTCGATGTAGCGACCACTTAGAGGTGGATTCGGTATGGGCGAGCAAAGTATCAAAGACAGTCGTTCAGCACCGCATGGTGCTCAACACAAGTCTTATCTGTTTGAGTTCAACCGGCCGATTTCGTTCGCCAGTACGTTGTGGCTGGGCTTTAGTGCCTGGTTTATCTTTTTCGGTCTGTGGGAGATGGCGGTGGTGCTGAAGCTGACCAATGCGGTACTGCTGCCTGGACCGTTTAAGGTATTGGCAAGTTTTGTTGAACTTTTCACGGTAAAGAACTACCTTTTCGATATCGGCACAAGCCTTTATCGAATTTCAGTGAGTTTCACGATGGCGTGCGCGCTTGCCGTTCCGCTTGGCATTTTGATGGGAACATTTCACCGGGTCGAAGCGTTTTTCAATCCATTGGTTTCAGCGTTCAGATACCTTCCTGCACCTTCTTTTATCCCGTTGCTGCTGATGTGGCTTGGTGCCGGAGAAGCACAGAAATTGGCGCTGCTTTTTCTTGGAGTTGTCTGGTTTCTGATCACGCTCATCATGGACTACGCCAAGTCCCTGTCAGCTGATTTCATCAATTCCGCGTTGACTCTTGGGGCCAGCCGCAGGCAGGTATTGTGGACTGTTGTCGTGCCTGCGATGCTACCGAATATTCTCACCGCAATGCGCCAGATGCTGGCAGTGAGCTGGACTTATCTCGTCATCGCTGAAATTGTTGCAGCCGACACCGGCATCGGTGCAATGATGATGCGCGCGAAGCGTTTCGTACACATTGACGAGATCATGGCTGGCATCATCACAATCGGTCTGCTGGGATTGCTATTTGACATACTGCTTCGGTGGGCACAGCGGGTGTTGTTCCCCTACCTTGAATTCAAGGGCTGACAAATGTCCACGTTCAGTTTTCATCGCGGTATTTTTTCTCTTCGGCCTGTGCGCAGATCTGGCGTGCGGGTGCGTTCTATGATTTCACACTTACTTTATGAGGTATTTTCAAATGACGATAAGAAAGATAGTATTTAGCGTCTTGTTCGCATGTGCAGGCGTGCTCGGTTTCACCCAGTCGGCCAGTGCCGCAGAAGAAGTCAGAATCTCTGGCTTTACCTGGCCGGGTTATGGCTTCTGGTTCATTGCCAGAGACAAGAATCTGGCACCGACTGTCGACATCAACTACCAGACAATCGAAGACCCTTACGAGAGTTACAACCTTGTCACTGCTGATCAGATGGATGTTGTATCAAGCACAGTTGAGTTTTCCCCGATCGCAGCTGAACGCGACATGCCGCTGAAGCTGGTGACTTTTGCAAACCTGTCGTATGGGACAGACAAGATTGTAGCCGCGCCCGGCATTGATGGTCCGGCTGACCTTGAAGGTAAGAAAGTAGCTGTGGTTGAGGGCGGTCTGGCGCAAATCTATGTTGCCATGTGGCTGGAGCGCAATGGCTTTGCGTTTGACTCAGTTCAGTATTCCAACATCATTGCTGATGACGCGTTTGCCGCCATGATTGGCGGCGATGTCGCTGCCTCGGAGTTCTGGGAACCATATGGCAGCAACGTGCTCAAGGCTTTGGATGGCTCCAAGGTATTGTCCCAGTCCCGCGAGGATTACTGGACATCGCAGGCAGTGATCGCCGACGGCCTCTACATGAACGCCAAGTTTATCGAAGAGCGCCGCGATGTGGCAGTTGACACCATGCGTGCACTTTACGATGCGATTGCCTGGTGGGAGAATAACCCGGCTGAAGGCAATGAGATCATTGCCAAGGGCATGAAGATGAGCATCGAAGATGTTGAGCTTGTTATCGGCAAGGACGGCACTGGACTTGATGGCGGTCTGTACGTATACGATTTCATGGAGGCTGCGCGTTTTTGCGGTGTGGCTCCCGGAGACCCGCCGTTCAACCAGTCCAACGGCCAGATGCGAGAGCACTACGACCTGATGTCCGAGTGGTGGCTGAAGTTTGGATTTCTTGAAAAACGCAATGACTACGAAAAGGGAGTTGATTGCAGTTTGCTCAAGGACCTTTACGACAGCGGTTATCGCGGCTAGAGGTTTGATTGCGCAGAGTCCATTTTGGGCTCTGCGCAACACTTTAAGTCATTTGACGTCATGAACGCCACCGGTTCCGAGTCTCAGTACCGTAGTCGATTGGTACTGGAAAATGTCTGGAAGGAATATCCGCTAAAGCGCGGCGAGTCGGTTGTCGCGGTCAGTGACATTTCATTTGATGTCATCAACAACGAGGTTTGCGTATTGCTCGGTCCTTCGGGCTGCGGCAAGTCGACGGTGCTGCACATGATGGCGGGTCTTGCTGATCCTACCGCCGGTCGGTTGAGTTTCGATGGCAGACCCATTAGCGGCCCCAGCAGGGAACGAGGCATGGTTTTTCAAAGTTACACGTCGTTTCCGTGGCTGACGGTCGAGGAGAACGTGGAGTACGGGCTGCGCTTGAATAAAGTACCCGTCAAGGAGCGCCGTGAACGAGTGGATTTCTTTATCCGCAAAGTCAAGCTCACACGTTTTCGAGACGCCTACCCAAAGCAGCTATCCGGCGGCATGAAGCAGCGTGTGGCGATTGCCCGCATGCTTGCCAATTCACCACAGATTTCGCTGATGGACGAGCCTTTTGGAGCGCTGGATGCGGAAACGCGTTGGCACATGCAGGAATTGCTACTGGATATCATTGATGAAACGAAGATGACCGCGGTGCTGGTAACGCACGACATACCCGAAGCATTATTTCTGGCTGACCGAATCGTCTTTTTGTCAAGGCATCCTGGCAAGATTCGGGAGATATTGACAATGGACTTCAAGGGCGGACGCCGAATTCCGAGCAAAGAAGAGCTGATCGACACGCCAGGCTACATTGAGATTGAACGCAAAATTTTGCAGATGATGCGCGAGGAGGCAAAAGATGTTGAACAATAAAGCATGCGCCTGCTTGCCTCGAATCCTGTGTCTGGTCCTATGAATAAAGACTACGCAACTTTGAACTCGGTGATTTCGTTAGGCCATTGAAGCCAAGATAATCATCATTGTCTGTGACAATGATCTTTAATTCCGTCTGCAAGACACTCGAATTCAGATCAGGCACATCTGCGACGAAGAGCTTCGAGTTTACGAATCCCCATGGGGTCACTGCGTAGTATCACCGGGCAACAACTATCGAGTTTCTACTGCCGTGACTTCATATTTTTGATGCACAGTTATTCAACAACAGGGGAAACCACAAAAAAAAGATCTGTTTTGTATTTGTGGAGGCAACTACTCGTCGCTGCCCTATGGCGGACAGACGACCATCATTTTGATCGTCTAGTTTTTGGGTGCGTGTTGTTGCATGGCGAATATTGTGTTTTAGATGCATGTGTGCATATGTCGCCGACGGACAGAACCATCGTATTCACTATAATCGAGACAGTTTTAGGTGTGCGATGGTGGACCTTGGCAATAACCGAGAAGAATTCATGTTTGAGTTCTTGGCGCTAGTCCTTTGTAGATCGCAAGATGTGTTTGATCAACTTGGGGAGAATGTATTTGAGGAGTGACGATATTGTTTTGTCCTTCGCCACATCTAACCTGTAGAGATACCTGGAAACAACTGGTGACTATAAACAATTCTGAAATTCGACAGCGATTTCGTCTAAGGGAGGACAGTTCTTGGGAATTTAAGCAGCTGGAGTTCAATGGAACAGTTCTCAAAAGTCCCCGACGGGATGATTTTGCAGATGAGATGACCGCTTTCGCAAATGCGAACGGCGGCATCTTTCTTTGCGGGGTAACGGACGATGGCCGAATTCAAGGTATGTCCCCAGAGCAGATGACGGAAGTTGACCGTCTGCTGGTGGAAGTTAGCACAAATATTGTAAAACCACCCTTGCGAATCGATATTTTCCACCGGGAAATTGACGGACAGGCTTTTGTGCTCGTCGAAGTGCCGCGGGGAGATGCCGTTCATGAGCGGGATGGGCGGGCATTTATCCGTGTTGGGGCCACCAAGCAACGCCTGGACGGCGATGAACGGCTGAGGCTATCACAAAGCCGGGCTCAAAGCCGTTATCTTTGGTTCGACGAACAAATTATCCCCAATACAGGTATTGAGACGCTCAGCGAGCGACTATGGGAGCCGTTGCTAAGCGTAGCTGGTGCGGAGGATCCTCCTAGGGGATTGGAAAACCTCAGGCTCTTGGCTCGGGATGAAGCCGGTGTGCTCCGTGCGACAGTCGCAGGAGTGTTGCTTTGCACTCAATCGCCACAACAGTGGCTGCCACAAGCCACAATAGTGGCAACGCACTACCGCGGACGGGACCGCACCTCTGGTCAGTTGG
Source organism: Arenicellales bacterium (assembly GCA_965214785.1). Lineage (GTDB taxonomy): Bacteria > Pseudomonadota > Gammaproteobacteria > Arenicellales > JAJDZL01 > JAJDZL01. The sequence goes on along the minus strand of OZ243975.1, from coordinate 2,247,296 downwards.
ATGCACAGGAAATTGCAGGTCCGCTTCCACAGCAGATTGCTGATGCAGTAAGGTTCGTTGTGCGCAACATGCGAGTCGCAGCGCACAAGTTACCGGAACGGGAGGATGTGCCGCAATACAGTACTGCTGCTGTGTTTGAAGCGGTTGTAAATGCTGTTGCACACCGTGACTACTCCATGTATTCACGCACAATACGGTTATCAATGTTCAAGGGACATCTTGAGATTGATTCTCCCGGACAACTTCCCAATGGGATGACGATTGAAGGCATGGAAACAAGCCAGGCGACGCGCAATGAAGTGATCGCGTCCGTGTTTGGACGTATTCCTGTTGCTGATGTTCCGGGAGCGAGTCGTCGGTTCTTGATGGAGCGACGAGGGGACGGTGTGTCGATTATTAAGGTGGAAACCCGGGAAGTCTCCGGAAGTTTGCCACAGTACGAGGTCGTTGACAGGTCTAATGTCGTTTTGAATTTGCCTGCAGCAAAGTTGGAATTCAGTCCTGCTGCCTGTTCGGTTTCTGTCCACTCGAAGGGTGAGCCATTGGCGGGGGTGGAAGTATTGGCTCTTTTTCCGAATAAAACTTGGCAACATGTCGTGACGGACGAAGTTGGCGAGGCAACGCTGGATCTATACACTACGCATCTGCCGATGACCGTTTATGTTGCAGCCCCAGGCTACAGTTCAGGTCTGAAACGAGAGTGGCTGCCGAGACGGGGAGGACTGTTGATGGAACTTACCGAACTGTTGTCTGGTGGTTCTGTCATTTTTCCTGATTCCACTGGAAATATACCCGGTTTGCGTGGTCGACTTAATCCTATACTTGATGAATTAAATCGGACGTATCTATATGCGACCAATATCGCCATTGAGGATGGCCGACAGCAACCTGTCCCTTTCCGTGTAGGCAGGCCGATGAAGTTGACGGATGCGTATGGTTCTGAATTGTCCGTAACCATTGTGGATATTATGGGGAGATCCGTATTGGTGGAATATCATCCAGTGCCCTTTGGCCCTGACTAATTACGAATTACTTTCGCCGATTTTTGCGACAACTTCAGTGAAAGTTCGTTCCAGATGCTTGCCAGCCCGAATATTCTCAGGTTCACTGCATTCGACTCAGAATCAATTCACCGAAACGACATTCGCGAACGGTACGAGTTGCGACTTCAAAATTTTCTGATCGCCCGTAACCAGAGGCAATTCGTATACAACACTTGCGCAGCCTTTCATACTTGACATATGCAGATGAGTCTTGCAGTCGTTGGAGCTACCGAAGTTTAACATTCAAGTATCGGAAAAATAATGCTTCACGCACAACAGGAACGAACATAACTCTAACAGCAACGACTGGATAACTGCTTCGTGAGCAATGGCGTGGTGAAGTTCTTTGTATCTCGCTAATCGAATTGACTCGGCATATTTGGAATTGAAATTCCAACTCGTGTAAAGATGATCTTGTCGTAGCGATTTCAGTTCAATTAGACAGAAACTTTTTCAGCACGTTTTGCGTCAGTTTCGAGATGTTGTTTTGGAATCCATTCCATGGCAGAGAACCACAATAGGTGATTGACCCCACAGAAAACACATAGCCGTCAAAAGGGGTTTCGAAAATGACCATATCGGCTCGGATCAGTTTTTCGGCCGGGTCGCCTGCCCGTGTTTTCTGGTGAGAGAGTATTTCCTCGGGAACGAGAACGAAGTGGTCGGGGTAGTTTTCCGAACTTGCCAGAACGACGGCGTTGCGTGGCGTGCCCAGCCCATAGTCGATGCGGTCCAGTTCGAACCCGGCGGCACCGCCTCCACTGAGGCCGAAGTCGCCGAGGACTTCATCGTCAACACCTTTGAATACCCACTGATATTCGGATGGCAGGTCTGGATTTTTTCGGTAATAGGTTCCCTCAAAATCACCCTGACCGGTAAAGCCTACGCCTGCGAGTCGTTGCGGTGGGAATCCGTTGCGCTGCCACAAGCCGCCATATGCGCCGTCGAGCGCGTTGTAGTACTCGCCGCCTTCAGCAGCCCATGTGCGAATACCACCTTCGGCTCTTCGAATCTCAACCATTCCCGGCAAGTTCTGATTGACGGCAACTTTCCAATAAAAGCCGTTGCCACCCATATACATCAGTCGCCCTCCGTACCTCGAATAGTGATAAATGGCTTGCAAAGTCTCCATTGTGTGATATTCCGGATGAGACATCGTCATCACAACCCGGTAAGGCATAAGCAAATCCGATCCTTCGGCGTGGAGGTCGTGGTCTGTGACTACGTCATAGTCGTATCCTAGATGTTCAAGCCAGGCCAGCAAATGGGTATCGGCGGGCAGGTGGCGCATCCCCGAACCGCCATAGGGTCGGCAAATGGTGATGTAGTTTGGTCGCATCGTCAGTGACGGTCTGAGACTGGATGAGAAACAAATTCCACTGCCATCGGTGTGGTTGTTGTAAGTTGACAGACCGAAATCGCGTATCTCATCCGGTGTCCATGGCCTGGTTCCGCGTTCTTTCACCAGTGCGTCATATTCAGGACCTGCGATAGACCTTGCCTGATTGCTGTAAACAGTGTAGGTAAAAGTAGGAACGAGAACGCAGATTTTCGATTTCGGATAACCGAATTCGGGGCGAACATAAAACGGGATATCTTCATAGGCATCCTTGCACTGAATTCGCATTGAATACATTGCAGAGCGAAAGTTTCTTGGAACTGTAAACTCAAAGTCGGTTTCCCAGCCGCAGTCGTAGATGTCGTCTTCGTGAAAGTGAATGGCGCCATAGGCCCATGCTGAATGCATCCATGCCTGTTCTGTTCCATACCAGTTAATTCCTTTCATAGCGCGAGTCGGGCAGTTGAACAGGTTGCCATCGAGCTGGTGCAAACCAACGTCGACAATTCGCTGCGAATCGATCTCAAGTGAAAAGTCCCATAGCGCAAGGGTTATCGTTTTTTCTAAATCTTCTAATTCGTCATATTCATCTTCATCAACTTCATCTTGAAATGGTGTTTCATAGATCTCATCGTCAAATTCGTCGTCAAATTCGCCATCGTATTCGTCCCCGAATAGCTCATCCAATGCTTCCTCTATTTCGGCCTCAGCCAAAAGTTCGTCGAGGAATTCAGCTGTTGCTGACTTCTCTTTTAGTGCGGCAAACATAGGCTTTTGTACTTCCAACAAAATCTCCGTGTGAGAAAATAAATTGCCAAAGATTCCCAGCCTTTCGATCTTGCCATTGTAGTGATTTGCATGTTGTTCGCTGCCGTTTGATGCGATGAATATTTTGTCGACCGATGACAGTGAAGGGAGGTTTAAGCATTTACTGGCAGTATCTCCGCTTTCGATTCCTCCAAACAGATCATCGAATGGAGTTTGCCCGATTTGAACTTCACTTGTTTCGAGATTAATCGAGCACCACACGCCATACCAAATTCGGTCCAGCATCGGTGCATTAACCTTAAGATCCGTATTTTCGTTAATACAGACATGCAAATGACCGGCTTCAAGGTAGAGTTCCAACAGACTTGCATCAGCCTCATCTTGCAGACTCATAATGGTCTGTCGTCCCTGATCGGGCAATGTCGGCCAAATGTATGCAGAGACGGAATACTGCTTGTGATCACCGATGACGCCATCGACAGGGACAAAACCGTATGATCCGAGTTTGACAGTTTGTTTGCGCGATGGGAATATCCCGGAAAAAACAGAATTCAAGTCCTGCTCAAGAATTCCAGGTCCATCCGGATTCGGATCAGCGCAGATAATGCGGACGAGTTTTACGGTGTAGGGTTCTTTGAATTCGCTACTGACCTTGAATTGGATTGTTTCGCCGCAGCCGACGCTCCATCGATCTGCATATCCAGCTATTGGAATCATGATTTACCTCACTGCTAAATCTCAATCAAGGTATTGTAGTAATTCCATTCCTCTGTGGTGATACAAGACTCGCGAAATTACTAGTGTTGACCGCTGCGGTCGCGAGGCGTGTTAGTCAACTCACGCGTTGACTTACGGTATGGATTTGCTATGACTCCTGTCTGGATGACAAGCGTCAGCACATAGGAAAGTCGGAACAAGTGCAATCAGTGAATCAGTGTTTTACGGCTTTTGGTATTTTCAGCAGTTTTTGTTGTACATTGAAATTAGCGCATGTTGCCAGATGTCGGTCATTTTCAGCTCAAACAGATAAAACAAAAGAGTCTTTACCGATTAAAGTGGGTAGCCAATAAAATTAGTGAGTGAAGATTCAGAGTTTAAATCGAGCGTATTCGTATTGCCGAAATTTCAGTAGAACAAGATATTTACACTTATTAATTGATAATATTTTGAGGCATAAAAACATGTTCGACAAACAAATCCAGATCAAACGATCCCAACCCCAGCGATTCGGTGCTTGGTCTGTCCAGTGATTCGATTGCTCGGCGATTCAAAGCGGCGTGCAAAGCCGCTGGCGTTGAGGGCAAAATCTCGGTGCATTCCGGGCGGGTCGGCTTGGCAAGTGAGTTAACACGGCTCGGCGCAAGCACAACCGCAACAATGTTAGCCGGCGGTTGGTCTACTTCCCGCATGGTTGCGCATTACTCAGCCGGGGCAACCGCAGAAAACGGCGCAGTATCAAAATACTTCTGATTCTGTATTAGCTTTATTCGGGCGGCAGGCAATTGAAGCTAACTAACTCCGCATATCTCTTAATTCGCTCGTCCTTACTCGGTACTTGCTGCATGACTGGCAACAAATCAGCCCTTATAGCGTTCATAGTGTCAGCCTCCATTTCCTTTGCAGCCCGCAACATTTCTTGCTCCGTGTCTTCACCTTGTTTCAAGTCGAAACTAATCCGTATGCACGGATCGATTACGTGTTCCTCGATTTCGTCTAACAGTTCCGATTGTGATTGTGCCATTGCCGTTGATACACCTATCAACATAACGAACACCAAACATACTAATACTACTCTCATTGGCTTGGTCCTATCCCGATGTCCTATCGCCTTAATCGGCAATTAAAGTACTGTACTTTTTGGGGAAAGCCTTGTACACTATGGTTTTCCAAACAAATCGATTTTCACCCAACGGGTGATTACCGAAAAATTACCAAAAGGGGTACAAGGCTTATGGAAAGTTTACAGTATAAACTCGGCATTACCAAAAATATTCTCTCTTCCCGAGCAGGCATGGTCACCTTGTCAGAGGTTATTGAACTCGAAAACTTCTTTGCCAGTTAAAATCCCACTCGACCTGATTTTTATCAAAGCACAGCATGGGCATCTAATCATGGCTTGACTCGTCACTTCGGCGGTTAGCTGCGAACCGGTCACGCAGCAAATGCCGATAGACCCGAAACGCAGCTGGTGCTTGCAGTTGTTCCAGTGCAAACAATTCATCCGGAGCCAACACAACCGTTTCGCAAGACTCGTCTGCACGCACGGCGACTGACTCGGCCGAGTGAATGTCAGCCGGCCAGATGACATCCCCGGCTACAAGCTGTCTGATACGCTGGCCATTCGCATCGTATACGGAAACCCGGCCGCTCACAAGTATATGCAAATTGTCGCTCGTTTCACCGCCTTGCGAAATCACCTGATCGATATCGAAGTGATGCAGATTGAACAATCTTTGAATTTCATCTATGAGTTTTTCAAATTCAGCCTGCTGGCGCAACTGGCGGTCTAGATCATCAAATACGCTTTCGATCAAATCACCGTGCTGGCCGGAAGATTCACTCTGGCGGGACTTCCACGCTCGAATAATGATCTTTTCGCAATATTCGATCGCCCGGTCGCTGTCCGGTTCAATTCTGAAACCGGCAATTTCGTCCGCAGTCAGTCCCTGTACCATTGTTTTTTTAAGCTCTTCACTAAGAGCGCACAGTACTACAGTCGTGCCATTTGCCTCTGCGGATCGAAAAAACCGGCGAAGTACATTGACAGCCGAAAAATCCAATCCGGTCACTGCACTGAAGTCCAGCAGCACGCAATTGGCGAGTGCATCTTCGTCCCGGTTCGCTGACTTGGCAAGCTGGTCGGATAAGGCGTAGACGCTGCCGAAAAAGATGTATCCCTGCAACCGGAAGCCGTGCAGCTGATTACTGGATTCAAGCAAGATTGCTTTATCCGGCAAAGAGCGCACTTTTGTACTTTTGCGCTCGCTTGCGTTGAATGTGGATTCAATCACCTCTGTGCGGCTCAGACGAATGGTAAAAAACACAACGACTGCCAACATTCCGGTGACCACGCCTTCAAACAGTCCGAATACGTTAATGACGATGAAAATCATTACGACAATAGCATACTCCCACCGCGGCAATCGTCTGGCACAGTGCACTAATCCCTGATCGATCATGCCAAGTCCGGCAAATATAAGCACACCGCCGACCAGCGCAGTTGGAACCAACTCCAGCAAACCGTCGCCAAAAAACAGCACGGCAGCGATCACCGAAGCGGTGACAATACCGGTCAGGCGAGTATCAGCGCCAAACAGTTTGCTGCGAAGTGAAGCCGGGACAATCAGGCTTGCCGGTGTGGCGCCGGTAAGTCCTGCGACCGCACTGGCTGCACCAGTCACCCGAAACTCTCGATCCCAGTTCAATTCCTGACGGGTGGCCATTTCGAGTCCGGCAATATTCAGGATTACCGAAATAATTGAAATCAATACCAGCGTCAGTATCGTCGGAGTCTGGCCGACGAGCGCGTTAACATCAAGCAATCCCAAATCAGCCAAATGCATCGCCGGCCACAGGCTGCCTTGCGAAGTGCCGGTAAGAAGCAAACCCGCTGCCCTGGCATCAGAGGCGGAAATACCCGCTGCGTTGAGACCAAGATGATAGACACCTACGAATACTGCAACACTAAGCGGCAGTATGAGAGGATTGCTCCAACGCTTCATGGCAAAATACAACACACAGCCGTATACCACACCGGGTCCCCATGCGGCTAATTGCGTCAATTCGAAAATTGACAATATCCCCCGCCAGTTCAATTCTGCTCCCATTAGCGAAAGCGCTGCAATCAAGACAACTCCACCGATTCCGGCAACAAAACCGCCAGCTACCGGATAAGGAACGAACCGCACCATGTTTGAAAGGCGAAAATACCCGATCGCAAAGCAGCATGCACCGGCGCAAGTGGCGCCAATGATTAGTGCGACAGTTGTGGTCACAAATAGCGCATCACCGGATAGGTCAATCGTCAATCCAATGCTTGACATGACAACCACCAGTGCAGGAGACAGACCTGATATCGCACCGCGGTAGCCTCCGCCGAGCGCTATGATCAGGCAAATGGCGAAACAGCCAAACAGTACCAGTCCAACACCTTGTGACGAATAAGGCGCAAGTGGACCAGAAAATATAAAACTGCCAAATGCGATATGAGTAACGAGCAGGCCAAGACCCGTGGTGAATCCGACAGCCAGCGCGGGAACCGCTTTTGCCGACGCCGCGTCGCTGCGCAATTCGGCAAATAGATTTGTGATCGCTAATGCACCGGGCATTTGAAAAACTTAACCGATCAAAAAGACGCAGACTTAAGCCGACAAAATCGCTTTGTAGAAGTGACAAAAACCCACTGCCAACAAAAACACCCACGAATCCAGGCGTCTTCGTGCGCGATTGGTGCCAAGAAATCCGACACTCGCCTCATCAAGCTGTAGCGCTTCGTAATCACAATGACCGAAAGCAGTCGGTGGTAATCATGTCTGGTTCTATTCAAACCTTGTTGTTTACTGTGTGCAGTACCATCGCAGTTCAACTTCACTTGCTGTCGAACTATCTACATGTAACTTCGTTTCAATACCTGTTTCAAACCGCATCTGCAGTCCATTGGACATACCCGTCCATTATCGGTTAACTTGTTAACAAAAACTGACTGAAAGCCAAAGTTATGAAAACTCGCTTTGCACGCATCGCCACGTCGCTGACTGATACAACTTGCGGCGATTGAGCAAAAAGGCCGAAACCTCAATTTTCCAATTGATGTCAGACCCTCTCATGGTACAAAACTTAAGTTGCGGCGAGAAAAAAGAATCAAAAGTTGCTTTGGCTGACCGCTGAGATTCAACACCTCAAATTCTTTACTGAATTAAAATGACACCTTGTATTCGACCGCTTCAAACGCAAGGTCAATCAACAACGATGACTGGCGAATCCGCAACAAGACTTAAACGGTAGGAACCCCCGTGAATTTACAAAAGGCAACACCCCAAACTGACAAGCCGCCCAAATTTATCGGGTGGCTTTCCGCAGATAGCGAAGAAATTCACACTGACACCCCGCATAAAGTGGTTTCCTCATTACTGGACAGCGATTTCGACGGTGAGGCGGCCGATGTAGTCAACAAGACTATCGTGTGGGTGCGAAATTTATTGGCGCGATCATAAATTTGATGAACCCTGTGATATACCGTCTACAGATTGGAAAGTTGTGGCTGTACGACTTCCACCGAGATCCAGTTAAGTCAGCCCCTTACACAGGCGAATTGTGATGTACTTGTCTAGGCGTAACAAAAATCACTGATTCACTGCAGCGCAATCACAAAATGACTCACAAATCATATCAAATCGAAAGGCTGACTCCGACTATCGGTGCTGAAATCAGCGGCGTTGATTTTTCCGGCGCGCTCGACGAAAGTGACTATGACACGGTTCATCAATGGCTGATTGATTATCAAGTTATATTTTTTCGCAATCAAAAAATGACGCCACACGATCATGTCAAGCTTGCGAGAAGTCTCGGTGAGCCTGAACCGCCTCATCCGGTTTACCCATGTTTGGAAGATCACCGGCATGTTATGGTTTTGGATTTTGCAGATGATGTTCCGCCGGATACCAATGTGTGGCACACAGATCTTACATTCAAGGCGAGCCCTCCGATCGCGTCGATCATTTACTCGCGCATCATACCGCCTGTTGGCGGTGATACGCTTTGGGCATCGCTCACCGCTGCCTATGAAGCGTTGCCGAACGGAGTGAAGTCCGATATCGCTCAGTTGCGTGCGGTGCACGATATGGGTGATTTCCGGAACAACTTTACGACCGGGCAAACACAAGGGAACGCCCACTCACTTTCACTGGCTCACGAGCGACTCGGCAACGCGTTACATCCGCTTGTCAAGCATCATCCGATTTCGGGAAAACCGATCCTGTATTGCAATCCGACGTTTACAGTACATGTAGAGGGGCTAACCGCTTCGGATTCTCGAAACCTGCTGAATTACCTTTTTGAGCACATCACCAGACCTGAATTCCAACTTCGATTCAAGTGGACAGCTGATACGGTAGCGATCTGGGACAATCGGTGCACGATGCATTTTGCACTCGGCGATTATCTGCCGGCACGGCGCACAATTCATCGGGTGACCGTAATCAGTGACAAAAGATGCGACGCAAGCGTGCTGTGAAGTGTATTTGGCCAAGTAAACTTGATTGTTGTCTTGCCGCGAGCCAAGAAAATTTGTAAAAGTCGATTCGCTAAAAGTTAAAATTTACACCTGTATAACAATCACAGTTCGTTGTTGAGCGCTTCATAACGATTTTTCTATTCGATTTTTCAAGCCAATTCGATTTGGGGTGTAGCCAAGCGGTAAGGCACCGGATTTTGATTCCGGCATACCCAGGTTCGAATCCTGGCACCCCAGCCAGTTCGTTATATTCATGATTATTGTCAAATATTGGTATCGGATTCACACAGATAGACTGAATCACTCACTAGGATCATAGCGATGTCTGTTGAAAACATGATGCTGCTCAGCGGCAACGCCAACCCGAGCTTGGCTGAGCGAGTCGCAGAGTATCTTTCTTTGCCGCTTGGAAACGCCAGTGTAGGGCGTTTCAGTGACGGGGAGATTTCTGTAGAAATCAGTGAAAACATTCGCAATATGGATGTATTCGTGGTTCAACCCACATGCGAACCGACCAATGACAACTTAATGGAACTGTTGGTTATCATTGATGCCGCAAGGCGTTCATCCGCCGGCAGAATTACATCGGTTATTCCATACATGGGTTATGCCAGACAAGATCGGCGGCCTCGAAACTCAAGAGTTCCGATCAGTGCGAAACTTGTCGCATCTTTAATTGACAGAGCCGGTGCAGACCGGGTATTGACCATGGACTTGCACGCGGACCAGATTCAAGGGTTTTTTGATATTCCAACAGACAACATCTACGCCCGACCGGTTATCATCGGCGACCTATGGAAACACCGCCCGGAAAATCTGACCATTGTCTCCCCAGATGTCGGCGCGGTGGTACGAGCCCGTTCAATCGCTGAACAACTTGAAGCGCAGTTTGCAATTGTTGACAAACGCCGACCGCGGCCGAATGTTGCGGAGGTAATGAATGTAATCGGTGATGTGAAAGACCGAACCTGCGTTTTTATTGATGACATCGTTGATACGGCAAACACGCTTTGCCAGGCTGCCAATGTATTGGTCGAACGCGGTGCGCAGTCTGTTCGAGCTTACTGCACCCATCCGGTACTTTCCGGCGATGCTGTACACAACATCGAAACGTCTGTTATGGATGAATTGGTCGTGTGCAATACGATAAATCTTTCAAAACAAGCTCAAAATTGCAATAAAATTCGACAACTTGATGTATCCCAGCTAATCGGCGAAGCCATCCGGCGCATTTCTATAGGTGATTCGGTCAGTTCAATTTTCGTTGATTAGAGCCGTTAGGCAATTGATTTATTTATGAAACTGATGACCAGGAACTTTATCTTATGAGCAGTAATTACTCATTGAATCTAACACCCCGAGAAGATCTTGGGTCTGCCGCCAGTCGACGTCTTCGACGCGACGGTCTTGTACCAGTCGTGATATATGGCGCCGGCGAAGACAACGCATACTACACAGTTGAACACGACAGTTTGATGCATAGTCTGGAAGTCGAAGGGTTTCATTCTGCAATTATCGATGTCAACGAAGCAAAGAAAAAGCAGGGCACAATTTTGCGCGAAGTACAAATGCATTCATACAAGCACCAAGTGCTGCACGTTGATTTGCAAAGAGTCAAAGCAACCGAATTGATTTCTCTGCGTGTACCGCTGCACTTTCTTGGTGACGAGGCTGCACCTGGTATTAAAACAGAAGGTGGCGTCTTCTCCCGTCTCATTGTCGATGTTGAAATTCAGTGTCTGCCCAAAAACCTGCCAGAATATTTGGAAGTCGACGTCAGTGAGCTTGGCCTAAACCAGTCGGTTCACATCTCTGATATTGTGTTACCTGAAGGGGTTGAATTGACAGTCGCCTATCAGGACACAGACGATTTTGCGATTGCCTCTATCACGCCACCGCGGATTTCGTCAGCAGAAGATGAAGAAGCCGAACAACTCGAAGAGTTTGCAGACACCGAGGGTGTTGATTCACAAGAGGAAGACGCTGATTCTTCAGAATGAAATTTTCAGCCGTGAGCCATGACGGAACTTCGCGCGATCATCGGCTTGGGCAATCCGGGCTCACAGTATCGTCTTACACGCCATAACTGCGGATTTCGTCTGGTCGACGCGCTGGCGCGTCAGTGCAATACTGAGCTGAAACTCAATGCGCGCTTGCAGTCGAAGCTTGTACGCGTTCAAATCGAAGGCGTTTCAGTGTGGCTGGTGCAGCCGATTACCTACATGAATCGAAGTGGCGAAGCCTTTGCGCGGGTAGCACACTACTACAAGATTGATCCGTCTGCCATCATCGTTGTTCACGATGAACTTGATCTTCCGGTTGGCACGATCAAACTTAAACAAGGCGGCGGGACCGGCGGTCATAACGGTTTAACGGATATCGTCTCGCGTGCGGGAACCAAAGATTTTTTGCGAATTCGCATCGGTATAGGAAAACCTGCTCACCGAAGCAAAACTGTCCCCTACGTACTAAGCCTGCCATCGGTTCAAGACATGACGCTGATCGATGACGCGATTGAAGACGCAATACGATCCATTCCGCAAATCATAGCCGGTCAGACCGAACAGGTGATGAACATATTGCACAGCAGGGAAATTCCCAAGCGCGATAGTCAGCGACCTTCGTCGAACAGGTGAACGAAGGGGAATTGGTTTTATGGGATTTCGGTGCGGAATCATCGGCGTACCGAACGCCGGCAAGTCTACGCTCTTCAATGCCTTGACCGGCTGTAATGCAGAGGCGGAAAACTACCCTTTTTGCACGATAGACCCCAATATCGCAACTGTCCCGGTTCCGGACCGGCGTCTGCAGAAAATTGCCGACATCGTTGGTGTCAAAACGAAAGTCCCCGCGGTCATTGAATTTGTAGACATAGCCGGTTTAGTGAAAGGCGCCTGTAACGGCGAAGGGCTAGGCAACCGGTTTTTGGCACAAATTCGGGAAATGGACGTGCTTGTTCATGTGATTGGTGCTTTCGATCAAACAGACAAATGGCATGAACAAGTTGAAATTGTCAATCTTGAATTGATTCTTGCAGATTTGGAAACTGTAGAGCGTGCGTTAGATAAAGCCGGGCGCCGGGCAAGAACCGGAGACAAGGAGCAAATTGAAGCGGTTTCGGTGTATCAGACACTGGAAGCGGCGTTATCTAAGGGACAGCGAGCGTCTGAAGTCGATAAAGACACGAAAAAGTCTTCGTGGTATCGAGGCCTCGCGTTAATGACCGCCAAACCAAAGTTCTACGTTATCAATGTTGGTGAAAATGACATACAAAGCGACTTGCACCTTGGCGAACTCAATGAGTCAACGCTTGTGGTGTGCGCCGAACTTGAAACCGAAATCTCACAATTGCCGCGAGACGAGCGCGTTGAGTTTCGACGTGAGCTTAAGATGGATTCTTCAGCGCTTCAAGGCGTTGTACACAAAGGGTATGAGACTTTGGATTTGCTGACTGTATTTACGTTCAATGAAAAGGAAGTTCGCGCCTGGGCTGTTCCAACAGGTTCCAGTGCGCAGCAGGTGGCGGGAAAGATTCACACGGATATGGCAAAAGGATTTATTCGTGCTGAGGTGATGTCGGTCGACGATCTCATTGAATCAGGCAATGAACTTTCTGTAAAAAATTCCGGCCGGCTGCGTTCAGAAGGCAGAGATTACCAGCCGGTAGAAGGTGAAATTGTGCGTATTCGATTCAATGTATGACGCAAGTTCAGTGAACTTGCGATGTGCTGATGTTTATTTTTTTAGGTGTCTTAAATCCTCTATGGACAATTACAATCCATCTGAACAAGAGTCTTGATCACTGCTACATGTACTCATTTCACAACTGAAGCGAAGACATTGACCGATAATCTGAATATCAGTGATGTATCCAATATGAAGCGTCTAGCCATTGAGCTTATCATGAGATCATGAGACAGTTCATTTGCATAGTCAAGGATGTGACTTTTTTCAATTAACAGGCAGTTCAAGCAATCGGAGAGTAATGGAAAAACAATTTGATTTTTTAGTGATTGGCGGCGGCAGTGGCGGTATCGCTGCAGCCAGGCGCGCCAGTCAATACGGCGCAAAGTGCGCGGTTGTTGAACAACACAAGCTCGGCGGCACTTGCGTTAACGTCGGTTGCGTTCCAAAAAAAGTAATGTGGACAACCTCCAGAATTGCTGAAATTCTCGAAGATGCACCTGACTACGGTTTTTCTATCGTGCGCAATGGTTTCGACTGGGCGACCATAAAAAAATCAAGGGATGACTACATCGCAAGGCTCAATCGTATTTACGAATCGAATCTTCAAAATGCAAGCGTGGAATTCATTGCCGGCACTGCCCGTTTCACCTCTGCGAATACTTTGCAGGTAGGTAACGATGTCTTGCGAGCACCGCACACTTTAATTGCAACCGGCAGCAAACCTGTTATGCCAAACATTCCAGGGTCGGAACATGCAATTAGCAGCGACGGGTTTTTCAAGATGGAAAACCTGCCACAAAAAGTAGTCATCACAGGTGCAGGCTATATTGCAACAGAGTTTGCCGGTATGCTTCATGGACTAGGCAGTGAGGTCACCATGGTACTGCGCAAGGACCGGCTGCTGCGCGGGTTTGATTCCTCACTGACCGAAGTGGTCATGTCACAGATGCGCGCGTCAGGAGTGCGGTTTGTGATCAACTCAGGGGTGTCGAACATCGACAAACGCGGAGCAAAACTTCGACTGAGTCTAAACGATGGCGAAGTCATTGATCAGGTTGATCAATTCATCATCGCAATTGGTCGAAGCCCCAACACCGATGGACTTGACATTGAATCCGCCGCAGTCGCGCTGACTGACCGCGGTTATATCGAAACGGACAAATTCCAAAACACCTCAAGTGAAGGGATATACGCAGTAGGAGATGTCACAGGAACGACCGCGCTGACACCGGTCGCAATCGCTGCAGGGCGGCATCTAGCCGACCGGCTGTTTGGTGGCAAGCCTGATGCATTTATGGACTACGAAAACATTGCGTCGGTGATATTCTGTCATCCACCTATTGGAACAGTGGGCTTAAGCGAAGATGCGGCACGAAGTAAATACGGCGACGCCATACGAGTGTATTCAAGTGAATTTAAAAACATGCACTATCAAGTCACCAAACGAAGCTCACCAACACTCATGAAATTAATCACCGCGGGTGACAATGAAAAAGTCGTCGGCTGTCACATCGTTGGCGACTACGCCGATGAGATCATCCAGGGGTTTTCAGTTGCTGTAAAAATGGGTGCGACCAAAAAGGACTTTGACAACACGGTCGCTATTCATCCAACTGCAGCCGAAGAATTGGTTACTATGCGATAACACCCGCAACCAAGCGTGAAAAAACACAATTGCGATGTGAACGGTAGTTCATCTTTGGCCTCCGCACAGTTGCGATAAAAAAACTTACATCTCCTTGCGGATGGTTTCGATCACACAACGCGTTTCGGGGCGTTTTCCATGCCAAATGTAAAAGGATTCTGCGGCTTGCTCAACTAACATGCCCAGTCCATCTGATGATGTCTTGGCACCGTTTTGCTCTGCCCACTTTTGAAACCGAGTCGGGGTTGCACTGTACATCAGGTCATAGGCTATTTGTACGGTGCCAAAGACCATCGGTGAGACAGCTGGCAAGTCTGCGGACAATTCAGTAGCAGCGCAATTGAGGACGATGTCATATTGTGAGCCGGTCGCACGATCAAATCCGCCTCCTGAAACATTGCCCAACTGATCGAAACGCTGCGCCAGCTCGACCGCTTTGTCGACCGATCTGTTCACGATGGTGAGCGTTGCAGGGTGACATTCAAGGATGGGGCCGACAACGCCGCGCGCTGCACCTCCTGCGCCTATTAGCAGTACGTTTGCTCCATTTATTGGCAAACCAAGATTTTGTTCAATGTCCCTGATCAGTCCAATACCGTCGGTATTGTCTCCTGCGATTTGTCCATCCAGAGATAGTGTGTTTACCGCTTGCGCGATGTTTGCGCGGTCGGTTAATTTTTCAGCTAAATTCCAGGCGCTTGACTTAAACGGGATGGTTACATTTGCACCCAATCCACCGCTAGCCTGGAATCCACTGACCGCCTGCGCGAATCCGCCCATATCCACCTGCACTGCGTTGTATTGAAGGTTGATTCCGAACTGCTGTGCAAACAAGCTATGCACACGAGGGGATTTGCTGTGTGAAATCGGGTTGCCAAACACAGCATAAAGCAGTGTTTTTGGAGAGAAGTCAAACAGATCACTCATGGAAATCCGAAGCTAGAAAGCACTTGGTGAGAATAAACACTTCAAAATGCTCAAAGCGTCTGATGACTTGGACCTGACTGCATTTTGACTGTATTTGAAGAATGTAGGGGTGAATTTTTCACAAAAACTTTATCTGCTACATGGCCACCCTCGTTGGCGCAGATGTTTTTGCGGCGATCTAAAACAAGATGTCTTCTTCAATTGCCTCTATTCCGGCTTCGGCGCACAAATCGTCCATATCACCGCCTGGAGCACCTGAGACTCCAATAGCCCCGACCGCTGTTCCACCTGCATCAATCAACAAACCTCCACCTACCATAATGACATCCTCAAGATGTCGTATCCCAGACTGAGGTGTTCCAACAGCTGTCGCTTCGGCTAATTCTGTAGTGCTTATTCTGAAACTCGCCGCTGTCCAGGCCTTGCGCCGCGCGGTTTCGTGGGTATGAGCTCCACCGAAACGGTCACGCAGCATAACCTGTGGCAATCCATTTCGGTCGGTAACAACAACCGCTACCTGAAAGCCTTCGGAACGACACTTTTCCAAAGCAGCAAGTGCTGCTTTCAGTGCAGTTTCGGTGGTAAGGTTTTTTGTTATAAAAAGCGCTTCGCTGTCCGAATCATCTGCCCAGGATGGCATAAACAACCATCCCGCAGTCATAGCGAGCAATAAAGTCATTATTCTGCAAAACATAGTCAATGGAATTAATGAAATGGATACCCCCTAGTAAGAAATACGGCATTATATGTGCCAAGCTGGATTTTGACAAAGTCTTAAAAGAGCTAATTCAGGAGCAACTTGCTCCGGCCCGGATCATAGAAGTAACTTCTGAAGAGGCCGAAGGTCACGAAGGCGATCCTATCGTGCGAATCAGGGTAGTGTTCGAAGCCGAAAATGATCGACTGGATCCGGAGAATATGGTGGGCCTGGCTCGCCATCTGCGGCCAACTCTCGATAAATTGAACCCAGACTGTTTTCCTGTTTTTTCATACGCAACCCCGGAAGAAATCAAACTTTTAACCACGTGATCTTATCGCCACCGCCCGGCGTCTGGTAGGGCGAGGGCGTCAAGGGGAGCCTCGGTAGTCAGATCTCAAAAGAGCAATGCGCACAGCCTACTATGCGATGTTTCACACTCTTTGCCGGAATTGTGCCAGTTGTCTTGTCGGCAAGACCAAACTCAATCGAAGTATAGAGGTTTACACCTGCTTCAATTTGCGGTTTGCAGGATCGTAAGGCGGAACCGTAAGAATCTTTGCCTGATGACGAACGCCAAGAATCTCAACCCCAAAGTCATTGTCGCTCACCGATGCCTTGTCAGTGAGGTAAGCAAGCGCTAACGACTTGCCTGTTCGATGGCCAAATGCACCCGAGGTAACCGTCCCGACAGTAACCCCGCCTTGCATTACCGGATGTAAGTAAAAAGGGTCGATACACCCTTGTCCTGATTCGATTTCGAAAAGCTTCATCTGCCACGTCTGTCTGGATTTAGCTTTTCGCATCATCGCATCTCGTCCAATGAAATTTCGGTTATTTACTCGAACCAGATGATCGAGTCCTGCTTCCAGTGGCGTTCTTTCTGTGGTCAGATCCGCACCAAAACCCCGATAACCTTTTTCCAATCGCATTGAGTTCATCGCAAAAGCACCGTAGTGGTCAAGTCCATATGGCGCGCCAGCGTCTCGAATCAACGAATAGATAAAACCGCCTTGCGCACTTGGAATATGCAATTCCCAGCCGGATTCCCCGATATACGACACCCGCATCGAGCGTACCGTCACATCAGCAATTCGAATATCCCGGCCGCTTAACCACCGATACCGATCCAAGGACAAGTCCTCGCCACTGATAGTCTCTAGCAGCTGCTGTGATTTTGGACCCATGACCGCCAATGTCGAATATTTCTCCGTCACAGGTTCGATGGTGACCCGAAGATCAGCTGCGCGGCTTTTCAGAAGATCCAGGTCGCGATGCTCGGCGAATGCAGCTGAACTTAGAAAATAGCAGTCCGCTGAAGTCTTCATCACAACAAATTCTGCAAGTACGCCGCCTGCGTGATTGAGCACATGGATTAAGCTGATCTGTCCAACCGCCTGCGGTGGGAGATTTGCCCCGAGGTGCGCCATAAATTTTTCTGCGTCTGGTCCCGATACTTCAAACTTTGACAGTACAGACAAATCGCTGACGGAAACACCTGCTGCGACCGCCCGACACTCGCGTTCAACCGATGCAAACCAGTTGGTTCTGCGAAAACTGTCCGCTGTTTCGCAACCGCTGTCATCGGTTTGATACCAGTTGGGACGTTCCCAGCCGAAAGCCTCACCGAAAACCGCACCTTTTTCAGCCAGCTGTGTGTGAAATGACGTGATCCTTGCAGGACGTGCGGCCGGGCGCTCTTCATACGGATAATGTGCGGCGAACTGGTGTGCATATGCCTGAATCGCTTTGCGGGTTCTGTAGTCGCGCCCGGCATAACCGCCAAATCTTCTTGGATCAACCGAAATCGGATCCATCGGTGCCTCGCCATGCACAATCCACTCAGCGACAAAACGCCCAGCACCTCCGCCTTCCATAATGCCCATGGACGAACCGGTTGCCAGCCACATATTTCGCATGTCGTGTACCGGTCCTAGAAGCGGATTGGCATCCGGAGTAAACGGAATCAGTCCGTTAACACCCTGTTTGATTCCAACGTTGCCCAGATCAGGTACTCTATCAATCGCAGCTGACATAACCTCATCAATCCTTTCATAGTCGTTCGGCAAAAGCTCGGCTCCAAATTCTGGATCAATACCGTCAACAGACCACAGCGCCGCGTCCTTTTCATAGGGGCCAAAAATCAAACCATCGCGTTCGTGGCGGATATACCAGCTTTCATCCGGATCACGCACAATCGGCAAAGGGGATTGATTAGTGCGTACGCGCTCAATTGACGTGGTTACAAAATACTGATGTTCAACCGGAACAACAGGAATATCAATGCCAGTAAATTCGCCAACTTGCCTGCACCACATCCCTGCCGCGTTGATTAAATGTTCGCATACCACTTTCATATTCGCAGTACTTACACACCACTCGCCAGCACAGGTGCTTTGAATATCCACGACCTGATTATTGATGAAGATTTTCGCGCCCAAATTTCTGGCTCCTGCAGCCAGAGCCAGTGTTGCCTGCGTTGGATCTACGTTTCCGTCGTTCGGTTCGTAAATCCCCCCGATCACCCCTTCAGTGTGAACAAGCGGATGTAGTTCCTTAATTCTTTGTGCACTGACAATCTCGAATGGCTGCCCGGCTATTTTGCCAATCCCCTGTACGTGGCGGTATTCATCCATTCGCTGACTTCGGGTTGCCAGCCGCAGTCCACCGGTGGTTCTAAAGCCTGTTTCGCGCTCAACTGCTGCCGGCAGTTCATCTCGATACAAACTGGCACTGTAGGCGCGCATCTGCATAATCGTCAGGTCATGGGCATAATGGGTGCAAAGTCCAGCTGCATGCCAGGTCGACCCGTGCGTGAGATCGTTTTTTTCCAGTAATATCGAATCAGTCCAACCCAGTTTTGCCAGGTGGTACAGCGTCGAGACACCCATAATCCCGCCGCCAATTATCACTGCCCGTGCACTCATTGTTTGCATAGTTCAAGCTCTCATCCGCATGCCATCGGGGTCATAGGGTGGTTCATCAAGCACATTCGCCTCAAAACGCTGTCCTGCTACTTCAATACAATACGACCGGTTTCGCAAGTCAACCAATGAATCGTCTGATTTACATTCGAGCATTGCAAACGCAATCGATTTCCCTGTTCTCGGCCCCATTCCACCTGAGGTAGTCAAGCCAACCATTTCGTGCCCATCGGCGAGAACCGGCTCGTCATGCAGCAGCAAGGGACGATTCGATTCGTCATGCATCACTTCGAACAGCAAAAGTCGCTGACGCACTCCACTTTGGATCTGTCTTTGCACAGCCTCACATCCAAGATAGCCTTTTTTGGACACGCTTATTGCAGTTTCAAGGCCTGCTTCAAGCGGTGTGACATGTGAGCCCCATTCATGCCCCCAGTGCCCGAAACCTTTTTCCAGTCTACAACCATTGAGCGCAAGAAATCCAAGGTTCCCTGCCTGATTTGTATTACCTGTGTGTCGTAGCCGGTCATAGACCTTTTTTGCATGTTTGTTGGGGATGTAAATCTCCCACCCCAATTCTCCGGCAAAACTCCTTCGAATTGCAAATACGTCCTCACCTGCAATGGTCAACTTCGCAAACGCACCGAACGGAACCGATTCGCTCGATAAGTCATAGCCGTCACAAAGGGGCGATAAAAACTGCCTTGAGCACGCACCAAATACACCAACCACCACTTCCATCTCTGTCAAATCTACAAACTCAAGATTGCGATAATTTGACAAAATCCGCCTGAGCCTCGCTGATTCGCGAAATCTGGTAGCAGCCGCTCCAACAATTCGAAAATGCTCTTTACCAAAGCGCGTGACCGTGACATCCGCTTCAATCCCACCCCGCTCGTTGAGCATCACGGTATAGCGCGACTTATTGACGCCGATGTCGATGTCGCTCGCGCAAAGAAACTGTAAAGCGCGTTCAGCATCCGGCCCGAAAATTTCAAATTTCGCAAACGGTGACAATTCCACCAAAGCAACACCGTCTTTCATCTGGGCGGCCTCGCGCACTGCGAAAGACCACCACGGCTGATGTTCATAGGTGTGATCAATAATTTTTTCGTCGTCGCTTTGTGCATACCAAAGCGGGCGTTCCCAATTCGCTATGCATCCGAATACTGCGTTTTGGTCAGCCAAAGCGTCGGTTATTGCCGAGCGTCTCAGATTGCGGCCGAACTTCGGTTGCTTCAGCGGCCAGTGCATTGCAAACTGATTGTGAACTGCTTCACGGATTCGTTCCTTGAGAAATGCGTCGTCGGCCCAAAGCGGGTCAGCTCTTGCAGCATCGACCTCCCACATGTCATAGGCAGGAGCACCATCGGTCACCCACTTCGCGAGCACATCACCCACCCCGGCCGATGACATCACTCCAACTGAGTTGAATCCGGCAGCAACAAAAAAGTTTTCAACCTCCGAAGATTCACCGATCAGAGGCTTTGTATCTGGCGTAAAACTCTCCGGTCCGTTCATAAAAAGCTGAACACCGGTTTTTTCCAGTACTGGAATTCGATGCATACCCGCGCGCATAAACCCCTCGAAGTGATTCCAGTCCTGATCAAACATCAAAAAACCGCCCGCGGGCTCGCTATCCGACGGATCCCAGACTTTGGGGTCGGCTTCAAAACCACCAAGCACCAGCTTACCCGAATCAGCTTTGACATAAATTCCGGCGTCCAGATCGCGAATAACCGGTGACGGCTGTGGTAAATCGTCAATCGGTTCGGTAACAATGTACATATGTTCAATCGCCTGCAACGGAACTCGAACACCAATCGATTGTGCCAACTCCCGCGACCAAAGACCTGCACACAGCACCGCTTTTTCGCACCGAACAACGCGCCCGTCCGCCAGATGCACGGCGCGTATCCGATCTTGGCTGACATCGAAACCTTCCACACTGCAGTGCTCCTCAATAGTTACACCGCGGGCACGGGCACCTGCCGCATATGCGTTACACAAGTCAACAGGAGAAACCTCACCGTCTTGTTGTACAAATAGTCCTCCAGCTAAGTCATCCGTCTTAAGGTGCGCAACTCGACGACCGATTTCCTCAGCACTGAGCATGTCAACATCCAAACCGACATAGTCCCCAACCGCTGCAATTCTTCTAAGCTCGTGCATACGCTCGTCAGTCTGCGCAAGCCAGTAACCGCCGGTTTGACGAAACCCGGTAGACTGACCAGTGTCGTTTTCAAGTTCAGGGAAAAGCTTTAAGGCATGCATGGCGATATGGGCCATATTCAGCGTGGAGCGCAAAGGGCCGACGATGCCTGCAGCGTGCCACGAGGTGCCGCTTGATATCTGATTTCGTTCAAAAAGACGAACTGACAAGTCGCCTTGGCAGCCTAGATGGTAGGCTGTCGAAAGTCCAATAACTCCGCCACCGATGATGACGACATCCGCGTAATCTGTCACGATCGTAATTGTTCTTATTGCATCAACTTGTTATCTACTAGGCGGTCTTTTACAAACTCATCGGTCCAGCACAATACATCCGCTGAAATTCAGTCCCGAGCCATTCGTTACACTGCTTCGATGGAGCCGGTGTACGGGATTATGCCGTTATTGGCAAACAAAGATTGTTCAAAATACCCATCAAACACTGCGCTGGTGTTTTGCCGATCAGATTGCAACTGAAGCAGGCACTCGCGCACACCGAATCTCAGATTACGATCACAGTCGATTTTTACTGATATACAACGCGGCCAGTCGCGTAATTTCACTACAATTCGTCTACATGATTCAACGAGAAAATTCCCCGCCTCGCCGCAGCGGTGGCAAAAGAGCCAAACGAAAAAACCGGATGCATACCTATCCGATGACCGCGACCCCCTACATCAAGAGAAAAGTTGGGCTTTTGCGACTGCTTGATGACGAAAGCCTTACCCTGATCGAAGACAACGCCGAGCGGCTGTTGGCAACAGTCGGCATGGATTTTAGAGATGACCCTGAAACTCTGGATATTTTTCGCGCCGCAGGCTGTCAAGTCACCGGTGAACGGGTTCGGTTTGAGCCGGGGTTTTGTCGCGAACTGATCACCGCAAACGCACCGCTCACTTTTACTCAGCACGCGCGAAACCCCCTCAAGTCAGTTGAAATCGGGGGTGATAATTCGCTTTTTTGTCCCAGTTTCGGACCCGCATTCGTGTACGACATCGATCGTGGTCGACGATACTCAACCTATGAAGACTTCGAAAATCTCACGCGGCTTCATTACATGCTCGGCAGTGTGCATCATTCAGGCGGTGTTGTGTGTGAGCCGGTCGACCTGCCCGTGGAGTTGCGACATCTTCACATGGCAAAAGCGCACCTGACGTTAACTGACAAACCGTTTATGGGGGCGGTTACTGCTAAAGTTCGAGCTGAAGATACCGTTGAGATGACGAAATTGGTGTTCGGGGACGATTTTGTCGATGCAAATTGCTGTTTGTACAGCGTAGTGAACACCAACGCTCCTCTAGTACTCGATGCCACCATGCTCGATGCCCTTAAAGTGTATGCAAAGGCAAATCAGGCAGTCGTTGTTTCGCCGTTTATTTTGGGCGGAGCAATGAGCCCGGTTACCGTTGCAGCGACTTTGGCGCAGGTATTGGCTGAAGTACTCGCAGGTCTTAGCCTGATACAGTTGATTCGACCCGGTGCGCCTTGCGTATTTGGAACATTTTTCTCCCCGATATCATTGCGCAGCGGCGCGACAACGTTTGGCACGCCCGAAGGCATGCAGTTTCAGATGTGTGCCCGCTCGCTAGCCGACCGACTCGGTGTTCCATTTCACTCTGTAGGTGCGCTCACAGCTTCGAAGGTGCCCGACGCGCAAGCTGCGTACGAAAGCACAACACAGCTTTTAGGCTCCTTTATGGCCGGCACCCATTTCATTATTCACGCCACCGGCTGCCTCGAAAGCCTGCTCACAGTCGGCTACGAAAAAGTCATTATGGACGCCGACCGCTGTGCGATGCTTGAAGCTTTCGCACGCAATATTGACCTTTCTTTGGAGGCACAGGCACAGGACGCGTTCGATGAAGTGCAGCCAGGTGAACACTTTCTCGGCGCACTGCATACGCAGAAACATTTTGAATCTGCTTTTTTTCAGTCACCGCTGGCCGACAATCTGACTTTTGAGCAGTGGAAAGCAGAGGGTTCAATATGGCAGCACGAAAAAGCCAACAGTATTTGGAAAAAGCTTTTGGCTGAGTACGAAAAACCGCCACTTGACCAGGGCAAGGCTGAAGCGATTGATGATTTTGTCGCACGCAGAACCGAGCAGATTGAAAAGCGGCCGAATTAAACTGATGTGACCATCACGTTTTGATTCAGATTAAAACCGCACACAAACTGCACACGCAAAACATCCATTGTGGCTAAACAATCCAAATCACGAAACCGGAGCAACCCAATGAAACTTCATACCGACTGGAACACAGGTGCTGTCATCGCCCGTCGAGAAAATTTTTACGCGGCTTCACAAAGAAAGTTTCAGCCGTATCGCAAACCGCTGATTTTAAAACGCGGCAGCGGACAATACGTGTGGGACGAAAACGACACTCGGCTAATCGACCTGCTCGGTATGAATGTGTGCATTTCAGTCGGTCACAGCAACCGCGAAGTCAACCAGGCAGCCGCTGAGCAGGCGCAAACGCTTACCCACTGCACGACGATGTTCTACCATCCTGTTCCAGCGCATTTTTGCGAAGAACTCGCAGCCACGATGCCCGATGGATACGATTGGGTCGTGCACTTAACAAACAGCGGTGCTGAAGCAGTTGACCTGGCGCTGATGATGGCGCGTACATATACGGAAAGAAACGACATCATCTCACTGCAGGGTGCATATCACGGCCCGACCTACGGTGCACAGTCGGTAACCGGAATTTCAGGGTTTCGCCACAATGTCGGGCTGCCTGGCAACGTCCAGTTCGCGATCACCCCGAACACCTATCGCGGTGCTTTTTCAGACCGTGTCGAGTGCTATCTTGATGCGCTCGAAAGCACAATTCATTTCGGCACGAGTGCGAATCTGGCAGCGATGATTATCGAGCCCATACAGGGTTACGCGGGTGCCGTGCCGATGCCAAGAGGCTATATCGCCGGTGCTGCTGAGCGGGTACGCGCCAGTGGCGGTTTGATGATCATTGATGAAGTGCAGTCGGGATATGGCAGGAGCGGCAGTGATTTTTGGTGTTTCAACGCACATGATGTTGTACCCGATATCGTTGTCAGTGCAAAAGGAATTGGCAACGGCTACCCATTGGGTGCGGTCATTGCCCAACGCAAAGTGGCAGAACCGATGGCAGACAAATTCTTGTTTCACACCTATGGGGCCAATCCTGTGAGCTGTGCAGCGGGACGTGCGGTTTTACAGATTATCAAGCGCGACAAACTGCAGCAAAATGCTCACAAGGTCGGACGCATGCTGCTCGACGGCATGTCAGTGCTGAAAGACAAATACCCGATTATTGGAGATATCCGAGGACGAGGGCTACTGTTAGGGATAGAACTGGTAAAAGACAGAAAAACCAAACAGCCTGCGCCTATGGAGACTGCGGTTGTTTTTGAAAAGACGCGCGAACACGGCCTGGTAACAAGCAAAGCAGGTCCGGATCGAAGCGTTCTAAGACTGGTACCGCCGCTGTGTCTTTCGAGCGAAGATGTTCCACCGATAGTCGAGGCAATGGACCTGTCATTTGCAAGCGTGCAGTGAGCACAATAAATTTAGTTGCCGAAGAAAAACACACCAAGGAGTCGACCCGGACTCAAGGTAAAAGCCCCTGCGACAACCAATCCTGAGAAACACCCGATCATCGCACCGATGTGCGCCTTTTTGTTGCCGCGTCGAATCATAAAAATCCCGTACGCCAAAGAACAAAGGGTAAAAATCGAAAGAACGTGAATTGGGCTGAACCATCCGTTTTGGGAAATTCCGAAAAGGCGAAACGACCCGATTGCGACGACCACCATCAGCGCCACCCAGATTCTGCCGGCCATCTTGTGACGCAGCGTGCCTTTTGGCATCAGCAAAATGACACAGCCGACTACCACTGCAAGCGTTGCTGTGGCAATATGCAGTCCAATATCAAATGGCGTCATGTTTGCGATGGGTTTACAGGTATGACAATACAATACCTGTGAACACAGCTGCACCGAACCAGCTGTTGCCCACAAATGCTTTGAAGAACTGTTCGCGGTCATCGACACGGCAACGAATCTGATGCCAAAGACCGATCAGTGCGGCGACACCCAATCCCATATAAAAGTAACCGTCTAAAGCTGCCATATATCCGACCACAGTCAAAAGTGCCACTGTGATTATCTGGCAAACCGCGATAACCGTTCGGTCATAGCGGCCGGCAAGAACCGCAAGAGACTTGACTCCGATGTCGACATCATCGTTTCTGTCTACCATCGCATAAAACGTATCGTAGGCACCTGCCCAGGCAATATTTGCCGCCAGCAGCATCCATCCGATGAGCGGAACTGTATCGAGGTGTGCGGCAAACGCGATCGGAATTCCCCAGCCAAAGGCGATTCCCAGATAAAACTGAGGCAGATTCGTAACGCGTTTCAAAAACGGATAGGAAACTGCGAGAAAAACCGCAACGCCGGCAAGAATCAAAGACAGTCGATTCAAAAAAAGCACCAGAACCAGCCCAAGCAGACACAGACACACAAACAAAACGATCGCTTCGCTCGCCGCAACCTCCCCGGTTGCCAGCGGACGATTGTGTGTTCTTTCAACATGGGGGTCAATCTTGCGGTCGGCAAAATCATTGATTACACAGCCCGCCGAGCGCATAACAAAGACGCCTAGCACCAAAATCAGCACAATATGGGGTTGCGGAGTTCCGTCGCCTGCAATCCAGGCTGCCCATAGCGTTGGCCACAGCAACAGCAAAGAGCCGATGGGCTTGTCCATCCGCGTCAACCGGGCATATGCGCCGGCGCGATCAAACAGAAATGTAATCACCGTCTTTAGGCGTCCAGCGTCGGATCAGCGGGCCGGCGAGATCTGCTGTTTGTTGCAAAATCAACTCAGCCGCCTGATTGACTTCACCAATCAATCCCATGTCTCTGGGCAATTCTGCAATTCGAAACAATTGTGCACCGCTTTGGCGGGTGCCCAGCAATTCGCCGGCACCGCG
The DNA here is from genome assembly GCA_965214785.1 of Arenicellales bacterium. GTDB lineage: Bacteria > Pseudomonadota > Gammaproteobacteria > Arenicellales > JAJDZL01 > JAJDZL01. The sequence goes on along the minus strand of OZ243975.1, from coordinate 2,220,844 downwards.
CAGTTTCAGATCGATCTCAGAGATTTTAAACCCATCGTTTGACTCTTTCATGACCGACAATCTTTCGCGTGCGATTTTAGAAGGATCATCTTTATGCATCAAAACACATCGGGACTGCTTGGAGCTGCGGCCAACCCTGCCTCGCAGCTGGTGCAACTGAGCAAGACCCAGGCGGTCTGAGCTTTCAATCACCATCAATGTCGCGTTCGGTACATCGACCCCGACCTCGATAATCGTTGTTGCGACCAGTACATGAATTTCCCCTTTGCGAAAAGAATCCATCACACGGTCTCTGTCGGTGGATTTCAGTCTTCCATGGATCAGTCCAACCGAATAGCCCTCAAGTGCATCGCTTACGTACTGCTGCGCGTCAACTGCGGCTTGTGCCTCAATGGTCTCTGACTTGTCAATAATCGGACACACCCAATATGCCTGCTGGCCGGTTGCGCAAAGATTCCTCACCATGGTAAGCACCCGGTTTCGTTGGGATGCAGGCATGGCTGCTGTTTGTACCGGAACTCTCCCTGGCGGCATTTCAGTCACACTCGATACATCAAGGTCAGCATAAAACGTCATCGCCAAAGTTCTGGGAATAGGTGTGGCAGTCATCACTAGCTGGTGTGGAACTTTACTGGCGCTGATCCCTTTTTCACGCAGCGCATAGCGTTGACCTACTCCGAACCGATGCTGCTCGTCAACCACAACCAGACCGAGGCTTTTGAATTCAACGCCTTCTTGGAACAGCGCGTGGGTGCCAATCACAATTTTCGCCGATCCATGTCGGGCCGCGTGGGTGACGTAGCGGCGTTGTTTTGCCGGCAAACGGCCAGTGAGGAGCGCAACCTCAATGCCTAGTGGCAAAAACCACTCGGTAAAAGTTTTCAGATGCTGTTCGGCCAAAAGCTCAGTAGGTGCCATGATTGCCACCTGATGTTTACAGTCCACCACCCATGCAACTGCCGCTGCGGCAACCAGAGTTTTGCCAGAACCGACATCACCTTGTACCAGTCGCAGCATCGGCTGGTCTTTTCTTAAGTCAACAATGATTTCGCGAATTACCTTGATTTGAGAGCCGGTCGGTTCAAACGGCAGAGACTGTTTTAGCCGGTCTGACAAGTCACCTTGCGGATGCATGCTTTCGGCACTGCTTGATTGACGCAGTTTTTTCTGTTGCATACGGGCAATCTGAAACGAAACCAGCTCTTCAAAAATGAACCGGCGCATCGCCGGTGCGTTGTAGTCTACAGTGTCAAATAACCCGTCGCTCACAGGTGGCGCATGGACGTAGTCTAGCGCTTGATGGATGTCCGGAAGCCCATTGGCTTTTCGCACTTGTTCGGGCAAAAGCTCCTGCAAACTTCGTCTTTGACTCACGGTCAGTGACGATTTGACGATGGTCCGCATCAGGTACTGGGTTATTCCTTCTGTTCGCCGGTAGACCGGTGTAAGACGGTCTGAATCAGGCGGTTGCGGCTCACGATCAAAAACTGTGTATTCGGGATGAATCATCTGCAGTTTGTAGCGGCCAAGCCGAGCTTCGCCATAGCAGCGTATCCAGTTTGCACGTTCGAGATTTTCGCGTTGGCGCGTGTTGAAGTGAAACAGGCACATGGATATCGAACCGGTTGCATCTCGGATGTCAGCCACCAAAGCGCGTCGTCCCGAGAACTTTTCACTGACTGCGGCTATTTTGCCGATGATGAGCACTCGCTCGCCGGCGACAACTGAGCCAAGCGGAACGGCTCGCGTCTTGTCTTCGTAGCGGTAGGGCAGGTGGAACAGCAGGTCCTTTATCTGCGTGATGCCGATTTTTTCCAGCAGCGATTTTAGTTTCGGCCCTACCCGCGGCAGTTCCGAAACTGGAATATCCTCTACCTGTTGCGGAATTTCAGAGTCCACCTAATCGGGCACTGACATAATCGCTTCAACTTCAACCGACACCCCTTTGGGCAAAGATGCAACTCCGATTGCGGCCCGCGCCGGGTACGGTTTGTTAAAGCAGCGTTCCATTACCTCATTGACGATCGGAAAGTCACCAAGGTCGGTCAGATACACCGTAATCTTGACGACATCGTCCAAAGTTCCACCGGCGGCCTGCACTACGGCTTCGACATTTTTAAAAACCCGATCAATCTGCATTTTTGCATCGCCATCGATCACGTTTTGCGTAGCCGGGTCGATTGGAATCTGACCGGAGATGTACACGGTCGAACCGTGACGGGCGCCTTGAGAATAAGCTCCAATCGCAGCGGGGGCTTTGTCAGTTGAGATAACCTGTCGTTTTGTCATGGCGTCGAATCCTGTTTCACCGCTTAAGTGATCGCGAGGCAATCATGCTTTTTAAGTCTTTCAGACGGCACTAAAGTGTGAATGGCTGTTGGTTCTAATTCGGGTTTACACGGCTGACGCGCACAACTTTGCTGTCGCGTCTGATTTTTCTGATAATTCTTGCCAAGTGAGCTCTGTCTGTCACTTCAATATCAAAATGCAAGGTGGCCTCACCGCCGTCTTGACTGGTTTTAATTTTACAGTCGCGGATATTCGCCTGCTCTGCCGATATGCGGGCTGTCACCCCAGCGAGCACACCTTTGCCATCTTCTGCATCCACTTGAATTGAAGTTCGAAACACACCCTTGGGCTGGTTTTTCCAGTCAAATTTGACCCAGTGTTCAGGCGGATCCTTGGAGGCTTTGACATTCGGGCAATCACTGTGATGGACAACAAATCCTCGACCGCGCACCATGTGTGCAACAATCGGTTCGGGAGGAATCGGGTTACAGCATTTCGGATAGGTAATGACTGTGCCTTCGGTGCCGGCTAACGACAGCGATATGTCGTCCGCTGTTGCCGGCTTGGCATCCGGTGACATCTCGCGGAACACCTGTTCGGCAACAATTGTTGCGTTCAATTCTCCGCGGCCGATATTTCTCAGCAAACCCGCCCAATCCGATTGATTCTGTTTGGCCAATTTGCGTTTCATCTGGCCACTTACCGAGGACGCTTTGATGCGGTAGCTGTCGAGCACTTGTTTGAACAGTTTGGAGCCGAGTTTTTCCTGCTCTTTTTCCGATTTGTTTTTCAGTGCTTTGCGTATCGCCATTCGAGCGCGGCTGGTCACCACAAAATTCAGCCAGGCGGGATCCGGTTTTTTTGTTTTCGAGGAGTTAATTTTGACACTGTCGCCGTTGTTTAGCACGGTATGCAGCGGCACCCGCTGTCCATTGATCATCGCCGACTTGGTTCCGTCTCCAATGTCGGTGTGCACTGCATAAGCGAAATCGATCACGGAGGCACCTTTTTTCATTCGCTTGATCTCGCCGTTGGGCATAAATACGTGCACGTAGTCGAAAAAAAGATCCATCCGCATGTTGTTGAGATACTCTGCAGGCGTTTCCGATTCGTCCAGATTGTGAATCAAGTCATGGAATGACCGCAGCATCGGCGCATTCGAATCTTTCGATGACGCATTGGCTTTATAACGCAAATGGGACGCGACACCAGATTCAGCGATCTGGTGCATTTGCCGGGTGCGGATTTGCACTTCAATCGCCCGGCCCAGTTCGCCGTGGACCACCGTGTGCAGTGACTCGTAGCCGTTTGACTTGGGAATTGCGATGTAGTCGCTGAATCCTCCGCTAATCGGTTTGTATCGTCTGTGGATTACACCGAGTGTGCGGTAACAGCTGTCAATGTCTGATACGATGACGCGAAACGCAAAAAGATCCTGCACCGCAGACAGCGAGTTTCCTTTTCGCTTCATCTTGTCGTGAATCGAAGCGATATTCTTAAAACGTCCGGAAACCTCTGCTTCGATTTTGTTCTTTTTAAGTTCTGTCTTAATCTGTTTGGTGTGTTTTTTGATGATGTCATCGACCCGCCCGCCGATGCCTTTTCGCACCGCTTTGCCGATGGTTTTGTAACGTTCGGGATACATGGCTTTAAAGCACAAATCTTCCATTTGCTGAAGCCAGTTGTACATACCCAGATGATTGGCAACCGGGATGTAAATTTCCTGTGTTTCACGCACGATCCGTTTTCGTTTTTGCAGCGCGTGCACATCGATCGACGAAAGATTGTGCAGTCGGTCAGCCAATTTAATCAGAACGACGCGAATGTCTTTCGACATCGCCACAAACAAGTGGCGGGTGTTCTCCGCCTGATAGTCGTTGATGGAGTTGAACTTCGCCTTGGAGACCTTGCTCACACCGGCGACTAGCACAGCGACTTGCGGGCCGAACTGCTGCTCTAGCTGATCAACAGTCACGTCAGTATCTTCTATCGTATCGTGCAAAATTGCAGCAGCGATAGTCGTGCAGTCTAGATGAAGGTCTGCCAATATGCAGGCGACTGCGAGGGGATGGTTGATATAGTTTTCGCCGCTTTTGCGGCGTTGACCTTTATGCGCTTGCGCGCCGACCTGATATGCCTGCTTTATGACATTTATCTGGGAATCGTCAAGATACGTTTCCAGTGTAGAGCAAAGTCCCCGGAACTGCTGCTCTTCTTCATTCGAGATCTTAAGCCAACGAAAGAAATCCGATAGCTTGTCACTGTGTGATTTGATCAGCCGGCTCGCTCTGCTCGTCCTGGTCGGTCTCGTCGATCTCGTCGTTATCGTCGTTGTTTGCATTCGTAAGCGGGACTTCTTCACTGCGGCTTTCGCTGTGCTCTTGTGAGAAATCGAGGCTTTCCAGACCTGGAGGACTGTCATCTTCGTCAAGGATGTCCTTGGTAATCAGTCCTTCTGCAATTTCCCGCAGTGCAATCACGGTCTCTTTATCGTTGTCCCGGTCGACAAGCGGTTCGGCGCCACTGACCAGCTGCCGCGTGCGTTTGGTGGCAATCAGCACAAGCTGAAAGCGATTTTCAACTTTGTCGAGACAATCTTCTACTGTAATTCGTGCCATTAGATACCTCTAGTGTCCATCCATCGGTTGAGCGACGAACGGCTCTATTATGATTTTGTAGTGTAAATCGTAGGGATTGTTATTATACGAGAATAACTTGCAGACGAGCTGGAAAAGTTTCACCTTTCGATGATTACAGATTGCAAGCAATCACAAATTCAGAACACTTGTGCAGCCGTTGTGTTACAGGCAACAGTGTCCGGTAAAAAATCTTTTATGCTGGTGTCAAGTCTGCTCCATGATACCGGTTACAAATTAATTACAATTGGGCGTATTGACAACATAAAGCGCCTCACACAAAGTGCCTCACATCACTGATTATGACTGAACGAAAAACACCTCCAATTGAGCCTGTCGCGGGTACCATTGTGCCGCGCTATGCGGGCCCATCGACTTTTTGCCGTCTGCCTGAACTTCGAGATGTACCCTATTGCGATGTCGCAATTGTTGGTATTCCGTTTGATTCGGGGACCAGTTACCGACCTGGTGCGCGTTTTGGACCGCAGGCGATTCGTCAGGCCTCCCGCCATCTTCGCTACAATTTTCATCCGGCGTACAGCACTGAGCCTTTTCGCGAGATTCAGGTCGCAGATGCTGGTGACATTGCGTGCAATCCGTTTGATATTCAAGAAGCGATCAGCCAGATCGAGTCGGCGGCCTCGGCGTTTCTGGACAAGGCAGAAACACTCATCAGTCTCGGCGGTGACCACACGATCGCAGTGCCCCTGCTAAGGGCGATGCATCGTCGTCACGGACCGGTAGCGCTTGTCCACTTTGACGCTCACCTTGACACTTGGGACACGTACTTCGGTGCACCTTATACGCACGGCACGCCATTTCGACGGGCAGCTGAAGAAGGACTGTTTGACGATGAGCATTCCATGCATGTTGGAATCCGCGGACCGCTCTATAGCAGCGAAGATTTGCGCCAGGACGAACAGTTGGGATTCAAAGTCATTCATTGTGACGAGTTAAACGAGATGGGGCCGGATCATATCGCCAGGCGTATTCGCGACCGGGTAGGTGATGTTCCGCTTTATCTGTCTGTTGATATCGACGTTCTTGACCCAGCCCATGCCCCTGGCACAGGCACACCGGAAATCGCTGGACTCAGCAGCCGGGAATTGGTGAATATTTTGCGGGGACTCAAGGGTCTGAAAATAGTCGGAGCTGACATCGTCGAAGTTGCCCCTGCCTATGACCATGCGGAGATCACTTCGCTGGCAGCAGCCACACTGGCATTCGAATTGGTCAATCTGATTGTGTGCAGCACACGGACAGATTCATCATGCGACTGATTGTCGTGCGCCATGCCAAGTCCAGTTGGGACAATTTAAATCTGTCAGATCACGACCGGCCGCTATCGAAGCGCGGTCGAAAGTCTGCCGACGCGATCGGCCAATGGCTGGCGGAAAACGGGTATATTCCCAATGTGGTCTTGTGTTCGACTTCCAAACGCACCTGCGAGACATGGCAAAGAATGGAATATTTCATGCCTAAGGCGTGCACTGTTTTGCTTGAGGCGGACCTATATCATGGTAGTGCCTATACAATCAATGAGGTATTAAAAAGCGCTGGCGATTCACCGGCACTTGTATTGGGGCACAATCCTGGAATCGGCTCGTTCGCCGAAGTAATTATGCATCAGGTGCCGAAGCATCACGCTTTTTGGCAATACCCGACAGCAGCGACACTTGTCTGTGATTTTCCTGTAAACGATTGGGCAGACATTCAGATGGGAAGCGCTGAGCTGGTTGATTTTGTCATTCCCCGTGAGCTGATCTAACTCAAAGAAGGGGTATTAAGGCAAGTGCCGCGCACCGAAGCACCGCGTGTTTTCCAACAAACATAGAAAAATGCCGAACAGCAAAGACGCCAAGTTTGTTACAGTTAAAGTTTGGGACCTTCCACTTCGCGTGTTTCACTGGCTTTTGGCGATACTCGTTACTGTCATGTTTGTCAGTGCCGAAGTGGAGAACTTCGACATCCATATTCTTGCGGGCAAGGGTATAGCGATATTGCTCGCAGCGCGCATTTTGTGGGGCTTTGCAGGCAGCAGCAATGCCCGTTTTTCGAGCTGGTTATTCTTACCTCGACACTATATCGAGTACGTTCGAAACCTGCCTCGACGTCAGCCTGGTTACGGCATGTCTCACAGCCCGATCGGATCCATTGCGGTTATTTTGATCCTAGTCGCAGTGATTGTTCAGGTATCAACCGGATTGATCTCGTCAGATATAGACGGGCTTGTTGAAGGGCCTTTTGCCTACTATGTTTCGTACGATGTGAGTCGATGGGCGAGCGAATTTCACGAGGATCACGAACAGTGGCTTTTCGTGCTGATCATGGCTCATTTGGCTGCAAACGCATTTTACTACCTTTATAAAAAGGACAATTTGATTCGGCCCATGATTGTGGGCACGCGATCGGTTCCTGAGCACATTGCGAAAAACGCACCGCGGATTGTGTCTTCGATAAGGGGTGTAATAGTCGGTCTGATTTGCGCTGGTGTGCTGCTGTGGGTGTTTAATCAATACGGGTGACTGAAAGATTCCTGCCAAACCCCGTTGCCTGCAAGCGCGTGTATAAAACAAGCCTGTCATATCCTGTCATATCTATTTGTAAATGCACAAAACTTGCTTTAGCCAATCAACGCCGGAATGTCCAAAACACTTACATCCCTATATTCAGATGATATTGACCGTTCATTACCTCGCGTTCATCTGAACTGAAAACCGACTTGACCTGCGCGCTGTCAAGGAACACAAATCGCCCGCGGTCCCAAAACATATCGTCATCAAACCAAATCGTCGCATCCATTAAATTGTAGGACACATCTCCCGGGTCGAGCCCGGCACCATGGATGTGAGTGTATCTTGGAGATCCATACGCTACAGTCCCCCAATACTCCAGATTGTTAAATGGATCTGCATTAAAAAACGTACCCGGATTGATGCCGGTATGCCAAGAATGAAGTGCATAGGGGTCGCCGCCGCTTAACGCTCCTGCACGTTCAATTTGACGAGTCAGGCGACGCACTGTCTCGCTGTCTGCGTCGAAAGACGTGATGACACAATTGTCTACCTTTGCCTTTACAGGTGTTTGAATCTGCAATACGCTTTGGTCATATGCCCGTGTTGACGTTGACGTGATGAATTTCGAAATAGTCAGATTGCCGCAAAGGTTGTGGCAAATTACCGGTTCAAATATCATCACCGGAAACAGTTCAAGATAAAACTTTTTGGTTGAGCTTCGCGTCTTGCTGCAAAGGATTTCTCCATGTAAATCAGTCCCATTGGCTGTAACAATACGGTATCGAGTCGATGCGCGAATCTGTGATTCAAGCAAGTGCAGCATGCTGGTCATTTTTTGATGGTCAAGCGTTGCAAACGGTGCGCCAAGATGGGCTTGAGTCAGCGTGTAGCTCATGACTTTCTTTGCGTCTTTGCTGGAGGTGGCGAACCTTATCTGATCACCGATTCTGGAAAAAAAGACAACCGCGTCAGATGTTGATATTTGTTCGATCAGCGAGTCCGAAATACTCGAAGCGTCAGCACCGGGTGTGGCGTATTGTATCTTTGCAATCGCACCGAGTTTCTCCGCCTGCTGGCCTACAGCCTCACACAAACCGCTTTCGTAGTATGAATCTGCACCATCCTCACCGACGATCAGCAAACTGTCTTTCGGTCGTATTTGTATGCAGCGTCTCAGCAGATTGTCGATACCATCGACTATCGCGCCGCCGCGGTCAAAAACACTTCGATGCCGTGACATGTATTTGCTTCGAACGTTCGTCAAACGCCTTTGGCTTTAATCTGTTCTTTACGCTTGGCCATAAACGCTTGCAGCTCATCTTCTATGGCCGGGTCGATCGGTGGTTTTTCGTATTCACGCAAAATTTGCTTCCAGATTTCGTTTGCCCTGTCGAGCGCAGTGCGGCTTCCGTCGTCGCGCCAGGTTTCATAATTACGCCAGTCTGAAAGCATCGGTTCATAAAACGCGTCTTTGTATCGCTCAAGGGTGTGTTCAGTTCCAAAAAAGTGTCCCCCTGCTCCGACTTGTTTAATCGCATCTAAACCAAATGCGTCTTCATCGATGACTACGGGTTGCAAGAAAGCCGATTGCAACTGAAGAATTTCTGCATCCAAAATTAGCTTTTCGAAAGAACAGGTCAATCCCCCTTCGATCCACCCGCCGGCGTGCATCACGAAGTTTACATGCGCTTGGACGCACGCGTTGATCGACATATCGCTTTCGTAAGTGGCTTGCAAATCCACACACGCAGAAGCCGTCGCGCTTGATGAACGAAGTGGCAATTTATAGCGACGAGCCAATTGTCCTGAAATAATGACTGACTGGGCGTACTCCGGCGTACCAAAAGCCGGTGAACCGGTGCGCATGTCAACATTGGATGTAAAGTGCCCATAGAAAGTCGGTGAGCCTGGCGCGGCGGCCTGCGTCAATGCAATGCAGCCTAAAGCTTCGGCGTTTTGCAAGGCAACCGCCCCTGCAACTGTTGCCGGTGCCATGGCACCTGCCAGTGTGAACGGTGTGATATGAACGGGCTGTCCGGCTAGGGCAAATTCACGCATGCCGTCTGCTTGGCCGGCATCGAGCAGCAGCGGTGTATTGGTATTGATGCCACCCACAATGCCTGGCCGCTGTCTTAAACCGTCATCATCGGTTTGCAGCGCAATTTTTGCCATCTCAATACAGTCTCGCGCTCTGGCGCCGGTATTCATCCAGTTTGGCTGCCAGCATTTATCAGTCAATGTAATTTGCGCATACATCATTTCGAGATGCCGCGTCTCGGGCGGCAAGTCTAATGGCTCGAGTCCGCTTCCGCCGTCTTGGTGAAACACATTCAACGACCCGGATAACTTGACAAAATTCTCCATATCCTCATAAGTGCCGGCTCTTCGACCGCGATCCAAATCGCAAACGAATGACGGGCCGCAGACAGTTGCAAAGACAATCGAGTTTTTGCCCATGGTGACTGTCTTTGCCGGATTCCTTGCATGAATCGTAAACTCCTGCGGCAGCCCTGTGATCAGTTCTTCGATCAATTCAGGGTCGAAGCGAACGACACGCGTATCTTTATCAATATCTGCTCTTAGGTCGGTGAGAAGCTTGAGCGCTGTTTCACTTTCAACTTTAATTCCGATGTCGCTGAGGATAGTAAGGCTGGTCTGATGGATTGATTCAAGCTGGTCCTCTGAGATGATTTCCATTGGCTTGTATGGGTTGCGCAACTGCGCGAACGGTCTTTGCGTAAATGTCTGGCTTCGCGCTGCTTGTCGGTTCGCCTTTGCTCTGGAATTGCGTCGTGTCATCTTTTTTGTGCTCTGCTTGTTATTCTCTGAACCGTCGTTGCCGTGTTCATTTGCTGTCGAAAATTCGTTCAGTAGTGCTGTGTTATCGACGTCAGTGACAGCTGAGACTGATAAACCTGGCCACACATCTGAACCCATTGGTTTTCGCTTGCGGATGATACCGAAGCCGCAGGCCTTACACAATTGTTTGAGGAATTTTTATAACACACTGTGCAAACTTAGCCGGCTGATTAGGCGACTAAACCGATTTTTTTCTGGAACTATGATCTCATTTTGCTTCCAGTCGGATCATATAACGGCTGATCGTGAAGTTCAGCTTCAATAAATTTGCCGAGAACTTCTACAGTGAATTTGCCTCTTGCACTGTGTGCGTCTACATCAATGTAGCCCAAAGATATCTGACATTGAGATTGCGGCCCGAATCCGCTGGATGTGACATATCCAACCGGCTCGCCATCCATAAAAATTGCTTCATCACCCCATATTGGCGTTTGTGTGTCCTGTGTGGTTAAGGTGACCATTTTCTCTCGGGGTGGTCGGCTATTGAGCACTGCTTTTTTACCAATAAAATCACCTTTATTCAGATTGACGAAGCGGTGCACACCCGCTTCAACGGTGGTGTAGTCCGGGGATATTTCCAGTCCCCACGCTGGAAAGCTCTTCTCAAGTCGCGTGATCATTAGACTTCTTGTCCCTACCAGAGCGATTCCAAGACTTTGTCCTTCGCGCATCAGCAGGTCGAACAGTTTGAGTTGATGTTCGCGAGGCAGATACATCTCGTAACCGGTCTCACCGGTATACGAAACCCTAAGTGTAATGACGTCATTGATTCCGCCAATGCAAACTCGCGCGGCACTCATAAACGGAAAATTCTCTGTATCCATCGACTTTTCAGTCAGCCGGGCAATCAGAGTCTGGGCTTGCGGGCCGCAGATATGCAAACCGCTATAGTGCGATGAGACATTTTTCACGCTGACTTCGTCTGTTGGCAGGAACCGACGCATGTGCCTTAGATGTGCGAGCTGCATATAGTCTGCTGAAAGTACAAAGAAGTGGTTTTCATCCAAACAGGAAACAGACAAATCCCCGATAATTCGTCCGTTTTCAGAAAGCATCGGCGTCAGTTTCATTCTCCCCGGTGGCGGCATACGGTTTGTCATCACAAAGTTCAACCAGGTTTGGGCGCCCTTGCCGGTGATTTCAAATTTCGCCATTGCCGAAAATTCCATAAGGCCAACTTCATTGCGGATGCGCTTGCCTTCATCGACTACGAATTGCCACCAGTTTGGCTTGCGAAACGTAAGGGTATCGCGCGAACCGATGTTGTTGGGGTCAAACCAATTTGCGTGTTCAAGTCCGAATGATTCGCCAAATACGCCTCCGGCTACTTGTAGAGCGTCGTAAACCGGTGGTTTTTCAAGTGGCCGGCCGACATCGAACTCCTGGTACGGATAAATTTTTTCTGACCGGTTCTCGTAAAAATACTTCGTCCTCGCTTCGGTGTAGTGTTGAGAAGTCCAATTTGAATAACGAGCCACATCCCAGGGTGTAATGTCAAATTCCGGTTCACCTTGAATAATCCACTCTGAGATAACTTTGCCAATGCCTGCTGCCTGGTTGAAACCTGTCATCACGCCGTTCGCACAGAAATAGTTTTCAAGTTCAGGATGCGGTCCAAGAAGCGGGCCCAAATCCGCAGAAAAAATCATCGGGCCATTGATGATTCGTTTGATTCCCGCCTCACCGAGGCACGGCATCATTTCGACGGCTTTTTCGAAATTCCACTCCATCCGGGAAAGGTCGTTGGCCAGCAGTTCGTGTCCGAAGTCAGCCGGCGTGCCGTCTTTAGCCCAGTGCGTACAATTTTTCTCGTATGCTCCGAACAGCAGTCCCTGGCCTTCCTGTCGTGCGTAAACACCAATTTCATTGTCATTGATCTGCGGCAGTTCAAAGTCCAGATTTTCAATTTCACGAATGTTTTCGGTGACCAGATAATGATGCTCTACCGGCATAAGCGGCAGCTTGATGCCCGCCAGTGCACCGACTTCACGTCCCCACAACCCAGCTGCATTGACGACGTACTGCGCTTTAATATCGCCTTTTTCGGTTCCGACCAGCCAGGTTCTGTCATTTTGCCACTCGGTTCGAATCACCGGTGTATGGCGGTATATTTCGACGCCCAGTTTCCGCGCTGCTGCTGCAAACGCCTGAGTTGCCGAAGCAGGGTCTACGTGTCCGCCGTCTTTTTCCCAAAGTGCGCAGATCAGATTTTCGCTCGCAAGCACCGGTGCTTTTTCGCGCGCCTCGTTCGGTGAGATAAAGTAACTTTCCAGTCCGAGTCTTCGGCAAGCGCTCTGCAGCATGAGGTTGCTATCGACTTCTTGGGGGGTGCGACATAAATTCAGTCCGCCAGTTACATGAAACCCGCAGGATTGACCGCTTTGTATTTCAAGCTCTGCATAGATTTCGTAGGTGTACTTGTGAATTTGCGCAACAAAATTCGGACGAGTGACGGTAAACAATCCGCCGGCTGCATGCCAGCTCGACCCGCTAGTGAGCTCTTGGCGCTCAACCAAAACCACATCGGTCCAACCGTTTTTTGCCAAGTGATAGGCAATTGAGCAGCCGACCACTCCTCCACCGATGATTGCAACTTGCGCTGAGTCTTTCATTTTGGCGAATCAATGGTTTCGATTACCGGTGCAGCCCATGGCTTGTGTTTGCGAATTTGCTCCAAATCCAGACCAGTCAGTTCGTATGGCAGCACCAGCCAGCGGTTCGATTCATTGATATAGAAGTCTGGTTTGGGTCGATTTTCTACAGGTCGGTACCAAACAGTGCCAACACGTACTTGTTTTGGCATGTTACGGCGTAATTTGCTACTTAAGGCGTTCTTTACAGCCTGAATGCTGTATCCGCTGCTAAATACATCGTCAACCAGCAACAGGCGATGATTTGATTCAAGCCGGTCTTCCAAGTAATCCAAGCCATGGACGCGGATGGCGTCAGCATCTTCGATCATATGGGCATAATGCTGCATACCGCGATAGGATGTTCGAATGGCAATGTGGTCGGTTTCAACTCCCAGATATTGCATGCATTCCTGAACAACAATACCAACTGCACTGCCTCCACGCCAAATTCCGACGATAAAATCTGGCTGAAATTCACTTTTGTAAACACTGCGGCCAAGCCGGAAACTGTCGAGAATCAGTGACTGTTCATCAATGTAAATATTGTTTAATTTTTGCTGATCGAAGATTTTTGACATGTTACTGGAAGAATCGGTTTTCATTCAAATTTGGTCGAGCAACTATTCGATTAGCATTCGGCGATTGTAAATGACATTGCGAGCTGGTCAAGCAGTGAGTTTGGCTGGCGATAACAGATAATTAATAATCAACAGACAATTTTAGTGGTTGAATTTTAACAAGTTCGATTGCCATGACAGAAAAACTATACGTTCACGCTGAGGACTTGCTCGTTGACGCCATGCGTCTTGGAGCGATGATCGTAAACAGCAGCTTCAAGCCCAGCTTCATTGTCGGCATCTGGCGAGGTGGTACCCCGATTGGAATTGCAGTTCAGGAAGTTCTTGCCTGGTCTGGAACCGAAACTGACCATATTGCTATTCGAACTTCGTCCTACCATCAATCCATTGATCAGCGAGGCCATCAGGTGCGGGTTCATGGCCTGCGATATTTGGTCGATCGAGTCAATGCTGAAGATCGATTGCTTCTGGTTGATGATGTCTTCGATACCGGTTATACGATTCAAACGGTGATCGACAAGCTGCGACGAAAAGCTCGCTTGAACACGCCTCGCGAAATTCGTGTCGCTGTCCCGTGGTACAAGCCAACACGCAATGAAATCGGCAGGGCACCTGACTATTACCTGCACGAAACCTCAAAGTGGATTAAGTTTCCCCACTCACTGGAGGGGCTCGGTGAAGATGAAATCAAACAGCACCGTCCCGAAATCTGGGCAGTACTGAACGAATAATCAATCTTTTAGAAATGCCCAATGATCGGCTAGCGGGATTATCTCACCGGTTCCCACAATGCTTGTGCACTCGACAGGCACACGAAGCTTCAATCTCGACATCGGCTCTTGCCTGAGCGAGATGCAGCCGCGTACGAAACAGTCTCGCTTCGACTGGATTGTTCTGTCGCTCCAAACACTCTACCAGCCCGTGCAGGCTCCACATGTTTTCAACATGATGAGAAGTGCTGACCAGCGTGTCCGACAATCCGAGGTCATCCATATATATTTGTTTTGCCTCTTCGACGCGGTCTTGCTCAAGCAGCAGCGCACCCAATGCGTGACGGGCAGGCTGCATCCAGCCCCAAGGTTCATCGTATTTCAGATTGTCATCTAAATAAACGGCTTTGCGTAATGCATCAAAGGCCACTTCGTAGTTTGCCTGTCGATAGGCCAGTTCTCCGATTAGCATTTGATCTGCAATTTTTAATACGTCCTTGCACGAATTGTTAAACAAATAGCGGGTGTCTGGGACATTGTTCAGCGCCTTGCGAAATTTTTCCTGTTCGAGCGTGGCCTCGTCAATCTCACCTCGAACTGCGTGCGCAATGCCCTTTGCATATCGCCACACAGCGGTAGTCATCGCATACAGTTCCGGGTCATGAGGCATTGCATGGTCGATGATGTCCTGCCAGCGACCGAAGCGAATCAGAACATGTGCCTTTACACCGATGTAGCCTTCTCCCCAGTCTGCCATTGCAGGGTTTTCAATTCGCAGCAATTGCTCAGGTATGGTGGCTATCAGATCTTCACTGGCATCGAATGCGGTGCGAAATTGACCGAGAAACATCGCGGCATAAATTTTCAGGTGGATGTTGTGAATTCTTGAAAGTGCATGATAGGTTAGGGCTCCTTCATTTTTTACGTAGACGCGATCGGCCTCGATTGCCCGGTTATTCGCTTCGATAGCTTCGTAGTAGTGTCCGCAACGCGAATCAATGTGAGAAGGCATGTGACACAGATGCCCTGAGTCGGGTACCAGCTGGCGAAGCTGGTCTGCTGCGCGCAAGGCTTTTTCCGGAGTCCGGGACATTTCCATGACGTGGATGTACATATGCAAGACGCCCGGATGCGGCACTTTTTGGTCTTTATCGATTCTCGCCATCGCTTTTTCAAGAACATCAATCGCCTCAAGCGTTGATGCTCCTTGTGCCGGCTGACCCGAGCGCAATTCCCAAAGCGCCCATGGAGTTCTGGTCATCAGGGCTTCGGCAAACAGTGCGCAGATATCGTCGTCATCCGGAAAATTCCGATACACTTCACGCATCTTATCGGCATAGGCGTCATTCCACGAATCGTATTGCTGCGATTCGACCGCAACGGGTGATTGATAACGGGCCTGCAAAGCCTCTATCATCATCGCTTCGCGATTCGATGCGAAGGAGATTTTTCGCATTGCCAGTCGGGAGTATTCATAGGTTTGTTGCAGTTTTTCGACCAGTTCGTCTTCTTGCATGCGCGACCATGGCTTGTTGTAGTAGATGCCTGACGTGTAAGCCATCCCCCACAACGAAATCGCGGACTGCTCGTTGAGCTTTGATGCTTGCTGAAAGCATCGAAACGCCATCTCCAAATCAAATCCATACAGCCACACCATGCCCCGGTTAAACCAGGTTTTGTACTCATCGGAGGATTGTTCGATGGATTTGAAATATTCTCCTAGGTTATATCGATGTTTCACCTCTTAGACTCCTGCGCGATCGCGTCGGTTACCTGTGCGGTAGAAGTTAAACATGAATTTATCAGTGTGTGCAATACGATGGTCGAAACCCATGAATCGTCATTTTCAACAAACAATGAAATAATCTGCAAACCAGATAGGGTCTATTTTAAGTCACAACAAACGACTTTTGTCTCAACATTAACTCAGTTACAATCCAAAGGTGAGGTTGGTCGAGTTCGGCAGATCAGTGAGAAGTTAGAAGCTTTGGATATTTCAATCAGTCATGACGACGGCACGATTAATACGAAAGGAATGCGAAAGGAACATTGCATAATTCGAATAAGGAGAAAGTTCTTATGAACCAACAGCAGCGAGGTCGTACAGTTATCTTTTTGGATATCGACGGGGTTCTTCAACCGCCGGTGAATCAGGCGCGTTTTAGGCATGATCGCAAGGCACTGCGCCGAAAAATTGCCGAAGATTTCAATGATGATTCGTATTTGGAAATAGACGAATATGATCTGGCGGCGGTCTACTACGATTGGAATAAAGAGGCGGTGGAAGCGCTGCGCGGTCTGTGCCAAGACTTCAAAGCGGAGATCGTAATTATCTCAGATTGGCGTCGCTATAGCCCCATGGACACACTTAAGGCTTTTTTTCGTATTTACGACCTTGATCAGTATGTCACAGATAAGACGCCAGAGGGAGGCACAGCTCCATATTATCGGGCTGGAGAGGTGAAAGAGTATATCGACTCAAGTTCGGATATTGAACGATTTGTCATCATTGACGACGGCTATTCAGATTCCTACGAGATCTTATTTCCCGAGCAATTCGTCCAACCAGATAGTCATATTGAGGTACAACACGAAACGCAAGCACGACAGATTCTCTCGGGCAGTTCAGTAGCGGACAAATAACCTGCGCGCGTGCCAATTAGATTGCGCGATCAATTCAATAAGTTTTGGAGTTGATGCCTGCTTACCAATCAACCACCTGCCCCTTCAAGCTTACCAATCTTTGAATCTCGGATTAAGCAAATTGGCTTTGCCCATGTGTATTGAACACCGAGTGGCCCTTAATAAAAAGCATGTCCTCGAAATTCCTCCATCCTTAATTTTCGGTAGCTGTTATTGCCTACCACTGAGTTAATTACCGCCATCACTCCTAATTGCTCGATTGCACTGCGTAATTTTCCTATTGCTTCGACCCACGTATCCGCATCAGTAAAAGATGCATCACTTATGCCCATAAAGCGACGCATCTGTTGTCCAACCGCTTGCGGATTGTGATGAAGTCGTGCGCTCCCTACGAAGTCAAGTGAATCGGCTTCGCATTCAATTCGGTCTTCACGAAGCCAGGCTGAACGACGTCGCATTGTGTAGATGGTATCAAGCAGGTCTGGGCTTGGGCGGCGAACTTCACCTTGAATAGTTCGGAAGTCAGGAATCGGTAATTTCTCTTCGGGAGGTTCGGGTAAGAACATATACCCAAAGGGAACGCGGGTAGCCTTGGCAAAGTCTTCAAGCTGTTTAAGTGTCGGTTTGCGTTTTCCGGTCTCCCAGTGTGCTAATCCAGGCAGGCGATGCGTCAGGTCATGCACATCCATTTGCGCACGCTCAAGTGCCCAACGGATCATAGAGGGATGAACCGAAACCCGGTTCATGCTTCGACACCAGCCAATAATTGGGTCATCGTCCAGACGAATTGATATCGAGAACGACAATTTGTCAGGCGAACATATGGCAATTCAGCGGTTGGCCATTCGACTATAGAATTCCTGAAATTCTCGCACAAATCGGCGCAATATCGATATCTAATCGGCATCATTAATTTTCAAATTTTCGATGATTTCTTGCTTAAAATAGGCGTTTTCTGGAAACCACGGCTTGTCCGCGCTTTGAATTTTATAGCGTACTGGTCAAATCGGCTAAAGCCACTCGGACTACAACATGACAAAAACAACTCAACAATACGTCGTCACTGCGCAAGACCTCAGTGCCTACAAGGAAGATGGCGCAGTTTTGCTAAAGTCTGTATTTGACGAAACGTGGTTATGCCGTCTGCGCGAATCCACAGACCAATCACTGACGCAGGCGGCAAATTATTTTCATCGCCAAAGAGTCTGGGAACACGACCGGACTTATCGCGAATATTGTCTCGAATCACTTACACCGTCTATTGCTGCTGCGTTCATGGAATCATCAAAAGTCAACTTGCTTTACGATCAAGTGTTTGCCAAGACAGCGGGTGACCCGGCTACACCGTGGCATAATGATTTGCCATACTGGCCGGTGCGAAATGGGAAAGCGGTTACTGTTTGGCTGGCTCTGGACTCAATTAGCTTGAATTCCGGTCCCCTTGAGTTTATTGCTGGCTCCCATTTGTGGAACAAGTGGTATCAGCCGTTTACCACTGTTGAAGATGGAAGCCAAGGTGAATTTTACAACGCAACTGATAATGTGTTTGAACCACTGCCGGATTTTGAATCCGAGCGTGACAGGCATCGAATTCTGTGCTGGGAAATGCAAGCCGGAGATGTCATGGTCTTTGACTCTATGATTGTGCACGGCGCGCGTGCAAATACATCTGCTGCGATCAGAAGAGGCTATGCGGTTCGTTACACCGACGAAGATATGACCTACCACCGTGATGTGCAAATCAATCGATTTATCGTCAATCCGCAGCTGAAAACCGGTGATGCTTTAGACAGCGAGCAGTATCCGGCAGTGAATTTCGCAAGATAAGCTGTATCAAACCTAAGACACCTGCGCGTCCAGCGCCGCTGCTCAAGTAAGACTTAAGCCGACAAAGCCAAACGACTTGATCACGCAGAGCCCTAGTGTTCGTGCTCCCTGTATTCATGATGGCAGTTTCTGCAGCTTTGCTTGCCAAGTGCTTTGAATGCCTTGGCAATCGCCGCTTTGTCCGCCCCGTTAAATGCAGCTTGAAGGTCTTGCGCCGGTTCTACTGTCGCTTGTGCTGCAGCAACAAAATTCTTCCAATCCTGCCAAATATTTGACATCGATTCACTATCTTTTAATCTGTCCATTCCGGTATCAGGTGGAAAAAGACCTGGGATTTCGTGAGCGGTTTGTGCAATATGACTTGCCCTGTCAGCCAAATCCTGTGGTTGTCCTTCGCCGCGCTTCAGATAATTTCCAAATGCTTTCATCGCAGCGCCGTACTTTTTCATGAATTCACTTCTTTGCTCAAGCACAGCTTCAGCCTGTTCCAGCGACTCCACCGGCGCAGGCATTGATTCGGCCTGCGTTACACCCATTGGCGAAATCAACAGCGCCAATACAATCAAATTCGACCGAAAGGTTTTTTTCATATCGACTGCCTTAGCGAACAAGTCAAAGGATGCATGACGCAATTTGCATTGTTGACAGTACGCACAACCTGCGCATCAGTCAATAGGCGAATTCTCGTTAGTAAATAACGCAGCACAAAATCCACAGTGTTTACTCTTTTTTCTCCCTGAACTGGGTGTGGCAATTCTTGCATCCGTCTGTTCCCAATTTTTTGACGGCCGCACCAATAGCACCCTTGTCTTCGGAGTCGAAAGCGGTTTCCACCATCATCGCCGGCTCAACCATCGCTTCGGCTGCGGCAACAAAGTCGGCCCAGTTTTGCCAGATTTCAGCTTTCGATTCACTGTCTTCGAAGTCAGCCATTCCGGTAGCTTCAGGGAAAAGACTTGGAATTTTTGACGCGCCTTCGGCAACCTGTGCCGCCATGCCAGCCAACTCCAGTGGCTCACCATCGCCTCGCTTTAAAAAGTTACCGAACGCTTTCATCGCACTTCCGAACTGTTTCATTGTCTCACTGCGCATTTCCAAAACCGCTTCGGCTTGTTCGGCTGAGTTGACTTTGCCTGGCATTGAATCCGCTATCGCCACAGTTGTGGTAAAGGTCAATGCCATAAACATCAGCAGCATTTTGTGAAAAATAGCTTTCATTTGCTCTCTCCTTCGGTGTGTTGTTGTTCAGTTTCGTATCGTTGCTTTATTCTACACCGAAGCATGCTATAGTGTGGACAAAGCAGTTTACCGTATTGTCTTTAGTCGCCATTTCAAACCGGTAGCAAAGGGTGTTTTCATTAATTAAATCGAGTCTTTTTTGAACAAGTCAAAGTCGGTAGAAGCTTCCCTAAAATTTCCCAAGCCTGATACACAATCATAGTTTCTATAATTCGTGGTACATGCGTTTTGTGACCTGCACAGCTTAGCCGATGAACGATTCTCACCACCTAAGAAAAGAAGATGAACGGCTTTTACGAGGCCGCGGAACATTTGTTGACGATGTCACAGTCGCCCATCAGTGTATCGGCTATGTACTGCGCTGTCAGTACGCGCACGCGCAGATTGAAAAAATCGATATTGAAGCTGCCATTGCACTGCCAGGTGTTCTGTGTGTACTGACCGCTGAAGACTTGCAGCGCGAGAAAATCGGTACTTTGCCGTGCGTGTCCAACCTAGTCAATACAGACGGTTCAGACATGGTCAAACCACCGCGGCCACTGCTTGCGGCCGATCGCGTTCGCTACGTCGGCGAGCCTGTCGCATTTATTGTCGCTGAAGATCTCGATACCGCATTGCAAGCCGCTGAAATGATCGAAATCAATTTTCACGAACTGCCGGTCGCGCTTGATTTTAACGAGACGAATGAAATTTGGGCGTCAGCACCAAACAATGTGTGCTTCGACTGGAGTGACGGTGACGAAGATGTCACGGAGGACGCTTTGTCCAGGGCAGCGCACGTTGTATCCATTGATACAAATCACCCCAGAATGGCAATTGTGCCGATGGAGCCGAGAGCCGCAGTGGGGCAATTCGACTGCGCAACCGGAAAATTTACGCTTGAAGTGCAAACACAAGGCGTACATTCGGTACGCAGAGTGCTCGCCAAAGACGTTTTACGTATCCCGCAGGAAAAACTGCGATTGGTGACGCACGATGTCGGCGGCAGTTTCGGCATGAAGATCTTTACCTATCCGGAGTATGCTCTGGTTCTGATAGCAGCTCGAAAACTGGCACGGCCAGTAAAGTGGACTGCGACTCGAAGCGAGTCTTTTGTGTCTGATACACAAGGTCGTGCGCGGCGCGACCATGCCCAGCTGGGACTGGACAAGAACGGGCGAATCGTGGCGCTGCGTATTGATGCGAAGGCAGACTTAGGAGCTTACCTGTCGTATGTTGGGCCATCGGTTCCAACCATATTTGGAAATATGGTGACCGGCCACACCTACAAAATCCCTTCTGTTTATTACCACTGCAGGGGGTATTTCACCAACGCAGTTCCAACTGATGCCTACCGCGGTGCCGGCAAACCCGAAACAGTGTGCACTGTCGAGCAACTCATCGACAAAGCTGCCTTTGAACTGAACCTTGATCGAATCGAACTTCGAAGAAAGAATTTTGTACAGCCCGGTGACTTGCCGTACACAATGCCAAACGGTCATGTGATCGACAGTGGCAATTTCGAAGCGCTTGTCGACAAAGCGCTTGAATACGCAAACTGGAAAAGCTTTGCAAAGCGGCGCGTGCACTGCGAGCAAGACGGAAAGCTTCGCGGTATTGGACTTGGCATGTACATGCATACCACGTCCGTATCCACCGCAGAGGTGTGTGAACTGCGTTTGCGCGCCGACGGCGCCATTGTGCTTTTCACAGGTTCTCAAAGTGGAGGACAAGGACATGTTAGCGCACTGGCGCAAATTGCTGCCAAAGCACTCCAGGTCAATGCAGATTCGGTACAGGTAGTGCAAGGTGATACGGATAAATTCGAACTCGGTGGAGGAACCGGCGGTTCGCAGCTGCTGGCAATAAGCGGCAATACAGTTGTCAGAACCGCAAACATGTGGTTGACCCAGTTAGGCGCGGTAGCAGCTGAAATTTTCGAAGTCTCGCATGCAGATATCGAATATGAAGACGGAAAGTTTACCATTCCCGGCACCGACAAACAGTTGAGTCTTGCGGCGATTGCCACCCATATTTATGAAAGCTCTGCGCCCCGGGTAGATGAGTCAGCCTGTGTGGCACGGGCGAATTTTGAAGGAACACCAACCACTCACCCATGCGGTGCTTATGTAGCTGAACTTGAGTGTGACCGTGAAACCGCAGTGGTGCAAATTATTTCGCTTTTCGGAGTCGACGACCTCGGTAATGTCCTTTTTCCACAGCTCGCGGACGGCCAGCTGCACGGTTCATGGGCCCAAGCGGTCGGGACCAGTTTGATGGAATCTATCGAGTTCGATGATAGTGGAAGCGGACAGCCTGTCAGCGGGTCACTGCTGGACTACCAGTTGCCAAGAGCACAAGACCTGCCATTTATAAAACTGGAAAAACTTCCAACCCTGTGCAAAACAAACGCGCTAGGTGTCAAGGGTGCAGGGGAAGTCGCCTGTTTGGGTGCGCCCGGCGCGATCTGCAACGCGCTGTCTGACATGTTGAGCAATGAATCGTTTGTTACGTTTGAAAAACCTGCAACACCGTTTCGGGTGTGGCAAAAAATTCAAAATTGTTGATTTGACCGAACACCGTCTGGCACGGCAGCGTTAGTCGTTGTCCAAACGCGCTATGCGGCCGAGATATCCACCGTGATGGCGCAGGCCATACTCGTGACGCGTGATGCCTTTTTGTTCCATCACAGCAAGCGTAATCGCATCAGCGATAGCGTTCATGACAGCGACACTGGCAGAAGGTGTGAGACCGAGCGGACACGGTTCGGCAATGTCTCCCATTTCAACAATAATGTCACAATACTCACGCAGCTGCGAATCGCTGTGTGAGGTAATTCCGATGACTTTATCCAGACCGATATGTTCACCCAGACTGAGCATTTCGATTACCTCCCGGGTTTTGCCACTGGTGGAAAACGCCACCAAGAAATCGCCCTTGGAGATCACGCCCAGGTCACCGTGAGCAGCTTCGCCCGGATGCAGGTAGAGCGCGGGCGTTCCGGTTGAGCATAGTGTAACCGCAAATTTGTGAGCAATAATTCCGGCCTTGCCCATGCCGGTAGTAAGCAGTTTGCCTTGGCAACCCATCAGCAGTTGCACAGCTTGTTCAAAAGCAGGTGTAATCCTGATGTTTTTGATCGCTTGCGCTTCTTCGTTCAAAACATATTGAATACGTTGGAGAATGTCCATGTGGCTAGCTTTCGGTCAAGTTCGGTGTGTGAATTCGGTCCATTATATTGCGGATACCGAAACTTAACTTCAGTGCAGCTGCCTCGTATTGGAAATTGCTGGTGAAGCAAGGTCGATTTACCGGTTTGTCGAGCGCCCCAAAGAAATGCGGATTGATCCGAAGGCAGAGATATATCGCAGGTCCGTTCGTACTTTATCGTTTTCATATTCCGATTTAGTCATCTTTTTTCGGAATTCTGTTCCTTATTCTCTTACTTGGTCAGCAGTAAAATTGTCCGTTTCGAAAGATATGTGTTGCTTCCAATATCAGAAATGATGCATTCAGCTCACAAATCATTGTGTGTTGCACCAATGTTTGCATACACGCCAAGCCCCTGAGGACCTGAACCTCTTTTACATGTGAGGAGGGTTAAAACTGCGTCAGTTGAATGCTTTATTCGGTCGCGCGCATCGACTTAGGTGACATAAAGACAATATCCGCCATGTTGTTGAACCGGATCAGTATCGGGCGTGACTAAAATTTTGAGGCCTTGAAATCAAAACAACGCTGATTGAATATCGAAAACAATTTAAGTCCAGAAATTATTGGTCACGTAAGTTCGAGACGTAGATGACGTCCAACCACCTTTGCAGCGCGTGACAAAGCACCAACCGTAACGCCGTCGTTTTCGGGGTCAAGCAATCGATCAAGTTGGGACCGGCTAGTGTGCAAGCGTCGGGCCATCTCTGTTTTGGATATGCCCAGACTTTTGATTTCCTCTGACAGTTGAAATGCAATGACCCGTTTCACTGCCTGTTCGGTGGTAGATTCGTAAGTGTTTTGTTCAATAAGAAAATCCTCAAAGTACTGTCCAGGTTTTCCTTTTTCGTATTTCACTTCAAACTCCTCATTCTGTTGGTTGCAATTTCGAGTTCAATTTTGGGTGTCTTCTGCGCTTTTTTGATAAAACCGTGGAGCAGTATCATTTCACTTTTGTGGATGCAAAATATGACGCGAGCGATTTTCTTGTTCCGTAGGTTTGTGCGCACTTCCCACAGACCTTTGTAACTCTGAATAGGTCTGCAAAGCGGCATTCCAATAGGCCATCCAAATTCTGCTGTACGAATGTCATCACCGATTCGTTTACGTTCATCCACAGTTAACTTAAGTAGCCACTCACAAACTGGCGATCGACCGCTTATCAGTTCAAAGAATCGCGCGGCAATCGCTTTGATTCATTCATAAATAGCGAACCATATATAGTACATTATTACGAAAGGAATTTTATATCGTTTCGTTGTTGAGTTATTTTTCTATTCGGTTTTCAAATTACGATCGGGTTGTCTATTCAAGGAAAAGCAGATTCTACCGGATTTTCATCTTGAATTCAGTTTCAGCAAAAGTTCAGGTACTTTGCGACCGCGCCTGCCGAGGACTTGAACCGGTTTCACATGTGAGGAGGGTTAAAACTGCGCCGGTTGAATACTTTGTTCGGTCGCGCGCATCGACTTAGGTGACATAATGACAATGTCCGCCATGTTGTTGAACCGGATCAGTGATCGGGCGTGACTATAATTTTGAAGCCTTGAAATCAAAACAACGCGAATTGAATTTCAGTGGAAATCAAGTTAATTTGAAGTGACTTTCGGCTTTGTTTAATTCCAATGGGCAAGCAAGTGTTCATAAGCCCCAAAAATTAGCATCACCTCTCATTGATACAACGAAGTTCAAAGCACGAATCCGAAGGCAAAACTTTTTGAATCGCAGTACAATACGCCGCTCTGTTACAGGTCATTTTACGATTAATCCTAATATCCTATATTATTCAATGACTTGACTTGAAATTACTAAACTTGGCACTATCTGGAGAGAATACTCAGCAAAAATAAAATTAAAAAAAACTTGCAAAATTATTTTTTTTGTAAATAATTCTACTTCCCTGCTGCAGGAAATCTACCCCCGTCTATAACCGAACAAGAAGCAAAAACAATGTCAAACTCAATTACTCATGTCACAGATGACAGTTTTGAACAAGATGTCATCAATTCACCAGTTCCCGTATTGGTAGACTACTGGGCTGAATGGTGCGGGCCTTGTAAAATGATCGCCCCATTGCTTGACGAAGTTGCAACCGAATACGCAGGCAAGCTGAAAATTGCCAAGCTAAACATTGATGAAAATCCGCTCACGCCGCCAAAGTATGGCATTCGCGGAATTCCTACCATAATGATTTTCAAAGACGGCGTCGTTGAAGCAACCAAAGTCGGTGCTGTTTCCAAGTCTCAATTAACCGGTTTTATCGACGGAGCTGTTTAATACTTGTTAAAATCGTAATTCATATATAATGCTACGACGCGGATGCAAGACTGTTCGTACGTAGTTTATCCTCGTCCGCATTTTCTTTTCTTCTTTCCTGACTTTCTAATAAACCAACACCATTCATAGCATTTCACATTCTGTGTCTGTCAGACACAGGTTCAACTTTCGCCACATAGCGAGGCACATTTTATGGGTAGTATCAGCCTAAACGAGCTAAAAGCAAAATCTCCGACCGAATTAATTGAAATCGCACGCGATGCCAATATCAACGGAGCCGGCAGAATGCGCAAGCAAGATCAGATCTTTGCCATTCTCAAGGCAGAAGCCAGAAACGGTGGCAATATCACCGGTCAAGGCGTTATGGAAGCGCTGCAAGACGGTTTCGGATTCCTTCGTTCTCCAAATAGCTCTTATCTGGCCGGACCGGATGACATTTACGTATCACCGAGCCAGATCCGGCGGTTCAATCTGCGAACTGGCGACACCGTCTCAGGACTCGTGCGCCCGCCTAAAGATTCAGAGCGGTATTTCGCTCTGCTTAAAATCGAAGAGATCAACAATGAATCGCTTGAAAATGTCAGGCACAAGGTGCTTTTTGAAAATCTAACCCCCCTGCATCCGGACGAACGCATCCGCCTTGAATGTGGCAATGGAAGCTCCGAAGACCTTACCTGCCGCATAATTGATCTGGTCGCACCGATCGGCAAAGGTCAACGCGGATTAATTGTGTCAGCGCCAAAAACCGGCAAGACGGTTATGCTGCAGCAAATCGCTCACTCGATTACAGCCAATCACCCCGAATGCGAACTGATCGTGCTGCTAATCGATGAACGGCCCGAAGAGGTGACCGAAATGCAGCGCTCAGTGCGCGGCGAAGTCGTCTCATCGACTTTTGATGAGCCCGCTTCGCGTCACGTACAGGTCGCTGAGATGGTAATCGAAAAAGCCAAACGGCTCGTTGAGCACAAACGTGATGTTGTTATCCTGCTCGATTCAATTACCCGGCTCGCGCGTGCGTACAATACGGTTGCACCTGCCTCGGGCAAAGTGCTCACCGGTGGTGTTGACTCCCATGCACTGCAACGTCCAAAACGGTTCTTCGGAGCCGCGCGCAACATTGAAGAAGGCGGCAGTATCACTATCTTAGCCACTGCGCTGATCGAAACCGGCTCGAAAATGGATGATGTGATTTACGAAGAGTTCAAAGGCACCGGCAACATGGAAATTCACCTTGACCGTCGTATTGCTGAAAAACGCGTATATCCTTCAATTATGATCAACCGTTCCGGCACCCGGCGCGAAGAGCTGCTAACCGAAGCACTCGAACTGAAAATGATTTGGGCGATTCGAAAGCTGCTTCACTCACACGATGATGTAGAAGCGATAGAACTTCTTTCAGAAAGACTGCAGACGTCAAAGACCAATGCAGAGTTTTTCGCTTCGATGAAACGGGCATCATAAATACCGTTTTACATAACATCGGATTTTTACTTCAACCAGGTTCGTGTGTTATACGTATAATTCGCAACTTGCATTTCAGGTCTGCCGAACTTAAGTTGGGTTGCGACCGTCCAATCAAATCACCAAATTAGATTGACAAAACCATGAAAAAGGGAATTCATCCAAAATACTCGACCATCGAAGTCAAATGCGTCTGTGGCAATACGTTTGAGACACGTTCAACTTTGACCGACAGTCTGAATATCGAAATCTGTTCGGTTTGCCATCCGTTTTATACAGGCAAACAAAAGATTATCGATACCGAAGGGCGTGTCGGCAGATTCCAGCAAAAGTACGGCATAAGCGCTTAATCTCTCCTGAAAGCTTCCTTAAAGCTTATTGACCACGCGGTGATGCGGTGATGGTGCCGCACGCTGATGGCACATGTATCGGTTGCCCTACGCTCTTCTTTTGCCATGAACTCGCAACACTTGGCAACGATTGACGATTGTGTCCGCTGGGGGCAGCAGCAATTGCTCGCGGCGGATGTGTTTTGCGGTCACGGCTGCGACAACGCCGACGACGAAGCAATATGGGCTGCGCTGCACGTTTCGGGACTGATGAGTTGCGAATACGAATCCGTCCGACTTAAGACCGTGCCCCGCGCAGTTGCGCGCAATTTTCGAGATCTGATTGATCGCAGAATCCAAACCCGCAAGCCGCTCGCTTACCTGATCAACGAGGCGTGGTTTGCCCAATTGCCGTTTTATGTTGATGAACGCGCAATTGTGCCTCGCTCTCACATCGGCGACCTGATAGAAGATGGCTTTGCGCCTTGGGTAACGGCGAAAAAAGTTCGGCGAATCTTGGACCTGTGTACCGGAAGTGGCTGTATCGCTGTCGCAATGGCACTGAGATATCCACATGCGCAAGTCGACGCCTCAGATATTGACTCCAATGCGCTCGATGTGGCAAAGATCAATATTGACCGACATCAGTGCGACGATTCAATTCGCATCGTCAAAAGCGACCTTTTCGAAAATCTGGCAGGTGAACGCTACGACCTGATCGTTTGCAATCCACCATACGTAAATGACGATGATTTGCCACACCTGCCGCGCGAATATCACCACGAGCCTCAGATCGCACTGACCGGTGGTGAAGATGCCCTTGGCGTCGTCAATCGAATTCTTGCGCAGTGCGCCGAATACCTTTCACCGCATGGACATTTAGTCATGGAGCTGGGCAATTCAGCTGATGTGCTTGAAAAGGCCTATCCTGACGTATCGTTTTTGTGGTTGACTTCCCTTAGCGGGCAGTCGGTTGTAACGCTGTTAAGTGCTGAACAAATCGAACAATGCGGTGGCAATTTTGGCCAAACGTGAACTAAAGTGTTTTTATAACTTGAGTTTCGAGATCCATATTTTCCCGAAGGAATGGGATAACATATTGATATATAAATGTAATACGGAATCTGGAAGCAACTGAATATCCCAACGCTGCTGTCTCGCACCGGCCGCGATGTCAGCGTCCTAGTGTTTTACACCTGCTGTGGCGCTAGCTGGATTATTCAAGCATTGGCTTTTTTTGTAAAAGGTTGCTGCATCATTTTTCCAGGCCTAACTCAGACGACAGTGGTGATGGAGACGACTGACCAGACAATGGAAGAATTCCTGATGCAAATTTTACAACTCGAACCACTGACAATCAGCCAGGATCATGAAACTATCGGGGTTCCGGGCGTCATGAATCGACCATTTTGAATTCCGAAACTCGAGTAACTCACTCACATCTTAATAATTTTCGTCACTACCACTACCACTACCACCAGAAGGTGCATTGTGGGGATAGTAGATTCTACCTGTCGCAGAATACCGCATTGTGATAGTAGTAGGATGTTGGACGTTAATCCAATTGGAGCCGTCATAGTATTGGGGATTGACAAATTGCACATCAAATGACAAAGTACCGTCCGCATCCGAATTTTCATATGTTTTTGTGCCCACTTTAAGTTGAGATGTTCCAGCTGCAATCTCAACATGCGTATCGATACTATCATAATCTACACCAGCTACGGCCGATTCATCTGAAGATTTTGCGTGATAGCGTAATTTGACGCTGTATGCCCCAGTTTGATTAATTACAAAATTGATATCGTCACCGGGATCTACAGTTACATCATCTGCGAATGCTGTCCCCCCGGGGGGAGATACAAAACCTAACACAATCAAAGAAAACAAAGCTACAGCTTTAAACTGAAGGTTAATTCTGTTTCCTTTAACTCTCATGTTATTTGTCACTTTGTTCAACATTTTTGCTCACTCCTTTTTGTATAGGTTCTTAATCGAAAATGCGCCAGCATGTTTGATTAAGAATATTGAACTGAGCTGCGTTTCGTAGCAGCCGAGGTGTATGGAAAAAGTAACGCTGGATTCAGGCTGAGTGTATGGAAAAAGTAACGCTGGATTCAGGCTGAATCGCAGGATTTCGCAATCACACTCCAGAGTTCGAAGGTGTTGCTCGGAGAAAATAGCCTGCTTACCCACATCAAAAGGGACTGAAAAACCGACTTCTGGTCGCGTTTTTTTAGACGCAGGCAAAACCCTCCCTGTAACACGCTAAACAGCGCATTCGGATATCTGCTAACTGACTTAATATGATGACTCATGGAGGAGCTCTCACCCTTGTCGACGCCATTGCGATATCTTGATTCGACGGTTCAAACTCGGACATGGTCACCAAGTTGCCTTGCTTACAATGAGGGCACTTGGTGATATCAACGCCGGTGAGTCGCAGCATCATTTGTGCGGTGGTTTCAGACTCGGGCTCAGGCGGCTGATCTTGATTGAGCACGGCTCGGCAAGCTGCGATATTTTCTTTTCGATTTCGATTGCCAAGCAAACCATAGTGACGGATTCGTGTAAACCTGTGCGGCAGCACATGTAAGAAGAACCGACGCAGAAACTCATCTGCGTTAAGCTGCATGACTTTTTGCCGATTGCCATCGGCGTAATCTCGCCAGCGAAAGCGTACCGATTGGCCATCAAAACTGACCAGACGGTGATTGGAGATTGCAATTTTGTGCGTGTAGCGACCCAGATAGGCAACAACCTGTCGGGGACCATTGAATGGCCGTTTCGCATAGACCACCCAGTTGTGGTCATACAATTTAGATATCAGCCGGTCAAACTCGACGGTATCGGCTGACAATCTCAATTGATCTTTCCGATAGGCTTTTTTGAGCAAGTCGAGGTATTTACCTCGAAAAACCTTGGACAAAGCCCGCACCGGAAAAAGGAAGCCGTGCTTGGCACACAGCCATTGATTTCGATCATGGCTCAGTGCTCCGCCGGTGACGATGGCGTGAACATGAATGTGGTACGATAAATTCGCACCCCAGGTGTGGAGCACCAGGGTAAAGCCAATTTGTCCGCCAAGCCATTTGGGATCGCGACCGAATTCGAGCAGAGTCTGGCCTGCGGCTTTAAACAAGATGGAGTAAATCTGTCTCGGGCACTGCAAGGCAATGGGATTGAGCGCGTGCGGCAGCGTGAATACCAGATGCCAATATCGGGTATCGAGCAGATGCGAGTTTTGTTTGTCTACCCATTGGGTTTGTTTCAAGGACAAGCATTTTGGGCAATGACGGTTGCGACACGATTTGTAGCGGCAAACGGTCGCGCCACAGTGATCGCACTGCGCGGCAAAGCCGCCGAGCGCTGCAGTTCTACAATCAAGCAACGCTCGAGAGACTTTCTGTCGCAGTGGCGTAAACCACTTTAATTTACGACATTGTGCGAGGCGAACCCGTACAATATCGGCAATCTCCACAGCCGGTCGTTTGACCGGCTGTGGCTGACAATTGGGGTGCACCGGATCAGTTGCGGTGCGACGAATTGCCTGGCGGCACATCGAGCGGCGAGACCGCTTCGTTGTCCGCCGATTTGGCCAACCTCAGATAGTGCATGGTGGAGCGGATCGAGGTATGTCCAAGATTACGCTGGATGCTGTACAGTGCGACACCGGATTCAAGTAGTGTTGTCGCATAGCAATGGCGAAGCGTATGGATCCCTCCTTCGGTGGTGATGCCGGCCTTGGCTTTGATGCTGCTGTAAATCCTGGCGATACCGGCGATCGACAATCGGCCGTCGGCACATTGACCGGGAAACAGCCACTCGGTCGGCTTCACTTTCATTTGCCGCCAGTAAATGCGCAGCTGTTCAAGCAGCCGCGGTGACAGCGGCACGTAGCGATCCTTTTTCCCTTTGCCTTGACAGATGCGAATTGTCATGCGCTGCGAGTCGATATCTTTGACGCGAAGATTAGTCAGCTCGCTAACTCTCAGACCTGCAGCATAGGCGGTAATCAGGATTGCTCGATGTTTGGGATTGGCCGCTGCGTTGAACAGCTTCGCGATCTGATCCCGATTGAGCAGCACCGGCAACTTTGATCCCTGTTTCGCTGTTGGCACGTAGAAGTAAGGTTCTGGACGACCCAAGGTGATGCGGTAGAAAAACCGGATACCCTGCACATACACATTGACGCTTGTCCACCTCAACTTGCGTTCTTCAATCAGATACAGCAGGTAGTCTTGGACTTCCTGTTTACTGATGGTGTCGGGACTTCGGCGGTGATACCTCACTAGACCGGATACCGATCGGTCATACAGTTTCTTGGTGTTCTCCGACATGCCTCGAACGGTCATGTCATTCAATAATTTTTTTCTTAATGGACTCATGAATAAATCTCCATAAAATGGGTAATTAAAACTTCAGGCTCATCGCAGGGACGAACCCTTCGGTTTTAATGGAACCATATTTTGGAGAGTTACGCAACTTGAATTGCGTAATCCGATGATGCGGGAGAAGAATCAGGAAATAGAAGAAGAACGGGCGATAGGCGAATGAACTACTGGTCGGTTAAAATGAAAAACGACAGCATGGCACGGAAAGACAACTGCTGCGGAACGCAGCTTAGTTCAGACATAATTAATTTTTGATTTTGAGATTAACTTCTACTCAACTTAAGATCGTTGCCTGCCAACACAAGCAGATTCGCAGTTACGCTTCGCACTGTGCGTAGCTGCATTTGTCTGCGGTATGCTACATGGTGCTGTACTTGACGTTGGATGAATGTTATACCAAAGTTGGCGAAACCAGACAGGAGATTGCAGACCAGATCCGAACACTTAAGTTATGCGCAAAAGCCATGGAAAGTGTTCCGTGTGATGATCCACAATGCGCTCAATTAACATGAGTGACAGACTCGGATGTGCGACACAAGAGATGAAGGATGTTGTAGATCGGCACATCGAGATGTTTTTTGTCGATGCGTTGCAATTGAATTCAAGAGTTCTTCAGCAGGAACACTGCCTGAAATCAACCCCGAGCGGCTAAAATCGCCCGAAGTAAACCTCGAAACTTGAGTTATAAGACTCAGATCTCAATGATTTCGAAATCTTCCTTAATCGCAGAACAGTCCGGGCACACCCATGTATCTGGAATCTCATCCCATAGTGTTCCCGCAGGGATTCCCTCTTCGGGCATTCCATATTGCTCTTCGTAGATAAATCCGCAAACCACGCACATGTAAACTTTGTAATTCACAATATCTCTTCTTAAGTCAAAAACGGTTTAATCCGAATACACTCATCGCAGCAAATCTACTCGGGACTCCAAGCCAACAACGCATAAACCGCCGCCGCGCCTTCCCATCGGTGCTCAGCTATCCTCTGGCGGCTGCTCCTTTGGTGGCTGCAAGCCGTACATTCTTAGCATTTGTTGCTGCATGTCTGTCCACACCTTCATATTTTGCTGAGCAATATCGCCCATTTGTGGCATTCCAGCTGCATTGAACATTTCGTTCCACTGGTCCTGGTAGGTCTTGTGCTGGTCATTGAGCATGTTCGCTGTTTTCGTCAGGTAGTCGGTAAAAACACTTTGAAATGCCCCGCCATAAAACCGAATCATCTGCACCAGCAAGTCCTTGGTGAACATCGGCTGTCCGCCCATTTCCTGCTCCGCTATGACCTGCAGCAATATCTGCCGGGTAATGTCGTTCCCTGTTGAAACATCAACAACATTGAAATCAATGTCAGCCAATACCAACTCTCGAACTTCCGACAGATTGACGTAGCGACTGTCAAGCGTATCGTAAAGCCGTCTGTTCGAGTATTTTTTTATGATTCTCGGTTCAGTCATTGCCTGCATCAATACATATGTTGGCCGCCATTGATGTCGACTGTCGAACCGGTAATAAAAGACGCTTCGTCAGACACCAGAAAAAGCACGCCTCTTGCAATGTCTTGCGCGCGGCCGAGTCGACCGACTGGAATTGTAGCGATGATCTTTTCCAACACCCGTTCAGGTACGGCTCGCACCATGTCTGTATCCACATAACCTGGGGCAATCGCGTTCACTGTAATTCCCTTGCTGGCGCCTTCTTTCGCCAATGCCTTGGTAAACCCGTGAATTCCTGATTTTGAAGCTGAATAATTGACCTGGCCGTATTGACCGGCTTGTCCGTTTATCGAACCGATATTCACAATCCGACCAAACCCGCGTTCGCGCATGCCTTCAATCACGCATCGGCACATATTGAAGCACGATGACAAATTGGTTTGCAAAACCTCGTTCCATTGCTCGAAGTCCATTGAATGTAAGGTTTTATCCCGGGTAATTCCTGCATTGTTCACAACAATGTCGATAGGACCCAAATCGTTCGAAATCGCAGCAATTCCTGCTTTGCATTCATCAAAGTTGCTCA
This sequence comes from Arenicellales bacterium, assembly GCA_965214785.1. GTDB lineage: Bacteria > Pseudomonadota > Gammaproteobacteria > Arenicellales > JAJDZL01 > JAJDZL01. The sequence goes on along the minus strand of OZ243975.1, from coordinate 2,187,240 downwards.
CATCGAATGGGTAAATAGCAATGCCGGTTCGTTCGTTGAATTGTCGGGCGCGATCATGGTTGCCACCATAATTTGCAGCGACTAGATAGCCGCTGTCGTTCAATGCAACAGAAATTGCTTCGCCAATTCCTCGCGTACCACCTGTTACTACGGCTACACGGTCTTTGACAGTCATGATGTTTCAAGCTCCTAAAGCGGGTTAAACGGACGTGATATTGTACACTTCGCTGTTTATATCAATTGGGTTTTGTTTTGCACTGCACACTTCAAACTGTGTTTGAATTTCGCTTCAAATATTGAACCTATATCAGCGAAATAAATTGCCATTCGAACGGCCCGAATGAACACGAATAAAGGAGCCTGGCAACCTGTGGTTGTAAGCGATTCAGATATTTGCCGTTAAGTCAACATCCAGAAATCGTCCCGTGTCGAGCAGGCCAACGGCAGTTGTGGGGTTGTTGTTAATAAAGCAGCGCCGCATCCAGTTTCGTGGCTGGCTAAAGATGCAATCCAAGAATTGTTCAAGGCGCTTGAGATCCAAAAAAGAGGACAAGTCAAGCACAGTTTGGTTTATTTCTGCTGGTCTAGCGCTACGCGCCCGCATGTCCAGCGGGTCATTCAAAAAATGGTTGGGAATTTAGCAATGTTATTTTGATTGTGAACGCCATTTCCCAAATTCTCCGTGCCCTCCAAATGGAAACGGAATTGGCTTGTCAATATCATCATGTTCGGGAATTTGATCAAGGTAATCCAAGTCAAGAAATCCTGAATCATCAGACTGTTTCGACAATTCGTCAATGAGTTTGACAAACTTGTCAGTATCTGCCTTGGTAAGGTTGTTAGATTTGATTGTATTTTTCATCGAATACTCCTCATGCCATGAATTTTAGTGTGAATGAAACCTCTGATACCGACTTTCTTCGCATAGTCAATTGCTAACCCGTGATAATTCCTTACCGCAGAATTTAGATTGCTGTTGGCGCCAAAGTCGTCGATTTCTAGTTTTATTTCTTCACCCTGAAGTTCGCTCATTGATATGCCCCTTCCATGGGAATGCCACCTGTCTGCCTTTGCGAGTAAACTTGCAATATCTTCTGCACGCTTCTTTCGCATTTGTTCATCGACCTTTACTCCCCGAGTTGTTGTCTTTTTCCAACTTTTGAATTTGTACTTTGGCAACCATTCAGTAATCAAAGAACGACCATGCTGAATTGCTTGCTCAATATGAAATAACTTTGCGGGGTCAAACCTTTTAATCAAATATGCTAATTCGGCTCTCCTAGCATTTGGGGAATTTGAAGTTGATTTATTTATTTTCTTCCTGATCTCTTTGAACTTTTCCAAATATCCAACACCTGGCAACAAAGATGCTCCCTCTTCATCTTGGACCTGTGGATCAATTGGACCTAGAACAGAGTAATAATCCATATAAATCCTGTCGCCAGATAAAACGAGCACGGTGCCCGCAGAATAAGCGTGTCCTGCTATAATAAAATACACCTCTTCGTAGTGATTCCGCATAATACGCACCATCCGTTCTACGATTTCAATGTACCCGCCTTTTGTCTCTAGTAAAACAATTAAGTTTTGCTTATGATCCGGGCTTGCAACAAGCCCTTCGATTACTGCGCGCAGTTCGTCGTCAAGCGGTGACAGAATTCCACACCAAATAAAAATGCAATCTCCATTTAGTTCATTAGAAACATCTGCATTCAATTTGGCAAGAGTAGATGCAGTAAGCTGGATTGGGTTAATTACTTCCATTGGTTCAACTATTCCTGAATCGGAGAGAAAAGATTCAAACTCTCCTTTATGGTGCCAGTCATAATGGATTGCTTCTTATCACAATTATTTCTCTGAACCGTAAGAATATCGGCATGTGCATCGTCAGTGAATAATTGGAAGCTAACGTTAGAAATATACAGCCATGCGATTTTATCTGCCCAAGGAATCTATGGCTTTGTTGTGTATGTTGCCTCGTTATATACAATTTTGTATTCCAACGCCCAGTATTTAATGTTTGTATACATGGCCTAAACCAGCGAAATATGTTGCTATTTGAGCTTTGACATGATCAATTGAGCAGATCATATGAAAGCGAATAATAGAACCCCTGACAAGTCGCATCGCGACGATGTTATCATTTCATTGAGTTGATGGCAATTTTCCAAAACGAAGCTTCTCCGCCAGGTGATTGATAACACTCATTAGGAAACTTTGCACGGATTTTTCAAAACACGCTAACGCGCTCGGGTATGCAATAGACGAAGCGCCTATCGACGGAATTGAGTTGTTTTGGCCAATTCTCAAGCGAACACACAGAAGAATACCATCAAAAAATTAGCGGAAAACACCCTGACCGATATGTCAGTGAATATGCCAATCGGAATAATAATTTTCCGAATCGAATAAAATTCACCACTCGACTTTACTGGCAAATTAACTCACAATCACATGTTCAATCCCTGGGATACATTTCATCAAAATGACTGGCTTTCGCCGTGGAGCAAAATGTCTGCGCCGTCACCGTCACCGAATATCTACTCACAGCTTACAGATTTATCTGAAGCATTTCGAAACGTGTTCGACGCCATGCATGCTCAAGGCGCAGACACCGCCACCGCCTTGAAGATCGAAGAGATGATCCGGATGTTTTCTCTTCAGTCATTCATGCCAGGTGTCGCATCCGCTCAGATGCCGCCGATGACAAACCCGTGGCTTGAGTCCATGAAAAACCTCACTGCCACTTCGCCGAACTTTGCTCAAGGCGCATCCGCTCAGCTGCCTGCACTGGGTATCAGCCGGGAATATCAGGAAGATTTTGCCGAGCTTTCAAAATGTCAGCTCAATTACGCATCCGCTTTACAAGACTACATCAGCGTTTTCCAGATTTTCTCCAGAGATACCAGCGAAAAATTCATCACCCTGATAAGCGAAATGGATGCCGAATCAGATTTTGATTCACTGTGTCGCAAATGGATCGATCTGTGTGAAGACGAGTTTCAAAAACTCGCGTTTACCGACCAATACGCGCAAACCTATGGCAAACTGATTGACTGCCACGTGCGACTGACCCGGCAAATGCAAATTATCGACGACAAATTCTGCCGTTTGCGAGGGCAGCCATCGCGCCAGGAAATGGAACAGATACACCGGGATAATCAGCAAAAAGAAACCGAAATTCGACAACTGCAGCAAACAGTTGCAGAATTGGAAAAGAAAATTCACACCACTCGCCCCAAGACAGCAAAACGCACATCGAACAAGCGTCCGGCTGCCCAGGGGTCGAGCCGACGACGCACCTCAAAAAAATCATGAGTATCAAAAACGCTGACCAACTCGCTACTGAGGCGATCGAGTTCCAGTCCCGTCTGACAGAAGGCGTCAAAGTACTGCAGAAACTCGACAAAATCGAAGTCGGCACCACACCGAAGCGACCGGTTTATAGTGATCGAGAGATGGTTTTATACCGCTACGAACCTTTTGATGAAAAGCCCGAAACAAATATCCCGGTGCTGATTGTTTATGCACTGGTAAACCGACCCTATATCGTAGATTTACACAAGCGCCGCTCCTTAGTCAGAGGACTGTTGAATCAGGGCCTCGACGTTTACCTCATCGACTGGGGATACCCGAGCGCAGCCGATCGTTTTGTCGATCTGCACCACTATACCGAGCGCATCAACACTTGCGTGGACAAAACGCTGGAAAATTCCGGTACCGCCAAGATGAATCTGCTCGGTATCTGCCAGGGCGGAACGATGAGCCTTTGTTACACCTCGCTTTATCCTGAAAAAGTCAACAATCTGGTAACCATGGTCACACCGGTGGACTTTCACTCCCCGGACAATCTGCTGACACACTGGTTTGGCAAAATTGATGTTGATGGCCTCGTGGACACCATGGGGAATGTTCCAGGCACTTTACTGAACAGTATCTTTCTTTCACTCAAGCCGTTTCGTCTCGGCATCGAGAAATACCTTGATTTGGTAAAAATTATTGATCAGAAAGATAAAGTTGAAAATTTCATGCGCATGGAGAAATGGATTTTCGACAGTCCCGACCAGGCCGGAGAGATGTTTCGTACGTTTATTCGTAAATTCTTTCGGGAAAACCAACTGGTGACAGGAGAACTTGAAATCGACGGGCGGGCAGTGGATCTGAAAAAAATTAAGCACCCCATCTTAAACATCATGGCAAAACATGATCATCTGGTGCCCACCGCTGCGTCCAAAGCACTGAAGTACCTGGCGGGTACAAAAGACTATCAGGAAATCGAGTATGACACCGGGCACATCGGAATTTATGTCAGCGGCAAAGCTGGGGCAGACATTCCGATTAAGGTTTCTAAGTGGCTCGGTGAGCGAAGCTGACGCAAATGCGCTCAGCTTTGGTTTCTCAATCTGAAGCGCAGCGCCTGAAACCCCAGCTGTGTTAAAACGCCTCCTACGCGCTGCATTTCATCAAACTCCTCGTAAGGCCCAAGTCGGACCCGATAAAAGTCGCCCTGTCCTTCAACCGAGACTTTTTGAATAAATGCCTCAAGTCCGCTTAAGGCAAGAGACGCCTTGACGCGATCGGCGCTTTGATAGTCCGCAAATGAGGCAACTTGTAAAACGTATGAGGTGTCTTGTGCTGAATCTGAAGCAACAGGTGCCGGCGGCGCTGGTGTATCCGATTGTTCTGATGCCTGTGATGCCTCCTGCGGTGCAGAATCTGACTGCGATGGCGGCGGCTGGGGTGGCTGATAATCGGATTTCAACAGCAATTCGTGAAAACTGAATTCTATTTCCGGCACTTCACCGGCTGAATCGGACTTGGATTGTTCACCCTGGTTGTGCTCGTAGCGCTGCTGGGCGGCTTCAATCAGTCCGTCTATCCCAGCGCCCAGATTGGTAGGGCGATCATCAATAACGCCAAACCAAAGCGCTGTCGGTATGGCACCGGCGAGCACTCCGAGAATAAATATCCCGAAACCGCCGGAGCTTTTTTGCTTTGCGCGTCGACGCTTGGCCATCAGTCTACATCTTCTGTGGTGCACAAACACCAAGCAGACCAAGACCGTTTGACAGCACTTGGCGCACAGCATCAATTAGTGTGAGTCTCATTGAGCGCAGCGGTTCGGCGGCATCCAAAATACGTTCGCGGTTATAAAACGAATGAAAATCCGTCGCAACATCCCGCAGGTAGTAAGCAATCTGATGGGGTTCAGCACTGCGCGCTGAGCTTTGGATTACTTCCGGATACTGCGCCAAGCGTTTGATCAAAGCCACTTCAGAATCTTGTTGATAGATCTGTTGTGACACGTCGGTGTGGGAGTGTTTCATGCCACGCTGTGACAAATTCCGAAACACGCTGCAGATTCTTGCATGTGCGTATTGAACGTAATAAACCGGATTGTCACTGCTTTGTGCCTTGGCCAGCGTGAGATCAAAATCCAGATGCTGCTCACACTTTCTGAGCAGGTAAAAAAATCTCGCTGCATCGCTGCCAGTTTCGTCAACCAGTTGTCTTAGCGTAACAAACTTGCCGGCACGCGTCGACATCGACACTTTTTGCCCCGTCTGAATCAGCGAAGCAAGTTGAACGATCAGTATCTGCAACCGCCCGGAGTCTTCGCCCGCGGCATCCATGGCAGCTTTCATTCTCGCCACGTATCCATGGTGATCTGCGCCCCAAATGTTGATCATTCTATTATAGCCGCGCTTGTATTTATCGAGGTGATATGCAATATCCGAAGCAAAATACGTCAACTCTCCGTTTGAGCGCACCATCACCCGATCTTTTTCGTCGCCAAATTGACTCGACCGAAACCATGTCGCGCCGTTGGATTGATACAAAAAACCGTTGCGCTCAAGCACACTAACCGCGTTTGAGACCTGCGCATTTTGCGACAGCTGACTTTCAAAAAACCAGTTGTCGTGATATACACCAAGCGATGCCAAATCGTCTTTGATGACATTTACCATGTAGTCGCGAACATATGTCCTAACAAAACCAAACCTGTCATTCAACTCGTCTTTTGCCGTCGCGATCCATTGTGTGAGGAAATCGTCTTCGGTTTGCTCTGCATCCTTTGGCGGCGCATCAAAACTTCGCACCAGCTCGCTTTGGACTTCATCGGTCATGGACTTCGCACATTCAATGATGTAACCCCCCTGGTAGGCACCGGCGGGAAAATCAACAGCCTTGTCATGTGATTGCAGGTATCTTATCCAGACACTGACAGCAAGAATGTTCATCTGCCGGCCGATATCGTTGACGTAATATTCGGTGTCCACTTCGTTGCCTGCAGCGCGCAAAATGCGCGCAAGTGAATCACCAAAGGCAGTTCCCCTGCCATGTCCGACATGAAGCGGGCCGGTAGGATTGGCGGATACAAATTCCACCATGATTCGTTCGGGATTGTCTTGCTTGAGCGTACCGTATTGAACACCGCGGCGCAAAATGTCGTCAACAACGCTGCTAAGCGCCGTCCCGGAAAGGAAAAAGTTGATAAACCCAGGCGGTGCAATCTCAACTTTGCTGAGGTAGTCAACGCTCCGGATGTGCTCGCAGATGAGCTGCGCGAGTTCCAGCGGGTTCATATTGGCCTTGCGCGCGACACTCATCGCCACAGCCGAGGAATAATCACCTTGGCCATCTCTGCGCGGTGTATCCACAGCAATGGATTGCGGCTGCGCGACGGGCGGCAATTGACCCGCATCGACCAACGCCTTAAAAGACTCGCCGAGTAGAGCCTGAATTTTGTGTTTCATGCCTTGGGGATTGAATTGTTATGAAAAATCAACAGGATCAACATCGATATGCCAGCGCAGTTTGCCTTTTTTGTTGAGGGCAGGCAGCAGAGTAATCCACGCAGCTAAAAATTTTCTCAGTGCTGGCGACTCTACACTGGCTACAAGCAGCTGTGCACGGTAACGTTTTAAGATTTTTGAAATCGGTGATTGTAATACATCAAACACCTCCACCTTGGCGTCTTGATGCTTGTCGATGTACTTAAGTGCCGTTTTTCGCGCCGAGTCTAAAAACGCGATTTCTTCGCCTCTTTCAAGTGAATTGGCCCGCAGCAGTGCGTAATGCATAAATGGCGGCTGACTCGCCTGGCGTCTCATTTTCAGTTCCATTTGCGCGAATTGCAGATAGTCGTGGTGTTTGATGCAGGTAAAGATTTCATTGAGCGGATGAATGGTTTGAATCCATACAGTTCCGGACTTTTCGACGCGGCCTGCCCTGCCAGCGACCTGCAGCACCTGCTGAATCATGTGTTCGCGCGCCCGAAAATCAGTGCTGTAAAAGCCTGCATCAGCATTGAGCACCCCGACTAGCGTGACATGAGGAAAATGATGGCCTTTTGACAGCATTTGCGTTCCCACCAGGATGTCTACCTCACGGTCATGAATGCGTTTGATTTTTTGTTCGAATTGCGCATATGACTGTGTTGTGTCGCGATCGATGCGTATCACCCTTGCGCCGCTAATCTCGTTGCGCAGGGTCTGCTCGATGCGCTGCGTGCCCTCACCGAGCAGATGCACACGCGACGACTGGCACTGCGGACACTGGTCAAACGGCACCACTTTTTTAAAACAGCGGTGGCAATGCAGAAGCTTGTCCGAATCATGGTAGACCAGGTTGATGTCGCAGTTTTCACACTGTGCGATCCACTTACAGTCACTGCACACGACCACGGTAGAAAAACCGCGGCGATTGATAAAGATCAGACTTTGTTCCTTGCGTTCGATTGCGTTGGCAATTTCGGCTACCAGTTTTGTCGAAATTCCGTTGTGGACATAGGCGCTATTCAAATCGATCAATCGTACCGACGGCATTGAAACTTGAGTTGCGCGCATCGGCAGGTCAAGCACTTCCATTCGCCCGGTTTGCGATGCGTTGAACGATTCAAGCGACGGTGTCGCACTGCCGCAGACAAGCGGGATATTGTCACTCGCTGCGCGATGTATGGCAACCGCTCGGGCGTGATATCGAACCCTTTCTTGCTGTTTGAACGATGTGTCGTGCTCTTCATCGATAACGATCAGTGACAGTGATTGAAAAGGCAAAAATACAGCAGACCTGGTGCCGATAACGACGGAGACCTTACCGCTTTTTGCCTGCCACCAAGTACGATGACGCTGAGCATCGGTCAAGCCGGAATGATAGGAAGCGACAACCGGACCAAGGGCACTGTGCACCCGCTGTTCCAATTGCGGAGTCAACCCGATCTCAGGAACTAACATCAGCGCTTGTCCGCCTTTTTTGAGGACTTGCGCGATCGCATGCAGATAGACTTCGGTTTTCCCGCTGCCGGTGACACCATGCAGCAAAAAACAATGAAATCTGCCTAGATTCTCAACGATTCGCTTTCGGGCAACGATCTGATCCGGTGTCAGGTCGGTAATCAGATTCAGTTGAGGTTCGGCCTTGGGGTCATCAAGCGGTTTTGCGATCACCCACTGCTTTTTTTCCATTGCACGAAGTGCGCTGCCATAACTTTTGCCTGCTTGCGCTAAGTTTTTCACCGGAACAGGGTTTGGGTTGGATAGCAGAATCTCCAAAATCGCGCGTTGCACCGGTGCTCGTGAAAGTTTATCCATATTGACAGCACTCGCAAGCTCGCTGATGCTGTAACCGATTCGCAGTTTTGGCTCAAACGGGCGTGAACTGCGAAGCGTTCGAGGAAGCGCAGACCAAATCATCTCTCCGACCGGCTGGCGGTAGTAATTCGAAGCCCATACCAAAGTGCGCATCAAGTGGGCTGGAATTGCAGGTACAGTGTCGACGGTTGAATAAACAGGCCGAACGGTGTAATCCGGCCGCGAATCGGACTGTGTGTGTTCGACAACGATCCCCACTCGCAGCCCGGAACGAAACGGAACCATTACGCGGCTGCCTATCGCTGCCTGATCGAATGATTCGCATTCGTAATCAAACAGACCGTAGTGGCCGATTGGTATCGAAACCTTGACGATGCAGTTCAATGGAATACTTCACCACTTGTGTAGTTACTTGAAGACCGAAGTCAGCAATGTGACTTCGCGATTGCTGACCGACAATTGTAGATGATACGGATTCGTGTCGCTGTCACAGGTAGAATATGGTCAGGTCTGGGCATGCCAGACAAAGTTCAATTACAACGCATCGAATTTGACAATCACATGAAAATAGGGATATTGGGCGCCGGGCCGGCAGGACTGTATTGTGCTATTTTGATCAAGCAGTGCTTTAAGCGCGCACAAATCACAATCATCGATCAAAACCCCGAAGATGCCACATTTGGTTTTGGCATTGTCCTGTCGGACTCTGCGCTCGGCTTCTTGCATGCCGACGATCCTCCCACTGCCGACCTGATCGAACCTCATATGCAGACCTGGTCGGACATCTGCATTGTGCACAAAGGACAAAGCGTCCGTATAGATGGCATAGGATTCGCAGCTATCGGTCGCCTTGAGATGCTGTCGCTGTTACGCAAAAGAGCCCTGGAATTGGGCATTGAACCAAAATACAACAGAAAAATCAGCAAGATGGATGTTTTTGGTGACTGTCACATTGTAATTGCTGCTGACGGATTGAATTCAACGGTTCGCGCAAAGTCTCCAGAAGCGTTCGGTGAGAAAATCGAATATCTCAGCAATCGCTTTTGCTGGTTTGGCACCCGATGTTCATACGATGCATTGACACAGACATTTGTTGAAACCGACCGCGGTTTTTTCAACGCGCATCACTACCGCTATGGTGAGGACCGCAGCACCTTCATCATTGAGTGTGATGAACAAACGTTTTTGAACTATGGGTTTGCTCAAATGTCCGAACTTAAGTACCGAAAGATCTGTGAGGCCATCTTTGCCGATGCGCTAGACGGCGGTGCGCTAATCAGCAACAATTCGGTGTGGCGCCAGTTTCCGGTATTGAGCAATCAGCGCTATTTTGATGGCAACCGCGTACTGGTTGGAGATGCGCTTCACAGCGCGCATTTTTCAATTGGTTCCGGCACCCGCCTTGCTATGGAAGATGCAATTGCGCTTGTCAACGCGCTAAAGCAAACGGATTTTAACCCGCAACGGGGATTTGCCGAATATCAGCGTCAGCGCCAACCGATTGTCGACAAGCTTTGCACTGCCGCACTTCGTTCCGGACAGTGGTACGAGCGCTTTGCAGAACATATGGCGCTGTCGCCATGGGAATTTGCGCTGAGCTATGTGACGCGTTCAGCAAGAGTGAATGAAGACAAACTGCGCCGGATGTGTCCGAATTTCACCGCTGAGCTTGCACGACGCGCTATCAGTTTTTGAGTCAGGCGTTTTCGTCGCAATGCATTGCTATTGGCAGATGTAGAGTAACTCTTTGGCGAATGATCATCAAACCCTTTTGATGCGGTAAATCGACTTGCGTATTTGGTATTTTTTAAGATAACCCCTGGGCACCGCTAAGCACCACAGCGGCAATTACCAATGCTAGCCAAGGTTTCAATGCGATAGCGACGGCCGCGACGTTTACGCGAGTCTTCAATGTGTGAAGAATCGAGCATTGTTACAAAATTATCGTTTGCGCACATATTCTGGAATATGCAGGAAGCATGACCCAAGTCATTTTGCGAAATCCGGGCGCAAATTAGGCAAGGGCAACCAAGAAGTTCAATCACCAAGACGCATGCAGCACTTTCAATTCCCAGCACGCAAGTCCTTGTTCGAATCAAGCGTCGGCAACTGAATAATTACCGCACCGTTTTTTCCTGCGCCAAGCGTAGTTCATAGAGTTTTTGAAGATTTAGCCAAAACTCTCCGGAAGTTCCAAATTGTCGGCCCAATCTCAAAGCCGTATCACCTGTGATTGAACGCTGAGCGTTGAGTATTTCGGTTATGTGATTCGCTGAAACCTCAATTTGATGCGCCAATTCAGCCGCACTCATACCAAGTTCATCAAGGTCCTCTCGCAATGTCTCTCCGGGATGGATGGGTTCACGCATAGCAGGCCTCCTTAATTCCAGTGATAATCCACGATTTTAACATCTACCGGCCCCGGACGTTCTTCGCGCCACCTAAAACAAAGTCTCCATTGATCATTGATGCAAACGCTCGATTGTGAATTACGCTTCCCTTTGGGCACCTTAATTTGATATATCAGGCTTGTCGAGGTTTGTCGAAAACTCCGGTTCAACTCGAATTTCGACAATGGCTCGTGTATAAATCCCGAATTGTGCGGCTCGAAAGCGTGTGATGAGGAAAATTGCGCAGGCAGCGAATTTCAGCGGGTCCGCGCTGCCCAAAAAACCGCCCGATCGCAAATGCCTCGCTGTGCATACTTGTCAATTTTCCATGCATAGTTTGGTATGCTACCGGATTACAGAAGACTTTATCGCCGCTCATTGAGATAACCACACACCTTGGCTGACCCATTTATTGCGAAATCCATCGATGAACCAAACCGTAGCAAATCTCAGCAACAATGTCGGGTTTACCCTCGCGCAATGCTACAACTCATCTCGTTTGCTGTGGGACAATCTACCAGAAAATGGACAGTGCGCCGCTGTTGTTCACGATTCGGCAACATGGACCTATGCGCAGCTCGCTGACGAAGCCGCCCGCATCGGCAATCATCTCAAGCGCTATTGCGCAGCCCCCGAGCGGGTTTTGCTGCTCATGGACGATGAGCCCGCCTACCCGGCTGCTATTATGGGCGCAATGCGTGCAGGTTTGGTCCCGATACTGACCAATACGCTGTCGCCGGCAGATTTGATTGAGTACTTTCTCAAAGACAGTGCTGCCACCGCGGCTATCGTTTCAGACAGCTTTCGGTCTTTGCTGACACCGAAAATGATCGCTTCGACGTCGTGTAAGGTAATTTTGAATTCGCATCACCGGCCCTGGTCAAACGAATCCGTTCAATTGTCTGAACATCCCACTTCACGCAGCGACGCGGCATTCTGGATGTATTCTTCCGGCTCGACCGGAAAGCCCAAAGGCATCGTGCACCGCCATGAGGACGCACCATATACCGCACACACCTACGGCGCACATATACTGAACTTGCAGCCAAGTGATGTGTGTTTTTCGATTCCGAAGATCTTTTTTGCTTACGGATTTGGCAACTCAGTCACCTTTCCGATGAGCCGGGCAGCGGCAGCGGTGCTGCTTTCCGGACGACCTACGCCGCAACGAATCTACGAGCACATTGCCAGACACCGCCCAACCGTTCTATTCGGATTGCCTACGGTCTATACTGCACTGGCTCATAGTGAATTAGCCGCTAACGCTGACTTGAGCTGTGTTCGTCTGTGCATATCTGCCGCTGAAATCCTCTCTGATGAATTGTCAAAACTTTGGCAGTCTCTGTTCGGTTTGAAAATTATCGAGGGACTCGGTTCTACCGAGGCGCTTCACATTTACCTGTCGAACGACGAAGCGGTGCAAAAACCCGGCTCTGCCGGACGCGTGGTGCCCGGTTATGCAGTGCGACTCACAGACAAAGACGGCAGCAATGTCACAGCCGGTGAGCAAGGAGTTATGCAAGTATGTGGACTGAGCTGCGCACAAAACTACTGGAACCGTCCAAACAAGACTGCGCAAACCATGCGCGATGGGTGGATTGTTACTGGCGACTGCTTCGTTATGGACGAAGACGGATTTTATTTCTTCAAAGGCCGCGCCGACGACCTGGTGAAAGTCTCTGGACAATGGGTCTATCCAATGGAAATCGAGACTGCGCTCAACGAACATCCAAAAGTGCGCGAATGCTGTGTCCAGGCTGTTGAACTTGCTGACCGGCGAATGTCAATCACAGCATGGGTGTCGCTTAATGATGACGCCTGTGGTGATGACAACATGACCGAAGACCTGCAAAGCTTTGTCAAGGCGAAACTGCTGCCGCACAAGTATCCGCGCAACATCATCTACCTTGATTCACTGCCCAAAACCGGAACCGACAAAATCGACCGTCAGGCACTCAAATCGGTCGAATGCGGCTAAAGTGTGCTGCGACGCTGATTTATTTAAATGATGTCGCTGACAAACGGACGAAAGTCATCGTCTTTCAAGGCAGTAAAATACCGCTTCAATACCCTGTGCACCACTCTGAATGCCAAGTCGTCCCAAGGGATATCCTGTTCGCTGAAAAGCTCGGTTTCAAGGCTTTCTTCACCGGGGGCAAATTTCGGTTCGGTGAGGTGGGCGCGGAAAATTACATAAACCTGACTGACCGATGGAATGTTATATACCGCAAATATCTCGTCAATGACTGCATCAGCACAAGCTTCTTCCAAAGTTTCGCGCGCTGCAGCACCTTGGACTGTTTCACCGAGCTCCATGAATCCCGCCGGAATAGTCCAGCGCCCATACCGCGGTTTGATCGCTCTTCGACACAACAGAATTTTTTGCTCGCAGCTGACAATGCAGCCGGCAACTATTTTCGGATTGCGGTAGTGAACCACATCGCAATTCGTGCAGACATGGCGCACCAGCGTATCGCCTTGGGGAACTTTCAACTCGACCGTATGGCCGCATAGGCTGCAGAAATTCACTTAATAACCTTGTACTCGATAGTTTGATTCTCACAAGAAAGCCCCATTCAGTATATACGCCAATGTGCCAACGAACATCCTTGTTGTTGTAACCGCCGATGACCACAATTTCCATCACAATTCCGATTTTTGCGGTCATCGCCTGCGGATATTTTGCGGTCAGACGCAACATTATCGATTCTGCTGGCCGTATCGGGCTGAACAACTTCGTTTTTTATTTTGCTCTTCCAGTTCTGACTTTTTCGCTTATGTCGCAAGCCGACCTGCGAGGTGAGTTTCGCTGGAGCTTTGTTCTTGCTTACGCCGCTGTCGGGTTGGTTCTTTTCACTTTCGCTGTAACCATTGCCAGACGAGTTTTTCGGCTCAATCAAGCCATGTCGAGCATATTCGCAACAGCAAGCATCTACGGAAATACCGGCTACTTCGGTGTGCCGTTTGTGGTTATTGCCTTTGGCCAGCAAGCCAGTGTTGCGATGGTTGTGTGCACCACGATCGACCTTGCCATCATGCTGCCGCTGGCGTCGGTACTGGTGGACCGTGCGCAATCTTCACAAAGTGGGAAGTTCCACGAACTTATCTCAAAGGCACTGATGAGTGTTGTGAAAAACCCTTTGATCATTGCTGTAGCATTGGGAGCTGCTGTTTCGCTATCAGGCATTGATATGCCACAAATCGCAGACCGGTTCATCGTCCTGCTTGGTTCTGCTGCTGCACCTTGTGCGCTGTTTGCGCTGGGGTCGAGCATGAACGAGCAACGTGCAGCTTTGTTTCAAGGCGAGCTGTATGTCATCAGCCTCATCAAGCTGATTGTTCATCCTTTTTTAATGTGGGTTGCCATGGTGCATGTTTTCGCTGTTGACTTGTCATGGGCGCAGATCGCAATCATTGCGGCGGCAATGCCCGTTGCAGTAACCGCTTATGTGCTGGCGCAGCAGTTCAATGTCTATGTCGGACGCACTTCGACATCCATCCTGCTGTCGACTGGCGCATCGATCGCAACATTGTCGTTTGTGCTCAGTCAAATTCGCTGATTTCCAGGTCAGATCTGCCAGCCTACGCGACAGAAAAAATTATTTTGCTTGTCAATGCCTTTACAATTTTGTTTTTGTTTGCCGCACATGCAGGTACAAACAGTCACATGTTCGATCGCTTTACACGCCTGACAGTCAGATCTGCCAGCGTACGCGTGATTTGCGCCAGGAGAAAGTGGTGATCCTTGTAGTTGATATTGGAAATCAAAACGTGAAATGGATGGCTGCGGAAAAATGCGGTCGTTTTGCGTCATGCACCGAACAATTCGATGAGAACCTTTCACGCAATCTCGGCCATCTCCTCGACATTGAAATGGTGGTTTTTACCAGTGTTAAAGGGCATCAGTCGGTGCGCAGTCTTTGTGCATTCTCGGCTTCGACCTGGGGTGTCGAAGCCTTGCCGGTAGCGCCTGTGAAGTCCCAATGTGGAGTACACAACCCCAGTTACAGCCCTGCTGAGCTCGGAGCCGACCGATGGGCTGCGCTCATTGGCGCCTGGTCGATCAACCGCCAGGCTTGTGTGGTTGTAGACTGTGGAACCGCCATTACAGTGGACGCGCTCAGTGACAATGGAACCTTCATCGGCGGGTCAATCCTGCCAGGATTTTCGCTTGGCCTCAGTGCGTTGGGTCAAAATACCGAGCAAATTGCCAAGCTCAACGAACTGACGCCGCAGCTACCTGCGCTGTCTACCTCTGAGGCGGTTTCAAGCGGCGTTGTATTCGGCACCGCCGGCGCGGTAGACGCGCTGGTGTCCAGGTACCTTGGCTATGCAGGGGAACATGCAATGCTGTTTTTAACAGGCGGCGATGCAAACTGGCTGTCGCCTCGTAGTCGATATTCGTTCGAACTTTTTCCGCAGCTGGTACTGCAGGGACTTGTACAGATTGCTGCAGACATGCCTGCCAAACCCGCTTAATCATACGACAACATTTCGAATTGTTCGTTAACATCTTGCTGTAAAATTTTTCACCCATAGCACTGCGGGTTTTTATCAGTTTGAAGCTTTAGCAAAAGTGTGCAATAGCCCAAATAGGCCTGTCAATGCGGCTAATACAACAAAAAATGGTTACTATGAATTACATAAATCGAAGGCAAAGATGACACTTCGCAGTCCGTTACATGATTTGCATGTCGAGCTCGGGGCGCGTATGGGCTCGTTTGCCGGGTACGAGATGCCGCTTTGGTATGCGGAAAAAACGCTTGCCGAGCATCAACATACGCGTAATGAAGCCAGTCTGTTCGATATATCGCATATGGGTCAAGCCAGCATCGGTGGTGACAACCCTGCCCGGTCACTGGAACGACTGGTGCCGACCGATCTGGCGGCGCTTGACGACAACAAAATGCACTACTGCTGTTTGACCAACGAGCAAGGTGGAATTATCGATGACCTGATTATCGCTCACCTGGGCAAAGACTATTTTGTTGTGCTCAACGCTGCGCGCAAAGCCCATGACTTGCAGCATCTTCGCAGCCACCTTGATGATGCTGTGGTAATCGAACATGATGAAAACGCGCTGATTGCCTTACAAGGTCCGATGGCGGTCGAAGTTCTCAACCGGTTCCACCCTAAAATCTGTGAATTGGATTTCATGACGATATCTGATTTCGAACTCAGTGGAGTGCCCTGTTTTGTCAGCCGCTCCGGGTATACTGGAGAAGACGGATTTGAAATTTCGATGCCAGCCGAATCGGCCATGAAACTGGCAAAGGTACTGCTTGAACAGCCCGAAGTAAAACCTGCTGGACTTGGCGCTAGAGATTCACTGCGTCTTGAAGCAGGACTTCGCCTGTACGGTCAGGACATGAGTGAACAAACCACGCCGGTCGAAGCGGGCATTCAATGGACCATCTCAAAATCAAGGCGCGCCAACGGCGCACGCGCCGGTGGGTTTTTGGGTGAGAGTGTCATTTTTGAACAGCTTGCCAACGGCGTTGACCGCCGCTTTGTAGGTTTGCGCATCGAGTCCAAGGCTCCTGCCAGAAACGGCACCGAAATCTGTCTGCAAGACGGACAAGTAATCGGACAGGTGACCAGCGGGTTGATTTCACCAACATTAAAAACACCGATAGCAATGGGATATATCGACCGCGATTTCGGCAAAGCTGGACAGTCTGTATGCGTCTCGATTCGCGGCAAGTTGAATGCGGCCGTCGTCGTACGGCTTCCATTTGTACCGCATCGATATCATTATCACGTCAAATTGCAATCTCACACATAGGGGAAATAATATGTCTGAAACACGTTACTCAAAAGACCATGAATGGGTCAGAAAGGAAGAAGATGACACGGTCACAATTGGAATTACCGACTATGCCCAGAAAGAATTGGGCGACATCGTATTCGTCGACCTGCCTGGCCAAGGAGATGAATTCAATGCCGGCGAGGAAATCGCTGTCATCGAATCGGTCAAAGCGGCCGAGGGGTTGAAAACACCGGTATCGGGCGAAGTTGCACAAGTCAACGATACGCTCGAAGTCAGTCCGGAAACGGTCAATAACAGTCCCGAAGGAGACGGCTGGTTCTGCAAACTTGAACTGACCGAACCGTCTGAGTTCAGCAGTTTGATGAGTGAGGACGAGTACAGCGAATACATCTCTGGTCTTGAATGAACAACTGAGCGAACCGACCCATGACTTTCAATTCAACAATTCCCAACGCCAGTCAGAACACGCTTTTAACCGCACACGAAAACCACAACGACTTCGTTCGGCGACACATTGGACCTGGGCCCGAACAAGTCGAAATGATGCTCAAAGAACTGGGGCTTTCGTCACTGAACGAGCTGATTGACCAGACTGTTCCCAAGCGACTTGTTACTGACAAGCCGCTCGATTTACCCTATCCGGCAGGTGAAAACGAAACCATCAGCTATATACGCCGAATGCGCGAAAGAAACAGCGTGTTCACGTCCATGATTGGAATGGGTTATCACGCAACAGTCCTGCCAGGCGTTATACGCAGAAATATTTTCGAGGACCCGGGTTGGTACACTGCGTACACACCGTATCAGGCTGAAGTCAGTCAGGGACGGCTCGAGGCACTTGTGATTTTCCAGGAAATGTTGACAGACTTAACCGGCATGGAACTGGCCAACGCCTCTTTGCTGGATGAAGCCACCGCAGCGGCAGAAGCGATGGCGATGTCCAAACGCGTATCTAAAAGCAAGTCAAACAAGTTTCTGGTTTCCAACGACTGCCACCCGCAAACTATCGCTGTTGTCCAAACCCGCGCGAACTCATTGGGGTTTGAAATATCCATCGGTAACATGGCATCTTTGCTTGAGGAGCATGAAGATTGTTTTGGCATTTTGATCCAGTATCCTGGGTCGAGCGGACAGGTCGTCGACATCTCCCATCTGGTAGAAAACGCGCACAGTAAAAAGGCGATTGTAACGGTCGCAACCGACCCACTGGCGCTTTGCCTTCTAAAGCCCCCTGGTGAGTTTGGTGCAGATATCGTTATCGGAAACTCACAACGCTTTGGCGTGCCGATGGCCTATGGCGGACCGCACGCTGCTTTTTTAGCCACTCGCCATGAGTACAGACGCACCTTGCCTGGACGTTTGATAGGCGTATCGGTTGATTCGAAAGGAAGGCCTGCCTTGCGTATGGCGCTGCAGACAAGAGAGCAGCATATCCGTCGAGACAAGGCTACCAGCAATATCTGCACTGCGCAAGTATTGCTTGCGATTGTCGCTGCGTTCTACGCGGTTTATCACGGTCCCGACGGCTTAAAAGATATTGCGTCGAGGGTTCACCGATTTACGCTGATTACTGCAGAAGGTTTAAGACGTCTGGGATACAAGGTATTGCACGATGTTTATTTCGACACGCTGACGATCAACGCGGATGGTCAGGCTCGCAGGATTGCCGCCCGCGCCCGGGAATCAAGAATCAACCTGCGAGTTGTCGATGCCGACCATCTTGGAATTTCTCTCGATGAAACAACCAAACGCGTTCATCTTGAGCGGCTGTGGGCGATTTTTGACACCCATGCCAACAAGAAGTTCACGATTGACGAACTGGATCGGTGTCTGGACACGGTCATCCCTGAAAACTTGCAGCGTACCAGCGCCTACATGACGCATCCGACTTTCAGCCTGTATCACTCAGAAACGCTGATGCTTCGTTATATCCGCCAGCTGGGCCAAAAAGACATCGCACTGAACCGCTCGATGATCCCTCTTGGGTCGTGCACAATGAAACTGAATTCAACCACAGAAATGACGCCGGTAACATTTCACAAATTCAGTGCCATTCACCCCTTCGCGCCGCTTGACCAGACGCAAGGGTATCACCAGTTGGTTGAAGAGCTTGAGCAGATGCTTTGTGAGATTACTGGATTTGACGCGATTTCATTCCAACCCAATGCCGGTTCACAGGGTGAATACGCCGGACTTCTTTGCATCAAACAATACCTCACATCCCAGGGACAGGGAAATCGCGATGTATGCCTGATTCCGCGCTCGGCCCACGGCACAAACCCAGCCAGCGCAGCGCTGGCCGGCATGAAGGTTGTGGTAGTCAGCTGTGATGACCAAGGCAACGTAGATGTTGACGATTTGGAGGTTAAGTTAAAAAAACACAGCGATGACGTAGCGGCACTGATGATTACTTATCCGTCAACACACGGTGTATTTGAAGAACGGATTTTTGATATCTGTGACCTGGTTCATCAGTACGGCGGGCAGGTGTATCTTGACGGAGCAAACATGAACGCGATGGTGGGCCTGTGCAAACCTGCTGAAATAGGCGCAGATGTCGCACACATCAATCTGCACAAGACGTTTTGCATACCGCATGGCGGTGGCGGGCCTGGGATGGGTCCAATCGGTGTGCGCACCCACCTGGCACCATATTTACCTGATCACTGTGTGGTGGAAGGCGTCAACCCATACGCCGGCAAGCAACCCACTGTCGGCAGCGTGTCGGCAGCTCCGTGGGGGTCAGCAGGCATTTTGCCGATTTCTTGGGCATATATTTCGCTGATGGGCGCTGAAGGCTTGCGCTATGCGACCGAAATCGCAATCTTGAACGCGAACTATATGGCCAGCAGGCTGGAGAAGTATTACCCGATTCTGTACAAAGGTCAAAACGGCCGTGTAGCCCATGAGTGCATTATCGACATGCGTCAAATCCGAGTTGCTACTGGTGTCACCGTAGAAGATGTGGCAAAGCGACTGATTGACTTTGGCTTTCACGCCCCGACGGTGTCGTTTCCGGTTGCCGACACGATGATGATAGAACCTACTGAAAGTGAGGCTATGCGAGAAATTGACCGGTATTGCGACGCGATGATCCAAATTCGCAAGGAGATTGCAAAAATTGAATCCGGCGAATCCGACCGTGAGAACAATCCGATTACCAACGCCCCGCATACATTTGATTTGCTGATTGATGATCAGTGGGATTTGCCGTATACCCGACAGGAAGCGTTTTTTCCGCTGCCATGGATTTGGCAAGACAAATACTGGCCGCCTGTCAGCCGTATCGACAATGTATATGGCGACCGAAACGTAGTCTGCAGCTGCCCACCTATTACAGATTGGATGGACGAAGAGGACTGAAATGCCGGCAAAATTGTGGCAGATCCTAAACGGCAGCGCTGCGGGTAAAAGTTTCGAAGATCTGATGGCTGTCAACAACGCTGTTCGCTGACAGTTTGTCTTGCATTAGATCGACAAAGAGCGCTTCGTGTCCGAGGTTTGTTCTCGAAAAGTTCGGATATTCGCTTAACTGATCAGCTAACTGCGTAAGCGTTTTTGGCACTCTAAGCGCGGTCAGGTCTTGTCGCAGCTGTTTTTGCGATTTTGCATCCATCACACAGGCTGTATCGCAGCCCGTCATTTCGCCAGTGCAGGCATTTTGCATGCGAATTGCAAGTGTGCCGCGGCATCGTCCGACAGAATCTTGCAGCTTTTTGATTGAGTGTTGTTTTACGCAACAGGTACCGGCTGTCATCACCAACACTTTCGACTGAGCGATAAATTCATTCGATTGCGCAATGAGCCAGATCAAAGATGAATTTTTTTCGCTCAACAGGTAAGAAACCTGAACACCATCTCCAAAGTCACTGCGCACTGCATCGCGAAGCGGGTGAAACGACTCGGGCGTTACTGTAATGAGAATTTTTTCGATACCCGCGCCCGTCATCGTTGAAACAGTACAAAGCACTCTTGGTGTATCGGTCAATGGAGGACAAAACCCGGCATCTTCAGACACCGCAAGGTGCGCCGCAGACCACGGTCCGTGTGCGAAGATCAGGCCTTTGGCGTTCACTGTAAAACGCGTGCGCGTTGGTCGATGACAACGCAGCGGCTATTGAAACCCCATATAGACGAATACATCCTGATCTTTGTCCAGGCCTTGGAACACCGCCCGCAAGCGGCTTAAGTCTTCTACCGCGAACGATTCGGTCAGTGGACCGAGCGCGAGAATATCGCCGGCAATCAGATCGATTCCTCGAAGTTGCAACGCATCTTTTGTCTGCAACACGGCGTCTAAGATATGTGGATGATTAGCGGCTGAGGAAAATGCGATTTCGTTTTGTTCCTGATCGAGCATTGTCACGGAAAAATCCGCCAGAGCCTCAATCTCGCTTTGAGCATTTGTCAATTCAATTTCTGCACCCATCACGCAGAACCGGACATTCAAATTGGTCGCCCGCACCAGCGAATCGTTGTTTGCGGTCGCATTGTCAACAAGTGCATCAGACAGCCGAACGCCGGGTATGACTGTCTTGATCGACGCGAGTGCCTGTTCTCGGGAGGTTGCATGATTCAGTTCATCGGAGCCAACACGCACCAGAATTTCGGCTGCGGCATGCATTTGAACACCAAAACTGCGGCTGATGACTGCCCGGGTGCCGGTGAACATATTCTCTAATAAAATCGCGGTTGGCACAGGCGCCAACTGATCGGTGTCAACCATCGAAGACGAAGCGTATCCAACGTCCATCCCCCAAGTGGGCCGCAGCAGCGCGATGTAGTAATCCTGCACGGCAGTAGCATTGGCCGCATCAACATCAATCTCAGCGGCATCGAACGAGTTGTTCTTGGTAAACGCTTTAAATATTACCACTGCGTTATTTTCGATGCTGGCAGAGTCACTGGACAAACCGGTCGCAGGGACAGCCATTAGCAACAGGAATTGAACGATAGGGAAAATTCGTTCAATAAAACAACTACAACAAGACTTCATGAAATTATCGGCTGGTATAATGTGGGTTGATTCCTTTGCTGGTCGCGCAACCTTAAAAGTTCCAGTGTCTGAATGTTAACTGTTGCCTATGAATTTTGACAACACGCTGAATTCAAGCGCGCCGCTGTGAGTTGAGTGTCTATCGCAGACATTGCATGATATCAGGTCTGTATTTACTACAATTTTTCTACTCTAATATGGCTTGTTTACGATTGTATCAGGTTCGGCTAAACCGTTTTTTTTCAGGTTCATTGTTTTTATGGCTTCGCAATAGGCGTTTGGTTCAAATCAATAGGCCCAATGGACCGCGATTTCTCATGAATTCTAGGTTGATCGCTGTGCTTGGTGTGCTAATGATTGTTGCAAGCGGGTGTGCGAAAAACTATTCACCCGATCTTTGCGAGTCGCTTGACCCGGAATATTATGTTGAAACTTACGACCCTTTCGAGAATATGAACCGGGGTATCTACAACTTTAATGAACAAGTAGACGATGCGCTGATTGAACCTTTCGCGAGGTCGTACAGGGAAAACACGCCTGACCCGGTTCAGATAGCGATCAGTAATTTCTTTAACAACCTCAAAGAACCTCGCAACACTGTCGCGTCGGTCATGATTGCTGACGCGCAAGGCGCTGCCTCATCCGGGTTTCGTTTTGTTGTTAATTCAACTATCGGCATCGCTGGCCTGATCGACATTGCCGGTTATGGAGGCGTCAGCTACGAAAGCACTGATTTCGGTCAAGTCGCTGGTCATTGGGGCGTAGGCGAAGGGCCATATATCGTTATTCCGTTCGTAGGGCCTTCCAATGCCCGGGATTTGACGGGATCGGCAATTCACAACCGCACAACTTATGTTGTAAAGCGAATCAAAAAAGACGAGCATCAGCTGGCTGTTCAAAACCTCTCGTGGATGGATGCGAGAGCGAAGCTGCTGCCATTTACCGACTTGCTTGAAGACCAGCCTGATCCATATATATTTGTACGAGAAAGCTACCGCCAGTCAAGGCTTAACGCGATCTGCAACTGACAAAACACCTTTCAGTCAATCTTTCGAACCGAAGTTCCATGGCAACGTATGCAGTTGGCGATATTCAGGGCTGTTACAAGGAGTTGTGTCAGCTGCTGGAGAAAATCGAGTTTTGCCCTGATCGCGATCGGCTTATTTTATTAGGCGATCTGGTCAACCGCGGTCCTGATTCCCTTTCGGTTATCCGGTTTGCGATGAACCATCGTTCTTGTGTCGATGTTGTTTTAGGAAACCACGATCTTTACTTAATCGCGGCACTTGAAGATCCCGGTCTGGCGCGCAGTCACGACACCTTTGATGATGTTCTCAAAGCGCCGGATCGCAAGCAAATCAAAAAGTGGTTGCGCCGCCAGCCACTGATCATTTATGAGCCTGAGTTGAATATTCTGGCGGTTCATGCTGGAATTTTTCCATTGTGGTCACTTGATGAGGCGCTTGAATATGCACGAGAGGTCGAAGCGCTGTTGCAAGGCAAGTGCCGTCGTGAATTTCTGAAAAACATGTTTGGCAACAAACCGCGTAAATGGTCACAATCCCACAGCAACTGGGACAGGGTGCGATTTTTTGTAAACGCATTTACCCGCATGCGTTATATCAACAGAAAGGGGAAACTGGATTTCGTAGAAATGCGCACTCTGGGAGAACAGCGCAAAAAGCTCAAACCGTGGTTCGACTACCCGGGGAGAGTTCCTGTTGAGCCGACAATTGTATTCGGCCACTGGTCATCACTCGGGGTCCATATTCAACCCGGAATTTTAGCTATGGATTCTGGTTGTTACTGGGGGCGAAGCCTCAGTGCTGCGAATCTCGACAGTCAGCCATTTAAGATCACGCAAGTCAAATCTGTGCGCTTGCAAAAAAAATCGGCTTGATCATATCGAGTTAATTCTTTATTGAAATGCGAGTCAGCGATGCCGCATATTTTTCGTTTACAACCGATTCGATCTGAAATATTCAACGACCTTTGTTATATAACTTCAATTTTCTTGCACAGGCCTGAACACGGTGCATGGTCGTCAGGCGATACATGGTTTGAACATCGAACGGATCCACAATACCGTTATATTTTTTTACAATAACTGATTGTTTTTATGAGTGATAAATACTGCATTCGCGTTGAGGTAAGCACGCTGTATCTACCCGACCAGTCCAGCCCCTCAGATCACACTTATGTCTTCGCTTATGCGATCACCATCATCAATGATGGGACCGTCGGCGCGCAGCTCATTACGCGGCGCTGGGTGATTACTGATGCGAACGATCAAAGCCAGCAGGTAAGCGGAGAAGGCGTTGTCGGCGAACAGCCCCACCTCAGTCCTGGAGCTTCATATCAGTATACCAGCGGCACTCATCTGGGAACTCCGGTTGGGACGATGCACGGAAGTTACCAAATGGTTGCTGACGACGGCATTGAGTTTGAGGCAAAAATCGCTCCTTTTGTTTTAAGTGCTGCAGACGTAATGCATTAACCGTTTCAGGTCACGCCAGACAGCCAAGTATCGGCATTGACCGTCTTGTGTAGTTGATAGTGTGAACCCGATGCGATGAAATCGTTCGGTTCTATGGGTGAAGTGCAGATTAAATATCGAGGTTTTTAACCAAAAGAGCTTCTTTTTCGATGAACTGTCGCCGCGGCAGGACTTCATCTCCCATCAGCACGGAAAAAATCTGGTCGGTGAGAAACTCATCATCAATTTGCACCCGGCGCAATGAGCGTTCATTGATATCCATAGTTGTTTCTCGAAGTTGGTCTGCGTTCATCTCGCCAAGACCTTTATAGCGCTGGATCGAGATGGCTTTGCGCGTGTCTTCTAACAGCCAGTCAACCGCCTCTGTCAGATTCATTGAATTGGCAGACTTCGACCCCCGGTGTACAGTGACATTTTGCGCCCCGAGCTCGCGCATTCTTTGTGCCAGTGAGGTCAAGGTGCGATAACTTCCAGATGCTGCGAAATGACTGTCAATCATGATCTGTCGGGTTTCGCCCATATATTGTTTTTCCACCTGGATCTTGTATTCCTGTCGCCCATAGCGAATTTCACCAGTGATGGCGGTGACTTCGTACCGCGGCCCGCCGTTTTGTTTTTCTGCGAGTTTGTTGCCGAGTTTCTTGGCGAATTCATCCACCTGTGTTTTATCGCTAAAACTTAACGATTCCGCGCTATCCAGTGTGGTTAGCACTTCCAGCAAAACCCGGTCGAAGCTGTTCGACAACTGCTCAAGTATGTCTTCGGCCTTGTCGTAATCAGAACAAAGCTGCAGCAACTGCTCTCCTTCTATCACGCTGATGGGCTCGCTGCCGTTATTGACTTGAATTTTTGCATCAGCTACCGCAGCCTCCCTGATGTAGTCAGCCAGTTCCCGATCATCATTGAGGTAGCGTTCAGATTTTTTGAACTTTGCTTTGTAAAGTGGAGGCTGTGCAATATACAAGTGACCGCCTTGTATCAGTTTTGGCATTTCGTTGTAGAAAAACGTCAGCAGCAGCGTGCGGATATGTGAGCCGTCAACGTCGGCGTCGGTCATGATAATAATACGATGGTAACGAAGTTTTTCGATGTCAAAATCCTCTCCGGTACCGGTGCCAAGGGCAGAGGCAAGAATCTGGATTTCTTCTGAAGACAGGATTTTGTCTGTAGGGGCTTTCTGCACGTTGAGAATTTTTCCTTTCAGCGGCAAAATTGCCTGATTCTTGCGGTCTCTTGCCTGTTTGGCAGACCCGCCTGCAGATTCCCCTTCAACAAGAAACAGTTCGCTTAGTGCGGGGTCTCGTTCCTGGCAGTCTGCCAGTTTACCCGGCAAGCTGGACGAACCGAATGCATTCTTGCGGGCGGCCAGCCTGGCTTTCTGGGTTGCTTCGCGAACGCTGGCAACCTGCACAACTTTTTCGCAAATTTCGCGGGCAACAGCTGGATTTTCTTCCAAAAATTCCATCAGTGCAGTTGAGATAACTGACCGTACAGCTTTTTCGACCTTGGAAGAGACGAGTTTATCTTTGGTTTGCGAGGAAAACTTCGGTTGATTGATTCTGACAACTGTCACTGCGGTCAACCCTTCGCGAACATCTTCCCCGATAATCTTGACCTTTTTCGCCAACCCCTTTTGTTCAATGTAGGACACAACGGTTGTGGTAACGGCTTTGCGAAATCCGGTTGCATGGGTACCGCCATCGCTTTGGTAGATATTATTGGTGTAAAAGCGCGTTCTTTCCTTGTAAAACTTGTGACACCACTGAATTGCAGAATCAACATGCACTGTTTCTTCATTGTCCTTTTCGGAAATAGTGACCCCATCGGAAATTGAAATAATGTCCGGATTGATCGGTGTACGCGCAATGTTCATATCGCGTACATACTCCACAATGCCTCCGCTGTGGTGCATCATTTCACTGCGATTTTCGATTTCATCGTGCAGCTCGATTTTTACACCGGGATTGAGGTATGACTGTTCACGCAACCGGTCAAGCAGCGTATCAAAACGAAAAGTGATGTCAGTAAAGATTTCCACTGATGGTTTGAACCGGATAGTTGTGCCGGTATTGTCAGTGTCTCCGATGACTTCCAGTGGCTGTTCAGGCACGCCATTTCGAAACCGCTGGAAGTGTACCTTTGCGTCCCGGCAAATTGTCATCTCCAGCCATTCAGAAAGGGCATTGACAACCGAAACACCTACACCGTGCAGTCCGCCGGAAGCCTGGTAGGCATCGTCTTTAAATTTCGCACCCGAGTGCAGCGTGGTCAAAATGATGGTTGCAGCCGCTTCGTTGTATGGTTCTTCCAACAAACCGGTGGGAATACCGCGGCCGTTGTCCTCAACGGTTACCGAGCCGTCCCGATGCAGTGTGATTTCGATGCGATTGCAGTGCCCCTGAGAAGCTTCGTCGATCGCATTGTCCACCACTTCGGTGACCATATGATGTAATCCGGTACCGTCATCGGTATCACCGATGTACATGCCAGGGCGCGTGCGAACCGGGTCCAGTCCTTCCAGCACCTGAATGTCGGTGTGGTCGTATCCGTGCTTTAGGGTATTATCTGCAGTCATAGAGTCTCAAACTCAATTCGATTTTCGGGGTTAAGCTGAAGCTGGATTTTCAAGTTGGAAGCAACTGAAGAAACCGGCTGAACGAAACAAATGTCAGTGTTCTTTTAACAGCATCACCAGAAATGATGCAGACGAATCGTCAGGAAACCTCAGCAGACATGAATTTTGCGCATCTCGCAAATTAAACTCGACCTGTTCGTTATCTGGCATTGCTTCAAAAATATCGAGCAGGTAGCGGCAGTTGACTTGAAACTTCAGTGGACCTTCGTGGTCGTCTGCCTGTTGCACAACATCGATTGACTCGTCAATTTTCTCTTTGGTTGCCTGGTTGGACTCGGCGTGAAGGAACATGGTATTGCCACTGACGTTAATGGAAGCGGCAACTGGTTTTTTGTCCCATATGCTCAGTATGTTGACGCGGGTCAAAACATTGGCTAATTCATCCCTGCTTGCACGAAATACCCGATTCCAATTCATGGGCACCGCACCGCGCCAATCCGGATATTGGCCTTCCATCAGCTTGGACACAAATGAAACACTAGGGCTGCTCACACCAATATGACTGTCGTTAAAACTGATTGTGACCGAAGAGGTCAACTCAGCAAGCAGTTTGCTGAGAATATCAATTGTCTTGCGCGGTACAATCGCGCGGTGTGCAGTTTCACCCAAATCGGTGGCAACCGCGACTGTATTGGTTGCGAGTCTGTGGCCATCTGTGGCGACGGTTCGAACTTCGTTGCCATCCATCTCAAATAGCATCGCTTCAAGAAATGGGCGGACGTTTTCCTTGATGCTCATCGCGTGTCGAGTTCGGCGAATCAAAGTTTGCATACTGTGTCGGTCCATCTGGAACTGATACGCCCAATCTCCGGTATTCAGTTTAGGGAACAGATCGCCCATACCCATCGCGTTAGGCTGATCGGAATCAGATACATCGATAACCTGCAGTTCAAGCCTGCTTTCCAGCGCAGAACTACCAGATTCGTTTTCCTTGCTGTCGTCTTTGTCAGCTGCATCAATCGTCTCGATGACAAGAAGACCGTTGTCACCTGCAGTGAATTTCAGATTGCATCCATGTGGCAGCCTGCGACAGAATTCCAGGGAAGGTGCTCCAGGGAAATTAATCTGCCTTGCATCAACAACTTCAACGTCGGATATGAATTCGCTTACCTCAATCTGGATATTAGATCCAGTCAGTTTAATTCCGTCCGCTTCAGGCACCAGATTGACGTGCGACAAAACGGGAATCGTGGGACTTTGATCAATCGCCGTATTGACGCGAAGCAAAGGGTAAAGAATGACTTCCCTGTTAATTGTAAAGTGCATAAAAGTCTAAGAGAGTATGTACGTTTATTAATAGGACTGTGAATATGTAAACAGGTCGTGTTTTACCAAACAAACCAAACAGATCGGACAATCTAATCTGTTGATAACAATGTAAGGAAGAATTGCAATTGTGGGGATAACTCAGGTTGGGGTATCTGCCAGCAGCTGGTTATACACATAACACCTGTAATTATACACATTGTGCTGGGAATATGACGGTCTGATCGAGCGTCTGGTGAATTAAGCTTTGCGCTCGACATCGTTGCTGTAATTGATGTGTGCAGGTCCTGCGTTGCGATAGCGAACGTCTGCATCAATCAATGAGTGGATGTTGGCGGCTGCACGTCTCTTGCGACTTCGCCTGTCAGTCCAATTCTTTGGCAATCGCATCGATCGCGTCCAACTCATCAAGGACGAATTGCTGATTGACAAAATCCGGCCATGATGACAGCGACACTGCTACGAGATCGCTTGTTTTGTCAATAACGATTGCTTGACCAAACACTCCTCGAGCCAAGATTCGACCGCGGTCAACATCTTGAATCCAAAACTGGTTTTTATAAGCTCCGCGCGGCCAATATTCTGACCAGGCACTGTGCGCAAACGCTTCGGTATCGCCTGCGGTGAACGTTTCATTCACCCATTCGGCGGGAATAATCTGCTTTGCGCATCCAAATCCGTCCCTCAGGTATAGCAGTCCGAATCTGGCGTAATCTTCAAGTGTTGCGTTAAACCCTCCTTCGGCCAAGGCATAACCGGCTGCATCAACTGTAAAGTTTGCATCTGACTGCGCACCCATGGGCTGCCACAGCAGCTCACTGACTAGATCAGCGAGTCGTTCGCCGCTAGAGCGCTGTATCACCCACGCCATTACATCTGTTTCGATTGACCGGTATTCGAAGTGACCGCCGTGCTGTCTAACCTTCGGTAGCGTACACGGTATATCCAACACGCTTGTCGGGCAGTTCTCACTGCGGGGCTGCTTCCAGGCTGCGATGTGTTCGACAAGTGCAATGTCCGAATCAGGATCTGTGTAGTCTTCGTTGAACTGAACACCGCTTCGCATGTCCAGAACCTGACGCAAACTTGCATCGGCGTAACCGCTTTTCGACAGTTCAGGAACGATGCTTGAAAGCGGTGCGTCGCGATCGATTCCATCTCGGTGAATCACAATGCCGCAAACGGCAGCTGTTATCGATTTTGCAACAGACTGGGAAAGATGCAAAGTTGTCGCTTCCATGTCGTTGAAATAGCGTTCATAGACGATTCGGTCTGCATGAATAACCAAGAATCCATCTGTGTAGGTTTGTTCGAGAATTTCTCTGACTGACCTGCGATTGCCGTTTCTCCGATGGATTACTTCCAAATCGTCAAAGTCCTGATGAGCTGCAGTCAATTGCCATACAGGACCACTTCCCCTTGATACCGCTATTGTGGGTGCGATTTGTGAGATATGCTGAAACGTCCATCGGTTAAATGGAGGGTGGTTCCAGTTGTTCAAGGTAACCCGTTTATCAGGTGGCGGAGGAATCCCTTGCATGATCCCCATTTCCTGTGCGGTTTTCGGAAGTTCTGTCACAGGATTATGCGCTGCACAAATCGGCAGTGGCGATTAACAAAACTCAATTAAGCGATCCTGATTACGGCGACAGCATCTCAAGCAGTGTTTCGTAGTCGTAGGCAAACTTTCTGTTGTTTGTCTTCATTTGATCGGACTTCTTGCACGCATAAATAACCGCAGAGTGGTCTCGTTTGAAGGATTTGCCGATTTCAATTGTACTTTTGGTAGTCAACTGTCGGGCGAGCGAGATCGCTATGTAGCGCGGCATGACGATCTGGGATTTGCGCGTTCTGTCAGAAAGCAATTCGGTTCTGATTCCGAAATAGTGTGCGACTTTGGTTTTAATCTCACTTAATTCGATGGGTCTGTTATTGAATTCGAGCAAATCCGACAGCCACAGTTTGCAGTTGCTGATTGTGATGGGTTTGCCTGACAGGTGGTGATGTGCGCAAATCGAATTCAGTGCGCCTTCAAGTTCCCTTACGCTGCTGACGACTTTTTCTGCAATAAAACGCGCGACTTCATGTTGAAGTTTCACGTTTCGATATTCAGCCTTGGAGTGCAAGATTGCAATACGGGTTTCCAATTCTGGCGCCTTGATTCGAATCGCCAGCCCTGCGCCGACCCGCGATATCAGTCTGTCTTGTAACTCTGGAAGTTCCTTGAAGAAGCGGTCAGAGGTGATAATCACCTGTTTTCTGCCCTCAAGCAGCGTGTTGAAGGTTAGCAGGAATTCCTGTTGTGAAGCGTTTGCACCCGCGAAAAGATGGATGTCATCAACCAACAAAACATCAAGTTCACGGTAAGTTTGCTTGAAGCGTTCAATTAGATCCATGTCTTTTTTCTTCAGCAGGTTAACCAGGTGCTGAACGAAATAAGACGATTGGACATATCCCACTTTGGCATTTTTAAAGCGTTCGGCGATAGCATGGCCGGCTGCCTGCATCAGATGGGTTTTACCAACACCAACGGGACCGTGCAGAAAAAGCGGGTTGTAATCGTGCCTGCCAGGTTCGGTGGAAACGGCCATCGCAGCCGCTCTTGCCAGTTCATTTGATTGGCCTTCGACATGGCGTTCGAAGGTCAGGTTTTCATCCAGTTTGCCGAAACCGAATGGGAGCTGTTTTTGGAAGTTTGCATTGTCGTTGAGCGTAGCGCGTTGATTCGTTGAGTCACCTACTTTGCTGGTCTTGATCAGTACATCAATACTTCCTCCGTTCAACGAGTGTGCGATATCCCGGATGAGGGTGATGTATTCGGATTCGATTACCCGTTTGGCGTACGGGCTGTGAGTTTTAAGAACTAATCTGGAGTCGGAAGAGTCAACAATGAGCGGTCGCAGCCAGGTTGAAAAATCAGATTCTGATACCCTGTTTTCAAGGTGTGGGATACATCGATTCCATAGTTGAGACGGCTTCATTTGAGACTTTGCATTCCATTCGAAATAGACGTTAACTGCCAGACACCATTGTGAGGAAGTGATTCGCGAAAAGGGGCGTAAACTTTTAACATATCTGGGGATTGTTTGCAAAGGTATTTTGTGAAATCGGTGTGTGTCATGTTTTTCCATTTTCGGTTAGCAATCCAATTCGATGCTGCCACTTGCAGCGTGAACCGAAAATTTAACAAAAGTGAGGTTTTGTACCCAGCTGGCTGGACTGCCAACTATTTGGACAAATATGGCCTGGGGCCTGGATAACGGCCTATTGGAGCATGGGAATATCGGGTTATTGCAGGTTTTAGATCAAGCGCAGTTTAGGCTTTTGTTTATAGAGGCCGCGGTCGGCGTTTGTCAACAATTGCCCAGACAAATTTGAAAGGCCAGCGGTTTCCGGGAGCCATATTTGACCATTGACTTGGTCTACGGCGTGAGCTGAATCAGCCAACTTATGGAACAATCTTGTCCCACCAACCCTCGCGCCAGTGGGTGAGTCTTTGTTCGTCCGGCCGACCGCCTTCGCGTTCGCGTTCAATCCATCCCATTCCTTCCTGACCGTAACCATAGGGGTCATCACAGTTGCCGTGGCGCCAGAAACAGTTAAGATTTTTCCCGGTGCCATACATGCCCATAATACAGCGGTTATGGTAAGGTTCACGCGCCCATGCCTCAAGCTTTTCCACCAGCGCTGTACCGATTCCGGTCAAAGGATTGGGAGCCACAATCAGCGTTGGCCCCGGTCGGGACAGCAGGCATTCGCCTACCTGGGTATGCAAACGACCTCCGATATGATCATCGTCCAAAACAGCCAGTGGAACGTTGGGGTCCACTTTGGTCATAAGACCATAGATCTTGTGGTGGTGTGGCGGTTCAAGAATATCCCCCTGTTGCAGATTCCACGCCGACAGATAAATGCTCGGCCAACCGATAGCGCAGTCCAATCCGGTGGACTCGGCGAAGCCGCGTGCCATGTGTCCCCAGCTTGAATTCCACACAATGGTTGGAAACACTGAGCTTAAGCGTTCCAGCCAACCATTCATTGCCTGGTGCGCTTCGGCATCTTGGGCCCCGCGGACAAATCCCGGCGGTGTTTCCGGAAAGGGACTCCTGACTCCCCACACCGGTGCCAGCACCCCATCAATATCGAGCGACAGCACAGGTCCGTGACGAATGACCTCCTGAACATCTTCTGATCTTAAGTTCGATTCAGGGTGTTTGATCGGCGGGCTTCCCCACTGAATTCCCAAACGCTCGCACTTTTTGTCCTTTGTTAACTCCTGTAGAACATCAGACGAAAGCCCTGGCAGCACACTGGATTCGGTAATGGCTACCGGGTCGTTTTTACCGCTACGACAATCAAACATATTCATCTGTACTGGCTCGGACCAGCTTGCTTGGAGTACATGCCATATTTCGCGGCTACAGCGTACTGTGGAAGGGACAAGCTCGGTGTCGATATTAATCACAAGGTCTGGCGCAACCGCATCTTCAAATTCTGCAAGCTGGTCATCACCCTCGCCCCAGGCGGTGTACCAGCGTTCGGCAGATTCACCGATATAGTATTGCAAACCGGGTTCGTTGCGGGTTCGGTGGCATGGTCGAATGTAATATCCCATGTGCTCGCCCGCATGGCAGATCGCCTTGTTCAGGCGTTGGACATCAATTTTGTGTGTCATTGTTATAACTACCTGCTCGGCAGTCGAAAAGCGAACATCCCAAAAACCTCGCAGCCGATTATATGAATCAACGCAACCAAGTTCCTGCGGTAATTGGCAGATATTGCGTATACTATCAAAACGGCTGAATTCACGGAACGATATGGAAGCAATCAACCGATTCTCAACGTACCTTACGAAGTCCCGATTTGACATCACTGACTCAACGAGACCGACTGACCCACCCACCGACTTACAAATCATTGGTGTGACACCTCATTCATAAAGTCAGTCTCCGCACTGAAAAAAGGAGAACCATTCAACAAAAAATGCTACTTCGACGCGAAACAATACAAATCGTTCATGCCTTGAGGTATTCCATTTCAAATCGGCGCAGATTCAATGGCTAATGCAACACAACTGAAAGCGCTATTGGAGTCGCATCTGGAAGGCGACAACGACCGCTTCTTTTCAGTCGCAATACAGGTTGCCGCCCATGAGGCAAAGCGAGGTCACGGTAAACTTGCCAAGGAGTTGCGTGACATGATTGACGATGCTAAATCTCAAAAAGGCTTTGGCTCACTTTTACCAATAGGACGTCCGCGCGGTGAATTGGCAGCATTGCTGGAGGACTCCTATCCAAAGACGAGACTGACAGAAATGATTCTACAAAAGGAACTTTCTGATCAGATCCTGCGTGTCATACGGGAACAACGTCATGCTGGCCGAATTCTGGAGCATGGTCTTTCCCCAAGACGCAAGTTGTTGCTGCTAGGACAGCCGGGAACAGGCAAAACCATGACTGCTTCTGTGCTTGCCGGCGAATTGGGGCTTCCCCTTCTCCAGGTTCGTCTGGATGGACTCATCACCAAGTTTATGGGGGAAACCGCAGTCAAACTCAGACAGATATTCGATGCCATTGGAAAAACACGCGGGGTGTACTTCTTCGACGAATTCGACGCAATTGGTTCACAACGTGGGTTCACTAACGACATAGGCGAAATTCGCCGGGTATTGAACAGTTTCCTTCAAATGATCGAACAAGACCGTTCTCATAGTTTGATCGTTGCGGCAACCAATCACCCGAACCTCCTTGATCCGGCACTGTTTAGACGTTTTGACGATGTATTACATTACGACCTTCCAAAACAATCGCAAGTAGTCAAACTCCTGAAGTCACGTCTTGCGACCTGCGTAGAGGAAACGATTCACTGGAGAAAAGTCGCCGAGAATGCTGTAGGATTGAGTTATGCGGAAGTCGTACGTGCTACGGACGAAGTGCTTAAAGCCGCGTTGATCCATCAACGCGATTGCATTAAAGAGTTGGATATTCTGGATATGTTAGAGGAACGCCGAATCATCGCTGACAAGATGCGCGCAAAGACCTCGCCGTAAGGGAAAACCAGCATCGGCATGGCGACGGAGAGTAAGCAAACGTATCGGCACTTCATTCTTGAAGGAGTTACTCAAACCGAAATCTTCCAATCCTCAGGCGGAGGCTCTCAATCGACGATTCCGAAGCGAGATCGAACCCTACATGCTCGCGAATTGCAACGACAGATAGTTCACTTAAAAGAAATAGAGGCAACTGCCTGTGAAGTTCAACAAGGGGTTGGTCTTGAAGATGGGCGGGGTATTCAAGTTGAATTTGAAAGTTATCCGGATATCGAACTGGCATTTGAGCGTTTAGCAAGGGAACAGAAGGGGATCGAATTACTGAATGTCCGCAAAGAGAACAACATAATCCATGCGGTTGTATTCGTTCCAGAGGGGAAACTCGTCCACTTTGAAAAACTAATCCGAGATTACTTGTCTGAAAAGCGAGATATTAATGGACGACACATCGACAATCAGCGTTTGATTGATGCCATCCACCGAATCCGCGCAGCGAGCCTACGCGCACTCTGGACAGACACTTCCAGATCAATTCCAGCCAAAACCGAAGAGCCTTTGTGGTGGGAGGTTTGGTTATCAAATCGAAATCAGACGCATAAGGAGTTCACCTCTTTTCGACACCTTGCAGCACAACGGAGAATTGAAGTACTGAGTGGAGAGTTGAATTTCCCTGAGCGAACGGTGCTGCTTGTACGCGCATCCGTCTCGCAGTTGCACGACTCCATTCTTATTCTGAACAGCATTGCTGAAATTCGACAACCTTCGAAAACCGCAGATTTCTTCGATTCTCTACCGCCTGAACGACAGCACGAATGGATAGATAAACTTCTGGATCAGATTCGGTTCACTCCTCCTGGCAACGAGATCCCCTATATATGCCTACTTGACACCGGCGTGAATCGAGGACACCCTCTACTTATTCAGGCTATATCCGACAAAGACCTTCATACTGTGGAGCCAGCGTGGGGTTCTGAAGACGATGATGGTCACGGCAGTGAAATGGCCGGATTAGCGTTAGTTGGCAACCTGACAGAGTCTCTGAAAAACGCAGATGCTATAGAGGTTTCCCATCGCCTTGAGTCAGTAAAGCTACTACCGCACGACGGCAGTGGCGGAACCGATGCATTGCATCACGGATTCCTTACAACGGAAGCTGTGAATCGACCGGAAGTTATCGCACCAGATCGACTAAGAATTTTCAGTATGTCCGTAACGTCCGAAGACAACCGGAATCGCGGGAGACCAAGCGCATGGTCGGCAACGATGGACTCGCTAGCAGTAGATTTTGATGGAGACGGTGCTAACCCGCGCCTGCTTGTCGTTTCAGCTGGAAACATCAATGACAATTTTTCTTGGTCCAACTATCCGGACAGTAATGAAACTAACGAAGTGCATGACCCGGCTCAAGCCTGGAACAGCCTTGCAGTCGGTTCGTATACAGAACTTGTAAATATCACCGAAACCAGTGCGACTGACTATTCGCCAATTGCTCCCGACGGTGGCCTTAGTCCATTCAGTTCGACATCAATGACCTGGCATTCTCGCTCACCCTTTAAGCCAGATGTTGTTTGTGAAGGAGGCAACGCAGCGAAAGATGCATTTGGTTGTTCTGTGATACCAAGTCTGAGTCTCTTGACAACCCATCACCGACCGAATGATCGTCTCTTGACAACTACAAATGCCACGAGTGCATCGACGGCACTTGCTTCCCGTATGGCGGCTCAAGTGATGGCAGAGTATCCCAGGTTATGGCCCGAAACTGTACGCGCTTTAATTGTTCACTCTGCGGAGTGGACAGACCAAATGAAACGCATGTTTTTGCCCTCCGATGCAATTGGAACGAAGGACGATTATCAAAATTTAGTGAAACGCTGTGGTTTTGGAGTCCCCAATTTAAAGCGAGCACTCTGGAGCGTTTCGAACTCCCTTACCATGGTCGTGGAAGCAAATTTGCAACCTTTCAAAAAGGACACGGGAAAACAGCCAGCTACGTGCGAGATGAATCTCCATAATCTGCCTTGGCCTGTCGACATTCTTGAAAAATATGGAGATACACCGGTCGAAATGAGAGTAACGCTCTCTTATTTTATTGAACCGAATCCTTCGCGTAGAGGCGATACTTCCCTTTACCGTTATGCTTCACATGGCCTTCGTTTCGATGTAAAACGACCTCTCGAAACCGTTGACGCATTTCGGGGCCGAATCAACGCTGCTGCTCGAAATAAAAATAGCCGAACCGGATCGGGCAGTGATGATCCGTTGTGGTTGATTGGCACTCAACGCCGTCATCGAGGTTCCTTACACGCAGACATCTGGCGTGGGAGCGCCGCTGAACTTGCGAACCGAGGGTACATTGCCGTCTTCCCAGCAACAGGTTGGTGGAGAACTCGACCCAAATTGGAGCGGTATGATAGTACCGCACGCTACTCCTTGATTATCAGCATTCGAGCACCAAAATCCGATATCGCTCTTTACGCATCTGTGGCAAATGAAATTGACTCTTTAGTTGCGGTCGGAACCTGATGCAATGATAAGTGTGAACTTTGCCTACCCATCTAAAATTTCTCTTTCAATTCGGACTCACGCAACACATCTATTTGCTCAGTCGATACACGGAACAAACCCGAATTAGCATTCTTCAGAAAACGGCTACAAGACCAAGTCTACTTGGTCAATAACGATACACTACACTGCGATAATAAGGATAAAAGGACTTCTTGCCAAGATACAGCAGTCGATTTTCATCCCGTGTAGACCAAAAGCCGCTCAAACATTGACAGTACTTGACCTTGACTTAGTCATATTGGTAAAACATCATGCTCGTAAAATTAACATCCAAGAATCGACTGACGTTGCCCAAGACTGTGATCAGTGAAGTGGAATCTACCGACTATTTCGAAGTTACAGTAAAAGACGGCAGCATCATACTTACACCCGTTCGGATTAACCGTGCAAATAGTGTTCGCGCAAAACTTGTCGAACTTGGAGTAACAAAGGACGACATTTCCGACGCAATTACGTGGGCAAGAACACAACAGCAGTGACCGTACGAACCGTTCTTGATACAAGTGTCCTGGTTTCAGCGTTGCTGCTGCGGCTAGACAATCTGTAGTTCCCGAATTGACGACGGCATTGCTGCCAATTGCTTGCTTCACAATAATCTGAGGGAGGCGTACTGTCAGCAAAACCGCACAGGCCAGCAGTTTTCATCAGACGGTTCAACTTGATGATGAACGCTGCCACAAGCGCATTATTCCCCCGTTACTGTTGATTTATCGTCGAAATTCTATGTCTGCCCGGTTTCCGGATCATCACTCAAAATGGAAAGATAGTCGGAATACACGTAATTTCGGTATCGGCGTTTTCCGGTTATCTCCTTGACAATTTGAAGCTGTTCAAGGAACTTCACTCCATTTAATACCGCTGGAGGTGTCAATCCTGTAAATTTTCCGATACTGGATGTTGTTTGAAAAGGCGTGACCTGGAAAGCAGAATGAACCTGAAATGCCGAACCTCTATGGCCGCCGGCTTCTCGAATTTTTTCTTGGTCGTGTATAAATTGTGATGAAGTCTGTCTTGCGGTAAGTACTGCGTCTTTTGCTGTTTCAACAACGGCTTTGAGAAAATACTCCAGCCAGCTCTCCCAGTTTCCGCTCACCCTGACATCATTCAATCGCCTGTAATATTCATCCCGGTGTTTGTTGATGTAGACACTGATATACAACATCGGCTGATTCAACAAGCCTTCGTGCAACAGTTGAAGTGAAATTAATAATCTTCCGACCCTACCGTTTCCATCCAGAAATGGATGGATGGTTTCAAATTGAGCATGTATCAATCCGGCTTTGATAAGTCCAGATATCGAACGATCTTTTGCATGGATGAACTTTTCCAGGTCCGACATGCATTGTTCGACATGCTGCGGGGGCGGCGGAACATAATTTGCATTGCCAGGGCGCGTTCCACCTATCCAATTCTGGGAACGTCTGAATTCTCCCGGGGCCTTTTGACTGCCGCTGCCCGACCGCAACAACATGGCATGAATCTCCTTGACCAAACGATTGCTCAAAGGAAAATTGTCTTTGAGCAATCTCTTTGTGCCATACTCAAGTGCATTCGCATAATTGACTACTTCAAGAAGGTCATCATCTATCGACTTGACGTAATTTCCACCCTGTTCAAATAGAAACACATCAGAAATAGTTGATACTGCTCCTTCAATTCTCGACGATAGTACCGATTCCCTTCGAATGAAGGCGGATAAATAAAACCTCGGGTCAGGCAGCAAAATTGCAATGCTGTCCAGTGCGCCGATTGCAACCAATGCTTTGTCGAGCAGGCTTTGCAGCCTACCCATATCCAAAGGCTGTTTTGGTGGAAGCGGATAAGGAATAAATGCCCGTGCTTCCTCATCCCCAAATGATGATACTTCGTATTTGCCAGATCGGTGACGACGTGTCATACACTACACTCCAATTTCACCCGACTCAATTAACGATTAACTCGGGGCGCTAATTAAACGTATTACCGCTTTTCTTTAATTATAATCGCCCGTTTGTTTCTAATTTAATTCAACTTAGTTAGAATCTGGATTTTGCAGACAATCTAACCGCATATCAAACGAGGTTTCTTAACCGAGCGCTTTGCCTTTCGATTGTGGATTGTTCGGCAAGAAAACTTCGATCTACCCTAAAAACCATGGTGTCGCTGGCAAATTCAAAAATCGTGCTGTGAATGAGTCAATCAGCAATGAGCGATTGGACAACTTCTCATCCATTGATCAGTCACCGAGCTGACGAACTCTGAGCCAATAACGAGTGTGTTTTCGCGATTGTGAGTTTCAGTGTACATGTCTGATAGAGTTGTTCTAGATTGATACCTGTATTGTCATTTGTTAACTGCCAAGTTGCCTTCGCGTCAATTCAGTTGCAGTGCGCGAGACTGCCTGCATCTGGAAATTTGCGAATATGTAATGAACAAGGACAAAATGTGTTTGCTATAATTCCCCGTTCTTTGCATCGTCTGCGAGATTAAGGCGAAACCGTCCTGAGGATTGGTTTCGCGTCTTTTTCTGCGCTCAACCTTCGCGATTTGATTTATGAAAAGAACGTTCCAACCAAGTAACTTAAAACGAAAGCGCAAACATGGATTTCGCGCCCGCATGAAAACGCGAGGCGGCCGTGCTGTGATCAGTGCCCGCCGCGCCAGAGGCCGAAAACGACTGAGTGCATGACATCGCCGGTCAGAAGCGAGCATAATTTTCCAGTCAGTTCCCGGCTTACAAAACCCTCTGAATTTTCAACGGTTTTTCAAAAGCACCGGAAAGTGCAAAATCAGTATTTCCGGATTTTGGTGCATTACCATCGAGGTCAGCCGCATGCGAGATTGGGCGTAATTGTTTCTCGGCGCGTTTCGCGCCGGTCGGTTGATAGAAACCGCATTAAGCGTCAGGTTCGGGATTGTTTCAGATTGAATAAACAAATATTCAGCGGTTGTGACCTTGTCGTTATTGCAAACAAACCCTGTGAGTCAGCAACCAACAGGCAGCTTCGGACAAATCTGGTGAGTCTTCTGAAAGTAGTGAAAAAATGAAAAAAATCTTCATTGCAGCTATCCGCGTCTACCAGTATGCTATCAGTCCTTTTATCGGGCCTTGTTGCAGGTTTTACCCAACGTGCTCAAGTTATGCGATCGAAGCGATTCAGACACATGGGCCGTGGAAAGGTTCGTGGCTTACGCTACGCAGAATATTGCGTTGCCACCCATGGAACAGCGGCGGCGTTGACCCTGTTCCAGAACATTGCGGGCGGCACCGATAATGGATTTTAGACGAGCACTTTTGTCCATCTCGCTTGGACTGGTGATTTTGCTGATTTGGCAGGCCTGGCTTGAATACGAGGATCAAAAGAATTTCGGTACGCGCAACACTACCGGTGTTGAGCAAGCGCAGCAGCCTGAAGTACCGAGTGTCGTTCAAAACGGCCAGGGCTCTACGACGGGCGTTGCATCCACAGCTGAAGAATTGCCGCAGGCCCCGTCCGCATCGGCATCAGGGCAGCTTCAAAGCGGCGTTGTTCCCGCCGCTGTATCAGCACTTGAATCAGCTGGCCGCATCAGCGTGCAGACAGATCTGATACAGGCTGAAATTGACGAATTCGGAGGCGAACTTCGAGCGGTGGAGTTGACTCGCTATCCGGTTGAAGTGGACACGCCTGAGATTCCATTTTCTCTTCTAAGTGACAGTGGCGCGGCGATTTTAGTCGCTCAGTCGGGACTTGTCGGCAACGGCGATGAGTTTCCAAATCACCAAACACAATTTAAAGCCGAATCTTCCTCTTACACCTTAGCTGAGGGACAGGATTCGATTTCAGTACCTTTGCACTGGACTTCACCGGCTGGCGTTCGCTATATAAAGACCTACACCTTTTACCGCGACCAATACCTCGTAGACGTTGATTTTACAATCTACAACGAT
This sequence comes from Arenicellales bacterium, assembly GCA_965214785.1. Lineage (GTDB taxonomy): Bacteria > Pseudomonadota > Gammaproteobacteria > Arenicellales > JAJDZL01 > JAJDZL01. Next base: position 2,146,568 of record OZ243975.1, on the reverse strand, counting down.
TCACAAAGCCACTGGCAAGGCTACCAGTACGGACAGTTCTTAAGCACAGAATTCATTGAGCAAAGCGAAGGATTTTGGTTTTTCCGTGCGCTGCCAAGTTACCGCGGGGCCGCGGTTTACACCCCGCAGGACAAGTATGACAAGATCGACTATGATGAGATCCGTTCCGAATCACCAAGCATCGAAAACACCCCGTCCGGCTGGGTGGCTATGCTGCAACACTATTTCGTTACCGCCTGGCTGCCGCAGGAAAACAGCCCCTACCGGTTTTACACCAGGACTTTGGGAGGAAGTGGCTCCGACACTCGATATCAGGTCGGCTATATCTCGTTGACCTCAACGCAAGTCTCTGCAGGGTCTCAAGGTAAGATACACAGTCAGCTGTATGTTGGTCCAAAAGAGCAGGACCGGATTGACTCACCAGCCGAAGGCTTAATATTAACAGTCGATTATGGGTGGCTCACGCCGGTATCTTCCCCGCTTTTTTGGTTTCTTGAGAAAATCTACGGTGTCGTAAAAAACTGGGGCTGGTCGATTATTTTGCTGACACTTCTGGTTAAGATTGTTTTTTATCCCTTATCTGCAGCAAGCTACAAATCAATGGCAAAGATGAAAAAGCTGCAGCCTCGCCTGAAAACTCTCAAGGAGCGATATGGCGATGACAAACAGAAGATGAACCAGGAGATGATGCAGATCTACAAAAAAGAAAAGATCAATCCTCTCGGAGGCTGTTTGCCAATTTTGATTCAAATCCCTGTATTTATTGCGCTTTATTGGGTGCTGCTGGAAAGCGTCGAGCTTCGCCAGGCGCCGTTCATTTTTTGGTTGAACGACCTTTCGCGTTCTGACCCCTTTTATGTTTTGCCAGTATTGATGGGTATTTCGATGTTCGCTCAGCAGCTTTTGAATCCGACACCACTGGATTCAATGCAAAAGAACATCATGATGAGTCTGCCAATTGTGTTTACATTTTTCTTTCTGTGGTTTCCCTCGGGTTTGGTTCTCTACTGGTTGGTTAACAATGTTCTGTCGATTGCGCAACAGTGGTACATAACCCGCAAGCTGATAGCGACCTAGACTGTCGAGACACGATCGCCGCGGTGGCAACACCGCCTGGTTTCGGTGGCATTGGTGTGGTTCGGGTTTCAGGTCAGCAATCGCTGAAATTCATTCAAGCGCTAACCGGGCAGCAACCCTTGCCGAGACAAGCGACGTTAAGCCGGTTTTACGACCGTTTTGGCGAAGTGATTGACGAGGGCATCGTGCTTTATTTTCCGGCCCCTGATTCATACACCGGTGAATCGGTATGTGAACTTCAATGTCATGGTGCACCGGTGGTGCTTAACATGGTGATGCAGCGTCTTTGTCAGATGGGCGCGCGAATCGCCGAACCTGGCGAATACACAAAGCGTGCTTTCTTCAATGGAAAACTTGATTTATCCCAAGCCGAGGCTGTAGCAGACCTGATCAATTCATCTACTGATGCGGCTGCCAAAGCAGCGATGCGCTCATTAGACGGTGAGTTTTCCAGACAGGTTAATCAGATCACACAGCAATTGGTTGATGTGCGGATTTATGTTGAGGCGGCGATCGATTTTCCAGAAGAGGAAATCGATTTTTTGGCTGACAGCGATTTGATGGCGAAGATCGAAGAGGTCAAAACCAAGCTGCTTGAGCTGACGCGACGCACTTCGACCGGCCAGTTGCTGCGCGACGGAATTTCCACAGCAATAGCGGGCTTGCCCAATGCTGGAAAGTCCAGTTTGATGAATCAACTGATCGGAGAGGAAAGGGTAATCGTAACTCCACAGGCAGGCACTACCCGCGACACTGTAGATGTGAAAATAGACATCAACGGGTTAGCGGTGCGATTGACCGATACAGCTGGACTGAGAAGCAGCGATGATGCGGTTGAATCAAAAGGAGTTGTTCGCGCATGGGATGCGATTGGAACTTCGGATGTCGTGCTTTATGTCGTTGACAGCCAATGTGGCATGAGCGAAGACGACCGCAACAACCTCAATGCGCTGGACTCGACAAAAACTGTATTGGTATGGAACAAAACCGATCTGACAGGGAAGTTCGAATCCCCGTTCAATGGTGATTTTCGCCATCAGGTGTTTGTATCAGCGTTAAGCGGTGACGGTATGGAGCATATTCACTCGGCGATTGCGTCTATTGTCGAATTCGATGCTGTGCATGAGAGCACTTTTATTGCTCGCCGCCGGCATATTGCAGCCATCCAAAGCGCCTGTGATTATGTAACAAGTGCTTTTAATGCGCTCGATCAGCAAAAGGCGGGTGAACTGGCATGCCAAGACTTGCATGATGCGATGGTGGAACTTGGAAAAATAACGCAAGTACCGTCGTCTGACGAATTGCTTGGGCAGATATTCTCCAGCTTCTGTATTGGAAAGTAGCTGCCCGGCTGCCTGGCGTCAGTAACCGAGTTGCGGGCGCACCGGATTGAGCAACGGCTCGCCGGCAAGGAGCAGCCCGAGGTTTTTGAAAAAAAGCTCAAGCGTCATGGGCACGTATGAATCACCGTCATCGGCTGAGATATGCGGCGTGATAATCAGGTTCGGTGTGTTCCAAAGACGCGAATCAGGATCTATGGGTTCAGGGTCAAATACATCGAGTATGGCACCGCCGAGCGTGCCTTGTTCAAGCTTGTCGCACAGTGCATCGTAGTCCATAACCGCTTCTCGCCCGATATTGACAATCCCTGCGGTTGGTTTCATCAGGTCAAGTCGCTTACGCGACATAAGCATGCGCGTCTGCGGTGTATCGGGTGTCGCGATCAGCATGTAGTCGGCAAGGGGCAGAACTTCTTCGAGATTGTCGGTCGTCACCACCGTGTCACATCCTTCAACTGGATTGCCGCTGCGGTTAACGCCAATCACATGCACCCCGAGTTTTTTAACCTCGACAGCTGCTGAACCACCGAGAGAACCTGTTCCGAGCACCACCAGTGTTTTGCCGGCTATGGGCGATGAATAAAGCGAATCGTAGACCGCGTTTCGTTGGTTGAAAACCACTTCGGGCATTTGGGTATGCAGCATCAACACGGCCATCAGGCCGAATTCGCCAGCTTTGGCTGCGTGCACCCCCTTGTTGTTTGTCAAAGTAACGTGCTGCGGCAGCCATGTCATTGGCAGCAGATGTTCGACCCCTGCGCCAATACAATGAATCCAGCGCAGTCGCGGCGCGACACTGCTTAGGTTTTCTGTCGGCAGGTCCCAGGTCAGCAGGACATCTGCATCGAGCATCGAAGATTCAAAATTATCGACATCCCAGTCGATAAAAAAATCAACTTTCCCTTTGATGTGCGGAAACTTAGCGAGTGTCGAATCAATATGTTCATTCGATATGCTGAATACCGCTTCACCTTCCGCAGTATTGGGGAATGACCCGGGCCGCCAGCGGTTATTTTTAACATGCACCTTCAATTTGAAAGATCCCGGTTATGCGAAGCCATCTGCTTCGAGTTTTTTCAAACGGGAGACAATTTCAAGATCACGGCTTGTGATATCAAGGTCTTGTAAGTCGAACTGAAGCTCCATAACAGCTTGCCCGACACGACCGAGACGAGCTTGATCATCGTTAACATTGTCGGGTGGTACCGTCACCACGGTGTCTTGACCGTATGTTTTGACGATTCCATCGTTTGATGCGGCAGGCTGGGGTGGCTCAATCTGATTTGCCAGATTGCGGACTTGCTTTCGCACCTGTCTTCTATACAAGACGATTCCGCGATCGGTTGGCAACAGGTTCTCGCCTTTATGAGCTGAAATCCTGCCCATCCCCTCGACCGCTTCGCAATCCCCAGGATAGCGTTTTTTTTCGGCATAACTGCGCTCAAAAATCTCGCCCTGCTCAATTAACTCGTGACCTTCTTTGTTGTTATATTCGTGCGGGTCCCAACGCTCGCCAAAATTCGCCCAAGCAAAGGCGATGGTGTTTTCGTCATCAACCGGCACAACCCATCGAGTAAAGCAGGAGCGGCCGAAATACAGTTGCCGCGTGCCGTCGGCCGCAAACGCTGAACCGGCCTGCGTGAAGTTGGGCAGAATCAGTTCATTGACCCGAACCCAGACATTGTCGCCTACACGACGACTTGATGAGCCTAAAAAGTGGTTGTCGTTGCGCTCGTAGAATTTCAGAACACCTTCGGCTTTCATTCCTTCTGAAAACTGCGGGTGACTGTTGCGACTGTGCAGGTAAGTGGTGTGAGTCGGGTCCATAATTGCATCGAGCACCTGGATCCAGTTACACTTGTACGGCGCTTCGTATGGTGTGCTGGTCATGTCTTGGTAGACGCAGGCGTCATATACCGGAAATTCTGGCTGCAGTTCGGGCGGGCCCATGTAGGTGAAAATCAATCCGCGGTATTCAATAACCGGATAGGCACCAAGTCGTTTGGTTTTTCGCACAATGTCAGCGGTTTTGGAATTCTCGGCCGGCATTTGCAGGATTTCTCCATCAGGGCCGTACAGCCAGCCGTGATAGCAGCACCTGATTCCTTGGTCTTCGCACTTTCCGTATTCGAGCGAAGCGCGCCGGTGAATGCAGTATTTGTGAACCAGTCCGATCTGGTCTCGGCGGGGCCCGTAACGAAACAATACGAGGTCTTCGCCGAGAATTCTGATCGCTTCGGGCAACTCGCCTAACTGTTCGGAGATATAGACAGGGTGCCAGAACCTGCGAAAGTATTCGCCGGCAGTGCTGGACGGTCCTATTCTTGCGATTTCCTCATCCGCCGCGTCGATATGCGCCTGGACATATCCTTTGAAATTACCAGTTGCAATCGGTGGCAGATTGGTCGTGTTTAGTGTGGCAGTTGTCAAAATTAGTATCCTGTTAAGTCAAAAACGAATGTTCACCATATCCGCTTTATGGATACAGAAAAAATCCTCAAATGTCCATATTTGTATTTGCAGTGACAGACAGTGAATTGTACAAGAAACCGAGAATTTCGAATATTCAAAATAGACTTTTTTTAAAACATTTTGCTATCATCAACTACCCGTGACAGTACGCACACTATCGGCGTTTGAAGCGGAAAATAACCGGCCGATCATCTCAGCTGTCCCTTAAGCGGCGTCAATCCTTATAATTCCCCAGCGTGCTTACAACAATAGTGGATTTACCACAGACAAATTGACAAATTCCATGGTGATGATCTCTAACCGCTCAACAAAGGTGCTTGTGCAAATGGCAGTTGTGCTGATTGCCGTTGCCATCCTTGTGATCTGGCAGCAGGACTACCTGCAAAATCTCTACTTCAAAAATCAGCTTACGCGCGTGGGTTGGGTCATAAACGGCGGCATTGTCGCCTTGTTTGCAGTAGGCCTGTCGCAGCTTGTTTATTTGTTTGTCCGTTACGGCAAAGAAGAAACAGCACTGGATCAGTTTTCCTTGCTGATCAAGGCGGATGACGTGGAACAGTCACTCAAATCACTGCCGGATGACTCCATCATTGCACAACGCTACCATACCGTGATGGATTTTTTCAGTGTTCGCAGCGAGATAAATCACAATGCGCTTGCCGCGACATTGCTGGCGAGAGAGTCGAGCCGCACCAGCTTCGCTAAATTTGTCAATAATATCCTTATCTTAGCGGGGGTGTTTGGGACAATTGTATCTTTAACAGTTGCTTTACTTGGTGCATCTACCGCAATTTCAGATGTTGGCAGTCTGCAGGGCATCGACATTGTCATACACGGAATGTCTACTGCCTTGTCAACGACTATGACGGCGATTCTTGCATATTTCATGTTTGGCTACTTCTACCTGAAACTGCTAGACACACAATCGTATATTCTCGGCAGAGTTGAGCATGTAACCGCCACCGAATTGATTCCGCAATACCAGGCAGCAACACGGTCACCGGAACAGAATCTGAACGAATTGCTTTCTGATACAGTTGAAACCCTAACCAAGTTCGACACATTTTTTAAGCAGATACAGCAAGTTAGCGAAACTCAAAATCAAATGTTCGCGAATTTTGAACATCTAACCAAACAGAATATGGAACTGCTAAGTGACATACGCAGTATTCTGCGCGCAGGATTTAGACTGCGCGATGAAAACGAACGCGAATAGCACAATAACATAACACTGCCAGCTGTGAGTTTAAATTCAACAGGTTTTGTTGACCTTCGGGTACATCATGCAACCGCTGGCAGTCACTCTGACGACAGCGTATGGCCTTCATTTACAGACATTATGATGGTCATCGTCATCATATTCCTGATGGCTTCGGTGATTTTCATGCTGCGCAATGTCCAACTGGGCGAAGACCTTGAGTCGGCTGAACTGTCGCAGTTCCAATCTGATCAGCAAGTCATATCACTTCAACAAAGAGTTACATATCTATCTGATATTATTGACAAAACAACAGAGCAGTTGGTTGTGACGCAACAGCAACGCGAGCAGTTTCTGGAACTTTCCGAGCAACGGGCAACACGCATTGGACAGCTTGAAGTAACCACAGCAAACCTGTATGCTGCGCAAAATCAACTCACAGCACAAATCGAAACGCTTAATGAACAGGCCGACAGCTACCGTTCGGATATTGAGCGGCTTACCGGTCGGATCAGTTCAATGAACACGGTTGTCAGTGATCTGGAAACCTTGATCGACAAGAAAACCAAAGAGTATGAACTGCTGCAGGGCAATCTGGAGCAAAGACAACAACAGCTTGCTTCGGTCGAAAATCAGCTTTCTAATCGCACCGAGCAGTTTACACAGCGCACCGAGCAGCTCGAAGCGCTTCAAGTACAATTCCAGACACTTCAAAGCGCACATAGTCAATTGCAGGAGCTTAGCGATTCACAACTAGAAACCATCGCCTCTTTGCGCGATACAAGCGAACAAGAACGTCAGCGAATTATGGCGCTAGTTGAGCAGTCTAATTTACAAACAGAACAAATACAAATACTTGGACAAGAAAAAGCCGTCCAGACAGCAGCCATCGATCAGTTGCAGGTCGCTCGTACTGAGCTCAACGAACAAATCGCGTCATTGAGTGAAACCGAGAAACAAAACCTTGTGGAACTGCAGGGACAAAAAGACCAGATTCTTTCATTGCGTTCGCGACTTGAACAAATTGTCAGTGAAACAGAAGTTTTACAGGCGCGTTATTTGGAAAGACAGCAACAACACGAGGCAGTTAACAGGCAGTTGAATGATTTGCGAGTTGAGAACGCTCGTTTGGAGACGCTTACAGCCAATCGTCAAGATCAAATTGACGATCTGACATCGCAAATCCGCCAGTCTGCGCAGCTCGCGCAAAGACAGGATAAGGAGATCAACGATTATCGAACCGAATTGGCAAACGAAAAAAATACCCAAGCAGCGCTTCAGCGCGAAGTTCTAAGACTTCAGGACTCTCAAAGCGAACAGGAACAACGCATCAATCGGCTGCTGGCTCTAACCGAACAGATTGGCGGAAACCTGGAAAAACGAGACCAAAGAATTGATCAGCTAACCGACCAGACACAACAGTTGCGCGAATCCAGGCAGCAGACAGTCGCCGAACTGACGCAGCTGCGACAAGCCTATCAGAGTCGGCTTGCTGAACTGGCGCAATTACACAGCGCGGTCGCCGACCAAACCACCCATGCGCAAAACCTTCAGTCTCAAATAGTTGAATTGCAAGAAGAAAATCAATTGTTGCTGAGGCCGGCAAGAAGCACCGCAGGCCGTTATGTAGTAGAAATACGATATAAGAAAGACGAGCAAAACCGCACTGTTATCGAATACAGACTGCCGCAGACGCAACAGTTTATTCAAGTCAGTCGCAAAGAACTTGAAAACACGCTCGAAGAGTTGAAATCCGCACGCAAAGAAGGACTCTACACTAAAATTGTGTTCCCTGATGAAAGGAATATCAATTTTTCGGAGGCGTGGCAGTTCACTCAGGACATACTGGCACAATATGACTATTATCACCAATAGACTTAAAATGCCACCAGCTGATTTAAGTTCTGTAGTCTGGATTCATAAATTGAAACAAACACATAATTAACACCGGACCAATACATGCAACAATCAATGCATTACGATGTCATTGTCGTCGGCGCAGGACACGCGGGCGTTGAAGCCGCCTCGGCCGCAGCCCGAAGCGGTGCCTCTACGCTGCTGCTCACGCAAAGCATGGAAACTATCGGGCAGATGTCGTGCAATCCGGCAATAGGCGGAATTGGCAAGGGACACATCGTTCGCGAAGTTGATGCCTTAGGCGGCATCATGGCCCGCGCGATCGACCGAAGCGGCATACAGTTTAGACGACTGAACATAAGAAAAGGCCCAGCCGTACGTGCGACCCGTGCGCAGGCGGACCGTATGCTATACCGAATGGAAGTGCGTAAGTTTCTGGAAGAACAGGAAAATTTATCTATTTTTCAACAGGAAGTCGAAGACTTGCTAGTAAAAAATGATGAAGTGATCGGGGTAGTCACTCGCTTTGGATTAAAAATCACAGCACGAGCGGTGATTTTGGCGACGGGCACTTTTTTAGGGGGAGTGATTCATATTGGCCTGAACCAGCAAAGCGGCGGACGTGCCGGCGACCCGCCGTCGAACCGGCTGGCGAAACGGTTGCGGGAGGCAATGTTCCACGTGGAACGTCTGAAGACTGGCACGCCACCGAGAATTGACGGACGTTCGATTGATTACAGCCAACTTGAGCCGCAAAGCGGTGATGACCCGAATCTGGTGTTTTCGTTTATGGGCTGTGCAAAGGAGCATCCTGAGCAGATTGTCTGTCATATTGCTCGAACAAATGAGCAAACTCATGAGATTATCCGCTTGTCGCTGGACCGCTCAGCCATGTATGGTGGCGCGATTGATTCGGTCGGTCCGCGTTACTGTCCATCGGTGGAGGATAAGATTGTTCGTTTTGCTGATCGAACCTCGCATCAAATTTTTGTAGAGCCGGAGGGTTTGAACACCTTCGAAATATATCCCAACGGAATCTCGACCAGTCTTCCGTTTGAGGTACAACAACGGTTTGTACGTTCAATCAGAGGGTTTGAGCAAGCGGTGCTTACCCGACCTGGCTATGCCATTGAGTATGACTTTTTCGATCCGCGTCAGTTGCATCCATGGCTGGAAACAAAAAGTCTGAAGGGATTGTTTTTTGCCGGCCAGATCAATGGAACCACAGGATATGAAGAAGCTGCCTGTCAGGGACTGGTTGCCGGGGTCAATGCTTCCCGTTACTGTCGATCAGATGAGCCGTGGTGGCCGAAGCGGGACGAGGCTTATATCGGTGTTTTAATTGATGATTTGGTAACCAAGGGGGCTGACGAGCCGTATCGAATGTTTACCTCACGGGCAGAGCACCGACTGGTACTGCGTGAAGACAATGCGGACCTTAGAATGACACCGATTGGTCGTAAACTCGGTTTGGTGTGTGACAGGCGATGGGAACTATTCATCAACAAGCGCAATGCATTGGACAGCCAGCGAGAGAAAATGAAAACGTCGACGGTCAATCCGGCGAATTACAGCGACGAGGAGATGATTCAAGCGATAGGGCGGACGCTGCAGTCGAGTTCGACACTGTATGAATTGTTAAAAGACTCAGCTGCGACGTATGACTCGGTTATGGCGCTTGAAAAAGAGGCGCAGGTCGACGGATTGTCGGTCGATGACGCAGTCAAAGAGCAAATTGAGATCGAATCGCGTTATGAAGGTTATATCGAAAGGCAGAAAAAAACTGTGCGAAAAGCCGAAAATGTGGACAATGTCCGACTGCCCGATTCTATGGATTATGACACGGTACATGGCCTTTCAAACGAGGTGAGACAAAAGTTGCGCTCGCATCGCCCTGAAACACTGGGCATTGCATCACGCCTGCCTGGTGTGACGCCAGCGGCGATTGCGGTAATTTCTATTCATTTGAAAAAACAAGCAAAAAACTCATCAAACCGTCATGCGGCTTGATTTTGGTGACGACATGACATTGCCTGTGATGTTGCCGGAATCGAAGCGTTTGAAAACTGCGGGATCAAAATCTCGTCATCACAATTCGAACAAGCGTTTTGATTTAATTCAAAATCTAACCGCAATTGAGCTGCGCAAATTGCAAAGTGAATTAAAGACGGTTCATCCAGATATGTCTGAGGAAGATTTTGCTCGCTGTGTTGCCCACTTAAAGCTGGTTCACAAATGGAATCAGTCAATGAATCTGACGTCCATTCGCGATTTCGACGGGTTGGTCAGCAAACATCTGTTCGACAGTCTGTCGATTGTTGAACACGTAAGAGCTCAGTTGCCGACTGGCAGTCAAAGAATCATTGACCTTGGAAGTGGAGCGGGTTTTCCCGGTATACCTATTGCACTTTCACTGGCGCATTCCCATGTGACTGTTGTGGATGCCAGCGCCAAGAAATCGCAATTTTTGACTCACGCAGCCGCTGAACTGAAGCTGGCGAATGTTGAAGTGATCAATCAGCGTATCCAGAATATATCAATGGTCAAGTCATTTGACATTGTTGTAGCACGGGCACTTGGCTCATTGAAAGCTGTTGTCGAGCTTGCCTTGCCGCTGGTAAAAGACAATGGCTGCATCCTTGTTATGAAAGGGCGTTATCCGCAGCAGGAATTAAAAGAGTTAAAGCAAAGGTTTGATTATACAGTGAAAAAGATAGTTGTTCCGAGACTGGACGCCGAGCGTCACCTCGTGATTATTTCCCCAAACAAGTGCAGGTTCGCTAATGAGTGAGTCTTTCGGTCGCTGCTTTGCAGTTGTCAACCAAAAAGGCGGTGTTGGAAAGACGACTACTGCTGTGAACCTGGCAGCAGCGCTGACTCGTATCCGACGCAAAGTTCTGCTGGTCGATCTGGATTCTCAGGCAAATGCGACTGCGGGTGTCGGTTTTGAAGTCAATGACCGCGAGCGCGGTATTTATGAGGTGCTGATAGGCGAAGCGGCGATCGATGAAGTGATTCGGGAAACCACACTGGACATCGATACGGTGTCATCGAACCGCGACCTTGCTGGCGCTCAGGTGGAGATGATCGGCATAGAAAACCGTGAACTTCGCCTAAAATCCGCTTTGGCAACAATTAAGCAACGATATAATTACATTTTGATTGACTGCCCACCGTCTTTGAACGTGCTGACGCTGAATTCTTTGGTTGCGGCTGATGAAGTGATCGTGCCCACCCAGTGCGAATACTATGCTTTGGTTGGCATCGTCGAACTGCTTGAAACCATTGATAAAGTGAAACAACTATTTAATCCCAAATTAAAGATCAACGGCATACTGCGTACTATGTATGACCGCAGAAACAACCTGCATCGGGAGGTTTCTCAGCAGTTAGACGAGCACTTTCGAGAACTGGTGTATCGCGCCTATATTCCAAGAAACATCAAGGTTGCAGAAGCGCCAAGTCATGGACTGCCTGTAGTGAATTACGATGAAAAGTGTTTGGGAACAATGGCTTATATTGCTTTTGCAGGCGAGTTTCTCAATAAACAGGAGCAGCTATGAGCACCACTGCGAAGTTGGGCAGAGGTTTGGATGCGTTACTGGGTTCAACCGCGCCGGTATCTGAAAAGCAATACGGCTCTGAAGACCGTGATGCGGTTCGCATGGTATCGATTGAAAAACTCAGTCGCAGTTCCTATCAGCCAAGAATGGACATGGCGCAGGAATCCATCAGTGAGTTGGCGGATTCGATCCGCTCACACGGCATAATTCAACCTATTTTGGCGCGTGCACTGGGAGGCGGAGAAGGTTATGAGATCATCGCGGGCGAACGCAGATGGCGAGCGGCACAATTGGCAAATCTGCATGAAGTGCCTGTTATTATTAAAGAAGTTGAAGATCAAGATGCCATGGCATTGGCGCTGATTGAAAACATTCAGCGTGAAAACCTAAACGCTGCAGAAGAAGCCAGCATGCTCAGACGCCTTGTTGATGAATTTGAGTTGTCTCACGCGCAGGTAGCGCAAAGTGTTGGCAAGTCGCGGGTGACAATCACTAATTTGTTGCGCCTGTTGACCTTGACTGCACCGGTACTTGAGATGTTGAGAAAAGGTGAAATCGAAACTGGACATGCCAAGGTATTGCTCGGTTTGGAAGGGCAAGACCAGATTGAAGCGGCGACAATCGTTTCGAAAGAGTCACTTAATGTTCGCAAGACCGAAAATCTGGTAAAGAACTGGAAACGGAATAAATCACAAAAAAAGCCACCTCAGCGCTCGCAACAGGCAGATATTGTGCGTCTGCAGTCTGCAATATCAGACCGGGTCGATGCAAAAGTGTCTATACGAGACGCAAATGGCAAGGGATTTATTCGAATTGACTATAACAGCCTGGATCAGTTGGACGTAATCCTTGATCGGCTCGGCGTAATCAGGGAGTAAGCAACGATACCCATGAACAAAGCGATGAATAAATCAACCCAATATGTACCGATTTTGTGCGTTTTGGCGCTAACAGCATTGCCGTTAACCGGTTGTGTAGATGCAGGCGGCAAACAATTGTCGCTATTACCATCATCACAGGTGCTCGATCCGCTGGAGGTACCGCCAGGCTTAAGCCCGCTGCCGGAAGCCGAGCAGTTTCTGCTGCCGAGTGATGTGGCGTCAGATCAAATGGATCCGGAGAATCTACCGCCGGAACAGTTTCGAAACTACGAATCATGGGTTTCGTTCGAGCAGTTCAAGAAATTCAAGGAAAACGAGGAACTCGCCAAAGTCAATGTAGAAGAGTATGAGGCGGCAAAACGATCGGGACAGGGTAATTTTCGCGCCATATCTGAAAAAACAACCGACGGTTCTGTTCGCTTGCGGGTTGCTGACACGTTTGATTCGCTGTGGCCGCGGCTGCAACCTATGTTGCAAGATATGGGCGTAATCGTAGCGGATGTCAGCAAAAGCAGTGGAGTGTTATACGTAAAAAACATTGCGACCAAAGAGCCGCCAAAACTTTCTGAACGCGTCGGGTTTAAAGAATACAGAGGAAGAATCGAAGAACTTCATGTGCGTCAATCCGAAGACGGGTCAGTTCAGTACATCGTGCCTATGACGAGTCAAGGCGCCACAGTCAAACATTCGGCTGCGAAAGACTTTTTCGAACGACTGCGATATTACACGCTTGCCAATTATCAGCTGGATGAAACCGAACAGGTGCAGGTGGCTGCCAATAGGGTGAGCGCCTGGTATGATCTAGACGAATCTGGTGAACGAACAGTTATGCTGGCTGATGAGTTTAGCTCCACTTGGGTCCAGGTGGGTAGAACGCTGGAGGCTTCGGGCGTCAATATTGACGACTTAAACCGAAGTGAAGGTCTGTACATTGTCAGTTTCAGGTCCAATGAGCCCGGAAAGAAAAAAAGATGGTGGGCGTTTTGGCGCAAGAAAAATGATCGCGATATCACCAACAGGCAATTTCATGTCACGGTCATCGAATCTGGAGAAAACACACGGGTCTCGGTGATTCCTGTCGAAGACAGCGAGGAAAACGCCACCGCTGCACAGAACCTGCTCGACGTGATTTACGAACGGATGGTCACCTGACACGCAACTCGGCGCTGTTCAAGGAATAAATCAATTTTTCAAAGCGACAATAGAATTTACTTCGCCAGATGGCGCTGCATTCAACAAGCGATGGTCGCGAGGTCTGTAAAGTGCCTGAAATGTTGAAAATAACACTTCGGTTACAACAACTACACCAATTGAAACGGTGCAGCAAAGTTTTGAAAAACCGGATTCGGTTTGCTTTTGACTACTGATTTTCCGATTCTGTGTTTGGGCTCTGTGCGTTGCCGTCGTTAGAACGCAGCCATTCCTGGTATTTTTGATACTGCTGCCACTCTTTCCACAGCAGGTACTCCTGGTATTCGGGATCATCAGCGCCAACTGAACCACGATTTGAACCGCCACCAAAAAATAACAGTGGCGTCCCTTTGCCTTGGTACTCGCGAGGCGTGTCCGGTACTGGTGGATGAGGAGACTGTTCGCCATCCTGGTCGCCCCCGCCCCCGCCACAACCGGCAAGCAGCAAAATACAACCGGCGGCTAATGCTGTTAAAAAAGTCTTTGTTGACGTCATATGCCGTAGAACTGATTATTTGTGAATTCTTTGACTCCGTCAGGAGTGCACGGGGCAATATTATACGCCCAATACAACGGCGCGTAGGGGCAGAGCATTACCCCGACATCAAGCAGTCAAAATCCTCGATCCAGTTTTGGGCCCCTATATAGCAACAGGTAAGGCAGAGATCTAGCAACTGGATCGATAAATATTACTATAATACGACTAATCTATCTTATATCTGATTATTTCGTATTATTATGCTATTTATCAATTCTGAAGATGCGCAAAAACTGGTGCGCGATCATATCGTTGCCAAACGATTGGCTCAAGGTTTGACGCAAAAAGGACTTGCAAAGCGCTCTGGAGTGAACCTTCACACCTTGCGTAAATTTGAACGCGATGGTGTAATTTCGCTCAACTCCTTACTGAAACTGCTGATGATACTCGGCGGGTTGGAACAAGTTGTCAATGCACTTGGTCCACCAGAGGAAAATTTCCATTCGATTGATGAGGTCATCGAATCTTCCAGACCGCGCAAAGTGCGAAAACGGGGATGGCGAACATGACGTTTGAGGCAGTCAACAAGGTTGAGGTAGGACTTTTTACCGAAGATGGTGTTCGACAAGTAGGTCAACTGGCAGTAGCTGCGGCGCGAAAAACAATTTTCTTTGAATATGATGCTGCCTATGTTGAAAATGGAGTCGAACTTTCTCCATTTCGCTGTCCTTTGGTGCCAGGTCCCAGATCTTTTGACCATGGTTTGTTCGAAGGGTTGCCAGGGTTGATCTATGACAGCCTGCCTGATGGCTGGGGTCGGCTGCTGCTTGACAGACAAGTGCGCAAACAAGGAGTCTTACCACAGCAACTGTCTCCACTTGATCGGTTGGTACATGTTGGACAAGAGGCGATGGGTGCGTTGGTTTACAGCCCGAGCCGGGATGCAAAACAATCCATTGAACAGCTGGATCTCGATGGGCTTGCGCGAGACGTTGAGCAGGTGCTTGAAGGTCACAGCGGTGAAGTGATCGAACAGCTGCTGCAACTCAATGGATCTTCTGGCGGAGCACGACCCAAGGCTGTGATTGGTGTTGATCAACAACGACAAGATATTGTTTACGGCAAGTGCCTCGATGGTTCAAATTACGAACCGTGGCTGGTCAAGTTTCCCAGCTCTGTCGATACCAGCGACGCTGGCGCAATCGAATACGTTTATGCAAAGATGGCGCTGGACGCTGGCATACAAATGGAAAACATACACCTGTTTCCGTCGAATAAGAGTCCCGGGTTTTTTGCAACAAAACGTTTCGACCGCGACGGTGACAGACGAATTCATTGTCATAGTGTTTGCGGTTTATTGCATTCGGATTTTCGAACGCCGGCTCTGGACTATCAGGATCTTATTCGTCTGACAACTGTATTGACTAAAGACGTTCGTCAGTCTGAAAAAATGTTTCGCCTCGCTGTGTTCAATGTATTGGCGCACAACCGCGACGATCATTCAAAAAACTTCAGTTTTTGCATGGAACCAACCGGCGAGTGGAGATTATCACCTGCCTACGACCTTACATTTTCATCGGGTTTAGGTGATGAACAGTCTACGATGGTGCTGGGCAAAGGAAAAGACTTCCAAACTTCAGATTTACTGCGACTTGGGTCCGAAGAAGGTTTTCCCGCTTCATTTGTACAATCTGTTATTGACCAAACAAGATCATCGCTGGCGAATTGGTTTGAGCTGGCTTCGGTTCATGACGTGACACCCGAAAGCATTCGTTTTATTCAGCAAAAGCTCAACGAAGTGGGTGCCTGATCGCGCTTTCGAGCCGTTTTTTCATAAAAAACTTCTCCAGTTGCCCTCCCAACATCAAAAGCAATCGTTTTTCATACCCGCAATGACCAGGGAATTGGCCAGGGAGTTTGAAAGCTTGGGAGCGCGAACTATTGCGCAGCGGTTATCACCAGCTGTTGTGCAAAGGGCAGAATGTTGGCGACGATTACAGCAACGCCCTGTTCGTTGGGATGAATGCCGTCGTTTTGATTCAAATGCGAAACGGTTGCAACATCCTGAAGAAAAAAAGGAAAAAACAACACATCAGCGGATTTTGCCAACCGTGGGTATAACGCGTCAAATGCTTCGTAGTATTGCGCACCGAGATTACGCGGTGCTTTTGCTCCAGCAAATAGAATCGGCATTCCGCGAGCTTGAATGTTTGCGATCATTGCGCTTAAATTGTTTTCAATTACATCGACTGAAACTGCCCTGAAAGCGTCGTTTTGGCCAAGAAACAGTATGACCGCGTCAAATGGTTCGGCCAATACCCAGTCGAGTCGTGCCAGCCCTCCGCTGGTTGTATCTCCAGATACAGAAGCGTTGACAATGCTTACCGAATACCCGGCTTCGGTCAACGCGTTTTCAAGCTGTACCGTGAATCCCTGCTCAGTGCTTAAGCCTTTACCTGCCATCAGGCTGTCACCGATTGCGACAATTCTCACTGGCTGGTCTGCCACGATGTTCGCAGGATAAAACACAATTGCCAAAAGCAATGTGAACGAAACAAGTACGGTTCTTATCATGTCAAAAGTAATGATGTGAAAAAGAAAATTGAAAAAAATTGATCCTTTCAGTGTAAACGCAACAGTACTATAACAGCCTGCCAGCAGGCGAAAAATTTTCGCCGCCGCAGTCTTGTTATTTAGCGTATTCGGTATTATCTGGTACACCAATATCGGATCATTTTGGCCGATAACACTTTAAATAATTGTACTGACGAAAAAAACAAGCGAAAAATATAGTTTGCTCGCATCAGGTCAGCACGGAGAACACTCATGCAAAACCAATCTCAGCCAATCATATCCTTGCACGACTTGTGGTTGGTGATGAACACTCAAGCGGGATCGGTCGAAATTCTTCGGGGAATTACACTCGATGTTCTAAGTGGACAGAGTGTTTGTATTGCCGGACCCTCAGGGGCCGGTAAAACAAGTTTGATGATGATAATCGGAGGGATGGAAGGCGCCACTGAAGGACAGGTGCGTGTGGCCGGCAAAACCCTCAACGAAATGAATGAAAACGAACTTGCCATATATCGCCGCGATAATGTCGGCATCGTTTTTCAGTCCTTTCACCTGATTCCAACGATGACAGCGCTGGAAAACGCAGCACTGCCTTTGGAATTGTCAGGAACGCCCGACGCGTTCGACAAAGCGCGTGAAGAGTTGTCAAAAGTAGGTTTGGGCAAACGACTTGAACACTACCCCAGTCAGCTGTCAGGTGGTGAACAGCAGCGCGTCGCAATTGCCCGAGCACTGATATCCAACCCGGATCTGATACTCGCTGATGAGCCGACTGGAAATCTGGACAAATCCAATGGCGTGCTGATCATGGACATGCTGTTTGAGGCTTGTGCGGAAAAACACGCGACGCTTTTGCTAATCACACATCAGTTAGAACTTGCCAAACGATGCGACCGCCAGGTTGGAATGCTCGATGGCCAAATCACTGACAGCACTGACTACCTCGGCCAGTAAAGTTGTTCGCCACAGTAGTTAAAGTTGCTTTGCGTGATCTTCGACGCGGACATCGGGGCTTTTGGATTTTCCTCAGCTGCCTTGCTCTGGGTGTTGCTGCGATCGCGAGTGTAACCGCGATGTCAACAAGCATGCTCAATGGAATTGCCCGTGACGGCAGGGTAGTTTTGGGTGGAGATGTATCTGTCGCGCAGCAGTTTCGAAACTTAAGCGAACAGCAGATCGAAGTGCTGTCAGGCTATTCCACTGATATCGTCGAATTCGTTGAGACGCGCACACTGTTTCGAACCGCCGATACGACAAAAAGCACACTGGTATCGCTCAAGGCGGTTGACACAAACTACCCGCTCTACGGCGATCTTCAGGTGCGAGGGGGTGGGGACATATCAGACCTGGCTGACACAAGAAACGGGCGATTCGGCGCTTTTGTCGACCGGTCGATTATTGAAGCGGGCAATGCCAAAGTTGGCGAATTTGTCGCGATGGGAGACCAACGCTATGAAGTAATCGGAATTATCGAGAACGAACCTGACAGAATTGGCAGTTCTGCACAGTTCGCATTTTGGCCGCGGGTGATGGTTCACCGGGATTCTCTGGAACATTCGGGACTTTTGACCGAAGGCAGCAGAAATTTCTATGAATACCGCCTGAAACTCAAAGACCAGGTCGATGTCGGGCAGTTTGTCGATCACATTGAGCAGCGCTTTGCGAATTTGTCTGTGCGCAGTTATCAAAACGCTTCTCCTGACCTCACTGATGTAGTTAACCGTCTTAATGTTCTGCTGTCACTTGCCGGTCTTACAACACTTCTCGTCGGTGGTGTTGGCGTAAGCAATGCACTTCGTGCTTACCTCGATACCCGACTGTCGACGATTGCAATCTTGAAAAACGTAGGTGGTTCAAATCAGTTCATATTTTTTGTTTACCTGACGCAAATACTTGTGCTTTCGTTTGTTGGAATTGCGCTTGGACTTACCGCAGGTTACGGTTTTGCGTTTGGAGCAGCTTCGGCTGTTGAACAAATGCTCGCTGTACCGGTGGCACTCACAATTCGGCTAGAATCAGTCGCAATCGTTGTGGCGTACGGTGTCCTGACGACATTGCTGTTCACGCTTTGGCCGCTTGGACGGGCGCTGAATACCTCGCCGTCGGCGCTGTTTCGAGATGTCGTATCAAACGAAAGGCAAAGTGCGCCATGGCAGTTTGCCGCAGTTTCTGCGGTCATTGCGGTGATACTGGCGATCGTTGTGATTGCAACAGCTTATCAGAAAAACTTTGCAGTGTGGTTTGTTGTGGGCGTTTCAGTTGCCTGGCTCGCATTCAAGCTCATTGGCGAGGGAATCATTCGCATCGCAAAGAAAGTGGGATTGCGCAAGTCTTCAGCAGTCCGGTTGGCGATTTCGAATCTCCACAGGCCTGGGTCAACCACATCGGATATTGTTCTTGCGGTGGGCTTGGGACTGTCAGTATTGATCGCGACTGCGTTGACGTCCGCCAATTTGGACCGTCAGATTAACGGGCTGATATCCGATAAAGCGCCATCATTGTTTTTTGTTGGCATTGAACATGCCCAGCTTGAGCAGTTTGAACAATTGGCAATGGACAGCGAGGGTGTCAACGAAGTTAACGTAATGCCTTACATCCCCGGACGAATTGTCCAGTTCAAGGGCATGGACCCTGAACAAGCACTGGTCGAAGAAAGGGGCCGGTGGGTGATTGACGATGATGGCGAACGAAACTTTTCCTACACATCACAGCCGCTGAAAGATGTTCAAATGGTTGACGGTCAGTGGTGGAGCCCGGACTACACAGGTCCGACCCTTGCATCAGTACACGAGGATGTTGCTGACAGTTTCGCTCTAAGTGTTGGTGATTCAATGGTAATCAATGTTCTCGGCCGCGATGTGACAGCAACGGTCGCAAACATCAGGGATCTTGAATGGCGTTCCATGCGACTGAATTTTGCCATCACCCTTTCTCCACACCCATTGAACACGATTCCACATTCAAGTGTTGCCACTGCATATGTTGACGAAAGTTTTGAATATGCGTTACAGGACCAGGTGGCTACAACCTTTCCAAACATCACGGTCATTCGGGTCAAAGACGCATTGAATCGTGTAAACGAACTTCTCGTGAGAGGAAAAAATGCAGCCAGAATTGTTGGCATGATCACGGTTATTGCAGGTGTACTGGTATTGGCAGGGATTGTGATTTCGGAAAACCGCCGCAGGGCATTTGAAACTGTTCTGCTAAAGACGGTCGGAGCTTCCAGAAAATTTGTTTTGTCTGTTTTTTCACTGGAATACCTGTTCCAGGGCAGCATAACCGCTGTTGTCGCGGTAGTGGTCGGCTCGGCGACTTCTTGGGCAGTGGTATCACAGCTGATGGGCTGGGACTGGGACTTTATTGCTCTGCCGGCCTTTTACACGGCAATACTCGGTGTTGTGATATCGCTTTTGCTGGGAATGATCGGTGTTTGGCGCGCACTGAAACAAAGGCCGCTTTATTACTTAAGGAATGGATAGAGGCACTTTGGAGTTAAACACAGGCTGATTCGAAATTTTGCAGCAGCTAACCTCGGATTATTCGCGGCAAAGCATCCAGCAGGTCAACGGTAATCTTTTGCCTTTGCAGATATGGCGCTTACAAGCCGATCATCGTGTGCTTAGGCTGCATTGTCGAAAAATTGCGATGGCGATAATCAAATTGTCGAAGATAGATTCGCCATCAAAGCGGTTTTGTATAATTTTCTCCAGTATTTGAAGGGCGACATGCCATGGTCGATTACAACACTTCTTTGATCACCCTTGGGAGTGCCTGTAACTTGCCAGGTCAGCGTCCGGTATTTTCAAACCTTCCTTATTGGCGCAGTTGTTTATGAAACGGTCGTTTTTAGAGTTGTGGGTTGGTCTTTTCGTACTCGCCGGAATTGTTGCGATCGCAGTGCTGTCTTTCCGAGTGGGTGGCAGCGGTATTTTCGAAAACGATCGCGATTACACTGTTTATGCCAATTTCGACAATGTAGGCAGCCTCAGTGTCAAAGCACCGGTAACTATCGCAGGCGTCAATGTTGGACGGGTGTCGGGGATATCGGTGGATCAGGACAGTTTCAATGCGCGGGTGGCGTTGTCAATTTCTGAAAATTTCGATTCCATACCTGTCGACACCAGTGCCCGCATTCTTACTGCAGGCTTGCTCGGAGCACAGTACATTGGCTTGGAAAAAGGTGCCGAAGACATCTATCTGCAAAGCGGCGATACGATTGAGTTTACCCAATCTGCCTTTAGCCTCGAAGATATTATTGCGGAACTGGTTTTCCGCTTAACCACCGACAACTAGCCACAACATGACAGCCGAAATCGAGGTGGTGGCGGCAAATGATGCCGATCACGATGTATTGATTCGTGTGACCGGGATTTTAGGTTTTACAACTGTTCGTAAAGTGATGAAAAAAATTGACTTTGCGCAACATGCCGGAAAAAACGTTCAAGTCGATCTGGCCGATGTTGAAGATATCGACAGTGCGGGCATCGCACTTTGTCTGGAGTGGCTTGACCGGGCGCACAAGCATGACGTGCAGGTCCGTTTCGTAAATCCACCGCCGACTATGGAACAATTGGTTAAAGTTAATCGAGTCGAAGAACTGATTCGTTAACTGTCTGGCAAAATCATTGTGACGAACCAACAAATTCCTGACTTTTCAATCAAAGTTTCTGTATAAACTGTTTTTTGAAAATGATCGGTGAATTATGCAATCCATTGTGCGTTCAATAGAGATTGGTGCGCACTGTTGCATAATTAAGTCAGTGCAAGTTTATCGACTTGCCGATAATACGCCGGTAATTACACAGAGCACACAATATGATTATTCATCAATTATCACGGTTAGTATCAGATGGGTGAAATTGTAGGCGCGGGATTTATTTCCCACGCACCAACAATCATGTTTCCCAAGCAGCTGCGTTACGATATGAACGCCGGGCGCGAAATATCTTTAGTCCCCGGACTTCAAAATCTGCGAACACAAGTGCTTGATGAGCTCAAGCCTGACGTAGTTTTGCTGTTCGATACTCATTGGTTTACTACAGTGGAGTTTGTCGTTACTGCTCACGCAAGACGAGCGGGACGTTACACTTCCGAGGAATTGCCTCGTGGTATGGCGCAAATCCCTTATGACCTCAATGGAGATCCGGAATTTTCCCGCTTGTTGTGCAGCAAGGTCAATGATCAAAACGTCCGCTGCCATGCCAGCGATGACAGCGCTTTACCGATCCACTATCCAACGATTAATGTGGCGCACTATCTCAATCGCGGAGAAGCGTGGATTTCAATGGGAATCTGCCAGACCGCTCAGGATCACAATTTCCTGGCGGTAGGCAGGGGTGTTGCTGAAGCGATAGCCGCATCCGGGCGCCGCGTTGTGTTGATTGCAAGCGGAGGCATGAGCCATCGGTTCTGGCCACTCGATGAACTTGAAATGCACGAAACCTCGGATCCGGAAAGTATTATTACACCTCAAGCCCGTGAGGCCGATATGCAACGGCTTCAGTGGTGGAAGCAAGGCGATCACAAATCGGTGATTGAACACATGAACGATTACAGAAAGCATGCTCCGGAAGGTAAGTTCGGGCATTACCTCATAATGGTCGGCGCGCTTGGAGGTCCGGCCTGTCAGGCGGAAGGAAGGCTTTTTAGCGACTATGAAAACGCTACCGGTACCGGTCAGGTTCATGTATGGTTTGATCGGCCTGATGAGGGCTGGTACATTAATGAATCGATATAATTATTCACAATATGTAAGGAGATGAAGAAATGAAGAAAATTCTACATGCACTAATTGTCGGAATGTTTTTGTTTGTGCCTTTCGCACAGGCGGAGTATCCCGAAAAACCAGTTTCATTTGTCGTGCCATGGCCTCCTGGGGACCTTGAAGACGTGTTGACGAGAATGATCGCTGACGAATTTCAGTCGACCTATGGTGTTGCAGCCGCGGTGGTGAACAAGCCAGGCGGTGGCGGCGGACCGTTCCCCGGTTCTGTTGAAGTTGCCGTCGCTCCAGCAGACGGTTATACAGTGGGATCGTTTATTATCGCGGTGCCAACAATCGGCCCGGAAATCGGCATACCAGAACTATCCCCCAATCCGTTCGAGCCGTTGGGAATATTTCTCACCTACCCGTTTGTGATCGTTGCAGGTGAGCAAGCTCCCTATGACGATATTCAGGGACTTGCGGAACATGCAAAAAGCAACGATGTAGCCCTGGGACATTTTGGCGCTCCGCTGATTCCGACCCAGGTTACTTTGGCTCTTGCAAAAAAAATGGGTTTTAGTTTCGGTTCAGACGCAGCATTTGATGCGCTCGATTGCAATACGCTGGCTTCAGGTGACGTTGATGTGATCAATACGACCTTGCAGCTGGTACTGCCGTGCATTGACAAAGTTAAAGTTCTGGCATCCGTCGGCAGTGAACGAATCGGGTTGACACCGAATGTCCCAACAGTGGGTGAAATTGCACCAAGTTTGAACATTGCGCTTTGGAATGGTTTGTTTGTACACAAAGATACCCCGCAAGATGCGCGCGATAAAATTATCGCAGTAGCGAAAAAAGCGGTTATGTCTGACGCTGCGCAAAAACTATCCGAAGAAACTGGCGCATTGATATATTGGCAGGATGAGGAACAGTCAAACGCCCAAATTGCGCAGGACATGGAGGTTCTCGGAAATCTTGAGTAACCGTTGACTCCAATTAAACCGTGAACATTAAGCGGCCTCAATGCGGCCGCTTAATGTCGTCGGTCCACGAAAGCACTTTGTTTGAAAGCATACATGTCTGAGCAAAACGTAAAAAACCAATCTGAGCGAAGCGCAACACGCGCAGACTTTTATTTTGCAGTCTTTTTCTTTTTGGTAACAGTCACACTGTTGTCGCAGCTTGGAAATCAAACGACATGGTTTGAAGGCTCAAGAGTGATTTCGCAGCCCAGATTTTGGCCTGCCATCGGTATTTTCGGGATGACTTTGTTTTCCGGGGTTTACTTGCTGACCACAATAGTTTCAGTTCGACACAAGGATGATGCAGAAGTCGTTTTTTGGGCAAAGTCACTTGAGTATGCCTTGTGGTTCATGGCTTATGTTTATGCTGTTCCTATTATCGGTTATTTGTTCACCACACTGATTTTTGTTTATGCCTTGAGTTTTCGCGCAGGATATCGTGAAAGAACGATTCTGATAATGGCGGGTGTGATGGGTGTTTTTATCGTTGTAGTTTTCAAGGGCTTTCTTTCCGTGAAAATTCCAGGAGGTCAACTCTACGAAATTTTCCCCGAAGCTCTTCGCAACTTCATGATTCTGTATATGTAGAGTTTTGTTATGGAGTTATTGGCGTCAGCAGTTGAGTTACTGATTCGCTGGGATGTGTTACTGGCACTTCTCGTCGGTTCCGTCGGCGGTGTAATCATCGGTGCAATTCCAGGAGTTGGACCAGCGGTTGCGATTGCAATCTTACTTCCTGCTACCTTTGCCATGGAGCCTATTGTCGGCTTGACCATGCTGCTTGGAATCTATGGTTCATCGATGTATGGCGGTGCGATTCCTGCTATTTTGGTCAACACCCCTGGAACAGCGGTTAACGCACTGACTACCTATGACGGATATCCCATAGCCGAAGGCGGAAATCCAAAAAGAGCATTGTCTCTGGCTTATTCCGCATCATTTTTCGGTGGCATATTCTCTATCGTTTGTCTGATGTTTCTTGCTCAGGCATTGGCGCTTGTTGCACCACATTTCGGTAGTCGAGAAATTTTTCTGGCAGCCTTGCTTGGATTGGTTCTGGTGGTATTGGCGCATCGCGGACAGACCTTTGCTGCCGGCATGCTGGCGTGTTTTGGAATATTTATCAACACAGTGGGTCTTGAACCGATCAAATATACGCGTCGATTTACGTTTGACCAAACCTGGCTGAGTTCCGGCTTTGATTTGATCGTTGTTGTACTCGGACTGTTTGCGCTATCCCAGGCTTTTTTGCTGCTGGTTCAAAAAGATGAAAGGCCGTATTCGGCCGACGTAAAAGGCGGGCTTTTTGACGGATTAAAGGAACTGCTTGGTCATAAGCGGGTCGCTACAGTGTCTTCTTCGTTCGGAGTGATGATGGGCATGGTCCCGGGTGTGGGCGAGTTCACGGCTCAATTTTTTTCTTATACATACGCCCAGAAAACCTCTAAAGAACCTGAGAAATTCGGCAAAGGTGCGCCTGAGGGGCTGATTGCTGCTGAAGCGGCAAACAACGCTGTTCCAGGTGCAGCGATGATTCCACTTTTGGCTTTGGGCATTCCCGGCGAAGCGCTCACTGCGATGATGCTGTCGGTTTTTTATATCCATAATGTGATTCCAGGACCGCAGCTGTTTGCCAATCAAATGGATTTTGTTCTGGCACTGTATCTTGCATTGCTGGTGCTGAACGTCATCGTGCTGTTTTTTCTGGTGTTTTCCACACGCACTTTGTTACACGTAGTTAGGATTCCTACCCGATTTCTGGGAATTATGATTCTGGTACTTGGATTTGTCGGGGTGTATTCATTGAGAAATTCTGCAACTGACTGCGCGATTGCTGCAGGATTTGGAGTTTTCGGCTTGGTTTTGAAACGACTGAATCTTCCTGTTGTTCCGATTATCCTTGGAATGGTGCTTGGAGGAATTATGGAGGTGAAGCTTCGCTCGTCAATGGCGAGAATCAAAACGCCCCTTGACTTTATTGACAGGCCGATCGCAGCGATTATCTTCGGTTTGATCATTTTGGTCATCGGTGTTCATCTATATACATACTTAAAAGAACGTAAATCTCGAACCAGACAGACGCAATAGTCCTCTCCTAATACTTGATATAATTGTATTATTTATTGTTACCCTTCCTCGTGATCGATTTTTGTGTCAGTCGAATCACCGGTTATAACCCGCGACTCTTCAGCTATAACTTGCGTCACAAAAGAAACCTGCGAAATTCCAACAAAACCAAGGGCGAAAAACTCAGATGAATACTGACAATTCAAGAATTGATGTTCAAGGCGTATCTGTTTCGCCACATCACTTTATCGGTGACCAGCGTGTCGCATCTGATTGCAGTTTCGAGGTTCGTTCTCCGCTTGACTGGGACATGCAATTGGCGGAAATGTCCCGCGGTGACAGTTCTATTGCACAGCACGCAGTAAGCGCTGCCAGTGAAGGTTTCAGCCAGTGGTCTCGGCTTACGAGTAATGAACGCTATGACATTTTGTTCAAACTTGCAGACCTCATCGATGCGCATGCACACCAAATTGCAGCCATTGAGTGTCTTGATATGGCAATGCTGCTGGAAAGTCTCGAATTAAGGCTGATTCCCCGCGGTGCATTGAATTTTCGTAATTATGCTGAACTAGCCGCCGAGTATGTTGAAAGAAGCTGGGCATCGAAAGGCACTGACAACCGAGTGATTCGACAACCGGCCGGACCTGCGGTCGTGATCACACCATGGAATGCGCCATTTATGCTGTCGACATGGAAAGTCGCGCCGGCACTGGCAGCCGGAAACTCCGTCATTTTAAAGCCGGCGGAATGGGCTCCTCTTTCAGCCAGCCTTTTGGCCGACTTCATCAATGAAGCCGGGTTCCCTAAAGGCACGTTTAATATCGTGCATGGCTTGGGCAGTGAAATTGGCGCCGCACTGGTATCTGATCCTGTGGTGCGAAGGATTTCGTTTACCGGTTCTCCAGAAACCGGGCGTTTAATCGGTGTCAGTGCAGCGAAGAACCTGGTGCCGTTTACTGCAGAACTTGGCGGCAAGGGCGCGCTGATTGTATTTGCGGATGCAGATATTGATGCAGCAGCAAAAAAAGCCGCAGCCCAGTTCGAAGATTCAGGGCAGGTGTGCCTGGCCGGGACTCGGCTGCTGATTGAACAATCCATCAAACAGGAGTTTATGGAGCGCTTCGTGCATTACACCGAACAGCACGTTTACGGCGATAGCAGAGATCCGAAAACCACACTCAGCGCAGCGATCCATCCGGTTCATCTGGAAAAAGTCGAGAAATTCGTTGAGCGAGCCCGCCAAAACGGTGATAAGGTGATTTTTGGAGGAGAGCGGTTTGAACTTGGAAAATTATGGTACAAGCCAACGCTGATTGAACCGGTTTCCAATCTCTCGGAAGTCGTGCAGCAAGAGATTTTCGGACCTGTGCTTACGATTCAGTACTTCGATTCTGAACAACAAGCGATCGCGCTGGCGAACAGCACAGATTACGGGTTATCTGGAATTGTCTATACCCGCGATGGCGGCCGCGCTCAGCGGGTTGGACGAGCTGTGCGCGCTGGCACGGTTTGGGTCAATACCTTCTTAGTGCGAGATTTGAGTGCGCCGTTTGGAGGAATGGGTATCAGCGGAATTGGTCGCGAAGGCGGAGATTATGCAATAGATTTTCACAGCGACTTGCAAACGCTGCAAATTCTTCAGGACTCCGTTGCCTGATGGCGTAACCTTACTAACGTCAACCATACCTGAAAAACTTTTCATGGCAGAAACGAAGTGCGCCAAGGCACCGAATTTCCTGTTCATCATGTGTGATCAGTTAAGGCACGATTATCTTTCGTGTTACGGTCATCCGACTTTGGAAACACCACACATCGATCGACTTGCCGAGCGCGGCGT
Source organism: Arenicellales bacterium (assembly GCA_965214785.1). Lineage (GTDB taxonomy): Bacteria > Pseudomonadota > Gammaproteobacteria > Arenicellales > JAJDZL01 > JAJDZL01. The sequence goes on along the minus strand of OZ243975.1, from coordinate 2,119,304 downwards.
ACGTTTTGAAAACGCGTACTGCCAATCACCGCTGTGTGCGCCGTCGCGAGCGAGTTTTTACACCGGCCGCTACCAGTCGTCACATGGAGTGTGCAGCAACGATGATGCCACGCAACTTGGGGAATACATGCTCGCTGACTATTTGCGACCGCTCGGTTACCGAACCGCGGTTGTTGGCAAAACCCACAGCTACAAAGACCCTGCAGAAATCCAAAGATGTGCAATCAGCCCCGACAGCGAATTCGCAAAGTCAGCAGTCAGTGGCGGATTTGAGCCTTACGAACACCATGAGGGTTTGTATCCCGACCCGATTTTGCCTGTATCTCTTGGCTATACCCGTTATCTGAACTCAGTGGGATATGCGGACGCCAATCCGTGGCAGACGCGAGCCAATAGCGGGATAGATAAAAACGGAAATCTTCATTCGGGCTGGTCGCTTCGAAGTTCTGTTTACCCTGCGGCGGTCAGCGACGAACATTCTGAAACCGCATTTACTACGCGCCGGGCCATGGATTTCATTGATGAAACCGGTAATCAGCCCTGGTGTTTGCACTTAAGTTACATCAAGCCGCATTGGCCGGTTATTGCGCCGGCACCGTATCACAGGGTGTTTGAAAAAAAGCACTTGCAGCATCCGGTTCGCAGCGAATCAGAACGTACCGACCCTCATCCGGTCATTGATGCATTTATGAAGGCAGAGTACTCACAAAATTTTGCAGATGATGATATTCGCAACATCGTGGTGCCTGCTTATATGGGACTGGTCAAGCAGATCGATGATTATGTCGGACGATTGTGGACATTTCTTCAAGACAGAGATTTGCTGGACAATACGGTGATTGTATTTACCTCCGACCACGGCGATTATCTCGGAGACCACTGGCTGGGCGAAAAAGACCTGTTCCATGCTCCTTCTGTAAAAATACCGTTCATTGTTGTTGACCCGAATGAACGGGCAGATTCAACCAGAGGCCAGTCGTTGAGCGAACTGACAGAAGCTGTAGATGTCGTCCCTACGTTTGTTGAATTGGCCGGTGGCCAAGTAGCCATTGAGCGACTTGAAGGCAGGTCGTTGGTACCTGTTTTAAGGTCTGAAACTTCAGCTACAAGCTGGCGGGAATACGCAATCAGCGAAATTGATTATTGTGATAGAAGCGCACGCTACGAGTTGAACATTGAGCCGTATGAATGCCGTGCAACCATGGTTTGTGATGGCAACTGGAAGTACATCTATTACAAAGGATATCCTCAGCAGCTGTTTGATCTTGACGAAGACCCCGATGAGTTAAACGATCTAGGCCGACACCCCGGCATGAACACGGTTGTTGAATGGATGAAAGAGGCGATTTTCGATTGGCAGTATTCGTTGAAAAAACGAGCAGGCTTAAGCTATGACGAGGCGATGATTCAAGGTCCTGAGCGCGACGAGCAATTTGGCATTATCATTGGCCGCCGATAAAACTTGACGGCCGTTTAAGCCGATAAAGTTTTAATGCCGTAGTCAAAAAGTCAGATGTAGTGAATGTAGTATTTCCGCAGTTGTTCAAAATCGTATTTGGCTGTCGATTCAAACTCATAGCGTTTAATGAATGCCAGATTGCCAACCAGGTCAGGTCCGACAGCATTGACCAGTTCAGTGTCCGCCTCAAGTGCATCAATCGCTTTGCCCAGGTCTTCCGGAACGCCTATGGTTGCATCATGATTTTCCAGACAGTCTTTGGTTTCGGCAGGCGGTAAATGGTATTTGTTTACATAGCCCAGTCGAGCCGCCTGGAGCACTGCGGCTACCGCGGTATAGATATTTGCCGCGCCGTCAGCCATTCGATGCTCGATTCTGGCGCTGTTTCCAACCTCATCGCCAGTGCGGGTGGTTGTGCCGCGGTGGTCCATTGCCCAGTTGCACCAGTATCCAGAAAGGCTGGATGGCTGAAGACGCTGGTAGGAATTGACTGTTGGTGCAAGCAGACCTGCCAGTCCCTGATGGTGATGCATCAGGCCGGCTACGCAGGTGCGTCCTAATTCAGAAAGTTTTATTTCGCTATTGGCGTCGCCGATTGAGTTGATGTCATCGCGATTCCACAAGCTGAAATTTACGTGAACGCCTGAGCCGCTCAATTCTTGAATCGGTTTGGGCATAAATGTGAGCAAAACCCCTTGGTTAAAAGCGGTTTCCCGAGCCAGCTGACGGAATAAAAACGCGTCATCAGCAGCATTGAGAACATCGTCGTATTTCAAGGTAAATTCGAACTGCGGCGAGTCGAATTCTGAGGTAATCATCTCCAAAGAAAAGCCGCACAGCTGTGCCTTTTCGTATATCGCTTCTGTCAACGCGATCGGGTCGACAAATGGTCCGGTACCATATACGAACGCGCCAGGGGTGTCGTACGGCTGCCAGTTGCCATCACAATCTTTTGTAAATGCGAAGGCTTCCAGTTCGATACCCACTTTGGCGTCAAACCCAAGTTCGCGCCACTGCTTGGCTGTGTTTTTTAACAAGGTGCGCCCTGACACTGTCAAGTCGTTTCCTTTGCGGTCGAACTGGTCGGCAATTACGACTTTTTCTTTATTGAGCCAGCCTGGACGCAGATTTTCAACATCGTAGCGGGTAATCATGTCTGACAGTCCCTCAAGCAGCAATGAACAAGGTGCTGGCAAAAGTTCCTTGTCGTATGCCAAAGCATAGATGCCCTGACAGAATCGAGCCTCTCCTGTTGCATTGCGCAGGGGTATAAACTTGCCCCTGGCCAAATTGAGGTGGTCACAAAATAATAATCTTAGTTTGTCTTCTGTCACTTTATCAGCCCTGCCTGCTATTGTGTTATGTCGTCTTCGTCATTGGACGGGATAAATTTTTATTTTAGTGTCATTTTGACCGGAAGTCGTTTAATTCCACCGACAAAATTCGATCGAACATATTCAACATCGTCGACTATTTCGATGGATGAAACCCGTTTTACAAGTTCTTGCAGCAGTACGCGCAGCTCAAGGCGTGCCAGCCACATCCCCAGACAAACGTGCGGGCCGCCCTGGCCAAACGACATATGCCTGTTCGGTGTGCGATGAAGATCAACGTTAAATGGGTCGTCAAACCTGCTTTTATCTCGATTGGCGGAGGCGAACCAGTACACCACCTTGTCACCTTCTTTGACTTTCTTGCCGTGCAATTCGAAATCCTGCGTTGCGGTGCGTCGAAAATGCATGGTTGGAGAAGCCCATCTGATAAATTCCTCTGTTGCTGATGCCCACAGCCTTGGCGTGGCGCTTTTGAGCAGCGCAAGCAATTCAGGTTTCATCGCCAGTGCGTGCATGGATGCCGAAAGCGTATAGCGCGTGGTGTCGTTTCCGGCGGCTACCAGCAGGCAGAAAAAGTTTCGAAATTCTGTATCACTGATGACTTTGCCGCTTTCGTCCGGTTCAAGAACCATATTCAAAACGCCTTGTGTGTCATTTGCCTGCGCTTTTTGACACATCAGCTGTTTCGAGTAGTGATATAGTTGAGCACCGGCAGGGGAGCGAAACGGCATCAACCGAAATTCTTCGGTATCCGCCTTATCCAACACAAAATCGGAATATTCCGGGTCCGTATTGGCGATCAGTTCATCGCCTTTTTTGACCAGCCAGTCCAAGTCTTTTTCGGGCAATCCAAGAACTCTTCCGAGCATTCGCATCGGCAGCTGCCGACTGATCAGCGATGAAGCGTCGAAAGTGTCGTGGGAAATCGCGTTTTCGATGATGTCGACACAAAGCTCGCGTATCGTATCTTCGGACTGGTCAATTACCTTTTTCGAAAAAGCTTGATTGACAATATTGCGGCTCATCGTGTGTTCGGGCGGGTCAGTTTCCTGAAAGGTTCGTCGAGCGAGGTATTCTTCCCGGCTTTGGTCTTCCATTCGAATGCCTTGTGCTGAACTTAAAAGGGATGGGTTTCGGTTGTGTTTGAGAATGTCATCATATCGGGTCATTGACCAATAGCCTTTGAACTGACCTCCCTCACACCAGGCCAAAGGATCTTCCCGGCGCATTCGCGTAAATGTGTTATGCGGAACGCCGTTTAAGAACGAATCGTGATCGGAAAGGTTTGCATGACCGTCATCGGTGGGGTGCCAAAGTGTCATTGTTTCATGCTCTTGGATTGTTGATCAGTTCGATGTAAACGATTCGACAAACGCAAAGACTAATCGATTTGCGGAAGATTGCGTCGTCGAATCGTGGTGCCGCTTCGCCATGAAAAGGCAAGTTCTCGCCAATAGCCGGCGAGGAATTTTTCAGGTTTAAGCCGCGTCAACTCTTCTACTGGAGAGTCAAACAGCGTCAATTCGAAATCACCAGTAAAACTGCGCCCGACCTGCGATTGGTACGCGCTCATCGTGACGAGTTCATCAAGACTGTCTTGGCCTGTGCCTTCGATTGACGGCATCCACCGGTTGTGCAGCATCGGGTGGTTGTTGACGAAGCCGCTGTGGTCACACTCGTCTTTGATTTCAAATGTAGCGTGAATCAGCTTGTGGTCATAGGCTGCGACGCTGGCACCGAAGCGGCCGCCTGGTTGAAGTTTTGGCCCCGCCTGCCCTATTGTGATCGGTCGTGACATGTAGATTGACGCAAGTTTTTTGGGGTAACCCTGGTGATGGCCTCGAACCATGGCATAGTCAGAATCAACCCAGATATATACGCAGCGCGAATAGGTTTTGCCTTGATACTTGCAACGCACTACAACAAATGCTTCCATGTACTGGCTTCGAGCCGGGTCAAGAATTTCGCTGTAGTCGTCGGCGCAGTTTTGCCAGTCGGCCCAGATTACTGCGACGGCTCCAGGATTTTCATCTGCGGGTTCGAGGTAGTGCGGCAGCAGTTCGATGACGTTTTGTGGATCTGTGAGATACTCAAGCGTCAAAGTGGCTCCTGAATAGTGCCAAGGTGTGTCAGGCACTAATGAAGATTTGCCTGTTGCGCTTCGCGGGAACATAAAACCTTTTAATGACATCGTAAAACACTCTTAAGTAGCAGGGTTATTTTGCAAATAATACATGCTGTAGATTTTACTCTACTGTTAGCTGGCGTTATTATCTGCTATGGTATCGTGCGTTTTAATTCAATTGCAATGCCACCAGTTGATGGCGGAGGAAACATGAGCGAATTTCGTCGAATCCTGTTAGAAGGCCACCCGACAGTTGTTACCCGCAGCGGCGATGAACTTGTCGCAGGAGATGGTCGAACAATTCGGGCAGAACAAGCGGTCCACCTTGCACCGGTTGTGCCGAACAAAATCATTTGCGTACATTTGAACTACAAAAGCCGCGTCGATGAGTTCATGACTAAACTTCCCAAGACACCTACGTATTTTCACAAGCCGATCACGGCGCTTTGCGGGCACAAGGCTCATGTAGTGAGACCAAAACGCTGCCAGTGGCTCAACTACGAAGGCGAAATTGCAATTGTCATCGGCAGGCACTGTCGAAACATCAGCCAAGAACAAGCCGGTGAGTACATCGCCGGATACACCATCGCCAACGACTACGGCCTGCATGATTTTCGCGATACCGATGCCGGTTCGATGCTGCGCGTAAAAGGTTCTGATACGCTGTGCCCAGTCGGCCCGGCGCTTGTCAGCGGGTGGGATTTTCACAACAAACAAATTCGCACGATTGTCAATGGCGAAGTCAAGCAGGATGGCAACACCCAAGAGATGGAGTGGGATATGCATTACCTGGTTGCTGACATTGCAAGAAATATCACTCTGGAGCCCGGTGATCTGCTGCTTTCTGGTACTCCGGCGAACTCCCGACCGGTTGAACCCGGTGATGTTGTTACTGTTGAAGTCGAAGGCCTGGGCGCGTTGACCAACACCATTGCACAGGGGCCAACGCCAATACGAGAGGACGTCGGCCACCAGCCGATGACTACAGAAGAGGTAGTGTCGACGGCCATGGGCGGAGATTGGGAATTCAGGGGAATTCGAGCACCGCGCGGCCCTGGGTCTGAGCATTACAAAAGTCAGCTTGATGACTGAGGCTCAAAGTGATCAGGTCATTGGCATTAAGTGCAGGCAGTCTTGTGGACTTGTGATTTTCGACCCCTTCGAATCGGTTAGTCTTAAATCATAGCGGGGCGATTGATATGGCTTGCATATAGCGAGCCTGTGACGGTATGAACAATTGCCTGGCGTAAATCAAGTTCAGGTTCATTGGCACTGAAGGTTTTGTCGACCTTGGCAGGCGCTTTATGACATTTCAAGGGCATGTCTGCCTCGTCATAGGCACTTCGATGTGGATTACCTCAAATTTACGGATATTGCCTTGTGGTAAAATTAGGCGGCATAAGATTATTACTAAAACACGTCAATTACCACCAGACAAATACAGACATGGTCGCACCGCAGCTCGTTAAAAAATGGATAGAGCAGGGCCTTAATGGCGCGAGTGCCGAAGTGGTCGGTGATGGACGACATTTTGAGGCGACTGTAATTTGCTCTGAGTTTGCCGGAAAATCTATGCTTGAACAGCACCGGATGGTTTATAGCGGTCTCGGTGACAAAATGGACGAAACAATACACGCCCTGTCGCTAAGGACCTATACCCCTGATGAGTGGAAGGGGCAGTCCTCGTAACAGCGCGACGATTAGCCAATTACAAACTGACGAGACCATGGAGAAATAGATTTTATGAATGCAGAAGACCAAATTAAAGATGCAGTGACAAACAACAAGGTTGTTCTTTTTATGAAGGGGACGCCTCAGTTTCCGCAGTGCGGTTTTTCGAGCCGGGCAGTGCAGATACTCAATGCCTGCGGCACGCAGTTTGCAGCTGTAAACGTGTTGAGTGATATGAACATCCGAGAGGGAATCAAGCGCTATTCAAATTGGCCGACAATTCCACAGCTTTATATCGACGGTGAGTTTGTCGGCGGAAGTGATATCGTGATGTCGATGTACCAAAATGGTGATCTGCAGTCGAAGCTCGATTCTGAATCTGAAACCAATTCGTAGAAAGGCCGGTTAATTACGCGGATCGACAATTCAAAAGTCAAGCACCCGTGAATAGGCACAGGCTGATTGTTACCGGTGGTGTTCCGCTCAACGGAGCGGTTCGCATATCAGGCGCTAAGAACGCTGGACTTCCGATCCTGATTTCTTCGCTGTTGTCTGACAAGCCTCTGAGGGTGCTTAATATTCCGCACCTGCAGGATGTGACGACGACACTTGATTTGCTCGGACGTCTCGGTGCTTCGTTAGAACTCGACGAATCCATGGCAGTGCGGGTGGATTCCAGCACTGTCAACAATTTTTGCGCCACCTACGAAATCGTTGAAACGATGCGGGCATCGATTCTCGTACTCGGTCCTCTGCTCGCCCGTTTCGGGCGTGCTGAAGTTTCAATGCCAGGGGGCTGCGCAATCGGTTCACGGCCGGTGAACATGCATCTTGAGGGCCTTAAGTCAATGGGCGCTGCCATCGACCTGGAAGACGGGTATATCAAGGCTACCGCGAAAAAGCTGCACGGTGCGCATATCTTTATGGATACGGTTTCGGTTACTGGAACTGAAAACCTCATGATGGCCGCTACACTGGCAAAAGGAACAACCATTATCGAAAACGCCGCGCAAGAGCCCGAAGTTGTTGATCTGGCTGCTTGTCTGAGCGGAATGGGCGCGCAAATACAAGGTGCAGGCACCTCTAAAGTGATGATTGACGGTGTTGATCAGTTAAACGGTTATTCTCACAAGATTATTGCTGACCGGATCGAAGCGGGTACCTATCTGGTTGCCGGTGCTGTCACCGGCGGACAGGTGCGCGTGCGCGATGTTCAGCCAAGCAACTTGGTTGCGGTTGTTGACAAGCTCAGTGAAGCAGGTGCTGACATACGGATCGGGCCTGACTGGGTGGAGTTGTCGATGCATGGAGCTCGTCCGCGAAGCGTGAATATCCGCACCTCGCCATTCCCGGGTTTTCCAACTGATATGCAAGCTCAGTTTCTGATGCTCAACTGTATTGCACAGGGTCATGGCACTGTTACGGAAACCATCTTCGAAAACCGGTTTCAACACGTTGAAGAACTTTGTCGAATGGGGGCGTCAATCAGCATGAACGGCAGCTCTGCGACCGTTCACGGTGTTTCGTCACTGACCGGTGCGCGGGTTACCGCAACTGACTTGCGTGCGTCAGCATGTCTGGCGCTGGCGGGACTGGTTGCAAATTCACAGACTGTGATCGAAAAAATTCATCATATTGACCGCGGATATCACTGCATCGAGGAGAATCTTTCTCAGCTCGGCGCACAAATTCGACGCGTTCACGAAAACGGAAAACTATCCGCCCTTGATCAAGTTGTTGCTGCTGGCTGATTTTTAACTGAGAAGCTGGCTGTTTCACATTGGCACACCACATGCACAGTGGTGAAATTTCATGAATGACAACACAAAACGAATTGCGGTAGCGATCTCGAAAGGTCGGGTTACACAAGCGGTTCAACCCCTTTTGGTTAAAGCCGGCATCGGCCCGACCGAAGACTTGGCGACAACCCGGAAGCTTGTAGTCCCGACTCAGTCCCCGGCTGTCGATCTGGTCATCGTTCGCAGCATTGATGTTCCGACATACGTTCAGCTTGGCGGTGCTGATTTTGGCATTGTTGGCAAGGACGTACTGCTTGAGATCGACAACGCAAACTATTTCGAACTGCTTGATCTGGACGTGTGTAAATGTGAACTGGTTTTAGCTGGGGTCGACAATCCGAGCGAAAAGGCGATGCCGGGCAACCGAAAGCACCGCGTAGCCACCAAATATGTCAATACAGCGCGACGGTATTTTGCGGCACGCGGGGAATACGTCAATGTCATGCATCTTAGCGGGTCGATGGAATTGGCACCGCTTTGTGGCTTGGCCGACAGGATAGTTGATCTGTCGCAAAGCGGTAATACATTGCGCAGCAACGGGCTGAAAAAACTCGATACTCTGGCACAAATCAGCGCAAGGTTGATCGCGTCCAAGGCATCCACGCGGCTTAAGACCGAGGCGATGAAACAGTTAGCTGACAGGCTGGAAATTGTTGCAAGGGAACACAAGTGATGACAGTTCTCATTGAGCAGCTGTCCACCCAAGACTGCGATTTCGAGAGCAGATTGTCTAAATTGCTGTCGCGCGCGATCCGGTTTGATCCCGATGTCGATGCAAAGGTCAGTGAGATTCTAAATCGGGTAAGGGTCGACGGCGATGAGGCGCTGGTGGAGTTAACGGGTAAATATGACGGATATTTTGTCGACAACGCCGCTTGCCTGGAAATTGATCAGCAACGATGTGAGCAGGCAGCAAGTGTTATTGAAGATGCTGTCGCAGTTGCATTGAACGAAGCTGCTGAGAGGATTCGGGTTTTTCACGAAAAGCAACTTGAGCGGTCGTGGAGTTTCGAAGAGCCCGACGGTTCACTTTATGGTCAGAAAGTAACCGCCTTGCAAAGTGTTGGTGTTTATGTCCCTGGAGGACTGGCAGCCTATCCTTCATCTGTGCTTATGACTGTAATACCGGCAAAAGTTGCCGGGGTCAAGCAGGTGGTGATGACTGTACCCGCGCCAGGTGGACAATTAAATGATGCGGTGTTAGCAGCTGCAAACATCGTCGGTGTCGATCGGGTGTTTGCAATTGGAGGGGCACAGGCGATTGGCGCGCTGGCATACGGAACCGAAACGGTCCCGCGTGTAGACAAGATTGTCGGACCTGGGAACGCGTGGGTTGCTGCGGCGAAAAGGCAAGTATTCGGTCATGTTGGGATCGATATGGTGGCCGGACCCTCGGAGGTGGTTGTTGCGTGCGATGACAAAGAAAAAGCCAAGTGGGCTGCGATGGATCTTTTTGCTCAGGCTGAGCATGACGAAGATGCGCAGGCGATATTGCTTAGCGAAAGCCGTGAAGTGATTCAAGCGGTTCGAAGTGCGATGGTGCAGATGCTACCTGATATGGAAAGAAAGCAGATCATTGCCAAGTCACTGTCTGAGCACGGTGCATTGATTCATGTTCGCGATCGCAGCGAGCTGGCTGAGATTATCGATCGGATTGCACCTGAACATCTTGAGCTGATGATTAACGATCCGATGGCAGTTGCGCAAAAAGTGTGTAATGCCGGCGCGATTTTCATTGGCGCTTACAGCACTGAAGTGCTTGGTGATTACTGTGCCGGGCCGAATCATGTATTGCCGACTTCAGGGTCTGCAAGGTTCAGCTCACCTTTGGGTGTATATGATTATCTAAAGCGCACTTCCATTGTCGCCTGTTCGCCATCGGGCGGCAGGCAGCTGGCAAAGACGGCCAGTGTACTGGCACGTGCCGAACAGCTGACAGCTCATGCAGCGTCTGCTGAGTTTCGCCTCGATGAATGAAAAGCAAATCCGACCCAATCGATCGCGTTCATAACGAGATCCGCACCATGTCACCTTATCGTGTGGCACCGCAGTCGGTACGGGTCAAGCTCGATGCTATGGAAAGCCCGTACGGGTTTGACACCGACGAGTTGAGCAGCTGGCATGAGGCGCTGAGCGATGTATCTGTCAACCGCTATCCCGACCCATCCGGTGAATTGCTAAAGCACGATATCCGGCGGGTTTTTGAAATCCCGGATCGTTATTCAATCACCTTGGGAAACGGTTCGGATGAACTGTTGCAAGTCATTCAGCTTGCTGTCGCAGGGCACCAGCGCCTGGTTATGGCGCCACAGCCAACTTTTGTGATGTACGAGTTGATGGCAAGATATATGCGGGCAAAGTTTATCGGCGTTGACCTCGACGAGAATTTCGAGCTCGCAAGCGGTGACTGGCTTTCTAAGGTAGAGCGTCATCAGCCTGATTGCGTATTTTTTGCGTACCCGAACAATCCAACTGGCAATTTGTTTGACACCGATGTAATCGAGCAGACAGCGCAAATCTCAACCGGGCTTGTCGTAGTCGACGAGGCGTATCACGAGTATTCGAATAAAAGCCTGATCCATGCGATGGCAGATCACGATAATCTGGTGGTCGTTAGAACTTTGTCAAAGAGCGGTCTGGCGGGTCTGCGCATTGGATATCTTGTCAGTCACCAAAAGTGGGCAAATGAATTTGAAAAACTTCGAATGCCGTATAACGTTGGTGTTTTGAATCAGGCAGCAGCACGCTATGCGCTTGGCCGATGGGATGAATTTAACCGGAGCGATCGAATCATAGCCGAGCGCGAGCGCGTATTCGCGCAGTTGGATCTGATTGAAGATGTTTGCGCATATCGGTCGGCGACGAATTTTCTGACTGTCAGGTTTGGCAAGCAAAATGCTTCATCGGTTTTCGAATCGATGAAGGAACAAGGAGTCTTAGTGAAGAATCTTCACGGCTCGCATCGGGTTGTTTCGAACTGTCTGAGAATTACCATCTCTTGCGCTGACGAAAACAATGAAATGTTAGATGCACTGAGGAGATCCTTGTCGCAGGAAGTATGACGCAAGGCTCGTGGATGCAAGTCATCGACGAAACTAATTGATCTGCAGGTTTTGGGGACTTGCTTTTGAAATAAGATTGACCATGACTTGTGGTTAATCGGCAAGAGGATTTGTTTTAAGTGGCAGCGATTCCAGCGGATATCGCTTTGATCTACAATAGCGACTTTAAGAATTCAAGAAAGTTGATATGAAACGAAAATTTGTTAATTCCCTGGTCTTCATCTTTGCGTTCAGCGTTAATTTTGCATTCGCTAATGGAACACCAGAGTCTCCAACAGAAGTTGGATTTCGGGACATTAAGATTGGCTCTCCAGAGAGCGTTGTCAATCAGTATTGCAGTGTGGCCGAATTCCTTGGCTTTATCACGGGCTCGTGCTTTGGGTTAGACGACCTGGACTTCACATTTGTTTATTCAGTACCTGAAGAAAACACGTGGACCTGGGACGATGTTGACGATGTAATTGGTGATCTTGGAAACAAGTACGGTCTTTATACTGAAAAGCAAGTATGCGATAAGCTGGCGCAGATTATCCCTGGGCATCCAGAAAATATAAACCGAAAAATTAAAGTCTGGCCAAGATTTGACTTCAATGACCCATCTGAATTTCAGATATACATCGTTAATGTGTGGGGTGAAGAAGCAGCCAACATTATGGCTCTGGGTTTATTGTTGAGATATGGTTCCGGTCAATCAGCATCTTGGCAGTTTCGTTCGTTGTGTGATGGGTACAAATTTTTTATAGCGGATGTGATCGTCGGACGATATACGTTGCAAGATCTGATGGCCTACTACTCACCATTGCCTCAGTTGCCCGTTACCGAGAGAGTGGTTGAGCAAATTAGTGTGGACTTAGGGGTCCAAGCGCAAGGTCTCATTGGAGATTTACTTGACGATCCGACAAATCAATTTAACCAGTTGCGGAGAAGTCTTGGAGACAAATATTACCAAGACTGGGGGTTTGGCAGAAAAGAAGTCGAAAGCTTTATCGCAGGGGAGACTGACGAATTGTGGACTGCCTACGAAAATGGACAAGTATTTCTGAAAATCGAGAAAGTGAGCACCCGGCGATTCAAATTAAAGGTCGAATATCACACTATAGACAACGGGGAAATTCTTGCGAAAGACAGAAAGCCCAACTATTCCACTACTTCTGATTTTTAGATTCAAGTTTTCAGTGATTCAATGCTGTTTCAGCAACTCAATTTGTTTAGCCAGGACTTTACATTGTGGTTTGGCTTTTCTTGCGCAACTTGTCTATGAGGGTCCAAGCGGCATCATTAGGTCGTTTTACGTCCCAGTGTTTCCAGCCATTAAGCACAGTGGCGCACAAAGTGCTCAGTGACAAACGTTTCAATGCGGTGCGCAAACAGTATCGAACCATATTGACACAAGGTAAAAAGAGAGTTGCCTGCGTCGCTTGAGAGAACCAGCAAGCGCGGCAAGATTGCCAAAACAGATGAACAAGATCTGTATGAAACCTTTGACATTAACGAAAGCGAAATCCTGCGTTTTACTCGCAACCCCTATGTTGCTTTCACAAACAACAGATCCGAGCAAGATATTCGCATGAGCAAGGTAAAGCAGAAAGTCTCAGGAACATTTCGTTCGGCAAAGTATGCCGCCGCTTACTGCAATTCAACTCGCTCTCGAAGGCGAAGCGGCGAATATCCTCAGAAACAACGGATAAAATAACCAAATAGCCTCAAACGATATTCAAATGGGGCGAGTAGTTACCCTTAGACAATCAACCCATCAGCTGATTAAGAATAGTGGGAAAATGAAAAACATCCGAATTCGATTGAACTTAAGATAGGTAACTAGGGTTGAACACTGAACAGAGTTGAGTCTATGATCTTAACGGTTATGACACAGCTGAAATTATCGTCGGCTCCATTGGTGCGAGCCCGTGCCGTTGCGTAGAACATAACGAACCTATGGATAAAGAATGGTCAGAATCTGAAAATGAAGCAATTGTCATGGATTATTTTGACATGCTTCGCCTCGAATTGGCTGGTAAAAAATACAACAAAACTGAGCACAGGAACGCTCTGATTAAGCGTCTCAATGGGCGATCAGAAAGCTCAGTCGAGTTCAAACATCAGAATATCAGTGCAATTCTCATTGAAATGGGAATTCCGTGTATCAGTGGATATAAACCGAGATCGAACTATCAGCGCAAGATTCTACCTGAAGCGATTTCAGATTACCTCAAGAATAATCCAGAACTCGAAGAGCTTTTCGAACAAGACTTCGTTACTGAGATTGTTGTTCCGTCGATCGAGGACATACTTAAGGTAATGGAAGATCCACCAAAGATAGAGCAACTTGATTCAAGGAAAAAAACCAGTGTGAAAATTGTTAACCCTAGCGGAGTTAACTACATAGAAAGAGAGGCACAGAATCAAATCCTTGGCGATGCTGGAGAACAATTTGTCATCAACTACGAGTCCGCAAGACTGGTCTGGAGCGGAAAGGAAGCGCTAGCTGACCAAATTGAACGGGTATCTGAAACCCGTGGTCCATCGGCTGGATATGATATTCGTTCTTTTGAAGAAGACGGAAATGATCGTTTCATAGAGGTCAAAACAACCAAGTACGGAAAAAATACTCCATTCTATGTGACAAAGAACGAACTCGAATTTTCACAACGTTATTCTTCAAGGTATTATCTCTATCGTCTATTTGGTTTTAGAGACAAGCCACGTATCTTTACATTGCCAGGCAATCTGCGAGAGCAGTGTAATCTCACCCCTTCAATTTTCGAGGCAAGAACACTTTAACAATAGCAAACGCTGCAACAGCTTTCGGAAAAATTGTCACTCAACAAATTTCTGGGGATCAGAATCCATGCCTCCGCGAATATCCAAAGTTTGTTCCTCGCTTCGCAGCCAGTCCTTGACTGCATTCCCAGACTGTAAGCACCCGCCAATTCAGTTCCAGAATTAATTGAATATACGCAGACTATGTTGTTTGCGACATGACCTGCGTATATTCACATAATGGAGTGCAAGACACTGATAATAGGTAATTCTTATTGGAAATAATGCTTGCCCGCCTGCCAGAGGTAAACGTCAATTTCTCTCAATTTGAAGCTGTCAATCTTGTAGAACCTGCTGAACTGCATCAACACATTACGGAATGTCTGAAAGCATCTGAGATCAACTTTTCTGAACTTGGCAAATTTGTCCACCCTCTTAAAGTGCATAAGCATCTTGACAACATACTTGTCATAAATCGGATAGAAATCCGGGTTATGATGGCTACAGTACTTTGTAGCAAATGAAAAAAAGTCTTTGGTTGTTTGTTCCGTAACCTGAACGGTGGCAATTTTGTTCACAAGGGTAATGTCTTGGTTTGAGAGATGTTGATCGATGTTCAAATCTACAATGTGCTGGGCAACGGCAAATGGGTTGAAAATATTTGTACTATAAAAGTCGTTCAACGAGCAAACTTTAATCAGGACATCATCCATTTCAACATTTAGAGGATATGTTTCGGTGAACAATTTTCTTAGGCTGCTCTCCTGCAGCACATATTTTTCATTTTCAGGAGAATTCCATTTATTTTTATAAAAATTCACCTGCTCGGTTGATGGCTGGACAATATTCAAAACTTTTCTCCCTGTTGATGTGCGTCATTCATTCTTTGTTTCTTTGGTGATGATGTCCTCGTCTCAGCGAGGTTGGTGACTATGGTTTGCTGAGATTCTTGTCAGGATTCCGTCGATTTTCACGATCGTCTTTGCGCAACCTGCAGTAAGCATGCATTCCCCAAAATTGCACTCCCTGCATATGTAGGAAGTGAATACCGTGAACATGTTCAATCAATCTTCACAAAAACATTATTGAATTTAGGAGCAAACTTTTCAAGCAACTTAATCACATTACTTCGGATTTGACCAGCATTCAAGTTTTTGTTTATGTAAAGAGGAAAACTGTCAACTTGTTTGAAATCGATAAATTTCTCACCATCCGGATGCTCAGGCGTCCTATTTACTATATATCGCTTTTTACTAGAGTGAATTGGAATGTCTATGTCATTGATTCGATTTTGAGTGTAGAGTTCCCTGACAGTGAATAATAGCAATTCGTACCAATGATTGACTTGCCTCACTTTACCGTCCCAAAATCGAATAGCAACCGGAGGCTTTGTACCGGGACTTGGATTGTAGTCTTCAAACTTAACCCAACCCTCGTTATCAATTGGAATTACTGGTTTTGGAGGGATCACTTCCGAAGGAGTTGTTGAAATCTTCAACTCACTTTTGATGAACGACATAACCACATCATCTTCCGGTTTGTAGCCGCATAGATTTTCGACCTGCTCGGCAACCAAATCAACCAAGATTTCATCTTTGTTTCTTACCAACTGGTTCCATGCCTTGGGCAGTGTAGATTGTATTTCTCTGTCACGAGTTACGTCACGATAGTCTGCTCGAGCACTTTCAACCGCTTTACCGGAAATGACTGCTTGATAATCCAAATACCGATTGAGTCGTAGAGCGCATTCTCCAAGGTTGCGCTTAACGATGTCAAGTTTGTAAACACTTCGTTCACTGTAGTCGCCGTGCTCTGCAGGAAGATAGAAATTCCATTCTCGACCATCGGTAAGTATCGCCAGTTGTATGCCCTTGTGGAACGCATATTGAAACAATTGCTTCTCAGCTCCTTGGCTTTGACCCATTTTCTTCACCTCAATGAAGGCAATCGGTTTTTCGGCTGAATTGCAAAGAGCGTAGTCTACTCTTGTTCCTTCTACACCGAATTCCGGCCAGACAATTTTCGTGTTAAATGTGGGCCAATTTAGCGCGTGCAAAAGTCTCAGGACAATACCCTGTGATACAGCAGCTTCGCTTGAATCACTTGTAAACTGCCCCATTTCAATTTCCTTGCGAATTTGTTCGATATTTTGTTCTAATCCCATATTCTGTTTCTCTGTGCAAATTGTTACTTTTGCTACAGGCACACATTCTACTTGATTTAGAATTGTCATCCATCCACACCAATTAAATCCACGAGTCCAAGATTCAACGAACAAATCGTCTAAGATCGGACGATGTAGCACTGAATCGGAAACTGTTAAATGTGTTGGAGATACCGATTTTTCCAGTGATCAGCGGTTCAACTCAACTTGATTATCCAATTATCCCTTGTTTTGCAAGATAAGCTTATTTCTCGAAACTCTAACCGAATTGTTAATTTTTGCTCTCGTCCAAAACCTGACATTTCTGATATTGAACCGAAAACATTTTTACATGAACACAGATTTTTACATGAACACAGAATAAACAGTTCCCAACGAAAGTTTTGAACAGCCTTCAAATGAACAAGGAATAGCATTTAATATAACCATCAATGTATAGCGACAAAAGCCCACTCGGCTAGCGATCATGTATGTCCCACTGAACACACATCTTTATCAACTTGAGGCACAAAGCAATGGATCATTCAGACTTTAGGCGAAAAGCACTGGAAAGGGAACAAAAAAAGTATGACAAATTAATTAAACTGTTAGCAGATATTCGGGTAAACGACCGAAACGGAATTACACGGGTAAGGGCTGCGTATGCGCTTGAGCGAGTGGAGGACGTTCGTTCCAACGGATACCCGTATGACGTCGCAATGGAGACAGCGGTGCAAGCAATGAATGGCAATAGCGAGGATTATTTCATCGAAATTCATGCTTCCCGCACAGCATGAACGTAAACACAGTCGAGAGTAATGCCGGCTGTGTTTTTTTCTACCGATTTATAGTCCGAATATGCGGAACTGTCTTGCCAAGATTGCAGAAATTCACAAGACACCATCCCGAATTCATGATGAAGCAACACTTCAATTCGCTCAACGAGTTTAACGGGATGTGAGTTGTCCGTTTTCACTCATCCAAACATGCCGCGTTCAAATTCAGGGGACTTTAAATGTTTTTAACCAGGGAAGACCCCAATGCTGTGATCAAGGGTTCACGCGATCCCTTGGGGTTGCAGGTCATCTGGTACCACTTTGGTCGAAATCTGATTTCCAACCTGACCACACAGACCAATGATGCACGAGGGTTCACAGTCCTTCTGCTCGGCAGGTTTCTGGCTGAAAAATATGTTCATGAGAATTCCGCAGTTGATATCTTCCTTCGCGTTGAGCAAATTTGCGCTTACGTTCGGCATATTGCATTTGCTGAGTCTGGAATTCGTGGCATCCTGCGAGTAAGAAGAAATAGCCTGAAACCACAGCAACTTCCAATTTCGTCAAGTCCTGAAAGCACGATTATGTCCAATCAACAAGCGTATGGTCTTTGGGGTATGTACTCTGTAGCAGCAAGAGTTTCAGGTTTGATACCGTCTGAAAATGTTGGAATTGAAGATACGGCTCGACAATTTGTAGAGCAGGTTTACTGGCCGAAGTTGTCTTCAAAGGAAGCGCAGATCCGCAACCTCGTACTGAACGAAGGGCATCTAAACGCCAAAAAGCCGGACGATGTTTTTGAAGTATTTAAACTCTGTTTGGATCCATCGTTTAATAAAGTGGAACGAGAATTCTATACCAAGAACCTCCGCAACTGTGCCTGCCAGGACAATAACACTCAATCGTCAAGCATACAAACTGAGTTAGCGGACCTGATGCTCAAGCACTGGAAGCCGCAACAGCACATTACAAGACGCGATGTTGAGAAGCTGAAAGTGAATTCTTCCAGCGCACTGGATGAGCAATTGGACAAAGTCATGAGACTCGAAGCGGTATTGGGGTTGATATCGAGAATATTTGACCAAGTGTTGTCCAGAGATGGTGACAAAGTCGAAAATCACGCCGACAGTTTTGAAAGTGCCTGGAATACGAACATCCCTCACATTCGTCCTGATGAAAATATAGACCTGTCAACTGAAATGAGAAATTCCAATGTTACAGATGGTGAAATCATTCAGTTTTTTGAAGATTGTCAGCGAGAATTAGTTGATGCGAATTACGAGCAAGTGATCAAGATACTCATTAGCTGGGCGAGTAATATTGCCGGAAAACGAGGTGGTTCACCCTGGGTCACCTTGGGATCGGATGGAAAAATTCAAGTGCGATATCGCAGGCAGGAATTTCAACTGCCATCTACGCAAAACCTCCAAAATTTTTGGTTGCATTCATACTTCTTTAGTTCGCTGAACTCCATCACTCACGAACTCGGCGCCGGTAATTAAGGTTTATGTCGGTACCGCAGGAAGTTCTCACTGAAAGTCTAAATGATGCAATCGGTAAGAATTCGGTTGAATCTGCCGTCTTTACAACATTCAGTTTCGACCCGGGGTTCTTCGAGTCCCACATTCTTCCCGGAATTTTTCCTGGCCAACGCTTCAGTTCAAGCGAAAAAGTTCGGTTGATGCAACTTGAAGAGCAACTGAGAAAGTCTACCAATCTTGAGGTTTACTATAGTGATATTGCATTAGCTCCTGATGCTCTATCGCCCCAATTGCCATACTCTCGAATAGCTGTTCCTTGGCGAAGAGGAGTCTTTCATCCCAAGCTGGTGCTACTTCTAGTAAAGCAAAAAGGAAGCAATTTCAAATCTCTGATCGTTTGCTGTTTGTCTGCGAATCTTACACGAAGCGGTTGGTGGGAAAATGTTGAGTGCTGCCATATCGAGGAGATTCATGATTATCGGACTTCGCAAGGTAAAAAGGGACCCTCATTCAAAGCGGATCTCATTGCGGTGCTTCGGCGAATTCAAAAGAGCCGCCGTTCCCGCAAGGACACTCAAATAGACGTAATCATTGACTTCCTTAAAAAGCGCGTTAATCCGGCCAAGAACTCCAATGGTGTAGATATACCCATCCGAATGTTTGGAGGACACAAGAGTAAATCGTTTGCACAGTGGCTTGAGGACACCATTCCAGAGCAGATTCGGAACAAACAATTGAATCTGGAGGTAATCTCTCCTTATTTCGATTCTGCCGGCATTGATCCCCTCGAACGAATCATCAATGTCGTTAATCCTGTTAAGACACGCATTCACTTGCCAAAACATGACGACGGAACAGTCCTCGTCAGTGAAAGTGTTTACAACAGCATTTTGAATCACCCAACAATTGAATGGGCGCAACTGCCAGACAAGTTCATCAGCAGGACGGGCGCGGACAGTAATCTTCTGCCTCGATTTGTTCACGCCAAGGTATATCGTTTGTGGCATCGCCACAGAAAATGCTCGAACATTTTCATTATCGGTTCCGTCAACTGCACCAGTGCTGCAACGGGTAAATTCAAGAATATGGAAGCCGCTATATTAGTGGACAAATCTGACGACAGTCAGCAATTCCAACGAAAGTGGCTTTTAACCATCGACGATGAACAAAGCAGTGTCAAGTTTCTGAACGACGTTCCGGATGAACACGATGGCCTAGAGCGGCCGCAGGGAGTCATTTCAATTCAATTCGACTGGCAGACCAATGCGTTGGAGGTTGTGCCTTCTCCAAAAACGCTGAAAAACAAAGCTTTGTTACCGCTCAAGATTCAAACGCCGTCCGGAAAAACTCTATTTGAAGTCAATGATTGGAATGATGGATGTTGGAAAGCGGCCAAGTCTGTGGCCAAACAATTTCGAGATGAATTGAATATTAGCAGTTTACTGAGAATCGAAAGTTCCAAAGGCGGTTGGCTAGTTTTGGTTGAAGAATCCGGGTTTGAATATCGCCCCTCTATCATTCGGACTTTGACACCCACGGAAATTCTGGAATTCTGGTCTTTGTTGTCGCCTGAGCAGCGCACCCTTTATCTGGAAAGACGGATGATGAACTTCGAAAACGTTGAGGGAATTACAGATGAAAAATTCCAGAGAACTCCGGATTCGATCGATTCTGTGTTCGCTCAATTCTCAGGAATATTTCATGCTTTCGGGCGGTTGGGCAGACACTTGCGCACTTGCTTTGAGAATAATCATGTCCAAGAAGCAGTGACGCTGCTCTTGGGTCAAAAATACGACTCCATGCCGGTTCTTCTTGAACAAACTCTGAGTGATGAGTCTTCTGATCCGCTTCATGCATACATCACCTTTTTGACTGCCAAGCAACTGCGGGATGAATTTTGCGATAACGAACAAACACTGGCAGCGCATCAGAACCAAGCCAAAATATTGGATCAGCAAATAAGTCGAGGTTTATCGAAATATAGGCAGAAATTACAGACGAAATTGGATTCGAAAGAATTCCTCGATTGGTTCGACAAACAGTTTTTGTCCCCAATTGGAAATGAAGACTGATGGATGAACTGAAAACAATTTCAAAGTCATTTCTCGATGAGTTGATTGACTTTAATCCCAACAAGCGTGAGTCACTCAATAGCGTTGCTGAATTGCAGAGAGATGCGACTGTGGCTGCCTTCAACATGTTAGTCAACAACGAGTGCGCTTACCTCGCCGACGAAGTCGGCATGGGGAAAACCTACGTTGCATTGGGTGTGATGTGTTTGTTGAGATATTTCGATCCAACAACAAGGGTGATTGTTATTACGCCTCGTGCGAACATCCAGGCCAAGTGGAAGAAGGATCTTGAAAATTTTGTCTCAAGCAACTGGAAAGTTATCGGGAACCGCGTCAAGTCACTGGATGGGAGCCCAGTGTGGCAACCTGTAATGTGTCAAAACCTTGCAGAATTTGCACACGAGTCTTTGTTAAATCATGATCGGGATTTCTTTCTTCGAATGACCAGTTTCAGTGTGTGGTCGAAAGATTTGGAAGCGCAGACAAAGCAACGAGATTATTTACGCGATTCGATTCCGGCTTTGAAAAAGTCTGACTTTGTACTGGATGAGGAATACCGGGAAAGATTTCTATACAGCTACGGAGTAGCGCTCAATGCTGCCGTTCCTCAAGCAGACCTGGTAATAGTGGATGAGGCTCACAATTTACGGCATGGATTTGAGCGGGGAGTAAGCATCCGCAATCAATTGATGACTATTGGCTTCGGCAGTGCCGAGGTCAATGGCTTCGAAAGGGGTTGGTATGAACGAAAGGCTACCCGGCTTTTACTGCTTTCTGCAACTCCGTTTGAGAATGACTATGGATCCGTCAAACGTCAATTGCAGATTTTTGGATTTGAAAAACAAGCTCTTCATGGGAATGGCGGTCAATCAAAATTGTGTGTTGAGATTCTTGATGATCCGAACAAGAGTCGGGAAGAAAAACAGAAAGTGCTGGAAGGACTCCTCATTCGACGTGCTGCAACGCTCACTGTCGGCGGTCAAAAAATGACCAAGAACATGTATCGACGCGAGTGGCGGCGGGGTGGATTGATGAAGTATGACAAGCCTATCCGAATTGACGATGTTAAAACTCAACTGGTACTGGCGTTGGTTCAGAAGAAAGTTTCGGAAGTATTGAACAACGAGAAATTCAACAACAACTTTCAGGTCGGCATGTTGTCGTCATTCGAAAGTTTTGCTGAATCGCTTAGTCACCAAATCAAACAGACGGATTCAGCATTCGATGGAGTCGATCAGCAAAGGGACATTTCTGACATAGAAAAAAAGGGTGTAGATACCGATACGATCAATGATCTCACACAGTCTTATCGAAACCAATTTAGTCGCTCAATTCCCCATCCGAAGCAGGACAAGCTTATTGAGCGCCTGAGTGACATTTTTGTGACAGGTGAAAAATCCCTAATCTTCGTTCGTCGAGTTGCGACTGTAGGAGAAGTCAAGAGACGATTGTGCGAACTGTTTGATGAATGGATCAAAAACCGCTTCAAAATTGTCTTGATTGGTCAGGAAAATAAAGTCGATGACTTGTTTGAACTTTATCAGAACGAAAAGCGACACAGTGCCAAAAACCTTGACGGACCCGACAAAAAAATGACATCTGAAGATTGGCAAATTGCGAAAGAATCTTCACCCAGCGACGAGTTGATTGAAGACTTCGACGATGGCGGGTTGGGCAGTTTCTTCGAGTGGTTTTTGCGAGGGGCGGGGCCGGAAAATATTCTTTCCGGCAAAAGACTCAAAGACCGCTTCCAGTCGGCAGGAGCGTATTCAACGGTTTTCGAGGATAACTATGTCGCGTGGATTTTGGACTGTGCGCCCAAGATGGTGCTCACAAAACTCTGCGAGCAAGTCGGCAAGGGTGTCGAGTCCACTGTTAATCAACTGAGGGCCAACGCCTCAAAGTATTACTACCACAAATGGAAAGACAGGGACCCTGAAGTGGCACATGTGTATGCTTCCTTCCAAGTGGCAGGGCTGATGATTTTGGTGAATTCAAAGTGTGAGAAGTTTGCAGAACAAGCCAAAATCATACTGCGTGAAAAGTTCGAATTCGCTGTGGTTGATGGCTTGGAAGAATCGACCTGTCTGAACGCGATGAAACCAAAACGTTATTTATCCATTAATACAGTGTTTTCACAGCTGCGAAAATATCCCGAACTACGTGAGCAGATTTGGCCGCAAGATGACAAGGGAGATTCAACCAGGAATTTCATACGACAGGAGCAGCGGCGGGAATTGTTCGCCCGCCTCTCGCTATTGGGATTGGCATACATCGACTTGTACTTGCTGGCTGCGAAACAAATCGGTAGCATCAGTCTGGACAAACAAGAGAGAAGAAAAAGAACAGGAGAGAAGCTCGCTATTGAGTATGTCAAGCTTCTTGAGAAACAATCGAAATCCAATGAATTCAATGCGTACTACGAGTTGTCTGAAGTCGCGCGAACATTCGAGTATTTGAAACCGTTGAATTTCCCGAATTTGGACCGGCAGTCTTTGTCGAGCTTACCGAGATATCTTGCTAGAATCCTTGGTTATCAGGAACCGGTTGGAGGAGTAAGCGGGAAATCCAGTAATCGTTTGGTTTCACAGTTCAGAATGCCGGGATTTCCGGTCGTGCTGGTCAGCACTGATGTTCTTCAGGAAGGGGAGGATTTACACACCTACTGTAAACAAGTCATTCATTACGGAATTGCGTGGAACCCATCTTCAGTGGAACAAAGAACCGGAAGAGTGGATCGCATTGGCAGTCTGGCTCAGAGAAAATTTGGCGGATCGAGTGCCGAGTTGAACGATTCAGAAAAGATTCAGGTTTATTATCCGTATCTTTCTGACACAGTTGAGCGGATACAAGTTGAAAAAGTGCTGGAAAAGGTCAACACCTTTGTAAAGCTCATCCATCAGAATGTCAGCTATCGAAGACAAGATGAATCAAAGGTTGATCTTAATCGCGATATTCACGCAAGCAGAGATATCGCACCCATTGAGGGTCTCTTGAAATCTGCGTTTGAGATTGAAGATTATTGGCTCAATGGTGATTTGAGCGGCGAAGATGTCGCAAGCTCGTGTGTAGAATCTATGGCACGAAAGAGTTTTGAGTGTTTGTGCAAGTCGTTGCAGGATAAATATCATTTACTCGTAGATGAGGACTTTTGGCGGCCTTCAAACGACAGATGGTATGAGGTTCAATTGCGTCAAATGCGACCGAGGCATCGAATCTACCCGTTCGAAGAACAAGGTCAATTGCGTGTAAAATCCCATGTCGCTGGTGAACAAATGATTTTGCAATTCGAGTTGAACTTTGGAAATATCGATCTACAGGATGCGGCGAAATTTTCCAAGGTTGATGAAATATCCCGCCGTATTGATGGATTGAAGTTGTGTCTTAATCCTCGAGTTAGCAGAAACTTTGATCAAATTTTTGTTAGAGATGAAATCTTGTTTGATTTGCAGTTGACAGGAACCGACGATGCGCTGCTACTGATCGATTCGGTATTCAGAAACAGAGACACGTTGGCCAAAAACCTGGCGCGAGAGGGTGTTCTGATTGGCTAGAGACTTACAAAGCGTTCGGGAATTTGTTGATAGGCTTTGTGAAGTTTGCGGCAATGAATTTCGACTGCAGAATAACCGGGTAATTGTCGAAATTCCGGAAATGCAAAGAAAGCAGAAGATTCTACTTGGGCGGAAGAAAAATTTACTTGTAATGAGTTCTGTGGTAATCAAACTGGATCCAGAAAAAGAAGCACTCCAACCACTGGTTTGTCAAATATGGCGCAAGAATGCACTACTCTCGCTTGTTTCTCTGTCAATTGATTCCAGGCATCGTGTTGTAGGGAAAATATCGGTTTTGTACGATAGTGTCACCAAGGAGAACCTTGCGTTTTATCTCAGGTCGCTTGCCCGTGAGTGTGACCGGTTCGAATATGTACTGTCTCTTGAAGACCAGAACTAATCGCTGACACCTACTGCCGATTCCAGTAGAAGTTTGGTGTAGATTGAGTTCAAACTTACCCTGCTTCCACCTTGAAACCAACAAGATTACGGGCTTTTTTGCCAAATACAATCGCTATTTCGTGAATTGCCGTGTATCTTCCGCGATACTGATCCCCGTAACTGCGCCCGCTTATTTGTTTCATCGCATCATCGAGTGTGTTCTCGACATTCTCCTTGCTTTCGTCTTCAACCACCTTGGCTTCCATCACAAACACCTGCCCGCTGTGCTTCAGCACCAAATCTGCGCGACCGCGGCTCGAGGATACCTCCCCTTGAACATCCGCGCCTACCGCCTTTAAGTGCGTATACAACACCGAAAGATAAAATCCCTCGTACTCGGTCATAGGGTTATTCTTGTGATACCACTGATTCGGGATTGCATCATAAATTGTCCGAAGCAACGCATTAAACTTTTTAAAATCGTTCGACGCAAGATGCTCTAGCAAAGCCTGTCCGTCGGTTAACGCTTTTCCATCATCGAGCCCGATATAGGCCAGAAATCCCGTATTGAAGTCCTTGCGCACCTCCAAGTTTGGATACTCAAGGGTGTACAGAGTTTCGTCTCCTTTACGCTGCACTTCACCGATTGTCAGATACCCCGACTGAAACATGAGCGAACGAAAATCAATGTCTTCTATATCGAACTTCGTCAACCGCTTTTTGTTAATTCCACCGTTTTCAAGTTTGACAGAAGACACGCGGTCCCGGGTCATTACTCGATACAAAAACGTGGGGGTTCCAGTCTGGAACCAATGAGAATCGAATTCTCCGGTATCAAACAGCTCCAAAACATCATAGGGATTGTAGACTCTCTCGTCACCGAGCCAGTTGTAGCCGTTATACCAGCGACGAATTTCCTCCCTGTCGAATCCTGAAAGTTCAGACGCAAAGACTCGTTCAAGATCTCCTTCCGTGTAGCCGCAAATCGTAGCATACCGGGGGTCCAGAGAGATGTTTTTCAAATTATTCAGGCCTGAGAATAGGTTTACTTTCGAAAACATGCTCACTCCGGTGACAAACACAAATCGAACATGATTGGCACTGTCTTTGATGATCCCGTAAAACCCGCTTAAATAATCCCGGTTAGCCTTGGCCATTTTCGGATCGTCAAGAACATCAAGTATTGGTTTGTCATACTCATCTACCAGGACCACTACCTGTTGACCTGTCTTATGATGTAACCGACGCAGCAAGTCCTCCAATTGGTCCGGTCCTGTCTGGGAAACAGGCGAAAATTCGATTTGATATCGTTCTTTAATCCATACCAGTTGATTGAGAGCTCTACGTTCCAAGTCTCCCGATTCGTTATGTTTGCCACCGAAACTGATCCGAACTACCGGATACTTTACTGACCAATCCCAATTGTTGTGTATGGCAAGACCTTTGAATAACTCTTCTTCGCCTTCAAAAAGCAACCGGATTGTATCGAGCAGTAAACTTTTTCCAAATCTGCGGGGACGCGACAGAAAGTAGTGACGCCCTCGATTCACCAGTTGATGAATCAGTTGTGTCTTGTCTACGTAGTAGTAATTATCCTGCCGTATCGTGCGGAAGTCTTGAATTCCAACTGGAAGGAGCTTTCGATTGTCGCTTTGTTGTGGTTCAGTCATACCTGAATCATATCATGATTAGTAATTCTTGGCATTAACCATTGTGATTATGCTTCAGTCGCCCCATACAACAAAATGTCTCGAGGGCGAATCGAATATTTGCAGCTTTCAATTTACAACCGATGAACTCACGTGCCTTTTTGCCAAATCCTAGCGCGATGTTAGTGTAACAACGGGTGTCTTCGGCGATTTCGGTCTCCATAACCTCGCCCGCGTATCTGTTTTATTGCGTCTTCGAGAGTTTTCGCGATTGATGCGCCTTGCAATCGTCTTCTGCCACTTTTACCTCCAGTTTGAACGCCTGTACATCATGCTTCAGTACCGTACCAGAGTGTCTGTGACTTGAAGACATCTCCCCTTATAAATCCTCAAATGCCGCCTTCAAGTGCGTATACAGCACCGAAAAGACACTATCCTTCGTACTCAACTCATTGAACGGTCACTGTTCACCTTGTTTTCTTATAATTAAACCGATCCAACACTTCATGTGCCCGCCCTCAATCTTTTTTTGACTTTTTATTGTGAATCAGCGCGACAGAACTTCCGAGAAAAAACGGACAACCAACGAAACGGATATTTCAGTTTCCGTTAATATTGACGGTACCGGCCGTTCGACCCTGCAAACCGGGCTGCCGTTTTTCGAACACATGCTCGAACAGGTGGCGCGCCACGGAATGCTGGATTTGCAGATCACCGCGGTGGGTGACCTCCAGGTCGATGCACATCACACAGTCGAAGATGTTGGCATAACGCTAGGACAGGCGATTGCACAAGCCCTCGCAGACAAAAAAGGCATCAATCGTTATGGCCACTCTTATGTGCCTTTAGATGAAGCGCTTTCGAGAGTGGTGATCGATTTTTCCGGCAGACCAGCGATGGAATACGATGTCACCTACCCTCGCGCACGCATTGGCGATTTTGATGTCGACTTGATCCGTGAGTTTTTCCAGGCCGTGTGTAACCACGCCCAAATCACCTTGCATATTACCAATCTGGCCGGCAGAAACGCGCATCACATTGCAGAGACAGTCTTCAAGGCGTTCGGGCGCGCCTTGAGAATGGCCGCATCCTATGATGAAAAATCAACGGGAACTGTTCCGTCGACTAAAGGCAAGCTTTAATTTATTCCCCCATACTGACGGCGTCGGCTGTTTAACCCCAAAGAACTATGCCTGTTGTTTCGATTGCTGATTTTGGCACTGGTAATCTGCACTCTGTGATAAACGCCATTGAAGTGACAGCGCCGCGCAACTTCACTGTAACTGTGACACGCGAAGCATCCGCGATTCGAGATGCTGACAGACTGGTTCTGCCCGGGCAAGGTGCAATCGGCACCTGGATGGATGAGTTGAAAAACGACGAAATTAAAAGTGCAGTTGAATACGCATTGGTGAATAAACCAGTGCTCGGCATATGCCTTGGCTTGCAGGCACTGTATGCCCACAGCGAAGAAGACGGCGGTGTGCAAGGCCTTGGTGTATTAGAAGGTAAGGTTCGTAAATTTGACACACACTTCAAAGACTGCGGACAGCGCATTAAAATCCCCCACATGGGCTGGAATATCGTGCATCAAAAACAAAAACACCCCTTGTGGAAAGGGATCCCGCAAGACTCAAGATTCTATTTTGTACACAGTTTTTATGCCGATGCAGCGAACCTCTCGCAAGTCGCTGCCACAGCGAGTTACGGCACCGAATATGCATGCGCAGCTGCAAAAGAAAACCTGTTCGCAGTGCAATTTCACCCGGAAAAAAGCCGAAACCACGGTCTGGCACTGCTTGGTAATTTTCTGAATTGGAATGGAACTTGGTAAATTACTTTTGACATGCTGCTGATACCTGCTATTGATATCAAAGATGGACAATGCGTGCGCTTGGTGCAAGGCAGCATGCATGACGCAACCGTGTACGCGGCCGACCCGCTTACCCAGGCTGAACGCTGGG
The DNA here is from genome assembly GCA_965214785.1 of Arenicellales bacterium. Classification (GTDB taxonomy): domain Bacteria; phylum Pseudomonadota; class Gammaproteobacteria; order Arenicellales; family JAJDZL01; genus JAJDZL01. The sequence goes on along the minus strand of OZ243975.1, from coordinate 2,091,074 downwards.
CAGACGCAGGAGCGCGTAGAATACATCTCGTGGACTTGAACGGTGCCGTCGAAGGCAAACCAGTCAACGCTGATGCAATTCAACGAATTGCTCGCGCACACCCGCAGATTGAATTGCAGTTAGGAGGCGGCATTCGACAGGCAGATACCGCGAAACGTTACCTGGATATGGGTGTCAACTATGTGGTAATCGGTACGCGAGCCGTTGAGGAACCTTCATTCATAACACAGATTGATAAAGCTCACCCAGGTTCGGTAATCGCTGGTATTGATGTACGCGACGGAGCAGCAGCTACACATGGCTGGGCACAAAGCGGGCGTACCGATATCGTTGAACTCGCGATGCAGCTCGCTGATTGCGGTGCAGTGGCGATCGTCTATACAGATATCGGGCGCGACGGGATGTTAAGCGGGGTCAATGTACAGGCAACCGCATCACTGGCATCGCAGATTTCGATTCCGGTTATCGCATCAGGCGGAATTCGCGACATCGATGATATTGAACAGCTGATGGCTGTTCGGGATCACGGAATCCTCGGTGCAATTGCAGGCAAATCACTCTATGAAGGCACGCTTGACTATTTACAGGGCACTGCCTTGATTGAACGGATGCTCAACGACCAAAATGACTAGGGTATGGTGAAATGCCACTTGCCAAACGCATAATTCCCTGTCTTGATGTAGACGATGGAAGAGTTGTCAAAGGCGTCAAGTTTGTTGATATCCGAGATGCAGGTGACCCGGTCGAAGTGGCGCGCATGTACGATCGCCAAGGTGCAGATGAAATTGCTTTTCTAGACATTACTGCAAGTTCCAGCGGACGCGATACGATTGTCCACATCGTCGAAGATGTCGCACGGCAAGTGTTCATTCCACTGACTGTCGGCGGTGGTGTTCGTACAACCGACAATATTCGCAGCTTGCTGAATGCCGGTGCAGATAAAATTTCGATCAATACCTCTGCAGTCGAGCACCCTGAGTTTATTACTGAAGCGGCCAGCCGCTTCGGTTCGCAGTGCATTGTGGTGGCGATCGATGCCAGGCGCATTGCCGGTTCAGACCCACCGAGATGGGAAGTGTACACACACGGAGGGAGAACACCGCGCGGACTTGATGCAGTTCAGTGGGCGCAAACGATGTGTAACAAAGGTGCAGGTGAGATTTTGTTGACCAGCATGGATCGCGATGGCACAAAGATTGGCTTTGATCTGGAGTTGACGCGCGCCGTGTCTCAAGCAGTACCAGTACCCGTGATTGCTTCAGGAGGCGTGGGTGATCTGTCGCATCTGGCAGACGGAATTGAATTCGGACGGGCTGATGCGGTGCTGGCAGCAAGTATTTTTCACTTCGGTGAGTATACAATCGCCCAAGCAAAGGAGCACATGCAAAGCCGTGGAATTGAGATTTGTGAGATAGTTAATGAATGACAAGAGCGCTAAAACACCTTGGTGTGATGAGTTGAAATGGCCTGATGGGGCATTGCTGCCAGCGATCGCGCAGGACGCAGAATCAGGCCGGGTTCTGATGGTGGCTTGGATGTCACCTGAATCGCTTCGCCAGACAGTCGCTTCGGGACAGGCTGTTTATTGGTCCCGGTCGCGTCAAAAACTGTGGCGCAAAGGCGAGGAGTCCGGGCACATACAGCACATCAAGGAAATTCGCATCGACTGCGATTCTGATACGATATTGCTTCTGGTTGAACAGGTCGGCGCTATCGCCTGTCACACAGGGCGTCAGTCTTGTTTTTATCGAAAACTTACCGATGGCAAGTGGGCAGATACGGATCCGGTACTCAAGCATCCAGATGAGATTTACAGTTAATCAGGGCGTTATGTCATGGATTCTGATATTCTATCGGCGCTAAGTGAAGTAATCGAATCGCGAAAAAAAGAGTCTCGCGACGAATCGTATGTAGCCGCGCTGCACGCAGATGGATTGGACAAAATGTCATCCAAGGTTACAGAAGAGGCGGCCGAAACAGTCGACGCCGCAAGATCAGGTGACCGAGATCAGGTGGTATATGAAACCGCAGATTTGTGGTTTCATAATCTGGTTTTGCTTTCGCATTTTGGACTTTCGCACCAAGACGTGCTAAAAGAGCTGGCGCGCAGATTTGGCGTGTCGGGATTGGAAGAAAAGAAATCTCGCGACAAGCAAGATGGATGAAATGGGTGAGATAATAATGTCTCGGTCATATTTGGATTTTGAAATTTAACTGGGAGGAAAAATGTTTGGTCCAGGCGGAATAAGTGTATGGCAGCTGCTGATTATTCTGGTGATTGTGGTGCTGCTTTTTGGCACCAAGAAATTACGCGGCATGGGTGGCGATCTAGGATCGGCGATAAAAGGCTTTCGCAAGTCGGTAAAAGAAGAACCGTCGCAGGAAGAATCCGAATCAGGTGAGGCACTGCCGAACGACAATGCACAAACAACCGAATCTGCAAGCGCTGAGTCAGAGAAAGAAAAGTCCTGAACTAGGCGTTGATTTAGCACCAGCGAGGATTCATCGTTGTGTTTGATGTCGGCTTTTGGGAAATTGCAATTATCGGCGTTATTGCGCTGCTCATTTTGGGCCCGGAGCGTTTGCCGCGAGCTGCGCGTACCGCAGGTTTATGGGTCGGCAAAGCGCGCCGAACGCTTGCCGATGTCAAACGCGATATAGATCGTGAACTCGATGCGACGGAACTTAAGAAGATCAGCAATATCAAAGACGAAATCAAAGAAGACTTAAAAGAAGCAACCGACGCAGTAAAAGATACCGCGACTACGCTGAACGAAAAGATCGATGAAACCGAAAAGGAATTCACTGCGGAAACTGAAATAAAACCCGATCCAAAAAAAGCCAAGGCTGAGGAAACCAAGCCTAAGCCGGTCAAGAAACCTGAGTCTAAGCCAGCCAAAAAACCACCTCCACCTCCCGCGAGCGAGACTAAGGCTGCGTCGTAACAATGGCACAAAACGACCCCAACGCCACAGGCACCACATTTATTTCTCATCTCGTTGAGCTGCGTCAGCGTTTGATGCGCGGCGTGATTGCCATTTTGGTGGTGTTTGTTGCCTGCGCCCCGTTTGCCAACACATTGTATGAATACCTCGCGGCACCGTTGATGTCTGCTTTGCCGGAAGGCAACACCATGATCTCAACCGAGCCGCACGGTCCGTTTTTCGTTCCGTTCAAATTTGCATTTGCATTCTCGGTGGGTCTCGCCATGCCTTATCTGCTCTACCAGATATGGGCCTTTGTGGCGCCAGGCCTTTATAAGCACGAAAAAAAAGCGGTTGTCCCGCTTCTGGTATCGAGCAGTTTGCTGTTTTATCTCGGCATTGTTTTTGCCTATTTCATCGTCTTTCCGGTCATATTTGCCTTTTTCACCGGTACCGCACCCGAAGGCGTCGCGGTGATGACCGATATCAATTCTTACTTAAGTTTCGTACTGAAGCTGTTTTTTGCCTTCGGCATTGCCTTTGAAGTTCCAATTGCTACCGTATTGCTGGTCAAAGTGGGTGCAACGACACCGGAAAGTCTGTCCAAAAAGCGCCCATACATCATTGTCGGAGCCTTTATTGCCGGAATGCTGCTTACTCCCCCAGACGTGTTCTCACAAACGATGCTCGCGATTCCAGTGTGGATTTTGTTTGAAATAGGCCTTTATTTCTCCAAGATGGCGCGGCCAAAACAAACAGACGAAGACGACGAAGTAGAGCTAGACCCCACTGGATAAGCGTTCAGCGAACCAGATCAAAACCTTCTCCCCAGCAGTCTGATACAACAAACCCTTGTGGATATGGGTCAGATGGGTCAAGCCCGATTTGATGCATGCCGTGAATCCAGCCTCTTCCAGTAATGGATGGTACCACCGCAGTTTTGCCAAACGCCTCACATGTTCTAACCAGTTTGACCTCGAAGCGACTGTTGATGATCGATCGGGCGATATAGGAGTCGCCGACACTCATTTCGTTTTTCTGGTGCATCAGTGCGACTCGGGCACTATTGCCGGTCCCGCATGGAGAACGGTCAACTCTACCAGGCGGCATAATGGTCGCACCTGTCAGTTGTCCGTTATCGCCGGTAGAGATAAACATGACATAGGAAAGACCGTTTAAGGCTTCGTGGTGCGGGTGAGCAATCGTCAACTGCCGGTTGGCAGCTCTTTGAATTTTGGTGCCTGCATCAACCAGTGCGCGGGCGCAATCAGGCCCAATAGAAAGTCCGATCGATGCCGGATCGACCAGAGCATAAAAGATGCCGCCAAAAGCGATATCGATTGCAACAGTACCGAATCCTTCTACATCAATTTTGGTATCCATTGCGTCGACATAACACGGTGTCATCTCGACTTCAACACTGACGCATTTTCCATTTGAACACTGCGCATGTGCGCGAACCGGTCCTGCTGCGGTATCGAGCACAACGGTTGTTTCAGGTTCGGTCATCGGCACCATTTCGGTTTCCAGCAGCACTGTGACGGCACAAATCGCGTTCGACCCGGACATCGCATGGGCTTTGTCTGCCTGCAATACGATCATCCCCGCATGGGCATCTCCATGTGATGGTTTAGGCAGCAGCACGGTGCTCATCTGTGCACAGCCGCGAGGCTCTTGCACCAGGAATTTCCGAAGTGCCTGACCTTCGGTATTGATGTAATGAAGCTTGTCAACCATAGTTTCCCCTGGAAGGTCGATGATGCCGGCAGTTACGATTCGACCGACTTCACCTTCCGCGTGAGCTTCAATCATGGTGACAGATTTTGACCAGTGCACGATGGATGTTTCCTTTAAGTTCATGCAATTCAGTGTGTTTTATAGTGCAAAAAAGGGCATGCTGCCAGACAAAGATTGAAAATTTATTTCAAAACTTCATGCAACAATCGCGCACGGATATCTCACAATCCAGGCACTTTGAACTCAGGGGTTTTCAGTTTAGTAACTGAATTTTGTCAGGCAGTCTGTAACTTGTGCTTCGCCCTGCGCTGCGATTTTGAATCAGAACACCATAAGTCTTTAATTGTCGAATATCGCGAAGCGCCGTATCGCTGGAACATTTTGCAAGCCGCACATACTTCGAGTTGGTTATGTATCCTTCAAAACCTTCATCCAGCATTCGATTGAGGATAAGGCGCTGTCGATCATTGACAGGTCGGTGGCTGATCTTCTCCAACAGTCGAGATTTAAATATGATGCTTTCAAGGGTCGTTTCCGCGGCACTGATCGCTCGTGCCAGACAATCCAAAAACCATTCTAGCCAATCGGTGATTTGCGGCTCACTTCGCCCCTGTCTTTCCAACTGGTTGTAATAGTCTTTTCGCTCGGATTCAATTTGGGCACTAAGGCTGTAGAAGCGTTCAGCCACGTTGTCTGCGCGCGCCAAAGCCATGTCGCTGATAGCTCTGGAGATTCGGCCATTGCCGTCGTCAAAGGGGTGGATCGTTACAAACCAAAGATGCGCAATTCCAGATTTGAGCACCGGATCAACATCCAAGCTGTGATCAAACCACTGAAAGAATCCCGTCATTTCATTTTCCAAACGCTGCGCATGCGGCGCCTCAAAATGAATTTTCTGTCGCTCTATTGGGCCAGATACGATTTGCATTGGTCCTGATTCTGCAGTGCGCCAGCTGCCCACTGTGATCCGACTCAGGCCACTGAATCCTGTCGGAAACAGTGCCGAATGCCAGGCGAATAAACGTTCTGTGCTCAAAGGTTTTGAAAATCGCTGCGTCGCATCCAGCGTAACCTCAACGATGCCCTCCACATCGCGGTGACTTGAGGTGAGTCCGGCCTCCCCCATCCCCAGTCTTCGAGCGATCGATGAGCGTACATCCTCTGATTTTAGAAATTCACCCTCAATCGCACAGGACTTGACGACATCATTGGTCAAAGTAGTCAGGTTGGCTTCTCGCCGAAGTTCAAATCCAAGATTTTCCATCCGTCCAATCATACGGCCCTGACGATAACGTACATCAGCCAGTTTTGAAGCAATGGCTTGCGCACTCCATGTGAAGTTCGGCCAGTTTTGATGTTCGTGAATCCACATATTAATCACCGCATAATATAAGGCGATTATAGGAGTTATTCACCGCACAGTGTGTCGGAAACTTCTGATGTAACTGCTTGGTGTATTCTCTTGGAAATTGTGAAGTTGTAAATCCTTTTCGAAACTTTGATACACTTTAACCCCCACTTCATTCCTGTTACGCAGCAGGTAAAACAACAATCTGAAGGAGTCGAACGGTGGAATATAGAACACTTGGCCGCACCGGAGTTCAGGTATCAAGTCTATGCCTTGGAACCGACAACTTCGCGGACCCGACTCCGGAAAAACAAGCCCGGCGGATTCTGGACATGGCACTTGATGCCGGCATCAACCTTGTCGATACAGGGGATATTTATGCCGATGGCGAAGGTGAAAAAATAATCGGCCGGGCAATCAAGGCCAATGGTCGCAGACACCAGACCCTGATCGCTACTAAAGTGGATCACGGACGTCGCCGCCCCGGATATACACTGGATGACCCCTCACTTTATGCTCCAAACGATGTGGGTCATTCCCGAATGCACCTGATTCGCGCCTGCGAAAATTCCCTCAAACGGCTGCAAACCGATTACATTGACTTGTATCAGCTCCACCGGCCTTCGCCTGAGATTCCCTGGGACGAACAGCTCGGTGCATTGACCGACCTCGTTCGCCAAGGCAAGGTTCGATATATCGGCTGTTCAACCCATCCAGCCTGGAGTGTGATGGAAGCCGTCATGACCAGCGAGCTCAAAGGCTATGCACGCTTTGTTTGCGAACAGCCACCCTACAACCTGCTTGATCGAAGAATCGAAAATGAACTGATACCACTTTGCCAGAACCACGGTTTAGGCCTCATTGCTTGGGCACCAATGGCAATGGGCGTTCTTGCTGGACGTTACACATCGGATACCTCCTATCCCGATAATTCAAGAGCAGCCCTGCGCGGCGGTTTCTATGCAGATCGGGTAACCCGACGCGGCATTGAGGTTGGCATGGAATTCACCAAAATTGCAGAAAATCTTGGCCTGACGCCAGCCCAGCTGTCGATCCTTTGGGTGAAAGACCAGCCTGGAATCACTGCACCTTTGATTGGTCCAAGAACAGTAGACCAACTCGCGAGCCTCATTCCTGTCAAAGATATGACGCTTGACGATGAGACCCGAGTTGCCTGCGATGCCCTGGTGCCGCCGGGGAGCGTCGTCGCTGATTTTCATAACACCGCCAATTGGATGAAAATGCAAGTGAACCCTGGAGGCGAACTATGAAAGTATCAAAAATGGTTCATGCAATTGATTTGCACGCCTGTGGAGAACCAGGTCGTGTAATTGTCGGTGGCATCACCGATGTTCCTGGCAAGACCATGTACGACAAGATGTGTTATTTGGAACGCCATGGTGATGATCTGAGAAAACGGATGCTGCGCGAACCGCGGGGATACCCTGCAGCAAACTGCAATATTGTTTTGCCATCACAAAACCCAAATGCTGACGCCGGCTTCGTTATTCTTGAACAGGTCGAATATCCCTTGATGTCTGGATCCAACACCATCTGCGTTGCCACCGCGTTGATCGAAACCGGCATGGTCAAGGCAACTGAACCCGAAACAGTGCTGACGCTTGAGGCTCCTGCTGGACTGGTAACCGTAACTGCTGAGGTTCGCGACGGAAAAGTCAAAGGAATCACCTTTGAAAACGTGCCCGCATTCGCAGCTCATCTCGATCAGGTCATTGAAGTTCCCGAGCTCGGAAAAGTGAGTGTTGATGTCGCTTGGGGCGGAATGTTCTACGTCATTGCAGATGCCGAAGCGCTCGGGATCGAACTTGTTCCTGACCGCGCCGGTGAGATCACTCGCGCAGGCGAGATGATCAAAGCTGCCACAAGAGAACAACTGCCTTGCGTGCACCCTGAAAATCCAGATGTTTCAGGTGTGACGATTTGTGTGATGACAGGCACCCCAACTGTAGCCGGAGCTACTGCAAAAAATGCAGTTGTAGTCTCCTCCGGTCAACTCGATTGGGATCGACCGATGACCTGGACGGGCGTTATAGACCGCTCACCGTGTGGCACAGGGACCTGTGCGCGTATGGCGGCGCTGCACGCGAAAGGCGAACTTGGGCTGAACGAAGACTTCCACCACGAGGGAATTCTGGGGACGATATTCACCGGACGGCTGGTGCGCGAAACCCGCCTTGGCGATCAGCGCGCAGTGGTTCCAACCATTCGGGGCCAGGCATGGATTACCGGGTTCGCCCAGTATGTCGTCGATGCAGATGACCCTTTCCCTGACGGATACACAATTGGAGATATCTGGGGTGGACAGATTGATGAGCCCCTGGCACATTGATAAAGGATTAAAGTTTGTGATTGGCCGCACAAGGGCAATACAGACATTATTACAACAATTCATTAAGGAGGAATTGATATGAAATTCAGACAATTGTTGATTGGAATCTTTGGATTCACTGTCATGGCGGCTGCCGCTACCGTTGGCGCCGCTGACTACACCATTAAACTTGCACACAACGGTCCGGAGCAACATCCGTTTCAGGCCGGTGCGCTTGCTTTCAAAGAGGCTTTAGAAGCAAGTTCAGGCGGCGCTGTCGAAGTGCAAATCTTTCCCGGTGAACAGCTCGGTAGCGAAGAAGAAACCTCTCAGATGTTAAAACAGGGCACGCTGCAGTGTGCTGTGGAAAGCACAGGCGGTGGATTGGCACCTTTTGTACCGGAAGCGGATTTGTTCAATCTGCCATTCATCTTCAGTGATATCGATCACTTCTACCGGGTGGTAGACGGTCCTATTGGTGAATCTGTAGCGCAAAAAGTCGAAATGGCACTTGACTCTGAGGTATTGGGCTGGTGGTTTTCCGGTGTGAGAAACGCATGGAATGATACTCGCCCGATTATGAAGCCCGATGATCTGAAAGGGCTGAAGATTCGCGTCATGGGAAGTCCCGTATTGATCGATACTTTCAACGAACTAGGCGCTCAAGCTACTCCAATGTCCTTTGGCGAAGTGTATACCAGCCTGCAGCAAGGTGTGATCGATGGAGCAGAAACCGATCATGTGGACCTGCTTGTGGAAAACTTCTTCGAAGTAACCAAGTATGTCTCGCTAACAGGTCATATGTATTTAGCCGCTGCATTGGTATGTGGCAACAAGGCGTTGTCCAAACTTCCACAAGACTTGCAGGCACAAGTGCGTGATGCAGCAGCAGCGGCAACACAGGCTGAACGCAAGGCAATGGACATGATGTCCGGAGAAGCCTTGGCGGCGCTTAAGGAAAAAGGCATTGAGTTCAACGAAGTTGACCACGCTGCATTTCGAAACGCTGTTACAGCTGTTTATTCAAGCAACGCAGAGCGTGTTGGTGGAATGGAAATGATTGACATGGTCGCTGAACAATAGTCCAGTCGGTTTTTTCCACTTGAATTTGACCAATAATGAATTCCGGGAGTGGACGCACAGCGCCGCTCCCGGTCTTGTTCGCCTGACTGCACGGACTGCTATCGCCTGACAGTCACAAATTCTTATCTTACATGGCTAAGTTATTTCGCCATCTTCTCGAAATTGCAATTTGCTGCATTTTGGTTGCGCTGACCGCGGTGGTGTTCAGCCAGGTTATCTCGCGGTATTTTCTGCATGCGCCTCTTTCGTGGTCAGAAGAGTTGGCGCGATTTCTTCTGATGTGGTTAGCGATGTTAAGCGCAGCTTACGCATTTCGAACCAAGTCTCATTTCGCCCTGCGAATTGTCGTAGAACGCTTTCGGGAAGATTTCAGGCAGTGGATTTCAATTGCGGTTCACCTCACAGTCACGCTGTTTTTCGCAATTATTCTTTATCAGGGAGTAATCTATGTTCACGGTGTCTCGGGCCATATCGCACCGGCTTTGCAGATTCCAATGGAAATCCCGTATTCGTCCATTATCGTGGGCAGCGCGCTGATTGTCTGGGAAAGTTCGAAAGCGGTAGTAAAAGAACTGATGGGACTGCTAGGACAAAAGGCAGTTTAAGCGCCTTGCTATTTTCAAAATGGCCACTGTCGTAGTCATTGTTTTATTTGTTTCGCTACTCGCGTCGGTTCCGATCGCCGTAGCATTGGGACTTGCGGCATTAGCAGGACTTTGGCTGATCGCACCCGACGGTCTGGTACTGCTACCGCAGAAGATCTTAAGCGGAATGGACGCATTCACGCTTCTTGCGATTCCGCTTTTCATTTTGGCGGGAACCATCATGGGGCGAGGCGGCATCGCCAGACGCATCGTAAACCTTGCCTTGATTTTCGTCGGTCGAATCAAGGGCGGGTTGGGGTTTGTTGTTATTCTTTCGACCATGTTTTTTTCAGGGGTTTGCGGCTCTGCCAGTGCGGATACCGCGGCGATCGGTTCGACCACCATGCCGGAGATGCTGCGTCGCAAGTATCCAAGGCCCTTTGCTACGGCCCTTTTGGCCGCATCCGGAGCTACTGCATCGATCATCCCGCCTTCGATTGATTTGATCATCATTGGGGTTGTTGCAGGTATTTCCATCGGCGGCCTGTTTGCGGCAGGTTTGCTGCCCGGGGTGGTCAATGCGCTGGCGTTGATGGCCCTTTGTTACTATTATGGCCGCCGCTTGAATTTGCCCGTTGCAGAATCGACTACCTGGTCCGAAAAGCTGAAGATATTCGCCGATGGAATACTTGCCGTCCTGATGCCGGTGATCATACTCGGCGGCATTCTCGGCGGTGTGTTTACACCGACCGAAGCATCTGCAGTGGCGGTTGTTTACGGACTGGTGGTGTCGCTTTTTTTCTACAGGGAACTGCGTCTGAGGGATTTACCGCAGGTTTTGTTAGAAGCCGCCCGACTTACAGGCATGGTGATGCTTATTTTAGGCATGGCATCAGCTTTTTCGTTTGTATTGGCGTTTGAGCGGATCCCGCATGAAATGGCTGCGCTGATTGTGCAGTATGCCAGCCACTGGATTGCTTTTGTCATCATTGTGAATGTTGTGTTTTTTCTGCTTGGAATGATTATGGATGCGTTGCCGGCATTAATCATTTTGATGCCAATCCTCGTTCCGGCCGGTGTAGCACTGGGCATGGAACCCATCCATATTGGAATTTTCGTTGCAGCCAATGTCACCATTTCACTGTTTACACCTCCCGTCGGGGTATGTCTTTTTGTCGCCTGCGGGCTGAGCAAACTGTCCATTGAAGAAGTCTTCCGGCCGCTTTTGCCGTTTCTTGCGGTATTGCTGGTGACTTTGCTAACCATAAGTTATGTACCGGAGATTACGCTGTTCATTCCACGCCTTCTCGGTTACGTTTGATATGTCCGGGCGAAAATTCAAGAGCATTTGGACGGCAATCCGAGCGAGCGCAGCCATCTAAAAAACATGGAATGTTGGGCTGAAGGGCGACTAAGTTTACGCGGCGAATGTGAAATACGATGTTATGAATAAAATTTTCAATTCCGATCAACCCATTGATGAGATAGCAGTTCGCGAATATCGCCTGAACGCGGTACGCTCCCACGCAGCAAAGCATGATCTGGCTGGCGTTTTACTGTTTGACCCGATCAATATCCGTTATGCCACAGGTTCACGCAACATGCAGGTGTGGACTATGCACAATTTTTGTCGTTATGCGTTGATTCTCACCGGTGGCCCATGCGTCATGTTTGAATTGCCAACAGCTATGCATCTGCTGGACGGTATTGAAATTATTGACGAGGTTCGCCCTGCTTTTTCCACAGACTATTTCGTTACAGCTTCTCGAACCTGCGAAATTCTAGACAAGTGGGCCGCGCAGATAAATGATCTTGTGCAAATTTATGGTGGCAATAATCGCCGTTTGGCGGTTGACCGCCTGGATGTCGGAACCGCATTTGCGCTTACAGATTGCGGACTGACGTTATCAGACGCAAAGCAGGTGATGGAACATGCCAGAGCAATCAAATCACTGGAAGAGATTCGCGCCTATCGCAAGTCACTTTCGACTTGTGAGGCAGCGATGTATGAGCTTAGGCAACAGGTCCGCCCCGGCATGACTGAACAGCAGGCACTTTCTATCTTGCTGGCAGGGAGCATTGCCCGCGGTGGCGAGTATCCCGAAACCCGCTTGATGACTACCGGTCCGCGCACCAATCCGTGGTTTCAGGAAACCAGTGACCGCGTTATCGAAAACGGAGACTTTCTTTCGTTCGATACCGATTTGGTCGGACCAATGGGGTTTTATAACGACATTTCGCGAAGCTGGGTTGTGGGTGATGCCAAGCCCACTGACGAACAAAGAAGGCTGTATGGCCAGTCGCGTGCGCAGCTCGAAACCAACATTTCATTGCTGACGCCAGGTTTGAGTTTTCTTGAATACTCATCCATGGCCTATCAGCTGGATGACAAATACCTGGCAAACCGATACGCCGATGTGGGTCATGGATGCGGACTTGGAGTTGAGTACCCTTTTCTTTGGTATCGAGAAGATGAGAAATACGGTGCTTACGACGGTGTTTTTGAGGAAAATATGATTGTCTGCATAGAAAGCTATGTTGGTGAGAAAGGCGGTCACGAAGGCGTGAAACTGGAACAGCCGGTTTGGATTAGGGCTGACGGCCCGGTTGTACTGACAGATTTTCCACTCGAAGACGAAATGAGCTGAGTTACGTCGTCGGAGTTTTATTCACTTCTTCAGAAATTTTCGCTTTGAGAGCGGCGAATGATCCCACAGAACAATTGGACTGACGACCTGCAACTTGAAACTGGACGGGTAAATATTGGTATGACTCAAGTATGACTATGTCGCAACAAAGCAACAGTCGAAAGTTTCTTCCGATCGGGATACAGGATTTTCGCACCATTCGGAACGAAAATTACTATTACGTAGACAAAACGCAACTGATTCATCAACTGGTAAGACAAGGACGACACTACTTCCTATCGCGTCCCCGCAGATTCGGAAAGAGTTTGCTGCTCGACACAATCCGGTTGCTTTTTGAAGGTGAAGAAGAATTATTCAAAGGTCTTGCCATACACAAAAACTGGGACTGGTCAGTAAAGCATCCGGTATTACGGATAAACTTCGGCGGAAGATACAACAAACCCGATGAGATTGAAGAACACATTCTTATCCAGTTGCAAGAAGTCGAAAACGCTGCTGGTATCGCGCCACCAGACAACGCTTTGTCGGGCCAAACGCGTCTACACAGACTTCTTCGCTCCTTACACCAAACCACAGGCCAACAGGTAGTGGTACTGGTAGACGAGTATGACAAGCCGATACTTGATGTTCTGGACGACCCGAAGTTGGCCAAAGCTAACCGGGATTATTTGAGCGGATTTTACGGAGTAATCAAAGACAGTGCCAGTCACGTTCGATTTGTGCTTGTCACCGGTGTGACCATGTTCTCGATGGTAAGTCTGTTCTCCGGATTGAATAATTTGAAAAACATCAGTCTGGATCGCTGGTATGCGTCGATATGCGGCTACACGGAAGGAGACCTTGACTGTGTGTTTGCGCCTGAACTACCGGGATTTGACAGGGAGGAAATTCACCGCTGGTATAACGGCTACAACTGGCTAGGTGACGAGAGAGTCTACAATCCCTATGATGTCCTTGAGTTGTTTGATACCGGAAAATTCAAACCTCACTGGTTTCGTACTGGCACACCCGCTTTTTTGTACCGGATCATGACACAGAAAGGGATACCTGCACCGATACTCGAAAAAGGCGGGATTGATGGAGACCGATTGACGCGATTTGATGTTGAAGATATTAAACTGCTTTCGCTGATGTTTCAGGCTGGGTATTTGACAATCGCTGAAAAGCACCGAGAAGGCGCACGCACACTCTACACTTTGGAGTATCCGAATCTTGAAGTGCAGATGAATTTCAATGCGGGTTTTTTGGGCCACATCGGATTAAACGAGGCGCATGCGAGACAAGACGCTGAGGTCTTGCTGGATCTTTTGACATCGAATGATTTCGACGCGATTCCTCAGAAAATACGATCTATGTATAGTGGCATTCCGAACCGGTGGTATATGAACAACGATATTGACCAGTATGAGGGATATTACGTATCGATGCTCTATACGTATCTAAGAGCAGTGGGTGCAGATGTAAGCGGGGAGGTGTCTTCAAGTCACGGTGATGCGGATTTGGTATTGAAGCAAAACGGTCAAGTGTTTGTGATGGAAGCCAAGGTGGCAGAAGACGAAAGTGATGAAAATGTCAACAAAGTAATCGCTGATGCGATCAAGCAGATACGCGAGCGCGGTTATGCAGATCCATATCAAGGACAAGACACAGCGGTGCACGTAATTGGGATGGTATTCGGGAAACAAGATCGCAATCTTGTGGGTTTTAAGGCAGAGCCATTTTGAAATTCTTACATCTCATGACCGTATAGACTAACGAAAGATTGCCGATTTCACAATTCGCAAACTGGACGACGACGTAAAAGCTCGGCATAGGTTTATGCCGCAAATTAATACATTTCAGATTGTTGGCTCAACCAACAATTCAATTTCTTTGGCATGGATCAATAATCAGGATACGACGAGACTTGGTTGATTGTGCTAACGGCTGATGAAGCAGGCAAACGAGTCTGTTGTTCTATTCACCACCCACACAGTCATGTCAGGAACAAAGTCCGTATATTTCTTGCAATTCGGGATCCCGTATTTCCGCCCGCTACGATTTCTTTTACGCTTAAAGGTACAATATGTCAGTATCTTTTTAGAGTTTCTGACAAACAACACGATCGAATCCAACTATGCCAAGTATTTCAGAACGCATAATGACGCATGCCGAGGCTCTCCCGGAGGCTACTCCACTGTGCCCGGGGGCACTGTTGCATCTTGGCTCTCGGGCGGCAGTTGACCAAGCATTAGCACGCCTGGCGCGGACAGGGAAACTGCTGCGCGTTTGTCGGGGTATCTACATGAGGACGATCAATACCCGTTTCGGTGTTCGCGGACCCTGTTCCCACGAAGGGCTTAAAGCACTCTCGTTGCTTTGGGGCGAGACAATCGTTCCCTGCGGAGGGGCGGCGGCGAATTGGCTCGGGTTGATAACTCAAAATCCGGTACGGGCAGTCTATATCACCTCCGGCACCAATCGTTGGCTGCACTTTGGTGGCTCCCCCGTTGAATTGCGACATGCTCCGCGCTGGCAGCTTGTTGCACCTTATAGCAACGCAGGTGATATCGTTCGTGCATTGGCATTCCTCGGACGCGAAGAGATCGAAGATAGCCTCGAAGCGGTTTTACCTAAATTTTCAGAAAACGATCTCAACGAGTTGGCAGCCGTTCGTGCGGTTTTACCGAACTGGTTGGCCGAACCAATCAGTGCTCAGCTTTCGAATCGGCTGGCTGAACCAATCAACGCACAACTCTCCAATGGTTGATTTACGTTTTCAGAGTCTGTCAGCCGACGACCGTCGAGACGCTTTACTAGTGGCAGTAGCAAGTCATGGTAACTACCAGGGAAACTTGCTTGAAAAGGACATTTGGGTTGTCACTGCAATTCGTGCGCTGTTCGACGCTCCTTTCGCCGAACATCTAACTTTCAAGGGTGGTACATCACTGTCGAAAGCCTGGCATGCAATTCACCGGTTTTCCGAAGATGTTGATGTCACGTATGACATCCGTGCGTTTGCTTCAGATCTTACCGCGGATACCGGTGGCGAACCATTACCACCTACACGCAGTCAGCAAAAGCGCTGGACGCGAACAATCCGTTCCCGCCTCAATGATTGGGTGCGAGATCAGGCAGGCCCATACATGCGGCAGGCACTCGCAGTTGATGAGATTCCCGCAACTGTTCGTGTCGAAGATTATCGACTCTACATTGACTACGAGCCGCTGTTCGATGCCACGCGTTTGGTTCAACCAGAGGTGATAATTGAGTTTGGAGCAAGATCGACGGGCGAACCGCGCAAGAATGTTCCAGTTGTGTGTGACGCGGCGGAATATCTGCCGAAAATTATATTCCCTGAAGCTTGCCCTGCAGCCATGGTGCCCGAAAGAACGTTTTGGGAGAAAGCTACTGCCGCCCATGTGTTCTGCCTAAAGAAGCGACTACGAGGTGAACGCCAGTCCCGGCACTGGTACGATCTCGTCCGACTTGACGAAGCGGGAATCATTGCAAACGCGATTGCCGACCGTAAACTTGCACTTTCGGTTGCGCTCCACCAAAGCGTGTTCTTTTTTGAAAATGATGCGAACGGCAATAAAGTGGATTACGAAGCAGCAGTTTCAGGCCATTTACAACTCGTTCCTGTTGGACAAGCGTATAGGACGCTAGAAGAGGATTATGCAAGGACTCAGAAAGATGGATTTTTTCTTGGACAAAGCGAACCATTTGAGGAGTTGATGGAACGATGTGCGGCAATTCAAGCGCGGATTAACGACATTCTCGCTTAACGGCGACAACAATTTCTCTGAAGCCTGACGTTCTCGGCGCAATTAATGTAATCTGTGCTCGAACAGGCCGCGCCAGCCTCACGAGGAAAAGAGGCTATGGACGCAGTGGACTGGTGCGTATCAGGCGGAAAACCTTTATTTTTCAGTAATTGATGATCTGAACTTCGCTACAGAACCGCAATATCCGGAATTTTCAGAATATCTAACATCAACCTTATCAATCTCTGGAACTCGATGCAGATTCTCATGATCAGTGTTTCAAATCGATTGGCAACTTCCTGATTGTTTCATTTGAATACAGGTTTGACACAATACCGCCCGCTGATTCATACGCCATGCCCGCTTCCATAACCTTGCGGTCTGCATAGGTGCGACCCACGATTTGTATGGCGGTTGGCACGCCGTTTTCGCCAAGTCCCGAAGGCACAGATAGCACCGGGCAGCGGCTGAGCATGTTGAATGGATAGGTCAGTGACCAGTGCTCTTCGTCTGCGACTACGATCCTGTTGTTGATCACAACTTCGCTTTGCGGCCAGGTATACTCCGCCGGAATCTGGTTAGTCGCCAAAGTCGGACAGACGAAAACATCATATCGATCCATCATCGGGCCGAATGACTGATACATTTCTACCATCACTTGCAAAGCACGAAGGTAATCCTGCGCTGTTGAAAGCCGCGCCCTTTCGATAAAGTACACCGCGTAATCCGTCAGTTTTTCCCGGTGCGTGTCAAGCAGATGTGAAATCGTTACCGCCCAGTTGTGCGACCAATAGGTCTGCGCTGCATTAATAATCTCCTCGGTCCATTTAAGATCAACATGTTCCACAGTTGCACCAAGCTGCTCGAATACATCGAGCGCGCGCAGTGTGTTGCTCTTGACGCTTTCATCAATGTCCATAAAACCCAGATTCATCGACCACGCAATTTTCCATCCCTCTAAAGTTTCCGGAATGCTCTCTGTATTGAGTCTAACGCGGTTTCGAAGTGAGGCGATATCCTGATTGTGCGGGCCAGAAATGACATTTTGCATCAACGCCGCATCCCGCACGCAGCGGGTCATCGGTCCCGAATGACTGAAAAAATCCAGATTGAAAACCGGAACTTCAGGATTGCGCCCGTAAGGGGGTTTGTATCCGACAACACCGCATTGTGCAGCTGGAATTCGGATAGAGCCGCCAATGTCTGTACCAGTGCCAATTGTCGCCATTGCAGCGCTAAGCGCCGCACCGGTTCCTCCGGAAGAACCACCCGGAGTCAGATCCAGATTCCACGGATTGCGTGTGACTCCAAATAATCGCGAGTGGCACGAACCAAGCAGGCAAAACTCCGGAGTAGCAGTTTTGGCGATGGGAATCGCTCCTGAACGGACCAAACGATCGATAATGACATCTGAGCGGTTGTCGACACGCTCGGCATACACCAACGAAGATGAAGTGCGACGTGTTCCTTTCAGGCGAAGTTCATCTTTTACGGCAAGCGGTAAACCTTCAAGCTTTCTCGGTGTCCCTTTGAGGTAGCGCGTCTCAGCGCGTTTTGCCGCATCCAGAGCCTGGTCGTAGTAGGTGTCGGTGAAAGCGTTGACCTTAGGTTGTTGCAATTCGCCGCGCCGAATCACCGCCTGCATTAAATCGACAGGCGATATCTCGCCAGCTCGGAATAATTCAAGCGCCTGCCAGCCGCTGAGGTAGCAAAGTTCAGTGTCACTCACAGGTTTCACTTCGCCCAAGCTTTTGTTTCGTGTGCCTGTGGCACTCCCATTGCAGTATCAACACAAAAAGTGCAATCCTGCACAAAAAATGTTTCTATTGTTTTTTTGCTCGCTGTCAACGGGCGAAACGGCAATGCCAGTTTCGCCCGTTGGCGATGGAAGAAATTTATTTCTTAAGATTGGTCCAGATCGCGTCGTAGAGTTTTTGGGTCTCTTCTTCGCAAACCTGAACGAACTGTCCGGCCGGAGCATCTGCTGGCGGGCTCAGTTCAGGAGATGCTTTCAGTTCATCTTCTAAAAGATCATCGACGCCACCGACGCCAGCGGTGTAGCGCGCATAGTTGGTGACGGCCGCCGCATTTTCAGGCTCCAAAAGGAAATCCATGAATTTAAGCGCATTTTCCCGATTCGGAGCATCGGCCAGCAGCACAACATTGTCCATCCATACCAGATAACCCTGCTTCGGGTAGGAATACTCAAGAGCCGCATTTTCTGCACGGGCTTTGGCAGAAAATCCATTCCAGATCATGCCGACCGCCGCTTCGCCGGAAACCAGAACGTCTTTGGCTCCGTCAGAAATAAATGATGCCCAGTGCTGCTTCGCGTTTTGCACCAGTTCGTTGAGCGCTTTGAGTTTTTCCCGGTCGCTGTTGCACTGTTCGATTCCAAGATGAATCGACGCCAGTCCCAGAAGTTCGCCTTGGCTGTCGAGAACATTGATTTTTCCGGAAAGCTCGGCCGGTGGGTTGAAAAGCAGATCAGTCGTTCGGATATCACCTTGAAATACGTCTCGGTTCACGGTGAAACTGGTTGAACCCCACTGATAGGGAATCGAATGCATTCTGCCTGGATCAAAACCCACATCCAGCCACTGAGGCAGAATATTGGCTTTGTTTTTCAACTCGCCTTCAGCAATGGTGTCGAGCATACCTTCATTGTTCAGGATCTCAACCATGTAGTCTCCCGGAACAGCGACATCGTATGCACCAATCTTGCCACCTTTGAGTGCAGCAAGCAACGCTTCGTTGGAATCAAAGGTATCCATCGTAACTTCCACATCGTGTTGTTGTGCAAACTTGTCGAGCAATTCCTGCGGAATGTATTCAAACCAGTGGTAGATGGAAAGCTTTCCTGCTGCAGAGACAGACCCGGCACAAATAGCCAGACCAAAAGCAGCAATCAGTGCGATCAGTGTTTTTCTCATAGTAATCTTCCTCAATTTAATTTCATCGGTTTTTATTGCCCATGCGTCCAGCAAGCCATGAAAGGGTAACCAGAACCGTGGATAAAAGCAAAAGTATAGTAGAGATAGCCATGATGTTGGGCTTTATTCCCTGCTTTACCGACCCGAATATGGCAGTAGGGAGAGTCTCGACACCTGCGCCTTTGACAAAGTTTGTTATGATAAAGTCATCGAGCGAAATAACGAATGCCAAAAGGAAGCCGGAAATAATGCCAGGTAGCATCAGGGGCATTAGCACCTGAAAAAATGCCTGAACACGGCTAGCATACAAATCCATCGCCGCCTCTTCGTATATTTTTTCGATACCCTCAAGTCTGGCAGCGATAGGCAGGTATGCAAAAGGTATGCAAAACACAATGTGAGCAACCAAAATGGTTGCATATCCGGCGGTAAAGCCAATTGTTGTAAAAAATATCAGTGTAGCAACAGCAGTTACAATTTCAGGCACCATCAGCGGCAGGCTAATAAGCGCAAGACTGGCTGTTTTAGCCCGGAATTGTCCGCCGCGCACCATGCCCACAGCCGCGCAAACAGCAATTGTGGTGGAGGTAATTGCAGCCATGATGGCGATGCTAAAGGAATTAAACGCTGCTTTTTGAAATTTTGGAGATTCGACTCCAAAAAAAACATCGTAATACCACCGCAAAGAAAACCCGCCCCAGCGGGTAATCGAAAGAGAGTCATTGAACGAATAGATCATGACAATCAGCAACGGGGCGTAGAGGAGAATCAAGCATAAAATCGTGGTGGGTAAAAACCCGCGATAATGGCGAATGTCCATTTTGCCTGCCATGGTCTCAGTGTCCGCTGCCCGTGTTCGATCCAACACGGTTTCTGGTATTTAAAAACAACACAATGAGAACGACGGTCAACAGAATCATCGATGCGGCTGCGCCAAAGGGCCAGTTGCCGGCGTTTCCCTTGAACTGTTCCTCAATCAAAGAGCCAATCATGAAGTTCTTCGCACCGCCGAGTAAATCCGGTGCGAGAAATGCACCCAGACTCGGAATGAATACCAAAATGCATCCTGCGACGATACCAGGCTTGACGTTGGGGATGATTATGTGCCACAGTGCAAACCACCGTCCTGCATACAGATCAGCCGCGGCCTCACACAACGAGAAGTCGAATCGTTCAATGGCTGCGTAAAGTGGCAACACCATGAAAGGCAGATAACTGTAGAACAGCCCGAGCTGGACCGCGATTGGCGTATTGATCAGGTGGATGGGTTCTGAAATTAACCCGAATGAAAGCAGCCATTCATTGATAGGCCCGTTGTCGCGGATCAGAAATTTCATTGAAACAGTTCGGATCAGCAGGTTTACCCAATACGGGATGGTGACCATAAACAGCCAGACATTACGAGTTTGTTCTGGTCTTGTGGCGATAAAATAAGCAGTCGGAAAACCAATCAGAAGACACAGCAATGTTGCAAGAGCCGCCTGCCAGACAGAACGCCAGAAAATGCCGACATAGGTCCATTCAATTGTTGGGGGTTCATCGCCAAATAGTCCGCGATCGATAAAAAACTGATCGTATGCGGCAAATGTAAACTCCCAAATAACACCACCGCGAAATTCCTTTGTTAAAAATGAATACACCAGCATGATCAAAACCGGAGCGACCATGCCAAAACCGACAACCAGCCACGAAGGCAAAAGCAGTCGATAGCGAAGAGGAGTGAAAACTCCCTGAAAGGATTTTCTGGCGCCGGATTTGGTCATGACGCTCAGTCGACCAAAAGCACGATCCGATGCGGTTCAATGCTCAATTGAACCTTATCGCCGGGGGAAAGCTGCGCGATCCCGGTTTTTGCGCTTTGCACTCTTGCCATCAGCTCCTGCCCGCTGGACAGCCGGCACACGAGCTGAATGTCTGTCCCCAGAAATATCTTTCGCACCAGTTCAGCTTGTATGATGTTCTCATCTCCCGGTTCGCTGGAAATGTTTACATGCTCAGGACGCACTGACATGTGAGCGGTTTCACCAAGGCTTAAGCGCTGATCTGCTTCGATTGTGCAAGTCAAACTTTGATCGGCAAATTGAACAGTAGCCGTTTCACTGTCCAATTGATTGACCTGAACATCAACCAGGTTGGTTTCACCAATAAAGTCTGCCACAAACCGATTAATCGGCTGGTTGTAAATTTTTTCCGGAGTTCCGACCTGCTGCAGTGCTCCGTGAGACATCACAGCGATGCGGTCAGACATAATCAGTGCCTCCTCCTGGTCGTGCGTGACAAAGATGAACGTAATGCCCAACTCTTCGCGGATTTGCTTGAGTTCGTGACGCATTGATTGGCGAAGTTTAAGGTCAAGCGCAGAAAGCGGTTCATCAAGCAGCAATACTTTTGGCTCTGGCGCAAGCGCCCGCGCAAGCGCAACGCGTTGTTTCTGACCGCCCGAAAGCTGAGCCGGCTTTCTGTTTGCATATTCGCTTAGATGCACCAACTCCAGCATCTGTCCGCAGCGGCGTTGAATTTCCTCAGCAGATTTCCCCAGCATCTTCAGTCCGAAGCCAACATTGTCTTGGATGCTCATATGCGGGAATAACGCGTAGTGCTGAAAAACCGTATTGACCGGACGACGGTTTGGCGGCAGGTTGTGGATGTCTTGGCCAAACAAGCGTAAATTCCCATGCCCGAAGTCCTCGAATCCGCCAATGATGCGAAGCAGTGTGGTTTTCCCGCATCCAGAAGGACCAAGGAGGGTGAAGAATTCGTTATGCTTGATCTGGAAGTGTATGTCGTGCAGGGCGCGCACCGCATCGGCACCTGAGCCGTAGAACTTGGTTATTCCTGCCAGATCAATTGCGATTTCATTCGTACGCATTGATGAAGTCCATAATTCAGACGGTGTGATTGTATTTGCTAGAATCGGACTGAAGTCATCCGAAGCGGTTTATCGTTATGATTCGGTTAGGCGAGAAAAGCGTACAGGTAAAATCGTATCAGTATGCGTGCCATATTGGCCCTTTTGCACAAGCTGCAATTTTTGATTTTCCTCGTCCCCCACCGGCATAATCAAACGCCCTTGGGGTTTGAGTTGATCAATCAGCGCTTCGGGCACCTCATCTCCACAAGCGGCAACAATGATTTTATCGTATGGTCCATGCGTTAACCAACCGTGCATGCCGTTACCGCAATGGGTATAGACGTTGTCGTAACCGACGGCATTAAGTGTAATCTGTGCTGCTTCGCTCAACTCAGCTATGATATCAACAGTATAAACCTGCGCACAAAGACGACTGATTACTGCCGCTTGGTAGCCTAAACCGGTCCCGATTTCCAGGATGCGATCGCTTACTTGCACATCAAGAAGATCAACCATCAGTGCAACGATAAACGGTTGCGAGACGGTTTTTCCGAATCCGATTGGCAAGGGGCTGTCATCATAGGCCCGATCAATATATTCTGGAAGAACAAACCGATGTCGGGGCACTAGTTGCATCGCTTCGAGAACTTCCTCGGAGAAGTCCGGTCGACCGGTAATCGAACCGCAGTTCATTCCGTGCGCGATGATTTCTCGCACCATATTGTCTCGCTGCCTGCCAAAGTCGGTGATGTGTGTCGGTTCAGACATATCGTTAAATAACGCTCGAAATTCCGAAACTGTCGAATCGGTTCAAACTGAAATTTTCGCGAAACAACTCGCGCAGATTGGCAGTTACCTGATCGTAATCGTGTTGATTCGACCAGCATTGCCTTGGGTCTAGAATCGAAGGGTCCACACCCGGACAGCTTGTAGGATATCGAAGGTTGAGCACCGGGTGTTTTTTCATATTAATGCCCGAAGACGGGTTGTGAAAAACGCCGCGCATCGCCGCATCGAGAAGCGTGCGGGTTGCAGCGATTGAGATTCTCGGCGCGTCTTGAGCGGTGCCGCCGATCCAGCCGGTATTGAGCAGTACACAGCGCGATTTGTGAGCCCGTATTTTCTCCTTGAGCAGCTTGGCATAAACCATGGGTTTATGGGACATAAACGGTGCGCCAAAGCATGAACTGAAAGTTGCTTCCGGTTCAGTGACGCCGATTTCTGTCCCTGCAACGCGGGCGGTAAATCCCTGAACGAAATGGTACACGACCTCATCTTCTTCTAAAATGGATATCGGTGGCAACACACCAAAAGCATCGGCGGTCAGCATAACGACGGTTGTCGGATGTTCGCCGCAGGCGTTTTGTGCAACATTGGGATTGCACGAAAGGGGATAGCTAAAACGTGTGTTTTCAGTTAATGAAGCGTCAAAAAGATCGAGGTCTTGCGGGTGAGTCTGAGCGTATGGCGAGCCATTTAAAGGCGGCACGTTTTCGATCAGCGTACCTTGCATTGACAGGGCATTGGCAATGACAGGTTCTGCCTGTTTGTCCAGATTAATCAGTTTGGCATAACATCCGTCTTCGAGATTTGAAATACCGGTATCGTTCCATCCGGTTTCATCATCACCTATCAGTTTGCGATCCGGGTCAGCTGACAAAGTTGTCTTGCCCGTACCTGACAAGCCAAACAATATTGCAGACTCACCGTTCGTTGCGGTATTCGCAGAACTGTGCATCGAAAGAATGTTCTGGTTTGGCAGCAGGTAATTCATGACTGTAAATATGGATTTTTTCACCAGTCCACAGTAATCTGCAGGCCCGACCACCAGACAAATGCGGTTGCGAAAGTCCAGTATCGCTGCCCGGTTCGATCTTGATCCGTCACGTTGCGGGTTGCATTCATAGGTTTGAACATTGAGCATCGTCCAGCGTTTTGACCGCTGCGCAGCAGCGACTTTGACCGGATCGGTAACAAACATATTGCAGGTAAAATAAGCGTGCGTTGCATACTGACCAACAAACCGGTATGGAATTGCGTATGACTCGTCCTGGCCGACAACAACATCCTGAACATACAGTGGACCTGTGTATTGATTCAAATGGGTAATGACGCGTGCGAGCAGTTGCTCGTAATTGTCAGGATCAAATTGCTTGAGACTGTCTTTCCACCAGATTTTTGACTCCACCTCAGGCCACCCTACAGCGTAGGTGTCATCAACAGGTCGACCGGTGCACTGCGGATCAGTGAGAAAAATCAGAGGCCCTTTTTCTCCAATTTCAGTGGCGAAGGCCTTTTGTTCGTCGAAACCGCCACCCGCAGAAGTTCGGCCCCTGTCATACCGTATGGCTGCGCGAAATAGCTGTGATTTTGAAAGATTATGTTGAATGTTTGATGATTCAATGCCAAGGTCGGCTAGCAAACATCGATTGTTTTCAGACATTTGTTAAATGTACAGGTTGTGATTGAAAATTTAATACAACATAAGTCTATAGTGGGCTTATGTGACCTGTATGACGAAGGCGTTGTGTTTACGAGTCACGAAAGCGCGCTGCATCGGCGCTTGCATATCCGGCGACCATTTGATCGGATTCACACACTGCCTTTAGCGATTCAATTACGTCCGACACCTGATCAAACGGAATTGCACAAGTCATCTCATTATTTGACATACCGGTTCGCACTCGACTGAGCATGCATCCCACACTCAATGCCGGCTGTTTTTCCTGCGCTGCGATCGGTATGATATGGCACTGGGGTTTTCCTTCATGGCGAAGTGATGGGATTGCACTGTGCAGTTGCATTGCCTGTTTTGCATTTACCCGGATTAACACAACATCCGGAGCACTGGCAGCGGAAGCTAAAGGTCCGTAAACGATCGACTCGGGACGATTGTTCATTGTTGGTATATGCGGAAATACTTGCGGGTCAACCCACTTCGCTTCGCAGATTGCCTGAACGTCTGCTTTCGTAGCTGCTTGTTCAAGATCAATCAGACCGTGTGTCAAACTACCAACAGAGCAGTTGCCGTGATCAGAAGGCTTGGTGGAAAAAGCCCGCTCGCCGGCTTTAATCCAGAAAACGCAGCCGGCCGATACCGCACCGGTGCGTCCGTCTTCAGTCTCAGCAGGATAATTGCTTTCGTAGGCAGGCGGGTCACTTGGAACATGGTCTAAAAAACCAATTCCAATAGGACAATGTGTCAGGTTCAGCACGCTCTGCAAACTGTCGGCCATTGATTTAAGTCGGTCATGATGAAATATCCTCATTAGTAAAATTTAGGTGGGTCTATTTGCCCATCGGTCGTGCCTTGATGTAGACTTTTTCCTGCTGTACCGTATGATTCAGCAGGCGAATCAGTGCATACACAGCTTCTGTATAAGGGACTTTTGTTCCGGTCAGTTCAGCCATTTCGATCACAGCACCAATCAGCCCTTCAAGTTCAAGTGCCTTTCCAACTTCAATGTCTTGCAGCATTGAGGTTTTGTGTTTGCCGACTCGTTCGGCACCTGTGATGCGCCGTTCGTTCGAAAGTCGAATGCCCACTCCCAAGCGCAAGGCAACGTCACGGCATTCGGTCATCATCTTGTCAATCAGATCGCGGGCAGGTTCAAATTGGCAGATATCGACCAGTGTTGAATGCGTCAGCGCACTGACTGGATTGAAACTTAAGTTTCCCATGACCTTAAGCCACGTTTCGCCGCGGATGCTTTCGAGAATAACGGTCTTGAACCCTGCCCTGTTCATCATGTCGGCCAGCGAGTGGGTTCTTTGTTTTTCCACACAGTCGAGTTCGCCGATTGGCATGCGTATCCCTTCAATATGGCGAATTACTCCCGGCTGGCTGATTTCAGCTGCCGGGTAAGATATGGAGCCGATAATTTTGCGCGGGTCGATTGTATTGGCAAGTTTGCCGCCGGGGTCAATCGTCTCGATCACCCGGCTGTCGAATTCGCCGCCGTGAAGCTGAAAGTACCACCACAATATTCCGTTTTGTACAGTCAGCAGGATTGAATCATCGTTGGCCATCAAAGCGTTGACATCGTCGACGATGGGGGCGATTTGGTGTGCCTTTACAGCAAGAATCACCAGGTCTTGCGGACCGACAGATCGCATATCGTCAGTGGCTTTCACCCCTCGTGCGAACTCTTCAGTTCCGTCTTCCATAATCAGTTTTAAACCATTGTTGGCTTTTATTGCCTGTAGATGCGCGCCTCGAGCAATCAGTGTTACATCTTCACCGATATTGTGCATCTTGACTCCCAGCATTCCGCCCATTGAGCCGGCGCCAACAATACATACTTTCATGATTTATATTTCTCCGTTCACAACAATTATTTTCAGTCAGACAATTGCCATCCAATGAAAAAGACCATCTTCATAAACAAAAAATTTGCGCGTTTGCACGGTGTGTAAGAAAATGTGCGGCGACAATGTGCTCCGTATAATAAGATAATATCAGTTTTTCGATTCATTGAATTATCCGAAAGAAAACCGCAAGGGGTGAATCTTAAGTCTTAAGGCGCCAAAGCCCCAATATGCAGGTCTCGCATAGCGGATGCTCAATAGGTTTCGCTCAAGAATCTGGGTTTACAGTGATTCGCTATCTTTTATTGAATTTTCCGCGCTACCATCAGCCCGTCCCTTACCGTTAAAAGTGCATTTGCAACCCGCCGGTCAGCGCACACCCGCTTATTGAACTGATCAAGCGCAGTGGAATCTTCAGAATCGGGATTTAATACCGTCGCACTCCACAGCACGTTGTCGGCGACGATTAGCCCGCCGGTGCGAAGCAATGGCATGACCGCTTCATAATACTGAATGTAATTGGTTTTGTCGGCATCTATATAGACAAGGTCAAACGGACCGGCCAGGCGAGTCAAGGTGTCCAGTGCGTTTCCGATGACAATTTCGATCTTGGTGCCGTGAGGACTGTCATCGAAAAATGAACGGGCGATGGCTTCGCGTTCAGGCAAGATGTCCAGTGTGATCAGTTCACCGGAATCCGGCAGCACCTCGGCCATTGCCAATGCTGAGTAACCAGTGAACATTCCGATTTCCAGTACGCGCTTTGCATCAACGGCCAAAGTGAGCATTTGCAAAACCGATGCCTGCAAGGGACCTGACAGCATAGTCGCCTCATCGGTGTTGTCTTCAGTCCATTGATGAATCGCGTTGACCTGCTGTGACAATGGCTGTGAGTGGGATTGTGCATAAGCTTCGATTTTTTTGTCAACGAAATTCATACCTGTTAGTCCTTATTGTGGTTGCGGTGAAAGATGCATTGTGAAATAACCGCCAGTTGACGAATCCAATTTGCCCGATGATCTTTTCAACTGGCAATGTTCAATTGACGTTCTGTGCTGCGGCGAGTGTCGTTTCAAATCAGCGTGACGGATGTATTTGTACCACACAACTGATGTAAGCATCCAAAGTCAATTGTCAACGCGTATGCAGCGGTATCGATTCATGTGCAGCGGTAAGTGCAGATGTTGTGGCATCAATTACGGTGTTCGAAAGAATCCCGCCGGAAACTGTACAGTGCCCAAGGGTCAACCTGCACATCAATAACAGCCGGCTTGTCTTGTGTCAATGCCAACTGCAATGCTTCGGTAAATTGTGCAATCGTTTCGACCGCATAACCGCTTGCACCGTAGAGCTGCGCAATCTTGTCAAATGGTGGACTTAAGACATCTGCACCGATATATCTTGCTCCAAAAAAGTCTCTTTGGTATGCTTTTTCAGCTCCCCAGCACCGATTGTTCATCACCACTGTAATCGTGTGCAAGCCACAGTCAATGGCTGTGCTCAGTTCCGAAAGTGTCATGCCAAATCCGCCATCGCCCATCAAACTGACTACGGTACGCTCTGGCAAAGCTGCCTTGACGCCAAGTCCACAGGCAAATGAAAACCCGATCAGTCCGAAGTCAAGAGGCGTAAACTGACACGGCGGCGTTGCGTAATTCAACTCATCTGTAGCCTGTAAACAGGTGGTCCCCGCGTCCAGGGTAAAGGCGGTATCTTTTGGCAGAATATCGCGCATGACTTTGAAAAGTGCTGCAGGCTGAATCGGTATGGCTTCCAGCCGGGCTGACTCATCGCGTTTTTGAAGATAGTCTTGGCGGCGTTTGAGGTAGGCGTTCGTCCAGTTCTGCGTTTGCGCAGTTGCATCGCGTTGTTTCAGTTCGTTTGTCAGTTGAACTGCGACACTTGCGGCATCGGCACAAATGCCGAGCGCGATCGGAAAGTAGCGACCAATTGCAGTTGGTTCCTGCTCGATGTGGATGATCTTTGCGTGCTCATTGATGTTGTCAAACGAAAAAAACGTCGAGTTAAAGCCAAGTCTGGTACCCAGTGCGACGATCACATCGGCCTCATTGGCCAATGAAGATGCGACCGGATTGCCGCGCGGACCCATTTGGCCGGCGTTTAGCGGGTGCCCGGCGGCAACGGCATCGCCGTGTCCGGGTGATGTCACAATTGGGCAGTTCAATGCTTCAGCCAACTCGATTGTCTGTTGATGACCGCCGCTGGTTTTGATGCCGCCGCCGGCAATGATAACCGGTTGAGCGGCACTGCACAGCAAGTCAACTGCTTGCGTGATTTGCTGGTCTGTGGCTCGCGCCCGGTCGTCAAAACGATATTGGTGTGTCAACGGTGCAGACGATGCTTGGCAATTGGCTGCAAGCAGGTCACGCGGCAAGTTGACTTGTACCGGTCCGCGTCGCGGTGCCATCGCGGTCCGAAAAGCCTGTGCCATTATTTCTTCGATGCGCGACGTTTGCGTGACCGTCCAGGTTCTCTTGGTGATTGGCGCAAACAATGCCTGCTGGTCTACTTCCTGAAAAGCATCGCGATCGATGTGTTGTGTTGACAGCGCACCGGCGATCGATACGACAGGAGAAAAGGCAGCTTTGGCCTGCGCCAGGCCGGTAACCAGATTGGTTGCGCCCGGGCCGTTTTGGCCGGCGATAAAAACACCACTTTTACCTGAGGCTCTGGCATATCCGTCCGCCATATGAATTCCGGTCCTTTCATCGTGAACGCCGATATAGCGAATGTCTGAAGCGTCATACAGCGCATCAAATATCTCCATTGCCGCCGACCCGATCAAGCCAAATACGGTTGTTACCCCTTGCGCCCTCAATGCTTCGACCACTGCCTGGCCGCCTGTTATCGTTCTCGTTGGATTACTATCTGTCATCATCAGGCTACCTTGTGTTTGCTTTTCAAGGTGTGATTGAGAAATTGCATCATCGGCGATAAGAATGCTTCTTTATCTTCCACCATTCCCAAATGTCGAAGCTCAGGGATGATACGTACTTCAGCACCTTCAATCTCAGCTGCCATCGCGTGACACATTTGCGGTGTGCTGCCGGTATCGTTTTCACAGGTCATTATTAATGTCGGTACAGCGATCGGCGGTTGAGGACGAATCAGTTCGTTTACACCGGTCAACAGTACTTGGCGGTATTGGACAAAGTGCAATGGATCAGTGCTCAGAACCCATTGTCGCATCTGATCAACCGTATCTGTTACGTTTTTTCTGTAGCGTGGTGTAAACCAACGTATGATTGCTTCGTCAAGTGTTGCTGCTGCCCCTCCTTCTGCCGTGTCGTCAGCTCTTTTTTCAATGGCTTGCTGTTGTTCGGGGGTTCTTTCATGCGGTGAATTTAAAATGATCAGTGCGTCTACACATTCACGATAGTCCATCGCGAATCGGCGATTAATCATCCCGCCGATTGAGAATCCTGCCAGCGTACAGCGACCGATGCCAAGTTCGTCCAGCAGATTCTTCAGTTGCCGAGCGTAAAGCTTCAGACAGGCCGGTGAATCATAAGGCGATCGGCCACTTTGACCGTGTCCATACAGGTCGTAGCGCAGCACATGATAGCTGCTCGACAACTCAGGGATATATTTATCCCAGATGCGAAGATTCAGTCCCAATCCGTGAATCAGCACAACGATTGGGGATTGGCTGTTGCCACACAATTGGTACGCGGTACCGTCTTTTGAAAGGCTTAAGTCCATCAGTTAAGCGGCAAACCAATCATGGCCCAGCGAAGTTCCTTTTTACCTGTTTTTTTATTGTTCATTGAAACTTTGGGATGACTTCGTCACAAAACAGGCGCAGTGAGCGTTTTTGCTGTTCATGTCCAAGTCCCATACTTGCCAGATAAACAAATTCATCAACACCGGCGGCTTCATACTGTTTTAGTTTGTCAATGACTTCGTCGGGCGAACCGAGCATCAGATTTTGTTCGAGCATCTGTGCGTCGTACTGTTCGCTTTCTTTGAGCTTGTCTATCGGAATCTGTTTCGGAAACCCGTTTACGACATCACCTAAATTGAAAAACAGGTTTTGAAACATGCCCATGCTTAGCTGAATCGCTGAAATAACCGAATCGCGCGCTTGTGTATCTTCGTACACGGCTGTATGTCGCATCACTGCGAAACTTGGCCGGTCGGCTGCGCCATGGCTTTCGACAGCTTGGTCCAGTCTTTGTTTATACAAGTCCACTTCATCCATCGGGCGGGTCAATGGCCAGGAAATGATGTTACAGCCGTTTGCAACTGCATAGTCGAATGTTACCGGTGCGCGTGCGGCGACCCAGATCGGTGGATGCGGTTGCTGCAGCGGCTTTGGCACTGATGTTGCTGTTGGGAAATTCCAGAATTCACCGTTATGCTCGCAATCGCCTTGCCACAGTGCTTTGACAGTCGGCAGCATTTCGTGAACATATCTGTATGCGTCGGTCTGTTTTAGCCCCGGGTGCATGCGATCGAATTCGCGCTGGTAGGCACCGGAACCGATGCCGAACTCAAGGCGGCCATCGCTTAGCAGATCAAGCAGTGCTGCTTCGCTTGCAAGATTAATTGGATTCCAGTAGGCGGCGACTGCCACAGCAGAGCCAAGGCGAATATTTGAGGTGTGTGAAGCCCACCATGTCAGAATCTGGAACGGATTCGGTGCGATGGTCATTTCCAAAGCATGGTGTTCAGCGGCCCAGGCAACGCGAAAGCCACCGGCGTCGGCCATTTGAACCATCTCAAGGGTATGACGGGCGACATTTTTCATGTCGATGCCATCGTGCATCCGCTCCATATTAATTGCGAGTTGAAATTTCATGCGCAGGTTTTGGTTAAGTGAATAGATTTCGATCGATAAGTGTTGCTTTACCGGTTAGTCAGCAGGCCCGGCAGCGGTTCACTAGAGGTGTTCATCCAGACTGTTTTCGTCCGTGTATAGTCGTAAATGGCTTGAAAACCGGCTTCGCGACCATATCCGGAGTTGTTGAATCCCCCGAATTCTGCGATCGGTGAAATTGCGCGATAGGTATTTATCCATACGCACCCTGCGTTGATTTTCTCTGAAACTCTAAGTGAGCGGCTGCCGCTAGCGGTAAATACACCGGCTGCCAGACCATATTTGGTATCGTTTGCCAGCTCAATGACTTCGTTTTCATCTTCAAAGCGCAATACGCTGAGAACCGGTGCAAACAATTCGGTGTCGACGATGCGCAAGTCTTGTCGGGGGCATTCGATAATTGTCGGTTCGTAAAAATGGCCTGACAAACCTTGCGGTTGAGTGCCGCCGCTCAGCACGGTGGCACCTTGGTCGATTGCGTGAGCGACTTCGCGCTTTACGTTTTCGATCTGGGCTGCGGAACAAAGCGGTCCCATATCTGTTTGTTCGTCCATGGGATCACCAATTTTGATGTTATTGGTCTGTTTGATCATTTTTTCCAGAAATTCGTCTGCGATCCGGTTTTGCAGGTAAAGCCGAGAACCGGCTACGCAGCTTTGTCCAGAGGCTCCGAATATTCCGCCGACCGCTCCGTTTACAGCACTGTCTATGTCTGCGTCGTCAAAAACTATGACGGGTGACTTGCCTCCGAGTTCCAAAGAGACTTCCGCAAAGTTGTTCGATGAGTTGCGAACGACGTGCTTTGCCGCTTCGCTTCCGCCAGTAAAAGCGATGCGCGCGATTTGCTGATGCGATGTGAGTGCTTTGCCGCACGGCTCCCCGTGTCCGGTCACGATATTGATCACTCCTGGCGGAAATCCGGCTTCGCTGATCAGTTTGCCAAATTCCAAAACTGTAACTGATGCCAGTTCAGAGGGTTTTAGAACCACGGTATTGCCGGCTGCCAGTGCGGGCCCGAGCTTGACTGAACTTAAGAACAATTGTGAGTTCCATGGCACCACTGCGGCGACGACACCTAGCGGCTGTCTTTTGGTAAAGACAAACATATCGGGCTTGTCGATTGGCAGTGTTTCGCCGCTGACTTTGTCTGCGCAGCCGGCAAAAAAATCATAGTATTCGCTGGCATAGTTTGCCTGCCATCGGGTTTCTTTAAACATCTTGCCGCTATCGATGGTTTCTATGCGGCCCAAGTCTTGAGATTTTTCTCGCAGTGCTTCGGCAAGTCGTCTGAGACAGTGTCCTCGATTCGTTGGAGTCATAGAGGCCCAGGGACTTGAGCGGTAGGCATTTGCTGCCGCTTCGACTGCGCGGTCAACGTCCAGTTGTGTTGCCTCAGGGATGCGAGCCCAACTTTGACCGGTTGCCGGATTGATGCTTTCGAATGTACCGCCGTCACTTGCATCGGTCCATTCGCCATTAATCAGCATCTGGTAGTTTTTCATTTCATCCATAGCAAGACTCCAAGGATTATTTCACGCGGGAAGACGGATACAAAGAACGCTCTATTTTACGGTAACGGCAGCGTGTTGTTCGGCAATATCCCGCGGCTCAGGTGCCAACCCAAAGACGGTGTACTTGCAGAATTCAACAGCCTGTGGCTATCCTAGGGTCTTTAACGTCTAATCCCTGTGGTTTGTCATAAATTCAACGTTTCCGGCATAGCAGAGTTTTCTAAGTTTTCCGTTCTAATTGAAACCATGTTTGGAGGCGTTAATGACAATGACGATTGACCCTGAAATTTCCGATAACTCATCACCGTTCGTTCCGACCGTGACAAAACGGCATCGGTCAACAAAGCCATTGACCTCGTCGTGTCCCTATATCTGGGCAGGAGTGCACAGGAATTGATATGTCATCTTCAGGGTGTTGATGACACTGGTCGGACTATTCCGCAAGAAGAAATTCTACCTGCCTACAACGATTATCGAGACGGACTGGCTGTGGGGTTTGTTAAAAATCTAAAGAATGTTTCTGTCGCTTGCGTAGTAATTCAAAAAATGCTGCACAATTAAGAAAAAACGAATCAGGTAAAAAATACCCAAGCCAGGCATTTTTCACGACCAAGACGAATTGATGGAGACTCCTGCTTGCACAGGTGCAATTCTCTCCCGCCCGTAACCATGACACACCGGCGATTGGTTTAATTGACAGAGACCATGCTCGTTGGCATGCCTACGTGGTTTGGTTGAGTCTGGCTGATTGCGGGCTTCGCGTGCATTTCA
Organism: Arenicellales bacterium; assembly: GCA_965214785.1. Taxonomy (GTDB): domain Bacteria; phylum Pseudomonadota; class Gammaproteobacteria; order Arenicellales; family JAJDZL01; genus JAJDZL01. The sequence continues at coordinate 2,057,461 of OZ243975.1, read as the reverse complement.
TTAAATCCGGCGTCGGGCGCCAATTCCAACCAAACTTCGCCAACTTAGCGATCATTTCTGGCTCCTTGTTGATACATCGGGGTGAAATCCTCGTTGTGATGGCAGTCATTGTCGTTTGCCGTACAGTCCCACTCCATAGAGATGTCATACATCGTATTGTTGCTGCCACTGACCTTTTTGATTTCTTCATAAACTGATCCCAGGCCGTACCTGCGGGTAGGGGTACCGTCGGGCAGACCCGTGACATAATCGGTCGTCTCCTCTGTATGAAAGTCCCACCAACTGACGCCGCCCACCGGTTCGGAGAAAGTCACACGCCACGTCACTTTCTGGACGGACCCACCTGCTGGTGTGGAAACATTACAGATGTAAGGCTTATAGTCTGTTCGGTCCGCCACGGCCAGAGGGCAGGAACTTTGCGCTTTTGCTTCACCGGCAAGGCTAAGGAGAGCTACCCCTCCCCACAAGACGGCAATCGTCAGGTATCGTATGTTCATGATTTCGCTCCCACTTCAAGGTGTCTTAACCGTAGCGAGTATAGCATACCAAATCCCTAAGCGGTCATCTTGGCCCTGATTCTTCTTTCATTAGTCCCCTTATTTTGCCGGCACCACTACAGATCCCAAAATTACCTTTCTTCGTGCACCGGTTACCGATGGAATATTGGCAGCAACGTTGTTGACAGCACACTTCGCAAGCCAGGCAAACGTGCACGCTTCGACCAGATTCGGTGGGACACCGATCACTTCTGTGCTTTGAACTTTTAATCCGAATTGCATTTCAAGATGGTTGATGAATGTCAAGTTATTCGCTCCGCCACCACAAACGAAAACAGACCCGATGTCCTTCATCGAGCGAGTTGTTTCAAACCAGATAGATCGTGCAGTAAACGCGGCAAGTGTGCTTTGAACAACTGCTTCATCGAAGTGGTGGTCGAAGACTCCAAGTTGCGCATCCAGCCATTTGAGGCTGAAGTACCGACTGTCAAGGCTTTTAGGAATCGGAGTTTTGAAATACGGGTCATCCATCATCGCGTTTAGCAGCTCTTCACTATGGGTCTGTGATCTCGCCCAGCTGCCGCCTTCGTCGTAGGGCAGGTCTCGGCACTTGCGGATCCATTGATCAGACAGAGCGTTTCCAGGTCCGGTATCAAAGCCAAGCACCGGGGCCTTGACGTCCGCCGGTAAGATGGTGACATTGGCGATCCCGCCAATGTTAACGATAGCCCGAGATTCGGAGGGTGTGCGAAAGGCAAAATTGTGAAAAAACGGCGCAAAAGGCGCACCTTGCCCGCCGGCTCGCATGTCAGCACTTCTGAAATCTCTCACAACTGGCAACCCGGTTGCGTTTGCGATGGTGTGTGCGTCTCCGATCTGCCACGAAAATGGAGGATCCGCATCGGGTCGATGAATCACCGTTTGGCCGTGACATCCGATCGCTGCAATTTGTTGTCGAGGGTAATTTTTAATTAATTCGAGCACGTTGTCAGCGTAGAGTTCTCCGAGCCGGTTATGACACAAGTCGGCGAGCGTAGAGTTCTTACGCGGATCAGCAAAAAGTTCAAGCAGTGAACTTCGCACATCAGGTGGATAGGGCGTGTAGAGGCGATGGTGAACCTGAACTGAGCCGTCATCTCCGAATGAAGCCAGTACGCTGTCTATACCGTCAAGACTCGTACCCGACATCAGGCCGGCATACATGGTGTTGATCACGGAATTGGACCCGAAATCGAAGAATTACTCTTTTGCGAGTTCTTCAGCAGGTTCCCTTGGGGTGTAAACCAACATGGGTTTTTCGATGCTGGCGAGTCTGGCAGACATCTTTTCGACAATCTGGTTGAATGCCTCTCGAGCGCTTTCGGCGATTTTCTCGCCTTTAGGCATTGCATAACCCAGCGGGTCACGATGTACGCCGTTTACGCGAAATTCATAGTGAAGATGCGGGCCGGTTGACAGGCCAGTTGAACCGACATAACCGATCACCTGTCCCTGTTTTACGTAGTTCCCAACACCACTGCCCTTTGCATACCTGGACAGATGGGCGTATAGCGTTTCATACTTGGCACCGTGTCGCAAAACGATAAATTTACCGTAGCCGCGATTGTACTGGCGTTTAACGACATGTCCATTTGACGTTGCACGTATCGGAGTGCCGGTTCGCGCGCCGTAGTCTACTCCGAGGTGTTTTCTGTTGACTTTTAGTATCGGATGGAACCGGTTGTTGGTAAAAACCGACGTCACTCTGGCAGATTTGATAGGTGAGCGAAGGAAATGCCCTCGCATGTTAATGCCGTCCTGATCGTAATATTCAACCCTGCCGGTGTCGTAATTGACCCGGTATGCTTGAATGTAGGCGTTTTTCTGACGCAAAGATGCTGCGATAATTCGCGGTGATTCTACCGGAGTTGTCTGCACGTATGTCTGTTCATAGAGCACGCACATCTCATCTCCGCGATGCAGTTGTCGAGAAAAATCAATTCTTGAACCAAAAAGGTCCGTGTATTCGTCAACCACCTTCATTGACATATTGACAGATTTCGCTGCGTTGTAGACGTTGGACTTGATTGTCGCACAAGCGTGATGTTCCTGAACCTCGGATTCCATTTCTCGCGTTCCAGAAAGGTAGTCGTTTTCGTGGAGAACGACTGTACGCACTGTAGCTGAATCAATAAGTGAAATTTCCACAGCGACAAATTTTCCGTCCTTGGATGTGGCGATTCGAACTTTCTGCTGTGGTCGCAGGCCCGATGTCAGCCAATTACCTTTTGATGCATTGGCCACGGTTATCGCTTCGAGTCTGGACAGGCCTACCCGCTTGAATATGTGACTTAACGTATCGCCTCGTCGAACTGTTACATCGTGCCAGTCCAAGTCCATTTCACTGAGATCCGGCAACTGCGGAAGCATCTGTCCGATGTTGTCTTTATCATCTGAACCTTGGACCCGGTAGACTTTCTGTAAAAATGCGTGAAGTGACCCGACCTGTTTCGCTTCATCTGGTGAAATCACGTCAGCGCCGCCGTCACCGAAATAAATCATCAGCACCTTATTTTTACGGCGCCGAAGTTCAATGCCTAACAGGTTGTCCTTGGCATCTTTGGCAAAATTGAAAGTATCACCCGGATAAATCCTGTGAATCAGTTTCGTGTCTCTTTGTCGGGATAACTGAAGCGCGATCTTCTTATCCACTCCGTTTCGCCTGAAGACTTTCGTGAGCGTATCGTTTCTTTTGACAACATCTTCGGTCCAACGGATGATGGGAGTTTCAACAAGTGTTGAAGAATCATCAACGATTGCGCTGACTCCATAGTTCGAAACTGAAGCGAGTTGAATCGGGTCGGCAATAACTATCGTTGAACTTGTCGAGGACTTCGATGTTGGAGCACGGTTAGGTGTGACTGTTTGTGCTGTCGGATTAGCGGCTACACTCTGGCGGGACTCGTTATCAGGTGCGATAGGTGCTTCGGCATGCGCGATTTGCTTGCCGGAAACCTGATCGGCGGTGACAGAAGAAGATGTTTGCGGATTGAGAAGTTCTCCGACCGACGCCGCGCGTTCCATTTCCTGGTCGTCCACACCGGTCAAACCGACTGCTTCAACAGCGTAACTGTTCCAGATATCAGCATCGAATACGACCACTCGACTACCGGGTATAATCACCGCAGCCGACACAACCAGCATCATGAGATTGTTGCGCATAAACCTCGCGATTTTTTGCGCCGCGCGAATGGGTGATTTGTGGTAATCGATATACACTTCGTCAGCCGTTTCTAACTGTTGTGACTCCTGGTTTTGACCTTAACCTGCGTATATACTCGATATATGCAACATACAAAGGTCATTATATACTGTACTTTCAGTAACCATTTCAAAAATAAACGGAGAATTTCCGATTGAACGCGACATTCGACGAGCAGCTGGAATTAATTTGTCGAGGCACAGATGAAGTCTTGCTTCGATCAGAGCTCGAACAACGTCTGACCTGCGGTCGGCCACTTAGAGTAAAAGCAGGATTTGATCCAACAGCACCGGACTTGCACTTGGGGCACATCGTGCTGCTGGAAAAAATGCGCCAATTCCAACAGTTGGGACATGAAGTGACATTTCTTATCGGTGACTTTACCGGAAAGATAGGAGACCCATCCGGTAAGAGTGCCACCCGTCCGCCGATGACAGATGAGCAGATTTCAACGAATGCAATCACTTACAAAGAACAGGTGTTCAAAGTGCTGGACCCGGACAAGACAGTGGTCCGCTTTAATTCCGAATGGTTTTCCAGGCAAAGCGCTGAAGACATGATTCGACTGGCAGCCCGTCACACCGTTGCCAGGATGCTCGAGCGAGACGATTTCAAGAAACGTTTCGCGGGCCAGCAAGCGATCGCAATTCATGAGTTTTTGTATCCGCTGGTTCAGGGATACGATTCAGTTGTCCTCAAGTCAGATGTTGAACTTGGCGGCACAGATCAGAAATTCAATCTGCTAGTGGGTCGCGAATTGCAAAAAAACCACGGTCAGCCGCAGCAAATTGTCATCACCATGCCATTGCTCGAAGGGCTCGATGGCGTAAACAAGATGTCAAAGTCACTGAACAACTATATCGGCATTGATGAGTCCTCAGACGAGATATTTGGAAAAACCATGTCTTTGTCCGATGAGATGATGTGGCGATATTTTGAACTGTTAAGCACCCGTTCCATCTCGCAAATCGAGGAGTTGAAAAAGCAGGTAGCCGAAGGGTTCAATCCACGGGATGTCAAGTTCCTGCTGGCCGAGGAATTTGTTGAGAGATTTCACTCGAAAGCCGACGCAAAGCGGGCACGTGAAAATTTTGTTGCACGCTTCCAGAAAAACCAGTTGACAGACAACATTCCCAACAAAGAAGTGACAATCGAGGGACAGTCGGTTCCTCTTGCGAATTTGCTCAAGCTTAGCGGGCTGGTAGAATCGACTTCAGATGCGCACCGCATGACGAAACAAAATGCCGTACGAGTCGACGGTGAGCGCGTCAGCGACTCCAGACAAACCATAGATTCGGGATCAACGGTTTTGCTGCAGGTTGGAAAGCGCAGGGCAGCGCAAGTAAAAGTGAGTCATTCACCAAAACCGTGATTTTGTGACTTAACTGCCGATACAGATATCTGCCCAGTTTCTGTATAGAATCGATGCGGTGTTGGTTAGGCTGGCCTCGTGCTCGATAGCCCCTTGTCTTAACTTGTCTGCACCGCCTGGTCCAAAGGTTTCATTTAATGCTTGTTCGTATTCGGCAACTGCGTTCCATTCATCAATGGTATGCGGACCTGTTTCGACATGAAACTGAATGCCAAGTGCTGTTGAGTCGACCGCAAAAGACTGCACGCGGCAAAGCGGTGAGGACATCAGAACAGTGGAGTTTTCGGGCAGTGACTTCACTTCGGCACCGTGCCATTGCAGTGTTTTGAATTGGTTTGGCAGACCTTCAGCCATCCGGTGAGTGCGTGCCTGGGGCGTTAGCTCCACATCCAGCATTCCGACTTCAGGCGTTTGCGCCTTGCCCACTGAACCACCGAGCGCTTCAGCCAGCAGCTGGTGGCCGAGGCAGACGCCCAAAAAGGGCATTTTTCTGATTTTAACGGCATTGTAGATGGCCTCTTTTTCGGGCACCAGCCACGGGAACTGTTCCTCTTGCCACACATCCATGGGACCGCCCATAACGATCAGCGCGTCATAGCCGGAAATATCAGGAATTGGCTGTCCTTCGTCCAATTCAACAGCATCCCATTGCATGTTGTCGTCGCGCATATAGTCTCGGAACACGCCAGGATGTTCACAAGCGATGTGTTGAAAAACAAGGACTTTGAATGATGCAGACATGAGTACGGATTGTGATAAGAGGTACTTTCGCTTATCTGGATATTTTTATTAATCGATTAGGAGTCATCTATTTTAATCGTTGGGATCAGGCAACAAAACCCCCTGTTTGGATCGAAATTTGACGGATGCTTTTGCACATGTTTTTTCCAAGTCTTGAAACTTGTGCTTTGAAGATTTGTACGTATGAATCCACCATTTTCCGTTCAACACTGACTGAGCAGTGATTTGATGAGATGTTGCTATATCGTACTTTGAATGGTAGAAACATGGTAAGTCATTCAAACTTTCATCTGATAGAAGCTCCACTAGACTTTCCATGATATGGATATAGGCCAAAGTGTAATTCTTAGAATCATATTTATTGTTGAACAACCAGTATGTGGTGTGACGAGGTCTATTTGACTTTTGTTTCTTACTTGATGGTCGGTCACTTGGCAATTGAGGACTTGGTTTCGGCGATTGTCCCAATTGGCTTAAAAATTCGATTACGTCTTGGTGTCGGGGAGGGTATCCACAAATTCGAGAAGTTTCCTCAATGAGAAAATCAACAAGAAGCGAATCTTCACCAGTCGTCAATTCTTTCCAAGCTTCATTAATTTTGCCTTTGGCTATTTTCGTTTTCTTTCTTTCTTCGCTGATTTTTTTGGCAAATTCGATTGATTCGCCAGACATAGTTTTCTCGTAAGACAGAAGTTCCGTGAGACCATTTGCAATTTCATTACTGTTGCCGGTTGAAAAATCAAAAGTGCGAACCAATCGTTCTTGATAATCACCGGGACTCATCGGTAAATAAAATCTCCACTCACGTCCATTCGTCAAAATTGCCAGTGGTACACCCGTGTGAAATGCGTATGTAAATAACTGTTCATCGGCATCTAATTTGCCTACCGCTTTTACCTCGACAATACACTTTGGAGTCGGGCTTATTTGTGGAATTACAAGTGCATAATCGACGCGAAGATTTTTAACCTGTTGTTTAACCTGATATTCCGGAATTACAACCTGATATTCGGGAATTACAACCGTTGGATCTGTAGACGGCCAGCCAAGCAAACCTAAAGTTGGAAGAACAATTTGTGTACTAACTGACTGCTCGCTGGAGTATGTATTAGTTGATCTTTCCAGGTTTTGCTTAACGCTTTCAATAAATGACGTTATATCCATAATCTGCCATTGTCAATTTTAATTTGTAGTGTCGTCTGTATTGTAAGGTATTCAATTTGATTGTAAAGATATGGTCATTTGATTGCATGTGTTTTACATGAATAAAAACAAGCCAATGTTTCGGTTAGAGTTTTCTTGTTTATCGCCGCAGATAAAACGAACTCATCGGTGTGCCGAATGCCCCCCAGAACGAAATTTCCGAGTTTTTACCAAATGTCAGCAGGAGCAGAAAATTTTTTAACTCTGGAATATCCTAACTACTCGAAACTGTGGGCGATGCAAGTTGAATTGAGGTAACACAGCCAGGTGGAGCAAGGGATTTTACAATGCAATCGAAGAAATTGAGCCAGACCGGTCTTTCGCAGTAAATGCCGAAGATGAAAAATTATCCGATTTGAAAAAACACATGCCTGCGATTGGTTTGCTGCGACTTTTGCAACCGCTTACAATGAAACATCAGCAATGACTCATCTGACTTAAGAATTTCTAACTGGACAAATCAGAGATGACAATCTTTAAATTTCATTCTGAACCATTGCAAGACGAGTGGCTGGATGCCTATGGACATCTCAACGAAGCTTACTATCTTGTTCCGTTTACCAATGCTACCTGGCTTATGCAAGACCACTTTGGCATTGGCGTCGAATACTTTGAGCAAACCGGATGTGCGTTATATACCGTTGAAACACATCTTCGCTATGTGAACGAAGTAAGACAGCCCGCAGTAGTCAACGTTGAAACCGTAATTCTCGGTTCAGACGAAAAGAAAATCTGGTTTGCCCATAACATGGTTGTAGACGACACAATTTGTGCGACCGCAGAGTTTTTGATTCTTCACTTCTCAACCCGTGAAAACCGCACCGTTGCCATGCCCGACGATGTACAGAAAAAACTCACCGAAGCACAGGTTCGCTCCAAACCCGACTGGATTGGCCGCAAAGTTTCGCTCACCAAACAATAACCTCATTGAGTAAAAGCGTACAAATTGACCGCTGTACCACCTTGCGCGACAAACCAAAAAACACGGCGGCGGTTGATTGACCTGATCGCACAGTGCAACTTGAGGTTGTTAGGTTCTTGCAATAATGCAGTTAACGCCCCCATTGCCCAGTGTTTTTTTCAATCGCAGGAATATCCAAATGGCTAATTGGTTTATACTCAATTTTCCGGCTGACTCGTTCAGCCGCAAGAATTTAAATCTACCAATATTCGCAAATCAAGGAGAGATTTAAGCCATGCTTAAAAATAATCTACTGAGAACCGCTGTTCTGAGTGTTTTGACGCTATTCGCAATGCAATCTGCATTCGCTGACGAGTGCGAGGAACTTGTTCTTGGCTCAGCCATATCACTCACAGGTAAATACGCCACCAACGGTGTACATGCCAAAAACGGCTATGAGTTCGCCATCGAAAAGATCAAACAAGCCGGTGGAGTCATGGTAGACGGGAAGTGTTACAACTTTAGCGTTATCTATTATGACGATGAATCCAAGGGTGACAGAGGCGCAACACTCGCCGAACGGCTGATCAATCAAGATGATGTCCAATACATGCTTGGACCGTATTCGTCAGGATTGACCAAAGCGATTGCACCGGTAACTGAAAAGTACCAGATTCCGATGGTTGAAGCCGAAGGCGCAAGCCGTTCGCTTTTTAACCAGGGCTACAAATACCTGTTTGCAGTGCTGTCTACATCGGAGCAATACTTGGCATCGGCAATTACGCTGGCGGCTGAGAAAGCAACTGAATCCGGTATGAAACCTTCGGATGTCAAGGTTGCAGTGGCGGTCGAAAATGACCCGTTTTCGCTCGATATTCGCGCTGGCGTGCTTGAAGATGCGGCGAAATTTGACATGCAAATCGTCATTGACGAACAGTTGCCTCGCGATCTTTCGGACATGAGTGCTATTTTGACCAAGGTCAAACTGCTTAAGCCGGATGTGCTAGTCGTCAGTGGACACTCCAAAGGTGCTGCCACTGCTGTTCGACAGATCGAAGAACAAAACGTCAGCGTCCCCATGATTGCAATTACTCACTGTGAAGCAGCCGATGTAGTTGGAAATTTTGGCGCAGCCGCAAACGACATCCTGTGCTCGACCCAGTGGGCCGAAACGCTAACTTACAGCGACGAAATTTTCGGAACTGCAGCGAATTACGAACAGGAATTCAAAGCGGCGTATCCTGAATATGCGCAAAAGAAAGTACCGTATCAGACCGCACAGGCTTCGGCAGCTGTTTATGTGTTTAAAGACTCATTTGAACGGGCAGGCACTTTGGATAAGGAAGCTGTTCGCGATGCGATTGCACAAACTGATCTGTCTACATTCTATGGTCAAATCAAGTTCTCCGAAGCTGGAAACAATATCGCCAAGCCAATGGTGCTTCGGCAGATTCAAGATGGCGAATACAACGTTGTTGCTCCATCAAATTTCGCTTCTCACGCCCTGAACTGGCCGAGACCGTAGTCTTTGCATTTTCTTACAGGTCGGGTGCGCTATGCATCCGACCTGCGAGAACCCCCCCCCTCGAAATTCAGTTCACTACCACTTTTTGTTGTTTTTGTATTTGACCTGACACAATTTCATGGATCAAATCGCGTCAAACCTTTCGCTGCTGTTACAGTTTCCGATCGTTAATCTGAAGATCGTTATCGATGGAGTGATGATCGGCGCACTTTTCGCACTGGCCGCCTATGGACTGGCACTGGTGTGGGGTGTGATGAATGTCAAGAATCTCGCGCAGGGTGATCTGGTAATTGCAGGTGGTTATGTCGCGTGGTGGCTTTCAAAAAACGGTGTGCACCCGTTCATCGGTGTGTTTTGCGCCTTCATCGTGATGTGGGTCATCGGCTGGGTGATCTACAAACTGGTTGTTTCCCGCGTGATTGAACGCGATCTTTTTACCTCATTGCTCGCCACTTTCGGTGTGGCTATCATCATCGCGCAAGTGCTGAACCTGTTATTCGGTTCTGATACACAAAGCATTGCGCTTAAGTACGAAACTTTGTATTTTGCCGACGGCTTTATTGATGTACCGATTGCCAAACTGCTTGGAGTGTTGGCAGCGGCAATCTTGGCCATCTCTGTTGTTATATTCATGAAGATGAGTCGGATGGGACAGGCGATTCGGGCAACTGCTCAGGATGCTCGTGCTGCCCGAGTGCTGGGGATTAATACCGAAAAAGTGTACTCGTTTACCTTCGCACTGAATTCTGCAATATGCGGCGCTGCCGGCGCGCTGGTGGTTATGGTCTGGGTAATTCAGCCGTTTTACGGCATCACCCACTCCATTCGTGCCTTTGTGATCGTGACCGCTGCAGGACTTGGAAACTTGCCTGGCGTAATCGCCGCCGGTCTTGGTATTGGCGCACTCGAACAATACGGTGCTCATATATTTGGAATTGGTTACCAACAGGCAGTGGCAGTACTGCTGCTGTTAGCCGTTTTGCTGATACGTTTGTTTCAGCAAAAACGAGTTCGAAAAAATCTGGAGTAAGTGCTCGGCATGGTTGCAAAACGAACTGTGGTAAACATCGCCCTTGTCGCGTTTACACTGCTTGCTCCTTTCTTGTTTGCAGACTACAAGACACAGCTAGCCACATTGTGGCTGATGATCATTGTTGCCATCACCTGGGACATAACCGGTGGTCAAATGGGCTACAACTCACTTGGCAATATCTTTTTCTATGGAACAGGAATGTACGTGGCAGCGGTTATTGCAATCGCGATTCCGTTTGATGTAGGTGACTATACCAACGCGTTCGGTGATACTGTTTATAAATTTTCCGTTACTGATTATTTCGTGGGATCCATCGTCGGCATTATTGGCGCTGGATTTTTCTGTGCGCTATGTGCCTTGATAATCGGCTACATCACATTTGGGTTGCGAGGACCGTATTTTGCGATCGGAACACTCGGTGTAGCCATCGCTGCTGGTGAATTGGTCTCTAACTGGGATTGGGTAGGCGGCGGTCAGGGAATTTCACTTCCGGTCTTTCCATATGACCTGGAGTTGGGCAAGATCTTTTTCTACTACCTGTTTGCATCCACCGGCGTTGGCGTATTTTTGTTTGCGAAGTGGCTGTACACAACCCGTTTCGGCGCCGCGCTCAACGCCATTCGAGACGACGAGGAAAAAGCCGAAGCAATGGGAATTCACACCATGCGCTATAAGCTCACGGCATGGTCTATGGCCGCATTTTTCGTCGGCATTGCAGGGGGCATTTCAGCATTTCAGCTGATTCATTTTGAACCGCTTGAAACCGCCTACCAGACTATCAATCTCGGAATCTTTATGGTCGTTTGCGTTCTCCTCGGGGGCAAGGGCACCTTGTGGGGACCGGTTGTCGGTGCAGTCGTGTTTCACCTTTTCAAGGAAGTCACCTGGAACTATCTGCTTGGATGGCAATGGGTAGCACTGGGGGTGTTGATTATCGTTACTGTGGTGTATTTCAAAGAAGGCATTATGGGCTGGCTGCAGCGAGTGCGGCCAGAATGGTTCGGTATCCGCGTTGAATCGACGGATGAAAAACGCGCTACGTCATGACAAATATCATTGAAGTCAGCCAGGTAACCAAGACCTTCGGTGGTGTGGTGGCAAACAATGCCGTTTCGATGAGCGTCGAGCAAGGACGGATTACTGGCCTTATCGGGCCAAACGGATCCGGCAAAACCACACTGTTCAATTCGATTGTCGGCTACCATCCAATCGACTCAGGCTCAATTCGGTTTGAGGGTGAGGAGATTTCCAAAAAGTCGGTGCAGGAAATCGCCCGTATGGGTTTAATTCGTACGTTTCAGCAAACTCGTATTTACAGCAAAATGAATTGCGTCCAGAACATGCTGATCTCCATAGCGCATCGAAAAATGCGATTTGCCGAAACGCTGAACAAATACAGCAAACACGATTATGAGAAAACCGATCGGCTCCTTGAGTTTGTTGGGTTGTTTGAAAAGCGTTACCTGACAGCTGGTTCGCTTTCATTCGGTCAGCAAAAGTTGCTTGAATTCGCGATGGCGTTGATGAACGAACCGACTGCGCTTCTTCTCGATGAACCGACCGCCGGCATCAACCCGACTTTAATTAACGGACTGATTGACAGACTAAAGAAAGCCAACAGTGAATTTGGCATAACACTATTTGTGATTGAGCACAATATGCGAGTCATTATGAATCTCGCAGACAAGATTTATTGTCTCGCACACGGTGAACTGCTTGCTTCGGGCAAGCCTGAGGAGATTCAAAACAATCAAAACGTCATTGACGCTTACCTCGGTGCACACTGAAGTGGTGTAATTGAAATATGTCTGATTCCACGTCAAACGAAAAAGTCAAAGGCTACGGAGCCGGCAGCGTTGATGCTGTTATTTCGGTCGATGAGGTAACCAAACAGGCAGCCGCGATAGCGGAAACAGTTTCAACCGAGGATCTTGATCAACTTGCCGGACCTGATCCATTTGTATCTATCGACAATCTCACTGCCGGTTACGGCAAAATGGAGATTCTGCACAATTTCAATTTACGAGTCGGGGCGCGTCAATCGCTTTGCCTGATCGGACCGAACGGTGCAGGCAAGTCGACTATTTTGCATTCGATATTCGGCTTTACCAATATTTTTTCCGGATCAATCACGATCGGATCCGGTGCTGATGCACTTGATGTTACACAGCTGACGCCCAGCGAGAAACTCGCCCGCGCAGGTATTGCCTATATTTTGCAGGATAAGTCAATCTTCCCAGGCATGACGGTTGAGGAAAATCTGTGGATGGGTGGCTTTCTGAAGAACCAGCCAGCGCAGGCAAGAAAATCAGCAGAAGCGATTTTCGATAAATATCCAAGACTCGCGGCAAGGCGCAAGCATCTGGCAAAAGTGTTATCAGGCGGTGAGAGACGATTGCTTGAAATATCACGGGCACTGGTAATGGAACCTCAGCTGCTGTTGGTTGACGAACCTTCAATCGGACTTGAACCCCGATTTATCGACATGGTATTTGAGATTCTTGATGATTTGCAGAACAAGGAAGGAAAAACCATCATTATGGTGGAGCAAAACGCCAAAAAAGGCCTTGAATTCGCAGATATCGGTTACGTGCTGGTATCCGGAGCGCTAGCTATCGTTGGAAGCGGTGAAAAGCTTCTCGCCAACCCCAAAGTAGGGCAGCTATTTCTGGGCGGTTAGCCGTCACTTCTGCCCAACTTGATCGTTTGGCTCGCGATTGCGCTGATTTTCGTCTCGTGAGTCATATTTCAGGCCTCCAGTGGCAGCCACCTGTCGTGATCGTTTCTTTGACGTTAACAGATTAACAACAAAATGGTTAGTCGTTAAAATATTGCAAAATATTTACGACTAATTTTATGTATAGAACACAAATGGATTGGATAATAAACTTAGAACAACGCCCGTTAGCGAAGACTGACCGTAAGAATTTGTCAGGTCCGGCTTTGCGAACATTTGTCAACATTGCAAAACTCTGGGACCTGTCAGTCGACGAGCAGATGACACTGCTTGGACTCAGTGCACGATCCACTTTCATCAAATGGAAAAAAGAGTCTGATGTGATTTTATCGAGAGATGTATTGGAACGGATTTCCTACATTGTTGGAATATACAAGGCACTGCAAGTACTGTTACCGGACGAGAAGCTTGCAGATGAGTGGGTGAAACGTCCAAACGCGGAGCCACTATTTGGGGGTCAATCAGCGCTCGATTTTATGATGTCGGGGCGAATGGCAGATTTGTTCGTCGTGAGACAATATCTTGATGCCGAACAAGCAGGATGGAATTAATACCTAAAGTTACTGCCATTTCATGGAAGTCTTGCTGGCGGATTATCCCCGGTCGATCTCCGCCAATTCAACTGTTCGAACGGATAACAGATCCGAGAAACTTCGAAGCGATTATTGAATTGGATTCGCTGACAAACCCCAGGCTTCACGAGGAAGTTGGAAATCTTGACCTTGTAGCTATTGAAGACCGTCTGAGCAGACCAGGCACTTGCGAAGTAAAAAAGATGAGTTGCCGCTTATGCTAAGGACAACTACGTAGCATCTTGGCAATTGGCTAGCACGCTGCGCTAAGCGATTCGATGCAGAATAAAAAAATCGGCGTGCTGTTTTCATCGCAGCACGCCGATTTAAGTTTGATAGTGAACTACTTTAGCGTTGACTATTCGTCATTTAGCTTGATAGGAGGTGAACCGATAGGTGTACCCTCTTTCTCAAAGTAGTCTCTGGTGACTTTGAATACCATAGGCGCCAGTAGCAACAGCCCAATGAGATTTGGTACCGCCATCAATCCATTGAGTGTATCAGACAGATTCCAGACAAAGTCGACCTTGACGTTTGCGAAACTAAATGCCGCTAACACCCAAAGCGCCCGATATACCAATAGACTCTTTTCGCTGAACAAGTACTGCCAGCATCGCTCACCGTAATACGACCATCCGAGAATGGTTGTAAATGCGAACACGACCAGAGCAATGGTGACAATGTACTGACCACCGCCGATAGATGCATCAAAAGCATGTGAAGTAAGCACTGCACCGGTCAATCCACCACCGTCGGCACCGACAAAAGTCCAGGCACCTGAAGTCAGGATAACAAGGGCTGTGATGGTGCACACGATAAGTGTGTCGATAAAAGTACCCAGCATCGCGATGATTCCTTGTCGAACCGGATTGTTGGTCTGTGCTGCCGCGTGTGCGATAGCCGCTGATCCAAGTCCAGATTCATTAGAAAACACACCTCGCGCAACACCAAATCGAATGGCTGCTGCGACGGCCGCACCGGCAAATCCGCCAGTAGCTGCTGCTGGAGTGAATGCGTATGTAAAAATCATGCCGATTGCTTCTGGAACTTTCGTGATGTTGAGCAAGATGATAATGATGCCTGCGCCGAGATACAGGACGATCATCGCCGGTACCAATTTACCAGCTACATCACCGATTCTGCTGATGCCGCCGAGGATGACGACTGCAACCAGAACAGAAACCACAAGTCCAGTAATCCAATGCGGAACGCTGAAACTCGCACCCAATGCAGCGGCCATCGAATTGACCTGCACTGCATTGCCGATTCCAAAAGCAGCAACCGCACCAAAGACAGCGAATGCCAGACCCAGCCATTTACCGAGTTCTGGAGCAAACTGGCCCACACCATTACGCAGGTAATACATCGGACCGCCTACGTATTTACCGTTTTTGTCAACTTCCCTGTAAGTCACAGCGCATACCGCTTCGGCATACTTGGTCGCCATTCCGAAAAGTGCAATGAGCCACATGTAAAAGATTGCACCAGGTCCACCCAATGCGATTGCTGTAGCAACACCGGCGATATTACCGGTTCCCACAGTCGCCGAAAGAGCAGTCATTAGTGCGTTGAAAGGTTTGAGCTCTCCCGCACCTCCGGGGTCACTTTTGTCGAACAGCAGCTTAAATCCGTATCGGACTTTGCGCCACGGCATAAATACCAGCCCAGTTGTCAACAACACTCCCGTTACCCCTAAAATACCCAACATCGGGGGTCCCCAGGCAAATGCGTTGATTGAGCTGATTATGGAATTTAACTGATCCATTTTTTTAACTCCTGGCTAACGCCATTTTTTTACGAGGTCTCGACCAACACGGAACAGGGCACGAATTTCCACAGAAAAAGTGTGATTTCGCTCGATCGGACTTCTAATTGGTTTGCGCATTATAAATCAGCGCAAATTATGTTTCCAAATTGAAAAACAAATAACAAACTGAGCTTTGACTCTAGCTGCCATCTGTTGCAGACAGGGTCAAATGTGTTTGCAATCGGGACTTCACAGGTGGCCTCGAAACTGCGGTCGCAACCGAATTTGACTATGAGCGTTGTAATATAATCTGCGCTCTCATGACAGGTGCTAATTCGCCGGTGCCGACTGGTGAACAAAG
Source organism: Arenicellales bacterium (assembly GCA_965214785.1). Classification (GTDB taxonomy): domain Bacteria; phylum Pseudomonadota; class Gammaproteobacteria; order Arenicellales; family JAJDZL01; genus JAJDZL01. The sequence continues at coordinate 2,041,531 of OZ243975.1, read as the reverse complement.
TAAAGCAGCGCAAGCCAGAACGGAACACAGCAAACACAACATATCCATCCGGATCCAAAATCATGTCCGCTCAAAATCAGCGCACCGCAAATGACCAAAGTGTGATCAGGTGTGCGAGTGTTTACAAGATATTCGGGGACAACGCCAAATCGATGCTTGAACGCTCTGAAGGCGTCATCGATCACAAAAAGTTTCTTGAAGCAGGTTTAATCGTAGGGGTCAATAACGTCTCCTTCGAAGTTCACAAAGGAGAGTTGCTTGTCATTATGGGTTTGTCAGGGTCCGGCAAGTCAACTTTGCTTCGCTGCATATCCCGTTTAACTGATGCAACCGCCGGTGAAATTTACGTCGAAGGCGAAAACCTGCTGGCGATGAACCGCAAACAGCTCATTGAACTGCGACGCAACAAAATGGGTATGGTTTTTCAGTCTTTCGGGCTTTTCCCTCATAAATCGGTACTGGAAAATATCGCCTTTCCCTTACAGGTCAAAGGCGTGGATTCCAAGACCAGTTTTCAACGGGCAAACGAAATGATCCAGTTAGTCGGGCTGGAGGGTCGCGAAAATTATTTTCCACGCGAGTTATCGGGAGGCCAGCAGCAACGCGTCGGCATTGCGCGCTCACTCGCAGTGGAACCGGATATCTGGTTTTTGGATGAGCCTTTCAGCGCACTGGACCCACTGATTCGAAAAGAAATGCAAGACGAGTTCTTACGACTGCAAAGCGTTTTGAGCAAGACGATCCTGTTCGTAACCCATGATATTGATGAAGCGCTACGCCTCGCCGATCGCATGGCGATCATGAAAGACGGAATCGTTGAGCAGCTCGACACCCCCGCGAATATTGTGCTGAACCCGGCTACCGAATACGTGCGCAAATTCACCGAAGACGTACCGCGCGAAAAAGTGCTGCGGGTCGAAGCGGTGATGGATCCGGCAAATCCCGACGAACCCCTCGGTGAGCTGAGAGTTCCGCTCGGAACGATGATCGAAGAGGTTGCTGAAAGTGTGCTTGGCCAGGACAAACCGGTAGCTGTCGTTGACAACGATGGTAAGGTCGTCGGCACTTTACATGGGTCGCATGTACTCAACGTTCTATTCGGGGAGCAATCCGAGTAACCGGAATTTATCTCAAAATACTTCAGGAAACCTATTCATCCTGTCCCCATCTGACTCGAGCAACAACAAAATCAAATGACCAAAACCGCAATGAGTTCCTTCGGTACGACCGAGCGTGAAGGATATGATTCAAGTGGTTTTTACAGTCGCAAAGTGCATCAAAACCCACAAGTTGAGGATTTTGGACGGGCAAAAACTGATGAAAGTCCCGTAGCCAAAGACTCTCTTAACAGGATATACCACCATTCCAGTGAGTCAATGCATGAACTGCCGGACAATTCGGTTCACCTGATGGTTACGTCACCACCTTATAACGTGGGAAAGGACTACGATGATGACCTGACGATGGATGAATATCACAGTATGCTAAATACGGTCTGGAAAGAAACGTTTCGGGTACTCGTCGCAGGCGGGCGCGCCTGCATAAACATCGCGAACATCGGACGCAAACCGTATATCCCGCTCAATGCAATGATTACGATGTCGATGATTGAAATCGGATTTTTGATGCGAGGTGAGATTATCTGGAACAAGTCGGCGAGTGCTGGCAGCTCATGCGCCTGGGGCAGTTGGCGCTCTGCGTCGAATCCCGTACTGCGTGACACACACGAGTATATTATGGTCTTCTCAAAGGAAAGCTTTGCCCGAAGCAAAACCGAAAAGCAATCCACTATCGATTCTGAAGATTTTCTTGTCTCGACCAAAAGCGTTTGGGATATGGCTACAGAATCGGCAAAGAAAGTCGGCCATCCTGCTCCTTTCCCACTTGAGTTGCCAAGAAGACTGATTGATTTGTACACGTTCCGTGACGACATCATACTCGACCCTTTTGCTGGCAGTGGAACAACAGCCGTAGCAGCTTTGAAGGCCGGACGCAATTTTGTCGGGTACGAAACATCAGGCGAATACGTTCGCATTGCAAACGGTCGTTTGACGGATATGCAAAGTGCCTCGGTTTGATTGCTTAAGTCATTGCACAATATCCGGATGCAAGCTCTGATCGTGGCATTGAAGGTTTTAAACCGTCAGGCGGGATTTAACACAACCAAAGGATTCAGTTAATCGTTATGGACTACATCAGTACCCGGGGACAGGCACCAAAATTAAACTTCGAGCAGGCTGCAACCAGCGGTCTGGCCGTTGACGGTGGACTGTATGTGCCTGAACAGTGGCCGCAGTTTTCTGAATCGGAACTCACGCAAATGCGTTCTTTGTCATATACACAACTTGCCGCTGAAATCATTGCCCGGTTTGTCGATGAGAGCGTTTCGCGTGAGCAGTTAAACGAGTTGGTCTGTTCAGCCTATGCGAACTTTACCGACCCTGAAATTGCGCCGCTTCGCAAAATCGGCCCGGGTATTCATCTGCTTGAACTTTTTCATGGTCCAACTCTGTCATTCAAAGACTATGCTTTGCAGTTTCTGGGACAGTACATGGACTGGAGTTTAAATCGGCGCAGCGAGCGACTGACTGTCGTAGGCGCCACGTCTGGTGACACCGGATCTGCTGCCATACATGCTGTAGCGGGGCGATCTAACGTTCAGATGTATATGCTGCACCCGTTTCAACGCGTCTCGGAAATGCAAAGAAAGCAGATGACGACCTGTCAGGAGCAAAATATATTCAACTACGCAGTAGATGGTACATTTGACGACTGTCAGGCAATTGTCAAGGCAATTTTCAACGATGCAGAAGTTAGAAGTCAACGTTCACTTGGTGCTGTCAACTCAATCAACTGGGGAAGAATAACCGCGCAGATTGTCTATTACTTTTATGCGGCATTAAAACTTGGCGCACCGCAAACCCAAGTTTCGTTCGCCGTTCCTACGGGGAATTTCGGCAACGTATTTGCAGCATACTCAGCAAAGCAAATGAACCTGCCGATTGCTCACATCGGGGTGTGCTCGAATGAAAACGATATTCTGACGCGGTTTTTCGAAACTGGCGTGATGGAGAAAAAAGGTGTGGTCCATACTGAAACGCCCAGCATGGATATTGAAGTGTCGAGTAATTTCGAGCGGTTTTTGTTCGATTTGCTTGGACGCGACGGCTGTGAAGTTACACGGCTGATGACTGAACTTTCAGAAACCGGTCGGTTCAGCGTTTCAGATGATACGTTGGCAGCGGCAAGGGAAGTTTTCAGTGCACACCGCCTTGACGACGCTGGAACGCATGAAGCAATCGCTCGTCAGTACAGTGAAAACGGTGAAATCGTTGATCCCCATACCGCGGTTGCAATGGCGCATCAGCTTGCTATTTTCCGCTATTCACTCACTCCGGTGGTTGTCGTTTCGACTGCACATCCTGCCAAGTTTGGCCAGACGATTGAACGCGCACTGAATCGCAAAATCACTTTGCCCGACTCGCTGGAAGAACTGGTTGATTTGCCAGAACGATATCGACGCATCTCAAGCGATCCGAACGAATTGAAAACCTGATATTGTCGCAATGATCAATTCAGCATTTATGGGGACTTTTCACCGCTTGTTCTTTTCTATTGAGGCATTGAACGATACCAGGTGCGCTAAAGTGGCGAGAGCTGCGTTGACAGGTGCGTTTTTGGGAATTTTTCTAAGCACCGCGCATGGCGGTGAACTTCCAGTTGCAGGAGCTGTACTTCAAGGTGATCTAACACAAGGTGGGCTGATCATTGGTACAACCAAATCAGGCTCACGTGTTGAACTTGATGGGAAACCTGTACGAGTTTCCAAACACGGTGACTTCGTACTCGGATTTGGGCGTGATGCCAAAAAGAGATGGACTTTGTTTATTCAACACCCTGACGGCAAAGAATTTGAAAATGAACTAACAATATCCGCGCGCGAATACGATATTCAGCGTATCGACGGGCTGCCCCCGTCAAAAGTCACGCCTTCACAAGAAGATTTGGCGCGAATACAGGAAGATGTCAGGGTGATTCGAGCAGCAAGAGCAATTGATGATCCAAGAACCGGTTTTCTGGAATCCATGGAGTGGCCAGTTCATGGCGTGATTACTGGTGTTTACGGCAGTCAGCGGATTTTAAACGGCGAGCCGCGCCGACCGCATTTTGGCATCGACATTCACGCACCCGCAGGCACGCCGGTGAAATCACCCGCGTCAGGGATTGTCACTGTGGCGCATCCTGATATGTTCTTTTCCGGTGCTACGATGGTGATTGATCACGGGCATGGTTTGTCGTCTGCGTTTTTACATCTCGATGAGATATTGGTCAAAGAAGGTGATGCGGTCAAAAAAGGCGATGTGGTCGCAACAGTTGGCTCTTCAGGGAGAAGCACTGGGCCGCATCTGGATTGGCGGATCAACTGGTTTTCACAAAGGTTAGACCCTGCACTGATCGCCGGCGAGATGCCAGCAACACAATAAAGTCTGCTGAGTTGGATTAATTGTTGAAGCTGACGCGATTGTAAGAATTCCTTAGAGAGGGCAAGACATTGCTCTATACCTTATGGAACGCAATCTTTATATGGAATAACTGTTTTATATTCGGAATGTTTAATATCCTTTGCTCTTGAGACTGATTCCCTTGCAATGTCGAGATCGACATTGGACAGAGACCATTCAATATTCCAAAAAAGAAACGGAAATTGTAGGCAGACTCACCGAAAAAACTTTCTAAAAAATGCAGTGCCTGCAACACATTTTCGTCCAGAGAAGACTCAAACTTCGGACTGAAAATCGCGCTTTGCTGCAAATCAGATACAGTCGTGCATCTCGGTCTCTTCGGCGCAATTCCAAGCCCGATTTTGGGTGCGGTAATTCATAGTGCTTTTGTCAAACGTGCTCATCATTGTGCAAAAGGCACTGTCGCTATCACCACACTAAACTAAAATGCCGACTTTTCTTCTCCTCCAGTGAACGGATATCGTAACGCTGTGACTAAGCGGTACTCTTACAACAAAATTCACGTAGACTTCCAGAAAATTGAAGGCTTTGCATTGAGTTGTTGTCTGTTAACAGCGTAAAACATAACGGTCTAACAAAAACTGTGCAAAAACTCGATACCAACGCAGGCGTAATCTGTGGCATCGCAGCGATGGCTGCGGTTATAACCGCATCAAACATCTTGGTACAGTATCCGATCAACGACTGGCTGACCTGGGGACATTTCAGTTTTCCGGTCACCTTTTTAGTCGCAGATGTTATCAATCGCCGACTAGGGGCTTCAAAAGCCAGATCGGTCGCATACGTCGGATTTTTTGTTGCAATTGTACTGTCTTACTGGCTCGCTTCACCGCGCATTGCACTCGCATCAGGCATCGCTTTTATTACCGGACAGCTAACCAATATCGGAATATTCAGTGCCTTGCGTTACAGGAACTGGTGGCATGCTCCACTGATATCTTCGACTATCGCATCGACTATTGATACCGCGCTTTTCTACGCAATTGCTTTCGCCGGTACAGGGTTGCCATGGGTAACCTGGGCGCTCGGTGACTATGGTGTCAAAATTGTCTGCGCTGTGTTTTTACTGCTGCCGTTTTTCCTGATCACCAACCGTCTGTGGACAGGTGCAGATTCAAGCGCAAACTCATAACATTTGAGCTGTTGTTCACTCGTGTGAAGCCACCCCCGTGCAGATACGAGCTCGGCAGGTGTCAGGCAATTCAGCTACAACCGACTTATTGATTCTGTCGTCCTCGCCATCGATAAACACAGCGCCACCGGAACCTGACATTCGCGGGACTGTGTTATGTTCTCTTAGCAGTTCAATTAGCTGTTCTACTTCCTTGTACACTCTGCAGGCGGCCGCTTGCAGCGTATTGCCCACATCTGCTTTTTCAAAATCATGACGGGTAATTGGCGAGCAGTGTTCAGATGCTCTGCATTCCTGAAATACGCGGCGCGTCGAAACCTCAACATTGGGTACAACCACCAGATATTTTTTCTCCTTAAGCGATATGTCAGACAGAATATCGCCCCGCCCATGTGCCCAGGCATTTTTCCCGCGTAAAAACACCGGGACATCGGCCCCAAGTCTGGCGCCGATTTGCATCAATTCTGCAATTTCTAGCTTCAGCCCCCATAGCTCGTTGAGCGCGAGTAATGTGGCAGCTGCATCCGAACTTCCTCCACCCAAACCACTGCCGACTGGAATCTGCTTGTCAAGCTCGATAATGACTCCTTTAGATCCGTGACAGTGCTCGCGCAGCGCTTTGGCTGCGCGCAGCGTAAGGTCTTCGGATTCGGGGATGGCATCAATCGGCCTGACACGGCCAATATGCCCATCTTCAGTTATCTCAAAACGAAGCTCATCGCACCAGTCGATGATTTGAAAAACGCTTTGCAGGTCGTGATATCCATCTGCACGCTTGCCGGTCACATGCAAAAAAAGATTCAGTTTGGCAGGAGCAAGCCATACATTTTCACTTGTCAGTGTACCGCGGGAGTGATACGACACGCGCAGTCACACTCCCCACTGTTTGATCGCTATACGGATCTCAAATGTCTGTAACTCAGATGATTGGACATCACCGCCTTTGTCCTGCTCAGCCAAACGATTGATAAATAGACGTGTAGGCAACTGATACCCCCCGAAGCTTCGATAGTTCGCAAGCGATACATCCCAGCCTGCCTGTACGATTGAAACAAGGTGGCCGTTGGTGTCCCATTTTACCTGGGCAGGCGCGTCTTCACTGACTGCACCGACAATCCAGTAAATCAACTCATCAATCGGCAAATCCCAGCCTGTGCGCTCTTTTATAACGGCGCGAGCCGATGTGCCCTCGATCATCGCGCCTTGTGTATCTTCAAGCGAAACGCTTTCGCTGTCCTGAAAAATTCGAAGACGTCTGGACCCAAGCGTGCCATACAGTTCAAGGTGATGTTTGTTTTCGGCCCGGTTCCACAAAAGCTGTGCAATGTCACCTCGATTTTCAGAGCGGGCACTCAGCCGCCCCCTGATCTCCCAGGCATTGATTGAGGCAATCGTCTGCGCATGGCGCGTGTATAGCGCGCGGTCTTGTGAATACTCTACTTGATCAATAGTGGCGCAGCCGCCTATAGCAAGCGCCAATGCCAAAACCATCCAGCGTTTCATCAGTTATCAAGTCTCTGAATTGTCTCAGTGAGAATTTTGCTGTCCGGTGATCTTTTTTTCGCCTGACTCCAGATTCTTCTTGCCTTTCGTTTTTGACCGATTACCCAGTAAACTTCGCCGAGGTGTGCCGCCATCACAGGGTCATTGCGGCGTTCAATCGCACTTGTGAGAAACTCAATGGCAGAATCGTATTCTCCAAGTTTGAATTGCACCCACCCCATAGAGTCGAGAATATACGGATCATGAGGCCTTTGCTCAAGTGCTTTTTCGATCAGCTCAAGTGCTTCAGAGAACCTGTCTGTCTGATCCGCGAGCGTGTATCCAAGTGCGTTCAGTGCTGAGGGGTTGTTGGGATGAATTTTCAGTACCTCAAGTACATCACGTTCAACCAGCGTAATCAGGTTCAGTTCAGCTGCGCTGTAACTTCGGGCAAGCAGCAACGTGGTGTTTTGAGGATACTGCTCTAATGCTGCGTTCAGTGTCGAAATTGAATCCTCGTAACGCTCATACTCGCGGTAAATCTCGTTGATTGCAACATAAATTCCAATCACTTCCCGATCATCGGTTGCGTGGTAATCTAAGAGAGTTTCGACAGCCTTTTCTACTCCTTGATCCGCCGCGATGTAACGCGCGCCGAGCACAAACTTATCAAATGCGAACTCACCGGCTGTAATGCGACGTAACCATTTTTTGGCTTCCTGCGGCTGTTTGCGCTCTAAATACAAATCTGCTAGACTGACGACAACTTCCTGATCTTCCGGTTCCTTTCGCCGATATGCGAGATAGCTTTCCTCTGCCAAATCGAGATAGTTCGCGCGACGATGTAAATCACCGACACGCATCAGCGAATCGGAGTTCGAGAGTCTTTCAAATTGCTCCACCGCCTCACTATACAGCCCGGTCTGAGCCAGATAGTTTGCATATGATTGCCTGAGCATGACTGCATCGGGCTTTTTTGCCAGAAACTGTTTGGCAAATTCCTCGGCATCGGCAAGCCGCTTGGTTTGAATGTACAAAGTAAATTTGGCATTGGCGACATTGTCAGATTGACCCGCCAATCGAAAGGCGTCTTCAAACAGCGCATCAATTTCGTCACTGTCCTTGACCCAGGCTGCGATTTCGATCAGGTGAATGTGCATGTCAACGCTGTCGGGAAAGTAGGATAACAGCTGCTCGTATATCTGATAGGCCACAGGTGGCGGAAGTTTTTGTGCCAGCCATCTGGATATTCTGCCCATCATGACCGGCTGGTTGGGTGTCAGCTCAATGACTTGACGAAAACTATTGACTGCCTCATCGTATTCCCCGATCATCACCAAAGCGATGCCTTTGGCGTTCCATGCAGAAACCGACGAGGGGGCAAGTTCCACCCAAAGATCAGCGGTATTGTTCGCAATATCGTACTCTTCGTAACTGATCGCCCTTATCGAAACTGATTCAGCAATTCTGGGATCTCGTGTTTTAAACGCGGCTTCCTCTAATATTTCCAAAGAAGTGGGAACGTCGTTACGATAATACGCGATATCTGCTATCAGCAAGTCTTCGAGAAGTTCGGCGGTCAGCTCCTGCTTGGGCAAATCCATCACCGCGACAACAGGGCGTACCGGATCCTCGGCTGCTGTTTCGGATTCAACAGTCTGCTGGGTGGGAGCGCACCCGCCAAGGTAAATTGTCAGCCACGCCAGCGCGGCAAAAATAGCGCAGTACTTTGCCATTAAAAGATGCCTTTTTCGGTATTGATCAAATTGCCTCTCTCGACGCCCTTGAAGTGTCCGCGAATATAGAAAGCCACATTGTTTCAGCACTTGCGTGCGCGGCACAATGCAACCCGTTTGAATGAGTCAGTCATATAAAACTTAAAGAACCGCGAGACCCAAGTAAAGCTACAACCGCTTCGGTGGTGATTTGCGATTTTGTTGTCTCAATTATAATGATAGTATGGCGCGAAACTGCAATCCTGTATCTGCGCTGTGCACAGCCGCCACCGCTGGTGTTTTACCGCTGTCGGCCGCCCACAGTCTGCACGACTTGAATCAACAACTATTTTTTTGTGAATGAAAGAATCACTGAGACAAAAACTCGATCTGCTTGTGAGTCGTCGCAACGAATTAAATGAACTGCTGTCAGACCCTCAAGTCGTTCAAAACACCGACCGTTTGCGAGAACTGTCGATCGAATTGTCTGACATATCCGATGTTGTTGACAAGTACGATGAGTTCTTAGACTGTGAGCACCAGATCGAAGAGACACAAATGCTTCTCAACGACGATGACGGCGAAGTGCGACAGATGGCGACCGCTGAAATTGCTGAACTTGAGCAGTCCCGCGATGGTGCATCGAACGATCTCAAGCGGTTGCTGATCCCAAAAGAGCCAAATGATGACAAAAATGTATATCTGGAAATCCGCGCAGGGACCGGGGGTGACGAAGCGGCTATTTTCGCAGGTGACCTGTGCCGCATGTACTTGCAATATGTGCAAACCCGGGGTTGGAAAGTTGAAACCGTAAGCCAAAGTGAAGGTGAACACGGCGGATATAAGGAAGTGATCTTGCGGGTAATTGGAAAAGGCGCCTATTCGAAGTTAAAGTTCGAATCAGGTGCTCATCGGGTACAAAGAGTTCCAAAAACCGAAACTCAGGGCCGCATTCATACATCAGCGTGCACGGTTGCCGTTTTGCCCGAAGCCGATGAAATCGGTGATGTCGATATCAATGCGCAAGACTTGCGTGTCGATACCTTTCGAGCATCAGGTGCCGGCGGTCAGCATGTCAATAGAACCGATTCTGCGGTGCGAATTACACATATCCCGTCTGGCATCGTTGTTGAATGCCAGCAGGAACGCTCTCAGCATCAGAACCGGGCAAAGGCTATGGCGGTGTTGCGTGCGCGAATGCTGCAGGAAAAGATCAAGCAGCAAAATGAAGAAATCTCTCAAGCCAGAAAATCAATGGTCGGCAGCGGTGACCGCTCTGAGCGAATTCGCACTTACAACTTTCCTCAAGGACGCATTACCGACCACCGTATTAATCTGACTCTGTATCGGCTCGAAGATATCGTAGCCGGAGACATTGACCAGATTATCGTTCCGCTGACAACCGAATATCAGGCAGGTTTGATGGCCGACATCGATACCATCAGTCGATGACAGCTGAACTCAAATCGGTTGGTGACGCGCGCCTTGTCGCTAGAAATTTACTGGCAAAGTTTGTTGAATCTCCGCAGCTTGAAGCGGACATTATCGTTGCTAAAACACTCGACATCGAACGCGAGTCTCTGACAGGCGTGTCGGAAGTGGTGCTGAATCAAGATCAGCGGTATAGTTTTGAACAATTGTTAAAGCGACGCCTTGATGGTGAACCGATCGCCTACATTACGGGTGTAAAGCAGTTTTGGGACATCGATTTTCTTGTCACGCCAGACACTTTGGTACCGCGCCCGGAAACCGAACTTGTAATCGAGCGCGCATTGACACACGCGGGCGCACTCAAGGGGCTTGATGCAACCGAGGCAGCAGTTCTTGATCTGGGCACCGGTTGCGGGACCATTGCAGTGACACTGGCCCGTGAGATTGGTGATTATGTTCGAATTGATGCTGTAGACCGATCACTTGCAGCACTTGAAATTGCAAAACGAAACAGTTCGCGTTGGCTAAATGAGCAAACTGTCCACTTCATTGAAAGCAACTGGTACGAGGCACTTCGCGGCCGACGCTATGCCATGATTGTTTCCAATCCGCCATATATTGGTATGCACGACCCTTGTCTGGCAGACCGGTTTATGCACCATGAGCCAACCCTTGCGCTGGTTGCAGGTGAAGATGGACTGGAAGCGGTGCGCGAAATTGTCTCAGGAAGTGTGAAACACTTGCGAAGCGGGGGCTGGCTGATCATCGAGCACGGCAGTTTAGACGGTGATCGTGTAAGAGCCCTGATGGAAGGTGGCGGCTTGAGCGAAGTTCAAACCTTTCAGGACCTGGCCGGACTTGACCGGGTGACAGAAGGCGTGTTTGGCAAAAGTAAGAAATCCTTATAGTCTTGTATAACCGTTTCAATGCAAAGCTTGCTCATTCATTTTTTCCTCAGAGCGTGAAAAATGAACCTGTTAGATCGTTTGAAACAAAAGAATTCTCCAAAACGCTCCGCGACATGGAGGCGCGTGCAACAAAGGCCTCCATGGACCGATGAGGGCGCTGTTTTAGAAAACTGCACCTCCTGTGGGGCGTGCATAGAAGCCTGTCCCCAAGGCATTGTCTTCGCTGGGGCGGCTGGTACGCCGGTGCTGAAATTCTCTGCCGGACAATGCACGTTCTGCTCTGCATGTGCGAAAGCGTGTCCGGAGCCCGTATTTCGCGATACGGCCGAGGCGCCATGGGATTTGGTTGCGGCACTCGGTGAAGCTTGCCTGCTGCACAAGGGGGTTTCGTGTCGAAGCTGTACCGATGTCTGTGACGAAGATGCACTTCGCTTTGATTTGTATGTCGCCGGCGTCGGTGCAATTACTGTCGACCCTGTCGCCTGCACCGGTTGCGGTGCCTGTATTTCCATATGCCCTGTCGAAGCCATTACGCTGAAAATACCGGCACACTGAAATCTGCCATCAACGTGAATTGCATTGCAATTTACATTGCAGTTTTGCCTTCATTTTGTGCGGACCGTGAGCTTATTGCGCAAATGCAAAAGACTTGTTTTTCGTCAAGCAGTTTTCACGCCCTTTCGATGAATCGCAGCGCCGATACTGCCTGCAATCATGCCGACCAGTACGGAAATTACCAATTCAAGTCCATGGATGTTGGCGAAAGTAAACTGGACGAAAATCATAGCTTCTGCAAACCCAATCAAACCGCCCACAATGACCGCCAGCACTACTTTGCGGGTCAGCATCCCCATACCTAAACCAAGTATTCCGGGCAGGCTCACTGCGTTGCCAGCGATAGAACCGAAGATTTCAAGCATCATCCAACCTCATTGACAGTGTGTGGAAGTGTTGCAGCACATTGTTTTGATATCCATGGGCCCGCTTGCTATTGTGAAGTTGCTGTTGCACCACCAGATATCGACTGCGCGACTTTCTGATACTCTTGGAGGTAGTTTGGCGCCAGCTCATGAGCGATGCCCTGGTGACAGTCGATGCAAGTCAAACTCTTATCGATCGCCCTTTGGTGTGCGTCCGCAGCGCGCGCTTCCTGCAGCGTGAAGTCCATATATTCAAAGTCATGACAGTTTCTGCATTCGCGGCTGTCTGTCAGCTTCATTTTTTTCCACACAGCCTTTGCCATATCAAGTCTTCTTGCCTCATACTTTTGCGGTGTATCAATGCTGCCGATCAATTCATAAAACACATCTTTGACAGCAATAGCCTTGGCTTTCATCTTGTGGTTCCATTGCTTGGGAACATGGCAATCAGAGCACACCGCACGTACACCAGAATGATTGTTGAAGTGCAGCGTCTCGCGGTACTCTCCCAGATTAGTCTCCATACTGTGACATGAAACACAGAATTCTTCGGTATTCGACGCCGCGATGGACCAGTGAAGCCCGCCCCAGAACAAAATGCCTGCCACGAATCCCGCAATCAGTGTAAAACCCACGCTGAGTAACGCGGTTGGACTCCAAAACCAGTCCCAAAGGCGTCGTAATTTGCCGCGCGAGTCTGTGGAATCGGACATGTCAAACGCTCCTCGTCAGGGCTGGATTAATTTTCCGCAGATGAACGGAACACATTTCGCACCAGGTCCGGCGCATCAACCTGAGGCACGTGACACTGGTTACAGAAATAACGAGTGCCGGCGATGTGGTCCAGTTCTTTGCCATTCCTGTCCAGATAATGCGTCATCGACAGTGTCGGTGCGTTGCGTTCACCGGCGTTTGTCCAGTCGTGGCACGTCAGACACTGATTGGTGCGCAAGTCAATTTGATATTGCGCGATTCCATGCGGTATCAGCGGAGGCTGCTGACGATAATTGCGTTGCATTCGCTGCTCAATTTGCTGGTGTAAATCGTCCAGGTATACAGGTTCGTCTACCGCAGCGCGGCGAAGGTTCGTCACCTCTTGCGTTTGCGCCAGTGCAATGCCAGCTGCTATGGTCATGGCGGTAAATATCAACAAGCTCAGTCTCGTCAGCTTTGTCATAGCCTTAGCTCCTATCAATTTTTTGCGGCAAAGTCAATTATGCTCGCTGCACTTTGCATGCGCATTTTTTAAAGTCAGTTTCTTTCGAAATCGGACAAGTCGCATCCAGCGTTAATTTGTTCGTCAGTTGCCCTTCATCGAACCAGGGCATGAATACCAATCCTCTGGGCATTTTGTTTCTGCCGCGGGTTTCAACCCTGCTCAATAACGTGCCTCGACGTGTCGAAAGTTCAATTTTCTGTCCCCTGCGCACACCGCGGTCGCGAGCATCGTCCGGATGCATGTAAACCATCGCTGCTGGATATGACCGATGCAGTTCCGGAACTCGCCGCGTCATTGACCCCGAATGCCAGTGTTCAAGTACACGGCCGGTAACCAGCCACAGGTCGTATTCGCTGTCAGGTGCTTCAGCTGCCGGTTCAAACGGCGCAAAAATGATATTCGCGCGCCCATCGGGTTTTCCGTAGAACTCCACGCTCTTGCCAGCTGTGACATAGGGGTCATATCCCTCGCGGAAGCGATAAAGAGTCTCTTTGCCGTCAACCACAGGCCAGCGAAGACCGCGCACCTTGTGGTAGGTGTCGAAATCAGCGAGGTCATGTGCCTTGCCGCGCCCGAATTGGGCGTATTCTTCGAAAAGCCCTTTTTGCACGTAGTATCCAAAATGAGTGCTTTCGCGGTTGTTAAACCCTTCGGCGATCTCGTCGACCGGGTATTTGTCGACAGTGCCGTTGGCAAACAGAACTTGATAAAGCGTTTTGCCGCGCAACTCCGGTTTTTGACTCAGCAGCTTTTCAGGCCACACATCTTCGGTCACAAAACGCTTGGAGAATTCCATGACCTGCCACAGATCAGATTGCGCTTGACCTGGAGCGTCCACCTGTTGGCGCCAAAACTGCGTGCGGCGCTCAGCGTTTCCATAAGCTCCTTCCTTTTCCACCCACATTGCTGTAGGCAGGATCAAGTCGGCGGTTGTGGCAGTAACCGTCGGGTACGGTTCAGAGACAGTAATGAAATTATCCGGATTACGGTATCCTGGCAGACCTTCATCATTAATATTGGGAGCCGCTTGCAGGTTATTGTTGCACTGCACCCAGTGACAGTTCAGTTCACCGTCTTTGAGTTTGCGATGCTGCAAAACAGCATGAAAACCAGGCTTTGGCGGGATCGTGCCGGTTGGTATGTTCCATGCCTTCTCACAGATATCCCGATGCTTTTCATTGGCAACAACCATGTCCGCAGGCAAACGGTGGGCAAAAGTGCCAACCTCTCTGGCTGTCCCGCAGGCAGAGGGTTGTCCGGTGAGCGAGAAAGGTGAGTTGCCTGGCTGTGCAATCTTGCCAGTGAGCAGATGAATGTTGTAAACAAGTCCATTTACCCATGACCCGCGGGTATGCTGGTTAAAACCCATCGTCCATAGACTCATGACTTTCCTTTCCGGGTCGGCGTACTGCTGTGCCAGCCTTTCGAGATTCGCCGCCGGTACACCAGACATCTTGGAAACTGCGTCAACGGTATATTCACCGACTGCCGCTGCGTATTGGTCGAAATCAATGGGTGTAAGTTTTCCGTGTTTGCCTTCGTGCGCCGGATTTTCCGCTTCCTGTTCCAATGGATGATTGGGACGCAAGCCGTATCCGATATCGGTAGCAGTCTTAGTGATATTGACGTGGTTATTGACAAACTCGGTGTTCACTGCATCGTTTTCAATAATGTAGTGCGCGATGTAATTGAGGATCGCAAGGTCGGTTTGCGGGGTAAAAATCATGCCGTTGTCGGCAAGCTCAAAACACCGATGTTCGAATGTGGACAGCACGTGCACTTCGGCTCCAGGCTTGGTCAGGCGCGTATCGGTTAGGCGCGACCACAGGATCGGATGCATCTCAGCCATGTTTGAACCCCATAACACGAAGGTATCCGCGTGTTCAAGATCGTCGTAACAACCCATAGGTTCGTCAATGCCAAAAGCGCGGATAAACGCCGCTACCGCAGACGCCATGCAATGTCGCGCGTTGGGATCAATATTGTTTGAGCGCAGCCCCGCTTTCATAAACTTAGCTGCAGCATATCCTTCCCACACCGTCCACTGGCCCGAGCCGAACATCGACACAGCTTCAGGCCCCTTGTCGCGGATAGCAGCCTTCCATTTATCAGCCATCACATCGAAGGCTTCATCCCACGACACCGGTTCAAACTCACCGTTTTTGTCAAAAACACCATTGGTTTTTCGAAGCAGCGGCTCAGTAAGCCGATCTTCGCCATACATGACTTTTGACAGAAAATAGCCTTTGATGCAATTCAGCCCGCGGTTGACAGGTGATTGCGGGTCGCCCTGCGTTGCCACCACACGACCGTCTTTGGTGCCAACAAGCACCGAACAACCTGTGCCACAGAATCGGCACGGAGCCTTGTCCCAGCGAATGTCAGACGATTGAATCTGAGCGTTTGCCTGACTCACCGGCAGGGCTATGCCTGCGGCAGAGGCGGTCGCGCTGGCGGCTGTCGCCTTGAGAAATGTTCTGCGCGATTGCGATAGAGTCATGATTTGCGCCTCCTGTTCAAATGCAATAATTGTGCTTTGGAAGTTAATTTAAATCGTGTGTGTTATGAACTTGTGAAGTTATGCGCGGTGCGAGTTTGCAATTGGTCTCGGTCGTGTTGAAGTACGCTTTGCGGCGAATCACTGTGCTGACCGTCAGGTGATTCAAAGTGGTGATACGTGAGCGTCAGCGAAATGACCCCGGAAACTTGATGCAAGGCCATGATGGTTTCGGATGCAAATCGTGCCAAAGTGTCTTCGACGACTATAACAATCCTTCCGTCAGGTGTCTGGGCGTGTACTTCAACGCCTTCAATAGCGGCTATTTCGGCTGAGGCTGAAGTCAGCTTTTGCGGCATTACGTGAACTAGACATCCACAAATATTCAATTTAGAGCCTCTATGTTCCTGCAAAAAGTTGAATTTTATTTGAAAAACCCATCGCAACACAATACGAAAAATTACGGAATCAAAAAGCGGTTTGCAATTGCAGTCCGAAGCGTTCAGTAACCAAGACTTTTTGCACTCAGCATTTCGACATAGAACAAGCTGCCGAGGCGGCGCCAACTGTTGAAGTTTGATGACGGCCGCCAAAGATATTTTGTGCAGCGATGAGCGAAACTTACCTTGCACAATCCAACTTTTTGCCTTGTTGTGATCAAATCGATTTACAATTCAAGCAACATGTACATGAAAAACATTCAAGCGCGAGCGAAATTGATTTGCAAGCTTGAACAGCACCGATGGAGGTTGAAGATGGAAACCAGACACTACCCATCAACATTCGCTCGGTTCGTAAAAATGCTTGTTGCAGGGCTGATTGTATTTGCCGCAAGTATTCAAACTCATGCGAAGGACGATCGCGATTCCCGAATTGAATCGACCCTCAATGCGGTGGTGGGCGTTCGTGCAATCGTCCCTGACACTGCCCGAACCGCTTACTCCCTGGGAACGCAGCGACAAGGCAGTGGAATCGTAATCGACGATAACGGTATGGTGCTTACAATCGGATACCTGATATTGGAAGCATCCGATGTCGAAGTGACAAATTCTACTGGTGATTTCGTCCCTGCCGAGTTGGTTGCGTACGACTACGACAGCGGATTTGGACTAATTAGGGCGAAACAGTCGCTGGGGCTCAAAAGCGTCACCCTTGGAGACTCAGCAGAATTGGCACCTGGAGATGCAGCACTGATTGTGTCACACATTGGCCCCGACTATATGCAGGCTGCACAAGTGGCAGACATTCGGGAATTTCCGGGATATTGGGAATATCTGCTTGACCAGGCAATATTCACAACACCCCCTTTTCAGGGCTTTGGCGGTGCTGCACTGATCGATACAAAAGGCGACCTGGTTGGGGTGGGTTCTTTGATTGTGTACGATGCGCTGCGCGGCGTCCAACCGCGGCCGGGAAACATGTTTGTGCCCATTGACTTGCTAAAACCGATCATGGAAGATCTTTTGCGTCACGGCCGCGACACAAGCAAAACGCGGCCATGGCTAGGTATTTACACGGCAATGAGCCGAGGTCACCTGTTTGTATCGCAAGTCGCAATTGACGGCCCTGCTGATGACGGCGGAGTCGAGCGAAACGACATCATTGTCGCAGTCAATGGAAATTCTGTTTCGGACATGGCGGATTTTCTGCGCCAGGTGTGGGCCAGCGGCCCTGCAGGGATCGAGGTGAATATTTCAGTTCTGCGAGACGGTGAGGTCAAAGAACTCGTCGTCAAATCCGCTGACCGCTATGACTACCTGAACCTCAAGCCGCAGTCGCAATATACCGCGATGTTGCAGCTGCATTAGAATATCGGTGCCGCTTGCGGGGTTGACTGCCCCCTTTGAGCGCACTTTTGCCGACCGCAGACTGGCAGTTACATGGCGAATTGCGCCATCACCGGTGTGTGATCAGAGGGTCTTTCCCATTTTCTGGGCTCTTTGTCGATCAGACAGCCGGTGCATGCCTGTTTCATCTCATCGCTGACTACGACATGATCAATCCGAAGTCCTAAATCCCGCCTGAAGCCCGCTGCGCGGTAGTCCCACCACGAAAAACTCTTAGGCGGCTGGTCAAACAGCCGAAACGAATCGGTTAGCCCTAAGTTAAGCAGGTTATTGAAACTTTCGCGTTCCGGTTCACTGCACAGAATTTTCCCTTTCCACAATTCAGGGTCATGTACATCTTCGTCGGCCGGAGCAATATTAAAATCACCGGTAACCACGAGTTTGCTGTATCGGTCCAATTCAGCACGCACGAATTCAACGAGATGTTTGAACCACCGAAGTTTGTAATCATATTTTTCATCACCGACCTGCTTGCCGTTTGGCACATAAACATTGATAATTCTGACATCTTCGCAGGTTGCAGCCAAGATTCGCCGCTGAGGGTCTTCGAAGTCGGGAAAGTCGGTTACGACATCGTGCAGGGGCTTGCGTGCCATCACTGCGACTCCGTTATAGGTTTTCTGACCGGAGTACTTGACTTGGTAACCGATATCGGACAATACATCAATCGGAAATTTCTCGTCGATGGTTTTGGTTTCCTGCAGACAAAGCACATCCGGGGTGTGCTGTGTACTCCAGTCGCAAACATGCTGCAAGCGAACATTCAATGAATTTACATTCCAACAGGCTATTTTCAAAACTTCTTTCTCCCCTTCGGTGCGCGCGGTTGCCTAAGCTAAGTTCACAAAATACTTATAATACCCGCGATTTTAAATTTCTGAGGCTGCGTTAAAACTTATCGGTAATTCGCCGCAGCCGAAAGTCATGTCAGCATTTGTCTGTGGCTATGTAGCTCAGTTGGTTAGAGCGCGGCACTCATAATGCCGAAGTCGGTGGTTCGAGTCCACCCATAGCCACCATATTTCGAACACAAGGCGAAGAGCCAGTTTGCCTTTAACGTCCATTGTTGCGAGACGATCGTAAATATTCTTTGTAATCGGCACGCTCAATCACAATCGCAAATGCGATTCCTGTCACAAGTCCCCAAAACGGTGATCCGATATTCCACACCGTGATTCCCGATACGGTAATGATCAGCGTAACCAGTGCGCTCATCGAGAATTTTCCTGCAAACGCCCCCACGAAAGACTTTTGCAGAACCGGCAGCAGCGCGAGTCCGCTTAAAACAGCGATGAATTGAGGCGGTAATTTCAAAATCAACCAGGTCGCAGCAAACGCCAGTATGCCAAACAGGATGCTTAAAATACCAAATAATACGCCTGCTGTGTACTGTCGGGATGTCTCGCCGCTGCTGACAAGAACCGCATTTGCCGGCCCTGTCACACAGGCAGAGACTGCGCCGAAAAGTGCGTTCGCACCAGAACCGATCGCACAGGCTATGGTCATGTTGTTAATCGGCGGTGTGTGCCCGGCGTTGATCAAAACTGCAAATCCTTGAGCGTTTTGAGCTACTAACACGGTTACAGCCAGCGGAATCATCAGTTCAAAAATCCCCTGTCTGGAAAATTCAGGTGCTTCAAAAACCGGTAAATTGAGCCACTGAATCACCTCATCGTGGGCACTGAAATTTCCGGTGACAATGACAACGGCAATTCCGGCAAGCAGTGTCATGACAACAGGTGGCATATAAACGCTCATGCCCGGCACCAGCAACACTGCGATATATGCGATGACCATTACCGACGCGAGCAGCACTTCTTTTTCAAAAGCCAATACAGCGTCTAGTCCGAACTGCAAGAAAATGCCTGAAACCATTGCCAGTACGATCGGCATCGGTATGACTCGGATGGCTTTTGAAACGCCACCTGATATTCCGATTACGCCAATCAGTGCTGCTGTAGCCCAGTACACACCAATTACCTCGCCAAAGCTTAGATGGTCCAGAGCAGACCCGAGCAGCACAGTGCCGGGGATTGTCCAGGCGAAACTCAGCGGCTGGCGATATGCAATCGAAAACCAAAGGGTCAACACCCCGCCGACGACACTTGCTGTAAAGATCCACGAACCGATCTGGGCCTGCGTCAGTCCGCCACTGATGCCGACGGATATGATGATGGCAACGGGGCCTGTACAGGAAAAAAGAAATGCAACTACAGCGTTGCCGATATGAGCGCTGCCCAGATCACCGATGGTCTGTTTGATGCTCGCGAAAGGACGTTGGACGGGTTCAAATATCAAGGAAATTTTCCAGTAACGCCATTGTGAGTATACCTGTGAACAACGCAATCCCGCTTATCGTAAGGCAATCGGAGTCTATAAGTGAATTTATATGTCGAGTGTGCGGTTCGATCCGCTTATCGGTTGCCGATTGAAGCCAAAGCAACTGAATCTTGCAGCATATTGAACCGTCTTTGCACTAAAGTACATCCAGTGGCTTTGATGACAGATAGAGTTTTTGAAATCGCTGTGGTTGTATTAGGTGTATTCTATGCCCCTTTACACCGTAGCGATTTGCAAGTCACAATCAGTTGAATTAATCACCGCGAAGGCAATACACTGACGTACGATTTGAGTGCCTGCTTGTCGCTGCGAAGGATTGAACCTTGGACAAAGGTAAATATATAACTGTTGATGTCAATTCGCGGCGTTTCATGTGAAACCTGAGAAATACAAACGGAAAAGAGTCGGACATTGAAATACTCCAAACTTACCGAGCGCGTTGGCGGTAAAGGGGCTGACGCATGGGATGTTCATTTCGCTGCGTTGAAAAAACAGCGCGCCGGCGAAGATGTTCTGGTCCTTTCAATTGGCCAGGAAACAGACGAAACCACCCCGCAAGTGATTATCGATGCGGCCATTGATTCACTTGAGCGCGGTCGTCATCACTACAGCGAAATCAGTGGTGAACCCGACTTGCTCAATGCATTGGCAAGTCACTTGAGTGAATTGCACGGAATTGATCTTTCAACAGCAAACTGTGCGGTTTTCACAGGAGCACAGAACGCACTGTTTTCCGCATCACTGTGTACGCTGCAGCAAGGCGACGAAGCCATTATTATTGAACCATACTATGCGACCTATCCGGCGACCTTTTCAGCCGGAGGCGCAAAGCTTTGTCGCGTCGCTACTATGCCAGAAAACGACTTCATGCCGTCGTTTGATGATGTTGTGAAAAAAGTAACGCAAAAAACGCGTGCTATCGTGATCAACTCACCGCATAATCCCGGTGGCATCATCTACCCGCATTTATTTGTCGAACAGATCGTTGAGTTGTGTAAAGACAATGGAATCTGGCTGATCAGCGACGAAGTTTATGCCTCAATTACCGAAGCTGGAGCGTTTAAAAGCCCCCTTTCTTACCCCGGTGCACTGGATGTTTGCATAGCGGTTTCGAGCCTGTCCAAATCGCATCGGATGACTGGCTGGAGATTGGGTTGGATTACTGCCCGAGAAGATCTGATTCGACGTCTGTTCAACCTTTCACTATGCATGTCGTACGGATTGCCAATGTTCATTCAAGACGCCGCGATTACCGCGATCGGGTGCTCAAACTCCGTCTCCGATAAGGTGCGTCGCGATGTCACTGAAAAACGTGAGCTTGTCATCGGTCTGCTCAATAAGATCAATCGGATTTCGGTGTGCGGGTCAAAAACCGGCATGTTTGTCACTTTCGATATTCGCAAGCTCGGTATTTCTGCAACAGACTTTGCGTGGCAGCTGCTCAATGAATATCAGGTTGCTGTTTTGCCGTGCATTGCGTTCGGCGAAAGTGGACGGGGCATCCTGCGTATGAATATTGGTGAATCGTCACAAACCCTGCGCACTGCGTGTGATCGAATTGGCCGACTGGCTTTAACATTGTGATACCTTTTAAGCCCTCCGAGGGGCTTCCATTTTATTTGTAACTAAGGCAAAGATTTATAGTAGACGAGAACGACAAAGAACCGAGGCACGATCACGACTGGATTTTTAAACGACTTGTCGAATGGGAATTGTCCCGTCGCGATTTACTCAAGCTGTTGCTCAATGACAAGCAAATCGAGTGCATCAAACCTGAGGCTAGCAAATTGGTGAGCAGTATGATTGTTCTGCCGCGCGGAGCGAAACTGGCCGCGGATGCGGTTTTTCGAGTGCCGGGCAAGGGTTCACAGCGCGAAGTGATTGTTCGCTTTTTGCTTGAACACAAAAGTCAGATAGATCTCGACATTCTGATCAGGCAGTTGGCGGCGTATCAGCAAAATGTTGAATTCAACATTTACTTGAGTTTCGAGATTCATTCCGCTCCCATAGCGAGCGAATCGAGGCTTTGACGAAATGGTCACACAATTCAGTAAATCACCGTGTTTCGTGCATGAACTCATTTGCATTCAACGGATACGGGTCTAAAGCCATTAAAATACCATGCGAATGACATTCACTATGAGCGTAACCTAGCAACAGAACAGCCACATGAACAACAAACCATCACTGCGCCCCCGATATTGGATGCCGGTATTAATTTCAGTATTGTTTTCTGCGCTGTCGGTACTGAGTACTGTTCATGCGAGCGAAATCAAGGTTATCGCAACCATCAAGCCGTTACACTCTCTTATCTCTTCGATAATGGATGGTGCTGGTGAGCCACACCTGCTTATGCGAGGAACTGCATCGCCACATACCTATTCCCTGCGTCCGTCTGATGCCGCGAAACTGCAAAATGCTGATGCTATTTTTCAAATTGACGAAACTCTGGAAAGCTCTTTGCAAAAATCGATTGAAGCGCTCGGTGCCAACGCGGTTATCGTCAATATGCTCGATACCCAAGGACTCAAGCTGCATCGATACCGTGAAGGCGGATTCTTTGAGGCTGAATTTCATCAAGATGATGAACACGGTGGCGAAGATCATCATGAACAAGACGAGCATCATGATGAACATGACGACGAGCATGAACATGATGATGAGCATGATGGTCACGGCGACAACAAGCACGCAGAAAATGACCATGATCATGATGAGGATGCTCACGGACACGGTGAATATGATGCGCACGTTTGGCTCAACCCTGACAATGCAGTTATCAAAGCCAGAGCGATTGCCAATACGCTCGCGCAGCTAGACCCCGTAAACGCCGAAACGTATCAGGCAAACTTGCGTTCTTTTGTGGTGCGACTTGAACAGTTGGATCAGCAAATATCAGAAAAACTAGAATCTGTTCAAGGTGTACCGTTCCTTGTTTTCCATGATGGTTATCAGTATTTCGAGAAACGTTACGGTCTGACTGCGGTTGGCTCTGTGGTTGTCGTTCCTGACCGCCCGCCTGGTGTGAAACGAATACGGGAATTGCGAGATAAAATCGATGAACTCGCGGCGGTTTGCATATTTGCTGAACCTCAGTTTGATCAACGCGTTATTGACGTGATTATTGAGCATGCGAACACCAAAATAGGGACTTTGGACCCGTTAGGCGCAAATATTGAGGATGGTAAAAACCTGTACTTCGCACTGATTTCAAATATGGCAGATTCGTTCCGGGACTGTTTGTCAACTCCCGGATAGGTTGCGTGTCCCCTGCGTCATCGTCCTCGCAGGAATGTTTGCCGGCGGGTACACACTGAGTCGAGGTTCACAGTCTGTTTACGTTGCCAGGCGGTGGATGTCGCTTGGTGCCAAGGCTTTGACCTGTCGTTGTGGTTTGTGCTGGCACGCTCAAAGGGATTTGCGTCGAATTATTCCCTTTTTGATTTAGACCTCAGTGAGATTCGAGTAATGATAAATACCGCAAGGCTAATGACAACAATAGACGGACCGGATGGAGTGTCGAGATGTAAAGATGTATACAGTCCACCAGTTACAGCGACGATGCCGAAACAGGCGGCACCCGCAGCCATGCGTTCGGGACTTGAAGCAAAACGCCTTGCTGTAGCAGCGGGTATGATCAACAGCGCCACAATCAACAGCACTCCAACCACCTTGATGGAGACAGCGATCACCGAGGCGATCAGGAAACCGAAAATCAGGCGAGCCCGGTCGGGATGCAAACCCGCTACAAAGGCAAGATCTTCACTGATCGTGGCAGCAAGCAGAGGGCGCCAGATCCACCACAATACGCATAAGGCGGCGACACCTCCGGCCCATATGACCAGGAGATCAGTTTTTGTGACTGCAAGAATGTCCCCAAACAGCAATGCATGCAAATCAACCCGCAAATCGGAAAACAGCGACAGCAGCACGACACCGAGAGCAAGTCCGCCATGGGATAACAATCCCAGCACAGTGTCGGTCGGAAGAGCGTTATTGCGTTCCAGATAAAACATTGCCACTACAATCAATGAGGCTGTGAACAAAATCCCGGCTGACAAACTGAACTCGGCGATGATGGCAATGGCAACCCCAAGTAGCGCAGAGTGAGCAATCGTCTCACCGAAATACGCAAGCCTTCGCCACACAATGAAACATCCGGTCGGTCCGGCAACAACCGCAATCCCAATGCCGGCCAAAAGCGCGCGTACGAAAAAGTCATCCAACACCGTCTGCTTTCCCTTAACAGGCAATCCTGTTTGACAACATCACACTCACCTATGATCGACCGAACGGGTTGTCGTGTTCATGGGGAACAAGCACTACAAAGTCATCTGCATCTTCCATCACTCGTTCAATATTGTGGGAGATTATCAAAATCCCACAACCGAGTTCTCGCCGTAAACTTCTAACCAGGCTATAGAGCACAGCTGCGCCCGTGACGTCAACACCCTGATCCGGTTCATCCAGCACCAGCATGTTGGGCCGGTGGATGAGAGCCTGCGCCAGCAGCAAGCGTTGGAATTCGCCGCCTGAAAGAGTATGAACCGGTGGGTCGCCCAGCCTGTGCAACCCCACTTCTTCCAGAGCCGCTTCCACATCTTGCGATGCAAAGCGACCTGTCAGCGTCATCATTCGCCGAACTGTAAGCGGCAAAGTTGGAGTTACCGCAAGTCGCTGCGGCACATATCCTGTTCTCAAAGAGGGTGTTTGCTCAACGATGCCTTCATCGGGACGAATCAGGCCGAGCGCGGTTTTTACACAGGTTGATTTGCCAGCACCGTTGGCCCCAATGACAAACACCGTCTCGCCGCGCCTGACTTGAAAGTCAACATAACGAAAAATCCAGCGCTGCTCGCGCCGAACGCCAATGCTGCGGGCATCGACAAGAATATCGCGGTGATTGTGCTGCATCGTGTTCATGAGTATACATTTTGAATGATTTACCGTTCGCCTGCAAGTAGGTGCAACGCGGGCGACACAACATTCTTTTCACAGACGCAATGTTATTTCGAAATACAATCATCACATGCTTGTACATTTCGGTGTGCGGGTCAAAAACCGGCATGTTGGTCTCTTTCGATATTCGCAAGCTCGGTATTTCTGCAACAGACTTTGCATGGCAGCTGCTCAATGAATATCAGGTTGCTGTTTTGCCGTGCATTGCGTTCGGTGAAAGTGGACGGGGCATCCTGCGTATGAACATCGGTGAATCGTCACAAACGCTGCGCACTGCGTGTGATCGAACCGGCAAGCTGGCTTCAACATTATGATTGTCGAATAAGCACGAAGACGTTAGCTTCATATTTGAAAGCTTATTGGTGCGTGACTCGCCTCCATGTTCAACTTGATCCTTGATTGATATCCAATATCCTCAAATTTCGCTGAGCAGCTTGCTGAAAACACTCAAGCTAATGCGAATATCTACTCGACTCGATTAGAAAACCGATACCCAGCACAAGGTTCTTGCACCCTAAATGAAAATCGCCTGATATACCTATCTTCTTTTTGGAGATGCTGCGCAACGAACCTTGTCACCACAGAACCGTTACTTGAGTTCCAATTTCCAAAATCCCCCCAATGCTGTCTACTAAACCATCATTTTTCGGCAGACAAACCGCCCCGCACGATGAAAAGTTCTCACAAGGCAAACAAACCTGAATTACGTTTTTTGCCAGATCGCACAATGACCTTGGTAATATCTTGTATATTCTTCTTTATCTCGATATTCCAGCTCTGGGACATTATGATGCCGTAAACTCATCTGCGGGGAATCGATACTATTAAGACCGAACCCCGATTTGTTTTTTGACTCAATATTTTGGACTTCAGATTAAAGAGGAGTAAATATGATGGGCTTCAACAGTAAATCTGAACAACCGATGAACAACGTAAATCCGTTCAACGAAAAGAAGTAAACGTGACTGCTGAGCACCAAATGTGGGAAGAAGCCGCCAGACGAGAACGCGAGCGCGTTGATGACATTCATGCAAAGGCCAAGGAACAAGGTAAGAAATCGGTCGCTCAGTATTCAACTGAGCGAGCAGTGAAGCCTTGGTCGTGGTCAAGTGCAGGACCGGGACCGCTGTTTGACTTGGACGATTGTATGATGTTGGCGGTTCACGATTTCGATTATGACCTTGATAATGAGGGGTTTGTCGCCTTCTTGGATCATATTGCACAGCTTCATATCTGCCGCAAGAAAGACAGTTCCTATTGGAACCTACTTCAACGCAAAGCGATAACACGCGCTGATTTCTTAGACAATCTCGAGATGCAGCGCGCGGAAGAACTCAACGGACAACGCTATCGTTATTCCGATGTCGAACTTGAAGTTCATCTCCAGAATTTCATTCGTACACGTGTCTACCTACAGGGCGCTTATGACGCATACGTCGGTCGCGTGACTGAACCCTTGGACCATACACCTTATAAACGCTGAGTTAGCTGATTGATGGATTTCCTAGCGGTAGATGTAGAAACGGCAAACTTTGACAAGTCTTCGATTTGCCAAATCGGTTGGACGGTGGTGAGTCGAGGCGCAATTTCCAGCAGCGATGTTCTTTTGATTGACCCTGAAACCTACTTTGACCCCTTCTGTATCAATATCCACGGGATTACTAAAGACGCAGTGAGGGGAAGCCCCAAGTTTTCTAATGTCAAGCATACGTTCGAAGAGCTAATGAACAACTTGCCCGTGATAAGTTATGGTCTTTTCGACAGAGCGGCTTTTACATTGGCAGATGACGCAGACGCAGACACGTCTTTTGTAACCAAGGCCAATTGGATCAACGGTCAAAAAATAGTCCGCCGTGCTTGGCCAGAGCACTTTAAACGATTTTATAAACTTAGTTTCGTTGCAGAAACTCTCAATCTCGATCTTAGGGCTCATGATGCAGGTAGCGATGCACGTGTGTTGGCAGAGGCTGTCTTACTTGCATCGGAAAAGCTGGGAATGTCCTTCGACGAACTTGTTACGCATGTAGAACAACCGCTCACGTCAAAAAAATCAACCAAAAAATCAATGTATCAGCCGTTCATAATAGAAAGTTGTAGCAAAATGCTACTGTCGGGTCAGAGCATTTGTTTCACTGGCTCCTTAGGAATTACGAGGCGAGAAGCTGCGGAGCTAGTCAGCGGGTTAGGCGCTGCTGTCAGTAGTGTGGTTAATAAGAATACAACCATTCTCGTAGTGGGTGTTCAAAATTCGCGACTGATCATAGACGAAAAAAGCAAAAAACACAGACAAGCGGAGCAACTGATCAGTGATGGCTGTAGCATAGAAATCTTATCTGAGGATCAGTTTCTCCAAATCCTAGGAGGAAACCTGCTAACAGATTGAAGTAAGGCATCGTAAACCAATACTATCGCCCCGGGGTAATCCAACGGGAGCGGATCACCAAATCTCTCGGTTTACATGATAAATGGTCATTATTGGTGTAAATCGCCCTGCACAATGAAGAGTGATTTCAATGCAAACACTTGTAGAAATGCGTCTTTTTCGAATTGTTCGGTTGCTACAGATAATCTATATTCTTAAGCCAAATTTCCATCTTGAAATTTTGTCTCATTGAAAGGAGGAGTATCAATATGAGTGGTACAAATCAAACCAAATTTGTTGTTATAGATGTTGAAACAACCGGATTCTCTAACCAAGACCGGGTTATTGAAATAGCCATTATTACTCTCAAGCCTGGGACGTTGGAAGTTGTCGATGAATATGAAACACTTATTAATCCAGAGCGAGATATTGCAGCTACTCATATACATGGAATTACTGCGACTATGGTTGAATCCGCTCCAACCTTCGCCGATGTAGCCCCAGTAATTGCCCGCCGTCTGGATGGTGCTGTCCCCGTCGCTCACAATTGGCCGTTTGATAAACGATTGTTATCTAACGAATTTTCCCGTCTTGGGCACTATGGAAGATTCGGTAAAGGAATATGCACATATCGAACCACTGGATTGAAACTTGGATTGGCGTGCAAAGAATACAACGTGAATCTTGTGGCGCATTGCGCATTAGGGGATGCAAGGGCGACCGCTGCGATATTTGCTCAATTATGTAACGATGATGTCATTGACTTCAGCAACTTACAAACTTCGTCATTTATTGCTCAAGGCGAACCAAATCCACGTACGTTGCGACGAAATGTATCAAAGAACTCACCTTCACTATCTCAACGAATTATTTCATATACGGAATCTCCATGGAATAATCAACCAACTGGAATTTATCGTTATGCACTGAACTATGTTCTAGACGATGCTGAAATTGATCGCGACGAGCATCGATATTTGAGAGACCTTCAAACGGAATTGAATCTTACCGACGAAGATGTGCTTGAGTTGAAGAAACTTCACTTGGCAACCATTATCGCCGGTGCTGAGCGTGACGGAATAGTCACAGTGACTCAGCTAGCATACATTGAGAAAATTGCATACGCTTTGGGATTAGACCAAGAGCCACTTCCAGAAATCACTGGACTTAATAAAGACAAAGATATTTCCGAAGGCATGTACATCTGTTTTACTGGATCTGCCTTCATTGGAGGAAAGAAAATATCCCGTACAGAACTTGAATACAAAGCAACTGTCGCACGTTTGGTGCCGGTGTCAAGCGTAACAAAACGGAGTTGTGACATCCTCGTAGCGGCGGACCCGGCGAGTCAATCGGGCAAAGCGCGTAAGGCGCGTCAATATGACATTCCAATAATGGATGTTGTAGCCTTTTTGAGCAAAGTCGTTTGAATTGGAATTGCACGGTCTTTGAATTGTTAGACAAAACCTGCTATTACAATTTGGTTGACAATTCGCTGAACTGCTATTGCACATACATGAATTAAGTCATGACGATTGTTGCTCCTCCTTTTGATAACAAACTGGAACAATTCCGCCTTCAGGTACGCGAGGCGATTCGCCAGAGTCTGCCTGACGATATCCGCACGCTCGTTGCACGCGAGCAAATGGATTTGCCTAAAGAGGCACAAAGACGGTGGCACAGGATTCTTCGCGATCTCGGCGGGTGGTGTTGCCCATCGTGGCCGAAACAATACGGAGGCCCCGGCTTCAGTGATGCTCAACAGTATATTTTTGAGCAGGAATTGGCACTGAACGACGCACCTAGACTGATGGTGTATGGAGTTGGAATGCTGGGTCCCACCCTGTTTGAGTATGGAACCGATGAGCAAAAACAAAGGTTCTTACCCGACATTCTCAACGCCAATACATTTTGGTGTCAGGGATTTTCAGAACCAGGGGCCGGTTCCGACCTGGCATCGTTGAAATGCCAGGCGAACTGGGACACGGATCACTTCATCGTTAACGGTTCCAAGATATGGACCAGTGAAGCGCACATTGCAGACTGGATATTCGGATTGTTTCGAACTGACACCGGGGAAAGAAAACAGCAGGGAATTACGTTATTAATGATCGATATGGCATCTGCCGGCATCAGCGTTCGCCCGCTGGAGTTGTTTGAAGGTACGCATGAGGTCAACGAAGTGCATTTCGATAATGTTGTAGTTCCTAAAGAAAATCTCGTTGGCCTCAAAAATGACGGTTGGAAAATCGGTAAATATTTACTCGGACTTGAACGTTTTGGGACGGCCGAAGTCTCGCGCACAAAAGCCAGTTTGCAACGCTTGAGAAAACTTGCATATTGCGATGTTCCTGGCGGCAAAAGGCTGATTGACGATGTCGCATTTGCCGAACGTCTTGCCAATATCGAAATGTCGCTGCACGCGTTGGAAGTCACCGAGAGAAGAATGTTGCTCGACTCGGGTAACGAACATCCGCCAGGAGCTGAAGCTTCACTGCTTAAAGTTCGCGGAACAGAAATTCAAAGCGATGTATTTCGCCTCAGTGCACAAGCCTCAGCCCACTTCTCGCAAATTGATATCGGACGCATTGGTGATGATCGACTCTCAGAGCACCCATACTCACTAACAGATGCCGCCAGAAATTACTTCAACTACAGAAAAACCCCCATTTACTCGGGGTCTAACGAAATTCAGCGCAACATCGTTGCCAAGGCAAAACTGGGGCTTTGAACGATATGGATGAATCGTTGCGCGAGCAGTACACTCTAATTTCAGATACAGCTGGGAGATTCTTGTCGGACAACTACAGTTTTGTCGACCGACAGCGGTGGATTACAACGAAGGACGGCTATTCACTAGACCACTGGCGCAAAATGCACGAACTGGGCTGGATGCACCTTTCGCTGCCGAGCGATTGTGGAGGACTGGGCTGCGGCATCGGTTTCGTCGCCCGACTCGCGCACCAGTTCGGACGCTACCTGTTTATGAGTCCCTTTTTTACCAGCGTTGTTGTATCGGCGAAAATCATTGAACACACCGCTCAAGATCCGCTTCGAAACAAACTGCTCAGCGAAATCGCACAAAACGGGTCAATCGTCACAGCTGCACTTTACGAATCTCAATCGCGTTATGACCTGCATAACATAGCGTCAACGGCAAAACGAATCGGCTCAAAGTGGGTTCTCAATGGCGAAAAAATCGCGGTGCATTACGCAAATTGTGCCGACCGGTTCGTGGTTCTGGTTCGTACCCGCGGCAATCAAACAGACAAGTCGGGGCTTACGTTATTTTGCCTTCCGTCGCAGTGCGAGGGGTTGAGCCTGGAGCACTATACCACCCATGATGGCGGTCGATTGTCTACGTTGAAGATGTACGACGTTTCAGTTGACCAAGATTCGATGATTGGCCAAGCGCATAGTGCGCTTTGTGGCATACGCGAGGCCATCGATTTCGCCACCGCTTTCGTCAGTTGCGAAATGACAGGTGCGATGGAAAACCTGATGGACTTCACCTTAGAGTATGTCAAAACCCGTACTCAGTTTGGACAGAAACTGTCTTCGTTTCAGGCAATTTCGCATCGGCTGGTCGACATGTATATGCGCTGTGAACTGGCTAGCTCGCTCAGTGGCGAAGCTGTACGCGCGCTCGAATCACTAGAAGGTCGTGACCGGCAGCTTGTCATCTCAACCGCCAAGCATGAAATCGGTCAAATGGCGATTGCCAACGCAGAAGAAGCCATTCAGATGCACGGTGCAATGGGTATGATGGATGAAATGCCAGTCGGGCACTATCTAAAACGACTGTTTGCGTTGAACCTGCTTTTCGGCGATCCGGATTTTCATCGCAACCGATTCCGACAGTTAAGCGACAAGCGGGTATGAACTTTGTTGGCCGTCGGAAACGAATAACAGAAGTTGAATTTGTTGAAGTAAGGGACACTCATGGATAATTCTGATCACAAAGTAATTGAACCGTCTGGAGAAATACATCCCGCAGTGATGGTGACACAATACCTGGAATCAGGCAGATCTTGCTTGAAGAACCGGCATCACGCAAAAAAGCCATAAGTGAAATTTGTATGGGAAAACACCCATACCGGTGAATAATTCCACAGCCTTGGAGAAGGTCTTTCGCAGATCTACTCACTTTTGGCTGAATTTGCAACGCATCAAGAATTTCTCAGATCACTTAGGAATTGCTCCAGGAACTACGGTTGGCAGATTACAATATGGGAGTGTTTTGAGGCATCATCAAGGTAACAGACTAAAACGGCGTTTAGATTTGAACATTTAATTTCAATGTTCGTTTTGCCCGGAGGGATTTGTTAAATTGAGTGCCAGCAGCACTTTTCATCCGGCGCAGCCTCAAACTTCGATTTGGATTGTGCGATGAATCGAACGCAACATGTTTAAGTTCTTAGTTGAGCTGTAAAAGCCCCATACCCCGTTAATCACACATGAAGTTTGAAAACATTCTTGATACCGTCGGCAATACTCCTGTCGTGCGCCTGAATAAAGCAGTCATACCGGACAGTGTCAGTCTATGGGTAAAAGTTGAAAGCTTCAACCCGGCAGGCTCGGTCAAAGACCGACCTGCGTTGAATATGATTCTTGACGCCGAAAAAAAAGGCTTAATCACACCGGGTGATACAATCGTAGAGCCGACATCAGGCAATACCGGCATCGGTCTGGCTATGGTTGCTGCTTACCGCGGTTATCGAGCAGTTTTCACCATGGCCGAAGACATGAGCGATGAACGCAAGCGTATTCTCAAGGCCTATGGCGCGCAAATTATTCTGACTTCAGCAGAAAAAGGCACCAAAGGGGCAATCGAACGCGCAAGACAGCTCGAAGCTGAGAAAGGCTACTTTTTCGTTGGCCAGCATTTCAATCCTGCAAATCCCGAGTCTCACCGCCTTACGGCCGATGAAATCTTCGATGACTTTGGCACCGAGCTCGATGTACTGGTTTGTACAACCGGTACCGGCGGCACAATCAGCGGCATGAATCACTACCTCAAAAAGAAACACCCAAGTCTGATCATCATCGCAACCGAGCCCGCTGACTCACCTATTTTGTCAAAAGGGATTGCGTGTAAACACAAGATTATGGGCACTGCCCCTGGCTTTATCCCGGAGATTCTCGATACAAGCTCTTATGATGAAATCGTACCCATTACCACCGAGCAGGCCTACAAAACAGCGCGGTACTTAGCGCAAGACGAAGGCATATTCACCGGAATTTCATCAGGTGCTGCAGTCGCTGGCATGATTGAGGCTGCCCGACGAGAATCGATGAAAGACAAAACCATGCTGGCAATACTGCCGGATACCGGGGAGCGGTATCTGACTACCGATCTTTGGGATTAAACGCGTTTCCTTTTGAAAGTTGCTTGACCAACGCGCTCAGCGCTAACTAGGCTTATGCCAGTCCATACATCTGCTTGCGGCGCTTTGACCACTCAACGAGCAGACGGTCGGCAGTCAAGCCGATAAACGCAACACAAAGTCCAATCACCAGTCCTTTGCCTCCGTCATTGAAACTCAAGGCGCGGAATATTTCCTGCGACAAGTCGACTGTCCCGATGAATCCGGCAATCATCACCATGAACAACCCGAACATCAAAGTCTGATTCAAGCCGAGAACAATTTCTGGAAACGCCAAAGGAAAGCGAATTTTCCACAGAATCTGACTTTCCGTACAACCGGATGTGACAGCCGCATCAATGATGTCATTGGGAATGCTCCGCAGTCCAAAGATGGTATATCGCGTGATCGGAATCATGGCGTAGATGATGATGGCAAAAATAGCCGACACATCGCTGATTTGGAAAAGCATCACCACCGGTAGTAAATATATGAACGAGGGGAAAGTCTGAAAAGTGTCGCAAACATTTGACAGTAGTTTTGTTGACCAGTCTTTTCTGGCAGCCCAAATACCAAGTGGAATCCCAGCAAGAGCACAGATAAACAGCGACACCGTCACCATGTAAAGTGTAATCATCGCTCGTACCCAGTAACCCGATACTGCGATAAAAAGTACAAAGCCCACTACCACCGCAGCCAGTCGCCAGCCGCCCAGTCGCCAGCCTAAGCACACGACCAGTGCGATGATCGCAACCCACGGAATAGAAGTAATAGCACTGCGCACCGGTATCAGGACATGAACTAGGAAGGCGTCTCGAAAAATGCCCAGCGGTCCGTAAAAATGCAAAGTGATGTAATCAACCACAGCATCCCAGAATGTCGAAGTCGAAATCGTCAACTCCTGCGGAAAACGAGCCGCATACGGAGTGACCAGGGATAACAGTTCAACGACTACAATCAACACAATCGCTGCAGTTATGTACGGTCGGCGACGCCAAAATACCCCTTCAATTACGTGGTCTCTTTGCTTTGCTGCAACCGCCTGTGAGAATCGGTCCAATGCAATGGCTATAAAAACAACTGCTACTCCGACTTCGAATGCCTGCCCGATTGCAAGTCTTTGCAGTCGGGTCAATAAATCATGTCCGAGACCTGATTGTCCAATGAAAGAGGCGATCACAACCATCGCCAGACACTGCATGATGACTTGATTGACCCCTAACATCAACTCAGATCTCGCTGCCGGCAACTCGACTCGAAACAGCATCTGGCGAGCTGTGCATCCGGTCATCTCACCGGCTTCGATAATCTCTTTGGAAATGTTTCTGATCCCCAAAATTGTCAGGCGCGTCATCGGTGGAAAAGCAAAGATGACAGTTGCAATCACTCCGGCCTTGGAACCAACACCAAAGAAAATCGCAACGATAATCAGGTATGAAAAATGCGGCAGTGATTGCAAAATATTGAGGACAGGCCACAGAATTTTTTCAAAACTTCGTCGTTTTACCGCCAAAACTCCCAACGAAAGTCCAATAATGCATGCCAGAGGAACCGATACCGATACCGCAGAGAGCGTTTGCATTGACAGCTCCCAGATACCGCGTTTGGAAAAAAGCGCAAGATAGAAAAAACACCCGCCACCGAGCAGCGCGAGACGCCAGCCGCGAAGATACCAGCCGTAGATTGCTGCGAGTCCGACCAGAACAATCCAAGATATCGGTTCTAAACCTAAGTCACCGAACCCCTTGTGTAACAAAGCCTCGGTAAAGTCCAAAGGCACTTCAACAGCATCGGCAACTGCACGGGTGATATCCCGAAAGGTAAACAGACCGGCAAACTCGTACTTTCGGCCAAATTGAATAACAACATTTACCCAGTCGACAAGCGGCACAGCGCCCTCGATATTCGCACAACCTCCACCGGTACAGCTTTTCGGCGGAGTAACCGCCCAATCAGGCAAAATCGGTCGCAACGCGATCAGCGCCACAAAAGGGGCGAATAGAGCTGCAAGCTTGATTCGAGAACTTTTCACTTTATCTGCTGAAGCCGCCGAGACGGTAATAAATACTACACAATCCCATGTGCGGTAAAAATGAGAACATCTTGATCTCGATGGTGTCGAAGGGCCAAAATGACTTTTTATATATTCAAAATATATGTAAAATAGCCTGTCCAGAAAAAAAATTCTGGTATGCAAGTAGATTATATGGAGGAATATAGCTATGAAGAAAGTTATCGTTTCGGTTTTTGTCAGCGTATTTTTGGGCGTATCAGTCGCCCACGCAGATGCGGTCAAAGTTCCGACTCACAATTGGTCAAGTCAACTGGTCGGCGCTCAAATCGTCGGTAAACTGTTTGAAATGGTCGGTGAAGAAGTTGAGTACGTACCAATGGACAGTCAGACTGTTTATCAGGCCATGTGCGACAACGACATCGATATTGTTCACGAAGTTTGGCAAGGCGCATTTGGATTGGCGTTCGAAAAAGTCGTCAATGAAGGCTGCGTGATTGATTTGGTTACCCACGACGCAAAAACTCGTGAAGAATGGTGGTATCCAGCGCATGTCAAGGAATTGTGTCCTGGACTGCCGGACTGGAACGCGCTCAATGAGTGTGCCGAGATGTTTGCCAGAGCGGATTCTGACGGCAAAGGCGTGTTTATTGGCGGGCCGGTCGACTGGCTAAAACATGATGCAGAAAAAGTTGAAGCACTCGGCATGAACTTTCAGGTTCGAAACGCGGGTTCCGCAGCAGCCATTTGGGCTGAATTGGAGTCAGGCATTAAGCAGAACAAAGCCGTTGTGATTTTCAACTGGACCCCAAACTTCATCGAAGCGCTTTACGATGGAGAATTCGTCGAATTTCCAGAACATGACCCCAAATGCACCGAAGACGCGGCGTGGGGCATGAATCCTGACGCGCTTTATGATTGTGGAAATCCTCGCGGTGGATATCTCAAAATTGGTGTATCACATGAATTTAAAGAGGATCACCCAAAGGCATTTGCCGTTGCGAGTCGCGTCAACTTTAGCAATCTGGATGTTGCCAAACAGTCCAATTATGTCGATACCGACGGTATGGAAGTTGAAGCTGCCGCTGACCGCTGGTTAGAAGAACATAAAGAAAAGTGGCAACAATGGGTCACAATGTAATATAAAGGGGGGTACTGAACTTTAATAGTTCATACTTTGGAAAAGTTAGGCCGCGTATTTTTAATACGCGGCCGCTTTTTTTAGCGGCTGAAAAACCGTTGCATTTTGTAGCCGCCTCACACCTTCGCCACTTCGATACCGGTCGGTTTGCCAAGCGGCGTCCGGTTACAATTCAGATGACTTGATCGATCTTCATAATCGAAACTGACAATCTGTATGAATAAATCCCAACTCGACTTGCCGTTCATTCGCAGCCAGTTTCCGAATATTGGCGATTGGGCGTTTTTTGAAAATGCCGGGGGCACCTTCGTGCCGTCGACGGTCAGCGACCGCGTTTACGATTACATGCGTCGCAATCAAGTTCAGCCCGGTGCAACATATCACGCATCGGCTCAAGCACAAGAACGAATTAGCCGCAGTCATCGCACACTTGCGCAAATGGTCAATGCTGATCCCAAAGAAGTGATCGTGGGTCATTCGACTACCATGAACGTATATGTGCTTGCAAATGCGCTGAAATTATCGCTCAAACCAGGCGATGAAATTGTGGTTACCAACCTCGACCACGAAGCCAATATCGGTGCCTGGCGCAGGCTGAAAGACGCAGGCGTGACTATCAGGCAGTGGGAGTTCGACCCGGACAGCGCAGATCTTGGTGGAGTTGAAAAACTTAAACCCTTGCTTAGCGAGCGCACGCGTCTTGTCTGCTGCACATGGTGCTCAAATATTACAGGAGCAATTAACGACATCAAAGCGATTGCAGATTTGGTACATTCGGCAGGCGCTTTGATTTGTGCTGACGCAGTAGCTTATGCCCCTCATCGAGCACTGGATTTCGAACAGTCAAACGTAGACTTTCTTCTTTTCAGTCTATACAAGCTGTATGGACCTCATTTAGGCGTGTTATGCGCAAAACGGGAACATCTGTTAAAACTCGAAAATCAGAACCACTTCTTTTTTACCAATTCCGCGCTGCCTTACAAGCTGCAGCCAGGTGGCTACTTACATGAAACAGCAGCTTCAATTGAAGGGATAGCGGAGTACTTTGACCGCGTATTCGAACACCATATCGGCAGCAGCGATTTACAGCAAAAGGACCGCTATGCCAAAGTGTTTGAGATGTTCGCAGCTCACGAAGATGAAATTGCCCGTCCGCTGATGAATTATCTTAAGGCGCGCCCGGATGTTCGCATCATCGGTCCTGCACAAACCGATGCAAATATACGGGTGCCAACGATTTCTTTTGTGGTTGACGGCAAACGCTCTGACGAAATTGCGGAATTTGTCGGTCGACAGGCAATAGGCATTGGAGCTGGAGACTTTTACGCAAAACGCTGCATTGACGCGCTCGGTCTGGACAATGCGTCCGGGGTGGTTCGAATCAGTATGGTACACTACAACAGCGAATCAGAAGTCAATCGCCTGATCGCAGCACTTGATGACGCGCTATAACTCAACTTAGACCCGGAGAAAATGCCATGACAAAATCGATTAGTTACATGCAATATGTCTATGCAGTCATACTTGTGATTCTCGCAACAGCGATTCCGGTCAATGCAGACCAGCACCAGGGTAATGCTGAACAAGCCAAAGAAATGGTGGCGCAAGCGATTGCCTACTACGATGAGGTTGGTGCAGACCAGGCTTTAAAGAAATTTACCGAAAATCCATCTCCGGAATTTTTTGATCGCGATTTGTACGTTTTTGTCGTACGAACGGACGGGCCAATTGTCGCTCACGGTGTAGATACATCATTAGTGGGAATCGATATTAGGAAGTTCGTAGATTCAGACGGCCGGGAGTTTGGCAAAAAAATGTTAAAGACAGCTTCCCCGCAAGGCACATGGATTGATTACAAGGCGCGCCACTTCTCCGACGGACAGATCGTGGAAAAATCGACTTGGATGGTTCTGCATGACTCTCACCTGTTTGGTGTGGGCATCTACAAAGAATGATTTTTGCACTCTAGTCAAAGCTGCACAATTAAAGCATTTGTGATTCATTAGGGGCTTATATACTTAACTTGACAAAACAATAAGTATTCATCATATCAATATGTTATAATGCATATTCGATATGCATCATCGCAATATTCGGTTCCGTCTTTATCCAAAATCTCCCCAGAAGGCAAACCTGCTTTGTCAGTGCTTGGGTGCAACGCGTTTTGTGTGGAATCACTTCCTTGCGAAAAACAAAAAAATGATGCAAGCGCATCGCAATGATGATTCATGCCCGCGTCCGAATACGACGTTTTTCTCTGTCGGCAAGGAATTCATTGAGCTTCGACAACAAATCGACTGGATGCAGAAATTGCCGTGTGCGCCGATTCGCTATACACTCAAATATCAGGCGGATGCGTGGCGTGAATGTTTCAAAGGCAGCCGCGGCTTTCCAAAGTTCAAATCATACGACGATGTGGATTCGGTCACGTTTCCAACTGGATCATTCAAATTAACGGGTGACGGTGTGCATTTGGCGAAAATCGGTCAGGTTGTATTAAGCGGTGACAATCCGTACACAGGCTGTCAGGCCAAGTCAGTTGTGATCAAAAGACAGCTTGACAAATTCTATGCGACGGTGTGTTTTGAAGTCCCTGATGAGCAGGTGGCAAAACTTGAAAATGGTGTGGCAATCGGCATTGACATGAATGTGGGTCAGTTTGCCACAAGCGATGGTGAGATTTGTTCCATGCCCGATACCCGGGACTATGAAGCAAAGAAAAGACGTTATGCCCGGCAGATGTCAAGGCGCGAAAGGGGGAATCATAAAAAGGGCATCAAGCCTTCAAATCGATATTTGAAGTCCAGACACCGATACAACAAGGCTTGCAGGAAGGTCAAGACGATAAGGTCGAACTGGCATCATCACCAATCGCGTAGAATTGCCGATCACAATCAGTATGCGGTGGTCGAAGCGTTGCATACAAAAGCGATGACGCGATCAGCGAAAGGCGATGTTGACAATCCTGGCAAGAACGTCAAAGCCAAGTCTGGATTGAATCGTGTGATACTCAATACGGGCTGGTCAGGGCTCAAGCAAAAGTTGGCGTACAAGGCTGAATTGGTTGAAGTCAATCCAAAGCATACCAGTCAAAGGTGCAATGTGTGTGGACACATTGACAAAGACAATCGCAAGACGCAGTCAAAGTTTGTGTGTGTCAGTTGCGGTCATTCGGACAATGCAGACATCAATGCTGCATTAAACATATTAGCCTTGGGGACTCGGGCGATTGGACACGGAGGGCGTTCTGGTTACAGACCCGTTGAACTGTCAAGAAAATATGCCGCTTGATTTTGTCAAGTTATGTATATAAGCCCCATTCATTATGCTGTTGCATGCATGTGAGTTGCATTGTGTCTGCCAACACTGATGCGCAGCAACACTGCGAGCGCCTGCACAGTTGAAGATTTATGACGGCTTTCGAATATCATCAGGTTTGGAAAACGTTTTCGCAACAATAACGCCGCAAACACAGATCAGTGCCAGGCCCGCCCAGGAAATAGCGTCGG
The DNA here is from genome assembly GCA_965214785.1 of Arenicellales bacterium. Taxonomy (GTDB): domain Bacteria; phylum Pseudomonadota; class Gammaproteobacteria; order Arenicellales; family JAJDZL01; genus JAJDZL01. Next base: position 2,002,169 of record OZ243975.1, on the reverse strand, counting down.
GTATAGTGCCAAAGATTGCAAAACCTATTACCACCGCAGCAACAAGTTCCAGGTAGGTAAACGGCACCAGTTTCGATGCTTCTGATACGGCAAAGGCGAATACGATCAGTGTTTGGCTGATTGCGCCACTGATAATCATCAGTGCAATCAGCACAGCTTCTCGAGAATCCACCGCACTCCATACACTGCCGAGAAATGGTGTGAGAATAACCGTTGCTGCGACAGCACCGCAAAATGACGTAATCAGCGGGTGTGAGTACGAGCCGAGCTTGCGGTTCATGATCATTTGAATGGCGACGATCGAGGCGCACAAGAAAATATACACAGTACCGATATTGACTCCCGAAAAGTCGGGTCTCATAATCAGCAATACCCCGGCGAATCCTCCAAACAATCCCATCCAGCCGACCCAGTGTGCGCGTTCACCCAAAAGCCATACTGCCAGAAGCATCAGTAAAAAAGGATAGGCATAAAGAATTGCGATAGCCTCGGCAAAATCTACGGTCCTCGCCCCTTGGACAAATGCAACTGTAGCGCCTGCCATCGTGAAACCGCGCATCACCTGCATCATCGGTCGGGCCGGCCGAAACGCACTGCGTCCGAATCGCCACACTACCACCGGAAGCATTGCCAACGCAAAACCGCAAAACCGAAACCATGTTATTTGAAATGGACTCATCCCGTCGGCAAGGAGTTTCATCATGGCACCGGTAAAAGCAGCGATGCTTAAACCCAGTACGATCATTATGATCCCGTGACGGATGTTCGAGGATTGCACTGTCAAGATTACCCCGAATAACAGGTAGCTTCAATATTGGGGTCAGTGCGTGTGTGGTCGATAACTATCTTGAAAAAAATTAACATTGATAAACTCAATGCATTATTTTTTTGGCAGCCGTCAATTTTTAAGTCAAAACGCGACGACAATCTTGGAACGCTGCTGAAATACGAAAATGCGAAACAACTGAAAATTGTTTTAGCCGGCTGCTTGCATGCGCATGTGACGCAGAAGATCTTCATCGAAACTGCGATTGTATTGTTCGGTCAAGGTTTCAGGGATAGCGCGGTAGTGCAGAGAGTCTGAACCTGTTGCGTTGTTCGTCGACCGCTCTTTTTTGCCGCGGTGAATTAAAAATTGGCGAAAACTTGGAATCGGACAGCGTACTTGGTGCTTCTCGTATTCTTGAAGTGCACCGCGATGAATCAGGTCGTTGTAGTATTCCCTCGAAGTCATATTGTCTGGCAGACGCCTCGTCGAGTCGTCGTCTCCATCGTATAGTATTGCTGTGCGCTCGATAATGCTGATTACTTCACCGCGTGACACATTTTCAGTGAGTTGTTCCATTACCGAACTGAGAAACTTGAATGAATCTAACATCGAATTACTCAAACGCTCGAAATAATAATCCAGACGAGCATCTTCAGCGAGTTGATCAACTTGATTGAAATCCATAGCCTCTACATCGCATCCACAGTCCAGATATTGCTTGCCAAACGCCCACAAGCAATTCTGAATATGAGCCGGCCAGCCGTCGGTTCGCAATAGCAGTGTCTCAAATTCCTTGACACGCGAACCAAGATTAATTTCAAAATGCCGGCAAAACCCTTGTTTCAACTCTTCAATCTCTTCAGCGTCCAGACACCCTAGAGAGTATTTGCTGTTGCGTGACAATCTCGACAAGCCAAGTTCGATGACATGCTCCTTTGAATCTGAAAGCCCCGCCAATACCACCATTATCGGAAGGTTGTGACGATTGACATGCAAGGCTTGCAGCATCAAGCCAACCTGAGAATGTTTGTCGCCTGTCAGATTTTGTGCCTCATCCACACCGATCACCACAGGCCGCGTCCATTTCTCCGCAGGCAGCACCTTTGATATCGCATATAGACTGGCGTTGGCGACTTTTTGTTCCGTTGTTCGTTCTTGTTCGATTTGTCCTTTGACCAGGCTCAAGTCCGCAGAACCGCTTTTTCGCCGCGTATCGCTAATTTTATTGAAGATGCCTTGACCTTCGCCGGGTGCAACGAGGTTAACCAACTCTTCACAGAATTCATCAAGCTTGTCGAATATTTGACCGTCCTCGCTGTTGAGCATCACGGGGACAGGTGCGCTTCGAGCTGAGCCATCTGAAAGGGACGTAACGTGTCTGCCTGCCAGCCACTCATTTTGCAAATGGGTCACTAGTGTCCCGTTAAATAATCAAATAGATTCAATTGCTTATACGGCAGCTCCAGTTCTGGTTTGTATCCGTATTCCGTAAATAGTTGAGTTAGTGTTGTTTTTTGAAACAAGGTAGTATCGAGAACTTGCGAAATAGTGTAGAGATTCATGTCCAGAGCCATCCGTTTTCTGATTATCGCAAGTAGCACGTAGACTGAAACAGCAATCCAGATTTGAGTCTTGACGGCGTTTTCACTGATGCCATAGAACGATTTGATTTTCAAATGCTGTTTGACCCACTTAAAGTGCAATTCCACTTGCCATCGGTTCTTATACAAGTCAGCTATGGTCAGTGCTGGCAAATACGTATTGTTGGTCAAAAAGATTAAAGTCTTGTCTCGCTCGCGGTCGGCATACTTAATTCGTCGCAGTTTATCAGGATAACGCTTGGCACTTTCAGTACCGGTCAGCACGCCTCTTTGGTCATAGATCAACCCATTGCCGCGGTCATTGGCATGCGAGTAAAGGCGACGGAACTTGGTATTGGATTTGGCGCGCACGACGAAGTAACTGCCATAACTGTGAAATGTATGCAGCCGCTGGTAATCGACGTATGCACGATCCATCACATAGATGGAACCGGGTTCTGGCAAAAAAGCATCAAGAATGTTCACATCATTGAGTTTCGCATCGGTAATTTCAATAAACGAGGGAATATTTCCCTGTAAATCCAACAAGGTGTGTAATTTGATGCCGGATTTGGTTTTTCGAAACGGTGCCCACGGAAACAGCGAAAGACACAAATCGATGGTAGACGAGTCGAGTGCGTAGACGGTTTCGCGCAAATTCAACTCGCTGTCTTCGGGACCGTAAAGTGGACGAGCCATTGCGATCAGACGCTGGGCGAAGTCGGCATAAATCCGCCAGTCTCGATTTTCGTTGGCTTTTGCAAGCGTGCTTCGTGATATGCCGGCCGACAGACCGAGATGATATAGCTTGTCCGAATGACAACGCAGGCACACGACCAGCTCGCGTAAACTGCTTCGGCGACACATCTGAGCAAGCGCCATGGATCGGTATTGTTGGGAACATCGGAATGTTCGAACTTTGTGGTCGCCTCGGTAGCGGTCCACGCATCGGTGAAAGGTTTTCCAAGGCAGGTGGGTCATAATTTGTGAAAAAACAAACTGTCCTTCGTACATGATGGGTATACTCCTGATTGATAATTGATCTGTTTGGAGGGGAGTTGGAGACGGAAGTTTCCACTGAAGTCTCGGACACCCTCCTACAGGTCATTATTGAATAAATATCAATCAGATACAAGCCGTTTTCCTCCAAACAACGGGACAGCAGTGCAAATGGGTAAGAGTTGAAGACTTGCCGGCACCCGGAGCACCATAAATCAAACGGGTAGGTGCCAGCCTTTGAAATCCTCTGTTTTTGTGCAGTTGCCAGATGGCCGTACATGTGGACTCAATATCTTTGAGGATGTCTTTTCGTCCTGCAAAATACGGTGGCGGCGTGCGGTCTCGATGCGTCTGGACATAGATTTCAAGACTTTCAAGTCCTGCAGGAGTTTTGAACAATTTGGAAGTCGAAGACATGATATTTGTAAGAATAGGTCTTTGAATTGTTCTTGGAATAATAGCACCGGGGTGACTGGAATGCAAAGAATCGGGGAAAATAATTTCGTTGATCGTTTCATCAGTTTGTTGCGGTGCGGCATATGACCAGCAAGTTTGCTGTTTGCGCAAAGTGAATTCAACATAAAATATTGCGCATACGGATGGGATGATCTGATTTCGTGCCTTTGCGCAATTCAATCGTCTGTCTGTTCAAGCAGTATTAGAAACTCGGATGAATTAGTTCACAAAAAATGCAAAGAAAACTTTACATTAAAACTTTTGGCTGCCAGATGAATGAATACGATTCGTCCAGGCTGGCCGACCTGCTCGCGGCCTCGCACGGTTACCAAAGCGTGACCGAGCCTCAAGAGGCGGATCTTTTGCTGCTCAATACGTGTTCAGTGCGGGAAAAAGCGCAGGAAAAAGTGTTTTCTCTGCTAGGACGCTGGCGGCCGTGGAAAGCATCTAACCCAGATCTGATGATCGGAGTCGGTGGCTGTGTCGCCAGTCAGGAAGGCAGCGCTATCTTAAAAAAGGCACCGTACGTCGATTTTGTATTTGGCCCGCAGACTTACCACCGCGTCGCAGATATGGTCGATGAGAAACTGACGCAGAAGAAAAACTCGGTTGATGTGACTTTCCCGGAAATCGAAAAGTTCGACTGCCTGCCGCCAAGAAAGGTCGAAGGAGCCAGAGCGTTTGTATCAGTCATGGAAGGCTGCAGCAAGTATTGCAGTTTCTGCGTCGTGCCCTATACACGGGGAGAAGAATACAGCCGGCCGTTCGACAGCGTAATTACAGAAATCTACGATCTCGCACAACAGGGCGTGCGGGAAGTGACGCTGCTAGGTCAGAACGTCAATGCCTACCGAACTGCTGATCACCGCGGCCGGGAAGTGGACTTCGCATCATTGCTTCGATATGTCAGTGAAATTGACGGTATTGGCAGAATTCGCTATACCACCTCGCATCCGCTGGAATTTACCGAAAGCCTTTGCCGGGCGCATGGTGAAATACCGCAGTTGGCAAAACACGTTCACCTGCCTGTGCAAAGCGGATCAAATGAAATTCTCACGAGAATGAAGCGACGATATACCCGCGAGCAGTATCTTGAAATCATAAAGACGCTTCGACACTACTGCCCGGATATCAGTGTATCATCAGATTTCATTGTTGGTTTCCCAGGCGAGACCGAACACGACTTTGAGCAGACATTGGCATTGGTTGACGAAGTTGGATTCGATCAGTCTTTCAGTTTCCTGTATAGTAGTAGGCCTGGAACACCGGCAGCAGAATTGCCCGACGAAACACCGATTGAACAGAAAAAACACCGTCTATATCAGTTGCAGGAAAAAATCAATGCGCTGTCTGCAACAGTATCCGACGCCATGGTAGGCACGGTTGAAGACGTGCTGGTCGAAGGCGTGTCAAAACGTTCTTGCGATCAGATCAGCGGTCGAACGCAAAACAACCGTATTGTGAATTTTACTGGACCAACCGATTGGATCGGCCACTTCATGGATGTTCGAATTACCGAAGCGATGCCAAATTCTCTGCGCGCCACACCAGTGGCGAGCTAACCGGAAACACACGATTTGACTGAATTGTCCGATCCGTTACATTCTGCACAGACTGCAAATGTGTTTACGCTCAAACCGCCTGACAGCAGGCGGCTGGCGAGTCTGTGTGGACAATACAACGCCAACATAAAGTCCATTGAGGGGCATTTCGATGTGCGCGTTTCCAATCGGGGAAACATGTTTCAGATCGACGGCAGCCCCAAAGCAGTACGCGAGGCAGAATCCCTTTTGCGTGATCTGTACGCAGAAACAGAAAAGCCCGCCGCACTGAAATCCAACGATGTACAAGGTGCAATTTCGCGGCTCGAAGGCAAAAACCAAGCCAGTTCGTATTCTTTCAAAATTCGAAAGACTACCATTCGACCGTGGTCAAAGAACCAGGAAGACTACCTTAGAAGCATAGACGAAAACACAATCACCATCGGCGTCGGTCCAGCCGGAACCGGCAAGACCTACCTCGCAGTTGCAAGTGGCGCTCACGCACTGGCGAATAACAATATTTCTCGAATCGTGCTCGTTCGTCCAGTTGTTGAGGCCGGCGAACGGATCGGATTCTTACCCGGTGATATCGAAAAAAAGGTCAATCCTTATTTGCGACCGTTATACGACGCACTTTATGAGATGTTCGGTTTCGAAAGAGTCGGCAAGCTGCTCGAGCGCGGAACGATTGAACTGGCACCTTTGGCATTTATGCGTGGCAGAACACTCAATGATTCATTTATCATTCTTGACGAAGCGCAAAACACAACTGTCGAACAGATGAAAATGTTCCTTACCCGCGTTGGGTTTAATTCAACAGTCGTTATTTCCGGGGATGCCACCCAAATCGATCTGCCGCGTGCAATCCCATCGGGCCTAAAGCATGCGATCCGTATTCTTGACAATCTCACGGACATCAACATCGTACGTTTTAAAAATCAGGATATTGTTCGTCACCCGCTGATTCAGACAATTGTTGAAGCCTATGAACGTCATGACAAGCCCCAACAGACACCTTGATGATGGTATCTACAGTTATTCAGAGAATCAGCCAAACCGAATCCACACCCAGTGATTCGGATATAGATGATTGGATACGAAAAACGCTGATCTACGCCTGTCACGATGATGCAGATATAACGCTGCGCATAGTCGACGAACCTGAGATTGAACAGCTCAATTGCCAGTTCCGCAAAGTTTCCGCCCCTACAAATGTTCTCGCGTTTGCCTATAACGAACGACTTCAAGCACAGTCAAAACTGCTTGGTGACGTGGTCGTCTGCGCAGGTGTAATCAACCGACAGGCAGCCGAATTGAAAACACCGCCGACGGTACACTGGGCAAGAATCATCACACACGGCGTACTGCACCTTTGCGGTTACGACCACTTCGAAACCGACGAAGCACTGCAGATGGAATCAGCCGAGCGCTGGGTCTTGAAGCAATGCGGATTCGTACACCCCGACCTTGCTGAAATCGCAATATGAAACTCACTGTACTGAAACTGATAAACAAATTACGCATCGGTATTGGAAAGGTGCTGTGGCAAGGACCTATGAGCAAGCAGGACCTTATCGATATAACGCGTCTCGCGGAAAAAAGACAAATCATACAACAGGATGTTCTCGCGATCGCTGAACGGCTGCTGACTGTTTCTGACACAAAAGCGCGCGATATTATGATTCCGCGTGTTCACATGGTCACAATTGATATCGAGTCAAACCTCAGGCAGATTCAATCCGTCGTCGCTGATTCCGGACACTCGAGGTTTCCAGTGATCTGTCAACAGGAAACAAAAGAACGCGTAGAAGGTGTTGTTTTGGCCAAAGACCTGCTGGCACACTATGTGCAAACAAAGGACAAGTTCATCCTTCATGATGTTGTTCGTCCCGTGATGCATGTCCCTGAAAGCATCCGACTGAATATTCTGCTGAAGAAATTTCAGGAAAATCACGGCCACATGGCGATCGTGGTAAACGAATACGAAGGCATCGCTGGTCTCGTAACCATCGAGGACGTGCTCGAAGAAATCGTCGGAGAAATCGAAGACGAATCTGATATGGAAGGAACCGAATGGCTGACGCCGGTTTCGGAAAACGTGTTTCTGGTCGATTCGCATATGGATATAGATGACTTTATCGAAGAAGTTAAAGTGAATATCGAAGACGATGTCGACACAATCGGTGGTTTTATTCTCAAGTTAGCAGGCAAAGTGCCCAATGTAGGCGAAACATTCAAGCACGAAAATCTGGCGTTTGAGGTGACCAAGGCCGACGGGCGCCGAATTGTGCAATTGCGTGTGACCCGAGACATTCCAGCGGCATAGTGCTGTTTTTAACGTGGATTGATAAGCTCTCACCGCGCAAGCGCTATACGGCGGGATTGTTGTGCGGGGCGGCGAGCAATCTTGCCTTCGAACCTTTTGGTGTCTATCCTGTAATTTTTGTCACTTTAGCGGTGATGTTCGTCCTTTGGCGGATGGGTAGTGTTACAACCTGCGCAGTAACTGGATTTACGTTCGGACTTGGGTTGTTCATACCGGCGGTGAGCTGGCTTTTTATCAGCGTACATCAGTTCGGTCAAGCGCCACCGGTTTTCGCTGCAGCTGTAGTTGTCTTATTGGCTGCGATACTGTCCGCAGTCATTGCACTTGGCGGTGCTGTGCAGATAATGTTCAACAATTATCCCGGCATACGCTTGCTGGTCATCATGCCAGCGGTGTGGGTGCTGTGTGAGTGGGTCAGAAGCTGGCTTTTTACAGGATTCCCCTGGCTTTATGTTGGTTACACTCAAACCGACAGCTATCTGGTTGGCTGGGCAAGTATTTTCGGTGTGCTTGGCGTAAGTTACGCGGTAAGTGCGATTGCGGCAGTTCTCGCGTTTTATTACTGTCTGGGTTTTATCCGTCGCGTTATTATTGGGGGGATTGTCATTGCAGTCGGTGGATTTGTGCTAGTGAATCCACCTTGGATACAGACATCCGAGCCCATCGAAGTGGCGATGCTGCAAGGGGATGTCGACATCCATGACAAATGGGATATACGGCAAGCCCGCAAGCATCTTGAATTCTATTACACCAAATCCCAGCAATTAAGTGATGTTGATCTCGTTGTATGGCCCGAGATCGCTTTACCCTACACTGACAAAAGACTTGAAAAACTTAAACTATGGGATAGGCTGGCGGCGCTGCCGCCCGACTTTGTGGTCGGTGTTCTGGAAGAAGATATGGATACGCAGACTGTGCGCTACTATAACAGTGCTTTCGGTATTTCTGAAACGATACAGAAATACCGAAAAAAACGGCTAGTGCCATTTGGTGAGTACACCCCGTTTCGATCTTTGCTGAAATGGCTTGATCAATGGGTGGTCATTCCGGCATCGGATTTTGATGCCTATACGCTTCGTCAGGCTCCGCTTGCAGTGGCTGGACAAACCGTCGGTGTTTCCATTTGTTACGAAGACGCGTTCCCCACTGACATGCTCGATATGCTGCCGGAGGCAAGTGTGCTTGTTAATATCAGTGAAGATGCGTGGTTTGGACGAAACCTGGCACCTGCGCAACGACTGCAGATGTCCAAAATGCGTGCGATAGAATCTGGCCGACCGGTACTGCGCGTGGCAAACCAGGGGCTGTCGGCATCAATTGATCACAATGGCAATGTGATCGACATTCTGTCTCAAGACCAAGGCACTGTTCTGAAAGCTACTGTGTATCCGACGACTGGGACCAATCCCTATGTGGTTTGGGGCAACTACCCCATTGTGGGATATTGTTTCATCTTGCTTATTGTGTGCGCGGTGGCTAATTGGCGCAGAAGAATTAACTAGAACTAAACCAGTACCAGGGCAGCGAGTCCCAGGATCGCAAGAAAACCGACAACATCAGTAATCGTCGTCAGGGCAACACCGGCAGCCAGTGCCGGATCGATGCCGAAGCGGTTCAGCAAAACAGGAAGCATCACACCGGCTGCTGCTGAAACACAGATGTTGACGAGCATTGCGGCAGCGACGATTGCGGCCAGTCCGTAGTTGTGATACCACACAATCGAAACAATGGCGACTACCGCCGCCCAGATCAACCCGTTCAAACCGCCGACCAGCAGCTCTTTGATCAGCACGTCTTTTGCGTTGTCTGAAGAGATTGTCCCAACACCCAGTCCGCGAATCACGTGAGTCAGTGTTTGTGTTCCCGCATTTCCGCCCATACTCGCGATAATAGGCATCAGTACTGCAAGAGCAACAAGTTTTTCAATTGCACCTTCAAAAAGGCCAATCACCATAGACGCGATGACTGCAGTTACCAGATTCACACCGAGCCAAATTGCTCGTCGCCTGGTAGTTCTCAGCACCGGAGCGAAAATATCTTCTTCTTCATCCAATCCGGCCGGCACCAGCAACGTATGGCTTGCAGAATCTTGAATCACGTCAACTATGTCGTCAATTGTGATACGACCTAACAATCTACCATTTGAATCTACCACGGGTGCTGAAACCAGATCATATCTGTCAAAAGCAGCTGCAACTTGTTTCGCACTGTCGGTCGGTGAGAATGTAATCGGTGAGCTGTCCATGCACTCTAAGACAATAATTCCGAGGTCTGCGGTTACCAGATTTCTCAGCAGGACAACTCCCTGCAAAACACCGTTGCGATCGACAACGTACAATTTGTCGGTATATGGCGGCAGCTGCCCGCGTACCCGCAGATAACGCATGACAACCCGAACCGGCAAGGTTTGTCGAACAGCTACGGTATCGATGTTCATCAGTCGCCCGGCCGAGTCTTGTTCGTATGACAAGGCGGCACCGAGGCTTTCGCGTCGCTGCTCATCGAAGGCGACCATGATATCGGCAATAATTTTCGAAGAAAGTTCGGGAACCATTTCGGCAATGTCGTCGATATCGAGTTTCTTAATGACTCTTACCAGCGTTGCATGATCCATTTCCTCAATGAGATTTTCACGCACACCATCTGAGACTTTGGTCAGCACTTCGCCCATATCGGACTCGGCGACTTCAAACCAGATCAGTCTTCTGTGGTCAGTTGGAAGACTTTCGAGCACGGCGGCAAGATCTGCTGGATGCAGATCATGGATCGTATCGCGCAATTCGCTGGAAGTGCCGTGTTGCAGGCGACTTAGCAGCCGTTGTCGAATATCAGAGTGTTCGGATTTCATGGTGAAGCAATTTCATCGAACTGAAAAGAAGACAGGCGCAGTGCTCGAATCAACCGGCCTTATTAGGTTTGCCGCAGCGTCGAACTGTGGATATATTCGCTCCGAAATCGAGTGGAACGCATAGAAATTTTATACATTACCTGACCAAAAAGCATGACGCAAAAGTCTCGAATAAATTCGCGGTGTAGAAGCCGAGAAGCCGCTGACATTTTTCAGCGAACAGAATTTCTTTCGTATAATCGGTTACACAGTTGGTTGTGATTTCGACAAAGAGCACCCGATGAATTTCCAGACTGAAAGTCATGAAAACTGATTTCGATCTGAGACGAAATATTGAGGAAAGGACAATGAAAACTAGATACTGGATAGGATTTTTATCGCTCAGCTTAACAGTCGTTGCGTCGTATCCAGCGATTGCAAGTACGGATTCCATCGATGCGATGGCCCGCGTTATCAAATACTCTGAACGGTACGTTACGGTACGTGAATCCAGGCCCACCGAAGAGTGTCGAGAAGTTACAGTCAGCGGCTCGAAAGGTTCGACATCTTCGGACACTCCGGAACTGCTCGGAGCCATTGTCGGCGGCGCGCTTGGCAAGAATATATCCAATGACAAGGATGGCAAAACCGGTGCCATTATCGGTGGACTGCTCGGTGCGTCTATCGCCAGTGATCTTGAGAAAAAAAACGCTGAAAGCAAAAGAACCCCGTCGCGAACCGAAGTTCGGTGTTCAACTGTTCACCGGGAAGTGGAAGTGCAGCGCATTGATGGATACGATGTCACCTATGAGTATAACGGGCATCTTTTTACAAGTCAGACGAAAACTCCTCCAGGTAACGCGATTCCTGTCAAGATCTACGTACTCCCGGCGCAATAGCGATACGGCTTTGCAGGTTTGGAGCGCATTAAAACCGAAACAGTTTTGACGCTACAGTTGCATTGCGACTTTGCGTCCCTCGTAGGTTGCAGCAGGTGTTTGCCGCGCAGATAAGCAATCACCAATAACGTGAGTTTCACCGGTATATTGATCTGCGAGTTCTAATTCGAGATCCTTGAATGACCGGTTCACTGTTGCCAGCACCAAAGTATCGAATGGTAATTCCCGAGTCTGTCCATTCAAAAGATCCTTGATTTCGGCCCTGTCACCTAACCATTGTTCCACTGCCGATTCTGTGAAAAACTTCGCATCGTGTTGTCGAAGTCGTTCGCGAAGTGCAATATCTGCACTGGTTCGGACAATTTCCTGACCAATAACAGCAAATGGGGTAACGATCGTAATCAAGTATCCTTTTTCAGCCAGATACAGTGCCGTTCCACTGCCTTTCCAGGTGCCAACATCGTCAAGCACCAGGACCGACTTGCCAACATTTGCCGCACGACTCATAACATCTTCAGCGTGCCAGACATTTTCCAGTTCAATGCCTGGTAATTTGTCACGCAAAGCGATGGCGCGCTGATATCCACTGTCAGATGGCAATGAACCTGTTGCCAGAATCAACGCATCAGGTGCGAATTCAATGACATCATCAGCGAAAAAAGGCGTATTGAATCGAACATCGACTTCAAGTCGGTTCAACTGCCTTTCGAACCAGTCGATAAAATCCAGAATCTGACCTCGTCTAGGTTGCAAGCCGGCCAGGCGAAACTGTCCGCCCAATTGACCTGAAGCCTCGACAAGCGTAACCCTGTGTCCCCGTTCGGCTGCTACTCGGGCAGCTTCACAACCAGCCGGACCACCGCCGACAACCAGCACATCTTTTTTGTTTTTTGCCGGTTCAAAGCGGTCACCGCCCCATTGAAACTCACGACCGGCAGACGGGTTGATCAGGCAGCTGATCCAGTAATCTTTATAACGTCGTCCCCAACACATTTGATTGCAGGAAAGACACGGGCGGATATCATCCAGTCTGCCTTGCTGCGCTTTGTTTGCCATATGCGGGTCTGCAATCTGGCCTCGAACAATACTAACCATGTCAGCACTGCCGGAGCCAATTGCGTAGTCTGCTGCTTGCGGAGTTCTGATGTGGCTTTCCGCCTGCACCTTGGCGTGCTTAACGACTTCGCGCATCTTTGCTGCAAAAGGCATGCCGAGTTGATCTTCGTGCAGTGCAGTCGGAATAATAAGCGTGAAATTGTAATAACTGCCAGTTCCAACAGTTACGTAGTCAAAAAGGCCGCGTTCATCATGATACTGAACGATTGCCTGCATCTCGTCTAGCGGCTGTGCGTCTGGTACTGTCGGGTCGTAACTTGTGCATACACCGATAATAAAATCAGGTCCTACCGCATTTCGAATTGCTGAAAGCACTTCGACTGAAAATTTCATCCTGTTTTCAAATGAGCCGCCGTAGGTGTCGTCTCTGCGATTGGTGGTTTGTGACCAGAACTGTTCAATCAATGCACTGTAAGCTGCCATCAGTTCACACCCGTCGAATCCGGCGAGCTTTGCTCTAAGTGCCGCTTTGGCAAAAGATTCGACGATTTCGTCAATTTGAAGCTCAGACATGGCAACACTTCCGTCGTGGTCGTGCATCGATGGCAGTCCCGACGGTGACCAGTTTGGTGTAAATGAGTTATCCCATTCACCATGTGCACCGACGTGATACAGTTGCTGAATCATCACTGTTCCATATTCGTGACAACTGTCGGTAATTTTCCGAAAATGGGGGATGACACTATCATCACAATTTCTGAAATTGCCGCGGGTTAAAACCGCGGTAGGATGAACCGGAACCGGTTCGACAACGATCATCGCAGCTCCCCCGATAGCACGTTCGAGATAGTAGCCGTGATGACGCTCGACAGGCAGTCCGTCGACCGCCATGTTCGCAGTATGAGCGCCGAAATTCAGACGATGTTTAAGGGTTTTGTGACCGAGTGAAAGCGGCGAAAACAGGTGTTTCAGTTCAGTTGAGTCGGAATGTGATTGCATAGCCGGATACCATTGATTTTGAGCGAATACTATACACAACAACGATTAGTAAAAACGCAAATTGAAAAGATCGGAGTTCTGGATATCAATTGCGCCCTTTGATAACCTGCATTTTCTCACCAACCTGATTGTTTGGCTTGTGATTGCGCAGATTTCCAACTTGTGAGTTAATTTCAGGCTAGGTGCGACGCGTACCGAAAGCGACTCAGCTTCGCCGCAGCATACTCTGACGGTGGAGGCCATTGCCAACTGGTAGAGAAATGGGCAATCGAATCGCAATGCACACTTGACCTGTGTTTCATGTCCCACAACAATCAAGATAAGAATTTATCAACCCCTGTACCATTTACAATAACAATGCCCAATGACAAGATTACCGAAAAATCTGATCCACGCAGTCGCAAGCCGTTTGGTTTTGAATTTTGCCGCCATGGTTTTTATTGGCGTAACCGCTTTTCTCGTCTGGCAGACGAACGCCTGGAACAGTCTGTTTCAGTTTTCAGGAATTGCCTTTGTGATCGGTGGACTTATCATCTCGGGCGGTGTTGTCGGAGCCGGTTGCGCATTTTTGCATCATACGCTTGCAACATTCATCATCTCACACAGCAGCTCTAAATCTGATGCCATACGCGCAGCGATGGTACGGTGGACCGGAACGATAATTCTGATAGCGCAGCTTTTGGTGATCTACTATCTGACCGCCTGGGGATTCGAAATTTGGATTCTCAACCGTTCATCGTGATTACCGCTAATCATCGCTTAAACGCTCTGTATCTGGATAAACGCTGACCAAGGGAACTTTACCTGTCATTAATTCACCTTGAACCGACTGCCAATAATCAACACTGAGCAAAGCTGCATGTTCCTGTGTAAATTGCTGCCTCAGGTCACGGTGAGGCAGACACAAACCCACAACAATTTCTTCGGGCAAAAAGACCACACCATCTTCAAAATACCAGTCCGGAATATCTTCTTCACCATCAATTCGATCAGTGTTCGTGCGAATCTTGATGTCAGTTAAGGATTCAAGAGCGTCGTAGTCATACAGATAAACTTTCAGGTAGGATGAAACCCCATAGTTGCGTGCATCAAGGTCGCGGTTAAATACATTTGCCGCAGCGTTGTTCTTTATGCAATAACCCAGATTGCTCATTGCGATTGCAGCTTGATGCGGTGTTGCGCCCTGAAGATAGATCGGCAACGGCGTAAGGCGCCGCTGAACAATAAGATATTTGAAAATCAGCGCATCATCTTCACTGCGAACGCTATCGGCGCAATACTGTAAAAGCATATCGCGTAATTGTTCTGTAAACCAAGACGCATTGAGCCTCAGGTTGTAGAAAATCATGGTGTCAAGCATCGAGTCGGTGCGGTTGATGACGTGTACCTTGTTGTACTTTGCAAGTACTGATTCCACACCTTCGAATTCACCCCATTTGTATTCGCCAGTTGGAACATCCCGAATGACCTTGAGTATGTAGGCAGATTGTGGCATACAAAAGCCGATCGCAACTGTACCGAGTTTACCCGGGGCTATGTCCATGGGCTCTTGATGGGTTTCAAACTCGCTTTCAAGTTCATTCATAACTGCAACTTTCCCCAAATGGTTGTAACCCACCGTTGAATAGTGCAGACCCAAAGGGCGCATTGGCATAATGCTGCGCAAAAATCGACTCAGTTCGTGGTAGTAAGAATTGGTTACATGGAAGTTTGCAAGCGTAGAACTGAACATATTGTGTGCGTATGTCGCACTGGTAATCAGTGCGTCAACATAGATTCCGTCCTCGCCATTGAGCAATGCGATGATAAACGGACGATAACGCTCGTGGTCAAATGTCACCCGCCCTACCAGGTAAGCTCCGCGGTTTCGAAAGAATCCGGCAAGAAACATCTCAATTGTCATCGCCCCTTGAGCGAGACGGGAAGGGAGATTCAAATTGCGATTTACACGGCTGATGATTCGCTTTGCATCGCGGTCGATGTCTTCAAATGGCACTTGAAAATTGACAATGTTCAACATCTGTTTGACAGCTTCGATCGACAGTGAGTCTCCAACTTCATATCTGGCCAGCTGGTCGGACATCACTTCGTCGGTTTCATACATGCTGCGGTAGTTGGCGTAGTCATCTAAGCGCCACTCCCCGTGGTAGATTTTGCGCCGGATCGAATGCAGATACGCAACTGATAAATCAGCTGCGTATTGACCTTCAACCAAATTCACATATCTTTTTTCGACTTCGTCCCAATAGGATTCGTCGCCAGCTAACTCCGGAAATTCCCGTCTTACATAGTTACTGAATTCATGGATGCTGACGCTGTAGAGCTGCAGTCTGCGGCTGCTTAGCCGAAGCGAACGGGCGTGGTCCCGATTTTCAAATGCCTGCTTCGAAAGTTCAGGAATCTGTTGGAACTGGCGATAAAAATCCCTAAACTCCTCAAGTACAAGATCTGCAATGCGGCCAAGCTGCGACTGTGACTCGTCTTGCCTGCGGGCACGTTTGTTTGGTGTATTGAAGTACTGCAAGGTTAGCTGGTTGCGAATTTGTCTGGAATTTTGATAGTCCGGTTAACGCAAAGGGTGTTGCAAAAAACGCACTGGACAAGCCGCAGCAATCGCCCGCAAACTGTTCGCTTCGCCGCTTTAAGCCTAACGAAGGTGTTCGGCACGTTCAGTTGCCGAGAACATCTCCTGCCCGCAGACCAACTTCGGCCGCCCATTGCCCGGCTGGCAGTTTGCCACCGTCGGCGCGGATTTTTGCAACCCGAATGGAACCGCAGTCCGCGGCCACTTCGAATCCGTCGCTGTCGACTGCGATCACTTCACCAGGAGACCCTGTACCATTAAGCTTGGCAGCATCATAGATCCTCAACTGTGTCTCGTTGTGCGTTGTCCATGCTCCTGGCTGCGGATTTGCTGCGCGGATGATGTTGTAAACTTTCGAGACCGACTCTGTCCAGTCCAATTGTGCCTGCTTTTTGCCGAACCACGATTCGTAGGAACCTTCATCAAGGTTTTGCTCGATTCGCGGAGCTTTTCCTGCATACACCAGATCAAGCGATTCAATCATTGCATCGACACCCATGGGAAACAGTTTCTTGAAGTAGATGTCACCTAAAGTTTCGTCCGCTGCGATATCGCAGGTCTTTTGCATCAGTATGGGACCTTCATCAAGCCCGTCGTCAGGCCAGAAAATTGTCAAACCAGTACGGGTCGCACCCATTGCAATAGGCCAGTTAATTGAAGATGGACCTCGATGCATCGGTAACAAAGAAGGGTGATACTGGAAAGACCCATGCTTGGGTGTGTTCAAAACCACCGATGGCACAAACAGCAAAACATACGCCATCATACAGACATCAGCTTCGAAAGATTTCATCAACTCGACGGCTTCATCGCTCTTCCACGATGCTGGCTGGTGCACGGCAATACCGCTTTGCTGCGCCAGTTCCTTGAGCACATCCACGGGACGCCCTTCGGTGTCTGGAGCAGTACAAACCGCAACGACGTTCTCACCGCGCTCAAGCAGTCTTTCCAATACCGCGCGACCAAATGCCTGCTGTCCATGAACTACGATTCTCATGCAATACTCTCCAATTGCGAAATTAGCCCGTTCGCGTGCATCTGCACATATTCAAAACATGTCCATCGACGTGCGACATCAGATCACACCTTGCGCACGCATGCCGGAAATATCATCGTTTGAAAAACCAAGTTCTAACAGAACTTCATCGCTGTGCTCTCCAAGAAGAGGCGAACGCACCACATCGGTGGGAGATTCAGATAGTTTAATCGGACAACCCACAGACAGGTACTTGCCGCGCTCGGGGTGGTCGACCTCAACAACCGTTCCAGTCTCGCGCAATGATGGCTCTTGTGCCAATTCCTTCATTGACAGAATCGGTCCTACAGGAATGTCCAGTGGATTGCAAATGTCCATAACTTCAAATTTTGTCTTAGTCATCGTCCACTGTTCGATGGCATCGAACACTTCATTTAACCGCGGCAGGCGTGCATCCGGTGTCGCATAGTTTGAATCTTCCTTCCACTCAGGTTTGCCGATCAAATCGCATATCCTCTGCCACACAGCAGCCTGAGTAATGAAATAAGTGTAAGCGTTGGGATCAGATTCCCAGCCTTTGCATTTCAATATGCGCCCTGGCTGCCCGCCGCCAGAGTCATTGCCCGACCGTGGCGTGGCATCCCCAAATGGTATGCCTTGTCCGTATTGAGAATACTCTTTGAGAGGTCCTGCATCGAGGCGCTGCTGATCTCGCAGTTTGACCCGGCAAAGATTCAATACCCCGTCCTGCATTGCTGCCAGTACTCTTTGTCCTTTGCCACTTTTCTCTCGATGAAAAAGTGCGGTGACGATACCTAATGCCAAATGCAGCCCCGTTCCAGAATCACCAACCTGAGAGGCGGTAACCAGCGGCAGCCCGTCCACAAAGCCGGTTGTAGAGGCCGAACCTCCAGCACATTGGGCAACGTTTTCGTAGACTTTGCAGTTCTCATACGGCCCTGGACCGAACCCCTTTACTGAAGCCATAATCATCTTGGGGTTGATTTGTTTGACCCGTTCCCAGCCAAAACCCATGCGGTCCAATGCCCCGGGTGCGAAATTTTCCACCAGAACATCGCATTCGCGGATTAGCCGTTCCAAAACTTCCTTGCCCTGCGGCGTCTTGGTGTTCAGTGTCAACGAGCGTTTGTTGTGATTGAGCATAGTGAAATACAGCGAATCAGCATCTGGAACATCAACCAGTTGTTTGCGCGTTGCATCGCCAACACCAGGGCGCTCAACTTTGATTACATCTGCTCCGAACCAAGCCAGTAACTGAGTACACGTTGGCCCTGATTGTACGTGGGTAAAATCAAGAATCTTTACGCCTTCAAGCGCTTTCATGTTGGTTAACTCCGAGTTAAAGAGAAATTCAAATTATTTGTACATTGTCTGTGCTTTGGTTCCCGGCGCATATTCGTTGGGGTCAACCCAGACATTGACCACTGCGCATTTGCCGGTTTTGGCAATCGCTTCGCGTGCCCGCTCAAGTGCTGGCTGAATCTGCGCAGCCTCGCGCACTTCTTCACCATAACCGCCGATCATCTGCGCGAACATGCTAAAGGGCACATCACCGAGTTTGTTGCCGACATCTCCTCTTTCGATGCCGTATTTCGTAATCTGCCCATAGCGAATCTGGTTCATGGCGGAGTTGTTGCCGACAATCGCCAAATACGGCGCACCAAAACGCTGTGAAGTTTCCATGTCGAAAGCCGTCATGCCGAATGATCCGTCGCCATAGAGGCAAACGACTTCTTTTTGTGGGTGTGCGAGTTTTGCCGCCATGGCAAAGCCGGTGCCGACCCCAAGTGATCCGAGTGCTCCTGGGTCCATCCACTGACCAGGCTTGCGGGGGCGCACCGCCTGTGCGGAGATCGTAACGATATCTCCGCCGTCACCGATGTAGATTGAATCGTCACCGAGAAATTGATTGATTTCATACGCCAAACGATATGGATGAATCGGGTTTTGGTCTGTTGTAAACATCGGCATCAGTTTTTCCAGCTTCTTGGCCTCGATTTGTCTCAGGTGCTGCATCCACTGCTGGCGTTTGTGCCGCGCCCCGTTGGAAACCCTTCCGCTCGCTGCTTGGACGACAGCTTCAAGTACGGCTCCGGGGTCGCCAGCTATGCCAAGGTCAATATCCCTGTTTTTGCCGACTGTAGCATAACTTTGATCAATTTGAACGAGGGTCAGTTCGCTCGATATGCGTTTGCCATATCCCATTCGAAAGTCAAACGGTGTGCCGACAATGAGGATTACGTCAGCATTTGTAAATGCGTCGCGGCGAGTTCGGTCGAAGTGATGCGGGTCGTCTTCGCTAAGCATGCCGCGGCTTGCTCCGTTCATGTAGGCCGGGATGTCGAGTGCGCGAACGAATTCAATTGCCTGCTCATGTCCTTGTGATGCCCAGACCTGTTGACCAAAAAGCACCGCAGGGCGCTCTGAGTTAATCAGGATATCAGCTAATTTTTCAATGTCAGCCGGATCACCGGCTGATTTAACCGATGCGCGATAGTGTCCTGGTTTGGGAATCACAGCTTGTTCGATTGGTATTTCGGCATCAAGAATATCGCGAGGAATCTCCAGATAAGATGGGCCATAAGCACCATTGAAGCATTCGCGCGCCGCCATGCTAATCATGTCGGCTACCCGTTGAGTGGAAAACACCCCGGATGCGAACTTGGTAATCGGGGTCATCATGTCGACATGCGGAAGATCTTGCAGCGACCCCATTTTGTGCTGTGTTAAGGAACTTTGCCCTCCGATGTGCAAAATGGGACTTTCTGAGCGAAAAGCGGTGGCCACACCGGTTACAGCGTTTGTGCATCCGGGACCCGCAGTGGTTACAACACACCCGAGTTTGCCTGTTTGACGCGCATAGCCGTCCGCGGCATGAGCGGCTGTTTGTTCGTGCCGAACGTCTACGATACGAATGCCTTCGTCAATGCATCCGTCGTAAATGTCAATAATATGTCCGCCACATAAGGTAAATATGGTATCTACGCCTTCGGCTGCCAACGCCTTGGCAGCTAAGTGTCCGCCGGAAATTACACTTCCGCTTTTGTCTTTTTGAACCAGCGTATCGGTTGCAGTATCGGTAGTTTGATCATTCATTTGTATAGTCTCTTACGGATTAATTCCTTTGTAAATTACGTTTTGGCAAAACCAGCTGTTTCGCTTTGCACCTGGCTTTACCGTGTTCCAGTTTACGCATTGGCACGTTGGTGCTTGCGGTATTTTTGCAATAACGGGTAGCAAATCAAAGCGAGCGCAATAATGATGCAAACCGCAGAGATAGGCCGGGTGAGGAATATGCTGACATCACCATGAGAACCGAGCAGAGACTGACGCAGTGAGCGTTCAGCTAGCGGTCCCAGCACGATGGCCAGCACAGCTGGAGCAACGGGATAGTTCAGCTTCCTCAGTAAATAGCCGACGACACCGAAAAGCAGCATCAGCCATACGTCGTGCATGGTTTGTGTTGGTGCATAACCACCGACGACGCACAAAATGTAGATAACCGGGGCCAGGATGCTGAAAGGCAAGGTCAGAATCTTGACAAAAATCGGTATAAAGGCAAGATTGATCAGTAATGTCGCCAAGTTAGCGATATACAAAGAGCCGATCAGACCCCAGACGAATTCGGGGTTTTCAGTAAACAGTAACGGACCTGGTCTCAGGCCCCAGATAATCATCCCGCCTAGCAGGATCGCAGTGGTTGGTGAACCTGGAATCCCCAGGGTAATCATTGGCAGCATCGAGCCGGTTGAAGCGGCATTATTTGCTGCTTCAGGCGCTGCAACTCCAGATATGTTGCCCTTGCCGAAACTGTCCGGATCCTTGCTGAAGGTTTTTGCAAGACCGTACGACATCAAAGACGCCGGAGTGGCACCGGCTGCAGGCAGCGTTCCGACAAAATAACCCAAAGCCGAACCTAAGGTGGTGGTCTTGATATAGTTGGAGATGTCCTTGAAATTGTTTTTCATACGCTGGACGGAAACCGTAACCTTATGGACCATTACTTCGCCCTTGGTGGTTTCAAGCGTCCAAAGCATCTCACCGATACCGTAAATTCCGATAGCCAGTACCAAAAAGTTTATGCCGTGCAAAAAGCCATCTATATCACCGAAAATCAGCCTTGGCTGACCTGAAATAATGTCCAAGCCAACAGCTGCCATCACCAGTCCGATCAGGATGGAAAATACGGTTTTGGGAATGTCGTCGCCACCGAGGCCGATAAATGTAGCGAACGCCAGTACCATGAGTGCAAACTCTTCGGGCGGACCGAACTTCAGTGCAAATGACGCAAGCGGGGGAGCAAATGCAGTGAACAAGACCACCGAAATCGTACCGCCTACGAATGACGCCACCGCAGCTGCCGTCAGTGCCCGGTCTGCTTGGCCTGCCTGAGCCAGAGGCCTACCGTCAAATACTGTCGCTACAGCAGTCGATGCCCCCGGTATTCCCAGAGTAATTGAGCTGATTGCACCACCATACATTGCGCCGTAATAGATGGCAGCGAGAAAGATGATCGCCGCTGTCGGAGGCACAAGGAAGGTGATCGGCAATAAAATTGCGACACCATTTACTGACCCAAGCCCTGGCATTGCTCCGATCAGCAGCCCCAAAGTGCAGCCGACAATAATCATTGTCAGATTCAGCGGCTCCATCGCAGAGGCCAGACCACCGCCCAAATGTAGGAGGATCTCTTCCATCGCGAACTTAAATCATCAACTCATGCAAAAAATGCGTCTACAGCTTTACGAATACATCAGGTCGTAAATCGGATAGAAAAGCGGTTCTGAAATTGATTTGGGCAACGGAATCTTCAACGCCCATTCAAACAAGCAGAATATGAATATCGGCACCGCTATCATCATGATTGAGGTTACCAGCCAAGAATGTCGGCCGACAAATTTCAAATAAAACAGCAAAAACAAAAAAAGCGCAGCATAAATACCGAGCAAGTGAGTTACGACCAGAAGAAATACGATCGACCCGGCCGAGATTCCAACAAGCAAGGCGGTATCACGGGTCATATACGGATCGAGGTTGTTCGATTCGGGTGTCACCCTTTTAAACCACCGGATTATCGTAGTCAGACAGGCAAGCAGCATTCCCGCCGACAGCCAAAAAGGCCATGCGCCTGACCCAGGACCGCGTTCGGGGACCCAGCCAATGCGAAGCTCAGCACTTTTGACCATTAAGGCTACAGAACAAAGCGCGAGCAATATGGCGAATAAGAGTTCTGCGGTGCGAACAGTCATAGCCACTTATCTCCTATTCATAACTTTCTGTCTGAACTGACGACATTGTCTGAAAAACAATTCCTGCGAATTCCAACGACTGCGGACATTCCGGAAATACGTCTGGCGGTGCGACGCGAATGTCACACCGCTCGACGTAATTGAGTAGAAGCGAAATTCGGGAATTATTCGCCTGTGATCGCAGATGCACCAACTGATTCAATCAGCTCTTTGTGCAACGCAATCTGTTCCTGATGATACATGCCGAGGTCGTCGCCTGCCAGCCACGTATCACACGCCAGTCCATCATCTGTGCAAAACTGCTGCCATTCTTGCGAATCGAACAGAGCCTTGAACAGGTTGATATAAAACTGCTGCGCTTCTGCTGACATTCCCGGAGGACCGTTGATGGAGCGCTGCATGTAATATTGCATGTCCACGCCGAGTTCTTTCGCGGTGGGAACATCCGGATAGGCAGCAAGCCGTTCAGCTGTGAACTGGACAATTGGTTTTGTCTCACCAGCCCGATAGAACTCATTTTGTTCCGCCGGGTTGTTCACAGTTGAGTCAACGTGATTTCCAACTAAGTTTTTGGCCACGGTTCCACCACCCGGGAAGGGGATATAGGTTACGTCATAACCGAATTCCTTCTCCATCATGGCTGTCAAAATAGAATCTTCCTGACCGGTTCCGGTACCGCCGACTTTCCAGGTGTTGCCAGTTCCTTTGACGGCAGCAACATAACTGTCCAGATCGGTAATATCATCGCGACCACTGTTGACCCACAGCACGAAATTATCGACTGCCATGCGGCCGATAGGCGTGAAGTTCGATACATCGACACCAATGCCTGTCTGAATGACGGGTGTGGTGTAGAAACTGTTCAACGTAACCAGAATTGTGTGGTCGTCGCCTGCCTTATCTTGAAGGTAACGCAGTGCTTCGGCTCCTGACCCACCGGGCTTGTTGATTGGAATGATCGGTCGCGGAGACAAATCTTTCTGTTCAGCCAAACCCTGCAGCAAGCGTGCGATTTGATCTGCACCGCCTCCTGCGCCGGCCATAATAATCAGCTCGATCGGCTTTTTTGGGGTCCAGTCTGCCATTGCAGGCGATTGCAGTCCCACTGTAGTAACGAAAACTGCGGCGATTAACGCAACAGTCATCTTCATTTTGTAAACAAGTTTTGTCATAAGTCCATTCTCCTCACTTTTTGAACTAGTTAGCATTTGGTATACCATATACCAGATTAATATGAATTGTAAATAATCCTATTGCATTGTATCCAAAAATTTTCACTATGGTACTGACTGCGGCAGATTTATTTTGATCGTCGAAAGATTTACTCTGTGCGGCGAAATGCAATCAGTATCGGGATGTTCAATATTCATACAATGGGTTATCACAACGGATATTATCACAGTTTGTATGATTATTGTTTCCTTGCTGACTGGTCTGATCATTGTCAAGATCAGCCAATTTCGCCAGCGTATTGAACAAGCGGCGAATAATGTCACATGAAATCATATATATACAGTCAAATGATTGAGGCTCAGTTAAACCGCCTCATCAAAATAATCTTTGTTTCATGTTTGGATACAGATGACTGCATGATTGAATTTCAGGTATAACAAGCGCGATGACCTGCCACCGGTTGATGGACACACGCTTAATTTTTAATCGTTCGCTATAGACAGCACAAATGTTTGTACACGAATATCAGGCAAAGAACCTTTTGGCCAATTTTGATTTGCCGTTTCCTGAAGGAAGCGTAGCGCATAGTGCGCAACAGGCGCAGTCTGCAGCGCAGTCAATCAGTGCGGAATTTTGGGTGATCAAGGCGCAAATACTCGCCGGAGACCGCGGCCGTTTCGGTGGCGTCAAGATGGCGCATTCGCCGGCTGATGCGGGCAATCTGACAAAAACACTGCTTGGCACGACGCTGGTCACACCGCAAACCGGTTCGGATGGTCTTCCTGTCGAGGCCGTGTATGTAGAGCAAGGTTGTGAAATTCAATCAGAACTGTTTCTTGCGGTTGTGCTTGACCGCTATGAGAAACAACTCGTACTGCTTGCATCTCGAAGTGGAGGCTCAGGCATTGAATCTGCGCTGGCCGACAGTTCACAATCGATCGAAAGAATTCCGCTTTCGGTTGACACTCCTGCTTGTCCCGACAGACTTGCCGAACTTGCTGCATCAATGCACTTGTCTGGCGCAGCAGCCGACAATTACGTACAGATCTGTCAGTCTATACATCGCGCTGTTGGACAGCTCGATGCCTTGTCGATCGAACTCAATCCGCTGGCATTAACTGGTGACGGCAAACTATTGTGCCTTGATGTAAAAATGGAACTTGACGACAATGCGCTTTTCAGACATTCGGAATACGCAGATATTCAGGACGCAAACCTGCAGGTAGACCGCAGATTCCGCGCACAAAGCGGTTACAACTATGTTCGCCTCAATGGGGATGTGGGATTGCTAGTGGGGGGCGCTGGTCTGGCACTGGCAACGATGGATCTGATGCTGCTGCACGGAGTTGAACCGGCGAACTTTCTCGACCTGCCTCCTATCGCTTCGCGCTCAGATGTTGCTGATGCATGCAACACGGTGTTGGAAGACAAGTCGGTGAACGCGTTGCTCGTAAACGTTGTCGGTGGTGGACTTACGCACTGCGATACCGTTGCCGAGGGGCTGATCACAGTGCATCGTTCGAGCGGCATAAAGTGCCCGATTATCGTGCGTTTTGCCGGAACAAAAAAGGAACACGGCATCACGCTGCTTAAAAATTCAAAAATCAGGTTTCAGCTTGCTCGTACCATGAGCGAAGCTGTCGAAATGCTGCTGGCAATAAAGTAGAGACAGGTGATATGAGCATACTCGTCGATTCTCGCACTCGAGTGATTTGCCAAGGTATCACCGGCTATCGCGGAACTTTTTTCTCTCACCGCTCTATAGAATATGGCACTCGGATGGTCGCTGGTGTTGTTCCAGGCCGCGGTGGGCAGAAACATCTGAATTTGCCGGTATTCGACACCGTTGCCGAAGCCAGACAGGCAACCGGTGCGAGCGCTACAGTATTGTTTGTACCACCGAATCAGGCGTACAACGCGGTAATCGAAGCGATCGATGCGGGCATCGAACTTATCGTGTGTATTACCGAAGGGATTCCGATTCTTGACATGCTCAGAATCAAGGCGAGTCTGGACCGCTCTGGCTGCCGGATGATTGGACCGAACTGTCCGGGTATCATTGTTCCGGGACAGTGCAATATCGGAATCATGCCTTCGTCGATATATCAGGCAGGAAAAATCGGAGTGATTTCCCGCTCGGGAACACTGTTTTACGAAGCGGTGACGCAGCTTTGTGATAATGCGCTTGGGCAGTCAACCTGCATCGGCATTGGTGCTGACGTTATTCATGGGCTGTCATTTGCAGAGTGTCTGGAACTTTTTAAAGACGACTCGGCAACCGAAGCGGTGCTGATAATCGGTGAGATTGGCGGTGCTGCAGAAGAACAAGCAGCGCAGTATCTGACACAAAGTGACTACACAAAACCCGTCATCGCCTACATCGCCGGGCGACATGCACCGCGCCACCGCAGAATGGGACATTCCGGTGCGATCATTGCGAATCAACTCGGCGGTACCGAACGCAAAATCGAAGCTCTTCGAAAAGCCGGTGTGATATTGGCACAATCCCCTGTCCATATCGGGCGAACAGTTCGCGAGGCTGTGCGGTAGAGTGCGCGTGTTGCGTCATTCAGTACCCGACTTGATAACGAACCATTGAGAACAAGAAATTGAAAGTACACGAATATCAGGCGAAAGAAATTCTCCGCCGTTACGGGGTAAAAACCCCGCTCGGTGTGGTATGTACAGACATTGACCAAGTTCCCGCAGCGCTTGAGTCACTCGGCAAAGGCGTGTGGGTTGTCAAAGCCCAGATCCACGCAGGCGGGCGCGGCAAAGGCGGTGGGGTTCGCGTAACTCAAAGCGAAACCGAGGCGCTGGATGCGGCAAAAGATATCTTGGGTAGCACTCTTGTCACAGTACAGACAGGACCACAGGGCCAACTTGTGCAGCGACTGCTGATCGAAGAGGGCGTCGACATTCGTTCGGAAATTTATGCAGGTATGGTGGTCGACCGCGCCGAACAACAGGTGGTGTTGATGATTTCCTCGCAAGGTGGTATGGAAATCGAGGAAGTCGCAGCACGAAGTCCTGAACAGATTCAAAAGGTGCACATCGTTCCAGATATCGGTTTAACTGAAGCCGACGCACGCTCAGGTGCACAGTTTGCAGGCGTGCCAGAACACCTGGTACACAAATGCGCGGATTTGTTGATGAGCCTGTACCAGGCGTTTACAGAAACAGATGCTTCACTCGTCGAAATCAATCCTTTAGTTGTGACTGAAGATGATGTTATCGCGCTCGATGCAAAAATGACTTTCGATGACAGCGCGCTTTATCGTCAGGCGGATATCGTTGCGTATCGCGATTTGGCTGAGGAATCCGAAGCAGAGGTGGCAGCAACCGATGCCGGTCTTTCCTACATATCACTAGACGGTAATATCGGATGTCTGGTCAATGGAGCGGGTCTTGCTATGGCGACAATGGATATTATCAAACTGTATGGACAGGAGCCTGCCAATTTTCTTGATGTCGGTGGAGGTGCAACAACCGAACAGGTGATTCGGGCATTTGAAATCATGCTCGGCAATAAGCAGGTCGAAGCGGTTCTGGTAAATATTTTTGGCGGGATTATGCGATGTGACGTAATTGCGCAAGGCCTGGTCGCTGCATTAAGCCAAATAGATATAACTGTTCCGGTCGTCGTTCGCTTAGAGGGCACCAATGTGGAGCGAGGCAAGGAAATTCTCAACGAATCCGGGCTCGTTCTTATTTTGGCCGATACCATGGATGATGCGGCTGAAAAGGTTGTTCGAGCCGTACAGGGGAAATAGCATGTCGATATTGATTAACAAAAATTCACGCGTGATGACCCAGGGTATGACT
The DNA here is from genome assembly GCA_965214785.1 of Arenicellales bacterium. Taxonomy (GTDB): domain Bacteria; phylum Pseudomonadota; class Gammaproteobacteria; order Arenicellales; family JAJDZL01; genus JAJDZL01. The sequence continues at coordinate 1,974,889 of OZ243975.1, read as the reverse complement.
GGTAAAACAGGGTTGTTTCATACCCGCAACTGCGTGCAGTATGCGAACGGTAAAAACGCATTTGTCGCGGGAGTCACACCGGGCAAAGGTGGACAGGAACTCGATGGAATCGAAATCTTTAACACCGTGGCTGAAGCAAAGGAGCGTACCGGTGCAACCGTCTCGGTTATTTATGTACCACCACCTTTTGCTGCAGCTGCGATTGATGAAGCGGTTGAAGCCGACCTTGAGCTCGTAATTTGTATTACCGAAGGCATCCCGGTGAAGGACATGATTGCAACGCGGCACAAAATGAAAGGCAGAAAAACCGTTTTGGTCGGACCAAACTGCCCCGGCGTTATCACTCCCGATGAGATCAAGATCGGCATTATGCCGGGCTACATCCATAAAAAGGGTTCGGTCGGCGTGGTATCGAGATCCGGTACTTTGACTTACGAAGTTGTCGATCAGTTAACCAAGTTGGGGATTGGCCAATCGAGCTGTGTTGGGATCGGCGGTGATCCGGTTAATGGCACCAAGCATGTGGATGTTATCAGGTGGTTTAATGACGACCCGCAAACCGAGGCGATCGTAATGTGTGGCGAAATTGGCGGGACTGACGAAGAAGACTGTGGCCGGTGGATTGCAGAACATTGCAATAAACCTGTTGTCGCATTCATTGCGGGTGTGAGTGCCCCTGCAGGCAAAAGAATGGGTCACGCAGGAGCTATTGTTGCTGGCGGCAAGGGCACAGCGGCTGAAAAAAACTCGGTATTGCGCGAGTGCGGCGTTGAGGTAACGGAAAACCCGGCCGGTATCGGTGAGTTGGTCAAGAAAGTCTTGAATTGATTCGACATGCCTGTGCTGGCTTCAATGTGTGCGACCTTGTATCTTGCCATGTTGAGTTGGTGAAAAGCGCCATGCGGAAGGTAAAAGGTAGACAATTTTATTGTAGATAATATGGTGGGGTTTCTTGCGAAACCATCTGGGACTTAACAATTCCTTTGAAGTCTCCATGCAATTTATAATAAGAATCGATGAATTAATCAGAGATGCCATAGGAAGTTTGGTCAAATTTCCATAGTATCTCGTTCTGGAGATTCATTTTTCTTTGCTCGATTTAGGTCTGCTTTTGGGGAGGTGGCACTTGACCAGCACTGACGAAACACGCTGGAAACAGCGTTATGCCAGTTTTGGCGAAGCGCTTGAGCAGCTCAGTGAGGCCTGTGCGCAGAACTCCTATTCGAACCTCGAACGAGCTGGACTGATCAAGACGTTCGAATTCTGCTTTGAGCTGTCTTGGAACGTATTGAAAGATCTTTTGTTTTTCGAAGGTTACGAGGAGAAGGTTCCCCGTGGGGCTATTCGTAGAAGCTTCGAGGTTGGATACATTAATGGGCAGGACTGTGAAATTCTCTTGGAAGCGCTTGAAAAGCGCAACGTCTTGAGCCATGCCTACCAGAAAAACACTGCTCTCGAAGTGGAAATCCTCATCAAGGGCTTTTACCACCCCGTCCTTGTACGGCTCCATTCGACACTAATCGCGAAAGCAAACGAATGACAGACGGCCTGAAGGACACGCACCGTGCTGCTATCGTCAACTTGCTTCGTGCAAACAAGCGCGTGGACAGAGCAGTGCTATTTGGATCACGGGCGAAGCAGACATTCACTCCAGGCTCGGATGTGGATATTGCGTTGTTTGGTAAAGCGTTGACGATTACGGATCAAGGCCATCTGGCCGCAGCAATGGAAGAACTGACCATTCCACAGAGGGTCGATCTGCTTCTATATCACAGGATCGAAAATGCTGCTTTGTGCGAGCATGTCCTGCAAGACGGAATCGAACTGTACAGAAGGCAAGAGAGCACATTTGATAACCCACTCAATATTCCAGAAAAGTACCGCCGGGTGTTGGTATCGCTTTTACAGGAGCACCTGCCTGGTGTCGAAGTGTGGGCTTGTGGTAGCTGTGTGAACAGCCGCAGACACGACGGTAGTGACTTTGATCTCGTGCTTCGGGGATCGGAACTGAAGAAGATACCGGTTGACCAGATAGGGAACTTCGAGCAGGCATTGCGAGAGTCTGCAATTCCATTTCTCGTTGAGGTGCGAGACTGGGCGCGAGTGCCAGAGCGATTTCATCGTGAAATTGAGAAGGATCATGTCGTGCTTTCCAGCAGTGTTAAATCCCGGACTGTTTCGTAAGAACGCTCATGACTATGCCGAGCAAGTTGCCCCGCACGATGAAAAGTATTTACAAGGCAAAGTTTGCTGTGAAAAGGTTCACTCAATTGTGCCGAAACGACGGTGGACTTGGCGTCAATGCCAGATATCAGGCATTTGATTCTTTCGTTTGACCATATATTCGACTAGAGCCTCGTCGACTCCAGGGTCGAGTTGAGGTGGTTCATAGTCTGCAAGCATTTGTTTCCACTTCGCATTCGCTCTTTTTGAGATGTCCAAAGAGCCTTCTTCTTCCCATTGTTCCCAAGGGGTAGTGCTAAACAGTTCAGACTCATAAAACGCGTTCTCGTAATGCTCAAGGGTGTGTTGGCTGCCGAAAAAATGACCGCCCGGGCCCACTTCTTCGAACGCTTGCGTAGCGAACTGGCTGGGGTCGACGGAAATTCCTTTGACAAATTTATGAAGTGAACCGCAGTAGTCAGCATCAATGACAAATTTTTCCAGACTGACGGTGAGCGCACTTTCCATCCAGCCTGCAGCGTGAAGTACGTAGTGTGCACCGCACAACACTGCGGCATTGAGCGAATTGACGCTTTCATTGGTTGCTTGTGCGTCAACACACTGGGAACTTGTGAATCCGCCACTGCAGCGAAGCGGCATCTCAAATCTTCTTGCCAACTGACCGACTACATAAGACGCTGCCACGGATTCGGCGGTGCCAAACGAAGGTGACCCGGCGCGCAGGTTTACCGTTGTAATAAAGTTCCCAAATACTGCGGGCGACCCGGGGCGAATCAATTGTCCCATGGCCACGCCCACCATCACCTCGGCCAAAGACTGTGCAATCGCACCTGCTATCGTAACCGGTCCGGTGGCTCCGCTTAAAACAAACGGAACGACTATCGGACATTGATTGGCCTCAGAATAAGCTCTCAGTGCGCCTGACATGGCGCCGTCGTATATCAAAGGTGAGTTCATATTGATGTTGCCGCTGATCACGCAGTTTTGTTCTACGTACTTTTCACCAAACAGGATATTTGCCATTTCGATCGAGTCCAGTGCCCGTTCTCGCGAGGTGACTGAACCTAGAAACGGCATGTCGGAGTATTTCATGTGGCAGTAAACCATGTCGAGGTGGCGTTTATTGACCGGTTCATCGACCGGTTCACAAACAGTCCCTCCGGAATGATGAATCCACGGCGACATGTATGCGAGTTTAATAATTGTTTTAAAGTCTTCTAATGTGCCGTATCTTCTGCCTTTGTCCAGGTCGGACACAAAGGGCGAGCCGTATGCCGGTGCGAAAATTACGTTATCTTCGCCAAGTCTGGCCGAACGCTGAGGATTGCGGCCATGCATGACGAACGAACTCGGAGCGGTTTTGAGCAACTCTCGGACATGTCCTTTGTCAAATCGAACCCGTGTGCCGTTTACATCTGCACCGGCTTGCTTCCAGATGCGAAGCGCCTCGTCATCGCCTCTGAATTCAACACCGACTTCCTGCAGTATTTCATCGGCTTTTTCCTCGATTATGTCGAGTCCTTCCTCGCTCATCAGTACATAAGGTGGAATTTGTCGCTGCAAACCTGCAATAATGGTTGGGCCGGCTGATTTTTTACCAATTCTTCGTCGTATGCGGCCGCGTTCGGCTACGGTAGTTTGAGTGCCTAATTGGGCCATAATGAATATTCCTATATCACAGACATTGAACAACAGTGTATAGCGCACAATTGTACATAAGGCTTGATGATTTCTTAGCAGTGTTCGCGGCGACGCAGGTAATCGTCAACAGTTTCGGATTGACCAGATGAGCCATCACAGGTCCGCTTTGTTTTTCGCCGCAGCATCTGCAAAAACAGTGGCTTTTGTTTTGGGCCTGCTTATCTGGCGGGTATTGGCATCACACTTGCCTGAGGATGTGGACTTGACTGTGTGGCCGGTTGTGTTTTGGTACTTGACCATCGGCGGCATCATCGGTGTATTGAATGTCTACGAAAATGAAAGTGTATTGAAAATTCCAGTTTTATGGTGGTTTCGGGCACCGTTTGCAGCGATGTGGATGAATCTGATGCTGATTGCAATGGCGCCGCAAGTCAGTGACCATTACAGTGTTACGGCAAGTCTTTTCACACTGGACAGCGCGCCACTCTGGTTTGTGGCTGAAGGGGTAGTGCTTGGAGTTGTTACAGGGTATGTTTCTTGCCGTGTTTACAGGCGTTTTGATTGTTGAAGGCAGCTTGTGTACACGAAAAAAGGGAGGAAATATTTTCAGGGACTTATCAATCGCTTGCCGATAAATCCGGCAGCAATTGACCCCATTGCGATAGCCGTCAACCCATCAAATACCTGTTGTGCGATTTCGCAGTAATATCGCTACAGTGCTTGGGTCATTTTAGGCATTTGATCCCACTGTCGATTATCCAGTGTACGGCCGGTTTTCTTCTTGAAGACTCCTCCCCATTGTTTAAAGAAGAACGGCACGTCATGGCGTAAACACTGATCCCTAATGTCTCGAACCCATTCAGATTCAATTGGTCGAGAACGCGGCCCCGATTCGCCGCCAACAATTACCCAATCAATCGCCGAGAGTTCTAAATTCGGTAGCGGTCCGATCAACGGTTCCAGCGAAAGGAATTTTACTTGAGCATCCGTCTTCTTCAGTAACGGTAACCGATCAAGCCATCGCTCGGACTCGATGCTAACACCAAGCCAAATATTCGATGCCCAAGGAAGATGTCTACTCATACTCACCGCGCGATGTGGACGCTTCGTTAGCACTTGGAACGTGTGCTGTGGTGTTCGATTCATTATGTCAAACACATTTTCAATGAAATTTCCCGGAACAGATTGGTGAAAGAGATCTGACATAGAATTGACAAACACAAATCGGGGTTTTTTCCATGTCAATGGATCTTCAAGTGCAGATTCGTGAATGGTAACGGAAAAGCCATTGCGATATTTGTCTACTCCCATTTTATGCAGCCGATTTGCCATGCGTTGAGCATAGCAATTTTTGCATCCATGGCTGATTTTGGTGCAACCAGTCACGGGATTCCAAGTGAAATCCGTCCATTCGATATTCGATTGTGTCGACATGCCTATAATTTATCAAGTATGTGTTTGGCTATGTCTTTTGCGATCTTCGCTCCCTTTGGATGTCCCGCGCAAAACAGAAATTCGAACAGCACAGCATTGTTTGAATTCTTGAGTATGCGAGAGCGGTCTAAATACCGATTACCGAACAGTTTCGATAACTTATTCTTGTAGATTTCGCATAGTTCATCCACGCCTGGGTCTCTCTCTTTTTTCGGTGGATCGAACATATCCAATTGTGACGAAGTTTTATAAAGATCTCTCCAACTTTGATCTCCAAATACAGCGTTGAGTCGAGAAACCCACCCATCATCAATATCGTCAGGTAGCCGCGATTTTGGAAGCATTCTGGATATTGCACTGACCGGAAACAACAACCACATATCCAAAGCTTGAAACGAAGCAACCTTTTCTATAGTTTCCCATTTGACCTGTGTCGAGAATGGATCAAGGAATAATACGCCTCGCCTTCCACTCCAATTATGGTCCAATGTAGATAAATACAAATTAGCATCGGAGTTCAAAACTTGGATGTCTTTGTCTGGGTTGTTCTGCTTGAGACTATATAAGTCGCGGCGCAGACTCGAGTCTTTTTCAACGAAGACTAACTTGTTGAATGGCTTGTCGTTGATTCCTAGTGCACGTTTCGCAGAGCCTTTGATGAATGCTGTTACATCTCCTTGTTGCTCTGCGGGCAATTTGATAGAACCAGTGCCAGCAAATGCGTCGATATACCACAACTCGAATGGTGTATTTTTCAGAGCCGTGGTGTATGCGTCAAGATAGCGCTCAAGAATGTTTAACTTTTCTATAGTCCATTGGCCACCAAATTCTTGTGCTGCTTGGACTATTTTATCGGGCATCGTAACCGAAGACTTGCGTTAGTAACGCCTATTGGAGGAAAACCTTTTTTAAACTGAGGACTTGTTGGCAAACCAAGTTTCGACCGACAGACGAAACAGTTTAAAACCACAATTACTGAAAGTATACAACAATTGCTAAATAGCCGTCCTGCCTCAAGTTGCTCAATAAACATTACCAAAACGTACAAATTCAACCTGATCAAAAAGCTCAACAGTTCGGTTGCCGCCATCGGAAACGATGCCCGGCGTCGGAAGGTGATCAGGTACTGCGATAAGAACCAACCGGTTCGAGAAGCAATTCAATGGCTGACGTATAATCGTAATCTGCCATGGCAGATCAATCTTCAACACCCTCCCGTCGAGCCACCTATCAAAATGTGCTGGACGCACCAGCACAGAATCTCTAAATCTGTAGCATAAAAGATTGATATTGTTTCCATATTGATTGCTGTTACTCAATTTTACCCCGTGAAGTATTGAATAAATATGACCCTTGAATATGACGAAATAAGAGATTTTCTGACTCAGCATAACTGGAGCGTCGGCGCCGCCGAGTTTCATGGACTGCTATCGGGACTGATATGCGCAGGAGTTGGTGATGACGACATTGACAACTGGCTGCCTGTGCTGCTTCAAGGCGGTTATCTTAACAATCAGGAGTATGCACCAATCGAACAGGAAGTTCGCAGCGTGTTTTTTGAGGTTCAAAACATGCTGAATAACGATGGCTTTGAATATAAAATCCTGTTGCCCGACGACAGTCAAACTATTGAGAGCCGGGCATTGTCTTTGCACTCATGGTGCCGAGGATTTCTCTCAACCTTGATTGAATACGGCGATATTGAAATTGATCAGCTGTCAACCGACTGCTGTGAATTCGTCGCTGATATACAAACGATTTCCGATGCAGAAATTCAAGTCGACGATTCGTCAGACGATGCCGAATCAGATTTGATTGCGATCGAAGAGTATCTAAGAGTTGGCGTACAGTTGATCTACGAACACTTAAACCCGCTGGAAAGCGATCAGTCAGACCCCTCTGCAATCCACGTAACATGAACCACCAAAGCCGCCGTAAACGTTTCATGGAATCCATCGCAGATGATGTTGCGATCATCCCGACTGCTCCAGCACGTCAACGTAACAGCGATGTTGAATATCGATATCGACCAGACAGCGACTTTTACTATTTAACACACTTTGCTGAACCACAGGCGGTTGCGGTATTCGCGCCGGGCAGCGATGAGGGAGACTACATTTTATTTTGTCGGGACCACGACCCGAAATCCGAGAGGTGGGACGGACACCGTGCAGGTTTGACCGGGGCTGTGGAAACTTTTCAGGCAGATGTGGCCTATTCGATTTCAGAAATTGATGATCGCTTGCCTTCGCTTTTGCGGGGTAGAGATCAGGTTCATTATTGTATCGGCCGTTATCCGGAATTTGACACTGCAGTGATCAACTGGCTCAACGAGGCCAAAAGAGGCACCCGATCTGGCATCCGGTCGCCGAAAAAGATCGTGGATATTGCCTCAACCATGCATCAAATGCGCCTGTTTAAAGATAAAGACGAAATCGAAGTGATGGAGCGCGCGGCGAAAATATCAGCCGAGGCGCACAAACGTGCGATGCGCATCAGTCGCGGTGGCATGAACGAATCGGAAATTCAAGCGGAGATCGAATACTGGTTTCAGCTCAATCAATGTCAATATGCATACCCGAGCATCGTTGCCTCCGGCGCGAACGCGTGCATATTGCATTACGTGGAAAATTCCCGTCAAATGCAAGACGGCGAACTGTTGTTAATAGATGCCGGTGCAGAACTTGATTGCTATGCAGCAGATATCACTCGGACATTTCCAATCGGAAATAAATTCAACCCGCACCAGGCGCTCATCTACGAGGTAGTGCTTGAAGCTCAGAAAAAAGCCATCGAGATGGCTGTCCCTGGTAACAGGTACGACGATGTCAACGATACAGCAACACGGGTGCTGACAGAAGGGCTCATCGAACTTGGCATCATTGCAGGTCCGGTATCTGAAGCACTGGAGTCCAAGACCTATCGTGAATATTACATGCATAAGATCGGGCATTGGCTGGGGCTGGATGTTCATGATGTCGGTGAGTATTGCGATGATGCTGGAAACTCCCGAATGCTGGAACCTTCGATGGTGATGACGATAGAACCAGGTCTTTATCTTTCTGCATCTGAGAATCTCGATGAAAAGTGGCACGATATCGGTGTCAGGATTGAAGATGATGTTCTCATTACGGGTAACGGCAACCGCGTATTAACCGAAGACGTGCCGAAGTCAATTTCTCAAATTGAGCAAATCAAATCGCAGGTCAACCCAGTCGATTGATGAATACCGAACCTGCCCTTTACGATGTTGTCATCAGCGGCGGGGGCTTAGCCGGAGCGAGTCTGGCAATTGCGCTTGCAGAAAATGATTTTAAAGTTGCCGTTATTGAGGCAAAACCTGTAGAACGCGGTGACCATCCCAGTTTTGATGTGCGAGCCATAGCGCTGACTTTGAGTTCTGGCGCAATCTTTCGCAATCTAGGCGTTTGGCAACGACTCGACCCGAACGCGACAACGCCGATTCAGCAAATTGAAATAACCGATTTCCACCGCCGTGGCAAGGTCAATATGCACGCGTCAGATGTCGGGGCCGAAGCCCTCGGCTGGAATGTTGAAGCGGCAGTGCTGGGTGACAGAATTTATCAAAGACTCGGTGAGAAACAAAATGTGACTGTTTTCAGCCCGGCACGTGTATCGCAAACTGCAGTCACCGACCAGCGGGTAGAGGTGTGCGTACAGTTCAATGAAAGTCAACAGTCCACAAGACTCGTTGCAAAACTGTTCGTGGTCGCCGACGGTGGAACAGCGATTCGAAGCGAATTGGGATTTAAGGTTTACGCCAAGGCGTATCGTCAGAAAATTGTGGTTTGCAGAGTTGACACCGACCGACCAAATCGCAACAAAGCGTATGAACACTTCATTCGTTCCGGACCACTCGCGTTGCTTCCTGTCGGTGACACATCTTATTCAGTGGTGTGGACTGCACAGCCTGATGAGACACAGATGATGATGACACTGCCAAGCGAGCAATTCCTTTCAAAATTACAACAAAAGTTCGCACAACGTGTTGGGGAGTTTCGCGCCTTGACTGGTGAAAGGAAATCGTATCCTCTTGCCTTGAGCAAGCTGCACAAGTTTGTTCGACCGCGTGTTGTCGTAGTTGGCAACGCTTCACATACCGTTCATCCAGTTGCCGGGCAGGGGTTTAACTTAGCTTTGCGTGATGCTGCTGCGCTTGCGCAGGTATTAGCCGTACACCGAAAAAGACGGTGGGATATTGGCAGTTATGATGTGCTGGCAAATTATGAGCGTTGGCGTACACACGACAGTCATGCCGTTACCTGGTTTACAGATAGCTTAATTCGGGTATTTGCCAACGACTACCCGTTATTATCTGTAGTCAGGAATCTTGGTCTTGACGTCGTTCAGACCATGCCTTCACTGAAAAAAAGAATTTTGATGCGAACCATTGGATTCCATGGAAAACAGCCGGATGCGGTAGTAGAGGATTATTCAGCGATTCGCCAAAACGTATGAATAAGCCCGATTACGAAATTGTCATTGTCGGCGGCGGTCTGGTCGGTCTCGCATTTGCGTGCTCGCTTCGCGATATCAATCACCGAATCCTTGTCATCGACTCAGGACAGCCACCGGTACGTACCGACTCAGCGTATGATCTGCGGGTCAATTCGATCAATATTGCATCACAGACTTTTCTTGAGGCAATGGGAGTTTGGCAAAAGGTGGCGCAAAAGCGAATCGAGCCATTTCACGCCATTGAGGTGTGGGACAGTGTCGGTGGTCACATCGAATTTTCAGCACAAGACATCGACCAGCTATACCTTGGTCACATCATCGAGAGCAATGTATTGACAACCAGTCTGGGCGAAGTGCTTTCGGCGGCAGATAACATTGATATTCGGTATGGCACGCAAATCAATGCCATGAACAACACCGATCGCGCAGTAGAGTTGGTTCTCAATAATCAATCGCAGTTGACAGCTGCATTGGTAGTCGGTGCAGATGGCGCAAATTCATCGGTTCGACAGATGTCGGGCATCACATATACGAAGCGCAGTTACAGTCAGACAGCGTACGTTGCGCAAATTGAGGTTGAATACGCGACATCGGGTGTCTCATATCAAAAGTTCCTCTCGACCGGTCCGCTGGCACTGTTGCCACTGGCCGATCGGAGTTTTTCGATTGTGTGGAGCTGTGATGAAGTTCTTGCAGAACAATTAAATAGGGCAGATGACTGTTTGTTCCAGCAAAAACTTTCTCAAGGCCTAGGTGACCATTTCGGTGAAGTTAGACTTGTCAGCGAACGCGTCGCATTCGACTTGAACAGGATTTCGGTTGACCAGTACTACCGTGAGCGGTGTGTGTTGATTGGTGACTCGGCCCATGTCGTCCACCCTTTGGCTGGGATGGGCGCCAATCTTGGCTTGATGGATGCCGCTGCACTAGGTGAGGTAGTGCGAAAAATTCCCCAATTTGCAAAGCGGGCACAGGTTCACTCACAAATGAGATCGTTTGAGCGGTGGCGCAAGTCGGAAAATGCGTTTGCGGCGAGTCTGATCGACGGATTCGATTGGGGTTTTCGAAACCAGGCACCGACAATGCGCTCAATGTTGGGTTTGGGTCTATCAGTTACAAATCGTTTTGGGATCTTGAAAAACGAAATGATGCGTTATGCCTGTGGTTTGACTGGCGATCTGCCACGTATCGCGACGAGGACGTGAAAGTTCTTGCAGTAACTAAAATCTTTGCGCTTCGAACGATTGTTGCATTGACGACAATTCGATTGTCTACAATGAACAAACAAGTTGAACCGCACAGAAAAGGAGGAATCCCTTGAGTCGGTCTACATTAGATAATGCGGGCTTGCGTACCACGGTACCCCGCCGTCTAATTCTCAATGTCTTGGAGAATTCCGACGACCGTCACCTTGCCGCGGAGGATATTTATCGTACCCTTTGCGATGCCGGACAAGAGGTCGGTATTGCGACTGTTTACCGGGTTCTAACGCAGTTTGAGCAGTCTGGTTTGGTACTGAAACATCGTTTTGATGGCGAAAAATCGACGTATGAACTCAATGATGAGCGTCATCATGATCATATGGTATGTGTTGAATGTGGGCGAGTCTATGAATTTGTCGACCCACAGATAGAACAACGCCAAGAGCAAGTTGCCAAGTCGCTGGGATTTAGTTTGCAGGATCACAGTTTGCATCTATTCGGAATGTGTGAAGGCATGGAAAAAGATGGAAAGTGCTCCTTGTCACAAGACGATATCCCTGGTATTCACCAGATGGATAAAAAACCAGACTGAGCCGCATATGCGGCTTAGAGTAAGCCGTTCAATTCTTAAGCACGAAGGAAATTGGTACCTGAACCGTACCTAAGATCACAGTACCGTCATCCTCGGCTGGTATAAACGTCCACTTTTTAACCGCCTTTTTGGCTGCTCTGTCCAGTCGTGCGTAACCGCTGGATTTGAGGGTTTCGACTTTCGCAGCTTGTCCTTGGGTATTCACATGTACCAGCAATAGCACTTTACCTTGTTCCTGCTGCAGTCGAGATTTGTACGGATAGCGCGGCGGTGGATTGGACAGGCCTTTGAGTCCGAACTTCGGTGAACGAATACCCGAATTTTGGATAGATGCTGTTTTCACTGCTTGCCCGCTAAGGTCGCCTGGTTCAAGCGTGTTTGAATGATTTTCGAAGCGTCTGGTTGCAACTGCATTATCAGCTTCGCTTCGGCGAGCGGTTTGTTCGCTTCGAATTTGTTTGTCGAAAATCTTCTTCGCTTCGTTCGTAATCGGCTGCGGTGCTGAAGTTGGTGATACAGGGGTTTGCTGAAGTGCAAATTGCTGTTCGTCAACTGTTGGTGGCGTTTCAGTCTTAGCCGGTACAGGTTGGGAAGATCTTAAGTTAGTGTTTGTAGTTTGATGCACAGGCGGTTCAGGCGTTTGTTTAGCCGGTTTAGCTGCGGCGGTTTCGACAGGTGGGCTTTGTGCTTTGATTATTTCTTCAACTTCAGTTCGGTGGTGCTCGACGGGCTCTTGCGCCACCGCAACGACGCTGGAGATCTGATTTGTATCGCCAACCGAGATGAGTTCTGCGGTCTGTTTGATTACGTGTTTATCGATCGGTTCATTCGCAGTTGGCTGCGGTGGTAAAACCGGCTCTTCTGGCGTTTGACGAAGCGGCGGGTGTTGATCGTAAGCCTTTGGTGCTGCTTTGGCACTGACCAATTCAGGCTTTGGATACCTCCTGTATTTACGCTTTGTGATCAAGGCAACCGGTTCGACTGATTGTTTTTCAGGCTCAAGCGCAGTTAATTCGGAAGGCTGTCTTTCCGACATGATTGTGCTGAGAACTGCAAGTCGATGGTGTTCAATTGGCTTTTGTGTTGCGTGCTCAGTACCGGTATTTTGGTCCGCATCAGGTATCGAATCAAATTTGAGTGACCGATTTACTGCAGGTTCTTTAAATTCACTCACTGCCTGGTGCTGCTTGGTCGCAAATGAAGATTCTGCATCATTAACCGCGAGGAAGTCGTGATCGAAGTGCGCTAATTGACGGGAGTTTTGAAATTGATCGAAATCTGCCAATCCAGGAGTGTTGTTCGTAACTTCCGGCAATAGCTCCACCAGATGGGAACTGTGCGAAGTAAAGTCAGGTTCGATTATTGTGGGTTCTTCAACCGGTTCGTTACTGATGTCCATGTCATGTTGTACGACCGGGTGAGCAAGCCGATCATCGCGAGTCTCGGAATGTGCTTGAACCATACTGTTTGTGCGGGTATGTAAATCATTGTAGTGCGCATCGGGTGGTGTTGGCGTCTTGACTACCTCGAGTCTTGCGCTTAGTGTAGTGTCGCGGACAGGTTCATCAATAGTGGTGACGGGCACTTTGGCGTCGACGACCGATTCGGATGTGTCAGTTGACGCGACTTTAGTTCCTTTTACAACGCCTTGTGAAAACTGTGCGATTTCCACCAGCGTCGCAGCATCGCTAAGATAGGGGTAGCTATGTGAAACGTCCTCGATTTCGCTTACTGCAGTTGATTCTTCCTGTGCGGGGACATCGGCAATTTCAGGTTTGGAGTCATTAACGGCAGCCTGTAAAGACGAACCGGGTTGTGAAGATTCGATTACCAAGTGGACCTGAACCGGACTCGCAGGCAGCCAATCAGCACTGCCGGATGTTTGCGCATATTCGATCAGCCAAGCACCGAGCGCGACGTGGATTGACAGTGACAAAATTACACTGACAGCGGATTTGAACAGCGCAGTCGGTTGTCTCATCTGATATCAGCCAATTGTCACTGGATGTGTACAACCGTGGAAAAGGCAATACTGCCTCGTTGGCGGTACGTAGATAACGGGCACTTTGCGACACAGACACAGCGCCTATTACACAACCAGTTGTTCAAGGGAGTGTTCCCCAAAATGTGGTGACCCTCACGCAATGATTTGCATTTACAGGCGCGTCACCAGCAACGGGGCTCCGTTCCACCAAAATCCCCGTTTGGTGGTTGGGTAACGCTGGCAGCGGCAGGTTTCCTGGCTTGCGGGTTGTCGTTTGTGTTCTGCCTTCCCAGTCACCCAGTGGCATAATTGAACACTCACTCGCCGCATACAGTTGCGGGGACAGCCAAGGCTTCAGTTTTAAGATCAACTTAACCTTGTTCCTTATTGCTTTCCAGATTAAGGAAACCACTGCTACAAAACAGTATATACAGATTGACTGATTCAAGACAACTAATTCGTCAGTTTCGCATCGATAGCAAATCCAACGACAAACACATTGACATTCGGGAGTGATTCATCATTAAATTAACAGTAGACGAATGGCGAACAACGCCTTGGGAGAACACGAATTTGAGCACAATGTTCAAAAGTGTTCTGCGACGCGTTCAAGTAAATACTACAGAGGGACGTGGTAACAGGTTTACCTGCCACAACAGCGATAATTGATTTTTGCCTTTCACTTTAACCATCTACATCAACATAACAACTGATTCCAAACGTGAAGCGCAGTGCATTAATGATTCAGGGTACCGGCTCCGATGTGGGTAAGTCGGTAATCGTCGCTGGTCTTTGCAGACTCATGCGTCGAAGGGGTATATCGGTAGCGCCGTTTAAACCGCAAAACATGTCTAATAACGCAGCTGCTTGCCCGGATGGCGGAGAAATCGGTCGCGCCCAAGCCTTGCAGGCGATTGCCGCAGAAATTGAACCTTCCGTCGATTTGAATCCGGTTTTACTCAAGCCTCAATCTGACCGTGTCGCTCAGGTGATCGTACATGGCAAAGTCGAATCAAATTTGGACGCCAAAGACTTTCTTACCGATCGTCATCATTTAATGGAACCGATTCTTCAAAGCTACAACCGTTTATCCGAGTCATATGAATTGTTGCTGGTAGAAGGAGCCGGCAGTGCATCGGAAACCAATTTACGGCAGCGGGATGTGGCAAATATGGGTTTCGCGCAAGCGGTGCAAATTCCGGTCTGTTTGCTCGCCGACATAGATCGCGGAGGGGTAATTGCATCTGTAGTCGGTACCAAGGCAGTCATATCCAAACAGGATGCAGCGCTAATTCGTAGCTTCATCATCAACCGGTTTCGCGGTGATGCATCATTATTTGATGAGGGTGTCAAGGATATCGAACGTCACACATCATGGCCATGTCGAGGTGTTATCCCCTGGATTAGAGCTGCCCGCGTATTGCCTCAGGAAGATGCGATTGTTCCCGAATCACTTCTGGACCAATCATCTGCTGACTCTGGCAAGGTTGTACGTATCGCGGTGTTGATGTTGTCAAGAATTGCGAATTCTGACGATTACGATCCGCTTCGAATGGAAAAAAACGTCGTTTTCGAGTTTGTTCCCCCCGGCCGGCCAGTTCCAAGGCAAACCGATGTAATCATTTTGCCCGGAACCAAGTCTACACTTGCGGACCTTCGATTTATGCGAGCTCAAGGTTGGGATCACGACGTAATTGCCCATGCTCGAGCAGGCGGCAAAGTTCTCGGGCTGTGTGGTGGATACCAGTTGCTTGGCAAAAAAATTCGCGACATCCATGGCATCGAAGGACCACCTGAAGTTGCTGACGGTCTCGGTCTTCTTGATGTAGAAACCGATTTGCTGACCGAAAAACAAGTGCAGCCGCTAAAAGGTCATTACATCAGTAACGATATGCCTGTTACCGGTTACGAAATTCACATGGGAAATACTTACGGACCGGATACGAATCGTCGAGTTATTCGACTGGCAGACCACGAAGACGGGGCGGTTAATAATCACGGAAACGTCGAAGGGTGCTATATGCATGGTCTGTTCTGGAGTGATTCGTTCAGGAAGGCTTGGCTGAACAGTATTCGCGCCGATACGGCTTCATCACTTCGATACAAAGCCACTGTCGAAAAGTCACTGGATGAATTGGCAGATACGCTTGATGAGGCGCTCGACATTTCTGCACTGCTAAACGATGCGAACTGGCATGGGTAGTTGGATATTGACCTCAACGACGATACGCAGCTCATATATTGAAACAGATTCTTAGCGCTTTTACCCAGTAACGATTTATTTGGAAGTCTTTGTCAGCAGTGTTGCAGAGCGGTTTCTCAAAAACAGTTGAAGAATAAGAAGATTCTTACGTGTAGAGCACAGTTATATCAAGTTATAGTAAGTTTGCGACACGACATCGCAAACTTACTATAACTATAATTAAGTTGATTCTCTTGACCGCATTTGAACGAAAATTCGTCCGAGCAAATTTATGGAAGCATGGAACAATCCTTACGTGCCAGGTGCAGGTACGCCACCACCAGAGCTTGCTGGACGAGATTCTCTGCTTGCTGACGCACGCACATCAATTAAGCGAAACCACTCAATGGGCTCAACGCGCAGTTTCATCTTTGTTGGTTTGCGCGGCGTCGGAAAGACGGTCCTGCTCAATAAGATTCAGGAGATCGCAGAAAAAGAAAATGCACTGACTGACTATATCGAAGTCAGTAGCAACGAATCCCTGTCGCAATCAATCATTCCCATATTACGCACATTTTTATTGAAACTCGACCAAAATGGTGGGGTAAACAGGTACGTTAAAACGGGATTGAAAGTGCTGAGAAGTTTTATTGACGCAGTCAGAATAAAGATAGAGAGTGTCGAGATTTCTCTGGATATTGATCCGGAACCTGGTATCGCAGACAGTGGCGTATTAAGTCGGGACCTTGCCGATATTTTTGTCGCGGTCGGTGAGGCAGCTAAAGACAAAAACACATCGATTGTGATCCTTGTCGATGAAATTCAAAACCTGCCAGCCCACGAATTTGAAGCGCTCGTGATGGCTTTGCATCGCACGAATCAGAAAAAACTACCATTTATAGTGATCGGTGCTGGTTTGCCGTCTCTCATTAAGCTCGCGGGTAACGCAAGGACCTACGCAGAACGGCTTTTCGAATATCCGGAAATTGGGGCACTTGACTATGCCGATGCCACAAGTGCTCTCGTCGAGCCCGCGCAGCGGGCACAAGTCCAGTTCGATGGAAACGCAATACAAGAAGTGATCGCAGTGACGCAAGGCTATCCTTATTTCCTGCAGGAGTGGGGTTATCAGACTTGGAATACAGCAAAAGGCACGCCAATCACTCTTGCAGACGTAAAAATATCGAGTGAACTGGTAATTAGGCGTTTGGACAAAAATTTCTTCAGATCACGATATGAGCGGGTCTCCGATGCACAAAAGGGTTACTTGTATGCAATGGCGAAATGCGGTCCGGGACCGCATCAAACAGGACAGATTGCGAAGGCTTTGGGAAAGACATCACAACAGGTCAGCTCACTTAGAGAAGGACTGATTAAAAGTGGAATGATCTACAGTCCGAAATACGGTCACACCGCTTTTACCGTGCCCCTTTTCGATGAGTTTATGGTCCGGATGCATGAGTCGCATTGAGACAAATAATCGGCGTCTGCACTGAAGCGGTAAAACCGACAGCGGCCAATAATAGTTCCAGGATTTTTTTGAGGAAGATACCGATTTGTCTGGGGTTGTCATTGCCAACCGCACAAGTCTTACGCTGCTGAGCGAAGTTATATCAAGTTATAGTAAGTTTGCGATGTCGTGTCGCAAACTTACTATAACTTGATACAGGTCACCTTGACTATTTTACCTGCAGACTTGTGCAGCGTACAGCGCACTGGAGTTTCAAACAATGCAAGTGAGCGTCTAAACGATATTCAGCATCCCGAAATCCAGCATGTGAAACTCAAGTTAAACTTCGCCTCAATTCCGTTGCATAAAGACTCGTTACAAAGAGTGAATAAAATCGCGATGAAACTGACTGTATCCTGCCGACACTGTTTTCACCTGATCGATGAGGTGCTTGTTTAGCGCCGGTAAATTGTGAAACGGAACAGCTGGAAAAATATGATGCTCGCAGTGATAAGGCATATTCCAGGAAATAAACTTAACCACTGGGTTGGTCAATGTGGTGCGCGTATTTCGAAGCATGTTTGGTGTGAAATCACATCCGGTGTGCTCAGCTAACAGAAAACACCTCAACGCAACCATTCCAATCATCACGGGCACAATCCAGTAAGTCAATACGGCAGTCGATTGGCTCAGCACACTGACGCATGCGATCAGCAAATATCCCAAACAGTGAATTCTCGCTTCGACAATGATGCTGCGAAAGTCTCGTTCATCGATGAATCCCTCATCAACACGGCCACCGGCGTGTTTTGCAATTGAACGAATTTGCGGCCACCAGTAGGAACTTATACCCGACATGGAAACCAGATAGTCCATCAGGCTTTGCGGCTTGGGCAGCGCTAGTTCGGGGTCCCGCTCAGGGTCATTGGTATAGCGGTGATGTTCAAAATGGAACAGTCGAAAATAACGCGCCGGTAAAAATAGTAAAAATCCGGCAATCGCCGCGACCGTTTGATTCGCCCAACGCGACCGAAAAGCAGTCCCATGAATACATTCGTGCAGTGGTGAGAACAAAAATGCCAGCGAAATGCCATATGGGATCCAAAGTGCAACAATCCACAATGAATCAAGCGCGGCTGCAACACCAGCTGCGGTGATCAACAAAACAAACAAATGAGTGATAAGGTGTTTGACAGCTGGGCTGTTTGAGCGCAACACCAGTTCCGAAAGTATTTTTGGATCTACAAGATCGCGGCGGCTAACAAAGTCATCCATTACGTTGCGGTCACCATCAAATTCATCATGTAATATTCCAACAACAATTTAGCACAAAGGTCAATGGTTCTCAAAAGTGATTTATCCTTTTAGTCGTCTAAATGATAAATTAGGGGCTTATATACTTAACTTGACAAAGCAATAAGTATTCATCATATCAATATGTTATATGCATATTCGATATGCATCATCGCAATATTCGGTTCCGTCTTTATCCAAAATCTCCCCAGAAGGCAAACCTGCTTTGTCAGTGCTTGGGTGCAACGCGTTTTGTGTGGAATCACTTCCTTGCGAAAAACAAAAAAATGATGCAAGCGCATCGTAATGATGATTCATGCCCGCGTCCGAATACGACGTTTTTCTCTGTCGGCAAGGAATTCATTGAACTTCGACAACAAATCGACTGGATGCACAAATTACCATGTGCGCCGATTCGCTATACACTCAAATATCAGGCGGATGCGTGGCGTGAATGTTTCAAAGGCAGCCGCGGCTTTCCAAAGTTCAAATCATACGACGATGTGGATTCGGTCACGTTTCCAACTGGATCATTCAAATTAACGGGTGACGGTGTGCATTTGGCGAAAATCGGTCAGGTTGTATTAAGCGGTGACAATCCGTACACAGGCTGTCAGGCCAAGTCAGTTGTGATCAAAAGACAGCTTGACAAATTCTATGCGACAGTGTGTTTTGAGGTGCCTGATGAGCGGGTGGTGAAACTTGAAAATGGTGTGGCAATCGGCATTGACATGAATGTGGGTCAGTTTGCCACAAGCGATGGTGAGATTTGTTCCATGCCCGATACCCGGGACTATGAAGCAAAGAAAAGACGTTATGCCCGGCAGATGTCAAGGCGCGAAAGAGGGAATCACAAAAAGGGCATTAAGCCTTCAAATCGATATTTGAAGTCCAGACTCCGATACAACAAGGCTTGCAGGAAGGTCAAGACGATTCGCTCGAACTGGCATCATCACCAATCGCGTAGAATTGCCGATCACAATCAATATGCGGTGGTCGAAGCGTTGCATACAAAAGCGATGACGCGATCGGCGAAAGGCGATGTTGACAATCCTGGCAAGAACGTCAAAGCCAAGTCTGGATTGAATCGTGTGATACTCAATACGGGCTGGTCAGGGCTCAAGCAAAAGTTGGCGTACAAGGCTGAATTGGTTGAAGTCAATCCAAAGCATACCAGTCAAAGGTGCAATGTGTGTGGACACATTGACAAAGACAATCGCAAGACGCAGTCGAAGTTTGTGTGTGTCAGTTGCGGTCATTCGGACAATGCAGACATCAATGCTGCATTAAACATATTAGCCTTGGGGACTCGGGCGATTGGACACGGAGGGCGTTCTGGTTACAGACCCGTTGAACTGTCAAGAAAATATGCCGCTTGATTTTGTCAAGTTATGTATATAAGCCCCATAAATTAGATAGTTATATGGACGAATTTATCGAATGAATTTTTCTATCGACTTATCCTCACTGTCAGCGACAATCACCACCCTTCGCGCAAAATCCAGATAACAAACAGCGCACAAAGGCGGAATCTGACAACGCTCGGGCGGCGAGACAGACTGGTGCCGCGGTTGTCATCACAACAAATGTCTCAACACTCGGCAAACTGACTGTAAAAAGCCGGTTGATACCGCACGTGTTGACAGAGCTTACCGCCGCGCGTTAGCGCAGCGCGACAATTTATTTGCTCGCACAGGGGGTAGAACTTGATTTGTTTACGCGTTTGGCAAAGAAAACCAGACATCTCAACAGACGAGTAGAATAACCGAGAATAATCCGTTTATCTGCTCATCGATTCAAGACTTTTCCGACAGCGAATATCCCACACTACTTTATTTCACGGTACTCGACGTCAATGGTTTCATTGTTCTCAGTGGGGTGTTTGGATCGAATATGAATCACGATTTTGCCCACTGCAATACCTGCCAGATGCCTTCGCAGCGGAGGAGTCAGGCACAGAAATCCAATTGCGTCGGTTACAAATCCTGGTGTGATTAGCAGCGCACCGGCGAGCAGCAAAAACAGCCCTTCGATTAGTTCGACAGCGGGAATTTCGTTGTTTCGAACTGCCCGAACAGCGCGATCAATCGTGATGATGCCTTGAATTTTCACCATGAAAGCGCCAATCACAGCTGTGGTTACGACTCCAAGAATTGTCCATCCTGCGCCGATTACCTCACCGATCTGTATCAACAGGTAAATTTCGCCGAGTGGAATCAGCAAAAAACAAAGGAACAGTATCGTTACCGGTTTCAAAGCGATTGCCTGTGGTCTTTAGTTGACAGCGTTTTGCCAGATGCAGTCCAAAGCGCGCACAATGTGCTCGCTATGGTCGGTTAATCGGTGATCGGCTTCGTTGAGAATCGACAGCTCAACCTTCGAAGTGGCATGTTTTTTGAATTGTTCACTTAATTTCGGTGCCACAACATCATCCCGTTTTCCATGCAGTATGGTTACCGGAAAGTCAAATTCGACCGCGGTGGCGAACACATCGTGCATTTGTGCATCAATTACGGCTTGATAGGATAGTGAAAAGTCGCAATCCGGATAAGGACTTTCGATCAGCCTCGTCCCAGTGAGTTTCCACAGGTTCTGCTCATCTTCGCTGAGTGAATTGTACAGGTCTTGAACAAAATTAAATGCCGGAGCAATCAAAACCAGCCCGGCGATCTTTAAGGCCGGATCCAAAGCGCATGTTGCACCAACCCATCCACCCATAGAGGATCCCACCATGATCTTACGACGCCCCTTGAATTGCTCGAAGACCAGTTTCGTGTCTTCTACTGCACGAGAGATGTTGAACTCGTCGAAAATCCCATCAGAACGCCCATGTGCGCGCATATCAAATCGAATCCATGAACGATTGGTTTTAACTGCATGATCCCAAAGAGTCATCGACTTGGTTCCATCACAATCAGACAGCAATCCATGAAGAAATGCTCCTACCGGGCCTTCGCCAGTGTCGCGGTAAACACCTCGCACCGCTTGACCATCACTTGCTGTGAGCGAAAATTCCTTTTCCTGTACCGTCATTGAATTTTTCCATGGGTTTATGCGAAACAGGTGTACACGATGTCAAAAGTTTCTGCAATATTTGCGTTAATCATACTGGAATATGCGATCCAGATGGAGAAACTCAACAACTTTCGCCGCGAAACCAACAAATTTTGCATGCGATCAAATGAGCGTTCTAAGACGTTTTAGAAAGAAACCGAATTGACATTTCTCATCGGGGGTTTAATCAGTGAACCTGCGTTCGCTATGGCGCATGTTCGATAAACTTGTCGATCAAACAAGCGAGTTGGCAGACTCCATCTGCTACTGTCTCGATTGAATTGACGCGACGAGTCAAAGTGTTAGAGGTGAAATCAGGAATATGCACAAATATCACCGCTTTGAGGTTGCAGCTACTCTCGCAAATCTGCGTGGCGATAAAGTAGTAGTGATTGCAGATATATCCACCGCCATGATCGGAAACTGATGTCGCAATACCACTTTGGCGAAGTTCAGCTGCAAAGTCCTCGACCGGGAGGCGGCATCGGTATTTGTCTATTGGGTTTTGGGCATCAATGACCTGTTGAATACGAATTACGCCTTGATTGTCTGCCACTGGCGAGTCGTCAAGGTTGTGTGCACAACGTTCCAGATTGAGCTGCGAAATTCCCTGACAGACGCCGGTTAGAATAGATATTTGCGGTTTTACAGTGTCAAACAGCGATCTTAAGTTGGCTTGCGCGGTTTTGTAGACTACCGGAAACACTTTCGTACTCAATTCGAAGCGGCTGGTTAATTGTGGATGGCTGTCCAAAACGGCGATCAGATCTTCAGTAGAGTTTCTTTCGATGCCGTCAAACGGACCGAATCCGGAAATTGCCAATCTGGTTTTTCTGTGTGCCACTTTAGCGGGTAATTCAATGCGGTGATATTCGCTGTTTAACTCACGTCAGCGCAAATCGAACACAATGTTAGATTAAGGAATGAAGGTTCAATGAGATGACTTGGACAGCTTTATTTGTGGGAATGATGACTGTGCGTGCTTTTTTTGTCATGGGTGATATTTCGTTCGATTACATAGGATTGGTCTTTGTCAAATATAACAAGATGCTCAAGATGGGGTTCCAGACCAATCCACTCGCCGAGGCGATGTTTGTGATGAGAATCTGCAAAACAATACAAACGTGACCCGTCTTTCATTCGTACTCGATATTGGTAGTGCGAGCCCCTAAACGATATCTCGATCACTTCGCCAAACAATTCACTCGCATCGTTATGTAAAACATCGTCTGGCCGAACCAGAATGTCGAAAGAACCGTTTGGTTCCAGCTGGTGTTCAGCCGGAATGTTGAATACGCCGATTACTGTATCGAGTCGGTTGCCATCGATCGGTTTGGCTGGGATCAGTTCACCATCACCGATAAACCCTGCAGTAAAACGTGTCTTCGGTCGATGATAAATCGTGTACGGTTCGTCCCACTGGTGAATTATTCCTCGGCTCATAACGGCAACCTTGTCGGCGATCGCGAAGGCTTCATTTTGGTCATGAGTAACCAGAATTGCGCTCATTTGTTCTTGCTTTAAAATGGATCGCACCTGCGGCAGCAGTGCATGTCGTAATTCGACATCGAGATTTGAAAACGCTTCGTCCATTAAAAGCAGGCGCGGTTTAGGTGCCATGGCCCGAGCCAATGCTACTCGCTGCTGTTCGCCACCGGACAGTTCATGAGGGGCTCTTTTCTCGAGCCCCGACAATTCGAACAAATCAATCAGTTCGCCGACACGCAGATTCGAATCGTTTTTATCGAGCGTATGCAATCCAAAGCCAATGTTCTGCTCGATTGTCAGGTGAGGGAAAAGCGCCAGATCCTGAAAAACCATGCCGATTCTTCGTTTTTCCGGATTGACTGCAAATCGGGATGTTGAAAGCTCGGTGTCTTTCCATTTAATTTTTCCGGCTTTCGGTTTTTCAAATCCGGCGATTACGCGAAGCAAAGTCGATTTGCCGCAGCCGCTGGGGCCTAACAGGCAGCCGATCTGTGCTGGTTGCAGGACAAAAGATGCCTGATTTACGACTGTCCGGTCGCGATAACTGACTGAAACTTGTTCTATGCCTAACACGATGGGTAATCCAATTGATCAGCGCTTAATCCGACGAATTGCTTCTAAGAATTTGTGCCGCGGGAAATCAGTGTATTTAACACCACTACCGGGATAATTCCAACCAAAATAATCATCAGCGATGGCACAGCCGCGTCAACCAGTCTTTCATCTGATGCCAATTCAAAAGCGTTGACCGCAAGCGTATTAAAGTTAAACGGGCGCAGAATCAACGTAGCCGGCAACTCCTTGAGCACATCTACAAATACAATCAGTGCCGCGGTCAAAACAGTGCTTCGCATCAAAGGAATATGGATCAGGCGCAGCACGTCCATGGAGCGTTTGCCTAGTGAGCGCGCTGCATAATCTATTTGCGGCTTGATTTTCTCAAGCCCGTTTTGCACTGTACCCAGCGAAATAGCCAGGAATCGAACTGTATAGGCAAAAACCAGCGCAACAATGGAACCGGTCAGCAAAAGACCAAGATCAACGTTAAAAAACTTTTTTGCCAGATAGATAATTTGATGATCCACCCAAACCAGAGGCACGACTACACCGACGGCAACAATCGTCCCAGGGATTGCATAGCCAAGTCCTGCGATCGAAATTGAGGTGCGAACAATCTTCGAGTCGCGAATTCGGCGAGTATATGCAAGTACCAACGCGAGTGTCACTGCGGTAATCGCTGCTGCAAAAGCCAGAATGAACGAGTTCCATACCAACGAAGTAAATGGCGTCCCTGATGGCTGCGCATCAAAGACCGTCCACTTGGTCAGAATCAGCGCGGGCAGCACGAATCCAAAAAACACAGGGATCGCACAACCGATCCAGGCCCAGAAAACCTGTCTTTTGCTCAAAGCAATACGGTAGTTGTGCATTGAAGCGCCGCCCTGAGAGTGATAGCGTATTGTTCTTCGCGAGTATTTCTCAGCAACAATGAGCAACACAACAAATGTCAACAGCATTGCGGATAACTTAAATGCTAAAGTAATGTCATCAAAGCCATAGAATGTTCTGAAAATTCCAGTGGTGAAAGTGCTGACTCCGAAATACTCAACGGTACCGTAATCGGCCAGGGTTTCCATTAACGCAAGCAGCAACCCAGTGACGATTGCCGGGCGAGCAAGCGGAATTGCAAGTCGAAAGAAAATTCTGCTAAACGAGTAACCAAGCGTACGGCTCACTTCAAAGGTTGCAGCAGACCTTTCAAGAAAAGCGGCTCTGGTCAAAAGGTATACATATGGATACAACACCAGGCCGAGCATCAGGATTGCGCCGGTGATGGACCGGATTTCGAAAAACCAGTAGTCTCCGTATTGCCACCCGGTTAGCTGTCGAATCCAGGATTGCACAGGACCTGGGTAATCAAGGATTCCCGTATAGCAATAGGCGATGATGTACGCGGGGAACGCGAGTGGAAGCAAAAGTGCCCATTCAAATATCTTGCGCCCTGGAAACTCGCATATGGACACGAACCAGGCTGATGGAACACCGAGCATCAAAGTGACTACACTTACCCCCGCCATGAGCAAAAGCGAATTGGCGATATAGTCTGTAAGAACTGTATTTGCCAGGTGCTGCCATAGTTCAGCGCTTGCATTTGAAAAAACATGCAGTCCAACAAATACTACTGGTACGGCTACCACACAGGCAATTAGCGGTGAGGACACCTCGAGCACCGATGACAATGAAATCGGATTGCGAGAATGTCTCACCGCTAGCGTCCGGTCAGGCAGTGTAGTGACATCAAAGGCAAGGAGAGAAGCCGGTCATTTGTGCCCGCCCGAAAACGAAAATGTTCGCAATAAGCAGATTCCTTATCTATCAAATCTGCCGCCTTGCGTATGCACGTTTGCAGTTAGCGCCACCCGGCACGGTCCATCACCTCAACCGCTTCACGGTTATTTGCCCCAAGCAAAGACAAATTCAGATCGTCGGACTTGAATTCGCCAAATGATTTTAAAATCTCCGAGACCGGTGTTGCTGGAACGACCGGATATTCGTGATTGACGGCAGCATACCATTGCTGTGACTCGGGTTCGAGAAGAAACTCTATCAACGCAACAGCATTGTTCAGGTTTTTGGTGTGTTTGATGATGCCGGCGCCACTTACATTGATATGGGTGCCTCGATCATCCTGATTTGGCCAAAAGATTTTAAGACGGGAAGCCAATTCCCGGTTGCTCGAATCATCACTTGCAGACAAACGACCAAAATAATAAGTATTTGCTACTGCCAGGTCACATTGACCTGTTGCCACAGCCTTGAGCTGGTCGGTGTCACCCCCCGTCGGTGGACGGGCAAAATTTGCAACAAATGCGCTTGCCCATTTCTCGGTGTCGCCCACCCCGATCGCTTCTATCATTGAGGAGACCAGAGACTGGTTATAGATATTGCCTGATGAACGTGTACAGATTCTGCCTTTCCAATGTGGTTCAGCCAGCGCTTCGTATGTGGAAAGTTTCGATTCATCGACGCGATCTTTCGCATACATGATTGTTCGTGCACGTTTGGAAAGCGCAGTCCAATAACCGTCTGGGTCTCGCAGGTGTTCTGGAACAGCGTCTTTGACGGCGTCGCTTTGAATTTGAAGAAAAACATCGGCTTGTTTTGCCCGGTGCAAACGACCCGCATCAACCGTAATAAAAACGTCTGCAGGTGTGGCTTGCGCTTCGAGTTGAATGCGCTTTAATAAACCATCTGCCTTGCCAGTGATCAGGTTTGCCTTGACCCCGGTTTGCTTTTCAAAGCGTTCGAGAAGAGGCAAAATCAATGCTTCTTTTCGGGCCGAATACACGTTGACGACACCCTCATCGGCGGTGACGGCATCGGGTATGATTCCCACTGTAATGCAAAGCACAGCAAGTGTGAGACTCAGGCAGAGATTTTTGAGTTGTTTTTTCATGATCTTTTACCAAGGCGTAAATTGTAATTGATAACAGTTCTTATTCGTATCTAAATCTTCAGTTCGAAATAAGTTTAAAAGTGCCTCTGAATTGGCAAGTGAACAATGCTTGTTAGTTATGCCAATCCAAGACTAATTACAAATGATAATCATTATCATTAGCATTATCAAGAAAATATTTTTTGGATCTCAAATGCAATGTCGATCAACTGTTGTTGAACAATCACACCTGATCATGGTTGACTTGATCGGTTGCTGACTAAGTTGTAACAGTCTGAAAAATGCAATTGCAATTTGACTTTACCAAGTTGTCTAGGCCAATCCCATTACAATGTACACACTCAAATGCAAATTCTGTTTCAACAGCGCCATACAAATTTTGATTGAACATATGCGGTGTCAACCGCTCTAAAAGTACAAGACATTTTCAAATTTGTAACCGCAATAACAAAAATTATTCCATCGCTCTATCTATGCTGAATTGGATTTTGAATAGGCATATCACCATACTGTCTGGTTTGCTTGGCTTTGCATTATCTGCAAGCGTATTGGCACAAAGCGACGATGAACTGCTCCCTGCCGAAGAGGCGTTTGCGTTTTCCAGTGAAATTGTCGGTACCGAACTGGTTGCCTCCTGGGAAATCGCAGATGGCTACTACATGTACCAAGACAAGTTTGCTGCCGCTGCTTTAAGCGGTGATGTTCTCGTTGGTGAATTGGTATTGCCTGCCGGCAAACTCAAAGATGATCCGCTGTTCGGAGAAGTAGTCACCTATACCAAAAGCGTTGAACTGAGAGTTCCGCTGTCCGCGTCCGCGCCATCAGGCGATGCGATACTGGAGATTTGGGGTCAAGGGTGCAATGAACCGGTCGGAGTTTGCTACCCCCCAATCAAAAATGAGGTCGCATTTGGACTGAGCCTGATTTCACAAGCCGCTGCGTCGACCTCATCGACATCTGCAGTATCACAAAATTCTGAAGATTCGCAAGGTGCCCAAAGCGCTTCGGATGCCGCTCGCATTGATAAACTGAGCAGCCTTTTCGATCAACTGCCAACTGTGACTGAAGAAAATCTGCTTGACGTTGATGATGCCTTTGTCGTCAGTGTGTGGGCGCAGTCGAGCGACGAACTTATAGCCTCATTTGAGGTTGCACAGGGATACTATCTCTACCAGGACAAGATCGAATTCCAAGCCCAAGGTCCGGTGCTGTTGCAACAGCCGATTTTTCCGCCGCCGAAGTCACTGGACGATCCTTTTTTTGGAGAGTCTTTGATTTACCCTGAAAACTTCGATGTCACCATTGCATTTTTAAGGGAAAGTCCCCAGGCAGACTCCCTGACGCTGTCGGTGCAGTACCAAGGGTGCGCCAAGGATTTCATCTGTTATCCGCCGGTGACAAAATCATTCAATATACCGCTGCCCGCGTTGGCTGCCCTTGACGACTCGCAGTCACCACAAGACGCCGGTGAAGCGACTTCCTCTGCCGTCGATCTGGATGCTTCATGGATATGGCTGGTACTGACAGCTTTTGGCACGGGGGTGCTGTTGACTTTTACACCGTGCGTGTTGCCACTGATTCCTATTCTTTCTTCCATAATTGCCGGTGAGAGCTCAAAGACCGGGTCCGTTCGAGGCGGCATGCTGTCGATCATCTATGTGCTGGGAACTGTGGTCACCTATGCAAGCGTGGGCGCTGTGGCTGGCGCTACCGGTGATCAGTTGCAGGCATATTTTCAAAACGCCTGGGCGATCGGTGCAATGAGCCTGGTGTTTGTACTGATGGCGCTGTCACTGTTTGGGTTCTATGAAATCAGGATGCCTTCTTCGTTCGAAACCAAAATGCAGCAAAGCACGATGCGAATCACTGGGGGCAAAGCTGGCGCAGTGTTTGTACTCGGTGCGTTTTCAGCACTGGTTGTCAGCGCGTGTGTTTCACCTTTACTGATATCGGTGCTGTCGATAGCGATTGCCAAAGCCGACCCTGTTCTCGGCGCGGTGATGATGACAGCTACCGCACTGGGTATGGGTGTCATTCTCGTTGCGATTGGTTTCGGATTGGCGGTTACGCTTCCTAAAGCCGGTGCATGGATGGACAGGCTTAAACAGTGTTTTGGTGTGATGCTGCTTGCGGTTGCCGTTTATTTACTTGGCAATATTCCTGCAGTGCCGGTACTGTTGCTGTGGGCGGTATTGTTTATCGTAAGCGGTGTTTATCTCGGTGCGACTCACGACCTGCCAAGCGATGCCGGTGGCTGGAAACTTTTTTGCAAAGGAATCGGATTGGTGCTTTTGGTGTGGGGAATTTTGTCGTTGCTCGGTGCTGTCCTCGGTAACCGAGATGTGCTCCAGCCTCTGCCGCAGCTTTCGTCACAAGACTACGCCATGGATGAACTTGAATTGCCCGTGCCTGAAAACTCCGTGACCGTCGAGTCAGGTCGAAGTTAGCTCACCGGTTCAGCGAACCGAAGTTTGCAAACTGTGGCACTGAAACTTCGTCGATGTCTGTGATGAGACTGAAACAGCCGCTGATTATCACAATGGTGATCGCAGCCGGGCTGATTGCCTTGGCTGCCGGAGTTGCCGTCAAACACTATTCAACCCCTTCAGTGCAGGTCACCTTTGACGATCTGAAATTGTTCGAAAAACACTTCGAACCCCTCAATGCCAACACAGTATCGCTTGAATCACTGAAAGGCAAGAGGGTACTGCTGAATTTTTGGGGCAGCTGGTGCCCGCCATGCATCGAAGAGATGCCAATGCTTGATGCATTTGACAAAACGCATTCAGACCAGGTACGTGTTATCGGTGTTGCCGTTGATCGCCAGCGGCCAGCAGCAGAATTTCTCAGCACCAACAATATCCAATTTCCTAGCATCATTGCAGATATTCGCGTGATTAGCGAATTGCTGGAACGACTAGGCGGGTCCGACGGCGTTTTGCCATACAGTGTGGCGTTTTCCGCCTCTGGAGACGTTATGTTCACCAAGCTCGGACCGGTCAGCGAACAAGACCTGTCCATGCTGCTTGAATGACTTGCAAATCGTCGGACCTAATGTTACGGCGAATCTCGAAGATCTACCTATGTAATACATAATAGTTCAACAAATGTTGTTAAATACCTTTAAAATACGATGAATTGCAGGTAAATTCAAAAAAATGCAAATACATCTATCAATATGGCTTACACTTGGAAACTATTGTGAGTGAGATATTAGTCATCCATGGACCGAACCTGAATCTGCTTGGCGCCAGAGAGCCGCATCATTATGGCACGCTGACGCTGGGCCAGATTGATGAACGTCTCAATGAACTTGTTGACGGTTCGGGTTACACGCTGACAGCCAGGCAAAGCAATGCCGAGCATGAAATTGTGGAATTTATTCAACAGGCGATTGAACAAAACGTTCGGTTTATCATCATCAATCCGGCGGCTTACACACACACAAGTGTGGCTATTAGAGACGCGTTGCTTGCTTCTGGAATACCCTGTATTGAAGTGCATCTTTCAAATATCTTCCAACGCGAGGAATTCCGACATCGTTCTTATTTCTCAGATATTGCGATGGGCATAATCAGCGGTCTGGGAGCTCAGGGATATGATTTGGCGGTGCAGGCAGCACTGGAGTATCTCAATCAAAACAACAGCGAGGATTAAGTAAATGGATCTTCGAAAAATTCGAAAGCTCATTGAGATATTCAATGCGTCTAAACTCAGTGAAATTGAAATCAGTGAGGGTGAAGAGTCCATTCGTTTGACGCGCTCGCTGCCGGCGGTGCAAGACGGCCAGTCGCCTTTTGTGGACTTCCGTACCTCCGGCGACTATCTCGCATTGCCGGGTGAAGAAAACGATGATGTTGGCCAGGTCGAAGATGGTCACGCTGTGACCTCACCGGTTGTAGGTACGTTTTATGCCGCTGCATCTCCTGATGATAACCCGTTTGTCAGTGTAGGAGATACAGTTGAAGTTGGCCAGCCGCTGTGTCTGATTGAGGCGATGAAAATCTACAATGAAATCGAAGCAGACTGCAGCGGCACAGTGAAACAGGTGCTGAAGAAAAGCGGCGATCCCGTAGAATATGGTGAAACGCTTTTCATCATAAGTGAATGATTGGCAAAGTTGTTATTGCAAATCGAGGCGAGATCGCGCTTCGTATTCTTCGTGCCTGTCGTGATTTGGGCATATCGACTGTTGCGCTTCACTCCGAAGCCGACAAAGAAGCGAAGTATGTAAAACTCGCTGACGAGTCGGTGTGTATCGGCCCGGCGGAAGCCAGTGGGAGTTATCTGAATATCCCCGCTGTGATCGCAGCTGCAGAGGTAACGAACGCTGACGCGATTCACCCAGGTTATGGGTTTCTTGCTGAAAATGCCGATTTTGCCGAACGGGTGGAGCAAAGCAACTTCATCTTCATCGGACCGTCTCATTCATCGATCCGGCTCATGGGCGACAAGATCGAAGCGATTCGCAGCATGGGCAAGGCGGGTCTTCCTTGTGTTCCGGGCTCGCATGGTCCACTCGGTGATGACATCGGCGAAATCGCCAGGCAGGCTGAAAACATCGGTTACCCCATTTTGATTAAAGCCGCTGCAGGCGGCGGTGGAAAAGGACTGCGCCTGGTGCGCGATGAATCGCAATTGGAAAATGCTGTTTCAATGTCAAGAAACGAGTCCAACCTGGGTTTTGGGGATCCGACCGTTTATCTTGAAAAATTTCTTTTCAATCCGCGTCATATCGAAATTCAGGTTCTAGCCGACAAGTTCGGTAATGTCATTCACCTTGGCGATCGGGATTGCTCAGTTCAAAGACGAAGACAAAAACTGATTGAAGAGGCGCCTGCGCCATACATCGACGATGAACTGCGAAGGCGGCTCGGACAAAGGTGTGTGGAGGCGTGCAAACAGATTGGGTATTTGGGGGCTGGCACGTTTGAATTTTTATTCGACGGGAAGGAATTTTTCTTTATTGAAATGAATACCCGGATCCAGGTTGAACACAGTGTCACTGAATTGGTTACGGGAGTAGACATTGTGAAGGAACAAATACATATTGCTGCTTCACAGCCGCTTTCGATTGCTCAGGATGAAGTTCGCATCGATGGCCACGCGCTCGAGTGCAGAATCAATGCCGAACATCCTGAGACTCTGATGCCATCACCTGGAATCATTCGAAGATATCACCCGCCTGGCGGGCCTGGTGTACGCATTGATTCGCATATTTACGCGGATTACGAAATATCACTGCACTATGATTCTCTGATTGCCAAGGTCATTACCCATGGACGCGACCGCCACGAAGCGATTGCGCGCATGTCCGGTGCTCTGGAAGAAATGTTAATCGAGGGCGTAGATACGACAATTCCATTGCACCAGCAAATCCTGTCGAAGAAGAAGTTTCGCAAAGGCGCGGTAGACATCAATTATCTTGAACGCCTGTTGGAAAAATAAGTTCAATCGGTGACATCAACAAACTGGCTAAATGTACGGGTTCAATGCCGGTATGGTTTGGTTAACGAAATTAGTGATGATCTGGAAGACTTGGGAGCAGTTGCGGTTTCGATCGAGCAATGCTGCGAATGGCTCGACCATGAAGTAACCGGCTTGTTTGATTCGGCATCGGTAGATGTTGATGAAGTCACCGGCGCACTGTCGCGTAAATTTAACACGACCGATGAGGTGTGCATTACTCACGAACTGGTCGAAGACCGCGATTGGGTGAGAGAATCACAGCGGCGTTTCGAACCGCTTTGCATCTGCGATGCGATATGGATTAAGGCGCCGTGGCATCAACTTGAACCTGCCGGTAGCCAGCAGGTGGTCATTAACCCTGGTATGTCATTTGGAACCGGGCACCATGCCACGACAAAAATGTGTCTCGAACTTCTTACCTCACTAAACCTTGAAGGTAAAACGATTATTGACTATGGATGCGGCAGCGGGATACTGGCGATTAGCGCACTTGTTCTTGGCGCAAGTTATGCGTATGGAATTGACATCGATCCCGATGCGGTCGCAGAAAGTCACAATAATGCCCGAATCAACGCGGTGGACTCGAGGTATAGTGCGTTTGTGCCAACGCAGATTCCAAACGAATTGACCGGTCATGTTGTACTGGCGAATTTATCGCGAAATGTGCTAATTGCGCTAAAAGACAGATTGACGCGGGTAACTGCGAGCGGCGGCTGTCTGGCTTTGACTGGTATTTTGTCTTCGCAAGTCAGTGAAGTTCAACAGATGTTTGCTCAGCACTTTGAGTTTCAGGTACGCAGCGAAGGTGAGTGGGTGTTGCTGACCGGGCGTAAACGGTAGCGGGCAGCGCCTCAAGGCGTAAACGCTTCGTAAGGTGCAAGCGCACTATAATTGGGCGTTCCTGATCATTTGAAATCGCCACAATTTGTGTGAGCGGCCAATGAATCGGGTGGTTGAACAGTTTCGTTTTGATAGAAAATCCATGGACTACGACGCAATTTTCTCAGCATCAGTCGAGCGCATAAAAGCCGCTGGAAACTACCGGGAATTTACTGATCTGGAGCGATTTTCAGGTGAGTATCCGCGAGCGATGAATCATTCAATCGGGCGCGAAGTTACGATCTGGTGCAACAACGATTATCTGGGTATGGGCCAGCACCGTGAAGTTGCGGCGGCAATTTGCGACAGCGTTCAATCCATAGGAGCCGGAGCAGGGGGCACAAGAAATATTGCCGGCACCAGCCACCCGTTGGTTGAACTTGAATCAGAGCTTGCCCAATTGCACGACAAGAGCGCAGCTTTGGTCTTCACCTCTGGATACGTTGCCAATTCCACAGTGCTCAGTACACTTGGAAAAATACCGCAGATGGTGATTTTTTCCGATTCCCTGAATCACGCATCCATGATCGAAGGCGTACGATTCGGAAAATGCGAACGTCACATATTCAAACACAACGATGTCGCACACTTACAGGAGCTGCTCGAAACTGTAGCAGCTGATCGTCCCAAGTTGATTGCGTTCGAGTCGGTCTACTCGATGGACGGTGATATCGGTCCAATCAAGGAAATATGCGATTTAGCCGATCGTTATGACGCATTGACCTATCTTGACGAAGTGCACGCGGTCGGCCTCTACGGTCAAAACGGTGGTGGAATCGCGCAAAGAGAGGGTTTATCCGAAAGAGTTGACGTCATCCAGGGAACATTGGGCAAGGCGTTTGGTGTGATCGGTGGCTATATCGCAGCAAGTGCACTGCTGGTAGACTATATCCGGTGTAATGGACATGGTTTTATTTTCACCACCGCGATGCCGCCTGCAACTGCAGCTGGAGCACTTGCCAGTGTGCGGCGAGTGCGCGAAGACGTACAGCGACGCATCACTCTACATCGCAATGTCAACGCTGTTAAAACAAAATTGCGCGAATTGGGACTTCCATTGATGGAAACACCGAGCCACATTATTCCAGTCATGGTCAAAGACCCTAACCTTTGCAGGGATGCCAGCAATTTGTTGCTGCACAAACATGGAATATTCGTGCAGCATATCAATTATCCGACTGTGCCGGCTGGCACCGAGCGGCTGCGAATTACTCCAACCCCGCTGCATACCGATGCGATGATTGACGAACTGGTAATGGCTCTTGTTGATGTATTCGACGAATTGGGCATACCGCGTTCTCGCCAGGCTGATTGATTGTTCAGCGGCTATCGAAGCGGCGTTATTCGTGCAGCCGCAACAAACGATTGTTGCACAGCCGTTAGGTTCGAAGTATTACGCTGCGCCTCAGTGATATGGGTATATTGCGATTAATCTGTTTGGTTTAATTGTTGCGAATGGAATTTTGTATTCAACTGTCAGCAGACTATCCCGAAAAGTCATACGGTGGTGATCGGGTTTATAAAGACATGCTGGAACAGGCTGTCTTAGCCGACCGGCTTGGATTCGAATCGGTGTCTTTGACTGAGCATCATCTGATCAACTGTTTGATGATGCCGGCTCCATTGCAGTTTGCCGTAAAAATTGCGGACCACACGAAGAATCTGCAGATTATTACCTCAGTCGTTGTATTGCCTCTACACGACATGCGGGTGTATGCTGGTGAAATTGTTGCTGCTGATATTTTTACCGACCAGCGACTGATGCTGGGAGTGGGTCGCGGTGCATATAAGTTTGAAATGGAACGACTTGGTGTACCGATTACCGAAACGCAGGAGCGTTTCGATGAGTCTTTGGCTGTGTTGCAGGCTCTGCTGAATGAAGAGGAAGTCAGCTGGAATGGCAAATATTACAAATTTGATCCGCTGACAATTATGCCGCGTCCGGTACGCTGCGGCGGACCGCCGATGATGATTGCAGTAGTGAATCCGGCAAACATCTATTCCTACGCGAAGTCAGGCATGCATATCCAGACAACACCGCTTGCAGGGGGGCATCAATTGCTTCTCGATCAGACTGAAAGTTTCAATCGTGCCAGATATTCAGGCGCTGGCATGGAGCACCTTACGCTGTCGTTGTCTCGAGTTGCTTTCCTGTGTCAGTCGCAGCGCGACAGAAAAAGACATGTAGAAACAGCCTATTCATATTACCAACGATTTGACAATGTGTTTACCGGACCTGGAATTGTCGATGCCGGAATGATACGACCGTTATCGAGAACTCAGACGATTGAAGAGCTGGCAGAAAATATTCTGATTTGCACCCCATCGGAAATGTTGGAAAAACTTGTGCCCTACAAGGAGCTTGGAATTGACCGAATGATTTTGAATATCAATTTTGGCATCAGTCAAACTGAAACGCTGGAATGCATAGCGCAATTCGCTGAGCAGGTGCTGCCTTACCTTGCTGATTAGCCAGGGTCAGCATGTAGAATTATTGCGAAGTGACAAATGAAAAATCCATCAAATGCAAAGCCAGTTAATCCAACCCTTGGCAAGGACGAGCTGGCACCTGATGTTGTCGATTGTGCGTACAGCGTTTGCGGCAGCGGGCCACCACTTATTCTGATTCATGGAATCGGTGGCAGCCAACACATGTGGAATTCGCTTATTGCGGTTCTAAGCCGTCGCTTTACAGTGATCACCTACGATTTAAGAGGGCACGGACAGTCTCCGAAGACACCAGGATTATTCGGCCTTGAGCAGTTAGTCAATGATCTGGAGCGGGTGCGTCAGTTGACAGGCTTTGAACAAGCTCATTTCGCGGGACACTCTCTTGGCGGAATGATTGGCCCTGCTTATGCGCGGAAATATCCTGATAAGGTGCTTTCTGTCGGTTTGTTGTCGACAGCGGCAGGCCGAACACTTCAAGACAGCAAGAACGTGTGGAACGTTATTTGCGATATGGAACATCTTGGTGTAGCGGAGGTATTGCCCACTTTGACTAATCGCTGGTTTACCGACAGGTTCATTGCTGAGCATCAGCAAATTGTCGAAGCAAGACTGCAGCAGGTTCTGGATACTCCTGAAGATATATTTTTGAATGTTTTCAAGATCTATGCAACAACCGAGATGTTGCCATGGCTAGGTGAGATCCGCGCTCCGGCACTGGTGCTAACCGGAGAAAACGATGCAGGCTGCAGTCCGCGTCTCAATGAACTGATAGCAGATACACTGAAAGATTCAAAACTGGTTGTGTTACCGCACTGTAAGCATTCAATATTGCTAGAGGCCGGTGAACAGGTCGCGCAGCACATCGTTGAATTCATATCCGCCTTGCAGTTGCCCGAAGCCGCGGAAAACTGATGTGCTGGCGAAATCACGCGAGATGATCAGGATCAATATCAATGCGTACCACCCTGGATTTCGCACCGTCTCTAACACCACCTAAACTGAAACATTCTTGTTGCCCCTCACATTCAAAGTCATACTCCGTAGCCAAGCAAGTCACCGACCAGTTCTCGACAATTTGGATGCTCCGATGCGCTCGCAGGCGTGAGCTTAAAGTTAAGCGGCAACTCGTAATTCACTGAGAGTCGATAATTTGTAAAAGTAAAATATAACTTTATAATATAAAAATATAAGATTTAATATAGTAGGAAACCCTTGGAATCTTTGTATATGATTGAGCGTCGATTAAGCATCGCAATCAAGGAGGCTGTTCAAAACTTTCCTGTTGTCTTTGTTAACGGACCAAGACAAGCGGGTAAGTCTACTCTTGTACAGCATCTCGCCGAAACAGATTGGCCGGCTGACTATGTCAGCTTTGATGATTTTAATTTGTATAGGGCGGCTGAAGCAAATCCTGAAAGTTTCGTGCGATCGTTTTCAAACAGGTTGATTCTCGATGAGGTTCAGTTGGTTCCGCGCCTTTTCAGAATTCTCAAAACACTGGTTGATGAAGATAGAAGAACAAATCAGCCAGATGCCAATGGACGCTATTTGTTGACCGGTTCTGCCAATGTTATGACGCTGCCAGAGCTTAGTGATGCGTTGGTCGGCAGAATGCGGGTACTTTCTCTTTATCCACTTTCTGCACTTGAGATATCTCGCGGTAAAGGGGATTTTTTAAACCGACTGCTGAATGGAAAATTTCGCCAGCAGGTCATTGAACGAAATACAACTGTATCCGAAATGATCAAGCGCGCAACGTTTCCACAAATTTCGACCCTCAGTGACAGCGAACGCAATCAGTGGTTCGATTCATACACGATTACGCTGTTACAAAGGGATGTGCGGCAGATTGCAGACATTTCTAAACTCGGAGTTCTTTCAAATCTGCTCGGTGTGATGGCTGCAAGGGTCGGTGGACTAGTCAACGAAGCAGACATTGCCCGATCAATCGGACAAAACGCAGTTACGACGAACAATTACCGCACGCTGTTGCAGATGGTTTATCTGACTGTAGATATAAAACCCTGGTTCCGCAATATAGGCAAGCGCTTGGTTAAAGCTCCCAAGAGTTATTTTATTGATACCTCATTGCTTTGTTTTCTGCAAAATACCGATATAAGCCATGCTGAACTTTATGACCCGCCAAAATTTGGACACCTGTTCGAAAATTTTGTGGTCAGCGAATTAATAAAACAGATTCCATATTTCAAAATTCCGCTCCATATTTATCATTTCAGGACCAGTGATAACAAGGAAGTGGATATCGTTTTGGAGCAGCAAGGCGGAAAACTTGCCGGTATTGAGATCAAAAGCCGAGATTCGGTGACCGAGTCAGATTTCAAGGGACTCAACGAACTGCAAAAACATACAGGCGATGACTTCGTCTGCGGCATTGTGCTATATCGGGGCCGGCAGTCGCTTCGGTATGGAGATAAATTTTGGGCGATTCCAGTAGACGAAATGTGGATGTAACTTGGAAGTCTTGAAATCCTCGTTCCGCCAGATTCCCCAACAGCCTCAAAAGACCAGCAGATGTTCAGACTTTGCAGATATCAATTATCTAGCTCTGCCGCCCACGGCGACTACATTGTCTCGATAACTTTATGAGAACAAAAACAACGTCCGAAACTGGACTTTTCGTCCCTAATTTGCAACTCTATAGCCATGCATCAGGGATGCCAAGCCATCAAAAGCGTATCTAACCGACCCGAAGAGATTTTCTAGCGACCTCCGGTGACATCCACGATTGTACCGGTGCAATAAGAGGCTTGATCAGACAGTAGCCACAGTATCGCTTCGGCTATTTCTTCGCCAGTGCCTACACGCCCCATAGCAATAGTGTGTTTGACCTGTTCAAAGCGCTCTTTGCCACCGACGCTGTTGTGCATTTCAGTATCAATGAATCCAGGGCGGACGCCATTGACTCGAATACCATCTGATGCCACTTCTTTGGCCAGACCGATAGTGAAGGTGTCGACCGCTGCTTTGGACGCGGCGTAGTCAACGTAGTCGTTGGGAGCGCCCAATCTCGCAGCTCCTGAAGAAATATTCACGATTGCCCCTCCACTTCCATTGCAAGACATTCGTTTTACAGCTTCGCGCGCGCAGATTATTGTTCCGAAAACATTTACTTCAAATATTCGTTTCAAGCGCGCAATATCGATGTCGATGACCTGAGCAAGTGGTGCCAGAATACCCGCACTGTTTACAAGTGCCGTTATCGGTCCCATTTGCGTATCCACCTGATCGAACATAGCGATTACGTCATTTTCGTTTGACACATCTGCTTGATAAGCAATAGCGTTACCACCACTGCGATTAATGGACTCAACAATTGAATCGGCTCTGCGTTTGTGTTTGTTGTAATTGACAGCAACACTGTAGCCGCGTTTTGCCGCCTGCAATGCAGTAGCCGCACCAATGCCGCGACTGCCACCGGTAATCAGCAATACGTTTTTCATCTCGACAAATTAGTTGAAAACAAAAAACGGTGTGTAATTGATTTTGTAATGCGTTTTGTCATGTGAAGAACATCTCAAATCAATACTTGAGTGCGATTTCATAGAAAGCTCCGGTTTTCGGCATAGGGGTATTTTATTGTCTCACAAATGTAAAAGCTTCTTTGCGGTGTTCCATTACTTTGCGGTTGCGTAACAATATTCTGATGAGTATCTGGCGCGCAAGCGCTGGTACTGATCTGATAGTTGGCCAGGTGATTGCGAACATACACCCCGAGTTATTGAGCACCTCTTTTCCATTGCGGAAACCTTCCAGTCACTGCCAAATCATCAAGTTCCCGATGTGATCGGATATAGGTTTGCGTAGCATCGCGTCCGGGTTGATAGTCCCAGGAAATCGAATTGCCATCTGCGGTAGCACCATGGACCTCGTTGCGATCTCGCTGAGTGCGAATAACGTCTTTTCGAATCCGATCCAAATTCCAATTAGTCTGTATGTAATGAACAAATGATGACTGCAACTCGCTGTACTCAGATTGGTCTGCGATGTTTTGTGTTTCAAGTGGATCGGTGTCTAAATCAAACAGCATGGATGGGTCGGATTCACTGTAAATAAATTTGTACTGATTGTTCCGTAACATCACCATGGGACTGGCAGCACATTCAGCGGCGTATTGCGAAACGACAGTGCGCTCGTTTGCTCCAGTGCCGGTCATCAAACCATACAAACTGTCCCCATCGGTGAAATCCTTGTCATTGACTCGGCTATCGTTGCCATCGCTTGCGATGTCGATCATCGTCGGTAACAGATCCGCTGAAGTGCAAGGCGTTTCAATTGTGGAGCGCACGATCTCAGGACCGGCTGCGATCAGAGGAATTCTCGCTGAGTGCTCGAAGAAATTCATTTTGTACCAAAGCCCTCTCTCACCGAGCATGTCGCCGTGATCAGACATGACAAATATGATCGTATTGTCGATGAGTTTAGTTGTCGTCAGTGCATCGACGAACTGTCCTACCCAGTCATCGAAATAAGTCACGTTTGCGTAGTAGGCGCGCCGGGCGTTTAGAATTGACTGATCGTCTGGAGGATTGACATCTGCCTGAATACCAGCCATGATTCGTTTGCTGTGCACATCGCCAGGAGCATCATTCATTGCAAGTCGAGGAAAATCAATTTGCTCGTCGTCATACAAGTCCCACCATTTTTGTCTGGCAACATAAGGGTCGTGCGGGTGAGTGAATGAGGCAACGAGAGCAAAGGGAAGCTGCTCGGTTCTTTGCGCATAGTCATAAATCTTTCTTACCCCGTGAAATCCCACTTCATCGTCGTATTCCAACTGGTATGTCATATCCGCTGCACCGGCTTCGTGAACACTGCTCATGTTGTGATACCAAACATCAATTCGCTCGTCGGGTGCCGTCCAATCCGGCACCCAAGCATAATCCGCCGGGTAAATATCAGTCGTCAAACGCTCGGAAAAGCCGTGTAACTGGTCTGGTCCGACAAAATGCATTTTTCCACTTAGACATGCGTGATAACCCAATTGACGCAGGTAATGGCAGAACGTTGGAATCGATGATGGAAATTCAGATGCGTTGTCATAAGCGCGGATTCCAAATGGTGTTCGACCCGACATAAAAGAAAACCTCGCAGGTGCACACAAAGGACTAGGGGTGTAGGCGGCGTCAAAACGGCAGCCCCTTTGTGCAAGTCTATCGATGTTTGGGGTTTTAACAACTCGATGGCCGTAGGTGGAAGTAAAATGCGGCGCCAACTGGTCAGCCATTAAAATCAATATGTTGGGAGTGGTCATTTGACTTGTTCTCTATTAGAAATGTTTGCTGTGCAAGCTTACTTTCGCTAGATCGAGATATTACCATCAGGATGTCGAATTATTCACCTCGCAGTTGGTCGATTATTTTATTTCGATTTTAACCGCCATGTATCTTTGACAAGTATTTATCGGTTTGCATTTCGTGCAATCGACTGGCAGTTCTTTTGTATTGCTCGATGAGTTTTTTTCCGCTGTATAGTGAGTCGATTCGCTGTTTTGCAGACAATACCAAGTGCACGCCGCGGTCGTAGAATTCATCAACAAGTTCAATAAACCTGCGTGCCTGGTTTTCGTATTCCCAGTTGAGTTCAGGGACGTTTGTAATGACCACAGTTCGATAAATATTGGCGATTTCGATGTAATCAGTTTTCGAACGCGGTCCGTCGCAAATGTCAAAAAAATCGAACCAAACCGAATTGTTCGTATAACCGATAGTGGTAACTGTTCTGCCGAGAAGTTCGATGTCCCCGCGCTGGATTAGGTCGGCCGAATTTAGTTTTTCAAAAACAGCGCGAATGTCACACTGCGTGGCGTCGTGATTCGCATCGTAGTAAAGTTTGTTGTCAGTCAGTTTCTTTAGGCGATAGTCAGTTCCATCTGCGATGTGTACGATATCCAAACAGGAGTTTATCAAACGGATTGCTGGAACGAATCGGTCTCGTTGGATTCCGCCGCTATACAAGTCATCCGGATGGGTGTTGGATGTCATCACTAAAACCACATTGTTTGAGACCAGTGCGTTGAGCAATCCTGACAAAATTACCGCATCGCCAATATCGAGTACGAAAAACTCATCCAGACACAACAACCGGTATCGTCGTGCAAATTCTTTTCCGATCAGATCAAGGGGATTACGGGTGTTTTGGTGGCGTTTGAGTTCTCCGTGAACAAACTGCATGAAGCGATGAAAGTGGATTCGCTTTTTCCGGCTGGTTGCGATGCAGTCGAAAAACAAATCCATCAAGTGTGTTTTGCCTCGACCGACACCGCCCCAAAGGTAAACGCCGCGAATTTTTGGGGTGGAATTAAAAAACCAAGGAATCAGCCGCTTCAGTCGATTGAATCCGTCAGATTGATTGAGTTCCTCTTCAAGTCGTGCAAGGGTTTCGAGTGCTGGTTTTTGATCCAGATCTAGCTGAAGATTATTAACCTGAATTTCTGCGAGATGTCGCTCAAGCAGAGAAGTATTTTGCATTTTCTTCGGTTGCAAGCGGGTTTGTCTTCGGTCTGACTGGGTGAAAATACACGGTGCTTTCGTGTATTTTGTTTAAAGACGGTACGCTGATTATAAGCGTTCAGTTGCATCTTAAAAATTATCAAGACTCGATCTGCCGCAGACAGTCGATTGATTCCATCCTCTCGAACAATTATCAGCGGTAAAATAGTCGGCGCAAGAGCACTTTGTAGTGCCACTGAATATTTTTAGATTCTTTTTATCAATAACTTAAATCACACGTTGTTAAATTTTGACCATTGCCAGCAAATTTTTCAATATCGCGAACGTGTCGATTTCCAATTCCCAATGCAACTTGCCAGCAATGAACCGAATTTTTGTCACTTGGGCAATGAGCGCATCTTAGACGGTTATGCAAAAGTGAAGGTTCACCGTTTGGCAGTTCACGCAATCAATGTCGTTTTCAAACGACGATTCTAAATTGACTGATACCGTTGGCGAGCGTCGATCGGTCAGCGTCCAAGCCAGTTGTGGAAAGCGCATTGAGGCCACTAAACTCGCTGAACGATACCAGTTTGCGTTAGTCGGCGATGGTGATAGGGCGATGACGCGATTTGTTCTTAAGTTCGTGAACGACAAACTGAGTTTGTTTGATCTTGAAAACCCGAAGTGCCGCCCAATCTGGGTGCCTGATTCGAAAATGCCTCGATTGTCCAGGAAACAGTTGCTTGGAAAGGCTATCGGGCGTCAGTCGAAATTGGTTGTGGATGCAACTGCCGGCTGGGGTTCAGACGCAATTTTAATGGCGGCAATGGGATTTACGGTTCTCGCTATAGAGCGTTGCGCTGCAGTGTCTGCTTTGCTTGAAGATGGCATCGAACGGAACCGGAATATCAATCAGTTTTTTCAACTTTCGCATCGCTACGCAGATGCAGTTTCGATCCTCGATACACTTGAGGGGAAACCCGACACTGTCTATTTGGATCCGATGTATCCGCAGGGTCGTAAAAAATCGGTAAGAGTATCCCGAAAAATGACAGTACTGCGCACGCTGGCAGGCGAGGGCAGTGATTTCCTTGGTCTATTTGAGCAAGTGATGTGCTGTGGCGCGAAAAAAGTGGTTTTGAAACGACCGAAGTACGCCGATTTGCTGTATCCTGAAAAGGTGTCAACGAGCCTGCAAGGGAAAATGGTCAGGTACGATATTTATCATCCATAACAGTTAAACTCCGGGATTACTCCAATGACCACCAAGGAACCATCGGAACTCCCCGTCCTTGGCGCAGCAGGTTTAACAGATCCCTTTCCTAATACAGAACGCCTGACGATATTTGTTGTTCAAGTTGCTTCATGGGAAGAATTTCGATTCCTACATCAATCGTTCCTGAAACGTAGAAACTCAGGTGTTTAACTTAGAAGGTCGTGTGCTACGAAAGCATATTTTCCAAATTGAACTTCAACGGCAACCCGGTTACTTTACGAAATCAATTTGGTTATACGAACGAATGGGACAGTAACCGGCTTCCTCGATCCTTTGCTTTTGCTGACGCTCCGACATTTGATTGATCTCAGTTGTTATTTTTTCTAAAAATATAACACTTGAGCGTCACTTCACTCCAGTTCCCTAGTCAGAATACGATTCGGGCGAGCGACAATATTTTGATCTCCTCGCACCTCACGAGGACAATGGATTATTCCTCTTCAAACTCCGCGTTGCTGAAGCGCAGCACGTTGCAGTTTTCCTTTACGGTACGCTGAAGTCCTTCATCAAAACCTGCATTGCTTTTGGTTTCGATCTCCACCGAGATCGTTACATCGACACCAAGCTTGGCAGTGAATTGCTGGACTACTTCATCCATGATGGTGGCGAATTCCATCTTGGCTTTTACCGGGTCGAGCGAAATGGTGCCGTAGAACTGCTTCTTGATTGCTGCTTGTGAAGTTGTTCCAGTACCTCCTAGCGCACCGAGTATTGGGGTTGGTGTCCCCGCGCCGCCTGCACTACCGCCTGGCGTTGTAGTTTCTCCGGGTTCGCCGCCCATCCCGCCGGGCTCAGGACCAGGCTGGGGTGGCTGCTGAGTACGCTCACGGTAGGCTACAGCGGCTTCACGGTTAATCAACAGTGACGACTCGTCTAAAGTGGCGAAGGAATCCTGCCCAAAGGTGAAGCCGAGGTAGCTGTCACCTTCCTTGCCGGAGGCGAAGGCAAAGAAGTCCTCACTTTTGACGCCCTGGTTGATGGCGTTGCGGAA
The DNA here is from genome assembly GCA_965214785.1 of Arenicellales bacterium. GTDB lineage: Bacteria > Pseudomonadota > Gammaproteobacteria > Arenicellales > JAJDZL01 > JAJDZL01. Next base: position 1,930,931 of record OZ243975.1, on the reverse strand, counting down.
AACATTGGCATTAACCAAGCGTGGCAGGTAAAGGTAGTGACTGCTGTCCTGCCAGACCTTGAGGGCGCTGACATCTTCCACGCCATCTTTCAGATACCACAGGTTAAGCACGTTGCGCAGGTGAATGGGTGACCACTCATAGATCAGCCATTCCTCCTCTCGCAGTTTTTCCTCGATGGCTTGGATCAGGTTCGGCGATGTGGGTGAAACTGAAACCACTTCCCAGTTTAGCGTGGGCTTGCCTTTCACAAACTCTTCAATCGGCGCGATCAACCATTTGTAGGTTTCGCGCACCAGTTGGGAAAGAGATTGATCGGCGCCATTACAACTGAGTTTAGCCTGATTCAGGTGAGATAGATCCTGAATTAGGTTGCCGCTCTCAATATCAGCAACGATGGATTGCCAGGCTAGGAAGATTCGGCACTGCTCCTTCAAGAGGCTGACGACATCGTAGTCCGGTGCCAGAAAAATCAGACGGTTCTGTTTTTGCCGGGGTTGGTCTCCACGGTTGCGTAGGATCTCTTCCGCGGCTGCGAATGCCTGGTTGGTTTTGCTGCGGCTGTAACCGCCAATGGTTGGAAGTACGACGAGTCGTGGTCCCATCGCATAGTCATCCGGTACATCGACAGATGGCGTGAAGACATGCACGCCGCCAAATTGGTGGTTGCGTCCGAATACCTGTGTTACGCGGGTTTTCAACAGTGGCAGTAGTTCATCACGCTCGTTTATGTTCTGCTTGCGGCTCTCCATCTCACGACGCAGGTTGGGCTTGGTATCCAGCCAATAGCGGTCCTTGCCGGAATAAAGGTAGTGCAGACGGTCACGCAGACGCTTGAGCACATCCTCAAACACGCCGATGGTTTGTCCGGGCTGTACCGTCCCCAGGAGGACGCGTTCGACCTGGATGCCACGGATCATCTGCTCCCGTGTAGAAGAAGCACTGCCCAGGAAGATGGTGCGTGCTGTGCGGCGCGCTGCTTGCACACCCCCGAACAATGTATGGTGTCCATCGATGTCATAGGGTGCTGAGCGGGTACCATCCACTTCGCGCTCGATTACCGGTTCCCAGCCCTGAGGTAGATAGTGGATGCTCTTGTTGCGGACATTGCTGTCTTCCAATGGCAATGAGCCGGGCATGATCAGCGCATCCTTGTTATCCGAGTTCCACAGACGATGGATGACGATAGCCATGTATTGCAGCACACCACGGGTGCGTTGAAATTTCTCCAGCGTGGACCAGTCTTCATACAAACGGTCGAAAATCTCCGGATGGATCGGATAGGAGCGGCACAGGCGTTCGAAGTATTCGTTGGATTGAGTCTCAACCGGAAACTTCTCCGCATTATGGCGATAGAAGTCGGAGAACTGGCGGCTAATGCCTTCCACCTCGGCGTTCTCGCCGTGGGTCTCAAAGAGTCGGCGGCGCACGATCTCGAAAGCCTCTTCGGTACCTACCGGCTTCCATACGGACTCCACGCGGGCGAAGTATTTCTCCAGAGAGTTGAGCGCCCGCTGGCCCATAGTGCCACCGGCTTCCAGCTCCGATTCGGGTAGAGCGGCTAATAGAATGGCATTGGGTACCGCCTTTAGAGCTTCAGTGAGCGCTTGAATAAAGCTGACGTTGCTATCGAATGTGCCGGCCTTGTATTGCTTGCCTAATTCCAATTGGCGAATAAACGCCACCAACTCATCCACCAGGATCACACAAGGGGTTGCCTTTCTGATCAGTTCGGTCAAAACTTCCTTGCCGGGCGAGGTGCCGTCAGCGTCGCTGTCAGCAACCATCTGATAGCCCTCATCACCTAACAGTTGCCAGGCCAGTTCGCCCCACAGCGTGTTGGCATTTATGTTCCCATACTTCCTGGGCTGGCTGGGCGACAACTTGATGCCATCAATCACCGCCACCCGTGCCGAGGGAAGACTCTGAATGTCTGCTTCATCCAATACTGGAGGAATACCCGTGAGTTTGTTGGTGTTCACCTTGCGTGAGGCCAGGTGATACACGGCTAACAGGGTATGGGTCTTGCCGCCGCCAAAGGCGGTTTGCAATTGAATGACCGGGTCGCCGCCAATCCCTGCCAACCGTTGTGCTACGGAGATGAGCAATAGTCGCATGCCCTCGGTGATGAAGGTGCGGGAGAAGAACATCTCGGCATTCTGATACTCGGCCGGGGCTGTGCTGTTGGCTACTTGCGTAATGTCGGCCGCAAATTCGGATTGTTGGAATGTGCCTTTCAGAACATCCTTGTGCGGGGTGGCAATTTCTCGCCAGGGTTTCAAGCTCATGGTCTACTCCTCAAAGTCCAGTTCGAGTTCTGTCTGCGTGCCACGATGGCTGACCTCATGGGAGGCGGCGACGATGGCATGCCACGACCCGATTAATTCGTTATAGGCGCGGGCATCTTCGGCCCACTTTTTGCGTTCGCACAGGGTGTACAGGTGATAGGCGAGCTGCCGGATGGGTTCACCTTTTTCTGGCATCTTGGCCAGTAATTCGCCAGCGGCTGATTCACCCTGTTTGTTGAGACGGCGGATCATCTGATGGCATGCTTCCCAGATGGGCGTGCGGTTGTCTTGGGTGGGATCCCAATCGGACTCGCACTCCGCCCACTTGAGCAGGCGCACCTTGCCGCCACCGGACTCCACAACGCCGGCCTCTCTTACACCATCCACACTGGTACCCTTGGCTCGGGATAATGTATCGGCCTCACCAAAGGGACCTGTGCTCCAGCCATATTGGTCGAACCAGCTGGAGCAAAACTGAGTGTCGGCATCGAAACTGCCAGATTCTGGACTTAGATAGTCGGTGATGGCACGGTTTATTAGTATTAAGGCGTCGTGCACGCTCATGTGCGAACCATCCTGGTTCAGAACTGCTTCGTACTTGGAAAAGATTGCCATACCCGGACCGATGGCAGACTGAGCCAAATCTACCGGAGCGATCGGAGTTTGGCCGGACTCCCCACCAATCATTGCTTCTAATGCTTCAGGCATTTCATCCCGCAACTGGCGCTGGAATTCACGCCGAGAACTGGTTTCCGCATCGTTAGAGCGTTTGCGGCAAACCAAGACAATTGATGATGCAAGTGCATTTGAGCCAACACCTCGAATTCGGATGGATTGCTCGCTACGGGTGGGCCATGTGCCACCGATTACAAAGCCGGCCTGTATGACTGCTTCGAGAAAAGTTACCCATCCCATGCTAGTCGTACTCCCTTCTTTTGTTTCCGACTGTTTGAATGCGTAGTAAATGGTTACCGGGAATACTGGATGAGTATGCACAACCATATTACGGATGGCTCGCTTCATTCCATCCATAAAAAAAGCTTCTGGGCTTACGCTATCTCCATGACGGTTGGGGGTTGCAACTAACTCTTCAGACTTTGGTACGGCCATTGTCGTAAATAGTTGAGGATAGATGTCGCGGAGAGATCTACGCATCCATACATAGAAGAAATCTGACAAATCGGCGTATCCAATATTGTCATAGTAGGGAGGATCTGTAGATATTACTTTATTCTTACTGAGTTCTTGGCTTGCTGCGTTTTGCTGCAATGAATATCCTTTGTTGCCACCCTGCAACAGAGATATACATTTAACTTGATACTCAAGACTGGTTATAAATCCACCAACTACATTTTCTGTTATGTTTGCCTCGCCAAAATCCCAAACCATAGGGATTGCTTGACGAGAAAACAAATACATAATTTTTTCGTTGCCTTGCCTCCAGCCAGTTAGTGAATTATTGAAACCCGCACACCTATCAATACAGAATGATAGGTAGACAGCTACTGCATCTGCATACGCAGTGGCTCCTGATCCATCTTTCCCTAGACCAAGTCCATTCTTCATACCACTTGCAATCGCATCTTCAATGATGTTGCTTCTGGCATCTTGAACTAAATTAGAAATCGTATTCAGCGCCACTAGTTGACGTGGAGTAAAAAACTTTCCCCACGTATTCAATCCATAATTACCAACCCGATATCCAAGAGCATTTTCGTAAATCGCGACATCTGGCGACCAATCAGGTTTGGCATCCCTCGCAATCAACTCATGCAGTTGAATAGGAGTAAGATAGACGCGGCCACGCTTCCCCTCAGCTACAATAGCCATAAGACGCTGGCCTATCGTTCCTTTCTGACCTTGCTCACGGATCGTTTTGACTGGGATAGTAGCTCCCGACATGATGCAGTTAAAATTCCCACCTTTTCCTGCTCTGGTTCCATCCTTTGCATGGGAGGGTAATGAGCCAACCTTCACCTCAAAGCGATAGTGATCCTCCTCAATTTCTGGATGAACATATGCCTCTTTGCCCTTCTTGCTAGACAACACAAAGCTGGAAACAAGTGGGACATCAATATTACTAAAGGCGGGACTCGGGCTTTTTACTGTCCTTGCCCATAGCCATGCAATCACAGTAAGCTCATCACCTTTATAGGCTTGTAGGTCGGGGCGTTTATCCGCTATTTCAGGTGTAATTCTTATTTTCGGGTATAAATGACCTATACGCTTTACTGCCTCATCATGTATCCAATGGCCGTATCGGCGAACGTCTTCTGCTAAGCCACGAGCACCTGACCAAGTTTCAAAAAAATCTGATTGTTTTTCTCCTTTTGGTATTGGGCCAATGGGTGGTTGGCCAGCAAACTCGGAAGGAATTTCGATCATTGATTTGTTGATCATCACCGCTACCGGATTGATATCTGATGCATAACTCTCAAGTCCCAAGCGTTGTGCCTCTAAAGGAATAGCTCCGCCACCGGCAAAAGGATCGTGAAACGCTGGTAACTTGTCTGGATTGAACAGTTCCTCTGCCTGCGGATGATTGCGGTTGAGACGGCAGGTTTCGCGCCAGCTTTCCAAGATTGCACTACGGGCGCGGTTCAAGACCTCCTCGTTGTTGGTGTTTTTCCACTTTACTAAATCGCGGATGATCTGGAATAGTTTTTCTCGCTTGACCTCTGCCTCTTTCTTATTGACGCCGTAACCAATCTCACGTTGGTAGCCTGGATCATTGATCAATTGAGCAAAGATGAATGCCCTAGCTGCAGCTAAAGGTCGCCGGGCCCACCAAGAATGAATGCCGCGAGGATGTGGGCCTATACCGGGCATTTTTTCATAAGCGCAAGCTGCATTAATGTCATCCAGTGGCAGTGCCACCTCGATGAGTTTTCTAGGGATTATTATCTTTGTCATACCAAGTCCTTCAGTACCAGCGGGAAGGACGTTTGAGCACATAGTCGCTGGGTGTCGTAATCTCGTTGGGTAAAAGATATTATCGCATTTTGTCCACGTCAATGACGAAAGGTCCATGAGCCGCTTTCTTGAGTTCCGCCGAACATTGGGTGGGTGGAAAGGCAATAATCAGCCGCTTGTTCGGGAAGCGAATTCTGAATTGCCTGACCGGCGTGGTCAGGTCGCTGTCGCCCGACACAACGAAGGCAGTGTCGTAGTGATCGTCGTAGGCATCGGCCAGAAGCTGCGTGGCAATGTTGACGTCAGTCATTTTTTCTTTGTGGCAGGTCCATATGGCACCATAAATTCGGAATTGCTTATCCATAGGTAGATAGTGACCAAAGTGGCAGGTAATCTCTCCCTGTGTGGTCAGAGCGTCCGTACCACGCAGGGGGGCAGCTTTGCGGATCAGTTCGGTCAGCACCTCTTTACCGGGCGATGTGCCATCGGCAACACTGTCGGCGACAATTTGATAGCCTTCGACACCGAGTAGCAGATAGGCCAGATCACCCCCCCCGAGGGTGTTGACGGTAACGCCATCGCATTGCCGAGATTGGCTGGGCGATAGCTTGATATCGTCGATTACAGCGACCTTGGCATGGGGCAGGTTTTGGATACCCACGTCATCCAGTACCGGCGGAATACCGGTGAGTTTGTCTGTGCCTACCTCTCGTGATGCAAGATGATAAACCGCCAAGAGGGCATGGTTTTCCCACCACCGAAGGAGGTTTGCAGCTGGGTGGCAGAATCGTCACCTTGGCTGGCTAGGCGTTGAGCTACCGAGATCAGCCACCGCCGCATACCTTCAGTGATACAGGTCAGGGAGAAAAATTTCTCGGCATCCTGATACTCGTCGGTTACCGCACCGTTGGCTACCTGGGTGATGTTAGCCGCAAACTCGGACTGTTTGAAAGTGCCTACCAGTACGTCCTTGTGCGGGCAGGCGAGCTGTCGCCAAGGTTTCAAGCTCATGGTTTACTCCTCAAAAGTCCAGTCCGAGTTCCGTCTGCATGCTACGATGGCCGACCTCACGGGAGGCGGCGACGATGGCATGCCAGGACCCGATCAATTCGTTATAGGCGCGGGCTTCCTCCGCCCACTTCTTGCGTTCACAGAGGGTGTATAGGTGATAGGCGAGCTGACGGATGGATTCACCTTTTTCCGGCATCTTGGCGAGTAGTTCGCCAGCGGCCGATTCACCCTGGTTATTCAGACTACGGATCATCTGGTGGCAGGCTTCCCAGATAGGGGTTCGGTTGTCTTTGGTGGGGTCCCAATCGGCTTCATAGTTCGCCCATTTCAATAGACGAACCTTGCCACCGCCGGATTTGACGACTCCGGCTTCACGGACGCCATCAACGCTTGTGCCTTTGGCACGGGCTAATGTGTCAGCCTCGCCAAACTGCCCTGTGCTCCAACCGTATTGATCGAACCAACTGGAGCAGAATTGGGTGTCGGCATCGAAGCTACCGGACTCTGGACTTAGGTATTCGGTGATTGCACGATTGATAAGGATTAGCGCATCATGCACGCTCATCCGTGAACCATTCTGATTCAGTACGGTTTCGTACTTGGAGAAGATGGCCATCCCCGGGCCAATCGCGGCTTGCGCCAAATCTACGGGAGCGATGGGTGTAGTACCAGTTTTTCCGCCTATCATGGCTTCCAATGCATCGGGCATCTGTTCGCGCAGCTCACGTTGGAAGTCGCGCCGTGAAATTGATTCGGTTTCGATTGCACGTTTTTTGCATACCAAGACTACAGATGAAGCGAGGGCGTTGTTGCCTTTGGCTATTAATCGCCCAGACCCTTCAGTACGCATCGGCCACGTCCCGTCGATTGCAAATCCAGCGCTCATTACTGCGTCTAAAAATGTTTCCCAGCCGGTATTCGATGTGCTACCCTCTTTAGTTTCGGATTGTTTGAATGCGTAATAGATGGATACCGGGAAAGTTGGATGGGTTTGCTCGACTAACTTGCTGATGGCCTTGGTCATACCTTCTAGAAAAAAAGATTCGGCTTGTTCTTTGCTGCCGTGACGGTAGGTTGTTGCGACCAACTCTTCGGCTTTAGGGACTGCCATAGTTCCACAAAGTGAAGGACAAATACTCCGCAATGAGCGGCGCATCCAAACATAAAAGAAGTCTGAAAGATCGGCGTAGCAGATATTGTCGTAATAGGGTGGATCGGTGGAGATAACTTTGTTGGAGCTGACATTCTGAGTCGTAGCGTCAGATTGAATGACGTGCCCATCTTTTTCCGCCGGGAAAAACTCGATTGCCATTCGACCTTTATCAATTGCTGTAGCTAAGTTTCCACCTGAATTTGAAAAAGGGTTTGCCTCAGCATAGTCCCAAACCATAGGTATCGCCTGTCGTGCAAAGGTTTCCCTAAAGGCTCCTCTATCGCTCATCCATGACGTGATAGTTGACCAAAGATTTGCACCTTTGTTGGTTGCGCAGACTAGGTAAACGGCCAATGCATCCCCATACGCAGTCGCACCTTTGCCTCTAGCATCAATACCCGTTCCATCGTCGGTCAATCCCGCTGTTTTGGCATCAGCGATGGCTTTGTTGCGGGCTTCTTGAATCAGATCGGAGAAGGTAGTCAGGGCGAGTAGTTGGCGGGGGGTGAAGAGGTCGGCCCACGTAAAGAAGCCGTAGCCACGCCCGCTTACCAAATTGGTGGTTTTCCTGTTCATTTTCTGATCTGGTTTCCATTCCGGTTGAGCTTCTCTTGCGATTACTTCCTGTTCCTGTGTGGGAGATAGATAAATACGTCCTTTATCACCTTCTGCCACTATCGCCATCAAGCGCGTATTCATCCGTCCTGCCATGCTCTCGGCTTTGATGTAGTCGCTTGTTATGGGAATCCCGCTCATCATACACCGGAAATTGGCGCCGCGAGCCAGTTTGGTGCCGGCTTTGGCCGCGTCTGTATCTTTCGGCGGGCCCGCCTTTACATTAAAACGATACTCGAGTCCTTCAATAACCGGTTCCACATAAGCCTCCTTGCCCTTCTTTGTCGATAGCAAGAAAGTTGAAGCCAGCGGCACTGCCACGTTGGCGAAGGCCGGGCTGGGGCAATTTACCGTGCGCGCCCAGAGCCAGGCAATCACGGTCAGCTCTTCACCTTGATGGGACTTCAGGTCAGGACGTTCGGTGACCATCTCCGGCGTGATTTTGATCGTAGGGTAGAAATTACCGATACGCTTGAATGCTTCCTCCAGCATCCAGTGGCCGTAACGACGCACATCCTCGGCCATTCCTCTGGCGCCAGACCAGTCATCCACCAGCCTGCCTTGTTTCTCGCCTCGAGGAAGAGGGCCTACTGGTCGTTGTCCGGAGAACTTCGGTGGGATCTCGATCATGGCTTTGTTGATCATAACCGCCACTGGATTCAAGTCACTGGCATAACTTTCTAATCCCAGTCGCTGTGCCTCCAGAGGGATCGCCCCTCCGCCCGCAAATGGATCATGAAAGGCGGGGAGTTGATCTGGATTAAAAAGTTCTGCTGCTTGGGGATGATTGCGGTTTAGATAACAAGTTTCACGCCAGCTTTCCCAGATCGCCTCACGTGCCCGATTCAGAACCTCCTCATTATTGGTGTTTTCCCACTTCACCAAATCACGGATTATCTGAAAGAGTTTCTCTCGTTTGATCTCGGCTTCTTTCTTGTTAACCCCAAACTTGAATCCTTCGCCCTGCTGGTATCCCGGATCATTGACCATTTGCGCAAACAGCACGGCCCTTGCTGCTGCCAAAGGTCGGCGCGCCCACCACAGATGTAAAGTTGAGGGATGACCATGCCGAATAGACTTTTCTCGCGCTGCCGCTGCGTTGATGTCATCCAGCGGAAGTGCGACCTCAATCAGTTTTTTGGGTGCTTTTATTTCTGCCATTGATAAACCTTAGATGGTCAGTTCCGGTGACACTGCCTTGGAAAGCAGATCACTCAGGTCAAAGTTGATACTAGCCACGCCAAAGTCGGGCTCAGTACTGAAAGGGTTGCATATGTAGTGAGGGCCTTCATGGCTGTCGCCATCGACGATTACAACGGCCAACAGGAATTTATCTGTCTGGTTAAGGGCATAGATGATTTCATTGCGGCTGACCGTAATGGTGTTTTGCCCTTTTGTGCGGCCTTTCACTTCAATATGTCGATCCGGCTTAATCGAGCCGTCAGGGTTGGCGGGTGGGCGGGCGGTTACGTCCCAGCCGCATTTTTCAGCAGACATATCTTTCACTTCGTGGCCAAATCCCTGTTCCACAGCTATGACTACATTCATCGCCACCATCTCTACGCGTGCGCGGGCATCGGTGTCGGCGCAGAATGTGGTTTCGCCTTTGCGTTGCGCCAACAGACCTTGCGGAATGACAAACGCGCCACCAATGACTACTGGAGTACTAGAGACTACGGCCTTCATGGCCTCTAGTTCTCGCTTGCGCTGGTTCAAGCGTTCAGTGAGTTCATCTACCCGGCGGCGTGCCATCTCAGGCTGCATGTGCGGTTGTTTACCGGCAGCGACATCGTCACTGAGTTTGATGTAATGGTTGGACCAATAATTGATCTCCTTGACCAGCCGCTCATTGACTGCAGCCAGCACCTTATCTGCCTGATGTTCACGACGGGCTTTCACCTCCTGGTAGTGTTCCGGCACTAGGTGTCGGGATGCATGGTTGAGTGCCAGGCCTTCAAGGTCTGCATTGATCCATGGGGCATTGAGAATGTCCTGCACCAGTTTCAGGTCATAATCATCAACAAGTTGCAGGTCGAGGTGTGGTGCCCAGCCGGCGTGAAAAGCCTTGCCATGCTGGTCGATCTCCACGAACTGCAAGCGCCGGGACGCGACTCTAGGCTCGTCGTGTTGATTGCTTGCTAGCACCTCACGAACGTTGTGATCCACCATAAACAATATGCGTGGTTCTAGGCCATCATCATTGGGATTCACCAGTACCGCACCTTGCTTGAGCTTGCTGCGGTGTTCTGAGAGGATCAGGTCGGTGGTGGCATGCATCAGCGGATGGCCGGGGTGGATCAAGTCCGCCATCGGCTTGCCGTGGGCGCGAACCAGGTCTTTCTCGAAACAGATCCGCTCGTACTTTCTTAATACTGGCGTGCGGCTTTCACCAATAATCCGGTCACGCTCGCGAATAGAGGCTGGCACATGCCGCACCTCGTATCGACCGGCCTCGCGGGTGCGCATTTCACCGGTGAGATTCTGAAATGCCTCAGTGAAAAAGGCGCGGATAAAATAGGGTTGCAGTTTGCGAGCCTCGGCTTTTTCCATCTCCTCTTTGACGGCATAAAGATCCTCCAAATTCATATGCTGTTCAACGAGAGCATTTCGCCGGAGAATTTCCTTAAGGTGATCTGTATCTAGGGCATTGCCAAAGAAACTTTCCTGATAGGCGTGACGTGCCTCATCTGATTCGCTGGAGCGGATTGCCTTTACCAGCAGGTCTTTTAATGATTTCCCCTCAAACACTTCGCCCAGAATGTCAAAGACCTTACCACCGAGAGCTTGCTTTTCGATCTCAATTTTATCGAATAAACGCTGAAAGACCTCACCCTCTCTCGTTTCACTGGCGATCAGATTCCATAGATGACACACTTCTGTTTGACCGATTCGATGGATACGGCCAAAGCGCTGTTCCAGGCGGTTAGGGTTCCAGGGCAGATCGTAATTAACCATCAGGTTGGCGTTTTGCAGGTTGACACCTTCACCAGCGGCATCGGTGGCCACCAGTACCTGCACATCAGGATCGTTACGGAATTCTTCCTGGGCCTTTCGTCGATCATCGCGATCAACGCCACCGTGAATGGTGATCACCGCTTCGGGATTACCCAACATGCCGCGGATACGACCGACCAGATAATTGAGGGTATCCTTGTGCTCGGTGAAGATGATCAGCTTGCGACGGCTGCCGGACTCTGTGTACATTTCAGGCCGGTCCTGTAGCAGATGAGAAAGCTCCTCCCATTTTTTATCATTGCCTGACTGCACGACTCCCAGCGCCTGGTGTTCCAGATCCTTCAGAATCTGAATTTCAGCTTCTAACTCAGGGATGGTTTCGGCCGCGGTGGCCTGGTCGACGACCTGGTCAGTATAGAGTTCATATTCTTCTGCGCTCAGCTCTTCGTCTAACTCATCGAAATTGTCCGGCAGGTCGATCTGCCGTTTTACCGTGTATTCATCGATAGTTTCTGCGACACCTTTCTGAACCCTGTGGCCGCGAGCGACCAACTTCATCTCTTCCAGGCGTGATTCGAGACGTTTCCGCCGGCGTTTCAGCGATTGGTAGATAGCTTCCGGACTTGAGGCGAGACGACGCTGCAGCTGCGTGAGTGCAAAGCCGACCGTGCCCCGGCGTTTACCATCCAGATTGTCGGCGCGGTTCATCTCATTGCGAACATAGTTCGTCACTGCCGCGTACAAGGCTGCCTCAGCATCGGACAGTTCATAGTTAGCACTATAGGCACGGCGTTCCGGAAACAACGGCGTGCCGTCGAATTTGAGCAGTTCCTCCTTCACCATACGGCGCATCATGTCGGAAACATCTACCTTGTGCGCACCTTCGCGAAACTTACCGTAGAAGCGGTCGCCATCCAGCAGTGAGAGCCAGATCTGGAAGTCTTCCTCTTTGCCGTTGTGCGGGGTAGCAGTCATCAACAGAAAGTGACGGGTGATAGAACCTAACAACTCACCCAGTGAAAAGCGCTTGGTCTTTTTGACCTTGTTGCCGAAGTAATTGGCGGAGAGTTTGTGGGCTTCGTCAACGATGATGAGATCCCACTCAGTGTTTTTCAGTTTTTCCTGGTACTCCTCATTACGCGATAGCTGGTCTAGGCGGCAGAGGAGTTGATTCTGTTCGTCGAAGTAGTTACCGGACGCACACTGTTCCTGTTTCTCACGGCTGAAGATCTCGAACTGAACGCCGAATTTCTCCAATAATTCATCCTGCCACTGCTCGGTTAGGCCGCCGGGAGAGACGACTAGGATGCGTTTGGCGTCGGCCCGCATCAACAGTTCGCGGATCAGTAAGCCAGCCATAATGGTCTTTCCGGCGCCGGGATCATCAGCCAGCACAAATCGCAGTGGCTGCCGGGGTAGCATGGCTTCGTAGACTGCGGAGATCTGGTGTGGTAGCGGCTCTACGTTAGAGGTGTGTACCGCCATCATGGGGTCAAACAAGGCGGCCTGTGAGATACGGTACGCCTCAAGCCCGAGTTTGAAATCTTCACCTGGCGCATCGAAGGCCCATGGTCGACCTGCCTGTGCCAGCTCAAGCCGTGCTTCGTCAGACTGAAACAACATTTGTTCACCCAGGCGACCCTGGTTGTCTTTGTAGTAGACAGTGATTGCACTATTGCCGACCGGCTCGACTTGGACGATGCGGACAATCTCACTGCCCTGTATGCCTAAAACCTGCGCGTCCTTTTTGATGTCTTCGAGTTTGATCATGAGACCTCCGTGGCAAAGCGGCTGTTCTGGTTGTAGCCGGGAGCGATGATCAGGTTTTCCACGTCATATAGCGCTTGTTTACTTTGCAGCCAGAGGTAGTACTCCAGGCCTTCCAGGCTGGGACGGGGGACGACTTCCAGTTCTACGATTCGATTCCACTGGATATTCAATTCCCGAGTTTCATGTTCTTTGATTTTGCTGTCGGTGGTTGTCGGGTCGGAGATACGTGCGATCACGAAATCTGAGAATTTGCAATTCAGGTAAAGCGATGGAGAAAACGATAACTTCAGGTGGGCAAATTGTGCATTTGAAAATACATTATTCAAACTATGAATCTTCGAAAAATTAATATAACCTATATTCTCTGCAGCGGAGCAATTTTAACCGCAAGACAATTGAGAAGGTTTACAGTCGTTGCGAGTCAAGTCTGTGTTAGGGTAGGTTTCAAAGTTAATCTGTCGAACACTGTGACCGGACCGGATGTCGCTGAATCAATTGCACAGTGTAAATTGACCTTACTATCTGTGCCATCGAATAAATGTGGAATGATTCGTTTGAAACCAAGCGCAATTGCTGGGCACGATTCCCAAGACTCTTGCTATTGTCGTGCCCACAGAGATGATATTGGCACTGCCGCAAGATTTTCTGCAATTGGAATGATTTCAGTGCCATCATACATCACGATTCCGAAAGCAAATTTACTCTTGCAAGCGTTGGCAAGTGACCGAAGCCCTTTGAAATCCTTTGAACGAACGGTGGACGATGCTTTAACCTCAACGCCAGCAATCATTCCATCGTCTCGTTCCAACACTATGTCCACTTCGTACATTTGCTGATCCCGAAAATGATAAGTTGATAACTGTAAATCAGTAGCCGCTGTAAGTTTCAGCACTTCAGAGTAAACAAAACTCTCTAGCAGCGAACCGAATACCTGTCTGTTTTGTTTTGTGCGCTCAAAATTCAATCCTCGAATAGTTGCGAGAATCAATGAATCCAGGAAGTGGAGTTTTGGAGTTTTTGTGATGCGTTTGAGCGCATTTGTGTACCAAGGTTGAAGTGTTGAAACGAGGAACAACTGCTCCAGTAACGCTGTATAACGTTGACTTGTTTTGTAGTTGATGCCAAACTGCGAACCCAATTTGGAGTAATTCACCAGTTGTCCAGACTGATTTGCAAGCAGCCTGACGTATCTGGGCAGTTCTGACAGTTTTTCGACAACACCAATATCTGCAAGGTCTTTCGATAAAATTGAAGACAGGTAAGACCGTGCCCAAACAAAGTGCCTTCGTTCATTTTCTCGAGCGATAGCTTCGGGATAGCCACCAAGTAAAACCATCTCAATTAGATCGTCCCCAACAATATGCGCATCCCCGGTAGCGGGATTCTCGTCAAACAAACGCTCAAGAAAAACAGGAGCAAAATTCAAAATTTCAGCGCGAGCCAGCGGTAACATCTGAATGACTTGAATTCTGCCTGCCAGGCTATCAGTTACTTTTGGCAGTGCCAGTACGTTTGCAGAACCCGTCAACAGAAAACGCCCTGGGCGGCGGTCTTCATCCACTGAACTTTTTATTACCAGCAGCAATTCCGGGGCACGTTGGATTTCGTCAATCACAACAACATCCAAGGCACGAATAAAACCAACCGGGTCCGATCGGGCTACCTCCAGTGTTGTTGGGTCGTCAAGTGTGACGTATCTTCGGTGAGTGTCTGCCAACTTGCGTACAAGTGTAGTCTTCCCAACTCTCCGAGGTCCAGTTACCAAAACTACGGGTGTATCGCAAAGAGCTTCGATCGTTGGCTTTTCTACAAAACGGTCATACATGACCTGATTCATCGGTAAATCTCCCACTGAGTTTCATGATAACTAGAATAATTCTATATGTAAATTAGGATAATAAATCATGTTAATTAGTATTTGTTAACGTGATATATAGTAACATAAATCAAATAATATAGCGATAACCTATATTCATCGCGTCGGAGCAATCTTAACCGCAAGACAGGCTGGCAGGCTTTGGCAACAAAGCCGCAGTTGCGATACTGCACTATAATTGGATGCAGCAACTCCTTGAATCTTACTTGTTTTCCCGTCTTATGACCCAATCCAGCGAAAATCCCGCACTTGAATATTCAGCCGATGTTGTACAGATTGCCCGACAGGCCGGTTCCGTTATTCTTGAGTATTACAAAACCGGTGCCCGAATCACTTACAAATCCGATAGCTCACCGCTAACCGAAGCAGATACAGCTGCAAACAACACCATTGTCCAGGGGCTGACTGACCTGGATTCGACAATCCCAATTGTTTCAGAAGAATTGCAGATGCCAAAATACGCTGTGCGCTCCAAGTGGTCGCACTACTGGCTTATTGACCCGATGGATGGAACAAAGTCGTTTATTAGCGGTGATGGACAGTTTACAGTCAATATTGCCATGATCAGTGAAGGTTCGCCGGTTTTCGGAGTAGTACACAGTCCAGTGGAAAACGCCACTTACTATGGAATTAAAAACACCGGTGCCATGTGCATTCGAAATGGCAAGAATATCGCTGAACCTATTGAGGTGAGAAAATACAATGGCACCCTGGCCACCGTTATCAGCTCGAAGTCTCGTGGTCAGAAAAAGGTAGGTGAATTCAGGGATAGACTGCGCAGCGGTTCAATTGCCACCAATCACTTGTCGGTCTCGAGTTCAATTAAATTTTGCCGTCTTGCTGAAGGGACTGCAGATGTTCTTGCTGGCTTTGGAGCGACCAGCGAATGGGATACGGCTGCCGCGCATTGTGTGGTCGAATGCGCCGGAGGAAAGGTGCTCGATTTAACCGGAAAGCCGATGGTTTACAACAAGCCAAATAAAACCAATCCAGCGTTTCTTGCGTTTGGAGATAACAATGTTAATTGGTGCGATTTTGTGCCTGAAGATATTCAGACATGGGCCAGTTAAGTAGTTTTTTTTAAGCGATATTTACGGTTAAAACGGCGCCACCAAAGTCTTGAATTGACATAGATGAAGCGCGCGAAGCGATAGTCAGCCGACAGTACCAGTAACCCTAGGGGAATCATCCAAAATCCAATGATCGGCAAAAAGCCAAAAACACCAAGAATAACAAGTGAAAATCCAACAATTTGCCGGGGCAGCGGCGGAAACGAGTGCAAGGTTTCGATAAATTTGCGAAATCGGTTGCGCTTCATTGACTCAATAGCACTCTACAGTAACACATCATGAAAGGATTTGAATTTGCAAAAATGAATTGTCTCGGCAATGATTTTGTCATCATTGATCGCAGTAATTCGTGCATTGAGATATCCTCACAGACTGCCAAACGAATCGCTGACCGACACACAGGTGTTGGATGCGACCAGATATTGCTGTTCAAATTCATTGACAAGGCTAACAATATATTTGATTTTCAGATCTTTAATTCGGATGGTTCGCGCTCTGCGCAGTGTGGAAACGGAGCGATATGCACAGCAAAACTGATTTACGACCTGCAATACACCGATACAGCGTCCGAAATCGTACTGAAAACCAAAGTAGATGACATCCACTGTAAATTTGTTGAAAACGGATCTGTGTCCGCACAGCTCGGAATCCCTACGTTTACTCCGTCTGAAATCCCTTTTTTTGCTGATGATGAGCAGCTGCAGTATGAATTGACAGATGTTAAAGTCGACGGTCAGTCGCTTACGGTATCAGTTGTGGCGATTGGCAATCCACACGCGGTTACAGTGGTTTCAGATGTCGAACAGTTTGCAGTGCACGATATCGGTCAGAAAGTAGAATCCCACAGCAGATTTCCTCAGCGAACAAATGTCGAGTTCATGCAAGTTGTCTCGCGCGACAAAATTCTCTTAAGAGTATTCGAGCGCGGTGTTGGCGAAACCTGGGCCTGTGGCAGTGGCTCAAGTGCGGCTGTAATAGCCGGCCAAAGGCTCGGATTGCTGGATCAGTCAGTGACCGTCAAGGTCAGATCCGGCGAAGTTGGTGTTCGCTGGCAAGGACCTGGAACGCCCGTGCATTTGACAGCCCCGGCAAGTCATGTGTTCGAGGGGTGTTGGACTGGCGATACTGCTGTTAGCTAGGGCATCGGCGATGTCATTGACTGAGTGTGTTGATCAATTCATCTCTCACCTGCGCCGAGAGCGAAGACTTTCTGCTCATACGGTTTCGAATTACAGGCGTGATCTGTTGAAATTGCTCGCTTATTGTGAAGACAAGAAAGTCGATTCGTGGACGCAAATCGACCCGGCAATTGCAAGGGGATTTGTAGCGGCGAACTTTCGAAGCGGGTTATCCGGTCGAAGTATCAGTCGAATCTTGTCGACTTCAAGATCGTTTTATCGCTATCTTGTTCGCGAACAACACGTTGAGATCAACCCTTTTGACGGAGTTCGCGCACCAAAATCACCAAAGACTTTACCCGATGTGCTGACGGCAGAACAGGTGGTTCGTCTTGTTGAATTAAAAGGAGACGATACGCTGACAGTTCGCGATCGAGCAGTTGTTGAATTGTTCTACAGTTCCGGGCTGCGCCTGCAGGAACTCGCTGACCTCAACGTACACGATATCAATTTTGACCAAAGTCTGGTTCGCGTATTGGGCAAAGGATCAAAGATGCGAATTGTACCGATGGGATCGCACGCGATCGAAGCGGTCAAAAAGTGGCTAACTAAAAGAGATGAATGGGCACCGGCATGGGAAAATGCACTGTTTGTAACAAAAAGACAAACCCGCATGAGCAATCGGAGTATTCAGAAGATGCTCGAGCGTCGCGCCATTGAACAGGGAATCGAGGTACGCGTACACCCGCATGTACTTCGCCACTCATTTGCAACGCATATCCTTGAATCAAGCAGCGACATTCGTGCGGTGCAGGAACTGCTGGGCCATGCCAACCTGTCAACAACGCAAATTTATACACATTTGGATTTTAGCCACCTTTCGAAGCAATATGATCGCGCACACCCGCGAGCAAAAAAGAAACCAACGCCCTTAAGTGGCGAATCGGTATGTTAGCCCCCCCCACGTCCATGAACAAAGGCGGTAAACCCGCGTTAACTTACGATTCAAGATTGCATCATGCGACAGGAGAGCTTTTAACCGATAGTGTCGTTGCCATCCAAGCAAAAAATGAGGTTTTGAGACTCAAAATTCGTCAAACCGTCACTCTTATTTGAACGAAAACATAAAATTGTTTATGGTGTACGCATATTTTGCACCCGAAGATAACTTAATCTGACAAAACAATTGTCGTTCTGCATTTTTCGGGCCTGTTGAAAGGAACGACACTACCACCGGAGGAGTTGTTCCCGATTCGATAACTGTAGAATCGGTACACTCCGCTTTTCGGTGGTTTTTTATTTGAATAGCAATTCAGGGAGATTATTCAATGGACGCAAATGGTTGGATACCCGTCATACTGGGGATTCTCGGCTTGATTTCGGCATGGGTTGTTTTTGCCTTCGTCAAACGCTTCCCCGAAGGTGAAGGCAAGGTTGTTGAAATATCCGCTTCGATTCACAAAGGTGCGATGGTGTTTATGCGCCGCGAATACACAATCCTTGCAGTGTTTGTGGCAGTCGTCGCAATTTTCATCGCCTTTTCGGATTTGGGGCTCAATACCACGGTTGCATTCCTGCTCGGCGCACTGTGTTCCGCAAGTGCCGGCTACATCGGTATGTATACAGCTACCAAGTCGAACATGCGTACCACGACAGCCGCACATACCCAAGGTGCATCCGAAGCACTGACCGTAGCGTTTTTCGGCGGTTCAATCATGGGGCTTACGGTCGCTGCGATGGGGTTGTTGGGATTAGGCTTGTTGTATCTGTTTTTTGGATCTGATCCGCACTCAGCGCACGCAATTCATGGATTTGGCATGGGAGCGTCATCAGTCGCACTGTTTTCAAGGGTCGGTGGTGGAATTTTCACCAAGAGCGCTGATGTCGGCGCAGACCTTGTAGGCAAGGTTGAAGCGGGAATTCCCGAAGACGACCCGCGCAACCCAGGTGTGATTGCCGACAATGTTGGTGATAATGTCGGTGATGTAGCTGGAATGGGTTCGGATATTTTTGAGTCCTACTGCGGATCCATGATTGCCAGTATTGCGATAGCCGCAACCTTGAGCAATTCACCGCTCGGTGAACAAAGTGCCTTGATGTTCTTGCCGCTGGCACTGTCATCAGTTGGAATTCTGTGCTCAATCGCCGGAATCGTTCTGGTGCGAGTTTTTACCAGAAAATCCGCAGAAGTTGCACTTCGAATCGGTACAACCGGAGCTTCGGTCATCTTCATAGCGGCCGCTGCAGGTGTGGTTGCCTGGGTAGGTGTTGAAACCGCGGTGTGGGGAGCTGTGCTGGTCGGTGCAGTCGGCGGTATCATCATTGGTGTCGTTACTGATTACTACACCAGCGGAAAGCCGGTGCGAAAAATTGCAAAGGGCGGAGAAACAGGCCCAGCGACCGTGATGATTACCGGTTTGTCAGTAGGCATGCAGTCGGTCGTCGTTCCGTTGCTAACGCTGTGTGCGATTATTTACATCGCCAGTTCTCTGGCTGGCCTTTACGGAGTCGGTTTGGCAGCGGTGGGCATGCTGGCAACAGTGGGTATGACTATGGCTATCGACGCATACGGTCCGATTGCAGACAATGCCGGCGGGATCGCTGAAATGGCGGCTCTCGGAGAGGATACCCGGAAAATCACCGATTCTCTGGACGCTTTAGGCAATACTACAGCCGCAATCGGAAAAGGCTTTGCCATCGGCGCCGCAGCACTCGCGGCTTTGGCAATTATTACTGCATTTATTGAAACGGTTACCCTTAATAATCCTGAATTTTCGCTGGAGGTCAACAATCCAGTCGTGTTAGCCGGCATGTTTCTCGGCGGAATATTTCCGTTTCTGGTAAGCAGCATGACGATGACAGCAGTCGGTGATGCCGCCTTTGATATGATCAAGGAAATCCGTCGGCAGTTCAAGGAAATACCGGGACTGCTGGAAGGTACAGCCGAACCGGATACCGAAAGATGTGTGGATATCGCAACCAAAGCCGCGCTTAGACGGATGATCGCACCGGGAGTATTGGCGGTTGCTGCCCCTGTAGTCGTCGGCTTTTCACCACTTGGTGCAGAAGCACTTGGAGGCATGCTCGGTGGTGCATTGATAGGTTGTGTTCTGCTCGCGCTGACAATGGCGAATGCGGGCGGTGCATGGGATAATGCGAAGAAATATGTCGAAAGCGGAAATCTCGGTGGAAAAGGCTCAGACGTTCATAAAGCGCTCGTAGTCGGTGATACCGTAGGTGACCCGTTCAAGGACACATCCGGTCCATCAATGAACATTCTGATCAACGTGATGGCAATCGTAAGTTTAGTGATTGCACCTTTGCTGTAGGTAAAAAAACTGGCTGCCTTCAGACAAGGCAGCCAGCTGCCCTCAATTGCCGGGGGTCTTAATTACGATGTTAGGCTTGATGCACAAACATTGTCCACCTCGCTGTCCTTGCTCAGTGTATTTAAAGTCGCTATTGTGTGTTTCCACTGCAATTCAGTAACAGTCATTGCGGTGCAATGGCGATAGGCAATGTAAGCGGAAAATCAAACTGAACCGGAGTTGATTGTCTCGTTTTGTCAATTTTCATCGCGCAAGACGTTGTTTTCTACTTTTTCCAGTCAGTTGGAAGTAGCGGTGAAACCAGTTGATTTTTTAACCGCACGTATTCGGGAAGTCCATCTTTATAGGGAGGGTAATCTTCACCGAGCATCAGCGGGAGCAGATAGTCTTTGGCTTGTTGCGTGATGCCAAATCCGTCATCACTGATGTAGCTGCGCGGCAACATCTTTTCCTGATTGGCAATTTGCGCCAAATCTGCACCAATCACATCCCACTGATAGGGGTGATTGCTTATTCTGCGTATAGACGGCATCAACGAAGATTTACCGCTTGCCGCATATTCAACACCGCTGCGACCTACCGCGTAAGCGTGCTCAACATCAGTTTTCGATGCGATGTGGCGCGCGGAACGTTGCAGATAATCGGCGATCGCATAATGGTATTTCAGCCCCAGATTATCGCGGACTATCTGTGCAATAACTGTGGCAACACCGCCGAGTTGAGCGTGTCCGAACGCATCGCGGGTGCCTTGCTCGGACAAAAATTTGCCATCTCCATAGCGCGCGCCTTCCGACACAACGATAGAGACGTATCCATACGATTTAACACAGTGCGCGACCTTAGTCAGAAATTTTTCTCGATCGAAAGGGACTTCAGGGAAGATGATGATGATTGGAATTTCCGTTTCATCATCCGAAGCCATGCCGCCGGCCGCGGCGATCCATCCTGCGTGACGCCCCATCACTTCAATAATGAACACCTTGGTTGAAGTGCTTGCCATCGCGGCGACGTCAAAACTCGCTTCGCGCGTTGAGGTGGCGATGTACTTCGCTACCGAGCCGAATCCAGGCGAGCAGTCCGTTATAGGCAAGTCATTGTCAACGGTTTTAGGGATGTGGTTGACTGTCATGTTTTTAATGCGTCCTTGCGCGACCTGCGCAAGCTTCAGGCAAGTGTCAGCCGAATCGCCGCCTCCGTTATAAAGAAAATGACGGATATTGTGGCTTTTAAAGACTTCAATGATTCGTTCGAATTCCTGATGCTGCTTTTGCGGATCTTGGAGTTTGTACCGGCAAGACCCAAATGCTCCCGACGGTGTGTGGGCGAGTGCACTGATCGATTGAGTGGATTCACAGCTGGTATCGATTAATTGCTCGTTAAGCACGCCGAGAATGCCGTCTTTGGCAGCGTAGACTTTGGCAATCTGCGCCGGAAATTCGCGCGCGGTTTCAATAACACCAGCAGCTGAGGCATTAATAACTGACGTCACACCGCCAGACTGAGCATATAGTAGATTTCCAGGTTTTGTCATACGGTTGATTTGTTGTTTATTACAGTTTGAGTTGATATTTGTCCATTACATGTTTGTGCCGGTAAGTCCAGAGGTGACGCTTTGGTCTTGTCGAATCTGGTCTGCCTGGCACTGAAGCAGGGCGATTACACAGTTCTCTACATCGGAATATGACTGTTGGCTATCGCTGAAGTGCTCGTCGGGTAGGTAGAAAAAATGCCCCCGGAATTCACTACAGTGAATTTTTACAACTATGAAATTGCAATTCAAGGCATTCCAGAATACTGCCGGTCGCTCCACCGTGCGCTTGATGTCTTGATCGAGTTGGACTTCACAGTCTGCCAAGTGGATTTCGATGTCTTGACGGTAGCGATGACGCAGCACTCGACGGATCGTTTCCAGTTCACTTTCGGTGTAATCATCCATAGTTTAAGATTATAACGGCTCTAGCCTGATCGCCGCCGCGATAGGCGCTGTAACTGATTGTTGAGCGTTCGCGCACGGTGTGTATTATCATTTTGCTAATATTATTTGAAATCAAGGATGGATTATGGCTATACGAACAGTTTTTCTTGGGCCTCCCGGTTGTGGTAAGGGAAGCCAGGCCGTACACGTCGTGAACAGACACGATGTTGCTCACATATCTACCGGTGAACTGCTGCGCAAAGCCGTCAAGGCTAGGACTGCATTAGGTGAACAGGTAGCCGACATCATTGCGCAGGGAAGTTTGGTACCCGATAGACTTGTGCTCGATCTAATCGGTGACTACCTCGATCAGATTGATCTCGCTGAGGGCTTTGTACTCGACGGATTTCCAAGAAGCCTGATACAGGCTGAAGAACTTGACATCGATTTAAGCGAAAGAGGCCAGCCACTGACATTTGTGCTTCATTTGCATGTCGAGAAACAAACATTAATAAAAAGACTGACCGGTCGAAGAACGTGCAGGAGCTGCGGGCGAATCTACAACATCTACTTCAGTGCACCAAAATCTCAAGACCAGTGCGATGATCTGGAATGCAAAGGACAGTTGATGCACAGAACAGACGATAATGTTGATTCGATTTCGAATCGGTTGGCGGTTTATGAAGCAGAAACTAAGCCACTGCTAGATTACTACGAAAATACAGGCCTGTTACGCACCGTTGAGGCATCTCGGTCGGTGTCAGAAATTGCTGACGACATCGAATCGCTGATCACTGCGGAACTTTCACGCTAGTGAAGTTGGTTGGTGATTAACATATTCGTTGGCGCTAATGCGCAGCGCTGAAAAGTAATGGCTATCGGCAATTATCCTTTGACAAGAATGCGGCGCCTGCGAAGTGCCGATTATTCACGCAGGTTGATGCGAGAATCAACCCTGACACCTGACGATTTGATTCAGCCGCTGTTCGTTTGTGAAGGAAACGGCCATCGCGAACCGGTCCCATCGATGCCTGGCATCGAACGTTTGAGTATAGATCTGGCAGTCAAACATGCTCGTCAGCTCGTAGATCTGGGAATTCCCGCAGTTGCTATATTTCCAGTCGTCCCCATGGACAAGAAATCTGCCGACGCCAAAGAGGCATTCAATCCTGATGGACTGGCGCAACGGGCGATCGGCGCAATTCGCGATAGTGTTCCCGATATTGGGGTGATGGCAGATGTCGCGCTCGACCCGTTCACACTTGACGGTCACGACGGGATTTCCAACGCGGATGGATATGTCGAAAATGAACCAACACTTGATGTCATCGTAAAGCAGGCAATGTCGCAGGCACGGGCAGGGGTCAGCATAGTAGCGCCATCGGAGATGATGGACGGACGGGTAGGTGTTATTCGCAAAGCACTCGAGAGCGAAGGGTATCACAATGTCTTGATCATGTCGTACGCCGCAAAGTACGCATCTGCTTTTTACGGACCGTTTCGAAGCGCAGTCGGCTCGTCATCACAACTCGCTGGCAAAGACAAGCGAACTTACCAAATGGACCCGGCAAACAGTGACGAGGCGATTCGTGAAGTAGCCCTCGATATTCAAGAAGGTGCTGATATGGTCATGGTTAAACCGGCAATGCCTTATCTCGACGTTGTAAGACGCGTAAAAACTGAATTTTCAATGCCAACTTATGCCTATCAGGTAAGTGGAGAGTTTTCAATGCTCATGGCGGCAATTCAAAACCAATGGCTGGATGAAACCGCTGCGATTATGGAATCTCTGGTTTGCATTAAACGCGCAGGTGCCGATGGAATACTCAGCTACTTTTCAAAACGTGTGGCGAAATGGCTGCAATAGGTTTCAATCCAATCGGGAAGGTTCATTTTGGAACGCAAAACCCGTCCAACTGAAATAAAACTCCACAAGCAGTCTCGCGTACTGGATGTCAGCTTTGATGATGGTAACACCTTTCATCTCGGTTGCGAATTGTTAAGAGTTTACTCCCCGTCTGCTGAAGTCCAGGGGCATGGGCCCGGTCAGGAGGTGCTTCAGTATGGCAAAGAAAGTGTCAACATCTGGGCAATCGAACCGGTTGGAAATTATGCAGTGGTGCTTAAGTTCGATGACGGACACGACACCGGAATTTATTCGTGGGACTTGCTGTATGAACTTGGCTTGAATTACAGCAAGTATTGGCAGTCGTACCTCGACCGGTTGAAACAGGCAGGCTACGAGCGCAAAGAAGTCTCGAATTAGCAGGCACAGCGGCATAATGAACTGGAAACCGCGGGACGAGTCACCGACGCATTTTGGTTTTCGCAAAGTCAGCGAAACTGAGAAAGACTCTTTGGTTGAACAGGTTTTCAGTTCAGTCTCCGATCGCTACGACCTGATGAACGACCTGATGTCTTTCGGGGCGCATCGTGTATGGAAACGCTTGGCTGTTGCATATAGCGGCGTGCGCCATAACAGCTGCGTTTTGGATGTCGCGGGCGGCACCGGTGACATCTCTTTGGCAATCGCAAAGAAACTTGGGCCGACAGGCACGATTGTGCTCACTGACATCAACCGCTCAATGCTGGAATTAGGACAGGACCGCATGATCGATCAGGGTTATCTTGACAAACTGCAATGTGTTCAAACCGATGCAGAAAATCTTAGCTTTGCTGACGACAGTTTTGATTGCGTCATGATTTCATTCGGGCTTAGAAACGTAACCCGAATCGATGCAGCATTGCAATCAATGTATCGCGTTACGCGCTGTGGTGGACGCCTGCTGATACTCGAGTTTTCAAAACCAATTATTCCCACCCTTGAGAAGATCTACGATCGATATTCGTTCGACATCATCCCGCGTCTTGGACAATGGGTAGCCTCAGACAGGGAAAGTTATCAGTACCTCGTTGAATCAATTCGCAAACATCCTGATCAGGAAGCGCTCGCTTCCATGATGGCGCAAGCCGGATTCGAGCGGGTAGAGTATCACAACCTTAGCGGTGGAATCGTTGCATTGCACATTGGATGGAAAATGTAAGGGCCTAATAGGCGCCAGATTATGAAAAACCCATACGCTAACTATGTTGAAACGCTTTTCGCTGACACGTTTTGCAGCGCGCTCAATGATGCGGCAAGGCGAAATTCGCAGCTCCAACTGGCTTTAAACGAATTCGAAAACAAAACGCTACAGATTGAAATTACAAATTTTCAATATTCATTCGCTCTGAGTGTCAATGACGGCGGCCTGCTACGGGCAGACGCGCTTGAAAATAAAGCTGACCTTACTATATCGGGAAAGCTCGAAAGCTATCTTAAGGTGGCTGCGAAACGCGAATTCAATCCCACCGAGATGGAAGGCATCGAATTTATCGGTGACATGAAACTGGCGCAGCGTTTATATCAGATATTTGCCGGAATGGAATTTGACTGGGAAGAAGAAATTGCAGCAAAAACCGGTGATATAGCAGCCCGGCGAGTCGGCAACCTGATTCGATGGGGTAAATTTGCTTTTGGTGGGGCTGAATCCCCTATGGCGGCAAAGGTTCGAGATGTGCTGACCAATGAAACCTATATTCTGCCACCACGCCAACGCGTACGAAAATTCATGGATGAAGTCGACTCACTGCAAGCTGATGTCGATCGTCTTGAAAAGCGCGTTGATCACATCGACGATAACAAATCCAAATGAAAGTGTCGCAGCGAATAAAGCGGTTGTGGGAAATCGGCAAAACCGCCCGCCGCTACGGGTTGGACGCAGATTTGGAGCCCTATCTGAAGTTTCGCTTCACCGCACAGTTGATGCAGCTCGTTTTCGGCGATATCGACCATAGTCTGGATGTTCCTTTTGCGGTTCGCTTGCGACAGGCGCTGGAGGATCTGGGGCCCATATTCGTAAAATTCGGACAAATTATGTCAACTCGGCCGGATATCTTCCCCCAAGATGTGGTCGACGAACTAAAACAGCTTCAAGACCAGGTTCCACCCTTTAGCTCTAGCGAAGCGCGCAACAGGGTCGAAAAGTCATTGAATTGTTCGATTGACGAAGTTTTTTCTAGTTTCGACGATATCCCGGTAGCATCGGCTTCGGTCGCACAGGTTCACCACGCAGTGCTTCAAGACGGACAGGATGTCGTCGTCAAAATTCTCAGACCTCATATCGAAGAGGCAATTGATCGTGATGTCGCAGTCATGCGGCTTTTAGCCGGTGTGTTTCGAACGCTGTGGCCAAAAGCTGGAAATTACAACCCCATCGAAGCTGTGGAGTCGTATGGACAAACCATGAAAAACAGTCTCGATCTTGTGATTGAAGCGGCCAATGCCAATCGCTTTCGGCTGCGATTCGAAGATGACGAATTTGTATATGTCCCGCGGGTGCATTGGAATTATTCGCACCCCGATGTAATCGTTCTGGAACGAGTCAGTGGTATTCCAATTCGGGAAGTTGATTCGCTCAAACAGGCAGGCGTTGACTTGTCTGAATTAGCCCACAACCTGGTTTCGTGCTTTTTCATGCAAGCGTTTTACGATGGATTTTTTCATGGTGATCTTCATCCGGGAAATATTTTTGTATCGGAAACAGGGCAAGTCAAAATAGTGGATTTTGGAATTATGGGCAACTTGACGCAGGTTGATCGAAACTATCTAGCGGAAAACATCATGGCGATTTTGCAAAGAGACTATCAAGCTTGTGCTCAGTCTCATATTCGAGCCGGGTGGGCGCCGCCAGATCTTCCGGTTGCGCAATTCGAACTGAGAATCCGTACAGTTTGTGAACAAGTCATTAATCAGCCAGTTGGACAGGCATCGTTTGGGCAGTTAATCGGACGGTTGTTTCGCATGACCCGGGAATTCGGAATCAATATGCAACCACAGTTGCTGTTGTTTCAGAAAACCTATATGAATCTAGAAGGCCTGGTTAGAACACTGGATCCGCAATTCGATATTTCGAGCTCAATTCGTCCGGTTCTCGAAAGCTGGATACGCCAGCGATACAGTGTTGGTCGATTTGCAGACAATTTAAAACACGAATCGGCCGATTGGGTATCCGTGGCTCCGCAAATTCCCGGTCTCGTGCACAGAGTTTTGTCCAACATGCAGGACCGGCAGATTCGCGACCGAGCGATCGGTGGTTTGTCACCGAATCAGGAAAAGTTTTACCGCAGAATATTTTTTACGATAGTCGGCTCTGTGGCACTGGTCAGTTCAATTATCGACTGGAACGCCAGTGGGTTTGGTTTCCTGACGCTTGTACTCGCGATTGCAGCAGCTGCGTGTTTGCGCTCAGCGTGGCCACGGTGACGGTGCACAACGACTAAATTCTAATAACCTTGTCGCGGCAATAAGCGTTTACCTTGACATCGTTCGGGAATCGTTGCTTTTGCCTGAGCATTTGTCACTTCCAGCTGCGTCAGTTCAGCGTCAAGTCAACTGAACTGCAAACGCTGCAAATTAACCTGACTTGTCAGCAAGAACGATGCTTGAAGTGCGCAGCCTCAGTGCATTGCCAATCACTGACACAGAAGACAGACTCATCGCCGCCGCGGCAAAAACCGGTGACAGCAATACGCCAATGAGCGGGTAGAGCACTCCGGCGGCGATCGGAACCCCAATTGAGTTGTAAAAAAACGCAAAGAACAGATTCTGGCGAATGTTTTTTGTCGTCGCTCGAGCCAAACCGACTGCTTGCAGCACACTTTGTAAATTACTGTTGACGACAGTGATTTGTGCGCACTCCATGGCAACGTCAGCACCAGACCCCATTGCGATACCTACATCGGCCTGTACCAGTGCAGGTGCATCATTGATTCCATCACCGACAAACGCAACACGTCGATTGCGATTTTGCAGTTGCTGGACAAGTTTCGCCTTGTCCTGTGGCAAAAGGGAGGAGTGAACCTCGGAAATTCCACATTTATTGGCAACCGCAATGGCAGCTCCTCGCTGATCACCGGTAGCCATAATCACCTCAATTCCATTTGATTGCAATGTGCGTATCGCGTCGGTACTGGTCTGTTTAATTAAGTCAGAAATCTCCAACGCTGCCTGAGCTTTACCGTCAATTGCAACGAATACGACCGTGCTTTCGTCTTGACATTGTTTGATCAAATATTCGATGGAATTCAAATCAGTGACATTGTGCGATTCAAGGAACTTGCGATTGCCGATCAAAACTTTGTGTTCCTCAACACGTGCGCTGATTCCTTTGCCAGGAAATGCTTCGAATTCCTCACATTCGAGTACCGGACAGTCGTTTGCTTCGGCCCGAGAAACGATTGCTGCGGCAAGAGGATGTTCGCTCGCGCGGCAAACCGGCGCTGCATAGGCCAGAACCTCCTTGTCGCTGCGATTATGGGATCGTACGGCAACGACTTGAGGTTTTCCCTCTGTAATCGTTCCGGTTTTGTCAACTAAAATGGTATTGACCACCGACAATTGCTCCAGCGCTTTTGCATCTTTAATCAATGTTCCCATCAATGCAGCGCGACCTACTGCGACAACAATCGACATCGGAGTGGCAAGGCCAAGTGCGCAGGGACAGGCAATAATCAATACCGACACCAACGCAAGCATTGCGAATATATGCTGCGGCGCAGGTCCGACATTCAGCCAAACAACAAAAGCTGCAACTGCGATTGCGACAACTGTGGGCACAAACCAGCCGGCCACCCGATCTGCCATGGTTTGTATCGGTGCGCGGCTTCGCTGTGCAACTGCCACCATGTTGATAATTTGTGAGAGTACAGTTTCGTTTTGTATTTTTTCAACACGTAAAACAAACGATCCTGAAATATTGACGGTTCCTGCCTTAACAGGGTCACCCACCTGCTTTTCCGCTGGTATAGGTTCACCGGTCATCAGTGATTCATCAACAGTGGTTGATCCGCGCTGAACGACGCCGTCTAGGGGAATATTGTCACCGGGTCGAATTTGCAGCAGATCATCGGTTTCAATCAGATCGATGTCAACCTGTTCGAGTTCTCCGTTATCTTTCAGTCTCATTGCAGTTGCAGGCATCAGTTTGATTAAAGACCGAAGTGCAGAGCTTGTTTTGTCGCGTGCATTGAGTTCGAGAATCTGCCCGAGCAGCACGAGCATGATGATGGCAGTAGACACTTCAAAATACACTGGAAGCTGAGAGCTGTAATCCGAAAATACAGTGCGCAGCACGTCGGGGAAAAAAAGTGTAACCACGCTTGCCGCATAGGCAGTGACCGTGCCTAATGCAATGAGGGTAAACATATTCAATGAGCGGTTAAGAACTGAACTGACGCCCCTTTTCATAAATGGCCAACCACACCACAGGACGACAGGAGTCGAAAAAAACAATTGCAGCGGGTTCGACCATTCGTAAAAAATCAGGTGGGTCAGGCTGCCTTGCGCACTTCCAACAATCGCATGTGATCCCATGGCAAGAATCAGTACGGGGATGGTGAATATAGCTCCTATACCGAAACGCTTTTTAAAATCGATCAGTTCCGCATTGGGCTCATGCTCGGTTGCGGGTACTCCCATCGGTTCCAGAGCCATGCCGCAGCTCGGACATTCGCCTGCACCGGTCTGAACGACTTCAGGATGCATTGGGCAGGTGTACTGTGCATCGACATCCGCTGCTGACTGTGCTTGCTGCGCAGCTTTGGCGCGGGCATCCGGGTCCAGATATTGCTGTGGATTGACGGTAAACTTGTTCAGACAGCCTCGACAGCAGAACCAGAAAGTCTTGCCTTCGAAATCCAAACGATATGACGATTTTTCCGGGTCAACAAACATTCCGCAAACCGGGTCTCGGATGCTCTGAGATTCGGTTGTTGTACTACGGTCATTCATGGCAATTTCTAAGGGTCTCAACGCGCATGGTCAAAATATTCGGCAAATGTTAATCCGGATTGCACTGCATCATTGAGTGCAGCACAGGGCTTCCAAAGTACAGGGTCTTGCTGTGCCAGCTGTCTCAATGATTCTAAGATTGACTCACTTGAGATGCTGTCGGCTTCATACATCAGCCCTCCTTTATGCTTAGGGAAACCGTATCCATAAACGGTTACGATGTCGATATCCGCGGTTGATTGTGCAATGCCTTCAGCAAGAATACCACAGGCCTCATTGACCATCGCCGCGATCAGCCGCATACGTATTTCATCGTGCCGAATCGTTTGTTGTTTGATGCCACATCTTTTTGCCTCTTCGGCAATGAGTTTTTCCACTTCTGAGTCTCGCTGCCCGCCGGTGCCATCTTCGTAACGATACCAGCCTTTGTTTACTTTGCGTCCAATTCGTCCGGATTCAACCATTTTGTCGGAAATTTGAACATAGCGACGTTTCGGATCGCGGGTGGCATCTTGCCTCCTTCGGTTGGCATAGGCAATGTCCAGTCCGGCGATATCCTGAGTTTCGTATGGCCCGATCGGATAACCAAATTCCACCATCGCCTCATCGATTTGGTATGGAGTCGCTCCTTCAAGCAGCATAGAATCAGCCGCCTCCCGATACCGCATCAATATGCGATTGCCAATAAATCCATCGCACACACCCGATAGCACAGGAATTTTCCTGAGTCTTTGCGCCAGGGCAAATCCCGTTGCAATGGTGACATCGCTTGTCTTGTCGCCACGGACAATTTCCAGCAGTTTCATCATTTGAGCAGGGTTAAAAAAGTGCAGTCCGATCACACGGTCAGGATTGCTGCTTGCCGAGGCGATTTCATTAATATCAAGATAAGATGTGTTCGTTGCCAAAATCGCCGAATCATCGAGCGCTTTGTCAAGTACAGCAAATACTTGCTTTTTTAAAGATAAATTCTCAAACACCGCTTCAATTGCAAGGTCCGATTGAGTCAACTCATCGTATTCGGTTGTGGTTCGGATTTTTTCCATCAAGGACTGTGACACAAGTTCGCTGAACAATCCCCGCTTCACGCCAGCGCGATACAGCTGTGCAATTGTGTCTTTCGTCACAGCACAGTTATGCCTGCTTGTTTCCAGAACTGTTACATCAATATTGACATTTGCAAGACAATACGCAATTGCGCTTCCCATAGCGCCACCACCGACAACCACAGCTTTTGAAACCGAAAGAGGCTCGACTTTTAAAATCCGTTCCGGACGTCTGTCAGATTGAGCCAGTGTCTGAATGTGAGCGAGGCCAGCGGCAGCGTTATCACGCCGAGACTTGTCAAACTTGTCGTCAAGTGCAGCCATTTTGTTTAAAAACCGCTTGCCGCACGGCAGTCACACTGTATGCAACTGAACGTATTGAAAATCCCCTGGCTTGTTGTCGACACCAAATTTTGGAGGTGCAATCCAGTTGGCATACCGGCCAGGTTCAAAACATGGCTTCATCAGCGATTGAACATAATCTGCATCCGACGCGTTGGGCAGCCACAAGTCCTGACTTTTCGCATACTCGTTTTCTAAGAGCATGTTTCCTTCGGTGTCAATAGGCTGGTTGGCGAATACGCCAATTTTGCGGTTGAACGCTTCGTGCGGCACTTTCAACTGAAAATCAATTCCAGCTGATTGAATCAACTTGTTCCAACGATTGATGCCGCGCACAACATCTTTTTTGTAATCGTCGCGCAGGCGCATATTGATTGCTGTAAGAGCTGGAACATTTTTAAGTTGAATTTTTCCATTTTCAAGCTGTACGACCGGATAGGTATCGTCATTTAGCTTGTGATCATCATCAATGCGGTGTTCGTTAAACCGGCCTTTGATGCCCGCACTGAATGAATTCGCTGCATTGGTTGACATCTCTTGTCCAAAAAGATCGAGCGATACCGAGTAATGGAAGTTCAGTTTTTTCTGGATGGTTGGCAGATCAATGACCTGGAGATTTCTGATCGAATTGACATCGTAAGGGTCTTCAATATTCCCTTGTTTCATGGCATCGCAGGTACGCTCGATAATTCTCGAGATTCCAGATTCGCCAACAAACATGTGATGCGCCTCTTCAGTGAGCATAAATCTACAAGTACGAGACAGAGGGTCAAACCCGGACTGAGCGAGTGATTCAAGCTGCATTTTTCCATCCCTGTCGGTGCAGTAAGTAAACATGAAAAACGACAGCCAGTCAGGAGTCTGCTCGTTAAACGCTCCAAGAAGGCGCGGCGCTTCGGCTGAGCCCGAAGAGCGTCTGAGTAAATCGTCTGCTTCTTCCCGTCCGTTTTTTCCGAAGTACTTGTGCAGCAGATATACCATCGCCCACAAGTGACGGCCCTCTTCAACATTGACCTGAAACAGGTTTCGCATGTCGTATAGCGATGGTGCAGTCAGTCCGAGGTATCGCTGCTGTTCAATCGAACCGGGTTCCGTATCGCCTTGGATGACAATTAATCGCTGCAGTACTGCACGATATTCGCCTGGTACTTCCTGCCACACGTTTTCGCCGAGATGTTCGCCACAAGGGATTTTTCGATTTTCAACCGCCGGCGCCAACAATACGCCCCAACGATATTGCGGCATTTTGACATAGCCGAATTTTGCCCACCCTTGCGGGTGCACCGACACTGCAGTGCGCAGATAAACTGCAGATTCCTGGAACTGGCGCGGAATCAATCCGTTCCACCACTGAATGTAGTTCGGATGCCATTGTTCCAGGGCCTTAAGCACTCGCCGGTCGGTGGCAAGTCCAACGTTGTTTGGAATCAGTGTGTCGTAGTCTACGTTTTGGTTATTCAACATCTTTTTCAATTATTGTTTGTTTCAATGCAAATTGTTGCATGCGCATTGCACCATCGAAGAGTCTATACCCTTTGTTTGTCATAGCGGCTTTTGCGACCTGTTCCGTAGCGAGCCAAGGCGCCTGATTCACCGGCTGCATTAGGGCGTTGGAAAATCCAGTTTTGCCAAGCCGTAAGGCGTCCGAAGATCCGGGTTTCCATAGTCTCGGGTCCGGCGAATCGCAAATTCGCTTCCATGCCGGTCATCGCATCGGGTGAAAAACTTGCTCTTTCCTCGAGAAAAATTCGAATTTCATCGTCCCAATCGAATTCATCAAAAATATCTGTTATCAAGCCCAGATCAGTTGCCTGGTGTGCTGTAAGGCTCGTGCCGATCGCTTTTTTTGCGTCTTTGACTCTTTGCGGTTCGCCCAAAAATCGTGTATCGAGTCGTGTCAGGTCGTTCGACATCCGGTAGGCACCGAAGTTTCCTGACGTAATGATAATTTTCGCTTCGCTGCGGTCATCGTCTTCAAAATCACCTTCCATCATGTAGGATCTGTCGACCGCCCAAAGCAATTCAGCCAGCATGCCGGCGAAACACGATCCATTTTCGACTAGCGCGACCAGCGACCGGGATGTCAAATCGATTCGTTTCAGGACTCTTTTCCAATACAAGATAATTTCGTTGCACAGCCAGTTGTGTTCACGGTTAGCCATTACAACCGCTTCGTGATTGGCGACCTCAGATGCGTTTCCTGATGTCTTGAAGACGATCACGCCAATTTCCAGTTCGTTGAATCTCAGATGCAATATGGCATCGTCGAGTTCGCGAGCGCAGCGCAAAATCCATGCGTCAGCACCAAACTCATGAAGCGCTTGCGCATTTTTCGGCGCATCATGGTCAGGTCCTGAAATTTCAATGGTTGCAACAGATGTTTGCCGATCGATTTTCAAATGAACAGTTGAATAGCAAACGTTGCCGTCAGCTTCGAAATCCCGCTTAAGTTTGCCAAGAACGATGCCTTGCGTATCGCAAGCCTTGTCGGCGCGCTCAGCGATTTGTCTGGCTCGAGTTTCAACAAATTCGTCAAATTTCGAATTGGTGATGACTTTGTCCACCAGCCGCCATTTTTCGGCGCGCTTGCCCTTGATCCCTTCTTCTACAGAACAAAAAATATCAGCCCGGTCTCTGCGCACCTTGCGCTTGTCAGTCACCCGGGTTAATCCGCCTGTTCCGGGCAGCACAGCCAGCAACGGTACTTCGGGAAGTGCCACTGAAGTGGATGCGTCGTCTGTCATGTAGATTTCATCACACGCCAGCGCCAGTTCATAGCCACCGCCGGCACAGGCGCCTCGAATTGCAGCGATATAGTGCTGCGCTGATTCGCCTCCTGCATTTTCGTAGGTGTTGCGGGTTTCATTGGTGAATTTACAGAAATTGACTTTGTGTGCGTGAGATGCGCTGCCTAACATACGAATGTTGGCGCCTGCGCAAAATACGTTGGTCTGACCCGAGCGCAAAATCACCACAGCGACTTGGGGATGTTCAAAACGCATGCGCTGTACGATATCAGCCAGTTCAATGTCGACTCCCAAATCGTAGGAATTCAGTTTCAGATCGTAACCCTCGAACAGTCCACCTTTTTCGTCGACCTGCA
Organism: Arenicellales bacterium; assembly: GCA_965214785.1. Classification (GTDB taxonomy): domain Bacteria; phylum Pseudomonadota; class Gammaproteobacteria; order Arenicellales; family JAJDZL01; genus JAJDZL01. The sequence continues at coordinate 1,896,598 of OZ243975.1, read as the reverse complement.
TAAATAAACGGGCAACGCAGCCATCATACTCGACGCGCCAGTGACGGTATTTTGACGGATTTGTTTGAAAATCAATTTTCACGAACACTTACTTTTTGTTCGTTGTTTCTGTCAGACAATCGAACTTGCCTCAAGCGGCTTTAGGTTTTGGTATTTGTGTGATAACGCGGACTTTATGCAAACGCTACAAACACTGAATAAACTCGTTGATTTCCTCTACACATTCAGACGGGTATTGAAGATGCGGAGAGTGACCGCAGTTGTTGATTATCCTGATATACAGCTCGGTTTTAAGATTGTTCTGTAATGTTTCGATTTGGCGCAGTGTGCCATATTCGTCCTGCTTGCCTTGAATCGCAAGCACCGGAACGTGAATGTCGTCGACGCACTGTGACACATCCCACAGTTGAAACTCCGGATCGAGCCAGGCATTGTTCCAACCGTTAAATGCGTTGTCAACGTCTTTATGGTACGGTAAAAGTTTTTGTCTCAGATTGCCGGTTTCATAAGCCTGTTTTGCCTGTGCAATTGCTGACAATCCCTTGGGTTCAGAAAAAAAATGAGGCGCAATCAGTACGATGCCGCGAACCCTCGAGTCCTGACACGCTGCCGAAAACAGCGCAGCGATTGTCGCCCCGTCGCTGTGACCGACAAGAACGCAGATTTGTATACCAGCTTGATCGAGAACCTTGGGCAAAACGTCGAGTGCTTCGCGCGTCATGTAATCCAGTGGTCGAGGCAGAGCTGTTTTTGACGACTGGCCATAACCGGCGCGACTATAGAGAAACGAACTGAATCCAGTCAAAAGGCATAACTTGAGCGGAAAGTCTTTCCAAATGCGTACACAGCCCAGCCCTTCGTGAAGAAAAACAAAAGCAGGGACTTCCCGTTGAGAACTCCCGTATACCGCGTATTCCAGTTTGGAATCATCAATTTCAAGAAAGCCTGTTTCCTGCGGTTCTCCTTGGATTTCAATCATTGCCTTAACTTGTACCTCTGAATTTTACCGGTTGCAGTTTTGGGTAAGTCGTCTACGATTTCTATCCAGCGCGGATACTTCCACTTCCCAATCCTTGATTGTACGTGTTGTTTGAGTTCTTCGCCAATTGAGTGTGAATCCGAACCTTCGTTCAACACAACAAATGCTTTGGGTTTTTCCAGGTCATCATCATCCTTTGCAGCGACCACGGCAGCTTCCAGCACCGATGGATGCGACGTAAGACTTTGCTCGATTTCAAATGGTGAAACCCACATGCCCGAGACTTTGAACATATCATCAGTACGCCCGCAATATACATACCTTCCGTCTTCGCGGCAGATATATTTATCCCCGGTTCGTGTCCACTTGCCTTCAAACGCAGCACGGCTTTTTTCTCTCTGATTCCAGTAATCAAGTGCACTGGACAGTCCATTGACAAGCAGTTCGCCGATTTGCCCTATTTTCGCCGGTTCGTTTTGTTCGTTCACCAATTTGAGTTCATAATCTTCAACAGCGTGTCCCGATGTGCCGTATACGACTTCACCACTTCGATTCGATAAGTATATATGCAGCATTTCCGTAGAGCCGACCCCATCGAGAATCTCACAGCCTGAAAGCTGCTGCCATGAGTTGCCGACATCTTCGGGCAGGGCTTCACCAGCGGATATGCATCGGCGCAATTTCAAGTCAAGTTGGCACTTTCCTGCTCGGACAAAAGAATTCATTGCCGCGTACAGTGTAGGCACACCGTAAAACACATCAGGTTTGTGCTTGTTCAAGATGTCGCAGACAACATCTGGTGTGGGCCGGGCACAAAGCAGTATCGAAGTGGCGCCGACCGACATGGGAAATGTCATGGAGTTGCCCAGACCGTAAGCAAAAAACATCTTAGCAACCGAAAAAACCACATCCGACTGGCGGATACCGAGAACCGAATTACCGTATGTGTCAGCTGTAGCGCGCAAACTTTCGTGTGCATGACGAATGCCTTTGGGCTGCCCGGTTGATCCAGAGGAATAAAGCCAAAATGCACATTCGTCCCCTGCCACTTTAATAGTCGGCCGGCTTTGGCAGTTTTCCAGTTCACGGTCAAAGTGAAAGTATTCACCGGTGGTTGAGCCCACAACAAAAATTTTGTCCAGATACGGATTGTCTGCAAGTACACTTTCCACTGCCGGTAGAACTTGTTCAGAAACAAACAAAACCCGAGCACGACAGTCTCGCAAAATTGCGTCGTAGACATCAGCACCGAGCAGAGTATTGAGTGCGACTGGTATTACGCCGGCTTTGAGACTTCCCCAGAATATGATCGGGTATTCAATCTGATCGAGAACCAGCATAGCGGCTCGGTCTTCGCGCCGAATGCCGTGTTTTTCATATAGCGCAGCCATCTTTGCACTTTGCGCTGCAAGCTGCGCATAAGTCAAAACACGGTTGGCACCGTCAGACTCAATAAAAGCAGCTTTTGATGCTATTTCACTGTTGCCATGGCGATCAATGAAATAACTGGCGGCGTTATGGTTTGGCTGCATGGTGTAATGCCTGGTCTAAGTCGCGAGAGCAGTTTGTGGTGATTCAATGATACTGTGGATTATAGAATTATCGAAAATGTTGAAAATTTGTCTATTTTTATTTTATCTTGAGCACGAGAAAGACAGGCAATTGAGCGTTCAAATATTCGAAATATCACCCACGAGGCGCATGCAGTATTTCAGGCAATTTTGGCGGAATACCATCAGGGTATTGCTAAAATTTATCATGCATTCGGTATCAGGTGTTGTGGATAGTGATATGATTGAAGTGTGACTCAATCGCAACAATGCAATAACCGAAAGATCCTTCCGGTTGGAATCCAGGATTTCCGTACGATACGACAGGAGAATCATTATTACGTTGACAAGACTCAACAGATTCATCAACTGGTGAGTCAAGGGTGCCACTATTTCCTGTCGCGTCCTCGTCGTTTCGGCAAGAGTCTGCTTCTTGATACGCTGCATGAACTGTTCGACTGTCGCGAAGAACTGTTTCGCGGACTGGCAATACACGATAAATGGGATTGGTCGAAGAAGCATCCGGTGGTGCATTTGAGTTTCGACAGTAATTACGACGAACCGACAAAGATTGAAGACCATATTCTTGACCAGTTGGAGTGGATCGCAGAGGAAGCTCAACTGGACATTCCTTCAGCAGCGCGCAGCGGACCAGGACTGTTACAGGATGTGCTGCGCCGTTTGCACCGAGCGTTCGGCAGACCGGTTGTGGTACTGGTAGACGAGTACGACAAGCCTATTTTAGATGTGTTGGACGACCCCGAGCTGGCGAAGGCAAACCGGGATTACCTTCAAGGGTTTTATGGGATTATCAAAGGCAGTGCGCGGTATGTGAGATTTGTTTTTGTCACAGGCATCAGCATGTTCATGAAGGGGAATTTGTTTCCAGGTCTTAACAATCTGACGAACATCACTTTGGATCCGGTCTACTCTACCATTTGTGGCTATACAGAAAGGGATCTGGATGAAGTTTTTGCACCAGAGTTATCGGGTCTTGATCGCAACGAGATTCGCCGCTGGTACAACGGTTACAGTTGGCTGGGCGAGGAAAAACTCTACAACCCGTTCGACATTTTGCTTTTTTTCCGACGTCGTCAATTCAAGTCATTTTGGTTTGAGACAGGGTCTCCGACGTTTTTAGTGCGCATGTTGGCAAAACAACAAATCAATCCAATGACGCTGGAGAGGCGGATTGCAAGCGAAAATCTGGTATCGAAGTTCGATGTCACAGACATCAGCATTGAAGCGTTGATGTTCCAGACCGGATATCTGACCATCGTATCTGAAGCCTGGGATGGAGTGCAGAGCATCTATACGCTGGACTATCCGAATTTCGAAGTAAGCCAAGGATTGAATCACGAATTGCTCGAGCATGCAACTCGTCGGGGACAGGAAGCGGCAGACCGAGGCAAGGAGTTGGCAAAACTTCTGGTGGACAATGATTTTGACAGGTTTGCAGAGCATCTTCAGGCGTATTTGTCGGGGATTCCGCATCATTGGTATGATGCAAGCGAAATTGAGCGTTTTGAAGCACATTATGCAAGCATGCTGTATATGGCGTTTCGATCGATTGGATTGGACATTCGCGCAGAAGATGTTTCGAGTCACGGACGGGCGGACATGGTTGTGCTTCATGGTGGACAGGTATTCGTGATGGAGTTCAAGATGACCGGTGGTGACAGCGACGAGGACATCGCTGCTGCGCTGGATGATGCGATTGTTCAGATCAACGACCGTGGATATGCCACCAAGTATCGGGATCGCGATGAACCGATTCATCTATTGGCTCTGGCGTTTGGCGGCGAAAGTCGCAATCTTGTTGGAATGCAGACACAAACAATCGGCGAATGACACCTACAGGTGACATCGAAAGATTTCTCAAGTCCAGTTTCCTTCGGCAATGGGCGGTACGACGGATTCTTTGCCAAACAGTTTCCGTGGTTATCCGTTTTCAATCTCTGTAGCTCCAATTTCAGACAGAAGCACTTTGGGATTTGCCCAGAAAGGGTATTTTTTTGATTGGCTATAATCGTTTGACAAGCAGATGAGCAGGTTCACTTTGAACCGTTCACTGTCCACATCCCATCTTGAGTGAATCGATTCGAATTGATACCGAACCTGTGTCGTATGACGAGCGCTATTGCACCCCCTCCAAGAGTTGGTTTTCCAATCAGCCAGCTCAGTCTTGTTGGCTGGCATCGAGCCGAATTATGATCTCGAATTCCAACTGGCGGTCCGAAAGTTTTGACAATGGACAATAATGCCGTATCGATTCGGGAACTGAGCAAATCTTACCCCGAAGGCGACGACAGACGTACAGTGCTACGCGATGTCAATGCTGACTTTGAAGAAGGTCTTATGCATGCCGTTGTCGGACGCAGTGGATCCGGCAAATCCACATTACTCAATCTGATAGCAGGCATTGATTTGCCGGACCGCGGCACAATTCGCGTCGCTGGCCAAAACATCGCATCTATGGATGAGAAAAGCCGAACCTTGTTGCGACGCGAAAATATCGGTATCGTGTTCCAGTTTTTTAACCTCATTGAGTCACTGACTGTGGCAGAAAATGTAATGCTGCCACTGGAGTTAAACAGACAGCCGGAATGCGACAAGCGCGCCATGGATGCTCTGGAACAGGTCGGACTTGGTGAACGAAGCGAAAGTTTCCCTCACACCCTGTCCGGTGGACAACAGCAGCGAGTGGCAATTGCCCGCGCAATTGTGCATCGGCCACGGTTAATCCTCACAGATGAGCCCACTGGAAATCTCGATGAAACAGCGGCTCAGGAAGTGGTTTGCGCACTTGCGCAAATGCACGGCCACTCAACAGTGATCGTTGTAACCCACAGCATGGAACTTGCTGAAAAGTGTTCTCAGCAATGGCTTCTTCGCAGTGGCAAGCTGACAATGTGCTGACGGCGCAGTGAACATTGTTCTGCTCGCCTGGTGGCGTGAAATCGTGCGTGCGCCTTTGCAATCGATGCTGTCTGTCGTCGGTGTAGCATTGGGTATTGCCGCGGTAGTCGCAGTCAATGTGGCCAACCACAGCGCACGGGAGAGTTTTCTTGCTGCCGCCGAAGCACTGGAACAATCCGCTACCCACACCATTGTCGGTGAACTGACCGATTCAGATTACCGCTTGATAGCACTGAACACCAACTTCCCGCTACAGCCTGTAGTAAGCGGCAGGATACGTTTGGCAGACAACGATGGTTATTCAGCGACTATACATGGAATTGATCCGATTGCGAATTATCAGTTCAATTCGAATATCGCGGAAGAATTCATCGCCTCAGAAAATTTCAATCGACTGCTCGCCGAACCGTTTGCAATACTTGCTACCGCCGACACACTGAGTCTTTTCGGCGTACAAGTCGGTGATCAGATTCGAGTTCGTTTTGGACAAAATGACTACCGACTTTCTGTCGCAGGTCTAATCGAGACGCGCGACCCGCTTCGCAGCCAAGCGCTTCAATCCGTGCTTGTTACAGATATTGCTACCGCACAAACCGTACTTGGGCTGCGCGGTCGCATATCTTCGATTCAGCTGCAATTACCGGATTTCGATGAGGCTGTAAGCTCAGTGGAAAGTCTTTTGCCTCCGGCAGCCACACTTGAAGGGAAAACGAATCGTCAGCGTTCGATTGCATCGGTAACCGAAGCGTTTCAAACAAATTTAACGGCAATGAGTCTGCTTGCCTTGATGGTGGCAGTTTTCCTGATCTACAACACGATGACGTTTCTTATAGCCAGAAGAAAGTCCACTATCGAGATTTTGCGGGCGCTAGGCGTATCACGCAGTGCTATCGCAGGGTGCCTGGTGACGGAAACTGCCGTCATCGGCGTGATCGCTTCGGCTGGCGGGTTTTTATTCGGAGTTTATCTGGCGCAATTCCTGCTGGCGTTAATTGAGCGGTCGATTAACAGCCTTTACTTTTCTGTTACGGCACAGGTGACAATCGTTTCTGCAACGGCTTTTGTTTTGGCATTGGCACTTGGCATCGCCTCAACCATGATAGCGACTTTGCCCGCATTGGCCGATGCTTTACGCATCACGCCATCATTTGGAACAGTTCACCGTCGTCTAGGGCACCGACGCGGTAATAAAGTTATCGCTACTTTTGCCGCAAGCAGTGTTCTTGTCGGCTGCGGCGTGCTCACTATGAATATTGCACCGACCAGTATTTCTCTGGGATTTGTTGGCATCTACTTGCTGGTGGCGGGTTACCTTTGCCTGGTTCCGATGCTATGCCGCGGCCTGCACCGGATTATGCGCAGTTTATGCAAACGGTTTTTCGGTATTCGCGCGGTGTTTGCCACCCGGGCATTGTCAATGGCGGGAGGGCGGACATCGGTTGCAGTTTGCGCTTTGTGCATCGCAATTTCAGCAACAGTAGGCGTTGGTGTCATGATTAGCAGTTTTCGTATTGCAGTAGATGGCTGGCTTGGTGACAGGTTGCGTGCGGATGTGTATGTTTCAGCACAGGGACATGGTGACAGTTTAAGCGATGAGCAGATTTCGCAGCTTCGCCAATTGCCAAATGCGCAGTCGGTCGGCATCGCGAACTGGACCTGGCTGAACGCATCATCGGGGCGAGTGCGAGTATTTGCAGTTGATTATGGACAGCATGCGTTCGAAGGGTATCGATTCAAGCATCAGGTGCCGAGGATATGGCAGCGATTTCAAACCGAAGGTGTTATTGTCTCTGAACCCTATGCATGGAAAAACAAGGTCACTGCAGGTGATGTGATTACCGTGCACCTTGGCAGCGAGACGATCCGGTTTCCGATACTTGGTGTGTATTACGACTACAGCTCCGACCGCGGTGTCGTCGCTATACACCGCAATGTGTATCTTGCCCAAGTCGGTGATGAAACGATCACAACAGCGGCAATTTTTGCTGTCGGCGGCGCTGATCTGACAGAACTTGAGCGTGAGATACGTTCAATCATCGATTTGTCGGACGTTCGAATTTGGCGCGCTGGCAAAATGCATGAAGTGTCAATGAAGATTTTCGACCAGACGTTTGCAATCACTGCGGCATTAAGGAGTCTTGCAGCAATTGTGGCGTTCGTTGCTGTAGTGTCTACACTGGCGATGATACAGCTGGACCGCGAACAGGAGCGTCGCATTCAAAGCGCAATTGGTTTCAGTTCTCGTGAAATTGTGGTTTCCACCAGTGCAGAGGCAGGTGTGCTTGGCTTGTTCGCTGCGCTGGTGTCGCTGCCGGTCGGGTTAATGTTGACATGGCTATTGATCTGGGTAGTGAATCAACGTTCATTTGGCTGGACGATGGAGATGGTGGTCGACGGCGCCATCCTTGTACAAGCAGTCGTTCTTTCCGTCAGCGCAGCGGTACTCGCCGCGGCTGCGTTCTCATGGCGGCTGATCAGACGATCTTCCCGATTAGCCTTGCAGCTTGAGTAGAATCTTTGCTTCGTTTTATTCACAAATACCGAATAGCGCTCGCAATAACTGTTGTTGTGCTGAGCGCAGCAGCTGTCTGGCTGACATTGTCTGAACCTCAAACTTACGAAAAAGACAATGCTTCGGTTTCACCCCTGCTTGGTGATATGCTGCTCGGTAATGAGGAATCTGGGTTTCAGACCGTGTCTGAAGTGAGGAAGTTTCTTTTTCCTCAAGACCATGGCCCGCACTTGGATTTTCAAACCGAGTGGTGGTATTTTACGGGTAATCTGAAAGATGAAAGCGGCGCAGGTTATGGCTATCAATTCACTGTATTTCGCCGCGCGCTAAGCCGCGAAAAACCGCGCCTTGATTCTAACTGGAGCACCAATCAGGTTTATCTGGCGCACGCAGGTGTAACAGATTTACAAAGCGGTGAGTATCTTGTTGACGAAATGTACAGTCGGGATGTATTGGGTCTTGCAGGTGCGCGGGCACAGCCGTTTTCGGTCTATGTGGAAAACTGGTCTGCCAGCGGGTCATCAGGAGATTGCAGAGGATGCCTTGATCTTGATATCGCGGTAACAAGTGATGACTTTACTTTGGATTTGCAGCTCGTCAGCGTCAAAGACGCAGTGTTGCACGGAAAAAACGGGCTCAGCCGAAAAAGCGAATCGAACGAAAATGCCTCATATTACTATTCGCTGACTCGAATGCACACCGACGGCACTTTGACGATTCACGGACAGTCGCTGGAAGTCACCGGTACCAGTTGGATGGACCATGAATGGTTTTCATCAGCACTTGACGAAACTCAGTCTGGTTGGGACTGGTTCTCTTTACAGTTAGACGATGGGCGAGAGATGATGTTCTTTCAGGTCAGGCACCACGATGATTCGAAAGATTCGTTCAAATACGCTGTTTTGATTGATGGGACAGGCACCTTAGACCAAGTGCCTGCGCGGGAGGTTTCTTTTCGTCCTATGCAGATGTGGACAAGTCCCGAGACTCAATCGACATATCCGGTGTACTGGCGCATTGAAGTTCCGCAGCGCCACCTTGTCCTTGATATAGAAGCGACAGTCAATGCACAGGAACGCCATCAGTCGTTTCGTTATTGGGAAGGCTCGGTGCAGGTCAGCGCAAGCGAACGCGGAAAATTGATATCTGGAGTGGGATACCTGGAGATGACCGGCTATTAGTGAAAAAGACTCACTAGTGTCCCGTTAAATAATCAAATAGATTCAATTGCTTATACGGCAGCTCCAGTTCTGGTTTGTATCCGTATTCCGTAAATAGTTGAGTTAGTGTTGTTTTTTGAAACAAGGTAGTATCGAGAACTTGCGAAATAGTGTAGAGATTCATGTCCAGAGCCATCCGTTTTCTGATTATCGCAAGTAGCACGTAGACTGAAACAGCAATCCAGATTTGAGTCTTGACGGCGTTTTCACTGATGCCATAGAACGATTTGATTTTCAAATGCTGTTTGACCCACTTAAAGTGCAATTCCACTTGCCATCGGTTCTTATACAAGTCAGCTATGGTCAGTGCTGGCAAATACGTATTGTTGGTCAAAAAGATTAAAGTCTTGTCTCGCTCGCGGTCGGCATACTTAATTCGTCGCAGTTTATCAGGATAACGCTTGGCACTTTCAGTACCGGTCAGCACGCCTCTTTGGTCATAGATCAACCCATTGCCGCGGTCATTGGCATGCGAGTAAAGGCGACGGAACTTGGTATTGGATTTGGCGCGCACGACGAAGTAACTGCCATAACTGTGAAATGTATGCAGCCGCTGGTAATCGACGTATGCACGATCCATCACATAGATGGAACCGGGTTCTGGCAAAAAAGCATCAAGAATGTTCACATCATTGAGTTTCGCATCGGTAATTTCAATAAACGAGGGAATATTTCCCTGTAAATCCAACAAGGTGTGTAATTTGATGCCGGATTTGGTTTTTCGAAACGGTGCCCACGGAAACAGCGAAAGACACAAATCGATGGTAGACGAGTCGAGTGCGTAGACGGTTTCGCGCAAATTCAACTCGCTGTCTTCGGGACCGTAAAGTGGACGAGCCATTGCGATCAGACGCTGGGCGAAGTCGGCATAAATCCGCCAGTCTCGATTTTCGTTGGCTTTTGCAAGCGTGCTTCGTGATATGCCGGCCGACAGACCGAGATGATATAGCTTGTCCGAATGACAACGCAGGCACACGACCAGCTCGCGTAAACTGCTTCGGCGACACATCTGAGCAAGCGCCATGGATCGGTATTGTTGGGAACATCGGAATGTTCGAACTTTGTGGTCGCCTCGGTAGCGGTCCACGCATCGGTGAAAGGTTTTCCAAGGCAGGTGGGTCATAATTTGTGAAAAAACAAACTGTCCTTCGTACATGATGGGTATACTCCTGATTGATAATTGATCTGTTTGGAGGGGAGTTGGAGACGGAAGTTTCCACTGAAGTCTCGGACACCCTCCTACAGGTCATTATTGAATAAATATCAATCAGATACAAGCCGTTTTCCTCCAAACAACGGGACAGCAGTGAAAAAGACTAATAAAATTGCCAAGACACCCTGACAGCATAGAAAATATATGGGCGCGAGAGGTTTTGCAACAGATAATCCGCGATGATGTTTACGGCATCTGGGCGGTGTTAGTCTATTAATTTCAACTAAATGACTGATAGGACAATTGGCTTGCAATCAGATTAATCGGACCGGGAATCCGTCAATTTCAAAACTACCCATGAAAGCTAGAAATTCAAAACCCATTGTCATAGCAGGCGGCGGAATCGGCGGACTTTCCGCAGCGATGGGGTTGTCTCAAAAAGGTTTCTATTGCGTTGTTCTGGAAAAGTCTTCCAGCTTCGAGGAAATCGGTGCCGGTATTCAGTTGGGACCGAACGCGTTTCACGCTTTTGATTACCTTGGTGTTGGTGACCGGGCTCGGGAAATGGCAGTTTACATCGACAGTCTGCGTTTGATGGATGCGATGAGCGGCCAGCAGATTGTACGAATTGCACTTGATGGCGAGTTTCGAGAAAGGTTCAAAAATCCCTACGGGGTGGTTCATCGCGCAGACCTTTACCGTGTGTTTTTGAACGCTTGTGAAGATAGCGAGCTGGTGGAGTTGCGCGCAAACTCAGCGGTTTCGGGTTACAGACGTACCCAAAGTGGTGTTTCAGTGTGCCTGGACAATTCTACTGATGTTCAAAGTTCCGCACTAATCGGTGCTGACGGTCTTTGGTCGAATGTGCGCAGTCAGCTCATCGGTGATGGTTCTCCGAGAGTGTCGGGACATACGACCTACCGCTCGGTTATCGCGACTGATGACATGCCGCAACAGATTCGCTGGAATGCGGCAACACTTTGGGCGGGACCGAAGTGCCATATTGTTCACTACCCTCTGTCGGATTGGAAGCGATTCAACCTGGTTGTCACCTATCATAATGATGCGCCGCAGCCAGTTGCCGGCTTGCCTGTCACGCACGATGTCGTGCGCAAAGGTTTCGAACACGTCAACCCGCTTGCCCGGCAAATCATTGAACGGGGCAAGGACTGGAAACTATGGGTGTTGTGTGATCGAGAACCCGCTTCGAAATGGGTCGATGGGCCTGTCGCACTGCTTGGTGATGCGGCTCATCCCATGCTGCAGTACTTTGCACAGGGTGCTTGCATGGCAATGGAAGACGCCGTTTGCCTGGCAGACGAAATGGAACGTCAAGATGGCGATATTGAAACAGCTTTTATCAATTACCGCGATCGTCGTTATTTACGTACGGCGAAAGTTCAATTGATGTCGCGGCTCATTGGCGATCATATTTACCACTGTTCGGATGCTCATGGTGACTTAAGGAATAAGATTATGAGTGATAAATCTCAAAGTGACTGGTGCGATACGCTCAGTTGGTTGTACGGTTCCACCGGGATTGAAGGCGCTGTATAAGCACTATCGAAGATGACAAAAAATGAATGAAGCCTACATATGTAATTACTTGCGAACGCCAGTGGGGAAATTCGCAGGTTCACTGGCGTCAGTGCGCACCGATGATCTGGCAGCCATCCCGATCCGCGAGATAGCCAGGCAGATTGAGGGGAAATTAGATCAGTTAGCGATTGATGACGTGATTATCGGTTGCGCAAATCAGGCCGGTGAGGACAATCGCAATATTGCCAGAATGGCATTGCTGCTGGCTGGATTGCCGATCTCGGTGCCAGGGGTAACCATAAACCGTCTTTGCGCATCGGGTATGAGCGCGGTAATCGCAGCGGCCCAGGCGATTCGCTGTGGACAAGCACAGGTTATTATTGCTGGCGGGGTTGAAAGCATGTCGCGTGCGCCATTCGTAATCCCCAAATCACAGTCACCGTTTTCCAGGAATGCTGAAATCTACGATACGACTTTGGGCTGGCGGTTTGTCAATCCGCTCATCGAAGAGCACTTCGGTGTCGACTCGATGCCCCAGACCGCGCAAAACGTAGCTGAGCACTACGGAATTACGCGTGAAGATCAGGATGCCTTCGCCTTAAAAAGTCAGGAAAACTGGCATATAGCGCATCAGGCTGGAATTTTTAAAGACGAAATTGTCCCTGTTGAAATATCCGCGGACAGTAAATCTTCGTCGATATCTGCGGTGCGCAAAGGTGTATTTGATGTTGACGAACATCCTCGGCAAACTAACCTGGAGTCACTTTCGAAACTCAAGTCATTGTTTGGGCGACGAGGTACCGTAACCGCGGGAAACTGTTCTGGAATCAACGACGGAGCAGCAGCAATGATCATTGCCTCCGAAAAGGCGGTGAACCAATTCGATTTAACCCCTGTCGCGAGAGTTTTAGGCAGTGCTGCAGCTGGTGTAGAGCCGCGGCTTATGGGCATCGGCCCGGTACCTGCTACCCACAAACTTTGCAATCAACTCAATTTAATACCTGATCAGTTTGGAATTGTTGAGGTCAATGAAGCGTTCGCTGCGCAATGCCTTGCAGTGTTGCGGGAATTGGGAGTCGATGAAAAGTCTCCTCACGTTAATCCGAACGGAGGGGCAATCGCACTTGGCCACCCGCTAGGGATGAGTGGTGCACGAATAGTTGGAACAGCGGCGCTTGAGATGAATAGAAAAAATATCGATCGGGCATTGGTTACGATGTGTGTTGGGGTCGGGCAGGGTGTAAGTATCGGTCTTGGTTCGCCTTGAGCTTATCGATCGGTATTGCGATAGAACGGTAAATCAACATTCATCATCAAATTGGGAATTATGAGGTGTTTTCGATCAATCCGCCAATCAGTTCAGTTTTGTCAACATAATAGAAATCGTATTGTTCACGAATCGTTCGGAAATCCTGAATGCCAATTGGAAGTTTGCGGCGGTTCATAAAGGTATTACCAACCCATCGTCGTTACACCCTTGACAACGTCAGCTGCCACAACTTAATTCGAGGTTGATGCGCTCAAATCGCGGTCAATTCTTTTTGGGTTGGAACTCGCTGGCGCGGTGGTGCGGCGGCGGATGATGCTGGTTGGCAAAATATCGTGGCAAAGCGGTTCTGCTAATCCACCCTTAATTCTCGCAACCAGGCGGCGTGCGGCCAGCGCACCGATATCCCCGATCGACTGACGAACCGTAGTTAGAGAGATCATCGACCAGCTAGCCATCGGTATGTCATCGACACCGATAATGGAAATGTCCTCAGGCACCTTCAATCCAAACTTCTGACAGGCTTCTAACGCGCCAATCGCAATCACATCGTTGCCACAGAAAATCGCAGTCGGTGGTCTGGGCTGGTTCAAAAGATGAATCAAACCAGAATAGCCGCTGTCATGAGAATAGTTGCCCCAAACCACATATTCATTCTTTAACACGAACCCATTGGCCTCCATTTTTCGTCGGCCACCGTTAAACCGGTCAATACTGGTCGATGTATCCTGAGGGCCCATAATAAATCCAATGCGCTGGTGGTCGAGGTCCAATAAATGTTGAATAGCTTCGGTGCCTGCAGCTTGATTGTCACTTTCAACGACATCCACATTGTTGGCTCGGTTGGAGCGAATCGCTAATACGGTCGGCATCCCTCGATCAACCAGGAAATTAACGGCCGAGGAATGAATTGATGCCGTTGCAAATACAACGCCATCCAAAGAAGCGTCAATCACCCCTTGAATTTTGCGCCGGTTGCCAGAATCAGACAGATCGTCGATGATTAGAATCATATCGAATCCTAATGCATCCAACTCATCGTGGATGCGATCAATTAAAAAGGGATAAAAGGAATTGTGCAAGGCACCAACAACGGCACCAATTAAGCCACGACGCATTCCCGACTTGCGGCTACTTTCTGCGCGCGCCACGTAGCCAAGCTCATTAGCGGCTTCTTCAATTCGAAGGCGTGTGCCGTCAGCAATTTTGCCACTGCCAGATAAAGCACGCGACGCTGTCGATTCTGCAACACCGGCGTGTGAGGCAACATCACGCAGCGTCACTGACAAAATTTTTTCCGTTTTTCTCATGGCATCAACAAAACAAATTGCATAGTAGATTTCCTTATCAAAATATCAGGAAAATGTCGATACATAGCAGTATACAAGATGCCTGTTGGTTCGCATCATACCGATTTCAATAAATAACCTACAGTCATGATCGTTTGAATTAAGAAAATCATTAGTGAAATATTTTTGCAATATTATGCAAATTGCTTTATTATTGCAGAAATTATTGCATATACTATGGATGAAAGTAATTCATTCACTTCTAGCAGGAATAGACTAGCTACAACACATCTGACTGAGTCAGAGCGAGGGATCACAATTATGAAAACTGTTGGACACGTTATCGGTAAAGCGCTCAAAGCATACGGCGTTCCTTACATTACCGGATTGCCGGGACATGGAAATTGGAATTTACTTGACGCATTCAATGACGCCGGGTCAGATATTCGAGTTATCCAAACCATGCATGAGCAGGCTGCTGTGCACATCGCAGATGCGCATTTTCGCGCAACTGGCCAGCCCATTGCTGCCTGTACGTCGATTGGACCGGGCGCTGCAAATACCGTCATGGGCCTGGCCAATGCCCATTGCGACTCAACCGCACTGTTACTGATCACTGGAGCTGCCGCGACACATATGCGCGGACATGGCGTCATGCAGGAGATGGACCGGGAAAATGTTCCGGACTTCACCAAAGTTACTGCACACGTAACCAAACGCAACTTCGACATGATCACGCCAGACTCCGCTCCCTTTATCATGCATCGCGCGTTTAACGCAATGCTCACAGGTCGCCCCGGACCTGTTCACATTGACATCCCTCTAAATGTGCAGTCCGAAACAACTGATATTGAGATTCAGAACCTTAAAGAGCGGCTGCCGACGGGCCGTTCGCGCGCCGACAGTACTGCGATCGAAGCAGCAATCCGACTACTACTGAGTGCAAAACGTCCCTGTATCGTTGCCGGTGGTGGTGTAATAACCGCCAACGCCAGCACACACCTGAAACGATTGGTGGAACGATTGGGGATTCCCGTCGTATTTACCTGGAATGGTAAGGGTGCACTCGCTGAGGATCACCCCATGAACGCCGGTACGGTGGGCTGGCCGGGTTCTCTATCTGGAAACACCATGGCCAGTGAAGCGGATGTCGTCATGTCGCTGGGCTGTAGATTTAACGACTGGTCGTCATCATCATGGCGTAAAGGCGTCAGTTTCTCGATTCCTGACAGCAAGTTAATCCATGTTGACATTGATCCTCGCGAAATCGGTAAGAATTACCCGGTGGAAGTTGGCATCGTCGCTGATATAGCGTTGACATTAGAAGACATAGACGCCGGCATTTCCGCCGAACAGGCACGTATCGCTTACCAAAACCACAGTGATCAGCACGAACGTCTGGCCAAACTTTGGGCGCAGTGGGACGAACAAATGGAGCCGCGTCGCTCCCACGACAAGATTCCAACGACAATGCTTAGAACACTGCGAGAACTGCGCAAGGTTCTGCCCCGCCACGGCATCGTAACGGTTGGTTCTGGACACCCGCAAAGTTCAACAAAGCAGGACTTTCCTGTTTATGAACCTCGCACTCACATCACGCCTGGCAGCTATTCACCGATGGGGTTTGCACTGCCAGCAGCCATTGGTGCAAAGCTTGCCCACCCTGATACACCGGTCGTGTGCATTATTGGGGATGGTGATTTCATGATGTGCATGCAGGAATTGGCGACCTGTGTGGCCTATAGCATCCCAGTGGTATTCCTGGTATTAAACAATTCAGGCTACATTTCAATTCGCGACGGGCAGGATGCTTTAATGGGGCGAAACATCATCTCCGAGTTCACCAATCACCGCGAAACACCCTCACCTTATTCGGTGCAATTTGCCGAATTGGCAAAGTCGTTTGGGATTGAATTTGCCAAACAAGTGCAATCTGTCGACGAAATCGGTACCACCATCAAGGCCGCACTGGCAAATGGTGGGCCGGCACTGGTTGAAGTCCCAATTACCCGTGATGTATCCATCGCTGCTTCCAACGTTGTAGGTTGGTGGGATTTCCCACTGGTTCCAACCGCACCGCAGGCAGTACTGGAAGACTACAGTGCAGGTTTAGCTGCTGAACAACACCAGGGTCAGGACACCAGTTCGATTGCATTGGTGCAGGCACAAGGTGCCGTCGGATAACCGCCAATCAACTTAAATCTTTTTTTGACTATCACATTTACATTGAGGATAAGAAATGAAAATGAAAATCTTAGCCATTGCTGCAGCTGCCAGTTTACTAACCGGCATCGCAGCCGCAGACTATGACGGTCTGCCCCGGACTTTTCTGTGGAACCCAGGATTCAATGAACTGGTTGAAACCTCCGATTACCAAAAAGAGGGCCCCTACACAATTGGATTTTCCAACGCTTCACAAGCCGATTTATGGCTGGTCACTTTCTTTCATGGCGTGCAATGGGCGGCCGATCAAAATCGTGATCAACTGGCCCGCTTTCTCGTAACCGATGCCAACAGTGATCCAACCAAACAAGTATCAGACATTCAGGATTTACTGAATCAGGACATTGACTTGCTGTTGGTCAACCCAGCAACTGCAGATGCACTGGATCCGATTCTGCGCCGCACGATGCGTAAAGGCATTCCAGTCGTCACTGTCGCACGGCGCGTCGAAAGTGACGATAGTTTCGTCAGTTTTGTTACCGCTTCTGATACAGCCTTGGCTCGAATCAGCGCAACCTGGCTGGCAGAAACGCTCAATGGACAAGGCCGCATTGTGCTGTTGCCCGGTTTGGCAGGTGCGAGCCCTGCAGAAATCCGATTGCAAGCGGCCAGAGAAGTCTTTGCCCAGTTCCCTGGTATTGAAATTATCGACACGCAGTACACCAGCTGGAGCCCTGCCAACGGCAAACAGATCATGTCTGCAGTCGTTCAACGCGAAGGTGCTGACACAATTGATGGCGTCTGGGCAGACAGTGGGCTGCAAGGTTCAGGGTCTGTTGAAGCATTTCTCAACGCCGGCGTCGCTGCGGCAGATATTCCACCGCACACCGGTGGCGATCTGAATCGCATGTACAAACTGGCCCATGAACATGGCTTTGCATTTTGTGGCATCGACTACACACCGTCGATTGGGATCGCTTCGGTCGCAGTGGCGTTAAACGTTCTGAAAGGTTCGGCAGTACCCAAGCGCCTGGATGTCAACTTTCAAGTTGTCATTTCTGAAGGCCATGAAACCAATTCAATCAAAGCCGACGTGCTGTTGGCGGACTATGTGGCACTGGATCGCCCCGATGATTTCATCATGGGGCATGGCATGGGACCGGAATATGATCCCAAGACTTTCAGTGTAGATTTACCAAACTGAATCCATTGACGATTCACATTCAGCGATGGAACTAGCCCGGCTGAACACGGACTCGGTCGGGCTATATTCCACAATCCGCTCAAGATCTCAAACATGATTGAACTGACTGGCATCACTAAAACTTTTCCTGGTGTGAAATCACTGGACAAAGTCGATTTTGAAGCCCAATCCGGTGAAACTCATGCATTGCTTGGAGAAAATGGTGCCGGCAAGTCCACGCTGATAAAGGTGTTGTCCGGTGCTTACGTACCTGATGAAGGCTCCATTCAATACGACGGAATCGAGCGTCGCTGGACATCGCCTAAAGCTGCACAAGATGCAGGAATCTACACAATCTACCAGGAACTGGTCCTGTTTCCTGAGTTGTCAGTTGCGGAAAACATTTTCTTGGGACGTTCACCGAAAAATTGGTTCGGGGCAATTGACTATGGCCAGATGTATTCAGACGCGAGTGAAGTTCTAAACCGTTTTGGCCATGATCTAGACCCACGCGCACCCATACATCAACTGAGTCTGGCCGATCAGCAAATGGTTGAAATCGCAAAGTCGCTCGTGGGTAACACCAAACTGCTGGTTCTTGATGAACCAACTGCGCTGATATCAGGCAGCGAAGCCAAACTCCTATTTGAATGTATCAATAATTTGCGCGCCAATGGGGTGTGCATCATTTACATTTCTCACCGACTCGAAGAAATCTTTGAACTCGCCGATCGCGTGACTGTTTTAAAAGACGGACAGAAAGTCGCGACACGACCGGTTTGTGAACTGAATCGTGATCGCTTAATCTCACTAATGGTTGGCCGTGAACTCCATGACATCTATCCTGTTAAAGTGCAGCCTCCGAAAGAGCCAGCACCGGTATTGTCGGTACGAAACATAAAAATGCCGCCCAGCGTCAAAGATGTTTCGTTCGATATCTATGCTGGTGAAGTTGTTGGCATGGCTGGGCTTGTTGGATCCGGTCGATCAGATCTGGCGCACGCAATATTCGGTTCGCTACCACGTGTTGATGGTGTCGTCACGCTGGCCGGTAAAACCTTTAATATTCCAACGCCGCGAACCGCCATTGACCGTGGTTTAGGGTTTCTGACCGAAGATCGAAAGGGACAGGGACTGTTGATGCAACTGGATTTGGCGAGCAATATATCTGCCCCGGTGCTGCGCGAATTTACGCGTCGCACAGGTATTGATCGTCACTATGAAATTCAAGCGGCAAAAGATGAAGTTCAGCGATTTCGGATTGCGGTGCCAACGGCAACTTCAGCGGTGAACAACTTATCTGGTGGCAATCAGCAAAAAATACTGTTTGCCCGATGGAGTCGTGTCTGTCACCGCGTTCTCATTCTTGATGAACCGACACGCGGCGTCGATGTTGGCGCGAAAGTGGAAATCTACCAGATTATCAGAAAACTTGCTGATGAAGGGGTCGGCATCTTGGTGATTTCATCAGAGCTGCCTGAAATCATTGGTCTTTGCACGCGCACCCTCGTCATGCGAGAAGGAACCATCAGCGGTGAAGTGACCGGTGTTCAAATGACCGAGACAACGATTATGAATCTGGCGACTGCTAGTGTAGCCGCATGAATCAATTGCAATAACATGTTCGATTCGATTACCAAAATAGCTCGACGACTGCGCATTGACTTTTCGCTGTGCGTCGTATTGATTCTCTTGATTGTTGTGCTGATTATCGGCTTTGCATTAAGCGATCGATTCGGCACTACGCGCAATTTGATGAATGTGCTGGAACAGTCCGCGGCACTGGGTTTTGTCAGTTTAGGCCAGTCATTGGTTGTCCTTGCGGGCGGCATTGATCTGTCCGTCGGTGCGGTCGTCACTGCGAGCGCAGTGATGATGGCTACGGTAGTCGATCACAATCCGCACCTGATGATTCCGATGATTTTTGTGGTGCTTGCATTCGGCACCATGATTGGTTTCTTGAATGGTTACCTGACGCTCAAAACCGGTGTCCATCCCCTCATTGTTACACTTGGTACCGCATCGGTTCTCAACGGACTTGTGTTGCTGTATACCTTACAACCGACTGGCGGCGTGCCGTTTTGGTTTGAGGAATTTGCTTACGGCCGCATCGGACCATTTCCAGTCGCTGGAATAGTCATGCTCATTTGCTTTGCTGCGGTGTGGTACTTGTTGAAATATACGACGCTGGGACGATCTATTTATGCGGTCGGTGGTGATGAAGAGGCAGCCCGACTGACGGGCATCAATGCGCGACGCACCACCTTGTTCGCGTATTCGGCATGTGGATTTTTCGTTGCACTGGCGGGTGCCTATTATGTCAGTCGCACCGGTGTCGGTGACCCCAGAATTGGTGAGCAGATTACTCTCGCATCAATTACACCGGTTATTGTTGGGGGTCTGCTTCTCGGTGGTGGTAAAGGTAACATACTCGGCACGCTAATGGGCGTTTTTTTGATTTCATTGTTGAATAACCTTTTGAACTACATGAATATATCGACATTTATTCAATGGGTTGTTCAAGGATTGATCATCTTGATCGCCGTATCAATCTATGTCAATAGGGTAAAGAAGCTTTGAATTCTCACGTCATGAAATCGTTTACGCTTCCGAACTTGAAGCGATTTTCGCTGCCATTGTCATTGATCGCTTTGATTGTGTTTGCAACGATAATTCAACCAGCATTCCTGGCACCGAAAAATCTACAAGATATCTTTACACAAGCCGCACCGTTGGGAATTGTCGTACTGGGTCAGGCCTTCGTGATTCTGGTGCGTGGCTTGGATTTGTCAGTGGCGTCATTAATGGCGACCGTGGCAGTCATTGCAACAGCGTTCAATGCAACTAGTGATACCGCAATTCCAGTCATCTTCGCGGTCGCCATCATTTTCTCTGCTCTCGTCGGACTGATCAATGGTATTTTGATCACCAAACGTAATGTTTCCCCATTTCTTGCCACCTTGGCAATGATGATTGTTTTGCAGGGACTGCGTTTTTACTACACCCAAGGTGCGCCAGCAGGATCGTTGCCGGATGGTTTTCGGTTTTTAGGCACTGGGCGTTTGGGTGGGTTTCCGGTTGCATTCATCGCATTTATGTGCCTGTTTAGCCTATTAGCATGGCTTTTGCATAAAAGTGCATTTGGCAGGCAAGTCTATATTACGGGCGGCAACCCAATTGCCGCAGACTTGTGCGGTATCCGTTCTGATCGAGTCATTATTCTGTGCTACGTGATCTGTTCGATTATGGCTGGAATCGCCGGTTTGTTCCTGGTTGGATTTGTTGGCACGGTTGACAACTGGGTCGGACGCGGTTACGAGTTGGATTCAATTGTTGCTGCTGTCATCGGCGGGGTTGCGCTGTCCGGAGGGGTCGGAACCATTTGGGGCGCCGCGCTCGGCGCGTTGATTCTAATTTTACTGTTCAACATCGTGATTATTCTCGGTCTGCCTGTACAAGCACAGTTGATTATCAAGGGAGTCATCATCATTTTCGCCGCGGCAATGTTTGTGCACGCGCAAAAATCATGAAAACCATGACAGTAGCGACAGATTATTCCAAGGAGCTAAGTGTATGCCAATCAAATATCTAAAACGCGGCAAGCCAGCAGCCGATCAACTACTGGACGACGACAAAACGCGTTTGGTGGTCGAATCCACCTTAAAGGAAATCGAAACACGAGGCGACCTGGCGGTCCGTGAACTCAGCGAAAAGTACGATCGATACTCACCGCCATCGTTTCGCTTGACCGCCGGTGAGATTGAAGCCATTGTTTCACGAGTTTCTCGACAGCAGATGGCAGACATTCAATTTGCGCATGATCAGGTCTGCAAATTTGCCCAAGCGCAGCGCGATGCCTTGCTAGACATTGAGATAGAGACCTTGCCGGGTGTATTTCTAGGTCATCGGAACATACCCGTTCAGTCCGTTGGCTGTTATGTTCCAGCCGGGAAATTCCCTATGGTTGCGTCTGCACACATGTCGGTTGCAACAGCAAAAGTCGCACAAGTCCCAAGAATCGTGGCCGCGACCCCACCATTTAAAGGTGAACCGAATCCGGGCGTGATTGCTGCGATTGCCATAGGTGGCGCGCATGAAATTTATGTGCTTGGCGGGATTCAAGCCATTGGGGCGCTGGCGCTTGGAACCGAATCGATTGAGCCTGTGCACATGCTCGTGGGACCGGGGAACGTGTTTGTTGCCGAAGCCAAGCGGCAGTTATATGGTCGGGTTGGAATTGATCTTTTTGCCGGCCCCACAGAGACAATGGTCATCGCCGACGAATCGGCATGCGATGCTGAGATTTGTGCGACTGACTTGTTGGGACAGGCCGAACATGGTTACAATTCACCGTGCTTTTTAATTACCAACTCACAAGATCTGGCAAGGCGCACTATGCTGGAAATTGATCGCATTTTGGAAATTTTGCCGACTGCGGAAACTGCACGCGCCAGTTGGGAAAACTATGGTGAAGTGATCGTTTGTGATACCTATGAAGAAATGCTTGATGTCGCAAACGACATTGCTTCAGAACATGTGCAGGTAATGACGGACAGGGACGACTGGTTTTTAGAAAATATGCACAGCTATGGCGCACTGTTTTTAGGGGCGCGGACCAATGTCGCAAATGGCGATAAAGTGATTGGAACAAACCACACCTTGCCCACCAAAAAGGCAGGTCGTTATACTGGCGGGCTTTGGGTTGGAAAGTATATCAAAACACACTCCTACCAGAGAGTTGTGACCGATGAAGCCGCGACATATATTGGGCAATATGGATCTCGACTCTGCATGTTGGAAGGATTCGTCGGCCATGCTGAACAGTGCAACCTTCGAGTCCGCCGCTATGGCGGAATTGATGTGCCTTACGGTCATGGTGCCCCGGTTGACAAGAGTTCTTAGCCCGTACACCGATTCGATTTACCAAGGCGCACTGCTGTGGCAATTCGCTCTACTACACTGCCAAGTCACAAAATTCGACCGACATAATGCGGTAGCGCTCCATGCAATTCGCCTGCGGCACAAGCACCGATCGCGGGAGGTTAGCGCAGAATCTTTGCAAAGGGCAGTTAGGTAAACTTCAATATTGCGAGTGCGCAGCTGACATTGCCCAGACTTGCGACTATCACCAAGTCTCTGCCGTGCTTATTTTCTAAGAATAACATTATCAGAATTGTTTACATTCGCCACTTCGATCTCGTGAAATACCTCCACGTCTGTTATCATCCATGGTGATTCAAAATTCAATCGAGGGTGGAGAGTTCTCGCCGTTAGGCACCGTTGCGATTCAAGTTGATCGGTATCGCTCCCATTCACACTGGCGCTTGCCTAAAGAACCCAATTGTCCCATTGCAAACTCGACACGATGGCCTTTACGGTTTCGTTGACTAGTGCAATTTGGTAAGAGCCATGACAATAAAAATATTCAGGTGGTTTATGATCTTCAAATATGAAACCAAGGTGAAGCCCGAGTGGATTGACTACAACGGTCATATGCAAGATGCATTCTACGGCCTGGTGTTCAGTTACGCGGTCGATGCGCTGCAGGATTCAGTGGGCTTCGATCATGAATACCGCACCCGCACAGATTGTACGATTTATCTGTTAGAGGACCATCGGTTCTATCTGCAAGAACTCTATTGCGGGGATCATCTGCGTGTCGAAACGCGAGTACTTGATGTCGATGACAAGCGATTTCACTTGCAACTTGAAATGCGAAAAAACAGCGAGTTGGTGGCTATCTGCGAATTTATCGAGTTGCACGTGTGCAAAGTTCCCAAGCCAAAAGCCTGTGCAATGCCTGACGAAATTCGAATGAAATTGGAAAATGCCAAACAACCGCTTGATGAAAGCTTACCGCCGCGCCTTCGATCCCGTTCACTGCAATTGCGATAACGAACAGCTGCCTGCCCACCGCCGACGAAGTTACTCACTTCGTTATTGCATTGAATTGCAACAACATGACGCTTATTCCGTAAACGAAATAAGCGTTATTTCAATCTGCATCGTACAGAGGCCTTATCGGCACTGCTTGAACCGACTTAAGCGGCAACTGCAGTTGTTTCAGATTCGTTGTACACAATACAAGCGCTACATTCCGCTTGCGGGTGCGTTCGCGTGCTGTTTAGGTCACAGCGACAATATAGAACGTGTGTGGCAAAAATGCGTCAGCATTTATCGATTTTGTTCGATAATGAGCGATGCAGACACGGTAAAACCAATTTTTTCAGTTACTAGCCGCCAGTACATTTTGATCCAAATATTAGGGTGGAAAATACCTCTTGCGAAAACGCTCGATTTGAACCCCGATACTTCAGAAATCAGGTTAGTCTAGTTGACGTGCTAAACTTCAGTTAGTGACCTGCATAATGGTTCAAAAGTCCTGAATCGGCGCATTCCACTTTGCGCGGCGATATACGACGGCTCTTTCAATGCTCGCTATATCGTATTTAACTTCAGCAGATTGGAATCACTGTTGACAAATGCACTTAATACCAAGTAAAATAGTTGGTTTTTAGTCCAGAGCTCGGGAATAACACCGATGAAACTTACGACAAAGGGCCGCTACGCCGTTACTGCAATGATGGATTTAGCGTTGAATGAATCAGTACACGGAAGAGTTGCACTGAAAAGCATCGCCGAACATCAGGAGATCTCGGTGGCCTATTTAGAGCAGCTTTTTGCCAAGTTAAAGGCAAAAGGTCTTGTAACGGGTGCCCGCGGACCTGGCGGCGGCTACAAATTGACTCGACCCGCGCAGCAAATATCGATTTTTGAAATTATAAGTGCGGTCGATGAGTCAGTTGATGTGACCCGCTGTCGGGGCAAGATGGACTGCCGGGATGGTGAAATTTGCCTGACTCACGAGTTGTGGAGCGAATTGAGTGACAAGATTTCGGTGTTTTTAGATGAATTGAAGTTAGGAGACGTAGTCCAGAAAACCATGGCTAGAGGTTCGTCTGGGATGCGCTCGAGCCGATGTAACGAGTCAGACCATACGCAACATGTAGCATTCAGTTAATTCAAACAGAACATACCAAAAAGGAAAGATAAATTGGAATCAACAACCGCAACAGACATCAGCTCTTTCGTATCCAGAGAGTACAAAGAAGGTTTCGTTACCGATATAGAATCCGAAACTTTCGCTCCAGGGCTTGATGAAAGTGTAGTCATCGCTCTGTCTAAAAAGAAAAATGAACCTGAATTTATGTGCGACTGGCGTCTGAAGGCGTTCGGGCGCTGGAAAAAGATGAGCGAACCGGTTTGGGCACACGTGAACTACACACCCATCGATTATCAGGCTATCAGTTATTACTCAGCTCCCAAATCTGACGAAGACCGGCCAAAAAGCCTCGATGAAGTCGACCCGAAACTGCTTGAGACCTACGAGAAGCTCGGCATCCCGCTGTCTGAACAAAAGATGCTTGCAGGGGTTGCGGTTGATGCTGTGTTTGACAGCGTGTCGGTTGCCACTACATTTAAAAAAACCTTGTCCGATGCAGGTGTTATTTTCTGTTCGTTCTCCGAAGCTGTACAGGAACACCCGGAACTGATACAACAATATCTGGGGTCTGTAGTGCCTTCCGGTGACAATTATTTCGCAGCGCTTAATTCCGCTGTATTCAGCGACGGCTCTTTTGTGTACGTCCCAAAAGGGGTTCGATGTCCCATGGAGTTGTCCACTTACTTTCGAATTAATGCGATGAATACCGGACAGTTTGAAAGAACACTGATCGTCGCTGATGAAGGCAGTTACGTCAGTTATCTCGAAGGCTGCACGGCACCGATGCGCGACGAAAACCAGCTGCATGCCGCAGTGGTCGAACTGATTGCGCACAAAGATGCCGAGATCAAATACTCGACTGTTCAAAATTGGTACCCAGGTGATGAACAAGGACGCGGTGGAATCTATAACTTTGTGACCAAGCGCGGAACCTGTCGAGGAGACAACGCGAAAATCTCCTGGACCCAGGTCGAAACCGGATCAGCGATAACCTGGAAATATCCAAGCGTCATGCTCGAAGGCGATAACACGGTAGGTGAGTTCTACTCGGTCGCTTTGACGAACAATTGCCAGCAGGCTGATACCGGTACCAAAATGGTGCACATCGGCCGAAATACCTCAAGCACGATTATCTCGAAAGGCGTTTCCGCCGGACGCGGGCAAAATTCCTACAGAGGTTTGGTTCGCATGCTCAAAGGCGCCGAAAACGCTCGCAATTATTCTCAGTGTGATTCTTTGCTCATGGGTGACAAGTGCGGCGCACACACCTTTCCGTATATCGAAGTCAAAAACGCCTCTGCCAAAGTTGAACACGAAGCCACTACATCGAGAATTAGCGAAGAACAGCTGTTTTACTGCAGACAAAGAGGCCTGTCCGAGGAGGACGCGGTTTCGATGATCGTCAACGGATTTTGCAAGGAAGTATTCAAAGAATTGCCGATGGAATTTGCTGTCGAAGCGCAAAAACTTCTCGGAATCTCTCTGGAAGGCGCAGTTGGCTAAAACCCGAATCAGTCGATTCGAATTCTAAACATAACTCTCACAAAGGAGAAACTGAACATGCTTTCAGTCAGTGATTTGAAAGTTGATATTGATGGAAAAAAGATTCTAAATGGCATCAATTTGCAAATTGATGCCGGTCAGGTTCATGCCATTATGGGACCGAACGGTTCGGGCAAAAGTACGCTGGCGAACGTGATTACCGGAAAGGTGACAGACGCAGTCACAGGCACCGTAGAGTTCAACGGAGACGATCTGCTCGAACTTGAATCGGAACAGCGCGCCAGAGAAGGCATTTTTCTGGCGTTTCAACATCCGATTGAAATTCCCGGCGTGAACAATATCTATCTGATTAAAGCAGCGGTCAATGCGATGCGCAAACATCGCGGTGAACCCCAAGTCGATGCAATGGATTTTCTCAAACTCGTGCGCGCAAAAATGAAACTGCTCGAAATCGATGAGTCGTTTCTGTACAGGTCGGTTAACGAGGGGTTTTCTGGCGGTGAAAAAAAGCGAAATGAAATTCTCCAGATGATGATGCTTGAACCGCATTTGGCAATTCTCGACGAAACTGATTCGGGATTGGATATCGATGCCTTGAAGGTTGTTTCCAGAGGCGTCAATTCTCTGGCGCGAGATGGACGCGCGATTTTGATCGTCACCCATTTTCCTCGCATTCTGGAATATATCGTCCCGGATTTTGTGCATGTACTGGTTGACGGACGAATCGTCCATTCCGGTGACAAATCACTCCCCCATGAATTGGAAAAATATGGCTATTCGTGGGTTTCGGAGAAAAATGAAGGAAATTCTAAGGCGGTAGCATGAGGACCAGTCCACTTGTTGCACAACTTGAAGGTGCGGTTGCAGCATCGCTGAGCGATCTGCCAGGTGCTAGCAGCGAACCGCTGCGCGAAATACGCCAAAGCGCACTGAAACGCTTTGCTGAAACCGGTTTGCCGCGCATTACCGATGAGAATTGGAAGTACACCAATATTCGGCCGATGGACCGAATCGCGTTCGAACTGTCATTGCCGCCCGCACACAGCCTGCGTATCGATGAACTGCAAAAATCCATTGAGTTTTTGTCAGACGCATATCGCGTCGTGTTGCTAAACGGGTGGTTCTCTCAAAGCGCTTGCGTACTTGATAATTTGCCGCAAGGCGTTGAAATTCGAAGTCTGGCCGATATCCTGAAAACCCCAACCAAGTCGAAAGTTGTAGATTTTTCGCTGCAGCAGCTAAAACGAAAAGCACAGCAAGCGGCCGATGGTTTTGCAGCTTTCAGTGCCGGGATGGCAGGTGACGGCGTTGTCATTTATCTTGATAGCGGCGTAAAACTGGACAAACCCATAGAAATCGTCTATGTCACTGACAGCGATGCCAACGAAAAGATCTGCAACGTAAACAGTTTTGTACACGTACAGTGCGGTGCGCATGTGCAGATAATCGAACGCTTTGTCTCGCTTGACAGTACCAATCATTTAACGACAGCTTCGGTTGCTGTGCAACTTGACGAACAGGCACAATGTGATCATTATCGGATTCAAAATGAAAGCCAAAAAGCGTTTCATATCGGTTCTGCAAATGTCAATCAGGCGGCCTCAAGTCGCTATCGAATCTATTCTTTGTCTTTCGGTGCACTGCTGAGCCGTCATGAAATCACCCAGTCTCTAAATGGAGTAGAAAGCCATTGTGAATTGAAGGGGCTTGCGCTCGGTGACGGGAAACAGCATATTGACAATTTCACAACCATATCGCACGCCAGTGCAAACGCAAGCAGCGACGAATTCTATAAATGCATACTTGATGGCAACTCTCGGTCTGTATTTCACGGACGAGTTATCGTGCACAAAGACGCCCAACATACCGATGCGCAGCAGCAAAACAGGAATTTGCTGCTTTCACCCAACGCCGAAGCCGATACTAAACCTCAGCTTGAGATTTACGCCGATGATGTGAAGTGTTCTCATGGTGCGACAGTTGGACAACTGGACGAAGATTCGGTTTTTTACCTGCGCACGCGGGGATTAGACGAAGCTTCTGCAAGGCAAATGCTCACCGAAGCGTTTGCTCTTGAAATTGTTGAACAAATTGAACTTGACGGTCTTAAGCAGCAAATCATGGTTCTGGTGGAAGAAAAACTTCACCCAAACGCCAAAGACGAGGTGGTATCTTGAATACGGCTTTAAGTGTTGAAGAAAAATTCTGTAGTTCGCAAATCACAAGCTTTGATGTTGAGTCAGTAAGAGCGCAGTTTCCTATTCTCGACCAGCACGTGTATGGCAAGCCGCTGGTGTATCTCGACAGTGCTGCGAGTTCGCAAAAACCGGTGTCTGTGATCGATACACTGGTGAAATATTACGAAAACAACCACGCTAATGTTCATCGCGGCGTACACGCTCTGAGCGATCGCGCGACCGAAGCATACGAAAATGCCCGCAAACTGGCGCAGCAATTTACAAACGCCCTCCACAGCCGTGAAATCATATTTGTGCGTGGCACTACCGAAGGTATCAATCTGGTTGCAAACACCCACGGCAGGCAAAACCTTACAGCCAAAAGCGAAATTCTGGTAAGCGAAATGGAACACCATTCAAATATCGTTCCATGGCAACTGATCGCTGAACAAACCGGGGCAAAGGTAATAAAAATTCCAATCACCGAGCGCGGAGAACTGGATTTTGAACAGTACAAGAGCTTGCTGAACGAAAACACAGCGATTGTAGCGATAACCTATGTAGCCAACTCTTTGGGTACAGTCAATCCCGTTCAATCGATTACTGCGCTTGCTCATGATGTCGGTGCGGTGGTTGTTGTCGACGCAGCGCAAGCGGCTCCTCATGTGCGACTGGATGTGCAGGAATTGGACTGTGATTTTCTGTCGTTTTCCGGACACAAGATGTATGGACCTACCGGCATTGGAGTTCTCTACGGCAAGGAGTCACTGCTGGATGCGGCACCGCCATACGAAGGCGGTGGAGAGATGATTAAACGCGTGACTTTTGCCGGTTCGCAATACGCTGAAATCCCGCATAAATTCGAAGCAGGGACACCGAATGTAGCTGATGCTGTAGGACTCGGTGCGGCGATTGAATTTATATGGGGACTTGGCCATGAGGCGATCTGCAGCCACGAAGACAATTTGTTGATACAAGCCCATTCGCGGGCGCAGGAGTTTGAAGATATCACCGTATACGGCACCGCGCCACACAAGTGCGGTGTATTTTCTTTTGGAATCGATGGCATTCACCCGCACGATTTGGGCACCATATTGGATCGCGAAGGGATTGCTATTCGAGTGGGCCACCACTGCGCGATGCCGGTGATGCAGTTTTTTAATGTAGCGGCAACTGCGAGAGCGTCTTTTGGGGTCTATAACACAATCGCAGAAATCGATATGCTTTTCGATTCTCTCGATAGCGCACGCAAACTATTTAAACTATGATGGATGATCTTCAAGCACTGTATCAGGAAGTGATTATCGATCACAGCCGCAGTCCTAGAAACTTCGGCCCCCTCGAATCAGCAAATCGCTCGGCTGAAGGGGTCAACCCTCTGTGTGGTGATGAATTGACACTGCACTGTCTGGTCGATGACAATGAGGTCATCCAAGATATTCGTTTTGTTGGTCACGGCTGCGCAATTTCTATAGCTTCCGCATCCATTATGACGGAAATGCTCAAAGGGGTGCCCAAAGCACAAGCAGAGGAGTTGTTCGCGCGTTTTCGCGCTCAGGTAACTGGCAATGAAGAAATTGACTCAGCAGATATCGGCAAGCTGGAAGTGCTATGTGGTGTGCGCCACTTTCCCACCCGGGTAAAATGTGCTACTTTGCCTTGGCATACTGCTGTGGCCGCAATTCAGGGAACCGAAAAACAGGTTACTACAGAATGAGCATAAATCAAGACGATCAAACTGACAAGCAAACCCCTGGCGGTTACGATGATTTTGTATCACAGTTCCTCAAGGCAGGGGATCCCGCCAACTCTGTTGAACAGACTAAAACAGATGTAGAGCAGCAAACCGCATCGATTACCGACATGGTTCTCGAGCAGCAGATCGTTGATGCGCTGCGAGGTGTTTATGACCCCGAAATTCCACTTAACATCTACGATTTGGGCTTGATCTATGCAGTCAGGATTGATGAACAGCGAAATGTCAACATTGACATGACTCTGACATCACCGGGCTGTCCAGTTGCGCAGACGTTTCCGGGTACCGTCGAATGTGCGGTAAAGTGTGTTGAAGGCGTCCGCGATGTTCATGTTGAACTCGTTTGGGACCCGCCGTGGACTAAACAGCGGATGAGTGAAGACGCGCTGCTGAGTCTCGGCTTGCTGTAGCATCAGGGAATCTGAACTTAAAATGCGTATTGCGCTCATCAGTCCTTACGAGATTGGGCGTCAGCCGTTTGCTCTAGCACAGCCTGCTGCGCAGCTCGCTGCCGAAGGTTTCGATGTCGAATGCATTGATCTTTCGATAGAATCGTTTGACCTCGCCAAATTCGCCGATGTGGCCGCAGTTGCGATTCATCTGGCTATGCACGCCGGTGCGCGATTGGCATCAGAAATCATACCTCAAATTGCTGCATTGCCGCGCGCTCCGCAGATTTGCGTTTATGGGCTGTATGCGCCGGTCAATGATGAGTATTTTCGAACCTTGGGAGCGCAGTACGTATTTGGCGGCGAGTCTGAGTCAGATCTTGTTTCGCTTTGCCGGTCACTGCGGGATGGTGGAAATACAGACCAGCACCGTCAAACCCGTATAAGCATGGAAAAGCTCGCGTTTATCCGCCCGCTTCGTTCAGGTCTGCCACGCCTCGACCAGTACTCCCGACTGATTGCACAAGACGGAAGTTTAAAAACAGTGGGGTTTGTTGAAGCAAGTCGGGGCTGCAAGCATTTGTGCCGTCACTGCCCGATAGTTCCGGTGTATTCTGGAAAATTTCGAATCGTCGCACGCGAGGTCGTCATGGATGACATTCGTCAGCAAATCGATAACGGTGCGGAGCATATTTCATTTGGTGATCCTGATTTTCTCAACGGACCGGGTCATGCTCGCCGCTTAATCGACGAATTTCATAAAGAATTTCCTCAAGTGTCATGGGACGCTACAATCAAGATTGAACATCTGCTCAAACACCCTCAGATTATTAGAGAATTTTCCCGCAGCGGCTGTTTGTTCATTACCAGCGCAGTCGAATCTGTTGAAGACGAAGTACTGCGTCGTTTGGACAAGGGTCATACCACAGAAGATTTCAAGCAGGCACTCGCTACCTTGAGACGCTTTGGAATCACCATGATTCCCACGTTTGTCCCATTTACGCCCTGGACAACATTGCAAGGTTATAGACAGTTATTAGAACAAATTGTCGAACTTAAGCTTGTCAGCAGTGTTCCACCGGTGCAGCTGAGCATTAGGTTGCTGCTGCCGCAAGGTTCAACCTTGCTGTCGTTGCCAGACCGGCAGGGGTGGCTTGGCGATTTCGACCCGCAGATGCTCGGCTATTTGTGGACGCATCCCGACCCTCGTGTTGACGCTTTGCAAGAATCAATTCAAAATTGGACTATGGATGCTGAGAATCAAAATTTGGGTAGAGAAGAAATTTTCAAAGGCATTTGGGCGATGGCTCATCGATTTGACGACATGGAGGTTCCTGAAATCGAGGTGAATTTTGCGACAGTCCCGCAGATGTCGGAGCCCTGGTATTGCTGCGCCGAACCAACCCAAAGTCAACGCAACCGGGTTGTAAGTGAGCCCGCCGGTTTCAAAGAGCAGACGCAAAACGCACAAATTTCAGTTTAATTTTATGCTCTTGCTTTCGTCAATGATCGGTGGTGTTGCAGTACGACGAACCACCGCGACGGCGACAAATCAAAGAGACAGCAAGTCGCTTTGTTGCGCAATATCTAACCGTCAGCAGGCTGTGTGATCTGAAGTGCTTTTAACAGGTTGAGGGCTTGCTGAAGCTGGTAATCGTTACCTTGGTATGTAAACGATTGCGGTTTTTCCGGTGCACCTTCGCTCGATTGATCATTTTCAATGACCCCTGCGAGATCTTCTTCTCTCATCACAGCAGGACCTTCATCTGGCTGGGGTAAATCGATCAGGTTAACTTCAATATCAGGCACGATTCCATAGGATTGGATGGAACGGTCATGTGGTGTGTAGTAACGATGAGTTGTCAATTTTAGTGCCGCGGACTGATTGATTGGCAAAATAGTCTGTACCGAAGCTTTGCCGAAAGTATTTTTTCCCATGATGACGGCACGCGAGTGGTCTTGCAATGCGCCGGCAACAATCTCGGAGGCAGAAGCAGAGCCTTCGTTTACCAGTACGACGACCGGGATTCCGTGGACGATATCTCCTGGCGTAGCGAGATATTCCTGATCAATTGCGCCGTTTCGATCTTTCGTAGTGACGATCACTCCACCTTCTATAAACAAGTCGGATATGCCTACTGCACTTCTTAACTCCCCACCGGGATTGTTGCGAAGGTCCACTACCAGTCCGTCGAGCATTTGAGAATCTTCGTGCATGCGTTGTATTTCATTGCGCACGACTTCCGGTGTGTTGGTTTGAAACTGGGTGATTCGCAGATAGCCTATTTTCGGTTCCAGTAAATAACTGCGAGCACTTTTTATTTTGATGACTGCTCGGGTCAAAGTGACATCAAACGGCTGGGCAACTCCAGAACGCACAATCGTCAGGATAATGTCAGTTCCAGGCTTGCCGCGCATAATGTCTACGGCATCGGAAATTGTCATCCGGTTTACGGGACTGTTATCTAATTGAATGATCAGGTCACCTGGTAAAATTCCGGCTACATGAGCAGGTGAGTCGTCAATTGGAGTGACTACCCGGATGCCTCCGTTTTCCTTTGTGATTTCGATGCCTAAGCCACCATATTTGCCGGATGTCTCCACTTCGAAATCGGACATCTCCTTGCTGTTGAGAAACGATGAGTGCGGATCAAGTCCGCTAATCATTCCCTGGATCGCGTTTTCTAGAAGTTCTTCGTCGGTGATGTCTTCGACATAGTAGTTTTTAATCGTTTCGAAAACCTTGGTAAACGTTGAAATTTGCTCCAAGGGCAAGGGTTGGAGATCGGACGCATCTTGCGCGTAGACAGGTGTCGTCAGCAGCGCGACAAGCGAAAAGATGAGTAGATTTTTAACGATTTGAGGAATTCGAAACATTGCCATATGCCTGAAGTTCAAGACTATACAGGAAATCAGGTTCATTTTAATGCAGAACGATACGGATTGCGCATATTCTGACTTGTTTTGTTTGGTAAGACCAGATTTTTGTGCATTTGTTGCACTGTCAATGGTCAGGTTTGCGCACAAATTTTCGGCCACGCTTAATAAATGGCAAAATAACCGGTAATTACTGCTTGTCAACAGCTGCCCGATTCGCTTCAATCATTGCAGTGAGTTGTTGTTCAATTTGTCCAAGTCGCTGTTGAATTTTCAACTTCTGCTCTTGCAGTGTTTGCACCGAATTTTTACCTTGCTGAATATTCGACTCTATGGTTTGCAATTCCTGCATAGACTGATAAATCTTTCGCGTCTGATCGGCTCGAGCCTGAGTGAGATATCTGTAATAGGTTACCGCGCGTACCAACTTCGACGAATCTTCCTGAGAGAACATCACCTTGAGAAAATTAATTCTCGAAATAACAATAGAACCGCGAATTATGGATTTAAGGTCAGCCGATTGACGCTCAAGGTCCAATACCAGTTTGTTCTTTTGTTTGGCTGATTCTGCCGACTGGAGTTGGTAATAACGAATCTTTGTCTGAGTGGAATTCATTTTTTCGCTAATCGACGCAAGTTCGTTTGTAATTGTTGTGAGTTGTTCCTGTAGTTGTGCGCGATTATTTTCAGTTTGTGGAATCAGGGAAATGAGAACTTCGATTTGCGACTGAACATCTGTAATCTGTTGGTTATAATCGCTCATCCCGTAGGCTGTGTATGGCCAAAAAAGCCCACAGCACACAAACATCCACACAGCCACTATTGACCGAAACATGGATATTGAATTTGTAAAACTGAATTGGCATTTGTTTCTCGCATTAGCTGCGATCATCGCGTTATTCGCGTTTGAGCCGCTTAGGAAACGCACCGGAGGCATCCGCACGGTGACTGTTGCTGACTTACCGAGACTCATGAGCAGCGATAATGCGGTCGTTGTTGACATTTCCGAGCCAAATGAATTTCAAACCGGTCGCATTCCAAAGGCCAGAAACATTCCACTGAGTAAAATAGCTTCGGACATCAACACATTGTCAAAGTTCCGAGCTCGTCCTATTGTTGTCGTCTGCAGAATGGGCAACCGTTCGGCAAAAGCGGCAGGCATTCTGAGAAAAAATGACTTCTCAGATGTACGCACTTTGCAAGGCGGGTTTGCCGCCTGGCTGAAAGAAAATCTTCCTATAGAAAAGTAATTTGCCTGAGGAAATTTCACTGATTAAGGTGTTACCACTGCCCGATATTTTCCATTGAAGACCACGGTTCTTTGACAGCGAGTGCTTCACCTTTTTGCAACAGTTCGATAGAGATATTATCAGGCGTACGGATAAATGCCATGCGACCGTCTCTTGGAGGCCGATTGATGACGATGCCTTTTTCCTGCAGTTTTTCACAAACAGCGTAAATGTCATCTACTTCGTAAGCGAGGTGCCCGAAATTCCGTCCCTGTGAATATTCCTCGCTGTCCCAGTTGTAGGTCAGCTCAATGACCGGTGACTGTTGTTGCTGCGCACGATCAATGTCGTCTTCTGCAGCAAGAAAAACCAGCGTAAATCTCCCGTTTTCGTTGTCATAGCGGCGCACTTCAGTCATGCCAAGGCAGTCCTGGAAGAATTCCAGAGATCTATCCAGATCGCTAACCCGGATCATAGTGTGCAAATATCTCATGGTATTAACGCAACTCGAGACTGGGGGTTCAAATTGGCGATTTCATAACACCGGGATCCGGTAGTCTTGTGATCTTGGTTGATGCCAGTGAATCGAGTTGTAGAATTTGTTCCAGGAATTATTGCACTTTCTGGTTCGCATTGAATTTTTCAGTTTGATACCGAGCGACCAAAGTTGCTCTCGTTTGTGTGTTCAGTTTGTAATACGTATCGTTATCAGCATGAACCATTCGCACCTGCACCGCAGTAGGGGGATGATTGCCATTGATAACCATCATATGGATGTCCGTTGCGCTGTCCGATATAGTATCTATCGTCGTCGTCAAAAACCGTAATAGTTATATCCGGTGAGGTGCTGACTTTGCCGTCACGATTCTTCCTCACATGGATCTCAAAAGTCGTTGCGCTGCCCTTAGAATGGTGACCAAGATAACCTGGGTCTGGTGTATATGTTACTGTTACTCTCCCTGATTCGCCTTCATTAATTGTTACTCTATTAACAGATCCGCCTCCGCCCGAATAAACTGTATCGCCAGTTTTTAGAACAGCCGTCTGACCAGTGCCGGTTGCACCTATAAAGTAGTCACCACCATCTGCGTTTGTGATGTTAAAGCCAACTGTTGTTCGTAGACGTCTGTCTACTGATACTGGATTGTTGTTCATGTCTACTATGGGCTCGTCCCGGTATCGGCAAAGCCCAATCTGCCCGCTGCAGTGTCTCGAACCATATTCGTCGTTGTAATATTCAGCGGTCAGTCCGCCTTCAAGGAGACTTGGTTTGCCAAAGAATGTAATGGTCTCCGC
The DNA here is from genome assembly GCA_965214785.1 of Arenicellales bacterium. GTDB lineage: Bacteria > Pseudomonadota > Gammaproteobacteria > Arenicellales > JAJDZL01 > JAJDZL01. The sequence goes on along the minus strand of OZ243975.1, from coordinate 1,860,594 downwards.
TACAGAACTATTAACAAACAAACAGGTCAGTAATGCGATTACCCCCCCCCTTAATTCTTGATTTAATTAATTTTATCATTGTATAGCCTCTTTTTGATTGAATCTTGTATTATGCAAATTATAGGTTTTGACTGTTGTACTGACTTGCCTATATTTTTATCGCAAATACGCAAGTGATAAGCTCCAACTATTCATTTTACTGAAGTTTCTCAATTCCCGCTCGCATGTCGCACCTCGCACACTGTATTTGATGACACTGCAGCTAATCAATTATAAAAATGGTTCAAGGGTCAATCAGTATTGTGCGTTAAAATGCTCGCTAGCCTTTTTAAATGTTAAGACATTTAGCAGTTAATCACTGTCGAATCAGCATTGCTATTGCGGTGACGCATTAGCGATTTAAGGCTATTTCTGCTGAGTCTTGCGACTTGGAGTCAGAAACAAAATACTGTTCGACAGTTTATGGATTGCCGGAACTTATCCGGCGCAAACATTAGGAGAGAAGAATGAAATCAATTTTTCGATCATTGGTATTAGCAGTCTCATTTTCGCTCTTTTGCGGCCCCGCGCTTGCAGCCGAAAAAGTAAACATTGGTGTGCCGTCTTGGACTGGTGCTCAAGCGGTCGCCAACTTGTTGGCAGCCGTCGTTGAAATGCGTATCGGCGGAGAAGCAGAATTGGTACCTGGTAACAATGCAACCATATTCCAGGCAATGGACCAAGGCAAAGGTGACATAGATGTTCATCCGGATGTCTGGCTTCCGAACCAGGAAAGTTTCACTAAAAAATATGTCGATGGTGCGGGCACTGTCACTTTGTCAAGCAACCCATATATCGGCAACCAGGGTTTTTGTGTATCCAAGCAGTTCGCAGAAAAAAATACGATTACCGACATTGCTGACCTCGGACGTCCTGACGTTGCCAGTCAGATGGACAGCGACGGCAATGGGCGAGGTGAAATGTGGATTGGCGCTCCGGGTTGGGCTTCTGCCAATGTGAATGAAGTCAAAGTGCGAGATTACGGTTTGATGGACTTTATCGAACCCATCCGGGCAGAAGAGAGTGTAAAAACAGCACGTGTAAAAGATTCAATTGCCAAAGACGAGGGCTATGCCTTTTATTGCTATGAGCCACACGCAATTTGGTACATGTTTGATGTGAAGATGCTGACTGAACCGACCTACGACCCGGAAAAATACGTCATGCTGCAGCCTTCAGATTCTGCAGATTGGTATGAGGAATCCATGGTAGCGACCAAGGACGCGCCGAAGAATGTCCAGATCGCCTGGTCGAATTCTCTGGCGGATCGTTCACCTGCAATTGCTGAATTTTTCCAGCGATTTGGGCTCACCGCAGATGATGTCAGCAGTTTTGCTTTCGAAATCTCCGGCAATGGTCGAGACGCTGGGGAAGTTGCGCGCGAATGGGTAACCAATAATCCTGACCGCGTTGACGCATGGCTTGGACTGTAATTCGTCCCGCCAACGCGTAACAAAACAATCAAGCCGGGAGACTCTTGCGCTCCCGGCTCCCTTTTAACGATTTAGGCAAGTTAACGGCCTGCGGTCGGACATAGCACAATGCCTGTACAAACACCACCAACTTTACAAGACGTCGCCATCCGGATTTCGAACGTCTGGAAAATCTTCGGCACCAATGCACACGAAGCGATGAAAGCCATTGAGCAGCGAGGACTGACGAAGTCGGAAGTGCTTAGTGAATTCAATGCCGTAGTCGGTGTTGCTGACGTGAGCCTCAGCGTGAATCGAGGCGAAATATTTTGTGTAATGGGTTTATCCGGCAGCGGAAAGTCCACCTTGGTACGTCATTTCAATCGCCTGTTGGAACCAACCGCGGGAACCATTGAAATTGATGGGACCGATGTCATGGCACTGAAGCCGGTACAGCTTCAGAAGTTCAGAAATCAAAAGATTGGAATGGTGTTTCAGAATTTCGCACTGTTGCCGCACCGCTCGGTACTGGACAATGTGGCGATGCCGCTGGAAATCCGTCAGGTCAGCAAAAATGAGCGCATGCGCCATGCAGCAGCGATTCTTGATATAGTCGAATTGGGAGCATGGGGAAGTAAATTTGCCCATGAGTTGTCTGGTGGTATGCAACAGCGCGTCGGATTGGCACGCGCACTGGCAGCCAACCCGGATGTGTTGTTGATGGATGAGCCGTTCAGCGCACTTGACCCATTGATTCGACGACAGCTGCAAGATGAGTTCATCCGGCTGTCGGATATGATGAAAAAAACAACTGTTTTTATCACCCATGATCTCGACGAAGCGGTTCGCGTAGGCAACCGCATTGCAATAATGCATGATGGCAAAGTGGTCCAGATTGGCACCGCCGAAGACATTGTGATGCATCCGGCTGATGATTATGTCGCTGATTTTGTAGCTGGAATCTCCCGACTCAAGATTGTTCGGGCATATGTGGTCATGCAGTCGCTCGACGAGTATCACGCCACCCATCCACCATTGCCGCAAGACGCTCCGCGGGTCAATGAAAATGAGATGCTCAGTAAGGTCATCAATATTGCGATTGACCGCGAATCAGCGATTGTGGTGGAAAGCGGCAATACCGATGTCGGTGTAATCACCAGAAAAGACATATTACGAACCGTTATTGAAGGAGCCGATGTGTCATGACAGAAATAGTATCAAGCCAGCTTGATGATGCAATCGATTTCAAAGTTGCAGAAAAATACGCTGAGCAGCGGTGCGAGAATATTCGCACCTTCGTTGAGACCAATTCAGACTACTATATCGCGCAGTTCGACAAGATTGGAGCGAGCGCTCGATTTACCCCTACTTTCAATCCAACTGCCGGAATTCTCGGTCCAGTCTGGTTTGGAGCCCGCGGGTTGTGGAAATGGGCGTTGCCATTTCTTATTGTTGAAACTTTAGGCTATGTACAGATCGTACGGGGGCTGTTTGGCGATCTCGCTGCCGATGCCCGCGCTCGTATTGAATCCATTGAGGGGACTTTGGAACTGCGCCGCCAGCAGTTGCAGTCAGCAATTGAATCACAGTCCGACAAAGTTGATGTTTATCAGCGAACTGTAACCTCATTGGAAGATTCAATCGGGGGGATCAGACTCGAAGCCCAGGCAATCGCAGAGCAGGGAATATGGATTGCACTTACCGGTGTCGTCATCTTGCTTGCGGTCAAAGCGGTGCAGTCTGCAGTTGCCAATTCAGCACTGGAAGCTCAGTTTTCCGAGTGGTTGTCGGACCGTAGCATTCGCTCAGGGTTTTCGTCGCGGCAATTGTTTTCAAGTGCCGTTTTTATGGTCATTATTGTCAGTGCAGCGATGTACCACTACAGTTTCCCCGGACAGTTTGAAACCCTTGCGCATTTTCCTACCGATCCTGATATTCGTTTGACCAGCATTGTATGGGTTGAGGCATTTTTTACTTTTTGTGTAACGCAAGGTGAAGTGCTGTTCGACTTTATTACCTACGGAATTCGCCTGATTCTCGATGCGCTGGAACTGGTTTTTGTCAATACGCCATGGATTGTTATCGCGAGCTTCATTGTGCTGTTAACCTGGCTTACGGCTGGTGTTCGCACCGCAATATGGTCTGGCGCATTTTTGGCCTATATGGGGTTACTGGGATTCTGGGTCAAAGCAATGACTACTTTAGCACTGCTGGGAACAGCGGCTTGCCTTTCGATTGCAATCGGCATACCGCTGGGGCTTTTTTGTGCTCGTAGGCCGCGGTTTTATTCCTTTATCCAGCCGATCATGGACTTTATGCAAACCATGCCTGCATTTGTTTTTATGATTCCGGTTATTGCTTTTTTTGGAACCGGCAAGCCGGCTGCGGTAGTCACCACAATGATATTTGGCGGCACTCCAGTCGTGCGCCTGACGGTTTTAGGCCTGCGCGGCGTGCCGGAACACGTGCGCGAAGCGGCTATATCGTTTGGTGCAAACAAATGGTACCTGTTCACACGCGTTGACCTGCCACTGGCGAGTCCGTCAATTCGAGCGGGAATCAATCAAACAATTATGCTCTCACTCGCAATGGTTGTTGTCGCATCACTGATCGGTGCGAAGGGGCTGGGTGAAGATGTTCTCGAAGCGCTGCAATATGCGAATGTGGGACAGGGAATTTTAGCCGGATTTTCTATTTTGTTTTGCGCCATGATTCTTGACCGTCTGGTTCAAGGAGCGCGTAAATAAGGCAGCTGCCGTCACAATCTACCAATGACCGGGAAAAATTCGGAAATCGCCGAGCAATAACTGTTCAGCATTTTTTGCATTCATTCTGCCTGCAGAGCGCGCCCATCCGAACTGCATCGAAGATTGTGGTTTTCGACCACGTTCAGCCTGATCGCTGTTTCCTGAATCCTTCACAATCTATTCGGCTCTCCTCACTGGCGGGCACTGAAGTTACTACTGGAAGTAATGTTGTTGCCAGTTATTAGTTTCAAGATGAGAAGATATGATATATATTAACATATCAATATTAATAAATGATATGTTATAATATATAGATATGAGCTACTTGACAGAAAATATCATAGAGGTCTTCAAGAGGGCGAGAGAACAAAAAGGACTGAGTCAACGTGCGCTCGGTGTTCTTGCGGGTGTACCACAGTCCCATATCTCGAAGATTGAGAACAACACGGTTGATTTGCGTATTTCCAGTCTTATCGCCATCGCGCATGCGCTTGATTTGGAAATTACGCTGGTTGCACGCAAGGCGCTTCCAGCGGTCAAGTCCGTGACCCGCAGCATAGGGGTATCGCCGATCGTTGATCCGGCTATCGCAAAAGAATTTCGCAAGATTGAGCAAGCCGTGAACACCATCAATCCTGAATTGATGGTGCTTGAGGAAACAAAGCAACTGCAGCGCAGCGTCAGGGAAATCAACCAGTTTCGCAACCTGTTCTCAAACATCGATCCGATACGCGATATCCGAAAATCTCTTGAGAGTGTCAAAATAACCGATGGTAGCGATACCATCAAACGTGCAGCCAGACAAATCAATGCCCTGCGCAGCACTTTGGCGCATGCACACAGTACTGGTGACCATGATCGCTCCGCCCGCCCCGCTTACCGGCTCGACGGAAGTGATGATGGATAATGTTGCTGTTCTTGATGTGCTGTTACATGACGAGCCAATCGGTACCCTGACAAATATTGGTGGTGACCGTACCATCTTTGCCTTCAACGATGACTATATTGATGATCCTGACCGGTTGACACTTGGATTGGGTTTCAAGGATGAGTTCGGTTCGTTGTTAACCGATTTTAGACCCTGCCAAAAGCGAGTCATGCCGTTTTTCTCGAATCTTCTGCCTGAAGGTCATTTGCGTACCTATCTCTCGGAAAAAGCCAAAATCAACCAAGAGCGGGAATTTCACCTGCTTTGGGTGCTCGGTCATGATTTGCCCGGAGCCGTGACGATGCGCCCCATTGATGGTGAAGCGTGGCCGCCCATTGTTGATGACGTGGGAGACGATGATCGTCATGATGACAGTGATGTTCGTGACAATGCGTTTCGTTTTTCACTCGCGGGTGTACAGATCAAGTTTTCTGCTGTGCTTGAAGCCAGCGGCGGACTGACCATTCCAGCTTCCGGCGTAGGCGGTTCATGGATCATAAAGTTACCTTCCCGAGCGTTTGCAGGTGTTCCAGAGAATGAATATTCGATGATGCGACTTGCCGACCTGATCGGCATGAACGTTCCGGCCATCGATCTCGTTGATATCAAAAAGATCGGGAATATCCCTGAAGGAATTGACGGGATTGGCGACAAGGCTTTCGCGATCAAACGTTTTGACCGACTTGAAGACGGTACACGAGTTCACACTGAGGATTTCGCACAAATCTATGGTGTTTATGCTCAAGACAAATACAACAAAGCCAACATGCGCAACATCGTTCAGGTTATTGCTGCCGAGGGCAATGATGCAGATATCGTCGAGTTCATTCGCCGCCTTACTTTCAGCGCCCTGATCGGCAACGGTGACATGCATCTGAAGAACTGGTCGTTGATCTATCCTGATCGGCGAAACGTGTCGCTGGCACCTGCCTACGACTTTGTCTCGACTATCCCCTATATCCGCAGCGACCGATTCGCACTGAACGTCTCACGCTCAAAGGCATTTTCGGACTTCAACGAAGACGAACTTGCGCATTTGGCTGCGAAAGCGGCGCTGCCGGTAAGGCTTGTGCTTGATGCTGCACGCGAAACAGTCGATCTTTTCCATCAGCATTGGGAAGCAGAAAAAACCAACCTCCCCATCTCCACCGATGTGCGAAACGCCATTGATGCGCACCACAAGACCGTGTCCAAGTCGATGGTGTAACGCGCAAAGCGTCAGCAAATATCACTCACAGCGCGAGACAAGGCTGCTTACTCTTGATTGGAAAGCGGTAAATTCCATTACTGTATCCATTACTGTATGGGCAGACCGAGAAACGAGCCTCGATTCTTCTCCGTAACGGCTCGCATTAACGTTGCATACCGCTCCGTCCCCCCGCGAGACATAAATCCGATGCCGTGGACGCGAACTTTGGGTTTCCCCGAATGAGTTCGGGGATTCCAATTTTCCACTACTTCAACCACTTCGTCGTAACTTGGGCCATAGAATTCATCACCTAGCACGTATATTGAAATCTTGTCGTATTTTTTCGCGTAAACCTGCAAGGCTATATGAATGCCTTCAGCCGGGCTACTGTTCGAAAATACTCGCCATTCTCGAAGATGATTTCGCACGAAATTCCTTCTCCTCGGGGTGTCGGGCATCCACTTTCGACGAGAGGACTCAACAAGGAATTGACCATTGTCATTGAGCACCTGAAATCCTTTAACAGTTGGGTGAACATCCAGCAGATGATTGATGGTGCTCAGTACCTGATCCCAAATTTCCTGCATGCTTCCTGAATTGTCGATGACAAAAATAACATACTCACTGTCTACCGGTATTCCGCCTACTTCAGGATCGCGTTCGGTGGGTTGCGCCTGAACTTGAATCGTTGCTCTTTTTAGTGATTCCAGTGCGATCTCAAGCGCTTCATTTTCGTCTATCACTTGTTGAAGTTTACTCGCCTGATTCTCTATCTGTATTGATTGTTGCCGGAGTCGTTCATCGGCTTCATCCACATCGCGCTCGTTTAACTCCTGGGCGCTTAACTTCGAGAGAAGATTCTTCAGATCTGTAACTTCAAGTGAAAGTTCGGCAATCTGTTCGAGAATCTCTGAATCCTTGCCGTCAATGATTGATTCAACAGGAATGGGCTTGACAATAATAATTAACAGAATAATCGCGCCGAAGCCGCAGGTAATCACATCCAGAAAACCCAGGTTGAACGTCTCAGATCTTCTCTTTTCTCGTTTCATGGCCATCCTGTCGCTGGTGCCAGCATCCTGCCGCCTGTTAGTGCAGCGAAGGACCAGTACGCGTGGGCTGCGTCGGGGTCGCCTTCAAGTGGCAACAGAATGACGTTGACGACTCTCCTTTTGCCGGACAGAAAATTTGCGGCTGCGGAGTTGAACAGTTTCAAACGGCACTCACCGCTGATGGTGTTCTTGACAAATTGACAGCCCTGGAACAGCTTGATCGATCCTTTCCCCTTGGTTGGAAGACCGTCGGTGATGACGTAGATGTTTGTTGTCTGAGGCAGTCTTTTTGAAACTGCATCCAAACCCGCCTCAAGATTGGTTGCTCCAGATGGAATTAATTCACCGATCTCATCGAATAGTTTCTGGATCCCAGAAGCATCCCGGCTGCTTGTCCACTTGCCGTGATTCAGAATCTTGGCAGACTCGTTGAACGTTACGACAGCCACCTCGCTGTTATTTGGTAGCCGATTCAGCAGCCACTTTGCGGTACGTATAGTTCGCTGCCACTTCGGCCCGTTCCTTTTGTGGGCATTTGACCTTTCTTTACGGACGATGACATCAATCAATTTGTTGTCCGTCATAGATGCGCTGTGGTCAACCAAGATCACAATTTTCCTGCCTTCAACTTTCATGCCGATCAGGTACTGCTCTTCAGAGCGCTGAATATCTTCGACAACACTGGTCGTCTGTTTCGGCTGTTGTGCTGCGACCTGCTTTTCCAGAGAAGCTTTTTTCTTTGTCTCCTTGTCTATTTCCTTTTGAAGCTGTTCCAGTATCTTTTTTTTCGCAGTCCGTTCCTTTTGCAGTTCTGACTTTGCCTCGTTTTGGATTTCCTGCATTTTTGAGTACAGTTCGATTTCGCTTAGAAAATCTTCTTTTTGAGCTTGAAGAGCTTCAAGTGTTGCCACTTGGCTTGCGACATTGACTTTAGCTTCCTGCGCGGCAAGAGTTCCCGTATTGTGTTTGATAATGAGAAACAGCAAAAGCACGGCACCTAAGCCGCAGGCCATTACATCGAGTAGCGATAACCCGAGAACATAATTGTTCCGACGACGTTTCACAGGTGAAGTCCGGTTATCTGCTGATACGCTTCACCAGAAACTCTTCGCAGTAACTTTGAATGTCGACAATTCTTCTGTCTTGCGCTCGCTGCAGGTGATGCATAAACAGCATCAGGACGATGCTGGCGAGAAGCGCCACCAAAGTTGAATTGAAGGCGATGCCGAGACTTGCAGTCATATTGGTTATATCTCCTGCGAGGGCTTCGTCAGCCTGTGACAGGGCTCGCCCGATGCCGCGAACGGTACCAATAAAACCAATCGAAGGAATGGCCCAGATCAGATAGCGAATCGTTGAGTTTTCCGCTTCTAGACGTAGTGAAAGTGAATCAACACTGGTTTGAATTGCATCTGATGTATCCTGAACATCACCGGTAATGCGATAACGGCGAAGGCTTGAGGTAAGCGTTTCTACCAGTTGGGTAGACACAATGGGTTTGGGCAGCGACTCCAGCTTTTCCAGTGTGTCGCTTGCCAGTGAATCGTTTTCCCCTTCCAACAGATCAATGTCAAACAAATACTGTTCGCTTGCGATCTCTCTTAATTTCAACAAAACCTGAACAATGCAGTAAATCATCAAAATGATGCAAATTTCCTGTTCCCAGTCCTTGATGAGAATCACCCAGTCTCTGGGCACTGATTCACCGGCAGATCTTGCGGTGGAAATCAGCTGCTCAGCCTTGGGGCGAATGAAATCGATGTACCCCCAGTGCACCGGAACCGCAGCAGCAGCGAGAATACAAATGTTGCGGATGGCTTCTTTCACGTCAAATATCGACCGGAAAACTGACCGGAGTATTCAACCCGATATTACCGCCCGACGTTTGCGCCTCGGTTACCTCGACCTTGTGCAGTGTGAGCATTACCGCAATCGCAAAAATAGCCATTACAGCCGCAACTGCTGCGATGCGCAATCGGAATTTTCCAATAGAACGAAACATGATTTACTCCTTATATAAATACCGCGCAATCCGAAAGCCCAAATCATCTTGGGCCGAATTGCTTCCGCCGCGCCATGCGCCGCGCAATTCACTAACCTGTGCGGAGCGCCAACTTGATCCTTTTACAGTATGCCACTGTCTTTGTCCTGACTCATCAAAAGGGTTCACTTGAATTGAATTCGGGTCATGCGACTCTAGGTTATACGGGTCATGCGTCCATTCCCGAGCATTGCCAACAAGGTCATAAAGTCCTGAAGCTTCGGGTGGAAAACTGCCTGTTTCCGCTATCGCCGGTTTGCCGTCCTTATACTTCTTAATATAGACGGGTACAGATTCTTTCGCAGATTCGTCTGCCAGATTGCCTGAATTGGCGGGAACCACATTCTGGTCTCCCCATGGAAACTGGGTCTGTTTTTTCCGGTTGGCTTTGCGGGCCAACCACTCCCATTCCGCTTCTGTAAGAAGACGGTAACCGTCAGCGCCAGAGTTGCTGCGAAGCAGCGTATTGCCATCGAATTCGTAGACCGGCTCAAACCCTTCTTTTTCGCTCAGCCAGTTGCAGTACTTCGCGACAACAGTCCATGGCAAACCGGTGGCCGGCATGCGATCTCCTGTTGCGGTATGTTGCGGGTCAACCGAAAACAGAACCTGATCGAAAGTCACTTCGTGCATTCCTGCATAGAACGGTCTAGTCAATTGCACTGTTCTTTCAAATTCGTTGGACCGACTCCCGGCTTCGCCTCTTCGTGAACCCATCACAAAGGCGTCAGGCTTGTTGAACAGTTTTAATTCAATGCCAACGCTGTTCTTGTATTGGGCCGGAGCATTCTTGATGCGATAGGCTTTTTCTGTCTCAAGTGTGACAGAGACCAGTTTTGGAGCAGACGAATCTGGAGTAACCTTGCTTTTGACCGGAATATATCCGTCCTCCACGAAGGTAATATCTTGAGATACAGTTTGCAATGACAGGCTAAGTGGCGTACGTCCAGCGGTCCTGTTGCCGATTTGGACAGTGGCGCTTGGTTCTGATCGAAAATCAACAATACCGAACTCCTCTTGCAGTTCAATTCGGATGTTATTGGGTGATTTTGGGCTCACGGTAAATTCAAATTCTTTAGCCGCATAACCCGGCTTTGAATAACGCACTTTGTGCGTGGTGTTGACCGTCAGGCGAACTTTAGCGATAGACGCGGCGCTTTTCACCAGTCCATCGAGTTCAAATACACCACCTTCAGGTTTCAGGGTTACCGCAAGCGGCACCGCTTGTTTTTGAAATTCATAGTAGCGTTTGATGTCGTTTTCGTGTTCAGTTACTCGGATGGTGTCGGTGATCGGTTGGTAATTTGGAAGAGACAGCGTGATGGAGTGTTCGCCCCCGTCAAGTTTGGTCGACAATGGCGTAGACCCGATAGGCTTAGAGTCGACTTCGACAATCGCCTGGTGCGGCTCTGAAATGATGACAACATCCAAGCTGATTTTCTCAAAATCCTGGGTTACAGCATAATTTTGGCCTCTCTCGACGACAAGTTCAGTAGTCGAAGGCACGAAATATGGATGACGCGCAGTTAACGTGTAGGTGCCGGCCGGCAGTTCAGTTTGAAAATTCGAATCATTTGATACCAGTACATCGTTCAGGTACCATGTGGTTCCTTCCATGGATGGATTGGTGGAGGCATTCAGGCTTGCGGACAATTCCTGCAAAATAATGTCAATGAGGCCGCGGCTGAATGCCGCGTCAGGAACTTCGACGAGTTGCTCAGCGAAACCGGGAGCTTTTACATTCACGGTTGCAGTTCTGTTGACAACCCAAAAGTAAGGACTCCATTTGAATGCATATCCGTCAGTAATCTCAATGGTTGCAGTTTCCGCAATTTCCTCCGGTCCCACAACAACCCTGATGCTGTCGACAAACCGCAAAAGAAGTGCAACGACGACGAATACAATTACCAGTACTGCTACAACTGCAAATCGGTTGATTCGGTTAAACCAGTACCGCTTTTGTGCGCGTACGATGGCTTGTTCAAATTCGTTCATGACAGATGACTGTGATTTCAGGTTCTTGCGGGTCTTTGTGGTCTATAGATACATTCACGAGAACGGATCTGTAGCCTTTTCGAGCACCTTCAAAAATGTAGCGTCCTGGTTTTAATTCAATCGTACGGCCGGTTGTTTTTCCGACCACACCAACGCCGCGCACACTAATGTCGGTTTCTCCGTCAGAGATAATGTGAATGCGAACCGGAGTGTTCAACGATACCACCATTGAGCTGAGTTCAGCAACGGAGTCGTTCAGGCGTTTGCTGAACAAGGTCAATTGGTTGGCCGTTGCGATCAATTCCCGGGCCGCAGCAGCAATGTTGGCTGAAGCCAGGCGATCCGGTTGCGCCAGAAACTGATCAGCCATACGCTGATGCTCAACAATTTTCACTGCAACCTTGCGTTGTTCGCTAGCTTGTACGTGATGCGGGTCTATAGCGAGAATTTGGTCCAGAATTGAAACGGTTTTTACCCAGTCATCTTTATCTGCATGTTGTGTTGCTGCTTCCAATAGGTTCTTTTTGGATATTTGTGATTCGAGGGCTGAAACCTGCTGTTGCAGCGTTTTGGTTTCAGTGGCGGAAGGTCGGAGACTTTTGACTTTTTCAAGTGCCTGCTTTGCAGAATCAAGATTGTGTTGTGCGACAGCCTGTTTGCCTTGAGATATTACGCTTGCGAAGTGGTTGTCTTGCAATTCGCGTTGAATTGCCTTGATGCGTTGTTGTACCTCAGCGATTTCATGCAAGCTTGCATCATCTTGTGGAAGGAGCACAAGAATCTGATTAAGGGCATCCAGTTCGATTTTGAAATCTCCGCTTCGGCGAGCATTGGCCGCTTGCTCGCGAGCGGCAATCAGCATCGGAAGTTCATCAATCCACTGTCTCCACTGTAGTACACCGCTGTCACCGGGTCTTAAGCGCTGCGCCCATGCGATCGACTCCAGAGCCTGTTCAGGCTGTGCGTTGAAATAGGCTTGCTGAGCAGCATGAAAGTAGAGTTCAAATTGTTTTTCTTCTATCTCGTTGGCAATTTCAACTTCTCGCAGTGCTGCGACGATGATTCGATTGACAGAGGCGTAGTCTTGATACTCGAGCGCTTCGGCTGCTTTGGTTCGGCTGTATTGAATGAATTCGATTGACTGTTTGTATCCGGGAATTTCCAACCGAGCAGTATTTGATTGTTCCAGGATAAGGTCAGAATAAGACAGGAATTGTTCGTACAACGCGCGAACCTGTGACCGGAGATTCTCTTCGTTTGAATTGGTGTTGTTGTTATTGGCTTGTGCTACCCGCAGGAATTCGAAAACATCATATCGGCTGGAGGTATCCGATTGTAAAGTTGAATTGAACCACCAAGATGCCTCACAACTGAATTGACAGTCGTGAATCAACTTATCTTGACGAATGGACGGGAAATTCAAATGTGCAACTGAACCATCAGCCTCTAGGACGTCTTCGGGCAGGAAAACAAGCGCCTTGACTTGCGCTGCGGTTAGCAGCGCGCCAAGCGCGAAGACAATAGAATAACTTCGCATCACGAATTAAACCTGAACCGTCAGAAGGGGTTCATAAATCGTGATTTGCTAGGTGGTGTCAGAGGCACGCGCCAGCAATTTATCTAATTGTGTCAGTTCCACTGTTGCAAATCGTCTACAGTTGAACACTGGGAGTTGCCTCTTCTTGATAGATTTTCCCGAGCATGTCGCGCCACTGGCGGTATTGCTCTTGAACATTTCCTCTCAATGTGACATTTGACTCTTCAATTTCAATTACTTGTGGTGCAACTTCAAAATTAAGAGAATGCCCGAGCTCGTTGAGAGTATCTCGGTGGTATTTGCCTTCGGCACTTGATGCAAAACTATCTTGAAGCATCATCACGCCGCCAACGGCCGCTGCGCCAACGGCTACAGATTCCAAAGTGGAATTACTTGAGTCTGCGGCACTTGCTGCTCCTATCAGCAGCAGCGCTCCCATAATTCCCTGCATTGCAGCCTTGTCATTTGCCTTGCGGCGTTCCTTTGATGCAGTCAGACTGTGTTCCTGCCAGGCGAGATAACTGTCTTCGGTCTTTTGGATAAAGCCATCGTAGTTCATCTGCATCCGATCCATAAACGCTCCGTCAGCGACTCTCAATGCACGGGTGCGCTGCAACATCGGATCGTTTTCAGCAGGAAGTGACACCAACGAAATATTATCCTTTTCGTCAAATTCCAGATGGTCAATGAAAATATTATTCGAGAACGAATTGGCAAACTGCAGGTCGGTTATGGCCCTGACTTCAGCGAGTTTTTCAGAACTCTTTTTCTTGATCAGCGCTGCTATATCTTTTGCAGCCTTTCTGAACAAGGGCTGATAGGGGTCTTTCCCGGAGCTGCGCAGATCCTGCCAGTGATGTTCTTTCACTCGATGTTTGTAGGTTTTTTTCATCCACCGCTTGCCTGTTACGGCATACACCTGAAGTCTAACCTCCAGGTCTTCCCCGTTGGACTTGACAATCTCTCCGAGAACATACAAGTCGCTTGCAACCGCAATATCGGGAGCTATTCGAACTTCGCCGAACGTATTGACTCTGACCAGTTCATCCTGAAGCAACGAAGAAAAACGTATGGCTTCGGTGCGGCGAACTTCCGGCCAAATCCCCAGTTTCTCATAATCATCCGGGTTATCCGGAATGCCTGGATCAAAAACTGGAACGACAACATCAAGTCTGACGCCGGTGTAGTTCGATGCCAGTGTTTGCGATGAGGTTTGATCCAGGTTCAGACCAAATATGGGTCTTGAGGAAGTTGTGGTCGAAGAGGACGTTGTGCCTGACCCCATGCAACCTGTCAACAATAGCGCTATTGAAGCGATGGTAAGTATTCTAACCGTCCATTTCATTGGGACTTTCTCCTTCCTGGTTGTATATCGTTCAACTGAATGATAGAAATCTTGTGTCTGTTCAGACTGCTGCAGGCAACTTGACAGCCGCCTCAGTTGCCTTGTTTGTATTTTCTATATTGGTCCCACAGCTTTTCTCGAAGCTCTGGGTCTTCCTCACTCATCGCAGCTTGTTTGATTTGAGCTTCCAGCACCGAATCGTTGTCATATTGTTTAATGTCTTCTGGAATGCTGCCGTTATTCATTGCGATGTCACGCGGCTCATTGGCCCCGCTCTCGGGTAAAGATGCCTGGTTATATTCCATCGACTCTTGACTTTCACCAGCCTCAGTCTGATTCATCGGCACTGAGGCGAATTCTTGCGTCGATTCGGATTGCTCGTCGCTGGCATATTCCGGTTCACTATCGCCTTCAATGCCCATCGCCGATGTCGACACCCCGTCGCTGCCTCCTGTTTGTGAGTCTGTGGCCATCAAAGGCTGTCGATTCATACATTCAACAAACTCGAAAAGCGAATCCTGAAATTGCCTGTCCATCAGCGCAATTTTCTCGCTCTTCGTCAGAAGCGCGTCGTCGGGTGTTTCCATACCTCCGATTTCACAATCGTCCAGTGTCGATTTCGCATGACCGGTCAGCAAAATCGAGTTTGAAAGTGCGAAGGCAATGGTTAAGCTCAGAAGGAACCTGCCGAAACTGCACTTTTGTAGTGTAGAATAAAACTGTTTGCTCATCTTTTCCCTGCTCACATTTTAGCAATTTAAACTGTTTGTTTTGTGTTTTGTAAAGACAAATTATTTCGCTGAGTATTTCTTGAATACGAATATCCAATGACTCTCCAAAGGAAACGAAATTGATATACAGGCACTCATTGCGAATTGGAAAACATTTGATCGGTGATGTATCGGACCGGTATATCGACAATACCGTGTTGGAGAACTCGAATATGGCAGGTCTTAACATCGCATGTTTCAATTGTGATTCTTAGATCATGTACAAGTCTGACCGATATTTTTATTCGAGAGGCTATTTGTTATCAAGTGTTGAATTCTCTGGAGTCAATTTCAACAGCAACGCCGTGTTTAAAGATGTGAGGTTCCAACTTGAGTTGACCGCCAGAAACGACGACGGTTCGACACGAATAGCAAATAACGAATAGCGAATAAGTATGAATGGATGAGTGCAGGTAAAACTTGCGGGCAACAGCAAAATGGTTCCGAAATTTGAATGCAAGAGCGAAATGTCATTCAACCTGAAGTGGGGTGGACGCAAAGTCAGCAGACTGAAGTTTTCGGAACGAGGTAGCAATTTGTGATGTTCAACACAGCCAGCCGACGTAAGATGAGCGCCCGATTGGTCAATGGCGCAGCATTGGTTTGCTTCGCCACATTCGCACTTTATTCAACGCAAGCAGCGCCAGAATCTGTTGAACGGATATTTGCCGCGCATGCGCTTTCGCTGCGGGACTCGGCATTGCTTGGCGAACAAAGATTCGTCGATGTTGCAAACCGTATGCCGGGCTCAGCGATAGCAGGGCCGGAAGCGGCTTCCTTTTTGTGGAGTTTGTCCTTTCCGAACATGATCGTCAAACTTGGGCGATTGAGATCTGAAGCGCCTGTGTCGCTGTATTATGATCCGCTGCTCGATATTGCAGTGTTGGCATTCTGGGAGCGCGTAGACGAGGGTTATCACATCAAATTCTCCCGAACGGTGCCTGGAACATGGCTAGAAAACAGTGCGAGTGAGGCATCGCTGCTGCCACCATGGATATCGGAGGAAAGCGCATTGAATTCTCTTTTGCAGACGACCGCCGACCGGCTGGATGCGTTCACGAAGATGCATCCTCCCGAAGCGTTTGAAGGTGGACGGAATCATGCGACTTTCGCCGAAATGGCTGCTGGCATGCGCCTTGTTCTTCCGCGCCTGATATGGAATGCCAACCAGCGCGCGCAATGGACTGAATCGTCTTATCAGTGGCTGGAGCCTGTGGTGACTGAAATTGAACTTGCGCTGAATTCGGCCAACGCGCAACAAATGATCCTGGCAGCACCAGACACTGACCCCGTTACAGCTGAAGCACTGGCAGAACTACCGAAGCAGTATGTTGACGAGTTGGTGCTAGACCTGGTTGTCGCTTCCCCTCAGAACCGGCTTGTGTTTGCGTCGTCACCCGCCGACGGTGATACCTACGTTATCGTTATTTGCGAGATTGATGCTTCGGTGTGTAGATTACAGCGGTTTTTATTTTTGTCGCTTACCGATTGATTCGCCGAAATTGGGGGAGATTATGGGTTATTCAATGCTAACGTTGACGCAATACGGCAGAAGAGTTACAGCGATTGTCTGTATGGCTGTGTTGATTTTTGCCATCGGTTCGTCGGGAGTTCATGCTGGAATATTGAATAGCCTTTTTAGTGTGGGTCAAGCCGGTGTAGGAAAGAAGACATTCTTGGACCGAACTACTGATGCGTTCGGGGAGATAATGAAAAAAACCATTGCCGGTGAAGACAATGATGCTTTGAGGTTGGCGAATGACACCGTTAATAACGCTCAAGGTCAGTTATTGGTCGACTCTTCGTTTACGTTGAGCGCAATTAACAATCTCGCCAAGCGCGCTAGCAACGCTAAACAGAAACTCAAAAGTTTTGTTGGTGACTTGAAGCAAGGGGCCCGTATAGTCGCCACCCGAGCATTGGCCGTAAACACGGTTAAGCACGATAATGGGTGGAGCGAGCAGTCATCGCTGCGACTGTCCGAACCGATAAAGAAAGTGGATAGTGCTCTTGTCGATCAAACTAGCAGAATATCGTCTGCGGGTGGCAAGTACCACCAGACTGCAGGTCGTCCAGACAAAACGGATAGCGAGATAAAGGAAGACACCAATCAAGTGACACAAGTGCCATCGGAACTCGAACAGGCAGTCATGGATTCTACCGGATGGGGTGGATGGGATGAATCCGACCCCAGATACTTTGGTGTTGATCGAGAAGCTGCGTTGGTGGAAGCCTACGCTGCGAGATGCTGGGATATGTATGGCATTACCAAAGGCATGTCCATGTTCGAAACGATGAAATTACGGATGAAGAACGATGAGTGTCCTGGGCCCGAAGGTGCAAATAAGATGACCTCAAACAGCCTCGAAGGAGGCGGGGAGGACTACCTAACCGTATTGAACGACATGGATGAAAAGGAACGATTGGCGGAAGAAAAACGCCGATACGCTGAGGAGCAAAAACTTGAACAAGAACGCCGATACGCTGAGGAGCAAAAACTTGAGCAAGAGCGTGTGAGAGAAGAACAGAAAAGGCTCGAATTGGCAGAGGTTGAGCGGGAACGGCAGCGAGAGGAAGTTGCTCAATCACAAGCTAGTGACTTCAATTGCAAAGTTCCAGATCAGAATCTCCTGAATGCGATTCAGGAAACTCAGCAACGGGGAGAAGGTGGCGGTGCTGCAACCGCTTACTGTGCTGCTGCGAACCTGCATTGGATCGTAGTTTGGCAAGCTCAGCGGTGTTTGAGCGACAGCAGTTTGTCCAGTATTGAGTTGGAACAAACGCAATTGCAGCTTGAATCGGCTCGATCGACCGGGCGATCAAATGCCGAAGGATACGCAACCCTTACTGACGGGCAGGTGTGTAAATGCTGGACTCCTTACTGTTTGAAGTAATGTACTGCGATATCGGAAACCTGAGATCAAATTTAGCTGCACTTTTTTTGGCGGCATGGGTTTTCACCGCTGTTTCTTCTGCTTTTGCTGATTACGAAAAAGGTCTGCAGGCTTGGGAAGCAAACCGGTACCGTGAAGCAATCTCAGAATGGATAATTGCAGCAAATGCACAAGACCGCGATGCTATGTTTGCTCTCGGTCAAGCCTACGTGCAGGGCTTGGGGGTTGTTCAGGATTTTGTCGAGGCTCACAAGTGGTTTAATCTCGCCGCAAGTTTGGGTATGCGGCAAGCTGTGGATGCACGTGATAGTCTGGAAGCAGAGATGACGGCTGAGGAACGGGCCGAAGCACGAATACTCGCAAAACAGTGGCAGCCTGATAAGCCTCCTGAAGTTTCAGAGGAACCGACAAGCGGCGTCGACAGTAAGCCAGTCGTCGAAGTGGATCCACCGCCTGAAGCAATTCGTGAAGCTCAGTCATTGCTTTTGATATTGGGATATCAACCCGGATCTGCAGACGGAGTTTGGGGGCCGAAATCTTCAAGCGCGTTTGCTGCATTTGCTCGTGATACAGGCTTGCCATCTTCAAGTGTTCTTACCCCTGGTGCGATATTTTTTATGCGAGATTTGGTTCAGCAGTATGGAACTGATTCTCAGCTAACACCATCCGCAGAAACTGGCCAGGCAGACGGAGGTGATGAATCATCAGCCCGCAATCAGTTGTCTCAGAACGCTGTTATTCTCTCTGCGATAACGGGTGAATTATCGACTCTTCACAAAGCAATCGACAACGGTGAAAACTTAGATGAAGTCGATCAGCGAGGATGGACCGCGCTCATGTACTCGGTGAATAAGAGACAATTGCCCGCTGTCAAAGCGCTGGTTGAAGCTGGCGCGAATGTCAATGCTCGTGCACCGGACGGTGCGACACCCTTATTTATGGCTGCTGTGCTTGGACAACCGCAGATTGTCGAAGCGTTAATGCAGGCAGGAGCTGACATTGTATTACCCGGTCCAAAGGGAAGAACTGCAGTCACTATGGCGCAAAAGATTTTTGGTACGGCTGAGGAGGCTGAGGCAAAGGGATTCAATGATGCAGTCATTGGACTCATTGAAGGCAAAACCTGGAAGACAATTGCTGCATGGAAAGCGGCAAGTTCCGAATTTGCCGCGAAAATGGGACGCGATCCTTCGCCGAATGGAACTGACGAGAATGGATTGACGGATCTGCATTGGGCAGCGGCGCTGAACTTGCCGAAATTGGTGAAGTTATTGCTGTCCGAAGGAATGAATATAGACGTTAAAGATGGAATTCACAGTCGAACTCCATTGCATCACGCCATTTTGAAAGAGGCGCCTGACGTTATGATTTTGCTCATTGCTTATGGAGCGAACGTTGAAGCAAAGGATAGCCTTCAATACACTGCTTTACACTACGCTGCACAGAAAAATTTGGCCGATGTAGCGAAACTGCTCATTACACAAGGTGCCAATATTGAAGCGTTGGATCGAACAAACAAAACCCCACTGCATGATGCTGCTAGAAGAAATTCACCCGATGTTGCACAGTTGCTGGTTTCTCAAGGCGCCAATCTGAATGCAAAGGATAAATTGAACGCTACACCGTTGCACTATGCTTATCCCGGTAGCCCTGTCGCTGAAGTGTTGACCAAAAGCGGTGCCGGTTTCAATTGACAAACACCGACTGGAACGCTCGCTTGAAACGAAGCGGAATACGATGGTCGGTGGACGGCGCCAACGCTATAGCTGCATTACGATGTTACGTAAATAGCGGTTGATATGACGATTTCTGGTATGACCGATCCATGCAACACCGAGCGAGTGAAAAAGTTTGTCACACACCCAATATGCGCAGGTTGAGTCTTTGCCAAAAAAGTACACACACCTTGTCGATGGGATTCTCTTCTGCGAATTAATACTTACGGATAATAACATTATCATTGATTACAGTGCTTATAAAAGGATAAAGAGAATTAGTAATGAATAGTTCAACAATTACGTCTAAAGGGCAAACCACATTACCAAGGCGATTCGAGAGTCACTTGGAGTTGTACCTGGTGACCAGGTGCGATATGTTGTGCTGAACAATGGTGAAGTCAGAATTATCCCGGTTCGTTCTCTTTCCCGGCTTTTCGGATTCTGTCGATACGATGGTCCACCGCCAACAATTGAAGATATGAAATGAGCTATAGCAGATGGGGCGAGCGGCCGATGATAGCACTTGATACAAATGTGCTTGTGCGCTATCTGGTGAACGATGACAGTGAGCAAGCGCAATTAGCACGTGATTTACTTGCAAACTTAACTTCTCAGAACCCAGGCTTCATCTGCCGAGAGGTTATTATGGAATTGGCGCGGGTGTTCGATAGGTGTTACAGTTTTTCGCGCGATCAGATTGCAACGGTGTTCGAAGAGCTGATTGCTACCGCTGAGCTTCATGTTGAAGCCGCTTAAAATGTATTTCGAGCAGTGCAGGGATACCGTCGCGGCGGCTCTGAATTTTCCGATCAGATGATTGCAGCGGCAGCATCTCGATTTGATAATAACCCACTTTTTACATTCGATAAGCAGGTTGCGCAACTTGACGGGACGGTGTTGCTGACTTAAATTCGCAATTGGAATTTTTTCCAATCAGAGTGCTGAATCGTCAGTTTGTTCTTGTTTCGAGATATAAGAAATTCCGAATATTAAAGAACTAAATTCCGAATATTCAAGAGCATTAATCCGAAATTTAAATACAATCAACATAACATTAAACACCTTCAACAGTATCCCTCAAATGTTGAATTTAACATTTTTGGGAGAGTCTGCATCAGTCACCGTAGTGAATCATCGATGCATCGCTTTCATCGCTGATGTCTTCAATAGCAGATTCGACCTCTGCAATCGCATTTTTCAGTTGTGCAGTAATGGTTTCCTTGTTGTCCGTATAGGGGATGGTCTCAATCAGGCTTTGCAGTTTGCCCATCGAAAGCCATGCTTTATGGCGCGCCCATTCGGTAAATAGCACATGATGCGGGTCAACCAGTGTCAGGTCCGCAAATCGACATACATCTTCAAAACCTGGATTCAGCGGCACGTAACCGTTTACCAGCGTAATTCGTTCGGCTGCCTGCGTTAATCGGGTTGCACGATGGACAACCATGTTTCCATGCAGGACAATGGCATATCCGGCACCTGGAAAAAACGGGCTCACTGCCAGCTCTTCAGGAATACTCTCACCTGTGTCTGCATATGCTTTCGCTTGATGCTTTGTTCCTTTGAAATACTGAAAGTCTCCGCCTTCAAGCCGATTCGGGTCTGAAACAAACAGCACGTAGTCGAGTGCCAGCGTGTCATGGTGCCATTTGTCGACTGAACGGCTAAGGTCTTGTGGAGCAAAATTAAGGTGTCCAAGATGCAGTGGCATCGTGTGGGGTGCAACCGGCACTTCGAATATATCCCCCATAAACTCTGTCACTTCCTTGCAAAGACAAAAATCCCGCAAAAATTTCGATTGATAGACGCCGCCTCTGACCATGTTTTCGATACGTTCGCAGCCCACTGCATATTGTTTCAATGACCGCGCAATATCCGCCATCACCTCAACACCCTCATCGGAGAGTATTCGAACCGCACTGGATACCGCGAAGTCGGTTGCGCATGTTTCAATCTGCTCAGGGGTATAGCCCAAATCGCTGAGACTCAGTGTGCTTGCAGGCGCTTCGAGCTGCAGGTGGCGATCAGGGTCAAACTTGACTGATTCGTTCGCGTACCGATAGCCAGCCGGCAACTGGTTCGGAAAATCAAGTGGCTTATTCAGATGCATATTACCGTTACCATGCGTTGAGATTCAATACTGTGAACAGCAACAATATATAACCATTTTTTCTTTCCGGTTTCGGATTTGGGCCATTCATCACCTTAAGGTGTCACGCCTTTTCACAACCCATTATTTACCAACAACGCGAGCACTTTCATGTGCCGTCTGCACACCAGATGCAATTGCACCGGCGACAGAAGCCCACATCGATTCATGGCACGCTTCGCCGGCAAAAAATATCTTATCAGCTATCGGGCGACGCAGAATTTCTCGGTATCGAAAACAACCGGCTGCAGCACTTGCGTACGAACCTTTTGTAAATCTGTTTGTTGCCCATGAAGTAGCGTCTGCCTTGGTTACTAGTCGTTTGATATTAGTATCAAATATTTCGCTGAGCTGTTCGATCGCCAGCGCGATCGACTCGCGTTTGCCTCCTTCAATCAAGTCAAGTGCAAATCGACCGCCGACATCACAGAAAGTCAATCCGCATCCGGAAATATTCATCAGCGCCCCAAACGCGTCGTTTGAAGCCGTATCAATTTTCAGCACATAGTAGTCGCTGTCATTGCCGATAAGTGAATAATCGGAAAGCTCAAGCACAATATGCTCATAGTTACCCATGGATATGGCGTGAAAAGAATCCGTTTTGTCGACTGGCAGACTTGGAACAAACCGAATGCCCCCGCCGCTTAAAACACCAGTTGAAACGGTAATGATCACAGCTCGCGCCCAAATGTCTCCCTTGCTGGTTTTAATTTTGACAAGTTTGCCGCTCCAGTCGATTTCAGTCGCTTCGGTGTTTAACGAAACCGGCACTTTCGAATATCGGTGAGCAAGCAGCGTGCCAAGTCCCTGTTTGCAGAACCAGTCGTCGTCTTCTGGCTGTGATTGGCCATCGAGTACAGAGAATTGATGCAAAGACTTGCCCATAACCCACGGCCCCCAGACAAATTCAACTGTTTCTTGTTCAAACGTCCCCCATTGCATGTCGAGCGCATCGAAAACCGATATGTCTTTGCCTGACTGGATTACCGGTTCCATTTGATTTTTACAATCGTCAAGCAACCGTTTCAGTGACCGGTAGTCGTAGATCAAAGAGTTTTCGCCGTTAAGCAGCTCAAGTTGCTTTGGGTCCCGATAAAGATCAAAGCCGCTTTGCTGTCCATGGCGAAGAAGGTTGCCAAGATTGGCGTAATGCAGCCAGTGCGCACCGACATCATAGGGCACACCAAATGTTTCGATATCAGTCCAGCACCGCCCGCCTATTCTTTGTGCAGATTCGACAACCGCAACATCAAAGCCTCCGAGCTGCGCCAGGCAATCAGCGCCAGCCAGACCTGCTGCTCCAGCACCTATAACGACAACATCATAATGAGAAGACAAAAGCCGGCTCGATGGGGTTGTTATCGATTAGTGAGAATCACCAGAGGTTTGATTTTTCACCTCCGATACAGCGCTGTCGAGCGTTTCTGAATCAGCCAGGTAGAAATGTTCAACAGGCTTTAGGTCATCATCCAGTTCGTAGACAAGCGGGATTCCGGTTGGAATATTCAATGAGGTAATATCGTCGTCGCTGATGTTATCGATATGTTTTACCAGCGCCCGCAGACTGTTTCCATGAGCGCAGACGATGACTTTGGAACCGTTTCGAACCTGAGGCGCGATGGAAGCGTTCCAGTAACGCACAACCCTGACAGATGTGTCGGCCAGAGATTCGGTGGCTGGCACGTGTTCAAGGTGACTGTACAGTTTGTCATTGCGTTGCTTTTCAGCATCCGGATCCGACATCGCTGGCGGCCGCACTGCGTAGCCGCGACGCCATTTATGCACCTGATCAGCTCCGTGGAGTTGCGTCATTTCACTCTTATCTAGGCCTTGCAAGGCGCCGTAATGGCGTTCGTTCAAGTGCCAGTCCTTGACAATGACGAGATCGGTCTGAGCCAGCTCGTTGAGAACAACCTCCAAAGTGTGGACTGCACGCAGAAGTACCGAAGTAAATGCAACATCAAATCGATAACCGTTCGACTCCAGAGCAATTCCGGCTGACTTTGCTTCTTCGATTCCTCGGGGTGATAAATCAACATCCACCCAGCCGGTGAAACGATTCTCAAGATTCCACTGGCTTTGTCCGTGGCGAAGCAGGACAAGTTTATGCGTCACGTAGTGTTCCTCACAGTCAGTAATTGGTCGATTAGCTTTCGCAGTGCTTTTCCACGATGGCTGATCGCGTTTTTCGCTGCAGGTTCAAGTTCAGCCATCGTACATTGCATCTGCGGAATCCAGAAAACCGGGTCGTATCCAAATCCATTTGTCCCCTGGTACCGATCATGAATCATGCCCTTAAGTTCTCCAATTGCTATGATAGGTGAAGCATCGTCACTGTGATACAGAAAAACCATCGCACACACGAATTGACAGGTTCGGTCTGACTGGGCTACACCTTCGAGTTTGTCAAGAAGTTTGGTGATATTTTGCTCATCGTTCGCACCTTCACCGCTATAGCGAGCAGATAGTACACCGGGTTGCCCGCCTAGTGCGTCGACAGCCAGACCGGAATCATCGGCAATGGCAGGATGTCCGGATGCTGCGCAAGCATGACGCGCTTTGATCAGTGCATTTTCAATAAATGTCGGTTTATCCTCGATCGCTTCGCTGATGCCAAGATCACCTTGAGCTACGACTCGGTAGGTTGTGTTTCGAAGCATTGTGTTGATTTCATCAATCTTTCCAGCGTTTCCGCTCGCTAGAACGATTGTCGATTCTGTACTCATTCGGCCAATGCTGTTTTTTGTGCATTGATTAACTGTTCAGTGCCAAGGGCTGCCATGGCTGCCATTTCGTTGAGCTGGTCGCGGGTGAACTCACCGTTTTCCGCTGTTCCCTGCACCTCTATAAACTGTCCGGATTCGTTCATAACGAAGTTCATGTCGACTTGCGCGGTTGAGTCTTCGTTGTAGTCAACATCCAATACAACATGATCGTTGACGATGCCGACCGAAACGGCGGCGACATGATGGGCCACAGGATCGTGGTTGATTTTCTTTTGTTTTTTCAGCACTGCGATTGCGTCGGCCAGCGCCACGAATCCTCCGCTGATTGATGCGCATCGCGTTCCGCCATCAGCCTGAAGGACGTCGCAATCCACAATGATTGTTCGCTCACCCAATTTGGCAAGATCGACGCTTGCACGAAGACTTCTTCCGATCAGTCGCTGAATCTCCTGAGTGCGCCCGCCCTGACGGCCGCGGGCAGCTTCGCGCGCACTGCGAACGACTGTTGACCCCGGCAGCATGCTGTATTCTGCGGTGATCCAACCCTGGTTTTTTCCACGCAGGTGAAAAGGCACTCTTTCTTCGATGCTGGCGGTGCAAAGCACGTGGGTGTTACCGGTGCAAATCAGTACTGAACCGGCGGCATTTTTCGTGAAGTTACGGGTAATTGTCAGGGCGCGTAACTCATCGGCTTGTCTACTGTTGTGTCGCATTATTGTCTCAAACCTTGTTGTGAAGGAGTATTTATGAGCTTCAAATTTATAGTGTATCTTCGATGGAGTTTGCCAACGAGATTTGTATTTTTTTGTTCTCGTCATCCTCTTTTTCTTCACATCCGCGTTTGCGTCACTGTCATAATCTCAAAAGCGATTGTGATATCGTCTGTGAAGTCAATTAACGGACTGATAAAATTATGGCAATATTTAATTCGAAATCTAACACTTCAATTCAGGAGGGTGATTGTGGTCAATCGGCGTAAAGCTCTAAAGGCAATCGGGTTAGCACCGATTGCGACCGCAGCTGTTGGCAAAATTCCTGCCGCGGCGGCAAGTGAGAACAACATTACTTTGGACTTGTGGATGTCAAATTCCGGTTCAGTCTCGGGTTATTTCATGGAACCGCAATCCACACCAGCTGGTGCTGTGCTGCTGATTCATGAATGGTGGGGGCTAAATGATCAGATTCGAAGCATGGTGCCGGTATTTGCGCAAGCAGGGTATTTGTCACTTGCAGTTGACCTGTATGAGGGAGATGTCGCAGATACCCCCGACAAGGCGCGCAGCATGATGAGCGCGGTTCAGCCCGATGTGGCGTCAGAGACGCTGACTACATGGATCGACTGGCTTCGCAACCACCCAAAAGGAAATGGAAAAGTAGGCACAGTTGGTTGGTGTTTTGGCGGTGGCTGGTCTTTGAACGCTTCTTTGGTGAGTGCTGTTGACGCAACTGTAATCTATTACGGACGGTGTGCTAAAAGTGCCGAGGAAGTGTCTAAACTGCAAGGTCCGGTATTGGGCCACTTTGCGACTCAAGATCAGTTCATCGATATGGAGATGGTCAGTGGATTTGAAAAGTCAATGGATGCAGCCGGCAAAACCTATACCAATCATTGGTATGAAGCAGACCACGGATTTGCAAATCCAACGACCAGCCGACATGACGCAGAAGATGCGATGCTCGCTCGAAGCAGAACCTTGGAATTTTTTGCGCAGCACTTGACTTGAATACACCCGAAGTTGTCTGATTATGCGAACTGGTATTGAGGAAATATTCGGCAACAAGCCAATCGGCGTTTCAACATCTGCGATCCGCGATATTCCGAACCGGCTGGCTGATCGAATTGTCGGTCAGCAAGTGCTGATCGAACGTTTGGTAATTTCGCTTCTTTGTTCGGGACACCTGCTGCTTGAAGGCTTCCCGGGCCTTGCGAAAACCCGCTCGGTAAAGGAACTTGCGAATTTTATCGAAGGGGAATTTCACCGGGTTCAGTTCACACCGGACCTTTTGCCCGCAGATCTGACGGGTACCGATGTGTACCGTCCGCAAACAGCCAGTTTTGAATTCAAAAAAGGCCCGCTGTTTCACGAAATCATATTGGCAGATGAAATTAATCGAGCACCTGCAAAAGTACAGTCTGCATTGCTAGAGGCAATGGAAGAAAGGCAAATCACAGTGGGCAGTAAAACTTACCCGCTGCCGGACTTGTTTATGGTGATGGCTACACAGAATCCAATCGAGCACGAAGGCACTTACATGTTGCCCGAAGCGCAGCGAGACCGGTTCTTGATGCAGGTGCGAGTGTGGTATCCAGATAAGTCCGATGAACATGAAATTCTCAAAATTGCTCGTACAGAGGCAAGTCGAACCGAACCGTCGCACTCCGGTCAAATTTCTAAGGTCACATACCAGCAAATTGCAACTGCCCGAAACGAACTGTTGGCTTTGCATATGGAGCCGAGCGTGGAGCGATACATTATCGAGTTGGTCGATGCAACCCGGAACAGTTCAAATTACAGCAAACAAATCGCTGAGTTGATTGAAGTCGGCGCCAGCCCTCGCGGAACAATTGCGCTGGATATGTGTTCACGGGCGAAAGCCTGGCTGGCTGAGCGGGACTATGTTTCACCGGCCGATGTTCAGGACGTTGCACTTGATGTGCTGCGTCATCGTTTGCTTCTGACCTACGAAGCCGAAGCGCAAAACGTTGACGTTGATGACATTATCCGCCAGTTGATCTCGGTGGTTGCAGTTCCTTAAGGTGATTGCTGTCCATGTTGCAAGGCAGCACTGTTTCGGCTGAACAGCTCATTTCGCTACGCGCCAGGGCCCACGGCCTGAGGCTTCCAGTTCATCGTTCTGAATTGCTTGCAGGCGGAGACTTGTCAGCAATCCTTGGCCAAGGAATGGAATATGCTGAATCGCGAAAATACGCTGAAGGCGACGATGTGCGATCCATCGACTGGCGTGTTACTGCCCGAACGGGTACAGCGCATACCAAGGTCTTTCAGGAAGATCGAAAACGCGCCGTTCATCTGATTGTCGATATGACACAATCCATGCGATTCGGCACACGAGTTGCTTTCAAATCGGTTATAGCCGCTGAAACAGCCGCTTTAGTTGCATGGGCGGCTTACTATAGCGGCGATTTGGTCTCCATGGTGGGATTGACAGATCATGGTCTGGTGATGATTCGCCCTGCAGCTTCAATTGGCGTCATTGTGCGCCAGTTAAGAATGCTGTCAAGCATGAGCCGCTGCGCATTCGACGAGCTCAATCACAGCGCCGAAGGGAGACTTTCAACCATAACCAAACGAATTCGACCCGGTGATTTAACCGTGGTAATCAGTGACTTTGCACAATTGCCTTTGGATTCGATCAAAGCGATGGAATATCTGGGTCGCCGTCGATTCATGATCGCCTGCTGGGTAATGGACCGTACCGAGATTAACGCATTGCCCCCTGGCAACTATCGCGTTACCGATGACAGCAATTTTTCCACGATTCGCTTGTTGTCACGCACACAGGTCAATGCTATGCAGAATATTCTTGATGACAGGCGAGCGCAAATCGAAAAGGATGTGAAACGCCTAGGTGCATCAGTTATTGAACTGTATCCAGGGGATGACGTGATCCGTGTTTTGTATAAATCGTTTCACCGAGGGGCTCGACGAAAGCATTACTCGATGGTGAAAAATCGACGCGGTTGAGACGCTCGCGCTTTAAAGTCGCAAGAGTGTTGGCGCGTATGAATTGTCGAACCGGTGAATAAGACTTAGTTTCAAATGCCAAATCAGCAGTTACTGGAAAATTTGCGCGATGTGCTGATGCCTCCAGCACCGCAATTTTGGCCGCCAGCGATCGGCTGGTGGCTTTTGTTAATCGCTGCTGTCGCTGCAATTGGTCTGGCTGTCTGGATAGTCAAAGTTGTAATGAGACGAGGTGAACACAAGTCGATTGCCGTGCACCTTGACGAAGTCTTGACACTGCAGCCACACGCTGCGCTTCGCGCTCTTTCGGTAGTGATGCGCAAAATCGCGATAACACGATTTCCACGATCACAAACCGCAGGTCTCACCGGTGACGACTGGCTTGAGTTCCTCGACCGAAGCGGAAATACCGACCAATTCACTCAGGGGGCAGGTCGATTTTTGGCTGACGCGCCGTACACCCGCAATTCGGATATTGACATCGCAGCTGTGCATCAGGTGTGCCGGCAATGGGTTTTGACTGTGCTGAAGGGGTCTAAGTGATGTTTGAGCTGGTTTGGCCATGGCTGTTAGCGTTCATGCCCCTTCCGTTTGTGGTTTGGAAATTGGTGCCAAAATCCGAGGCGCGAACAGCGTCTTTGAGAATTCCGTTTTATAAGGCAGTAACCGATGAAGCGCTGACCGGATCGATGATCTCCAAAACAGCATTGGCACTTGCAGCAGCAGCCTGGTTGTTTCTTGTTGTAGCGTGTGCGCGGCCGGTTTGGATTGAGCAGACGGTGAAAATTCCAGTGACCGGCCGAGATCTTCTCATCGCAATGGATCTCTCAGGCAGCATGGAGACTGCTGATTTTGCCAATAATCGGGTGACGAGGTTCGATGCGGTTCGACAAATCGCGGGCGATTTTATTGAACGTCGAGTGGGGGACAGAGTCGGACTGATTGTGTTTGGCAGCCAGCCCTATCTGTATGCTCCGCTGACTTTTGATGTTAAGACTGTTGTGGAGTTTTTAAATGGGTCGCGTATTGGTTTCGCTGGCAAACGAACAGCAATCGGCGATACCATCGCACTGGCTTCAAAAGTGTTGCGAGAGCGTTCAGCAGACAATCGAATCCTGATTTTGATGACTGATGGCGAAAATTCCGCTGGCACGCTGACGCCATCGCAGTCACTTCAGATTGCAGTTGAATTTGGAGTAAGGATATTTGTGATTGGAATCGGACCGGATCACACACTTGGAAGTTCTGACCGCAGCGTCAATGTGTTGCCTCACATTGCGGAAACAACAGGCGGCCGTTATTTTCATGCAGCCAATTCGAAATCTCTGGAAGAAATTTACCGTCAAATTGATGCTTTCGAGCCGATTGAAGCTGATGAACGAAGTTTCACCAAAATGCAAGAGCTGTATCCTTGGTCGCTTGCTACATCGATGCTGTTATTTTTATTGCTGGTTTTGCATGTTGTGATGCCCGCATTCGGTTGGCAATCAGTCACAGGCAGGGACACAAGTGGAGATATTTTCAAATCTGGTATTCATTAGACCCTGGTGGCTGTTGCTGTTGCCGGTTGGGTTTGCTGTAGCCTATGGGTTGACAGGCAGGCCTACTGACAGCTGGAAACAGGTGTGTGACCCTCACCTTATTTCAGATCTGGTAGTGAGCGTTAACAAATCAAAATCCATACCCACGTGGGTAATGATTGTTGTTGGCTGGACGCTGGCGGTGGTGGCATTAGCTGGACCCGCCTGGGATAAGGAAAAAACACAGCTTTTTCGAAGTGTTGATGCTACCGTGATCGTTTTTGATCTGTCCAGATCAATGAATTCAACTGATCTTGCTCCATCAAGACTGGAACGAGCAAGATACAAGGCGCTGGAGTTGATAGAAAACTTAGACGGACAGTCAGTCGGTCTGATTGCTTTCGCGGGCGATGCTTTCAATGTGACTCCAGTTTCAGACGATATCCGTACCGTTACTCACTTGATCCAGTCACTTCAAACCGATATGGTTCCTTTGCAGGGCAGCAACGCCTCTTTAGGCTTGTATCGGGCTACAGAGCTGCTAAAACGCTCAGGATTCGATTCTGGCAATGTTATTTTGTTAACCGACGGTATCGATGCAAATGCGTTTGACGCCGCTCGCGAATTGGTAAACGACGGTTATCGACTTTCTGTTGTGGGTATTGGCACTTCAATCGGGGCACCTGTTCGATTTCAAAGCGGTGAATACCTAAAGGATTCATCTGGCGAGTTTGTTGTGGCGCTGCTGGACCGAGATGCGCTCGATAACCTTGCCGCTATCGGTGGCGGAAAACTGACTGTGATCTCTAACGAAGCTTCGGATTTGCAATTGCCCTGGAGCCAAAGTTCGCAAATCGCGCACAGTGATTTCGACGGCGATCAGGTAGCCACTACGCAGTGGAAAGACCGCGGCGCCTGGTTTTTACTTCCTTTGATTTTTATATTCGCATTCATTTTCAAAAGAGGGTGGGTGTTAGGGATCGCATTGATTGTTTTTGCAATTCCTTTTGACAAGTCCATGGCATTTGAATGGAGTCACCTTTGGCAGCGATCTGATCAGCGCGCGGCCGCTGCTGTGGCTTCGCAAACCTATGACGATCCGAGTTTAGCGGCTCATTCTCAGTGGAGCGGCATCGCATATTATCGTAACGATGACTTCGAAGCGGCCGCGCAGGAATTTGAGAAATCAACTGGCAAAATTGCCCGCTACAATCAGGCAAATGCGCTGGCAAAAAGCGGTGACTTGCAAGGCGCCATCGATCAGTATGAACAAGCGCTTGAAATCGACCCTCAGTTTGACGATGCACAATTCAACCTGGACCTCGTAAAAAAGCTGCTGGAACAAAACCAGACCCAAGGCGAACAGCAACAATCACAGGAAGGTGAATCGCAAGATGCGCAAAGCGACCAATCTGAAGCCGATGAACTAGAACGGATGCCGCAAGGGTCTGACAGTGACGAACAGTCAGACGAGCAGCAACAAAGCGAAGCGGAGCAGCAGCGCGGCCAACAGTCTCAGGGCACCAGTGAAATGGCACAGAAGGAGAAACTTCAAGACAGTGAACCGGCTAGCGAAGAAAATGTAAATATGCAGGCCTTACTCGACGAAGAGCACCAGCAGGTCATCGAGCAATTACTTCGACAGGTAAATGAAGACCCAGGTGGATTGCTTCGCCGAAAGTTTTATTATGAAGCGCAATCCCGGGAAATATTGCCGGACGTAGACCAGCCGTGGTAAAGCGACAATGATGAACTTCACCTTACAAAAGCGAATTACAGCCGTTTTGTTTTCTGTATTGTTTTTAGTTGCATATCAGCCGGCAGCTGGTGATCAGGTGAGTGCTGAAATCGACCGATCTTCCATTTACGTCGATGAGACTGCAAAACTCGTCATCACCGCAGAAGGTCAGTCGCTGATGGGGTACCAGCCGCAGCTTGGCGCTGTCGAGCAGGATTTTGAGATTATCGGCCAATCCAATCAAACCAATGTACGGGTGGATAACGGACAGACGCATGTTTCACAAAGTTGGGTTGTGGAGATTCGTCCGCGCCGTTTGGGCACGTTGACAATCCCGCCGATTGCAGTTGGAGGGCTGACGACAAATGCGCTTGAGATTCAGGTGGGCGAATACCAGCCGCAAATTCCCTCTACAGACGATGATGTATTTGTCGAAGTGGAAGTGATTCCCGAAAATCCATATGTTCAGTCTCAGGTTACCATCGTAACCCGTCTGTTTTATGCGCTCGACATTGTTCGAGGTGAAGTGAAAGAGCCTGACATTGCGTTTGGCAAGATCGAAAAACTCGGCAGTGACCGGCGTTACACAGCCGAACAGGGAGGAAGAAAATACAGCGTAGCTGAATTTCGTCATGTCACGTTTGCGCAAAACAGCGGTGAGTTTGAAATTCCTCCGATTGATTTTAATGGCATTGTTTCGACTGTCAACAATGCAACATTACAAAGAGATCACAGTCGAATACGTGTCAGTTCCCGCCCACTTAAGGTTGTTGTTCGCCCCAAGCCGCAATCCTACTCGGGCAGCACTTGGCTTCCAGCGAAGAATTTGCAGATTACAGACTCGTGGCAAGGTTCGATACCGGACTTTGAAGCCGGTAAGTCGGAACCAAGGACGATTACTATCGACGCTGTCGGGTTAAGGTCTACACACTTGTCAACTCCCGAGTATGTAGGCAACGACACGGTTCGGGTTTACAGCACAAATCCACAGATGTCCGATGGTTTGTCGAACGGTCTGGTGGTTGCAAAACGGGTAGAAGAGTTCGTGGTTATCCCTAAAAATGCTGGTAAAGTGGAGGTCCCTGCGTTTGAAGTTGTATGGTGGGATGTAGATGCCGACGAAGAAAGAGTAGCGCGGCTGCCGGCGGTTACCAATGCCCAAGTACTGCCATTGGTTCAAGGAGACAGTGTATCGGCGCAAAGCGAATTTGGCGGTTTGACCGATTCGCTTATCCGCACTTCAAGCGGTGCTGATTCGATCTGGAAGTGGGTCAGTGCAGCTGTACTGGCGATATGGTTAGTTACAATGGGATTTTGGTATGTTAGTTGGCGAAAGTGGCGCAACCAGCCGCTAACGCAGCGCATCGACGAGCAACTCGATGACCGCGATGCACAAGCACTACACAAACGCCGCCGACAAATCAAAAAAGCTTGCATGGATAACGACATCAGTGCTGCAAGCAGACATCTTTTGGCATGGGCGAAAATCAGGTGGAAGGAAGATTCACCCGCAAACTTGCTTGAATTAGCCAATGTTCTTGGAAGTGGTGAGTTGACTGATGAACTCACCGCGATGGATGAAAGCATATATTCTCCAAGGACGGAAAACTGGCAAGGAGCGAGGTTCTGGCGAGTGTTTGCCAAAGTCAATCGCGTTGCCAAGTCTAAAAGACAAAAGCGATTTGGATTGTTCGCTTTTGGGGACAAACAAACCGTGCTCGAAGATCTTTGGCCAGAATCTTCAATCGATGAAGCGAAGTAGCGCGTTGAATGTCAGTGCAAGTATCGATTTCAGACGGCAGAGTCTTTGGGCTGCCATCTTTTCACTGATGACAGCATGATTACGAATACCGCCGTTATGCAAAACCCAATAAAGGCGATCAGGGTCCAGCCGGGAATGCTGATGCCGAGGAATGTCCAAAGCGTTTCAGCACATTCTCCGGTCCCGCTCAGTACGACCTTTATTGCATCGATCAATGGATGCGATTGAAAAATAAACTCCAGTCCCGGGAAACACTCGGGTATACGGTCAGTTGGCAAGTTCTGTAACCAGACATGGCGTCCTGCGGCAGCAACACCCAAAAGGGAAAAGATCAGAAATCCTGTGCCATAAATTCGCTGGCCTACGGCACCGGGATTGTGAACAAAAGCACCAAGGCATAATATTCCGATTATGAAAATCAAGATTCGCTGTACCATACAAAGTGGACACGGGTCAAGATACATGACGTACTGCATGTAGTAGGCAGTGGCGATCAGTGCTGCGCTCACAAGTGCCGCAGCCAGACAGACACACCGAAAATTGGTCAAAATTTTTAACATATTTTTACGGCAAAAGCAGACTCATCATTCACTCTATTCCCAATCACTCAAATTCAATTGTTCCGAAAATTGGAGACGTTGACGTTTGTCTGAGACCAGTATCGCCTTTGCGACTTGTCATGGTGTAGCGTTTCGGTAATTAGACTCGAAGATCTTCTTCCTAAGTCCAAGGATTGACTACCTTAGCACCGGTATTTACAAACTCGCTTTCGTTGCGCGTAACTATCACGCAACCACATCGAATGGCTGTTCCAGCGAGCATTGCGTCCGGAAGATGGCTATCGAGCGGTTCACCTCGTCGGCGTTTATCCTCCATGATGCGGGCGCAGGTTTCAGCATCGGCTAAAGTCCAGTCGAAAATCCGATCTTCAAAGAAATCATCGACTATTCTCTGAAAGCGATCAGCAATGTCGTTGCGACGTTTTCCAGAATCTAATTGGCCGATGCCATTGAGGATTTCCCAGACCGTTATTACAGCAAGACCAATCCCTTCTGGAGCAATTTCATCAAGAAAATCGGCAATCCGAGGTTGCGGGTTCGGGCGCATCATTTCGGAGAGAATACTTGTGTCAAGAAGCCACGATGTAGGTGCTGTCATGATCCACCCTTGTCGGAAAGCGCAACAGGTTTATAGCCATAGCGTCCAGAAAGTGGCAATTCAACTCCGTGTTCCTGCCCGAAATATCGTTGGAAGGCTTCTGACGGCTTTGTATGTCCCTGCGAACGCTTACGTGTATCGTGGATCAAACGGCGAACAAATTCTTCCATTGACAGGCCTCTATGTGCCGCTTCCTGCTTGATCCATGATTTATCGCTCGGATTGATGTTTCGAACAATTATGGCAGAACTCATTGGAATACTCCTTGTTCATTTTGACTGTGAAATTCAAATTGATCTATAGAATAAGAACAACACATTGATAGCATACAATGATAGCAAAATCAATAGATGCAATTATTCACCTTGCTCTAAGAACCTGTATAGGGAATATTCCCTATTTTGTCACGCTAAGCTACAGAGGGTTCAATTTCTACTCGATTGACCTTGTACAACACTGGAGTACAATGCCCGAACGTAGGAACGTAAGACTGTAGCAGTCTTTTGAGGACAAAAGGTTTGCGAACTCGGTTTGCATACGACCGTCGATTAACCATTAAAGAGAATATGTCGATCACAAGGAAAACTCTGGTAGGGGCGACGGCATTGCTCAAATTAACTCCGAGGCAAATCGAAGGTCCGTTCTATCCCAAAGAATTTCCATTGAACTCCGATGCTGACTTGATTCAGGTTGAAGGGATGTCTCGACCTGCAACTGGAATTGTCGTTCATCTAACCGGTTACGTGTTGGATACCATTGGCAAGCCTGTATCCGGCGCGAAAGTCGAAATCTGGCAATGCGACGCCTTTGGTGCGTATAAGCATCCCAGAGACCGAGGTGATGTTTCGGAGCCGGAATTTCAGGGTTATGGTGCAACTAGTACATTGGAGAGGGGAGAGTTTCACTTTCGTACTAGTCGTCCAGTGCGCTACACTGGTCGAACTCCCCATATTCACGCAAAAATTACTCCACCAATTGAATTTCGTTAACATCGTTTGACAACAGGCAGGCAGATGAGAATTCTTGTTATCAATCCCAATACCAGTGAATTTGTCACACACCGGGCAGTTGAAGCTGCGCGCTCGGTCGCACACAGCGATACGGTTATCGAAGGTGTGACAGGCCAGTTCGGACCTGCGATTATCAACAGTGAATCTGATATTGTGATCGGCGCACACAGCGCATTGGACCTTGCTGCCAAACACGCTGAAGGATTCGACGGTGTTGCGCTCGCTGTTTCATTTGATACCGGACTTGCAGCTTTGCGTGAAATCCTGCCAGGGCCGGTCGCAGGCATGGCAGAATCATCAATTCAAAAAGCCATGGAAGTCAGTCAGTCTATCGTAGTGCTATCCTTTGCAAAACGCACCCAGCGTCTTTATGAAAAACTTGCCCGAACCTATATGCCAAGCGAATTTTTACGAGGTGTTCACTGTATGGAAGCACTAAGTGGCGAACAGTTGCAGCAACCGCAGCTGGTTAAGCAGCGGTTGGAGGAGGAAATCAGTATCGCAGTTGACAAATACAAGGCCGATTCAGTCGTTTTGCTTGCTACTGCTTTTGCAGGGTTGGCTGATGGAATCTGCTCTGAGGTGCATGTGATCGACGCAGTCAAAACAATGATTGAACAATTAGAGCAGTTGCAATCGGATGCAGATAAGGCGGCAAGACTTATTGACAAACGTTGGCCGCAACGCAAGTCTGTTCAGGGAGTTAGCGAGCAGCTGACGCGACTTTATCAGAGCAAGCATTTCCCCAATTCGTGATGCGTTCGCTCAGTGAACGCATCACGGGTTAACGAAATCCTTGCGCCCGTTATGGTAAGTAGTATTGCCGCAAAGCGGCTTCGTTCAATGTTATGTGGGGCGGTCAGATCCAAGCAATCAGTCGACTTTCAGTTGTACCAGATAATTGAGCAACAGAATTTGAATGAAGATCAAATTCAGCGGATCAAATCAGAACTTTCGAAAATTCAAACACCATTAGTGAATGAATCAATGCCGGTACAGGACGCAATTAACCTTGCAGAATATTTGGTGGACATAACCAAGAAGTATTACGCGTTTTTACCTGAAGCAGATATTGTGGCAGGTGACACAAATATTGCGACTGTCACCAAGCACGAAGGCTTTAAGTGGATTCGCAGAAAGCACTATTATTCACCGCATTTAAACAGGAGGGGAAACAGATCATGTCACATTGTGAAGAAAATAAAGGAGCAGTCATTCCTGTGCACCTAATTCAAGAAACAGTTATGCCACCCTACAACTACCAAAAACCGCAAAACGGTTTTGGATCTATAAGTTCCAGCCAGTTTCAGGATTTGAATCAAGACGATAAGAAGCAAGACACCAATCCTGACACTTTACGGGATATGGAGTGATATCTGCTCTGCGGTGCATGTGATTGACGCAGTCAAAACAATGATTGAACAATTAGAGCAGTCGCAATCGAGCGCATCACGGATTAACGAAATGCTTGCCAGTCAGATACTCTCACAGAGCTTCAGTAACAATTTCCAAAACCAAATTGTCCCTGGCACGCGCCTGCGAAATTTAAGGGAATTATGTAGCAAAATCCGCAGAATCTCCAGGGCATTCCCACGCTATTTCGTTAACATGCTACCGTGGTCGGGGTCCAACAATACCGTTGGGGGTTATATTCGCTGTACGCAACGCCCGCTTTACGTCCCGAAACACATCACCGTAGTCCGGCAGATCTATCATTTGTTGAGATAGGCGATGAGTCCAGAGTCGGCCAAGCCGTTCTTGTTTTCCAGTTATATTCTCCATAACGTCTTCTGTGGTACGCTGTCTGAATGCCAATTTGGTTTCCAATTCAGGAAGCATTCCTGCAAGCCAGAAATCATGGTGTTTTAGCAGATACCAAAGATCGTAAAGGTCGCGGGGTTCATTTCGCTTCCTGTCGCTCAGAGCTGTAATTTTCTCCACAACAATCTCTTCAAGGCTGTAAACACTTACAGTTGGTTCCTCCGGCAAGTCGTTGAACATGTCATATTGGCGGAGCATGGGGCGTTCATGTAACGGATAACAGAGTGTTTCATCTATCGTGATGTCGACCTTCACATCGTTCATTGCAGGTAGCGGCCCTTGGTAGCGCAGAAAAAAAGTGTGACTGTTCCTGCGTTGCTCACGTTTTTCCCCTTTAAAATCGATTTGTACCCCACTGTCTGTTTCAACAGTAGCATGGATTTCGTTAAATCCTGCCAGGATATCTTCCAAAGTAGTCGGTTCGGTCAGGGTGAAATCCATATCTTCTGAAAACCGGTAGCCTTTGAACCAGCAACGCCGAAGTGCCGTGCCGCCTTTGAAAGCCAGTCTGTCGCGCAATGGATGTTTACCCAGGCCAGCCAGAAACCATGCCAGCACGTAGTCGCGCTCGATGACAGGTTCCGGTATTCGTTTCCCGCTTTCCTTTGCCAGCAAATTTGCTATCAGAGAGATATTTCGTTGCGGTATCATCAGCCATACCTCACGACATCCAGTTCCTCAGGTGATACATTCAGCTGTAGGCGCCAGCGCGCCAAGTGCGGACCTTCAGCCGGCAGCAGCGGATCGAGGCGCTGATACGTCTGCGTTAGCATGGTGCGAAGATATTCGAGCACACTGGGGTTTGCAAGACCATAAATTTCAAGCAGATAGCCAAGCCGGCGCACGACGGCCCCCACGCCCAGACAGCGGGCATAGTCCACAAGGCACTCGATGTTCAATGCCTCGCGCGCCATCCAGATCCCTTTGGCCACCTCCGTGATGCCGCCGGCATGGATCGGGTGCCGCAAACAGTCAATGATCGTACGTTGCATATCGCTAACAATCACAGAGCGCTGTTTATCTACCCAGTGTTTCGTTATCCCGAAAATCTGTGCATCGTTGGCATGAATGAACTTGAATGGGTAACCGCCGATGATCTGTGGGCGCAACCGTTTCGTACAGGTCACATGCATAGTCAGCATAGGCTGCGTCACCATGCGATGTATCTCAAGCGCCGCGCCATGTGAGATGAAGTAGCGGTTCGGCTTCACCACCTCCTGCGCGATAAGATAAGGGCTGTCGACATGCTCACGAGCCCGGCCCAGATGAAACGGCACCAGGTTGTAAAGTCCAGGCTTCAGGCGTGTCACCAAACCCCGCCTAATTGACTTATGGACAAGATTACTGGCCGCATTGTGTGACAAGCCGGTGATGGACACCACGTCGTCCAGTGTAAACGTCGAACGTCCCCGCTCATTCAGTTCAGTAATCACCTGAGCGACCCTTGGTCCCATTGTCTTGAATTGCGTATTAAAAGTTTTACTCATAACATTACTTATTAGTAATAATATAAACATAATTTATAATATAAGTTAGACTTACCGTCAAATATCTTTCTATTAAGATAATATAACTACGAATAAATATAACACGTAATAATCCTGTCGTTCCATAGGATCAGGACATTCCCACGCAAACTAAACGTAGTTAAAAACGCCAACAATCCCAATAATTTGCAGGCAGCGGGCTTTTTTCGATCCGATGAAATATATTGCGCTCATGAGCGATCAGCCGCGTAATTTAACTGAGTCGATTCGTGCTGGGGAGCCGACGCGGGAGAAAATCGCCCGGCAGTTCAAGTTGGTTCGCCGCGATTAGGAGGCGCTGCGAATTTTGCTACACAATTCCCTTTATTTTTGAACGCAACAATTTGTAAGAATGTCGTAGTCACCCAACGGCCACCTTGTGTAATGAAATAAATAAAACCCTCCACCTTCGGTAGTGCACACCCATATAGGCAGACTTTTCCATACCACCGGCAACCGCTTCTATAACGGGTTTTGAACCTCAGGACGGGAGTGGATCACTGTCCAGACATATTTGGATTTTTCAATACTGACAATCACAGACTATAACTCGTATGGATGCAGGTGTCTTTGAAAGATAAGTATACGGACCTGCAACTAAATTCATCTATGCCCGAAATGAGTCTGTTGACGAAGTGAAAGTTTCTTCGTCCATCTCAGGTATGTTCGCAAAAACGCTGAACAACGGTTGATTGACATAGTAGTTATGGCGCCAATACCTGTATTTGTCGACAAACCCATTTTCCGCCAGCAAGGCGAGATATTTGACTGCCGTTGGACGCGAAACACCAAGATCATTTTGAACAAATTCGATTTTGGTGTAAGGATGTCGAAACAGGTTGTTTATCAAATCCTGGCTGTACACTTTCGGGAGTCTTGTGCGGATGCCATGTTTGTATTGCATCATAAGGTCTTTGATTTTGTGAATGATCCAGATCGTCTGTCGAGAAGTCAGTTCCACACCTTTTAGCATGTAAAGAATCCATGGCTCCCAATTGCCGCCTTCGCGTGTGGATTGCAACAATCGGTAGTACTGCAATTTGTTTCGGATGATATATCGGCTAAGGTAGAGAACTGGAATATCGAGCAACCCTTTTGCCACCAGATACAGAATGTTGATAATCCGTCCAGTACGGCCATTACCGTCGTAGAAAGGGTGGATGCTTTCGAACTGGTGGTGGACTATAGCCATTTTCACTAGGTAGTCGATGCTATTCGACATGGATTCGTCATTGATGTATTTTTCCAGATTATTCATAAGGTGAATAATCTGCTGCGGTGATGGAGGTGTATAGACAGTCTCGCCAGTAAGATCGTTCTTAAGTGTCGTGCCAGGCAACTTGCGAAAGCCAGCATCGCTTTGTTCTAAAGCCGCTTGAATGTCGATGATGCGATTAACAGTTACCAGCTGATCTGTTTTTACTTCATTGAAAGCAATTTTGAGCGTAGCAGCGTATCGGCTGACTTCTTTTGCAGCCGGGTTTTTGATGTGATTCTCGAACAAGTTGGCCTTGTATAGGTCGTCTTGAGTCGTGATTACGTTTTCAATTTCAGAACTGTCCTTAGCTTCCTGCAGACTGAGCGTGTCGATCAGGATCTGTTCGTTGGGGATGGTGGCTGCCAAGCCTTTGAGTTCCGCCAAATAGCGGTGAGCACGAGTAAGACTTCTTAGTACCGAACGGGACTCCAGTTCAGCCTTGGGCGGCAGGAGAGAAATGGAAGTTGTGTTCATTGATGTATTTGATGTATTGATCGCATGTAAAAAATTATCGTTTTCTAAATCTAACAAACTTGTCACGTAAAGAAAATCATTATTTTGTATATATGATAGCCTACTCATATAAAGAAAATCATTATTTTGTGTATATGACAAGCTTATCATGTAAAAAAATTATGCATGATTTGCCGCTAAGTTCTCGCCGAAGGCACCGACCGCTTCAATGTTCGTAATTGAATGCCAACCTCGCAGGAAAAAAGCCAACTGCTCACGAATTTACGATGCTTTATAAGAACGGATGAAAAATCACTCCACTGAAAAATCCTGTTTTATTCTTCTGCTATAATTTTTCCGTCAAAATTCTTTTGCCCAGTCGCAAATCACCCCCGAATTGTGTTCGAGACATAATCGGGGTTCATTAATTAGTATGGTCTGACAGAGGACTGATAATGGCTGACGAACAAGTCGATAAGGACCGTAGACGGTTTCTTGCAGGAGTTACCACAGGGGTTGGCGCAGCCGGTGCTGCGGTAGCCGTTGTGCCTTTTGTTTCAAGTATGACGCCAAGCGCCAAGGCGAGAGCCGCGGGCGCGCCGATACAGGTGGACATAACCAAGCTGGAATATGGAAAGTTGCTGAAGGTAGAGTGGCGCGGAAAACCTGTGTGGATTTTAAAACGCACCAAAGAGATGCTCAGCACACTCGATGAAGTGACCCCCGAACTTGTTGACCCCGATTCTCAGCGCGAGCAGCAACCGGCTTACGCGAAAAACCACACCCGATCAATCAACCCTGAAGTGCTGGTCCTGGTGGGGCTTTGCACACACCTTGGCTGTTCTCCGCTGGAAAAACTCAAACCAGGTGAACTCGACAGTGCCTGGCCCGGTGGGTTCTTCTGTCCCTGTCACGGCTCGAAATTTGATTTGGCCGGCCGGGTTTATAAAAACGTACCTGCCCCTTCCAATCTGGAAGTTCCTCCACATCGTTTTTTGGAAAATGGCAAGGTGGAAATTGGTGTTGATACTGCCGAAGAAGAGTTAGCGTGATGAGAAAAGTACTGAACTGGTTCGATGAACGCTATCCGGTAACCAAATTTTGGGAAGAGCACCTTTCC
This sequence comes from Arenicellales bacterium, assembly GCA_965214785.1. Taxonomy (GTDB): domain Bacteria; phylum Pseudomonadota; class Gammaproteobacteria; order Arenicellales; family JAJDZL01; genus JAJDZL01. The sequence continues at coordinate 1,818,979 of OZ243975.1, read as the reverse complement.
AAATACTACGCAGCTAAGAATTTCAACTTCTGGTATTTCTTCGGATCGCTGGCTTTGGTGGTCCTAGTGATTCAAATAATTACCGGAATATTCCTGACCATGCATTACAAGCCGGATACAGAACTGGCATTTGATTCTGTAGAACACATCATGCGGGATGTCTCTTGGGGCTGGCTGATGCGGTATCTGCACTCCACTGGTGCCTCGCTGTTTTTTGTGGTGATCTATCTGCACATGTTCCGCGGTTTGCTATATGGGTCTCACAGACCACCGCGTGAACTGATTTGGATTATCGGAATGGTGATCTATGTAGCGTTGATGGCCGAAGCGTTTTTTGGTTATCTGTTACCTTGGGGCAACATGTCATACTGGGGTGCTCAGGTAATCATTTCTCTGTTTGGCGCAATTCCTGTCATCGGTGAAGGATTAGCCGAGTGGATTCGCGGAGACTTCGTTGTTTCTGATGCTACGTTAACACGATTTTTTGCCTTTCATGTCATATTGGTGCCGCTTGTTCTGGTTGGTCTTGTTTTTGTGCATCTTGTGGCATTGCATAAAGTCGGTTCAAACAATCCTGATGGAATTGATATCAAAAAGAACAAGGACGAAAGCGGCAAACCCAAAGACGGCGTTGCATTTCATCCTTACTACACCGTCAAAGACCTTTTTGTTGTCAGCATTTTTCTGCTCGTGTTTTTTGCAATCACCTTCCTCGTGCCAGAAATGTCAGGGTGGTTTTTGGAGCGGGCAAACTTCGAACCCGCCAATCCACTGCAGACTCCGCCAGACATCATTCCGCTTTGGTATCTGACACCGTATTACTCGATTTTAAGGGCGGTAACCTACCCGCTGTTCGGAATTGATGCCAAACTTTGGGGCGTGATCTCAATGGGTGTTGCTATTTTTATGCTGTTTTTGCTGCCATGGCTTGATCGATCACCGGTCAAATCTATTCGTTACCGCGGCTGGATGTTCAAGTCCGCACTGACAGTATTTGTTGTAGCGTTTGTGCTGCTCGGATATCTGGGAACAAAGAACCCACAGTCGATTGATCTTTTCTTGTTCTCCAACCTGCGCTGGGCGCAAATATGTTACTTTTTGTATTTTGCCTTTTTTATCTTTATGCCTATTTACTCAAGGCTTGACCCGGTGAAGCCGGTTCCGGATCGGGTGACGTTTAAATGATTAGAGTATTTTTTGCAATCTTGTTCGCATTTTCTGCCAGTGGCAGTTACGCCGCTTCCGGCGGCAATGAAAACCTGGACTCCGTGTATCTCAACCTGGACGATCGACAGTCGCTGCAGGCCGGTGCGACCGCATTTGCAAGTTATTGTCTTTCATGTCACGGCATTAAGTACATGCGGTATAACCGCATGGCAAATGATTTGGGGATCAGCGAAGACGTGTTGCGGAACAATTTCCTGATGCCCTCCCAGCAGCCAGGCAACCCAATGGCGATTAATATGACGCCTGAAGACGCAAAAGTCTGGTTTGGCACAGCACCGCCTGATTTGAGTCTGACTGCACGCTCAAGAAGCCCGGAGTGGATTTACACGTTCTTACGCAGTTTTTACGTGGACGAATCCTCATTTACCGGCTGGAACAATCATCTGTTTGAAGATGTAGCCATGCCGCACGTTTTATACCGCGTTCAAGGCGATCTGGAAAAACAGCAGTACGATGATTACATCCGAGACATCACAAATTTTCTCGTTTATGTTGCCGAACCTGCAAAGCTTGTCCGCTACAATGTCGGTATCTGGGTGTTGCTGTTTACCGCTGTGTTTGCCGTTGTGGCCTACTACCTGAAGAAAGAATTCTGGAAAGACATTCATTAAAAGACTTGAAATTCGCTCTTCAAACCCCATCCTTATTTACGATTACTGCTAAGGTGGCTCAAAAAAGTTGATGATCGATCCGTTTCAGACCCGCAGGGTGGGCATGACACTGTTTACCTCCCGTTCATGTATCGAGGGGCATGCCTGCAGAGTTGTACTGTACGAAAAAGAAGTCGAATGCGATGTCGAATATATCGACATGGGAAATACTAATCCGGATGAAAATCCGATTATCACTATAAATCCCTATGGAGAAAGTCCGACGCTGGTAGACCGCGATCTGGAGTTGTACGGGTCACACATCATCGCCGAATATCTCGATGAGCGATTGCCTCATCCACCCCTTATGCCACCAGACCCGGTAAGCCGCGGCAAAGTCAGACTGATGATTTATCGCTGTCAGCGAGATTGGTTCTCAAAATTGCGGCATTATGATGAAAATAACACAAAGCCAGACACAGCTTTGCGCAAGATAATCAGTCAGGACTTAACGATTCTTGCCCCGTATCTTTCTACAGAACAGTTCTGGCTCGGTGAGGATTTTTCCTTGGCAGATTGCTTTATCGCCCCACTGCTGTGGCGTTTGAATCACTACGGCATTGAATTGCCCGTCAGTACACGGGCGATCAGAGCGTATAAAAACAGGCTGTTCAGTCGTCCCTCGTTTCAAAGTAGCCTCAGTTCCTTAGAACGCGAAATGTTTTGATTTGAGATAGCCAATAGTGGACTCACAACTATCTCAAGTTCCGTACTTCGTACATGCCATGAGAAACTGGGCGATTGACGCCGGTTTCACACCGCACATCTTGGTTGATTACTTTGAAGAAGGGGTTATTCTGCCTTTTGACAAAATAAATCTTCAAGGCGGTCTGGTTTTGCTCAATATACATAACCGCGCAGTACAGAATTTTGATGCAACCGACGATTGGGTGATGTTTGATGCAAGGTTTTTGCGAGAATCCCACCTCGTTGAACTACCTGTGGCGTCGATTGTTTCTGTTATTGTTCCTGAAACCGACGATAAAATCGTCTTTCGTGATGTCACTATTGAAACTCACAAGGTCGAATCGGGTGACCAGGATTCGCAATTCAATGACCCGCCAAAAAAAGGCACTGACACTAAAAGACCTATTGCAAAAAACAAAGGCCGACCACATTTGACTCTTGTTAAGTGAGAAGGCGAATTTTGACTATTGATTCGACAAGTCGCACTTCTATCCCCATTCGAAGCACCACAATTTTGGCAGTCCGTCGAGATGGCAAAGTTGTGCTGGGCGGAGATGGACAGGTATCTCTTGGCGATACCGTAATCAAGTCGAATGCGAGAAAAGTACGCAAGCTGTTTAAAAACCGCGTTCTTGCCGGATTCGCTGGCGGAACAGCTGATGCATTTACACTGTTCCAGCGATTTGAAGGAAAACTTGAGGAACGGCAGGGAAATTTGCGCCGCGCCGCGCATGAACTGGCTAAAGACTGGCGTACCGACCGTTATTTAAGACGACTTGAAGCGCTGCTAATTGTTTGTGACAAAACCGATTCCCTGTTGATCTCAGGAAATGGAGATGTAATTGAGCCGGAAGATGGTCTTATGGCGATCGGTTCGGGAAGCAACTACGCCAAAGCTGCGGCAATGGCATTGATGAATTCCACCGAACTGTCGGCCAGACAAATCGTGGAACAAAGTCTGAATATTGCTGCGCAAATCTGCGTATACACAAATCACAGCCTTACGATAGAAGAACTGGAAGGTTAGCACTGTGTCCGAAATGACTCCACGAGAAATTGTTCAGGAACTTGACAAGCATATCATCGGTCAGGTTCGAGCCAAACACGCGGTAGCAAGCGCATTGCGCTATCGATGGCGGCGCATGAATGTTCCTGATGAACAATTGCGTCAGGAAATAACTCCCAAGAACATTTTAATGATCGGCCCGACCGGAGTAGGTAAAACGGAAATTGCCCGGCGTCTGGCAAAACTTGCGAACGCTCCGTTTATAAAAGTAGAGGTGTCGAAGTTTACTGAAGTGGGATATGTCGGAAGGGAAGTCGATTCGATTATTCGTGATTTGCTGGATATGGCGATCAAGATGATCCGGGAAAGCAAAATGGAAATGGTCAGGCCGAACGCGCAAAAAGGGGCCGAAGAGAAAGTTCTCGACGCGCTGTTGCCACCGCCTCCCCCTCCACCTCGGTCGTCTGAGTTAAAACAAAAAGACTTTGACAGCCCAACGGAGTTCGAAACGGATCTTTCGGATACAACACACATTACCCGGACACGGGAAAAACTGCGTTCCAAACTCAGAGAAGGCGTTCTCGATGAGAAACTCATTGAAATCGATGTAAAAAGTTCAGTAGGTGTTGAAATTATGGGACCTTCTGGATTTGAAGAGATGACCGGTCAGCTGCAAAGCATGATGGAATCGATGGCAAACCGCGGCAGCCGCACCCGTAGAGTGACCGTCAAACAAGCTATGCGCCTGCTCACCGACGAAGAAGCGCAAAACTTAGTTGACGAAGAGGAAATCAAAGTTGAAGCACTCGGCAGTGTTGAACAAAATGGAATTGTCTTTCTCGATGAATTTGACAAGATTGTTGGCAGTTCACACTCCGGTGGGCACGGTCCCGATGTTTCCAGAGAAGGCGTACAACGAGATCTGTTGCCGCTCATCGAAGGTTCAACTGTTTCGACCCGACACGGTATGGTCAATACCGATCACATCTTGTTTATCGCATCCGGAGCGTTTCAGATGTCTAAGCCGTCTGACCTGATTCCCGAAATTCAGGGTCGGTTGCCAATCCGGGTGGAACTAAACGCTCTGTCAGCAGATGATTTTGTGCGCATTCTCAACGATACAGACTATTCGTTGACCATGCAATACTCTGAATTGATGAAAACAGAGGACGTAATTCTGGAATTTGAAAAATCAGGTGTTGATCTGATCGCACAGATGGCTTGGCAAGTGAACGAGACGACGGAGAACATCGGTGCCCGCCGACTCCACACTGTAATGGAACGTTTGCTGGAGCGAATTTCGTTTGAAGCCGCTGACAGAAGTGGCGATAAGATTCTGATTGACGAGAAATTCGTCGAAAATGAACTAAACGATCTGGTAGTAGACCAAGAACTGTCCCGCTACATACTCTAAGCCCCTATTTTTTTCCATTTCCTCAAACCGAACCGTGAGGTTCATCACAACTCTTGCCAAGGCGATTTACTCAAAATTCAGTCATCTGAGCTCATCAAGGCTCAAGACGGCTGCGAATTGTGTCGCAACACACTGTCTTGAAGGGGCGGGCATAATGACAAAACGATTTATTGCGCTCGGTTGGTGAACGAATCACGACTTGGAGAAGTGCTTACGACGTCTTGAAATTTTTTATCTCACCCCTACATGTAAGACAGAGAAACTTTAAGTTCTACATGTAATTTGAAATTATTGAGGTAAAAATATGATTAATTCACTTATTAGATCGCCTATTTTGAACAATAGATTTGCTCGTGATATGCAATTCCCTCTCGCTACAGATTGGGACAATACAATCCCTGGAAGTTTGTTCGCTTGGCCACAAGAGTTCTCTGGCAGAGGATTCGCAGTGGATATTGAGGAGACTGATTCGGAATATCGAGTGTTGGCTGATTTGCCAGGTGTTGATAAAAACAACCTGGAAGTTTCCGTCAAAGAAGATGTACTGACCATTTCAGTCAAGGCAAAAAGCGAGCAAAGCGAAGTGCAGTCCGATAGCCGGGCAATTCGCAAGGAACGCTATCAAGGCCAGTATTCAAGAACGTTCAAGCTCGGAAGCTCTGCTGACAGTGAGAATATTCAGGCCAGTTATAAAGACGGAGTGCTGAATATTTCAGTGCCTAAAAAGCCGACGCACACCGCAAAAGTGATTGAAGTGTCGGTTCAATAACCTGAAATACTACTCCTGCCCTCAAGGCATTGACCCGAAGTGCATGAGGAAAAGCATCGGCCGCAAAAATGTGGCCGATGCTTTTTGCACATCCAGAGCGTTAGAATCACAAACAGCGCTCTGTAGGCCCAATCATATAATGAAACTTCACTTCAACTGATCTGGCGAACATTTCACGCTACATCAGTTCACATTGACAAATATCACAATTTCTTTATTTTGTTTCGATCATCATGAACAAGGGTAAAGCAGCCAGGCAATCGGCACAGGTCCTGCTACAGGGCCTGCCATATATTCATCAGTTTCGAGGCAAAACCGTTGTTGTCAAATATGGCGGCAACGCAATGAATTCAATCGAGACGCAACAAGATTTTTGCCAGGACATCGTGCTCATGAAAAGTGTGGGCCTCAATCCTGTAGTCGTCCATGGCGGTGGTCCTCAAATCAATCGTGCAATCCAGCGTGCAGGACTGACAACAAAATTTGTCGACGGACTGCGAGTCACCGACCGTTCTACAATGGATATTGTCGAACGCGTGGTGATTGAAGATATCAACCGCACGCTTGTCGACATGATTTCCGCTGCAGGCTGGGATGCATTTGGATTGGGAGGCGCACTCGAGGGGGGATTGATTGAAGCGAAAAAAATCACCTCTGATGTGACTGACCCTGACAGTGGCAAGCCTGTTGATTATGGATTTGTCGGCGAGGTTAGAAGAATTTCGATCGAAAAACTTCGACTTGGTTCGAATTCCGCTGCAATCCCTGTTGTCGCACCAATTGGAATCGACAGCGATGCACAGACTTACAACATCAATGCGGATACGGTTGCTGGAGCGATTGCGGAGGCAACAAAAGCTGAGAAATTAGTTGTACTGACCAACACTCCCGGAATACTCGACACCGACGGCAAACTGATTTCGGTACTGACAGTAGATGATCTGGACGAACTCGTTAGATCAAAAGTAATTACCGAGGGGATGCTTCCCAAAGTCAAATGCGCCAGGCACGCACTGAATGCGGGTGTTCACACAGTTCAGATTATTGACGGACGCCTGCCGCATTCCGCGTTACTGGAAATATTTACCGATAAAGGCGTTGGCACCATGATCTGTGACGATCGCGAACCGGCGTGAATTCTGTAATACTTCGATCGAAAGACAAAGCACTTGGCTACAGCCGATTCGGTGACTTGCGCCGGTCAGTTTTCCAGCGTCAATTCGCGAGCCTTCTGAATGAATGCGGTTCCGGTGAGCATAATGATCGTTGCTATCCAGACAATTAGCGGCAAAATTTCATCGTGAACGAAAAACCCGAAAATTATTCCGCCAACAGTAACAAAGTACGTAACCTGGCTGGTAAATAGCGGTCCGGCTATCTTCAAAAGCGTGTAGAAAAGGCAAAAAGCGGTTGCTGTAAGCGCGCCGTGATAGACCATCAGGCCGATGATCAGGGCATCTGCCGACCATATGGGGTAAATAGACTCGACTGCGGTCGCGACCAACGCTAAGGTGAGTGCTCCTGTGACCAGCATGCCAACAGATAAATCAAGCACATGGAGGTCTGGTGGGCGGTATTTTGAAGTATAGACGGTGTTTACGGCATACATCACCGGTGTAAGAAACCCGAAAATTATCCATCCAATGGGTGAATTAATTTGTGATACGGACTGCGGCGACAGGATCAGCACCATGGCGCTGATGCCCAGAACAAAACCAATGCTTTTGAAGTGGTGATAGGTCTCTACCCGCGTTGTCAGCGCAAATATGAATGTAAACATCGGTGCAATGGATATCATAATCGCCATCAAACTCGCTGGGATTACGGTAACTGAGAAATACATGCATGTTGTAGGAATCGCTGATCCGCTTAAGCCACAGATTATGTAAAACCCCAGATGTCTTGGCGGCAATCGACCGACTCGAATCATGTTGATGATGAAGATCACACAAGTCGCAATTGCAAGTATCCAGAATGAATAACTCAGCGGTGGAACACCTCTTTGAATGACGTATTTGGAAATGCTTGGCACTCCGCCCCACAAAGTACCGAGTGCCAGCAAAATAGCAAATGGCAAAAGGCGATGAAATACCGGAGAACGAAACTGGTTCAATTCATTTCGCCAGCAGATGCCGATCGTCAATTTGCCGAGTATTCAGTCGTATCGGCGGATAAAGACTCTTGATGAATTATTCGTGCTGGTTGTTTTTGGCGACGAATTCCAGCGCAATTCCATTGCTGCAGTAACGTTTGCCAGTGGGCTTGGGTCCGTCATTGAACACGTGTCCATGATGACTGCCACAGCGCGCGCAGTGATACTCGGTTCTTGGCAAGATCAGCTTGTAGTCGGTTCGGGTTTCGAGACTGCCGCTGATGGGTTCGTAGAAACTTGGCCAGCCAGTATGACTGTTAAATTTCGATTTCGACTCGAATAAAGCCAGCCCGCAGCCACGGCAATGGTAAGTGCCATGTTCGTAATGTTCATTCAATGCGCTGGAAAAGGGCCGTTCTGTACCTTCTTTTCTTAGCACCTGATATTCATCCGGATTGAGATTCTCGCGCCATTCGGCATCAGTTTTTACGGTCTTTTCCATGGCACTTTGTCAAAAAAATTGAGTCTTATGTAAATTGAGTTATGGTCATCGTGAAGATGCCAAAAGGGAGTTGTTAACCTAAATTTTATACGCGATAGACTTGTTCGTCACACTTTGCCACTTTCCGACGGTTGGTCGCTGACTACACGAAGTATTATTCGGGAAACGCTGCTTCAGTTCAGCTTCCAGTTGTTTCAGGCACTGTCTTTTTGTCTTAGCACTTCCCGCGTGACCTTGGAGATTTCATGGGCGCTTCGCCTCATTAATTCGTTCTCGTATTTGGTCAGCATTCGGGGAGCCGGAGAGGTACCTAGTGTCATGTCAAGTATCCAATGTCGGATAAAGACGCTTTAATTTGATTCTCGCATCTTCTGTCGTGAACTGCCAGTTCACCGCAGAGTCCAGCGCGTTTCTTTCCAACTGCCATGCCGCAACCTCCCGTGTCATTAAATCCATTGAATCGATCCGTCGATTCAAACACTGCCGAACCATTACGCTGATTTCCGCTTCCGCTACATTCAACCAACTACCGTGCTTCGGTGTATAGACAAATTCAAACCGATCCCAAAGCGCCTTGGCCCGGTGCGGATCATACGCCTCATATAACGCCCCAGGGCGGTGAGTGTTCAAATTATCCATCACCAGTGTGATCTTTTTCGCCTCAGGATACCCCTTAGAAATATCATCTAAAAATTCGGCAAAATCCACCTTAGAACGACGCTTCGTCACTTTCGTCATCCGCTTGCCCGCCAAAGGCTCGGTCGCCATGAAAATATTACATACCCCCATGCGTCGATACTCATAATCCTCTTGCCTTAACTTTCCCGGTATTGCCGGAATCGGTGCACGAGTCTCGCCAATCAACTGCCGAGGCGTCTCATCCATGCATACTACTGGGTAATCTACATGATACGGGCGGCGATAAATATCCAGCACCTGTTCCATCGCAGCGATGAAATCCACGTTTCCTTTTGGAGGAATCACCCATTCAAGACGTCTCCACGGTTTAATTTCGTTTTTTTTAGTACCTGACGCACCGTCTCGTGCGACACACTGTCAATGTAATTGAGCTCCACCGCCCGGTCCGCCAACAACCGCAGCGACCATTGGGAATATCCAGCAGGTGGTTCAGAGCAACTCAACGCAACCAGGTGAGCTTCGAAATCACCATCAGCCTTTATTTCGTAATACTCCCGTCTGCCTTGACGTCCGCCAAGCGCAATGTCAAAACCTTCCTCCACAAAGCGTCGCTTGACTCGGTCCACCTTGCGTTGACTGATCTGCAATACTGCGGCAATCGTCTCGCCAGTATTGCGCTTGTCGTTGAACTGCCCTTCGTCGCAATTCAGAAGAATCAGAGCGTTGACCACTTTTTGGGACGTATGGGAGCCTTTGCGCGTGATTTCAATTAACTCGTCGCGTTCGGTTTTCTCCAGCGTAACTACATACCGTTTCATTTGTCATATCCTCATCGAAATAATATACCACCAATGAGGATGGATTATATTCTATACGACAGAACATCCTTGACATGACACTAGCTTCCGATTGAGTAAATCTATCGAAGGTGTGTCCGAAGTAGTCTTGCCACCATTGTTCAAGGTTTTTTTCATGGGTCTTTCTTAACTTCTCAAGTTGATTATCAACTGATGAGTGATTTTAGCAAAATAGGGTTTGCCGGTTAATTCTGCATTGCTGTCAGCGGACATGGTATTTCATCAGGCACTTCGGCACAATCGGATTCATATCGGTCGACCCGACCATCTCTTACCCTGAAAAACCACGTCTCAAGAGAATTTGAGGTGTAAGTCGAGTCCCTGAAAGGGTTTTTAAAAATAAAGTGCCAGGCACCTTTGCCTGCATACACCTCGATATCTGTGGACTCAGGCAAAAATTCGTCTACCTCTGCGTATTGAACACCTTTGATTTTTGAATAACGGGTCGACGCGAGCGGTAAATTAATAGTTTTTTCGAAGTAAAACACAAACGCCCCGACATGGGCGTAGTGCTTGATTGCAAACAGCCCAAGTGTCTTGTTCAACTCGTCGAACTGTCGGGAACTTAAGTCCAAAACTGCCAAAGTGTCAGATTTGTTCTGTATTGCCCGGATCAATCGATTTTCCAGATCGGGTTCTAAATACAGCAGCAAGACATTCGGTCGAAAATCCGGCCGCGCAGTGATGGTCTCCATCGCAGGGTTCATATCGCGAACTGTATCGAGTGCGTCGCGTATTTGTCCAGACAGCAAATCCATTGTTTCGGTATCGAATATCAGCTCGTTTGAATCGCGTATTAACATTCGATTCGCCAGGTAATCAGATTCTGTCCAATTTGCTGTCACACTCGAATCATCGTCAACAATGACTCGAACTTTAGGCGGTGAGAAGTCTTCGGCGACAGCACCGGTTGTCGACATTGACATCAGGCAAATAAGGACAAAGGTTAATTGCAACACGCTTCGTGCCATGCGGCAATTGGCAAGAGAAGTTTGAACACATTTTTTCATCTGATTACCACTGGTGTTTCAGTCTCATTGAACATCGTGCATGTAAGGCCAGGCGGATAGAGTTCATCGGACCTAACCCGAAGTTACAATCTTCTTGAATTTCAATAGATTCTGCAGCATTGGCTGGTTTGTGAAAGCTAAAGTGTATCAATATTCCCGGTTCGATTTTTGCCTTGGCACTTGCAACACCTCACGCCATCGCATCGGTGTATTCGGCCATTAATATCACTTGCTAATTCACGATTCGATATCTGCCTGCTATGCAAACACACACACGGGCGTATATTACAAAACTGCTGACCGTGTTAATACTGAATTGAGCAAGTCAAACTTGCACTAAAATTCGCTTTCCACTCATTGTTTTTGAATCAAATGAGGTGTAAAGCTTAAATTGGAATCGATTCCGAATGTAGATAACTATCACAGTAACCGGGGAAAAGGCGTATTTCTGGTTTTAACTGCAGGCGTGTTTTGGAGTTTTGCTGGTCTCGCGGTTCGACTGATTGAATTTGCTACCGAATGGCAAATACTCTTTTATCGATCAACGACACTGCTTGCATTTCTTGTCAGTTATCTTCTGATCGCTCGAAAAGGGCGTATTCTTAAAGCCATCCGAAGCAGTGGGGTGACCGGCTTTATCGCAGGAGCGGCTTTGAGTCTGGCATTTTGCACATGGATATTCGCCTTAACCCACACTTCAGTCGCAAACGCGCTGTTTCTACTGTCTACTGCTCCGTTTTTTGCTGCTATTCTCGGATGGTGGCTGCTGGGTGAACGGGTTTCGGCCACACTGTTTTGGTTTATGCTTCTGGCGTTGAGTGGCGTAGCTGTAATGGTAGCGGAGGGCTATCAGCTTGGAACGATTTTCGGTTCGGTGATGGCACTTTTCTCGGGTCTGGGATTCGGTGTTTTTGCGGTATTGCTCAGAAAAGGCCGAAATACTGATCTTGTTCCTGTCGTGTTTTGGGCCGGATTTTGTGCTGCTGTGGTTTCCGGTGTCTTGATATTAACTGACGATTCGGTTACTTACGGGATATCGTTAAGAGACTTTGCGTTATGTGCCAGCATGGGTATATTTCAGGTTGGTGTAGGACTGGTCATCTTTACTCACGGATCGAAGTATTTGCCGGCAGCAGAAATTACGTTGCTGTCGCTCACTGAAATCGTATTGGGCCCGCTTTGGGTTTGGCTGGTGATTTCTGAAGTACCCGGAATACTAACTTTGATCGGAGGCGTCATCGTACTTGCTGCAATTGCGGGTCAGGCGTTTGCGACATTGCGGCAAAAGGTGTGACGAGACAGTGTCTATGCGACATGATTACAGTTTGTTTTCAAACGCTCCGGTAAACGTCTTTGGCGGTGACAATGTCTATAATCACAATACTTAACAGTAGATATGGCTGTCAAAGTGCTTCAGAATCTATAGGTATAAACGTGTTTGTCAAACCCCGAAACCGCTTAAGGATCAGCAATGACATTTGGTTTGCTTCGAAGTCTTCAACTTTTCTCGGACGGTAGTTAAAATGGCGTGGTGGGGAAAAGTCGTTGGTGGCACGATTGGTTTTGTTGGTTTTGGCCCGCTAGGTGCATTATTGGGCGTTGTCATCGGCAGTCGTATCGACAAAGCCATGAATCGCTCAGGCAGCGTGGAGATGAATTCCACAGAATGCGCACAGACAGCATTCTTTGTTGCCACGTTTTCCGTACTGGGTCATGTTGCAAAGGCCGACGGTCAGGTCAGTTCGGCAGAAATCAGGTATGCCAAACATGTGATGAGACATATGTCGCTCAATCAGGAGCAAAGTCGAGCAGCCGTTGAGCTTTTCAATCAGGGCAAACAGGAAGATTTCGATTTAGTCGGCGTATTGAAGAATTTCGGGAAATTCTGTAAACGAAACAAAAATATTAAACGAATGTTTGTCTCTGTCCAGATCGAAGGGGCGTTCGCGGACGGCAACGTTGCACAAGATGAATACGATTCTTTGCAGATAGTCGCTGAAATACTGGGCTTTAATCAGGCTGAATTCACAGAACTTTTCGAATCCGTCGCTTCTGCACAAACCGGTGCATCCCAAGATTATTCGTCGTCCACAATGAACCGTCCATCGGTAGCGCGAACGGATGATTACACGATGCTGGGTATTGACAAGGATGCCAGCGATGCCGATGTCAAACGCGCTTATCGAAGAAAAATCAGCCAATTTCACCCCGATAAACTTGTCTCAAAAGGATTGCCCGACGAAATGATTGAAATGGCAACAGAAAAATCAAAACAGATTCGCGCCGCATATGAGCGGATACGAGACTCTCGCAAACAAGCGGGAAGCGTACACTGATAAATCAGTATCAACAGTTGATTGTTAATTCGTTTAAGGAGATTTTGGTATGAGCAATGCGATCGTAGTCAGCGAAACAGGCGGACCGCAGGTAATGAAGTGGTGTTCGCATGACCCGGGGTCACCATCTCAATCGCAAGTAATGGTGCGTCACACCGCGATCGGGTTGAATTTTATCGACGTGTATTTTAGAAAAGGCGTTTATCCGCCACCTGAATTTCCATTCGTTCCAGGACTTGAAGCCGCTGGCGTTGTCGAAAGCATCGGGTCAGCAGTCACAGATCTAAATGTGGGTGACAGGGTGGCTTATGCCTCTCCTCCTTTAGGTGCATACAGTGAGCGGCGGGTAATACCCGCTGACCGGTTGGTCAAACTGCCCGATTCGGTTGACGATATAACCGCAGCGGCGATGATGCTAAAGGGATTGACAGCGCAATACCTGCTAAGGCAGGTATATCGTATAGGTGCAGGTGATACGATTTTGTTTCACGCTGCCGCCGGCGGCGTCGGGCTGATCGCCTGTCAATGGGCAAAACATCTCGGCGCAACAGTCATCGGAACGGTAAGTACCGATGAAAAAGCACAGCTCGCACGCGAAAACGGATGCGATCATCCGGTGATTTATACACGTGAAAATTTCGTCGACCGAGTCAAAGAGATTACCGACGGCAAAGGAGTTGCGGTGGTTTACGACTCTGTAGGCATTGACACCTTCGACAAGTCATTGGACTGCCTGTCGCCAAAAGGAATGATGGTTAGTTTCGGACAATCATCCGGTGTCATCGAATCATTTAATCCCGGTGTGCTGCAGGCTAAAGGCTCGCTGTTTTTTACCCGGCCAACACTGATGACATACACAGCGCAAAGAAGTGATTTGATCTCCATGTCAGATGAACTATTTTCGGTTGTCGGCTCCGCAACGGTCAATATTTCGGTACGACAAAAATATGCACTGAAAGACGCGCCAGCAGCGCACACAGATCTGGAGGGGCGTAAAACGCAAGGTGCTACAGTTTTCGAGGTGTAGTATTTGGAAAAGTCTAATTAAGACCTTCGAACATCTGAATCTTAACAGTATCACCTGGCTTTACAGATGTTGCATCTTCATCAAGCAAGACGAAACAGTTGGCTTCAGACATGCTGTGTAACAAGCCGGATCCTTGCTGTCCGGTACTCGATACAACGGGCGTGCCGTCGTTATCATAGGCAAGGATTGCGCGGTAAACTTCCGCTCGATTGGGTTTTTTCCTAAATGCGCTTGAGGCCTTTGCCTGCAGTACTGCTACGGGATGCAGATCGCTCATCCCCATCAACTTGCGAAGCGCAGGCAATACCAGTCGATAGTAGGTTACCATAACAGCAACCGGATTACCAGGCAGACCAAAGAAAGGCGCATGTCCGATTTTGCCAAATGCAAATGGTCTTCCCGGGCGGATGGCGATCCGCCACAGGTTAATCTCGCCGAGTTGCTGCAGCGCCTTGATCACGTAGTCTGCGCTGCCGGTCGACACGCCGCCTGATGTAATGATTACATCTGCTTTTTTGCTGGCTTGCTCTAGAGATTCAAGAGTAGATTGCTCATTGTCCGGAATAATGCCCAGATTCATAACGGACAAACCTGCAGCTTGCAAAAGACCCATCAAGACATAGCGGTTGCTGTCATAAATCGCTCCTTGGTGCAGCGGTTCGCCGGCATTTTTCAGCTCATCACCAGTTGAGAAAATCGCCGCTACCGGCTTACGCACAACCTTAACGCGCGCGATTCCGGTTGAAGCCAATACTCCGAGTTCAGCGGGACCGATCAGTGAGCCGCCATCAACTGCAATGTCGTGTTTTTTCAGATCTTCGCCGGCACTACGTACATTTTGACCACATTGATGTCCACCGCTTATGGTCGCAACATCCCTGACTACTTTGACCTCCTCTTGGATGACAACCGTATCGGTACCCGATGGCATAACCGCGCCGGTTGTCACTCGAACCGTTTCGTTTGTTCCGCAGCTGCCGTTCCAAGGCTTTCCAGCCAATGCTTCACCGACAATTTGAAAATCTTTGCTGTCACAAGACGGAAGGTTTTCAAACGCCAGCGCAAAACCGTCCATTGCAGAATTCGAATGTGGAGGAATGTCAATTGTGGAGGTCGCTGCGTTGGCAAGTACCCGCCCTGAAGCGTCAGCGAGATCGATAATCTCGGTTGAACTCAGTGCCTTAATGTTTTCTAAAACGCTGAGCTCGGCTTGTTTGATTGGCACCAGACCTGATCTGGGATCAAAGCAATCTGCCTGGTCTTCCATATTGGTTTCCATAATTGTGAGAATACTATTTTGACTCAGCAATACAAACTACTTCAAATTCCACTGCAAGTGTGACAGGCACCTAAAGTGGAAATTACTCTAAAATTGTATCGAATAAGATATCTATCAGGAGCAAACATCATGAATGAAGACACTTTTAACCTGCAAATTCGAAAATTTCTGAAAAAAGTCGGTATTCAGTCGCAGCGCCAAATTGAAATGGCTGTCCGCAAAGCCATTGAATCCGGTGAATTGTCCGGCAATGAGACTTTGACCGCGACAGTTCGTCTAACTGTAGATGGCGTTGATGTTGATCACACCATTGACGATACGATTTCGCTGCAATAGTAGCATTGAGCAATCTTCACGGAAGTTCAACCGCGTACTGATCAACACTTCGCTCGTGCATTAGCAACCCGCGATCTCGCAAAAACTTTTCGAAACGAATGTAGCGCGCGTTATCCAGTGCTCCGGGCCGCAAAGCAAAACGGGGCAGGGTATCGCGCCAAGCGCGGCGATTCAATTCATCGTCAAGAGTTTTGTCGTAACTGATGAAATTTTCCCACGCATCGTTCGGGTGGTTGACCAAATACTGAACGCCTCGTTCAATGGCGTCAATGAATCTGCGCATTTTGGGCTCGGAAACGTTTTGTGTGTGTGCGACCACGATCAACTCATCGTAAGCTGGCACGCCTTGTTCTTCAAGATAAAAAGCTTTGCCAGGAAAACCGTGAATGTCCATTTGGTTCAGCTCGAAATTTCGGTATGCGCCAATAACCGCGTCAACCTGCTTGGACATCAACGATGGCGACAGTGAAAAATTCACGTTGACCAGTTCCACGTCATCAAGTGTCAACCCGTTTTTTTCCAATATGGCAGCCAAAAGCACATCTTCAAATCCGGCAACCGAATAGCCAACTTTGAGACCTTTTAAGTCACTGATCTGATCGATTCCCGAGTCAGCCAGTACAACAATACTGTTCAAAGGTGTAGCGACCAGCGTTGCGATGCGAACCAGCGGCAATCCTTGATCCACCTGCAGATACAGCTGAGGTTGATAGGATATTGCGACATCACCTTGTCCGGCCGCAACAAGTTTTGGCGGGTCATTCGGATTGGCCGGCGCTATCAGTTCAACATCAAGACCTGCGTCTGCAAAATAGCCTTGAGCATCTGCTACGAACAACGGTCCATGGTCGGGATTTACATACCAGTCCAAAAGCACTGTAAATTTTTCAGCTGCGATAGAAGTTTGAACGCATGCCATCATTGCCAGTGCAGCAATTGTCTGAATCAGCCTTTTCATTTTGTCACCTCCAGTGAATTTTCTGACTGCCAAAAAACAATTCTTTTCATCATCGTGTCTATCCCAAAGTAAAGTGTAATAGCAAAAACCGCCAGCACAACCAATGCAGCAAACATCACATCAACCTGCGCACGTGCACTGGCATGAAGCATCAAATACCCCAGTCCTGAGCTCGACCCGACCCATTCGCCAACCACTGCACCGATTGGCGCAACAGCAGCAGCGATCCGAAGCCCAGACCCTAAAGAGGGCAAGGCAGCAGGAAGACGTATATAGCGAACAACCGAATGTCTGGTTGCCCCCATAATTCTTGCTAAATCCATCCATCCGGCGTCGGTGCTTCTTAATCCATCATACAAGGCGGCAGTTACAGGAAAATAAATTATCAGCGTAGCCATTGCGATTTTAGAACCCATTCCGAACCCAAGCCAAAGCATCAGTACCGGTGCGACCGCAAAGACCGGCAAAGCCTGACTGGCGATCAGAACCGGTAAAAACCAAGTGCGAACCGGTTGAAACTGCATGATCGCCCACGCGCTGACGAAGCCGATAAAAGTCCCCAGCACCAGTGCGATCAAAATCTCCATCATGGTTACACTGCCATGAAACATCAATAGTGCCGGCTGTGAGACCAAGACCGCAGCGACCTGCAAAGGGGAAGGAAGAATAAACGGCGGAACCGCTGAGACCCAGACAATTGCCTGCCAAAGCGCAGTTAAAACAACAGCGATAATGATGAGTTTACGAAACATGTTGTTGCGGCGCCTCACCGGTTAAGTGCTCGCACAATTGTGCGTAGGCACGGCTCGTTTGTGCATCGCTGAGTTGACGCGGTGCCTCGCCTTGCGGTTTGAATGGGGTTGCGACTGTGACAGGATTTCCATACAGCACGTAAATCACATCAGCCATTCGAAGAGCTTCAAGCGGATCATGAGTGACCAGCAAGGTTGTGGTATTTCGCAACAGTTTGCAAGCCAAGTCCTGCAATTGAGCCCGCGTAATTGCATCAAGTCCGCTAAACGGTTCGTCAAGTAAGTTAAAAGGGCGCGCTTCGATCAATGTACGGGCAAGTGCCACCCTTTGTCGCATGCCGCCTGACAGCTGGTGGGGGTAGTGATGCTCAATACCATGCAACTGAACATCTTGCAGCATGATTTTCGCTTTTTTTTGCGCTTCGCCGCCGCGTTCGCCGCGCAGCCGAGCGCCGATTGTAACGTTGTCGATGATGTTGAGCCACGGAAATAAAAGATCCTGCTGTGCCATCCAGGCGATGCGACCGGCAAGAGAGTGTCCATCGCTCGCACAGACCGACCCGCGAACCGAATCAGGAGGCAACAAGCCTGCAATAAACCGCAGAAGCGTTGATTTGCCGACACCGCTGCGCCCTAAAAGACAAACAATTTTTTTTGAATCAACTTTGAACGCGAAGTTGTCGAACACACATCGATTGCCATACTCAAGACTCAGTTGAATGGAAATCGAAGCCATCTTCAATCAACTGGCTCGAGCCTTCAAAAACGGCAAACTTGATACTTTCGACCACTCGATCTGCGTATCGCGGGTGTGGCGATATGATTCGGTGATTCTTGCGGTGATGTCATCGTGAGCCATCAAGTCATCGAGCACCTGCTCAGCGGCAACTTTAGCGGCTTTTAGCACATCTTCAGGATACTGGCGTATGATCGTTCCGTGTTCCGCGGTCAATTGCTTCAGTGCTATTGGGTTCGCCCAGTCGATCTTCGTCAGCGAATAGGAATGTTCCGCCATACAGGCGGTGTAGACAATCTGTTTGAGCTCGTCAGAGAAACTGTTCCACACGTCAGCGTTGATCAAAAATTCACCTGCTCCATTGGGCTCATGAAAGCCAGGTCCATAATAATATGGAGCGCTTTTGTAAAATCCCATCGCCAGATCTGACCATGGCCCTAGCCATTCGGCTGCATCAACTAGCCCGGAGTGCAACGATGTCGCTATTTCGGGCGGTGGTATGGTTATTGCATTGGCACCCAGTTTGCGAAATACCTCACCGCCAAGACCCGGCATGCGGATTTTCAGGCCGGATATGTCTGCAAGCGAATCGATAGGTTTTTTAAACCAGCCTCCCATGCCAAGACTTGTGTTGGATGCCAAAAAGGGTTTGACGCCAAACGGTGCGTACAACTCATCCCAAAGCTCCTGTCCGCCGTTGTGATAAATCCACAGCATATGTTCCTGCGGAGTCAGACCGAACGGAACAGCAGTGAAAAAAGCACTGGCTCGCATTTTGCCTTGCCAGAAAAATGATGCGGTATGGCCAAGTTCAGCAGTGCCTTTGCCTACGGCATCAAGAACATCAAGTGCGCCGACGATTTCGCCAGCACCGAAAATTTTGATCTTGATTCTACCGCCGCTTAGCAATTCAATCCTTTGGGCGAGTCGGGCAGCAGTAGTACCGGTGCCAGGGGTGTTTTTGATCCACGACATCGTCATGCGCAGTTCTGTGATATCAGATGCCGTCGCGATCGCAGGGGCCGACAGCGCTGATGCTGCCAATGCCGCGCTAGTTGATTTGAGAAAATTTCGTCTTTCGGTTTTCATGGCTGTTACTTCCAAAATTGGTGAAAGTGGTGGACCGGTCCATGTCCTTTGCCTATCTGGAGCTGGTCTGCATTTAAAATGGCTGCGTCAATATAGCTTTTGGCCGCCAGGACTGAATTTTCTACACCTTCTTTACGCGCAAGGTAAGCACAAATTGCTGCCGACAGGGTGCACCCTGTGCCGTGTGTATTTACTGTGTCAATTCTTGGGCTCGACAGGGCTGTTAAATTATTTCCGTCGTAAAAGATGTCGGTGCTGTCGGGCTGTGTCGTGCGATGGCCTCCTTTAAGCAGAACTGAAGCGCAGCCAAGTGACAAAAGCCGTTCAACTGCTTGTTCAATATTCGATTCGATATAGTCCGTCTTTCTTCGCAGCAGCCGCGCCGCTTCTGGAATATTGGGTGTGATGATCGAAGACATTGGAATCAGGTATGCTTTGAGTGCATCAATTGCATCGTCTTGCAACAGGGCATCACCGCTTTTAGCGACCATCACAGGGTCGAGCACGATATGTCCGATCGATGAATTGCGTAGCGTTTCGGATACCGTTTCGATGATCTGTGAGCGGTGCAACATACCGATTTTGACTGCTGAGACGTCAAGGTCAGTGCAAACCGCATGCATTTGCTGAGCGATGAATTCCGGTGTGACGTCGTATACAGCAGAAACCCCGCAGGTGTTTTGCGCAGTCAGTGCTGTAATTACGCTGGCTCCATACACTCCGAGTGCAGAAAAAGTCTTTAAGTCCGCCTGTATGCCCGCGCCTCCAGCGCTGTCAGAACCGGCGATTGTCATGGCGATTGGATAAGTCACGATTTTTTCCATTTCGTTTTTTGTTTTGCCTGATCGATCAGTTTTCTTAAACTGCGCGCGGCATTCAAAGGGTCCTGAGATTCGCAGATGGCAGAAACTACGGCCACTCCGTCTACGCCAGTGCGAATCACTGATTCAATATTGGATTGATTGATTCCGCTTATCGCAACAATCGGCATTTGCGCATCGCGTTTGCGTATGATTTGGCAGATTTCTCGCAGCAAATTAAGACCGATTGAATTGCCTGCGTCAGTTTTGCTGTGCGTTGGATAGACGCCGCCGATGCTTACATAATTGATGCGGGTCAAAGCCGCACGCCGAGCTTCGTAAACTGAACGGACTGTCAGGCCGATCAGAGCATGATCCCCCAGAATTTGTCGTGCCCGGCTAACCGGCAGGTCATCTTGTCCGAGGTGAACACCGTCAATTGCGCAAGCTGCGGCAAAATCTACCCGGTCATTTACAAATATCGGCACTTTATAACCGGACAGTTCATCACTAAGAGGTGATGCCAAACGCAAGAAGTGCTCAAAATCAAACGTCTTGTTGCGGATTTGAATCGCGGTAACGCCGCCTAAAACTGCCTGTCGAGCAATCTCAACTGGACTGCAGTGGATGCACTGCTGCGGGTTGATTACCAGGTATAGTGTTGGATCAAAACGAAGCTGGCCGGATTGCCGGCTTTGCTGACCCGAACTGATCGCGGTGTCAGGACTTCGACGCATTGTACAACCCGTCAAGAAAGTAACCAACAAAGGTTCCAGGACCGCGAGATTGTTTGGCAGCCTGTACACCAACATCGCCGTAACACTGGACGATTTCGCAAGCACAATCAAATGTGTCTTCACTGACGCTCAGCGCGGCAGCAGTCAGTGCGGAAAGCGCACAGCCGATGCCAGTAACGCTGGTCATGCGTCGGTGCCCGGCAACAAGTTCGCTACGCCGATCGCTGCCACATATACGATCAGCCACACCGGTTTCGATAACCACCGTGCTATGATCTGTTGACAGTTCAGTCACCGATTTTCGGGTTATTTTGCACAATGTTTTGATTTCATGTGTGTTGCCGCGAATTGCGCTGGGATTGAACTCAAGAATCTCCCGGCAAAATCGCGTCCTGGAAGCTGAGCGATTGATTAGTGTTGGGTCAAGAACCCAAGGCTTTCGGAAATGAGTGATGTAGACAGCAGCATTTCGAATTGCTCGACGCTTGATTCCCATCAGCATGCCAAGGTTGATGCTCAAGGCATCGGAAGACTCAACAAATGAATACAGATCGTGGCTGTCGAATGAAAAAGATGGTGTCGCGCCTACCGCCAGCAGTACGTTGGCAGTGATCGGCAGTGCCGCTTCGTTGATGATGCAATGTACTGAAGGCGCGCGTTCGCGTATACGGGCGAGCACCGCGCTTTGTATCACTGTGGATTCATATTCTTTGTCACTGTCCATTAAATCAGTTACCTGTTGGTGATGTCGGTCACCGCAGGGCAGGTTAGAGGACGATATTGACCAGCGACGGTTTGGAAGCATCCTGAATCCCTACGCCAGCATAACCTGGATCAGGTTCAACGGGTCGGTGCAATACAGTTTCTCAGCCCCAAAACACGGGCACCCCGTCAAGACTTAAGGATCAATTGTAGCACCTTGATCGTTTCAGTCAGGAGGTTTTGCACGCCAAAGTCGAGGGAATTAAACCTGTGCAAATGCGCTGAGGTAGTGTAATATGCTAAATGCATGGATCATAAAACTTGTCAAAGTTTTTTTGATTCTCCGCGCGCTTTTTGTGCACCGAAAGTGTTCAAACGTGATAGTATTTAACAGCAGCAAACTTTCTATCAAGATTGTCAGCGTCTCGGCGAATCTGGATACGAAGTGCATTGAGGGGGGTACCAATTGCCGGCGAATTTCGTTCACCCGAATTCAATGGTCGATCAATCTACAGGATAATAAGATGAAAAAACAAAGTGTTAGTATTGTTCACCTTGCGGTCGCAGCGGTCCTTTTTATTTTTGTTGTGCCAAACGCTTCGAAAGCCGAACAGATTAAACGAGGCTATCGGGTGTGTTCCGAAAATTTTTCCGACAATTGGTCTGCCGATGCGCCATCTTTGAACTCAAGATTCATCTGGGGGACTTGCACCGTAATTTCCGGGGATGATGAAAATGGTCTGGAAGTGTTATACGATCTGGCAAACCAGCACAGCCACGTCAGTGCCACATTCGTAATCGCAGATTATCTCGGGACAGATGGCAGGTTTGCACTGCCGCGAACGGAAGCAAACATCAACGATGCTATTGAGTTTTATTCCCGCACCGTGGCGCTCATCAAATCGATGTCGGACTATCCAGGACCTGATTTGGGTGCGTATGAGCGCAATTCACAGTTTGAACTGAGATCATATAGTCGGATTCCGTTGTTTTATCTCAAAAGATATGTACTCGGCGTTTCCGGGGATGCTTATCGTCATTTGTATCGATCGCCGAGCTATGAGGGAGAAAAATCAGAAAAAACCTATCCACAATACCGGGATGTTACCGAGGACAGTCTGAATAAACTGATTGAACATGCCACTGAATGCGGATATTTGCCGAACAAGAAGCATTTCGATCCGGCTTTGTACGAATTTGTGATTAACAACTGCAATTTGAAGCGGGAAATTGGGTTGAAACTTCAGCCACTGGAAGTTAGGAGACAGCAGATTCTTGAGCAGGAGCAATGTCAGGATTTAAACCAAAAAAATTGCCCGGAATATTTCGAAACGCATGAGCAAATTCGGAAACTTAGAGATAATCTTGACAAGAAGGTCGAAAAGTTACGCAAAAAAATTCTGCTTTAGAAAGCATAGACGGGATTTGCTTTCGCGTCAAATCAATTGAAACAGACAAAAACCGGCAGACGAATTAAAAAATGTACCGACACAATTTGAGATACTTCATCAGCTATTGCATTGAGCCTGGTGCTTAACTTTGAAAATCAAAAGCATTGAAACATTTTGCACTCGGGATGTGGGATTCACTTGTGTCAAAACCGACACTGGTGATGAAGGCTGGGGCCAGGTATCAACCTATCATGCCGATATTTCGGTACAGGTATTGCATCGTCAGGTGGCACCTTACGCAATCGGCGCACACTTCGATGATTTGGGCGATTTACTCGACCGAATCTATGAAAAAGAACATAAATTCCCCGGATCCTACATGTGTCGTGCATTGTGCGGACTGGATACCGCGATTTGGGATTTGTGGGGGAAAGTAAAAGGCAAACCGGTTATCGAATTGTTAGGCGGCACGCCACACGATATCCGCGTATATGGGTCATCGATGCGCCGCGATATCACCGCTCGCGAGGAGCTTCGGCGATTTGCGCGATTGCGCGATCAGCACGGTTATGATGCGTTTAAATTTCGCGTCGGATCTGAATGCGGGCGGGACATCGACGAATGGGAAGGGCGAAGCGAACAGATTGTGAGAACTTTAAGTAAAGGACTGGATGATCAAGTCGCGCTGTTAGTCGACGCCAATAGCTGCTATTCACCGCAGCGCGCAATCGAACTTGGCAAACTTCTCGAAGATTGCGGAGTCTCTCATTTTGAAGAACCCTGTCCGTATTGGCAACTGGAACAAACCCGTCAGGTCACCGAAGCATTGTCCATTGATGTTACCGGCGGCGAACAGGACTTTTATATGCCGGTATGGCGACAAATTATCAATGATCATGTTGTAGATATTGCGCAGCCCGATGTGTGTTATATCGGTGGCCTGACCCGCGCACTGCGGGTGGCGCATCTGGCGAAACAAGCTGGAATGCCAGTCACGCCTCATGCGGCTAACCTTTCGATGGTAACTGTTTTCACGATGCATTTTTTAGGTGCGCTAGAAAATGCAGGCAAATACCTTGAGTTCACAATCGAAGACGAAACGTACTATCCGTGGCAAAAGGATCTATTTGTCAATCCGCCTTTTGAAATCAAAGATGGCAAAGCATCAATACCGCCAGAACCGGGGTGGGGGGTGACGATTAATCCGCAATGGCTGGAAAAAGCGAGTTATCGCAAAAGCCAGTGCGAGTAACTCACGTCAGTCAGCTGCCTGATAACACATAGACCAAAAATCGGTCTCCAGCAAAGTGGCTTTTCGGAAAACCTCAATGAGGTTGTCAATCCTGGCATTTGCACCGCGTTCTCGCGCGATGCGTTCAAGACGGCTGATTGATTTGATTGCAAGTTCCTGGTAGTCTTGGGAACTGTACATTTCAATCCATTCCCGATACGGATTGTCGGCAATGGTCTGTGCATAATCCAGCGACAGACGCAAACCTATTTCTGCGTAGCCTACCACGCACGGCATCAAGGCGACGTAGAGATTCAGCAAGTCTCCAGATAGTCCTTGATCGAGTACAAATCGCGTATAGGCCAAGTTGTCTTTGGCTTCCTCAGCGGTTTCGAGATCTTGCTGTGAAACACCATAACGCTCGCTAAACAACACATGCAGATTCATCTCAGTATGCAATGTCGAGTGAAGGATATCGGATGCCCACATCATATCGTCAACAGTCGTCGACTTGTAAGCTGCCAATGCCCAGGCGCGCGAAAAATGAATCAAAAACACGTAGTCCTGTTCCAAGTAGTAGCGAAACGCTGAAATCGGCAGCGTGCCTTCGCCGATCTGATTGACGAATGGGTGATGACAGTACCCGTTCCACTGATCTGACGCGGATTGCTTGAGCTGATCGAACAGCGAAGTGGAATACAAGTCTTTACGCATAATGATTTCAAAAATAAAGGTGGTTAAATCCAGTTCGCAAATATGCGAATGTTCTGTCCCATACGGGCTGGTTGTTATATATTGTTTTAACGAGGGACTAGTGTAAATTGATTGAGTTCACATCACAAAATATTTTAGATGAAAAGCATCATCTGTTGTTTACGCGGCTGTATTCGACTGCGTTAAGACCATCAACAAATCTGCTTGAATTCCGGATGATAAAAAGTGCTTGACATCGATCGCGCCAGGCAGGATACACCGGGCTGTTTCGGCACGGTTCATTTTCATAATTCCGGCTCTTCGATGATGCCAAATCCTGTCAACGAGGCAGTCAAGAACCATCTTGATTTGGAGCTGTTTCGAGGTGGATACGAAGCCCAGGAGCAGGCGGACGAAAAATTGCAGGCAACTTACGGAGCGCTTGCAAAAATGCTCAACTGCAGTGCCAGCGAAATTGCCTTGTCAGAAAGTGCAACGGCGTCCTGGAACAGTGCGTTTTACGGTGTCGCCCAAACACTGAAACCAAACGACACGATTCTTACCTGCCGCGCGGAATACGTATCCAACATGATTGCATACCTGCAGGTAGCCGAGCGGACCGGGGCAAGAATCCAAACCGTTCCTAATGACAAAAATGGAATATTGGACATAAAGGCGCTCGAATCGATGGTTGACAATCAGGTTAAACTGATTGCAATCACTCATGTGCCGACATACAACGGGCTGGTTTCCCCCATTATCGAAATCGGTCAAATCGCTAACGACTATGGAATTCCTTATCTGGTAGATGCCTGCCAATCGGTAGGTCAAATGCCACTGGATGTTGTTCAGATCGGTTGCGATGCGCTGTCAGCAACTGGCAGAAAATACTTAAGAGGACCGCGCGGTACAGGTTTTCTGTACGTTCGGGAAAGTTCAATGCGCATGTTTCCACCTGCGGTACTTGATTTGCATTCGGCAACTTGGGTTGATCAGACATCCTACCAAATACAGCCCACCGCACAGCGTTACGAGATGTTTGAATCGAACATCGCAAACCGTATCGGACTTGGTGTTGCTGTCGAATATGCCTTGTCTTTTGGATTGAGCGAAATCTATTCTCGCATCCGATTTTTAGCCAATCATCTGCGTGAGCTGTTAGCTGATATTGATGGCATAACAGTGCGCGATTTGGGAGAAGAAAAGTGCGGTATTGTTACTTTTACGATCGATAGCATGGAGGCTGAAGAGTTTCAGAAAAAGTTACGTAAACATCACTTTAATGTCGGCATTTCCAAGCGCAATTGTGCACTGATTGACTTCGATGAGTGGCAGGTGGACTCAGTCGTTCGATGTTCCGTTCATTACTACAACACTGAACATGAAATAGAAATGTTTGCCAGACTTGCCAATCAGGCGGCTGTTGCAGCAC
Source organism: Arenicellales bacterium (assembly GCA_965214785.1). Classification (GTDB taxonomy): domain Bacteria; phylum Pseudomonadota; class Gammaproteobacteria; order Arenicellales; family JAJDZL01; genus JAJDZL01. The sequence goes on along the minus strand of OZ243975.1, from coordinate 1,792,627 downwards.
TCTAATCGGGGCGTCAGATTCCCGAAGACTCCCGATTTGCAGTTTCCCATGCCAGCATGGCTCTTTTTCGAGTCAAGCCCCATTCGTAACCTCCCAGCGCTCCGGTGCTGCGTATCACGCGGTGACATGGAATGATGTAGGCGACCAGGTTTCGTCCGATTGCTGATGCAACCGCCCTTACTGCTTTGGGATGGTCGATTGCTCGTGCGACATCGCTATAGGATACGACGCATCCGGTGGGAATGGCTAAAAGTGCTTCCCACACCCGAATCTGAAGGTTTGTGCCTTTGATATGCAACATAATCTTGTCGAGATCTGTATTTTTGCCACTGAATGCAAATTCGATGACCGCCGCGTTTCGCGCCGCGTTTTCGATCATCTGTGCCCCTTTCCACTCGCTGCACAGATCGTCAAGTGCTTTACGCTGATCCTCATGAAAACTCAACCAGCAAAGCCCTTTGTGCGTAGAAGCAGCCAGACAGGTTCCAAATGGCGTTGCATGCCAGCCATATTCGATCTTTAGCGAGCTGCCATAGGTTTGGTATTGCTTTGGTGTCATTGCATAGACATTGACAATCAGGTCATGCAGACGACTGGAGCTTGAAAGTCCCGAGTCCAGCGAAACATCCAAAACATTGCGCGAGTCTCGAAGCAGTGTACCGCAATATTGAGCAGTCAAATACTGCACGAAGCGTTTCGGAGAGATACCCGCCCAGCGCTTAAATAGTCTTTGAAAGTGATGTTCACTCAAACCGACATTGTCAGCAATCTCCTTCAAAGAAGGCTGATCAGAAAAATGTTGTTCCAGATAGCGTATAGACTCGTCAATTCGCTCATAATCGTTCATATCTTCTTCACCAACTGTTTTTATTTCGGGAGGTTATTTTCTGATTTATGAGTGTGCAAGACAATCCGATTCTTGCGATTGATGCAAAAAGTTGGTAGGCGCAAATTTGTCGAGCGCTATTTGCATAGAAATCTTCGATCAAGTTGATTTTTGGTGCGGAGTGGGTAATGCTCGATAAGGACTTTGGCCGACAGAATTGTTGATGAAATCGATTAAGTATTTTGCGAGTGAACGCACCAGATAAGTATCGTAGTTTGATGTAAATAATAAATTTCACAAATCGTTTACAGATAAGATATCGCACATAAATCATCGCCGCCAGATTTCACTAGTTATGTCGATTCAAGCACGATGTCACTTTATACTGCCTTATATTGCAGTGTTTGAATCTGAATTCCTAACAATTTCAATTCAGTAACTTCGGCCTTCGTGTTGGCAGGTATAGACTGGTTGATTCTTTTGCGTATAATCGCAATTCCTTTCAATTTACCGGCCGATTGCGTATCGCTACATCTAAATTAATTTGTTTATTCCAATGAGTGGCACATTACCCAATCAAGCAAAAGTAGTTGTCATCGGTGGGGGAGTCGTTGGTACCGCGGTTCTTTACCACTTGGCAAAAATGGGATGGGAAGACCTGGTTTTGCTGGAACGCAAAGAATTGGGTTGTGGAACAACTTGGCATGCAGCCGGTCTGGTCGGACAGCTGCGCTCAAGCTATAACCTGACGAGACTGGCGCAATATACAACCGAATTGTTTGAGACCCTGGAAGTCGAAACCGGACAGCATACAGGATTTCGCCAAAACGGCTCTATTTCGGTTGCTTCCCACGACGAGCGTTTCGAAGAACTCAAAAGAGCCGTGTCGATGTGCAAGTCGTACGGACTCGAGGCGAGTGTCATCACACCATCGCAAGCCAAGGACTTGTACCCCATCATGAACGTAGACGATCTGGTCGGCGCTGTTTTTATACCTAAAGACGGTCAGATCAATCCGCTGGATGTGGTTCAAGCTTACGCCAAAGGTGCCCGCATGAACGGGGCGTCGATTTTCGAGAACGTGAAGGTCAACGATATCCTTGTCGACAATGGCCGCATTCGGGCGGTGGCCACCGATCAAGGTGAAATCGCTACCGAAATCGTTGTCAACTGCGCAGGGATGTGGGCCCGGGAAGTGGGTTTAATGTGCGGTGTAGAAGTGCCACTGCATGCTTCGGAACATTTCTACATCGTAACTGAACCGATCGAAGGCTTGCCGGCGAATTTACCTGTTGTTCGGGATCAAACACGATTTACCTATTACAAAGAAGATGCCGGCAAACTTCTTGTCGGTGCGTTCGAGCCTGAATCAAAACCGTGGGGTATGGATGGAATTCCAGAAGATTTTTGTTTCGATCAGCTGCCCGAAGACTGGGACCACTTTGACGAAGCATTGCAAAATGCCTTACACCGTCTCCCATGCCTCGCTGACGCCGGAATTCATACTTTTTTCTGCGGTCCAGAAAGTTTCACGCCTGATAACCGTTACTACCTCGGCGAAGCACCATCAGTAAAAGGGTTTTTCATCGCTGCGGGTTTCAATTCGATTGGAATCCAATCATCCGGCGGAGCCGGTAAAGTCATCGCTGAATGGATTGCAAATGGCTACCCATTGCGTGATTACTGGGATGTCGATATTCGCCGCATTGCACCGTTTCAAAATAACTCCAGATACTTACATGACCGTATCTCTGAGACACTGGGATTGCTCTACGCGATGCATTGGCCTTTCAGGCAGCCGGTAACCTCTCGCAACGTGCGAAAATCTCCTTTGCACGACCGCTTGGCCGCTAAAGGTGCATGTTTTGGAGAAACTTATGGCTGGGAGCGTGCTGACTGGTTTGCACCAGGGCAAACGTCGCCTCAATACGAATATTCCTATGGCCGTCAGAATTGGTTCGAAAATGTGCGGGCCGAACACGAAGCGGTTCGAATTAACGTTGGTATTTTCGACCAAACCTCATTTGCCAAATTCTATGTCGAAGGATCTGATGCTACAGCGTTTCTAAACCAGGTGTGCGCTAACGACATTGCTGTCGACCCTGGACGAGTGGTTTACACGCAGTGGCTTAACGAACGCGGTGGGATTGAAGCGGATTTGACCGTAACCCGACTTAAGGAAAACCAATTTTTAGTCGTCACCGGAGCAGCAGTACAACTGCGCGATTTTTCGTGGCTGAAGCGAAATTTAAAAAACGATGCCAATGTTGTGATTACAGATGTGACATCGGGCATGTCAGTTCTTTCGTTAATGGGACCTCGTTCCCGGGAATTGCTGTCTTGCGTGACAAGCGCAGATCTGTCCAACGAAGCGTTTCCATTTCTTAGTTCTAGAGAAATTGAATTGGGTATGGCTTTTGGACGAGCTTCTAGAATTACATACGTAGGGGAGCTGGGCTGGGAACTTTACGTGTCTACCGATATGGTGCAGCATGTTTATGATGAAATCGTTGTCGCTGGACAGGACTTCGATTTGACGCATTGCGGATATCTTTCATTGAATTCCCTTCGAATTGAAAAGGCTTATCGTCATTTCGGGCACGATATTGCAGATGAAGACACTCCGCTTGAGGCGGGTTTGGGGTTTGCGCTCTCATGGGACAAACCCGGAGGGTTTATCGGCAAGGACGCCTTGAGTGAAAAACGCGGAAAAATCCCCAATCGGCGGCTGGTTCAGTTCGCTTTCGATGATCCAGAACCACTGATTTACCATGAAGAACCGATATTTAAAAACGCTGAACTTGTCGGGAGAATAACTTCAGGCATGTATGGTTACACCTTGGGCTCTTGTATCGGACTTGGCTACGTTCACTGCGATGATGGAGTCAGCGCAGACTTTGTCAGTTCCGGCGGCTTTGAAATTGAGGTTGCAGGCCAAAGATATCCGGTCAGCGCGTCACTTCGGCCGATGTATGACCCGAAGTCCGAACGCCCAAAAATGTAGCACTACCCGCGACCGCGCGACTGCTTGAAGAGCTTGTCAAAGTGACTGTCGAATTGTTTCAAGAAGATGCCTACATGAAGGCTTGTCATGGTGTTGTTCATTCGACAGATGAAATCAGACACTGCTTTAGTGTCGACCAGACCGTGTTTTATCCCATGGGCGGCGGCCAGCCCGGAGACAGTGGCAGCGCGTTTTATGAAAACGACGGTGATTTCGAGATTATCGATACCCGTCGAGAGTCCGACGGCGCACAAATCCAGCATTTTGTCGAACCCACCAGTGCCTTGCCTGCTATAGGAACACGTTTGTATCTTGAGTTGGACTGGCAACGGCGGTATCGCCATATGCGAGTGCATAGTGCCATGCATTTACTGTGTGCAATTATTCAAGGCCGAGTCACTGGCGGACAGGTTTATGACGGCCGCGGTCGTGTTGACTTTGATTTGAACGAACGGCTGGACAAAGCGCAACTCACACACAACTTAAACCTTATGGTCGGTCAAAATGCGCCTCGCACAAACTTGGAGGTCACGCACGACGAATTGACGCGAGATAAAAAACTGCTTGACTCTCTGACTGTGCCGCCTCCAAATGTTGACGGTACGATTCGGCTGGTTTGTTTTGATGGTGTCGATATTCAGCCTTGCGGCGGAACACATGTGCGCAACACCGAAGAAATCGGCTATGTTGAAGTAGTCAAGATCGAAAACAAAGGCAAACACAATCGGCGCATTTCAATTATTTTGAACGACTGTGACTGATTATGCAAAGAAACTTGATTTTACATACGAGGTAAATTGAAAAATGCATACCGGAAGCTGCCTGTGCGGGAAAGTTACATTTGAAGTAAATGCACAAATCCGCAGGTTTCACCATTGTCACTGCGCCACCTGTCGCAAGGCTCACGCGACCGTTTACGGTTCCAGTGCGCTAGTTGATGCAGCTGCGTTCGTAATTAAAAGCGGACAGGAATGCCTTTCCAGTTACGCTTCTTCAGTTGGCAAAGACCGTTATTTTTGTAGCATTTGCGGCACTCACGTGTTTGCTCGAAGCACCCGCAATCCCGATGATGTAATCCTTCGGATTGGAACTTTGGACGGCGATCTTCGAATCAAGGCGCAAGGTCATATCTGGGTCAGCCACAAACCTGATTGGTATGACATTGCAGATGACCTGCCGCAATCGCAGCAGTGGTAGCAGAAAATTCAAATTCTACACATCAGCGAAATATACGAATTCCATTGACTGAACAACAACCCACTTTACATCGCGGTGCCGCAGAAAATGTCATGCTGATGACTCAAGAAGTCGGCAAACCGGAAATTGCCGGACATCCCGTCAAGCAAAATTTGTGTCTTTAGCGGTGATTCTCACTAGCGGCAAGCAGCACGGCGGTCGTGTTGACGATGTCGTCTACCGTTGCCCCTCTCGATAAGTCACTGATTGGCTTGGCAAAACCTTGAAGTATTGGGCCAATCGCCTGCGCGCCTCCGATGTATTGAGCAATCTTGTAGCCGATGTTGCCAGAGTTTAAATCAGGAAAAATAAATACATTGGCAGATCCAGCCACATCGTTGGATTCTTTAATTTTGAAAGAGGCGGTTCTTGAATCGAATGCAGTATCGAACTGAAATTCGCCATCAATCGCGAGATTCGGACACTGCTGTTTGACCATCTCAAGGGCTTGCGTTACGTGATCGACTCGTTCATGGCGAGCGGAACCTTTGGTCGAAAACGATAGCATCGCAATTTTTATTTTCTCCGGCAGCAATTGCTTTGCACTGGCGGCAGTGGTTACAACGATTTGTGCCAATTGGTGAGAATTCGGTTCAATATTGACTGCGCAGTCAGCAAAAACAACAAAACGTTCTGTCTTGTTTTCGCCCGCCGGTATGCGCATCAGGAAATAACTCGATGCTGTTTCAATCCCATCTAGAGTTCCGATGATCTTCAATCCTGCTTTGATTACCTCAGCGGTGGAAACTGATGCACCTGCAACCATTGCATACGCTTCACCGGTATGAACTTTCATTGCACTGAAAATCAGTGCTTCACGCATTTGTTGCAAAGCGGTTTGTAGTTCGAGCGGCCGCCGCAATTGCGTCGCCAGCTTTGCGTAACGGTGAATATCGCGTTCATTTTCACCAGGCTCACAGACTTCAATTCTGTCAAGTGATACCCCGCAAGAAGCTGCAATTGCGCGGATCTCATCTGCATTGCCGGTGAGTATCGGTGTTGCTAAACCCTGTGCCGCCATCACTTCGGCGGCACGGATTATTCTTTCGTCGGCAGCTTCTGCAAGAATTACCTTTCTTGCAGTACAGGTTGCACGCTGTCTCAGTTCATGCAGAAGACTCACGCCTTACACGTAGTTTTTATATTTATCCAGATGACGTACTGGTTTGCTCAGTGCATCGCGCCGAAACGGGTCGCCCAGTTCACGGGTACACATCACCTCAATAACCGTGGTTTTCCCTTCTGACTGTGCCTGGCAGGCTTCGCGCATCGCATCGCCGACCATGTCAAGGTTATCAACGACAATGCCTTGCGCTCCCATCGATTTTGCGATACCTGCCCAGCTCGGATTGGCAAGGTCGACTCCTTCAAAGCGTTGGCCGTAAAAATCAACCTGATTCTTCTTCTCTGCACCCCACTGCCGATTGTTGAATACGACGGGCGTAACAGGAATGTTTTCTCTTACACAGGTAAGAATTTCACCCATGCTCATCGCCCATGCTCCATCACCGACATAAGCGATGGCAGGTCGATCAGGGGCAGCAACTTTGACGCCCATGACGGTTGGAAACGCGTAACCGCAGTTGCCGAAACTCATGGCTGCAAAGAAACTTCTGGGTTTTTCAAACCGAAGGTAACTGTTCGATACCGAGCAAATATTGCCGATATCAGTTGAAACCGTCGCATTCGACGGTGTTGCCTTCTCAAGTTCACGCAGCGCTTGACGAGGATGCAGCATCATCGAATCATCCTCAGATACCATTTTGCTCCAATCGTCGGTTTCTTCGGTCCAGTTATCCAGTTCAGATTCCCAGCTTTGTTTTTCCTGTGCAATCTGTTCGAGCCTGGTATCGGCGTTTTGAATTGCCGCGACCTTTTCTCGATTCTTCAACCGCTCAAGCAGTGCCGAAGCGGTCTCACCGGCTTCGCCACAAACCCCTACCGAGATTTGCTTGACCAAACCGATTTTTCGATAGTCAACATCAACCTGGATAATCTTTGCGTTTTTCGGCCAGTAGTCCATGCCGTGTTGCGGTAAAGTGCCAAACGGTCCCAGCCGAGTTCCCAGTGCCAAAACGACATCCGCTTTGGAAATAAGCCGCATTCCGGCTTTTGAACCCTGATAACCCAAAGGGCCGCACCACAGTTTGTGGCTGGCGGGGAACGAGTCGTTATGCAGGTAGCTGTTGACTACAGGCGCATTGAGATACTCCGCTAATCCAACGCATTTGTCGACAGCATCTCCCATAATGACACCGCCACCGGACACGATCACTGGAAATTCTGCTTCAGCTAAAATTCGTGCAGCGTCATCCAGTGAACCGGAACCGCCGGCGCCGCGTTCAATGATTCTGGGCTTGGGTACCTCTACGTTTACATCACCGTAGAAATGATCCCGCGGGATATTCAACTGCGTCGGACCGCGTTCGGCCATCGCCATGTCGAAGCATCGAGCGGTGAGTTCTGCCATTCTTCCAGGTCCGTTGACGTGAGCTTGATACTTGGTGATTTTTGAGAAAATCGGCAACTGCTCGGTTTCCTGAAAACCGCCAAGTCCCATTGTATTGCTGCCGGTTTCAGGTGTTATGGCGACAACCGGAGAATGCGCCCAGTACGCGGCTGCAATTGCGGTGACAAAATTGGTAATGCCCGGACCGTTTTGTGCGATACAAACGCCGTGGCGGCCACTTACTCTCGAAAAACCGTCAGCCATGTGGGCAGAACCTTGTTCATGTACGGTTGGAATGAAACGAATTCCTGCAGCTGGAAAAATATCCAGCGCATCCATGTAAGCAGAACCGACAATACCGAATACGTCGGTCACGCCATATGATGCGAGAGTTTCAACAAAAGCTTCGCTTGAGGTCATTTTTGGCATAAGATGATTTCCTATAGTTGTTGATTGATAACTAGCCGGTGATTACAAACCCAGTGCCGTATCGGCGCGGGTGTATTCATAGCCAAGTTCAGTAGATACTTCTTGATATGTAACTTTACCGTGGCAAACGTTCAGCCCATTTTTTAAATGAGAGTCCTGACGAAGAGCTTCGACATAACCTTTGTCGGCGATGCTGATTACAAATGGAAGTGTGACATTGTTTAGCGCATAAGTGGAGGTTCTTGGCACCGCGCCAGGCATATTCGCCACACAATAGTGGGTTACGCCGTCAACTTCGTAAGTTGGATTCGAATGGGTTGTGGGTTTTGAAGTTGCAAAACAGCCGCCTTGGTCGATTGCGACATCCACAACTACCGAACGCGGCTGCATTTCGCTAATGAGCTGTTCGGAAACAAGGCGCGGTGCAGCGGCACCTGGAACCAATACTGCGCCGATTACCATGTCGGCATCAGCGACATGTTTTTCGATCGTGCTTCGGGTTGCGTAAACTCCATTAGTCGAGCGGCCGAAATGCGACCAATGCCGGTCGAGAACCTGTACGTTACGATCCAGCACCCATACGTCAGCACCCATTCCAACAGCGATATGCGTGGCGTGAGTTCCAACTACGCCACCGCCGAGAACGACTACTTTAGCGGGTTCTACGCCGGGAACGCCACCGAGCAGCATGCCTTTGCCGCCATGAGGCCGCTCCAGACACCACGCCCCTTCTTGCACTGCCATTCGTCCAGCCACCTTGGACATCGGTGCCAGTATGGGCAATCCGCCGCTTTCGTTGGTAATCGTTTCATAAGCGATGCAAACCGCACCGCTGTCAATTAGATCTCGAGTTTGATCCGGGTCCGGTGCCAGATGCAGATAGGTAAAAAGTATCTGGTTTTCTTTAAGAAGTTTGCGTTCAGCTGCCTGCGGCTCTTTGACTTTGACGATCATCTCGGCGCAGTCAAAAATTTCCTGGGCTGAGCCCAGAATTGTCGCACCAACTGAACTGTAATCATTGTCGTCGGCACCGATTCCCAAACCGGCACCAGTTTCGACTGCAACTTCGTGCCCGCGATCGACCAGTTCGCGCACACTGTCAGGAACCAGACCGACGCGATATTCATCAGTTTTTGTTTCTTTCGGTACACCAATTCGCATGGATTGAAATTTCCCCGAATGTTTATAGGATGTCAATTAACAATAAGGCGCGTAATGATAAAACAAATTCTGTTATGCGCTATGGCAATTTTCCATGACAAGTCTTTATGATTGAGTGAATCGCTCACCTAGCGGCCATCTGTCAAAATCTTAAGATCACCCGAATTTCCTGCATATTCGCAGGTTAGTGAAAAGTTACGGTGAGAATATGGAGTCAGTATTTTGTTACAAGGTTTGAACGCGGCAGATTCCATTGTCGGTGCGCCAGGTGATGTCATGTGTTTGAATGAGACCGGAAAAGTAGTCTATGTAATTGAAGTCAAAGATCGCACTCTGACTTTATCGGATGTTCGTAGCTCCACGGGGAAGGCAAGAGCTTTGACTGATCCTCTAGAAACCTGCTCTTTGTCGTCCAGGTATTCGAAACGACGAAAAGGAAGCGGTTCACGCGAGCATCGAAACCGCATGGCTATCCGGCCTGAATATTAGCCAAATCAGCGTTATGGATCTCGCTAATGTAGCATTTACGTTCCTCCTCCGAGGAGTGGAGGTCAAAGTTTCTGCGCAAGATAGGAAATGAACTAGACCGAAGAGGAAATCATATGCATCGCCGTGTGTGGCACGACTTTTTATTAGATAGTCAGTGGTATGACATTATTTCGAATATCGACGGCAAAGGCACTTTCAACTAACGAGAATTATGAGTCAACGCAATAAAGGAAGCAAGTTTTCGCATACCACAATCTGAGAGTTTACTCTCTATAGGCTGAGCCACATCGGATACTAATCGCTTTTTGACGGTGCTTAGCTTTGTTAGATGATGCGAAGATGTGCTGGGTTCAAATTGGGTACCGGATGTCTGCACTTTCCCTGAAAAAGCCGACTCGGATAATCGCAGGATTCATTATCGCTTGGTCGGCAATATCAGGTTTGATCTGAAAGAATTTTGGATTTTTACCATGTAGTCCTCTGCAACTCCCGCGGCTTCAGCGTGTAAAGGCCAGTCTCGAACGGTTGCGCTGAGTTGATCCAGAATTCCACGAGCTCGATGCGACTTGATTCCAACGGATTCGGCAAATTTCATAATGTCTTCGAGTTCAAAATAATTGCGACGGCCAGCCAGACTCATCTGGTGGTCTCGAGTCCATAAACCTTCTGGTTTGTATGAATAAGTTATGTCGAAAGCTGGCGACAGTTCCCACTGCCCTGAGCGCTGCATTAGGAAACCTATGTTTTTCACATGGTCGTCTTGGTTTCGTGCAATCACATTGAAGAGTGCCCGTCGAAATTGCTCCTCAACCGCCATAGTACCGAGCCCTAGTTTACGAATCGTCAGGATGGCCTGTTCGTAGGAATAGGCCGATGGATCGTGGAAATCAAAGTGTTGCATGGCAGCAAGAGACTGCATGTGAATCTTGTTTCCAGCGACGTCACGGTCAAAACGCTTTGTCATAAAATGGCTTCGCCCGCCTTCGTGATGGAGTCGGCAATCCGCCATGGTAATCCCTGCAGCGTGTGCCATGTTGTAATATGCAAATTCAATCTTACCATAACCTTTTGCATCAGCCAACTCCTTGTCGCTATTATTCGAGACTCCATCGAATTTGAGCAGCCAGTGCTCGAAACCCTCATCTGCGTCAAGTTGCCTAGATCGAAATTCGCAGGTTTTTGGATTCCAGGCAAGCACCGCTTTGGCTCGCGCCCCACCTGCGGAAGTGCCTACGCTCAAAATATCTTCGAGCTCCGAAGCGTCGTCCTCACCAGTCAGTCGGCCGCTGAGACTTGCACGCTCTTTAATTACCCGATTTGTCAACTCTACCAACCGGGAGATTTCCAGTTTATTGGTTTTTTTCGACCGTGCAAGTATGGGTTCGAATTCAAGTGCACCGATACCGCGCCGGCCGATGTAACAGAGCCTCTCAACCGGATTGAATTCATCTGGACTTCTGCCGGTTTCTGCCAACCATGCGTCTATGAGTCGATTTCCAAACTTATCGGGTAGTGAGTCTGCAAGCATGCCTGGAAGCCCCTTGAAAGACTCCCTTGGTAGAGCCGGAAACTCATAGGGTGTACTTCGGGCAGGCATTCTCAGGGGCGCTACCTCGATGCCAGTGTCGATAAAATCTGGCTCGAACTGAAATATGCCAAGTCCGCGCGAGTTTTCCCAAGTTACAGCCCCGATGCGAGTCCCCCAAAGAATTACGCGTGCGCTCGTCACTGCGAGCTATCCCCCCAAACCCAATTGATGCTTTGATTTTTTGGATGTGGTTTTGGACGCGCACGGCGGCGTTCAGCACGAATCTTCGATACACGTTCAATTGGTCGGATATGTCCGGCGGGCAATACACTGAGAATTGTCTCGTCCAAATTCAGTGCCAAAGCAACGCGTAAAAACGTGTCGAGAGTTGATGGTTGCCCGGATTCAAACCTGCGCAATGTGCGTACTGCAATTCCGGCTTCTTGCGCCAGCATAGCTTGCGTTATATTCTGAGAAAGCCGCAGACGCGCTACGCGAGACCCGATTTCAGCCCCAAGGAGTTGTGATGTCTTCATATTCTTTTAAACCAGAAACATATTACCGATTAAGGCGATTATAGTATATTAAGAGGTAATATATTACTCTTTAAAAATATTTCATGATCAAGAGGCATAATACGCTCCTTAGTTTTACCCAACTTCCGACACAGGTGCTTCCGACAAAGGCGGGTTCGCACTATAATCCAAACCGTGATGAACTAATCAAAGCCGCCAATCATCTAAAGGGGAATTACCGATGCGCATAGAAATGAGTTCAATGGAAAATTTGTGGATGCCTTTTACCAGCAATCGCGATTTCAAAGCCGATCCGCGAATCATATCGCACGCACAAGGTGTGTATCTTTATACGCCAGACGGGGACAAGATTATTGACGCGTCATCCGGGCTGTTTTGCTGTGCAGCAGGGCACAGTCGACCGGAAATCGCCGAAGCCGTGGGACAGCAGCTCAACAAGCTTGCTTATACCGCACCTTTTCAAATGGGTCACGAATTGTCGTTTGAACTTGCGCGACGCGTGTCCGAATTGACGCCCGAGGGTATGGACCGGGTATTTTTTGTTAATTCCGGCTCAGAGGCGGTTGACACTGCAATCAAAATTGCGTTGGCATACCACTACGTAAGAGGCGAAGGCCAAAGGCAGCGCCTTGTGTCTCGAGAAAGGGCATATCACGGTGTAAATCTCGGCGGAGTGGCACTGAGTGGAATGGTTAAAAACAGACAGGCATTTGGCGTTAATTTACCAGCAGTCGCTCATATGCGCCATACCTGGCAGCCGGAACACCGTTTTACCCGCGGACAGCCGCAGCACGGAGCAGAACTGGCGAACGATCTTGAGCGCGTGATACAAAATTATGGTGCCGATTCAATTGCAGCGTGTTTTGTTGAACCCATTGCAGGATCGACCGGGTGCCTGGTGCCTCCAGTTGGATATCTCGAACGTTTGCGTCAATTGTGTGATCAACACGGAATATTGCTGGTGTTCGATGAAGTGATTTGCGGTTTCGGGCGCACCGGCGAGCCGTTTGCATCACAAAGCTTTTCAGTAACCCCTGATATCATGACCTTGGCCAAGGCTTTGACTAACGCGGCGCAGCCTATGGGTGCAATTGTGGTCGGGCGCCATATATACGACGCAGTTGTGGATGCCGCACCGGAAAAGACAATCGAATTGTTTCATGGTTATACCTACTCGGGGCATCCCGCGGTTTGCGCAGCGGGAATCGCTACCATGGATATCTATAAGAACGAAAACCTGTTCGCTCGCGGGCGCGATCTTTCGGGCTATTTTCTCGATGCAATGTATTCACTGAGCGATTGCAAATCGGTGACTGATGTTCGTGGATATGGTTTGATCGCTGGAATTGATGTTTCACCTTCTGCTGTACCCGGCGCTGCCGGACTGTCTGCCCAGAAACAGCTTTTTCACAACGGATTGCACGTAAAAGCGACAGGAGACGCATTGATCGTCGCACCTCCGCTGGTTTCCACCAAGGAAAATATCGACGAAATTCATGAAAAATTAAGTCAGATACTATAAGTTGAAAATCACTGTGTGGCTGTTTGATAACAGCCGAACAGGTGTGAGTTAGGAACAAATATCTCAGGAGACAATCATCGATGGACATGAAGGTTGAAGAAACTTTGTACCACTACATAAACGGTAAGCGGGTCGAAGGAAAAAGCGGACGGTTCGGACCGGTTTACAACCCTGCTATCGGCAAAGTTGTCAAACGCGCACCATTTGCCAGTGCACAAGAAGTTAAAGAGGCGATTGATATCGCGAGTAACGCTTTACCTGCCTGGTCAGCGACGCCACCGGCGGCAAGAGCACAAGTGCTGTTTTCATTCCGCGAACTTATTCGCAGCAATATTGACGAATTGGCGCAGGTCGTGTCGCAGGAACACGGAAAAACTATAGAAGATGCCAAAGGTTCAATCGGACGCGGGCTGGAAGTGGTTGAATTCGCCTGTGGTATTCCACAGCTGCTCAAAGGTGAGATGTCAGAGCGAGTTGCCAACAAGGTTGAAAGTTATTCAATTCGCCAACCGGTCGGAGTTTGTGCGGGTATCACCCCGTTTAATTTTCCCGCAATGGTACCCATGTGGATGTTTCCAATCGCAATTGCCTGCGGCAATACATTTGTTTTGAAGCCATCTGAAAAAGACCCTGGTTGCGGCTTGATGCTGGCCGAACTGATGAAACAGGCCGGACTGCCAGACGGCGTGTTAAATGTCGTGGTCGGAGACAAAGAAGCAGTCGATACATTGTTGACACACCCTGACGTTGCAGCGATCAGTTTCGTCGGTTCAACTGCAGTTGGAAAGTACATTTACCAGACCGGCTGCAATCACGGCAAAAGAGTGCAGGCATTGTGCGGCGCTAAAAACCATATGGTAGTCATGCCTGATGCTGATATGGATCAGGTTGTCGATGCAGCAGTCGGTGCCGGCTACGGGTCAGCAGGTGAACGCTGCATGGCGATATCAGTAGTAGTTGCGGTTGGAGACGAAACCGCAGATAAGCTCATCGACAAGTTGGCACCGCGAGTCAAGGAATTGAAAATCGGTCCGTATACCGATAGTGCCGCTGAAATGGGGCCACTGGTTACACCGGAACACCACAAAAAAGTCAAATCCTATGTTGACACTGGAGTTCAAGAAGGGGCTGATCTGGTCGTAGACGGAAGAGATTTTTCTTTGGACGGCTATGAACAAGGTACTTTTTTGGGTGGCTGCCTGTTCGATCGGGTGTCTCCGCACATGAAAATTTATCAAGATGAAATATTCGGCCCTGTTTTGTGTATTGTTCGCGCTGGAAGCTATGAAGAAGCACTGACGCTGGTGAACGATCACGAATATGGAAATGGAGCAGCAATATTTACACGCGATGGCGGGTGTGCACAGGAATTCGTCGCCGCTACGAAAATCGGAATGATTGGAGTGAATGTCCCAATTCCAGTACCGGTGGCATATCACAGTTTCGGTGGCTGGAAAGGGTCTCTTTTCGGTGATCACTACATGCATGGGCCAGAAGGGGTACGTTTTTACACCCGAATGAAGACTGTCACCGTAAGATGGCCGCAAGCGATCGAATCAGGAGCGAAATTCAATTTCAAACGCGGAAGCGAAACCAACTGATTTTAATGACTCATTGAGCCCGATGCGGTTGGCTCATTCGAATTGGAGATGAAGCTGCCCTGCGCAGTCCGATATTGTTTGCTATCCCAAAAGCAGCAGTACTAAAATTCCTGCACACACGAGTAGAGCACCGGCGATATCCGGAAGTTTTACCGGTTCTCGAAAGAATAAAAAAGTCGCAATAAAACTAAAAACAAGTTCGATCTGCCCCAAGGCTCTTACGTAACTGGCATTTTGAATGGTAAATGCGGTAAACCAGCCGATCGAAGCCAGTGCACCGGTAATTCCAACTGCACTTGCCCAACGCCACTGGCGCAGTACCTGTCGCATCTGACCGGGTTCGCGTACCATCAGGTAAACACCCATTAATACTGACTGAATAAAAACACTGACAAACAGTGTCCAGGCCGCAGCGACTACAAAATCTGCATGTTCTAAAGAAAGTGCAGCCGCGCGAAAAAACACCGCACAGGCACCGAGCAGACCTGCACACAATAGGCCGACAAAGGTTTGGCGATGAATCAAGCCTGCCGCAATACCGTTCAAAGTGAGTTGGTTTGGACCCAGTGAAAGTAAAACTACACCGAACGATGACATGCCAATTGCCGCCGTTGCCCACAGACTTAAGGTGTCACCCAATAACAGGGCTCCTAAAATGGCAACAAATATCACTTCGAGTTTGGAAAATGTGGTGCCTACAGCGAAACTTTTGAACGAAAACATCCATAAAAGTGTGATCGTAAACAGGATCTGGGTAATTCCCCCCAACAAGCAAAATGCAACGAACCGAACATGGGATACCGGTAGCGATCGTTCACCCGCAATGACCAATAACAAAAGATACAGTGCCACCGGTGGCAAAGCATACAGGAATCGGCAGTATGCCGCTCCACCAGTAGAAAGACTGCCTTTGAGGTGCTTTTGCAGGGCTGAACGCAGGTTCTGAAAAAAAGCTGCGCCGACGGTCATGAAGATCCAGGATTCAAACATATCGAATATCTGATAAATAAGTCTTTACATTCACTACATTCGTATTGCGCTGATTGTCACTTTGATCGAAAATTCCTGCCGGTTCAAAAACAGGACAACTCAGGACACCTTAGATTGACGTTTCGCTATGCGCCGTCGCGACGTGTTCACCTACGTGATCTGGTATTTCACTAAACAAGCTTTGGTACAAGGTTCCAGCACCGGTGCAATAGCGTAGATGCGCTCAATACAATCGAAGATTATCAATCAGTCGAACCGAACCGACTTTAGCGGCGATCAGGGCAATGGCATGCTGATTGCGGTTCGACCCCTTTAACCAGTCATCTGGATCGCGCACCTGGGCATATTCGACTTCCAGATCACCGCTCTCCATGACTTCAGCCATCGCTTGGCTCAACACGTCAAAATCACGCTCTCCCGATCGCGCAAGCTTCGATGCATGATGCAGAGCGCGGCTAATCACAAGTGCCTGCTTTTTGTTGTCAGAACTTAACAACTGGTTTCTCGATGACAAAGCCAAGCCGTCAGAATCTCTTATTGTTGCACACCCGACAATTATTGGATAGCCCAATCTTTTTGCCAGATCTCGAACAACCAGAAGCTGCTGATAGTCTTTTTCACCAAAGTATGCGCGGCATTCACCAACAAATCGAAACAGTCTCTCTACCACCGTGCATACACCTTCAAGGTGTCCTGGACGAAACTGTCCTTCAAGACCTTTTGCAAAAGGTCCCGGATCACTGAGTGCGACATCTTCGATTGATTCGGCTTCTGGAAACACATCAGCGCTACTTGCGCCAAAGACCATGTCGCAGGCATTGTCTCGAAGTAATCGATGGTCCGTCGCCGTATCTATCGGGTAGCTGTCGAAGTCCGCATGGTCATTGAACTGCAAGGGGTTGACGAAAATACTGACACAGGTGCGGTCGTTTTCGTCAACTGAACGACGGATTAGCGATAAGTGACCTTCGTGCAAAGCGCCCATGGTTGGCACAAAACCGAGGCTCAGTCCATCGTCGCGTATCTTTTTACACCAGTTCGAAGCTGCGTTCGGAGTATCGAGAATTTCCATGCGAAGCGGCAGTCGCTGCCGACAGTTTGCGCTTTGAACACACCAAGGTGCACAAGCGTTGTTCAAGTGATCTGCAAAATTACTTTTCCGATGTGACCGTCCGATTCGAGTCTTCGGTGCGCTTGACGTACCTGGTCCATAGGAAAAACCGAATCGATGATCGGTTTGACGGTTCCTTTTTCCAGCGCCGGCCATGCATGCTTGTGCAGCTGGCGAGCGATTTCAGCCTTTTGTTCAATGCTTCTTGGTCGCAGTGTTGACCCGGTGACAGTTAGCCGTTTTTGCATAATCGCCAGCATATTCAGCTCGCCTTTAATTCCACCTTGGGTTGCAATAATCACCATCCGGCCTTCTTGAGTAAGGCATTTGATGTTTTTTGCAAGGTAGCTGCCGCCGACAATATCCAGTATCAGGTTCACACCTTTATTACCAGTCCACTGAGCAACTTCCTCAACAAAGTCGCTGCAGCGGTAATTAATAGCACGATCGGCACCAATCTCAATGCAGGCAGCGCACTTTTCATCGCTTCCTGCGGTTGCACAGACACTGGCGCCTGCGACTCGAGCCAGCTGGATCGCGGTCGTGCCGATGCCACTGGTTCCGCCGTGAACCAAAAATGTCTCACCGCTGCCAAGCCCCCCTCGCATGAATACATTTGCCCAGACAGTAAAAAATGTTTCTGGCACACTGGCCGCGCTGACAAGGTCTAAAGTTGCGGGAATTCGAAGGCATGAAGTTGCCGCAGCAGTACAGAATTGCGCATATCCACCTCCAGCGAGCAGTGCGCAGACTTCATCGCCCGCTGCAAACTGATCGACATCTTGTGCAGTCTTGACGATTGTTCCGGAAACTTCGAGTCCCAGAAGGTCAGAAGCACCGGGTGGAGGAGGGTAGTGTCCGTTTCGCTGCATTACATCCGCCCGGTTCAAGCCCGCAGCGGCAACTTTGATCAGAACTTCACCACTTTTCGGTTCAGGTATAGGCCGCTCGCCGATCTGTAGTACTTGTGCATCGCCTGGTTTGGGTACCTCGACAACTTGCATCGTGTTTTTCGTCATACAGTTATTTCCTCCAGATGACTTGAATACCGGTGAATTTTGTCAATGTATGATTTGTTGAATCGCTCAAGCATCTGCACTTCCTTATCTTTGAGTTCGCGAATGATGCGACCGGGTGATCCAACCACCAGGCTGTTATCAGGAATTTTCTTTCCATCCGCAATCAGTGTGTTGGCGCCGATCAAACAATTCTCACCGATGACCGCATTGTTCAGAATTACTGCATTAATTCCGACTAAAGTGCCGTTCCCGACAGTGCAGCCGTGCAATACGGCTTTGTGTCCGATTGTGACATTTTCTCCAATATTCAGCGGACATCCGGGGTCTGTATGAAGCACACAGCAGTCTTGCACGTTCGTTCTGTCACCGATTGTGATTCGCTCGTTATCACCTCTTAATACTGCGCCGAACCAGATGCCGACGTAATTTCCCAGCACTACGTCTCCAATAACATCTGCACTGCGCGCGATGTAGACATTTTCGCCAAGTTTTGCAGTCCCGTTGTCTAATTTGTAGACTGTCATCGGTCAAAACCGGTCATAGTTGTCGGGTAACCGTACACGCGATCTGTTAAATACAGTTTCAACCATTTTTGCAAAAGTTGGCTGAAGTCGTTCGGAAAATGATTCTTTTTTCACATATTTGACTTCGAATATGTCGGCTTCTTTACTGGCCTCAAGTAAATAATCGTCACTGGTACGCAATTCGTCGACCAGATTCAATTCAAGTGCCCGGGTGCCATACCAGTGCTCACCGGTTGCGATTGAATCAATGTCAAGCTGTGATCTGTTTTGTTTGACAAAATCTTTGAACAGATTATGTATATCGTGAATTTCTTCCATCAGCTTCGCTTTGCCTTTTTCGGTCGGTTCGCTAAACATGCCGACAGTACGCTTGTGCTCGCCAGCTGTAAATTCCTGATATTCAATATTGTGTTTTTCCAATACCCGGTGGAAATTCGGAATCTGCGCGATTACGCCAACTGAGCCGACAATCGCAAATGGCGCTGCGATAATCTTGTCTGCTACACAAGCCATCAGGTAACCGCCGCTTGCAGCGACTTTATCCACCGCTACGGTGAGCGCGATTTTCTTATCCTTTATCCTTGTTAATTGAGAGGCAGCCAGTCCATAACCGTGGACGACACCGCCTTTGCTCTCGACACAAACGACGACTTCATCCGGAGCGTCCTCCAAAGTCAGTACCGCGGTGATTTCTTCGCGCAGTTTATCGATTTGAGAAGCTTCAAGATCACCTTCAAAGTCCATTACATAAATACGTTTTTTCTCAGCTACATCTGACTGGCTTTGTTTGTCCAGGGATTTGCGTTGTTTTTTCTGCTTTTTGACTTTTTCCTTAAGTGCTTTTTTGGGCAAATGTGCTGAGTCAATCGTGTTCGACATCGCCTCGTATCTGCGATTGATATGATTGACATCGAGGTGTTCTTTTTGTTGTTGTCGCTGACGGGCAGCCATAGCAGAAATCAAGACAATCGGAATCACGAATGCAATGATCACCGTAAAGGTTTTGGCAAAAAACAGGAGGTATTCGACGAGATGTTCCATAAGAGTTGGCTAAAAATAAAAGTGTGAATAGTTCAGATGTATTTGAATGTATGCCTTATATGAGGGCGTTAGTCGGTTGAATTAAAGATGATTTGACACTGCAGTGCAAAATTTTGTTTTATTGACCATTGTTGAACCGGTAATTACGCGGTTGTCGGCTGATCAAAAATAGGAATGTCAACCACCCACATGTACCCGTCGCGGTCCATCAGGTAAGCTTCTCGCAGACCGTGTGGCTTGTCTTTTGCATCAGCAAAAACTGTGTATCCAAATTTTCTTGCTCTGCTCGCAGCTTGGTCAGGATTGCAGCCATGTAGGCGAATTTCCACTCCGATGCCTCTGGGTTTGACATCGCTGGCCAATTCATACAATGCATTGTCCAGATAAGTGTGGTCTGCATGCAGCATCCACTCGGCACCGTATCCTTGAACAACCGCGATATCGGCGTCAGCATAGACGATGTCCGTCTGTAGGATGTCTGTTTGAAATTTCAGCGCGGCCTGGATATTTTTGACCAGTAAGTTGATGGTCAGAGACTTGAGGCTTCTTCCGTACTGCGGCGCAGGCATCCACGGTTCGCCGGTTCGAAGTTTCATCACCGTCGGTTTGGTTGCCGGTCAATTTAATTTACCCCACGAATCGCGCAGCGACACGGTGCGGTGGAAGACCGGGGTATGATTTGAATTGATTCGTGAGGCCAGGTAGTAGTAACCGTTTCTTTCAAATTGAAACCGGGTGCCAACATCGGCTTTAGCGGCTAGCGGCTCTACGATTGGCGTGTCAGTGTGCACCAGGGAATTCGGATTGATGTGATTGACAAAGTCTGTATTTTTATCTGCTGCAGGGTTTGCAACGTTAAACAGTCGATCGTACATTTTGACATGCGCGCTCGCACCATGGCTGGTCGATACCCAGTGAATTGTACCTCTTACTTTCCGACCATCGGGTGCGACTCCGCCGCGGCTTTCAGGGTCATATTGGCAAATCAATCGGGTTACATTGCCGTTGCTGTCACACTCGAAATCTTTGCATCGGATCAGGTAAGCATAGCGCAGCCGCACTTCGGTGCCGGGCGAAAGTCGAAAGAATTTTTTCGGTGGATCGACCATAAAATCACTGCGCTCGATATAAATGGTTTTAGAAAATGGTAACTGACGCGATCCGAGTTCAGGTCTTTTTGGGTGGTTGGCCGCGTCAAGCCATTCAGTATGGTTATCCGGGTAATTTTCAATGCACACCTCTATCGGGTCCATCACTGCCATTGCTCGGGGAGTAAGATGATCGAGATGCTCGCGGGCGCAGTTTTCTAAAACACCCATTTCGACAGCATTGAAGTTTTTAGTAATGCCAATGCGCTGACAAAAATCTTTTATCGACTCTGCGGTGTAGCCGCGATTTCGAAACCCTGAAAGCGTCGGCATTCTCGGATCATCCCATCCATCGACAAATCCTTCATCAACCAATCTTGTCAGCATTCGTTTGCTCAACACAGTGAATTCAAGAGATAATTTCGAAAATTCCGTCTGTTCTGGTTGATGATCTGCAGTGACATGATCGATAATCCAGTCGTACAACGGTCGATGATCCTCAAATTCCATGGTGCAAAGTGAGTGTGTTACACCTTCAATTGCGTCAGACAAGCCGTGAGCGAAATCGTACAATGGGTAAATGCACCATTTGTTGCCTGTCATCGGGTGGGGCTCATGTTTGATGCGGTACAAAACCGGGTCGCGCATATTGATGTTGCCAGAGGACATGTCAATTTTGGCTCGTAAAACATGCGAATTTTCTGCAAATTCACCGTTTCGCATGCGTTGGAATAAGTCAAGATTCTCTTCGACAGGTCGATTTCGATATGGACTGTCGACTCCCGGTTGTGTCAGTGTGCCGCGGTATTCGCGTATTTGCTGCGGTGAGAGACTGTCGATGTATGCGTTGCCATTGCCGATCAGTTCAACCGCAAAGTCGTAGAGTTGATCAAAGTAGTCGGATGCGTGTTTGGGTTCATCATGTAAGGCGTAACCAAGCCAGCGGACATCTTGAATTATTGAGTTGATATAGTCAATATTTTCCTTACTGGGATTGGTGTCATCGAACCTTAAGGTGCAGTGACCGTTATAGTCTTGGGCAATGCCAAAATTCAGGCAAACAGATTTTGCATGACCGATATGCAGATAGCCATTGGGTTCCGGTGGAAACCGCGTGACTACCCGGCCAGCGTGTTTGCCACTGGCAATGTCGCGATCGATCATTTGGCGGATAAAATTGGTCGTATTCAAACCGGGATTAAAAGGTTGCTGACCGCAGCGGTGATGAACTGCAATCAATGGTTATAGTCAGTCGATGGAAACAAACAATAAGTTGACAACTACGGGACAATTATGAAAATCGCTTTTGTGATGGACCCTCTTGAGAAAGTCAAGGCTCATAAGGATACTTCATACTACCTGATGCTTGCGGCCAAAGAACGCGGAAACGAAGTATTTTATTTCAATCAGGCGACAATGCAAACAACTGGTCGCAATGTTGACGCGGTTTTTTCGAAACTCGATGTGCATCCATCAATCGAAAAACCCTTTACCGTTCTTGAGACACAGCGCGGGGAGTTGTCGCAGATGGATGTGATTTTTGTCCGTACAGACCCTCCGTTTGACCGGGCCTATTCCTATGCAACGCTGCTTCTCGACTTAATTAGTGACAGAACGCTTGTTGTGAATCGTCCGTCAGGGCTGCGCAACTGGAACGAAAAACTGGCGGCACTGCACTATGTGGAATATACACCCGACACTTTGGTATCGCGGGAGGAAAAACAAATCCTGAATTTTGCTAAAAATTATCCGCGGGTGACGATCAAACCTGTTGATGGACACGGTGGAGAAGGAGTCGATTTTTTTTGTCACGACGACTCTAATGCAAAACACAAAATAGCGCAGCAAACACACCACAACCATCGATGGGTTATCGTTCAGGAGTACCTCAAAGCATCGACCAACGGTGATAAGCGTATCTTGCTGGTAGACGGTGAGCCGATCGGTGCGGTTTTGCGAGTGCACGCACAAGGTCAGGAACTTAATAATCTGGATCAGGGAGCAAAAGCTGTACCGGCTGAGATAAACGACGCAGAATTGGAAATTTGTCGTGCAATCAAACCTGGATTGCTGCGACAGGGAATATTTTTCTGTGGGATTGATGTGATCGGTGAAAAACTGATCGAAGTCAACGTCACCAGCCCCACTTGCCTGCAAGAACTGTGCAAATTTTCCAAGAAAAATCATCATCACAACATCATAGAGCGATTGGAAAAGCGAATCACATGACATTTTTGAACAGCAACTTCTGGTGGCGAATATGATGGTAATCACCCGCTTTGCCCCTAGTCCGACTGGAACACTGCATATCGGTTCGATTCGAACGGCTTTGTTTTCTTGGCTGTTTGCTCGCAAGCATGATGGAAAATTTCTGCTACGAATAGAAGACACCGATACACAGCGATCGACTAGTCAAGCAACCGAGCTGATACTCGATTCACTTCAGTGGCTTGGGTTAGACAGTGACGAACCACCGGTATTCCAGTCCCAGCGCACTGAGCTATACCACCGCAGATGTCAGCAGTTGCTGGATGCCGGTTTGGCATATCGATGTGTTTGCAGCAAATCCCGATTAGATGATTTGCGAAAACAGCAGATGAAAAGCGGCATCAAACCTCGCTACGATCACCGCTGCCGCGACTTGAATCTGGATCCGTGTCCATCAACACCGTATGTCATTCGATTCAAAAATCCACTGCAAGGCAAAGTCGAGGTGAACGACCTTGTGCAGGGCAAGGTGGTGTATGACAATGAAGAACTCGACGACCTGATTATTGTTCGGCAGAACCGATCTCCAACCTACAATTTTGCTGTCGTTGTAGACGAAATGGACATGGGTGTAACTCACGTCATTCGCGGAGACGATCATCTGAACAATACACCGCGTCAGATTAATCTGTTCAAGGCTTTCGGACATCCAATCCCGCAATTTGCACATGTTCCAATGATTCTGTCGGCAGAAGGAAAAAAGATATCTAAGCGTGAAAATCCACCTAGTGTGTTCGAGTATCGAGACCAGGGGTATCTGGCCGAAGCGATATTAAATTACCTGGTACGATTGGGTTGGGCATACAAAGATCAGGAACTTTTTTCCATTGATGAAATGACAGATCTTTTTGAACCGCAGGATATCCACAAATCCCCGGCATCTGTTGATCAAAAAAAGATGGAGTGGATTAATCATCAACATATGCTCCAACTCGATGCGCATCAGGTTGCGAAAGAAATCAAACCGTTTTTCGACGCCATGAGTATTGAGCTTGATGATGATGCTCCATCCGTAGGCGATGTATTTGAAGTGCAGAAATCCAGGTGCAAGACACTGGTGGATTTCGCAGATTTGAGTCGATATTTTTTCACTCAAATTGATACATACGACGAAAAAGCGGCTCAAAAGTTTTTGCATTACGCTTCAGTCAATCTGCTTCGAGAAGTGCGTGATGGAATTGCGCGACTATCCAGTTGGGAAAAGGAGACAATTCACGCAGTTGTCAAATCAGTAGTTGACACAAACGAAGTCAAATTCGTTGAGGTCGCTCAACCGATTCGAGTCGCTCTGACCGGCAACACAATTTCTCCGGGCATTGATGTGACGATGCAACTGATTGGTAAAAAGAGAGTTCTCGAACGCCTCGATCAAACAATTGATCGCTTTGGCAGTACCGTTAGGTCACAATAACTCTGACTGACTGGACATTTGTTTGGCAAACTTATCGTCAAATTCTTTTCGTGAAGCCTTATCGGTGTAAATATAATGCGCGCTTTCGGCGTAATGTCTGAAAATTTCTGGGGCCATAGCTCAGTTGGGAGAGCGCTACAATGGCATTGTAGAGGTCGGCGGTTCGATCCCGCCTGGCTCCACCATCGAATTTGATTGGCACCTTTGGTCATGTGGATGGGTGCGAATTTAAATTCCCCCATCTAACAGCGAAACTTGGGTGAGAATTCAAGGCAGGCAAATGACTCCCTGAATCCAACCGCGTTTCATATGCCTACGCCTCTACCATGAAACCTACAATATTGCGGGCTTCATTGCCAAATACGATCGCGATTACATGAATTGCCATGCCACTTGCGCGATACTGATCTGCGTAACCTTGCTCGCTTATCTGTTTCATTGCTTCGTCAAGCATGTTCTCGACATTGTCCTCGCTTTCGTCGTTTGCCACCTTGGTCTGGATCACAAACACCTGCCCACTGTGTTTCAGCACCAAGTCCGCGCGCCCGCGACTCGAAGACACCTCGCCGTTAACATCAGCTCCAGCCGCCTTTAAGTGCGTGCTCGCAGTGAAAACCCCATTCTAGTAACCAATAATATGAGTGAATTTGGCCCGATTCAGGGATTGTATGTAGAAAATTGGCTTGATCAGTGAAGTTCGATCTGTAAAAATCTTAGAGTCTTTCCCTTGACTGACATCACGCATTACCGCACGAAATTTACCGCTGTCGCAAGTCCCTTATCAAATGTCTTGATTCGATTTACGTTGCGCCGTTGACAGCTTGCGAGGTGGCATAAATCCCTTGCTGAAAGTGACGGGAATTGTTCGTAAAGTCGAAAGGCAAGATGTACATCTTCGCTTTCCAGTGGCCAGACTTCAAATTTCGCTCGAACGATGAGTGACAAAGCTGCATCAAGCGTTTCCCTGCGACTTACGGTGAGGTAGCAATATGCCAGTTCCTGCAATACTTCGGCAGATGTGCACAATGGTTCCTGTTGGCCGATAGCGACAGTGAAAAACTCCCGAGCGGATTCCTTTAGCGGGTGTGCGCGGCCCACACAATACATGAATACATTTGTGTCGACGAAGGTCACGTACTTGTGGCGCCTCGTCCGCGGGTTTCATTTATGACGGACAGATGTTGTTCCCAGTCAGGTTCTGTACCGTCGGAATTGAGCTTGTCACACTTAGCAAAGAACGCTTCAAGGTCTGCAACAGAATTAAACGAGTCGAGTCGTGAGTTGCGTTTAAGCCTATCATCTGCAGCGCAACGCAACCACGCACTCAGTGTTAAGCCCTCTTTACGGGCCTGATGAATGTACTGGCTACGCTGTTCATCGCGAATAATCAATTGAACTCTCGCCATTTCTTACCTCCATTAAAATGTGTATGTGTATATTTTATACACATAACATGATCTGCGCACCAAAGTCTTTTATAGGCTTGCATTATTGATTCTTTCTCAAGATGCCTCGAGACACACCTTGGCAACCGCTTCGCATTTCGTGGATGTATTCGTTTATCGATGGCTGGTTATCAGATGCTGCACCACTACCTGATCCTCCATCGCTGACACGTTAAATTGCGGGAAACGAATACGACCAGATCGTGGTCCCAGAGGGGCTGCGAAAATTTTCAGTTTAGCACCTGCCAGCTTCGAACCCCTCCAACTGCGATGGAAAGGCCTTGATACAGTACTTGCGACAACAGACCCCCGAAGATGCGAATTTGCACCTTCTTACGAGACATTTGTTCGTCAAAGGTTTCTCAGCAAACGGCGCGGACTAAATTATTTCAAACCTTAAGTTGCCTTGAAGCGAAACTGCAACTCAAACAGGACAGACAAGGAAAAAATTTGAACCGGCGATTCCAACACCTCGCAAGTCGATGAGCAAACGATTCAATGGCTAAAATCTGCTTATCGGTTCTGGGATGGCTGCCCGCACAGCGTTGACCGTTCTCAGCACAGGTTAACCATGGGTCGATCTTGCCCAAACCAGATGAATTGTCGCAATGGTAAAAAAAGATCTTGGCCTCGCAATCAAGACTCCTGAACTCAATCGAGCACAACTGCTCAAGTTACTTGAACAATAGCTCCACCGAGTCATGACCAATATTTGTTAAACCACTCTTAAGTAGCGTTTAAAAATACACTGGGAAGAAAATCTATTCTATAATGACTTCACCCGAGGTTCTAAGCCGTCGGCACATTGTTGCTAACTGCTGGTACGCGGGTTTCGTTTTTGGGTCGATAATGGCAACAGTAACGGTGTTTATTTACTAATAAGGGCGCGAGTCAATTACTTTCGCGTTTAACGCCTCACAGCCATTGTCCTCGAAGTCAGGGCCGCATGGTTCAGGTGCTTAGCCCCTGTGTTTGATGTCGCCGTCCCCATCGTCTAGTCAGGTCCAGGACACCAGCCTTTCACGCTGGCGACGGGGGTTCGAATCCCCCTGGGGACGCCAAATATATTGAATCGCATCTTTCTCCAATGAGTCAGGTGCGATTCTGTTTTTTTACTATGGAGAATTATCTCGTCAATCGTATAACCGATTTTCGAGAAGTGCCTGCCATAAGTGAAAATGTTGTCGATCAGTCGATGGAATTGGTCAATTGTCGGTTCAAAATGTAACGACACAAAAAATTGACAGTTCAGGTTCATCCAATTTATAATTTACCTCAAGACATTCTTTCAGTTTATTGAAATATTGTTGCTTTTGGGTTTTTAGTCTGTTATGGATTATCAATTCATGTGCAGCAGCCGAAAGAAGGTTTATATTCATATAAATCAATACGTTACGTAAATATATCAGTAGTATCCAACACGGAAGTTGAGTAATATTATGAACATAACTGTTTTAACGAATTGCATGCCAACGAATACTAAATTCAATTCAATTGGTTGTAAGCGCCTAGTCTATTCTCGATTTGTCGCACCCCCCCCCACCTATTTGTTCCGAACGAGAATAGATACAGACCTGCCTAATTTAGCAGTTTTCCATTCCTTATCCGGAATGGCTCTGTAAGAGACAATCAACCCGATTTGGGCTAATTAGTCAAGTCTGTAACAGACTTGACTGATTCGGACACAAAACGGTTGCGAAGACGCTGAACAAGAAGAATCTATCGTGCATGACACAGGGGAATTTTAGTGTTTGATTTAAGCAGAAGGATCTGCGATCACGACAGCCGCTATGACTTTCATAAGCCAGTTTGCGGGTGTGGCAAACTTTTATTCTCATCGATCGCTTACTGGAAAGCTCGGGCCGCACTAAGCCTGTTTTTGGTATTGTTTGGCATATTTACGCCAGTAAAAGCCGATGACGGTGTTCTTTGCCCTAATTTGAATGAATACCCATTTACTGAATTTCTAGAAATTCGGTGCCTCGGATATACCGATTCTGCCAACGGGCAAAAGAACAGAAATTCCGGTTTTCACTTCGGCGAAGGCTATCCGGCGAAATTTACTTTTACGCGCAAAGGAAACCTTTCCGAACCGTTGACTATAGAGTATGAAACAACAATACATTCGGGAGACGACCCACACGCGGTTGCCGGTAGTGATTACACATCTGTAGGTGGCACTTTGAATTTCGCAGCGGACGATAGGGTTGCTCAGTCATTCGAAATCCCGATATCTGAAGACAGTACATATGAAGCGACTGAGTATTTCGGATTGAAGATTACAGTCAAAGTGAACAATGTACTCAAAGGAACTAAGACAAAAGAAATTACGATTTTCGAAAAACAGTCGCGTACTATAACCATCAGCCCTGGATCTCCCATCGGAATTCCAGAAACGGCAGGGAGTAGGAACAAGCCGGTTATCTTTACGCTGGACGATACTGTTCCACACGAAATTACGATTAGTTGGACGCTGTATGATTCGGAACATCGTACTGCTACAGTGGCAGAGAAACGCGGTGGTGATATGGCGCAGATTGACATCGTCAGGGCAGAACTCCAATCAAGCTTAACGTTTCCGGCAAATACAAGATCAGTTACGGGATACCTAGAAGGCATTAACGACGACAATATCCCTGAGCCAGATGAACAGTTCGCGCTGACTTTCGGCAATCAAGTTGGTTCAAATAACAAACCCATACGATTTGTTGATGAAAGTAACCCTAATTCAACTGTTAGCCCAGCCACGAGATCGTTTACGATTAAGGATGATGACACGGTTACGGGTCCCAAATCTGCCATTGTGTACCTGCATGGACGGGCTCCTATCGATTATTTCCCTGTTGTAAACGATGTATTTCCCTCGACTCAAACTGAAATAACCGAAGGCAATGGTACGACAATCACCGCAACACTAAAAGGAGCTGCTCCTGCCCAAAACCTGACAATTCCACTGAAATGGACCGGGTTTCCATCCACAGCGAACTCGGATGACTTTGATCTGCCTGCTACTATCACTATACGTGCAGGAGAGACATCCGGAACAGCTAACTTAACCGTAAAAAACGATAGCGTAGACGAGCGTCATTACGAACTTCTCGCAATTGAAATCGATGAATCAAAATTGGACTCCAACTACGAAAGAGGCGACCGCAACCGATTCGAAGTCATCATGATTGATGCCAACAAAACTCCGGTGAAATTGCGAGGTCTCAGCAGTAGCGAGATTGCTGAAAATGCACAAAATCCTAACCTTACATTCGAAATTGAAATGGCGAGACCACCGAATGGTCCAGTTACGAATTCCGAAAATGCGCCGTTTACGGTTGTGCTCGATGAGGGACAGCCGAAATTCGAACTGAAATTTTCGAAACTCAATAATGCAAAGGGAGGACTTGGCACAGATTTCACAGCAAAACAAAGTGTTGACGGGTCTGCGTGCGCCAAAGAGACAGATTCAATACTTTTCGTCTGCAGGGTAACAATCTCCATAAAAGACGATGATTTGTGGGAGCGCGACGAAACATTCAGGGTCAATTTAGATTTCACCGCAAGCAAATTTACCGATGGAATTAAAGCTGCAACCGGACATGCGCCGCTTGACTTCACCATCAAGGACGATGAGACGCAGCCGAAATTTTCGATAGAAGCCGCCACGGCAACAGAAGGATCTGATCTTGTATTCAAGGTTAAAAGAACAGGTGCGCTAGGTAATAGGATTTCAGTTCGAGCAAAGTCCAAAGACGATACAGGTGCAAATCACGCTGTTGCAGGAAAAGATTACACCGCAAATACCGAGACTCTTGAATTTGGTTCAGGTGTGACCACAAAGGATTTTTCCGTCACCTCTTTGCAAGACATTCTTGACGAAGCAAACGAAACCTTTCTGGTGGCGCTAGACACCCCGAAAGCATTGGACGGTCTTCCACCGCCCGCTATCGAAACAGGCGAGGCAAGCGGAACAATCAACGATGATGACGATCCGCCAACCGCAATCACGATTACGGTAGATACCGATTCCAGCACACCGGGCGATCAGGTCAAAGTTGATGAAGCCGATGGTGACGTGTCGGTCAATGTAACCGCCGAGATTACTAGCCCAACACGATTTTCTACCGACAAGATTGTCGTAATTTCTGTCGGTGACTCTCCAAACGACTCCTCGGCAGAGGGTGCAGACTATGCTTCCGTCACGGATTTCAACCTCACAATTCCAGCAGAGCAAAGCAGTGTTGTCAAAGCGTTTACTCTCAAGTTGTCCAATGACGACATTTACGAATTGGACGAGACAATCAGTGTGACAGGAACGCTCGATGGCGTGACCGTCACACCCGCAACGATTACGATAAACGACAATGAGGCAAAACCGACGGTTACGCTGAGCTTAACAGATGCAAGTATCGTTGAGAACGGTGGGTCAACCAACGTGAAAGCCACATTGAGTGGCGAAGCAAGCGAAAAGGTTGAGCTTACAGTAACTGCCGCAGCTCTCGCTCCAGCTGTGAATTCCGATTTCATGTTAAGTGCCGCTAAGACACTGACGATCGCAGCAAGTCAAACGGCCAGTACTGAGACAGTAACGATTACTGCAGTGAACAACGACATCGATGCAGACAATAAGAAAGTTTCTGTTTCAGCAATTGCGAGCGGCGGTCACGATGTTGCAGATCCCGACCCCGTAGCCCTGACAATTGAAGATGACGATACGCGTGGCGTAACCTTGTCTGCCGAACCTCCGATTGAGATATGGGAATCGGATGATCCTGATACTAACCCGGTAGAAAGCACCAAGAATGAATACACTATCGTGCTCGACAGCGAGCCGACGGGTGATGTGACTGTCAATCTGAAAAGTTCAGAAGCGACATCTGCGACGGTTACCCCGACCGAAATTAAGTTTACGCCATCGAACTGGAACAACCCGAGGACGATCACAATCTCCGCGGTGGATGACAATATCGACAACACCGGCGACGAGAGAACGACAGTAATTTCCCACACGATTGCCGGCTCAGGTACCGATTACGCAGATCTTACGATTGATCCCATTGAAGTGACGGTCAAAGACGAAGACGCCGCTCCAAGCAGCATCATCTTGGCCATAGATGTTTCCGCCGATGAAGGCGCTCAGAACTCGGTTGTTGAAGACTCGGGCAAAGTTGACGTTACAGTCACAGCGACAATTTCCGGGGAAACTCGATTTGCTAAAGATCAAGCCATAACAATTGCCGTTGAACGTGGGGAGACTTACCCTGCAACCGTCAATACTGATTACGACGCAGTTTCCGAATTCGACATCGTCCTCCTCGCGGGCACCGCTTCCAGAGAAGGTGAATTTGAACTCACCCTTAAAGATGATGAGATAGATGAGCGAAACGAAACAATCAGTGTTACAGGACAGCTCGCTGGCGTGACGGTCGAACCCGCAACGATTACGATAACCGACAACGAGGATACCCCGAAAGTCACTTTGATTCTGTCGCACGAAAAAGTAACTGAAGACGGCGGTACAACCTCCGGCCGCTCGACGGTGAGCGCTAGTATGAGTGGAACTTCCAGCGAGGCGGTAACGTTGGCTGTGAGCGCCACACCTCAACTGCATGCGACGGCATCAGATATTACATTAAGCAGCAACACGACATTGACGATTGCTGCTGATGCAAAAACCAGCACGGGCCTGGTGACGATTACCGCGCAGGCAAATCGAATTGATACGCTAGACAAGACCTTCAAGGTGTCTGCTGAAGTCACCGGCGGTATTGGTGTGAGCGATCCCGATGACAAGACGCTCACCATTGAAGATGACGACGAGCGCGGCGTGACTGTCTCCGAATCTAAAGTGCCGCTGAGAGAAACTGATGAAGATGAGAACGACGCCACCACCGACAATGAAAAAAGCTACACAGTCCAACTCAATAGCCAGCCAGCGTCAGGGAGTGTATCGATCACGGTTAAAAGTGCCGACGAATCTGTAGCGACGGTAGACAAAGGGACTTTGTCTTTTACCACTTCAAACTGGAATCAGCCGCAGACGGTAACCATCGAAGCGGTGAACGACAACATTGACAACAACGGCGATGAGCGAAAAACGAACATTTCGCACACCCTCAGCACACAAGGTGAGGGCAACGACTATGTCGGCGTTACTGCTGACAGTATCGAGGTCACAGTTCAAAATGACGATGCCGCACCGACAGCGATGACGATTACAGTCGATACCAATACGGCGACAGTAGGAAATCAGGTCACGGTGGCTGAAAATTTCGGTAGGCGAAGCGTAAGGTTGACGGTGGCTATTGACGGTGTGACTCGGTTCGATGACGACGTGACGGTGGCAGTGACGTTCGGCACGGATGACGATAGTGCAACTGAGACCGTAGATTACACCGCAGCGGATTTGAACATCAAGATTCTGAAAGGATCGGCAAGCGCCAGCGAAACATTTACTTTGACTGTGGTGGACGACGATCTGGACGAACCGGATGAGGAGACGTTCAGTGTCGCAGGCAGCCTGGACGGGGTTGACGGGGTTACGATTTCCGGCACTGCCATTACGATTGAAGACAATGAAACGAAACCGACAGTTAGTTTGAATTTATCGAAATCCAAAGTCACCGAAGCTGACGAGTCGGTTACCGTAACCGCCAATTTGACCGGCAAGTCCAGCGAGGACGTGACACTGACTGTTGCTGCAGCAGCCGGTACACGCGCATCTACTGATGACTTCGAGCTCAGTGAGAACGCGACACTCACCATCGCGGCAGGCAAGACGACTAGCACCGGAACAGTAACGATCTCCACAGTAGACAACGATGTTGATACCGAGAACAAGTCCGTAACAGTTTCTGCGACCGTAGTCGGCGGCAACGACATTGCCAAGCCCGCAGATGTAGATTTGACCATTGAAGACGACGACACGCGCGGCGTTGACATCTCCGAATCAAGCGCCACCGTGAATGAACAGGATATTCCGGATACTCCAGACAACACCGACAAGGAACACCAAAAAACATACGAGGTAGTACTGCTCAGCGAACCAACCGGAGAAGTCATAATCAATGTAGCTAGCGCCGACACAACAATTGCCACAGTTGATTCGATGAGTCTTACATTTGATGCGGATGACTGGGATGATCCGCAGACAGTAACCATCGAAGCGGTGGACGACAATATCGACAATTCCGGTGACAAAAGACAAACCGAAATTACCCACACGGTCAGTGCTGCAGGCACCGACTATTCGTCGGTTACAGCGAGCGGTATTGCCGTGACTGTGAATGATAACGAAGGTACCCCTGTAGTTTCGCTGACGCTATCTGAGACCAGCATTGACGAAAACGGAGGCACAACCAGCGGAATTTCAACCATCACGGCGAGCATGAACGGAACTTCATCTCAAGTGGTCACGCTGACGATTTCAGCATCACCTGAGCATGCCGGGGATTCGAGTGCTTTCACGATAACCGCGAACAAGACGCTGACAATTGCAGCGGGTGCGCAGACCAGCACAGGGACGGTCACTATTTCTGCTGTTGACAATGAGGTTCATGACGCGGACAAGAAAATTACGGTCTCAGCGGTGGCAAGCGGCGGCAACGGCGTGGCACACCCCGCGAACGCGGAACTGAAAATCGTCAACG
Source organism: Arenicellales bacterium (assembly GCA_965214785.1). Classification (GTDB taxonomy): domain Bacteria; phylum Pseudomonadota; class Gammaproteobacteria; order Arenicellales; family JAJDZL01; genus JAJDZL01. The sequence continues at coordinate 1,759,309 of OZ243975.1, read as the reverse complement.
ACGATGTGCGCGGTGTAATGGTGTCTCAGACGAAAATTAGTTTGGAAGAAGAGGATAACGGCTCGACAAGTTCACAAACCGAAAACGAGGGCAGCTACACGATCAAACTTACCAGCAGACCGACTGGCACAGTTACGATTAATCTGGCAAGTTCCGACAAGTCTGTCGCAACAGTCAGTCCAACCAGTATCCAAATTGCTCCAAACAGCTGGAAAAATGCGCACACCGTCACAGTTACCGCAAAAAAAGACAATATTGACAACATCGATGAAAAGCGAACCGCCAGCATTACCCATACCCTGAGTGCCGTTAGCACGGACTATGAAAATCTAGAAGTGCCTGGCGTGGAGGTCACGGTTGCAGACGATGACGCCGCGCCGACAGCGATGACGATCGAGGTGGATACGAATTTATCCGCTGGCGGGAATCAGAATACCGTGACAGAAGGCCCTAGGGTCACACCGACCATCAGAGTGACTGCCAAGATTACCGGTGTTACTCGATTTGGGGTTGCCAAGACGGTGGCGATTTCGTTCGGTAAGACGGCAGACAGTGCGACAGAGGGTTCGGATTACACAATTAGCGATATGAACATCACACTCCCGGCGGGCGGCGCGAGTGCAAGCGATACAACTGTTTTGACGGTTGTGGACAATGACCGTCACGAGCCGAGCGAGCAATTCAGTGTTGAAGGAACTTTGGTCGATGTAACCGTGAGCGGGACCTCCGTTACCATTGACGATAACGAAACCAAGCCGACAGTGACGCTGGTTTTGACACCTGTCACCATATCTGAGAACGACAAAACATCCACGGTGACGGCGACATTGAATGGCAAGTCTAGTGAAGACATGGAGCTCACAGTTGCTGCGGCAGCCGATACTGACTCTGGAGCATCCGCTAGCGATTTCTCAATGACTGATAACACTGTTTTGACGATTGCAGCAGGCACAACCGACAGCACAGGAACAGTGCAGATTACATCGATTGACAATGACATCGATGCTGCGAACAAGCAAGTCAAAGTTTCTGCCACAGCGAGCGGCGGTAACGACATCAGTGCGCCTTCGCAGCAAATATTGACAATTACCGACGACGACACCCGCGGCGTGGATATTTCGATTGATGCGGCTGATAATCTCAAAGAAGAGGACGATTCACAGACCCTTAGCAAGGAAAACGAGAAACAATACGAAGTAGTGCTGACGAGCGAGCCAACCGCAGAAGTCACAATCAATGTAGCCAGCGCCGATACAACAATTGCCACAGTCAGACCGATAAGTCTTACATTTGATGCGGACGACTGGGACGATCCGCAGACAGTAACCATCGAAGCGGTGGACGACAACATCGACAATACCGATAACGAACGAACCACCACGATTACTCACGCGGTTAGCGCATTAGGTGACTATCAGCCGGTAACTGCCGATAGCATTGCTGTGACCGTTGACGACGACGATGTCACACCGACCGCAATGAAACTGACGGTCGATATCGACTCGGTTGGCGAGGCCGCGGGCCGAACGGCAATTGCGGTAACCGCAACCATTACCAGCGCAACCCGTTTTGCGGTCAGCAAGTCTGTTTCAGTCGAGGTCGGAAAATCCAGTGATGGTGCGACCGAAGGCACTGACTACGGTAATGTCAGCAGGTTCAGCATTACAATTCCGGCGGGCGACGCCAGTAAGACCAAGTCGTTTAATCTGACTCCGATCAATGACACGATCGATGAAATTGATGAGATGGTCAGCGTAGAAGGAACGCTGTCAGGGGTTTCTGTTACACCGGCAAGCATCACCATCACAGACAACGACGCCACTCCGACGGTAACGCTGAACCTTTCAGCGAACTCCATCGCTGAAAATGGAGGGTCTTCCCGAGTGACGGCTACTTTGAGCGGCACGTCAAGCGAGGATGTGACCCTGTCGGTGGCTGCAACACCAGTTTCTCCTGCGGTTGTCGGAGATTTCACCTTGAGCGAAGCAACGACGCTGACTATAGCGGCACGTGGAAGATCAAGTTCCGGCCAGGTTTCGGTGACTGCCGTTAACAATAACGTCGATGCTGCGAATAAGCAATTGACGATTTCTGCAACCGCACAAGGCGGAAATGGGGTTGCCGCGCCCGCATCGAAGCCCTTGACCATTACTGATGATGACACCCGCGGCATCTCCGTGACGCCAACATCCGTTACGATGGCAGAAAAGGACAATACGAGCACGAAGAATACCGCCGAGCACCAAAAAATATACAAAGTCCGGCTGAATTCCGAACCGTCAGGCGGCACCGTGACAATCAATACGATGAGTGCAGATTCCAAGGTTGCAACAGTTCTTCCAAGCGCTCTCACATTCGACTCTTCAGACTGGAGTACGGAAAAAACGGTAGTGGTAACCGCTGTTGATGACATTATCGACAACAACGGCAATGCGCGCACCACGACCATCACGAATTCGGTGAGTGCTGCGGCTACCGACTATAAGGATGAATCCGCCGAATCCGTTAGCGTCACGGTAAATGACGACGACGCGCCGCCGACTGCGCTGAAAATAACTGTAGCTGCGAATTCGAGTGCTGCCGCCAGTCAGATCAGCATCAGTGAGGGTGCAAGTGCCACCACTGTAGATGTCACCGCGACAATTACCAGTCCAACGCGCTTTGCAGCAAGCAAGACAGTCGCGGTCAAAGTTGGCAATAGTGGTGACACCGCGGCTGAGACGACAGACTACGCAAACGTGGCGGATTTTGAAATTGTTATCCCGGCAGGTGCCGCGAGCGTTACCAAGTCATTCACTTTGACGCCGACTGATGACGCGATCGACGAGGTGGACGAAGTTCTCAGTGTCAAAGGAACTCTTGCCGGGGTTACCGTAACTGATGCATCAGTCAAGATTCTTGATAACGAAGTCACGCCGACAGTGACGCTAAGCCTGTCCAACGGCAGTATCAGCGAGAAAGGCGGGTCATCGCAACTGTCAGCGAGCCTTAGCGGCGTGTCGAGTCAGGCTGTAACCTTGTCAGTTACGCTAAGGGCTTCGAGTTCGGCATCGAAGAACGATTTGACCCTGTCTGGTACGATGTTGACGATCCCTGCGAACTCAAGCAATTCAAATTCGATCACGATTTCGGCAGTTGACAATAACATCGATACAGACGACAAGGAGTTTACTGTATCGGCAGCGGCGACCGGAGGTCACGGGGTCAGCAGTCCTGAAGAATTGACGCTGACCATACAAGATGAAGACACCCGCGGCATCACCATCTCTGCAACAACGCTGGTTTTAGATGAAGTCGATGATGCATCAACCCCAGGAATTGACGAACATGAGAAGACTTACACCATCGTCCTTGATTCCGAGCCTACCGGTTCTGTAACACTGGATTTGGATAATGAAGACGACGATGCGGCCGTGGTTAAACCGCTCAGACATGTGTTTAACAGCGGCAACTGGGACCAACCCAAGGTGTTCACCGTTACCAGCAAGAATGACAACATTGACAATATCGACGATAGGAAAACGACCAAGATTTCCCATGGAGTAAGTGCAGACGGCACAGACTATGCGGATGAGACCGTAGCCGATGTCAGTGTCACTGTCAATGATGATGATGCAACTCCAAGAACGATAGAGATTAGGGTCGACACCGATGTCAGCAGCAGGGGCAGGCAATTCGAGATCACGGAGCAAGCCGGTCAAACCGCTGTTGAAGTGACCGTAGTTGTTCTCGGGAATTCTCGTTTCGCGCAAGCCCAGAGAATCGATATCTCTGTTGGCAAATCTGATGACACCGCTTCAGCGGGAGTTGACTACAACACGATATCTGGCGTTGTCATCAGAATTCCGGCAGGGAGAAAACGTGCTTCTAAGCGATTTAATCTGACACCGATAAACGACACAACCAATGAGAATAACGAAGAAATTACCGTTGAAGGAACTGGCCTTGACACGCCATCACTCAACGTTGATTCGGATACGATCACGATCACCGACGACGACGGGCTGCCTAACGTATCTTTGGAACTGGGCGCATCGACAATCGGTGAGAACGCAGGGTCGACAACGGTGACTGCAAGCCTGGACAGAGCTTCAGGTGCAGATATAACGCTGACGGTCGCAGTGACGCCTGTCGATCCTGCCGTAGCAGGCGATTTCACATTGAGCTCCAATACCACGCTGACGATTGCAGCGGGTTCGCTTACGAGCACCGGAACAGTATCCATCACCGCAGTGGACAACAAGATTGACACTTCGAATAAGGAATTGACTGTTTCAGCGACAGCCACAGGCGGACTTGGCGTTGAAGATCCGGTCGCAGAGAAATTGGAGATTACCGACGATGATGTGAGTGGGGTTTCGATATCAGAAACCAAGATTGAAATTGACGAAGTCGATGACGGCGATACGGCGGCTTCGGAAAACAAAGACATCTATGAAATTGAATTGGATTCTGAGCCGATCGGCACAGTGACTATAGACATTCGAAGCGATGACACAACGGTCGCAACTGTGCATCCGGCGCGCATCACGTTCGATAAGGACGATTGGGACATGCCGCAGGTGATCACAGTAACCGCGGAGGATGATGATATCGACAACACCGACGGTGAACGCACGGCGATTATCGCCCACACAGTCCGCTCTACTGAGCCGGACTACGTGAAAGTGACGGCCGCCAGTGTCGATGTCGATGTTGCCGATGTTGATGCTGCGCCATCTGAGATGACGATTACGGTTGATACCAGCACCGGTCGTGATGGCGTTCAGGGGGCGGTCGATGAAGGTGCCGGAAGCCCAACCATGAGGGCTACGGTCGCCATTGTTGGAGACATTCGCTTTGATACTGCGCAGACAGTCGCTATTACGTTTGGCAAGACAAGCGACAGCGCAACGCAAACGGCTGACTACTCCGTTTCGAACTTCAGTGTTTCAATCCCGGCGAAGACTGGCAGTGCCAGCTCGACATTCACCTTTACAGTAAGAGATGATGATCTTGATGAGCCAAACGAGCAGCTCAGTGTCGAGGGCACACTGACTGATGTTGTCATTACAGGTACTGCCATAACCATTGAGGACAATGACAATACGCCGACCGCGACGCTATCGCTAAGTCCGAGCCCGATCAACGAAAGCGGTCGGGGAATTACGAGTACAGTCACAGCGGCATTGTCGTCCAAGTCAAGCGAAGCTGTCACAATTGAGATCGCTGCGACTGCCGGCGAGGATACGGCGAGTTCGGATTTCACGCTAAGTCCGAATACTACACTGACAATTGCTGCCGGCCAGACTACCAGCGCCGGAACAGTCACAATCACTGCTGTAGATAATGACGTGGATGCGCCGGATAAGGAGGTCATCGTATCAGGCACGACGACTGGCGGCGGTGTGGCGAATCCGGACAGTCAGACACTGACGATTAGCGATGATGATGCGCGCGGCGTAGTCGTATCGGCCGCAACTGCCGGCGTTTCGGTTGAAGAAGTAGATGATGCGCTAACCTTGTCAACGAATGAGAATGAAGCTGCCTACACGGTGGTGCTTACAAGCGAGCCGTCAGGCGGTTCGGTGACTATCGAAATAGAAAGTGAGGCAACAACGGTTGCAACGGTCAGTCCGGCAAGTCTGACATTCACCGCGAGTAACTGGAATGGTGCTCAAACGGTGACTGTAACTGGCATCGACGATGACATAGACAACACCGATGGTGCTCGCACCACCTCCATTACCCACACGGTCGATGCTAACGACACAGACTACGAAAAAGAAACAGCTGGCAGTGTCGCGGTGACAGTGAATGACGATGAAGTCCTGCCGACACTGACTATGAGCCTGACCGATGCCAGCATCAGCGAAAATGGCGGTTCAACCACCATTACGGCTAGTTTGACAGGAAAATCAAGTGAAGACATCACGCTTAACTTGTCGGTTTCACCAAGTGCAGGCGCGGCGGCAGGTGACCTGACTCTAAGCGGCAATACGCTGACAATCACGGCTGACAACACACAGAGTAATTCGGTGACAATCGAGTCGGTAAACAACGATATCGATACTGCAAACAAAGAATTCACGATTTCCGCGACTGCAAGCGGCGGCAACGACATCAGTGACCCAGATGATCAGACCCTGACGATCGAAGACGATGATGAACGAGGGATAATCGTGACTCCAACTGCGCTCACAGTCGACGAAGTCGACAATCGAGACACGGCCAGCGTTTTTGAGAACGAGAAAAACTACGAAGTCAAACTGAACAGTCAGCCAACTGGTGCAGTGACCGTCAACATCACCAATATGCACGAATCGGTCGTTGACGTCAGTGCTACAAGTCTTTCTTTCGGTCCAACTGACTGGAAAACTGCAAAATCGGTGAAAGTAACCGCGGTTGACGACAACATCGACAACACCGGCGGCGGGCGCACTGCAAGCATTACGCATTCGGTAACCGCGACCAATACCGATTACAACGGTGAAGCAGCGTCAGGCGTGACTGTGACGGTCACGGACGAGGATGCTCCGCCGACTGCATTGACAATATCTGTTGACACGGACTCAGCCACTGACGGGGAGCAAACTGAACTCGCCGAAGATGCCGGGGCAACCACAGTGACAGTGACTGCGGAAATTGACGGTGACACCCGTTTCGCAGACGACAAGACAGTCTCTATAACCATCGGCAATTCAACGGACGATGATGCGACCGAAGGCACTGACTATAGCGCTACCGATGTCAACTTGACTCTGCCTGCGGGCAAGGCAAGCGTTAGCGGAACTTTCACGCTGACGCCTACCGTCGATAACGTGGATGAACCGGACGAAACGTTAACTGTTGAAGGAAGCCTGTTGTCCGGAGAAACCGTCGCCGCGGCAACGATAACAATCACCGACGACAATGGTAAGCCTACGGTGAGTTTAGTCATAACGGATTCAGACGCTTCAATTAGCGAGGATGGCGGTTCGACGACGATTACCGCAAGTCTCAACGGCCTTTCCAGCCAGGATGTTACATTGACTGTGAGCACGGTAGCAGTTTCTCCTGCGGTGAGTGCAGACTTTACGCAGACTGGCACGACGTTGACGATAGCAGCCGGTTCGACAGACAGTACCGGCACGGTGACGATCGCGGCACAGGACAACGACATAGACGCTGCGAACAAGACTTTCACGGTGTCGGCCACGGCAACTGGCGGTAACGACATCGGTGACCCGGCCAATCAGACGCTGACGATCACCGACGATGATGAGCGCGGGGTGACAGTTTCAAAAAGCGCAGTGACGATTGAAGAGACCGATGGCGGTAGTTCCGAGCATCAGGACACCTACACGGTGGTACTCGACAGCGAACCGACAGGCGGCACCGGCACGGTGACCATCACTCCGGCGACCGGGGACAATACGATCGCCACGTTCAGCCCGGTAAGTCTGACATTCACTGCGAGCAACTGGAATGTTGCTCAAACAGTGACAGTTACGGCGGTTTCAGACAATGTCGATAACACGGATGACGAAAGAACTACGGAAATCACGCACACGGTCAGTGCCAGTGGAACCGACTATTCGGGTCAGACCGTCGACAGTGTCGATGTCACTGTCAACGATGACGACGGCTTGCCGACGGTCAGGCTGGTACTTGCACCTGCATCGATTCAAGAGGATGGAGGATCGACCAGTGGTACGAGCACGGTGACGGCGAGGATGAGCGGGGTGTCGAGCGAGGCGGTGACGTTGACGGTTTCAGCCGCTGCGGACGGTTCAGCGTCGGCATCTGACATTACGCAAAGCGGCACGACGCTGACAATCGCTGCGCGTTCGACAGACAGTACCGGCACGGTGACGATCGCGGCACAGGACAACGACATAGACGCTGCGAACAAGACTTTCACGGTGTCGGCCACGGCAACTGGCGGTAACGACATCGGTGACCCGGCCAATCAGACGCTGACGATCACCGACGATGATGAGCGCGGGGTGACAGTTTCAAAAAGCGCAGTGACGATTGAAGAGACCGATGGCGGTAGTTCCGAGCATCAGGACACCTACACGGTGGTACTCGACAGCGAACCGACAGGCGGCACCGGCACGGTGACCATCACTCCGGCGACCGGGGACAATACGATCGCCACGTTCAGCCCGGTAAGTCTGACATTCACTGCGAGCAACTGGAATGTTGCTCAAACAGTGACAGTTACGGCGGTTTCAGACAATGTCGATAACACGGATGACGAAAGAACTACGGAAATCACGCACACGGTCAGTGCCAGTGGAACCGACTATTCGGGTCAGACCGTCGACAGTGTCGATGTCACTGTCAACGATGACGACGGCTTGCCGACGGTCAGGCTGGTACTTGCACCTGCATCGATTCAAGAGGATGGAGGATCGACCAGTGGTACGAGCACGGTGACGGCGAGGATGAGCGGGGTGTCGAGCGAGGCGGTGACGTTGACGGTTTCAGCCGCTGCGGACGGTTCAGCGTCGGCATCTGACATTACGCAAAGCGGCACGACGCTGACAATCGCTGCGCGTTCGACAGACAGTACCGGCACGGTGACGATCGCGGCACAGGACAACGACATAGACGCTGCGAACAAGACTTTCACGGTGTCGGCCACGGCAACTGGCGGTAACGACATCGGTGACCCGGCCAATCAGACGCTGACGATCACCGACGATGATGAGCGCGGGGTGACAGTTTCAAAAAGCGCAGTGACGATTGAAGAGACCGATGGCGGTAGTTCCGAGCATCAGGACACCTACACGGTGGTACTCGACAGCGAACCGACAGGCGGCACCGGCACGGTGACCATCACTCCGGCGACCGGGGACAATACGATCGCCACGTTCAGCCCGGTAAGTCTGACATTCACTGCGAGCAACTGGAATGTTGCTCAAACAGTGACAGTTACGGCGGTTTCAGACAATGTCGATAACACGGATGACGAAAGAACTACGGAAATCACGCACACGGTCAGTGCCAGTGGAACCGACTATTCGGGTCAGACCGTCGACAGTGTCGATGTCACTGTCAACGATGACGACGGCACACCCGCGGTCACATTGGTGCTTACACCTGCATCGATTCAAGAGGATGGGGGATCGACCAGTGGCACAAGCACGGTGAAGGCGACCCTTTCGGGTAAATCGAGCGCCGCAGTGACAGTGACTGTAGCGGCGGCAGCCGGGGTAAATACGTCGGCGGCGGATTTCACAGTGAGCACGAACAAAATATTGACAATTGCGGCCGGAACCACGGCCAGTTCGGGTACGGTGACGATTGCGGCGGTCGACAATGATGTGGATGCGCCAAACAAATCTGTTACGGTATCCGGTACGGCGAGCGGCGGCGGGGTTTCGAACCCGTCGGACCAAACTTTGGCAATTACAGATGATGAGGCTACACCGACCGTTGCTCTGATCCTTGAACCGACTACCATAAACGAATCCGGCAGTGGCAATTCGAGCACGGTGACGGCGACCCTTTCGGGTAAATCGCATGAGGCTGTCACAGTCGAGGTGGCAGCAGCGGCCGGGGCGAATGCGTCGGCGTCGGATTTCACATTGAGCGCGAACAAAACGTTGACGATTGCAGCAGGCTCCGAGGCCAGTACAGGTACGGTGACGATTGCGGTGGTTGACAATGATGTGGATGGGCCAAACAAGTCTGTTACAGTATCTGGCACCGCGACAGGTGGCGGGGTCGAGAACCCTGCGGATCAGACACTGACAATTGCGGATGACGAGGGTGTTCCGACAGTTACTTTGAATCTGAGCGCGAATTCAATTGACGAGAGTGGAAATGACAATGCCAGCACAGTCACTGCAACATTATCCGGCAAGGCTAGCGAAGCGGTGGAGGTGGTCATTTCTGTTCCCGACGGTGCGCCTGTAACGCAAAGCGGCACAACGCTGACGATTGCAGCCGGTTTCACGACCAGTACGGGCACGGTGACGATCACCGCCGATGACAATGATGTGGATGCGGCAAACGCGACCGTCACGGTGTCTGGCACCGCGAGTGGCGGTGAGGTGGCGAACCCTGCCGGGCTGACACTGACAATTGAAGATGACGACGAGCGCGGCGTCAGCGTTGCCGCAGCACCGATAGTTCTCGATGAGGCTGATAACGCCGGGACTTCCGGCGCCTTGGAACATCAGAGCACGTACACAATCGAACTTGACAGTGAACCTTCCGGCGGCTCTGTCACAATCAATTTGAAGGTTGTCGATGCGAATGTAGCGACGATTGACGAAACCAGCGTCACGTTCACTGCAAGCAATTGGAATCAGCCGCAAACGATAACAGTCCAGGCAGTCGCAGATGAAATTGACAATGTAGGCAATTCTCGAACAACGCAAATTACGCACACTATGAGTGCCGCCGGAACTGACTATTCGGTAATCACTTCAGTTCCAAGCATTGCGGTGACTGTCAACGACGACGATGGTACGCCTGTTGTCTCACTGGTATTGGCGCCTCTGAAAATCAACGAAAACGGAGGTTCGACCAGCGGCGTATCGACGGTGACTGCGACGATGAGCGGAGCATCCAGTCAGCAAGTGAGCTTGACGGTAAGTGCAGCAGCAGTTTCACCGGCAACAGGTCGCGACTTCCAATTGGCAGGCAGCACGCTGACAATAGCAGCTGGTAGCCAAACGAGCACCGGCACGGTGACGGTCTCTGCAGTTGACAACAAAGCGGACTCGGATGACAAGACGATAACCATCTCCGCCGTAGCCAGCGGCGGCAACGGCGTCAATAGTCCGACTTCGAAGACATTGACGATTGAAGACGACGATGTTCGAGGTGTGAGTATTTCGAAATCGACCATCAAATTATCCGAAGCGGATGACGCAGGGACTCAAAACACGAAAGAAAATCAGGCGCAATACACTATTGAACTCGAAAGTCAGCCGACGGGGGGCACCGTGACGGTGAATATCGCGAGCGGCAATTCGAATGTAGCGACTGTGGACAAAAATACTGTTCAGTTCACCGCCAGCGACTGGAATATACCGCAGAGCGTTACCGTGACGGCGGTGGCAGACAGTGTCGATAACACAGATAACAAGCGAATGACCACGATCAGCCACACAATCAGTGCTGCGAATACCGACTACGAAGATGTGAACGTTGACAACGTAGACATCACTGTGGATGACGATGACGGGTCGCCAATAATCGCTATTGACAATCCGCAAGTAACAGAGGGTGATGGCGAAGATACCAAGTCTTTGGAATTTACAGTGACACTTGCTCCGCAAAGCAATAGCACGGTCACTGTCGATTTCGTCGATACCGGCGCCGGAACTGCATTAGCGGGAACTGATTACGAACAATTCGCTTCAGGTCAATTGACGTTTGCGCCTGGAGAAGAATCCAAGAAAATCCAAGTGACTGTCAAACCTGACAGCAACGATGAATCAGACGAAACGATTGTCATTCGACTATCGAACCCCGTTAATGCCGGATTCCTCGGAGCAGTTTCAACACTTGACGGTACCGGGACAATTACAGACAACGATGAAGCACCGTCGGTTTCTGTCAGCGATGCAGCAGCAGTGGTCGAAGGGGGCGATCCTCAGACAACGAAGGAGATGACGTTTGAGGTTTCGGTGGATGCTGTCAGTGTCAATGAGGTGATTGTGAAATACCAGTTAAGTGGTACAGCAAGTCCGGCGTTGGACTATTTGGAGCCTTCAGAGCTCATGGTCACAATCGCACCTGGAACGAAAACCGCATCCATAACGATTCCAATCAAAGGGGACACGATTGACGAGGGACTCGAAACGATCATCGTGACTCTGATTCAGCCTTCGAATGCGAATTTGTCATCGATCCAAGACGCAGCAGTTGCTACAGGAAACATTATCGATGATGACTTTACCATTTCGCCTGAACTTGACACGATATACGAAGACGAGACTTTGGCATATACGGTGTCCGGCATCGAGTCAACCTATAGCAGCTTGAAACTCAAGATTGGTCAGGCGTCTAGTGCTTCATTTGGCTCAGATTTCAAATTGCTAAGTGGCAATAATGCTGAACTGGCTGAAAATCATTCGTTAACTCCAGTCAATGGAAAGATCAAATTCAAGGTTAAGGCACTGGCAGACAATACAGCGGAAAGCGACGAATCAATCGTCCTGATTCTTGAGGATTCGACCGATTCATTAGGTGTGCAATTGGGAGTGCTGGCTTTGATAAACGGCACACGTCCGGTTGCTGGCGTAGATGTTTCCAAGACTTCGATAACGCTTGTCGAAGGTGGGTCGTCCGGCGAATACACCTTGGTGCTGACAAAGGCACCTGACCCGGGTACCAGCGTGACGATTACGGCTGCCAGCAGTTTGTCGTCTGCGGTTACAGTCAATGCTCCAGGCGGTACGCCGGGTCCAACCGCTACTTTAACCTTTACCGAGCAGAACTGGAACCGCGAGCAGACGGTGACTGTTTTTCCGCAGTTGGATGACGACACCACAGACGCGCAGGCTACGATAACCCATTCGGTAACCGGTTCAGGTTCTTATGCCTCGGTGACTGCAGATTCGGTGGAAATATCCGTTCAAGACTCCGGTCCCGTCATGATGATCGTTGACGCAGAAGCAGACGAAGGTAAATTTCTTGAGTTTATGATCGAGTTGTCTGCGCCATCTACAGGGAATGTGGCGGTCGAGTGGACTACCTTTCCGCAGACAGCTTTAGCAAATCTTGACTACGAAGAGGTATCAGGGACAGTTGAGTTCAGCGAAGGGGAGGACAGCAAAATGGTTCGTGTATTTGCAATGAATGACGCGGTTGAAGAACCTCCTGAATTATTCAACGTGAAGTTGTCAACCCCCAAAAACACAAGACTGGGTCGTAGTTCTGCGACTGGGACGATATTCGACGTTCGAATGTCAACCAAGCAGTGGATGGCGCGATTCGGTCGCACGATTACCGAACAAGTGCTCGACGGTATTGACTCGCGTATCCGCTATGATGGAACGCAAGGAATTGAAGGGACATTTGCCGGGATAACTTTTTCCGATATTGCAGCAAGTCATGGGACCACGCTGGGTAATACAGACGATATGTGTGGTGATGACACGTGGTCAGCAACAAAGCACAGGCGTCAAAGAGTGTTAGGCAACCGCTGTGCCGATGCTGATCAAGATTCGAAGGCTATGAATTGGATAGACATATTGGCGAACAGCTCCATCTCATCTACCGAGAAGCACAGCTACGGAGAATATTCGTCAATTTGGGCGAAAGGCGTTAAGTCTGGCTTTGATAGTAAAGAAGGGACGGTGTCACTGAGCGGTGAAGTAGTCACCGGAATGTTTGGTGTAGACTGGTCATCCGAAGATTCACGCTTCGGCGTTATTCTCTCTCACTCGAAAGGCGATGGAGATATTGAAAATGAAGATGGCGCTTCGGCGCAAGTGTCATCGAGCATTACAGCCTTGGTGCCATGGGTCTCACAAGCTGTTTCTGAGCAAATCACATTATGGGGTGCTGTCGGGTACGGGCAAGGAGACTTGACAGTCGGAGCCACTGAACAAGATGCACTGACTACCGACATGGATTGGACTATGGTGGCCACCGGTGTTCGAGGTAAATTGATTGAAGCGCAAGAAGGCAGCGGTTTCAGTCTTGACTTCACCTCTGATGCATTCTGGAACCGTACTGTCAATGACAGTGCACAAGGCAATGCGGCTGAAGCCGCAGAAGTGACGCGTCTGCGTGCGGCAATAGAAGGTCAGTGGATGTTGCAGCTTGACAGTGACGTGACGCTAAAGCCGAAATTTGAATTGGGTGGTCGTTACGACGGAGGCGATGCAGAAACTGGATTCGGCGTTGAATTCGCAGGCGGCATTGCATGGTCGATACCAAGTAATGGTCTTGAGTTCGCACTTGAGGGGCGCAGCCTCATTACCCACGAAGTCGATGATTTTGAAACCTGGAGCTATTCAGCGCAGCTTGTCTATGACGCGAAACCTTCTACTCAACGCGGATTGTCATCAACAATCGGCTATGAATTGGATGACGGCTCAACGATAGGGGTTGATGCTTTGTTCGAAAACGGGGCATCGACTGCACAAACCGAAAACGAAATCGAAGGTCAATGGCGCTTTAATGTTGCATACGGATACGAAATGAACAATCATCTGGTTATCGCTAAACCTAATTTCAGTTTTGCATACAGTGATTCAGCACGAGAATACAAACTAGGCTGGCAATTCATCCCGGTTACCCAAAAACATAATGGGCTTTTGCTTGAGATCTCGGTCAATCATACCGAGGATGTGGGCGAAAGACCTCAAAGCAGCATCTTGCTGACAATTGGCGGGAAGTGGTAAGGTCTCTTAGAAACTGGCCGTAAGCACAGCAACACTGTGATACTCTATGATCACGGATCATAGTGAAGTCTGAACAAGATACAACATTCAATCTTGATCTCAACATACAATGACATTTGATCAAAACTGGAGTTAGTTCGCATGTTTTTTGATTCGAATCCGCGACAGCCAAGTCAACTCACATCAATTTTGGCCGATACCGCAAAATTAGGCTTTGATATGCCGTCGGATATCGATACCGGTAACTTTCTGCGCTTTTTGTCAACTGGCATAATCGATGGTCATCTTCTGGAATTGGGTACCGGCACAGGGATTTCTACTTGTTGGATTTTGGATGGAATGCAAAAAGGATCAACTCTCGTTAGTGTCGATAATGACCCAGATGTACAACACATCGCAAAAACTCATCTGAATCAAGATCCAAGAGTCGAATTTGTTCTCGAAGACGGCGTGGCAAAATTAAATGAAATTGCAGATTGCTCGATTGATTTCATTTTTGCAGACGCATGGCCTGGTAAATTCGTTCAACTCGATCTGGCACTTTCTAAGCTGTGCGCAGGAGGAATTTATCTAATAGACGATTTGCTTCCTCAAACAAATTGGCCAGAACATCATCAATCGAATGTCGATGAATTGATTCCAGATTTGGAGTCGAAGCCGTTTTTAGAAACTATCAAATTGAACTGGTCAAGCGGCCTATTACTCGCGAGACGAATAAGCTAATTCTTTATGTTTACGCTTGAATCTCGCCGTACAATGAAAAGTAATTTTCAAGACGAAGGCTGCGTTATCATCAAAAAGTCCAAGTTGCCTGGATATGAACCAGTTCACCTGTGAATACTATCTGAACCATCCACGAAACCGTCCTGTGCTTGCTAGGTGAATAGACACTGTAGTGGCTGTCGACAAGCCACATTACAGAAATTCAATAGACACAAATAACACTTTTGAGAAAATAATCGGTCGCATATGTATATCGAAATGAAACCGGATTGGTAAATTATGAAAAAACGCATTGCTTTTTATTGCATCGCTGTTGTATTCGCGCTGACTTACAGTTGGCTAGCAGTTGCAAACATACAAAAAAGCCCAAACGATCACCGCGAGTACCGCGCCTTTGAACTTGAAAATCAGATGAAAGTCATGGTGATCTCAGACCGTGAAGCACAGCGTGCTGCGGCCTCTCTGTCCGTGCTTGTTGGCGGCGGAAGCGACCCGGAGGGTCGAAATGGGATGGCTCATTTCCTTGAACATATGTTGTTTTTGGGAACAGAAAAATACCCGCAGCTTGATGGCTATCGGGCATTTATTGAACAAAACGGCGGGTCGTCCAATGCATACACTGCAATTGATTTAACCAACTACCAATTCACGATAGAGCCTGATTTTCTGCATCCGGCTTTAGACCGTTTCGCCCAGTTTTTTATCACACCATTGTTTCCCGTAGAGCAGGTCAATCGAGAAAGGGCAGTGGTACACGCTGAGTTTGAAATGCGCAAGCAGCGAGATTCGATCAGGCGCTGGTCTGCGATGCGTCAAGCTTACAATTCTCAACACCCGTCATCGAAATTCGTATCCGGCAATGAAGATACTTTAGCAGGTGATGTTCGCCCTGAACTGATTGAATTTTTCGAAAAACACTACAGTGCCAACCTAATGACCCTGGTTGTAATCGGACGCGAGTCACCCGATCAGTTGCAGTCTTGGGTAGAGGGTATATTTTCTGATGTTGCCAATACCCATGCACAACCGCTGCAAGTTGACGCACCGCTTTTTTCCGATGATTCTTTGCCAGCACTGCTCCAATACAAGACGCTAAAAGACGAACCGAAATTGACTTTTATGTTTCCGGTTCAGAATTTACGTCCCTACTGGCGTGAAAGTCCTAGCAACTACATAGGAAACCTTCTGGGGCACGAAGGCAAGGGCAGTTTGTTATCACAACTGAAAAGGCGCGGTTGGGCTGAAGGACTGTATGCCGGGTCCGGCAATACCGGATTGAATTCACACACAGTCAGTGTGGTCATTTCCCTGACCCCATCCGGGTTGCAAAATTGGCAGGATATTGGTGCCTATGTGTTCCAATACATCCGCGAACTCAGGCAACGAGGCATCGAACAATGGCGATTCAAAGAACAAAAACTGCTCGCTGATCTTAATTATCGATTCGCGGAAATTGATTCTTCGTCAAGTTACGCTACCGTACTGGCAGATGCACTGCATTTTTATCCGAGTAATGACATACTCAAAGCGCTATACCTGGTTGAAAAATTTGACCCGCAACTCATAGATGATATCCTGGCGCGAATGAATCCTGAAAATGTTTTGACGATACTGACGGCACCGACCGTTCTTACAGATCGAAAAACACCATTTATCGGTTCTGAATACTCGATTCAGCCAGTCAGTTCGCAAACTGTGAGTCTGTGGCAATCCGACATCGCCAACGCGTCCGGGTGGCTGCCGCAGCCAAACGATTTTCTGCCAAATAACTTCGAAATGGTAACGGCTGATTCACAAGTTAAGCCAAAACCAGTAAGCCAGTCACAAGGCTTTCAACTGTGGTATGACAAAGACGTTTCGTTTGATGTGCCAAGAGCGAATTTTTACGTATCTGTAAGAAGCCCGCTTAAGCAAATGAATGTCAAAAATAGCGTGTTACTTGATCTTTTCGTAGAAACGGTTAACGAACAGTTAAATGAATATTCCTATCCAGCTGCACTGGCCGGACTGAGTTATTCGCTGTATTCGCATTCGCGCGGTTTGACCATGAAAATATCCGGATATAACGACAAGCAGTCGGTACTGCTCGCAACAATTATTGACGCGTTGAAATCTCCGGAATTTGATGCCAAACAATTCGAAACTCATCGGTCCCAGTTTATAAGAGATGTCAAAAACCGCAGCAAAGACGAAGCCTATCACAGAGGGTTTGCACAATTCTATGCCATCATGCTTGATCCAAGCTGGAACGATGCGCAAAAGATTAAAGCTGCCGAACAGGTGAGTTTGGCTGACCTCAAAGAATTTGCTGACAAGTATTTTAACGAAGTCAATGTAGTCGCTCTGTCACATGGCAATATCTCTGAGCAAGACGCAGCTGAAATGGGCAAGATGATTTCAGACAAATTACTCACATCTGCCAGTTTTGTCGACGTTGCCAAGAGCAGGGTGCTCGAATTGCCGGAAACCGGCCCCTTCGTCCGCGCTCAGGCGATTGAAAACGGTGATTCAGCTATTTCTGTTTATATCCAAGGTGCGGACCGCTCGCTGGCGGAGAGGGCGAGATTCGGCATGCTGGCGCAGACACTACAAACCGAATTTTTCTCTGAATTGCGTTCGGTGCAGCAACTCGGTTATGTCGTGTTCTCAAGCTATACGCCTTTGGATCAAATTCCAGGGATATCTTTCGTTGTGCAGTCGCCACAGGTCAAACCTGTTGATATGGAAATTGCAATTGACAAGTTTCTCGATCAGTTTCATGGCTGGTTGATAGAAATGCCACAAGATGAGTTCGAAAAACACCGTGAGGGGTTGATTGCCCGGGTACTGCGAAAAGAATCAACTTTGACAGAAAGATCAGATCGATACTGGGTGGCTATCGACGATAAGGACTTCGAATTCAATCTAAGTGAACAAGTTGCTGCTCAAATAAGATCGGTCGATAGAACGGCGTTTGAAGACTTTGTATCTGATTTGCTGAATAACAAACGTGACAGCCGATTGGTAATTCTAAGCTATGGTGATAAGTTCTCCGTGCCTGACCACTTCGACAACGGTATAGGTGTTGGTATTTCGGATATCAATGAATTTAAAAGGCAGCACAAATTCTTTCCGTCAGTTTAACTTAGGTCGAACAAACTGGTGTCGAAGCAATTAGAACCGTTGGTGATGCAAGTCGCCGAAAAGTTGTTGGCCACGCGATGGACGGTCGCTACGGTCGAGTCTTGTACAGGCGGTTGGATAGCACAAGCACTGACCAGTGTAGATGGCAGTTCCAAGTGGTTCGAACGAGGGTTTGTCACCTATAGCAACGAGGCCAAGACACAGCAGGTCGGTGTAACACAACAGTCCCTCGTCCAACACGGAGCGGTGAGTCGTCAGGTGGTGCGAGAAATGTCTTTAGGCGGTATTGCTTCGAGTCGAGCGGACATTGCTATCGCAGTCACCGGCATCGCCGGTCCTGGCGGTGGAACCGCTGCAAAACCGGTTGGCACGGTGTGGATTGGCTGGGCAGACAAAACAAAACAAGTGTTTGAAAGCCACTTCATTTTCGAAGGTGATCGAACCGATATTCGTCTGGCGACTGTGGAGCACGCGTTAATCGGTACCGTCAGTTTTATTGATCAATTGCAATAATTGAAGTGTCGACACCAGTAGGCAGCAATTGCCCAGTGATGTAAATTCTACTGAAGAAGCGCAGCGTGAAACCGGATGTGATCCTCAATGAAACTGGCAATAAAGAAATAACTGTGGTCATATCCAGACTGCATTCTCAGTTTCAGCGGCTGATTGAAATCTGAGCAAACAGATGACAATAGCGAAGGCTTGAGCTGTTCGTCGAGAAAGTCGTCATTTCGTCCCTGATCTACCAGAATTTCATTGCTGCGGTGACCGTTCTTGATCAATTGAACTGCATCATACTGGTCCCACTGAGTGAAGTTGTCACCCAGATAACCCGACAGCGCCTTTTGCCCCCAAGGACACTGCTTTGGCGAGCAAATTGGAGAAAATGCGGAAATCGAGCGATATAGTCTTGGATTCTTCAGCCCAAGAACCAGCGCACCGTGCCCACCCATTGAATGACCTGTGATTCCTTGCCGGGATGCGTCAACCTGGAAATTGGCGGTGACAAGCTGCTGCAACTCCGAAGTAATGTATGAATACATTTTGTAGTGACGATTCCACGGTGGCTGGGTCGCATCGACGTAAAAACCTGCTCCTGAACCAAAATCGTAACTGTCATCTTCGCCATCGATATTGGCTCCCCTCGGACTCGTGTCAGGAGCAATCAGAATCATCTTGTACTGTGCAGCGAACTTTTGCGCTCCCGCCTTGACCGTAAAGTTCTCTTCGGTGCAGGTCAGTCCGGATAAAAACCAAAGTGCTGGAAACTTCTCCCCTTCTTTATGCGATGGAGTGAACACAGCAAACTGCATTTGTGTAGCAGTTGTTTTGGACGCGTGGCGATAAACCCTCTGAAACCCGTCGAAACAACGGTGTTCACTGATTAACTGCAAATCTGAACTCACGCGTACTCGACCACGCTTCGAATTGATTCTCCGGCATGCATCAGGTCGAATGCACGATTGATGTCGTCAAGTGGCAATTTGTGAGTAATCAAATCATCGATGTTGATCTTGCCGTCCATATACCAATCAACGATTTTTGGCACATCAGTACGGCCTTTGGCGCCACCGAATGCGGTTCCTCGCCAAACACGACCTGTTACCAGCTGGAACGGTCTTGTACTGATTTCTTGACCAGCGCCAGCAACACCGATAATGACACTTTCTCCCCAGCCCTTATGACAGCATTCCAAAGCGGCTCTCATGAGATCGACATTACCTACACATTCAAAACTGAAATCTGCCCCTCCATTGGTTAGAGAAACCAGGTAGGCAACCAAATCCTGTTCAACTTCTTTGGGATTGACAAAATGAGTGAGTCCGAATTTTTCACCCAGTGCCTGTCGAGCTGGATTAATATCGACGCCGACAATCATATCTGCGCCTGCCAACTTCGCCCCTTGTATTACATTCAGACCGATTCCGCCGAGACCGAAGACAACCACGTTGTCGCCGGGTTGCACTTTTGCCGTATTGATCACAGCTCCAATCCCAGTTGTTACACCGCAGCCGATGTAACAGACTTTGTCAAACGGGGCATCCTCTCGTATTTTCGCAAGTGCAATCTCAGGCACTACCGTGTGATTAGCGAAAGTTGAGGTGCCCATGTAGTGATAGATGGCATCGTTTCCGATAGAAAAACGACTTGTTCCATCAGGCATTATGCCTCGGCCTTGCGTTTCTCGTATTGCTTGACACAGATTCGTTTTTCCACTGGTACAGTATTCACATTGCCGGCATTCCGGCGTGTAAAGCGGAATTACGTGATCCCCTACAGCAAGACTGCTCACTCCTTCGCCCACATCAACAACGACACCGGCTCCTTCATGTCCAAGAATTGCTGGAAAAATCCCCTCAGGATCGGCGCCTGAGAGCGTAAATTCATCAGTATGGCAAATCCCGGTTGCTTTGATTTCGACGAGAACTTCGCCGGCTTGCGGGCCTTGCAAATTGACGGTTGTAATTTCGAGTGGCTTGCCTGCCTCGTATGCTACAGCTGCTTTGGTTTGCACAGGATTTCCTCTTTAGTGTTAACAGGGAAATACCGATTATAGTTAACTGAAATTGAAAATTAAGGGTTGAAAATCTCTTTTTTGTATTGGTGCATATTTTTCCGCATCGTTCATATTCGTCAGTCACTTGAAGTGCAAAAATTCAATGCGAATTGACTGATCCGCTGAGGCATGCTCTGTTAGTCGTGCAATCATTGTCTCATCGTTCAATGAACGGTTTGATTTTCTCCGTAGGGTCCCTCACCGTTTGAACTCGGCACGTTGCAAACAACGACACACATAGTGATTTCATTGTTTTGCAAAGCAGATTCTACTCGACGCTTCATGAAATGCTCTTCAATTTGTTCATTTCTGTCACCGGTGTTATCAAAGACCAGTGAAAATCGAATTCTGACAGCTGAGTTCTTGAACTTTACTGACACCAGAATATCGAAAACCGCCGATGGAGTCTTGTCATCAATAATTCTCAGTGAAGACCATTCCAACTGATTGCTCTGCTCGTCTTCAAGCAACACTTGCAGCAGTTGAGCGCAATATTCCGGTTGGTCGCCCAACACAGCTTTCATGAATTTTTCTCCTGGGGATAATTTGGAGTCGTTGTCGTTTTGAGATCGGATCGTGTTATTGGTCATATTTCAACCTCTTTAGAGTCGATTGGGGTTGATGCCCTAGGTCGCATGACATATGGGTAATCGAAAAAAGCCATGTTAAGGACCACGGGCCTAACTTCAAAAGAAAAACTCAAAATAAAAATTTTTGAATTAATTTAATCGAACTTTGCGCGATTCAGTTTCGGCGCACAACACAGATTTTTGTCCGATTCAATGAGAGGTACAAGTTAAATTCTGAATTTTTGCCGCGACCCTAAAATCGCCCATGTGCACCATTTTGGTGCACAAAACCCCTTAAAAAAGGGGTGTTTACCAGGTAAACACCCCCTTCGTGCACTATTTTGGTGCACGCCCCGCAAATACGAATCTATGTTTTTCGTCACACTACGCTTGTTTTCGCTTTGGCACAGTTGGATTGCTTTGTCTAGCACTGTCGCCATCATGACGAACAGCAGAGAATTGCTTGTTTGAGTCATTGCATGGCGCGGCTTGTCAGTTTCAGGAAGTGTAAAATTCATACCGCAGCCGGTCTTTTGCGCCTCAACCAGATTCTTCGATATTCGCCAATCATATCTGCGCGGGTCGCAAATAATTTTTGTCGTGGTCGATTTAACATGTCGTCGTCAACGATACCGGTGAGCGGTAATAAAACTTTCGTTTTGCACAATACTGCCAATACTTTTACAAACAGACACACCCTGCCATGCAATCGGTTGAACTCATTCGCAAAGATTTGTCCAAAAATGTCAGGGGACAGGTTCTGACAGCAAGTTTCGATCTGGCACGCTATGCAACGGATGCATCCATATACCAAATGACACCGTTAGCCGTAGTCGTCCCTCGGGACAAATATGATGTAGCCGCGACCGTTGAGTATGCCAACAAACATGCAGTAGCTGTATTGCCCAGAGGCGGAGGCACTTCGCAGTGTGGTCAAACAGTTAATCACGCGATTGCCATCGATTACAGCAAATACATGAACAAATTGGTTCAGCTGGATATCGAAAACATGCGCTGTAAGGTCGAAAGCGGCATCGTATTAGATGACTTGAATCGACAGCTAAGGCAACACAACCTATGGTTTCCGGTTGATGTGTCTACAGCGAGTCGAGCCACAATCGGTGGAATGGCTGGCAATAACTCCTGTGGCAGCCGGTCGATACGGTACGGACTGATGCGGGACAATGTAAGTTGTATTTCTGCTTTGCTTGCAAACGGACATGAAATGGATTTTGGTGAAGTTGATGTGCAAGCCACTAATCTTCATCCACTGTTCCAGGATCTGTTGAATCTTGGCGCGCAGCAGCATGCAGAAATTGCGCTGAGATTTCCCCAGGTGTTGAGAAGAGTTGGAGGTTACAACATTGACGCACTGATTGCGCACAGCAACACGGTCAATTTTGCACATCTTATCGTTGGTTCTGAGGGAACGCTTGCTTGCTCTCAAAGCATTGATCTTAAGTTGTCTCGACTCCCGCGCAACAAAGTCCTGGGGATCTGTCACTTTCCCGGTTTTCACGATGCCATGAAAGCTACCGCGCAACTCGTTGAACTTCAACCGGTGGCGGTAGAACTTATTGACCGAACGATGATTGATTTGGCTCGTCCAATTGAAATGTTCCGCAAGACGATCAACAAAATGGTTCACGGTGAGCCCGAAGCGATATTGCTTGTTGAATTTGCCGAAGACGATCAGAACGAGAACTTGCGCCGGCTGAATAAGCTCCACGAGTTGATGTCTGATTTAGGGTTCGGTTTTTCCAATCCGCCGGAAACTCGTGGCGGCGTCATCGATGCGATTGAAGCTGATTTCCAGCACGCGGTTTTCGAAGTTCGCAAGGCTGGCTTGAACATTATGATGTCGATGCGTGATGAGGCAAAACCCGTTTCGTTTGTGGAAGATTGTGCAGTGGAGCTCAAAGATTTGGCTGACTACACAGCTCGACTTAACGAAATCTTTCGCAAACACGGTACGCGGGGCACCTGGTATGCTCACGCTTCTGTGGGATGCTTGCATGTGCGCCCTGTACTCGATATGCGCAACACGAAAGACGTTCGAGCCATGAGAGCAATCGCACAAGAGTGTTTCGACATGGTGCTGGAATACAAAGGATCCCATTCCGGTGAGCACGGAGACGGAATTAGCAGGTCTGAGTTTCACGAGAAAATGTTTGGACGACAAATTGTCGATGCTTTCGAAAAAGTCAAACAGATTTTCGATCGCGATGGTTTGATGAATCCGGGCAAGATTGTCCGTCCACCGAAAATGGATGATGTGAATCTGTTTCGGTTTTCACCAAAATATGCTGTGCCTCAGTTAGAAACCGTACTTGACTGGTCAGGATGGACCGGGGCAGGTGGTGGATTTCAAGGCGCCATTGAGATGTGTAATAACAACGGTGCGTGTCGAAAACTCTCCGGTGGTGTAATGTGCCCTTCCTATCGGGTGACTCGAGACGAGCAGCATACGACGCGCGGTAGGGCAAATGTCCTGCGTATGGCAATATCCGGGCAACTCGGAAAAGATGCCATGATTTCCAAGCAGATGGAGCAGGCCATGGAACTGTGCGTTAGTTGCAAGGCATGTCGACGCGAATGTCCAACCGGTGTGGATATGGCGAAGATGAAAATCGAGGTAACCGCGGCTCGACACAAGGCATCGGGAGGTGGAGTTCACCAAAAACTCATTGCAAACCTGCCTGGATACGCGCCTTATGCAAGCAGTATCGCACCGCTTAGCAATCTTTTTTCAAAATCCAAGGTGTTGCGCACTATCGCGCAGCCATTTACAGCCATTAGCCGCCATCGCCCCTTGCCAATGTGGGCCAAAGACCCCTATCTTGGTCGCGATGCAGACGGACCGCAAGACGGCAAGCCAGTAGTCCTGTTTGCCGATACGTTTAATCGGTGGTTTGAACCACAGAATCTGCGTGCAGCCAAGCAGGTGCTCGCGGCAGCAGGCTATCGGGTCCTCGCAGCGCAACCGCTATCAGGTAAGAAGCCACTTTGCTGTGGTCGAACCTATTTTACCAACGGCATGGTCGACAAGGGGAGGCAGGAAATTCAAAGAATGCTAAAGGCGTTTGAGCCTTTTTTGAATCAGCACATAGCTATCGTTGGTCTGGAACCGAGTTGTGTATTAGGTATGAGAGATGAAATCCCGTTGCTTCTAGACAATCCGCTGGCTAAAAAACTAGCTCAATCATCGTTTCTGCTTGAGGAATTTCTTGCAAAAGAAAATCCGCCGATGCGGTTCGATTCAGTTGAGCGTAATGCAATCGTTCACGGACATTGTCACCAAAAATCGTTTGACCAGATGGGAAATGTCTCTGAGGTGTTAAAGCAGATTGCGAATTTGCAATTTAAATTCGTAGATTCTGGTTGCTGTGGAATGGCGGGGGCATTTGGCTATAGCCGTCATACCTATAGGATTTCGAAAAAGATGGGTGAACTTGATCTGCTGCCCGCGATTCGCGAGGTGCAACCTGATACGATTGTTGTTGCAGATGGCTTTTCATGTCGACATCAGATCGAATTGGAAACCGGAAAAAAAGCTGTTCATGCCGCGCAACTCTTGCACGCTGCGATGTAAATCAATAACGACGCAATGTCGCTCAGCAGCCTTTAAAATCAGGTTTTCTTTTTTCATTGAACGCCAACACGCCCTCGCGGCGGTCGCGGGTGGGTACCGTACGGTTATAAGCTTCTATTTCAAAAGCCAATCCATCTGCTAAAGACATTTGCAGTCCTTTTTGGATGGACTGTTTTGCCTGCCTGATTGCTACAGGCGCATTAGAACCAATTTTGTTAGCAGTTGAAACCGCTTGTGGCAGTAGTTGGTCAGCAGGAAAAATTGCGTTCACAAGCCCCCAATCAAGGGCTTGTTTGGCACTGAATGGCTCGGTTGTGAGGATAATTTCTTTCGCACGGCGTTCGCCGACTGCACGGGGCAGTGTTTGGGTCCCCCCTGCACCTGGGATGATGCCAAGTGAGGTTTCCGGCAACGCAAATCGGGCGGTATCCGCGGCATAAAGAAAATCGAGCATACAGGCGATTTCACAGCCGCCACCGTATGCGGCACCATTGATTGCGCCGATCATCGGGACCGGACAATTAATAATCGCTCTGGTCATTCTCTCATAGATTTGATGTTGCTTTGTCCACTGAGCGTCATTCATTTCATTGCGTTCTTTCAAGTCACCGCCGGCACAAAAAGCCCGATCGCCGGCTCCAGTAACAACAATACAGCGAACTTCTGCGGGATTGAGAGTAAACTGTTCAAACAATTCGAACAATTCCCGCGCCATTTGTGAATTAAACGCATTGGCAGCTTTAGGGCGATTGAGTGTTACGACGAGCACATGCTCGCCCACCGGTTCAGTGATTAGAGTTTCAAGTCGCTTTAAGTGCATGGTATAAGGATCGGTAGCTGTGTGCCGCTTTGATGCAGCAGATTGACGCATTGCTGTGCGAGTTCATGAATCTAGAATTATAGACTTCAGCAACAAAGCGCA
Organism: Arenicellales bacterium; assembly: GCA_965214785.1. Taxonomy (GTDB): domain Bacteria; phylum Pseudomonadota; class Gammaproteobacteria; order Arenicellales; family JAJDZL01; genus JAJDZL01. The sequence goes on along the minus strand of OZ243975.1, from coordinate 1,733,484 downwards.
AATCGAACAAAACTGAAAGCTTTTTGGCCAGAATTTATAGCCGGTGAAGAGACGTAAATCCATGATCATGAATCTACATGATGGAATATAAAAGTCAGACAGTATGAATCCTCAGATTCGAGTTACACAATCGTACAAATGAATGACTATACCCTGCATGAAGACATACGAGAAGGAGTCAAGAGGCTTTGTGCCGACTTCGGCTCTGACTACTGGCAAACTTGCGACCGTTCACGTGAGTATCCGTCTGAATTTGTCGATGCGTTGACTCGTTCCGGGTATCTTGCGGCTCTCGTTCCTAAAAAGTATGGCGGTTTGGAGTTGCCGATTTCCGCAGCTGCCGTTATTGTTGAGGAGGTGCATCGAAGTGGAGGCAACGCAGCGGCCTGTCATGCTCAAATGTACATCATGGGTACCATTTTGCGACATGGATCGGATGAACAAAAACAAAAATACTTGCCAGGCATAGCCGATGGCTCAATTCGTTTGCAGGCATTTGGTGTTACAGAACCCGCAAGCGGTTCGGATATTTCATCGCTGCGAACTTTGGCGGTTCGACGCGGCGAACACTACATAATCAGCGGTCAAAAGATTTGGACCTCGCGCGCGAAACACTCCGACTTGATGTTGCTGTTATGCCGGACAACACCGGTTGATCAGGTCAAAAAACGAACGCAGGGGTTATCCGTATTGTTGATCGATATGCGAGATGTGCCGGAGAAAAATCTTGCAATCCAACCAGTACGTACGATGATCAATCACTCTACTACCGAAGTGTTTTTTGACCAGATGTCAGTGCCTGCAGACTGCGTGGTCGGAGAGCCAGGCAAGGGGTTTCAATACATTCTATCGGGGATGAACGCAGAGCGAATATTAATTGCCGCAGAATGTATCGGGGATGCAAAATGGTTTATTGAAAAAGCTGTAACCTATGCTAACGAACGAGAGGTTTTCGGTCGGCCAATTGGACAAAATCAAGGGGTGCAGTTCCCGATCGCGAAAGCCTATGCGTCTATGCGTGCTGCTGAGTTGATGACGGCGCAAGCTGCGAACAGATTTGATAGTGGTGAAAACCCTGGGGAAGAGGCGAACATGGCGAAATTACTGGCTGCTGCCGCTTCATGGGAAGCAGCAGAGGTTTGTTTGCAAACACATGGTGGTTTGGGATTTGCTGAACAAGTCGACGTGGAAAGAAAATTTCGTGAGACCCGTCTTTATCAGGTTGCACCGGTTTCGACTAACCTGATTCTCAGCTATATCTCAGAACATGTTTTGGGCATGCCAAGGTCGTATTAGGTCGCCGCGGTTTGAATAAAACACACCACAATAGTCATCAGCCATGCAAAAGCCGTCAGACAGTCAGCGACTCTTTATCGGTCTTTGGCCGAATTCAGAAGTTCTCACGAAATTGACGCACATCCAAAATAAGATGTACCTGTCTTGTCAAGGCAGGCCCGTCGATGCGGGAAAAATCCACCTTACTTTGCTGTTTCTTGGCAATGTTGAAACCCAAGATGTTCCAAATATTTGCACTGTACTGAAAGAAATCGTCTTCACCGAGTTTTGTATTCAACTCGACCGAGTCGGTTGTTGGCCAAAAAGTCGCGTGGGATGGGTTGGGTGCTCCAGTGAGTGTAGTAGCCTTAACCAGGTGGTCAGACAGTTACAGCTGAAAATGAAAACCTACGGGCAAGACAGAAAACCATTTGTGCCGCATGTCACGCTTTTGCGCAATGTGAGAAAGAAATTCAGTTCGGACATCGATCCGATTCATTGGGTGATCAATGAAGCAAGATTGGTTCACTCTACATTGAACCACAAAGGATCAATGTATGAGACTGTGACGAGAATATCGGCCAAACACAGACAAGTTGATGAGTAGTCTTTTGACTGTCAGCGAACAAATCATTTGGCATTGAACAAATCAATTCGGTCAAGTTGTTAACACTGCTGAGACAGACCCCAAAATACCGAGGTCTGCAGTAACTCGATCGCCTGCTCGCACCGGTTTGGGAAGTCCGCAGACTCCTGTGGTGACATATTGCCCGGATTCAATAGCAATACCTCGTGCAGACAGTCTATTGACAACCCATTTCAGTGCATTCAAAGGACCACCGAGAGTATCGTGTCCTGTTCCTTCGGTCGCAACTTCATTATTGATGATGAGTTTTGCAGGACACTCGGCAAGGTCCATGGATCTCCAGTCTTCAGAAGATTCTTTACCGATTACCCAATCTCTTGCGCAAGCGCAATCCGCGAGCAATGTTGGTGCCCCTGCACTGGAAAAATCGGAAATTCGTGAATCTGGCAATTCTAGACTTGGGTGCAGGCTTCCGACCGATTGAAGAATCTCTTCGATTGTATAAGTCGAATCGCGGCTTTCTAAAGCCTGCTCGAAACGAAAAGCGAATTCAGCTTCGGCGACTGCCATGTGGTTGCCAGCCATAGAAACGATCGAATTCGGTGGATGTACATGATTAACCAGATAAGGGCCTTCCAACGGGCCGTTAACACCGATGTGTTTTTGTCCGCCGGCGCTGGTTGCAGCGATTTTCCAACCGGCTATCGTAGCGTCGGACAGTTTGGCGAATCGCAGTTGAATGAGCCTGCCGTGATCTTCCGAAACGGGCCGGCAGTCGGCCGGCAGTGATTCAATTGTTTGACCCGCTTGCCACAGTGCAAGCAAAGTAGCCGCAGCTTTATCAGCACTATCGTTGTTATCGTAGGCCATCGCTTCTGTTCCTCCCCACGGGATAATGTAGGTGCTTATTTCTCAAGATATTGACGTTTGTCTTTGACGTCTTCCCACTGTTTGGCATCCGGCGGAGCTTCAACCATCGAAGAGATAACCGGCCAAACTAGACTCAGCTCAGCGTTAAGCTCAAGGAATTCTTGTTGATCTGGTGGCAGATCATCTTCTGCGTATATGGCTGTAATCGGACATTCAGGTTCGCATAGACTGCAGTCTATACACTCTTCGGGGTCGATAACGAGCATATTCGGCCCTTCGTGAAAGCAGTCTACGGGACAAACTTCAACGCAATCGGTATATTTGCATTTTATGCAGCTTTCAGTAACGATATATGTCATAAATCAAGAAACAAAACTTCAGATGAACTTTAAAAATACACAATGTTTCCGCTGAGGCAATCGATACGATAGGGCAGTAGCAGTGTTTTAAGTGCTATTTATGTGCCGGTTTGTAGGATAAGCGTAAGCAGTAATATTATGATTGATAACTGCTAATTTTATAAGAATTTCCTTGCGGAATTTAGCCATCACTGAGTAGTTTTAGTCGATAAACAAATTCCAATGCCTCTCGCGGTGAGAGGTTGTCAGGGTCTATATGATTAAGCTGCTCGTCAACGACTGATTGTTTTTGAGGCATGGATTCAAATATTGATGCTTGATGCGGTCGGGAATTGACCTGTGATGCAGTTTTTTTCGAAGTCTGTGTCAATTCGACCAGTTTGCTTGAAGCGTTCGCAATGACTTTGCTTGGAAGCCCAGCAAGCCTTGCCACTTGAATACCGTAGCTTTCACTCGTTGCACCTTGCTTGACTTCGTAAAGAAATACAATTTTCCCTTCGTGATGGACAGCTTCGAGATGTACGTTTTCAGCTTCAGGCAGCGTTTTAGCTAATTCAGTAATCTCAAAGTAATGGGTAGAGAACATGCAAAGCGCCTGAACATCTGTCAGCAGGCTTTGGGCACAAGCCCAAGCCAGTGCAAGTCCATCGAACGTGCTGGTTCCGCGACCGACTTCGTCAACAATGACCAGACTGTGTTTGGTCGCTCCATGCAGTATTGTTGCCATTTCCGTCATTTCAATCATAAAGGTTGAATTGCCGGAACTTAAGTCATCTGATGCTCCAATCCGCGTGAATATTCGGTCTATCGGCCCGATTATCGCTCGCTTTGCGGGAACGTAACATCCGGTATAGGCAAGCAGCACGATTACCGCAGTTTGGCGCATGTATGTACTCTTGCCTCCCATATTCGGCCCGGTAATCAACAACAAGCGTCGTTCCGCCTTCAGTTCAGTATCGTTTGGCACAAAGGGTTTTGCCAGCATGGATTCAACCAAAGGATGACGCCCCTGAGAAATATGAATTCCCGGTTCATCAACAAGTTCCGGTTTTTCCAAATTGAATGCATAAGCTGAGCGAGCGAAATTACACAGTACGTCAATTTGTGCGACTGCCGCCGCCGTTGTCTGCAAAGTTGCAACGAACGGCTGCAATTTGTCTATCAGCTCATCGTACAGCAATTTTTCTTTGGCTATAGCGCGTTCTTTAGCACTTAGAATCTGACTCTCGAACTCTTTTAGTTCCGCTGTCGAGTAACGTTCGGAGTTTTTCGTCGTCTGACGACGAATGTATTCCTCGGGTATTTGCTCGGCGGCAAGTCGTGATGCCTCAATATAGTAACCGTGAACGCGGTTGTACTGAATCCGCAGGTTGCGAATTCCGGTGCGTTCCCGTTCCCGAATTTCCATTTCACTGAGTGATTGTCCGGAGTCGTCTCGAAGTTTATTCATTTCATCAAGGTGGCTGTCGTAACCTGCCCGTATGACACCTCCTTCGCGCAAAGAATTAGCTGGTTCATCTCGAATTGCCGCTGTGAGCAGATCTGTCATTTCAGGCAGACTATCGAGTTGTTCGCACAATTTTTGTGCTTGTGAATCAGGTTTCGCATCAATCGTTTGGAGCAGTGAAGGAATGGTTTCCAACGACTGTTTAATTCGGACCAGGTCGGCGGGTTTTGCTGTGGAAGTTGCGATTCTCGAGACGATACGTTCTATATCTCCGATTTTTCGAAGTGTCTGGTCAGTTGAATGAAACCGGTTTTGTTGCAACAGGTGATCAACTATCTGGTGTCGCCGCTCAACTTCGGCGCGACATCGAACTGGATTTCGAAACCATCTTCGCAGTTGCCTGGCTCCCATGGCAGTAGAACAATCATCGAATAAACCCAACACGCTGCATTTCGAGTCACCTGTCAGCGATTGTTCAATTTCCAGATTTCTCCAGCTATGCGCATCAATTCGAAGAAACTGATCTTGTTGTTCAATTGTCAGACTTTGAATATGAGGCAAATTCGAGCCGTATACATCCAGCGCATATCGCAGTAAAGCACCAGCGACAGCAGTCTCACGAGGATGTTCATCGCACTGAAATGCGGCAAGGTTAGCGACTTCGAACTGATTCTTTAGCAACTCGCGCGCATTGTCAAATGCAAAGTGCCAACTCGGCACTTGCGCGACGGGGTTGTTTTCCAAGGCTTGTGGAATTTCAGCTGATTCGTCAAGTAGAATTTCTGCTGGGTGCAGTCGCTCGACATCACTGTGCGGCGATTCGGATGCAGGGAGCTGTTTGGCTGAAAACCTGCCGCTTGAGACTTCAAGTGTCGCTAACGCCCAACATTCCGGAAATTTTTTCACAGCCAGTAGAATGTTTTCTACTTTTGGATCGAGAAAATTGTCGTCAGTTAATGTACCTGGAGTAATAACACGAACGACTTTGCGTTCAACCGGCCCCTTGCTTTGGGTGGGGTCGCCAACTTGTTCACAGATAGCGACAGACACCGACAAGTCGATGAGCTTGCGGATGTACTGGTCAACGCTATGATGTGGCACCCCAGCCATACAGATTGGAGTGTCACTTGATTTGTTGCGGCTGGTTAAGGTAATACCGAGAAGTTCAGCGCCTTTTTCCGCATCTTCGTAAAACATCTCATAGAAGTCACCCATTCTGTAGAACACCAAAGTGTCCGGATACTCAGACTTGATGCGCAGATACTGCTGCATCATAGGAGTGGTGGATGAAGGAGAACTCACTTCGATTCGCTGCTTGTTAGGCTGTCTCGGTATTTGGTGCGAATAATTTTAAACAGTTGATCATATATATTGCTGTTGCCGGCAATAATCGTCCCGCAATCAAGGAAGTTCTGTTCTCCGTCAAAATCCGAAACAATGCCACCGGACTCCTGAATTAGCAGCGATCCTGCGGCGACATCCCACGGCTTGAGCCCTGTCTCCCAAAAACCATCATATCTTCCGCAGGCAACGAAGGCAAGATCCAGCGCAGCGGATCCGGGACGACGAATTCCAGAAGTTTTTTTTGTCAGCTCGCGAAATATATCGATCCAAAGATCCACATCATCATCTTCGCGAAATGGGAATCCAGTAGCAATCAAAGTTTGCTCCAGGTTTGTCGTGGGACTGGTTCGAATGCGTCGGTTGTTGACTAATGCTCCTTCACCTATGGAAGCGGTGAACAACTCTTCGTGAACAGGATCATAAATGACGCCGTGCTCAACTCGGCTGTTGCGACGAATAGCAATCGAAACCGCATAAGATGGTACGCCGTGCATGTAATTGGTTGTCCCATCGAGCGGATCAATGATCCATTCGTAGTCTCGGCCAGGACAGGAATGTTCCTCTTCAGCCAGAATTGCATGATCCGGATAAGCTTCATGTATGATTTCGACAATCTGTTTTTCTGCAAGAATGTCGATGTTAGTGACAAAATCACGAGCACCCTTTATGTCTGCTCGCAGTTGATCCAGACGATAAGATTTGTGCAGAATTGTCTTGCCCGCTTGACGAGCCGCTTTAATTGCGATGTTGATCAGTGGATGCATGGAAAGTCTTGGAAATACCCGAATTACAAATCAGAAAAAATAAAAAAGCCTTGTGTGAAAAGACATGTTCAGTTGCTGGATTTCAGCGAAAAAGAGTTTCGATTCGGCGTGCAAGACCAGCAAACATTCTATTGCATTGATCAGTGAACGGCAATAGGAATTTGTTGCAGAAGCGGGTATGATAATTCAACCAGCAAGATATGTTGTAAAAACCCGTAAAGTGAGATCTTGTGCTTCACTGTTTCTACTGAATTGAGGTGTTTACAACCCCCTGAAACTTAGCGCAACTGTTGCGGGAACTGACCCGATCTGGCCCAGCCCTAACTCATAAGTTATAGGGACTTGGCTTGCAAATGCAGGATTAGGAAGCAGTCCTCGGCAACGGGCAGTGCCTTATTTCCGTGCGACGACTGTTGGCAATGGCGGACTTGTATGTTGAAATTCTTGAACTCACATATCCAGTGCCGATTATGGAGATTGTGTTGTCATGAGAATTTCTTGCTGTGAAAAGTTAATCAATAACAGTATTGAGAGATTTATCGAGCAACGAGTAGATTGCAGTGCGCTGCTGAAACAATGCAGACTACGGCAGATGGTAAACAAGTGATTGAGTAGTTATTTGCTCGCCTGGTATTGGTTGAGTGAATTTGAAGCAGAAAATCGGAACGAAGTACGCGCTTATTGTTTGTTTCGCAATTTCCTGATTTGATCCGTATCAAGACCGGTAAGCCCCCTGATTTCACTGTCCGAATAGTTCCTGTGAATCATACGTTTGGCAACCTGTTCAATGCCCTGTTCAATGCCCTGTTCAATGCCCTGTTCAATGCCCCGTTCAATGGCCCGTTCAATGGCCCGTTGAATCAAATATGGTTTGAAAATTTCCAATTCTTCGCTCAACGTTTCCATTACTTCATCTCCTAAAATTTGTGTCTGAATCTCACGATTGATGTCGCCTGGTGTAATTGTGCATAAGAATCCCAATCATGTACATGCGCTCGGCAACAGGTATCCGCGGTCCATTGCAGATAAAGGTTTTTAGCCCCAATAAGCGAGCATTAAAAATTCAGCGAGGGTATAGACATTAGTTTGGTAATTAGAATTTACCAGTCGCCTGCGATACGTTTACCGTCCGTTTCGTAATTTCTCTATATGTTTTGCATCGAGACCGGTAAGCCCACTGATTTCGCTGTCCGAATAGCTTTTGTGAATCATCCGTTCGGCAACCCGTTCAATGCCCTGTTCGATACCCTTATCAATGCCCTGTTCGATGCCCTGTTCAATACCCTTTTCGATGCCCTGTTCAATACCCTGTTCAATACCCTTTTCAACGCCCTGTTTAATTAAAAATGGCTTGATGATTTCCCATTCTTCGCTGATCGTCTCCATTACTTCATCTCCCAAATTTTGTGTCTGCATCTCACGACTGATGCTTTCTATTGTAATTGACCCGTGCACCGCCATCAAGTAACTCGCCGCGGCTTTCAATAGTCGCTCACGTTCCTTTCCCGTTAGTGGTTGCGACTGATGCACCAGTTCCAAATAAGTATGCTCGTTCGCTTCCCAAATGTCGGCGAGAAAACGAAGTGGCAGTTGCACCTCAAGGGGCAACTCATACAAACTGCGATAAACTTCTTCATTTCGCAAATCAATAAACCTCACTCCGAAATCAACCAAAATGTCTGCGAAACTTTCGACAAAAGACTCCCCTAGTTCGGCATATTTAAACGCCGCATAACGTTTTTGGCGCTTCCATCGCTTGCGGCCGTGATAAACCATGATTACGATTACCGCCGCCGCCGTTTCCTGGTTGAGCAGATGGTACAAATACTTAAAAATCTTCACCATCGTTTTATTATCTGGATTAGACTTCGCTTCAATAACAATCGCGACCGGCAAACCGGAATCGACGAGCTTGGTTAATGACACAATATCGGCCTCACTTGACCCCAAATGTTCAGCATCGATAAAGGTGTCATTGCATATGGTTAATGAATCGAAATCAAAAAATACCCTCTCTGTTGCTCTTAAGCTGAATATCGTCAACACAGACAGATTCTTTGGTGTGTTGAAGAACAATTTAAAAAATTGATCGTGAACGCTTGTTGTTGTATCCAGTGGTCTGAACTTTTCACCTTGTTTCCTCATTTTGTTTCCCTTTTGTGAATAGTCGTTAATAGTGATTTGTTGCCCGTATACCCAACCGAGCTTCAATTTGCCAGAAAAAACCCAAATTCGACCGAAAGGGATTATTTACCGAATGAACTGCCAAACCAACCGCACATTTGTTACCTGTAGTACGACTGTTATCAAACACACTCATATTTTTCACGGTACAATGCGCGCAGCAAGATAGAAGCTGCCGTTTTCGGTTGATCGGTTCGGTGCATTAATCTTTACCCCGGTTTATGCGATACTTGCGGTAAGGCAACGTAAAAAATATTCGCAATCAAGGAGAAAACAAACCAATGCAAACTTATCGTTTATTTATCAATGGCCAATATGTCGATTCATCCAGTGGACAGTGGATTGAAAGTGTAGACCCGTATTCCGGTGAGGTTTGGGCTCGCGTCCCGCGCGCGAATTCTCAAGATGTCAATAGTGCTGTAACAGCTGCCAAGCAGGCTTTCGAAAACTCGGATTGGACCGACATGTCCGCCAGCGCTCGAGGTAAACTGCTGCGCAGATTAGGGGACTTAGTGCAGGAAAATTCACATCGATTAGCTGAACTTGAAGTGCGAGATAACGGCAAATTGTATGCGGAGATGAAAGCACAGATGGACTACCACCCAGAGTGGTGGTATTACTTTGGAGGATTGGCTGACAAAATAGAAGGCTCGATCATTCCGATCGATAAAAAGGATGCATTTTCCTATACCATGTATGAACCGCTAGGAGTGGTCGGTGCAATCACTGCTTGGAATTCGCCATTGCTGTTCATCGCCTGGAAATGCGCTCCTGCACTCGCTGCAGGTAACACCATTGTGGTGAAGCCTTCAGAATTCACTTCTGCAAGTTCACTCGAGTATGCCAATTTAGTAAAACAGGCAGGATTTCCAGATGGAGTGTTCAACGTAATCAGTGGTTTTGGTGCCGAAGCCGGAGCGACGCTGGTAGAACATCCTGATGTGGCAAAGATTACATTTACCGGATCAGATTTTTCAGGCCAGAAAATCTACGAAAATGCAGCTCGTGGAATTAAGCATGTGTCGCTGGAACTTGGAGGAAAATCACCAAATATCGTATTCGAAGATGCAGATCTGGATATGGCTGCGAAAGGTGCAGTATCCGGGATATTCGGCGCAACCGGCCAAACTTGTGTTGCTGGTTCTCGGCTTCTGGTACAACAAAGCATACACGATGAGTTCATAGACAGGCTGCTCAGTCACGCAAAGAACGCAAAAATGGGTAATCCAATGGAACCTGACACCCACATCGGTCCGATTACCACCCGTCCACAATACGAAAAAGTGATCTCGTATATCGAAATTGCCAAACAAGAAGGTGCGCAGTTGGTGTTTGGCGGCTCTGCGTGCTCGGTTCCAGGCGCTGGCGGCGATCAGTTTGTAGAACCTACAATCTTTAAAAATGTAACGAACGAAATGCGAATCGCGCAAGAAGAGGTGTTCGGACCCGTATTGGCGGTCATTAAGTTTGACGACGAGGAAGAGGCTATAAGAATCGGAAACGACGTCGTGTACGGATTGGCAGCTGGCGTATGGACCAAAGACATTCGAAGAGCAATGAGGTTTACCAAGGCGCTCAAAGCCGGAACAGTTTGGGTCAATACCTATCGGGCTTTTAGTTACATGATGCCATTTGGCGGGATGAAACGAAGCGGATTGGGTAGAGAAAGCGGAATAGCGGCGATACGCGATTATCTGCAGGTAAAAAGTGTTTGGCTGTCGACTGCAACTGACGTGCCGAATCCTTTTATTCTTCGCTGATTTGACGATGCACTAAACGTGTCGCTTCGGGTTGTTCTGATCGAGCCATCCCATCCGGGCAATATAGGTGCCGTTGCGCGTGCAATTGGCAATATGGGCATTGGTGAACTGTGGCTGGTGAATCCGGCTGATCATTTGAATGATGAGGCCAAAGTGCGCTCTGCAAGCAATGAATCCATTTTGCACGATGCAAAAGTGTGCGACACTTTGCATCAAGCGATCGGTGACTGCGTATTTATAGTTGGCACTAGTGCCAGAATTCGAACGATTGGGTGGCCGAATTTATCTCCAAAAAAAGCAATGGTAAAAATGCACGAGCTGCACAGCAGCGGACAAGATGTAGCTTTGCTGTTTGGACCTGAGAGAACAGGGCTGTCGAATTTGCATGTCGAACAATGCGACGCGCTTGTTCGGATCCCAGTCGACGAACGTGCACCATCGATCAATCTGGCAGGAGCGGTTTTGATTATGCTCTATGAACTGAGGTTGGTGCATGAGTGCGAGCACAAATCCAAAATGCAAGAACCGACCGTATCTGATCCAGACCGAGCGACGCGGGATCAGATTGAACGGCTATTTGAACATATGTTTCAGATTAGCAAGGAGGTTGGTTTTATAGCCCATGGGCCGCGTGAGGTATTAAAGCGCAAGATGAGGCGAATTTTTCTGAACCCGGGATTGAAAGAAAATGAAGTCAACATACTGCGTGGATTTCTAACCGCGGTAGACAAGAAACTTAATGGCGCCAAGAACAATTCGGATGAGACGTAGAAAAAAGTTACCTGTGCGATGGATTATCGGTGTTTTCATTTTTCTGACTATCATTTTTTCAGGACCGGTGGTTAATTTGGTAAACGGATCCTATAAAAGCCAGCACTGGTCACAAGCAGCAGATGGATCAGCCGGCATTGCACCGAATCCAGCGGTAACCAAAGAAGCGGTCGCTCAGGTTTATGCTGCCAGAACATGGGGCAGGCGAGGGGCGGTTGCAGTGCATACGTGGATTTCGGTCAAGCCCTCCCACGCGGACACGTACACGGTGTACCAGAAAATTGGCTGGCGGTTGCGCTACGACGATACTGCAGTTGTCATTCGCGAAGATGTGCCTGATCGATTGTGGTACGGTAACAAACCCTGGTTGTTGGCGGATGTCCGGGGCGATGGAGTCGATGAGGTAATCCAGCAAATCCATAAAGCCGCCTTGAGTTATCCGCATGCCAGAGAATATCGAATTTGGCCTGGTCCCAACAGTAATTCATTCGTTGCGTGGATTGCTCGGCGAGTACCGCAACTTCGTTCTGACCTGCCACCGTTGGCGATCGGCAAGGACTGGCTTGGACCGGATACAGTTTTTGACCGCTCTCCAAGCGGTACCGGCTATCAACTGACTGTTTGGGGTGCGCTGGGAATCACTGTCGGCTGGGAAGAAGGCGTTGAGTTCAATTTTGGATGTGTACATTTTGGAGTAGATCCGCTAGATTTTGCATTACGGCTGCCCGGGTTTGGAATTGTCTCCCCAATACAAAGGGATTGAAGCGTTGACAATGTTGGATTTAAGGACATCGATACAAACAGTTAAGGTTCGTCAACTGACACGAGCTCGGCGCGGTTCCACAAAAATTGGAATTGCTGAACATGAAGTGGTGATATACAATTTGGCTATGCACTTGATAGATTGAATTTTGTGCCTATTTACATCATAAGATACACCTGCACACAAAACGTAATTTATGGCAATCACACTAACGCAACCTGCAGCTGAACGCGTTCGCGGCTATCTCGCCAAAGACGGTGGTCAGGGCCTGCGATTTGGCGTGCGCAAAACCGGATGTTCGGGTTTTGCTTATGTTGTTGACATCGTCAATTCAGCCCATGATGATGATTTTGTATTCCAAAGTCAGGGGATTGATGTCTTTGTAGATCCCAAGAGTATGGAATTGGTAGATGGCACAACAATCCATTTTGACAAGCGAGAACTTTTCGAAACATTCGTATTTCAAAATCCCAATGTGAGCGCGGAATGTGGCTGCGGCGAAAGCTTTACAGTGGATTGAACAGCGTCGACAATTCCATCCCATACACTCAGTTAAGCACACCAGTCCTGCACCGTTTATGCCCGAATCGTCGCCTACACAATCTGGCGGTGATGGTCGCTCTGTGACCGTCCAGACGCTGGGTTGTAAAGTTAACCTTTTCGAATCCGAATATATCTACGACCAGTTGCGTGCGCAAAACTGGTCGCGTTCACCTGATGCACAAGCTGACCTTTGCATCATCAATACCTGTACCGTAACCAGCGAGGCTGATCGACAATCCAGACAGACGATTCGACGAATGATTCGGCAAAATCCGAATTCCACCATAGTAGTCACCGGTTGCTATGCGCAAATGCACCCTGACCGGTGCGCTGAAATTCCAGGGGTTGATCTCGTCGTTCCAGGATCAAACAAGCTCAAAATCCCTGACTATATTGCAGACATTGATGCCGGGTCGGATTTCGCCGGACGCGTTGGTGCGACAGATGCCCATGTTCTTCCTGAAAAATCCGTTACGGCTTTCGCAACTCGATCCCGTGCTTTTGTGCAGATACAGCAAGGCTGCGATAACGGTTGTACGTTCTGCATTATTCACAAAGCGCGCGGTGCCAGTCGTTCACTACTGCCAACGATGGTCAATCAGCAGGTCAAAATGCACGTTGAAAACGGGTTTCGAGAAATCGTATTGTGCGGAATCGACCTTGGTGCTTATGGCGATGATTTGTCTGCCAAGGCGAATAATCCAATTGATCTTGCCGAACTGACTGCTCAGTTGGCGGCCAGACATCCGCTAACGCGGTTTCGTCTTAGCTCAATCGACCCATCCCATATATCGCCGCGTTTGACGGACGTGATAAGCGACTATGAAAATGTCTGTCCCCACATTCACCTGTCTTTACAAAGTGCCTCACCGCTGATATTAAAACGAATGAAACGACGTTACTCGAAAGATGACGTTTACCGTGTGGTCAGTGCCTTGCGAAACGCCTGTCCGGACTTGATACTTTCTGCCGATGTTATGGCGGGTTTTCCGACTGAATCCGATGCAGATTTTGAACTTACGCTCAACGCAGTGCGCGATCTGCAGATAGCCTATGCGCATGTGTTTGCGTATTCCCCAAGAGACGGCACACCTGCGGCAATCATTCCCAAGCAGGTTGAACACAAAGTTAGAAAGCAGCGCTCTAAAATACTACTCGAAACGGCAGACAAAGTTCGTCACCAGGTGTTAAGGAATTTTACCGGAGCAAAATACCGGGCTTTGGTTGAACACAATGCCGACCACTGCAATTTCACCAAAGCCAGATTGGATAACTACATCCCGATATATATAAAGGGCAATGCTGACGTTAGTCGTGATTTTATTGAAGTAGAAACGCAAGAACACCACCTCGATGGTCTTTCGGCAAGGCTTGTGACGACAAGCAATGTTTGAACACTTTTAAGCTTCATTACATAAGCGAAAAAACGACGCAATCACTCTGTTTGATCAGTTAAATCCAAAATCACTATTCGATAGTAACATCAACACAGGAAATCACCCCATGGCAGTAGAGCAAACACTATCTATTATTAAACCTGATGCCGTTCGGCGCAACCTGATCGGTGAAATCAACCGAAGATTTGAAGCAGCCGGATTGTCGATTGTCGGCTGTCGAATGTTGCATTTGAGTAAAGCTGAAGCACAAGGCTTTTACGAAGTTCACCGTGAACGTCCGTTTTTCGACTCATTGGTGGCATACATGCAGTCCGGGCCTGTTGTAGTCCAAGTGCTGGAAGGAAAAAACGCAATTAAACTGAATCGAGAAATTATGGGCGCCACAAATCCGGCTGATGCGGCACCTGGTACGATTCGGGCTGACCTTGCCGAATCATTGGAGCGTAATTCAGTTCACGGGTCTGATTCTCGTCAAACTGCACAAACTGAAATCGCCTACTTTTTTACGCCCGAACAAATTCACTCTAGATAATCGTATTTGCAGTTGGCGCATTTGGAATAAAAATTTGACCGAGTCGAATAACAAAACCAACCTTTTGGGTTGTCAGCGAAGTGCTTTGACTGAGTTTATGCGTGAACTTGGCGAGCCTGCGTACCGCACTGACCAAATATTCAAGTGGATACACCAAAGGGGCATTACTGATTTTTTCCAGATGACGGACCTGAGCAAAGACTTGCGCGCCCGTCTCGCGGAATTGTCCGTAGTTGATGTGCCCAGTGCGGCCCAAGACGTTTGCTCGTCAGACGGCACCCGCAAGTGGCTGTTGACGCTCGCAGATGGCAATTGCGTGGAATGCGTGTTTATCCCAGAACAAGACCGAGGCACATTGTGCATTTCATCACAGGTAGGCTGTTCTTTGAACTGTTCATTCTGTGCGACTGGAAGGCAGGGATACAACCGGAATCTGACTACAGCCGAAATCATCTCTCAAGTTTGGTTTGCCCGAAACGAGCTTCAAACAAACGATAACTCCCGGCCAATTACCAATATCGTGCTGATGGGAATGGGTGAACCACTGCTTAATTACGATCAGGTCATCCCTGCCCTGACGATACTGCTCGATGACTGCAGTTACGGGTTTTCCCGGCGAAAAGTGACATTGAGTACAGCCGGGGTTGTCCCTGCGATTGACAAATTGTTGAGCGACTGTCCAGTCAGCTTGGCTGTTTCGCTGCACGCTGCGGATGACGAACTGCGAACACAACTTGTGCCACTGAACAAAAAATATCCAATCAGTAAACTCTTAAGTGCCTGCAGACGTTATAGTCAGTACGATCGTCGGGAACGAGTCACCTTCGAATACATTATGTTGCGCGATGTAAATGATTCATTGCATCATGCCCGGCAACTCATCAAACTTTTGACAGATCTGCCAGCCAAGGTCAATCTTATCCCCTATAACCGGGTATGCGGATTGCAATATGAACGTTCATTGCCGGAAACGATTGAAGTATTTCGAGATGCGCTATTGGCGGCAGGAATTATGACTATTACCCGAAAAACCCGCGGTGATGATGTCGATGCCGCCTGCGGACAGCTGGTTGGACGGTTTTCAGACCGAACCAAAAGATCCTCGCGTCTACAAGCAGCTGTGGCTTAGGCTTCGCACACAGATACAGTTGGACTTTTCAGATGAGTCAGAATATCCAATCTATCCGGGGAATGAAAGACCTGATGGGCGAAGACATGCGCATTTGGCAACACGTTGAAAGTGTCATTTGCGAGGTTGCTCGTCTGCACGGTTATCTGGAAATCCGCCTGCCGCTGCTGGAACGAACACAACTGTTTAAACGTTCGATAGGTGACGCTACAGACATAGTAGAAAAAGAGATGTACACCTTTTTAGACAACAGCGGCGAAAGTATCACGCTTCGACCCGAAGCGACTGCAAGCTGCGTGCGTGCAGGTATTCAGCACGGCATGTTTCACAACGCTCAGACCCGGCTTTGGTATATGGGGCCTATGTTTCGTTATGAGCGCCCGCAAAAAGGTCGATACCGCCAGTTTCATCAGTTTGGAATCGAAGCGTTTGGGTGGACTGGTCCTGATATTGACATCGAAATAATTGAAGTTGGCAAAAGTCTGTGGCAACGTCTGGGTATTGAAGGCAATGCAAAACTTCAGCTCAACACCTTAGGCACCCTAGAATCAAGAATACAGTATCGAGAGCAACTGGTCGCATACTTCAGTGAGAATAAAGACCAACTGGACGACGACAGCATTCGGCGGCTAGGCGTTAATCCGCTTCGGATTCTTGACAGCAAAAATCCAAAGATGCATGATCTGATCCGTTCAGCGCCTGTGATGAGGGATTTTTTAAGTGAGGATTCTAAACGCCACTTTATTGAGTTGATTGAGGGTATCGAAGCCCTTGGAATTCAATACGAGATCAACGACCGATTGGTCCGCGGACTCGACTACTACACAGGAACAGTTTTTGAGTGGGTGACTGATTTATTAGGGGCTCAGAATGCAATTTGTGCAGGCGGGCGTTACGACGGTCTTGTTACTGCGCTCGGCGGTCCGGATATCCCTGGAGCAGGATTTGCTTTGGGCATCGAACGGCTGGTTGAAGTAATCCAGCAGGCACAGACCACAGCCATGGCGGACGCAACAGATATCTACATTTGTTTAATCGATAATGCGCCTGTCGACATAGGCGTGAAATGGGCGCGCGCATTTCGAAGTGAAAAAATATCGGTAACCATGCATTGCGGTGGTGGAAAACTTGCGCGGCAGATGCGCTGCGCCAATCGGGAAGATGCGCGCATTAGTATAATTATCGGCGAATCTGAAATCGCCAGCGATACCGTTACGGTAAAGAACATGCGAAGCGGCGAGACGAAACAGCACGTAGCCGCCGCGGATGCAGTTGCGACAGTGCAGCGAATTCTCAACGAAACTTAATTCGCCGTAAATCTCAAAATTCTAAGTTTAGATACAGTTATGACTACCGAAGAAGAACGGTTAAGCCAGATAAAGGAGTGGTGGAACGAATACCGCTTGGCAATTATTGGCGGTACAGCACTGGGTATTGCAGCACTCGGCGGTTGGACTGGCTGGAACGAATATTCGAAAACACAGCAAGAAGCAGCCTCTGAGTTATACCAGAGTCTTTCAGTTGCAGCGGTCGAGCAGGACTATGAATCTGCAAGATCCGCCATGGACGAACTTCAGGCAGATCACCCCAATTCCGCTTATGCTGGACAGGGATTGCTGCTGATGGCTCGCGCCAGCCATGATCATGGCAATACGGCTGAGGCGCGCGATTACTTGAATCAGGCAATTAGCCAGTCAAAGCAGTCCGCTACAGTGCATGCTGCGAGAATTCGACTGGCTCAGTTGATGATTGCCGATGCGCAATATTCGCAAGCACTTTCAATTCTGGATGTTTCGCAAATGGATACTTTCGATTCTCACTATTTCGAATTAAAAGGTGATGCCTATCGCGAACTGGGCGAATACAAAGATGCGCGCGACGCTTATCAGGCGAGCTTGCAATCTCTGTCGCCAGGATCTCCGTATGAGAGGGTGTTGAGACTCAAATTGAACGATACGCTGATAGACGAATAGACAAAAAAGTGAAACTTCGAATTGCTATCATTTTACTTGCAGTAGTGGCGTTGTCGGCCTGCGGCAGGTCATCGCGGCTGCCGCCTTTGAAACCCACACCACTAACGGAAATCAGTGCTCAGGTCAATATCAATCTCCAATGGAGCGCGAACCTTTCGGGTTCGGCAGCAAGCGGATTTACCACACTGGTTCCGGCTTATGAACATGACCGTATTATTGTTGCGAGCCAGTCAGGGACCGTCACTGCAATCAGCAAGGAAAGTGGGAAAAAACTTTGGTCTGCATCAATTGACAACGGCATCAGTGCAGCAGCAGGGTTAAGCGAGAATAACGCAGTCGTCGTTGACAATGACCTCAATGCTATGGCATTTGACAGTGCAACAGGCAAGTTGCGCTGGAGCACACAGCTTGGGAAAGTTGTATTTGCTCCACCGCTGGTTTATCAGAACCGGGCATTTTTCAAAACCATTGATGGAAATCTGCTGGCCTTGGATGCCAACACCGGGGAGATTTTGTGGGAAGCATTTTACGACCAGCCTGATTTTGTGGCGGTCGGTTCAGTGCGTCCTCTTGCCTTTGCCAACAGTGTGGTTGTTGGCAACGCGGACGGGCGAATCATCGCAACGAATGTTGAGTCAGGTTTTGAAACATGGCAGATTTATCTCGCTTCGGGTGGTTCAGGGGGATTGTTAAACGAGGTTGATCCCATTCCAGTGGTAGCCAATGACAAGTTATTTGTTGCCGACTCATCCAAAGCGGTTGTCGCATACAGCCTTCAAACCGGCAATGTACTATGGGAAAACAGAAGGCAGGCCGATAGATGGGTAGCAGTCAGCGATACAGGCGTATTCGGTTTCGATGAAAACGACAACCTGTTTGCACTGAACGTGGAATCCGGTGAAGTGTTGTGGCAGCATGCAAGTTTTGTTCATCGAAAACTCACGCATATCACATTGTGGCACGGTTATGTGGTTGTCACCGACTCCCAGGGATATCTGCATGTGCTCGAATCAAGCAGCGGAAATATTGTCGGGCGAACGCGAATAGGCGAAGGTTTGAATTTCGACGGGCTGCATGTTGACAATGGCCGACTCTATGCTTCATTTCGCACCGGCTCCCTGAAAGCCTACTCGTTACAGCGAATCCAATAGCGTTTAACGTCGAGAGAAAATTCTGATGCGGCTTGAATGTATCAATCCGTTGCCGTGTTTTGAAGTTTCGAAAACATCCGCGCCGCTTTCGTTGTGAAATTTTGCCATGCTTCCAGTAGTCAGTATAGTTGGCCGTCCAAACGTTGGAAAGTCAACTCTGTTTAATCGTCTCACCGGTTCTCGGGATGCGCTGGTTGATGATATTGCAGGTGTGACCCGTGACCGGTTGTACGGTGTGGTTCAGTTTTCTGAACAACAGTTTTTGATCGTAGATACCGGTGGAATTGGTGAAGATGACAACTTGATCTCTCGCCTGATTGCCGACCAGGTTGACATTGTCCTTGCAGAATCAGATGCAATTGTTTTTTTGGTAGATGCCACAGACGGAGTCACTGTTGCTGACAAGGCGATCGCCGAAAAACTTGGAAGAATACCGCGTCCGGTGTTACTCGCTGTCAACAAGTCAGAAGGATTGGTTCCGGAAAATGCCTGTGCCGAATTTTACAGTTTGGGCATGAGTGAACCGATGGCTGTTTCAGCGCAGCGCGGCAGCGGCATTTCACAAATGCTTGAAGCGGTGATTGTCCACCTTCAAAAAAGTCAAGACCCGCTGTGGCTAGATCCTGGACCGAAGGTTGCGGTGATCGGTCGTCCGAACGTTGGCAAATCTACACTGATCAACTCAATACTCGCAGACGAACGGCTGATCGTAAGTTCAATGCCGGGCACAACGCGTGACACTGTAACGGTGCCTCTTGAATATCGCGGCAAGCGCTTTCGCTTTTTAGACACCGCGGGTGTTCGCCGACGTTCCAAAGTCGGAGAATCGCTGGAAAAACTATCGATAGTCAAGACCTTGCAGGCAATACAGGCAGCTCATGTTGCCGTCTTGGTCATTGACGGGACAGACGACATAGCGGACCAGGATGCAGCACTGGCCGGCCTGATACGCCGTGCCGGACGACCGGTTGTAATCGCAGTAAACAAATCCGACAAGATAAAAGTCGCACAGCGAGCTGATATCGAACGAAATTTGAGGCGAAAACTGGCTTTTGCCCCTCATCACGAGGCGATTTACATTTCTGGATTAAAGACTCTGGGCATTAAAAAGTTCCTCCAGGCGGTAAACAAAGCATATGAATCCGCAATGGTCGAAATGCGCACATCGGTGTTGAATCGACATCTGCGCGATGCCGTCATGCGCATGCCGCCTCCAATGTCTCATAAACGTCCGGTAAAACTCAAGTATGCTCATCAAGGCGGAAAGAATCCACCGGTCGTCATTATTCATGGCAACAATGTTGATCGCGTTGCGGATAATTATCGACGTTATTTGGAAAAATATTTCAGAGAGCGGTTTGACTTGTTCGGTGCGGATGTACGAGTGGTTTTCAGGGCCGGTGACAACCCTTTCGATCGTAACAGATGATTTTGACCAGGCATTATCGAATATTACTCAAAGGTTGAGTCAACGCTGCACTGAAGCGAACCTCTACCGAGCTGAGCAAGCACTTTTTCTCCCTGTTGAACTTGGTCTGATCTGCGAACGATTGACTGACTATCAACTGTGCGAATAATTGCGTAACCGCGGCTTAAGGTTGAATGCGGGCTCAATGCTCCAAGTTTTGATTCCAGCGAATTTATTTTCGAAGCAAAATTGATGTTTCGCTGACTTGCAGCCAATTCAAGGCGGTTTTGTGTTTGTTCGATTCGTTGTTTGTACAGTGAAACGATGTTCGTCGGAGACGATTTGAGAAGTTCTTGAAGTTTTTGGTTAATCTGTCCAGCACGCTGTAATGCAAGTCGATTTTCTATTGATTTGAGTTTATCGAAGACGCTGTTAAATTGCTGTTCAAGCAATTTGATCCGTTGTTTCGGGTGCACGAGTCTTTTTTCGGCGATGTCGATATGCTGCGCTAAGTCGTTGGTCTTTGCCAAGACAAGCTGCTTGATTTTGGCTTGATAGTTATCGAGTTGATAGATCATTTCGTCAAGTGAAGGAGTAGTGATCAGTTCAGCTGCAGCAGTGGGTGTCGCTGCGCGCACATCTGCAACAAAATCGGCGATGGTAAAATCACTTTGGTGGCCGATTCCCGTAATGATTGGCAATTCACTGGCATGGATCGCATCTGCAACGACTTTTTCGTTAAACGCCCACAGATCTTCTATTGAACCGCCACCCCTTGCAATAATCAAAACTTCCTCATTGCTGCGTTGATTGGCCCGAATTATCGCTTGCGCAATTTGTTTGCCGGCACCGTCTCCTTGAACCGCCACCGGGTAGATCACCAATGCGATGCTTGGGTTTCTGCGCTCAAAGACTTTCTTGATATCTTCGATTACAGCACCTGATCGTGATGTAATTACACCGACAACTGAGGGATATGGCTTTGGCTTGTGCTTTTTGTCTTCGTTAAAATACCCCTTTTGTTCGAGGTCTTTTCTCAATTTTTCGTACGCTATGAAAAGTTGCCCTTTGTCCTTGGTGGATTCAATGTCATCGACAATAAACTGATAGTTGCCCCTGGCTGTATAAATTGTCACTTTGCCTGTCAGTATCACCTCAAGACCGTCGCAAAGACGCAAACTGTCGAGTTTGTGTTGAATTCGAAACTGAGTGCCGCGAAACAAAGCGCAGCTCAGTGCCGCTGACTCATCTTTGAGCGTGAAATACTTGTGACCTGAGGCGGGTTCGGATAAACCGGAAATTTCGCCACGTAACCGAATATTACCAAAGACACCTTCCAGCGATTTTTTCACCTGTTGGTTCAGGTCGCTGACTGTGTATATTGTTTTATCTGAATCTTCAGGGAAGTGTGCCATCGAATTATCAAGTTACAGGAGATTTAAATCGCATAGATTTCCATTCTAAATTTATTTGATGAGTATTTTCTATAAATGTTGCATTTATCCGCTGCGTCGATGAAGAAGCCTTGGCTGAATTCTTAAGGAGCATTGAATAATTAAACTGACATGGAGGAGTGATGTGATTGATCTGCCAAATTATCATTTTATTGACGCATTGAGACAGAAATTGATTGCAGAAGTTTGTAAAATTAGACGATGGAAACGATCGAACAAGCCCTCACCTTTGATGATGTTTTATTAGTCCCTGATCGTTCTAGCGTATTGCCCAAAGACGCTCACCTGTCTACTCGCCTGACCAATAGTCTGTCTTTGAATCTGCCATTGCTTTCGGCAGCAATGGATACGGTTACCGAATCAGATATGGCCATCGCTCTTGCACAGCTCGGTGGTATGGGAATCATTCACCGAAACATGAGTGCAAAAAAACAGGCACAGGAAGTGCGCAAAGTCAAAAAGCACGAAAGCGGGATCGTTACTGACCCTATCACCGCCACTGCCGATATGACTATCGACCGGGTGTTGCAGCTGATGCGCAAGTACAAGATTTCTGGAGTTCCGGTTTTGGATGATGGTCAGTTATGCGGTATTGTCACCAATCGGGATTTGCGATTTCAGCAGCAAGGTGATCGATGTGTAACAGCAGTGATGACCCCGAAAGAACGGCTGATTACCGCAAAAAAGGGCGAATCAAGACAAAAGATTCTCGACCTTCTGCACGCCAATCGTATTGAAAAGATTCTAATCGTCGATGACCAATTTGCGTTGCACGGCTTGATTACGGTGAAAGACATTCTGAACGCGGAAGTCTATCCGAGCGCAAGCAAAGATTCGCACGGTCGGCTTTTAGTCGGGGGTGCTGTAGGCACTTCGGACGAAGAGTTGGATCGGGTTTCGCGTCTGGTTGCTGCAGATATTGATGCGGTAGTCGTAGACACTGCACACGGTCACGCTGAACGGGTGCTGGAGCAAGTCTCCAAAATAAAAAAACGGTACACTGAACTTGATGTCATTGCAGGCAATGTGGCAACCGGTCGTGCTGCGTTAGACCTCGTTGACAGCGGTGCCGATGCGGTGAAGGTCGGCGTCGGCCCCGGTTCGATCTGCACAACGCGGGTTGTAGCCGGAGTTGGTGTGCCGCAAATATCAGCGGTACTTGATGTAGCAAGAGCACTTCGGGATCGATCTATACCGATAATTTCCGATGGCGGAATTCGATTTTCAGGGGATATTGCGAAGGCAATTGCAGCTGGCGCCCACTCAATTATGATCGGCAGCGTATTAGCCGGTACAGATGAGGCTCCAGGTGAGATCGAGATCTATGAAGGCAGAACCTATAAATCCTATCGCGGCATGGGATCAATCGGCGCCTTACAAGGAGCGGCCAAAGACCGGTATTTTCAGGAATCAAATTCTGATAGAACCAAACTGGTTCCAGAAGGCATTGAAGCAAGAGTTCCCTACAAAGGTGCAGTAAAACATATTGTCTACCAACTAATGGGTGGTCTGCGCTCGAGTATGGGATACACCGGATGTGGTAGCATTTCAGAGCTTCAAAACAAAGGCCGCTTCGTCCAGATTACAAGTGCCGGTGTGCGTGAGAGTCATGTACACGATGTGGAAATCGTAAAAGAATCGCCAAACTATCAACGTATTTAGCTCATTTGTGGCTAGCGATATTCACCATCAGCACCCTTCAGATCGAGTCATTGTGCTGGACTTTGGCTCACAGTATACGCAGTTGATCGCCAGACGGGTTCGGGAGCTTGGTGTATATTGCGAAATCTTCACCTACGATGCGCCATTTAAGCAAATACAGCAATTCCAGCCGATTGGCGTGATTTTATCCGGTGGACCTGCTACTGTCACCGAGCCTTTAACTGCACGGGTTTCGCACGAAATTCTCAATTTGGGTGTTCCTGTACTGGGCATATGCTACGGCATGCAGACGATGGTCGCACAACTCGGTGGTGAGGTGGAAAACGCGCTGATTCATGAGTATGGAAGCACTCAAATTCGATTAGTCGGTGATTCGCCGCTTACTTCACAGTTGCAGACATCCTCAGATGAAACAGACAGTGACGCTTTGGAGGTTTGGATGAGTCATGGCGACCGGGTCGTGCGATTACCGCAGGGCTTTTCGCCTATCGCTCAGTCAGACGCCAGTCCTTATGCTGCCATTGGCGATTCATGCAGAAAGTTCTACGGCCTTCAGTTTCACCCGGAAGTGACACATACCGCTTGCGGAAAGCAGATTCTTGAACAGTTTCTGTACAAGATTTGCAATTGTTCCGGCTCCTGGAAGCCAGACAGAGTTATTGATGACTTGATTGAATTTATCAGACATCAGGTCGGGTCTGACCGCGTGATTCTGGCGCTGTCTGGCGGTGTGGATTCATCGGTATGTGCGGCACTGTTGCAAAAGGCGATTGGCGATCAGCTAACGTGTGTTTTTGTCGACAACGGATTGCTTCGGTTGAACGAAGCAAAACTGGTACAAAAAGCGGTTGCTGAAAAGATCGGAATCAATTTGATAAGCGTTGACGCAAGCGAAAGGTTTCTTGACGCGTTGTCTGGTGTTGAAGAACCAGAAATGAAACGCAAGATTATCGGCCGTGTTTTTATTGATATTTTTCAGGAACAAGCAGAAAAACTGGATCACATCAAATGGCTGGCGCAAGGGACAATTTACCCAGATGTTATCGAATCAGCAGGTGCGAAGACGAACAAAGCCAAGGTAATCAAGAGTCATCACAATGTGGGAGGCTTGCCTGAGATGATGAATTTAAAGCTGCTTGAACCGCTAAGAGAGCTTTTTAAAGACGAGGTCAGGCAGATCGGCGAGAAGCTTGGATTGGCTCATGAACTGGTGCATCGCCATCCGTTCCCAGGCCCTGGGCTTGGCGTTCGAATTGTTGGAGAAGTAAAAAAACACTACGCGGATTTGTTGCGGGCGGCTGATCACATATTTCTCGAAGAACTAACCAATCGAGGCATGTATTATCAGGCGAGTCAGGCATTTGCAGTATTTTTGCCGGTCAAGTCTGTTGGCGTGGTCGGAGATAACCGCGCATACGAATATGTTGTATGTTTGCGCGCTGTTCAGACTGTGGACTTTATGACCGCCACCTGTATGCGCATTCCCTATGACATTTTGGAACAGATAGCTGGTCGAATTGTTAATGAAATACCAGGAATCAGCCGAGTAGCCTACGATATATCTAGCAAGCCGCCGGCGACGATTGAATGGGAGTGATTCCGCGTTTGGCACTGGCAGACACCTCCAAACAAACTTTTTCAATGGTATGAATCGTTGCCATCAGTATCATGGCTTCGACAAAATGGCCATGCCATGTGTAAGTGTTTCGTGTGCGTGTGATTGCAACGAAAAACTCGGGCCCTATTGGGTCTGAGGGAGCAGGTTGTGCAGGCCTTGTATACACCGCCGGCGAAGTTCAACCAACACACGGTTGGTATCGAAGCGTTCGCACAAAACCGATACCTAACTCGGAGCATACACTGTCGACAATGCCAACAGCGTGACAATCACATGCACCAAGCCCCACGGCGTCTTTCGCACATACATGCGTGGCGATGAAAGCGATACCCGCCCTTTGGATGGTTTGGACAGGCATTTATTCTTGCATTGTGCCTGTTCCTTTGGTTAATATATAGTTGACCGCTTAAGTCGGTCCGATATGGTGCCTGCATTTTATTGTCGAAAATATGGCGGGGTTTCTTGCAAACTATCTGAGATTTAACACTATGGACGATGTGCAGTTTTTTTCTAATGGTTCTGCCTCAGAACGGGGAGCATGCTGTACCCCCCAGACCAAAGGCCAGCCTGATTGCTGCGAGCTGTTTGAGAAAACGGCGGGCGGTTGCGGCTGATGAAAAGCGTCCTTGTTCTTTGCACGGGCAATTCATGCCGTTCGATCATGGCCGAGGCACTCATCAACAAACTCGGCTGTGGGCAATATATTGCGCAAAGTGCGGGCAGCAAGCCTACTGGTGTTGTGCATCCCAAATCCATAGAAACCCTGAAACGACATGGCATTGACATTAATATTGATCTTGATATTGGTGTCGAGGAGGTGTGGAGCAAGTCGTGGGATGAATTTGAAGGTGAAAGCTTCGACATGGTGATTACGGTGTGCGATCAGGTGGACGGTGAATCCTGTCCTGTGCTTTTCGGGAACCTAAAACAGCTGCATTGGAGCACGCCTGATCCTGCCAAGGCGCAAGGATCAGATGACGAGATCAATGCGGCGTTTGATGAAGCCTTCAATATGCTCAAAAACCGAGTAGAGACAGAATTGTTATGAGCGACGACTCATCTTCCCGCCATCGGCGTATTTGAGCACTAACTCTTATCTCTTTGGGTTGCTTTGTGTATCGTTGCAGGGTTGGGCACTGGAGCGACTATAAACGCCGGAAACGGCAAGAGGTGATATGATGGTTTTGACAAAGGATTTTAGAGACACCGTACAGGCACGCGCCCAAAGAGATCCTGCGTTTCGTAAGGCTCTGCTGCAACAAGGGGTTGAATGCCTGCTATCCGATGGTGTCGATATCGGCAAGGCGGTGCTACGCGACTACATCCACGCGACCATCGGGTTTGAGGATCTTTCCCGGGTCTTCGGTAAATCGAGCAAGAGTCTGATGCGCATGTTCGAACCGAAAGGGAACCCTCAGGCAAGTAACTTGCTCGCAGTGATCCATTATCTGCAAGAGCACGAGGGCATACACCTGGAAGTCAAAGCTCGGAAGGTGACCTAGATTGCGGTGTGGTGATGCTCAATCTGCAATTTATTCGAGTGTTTTGAAGGAATTATTGAGCATGGTATTTTTCCTGCCATTACCGATTTGCAAGAAAATAAGCCATTGAAAATATAAGACAAAAAAGGCTCATTGATAATCGAGTGGGAGTAGGTGCCAAGGCAACTGGCAAGCGCTCGAGATCGCTGCCGGCTTGAAGTCGGCTCAAAAATTGCGCTGATATATAAGAAACTCTTTATCAGAAAAAACTTTGATCAAGCGAGATCAGCCGCGAGTGATTGTTGCACCGGATCAGGCAAGTTGACAGAAAATCTGTAGTTTTGATGATCAATTCCAGCTGAGATCCGTTCACCTTGTTTTACTGAAGTGATGAATTCATCGTGCAGTTCGAATCGCAAAAAATGCACGGCAGATGTCTTCTCATCTGTTGTTCTTTCAAGATCTTCGTCGGCAATCGCCCACACACGATCCGCTTCGCCGCAACCGACCCAAACTTTGTACTCAATACCCACCAGTTCGGTCAATGCAACACGGCGTTGTTGTGCATCTGGAAACTCAACCATAAAAGTCGCCTTCCAGTTGCTTCCGTCTGGAATGAGAGGATTGTAAGCCTCAAGTTCCTCATTGATTCCTTGTGCATCGAATATCTTTTCGATTCTCAGCATCTCCTGAATCTGATATTGGATGGTCAGACGATCCTCAAAGTAAAGGCTTGCATTAGGGCCAATATGCAGGCGGCGGTTTTGTTTGTGCGCCAGCACATTCGCGCGAAATTCATTGCGGGATTCGGCGTATTGTTCCAGCGACATCAGGTCGCCTCGCTGTAAATTTGTCATGTCTTCAGATTCCGTATGCAATTCTCAGTAAACTAATCGGGTGTTTAGGTTCAAGCGAATCAATTCCCGAATGATTTGCAATATGATCAGCGGCCAGTACGCAATCGCTGGTGACATAATCGGGATTTAGCTTTTTGACCTGATTCGCGATCGGCCGCACGATTTTCTTGGCGAATTCATAGTACTCCTGCTTGACGG
The DNA here is from genome assembly GCA_965214785.1 of Arenicellales bacterium. GTDB lineage: Bacteria > Pseudomonadota > Gammaproteobacteria > Arenicellales > JAJDZL01 > JAJDZL01. Next base: position 1,705,958 of record OZ243975.1, on the reverse strand, counting down.
CATAGGTGCCATCATGACCCGAGCACCTTTCAACGACCGTTAACTCGGTATCCGGGATCATTTCGAGAATTTCCCGGGTTTTGGGCCCGACATTTTGAACTCTTTGGTGGCATGCAACATGGTATAGAACTGAACCGAGAGTGTTTTTGAAGTCCGCATTGAGTAGTCCATCTTTTACGAGCATGACGAGGAATTCAAAAGGATCTCGCACAGCGCTTTGCACCAAGAGCACATCTTCATCGTGTGGAAAAAGAAGTGGCAGTTCCTGACGGAACATTAACGAACAAGAAGGAATCGGTGTGATAATTTGTGCCCCATCGCGGACCAATTGCGCAAGTACAGGGATGTTTTTGTTTTTTAACCGCTCAACTGCGTGCATATCACCAATTTCCAATTTAGGCATGCCACAGCAAACATCTCCATTAACAACCTGTACAGCAATTCGATTGTGTTCAAAAACGGCGATCATATCTGCATTCATTTGCGGGCGGTTGTACTGTCCGTAGCAAGTCGAGAAGAGTGCAACTTTTTCAGCGCTGCTTCGACCGGCTGCTAAGTCGTTATCAGCGCCACCTTGTGAACCGACGGCTGAGGAATTGACTGATTGATGTTTGGCAAGTTTTCGTTGTACAGAGCCGCTGGTGTATTTTGGCAGTTTCGCATCACGATGTACTCCCAGAGTTTTTTCCAGCAATGCTCGTGCTGGTTTGAAATCCATCGCGGCATTGGCGGCATGAAACATAACCGGAACGCTGGATACTTTGCCGAGCAGATTTGTTGACGACAGCAGTTTGTCGCGAAACTTAGGCCGTCCAATCTTGTTGCCTGCAATTTTGGCTCTGAGCATCAGGTGAGGAAAGTCGACTGCCCATTCATGAGGCGGAACGTAAGGACATTTTGTCATGAAACATAAATCGCAAAGATAACAGTTGTCTACAACGTCCCAGTAGTCGTCTTTGTTGACTCCGTCGATCTCCATTGTGGGAGAGTCATCAACAAGATCGAATAAAGTTGGAAACGAATTACAAAGGTTAAAACACCTTCGACAGCCGTGACAAATATCGAAGACGCGTTCAAGCTCGTTAAACAGATTGTCGTGATCGTAGAAATCCTGAGATTTCCAATCCAACGGATGTCTTTGAGGCGCGTCGAGAGAGCCTTCTCTCATATTAACGGACGGTTGTCAGTGTTCAACACGGTGGGTTAAATCAAGACAAGCGGAATCGACACAAAGTCAACTCCGCTTGCATGAAAACAGTGTGCTTGTGGTTATGAATCCAAACCGTCGAGTGCTTTTTGAAACCGGTTGGCGTGCGATCTCTCAGCTTTTGCCAGAGTTTCGAACCAGTCAGCAATTTCATCAAATCCTTCGTCACGTGCCGCTGAAGCCATCCCCGGATACATGTCGGTGTATTCGTGAGTTTCCCCAGCGATAGCGGCTTTGAGATTCTCGGCAGTGTGTCCGATTGGCAGACCAGTGGCCGGATCGCCTACCGCTTCGAGGTATTCGAGGTGGCCGTGTGCGTGTCCGGTTTCCCCTTCCGCAGTGGATCGAAAGACCGCAGAAACGTCGTTGTAACCTTCAACGTCGGCTTTGGCAGCGAAATAAAGATATCGTCGATTGGCTTGTGACTCGCCAGAAAACGCATCTTTTAGATTCTGTTCGGTTTGAGTACCTTTCAAAGTCATCAGAATATCTCCTTGTGGTGTTGGTATATATAGTTAGGTAAAAAAATCAAGAAAGTCACTATTTTATTGATTATAAATTTCTTGGGTTATCGAAAATCATCCGTTTCCATGACCTGGATCGAATGGAAATCTTTACACTTGTATAAATAGGTTCAATTTAAAAAATTCAAGGCCTGTTTTTAAAACTGTCTCCCCCTTGTTGCCGGCCTCGAAAGGTTTCGTCAATTACACGCTGATGCAAGCGGCTGAGAACAAACAGGCGGTCATATCGATATTTGGCAAAATTACAACCCAATTTAATGTACATTATTACATTTGGGCGAGTTTAAAAGTACAGTGTCGGGACCTGTTGCAGGGTTAACCGAAGTATACCGATTAGTGCGAACAAAGACAGTTGAAGCCAAATGAATCAGTATCAGTCAATCAATGATATGGGGTATCGGCAGCATATATGACCGCAGATTCAAACAAGTCGTCTTTTGAAGAGTCGTTAAAACAGCTTGAGGTGATCGTCGAACGCATGGAAAATGGCGATCAGCCACTGGAAAAATCTCTGGAAGATTTTGAACGCGGTATTCAAATCGTTCGCGATTGTCGAACCTTACTGCAGCAAGCCGAGTTAAAGATTCAGGAACTGTCCAGAGAGGATGTTTCTGCAGCAGATGCGCCCAGCCGCCAGCCGCGGGACACCGAGTGATGAACTTTAATGACTACTGGAAACGTTGCGAGCAGGCAACGCACGCTGCATTGGAAAAACGTCTCCCTGCTCCTGATCAAGATCCAACGACGTTACATCAGGCAATGCGCTATGTGACGCTGAATGGTGGGAAAAGGTTTCGCGCAATACTGGTGATTATGACAGGAGAGATGCTCAATGTCGATTTAAAACCGTTGCTTGCGCCTGCAACAGCTGTAGAGTGTTTGCACGCATACTCGCTGGTACACGACGATTTGCCGTGTATGGATGATGATGATTTTCGTCGCGGCAAGCCATCGTGTCATGTCGCCTACGACGAAGCGACGGCAGTTTTAGTTGGCGATGCACTGCAATCGCTTGCATTCGAAATTCTTTCCAGCGACGAAGATTTGATAAACTTTCACGATAAGAAAAGTGATTTGATCGCAACATTGGCGCGAGCGGCCGGTTCGCAGGGAATGGTAGGCGGTCAGATGATGGATATACAACTGGAGAAATCAGGGAAGATTCTTGATCATTTGGAACAGGTGCATCGTCTCAAAACGGCTAAATTAATTCAGTGCGCTGTAATGATGGGTGGATTGCTCAGCGATGAAATAAACGATCAGGTTCTCGAATGCCTCGGCAATTATGGGGAGTCACTGGGTTTGGCATTTCAATATACCGATGATTATCTTGATGAAGAACATCAACAAGGAAGGCTTAATGAAAAGGCGCGCTTGCACGCCGATAACGCCGTCGATGCGGTTCGAATGCTTGATTGGAACACATCAAGCCTGCAGCGAATGGCTAATTTTGTTGTCGAACGAACCAACTGATGCATTTGAGAGGTAATTATGAGTGAGTCAAAAAAAACCTCATCTACTATCGACATGAAGGTGAATTCAGACAGATTCGATTTGCTCTGTCAAATTGATTGTCCTGCGGATCTTCGTAAACTCCCTGAAAGCAAACTGCATAGGGTAAAGGAGCAACTGCGTGAATTTCTCATCGACATCACCTCGCGAACCGGAGGGCATTTGGCAGCAGGACTCGGTGCGGTAGAGTTAACTGTAGCTCTGCACTATTTGTATGACACCCCAAAAGATCGCATTGTATGGGATATTGGTCATCAGGCCTATCCGCACAAGATTCTCACTGGCCGGCGCGACATGATGCACACAATACGTCAGCCAGGTGGCATCAGTGGATTTTTAAAGCGTGAGGAAAGCGAATACGATTGTTTTGGCGCCGGTCATTCGAGCACCTCAATTTCTGCGGCTTATGGCATGGCGGTAGCTTCCGAAAAAGACGGGAGCAACCGAGAGGTGGTCGCTGTGATTGGCGATGGCGCAATGACGGCGGGACTGGCATACGAAGCGTTGAACAACGCCGGAGCGTCTTCTACGAATTTGCTGGTTATTCTCAATGACAATGAAATGTCAATTTCTCCGAACGTGGGAGCTGTATCGAATTATCTTGCTCGAATATTGTCTGGAAAGGCTTTCATGTCAGTTCGAGAAGGCAGTCATAACGTTCTTGGCACGATAAAACCGGTAGGGGAATTATCGAGTCGATTTGAGGCGCATACCAAGGGCTTGTTTTTGCCAAGCACGCTGTTTGAGGAACTTGGCTTTTACTATATCGGTCCAATAGACGGACATGATCTCGATACGCTTTTAAGAACAATTCGGAATATGAAGCAGATTAAGGGACCGAGATTCTTGCACATCGTTACTCAAAAGGGCAAGGGTTTTGACCCGGCAGAAGCAGATCCTCTGGTTTATCACGGTGTGGTGCCGTTTAATCCGGCAACCGGAAAGATGGAGAAAAAAGCCGGTGGTGTTACATATACCAAGGTGTTCAGTAAATGGCTGTGTGATATTGCGCAAAAAGATGACCGCGTATTTGGCATCACGCCGGCCATGCGAGAAGGGTCGGGGCTGGTCGAATTTGAAAAACAATTTCCTGATCGGTATTTTGATGTTGGCATTGCCGAACAACATTCTTTGACATTTGCTGCTGGGCTGGCATGCGAGGGGATGAAGCCAATCGTGGCAATTTATTCCACATTCTTGCAGCGTGCTTATGACCAGTTGATTCACGATATCTGTATACAGAATCTGGATGTAACTTTTGCGCTGGACCGCGCTGGATTTGTCGGTGGAGATGGTGCGACTCACGCCGGTGCGTATGATTATGCTTATCTGCGATGCATACCCAATATGGTTGTGATGGCCCCTTCAGATGAAAGCGAGTGCAGGAACATGCTTTACACGGCGTACTTGTATAAAGGCCCAAGTTCTGTGCGTTATCCTCGAGGAGAGGGGATTGGCGCGCAGCAGCAAGAACAGATGACTGAACTTCAAATCGGCAAAGGCTCTGTGGAAAGAAATGGAAGCGGTGTTGCAATATTGGCATTTGGCAGTATGCTTGCTGCTGCGATCGAAGCCGGTGATCATCTCGATGCGACGGTAGCGAACATGCGCTTTGTCAAGCCGATTGATGCCGAGCTCATCGCTGAATTGGCCAAGTCACATGAATTGCTCATTACGATTGAAGAGCATGTCGTCGCCGGTGGTGCCGGATCCGCAGTCAACGAAACGATTGCAAGACTCGGTCTTGCTGTCAATGTCATAAATCTTGGCCTTCCAGACAAACACGTTGATCATAACAAACCACAAACAGTATTCGCCGAATACGAAATGGACCCGGCGGCAATTATTCAAAAAGTCGAATCAATGAGAGAGATTTCGCTAAATAAACAGGTATCGCAATGAATCAACCGTATATCGTTACAGCCCGCGACAAGCAGTCCAGTGATCCTATTCCGGATATCCAGTCTAAACTAGACACCCGACAGCTTGCAATTGATCAGGTAGGAATCCGATCAATCCGCCACCCAGTAAAAGTCCGAGACCGAAGTCATGGAGAGCAATACACAATTGCAGTATTCAATATGTATGTTGGCCTACCACACAATTTCAAAGGCACCCACATGTCCCGGTTTATCGAGGTGCTCAATGATCACGACAATGTGATATCAGTGCACTCGTTCCGTGAAATTGTTAAAGAAGTTGCACAAAAACTGGATTCCGAATCGAGTCAAATTGAAATGACGTTCCCGTATTTTTTGGAAAAAAGCGCACCGGTGACCGGTGTTCGCAGTCTTGTAGACTATGAGGCAACACTGCTTGGTGAGCTACTTGATGGTGAGGTAAGCATTACAACCAAAATAGTTGTTCCCGTCACAAGCTTATGCCCGTGTTCGAAAGAGATTTCCGATTACGGCGCGCACAATCAGCGTTCACACGTTACCATTACTGTATTGTCTGAAGCGTTCGTTTGGATTGAAGAACTGATTGAATTAGCCGAATCGAATGCCAGTTCTCAGTTGTACGGTTTGCTGAAACGTCCTGACGAAAAATTCGTAACTGAACAAGCCTATGACAATCCGAAGTTCGTAGAAGACATGGTACGGGATATTGCGTCGAATTTAATACAAGATGAAAGAATATTGACCTATACAGTTGAATCGGAAAACTTTGAATCCATTCACAATCACTCTGCATATGCCCGGATTTCAGGCGGTAGAATGGAACAAGAGGCAGGCTTGTAAATCTGTTTTTAGTCGTTCTTTTCTCGAATGAGGACTAAAGCAAACACAGTGCGGAAATTGTGAGATCAGCATTGATTCAAGCACTGTTGCAGCGTCTTGAAGTCGAGTCGCCTGAAACTGTACTGATCGTCGCACCAAAGTTGCCAAACGAAATCGTTGAACTAAGCGAAAATCGTACTGACTGTCGACTTGTTCATGTTGTATTCGATAGTGTTGAAAGTTCAGTTGCCGAATTGGACAGATTTGACTTTGCAGTTGTGTTTGACACTTTGGAAAAGGTGCCTAAAAAGTCTGCAGAGCAATTGGTTTCCAGATTGCGGGACATACATGCAAAACTGTTGTGGATTGCGGTTGCTAACGATACTGGCGAGTTATATTGTTCGCACGATGCCATCAGTCAGGGAATGCGAATGGTTGCTCCGCAACACTATAGCAGTGTGCAGCCACAGTGGTATGAATTCAGTTTAAAGTTTTATAAACCGGTACCCCAATGGCTCAATTCCGAACAATGGGCAAATCCAAAGCGATGGGATAAGCACCGTTGGTAGATCAACCCAACATAAATAGATTTAAGTGAAAACATCAAATTACCTGTTAGCTACAGTACGGCAAGTTCAGTCGGATGTAGAAATCGTAAGTCACCGGCTGATGCTCAGGGCAGGGATGATCCGTCAGTTGGCATCAGGAATTTACAGCTGGCTGCCGACAGGCTTGCGCGTGTTGAAAAAAGTCGAGAACATTGTTCGCGAGGAGATGAACCGTGCAGGAGCGCTGGAAGTGTTAATGCCATCGGTGCAGCCTGCTGAAATATGGCGTGAGTCTGGGCGTTGGGATATGTTCGGTCCTGAATTGTTGCGATTCGAAGACCGTCATAAACGAGCGTTTTGCCTGGGACCAACCCATGAAGAGGTAATCACAACGCTGGTGAATAACGAAGTGCGCAGTTATCGCCAGTTGCCGACCAACTTCTACCAGATGCAGTGGAAATTTCGCGACGAAATTCGCCCGCGATTTGGTGTTATGCGATGTCGTGAGTTTTTAATGAAAGATGCTTACTCATTTGATGAAAGCAGAGCTGGTATGGAACAATCCTACGAGGTGATGTACGACAGTTACAATCGGATATTTGAGAGACTTGGATTAGATTTTGTCGCAGTCGAAGCAGATTCCGGCGCAATCGGAGGCAGCGTGTCGCATGAATTTCACGTGTTGGCCGAATCCGGAGAAGACGGCATAGGTGTGAATGCGCAAGTCGGATTTGCTTCAAACGTAGAATTGATTGGCCTGCCAGCACCACAGGCTGAACCCGGCCACGCAAGTGAAGATATTCGAGCCACAGACACACCAGGTGTTGCGACTATTGAGCAGTTGTGCGATCAGTTGAAGACGGAGCCGAACAACACTTTGAAAACACTAATGATTCAGGGGGAACAATGCCCTGTAGCGATGATAGTCAGGGGTGATCATGAATTGAACCTGCTCAAAGCAGAAAAAGTTGACGGCATTGCCAGTCCGATTAGTTTCTTGTCCCGCGAACAGATCAAACAGGTTATTGGTACAGCGGCGGGTTCAATCGGTCCGGTAGGTTTAAGTGATATTTCCGGAAACCCCATTCGAATTATTGCTGATTACTCGACTCAAGCAATGTCTGATTTTATCTGTGGCGCGAATCGGGAAGGCCAACACTACCTTGGTGTGAATTGGCACCGGGATGTCGGTCAAGTGGAATTTGCCGACTTGCGCAAAGCTGTTGAAGGCGACCCGTGCCCTGACGCACCAGGCAAACAGCTAACCGTCAAACGCGGAATTGAAGTTGGGCATGTTTTTCAGCTCGGCACCAAATACAGTGAGGCGTTCGATGCGACATGTCTTAACGCGGACGGTGAAAGTGTGATTATGTGGATGGGTTGTTATGGAATTGGTGTATCACGCATTGTCGCTGCCGCAATCGAACAAAATCACGATGATGCGGGGATAATCTGGCCGGAATCGATCGCACCGTTTTCGGTTTGCATCGTTCCGATCAATATGCACCGTTGCGACCAGGTCAAAGAAATTGCGAATTCGATATACGAATCGCTGCTAAAGGCTGGAATTGAAGTTTTGATGGACGACCGGGACGAACGAGTCGGTGTGAAATTTGCGGATATGGATATGTTGGGTATCCCGCATCGGCTGGTTGTGTCGGAGCGGGGGGTTTCGGACGGTAAAATCGAATACAAACTGCGAACAGGCACCGATGCGATTCAACTGCCTGTTGACGACACAGTCAACGAAATCATCAAGCGCGTCGGGTTAAGTTAAATTCATTGAGTTAATCAGTCGTCCGAGAGAATCTTGGCGGAAGATTCGTAAGTTCAAACCAAGCGTTTGCACGATGCCGAGACTTCAGTAAAATATAAAAGTTAGAAAGTATCACTTGCGTAATTACGTTGTACGGATAGGCAAGTGACAGGACAGGTCAAAACCTACAATGCGACAATCACAATGAGGTGAAGCGATGAAAAAACTTGTCAAAATATGTCTGAAGGCGGGGGGGGGAGCGCGGCGGCTTTAACCGCTTGTCTGTTTGTTAATAGTGTTTGGGCGGAATCCTTTCAGATTGAAGTTAGTTCCACCAGCATTTATGAGGGCGGGATGGTTGCTCAACAATTAGGCCGTGCACGTGATGGTGTTACAGGTGGTTGCCCGGCACGAACGAGAACCGGAGCACCTACGGCGACAGAAAACGAAAGTAGCGCTAGTTTTTACACTCGTTATTTAGCATGGCTGAGCACTCAAGCAACCGACGATTCGTATTGTGAGTTTCGCGATACTGTCGATGATGATAACCCTTCGCACGCCCGAAGCGGATGGATTGAAGTGACCGTTAAAAATACAAGAGCAGTTGAATACTTCATACAACTAGTAGATTTTAATCGCAATGATGCCAATTCGACTATTCCAACGGGGGTTGGGAGTGAGAATAGGGTAATGGGCACTGAAGGTGGTACAGTAACGTTATTTGAAGAATTTTCAGCAATCCATAACTATATACCGGATGGCGACAAAACTTTTACATTGCGAGTGAGATCTTGGGATCCGGTGGGTCGAGATGGTCGTAACCATGGTGATACAACCATAACAATTATTGACGATGACGACACAGCGTATATCGGTAGGCGAAGAGCCCATCCTTACGGTGAAATGCCGTGGCAACTTTGTTGTTGGGAACACAACTGCGCTCACAATAATAATGTGAATTTCAGTGCCGGTTGTAGTCCATAAACGAATCAAACGTGAACACGTATAACAGAGCGGCTTAGGTCGCCCTGCCTGGCGCTAATGCGGGTTGCGAACCCAACCATTGACACCTATCTGACTCGCTGCATCAGATTTGTACTTGTCATGCCACACACCTTGGACTAATTCGATAGCGATAATCTTTGGTTTGACATTGTTCAAGTCAAGGTTTTGCTAAATGACGGGTATTTCCTAGTTGCAGATAATCGGCAGTGCGGGAATATTCGGTGCGATGAATTTTCTCATAAACAATAAAGTTCACCAGTACATTTTGCACGTAGTTGCGGGTTTCATGAAATGGTATTGTTTCGATCCAAATCGCCGAATCTGAAGTTCTGGACGATTTTTGCCAGTGTCTTGATCGAGTCGGCCCTGCGTTATATCCTGCGAGCGCATAAATAGGGTTGTCATTCATGTTGTTGAGCACCTTGGAAAAATATGCTGTTCCAAGGCGGATATTGATAGACGGAATTGTCAGTTTACTAGTGGAAATCTTTTTTAGACCTTCAGTTTTCGCCGTAGACCGGGCGGTTGACGGCATCAATTGCATCAGTCCAATGGCACCGGCTCCGGAACGGATGTCGCGTACAAAATTGCTTTCTTGACGCATGATTCCGTAAATCCAGTACTCCGGAATGCCGTAGCGTACCGATTCGTGTCGCACTTCGGACAAAAATGGTGAGGGAAACGAGACATCCAAACGCATCCATTGTTTATCTCCAGCACGCTTTATAGCTCGAACGGCACCATCATGCCATTGCCAATCATGAAAAATAGCGGCAACATTGAACCAGAAATCTTTGTCTTTGATATCACTGATATACCTCAATTCCCGCCTTGCACTGTAAGGTCTGTCAAGTGCCAGCCACTCGCGGATCCTGATGATGGCAGGGGTATCTGATACCTTGAATTGCCTGCTATCGGAAACTGTATTGTGATTGGCTGTTTCGAATACGTAACGCTGGCCCAGCAGGTCTGATGCCATAAAGCCATAAAAACTCAATTCTGAAGAAATTTTTGACCAAATCTGCTCGGCTTTGTCTTCATCTCCCATTGCATACAGTGCTTTGGCCTTCCAGAACTGCCATCTGGATTTGTTGGCTTCTTGCTCGGGCATCGACGCGATTGTGCTGAGCACAGCCGGCCAGTGTTCAATAGCCAGTGCGCTTCGGGCCTGCATGCGCAAAGTTGTCAGATCAACCTGAGATTCATCTAGCTTGAGCAGCCACTGATATGCATCCTGGTGTTTTACAATTGCCAGTCTTCTGCCTATATTGCGATCGATTTGCGGCAGTTTGGCAGTACTTGTCGGATCTGATTTTTTCAAGCGCAGCCAGATTGCAGCAGCTTCGCTTATGTCTGTTCGCGCAATTCGAGTAATGCAATATTCCAACACCGCAGTGCCGAATTGCGAATTGCTCCATTTCGAAAGGTTAGCCTTGAGGGTGTCTCTTGGATGGGCGTGCGCCTGATTGAGTCGAGTGACCCATCGTTTGATCTCTGCAGACCCTAGAAGACCCGCTAAATACTTAATCAACTTGGCTTGACCTTTGTTTCTGGCGAGCACAATTCGCTGCCAAATTAAACTGTCGTCAATGAGATTGTGTTTTAGCCCATATTCGAACACCGCATCACATTGTTTCGCCTGAGAGTGAGGCGTCAGCCACAGTTTGTGAATCACGGGTGTTGCTTCATGCACCTGGCCGGTGTGAATCAGTGCACGGGCATAGGTGCATCTGGTGGTAGCGCGAGATGCTGAAGCATAGTGATCAACAATCAGATTCCAATCTTTGTGTGAAATGAGCCTGTTTAGCCACCAGGATTGAAAAGCGTATGGGATTGGAAGGTCAAGTTGTTTGACAACTTGTGCAATTTCGTCGTTGGAATGTTGAGACGCAGTTGCTTGTATTTCCTTTAAGTGCAGGTACGGAAACAGTGGATAGTCGGTTAATTTGGATTTGATTCTCAACCACTGTGTAATGCGTTTGCGCTTTAACAGTTTCTCTGCCTCGACAAAGCTTGTCCGTGCTTCAGTTAATGAAGTGCTTGCGATGCTTTGGGTTGGCATCGTCGCAGCACTGAAAAATCCAGCAAATCCCAGCACGACGAGCAACGGCTTAAGAAAATATGGCATTTGCTGTTGATTTAAACCTCGGAAACCGAACGCCTGTCCTGCGGGTGTGTTCTGCCTAAAGTGGGCTTTCAGGTGTGTTCTCAAAGAGTTCTTTCGAACCTTTAAACAACATTCAATTCCCGAAGCGCTCTAAGGTGGGTCGGCAACAAATAAGTTGGCCTAACCCGAGTTGTAAAACCGAATTGGTGCTTGAAATAAGAACTGAATTTGATTCAAATAAAGACGAAGCCTTCGAGCCGATGGGCTCGAAGGTCTTCAACTGATTAACTGCGATAGCTTTCTGGCGATAGTCTGCTTAAAGCGCGACAGAACCCCAAATTACATAGTTGAATTACGGTAAGACAAGTCTGATTCTTCAACCGCACCGATTGACCATGCACCGCGGTTTTTGGCATGAACGACTGCCGCATCAACTTCATCTTGCGCCAAATCCCGTCGAATCGCCAATTCCTGTCCCGGAAAAATCAGATCAGCGTCTTCGATGTCTTTGTTCCTAGCGTAAATAAGCGGCCAGCGAAATGGATCGTTATAAATCGAGGACATTCCTGCAATCGCCCACAAGCTTTCGCCTTGAGACACGACATGCATATCGTCCGAAACCATGATCGGTTCTGGCTCCGGCTCGGGTTCCATGGGTTCTACTTCAGTTGTTTCCTCCATAGGCTGTTCTTCCATCTGGTCATTACCAAATCCGAAAATTGCTTTCATCAACTGACAGCCGGATAAGGCAAATGAAAGAACCAGAATCACGCTTAGCAAAACACTACGCGGCAACAGTTTATTCGCTTGATCATTCATTCTTGGTTTTCCTCTTCTCCGTTGAGAATTTATGTGTACGTACATCAATGGCAGCGCAGGTAGTGATCTTTTGCACAAACCGATAGGTGAATTATAAACACAAATAACTCATAGGCATTGTAAATATGTAGACAAGATGTCCATTAATTGACGAGATTTCGAGGTGACTTGCGAACGATATTACAACAAGCGCAATGAACTTCGGACAAAAGGTGTGTGCGCGGGTTTACTTTGATTTGACAACAATTGTTCGGAAAATTTCGATAAACGCTGACAGCCGCGGGTCGTTTGCCACTTCGCACTGAGCGAAAACTTGAGTCGATTTGCACATTGTGTCTTACATGGTGTTTTTTATTGCTTTCGCCCCTTCCGTCGCAATACCCTATAGGCTATCTTGCGAACCGGTTTGCTGCAGGCTTTGCCAGATGCCGGTTGGAACCGGTTCTTTCACAGATTCGCGAACGATTTCAACAAATCGTTTGCGAGGAATTTCATTTGCGCCTAGACTTACAAATAATTTGGTTCTAACCTGACAGTCGATTAGACTGAAGTTCCAGAACTTGAGATGTTCTACCAAGTGGAACAGTGCCACTTTTGAAGAATCTCGAGCCTTGGAAAACATGCTTTCTCCGAAAAAAACCTTACCAATGCTGACACCGTACAGTCCGCCTACCAGCTCACCGTCCAGCCACGTTTCTACCGAATGAGCGTATCCTGCGCGATGAAGCTCACAGTATGCTTGAATCATTCCTTTGGTTATCCAGGTGCCAGGCTCATCGATATCATATTCGGATTTCTTACGTTTTGAGCAGTTGATTATTGTGTCTTCGAACGCTTGGTTCACTGTGATGGTATACCCGCGGTTTCGAATGCTCTTGCTAAGGCTTCTTGTAACCTTGAATTGATTTGGAACGAGTATCACTCGGGGGTCAGGACTCCACCAATAAATCATCTCATCGTGCGAAAACCACGGAAAGATGCCTTGACTGTATGCGCTGAGCAGACATTGTTGTGACAGCTCTCCACCGAATGCCACCGGCTCGTCTCCTGGTGCGTGTTCATCAAGTTTTGGAAACTCTGGATACAAGCTGCTTGTGATCAGACTTATCACAGCCGAACCTCTATGTGGTTTTTGAAAACGCAGACGAAGCGTTCAGTTCTTGTTCCAAGTAGCGATGATAGGTATTTTCATGCTCGACGTGTTTGCCAATGGCTTTGGCAAATTCCTGATGTTCAATGAAGTGCGCAGAATTCGCAGTTTTGGCAAGAAATCCGCGGCTTAGTTTGTGCTCTCCTTGAACTCCGGCATTGTAAGTGTGAATCGAGTTTTCGATACAGTATTGAATTGCTGAGTAATAACAAATTTCGAAGTGCAAATTCGGCACGTCGTACAACGCCCCCCAATAGCGTCCGAACAGTTTGCCGCCGCCTTGCAGACACAACGAACCTGCAATGGGCTCACCTGACGAGCTGGCGATAAACAACACCAGATTTTCAGGCATGGATTCACCGATCTGGTGGAAAAATTCCTTATTCAGGTACATATTCGAATAGTACTTATTGACGGTTTTGCGATAGAATCTGTCGAAAATATCCCAATGCCTGTCGTGGATGTCGTCCCCGCAGACGGTTTCGATCGAGATTCCTTGGCCGCGCACCGATTTTCGCTCTTGGCGAATATTTTTGCGCTTTCGCCTAAGCAGTGTTGACAGAAACTGTTCCATGTCGGCATAACCTGGATTGACCCACACATATTCATAGGTGCTGTAACGGTCAATCAGTCCATTTCGTTTCAATGTTTGCATCTCATCATCGGGAACAAACAGCCAGTGAATAGAAGAAGCCTCACATTGATCGGCCACGTCATGACTGGCATGAATTAGGTGTTGCACAATACGATCGCGGTTGGGTTCATCTGAGATGAGAAATTTCGGTGCACTAAGCGGGGTAAATGGAGTTTGACTGACGATTTTTGGATAGTAGTTATGTCCCGCTCTATGGTATGCGTGGGCCCATTGCCAGTCAAATATGAACTCTCCGCTTGAATGGTATTTGAGGTACAGCGGTGTTACTGCCGCTGTGCACGCGATTTGCGGCTGGGCATTTCGTATTACAATGTGAAGTGGAATCCAACCGGTATGCTCCGAAACACATCCGGTGTTTTCCAGTGCATATAGAAACTCATGCCGCAGAAACGGACAGTCACTCGGGATATTGCGATTCCACTCGCGGGCGTCGATCTGATCAATTGAATGTATGACATCCAATTGCAAAAAATCATTATTCGAATCGTTGGCGAGCATTGAGGAAATCAGTTATTTGAATGGCAAAAATTGACAATTTGCGAATTAGTATATCCTTATGAATACCGAAACAGGCGTTGCCCTGGCTCAAACGAATTTTACAGTCGGTGAGATCGCAGGCAACGAAAAGCGCATTATCGAAGCGGCGAATTATGCGCGCGACAAGCTTGACTGTCGCATCATTGTTTTCCCCGAACTGGCGGTTTGCGGCTATCCTCCAGAAGACCTGTTGCTTCGCGCGAGATTTGTCAAGCGCTGTGAAACTGCAATCGAGCGAATAAAGCAAGCGGTCGACGGCATAGCACTGGTTGTTGGACATCCCCAAAGCGATGGCGACCATCTCTACAATGCTGCCTCGGTCATTGATAACGGCCAAATTGTGGCGACGTATTACAAGCATCACTTGCCGAATTACGGTGTATTTGACGAGAAGCGTTATTTTACCGCCGGCACAAAACCGGCAGTTGTCGAATTCGGTGGGCTCAGAGCAGGCATTACCATCTGCGAGGATGTGTGGCAGCACGGACCGGTTGAATGGGCCGTTGAATCAGGTGCAAACGTGATATTTACGTTAAACGGATCGCCTTTTGATATGGACAAAATTGCCCACCGGGAAAACGACGTAATTGCCGCGCGCGCCAGGTCTAACGATGTCTGCATAGTCTATGTCAATCTGGTCGGCGGACAAGATGAACTGGTGTTTGACGGTGGGTCTTTCGTCTGTGATGCGTCTGGCACAATCGCGGTGCGAGCGAAGCATTTTGAACAGTCGATTGTTCGGGCATCATTCCGAAGGGGTAACAAGTCACAGTGCATCGAAGGGTCAATCGCTTCGAAGCCTGATGCGTGTGAAGCTCTATACCGTGCGGTTGTTCTTGGTACCAAAGACTATATCGAGAAGAACGGATTTAGCGGCGCTGTTTTAGGTCTGTCTGGTGGTATTGATTCGGCATTGACTCTCGCTGTTGTAGCCGATGCTATTGGAGCACACAATGTTCATGCGGTTTTAATGCCGTCGCGCTACACTCGGCAAATGAGTCTGGATGATGCCAAGCAACAAGCCCGAGCACTAGAGGTTTCGTGGTCGGTAATTTCCATTGAACCGATTTTTGACGCGTTTTTAAATCAACTTGCCGATGAATTTAAAAACTACAGTACTGATGCTGCAGAAGAAAACATTCAGGCGCGCTGCCGCGGAACCTTGCTGATGGCAATTTCAAACAAAACAGGAAAAATTCTGATCACTACCGGAAACAAGAGTGAAGTGGCTGTTGGATACGCCACTTTGTATGGGGACATGGCTGGCGGATTCGCCCCGCTCAAAGATGTGCCAAAGACACTTGTTTATCAACTGGCGCGGTATCGAAATGAGACATTCGGCGCGGTGATTCCCGAACGGGTCATTGACCGTGAGCCGTCAGCTGAATTAGCCGACGATCAGCATGACACCGATTCGCTTCCTTCGTATGAGATACTGGACAGAATTTTACAGCTGTATGTAGAACAAAGCTGCAATGCCAGAGAAATTATCGAGCAGGGGTTTGACTCTGAGATCGTGGATCAGGTAGTCAGTATGGTCATGCGCAATGAATACAAGCGTCGCCAGGCGCCGCCTGGGGTACGCATCACTACGCGTGCATTTGGTCGTGACCGCAGATATCCGATAACCAATCGCAGCGTTGATTTGTGAGATTGCGCAACATAAAACGACCGCTATGCGCGGCAGATGAATAGGGCGGTAGGGATTGGTTTCTCGATTGTGCAACGATGTTTCGCTGCGTCTGACTTCAATCAGCTGTAATCAGCGAAATAATCCAAACAGCAACGGGTTTGTGTTTCTGTCGAGGTATTCCTGGTCCAAAACGATATGTTCGTTGTTCATGAAGCGGCTGGAGGGGAAGTTGTAGTTCAGCACCCGTCGGTTTTCTTCAGCCAAGTCATTGAGACCCATTTGGTTATATGCGAATATCAAGATTGCCAGTGCTTCTTCGGAATATGGTGAGACTTCGTAGCGTTCAAGGACCGATTTGGCTCGGCTGACAGCTCCGACATAGGCTTTGCGATAAAGGTAGTAGCGAGCAACACGCAGGTCGTGTCGCGCGAAAGTGTTTATCAGGTCTACCAGAATCTGTCTGGAAGATTCGGCGTATTCGCTGAGCGGGAACCGATCGACAACTTCGCTAAATGCAGCATAAGCCTCGCGTGCGGATTCTGCATCGTGGTCGCTGAATTGTTCCTGCGATTTAAAAAGCGATTCACCAATTTTCGGCGGACGTACCGGCAAAGCGGCAAGTCCTTTGAGATAGTATGCGTAATCGATATGGGGATGTGTGGGATGAAGTGATAGAAAACTGTCAATGCACGGGAGCGCCTGGTCTGAGTCGCGGATTTTGTAGTAAGCGTAGCAGATTTCCAGCTCACCTTGTGTTGTGAATCGGCCGTATGGATAGGTTGCAGACAATTCCTGATATCGTTCAACAGCGGTTTCGTATCTTCCTTTGTCCAGAGCGGAAAAAGCGCGCTCGTACATTTGCTTTTCTGATAATGTAGGTTTTTCCTTCTTGGCGCACCCTGCAATCAATAGTGTCGGGAACAATAGACAAATGGTAATGATGCGAAAAATTTTCATTCGGAGACTATTTCCTCTGCAATCAACGCAGTTGAAATAAATCACAAATTTCCAACTGCTCGGCTGATGAAGCCCGGTCATTTTGTACGGACCGTATTTACGATATTATAAATGGCGATTGACGCTCGTTCGTTAATTTGAACGTCTTTTTGTTCCTTTACGGTTTGATCAGGTTATGTAGCAGTGGAAACTACGGTAGCGATTTCTGAAGAATTCAAAGGAATTCGGCTCGACAAAGTGCTCGCGACTGTGTGTTGCGATTATTCCCGAACTTCTATTCAGGGATGGCTCGATGGTGGTCGGGTACGTTTGGCAGATCAGATTCTCAATCGCCGATATCTGGTCAAAGGAGGCGAGCAGGTTGTGATTGATATCCCAGAGCCTATCGTCCATCAATGGGTTGGCGAAAAAATTCCGTTAGACCTTGTATACGAGGACGATCAGATTTTAGTGGTGAACAAGGATGCTGGAATGGTGGTGCATCCGGGTGCTGGCAATACGCATGGCACTTTATTGAACGCATTGATCGAACATTGTGATTCGCTGCGGGTGCTGCCAAGGGCGGGAATTGTTCACCGACTGGACAAAGACACTTCAGGGCTGCTGGTGGTTGCCAAGACACCGCTGGCGCAAAGGCTGTTGACCAAACAGTTCAAGTCCAGAAAAGCCACAAGAGAATATCTGGCAGTCACCGAAGGGCGGTTGATATCAGGAGGAAAAATTGATGTCCCTGTAGGACGACATCCAAAACATCGAACCCGAATGGCCGCAGGTGTGGGCAAGCCGGCTATCAGTCACTACCGAGTCGTATCACGTTATAGAAACCACACTTTGGTGCGGGTGCGTCTTGACACCGGGCGCACACATCAAATTCGGGTTCATTTCATGTACGCACGATACCCGCTTGTCGGAGACCGCGAGTATGGCGGGAATTTCAGGCTGCCGCCAGGCGCGAGCGACGAGTTAATTCAAACACTGCGCGGATTTAACAGACAGGCATTGCACGCTGAAAGTCTCCAAATAACGCACCCCTTAAGCGGTGAGATGTGCCATTGGCATCGGGGTATACCGCAGGATATGCGCGAACTTATCTGTGCATTGAAAAATGATGATTCAAAATCCGGGCAATAAAAAACCGCCAAGCACCGAAGTGGCTGGCGGTTTCTTGCACAAAGAGATTTAATTCAGTTTCAAACCTTTGTTTGCTACTGCACAGTAGTCAAACCCAGAATTTCCCAATCCTGCATGCCGCCCCGATACCACTTGATCTTGTTGGCAGGGTAGCCAAGACGCAGCAGATTCTTAATGTTATTGGGCGATTGGCCGCACCACATACCGTTGCAGAACATTACGGCTGTTTTGCAATTTGAGAAGTCAAACAGACCTTCACTTTCTGTTACTCCAAAAGTGGTTTCGAGAATTTCCGCGATTTCCAGTGGAGTCGCTCCTTTTGCAGGATTCAACATTGTCCACGGAACATTCATCGCGGTGGGAATTGAGCCTCGTTCAACCCAATCTGGTGTTCGCGAATCGATTACGATGATTGACGAGTCGCCTTCATTCATTTCTTTTGCAAAATGCATCAGTTCCACTTCGCCAATGGTATCCACGCCAAACGCAAGACTTGACGGTTGAATGCAAAAAGGCGGGCAGGGTCTTGAAGTCTTAGCGAATGCCGGATTAACAGTTGCGTTGTTATCCTGGTTTCTTTTGAATTCAACCACCATGCCATCAACGTTAACTGGAATGGACATAATTTCAGGTGTAATTCCTACGGGCTTATCTTCTGCCTGTATGGCTGAAGTCGCAAACGCAAGGCAAAATCCCAAAATTGTAATAAGAATATTACGCATTATCAGATACCTCCTCTCGGTAAACTGTGTGTTAAAAAAATACAATCCGTATTGACTGTCAGCGGCGCTTGTAACGCCACTGGTACACATCGTGTGTTATGAGACTTTGTTTATATCATAACTCACTGAAGTGAGCATACAATGAAAGTGCACGGGCAGTTGGGTGAACGTTTGATGGTTTTTCTTATCTCATGCCAAAGTGCTATTAGCACCGCTGAGCAAGGCAATCGAACAAAGAACTTTGAATGAACATTTTGGAATTTGACTTGTCTGAGATGCCAATCACCCGGTTGTGTAAAGTGACGTCATACATGTGGAAATACTGATAATGGATAACAGCGAACAAAGATTGCGCAAGAAGTTTTACCTTGACTTGTTGCGTTTATTTACTATTTGTACTGTGTTTCATTTTTCCGTGGTGCAAGGCAGCGAGCCGGCAGAATTTACGCTGCCTGATATCGATGGAAAAATGCACAGTCTGTCTGATTATCGAGGCCAATGGGTGATCGTTAATTTTTGGGCTACGTGGTGTGCGCCTTGTATCAAGGAAATCCCTGAGTTGTCTGAAGTGTCGAAAATGACCGAACCTGTACAGCCGGTTGTAATCGGCATTGATTTCGAAGAAGTTGACACGGCATATTTGCGACAGTTTATGGATCAACTTGAAATGGACTATCTGGTTTTGCGCATCGGCGACGCGCCGCTGATTCCGTTTGAGCCGCTAAAAGGAATGCCGACGACCTTCATCGTATCGCCGCAGGGACACATCGTTTTCACGAAAGTCGGTGCGGTTACCAAGCAACAGCTCGAAGAGCAACTGAACGCATTGGTTTCGGGCAACTGAGCGTATCGGGGGCATCGCGTCCGGTTGCTTTCGAGCGAATTTGCCGCAGGTTCATGAGGCTCTTAGCGCGCGTCGAAGACCATAGAATAGTCGACAGCCTGGACATGTTTTGTGAGTGATCCGATCGAAATGTAGTCGACTGCCGTTTGCGCCCAATCTCGAATATTGTCAAGTCCAATATTGCCAGATGCTTCGAGTTCCACTCGATTGTTATTGAGCCGGACCGCGGTGACCGCATCTTGCAATGAAAAATTGTCGAGCATAATTCGATTAGCGCCGCTTTGTATCGCCTCTTCGAGCTGGTCGAGTCGCTCTATTTCGACCTCAAGCAGCAGATTCTGGTTGCGGTGCTGCGAAAGGCGCTTTAACGCTGCTTTCAGTGATTGGGAGACATACTGATGATTTTCCTTGATAAGCACCCCGTCATACAGTCCTGTTCTGTGGTTGCACCCTCCGCCGACTCTTACAGCGTATTTTTGAGCAATTCGAAGACCTGGCAGCGTTTTTCTAGTGTCTAGTATGCGAGTGTTATAACCCGACAGCGCTTGTGCGAATCGTCGGGTGATGCTCGCAGTGCCCGAGAGAGTCTGTAGAAAATTCAAAGCGGTACGTTCTGCACTGAGAATCGCGCGCGCGTTGCCGTTTAGGCGACAGACTGTCTGTCCAGGCGTCAATGAGTCGCCGTCTTTGAAACTCCAGTTTACTTCAACGGCACTGTCAAGTTGTCGGAAGCTTTCTTCGAACCAGGCGCATCCGCACAGTATTGCATGTTCGTTTACCTTGACAGTCGCGTTCGCGACACTGTCGCGTTCGATTAAGTTTGCGGAAATATCACCATCGCCGATGTCTTCTGCAAGTGCAATTGCCACAGATATCGCCACTTCTGCAGTACTCGGAGATGATGTGTGAGTAGTTTGAATTTTGTTCATTCAAAGTTGGGGCTGCCCTTACCAACTGCGCAGGATGTGTCGTGCGAATTTAGTCGATGCGCTGGCATGAATTCTTTAAGTTATGTGACTTTGGTTCTTAGCAGTGTTGGCATCAATTGTGGTTCAGTTTCGAAACAATAACCGGTGACTAAATAATTCGAACATAGGCCAACAGTTAGCGTAGAATTTGCATCAATGTTGAATCATAGTAATGCAATTCATTATGGATGTTTTGCATGAATAAAGAAACAGATTTTAAATGGAATTTCTACATCACAGGTAATCTCGCTATGACTAACGATATATGGGAAACGCTAGCTCCGCGTTTCGTAGCCAACGCATCGAATCCGGCATGGGTGCGCAGGGTAAAAGACGGACCTTCACAAAAATATTCTTACAGTCAGGTCTACGAGGGTGCTTTGCATTTGGCCGGCAAATTGAGACAGCATGGAATTGGACGTCGTGATGTTGTCTGTCTGATCGGTCCAAACAGCCCACAGTGGGGTGTTGCAGCGCTGGCTGTCTGGAAGATCGGTGCGATACTAGCCCCTGTGCACATTGGAAACAGTGTGGATGACATTCACATGCAGTTGGGAATTTTGAATCCCAAAATGATTCTGGCTCATGAATCGGGAGCGAAATTGGAGGGTGTCGAATTTCCTATATTGGAAATTGAAATTGGTTCCGAGCTGATGAATGAGGAATTAGCCCAACCGCAGAATCATCTCAGTTCTGAAGAAGCTTTGCGGATTTATACGTCTGGCAGCACCGGTGTTCCAAAGATCGTTCGTTTGTCCCATCGAAACATTACCTCAAATTTTGTTGCGTGTTCCAAGATTGTTGAAATTGATCACAGTGATCGATTCTTGAGTCTTTTGCCTCTCTCACACACTTTCGAACTTGTCGGCGGCATGATGCTTCCGCTGTTTTGCGGAGCTTCCATTGCGCTTCCCAAGGTGCTCAGTGCCCAAGAGGTGTTGGCGGCGATGGCTGAAGAGGATGTTACCGTGGTGCTTGCTGTACCACGGCTTTTTCGAAACATTAAAGTGGGAATGGAAAAAAAGTTTCAGCAATCCAGTTTTCTGTTGCGCGGTTATCTGGCGCTTTTGGCAGCGGTTCCTCTTGGATTGCGAACCCGACTCAATGCACCGCTTAAGAAGAAACTCGGTCCGAAACTTCGTTACTGGGTCAGCGGCGGCAGTCGGCTTGATCCGACGATAGCTCAGTTTTTCCGCAACTTGGGCATCAGTCTTCGGCAGGGATATGGATTGTCAGAAACATCTCCGGTGGTGTGCGTGCAGGAGGCTTTTCCGAAGAACTTTGACAGTGTTGGTTATGCGATTGAAGGTGTTGAAGTGAAGATCAAGGATCCTGACGAATTTGGCAGCGGTGAGGTTTTAGTCACAGGAAACAATGTAATGTTGGGTTATCTGGATGCGGATTTGACCAAGGAAGTGATGGAAGGGCAATGGTTTAAAACCGGAGACATTGGCCGGTTGGATGCTCGCGGCAATTTAAGTTTAACCGGGAGAATCAAAAGGGTGATTATTACCGAGGCGGGTAAAAACGTCTATCCTGAAGAATTGGAAACCTTGCTGGAACGCTTCGATGGTGTAAAGGAAGCTGGTGTAATCGAAGTGAGTCAGCGACCCTGTGCGGTGTTGGCTATGGATAATCCTGGGCAAAGTGGTGCCAGAGCTAAACAGATTGTTAAGGAATTCAACTCAAAAGCATCCAGTCACAATCAGATTACAAAGATTGCGGTTGTAGAAGAGTTGCCTCGCACTCCTTTGGGTAAAACAGCATTGACAAAACTGAACGACGAGTTTGAAGCCAACGAGTTGAAGTAACAGGTGGCTGTTTTGTCATTCCGTCCTTGGCTCGTGGTGATCTGAAGCGACTTTGATGCGGCAAACGGATTCGGACTTAAATTGAAGCCGGCTTCAGTAGTGCGCGGACTGCTCATCAGCGTTCAAAAGTGGATTGCAACAGGCAATAGCGGCGAATCCCGCTATTGAGTGCGCCCCACAGTAAAGCACCCGGAAACGTTCGTCGCAAAGGGGCTTCATCGCATACCGCAATTGTTTGACACGTTCTCAGGCAATAACGCAATCAGAGCGTCTGAGTCCATCATCTGGGAAGACACCGTAGCGGATAGCCGTTTCAGTGAGTGGGTTATCCGTATTCGAGACGTTGAATAATTCCAAAATGACCTCATAGTACAAGCCGGAAATTTGAGCAACAGATATAGCAACAAATGTTATCGGTGGATGAATGAATCCGGAGAAATTTACACGTAAACTTGAAGCCGCGTTATCAGACGCACGCAGTCTCGCGCTCGGACGGGATCATCAGTTTATCGATCCTGTACACCTGCTGTCTGCCTTGATCAATCAAAAAGATGGCACAGTACGTTACTTGCTCACACAGTCTGATGTAAATGTGCCAGACTTGCGTAACAAGGTCGATAGGTACCTTGGCACCTTGCCAACGGTTACAGGAACTGAAGGTGCAGTTCACCTGTCAAACGATCTGGTGAAATTGCTCAATCAGGCAGATGCACTTGCTCAGAAAAGAGGCGATCAGTTTATATCAAGTGAGCTGGTAGCACTCGCCGGGGTTGATTCGAAACATCAAGTCGGCAAATTGTTGAGATCAGCCGGTGCCACTCGTTCAGTTCTCGAGCACAAGATCGACCAGATGCGAGGCGGACAGAAGGTAAATGACGCTTCGGACGAAGACACCCGTCAGGCACTGGAGAAATTCACGATTGATGTTACCGAGCGTGCCGAACAAGGCAAACTGGACCCTGTCATTGGTCGAGATGAAGAGATTCGAAGAACTATTCAGGTGCTCCAGCGTCGAACCAAGAACAACCCGGTACTGATTGGCGAACCCGGTGTCGGCAAAACCGCGATAGTCGAAGGATTGGCGCAGAGAATCATTGACGGTGAAGTTCCCGAGGTGCTCAAGGGCAAACGCCTGCTGGCGCTCGATCTTGGCTCGTTAATTGCAGGCACAAAGTTTCGCGGCGAGTTTGAAGAACGACTGAAAGGGCTTTTAAACGACCTGTCGCGCCAGGAAGGACAAATTATTCTATTTATTGACGAGCTGCACACCATGGTTGGTGCTGGTAAAGCGGAAGGCTCAATGGATGCCGGAAATATGCTCAAGCCTGCACTGGCACGCGGCGAACTTCATTGCATTGGCGCAACAACACTGGATGAATACCGCAAGCACGTGGAAAAAGATGCTGCACTTGAACGTCGTTTTCAGACAATTATTGTTCAAGAACCAAGCCTCGAAAGCACGATTGCTATATTGCGAGGCATCAAGGAAAAATATGAGCTCCACCACGGAGTAGATATTACCGACCCGGCTATCGTCGCCGCCGCTCAACTGTCACATCGGTACATAACGAATCGTAATTTACCTGACAAGGCGATTGATTTGATCGATGAAGCTGCAAGTCGAATCCGAATCGAAATTGACTCCAAGCCAGATCCACTCGATCGACTGGACCGAAAGATTATTCAATTGAAAATTGAAAGGGAAGCTTTGAGAAAGGAAGCCGACGATGCTTCGCGTGCGCGCTTTGACAAATTGGAAAATGAACTTGAAAATTTGCAGAAACAATACTCTGATCTGGAACAAAAATGGTTTGCGGAAAAAGAAGCAGTCAACAGTTCACAGCACATTATGGAGCGGCTGGATCATGCGAGAATCCAGGAGGCCAACGCACAAAGAGCCGGTGATCTGGAAAGACTTTCCGAATTGCGGTACCAGATTATTCCAGAACTTGAAAAGCAGCTTGTTGATACTCGCGTCGATGATGATCAGGAGTTTGAAATTCTAAAGAGCAAGGTTACAGACGAGGAAATCGCACAGGTCGTATCAAGTTCCACCGGGATTCCGGTTTCCAAAATGCTTGAAGGTGAGCGAGACAAACTGTTGAATATCGAAGATGTCATAGAGCAACGGGTTATTGGGCAAAATCATGCGATCGCAGTGGTTGCAAACGCAATTCGAAGATCTCGTACTGGACTTTCCGACCCCAATCAGCCATATGGGACCTTTTTGTTTCTTGGACCAACAGGTGTAGGCAAAACAGAACTGTCCAAAGCACTAGCGCAGTTTCTGTTCGATACTGAAGAAGCACTGATTCGAATCGATATGTCCGAGTTTATGGAAAGCCATTCGGTAGCCCGGCTGATCGGATCACCTCCGGGTTATGTCGGCTACGAAGAAGGTGGTTATTTAACCGAACTTGTACGAAGACGACCGTATTGTGTGATTCTTCTCGATGAGGTGGAAAAAGCCCATAGCGATGTGTTCAACATTATGCTGCAGGTGTTCGATGATGGCCGGTTGACCGATGGACACGGGCGAACAGTCGATTTTCGTAACTCGGTTGTCATTATGACCTCGAATCTTGGTTCTGATTTGATCGGACAGATGACTGACCAATCGGATCATGCGCAAACTCAAAGTCTCATACTTGATGTTGTAAAGCGCAATTTCAGACCCGAATTTGTCAATCGAATTGACGATATAGTTGTATTCAACTCGCTGTCAAAGCACAACGTCGAGCAGATTGCGGATATTCAAATCAAATTTCTCACCGAACGTCTCGAAAGCCGTGATTTAAGCGTTCAGATTGATCAATCGGCGATGCATAAACTAGCAGATGCAGGATTTGATCCGGTATATGGAGCCCGCCCGCTAAAAAGGGCTATACAGACCAATATCGAAAATCCGTTGGCCAAACAGATTCTTTCCGGCAAATTCTCCAGTGGTGATGAAATCCATATCAGTTGGCGTAACGGTGGATTTGTATTCGAGCAATCCAAGTCAATCGATAAAACCGCAGCCTAGTCCATTGTCAGACGTAACGATTTCGCTAAATACTCATACTCAACCAAGACTGATATCAATTCGACTGAATGTAAAATTGTGGCGAACGGTTCGTTATCACGGTTTTTGCTGATTTGGCAGTTATCCGCAAATCTATCCGTTCGAAATATTCCACTTTTCAAAATAGGTGCAAGACAAGTTATTGCATTATTGTGCTGCAGACTAAAACTATAATGCGGTTTCTTTCGTTTGAGGTGTCAGGTGCCTTGCAAGACAGGTTGTTTTGCATCGGCACTTAAAAAAAACGAATGACTTTATCAGATTTTTAAGAGCCGGACAATATGGAAAATTCTCGGACTGTAAAGAGGGCAATTTATCCTGGTAGTTTTGACCCGGTGACAAAGGGGCATATCGACCTTGTCGAGCGCGCTTGCCGCGTTGTTGATGAATTAGTCGTCGCAGTTGCCGACAGCAAAAACAAAAGCACACTGTTTACCTTGGAAGAACGCATTGACCTTTTCACTGAAACCACATCTCATTTGCCTGGGGTCAGGGTTGAGGGCTTTACAGGATTATTGATCGAATTTGCCAGGCAAGTTGAGTCCAATATCGTCGTTCGGGGTTTAAGAGCAGTTTCGGATTTCGAGTACGAGTTTCAGCTTTCATGGATGAATCGGCAACTTGACCCCGATATAGAAACACTGTTTTTGGCGCCGGCTGAGGACTATGCATATGTATCCGCATCACTGGTTAAGGAGATTGGCCAGTTGGGTGGAGATGTATCGCAATTTCTTCATCCTGCTGTTCATGAAGCGTTGAGTCAAAAGTTTCAGTCTGCCTAGCGTTTTGTCAATTGCCGAATTTCTACCAGAGCCGTTTCAGTTTGATTCGTTAAACTACTCCCATGCAAACCTTGGCTGGTCGAATTGTGCGACTCGGACAGTTCGGTTGAAAAGGACAACTTCCCGAAACTGATAGACAATCGCCGCTGTCGGGGTAAAAACCCGGTGGCCGAGTGACTTGAGCGGCACTGATAAAACCGGATAGTTTCCTTCTGAAGATTCTTCAAGCACTGGAATCGAAGGGCAGCGAAGATCAGCCAGTGGGATGCGGAACGTTTTTGCAACTTCATTGGCATCCGGGTAGAGTTTTTGGATATGACCAGCCCAAACCACAACCGGCGTTATGATGAAACCGGACCGGGTTTGATAATCGTCAAGCAATCCCATTACACTGCTTTGATCAATACGAATGCCGACTTCTTCGGATAGTTCACGCAAAGCCGCTTCCTTTGGTGTTTCACCGAGGTCAATTCTTCCCCCCGGCAACGCATACTGTCCACCATGACGTTTTAAGTGCTTGGGTCGACGGGTCAGCAGAAAACTGGCGGCTTTTCCCTTGTCGTCATCAAGTATTACAAAGGCCACAGCAGCGCGCAACAATTGGTGATTGTCAATTGATTTACGGGAAAATCTCGCCAGCCGCTCACTTGTTTGTTGCTTCAGCGCGTTGTCAAGTAAAACTTCGTCGAACGCAGTTTCTTCGTCAGATTTATGCATGGCTGGACTGCTTAGAGGTATCGGTTCGATTCGCTGCTTTCGAATCCATAATATACTTTGTTGCACTGCGCGGGTTGCGCGCTAATCGGGTTGAACATGGTTAAGTGGGAGTAAATGCACAGAATCGAAAGTCAAGAGTATTGCATCGCAGACGAACCGTTTTATGCGCCACAAGGCTTGGAAATTGAACTGTTCGAAAGTGCGCATCGCAACAAAATTCCAGTATTGCTCAAAGGTCCTACCGGATGCGGCAAGACTCGATTTATGGAATACATGGCATGGCGACTCAAGTTGCCGCTCGTAACCGTCGCTTGCCACGACGATTTAACCGCTTCAGACCTTGTTGGCCGATATCTTATAGTTGGTGGGGAAACCAGGTGGGTTGACGGTCCATTGTCAAAAGCCGTACGGGTCGGCGGTATTTGTTATCTCGACGAAATCGTCGAAGCGCGCAAAGATACAACGGTCGTCATTCACCCTCTGGCAGACACGCGGCGGGCGCTGCCTATCGAAAAAACCGGTGAACTGTTGCGTGCAAGCCCGTCGTTTAATCTTACTGTTTCCTATAACCCTGGCTATCAAAGTGTGTTGAAAGACTTGAAACAAAGTACACGTCAAAGGTTTTTAACACTTGAATTCGACTATCCTGAAAAGCACGTGGAGCAGTCAATTGTTATGCGCGAATCAGGATTGGACCGGCGACAGGCTGCTTTACTGGTGCGTTTCGCTGAAATGACTCGAAACCTCAAGGGCAGCGGTTTGGAGGAAGGTGCCAGTACCCGGTTGCTTGTACATGCAGCGAAGCTGATCGTCTTTGGCATCAGTCCGCTGGATGCCTGCCACTGTTCAATTACACAGACACTCAGCGATGATGTTGAAGTTTTGTCGGCTATCGACGAAATGGCTTCAGCACTATTTTGAATAGAATTTTCTTTGCAGGATTCCCTTAAGTTTTGGCTCCTTTATCACCTTCTGTAATCGAGGAAAAACTCGATAATCTTTTAGGTGCTGTGCTTTCATCTCGGCGCACCGTTTGCGAACCTGCGAAAAAACTCGCAAAGCTCAACCGAAAAAACCAAGACTTCACACTGCGTTGGGCACAGGTGATATCCAAGTCGAACTCCGAGATGGCATTTCAATTTGTCGAACAGGTCCCTAAGGCTTTCGAGTTAATGGATTCAAGTGGCGTTGAGCATTGGATTATCGAGGCGATGGACATTTATGACCGTCAAGGCCTGTATCCTGGCAGTGCGTCTTTTCGCGAAGTTGAGCGCTTTGCCTCAAAGCTGCAGCAACAGCAATACACAGTCAGTTTCAAAGATGTTGCCGTAATACTGGAAAAGTTTGTCAAAGGCGTATCAGGCAGAGTGCTCGAAATTCGTTCAGACAACAGAACATGGACAGATACCAATGCCATCTTCCTTCCTGACGCGATTGGCCATTTTGATTCGGAAAAACTCAATTTCCACCTGTTCAAGGCAACCTGCGCTTACCTGCTGGCGCAAAACCGCTATGGCACATTTCGAATCGACGAGCGCACTGGTGCACCGGTAGTTTGTGAGGCTGTTGGTCGATACCGCGATCAGCAAAGAGCGCTGCGTCTTTTTGAAGCAGTTGAACAAGAACGGATTTCAATGCGTTTGAAACATGAATTTCCGGGACTCGGTCGTCAGTTGGAGCAATTGAACACAATGACCGGGCGCAACAAGAGTTTTTCGCCATACTTGCAGGTTATTGATGCTGTTCGCCGCCTTGATGCCGATGTGAACGATACACTGAACGCGGTTGACGTTCTGTATCACCGCAAAGCAGACATCCCTCAACCGACCTGGTTTCAGGGCATGATCGACCTTGAAGCGGTTCGTTTAACCGCCCGTTCCAGAGTGGATAACGAGAAAAAGAAATTTCGAAATGACCTCAGCGTGCTGGCACAAAACCTAAAAAGCGAAACACCAAACCAAAGGCAACCGGATATCGACGAAACATCTCGCTTCCGTATGGAGCCTGAGCCTACAGCTGATTCGCAAAGCCATGCATCTGACGATCTGGTATTGACTGTCGATGGGCAGCCGGTGAAAACGCCACAAGATATGGTTCAAACGACTCAGAGCATTATTCAGGACTTCGGAAAAATTCCAGAGCAATATCTGGTACCAGCTGACGATGGTGGCAAACCGCATGATGCGCCTTGTGACGAGCCGATGACCGATGAGGCAGCATCGGATGCGCAAGAAGTGTTCTATTACGACGAATGGGATTATCGGCGGGGTCACTATCGCAAGAAATGGTGTGTACTGACCGAAAAGGACACGCATATGGCAGATGAAAGCGTGGTTGACAGCATTGTGTCAAAGCACTTTCATCTGGTGCGGAATATCCGAAAGTCATTTGAGGCATTACGCGCAGATGAGCGTATGCTTAAGCGGCAAAAGTTCGGTGATGACGTTGACATTGATGCGGTGGTGGAAAGTTATGTTGATGCGCACCAAGGCAACGAAGTAA
Organism: Arenicellales bacterium; assembly: GCA_965214785.1. Taxonomy (GTDB): domain Bacteria; phylum Pseudomonadota; class Gammaproteobacteria; order Arenicellales; family JAJDZL01; genus JAJDZL01. Next base: position 1,676,287 of record OZ243975.1, on the reverse strand, counting down.
GTGACCGGTTATTCGTTCAATCTCGCAAGGTGGAGCGCAACCTTGCAGTGATATTCATGGTGGATGTCAGTGGATCAACCAAGGGCTGGATTAATGACGCAGAAAGGGAAAGTCTGGTGTTGCTGAGCGAAGCGCTTCGGGCACTCGGTGATCGTTATGCAATTTACGGATTCTCAGGGATGACGCGCAAGCGCTGTGAGTTATATCGTATCAAAACTTTCGACGAACCCTATGATTCGGTGGTGAAATCCAGGATCGCCGGAATTCGACCCCAAGACTACACTCGCATGGGCGTGATCATTCGTCATCTAACCCGAAAACTGTTGAATATTGATGCCAAAACCCGCGTACTGATTACTATTTCAGATGGCAAACCGGATGACTATGACGGATACAGGGGGCAATACGGAATTGAAGATACCCGTCAGGCTCTCATGGAGGCGAAGTATAGCGGGATTCACCCATTTTGCATTACCATTGATTCTCAGGCACACGATTATTTACCGCGCATGTATGGGAGCGTCAACTATACCCTCGTCAGCGATGTGAGACGTCTGCCTTTGCAAGTGTCTGACATTTACCGAAAGGTTACAACGTAATTCAAAACTCGAATGATTAACGAGGGGTTTTGAATTCATTTGTCGGAAAAAACCGCTTGAAGTTCTCCAATAACCTGGTCCTGGTGAACCATAGATTTTTAAAATCAGGTTGATACGACAGCAAGTACAAGTCGGTGGCAGGCGAGGTGGGAGTGTCCGTCAATTCGACTGGAAATTGCAGTGTGTCCAATACAGCGCAACGCTTGGCTGTGTGTGGCAAAAAAACTTGCCATCAAATCGTTGAAATCGCGCTTTTTCCACCACTTTTCCAAAACTCGTGACCCATAAAAAATGTATAATTTTTTGCAGCGATCCAAGAGCAACTGAGCAGCAGTTTTTGGCTTGGCTTCGAATCCAGCCGCGTTGCACAAATCAACTCGCCGATCCGCAATTTCTAATAAAGCACCCAGGTTGGAATCTATGGGACAAACGGACCCAACCGCGAGGAACGCTCTGGAGGAGGGTAATTGTGAAATCAGCAGTAGTCCAGTCTCAAATCAGCGGAATATCCGAAGTCGAAGTTACCCAGAACTTTGCGCTTCAGGAAGCTTCGTATGACACCTGGGACCGTAAATACAGATTGAAAACCAAGTCGGGGGAAGTTGTAGACCAATCTCTCGAGGACACCTATCAACGAATTGCAGCAGCGTTGTCTGATGTTGAGGCCCCGAACCTGAAAAAGGTGTGGTACGAAAAATTTGTCTGGGCTCTTCACAATGGTGCCATTCCAGCTGGCCGAATCGTATCCAATGCGGGTGCGCAGCACCATAAACCATCAACGAGCACCATAAACTGCACAGTTTCAGGAACGATTTCTGACTCTATGCAGGGAATTTTGCATTCAGTGTATGAAGCAGGACTTACCTTAAAAGCCGGTTGCGGAATTGGTTATGAATTTTCTACATTAAGGCCAAAAGGTGCTTACGTTAGCGGCGCAGGGGCAACAACCGGCGGACCGTTGCCATTTATGGATATTTTTGACACGATGTGTTTCACAGTGTCGTCTGCTGGTGGCCGCCGCGGTGCACAGATGGGGGTCTTCAACGTATCTCATCCCGATATTCTTGAATTTATCAATGCGAAGCGACAGGACGGTCGCTTGAGACAGTTTAATTTGTCGTGCCTGATTACGGATGATTTTGTGTCCGCTGTAAAAGTTGATGACATGTGGGAATTGGTATTTCCAGCCACTGCGGACGAAATGAATAGTCAAGAGTGTGAGATTATTTGGAAATACTGGCCTACTGACCCCAGCGGTGATTGCATAGAAGATGAAAGTGGAAAAGTCGCATTACGGGTATACAAAAAAATTCGCGCTCGTAAACTGTGGGATTCCATCATGAAACTTACGTATGATTATGCGGAACCCGGGTTCATTTTGATTGATCGGGTCAATGAGTTGAACAACAACTGGTACTGCGAGGACATTCGTGCAACCAATCCGTGCGGTGAACAGCCTCTGCCACCTTATGGAAGCTGCTTGCTCGGTTCAATCAACTTAACGAAGTTTGTCGAGTTTCCATTTACTGAAAAAGCCAGGTTCGATTGGGAAAAATACGAAAGTGTCATTGCGATATTTACACGGATGCTGGACAATGTTGTTGAAGTCAACGGCTTGCCGCTGGAAAACCAGCAAAACGAGATTTTTCGCAAACGGCGCCATGGCATGGGATTTTTAGGCCTTGGATCAACTTTGACCATGCTGAAGATAAAGTACGGTTCCAGCGAGTCTGTTGAGTTTACCGAAAAAATTGCTCGAAAAATGGCGATTACCGGTTGGATGACCGGCATTGAGCTTGCAAAGGAAAAAGGTGCAGCACCTATTTGCGATGAGGTGTTCGATGTAACACAGAAGATGTTGGAACAGCGGCCGGAAATGAAACAAGACGGTGTTAGGGCCGGTCATCGGATCAAAGGTTCGGTGTTGATGGCAAAGTACAGCCGTTATATGCAGCAGCTGCCGGTTGATCTTACGCAGCAAATCGCCGATAGCGGTGTTCGATTCACTCATCACTCCTCGATTGCACCGACTGGAACAATCAGCTTATCGATGGGCAATAATGTGAGCAACGGTATTGAACCGTCGTTTGCGCATGAATACACCCGCAACGTCATTCGAGAAGGCAAAAAGTCCAAAGAAAAAGTCAATGTAACATCATTTGAACTGCTTGCTTACCGTCAGCTGGTCAATCCCCAGGCGGATCCCAACATTGATGGCTCATTGCCTGAATATTTCGTAACTACCGACGATATCACGCCAAGCCAGCATATTGCAATTCAAGCAGCAGCTCAAAAGTGGGTCGACTCTTCGATATCAAAGACAGCAAACGTGCCGACTGATTATCCATTTGATGATTTCAAGGAAATTTATATGGATGCATACCAAAGCGGTCTTAAAGGTTGCACCACGTTCCGGTTCAATCCCGAGGCATTTCAGGGTGTTTTGGTGCGCGATAAAGATCTGGAGCAAACGACTTATGAGTTTACCTTGGAGGACGGTACGGTTGTTGAATTAAAAGGAAACGAAGAAGTCGAATACGACGGCGAAATTCATACAGCCGCTAACTTGTATGATGCGCTCAAGGAAGGGTACTACGGAAAGTTCTAAAGAGGACCTGACAGATGGCGATAAAAATTGAAAAAACCATAACGGGCTATAGAGTCGCTAACGTCAAAAGCGATAACAGCGTAACTGATATGCCGTTGTTTAGCGGGGAAGAAAAATCCGAACGCAGCAGTGCCCACGGTGCCGAGCATGACGAAAAGTCGAACGTCATTCAAATGCATGAACAGATTGTTCGACCGGAGATGCTCAGTGGCAGCACATACAAAATCAAAACCCCTTTGTCAGAACATGCGCTTTATGTAACGATTAACGACATGACGCTTAACGCGGGAACACCCTACGAGCGCCAGCGTCCATACGAAATTTTTCTTAATTCCAAAAACATGGAGCACTATCAATGGACAGTGGCGCTGACTAGAATTATTTCTGCTGTTTTTCGAAAAGGAGGTGACAACACCTTCTTGGTAGACGAGTTGAAAGCTGTTTTCGACCCGGGAGGCGGATACATCAAGCGCGGCGGCGGATTTGTACCGTCATTGGTGGCGGAAATCGGTTCGGTTATTGAAACTCACATGACGCGTATCGGTATGATTGCAAAGGAACCGATGTCCGAAGTTGCTAGTAGTCACCTTCAGGAAAAAAGACAGGAATACGAGCGACGTAACAATGTCTCTGCGGAAGATTCCGATAGTGACTTTCCACCCGGTTGTGAATTGTGCATATCGTGTCAAACGGTAGCTGCAATATACATGGACGGGTGCCTGACATGCCTGAACTGTGGTGATTCTAAATGCTCGTAGATGCAGTTTTTTCGAATCTGTTGCTTGTATCATCTGAAATACCATTTTAAAGTGTTCGCGGATATCGCTTATCTGGCGATAACTTCAACCTTCTTTCGCATCAAATTTCCAACCGATTGTCTATCGGTTCGCCGCACGCTGGAAATGTTTCATTGACTTACGATTACATCATCGTCGGCTCTGGATCTGCGGGCGGCATGATCGCGTTTCGACTTTCGGAAAATCCTGCAATCCGTGTGCTTTTGCTTGAAGCCGGACCGACTGACCAACATTGGTCGACAACAATGCCGGCAGGTGCACGCTACACATTCGATGGCGGACCGCGTAACTGGTGTTTTGAAACCGAACCCGAACCGTTCATGAACAATCGAGTGATTTTTCAACCGAGAGGGAAAACTTTAGGCGGTTCATCATCCCTAAACGGCTTGGTTTTCGTTCGCGGACATCCGCTTGATTTTGAAAATTGGAATTCTGCAGCTCCTGGATGGAGCTACAAAGATGTCGTTGCGTATTTCCGCAAACTTGAACGATACCAAAGCTCGAGCAGTGAGGCTCGGGGCGATAGCGGACCGATTGGCGTTCAGAAACTCGCTGGCAACCACCCCATAGAAATCGCATTTCTCAATGCCGGGGCGCAGGCTGGTTATCCGCAACCGGATGACTACAACAGCGGTTATGATCAAGAAGGTGTTACCCGGTTTGACGCCAACATTGATCAAGGCTGGCGATCGGGTACCGCCCGCGAATGCGTGCGACCGGCGATGGCTCGGTCGAATTGTACGGTTCAAACTGGCGCACATGTGATCAACATTGTTACCGAAAAAGCGCGTGCTGTGGGTGTGAAGTATCGACACAATGGACAGATTTGTGAGGCGAGAGCCGACAGTGAAGTTGTTTTGTGTGCCGGTGCTTTTCAGTCTCCACAGTTGCTGATGCTTTCGGGTATCGGTCCTGCTGATGAACTGTTGAAACATGGCATTGATATTGTTCAAGATTTGCCGGGTGTTGGTCAAAATTTGCAGGATCATCTCGAAGTGCACATCAAGTATCGTTGCAAAAAAGGGTTGGCTAAGAATTCAGCATTGACAAAACCTCGCATTATTGCCGCTGGAATTCAGTGGTGGCTTTTCAAAACTGGTTTGGCGGCAACTTCGGCCAGCCAAGTGGGAGGATTTTTTACAAGTAACGCACAGACGCGCTACCCAGATATCCAGTTTCATTTTTGGCCTTATTATCTTGACGGATGGTCTCCGCCGCCAGAAAAAGACGGCTATTGTTTTGATGTCGGACCTGTTCGTTCTGACAGTCGAGGATGGGTGAAGTTACGCTCTGCAGACCCGTTTGACAAGCCGCGCATCGCACTAAATGGATTGTCTTGCGATGCTGATTTTGAACGATTCAGGCAGGCCATTGCGATTGCCCGTGAGTTGGCCTCGCAAAATGCCTTTGACTACTTGCAGGGAACCGAAGATTCACCCGGTGCTCATGTTACTGGGAAAAAAGAACTGAACGAATATGTTCGAACTCACGCAAACAGTGCATACCATCCCTGTGGCACAGCGCGCATGGGGCAAGATCAAATGGCAGTGGTAGATGCACACGCAAGAGTCCACGGGATAGACCGGTTGCGGGTAGCCGATGCATCGATTATTCCAACGATAACTAACGGCAATATCAATGCACCGTGTATGATGATTGGTGAAAAAATTGCCGACTCCATTGTAAACAGCCACTGAGTGGTTCGCTTTCAGTTCCCGACAAGCGACGCTTTTTTATTCAGCTACTCGCAACCCGACCAGTTCGAATTCCCACAGCGCGGTAGCGTTGGGGACAGCATTTCTAAAAGAGATGGTATCTTCGATATCTCTTGCTTGCCGAGGTGGAACATTGATGGCTACGAAGTCCACTTCTTCGCCGATTTTCACACATTCATCAGAAACTTCAGTTGCACCGTCAGGACAGTCGTATAACTGTATCTTGACGCGCATATCAGTTATTGAGACTTCCGACAAGTTCGAAATTCTACCTGAGTAAGTCCAGCTGTCTGCATAGGAAGCAGTTATTTTCATATCGCTGAGCACAACAGATTCTTTGGCTATCGGGAAGTTTGCGTCTTCTGAATCCTCAGGATTGAGAAAATACAGCGCAGCGAGCAACACGCCAATCGACGCCAGCAAGCCGAACCCGATTTTTGGTGAATGGTAGCTAACAAATACAAGCGCTACACAGACTACGCCTAAAGCAATCCAATGCATTGTGAAAATTTATAGTTGGAGGTGTATGTATTTGACCATGGAGATGAATAATCTTCCAACAATCTGTCTATTACTGGAAATATACCATCGAATATTTTGCACTTGGGAGAATTATATGCTCCTATCGCAACAGATGGAAAAACCCATGAAACAAAGAAAGTTGTGCAGCCTATGCCAAGGGTCAATTTAGGCAAATTCGCAAGTCCCGGTACAGTCTCATTGAGGACTGCGTCCTTGAAACTTAGCAGCGACCAGATGCGTCGTGATCATAAGACTTTCAATGTGCAATGCCTGAACAATCGGATAAATCGATAGAAGTTGCGACAAGTATCATGCCGCGATACAATGGCAACGTGTGGTTTTGTTTTTTCAAATAATACAGGGCACTATGTCATGGTTATTATCGCCCACACAATAGGTTCGTATTCATTCATTGGGTGCAAGACTTGGTGGTTTGGATTGCAACCAATACAATTAGAACGATAAATATTACAACACATCAGGGATAAGTTCTCCTGTGTTGATTGGCACTAGGACGTTGGTATTGTTATGGATGGTAGAGATTGGATCGTACGCGTTTCGAATTCAGCGGTGAAACTCATGATTTTTGCGCTGGCAGCGATTGTTTTAGCATTCGGGGCCATAGCGCACGGCAGTGATGTGGAACAATACGAAGGCACAACTATGGTCTTCGAGATAGATAAGCCAGTTACAAACACTGGTTACAATTACCCGGAAAAAGTCCGCTATTCGTATAGTGTGAATGACGGCACGGCGCAAATCGGATCGGACTACGCTGTTCCTGACGGGACACAAGGAAAGATCGTTTTTCCAGAAGGCTCAGGGACGACGGCAAAGATCAATATTAAATTATTCGATGATGATCTTGATGAAGGTGATGGTGAGACATTGCAATTGGTTCTGACTACCCCTCAATACGAAGCTGCTAACAACATGTATTTATACGGATTCTACTTGCCTACACGTATTGAGTTCAATGGATTGGTCCTTGATCCTGCCGATGACTAGTGTCATGTCAAGGATGTTCTGTCGTATAGAATATAATCCATCCTCATTGGTGGTATATTATTTCGATGAGGATATGACAAATGAAACGGTATGTAGTTACGCTGGAGAAAACCGAACGCGACGAGTTAATTGAAATCACGCGCAAAGGCTCCCATACGTCCCAAAAAGTGGTCAACGCTCTGATTCTTCTGAATTGCGACGAAGGGCAGTTCAACGACAAGCGCAATACTGGCGAGACGATTGCCGCAGTATTGCAGATCAGTCAACGCAAGGTGGACCGAGTCAAGCGACGCTTTGTGGAGGAAGGTTTTGACATTGCGCTTGGCGGACGTCAAGGCAGACGGGAGTATTACGAAATAAAGGCTGATGGTGATTTCGAAGCTCACCTGGTTGCGTTGAGTTGCTCTGAACCACCTGCTGGATATTCCCAATGGTCGCTGCGGTTGTTGGCGGACCGGGCGGTGGAGCTCAATTACATTGACAGTGTGTCGCACGAGACGGTGCGTCAGGTACTAAAAAAAACGAAATTAAACCGTGGAGACGTCTTGAATGGGTGATTCCTCCAAAAGGAAACGTGGATTTCATCGCTGCGATGGAACAGGTGCTGGATATTTATCGCCGCCCGTATCATGTAGATTACCCAGTAGTATGCATGGATGAGACGCCTCGGCAGTTGATTGGCGAGACTCGTGCACCGATTCCGGCAATACCGGGAAAGTTAAGGCAAGAGGATTATGAGTATCGACGCATGGGGGTATGTAATATTTTCATGGCGACCGAGCCTTTGGCGGGCAAGCGGATGACGAAAGTGACGAAGCGTCGTTCTAAGGTGGATTTTGCCGAATTTTTAGATGATATTTCTAAGGGGTATCCTGAGGCGAAAAAGATCACACTGGTGATGGATAATTTGAACACTCACCGCCCTGGGGCGTTATATGAGGCGTATGATCCGCACCGGGCCAAGGCGCTTTGGGATCGGTTTGAATTTGTCTATACACCGAAGCACGGTAGTTGGTTGAATGTAGCGGAAGCGGAAATCAGCGTAATGGTTCGGCAGTGTTTGAATCGACGGATCGATTCAATGGATTTAATGACACGGGAGGTTGCGGCATGGCAGTTGGAAAGAAACGCGCTGGACTCTGCGGTGAACTGGCAGTTCACGACAGAAGATGCGAGAATCAAATTAAAGCGTCTTTATCCGACATTGGATACTTGACATGACACTAGCCATTCTTAATTGGAATCCTTACAGATTGCAAGTTAATAAGGTGAGTCATCGAATAAATTGGATTGCGGTTTTATGATCGTCTTCGCCTTACGAGGTGCATAAGTCTATCCATCCTTGAGCCACAAGAATCTATAGCGCTCAGGGTTCTTTTCTTGAAATCCGTCTGTACTGCTGCGCCATAAAACAAACCAGGTTTTGTGCGCCCATCGCTTTTTTATGATGAATTGACAATCTTGGCATTGGCAAAGCAATCTGCCTCCAAAGGGAACCGGTCTAACCATCGCCTGTGCCATTACATCCGACAGCGTGCCGATGGTTTACCTTTAGATATCGTCTGCAAACGTCTGACTTCGTCCATCACTGCGCCAATACCTCATGGTTCGATCTGCCTCCGAGAATAGGTTTGAGCAACAGCACCAATATTTTCCAGTCTATCCATTGCCTTGTTGAATATGCCTTTGACCGGGGTTGGGTACGACCAGATTACGAGTTTTTCACAGAATATCATGTAGCGAGGTGAACATTGGTATTCTCGTGGTGTTGTCAACGACAAACAGGATTGAGTAATGCAAAAGTTCAAGTGGACAATTCGGCGAAAACTAATAGGACGAACCCCCAGACGCTGGTATCTGATTTAATTGTAAATTCCGAGGGTTATTAAGTGACAGGAATCTGCCTCACTGATTGCGTGAATCAATTGAACAGGAGTTGCCATGCTTGAACAAGCACGCTTGCGTACCGCTGAATTTCAGCACAGCCTTTTAGAAAAGGGTATTGACGTAGCTGTTGTTACCGATGAAAGTACCATTGCTTATCTGGCGGGTTTTTGGGGTTATCTGTCGGTCGAATTCGGTCGGCCTACTTTTCTTTTAGTTCGTCCGCACGAACCGCCCGTGGTAATCACTCCGCTCATGGAAAGTGAAATGATCGGTGCGATGACATGGGTTGAACGTGTAATCACTTGGGAGGACTCCGGAAATAATCGCTGGGAAAAAGTGCTTTCGCAATCACTGGGATCTCAACCCGGTCGTATTGGTATTGAGGCTTCGGTGATTCCAGCTATGGTGCGAAACCATTTGGACGCGCAATTTCCCTCAGCGGATATCGAAGATATTTCTGCAATGCTTAACGCTATGCGAATGATTAAGTCTTCAGAGGAAATTGAAGTGATGAAACAGGCGGGTCAAATCGCAGGGGCTATGATGACGGCGGCGGAAAACACTTTGGCCGAAGGAGTTCCGGAATACGAAGTCGCATTGGCTGTAATAGAAGCCGGCACCCGCAAAGCCGCAGGGTTTCTAACAGATTTGGGATGGGAAGCGTTCGTTTCTCCTATGATTCACAATTTACAGATTATGCAGTCGGGCCGCAACACTTCCATGGTACACCGCCGAGCGGGAGTGAAAAGACTCCAGCGGGGGGACCCGGTGTATTTTTGCTTCTGCAACATGATTCAGTTCAAACAATACAAGCTTGGATTTGATCGCATGTTTTTCATTGGGGAAGTTACGCCCGAAGCCGCGCAGGTGCAACTGGCAGCTATCGAAGCTCAGCAGGCGGCGATCGCTGCGATTCGTCCAGGAGTCACTGCGCATTGCGTTGCCGAAGCTGCAAATGAGGTTTACCGTGAGCGCGGGTTTGAGTCTGGATACCGCACCGGTCGTTCGATTGGCATGGCATATCTGGAATCTCCGGAACTCAAAACAGGGGACACCACTGTTCTTCGCAGCGGAATGACTTTTGCTGTAGACGGTGGAATTTCCATAGATGGAAAACTCGGCGGGCGCATCGGCGATTCAGTGGTGGTCACTGAAGATGGCTGCGATTATCTCACTGACTACCCCAGAACAATTTCAGTGGTGGAGCATTAACTTTTTCAGTCACAGTGTATGCTGACAAAGCCCAAGGAAGTCATCATCGAGAAAATAGCCTGAATTAATTTGCGGTTGTGTATTGTGCATATTCGCACAATGCAATTAACATTGGCGAAATGTGTAGAATAGGCCGTGAGAAAAATCAAAATCATTCCTTAAGCGAAAAGGGTTTTCCCCAATGTCCATACAAGTTCAACTGAGCAGTAAAAATGCAAGTTTGAAATCGATTAGTTTTCAATCTGAAAAACAACGTTATGACTTTAACAAACTGCGTAAAAAATTGCGAAGGCAAGTTGGCAAAGCCATTTCAGATTTCAATATGATTGAAGATGGTGACCGGGTGTTGGTTTGTGTCTCAGGTGGGAAAGATTCCTACACGATGCTGGAAATACTGACAGATCTTAAGCTCAGGGCACCTGTAGGTTTTGAGCTTATGGCCTTTAATCTCGATCAGAAACAACCGGATTTTCCACAACATGTATTGCCGGAATATTTTGAATCGATGCAAGTTCCCTATCAGATTCTTCAAGTCGACACCTACAGCGTTGTTACAGACATTATTGAGCCGGGAAAGACAATGTGCGGGCTTTGTTCGCGCCTTAGACGCGGGGTGATTTACAGATATGCGCAAACCCATGGATTCAACAAGATTGCACTGGGTCATCATCTCGATGATATGGTTGAAACGCTTTTTCTCAACATGTTTCACGGTGGGAAGCTCAAGGGCATGCCGCCGAAGCTGAAAAGCGATAACGGGAAAAATATTGTCATTCGGCCTTTGGCGTACTGCAGGGAATCTGATATTGCACGATACGCCGCAATACGCGAGTTTCCAATCATTCCGTGCAATTTATGTGGCTCACAGACGAATCTTGAACGTGTGAAGATCAAAAAGATGCTGCAACAGTGGCAAAAAGAAAATCCAGGCAGAATTGAAAGCATTTTTTCCAGTATGCAGAATGTAGCACCATCGCAGCTGGCTGACCGAAACATTTTCGATTTTGAATCCCTTGCGATTGATGAACAGTTCAACACCACTGAACAATCGGAGGTTTGATTGATGACCAGTTCGGATTGTGAAAATCGTTTTGCGCAGGGTCTTAAGGACTACATCTTTAAGTCTCCATCGCCTTACCATGCATCGGCTAATATCGCTGAATGCTTGAATGTTGCGGGCTTTGAACGCCTGGACGAAACCCACAACTGGCATCTTAATCCGAACGGAAAGTATTACGTGGTTCGAAATGACACGTCGATTGTCGCTTTTAGCGGTTCGACGCAATCGTGTTCAAAGCGCGGTGTTCGAATTGTCGCAGCTCACCTGGACAGTCCATGTCTTAAGGTAACTCCCAATCCTGTTGTAGTCAGTCACGGATACGAGCAAATCAATGTCGAAGTCTACGGTTCCGCGCTTCTTAGAACCTGGTTCGATCGAGATTTGTCCATCGCTGGACGTGTTTTTTACAAAAACGACAAGGCACAAATTCATCGCGGGATTATCAATTTTCAAAGGCCCATGGCTTTTATTCCAAGCATCGCAATTCATCTTCAGCGCGATGCTAATGAACGTCAAGAAATCGACAAGCAGACACATCTGAACCCGATGGTGGCAACAACACGGGAGATTGACGGAAACAATTTTCATCACCGGCTTTTGCAACATGTGGAAAACGAATTGAAAGTGTCAAAGATCGAACAAATTCTCGGTTTTGATTTGAGTCTGTATGATGTGAATCCTCCGCGAACGCTTGGCTCCGACAATGAATTCCTTGCCAGTGCCAGGATAGATAATCTTGTTAGCTGCTATGCCGGTTTGCGCGCTTTTCTAGACGCTGACGGTGACAATTTTTGTATTTTGGTGTGTAGTGACCACGAAGAAGTGGGCAGCTTGTCTGACAGCGGCGCACAAAGTGGATTTCTGGCATCTGTATTAGAAAGACTGCCTTCTATTGACTCTAAAGTCATGCGCCAGTCTTATCTTGTGTCAGCTGATGGGGCACATGGAATTCACCCGAATTATCCACAAAAACACGATCAAGGCCATGCGCCTGTACTGAACAACGGCGTAGTGCTCAAAGTCAATTCAAATCAAAGATATGCTACTACCGGCGAAACGTTATCGGTGATGAGAAACTTAGGTGATAGTCTTGGCATTTCGCTTCAGGTTTTCGCCTCTCGCAACAACATTCCCTGCGGAACAACAATTGGTCCAATTGTTGCGTCTGAAATTGGTATCAAAACTGTTGATCTGGGAGTTGCGCAGTTCGCCATGCACTCAATACGGGAGATTGCCGGCTGCAATGATCTGGTGGATTTCAAGCGTCTGCTCGAAGGGTTTTACAAAGCCGATACAGTTGCCGTAACCGATTAACAAAAGCTCCCTAACTTATCTCCTACCGGTAAAACACGACGAGCAGGGCACCATCTGGTGTGTAGGAGTGGTGTTTCGTTTGGGCTTCGAGCCAGACAAGGTCGCCTTTTTTGTATCGGGAACCGTCGTGATCGACTACTTCACCTTCAAGGATGAAAAATTCCTCATCCCCTTCGTGAATATGTGCAGAAGTGCGATGGCCTGCACCCATTCGATAAATATGAAAACCGTATCCGCGCTCGCAGTTCGGGTTGATTTGAAGCACTTGTCCGTCTTCTCGTCCTTCGTCATCGAATAACGGCAGAAATTCTCCGTCGTCAATATTGACTACCCGTCTTTTGTCGTTGCTTATAGGTTCCATGACTGTTTCTCCTGTCTGGTTCATTTCATCGTATGTTACCGATTGTTGCTGCTATAGCAAAATTTCTGATGGAAAAGATATATGGCTTTTTCGCTTAGGGCTTTTCAAGCGGTGTTTAAGAGCATTTTTGATCTGATTTTCTTCAATTCTTCGAAACCATTAATCAGTCTCGGAGAAGGTCGGCCGAGATAAGCCTCGCTAATTGGAAATACGTTGTGTTTTTTGACGAAATTTGTTTCCTGCCACATAGGGTTGCGATATACAACATCGGTTCTGTATTTTTCCAATTCGACACCGCACCAGGATATGACTACGCAGTCAGGATTCAATTCAAGTACTTCTTGATCGGTCAAAGGCGTGCTTTTTACATGGCGTCCAGCGACAACATTCGTCAGTCCGGCCGCTGTGATCAAGTCCTCAGTCCATGAAAGGCTGCCAGGAGCGATCACCGGCTTTGGCCACCATTGAATCAGAACGGCGGGTTCGGGCTGTTGCCGGACAACCGGCTGAATCGACAGTTTCATTTGTGAGATTGTTCGTTCGGCCTCTGTGGTCGCTTCGAGCAGTTCTCCAATGGACAGGATATTTGCATAAACATCTTCCAAAGATTCAGGTTCAGGGGCGATGTAAGGCAACCCGGTCGACTCGATTGCTTCTACCACGAGTTCATGACCTGGTACTGTCAGTGATGCCAGTACCAGGTCTGGTTTCAGATCTACAACCTTCTGAATGTCGATCGTAAGGTCAGGGCCGACGCGAGGGGTGCGTTTAACAACCTGTGCAGGATAGTCAGAATGATTATCGACACCGACCAATCGATCCGCACACCCGAGCGCACAAACGATCTCTGTATTCGAGCAGGTTAGTGATACGATTCGCATTTTTTTGGCTGATGAAAAAAGTGTTTAACGGCATAATGAAGGACATGTTATCAAGTCATAATCCGCACCCGGATCAATTGTAGACAATACAATGCACGCATCACAATCCGATCTCATTTGGAACCGCAAATTGCCATGAACAGTCACTATCGCGTTGCAGTAATCGGCGGCGGAGTCGTCGGATGTAGTGTTTTGTATCATCTGGCAAAACTTGGCTGGTCACAAATCGCTTTGTTTGAGCGTTCCGAGCTTACCGCCGGCTCCACCTGGCATGCAGCGGGTGGTTTTCACCCATTGAATAACGATGTCAACATTTCCACTTTGCAGTCCTATACCATCGGTTTGTACGATGAAATTCAAAGAGAAAGTGGACAGGATATTGGAATGGTCAAAACCGGCAATGTTGCGATTGCAGCGAATCGCGAACGATGGGAGCATCTGCAGTATATGCAAACGATATTTCGCGCTATGGGATTGGAAACTGAGTTGATAACACCACAGGAGATTCAAAAGCTGTGCCCGATCGTGGATGTCTCCGATCTATATGGCGGAATGTGGGACGAACTTGTTGGACATGTAGATCCGCACGGCACCACAATCGCTTATTCGAAAGCTGCACAAAAACGCGGGGCGCAAATCATATTGCATAATCGTGTGATCGAACTGACACCTCGCCCCGAAGGGGCATGGAATGTAGTAACTGAAAAAGGAACGGTTGTTGCAGAACATGTAGTCAATGCAGCTGGCTTATGGGCGAAAAAAGTTGGGCAGATGGTTGGTGTAAATCTTCCGGTTTCGCCGATGCAGCATCACTATCTTGTGACTGAAGACATTCCCGAACTCAAACAACGATCACAGTCAATAGCAGCGATTCTTGACCTTGATGGATTCACCTACCTGCGACAGGAACGTCAGGGCATTTTGATGGGTATATATGAACTGGACCCCAAAGTCTGGCATTTGGAAGGAGCCCCATGGGACTATGGAATGGAATTGATTCCAGAAGAGCTGGACCGCATCGCTGCGCAACTTGGCAAAGGGTTTGAGAGGTTCCCGGTTCTCAAGCGGGCTGGAATCAAAACGTGGGTAAACGGTGCATTTACGTTCACACCGGACGGAAACCCCTTGGTTGGCCCTGTTCCGGGGTTGAAGAATTATTGGGTTGCCTGTGGAGTGATGGCTGGATTCAGCCAGGGTGGAGGAGTAGGTTTGTCGTTGGCCGAGTGGATGGTCGAAGGCGAACCGGAAGCCGACGTATTCGGCATGGACGTTGCCCGTTATGGTGAATTTGCAGCCCAAGACAAATACCTGTCTGAAACTGTAAGACAATTCTATGCGCGGCGTTTCGTTCTTACCTATCCGAACGAAGAACTTCCTGCCGGCAGACCTGTTGAAGTGTCACCTGTTCACAATGAGTTAAAAATCGCTGGCGCGCAGTTCGGGTTTTTGTGGGGTATGGAGATACCTTTGTATTTCACACCGTCGAAGCCGAATTTTCGGGAGACTCCAACGCTCAGAAGATCCAATGCATTTAAGTATGTTGATCAAGAAGTCAGCGCGGTTCGAAGTGCAGTCGGCATGGTTGATATCACGGGGTTTTCACGCTACGAAGTGTCTGGTGAAGGCAGCGAGGCTTTTTTGGACAGGCTATTGGCTTGCCGACTACCTGGTGTGGGCCGCGTGCGCTTGGCCCCAATGCTTGCAAAAAGCGGACGGCTTGCGGGAGACTTGACTGTTTTGCGTTTGGCGCGTGATCGGTTTTGGCTGATGGGCTCCTACTATCTGCAAGCGTGGCATATGAGATGGTTCAATGATCATCTGCCAGATCGCGCGGTGCAAGTTATCAACTTGAGCACTGATTGGACGGGATTGGCGATTTGCGGCCCAGACAGCCGCGCACTGATGCAGAATCTGGTTGAAAATGACATTTCCAATGAGTCTTTTCGGTTTTTAGACGTTCAGCGCTTGGACATTGCCGGCTGTAGCGCCGTGGTAGCGCGATTGTCGGTTACAGGAGAACTTGGATACGAAATCAATGTTCCCAAGTCTGCTCAGCGGGCACTGTATCAAGAGCTAACACAGGCGGGTCAGAAATACGGCTTGAAGCATTTTGGATTCCGGGCTATGAACAGCCTGCGGATGGAAAAAGGATTCGGTGTCTGGTCAAAAGAGTTTACTTGCGCGTATAGTCCGCAAATGGCCGGTTTAGATCGGTTTATTGACTTTAGCAAGAAAGAGTTTATCGGCAAAGAAAATGCATTGCGCATGGGCGAGCGGCCGTCTACATACGTCCTTGCGCTTTTTGAAATTGATTCTCCAGACGCGGACGTAACCGGATTTGAGCCAGTTTGGATCAATCAGGACCTGGTTGGATTTGTTACCTCAGGTGGGTATGGCCACTGGGTCAAAAGCTCACTTGCGTTCGCCTACATCAAGCGCGATGCGCTGGACAGCTGCGCGAGTTACGAGATTGATGTCGTCGGTTCACGGTGTGCAGCAAAAATTCTTGACAAAATTCCCTACGACCCGCAAGGACATAGGATGCGCAGTTGACGGTTTGAAAATCATGTTTAAGTCGATCTTCGAAAAACGCACGCTTTCCTGGGCACTTTATGACTGGGCAAATTCAGCGTTTGCCACGACTGTGATAGCAGGTTTTTTTCCAATATTTTTCCGCGAGTACTGGTCAGCAGGTGCCTCGAGTGTTGACGTAACATTCAGGCTTGGAGTTGCCTCGTCAATCTCGAGTTTAGTGATTGTGTTTATGGCACCGATACTCGGAGCAATCGCGGACAGTGCTGGCATCAAAAAGAAACTGCTCATCGGTTTTTCCTATATTGGAATTTTGTCAACCCTTGGGTTGTCTTTGGTTGAATATGGACATTGGCTGGCGGCAATCGTTCTATTTGTTACCGGATCACTTGGCTTTCTTGGAGCCAATGTGTTCTATGATGCACTGCTGACAGACGTTGCTTCGACAAATGATCGCATTCACTTGGTATCCGGATTGGGCTATGGGTTGGGATATCTTGGCGGTGGAATTCTGTTCGCAATCAATGTTTTTATGGTGTTAAACCCACAGACGTTCGGCTTTGATGATTCGGGAGAAGCGGTGCGGGTCAGTTTCATCACTGTCGGGATCTGGTGGGCAGTGTTTTCTATCCCGATCCTATTGTTTGTTAAAGATAACCCACCTGAAACAACGAGATCAACAAGTGCCGTAAAGGCGGCTTTTATGCAACTGGGTGCTACGCTGAAAAACATGCGTACGCAAAAAACGATTGTGCTTTTTTTACTTGCTTACTGGTTCTATATCGATGGAGTCGATACGGTCTTTCGCATGGCTGTGGACTATGGACTTGCGATAGGGCTAGATTCCAACGACTTGATCGTGGCATTAATACTGGTGCAGTTTATCGGATTCCCGGCAGCAATAGCTTTTGGAAAGCTGGGCCAAGTGATCGGGCCAAAGCAGGGAATTTATATCGGCATCGTTGTTTATATTGCAGCTACCGTTTGGGCATACTTTATTACCACGGGTGTAGAATTCTTTATTCTGGCGATCATGATCGGTTGCGTTATCGGCGGAATTCAATCCTTGAGCCGTTCACTGCTCGGTCAACTCATACCACACCGGCAAGCGGGAGAGTATTTCGGATTTTTCAATATGGTAGGAAAGTCAGCAGCGGTAATCGGTCCTTTTTTGGTTGGTTGGACCGCGGCGGCGTTTGGCACAAGAAATTCGATACTTTCAGTTATTGTGCTGTTTGCAATCGGTGCATACTTATTGGCTTACGTGAACACTGATGCCACGAAAAAATCTTGATGCATGAACCAAGATTACCCAAGGAATTTGCCTTGAAGGGATTTGAAACAGACGCTTTTATTCGCAATCCGGCTCTTCTTCTGTTACTGCCGCGATTTCCGGGTCGACAACTATTTTTGTGACAGTTGTTTGTTCTTGCTGATTGTTTTGAGATGCGTCTTGCGAATCATCAGAAAACGCGTTGAGAGCAAAAATGCTGCTGGCACCATAGAATAAACCGGCGACTAGCCAAGCACTCAGTTTGTATGACTTTTCCACGACTACCTAATTTCCTCTAATTGAAGACATGTTGCTGTTTGCAATGTTGATGACAATAGTGTTAGACAAACAAGATTCAAAATAGTTGCCAAAGGTGAGGTTTCCAGCATCCAGACCTTGTATTGAGTTGGTCCTTGTGCTCTGGATAATACCATTTTTTCTTACCAAGAGTAAAAAATCCCTCCCCAATTACGAATATCTGCGTGCAATGCGGGCTCAAACAGGCGAAATAGTGCTAATCGAATATTCGTGTAAGTCGTCGCTTTGGGTTACGAGTAAAATCTTGCGTCTAATGCGATTGATTTGCAAATCGAATTCACAACACAGGCTGAACTATGGTCAAAAGAAGAAGTCGTGCTGACGCAAAGCTGCGTTTGTCACCCAAAGTGGAACAGTTGCCACTGCGGCGAGTGTCGAATCGACTTGCGCCACTGTGCGTTTTGTCAGACGACGAGGTCGAGTCCATTCATAACGCTTCGCTCGATGTATTGGAGCAAGTGGGTGTTGAGGTGATGTCGAAAGCAGGATGCAAACTGTTGGCTGACGCCGGGGCAAGTGTCGATAAAAACACAGGCGTTGTCCGGATTGATCGTGAGCTTGTAAATGACTGTTTAAGCGCCACTCGCTCCAGTTTCCGGATTCACGCTCG
The DNA here is from genome assembly GCA_965214785.1 of Arenicellales bacterium. Classification (GTDB taxonomy): domain Bacteria; phylum Pseudomonadota; class Gammaproteobacteria; order Arenicellales; family JAJDZL01; genus JAJDZL01. The sequence continues at coordinate 1,657,590 of OZ243975.1, read as the reverse complement.
CAATCGGGCACACGACATCGAGTTTGGCACCGACCAAGTTTGTTTTGCTACAGTAGGCAGTGCACCACATGCCAGCGACATCGATGGCGGCAGACGTGCTGGAAATCAGTTGGATTATCGTAATTTTCTTCGACTGACTCAGACTTTGAATATTATTCACCTCATTGGCGGTTATCCCGTCGAGCCTATTGATGTGCATGCGTCTATCCGCCATCTGGAGTGCTTGCGAGACAGTGTTATTTTGACAGACAAGGTGTTTCATGCCTATTCACTAGGTAAACAGCGGAACCTTGACGCTTTGGAAATTGTAAAAATTGCCAGACAACTGGACGATGCACAATTGGACAATGAACCGAGTTTGATTACCGTCATTAATTCCAACTCTCCACTTCGTCTTGATGAAAATATGGTGCAGGGCATTATCGAAATGTCATCTCGCAATCAGGTGGTGATATTGACGCCTTTTACCCTTTCAGGTGCAATGGCACCGGTTACACTTGCTGGCGCGTTGACTCAGCAAAATGCAGAAGTATTATCTGGTTTGGTCATTTCACAGTTGACGCGTCGCGGTGCACCGTTTGTGTATGGGGGATTTACCTCCAACGTAGATATGCGTTCTGGCGCACCGGCGTTCGGCACACCCGAGTATATGAAAGCAGCCCTTGCAAGTGGGCAGCTAGCCAGACGCTATAAGCTGCCTTTTCGTTCGTCCAATACCAATGCGGCGAACACAGTCGACGCCCAATGCGCTTACGAGTCTGTGTTTTCACTTTGGGGTGCAGTCAATGGACATGCTCACCTGGTTTTGCATGCGGCGGGCTGGATGGAAGGAGGGCTTACCGCTTCTTTCGAGAAGTTTATCGTTGATGCTGACTTGTTACAGATGATTGCCGAGTACATGCAGCCAATTACGGTGAATGCACAAGAAATTGGAATCGATGCGATGAAACAGGCAGGTCATGGAGGACATTTCTTTGGGACCGATCACACGCAATCGCGTTATCGAGATGCGTTTTATTCGCCGCTGATATCTGACTGGCGAAATTTTGAAACCTGGAGCGAAGGCGGTTCTCCTGAGGCCATCGCACATGCAAACCGGGTCTACAAACAATTACTTGCCGAGTACACCGAACCGCCAATCGATGTATCTGTACGCGAGCAGTTAGACGAATTTGTCGACCGACGCATAGCGCAAGGTGGTGCACATACGGATTTTTGACTTCAAAAGTTGTACGCCTATCACTCGGCCAGACCGCTTGCAAACGGTGTTCTGACCAACTGCTTGCCGAAATTGGTAGAATGCAACAGCCTGAGAAAAGCTGCCGGCATATGTTCGATGCCGTCGACAAAATCGGTTTTGTACTTCAATTTTCCGCAAGCCGCGAGTTGGGCAAGATTTTTTCGAGCGTCGTCATAGGCATCGAGATGATCGAAAACCAAAAAGCCACTCATCGTGGCACGTGCGACAAGAATTTGCCGTAGAAATCGTTCCCCGATATCAGGTTGCTCAAACTTGTCAGCGAGACTGATGGTTCCAATAACGATGATTCTTGCGCCGATGGCCAGATTTTTCATCACCGCGTCATGAATTGGCCCTGCAGTGTGGTCAAAGAATATGTCGACGCCGTTGGGACAAAGAGTCGCTATATCTTCGGTTAGATTCTCCGTGGTTGTGTAGTTGATTCCAGCATCGTAACCGAGTTTGAGACACCAGTCCAACTTGGATTGAGTACTGGCAACTGCTATCGCATGACAGCCAGCGACTTTCGCCAATTGCCCCGCGACTTGACCCACTGCGCCGGATGCGGCAGATATTACAATCGTGTCATTTTCCTTAGGTTTTCCAACAGCATTCAATGCGCACCATGCAGTAACTCCCGGCATTCCCAAGTAGCTGAGCCACGCGTGAATCGGTCCGGTCTCGCGGTCAACTCGAGTAGCTGTTTGTGGATTTAAAACGCAATATTCCTGCCAACCGAATTGAATGGTTTCAAGGATATCGCCAGCCTTCCAATCCGGATGCTTTGATTCGATGACTTCTCCAACCGCCCCTGCGACCATCAAATCCCCGGGTTTGACGCCCGTCGCATAACCTTGCTTCGCACTGATCCGACCTCTCATGTAAGGATCGACAGACAAGTACAGTGCCCGGGCGACTACATGATTGTCAGCAAGTTGCGATATCGACTCGGTTTCCAGTCGCCAATTGTCTTGAACCGGCATTCCAGTTGGATAGGAGTCAAGAACCCATTTTCGATTGGTAATATTCATTGTAATTTCCGCTTGGCAATTGGGGGGTTAGCAAAATTAATCAGGGGTTTGCTCTGGCTTCAAAAACCTCAAGCCAAGTTCCAATGTCAGGGGATCTGTGCCACTGAACAAGGTGTTGAAAGTCGTTTTTCGATCTGCCTGAGTTTGCGGTGAATTTTGTTTCCAATGCTTTTTGACTCATCGGGTTTTGAGGTGCTCCTAGAGGATAGCTGCAGCTTTGTTCAATCATCTCATTATCGAAATAAATGCGCAGAATATCCGGTTGTTGCGGATCGATATTCAGCAGGGGTTTCTTCGCTGGGGCAGTGAGCACTTCAGTAATTCGCATCAGCTTTTCGACGCGTGGTTTTTTCCAGAAGCCTTCGGCTAAATCCTGCATTGTCAAATCACCTTCGAGCAGAATCTGCGCAATACACGCATGTGCAGAGAAAAGTGCCTGTTCACGGGTTTGCGGTCGATCATAAGGAAGGATAATTTTATGGAAGTCAGGCAAATTTGCCTCAATTGCAGTGATGTCGTTCAATCGGTGCGATAAAACTGGCTGCAGCGCAGTGGCGGCTGTCATCAGGCGGTGGGTATATCCACACGATGGCCACGGTTTTAGCAGTAAACCGTACTCGTCCAGTGCCCAAGGATTACCGAGTTCCTTAAGCGGGCGGCCACAGACCCCCAACAAGCCTGCAAACCCGCGGTCGGAATCTATCACGTCTGGGTTTGCTGTTGCACCGGCTTGCGCCAGGCAGGCTGATTCAAATCCGACTCGGGCAGCGAACCCCGCTTGAAGCGGCTTGGCATTGGTTCCAAATTGCATCGTATAACCAGATGCTTGAGAGGTTGCAATGGATAGGGCGTGAGTTGCAGCGGCAATGTCGAGGCCAAGCAATCTCGCAACAGCGGCTGCGGCGCCTATTGAAGCGATAGTGCTGGTTGTATGGAAACCGCGATTGTAATGATCAAGTGTAACAGCCTCACCGAGTCTGGCGATGACTTCAAACCCTACAGCATAAGCTGTCATCATCTGCTTGCCGGAAACTGTGACATTGTGTGCTGCTGCCAGACACGCTGGCAAAAGGACTACAGTCGGGTGGCTGTTCGCGGGTTCTTCCCAGTCATCCAAATCATATGCGTGACCAGCTACGGAATTTGCCAGTGCTGCATAAGCAGGCAAAGTTTTTCGACCCGTGCCATAGACAGGTGCAGTGCCTTGTCCGTCAATATCAAGCCCTTTGTTGAGGCGCACTGCGACTTCGGAGTCGATGCCGGTAAGTATGCAGCCAAAACAGTCGGCAACCGCGTGTCTGACAATGTCAACAGATGTCGGGGAAATTTCAGCTTTTACTGCGAATTGTGCGAATTGTTCTGCCAGTGTATGTTGCATGCTGTTATTTTTTGTTTCTGCAAGGGTGTTTAAGGCGAGAATTTGAGCGAAATATTACTGTGTATTGTGCGATAGATATTCATCAATTTTGCCTTGAAATGAATCAGCCCAAGATCGGCGACCGTGCGCGAACAATTCTACCCCAAAAACAAGCAAGTTGTCTTGAACAAATTGACGCAGATTACGTCGTGCAGCAGTGCTTTTGTACCGTAACCGACATAAAGGGCATTGGTTACGATTGTTTTTTTAAATTGGGACCAGCGACTCAAAATCATGGCGCGAAGGTTGTATAAAGTACGTTTTATCATTTGAAATCCAACTTGCAGGAGAATTCATGGACTACGCAGTACCTGATTTTGGGCGTCCGCTTGCAGCAGTGCGCGGCTCAACAAAAAAATTTCCAATTCGCCGAATCTATCTGGTTGGGAGAAATTACGCTGAACATGCCAGGGAAATGGGACATGATCCCGACCGGGAACAGCCGTTTTTTTTTCAGAAACCAGCAGATGCGGTGCTCCCAAGTGGGAGTGATTTCCCCTATCCGCCCCAGTCCAGCAATGTTCACCACGAAATTGAGATGGTTGCAGCACTTGCGTCAGGGGGAAAAAATTTGTCGTCACACGAAGCTCTGCAGCATGTATATGGCTACGCTGTGGGGATTGACATGACTCGCCGGGATTTGCAGCAAGCGATGAAAAAGCAGGGACGGCCTTGGGAAGCAGGGAAATCATTTGACCATTCTGCACCCATGACTGAAATTGTGCCGGCTTCGCACTGCGGACATCCTGCCAGCGCAAAAATCTGGCTAAAGGTTAACGATGAAGTGCGCCAACAAGGGGATCTCAATCAGCTGATATGGTCTGTTCCAGAGATTATCGAAACCCTGTCGCAGTCATTCGAGCTGATGGCTGGAGACTTGATTTTTACAGGCACACCGGCGGGCGTCGGCCCGATCAGCCCTGGCGACAAAATCACAGGTGGTGTTGACGGAATCGGTGAAATTGAAGTTCGTGTAGTGTGATTCTGTCGCTGTGGCTGTTTACCGAAGTTTGCAGTCGTTAGTTCCATGCCAATAGCATCACCCGATCGGGTGTGTTCGCTTACACAAAGTAATCGAGTTTAATCGGAATGTCCGAAACCCACAAATCGGGAACAAAAAACTGTGCTTACTCCCCCGTCGTATTGGACATTGAGGGTGCCAGCCAAAACAACTTAAAAAATATTGACTTGCGTCTGCCTTTGAATGAACTTACGGTAATTACCGGAGTCAGTGGTTCAGGCAAATCTTCTTTGGCATTTGACACCATATACGCCGAGGGCCAGAGGCGATACGTTGAAACTTTTTCGCCTTACGCACGACAGTTTCTTGACCGTATGGATCGCCCGAACGTAAAGCGAATCGACGGTGTTCCACCGGCAATCGCTATTGATCAAGTCAACCCAGTGAGAACATCGCGTTCGACGGTTGGCACAATGACCGAGCTAAATGATCTCCTCAAATTGCTTTTTGCCCGCTTTGCTTCCATTTATTGCAGCCAGTGCGGTGATGCGGTGGTGCAGCAGAATTCTGAACAGATTTGCTCGGTAGTATTGAATCGGTTCGAGGAAAAATCCGGCCAGACCATACCGTTTGTGATGGTCGCATTCTCATTGCCGGTTCCCGATGGAGTTGAACGAGAATTTATTGTCGACGAACTGAGAAAACAAGGATACAAGAATATTGTTGACATCGGTGACGATGCACTGACAGTTGTTCAAGACCGGCTGCGACCGACTTTCGAGAACAGATCTCGGTTGGCTGAGGCAATTGAAATTGCACTTGAAAATGGCGATAACACTGTTTTGATTCAGCCGCTGGACGATTTGCGCAAACCGAAAGGCGAAATTCTGCGATTTTCAAACCGCTTGCGTTGTGACCGCTGCAACATTGACTACTCACAAGCGACTGAGAATCTTTTTTCGTTTAACTCTCCTGTCGGTGCTTGCGAATATTGCCGCGGTTTTGGTCGTATCAAGGGGATTGACTACGATCTGGTGATACCCGACAAGACCCGAAGCCTGGAACAAGGCGCAATTCGTCCATTGACTTCGGATACTTATATCGATGATATGTTGGCAATGCTCGACATGGCGAATAAAAGGGGTATTGCGACGACAACACCATGGCAGTACATGTGTGAGGAAGATCGAAATTGGGTGATTGAAGGTGACGAAGACTATAGTGAACAGGATTCTTGGCATGGCACAAAATGGTATGGGATGAAGCGGTTTTTCGCGTGGGAGGAACAGCGCAGTTATAAAATGCACATGCGAATATTTCTGTCACACTATCGCGGGTATTCCATATGTCCTGACTGCAGTGGATCCAGATTAAAACCGCAGGCTTTTCTTTGGCGAATTGGCAACCAAGCGATGCCGCAGCTGGCAACATTTCGTCATCCGTCATTTAGTATTCCAAAGAGAGTTTATCGGAACTTGCCGGGTCTGACCATTTGTGATGTTGCCACCTTGTCGCTGTCGGATCTGCAGGACTTCTTTCACAAGTTCGCAGTGCCGTATCGCCACGATGCGGCTGCAGCACAATTGTTGGACGAAATTGCTGCCAGAGTCGGTTACCTTAATAAAGTGGGTTTGGGTTATCTTAATCTCGACCGTCAGTCAAGAACGCTTAGCGGTGGTGAAGTGCAGAGGATCAATTTGACAACTGCACTGGGTACCACGCTTGTCAACACACTATTTGTGCTCGACGAACCGACAATCGGGCTTCATACGCGGGACGTAGCCAGAGTGGCTGACATTTTGAGTCGCTTAAGAGATGCCGGCAACTCCCTGTTAGTCGTAGAGCACGATGAGCAGATTATTCGTGCCGCTGACCGGTTGCTCGATATCGGTCCGGGTCCAGGAGCAAACGGCGGAAATCTTGTGCATTTTGGCTCCTTCGAACAGTTGCTCGAAAACACGGATTCGGTAACCGGCGATTGCCTGAAGAATCATGCCTACCTGCCGAAATTCGATCTTTTATCAGTTGATGACGATACATCCTGGCTTAATTATCAGGGGGTAGGGCACAACAACTTAAAAGACATAGATGTTTCTATTCCTTTATCCAGACTGGTTTGCGTAACCGGTGTCAGCGGGTCCGGAAAATCAAGTTTGGTAAATGAGGTGATATATCGGGCAATCCTCAGAAAGCTTGGAGAGCCCACACAACCCCCTGGTGACTACAGCAGCTTTGAACTCGATGCGTCTATAAGCGACGCTGTTTTAGTTGACCAGTCTCCAATCGGTAAAAGTGCCCGCTCGAACCCTGTCACCTACATCGGCGCGTTAACCCGCATTCGCGAACGGCTGGCGGCTGTTCATCTTGCTAAACAGCGCGGCTATACACCTGGTCATTTTAGTTTCAACTCTCCGCTTGGTCGCTGTATCGAGTGTGCCGGAACCGGTTTTGAACATGTTGAAATGCAGTTTTTAAGCGATGTTTATCTCCGCTGCCCAAAGTGCGATGGCACTCGCTATCGCGCCGAAGTACAGGATGTAAAGACGGCTCCTGCACCACAGTGCTCAAGTGAGTCTAAATCAATCGTTGAAATCCTGGATATGACGGTTTCGCAGGCAGTTGAATTTTTTGCCGACGATCCGAGAATTGTTGCTGCTTTCAAACCACTTGAGGATGTCGGTTTGGAATATCTCAAACTTGGACAACCGGTGCCAACACTCAGTGGTGGAGAGGCGCAGCGCCTGAAATTGGCGATGCACATTGTCAATAGTGAAAAACGGGCACGCAGCAAGCGCTCATGGAAAGTGCTTTACTTTTTTGATGAACCAACAACTGGGCTGCATTTCACAGATGTTGCAAAATTGATTTCGGCATTGCGCAAACTGATAGAAGTTGGAAATTCAGTCATTGTGATTGAACACAACCTGGATTTGATTAACAGTGCAGACTGGATTATTGATCTTGGTCCTGAGGGCGGCGATGCGGGTGGCGAAATTGTCGCACAAGGTCCCCCACAGGCCATAACGAAGGTGGAAAACAGTTATACCGGCCAAGCGCTGCAGAAGTATCGGCAGTCAAGGTTCAAGCATAGCTCCAATGTGTCTGGTGCTGCGAACACGACTGCGCAAAATTCAGCGATCCGCGTACTCAATGCGCGTGAGCATAACCTTCGAAATCTATGCGTTGACATTCCCTACCGAAAGTTCAGCGTGATTACAGGGTTAAGTGGCAGCGGGAAAAGCACGCTGGCATTTGATATTTTGTTCAAAGAAGGACAGCGTCGTTATCTGGAAACGCTTAACGCGTATTCAAGACAGTTCGTCCAACCGGCTACGCGTGCAGATTTCGATGCTGTTACCGGACTGCCGCCCACCGTTGCCATCGAACAGAGAATGAGCCGCGGAGGGTATAAGAGCACCGTTGCCACGCTCACCGAGTGCTATCACTACATTCGATTGCTGTTTACGCGATTCGGCACTCAGCACTGCCCGGACTGCAAGGTTAAAGTTCAGTCTCGTTCGGTGGAAGCTTTAATCGAGCGCATCTGGAAAAAATACTCGGGCACACACATTTTGGTGATGTCTCCGTTGGTGCTGGCTAAAAAGGGTTACTACCATGATTTGGCACAATGGGCAGCCGACAAGGGAGCGAATTATTTACTGGTTGACGGCAGTTGGGCATCTACCGCCAACTGGCCGTGGTTGGACAGATATCGCGAACATGAAATAGTCATGCCACTTGATTCGGTTAAATTGATATCTTCAAACTACACAAGGTTCCAGTCAGTTATTTACGATGCGGCCCGATTAACAGGCGGTTATTTCCATATCACGCAGGCGCATATAGGCGATGACATGTCCGACGCCGTTATCGAGAACTATTCAGTCAAGCGCGAATGCCCGCGATGTCACAGGGCATTTAAGGAACTTGACCCTAGAGAGTTTTCGTTTAACTCGCCGATTGGCTGGTGCACAAGATGCAATGGTGTTGGTTTGGAACCGTCTTCTGACGGACCGTCTGAAGAAGCTGAAATTGACTGCGATACCGATGACCAAAGACTTTGCAAGTCGTGCAATGGCAACAGACTGAATCCTCAATCACTTGCAGTACGGTTTAACACCAAGACCATCGACAAGATCGTCGGCATGTCCATCGAAAAGGCGCATTCATTTTTTCAGACCATGGAAACTAATCTTTCGCAACGCGAACGTGATGCGATGGGTGTTATTTTTTCTGAATTGAACAGTCGCCTTGAGTTTCTTCAATCTGTCGGTCTTTCCTATCTTAGCCTTGATCGGTCAGCACCAACTCTAAGCGGTGGAGAAGCGCAGCGTATCCGTTTGGCTTCGCAGCTCGGTTCCGGGCTGTCCGGCGCTTGCTACATACTCGATGAACCAACCATTGGTTTGCATCCGCGTGACAATCGAAGGTTGCTTTCGGCACTTGCAGACCTAAAGGACAAAGGCAATACTGTTGTCGTTGTGGAACACGACGAAGAAACCATCAGAAGTGCTGATCACATAATTGATCTCGGTCCGGGCGGCGGTGCAAATGGCGGCTCAGTTGTCGCGAGTGGAACAGTTGAAGAAATTCTCAATAATCCGCATTCAGCTACCGGTCGCAGTCTGTCCAATCCATTGTCGCACCCTTTGCCGCGACAAAGACCTAAACCCGATGTGATTCATGCATTGAAGGTAAGCGGGGCAAGAATTCACAATTTGCGCAATATCGATGTTCTGTTTCCGGTTGGACAGCTGATTTGCGTTACAGGAGTGAGCGGAAGCGGAAAAAGTACGCTTATTACAGATGTTGTGTACAAGAATATGAAAAATCTGCTGTCTAAATCATCGAGTAACGAGGTTTCGTTCGCCGATTGCAGTTCGATAGACGGTTTCGAAGCTTTTCGGTCTGTGCTGAAAGTAGATCAGACGCCGATTGGACGCACGCCGCGTTCATGTCCGGTGACCTATATCAAGGTTTGGGACCGAATTCGCAAATTGTTTGCCGAGACCCCTGAATCAAGGATTCGGGGTTATGATCAAAGTCGGTATTCTTTCAATGTAGTCCATGGCAGATGTCAGGAGTGTGGCGGACAAGGTGAACAGAAAATTGAGATGAATTTCTTGCCGGACGTGCGCGTTCGGTGTGAGGCATGCGCAGGAAACCGGTTTAACTCGGAGACTTTGGCAGTGAAGTTCCATGACAAATCGATCGCTGATGTTCTCAATATGAGTGCAGAGGAAGCAGCAGATTTTTTCTCGTTTTCGCCATCATTGAGACAGGTATTTGAACTGCTCGTCAATGTTGGTCTTGGTTATTTGCGCCTGGGGCAGACGAGTCCGTCGCTAAGTGGGGGTGAGGCTCAGAGAATCAAGCTGGTCAGCGAACTGTCGAAAGCGATTACGCGGTTCAATTCATCACCGGGACGCCAAAACCAGCCTGTGCGCGCTCAGCGCGGCACGCTATACGTGCTCGACGAACCCACAGTTGGTTTGCACAGTGCAGATGTTGAAAAGCTGCTTAGCGTAATTCACGCGCTGGTTGACGCGGGCAATACGGTGGTGGTTGTCGAACACAATTTGGATTTTATTGCCGAAGCCGACTGGATTGTTGACCTCGGGCCGGAAGGAGGTACGAGAGGTGGAAAGGTTGTTGTACAAGGTGAGCTGCAAAAGGTGCGTAAAAGTCGCAGGTCTCACACTGCCGAAGCATTGCGAAAACACTTGAACCATCGCGCTGGAAGTCTCCAGCGGGCGAAAGCTTGATTTCGAATTGAGGCTGGATGTGAAATGAACATTCCAGTCAAGGGTTTTAAGTCTCACCGCACGACACCAGCCACGTTCGACCTTTGTCGGTTAATCAATATTATTGAAGCCGGCTGTTGGGTTTGTCAGGAATTGTCATCTCAATCAGACCGAAGTCCAACGCAGGCTTCAGATAACGTTCTCGAAATGACTTTCGATCCGAAAGGTTCAGGGCCCACTGCAATGCGTCGCGGCTCATTTCACCTTTTATCACCGCCAGCAACTCGCCGACTTGGGGGCCGACTTGGGGGGCGACTTGGGGGGTCGAATTATTCAAAGCATCTAGAATCATTTTCGACATGAATGTAATGAACGGTGCGCAGTCTGTATTTTGGGTGCTCTCCCGTAAGGCTTGGTAGTAATCGCCTTGGTGTACAAAGATCAGACTCTCAAGCGGAATATCGGAAAATACACGGCTCCAACGGGCCAAGATCAGATTCAGCCACAGTCGACCCATACGACCGTTGCCATCGGCGAATGGGTGAATGAATTCGAATTCGTAGTGAAAGACTGAGCAGGCAATGAGAGGGTGATCATCGGTTTCGGTGAGCCTGTGAAATAGATTACCGATCAAAAGCGGCACCCGGTCACCTGGCGAATATAGTTCTAAGAGGTCAGAGAACATATTCAGGCGAATTCGAGAACCATACACCGAATAATCTCGATGGGCGACAGCGTTGACAACTGCCTCAAAGACTGCACTTATGTCATACTGCGGATAATCAACACGTGCTGTAACTTTGTTGGCTCGTATCTTTTGATTTCTGGCTGTAAAAAGGCAGGCATTCGCTATCTGACGATCAAGTGGACCGCTAATATCTTTAGCATCCAATTAGTGCCATTCAGACTCCGAGAATTGTGAAACGCTATTGCCATTGCCATGGTAAGCAATTGCTTGTATGTGAGCATGACGAAGCCATTGCGTCGGTCGATCAGTGCCAAGCAATACCCCGGCAACCGTTGGCTGCGCTTTGTCGGTACCCCGCTTGGCAGCCATTCCCAATTTGCAAGCAAGAACTTGTTCATCATAATTCGAACCTTCAACCCTAAATCGTTTTAATAAGGTTGTGTTCAAATCAGTAGATGGTGTTTCGAACGCGCTTTGTTCATCGAAACAAATCAGTCGTGTTTGACTGCGCCGCTGAATCTTTCGAGTGAAGTACTCCGTTGACATAGGGCGCTTTGCATTTCCTACCCGTTACATATAGCCACCACAACTTTGGTGGATAAACAAACTCTTCAGCACATCAATTCGAACATCTGCCACCTTCTCACCTGAGCCTAAGGTTACAAGTGTTCAATGCAATAGGATTCAAGTGGAGAGTCAAATTTGTCCGCACACACTTCACGCACATAATTGCTCACCTCCTCAATGCGATCAAGAGTTATGCCGAAAACGTCATAACTCTTATCGTCTTTGTCGACCGGTTCTTTCCGGTCGAGCGCAGTATGATGTCGTTTAAATCCGCTGAGGAATATCCACCATTTCACTAGCTACCATTGCGGATCAATTTTAGCCAAACAAAATGGACTCAAAGACCCTTCAAACGAACGAATATCCCTTGATCGATAACCGCTGTAAGAGGTTTTCAAGCGTTACTCGCGAACGACTGTCACCGTACAACCGGCGTGACGAGCTACTCTTGCCGAATTAGGACCTAACAGAAAATCTGCAAGTGACGGGCTATGTGCGCCCATTATGATTTGCTGGATATCTAAGTCCTTGGCAGCCTCTACAATCTCCCGATAAATTGTGCCATTGCGCACCACTGTACCGGCGCGCATTGACTCGGGTATTTGTTCGGTTGCAACGTCACTGAGTTTCTCTGTCATCTCGTTTTTCCATTCCTGCAGTGGATACTCGGCCGAACCGTGCATTTCGCCTCTGATTGCATAACGCACATCGAGTCCAGCCGGAACTCCAGGAATAACTGACATCAGGTAGATTTTAGCGTTTTCATTTCCTGTTGCCATCTCGACAGCAGTCCTGATGATTTTCTCTGAAAACGCCTTTTCACCCAGGTCAATGGGTACTAAATAATTCGTCATTATCAAACGCTCCTGTTTGTCTGTTAAGACTTATTGTTGTCCGGCATGGTAAATGTTCGGGGACTGGGTAAAAAGCAAGTGTAAAGCACCCAGATGGTGAACAGTATGATCAGGATATTGATGATAGAAACATCAGCCCGAAATGGCAAAGACCTATCAATCACTTCGATCGTCGGAACAAGTGCGGAGTGAACGGGAATCGCTGGGTCAATGGCCTCCTGGCTGCCCAGAGCTTCGCGAATAGCCATCACCGTTGCCGCACCGATTGGCGCGACATTTCCAACACCTGCAGTTCCTGGTCCCACTTCGCCGGCTTCCTGCTGAATTTCAACTGGTCCGGCCAGCACAAACTGCGTACTTACGCTTTGAACAGAATCTGACTGTGAAGGATAGGTATCCGCGGGTATGATGGTAGGTCTAATGAAACTGTAGCGAGCAGCATGTCCACCTTCAGACCATTCATCAAGTCCGATTAAACGAACAGATCCGCTTTGCAACGCGTCTCGTATCTGTCGGTCACCCTGATTGGCCATGATAAATATTCCATCAAAATTACCGTTAGCCAACTCTTGAAGCTGCTCGGTCAGTGTCATCTGTTGATGTATCACTTCGACATCTGATCGCTCCAGTGAATTGAGCATCATCTCAAGCACGACTGCTGAACCGCTGCCTTCTTGCTGAGTGGCGATCCTGCTTATAGCGGACAGGTCGTTGATGGATCCAAATCTGCTGACAAAAAGGTGAGCACTCTTGTATCCGAGGACAGCAAAAGCCTGCGCTCTTTGTTTCGCTACCGGTCCTGATTCACCAGCCTCAAAGAAATTCTCCGCACCCATGATTGCAATGCGTGCCTCTGCGCTAGCCAGTTCCATTGTTGGATCCGGTGAGTTAACCAGTTTCAGATCTTTGCCTTGAATTCCTGCGCGTATTGCACGCAGTGCCTGTGCAGTCGAACTGCCTGTACTCAAAGATGGGTCGCCTACTACATTTAAGATTTCCAAATTAGCAGTGGCTCCTTCGGCCAATAATCCTTTGCTGGCGAGAAAAGCGGATGCTACCCCTGCCGGGCTTTGAGCGTCGAGGTCAACCAATTTGTTGAGTCGCTGCATGTCTTCGGCAGTAATTGCTCCGGTCAACATTTCAAAAACCCCTGCAAGCTCCGGGTGAGTTTGCAGTGCAGCTGAACGTACCAGTGGGGCGGCTTCATAGACTGGAAAAAACTTCAAGTCGTCCTCTAGGACAACAAGGTTGTATTCGGCTATTTGACCGTCTGTGACGAAAAACTCAGCCACATTGGCAGATCCGTCTAACAGGGCTGAAACCATTTGATCTCTGCCATCTGATCCAAGAGGAAAAGCCTGCGTGGAACTCGCCTCCATTCCGTATCGCCTTAACATATGCGGCAAACCATCAGCGGGGCGATTGATGAAATCATCATCGACCGCGAAATTAAGCGGCTCATCGAGGTCAGCAAGATCACCGATGGATGTCAATCCATGTTCGTTTGCCCACTCGCTGGTTACCACGATGGCATAGTCATTGGAAAAACCGAATTTTCCAGCCATCTCAATCCCAAGCGGTTTGAACAGTTTCTGCACAATAGCTGTTGACTTTTCACCATCGGCGCTCGGTGCCTGACCGAGAAAAATCAGACTGGTTCCGTTGTAGTCCGGATAAACATCAACCACACCCTGTTTGGTTGCCTCCAGCACTTTGGGGGTATAGCCGTAGGGGATTTTCCGCTCGACCGGAATCCCTGCGTTTTCAGCAAGCTGGGCTACCATCTCGGCGAGAATCTCGCTTTCGGCAAATGGTTTCGAGGCAACTCGAAGCGGTGTTTTTTGATCTGCGCATCCAGTTAAAAATATCCCAACTAGCGCGAAAACCATGATTGTGAGAATTTTGTTTCTCATGATACACCTCCTTGGCTGACGGGTTGCTTTGCGCCAGCGTCCCCATCTACCTGATGCACAACAGTGCTTTTTAGTTTTATTTTCGGATCCTCGCGGATCAGACGAACGAAACCTGCCATCTGCAAGATGACAATAACCGTAAACGGAATCGCACCGGTAATCGCCATCGCCTTAGCAACCGATACACTGCCGGTAGCGAGTGTACCAACTGTAATGGCAGCGATAATCAATCCCCAGACCAATTTCACTTTCACTGCTGGGTTCAGGTCGCCATTGGTCGTCATCATGCTGATCACGAAAGTGCCGGAATCCGCACTCGTTACCAGAAAAATGAAAATCAGGCAAACAGACAGGAAGTTGAGCAGCGCAGTTGCAGGGAAATATTCAAAAAATGCGAAAAGTGCTGATGAAACATCTGCGAATACTTTGTCAGCCAGTCCACCACCACCGAAAAGCTCGATGTGAAGGGCGGCACCGCCAAATGCTGCAAACCACAGCATTGAAACGATTGTAGGCACGCCTACGACAAAGATAACGAATTCTCTAATCGTTCGGCCGCGACTGATGCGGGCAATAAAGATGCCCACAAACGGACCCCATGCAAGCCACCAAATCAGATAGGTGAGGGTCCAGCCGTGAAACCAGTTCCACGAAGCGGGTGGCTGAAAACTGTAGATTTTAAATGACAGTGGAATGAATTGGATTACGTAGTCGCCAATTGAATTAACGAACACTTGAAACAAATAGGCGGTCGGCCCGCCGAATAACACAACCAGTAAAATTATGATTGCTACCAGCATATTGACATTGCTGAGTATCTTGATGCCTTTGTCAACACCCGTGGATGCTGACAGGAGGAAACAAGCAGTTAAGGCGGCCAAAATCGCAAAACTGATTGCGTTTGAACTGCCATCGGTGCCGAACACCGAACTCATACCGGAGCGAACCATTAAGGTACCCATTGCCAAAGATCCGGCCAAACCGAAAATTACTGCAACTACGGCAAGTATGTCCGCTGCAGAACCAATGCTGTTTAGAGACCGGGGTCCTAAAATGTTTTTGAATCCAACCAGAATCGGAGTTGAAATCATTGACGGCAGACGCAACCGGAAAGTGGCATAAGCGATCACCAAAGCACAAACGCCATAAATTGACCAGGCATGAATTCCCCAATGGAAATTGGTGATGACAAAAGCCTGTCTTGCTGCTTCCGGAGTTTCACCTGTCAAGCCTGGAGGTGACGAAAAGTGGTAGATGGGTTCGGCTACGCCCCAAAACAGCAGACCAGAACCCATTCCGGCTGCAAATAGCATTGCTATCCATGACGGCGTACTGAACTCGGGCACTTCGTCATCGCCCCCGAGTTTTATATTGCCGTATTTTGAAAATCCGATTGCCGCCATAAAGATGACAAAGAATGTACATAACAGCAGGTAAAACCAATCCAGGGCGGTCAGAGAATAATTGACGAGTGCTTGGGCTGCAGCCGTCATCTGTGCGGGATCTATGACACCCCAAATTCCAATGGCTGCACAAAGCACCATCGAAATCACCATTACAACGTTGAACTTCACAGGTCCCTCCTTTTGTGATCGAATATCCGTTCGATTTTCGAATATTTTGTTGTGGTGTTAGAAATTTAATTTATTGTTTTTTTATAAATCATTAGTTCACTTTCTCCGGTCAAACGCCTACTGGACTCCACAATGAATTCGGAACCCTAAGCAAACCCGGCAACCGATGTTCGGGGTTTTAAACATGACCGAAACGATACATTGACGCCAATTATAGAACTCAATGTCAAATTCGATGAACTAATAATTTAAAAACTTAAGAACCTGAACTTAACGACCTGATGATTATCGGATTGCCGACTTCGTCAAACTGTCAGAATCAATGGTTTTTCTCTACAATCTGGGATTTGTAACTGACAACGACAATTGAGTCAAATGACACTGACATCGTAGCGGCGAAACACCGAGTCTTTGGTGACAATAGTGAGTCCTTCGCATTGAGCTTGCGCAATGATCAGACGGTCAAATGGGTCCGCATGATAAGGAAACAATTTGCCAGCAGTTTGCGCATGGTTCCAAGTTATCGGCAACGGAATATAGCCTGCGGCTGTTGCAAAATCAATAGGATTCCCACTTACTTTGAGTTTTCCAAGTGCGCACTTTATTGAAATTTCCCAAATTGTCGCAGCACTGACTATCGTCTCGTGAGACTCAAGCAATGCAAGTCTTTTTTTGGAACTCAATTTTGGGTCATCGCTTAATGCCCATAGCAGGATTTGTGTGTCGACGAGCAATCTCATTTTGATTTTGGTTCAATTTGAAATGCGGATATGAATTCCCAAGGGAGTTCATCAAAATCGTCGGAGATTTCAATTTTGCCTTTCATCGATCCTATTTTTGGCAAAATAGGGCTATTTCGTACCGCATGCAAATTAACAACTGGTTCACCGTGACGGGTAATTGTCACGGATTCGCCTGATTGCGCTATGCGGATGACTTGACTGAATTTTGCTTTTGCTTCAGCGATGGATATTTTCATATTATGTTTTAATAGAATATATCACTAGTGTCCCGTTAAATAATCAAATAGATTCAATTGCTTATACGGCAGCTCCAGTTCTGGTTTGTATCCGTATTCCGTAAATAGTTGAGTTAGTGTTGTTTTTTGAAACAAGGTAGTATCGAGAACTTGCGAAATAGTGTAGAGATTCATGTCCAGAGCCATCCGTTTTCTGATTATCGCAAGTAGCACGTAGACTGAAACAGCAATCCAGATTTGAGTCTTGACGGCGTTTTCACTGATGCCATAGAACGATTTGATTTTCAAATGCTGTTTGATCCACTTAAAGTGCAATTCCACTTGCCATCGGTTCTTATACAAGTCAGCTATGGTCAGTGCTGGCAAATACGTATTGTTGGTCAAAAAGATTAAAGTCTTGTCTCGCTCGCGGTCGGCATACTTAATTCGTCGCAGTTTATCAGGATAACGCTTGGCACTTTCAGTACCGGTCAGCACGCCTCTTTGGTCATAGATCAACCCATTGCCGCGGTCATTGGCATGCGAGTAAAGGCGACGGAACTTGGTATTGGATTTGGCGCGCACGACGAAGTAACTGCCATAACTGTGAAATGAATGCAGCCGCTGGTAATCGACGTATGCACGATCCATCACATAGATGGAACCGGGTTCTGGCAAAAAAGCATCAAGAATGTTCACATCATTGAGTTTCGCATCGGTAATTTCAATAAACGAGGGAATATTTCCCTGTAAATCCAACAAGGTGTGTAATTTGATGCCGGATTTGGTTTTTCGAAACGGTGCCCACGGAAACAGCGAAAGACACAAATCGATGGTAGACGAGTCGAGTGCGTAGACGGTTTCGCGCAAATTCAACTCGCTGTCTTCGGGACCGTAAAGTGGACGAGCCATTGCGATCAGACGCTGGGCGAAGTCGGCATAAATCCGCCAGTCTCGATTTTCGTTGGCTTTTGCAAGCGTGCTTCGTGATATGCCGGCCGACAGACCGAGATGATATAGCTTGTCCGAATGACAACGCAGGCACACGACCAGCTCGCGTAAACTGCTTCGGCGACACATCTGAGCAAGCGCCATGGATCGGTATTGTTGGGAACATCGGAATGTTCGAACTTTGTGGTCGCCTCGGTAGCGGTCCACGCATCGGTGAAAGGTTTTCCAAGGCAGGTGGGTCATAATTTGTGAAAAAACAAACTGTCCTTCGTACATGATGGGTATACTCCTGATTGATAATTGATCTGTTTGGAGGGGAGTTGGAGACGGAAGTTTCCACTGAAGTCTCGGACACCCTCCTACAGGTCATTATTGAATAAATATCAATCAGATACAAGCCGTTTTCCTCCAAACAACGGGACAGCAGTGAGAATATATGACTATATTTATGGTCATTTTACTCAATTTGAGTTGTATATGCGTCACTTGAAAACATCGAGCAGCATATCTTCGTGGTGGTTCACCGAAGTTACCAGTTCAACCACCGTGTCGCTGTGAATTGATTGAAGTGTTGGTCAATATGGAAAGGCTATACCACCAATGCAACGGATAATCAATTCCAACGAACGGGTGGCGGTTTTGCTATGGTGAGGCGAATCTTATGGACGAATGTGCTGCGGTCATCGAGTATTTATGCGACCGGCATCCCGCATCTCGGATGGCGCCGACTGTTGATGACTCGGCTGGGGCACTGTATTTACAGACTCTCGTTTATTTTTTCAACTCGGTTCACAATGCGTATCAACTCACCTGTTACCTAGGCCGATTTACTGATAAGGCAGAAGATCAACCTGAGTGCACAACACTGTGCCATTCAGCATCTGCGGCAAAACCAGGATTGATGCATGACCCGCAACTGGAAGCGAAAGTTTTTGCACATTGACTTGACAACCGACGCTTGCACTTCACCGAAGCGACAAGCATTCAAATCGCGCTGAACCGTGAAACTTGTCGGGCAGGAGTTCGCCATTGGACAAAATCGACAGAAAATCGTTTGACTACATTATCGTTGGTGCGGGTTCAGCAGGCTGTGTGTTAGCGCATAGATTGAGTTTGAGTATTCAAGGTCAAGTATTGCTTCTTGAAGCGGGCCCCGATAACAATGCACTGTCGTTGAAAATGCCTGCTGCTGTACTTTCAAATCTCAACAGTACAAAGCACAACTGGGCGTTCTTAGGAGAATCCGAACCTCAGTTGAACGCCCGTCGGTTAAAACATGACCGGGGCAAGACTCTGGGCGGTTCTTCGTCGATTAACGGCATGGTGTTCATTCGCGGACACGCAATGGATTTCGAGGGCTGGAAGCAATTCGGAATCGAAGGTTGGCGATATGCTGACGTATTGCCTTACTTTAAGCGAATGGAAACCTATTCCGGCGGGGAGGACGCTTATCGGGGAGGCAGCGGACCGTTACATGTTCAGCGCGCCGCGCCGCAAAACCCGCTGGTTCAAGCTTTTTTAAAATCCGGAGAACAGGCAGGCTATCGTCTGAGCGATGACATGAACGGTTATAGGCAAGAAGGTTTTGGCCCGCTGGATTGTTCAATTTATCGCGGCGACCGTTGGAGCGCGGCGCGAGCCTATCTCGACCGTGTTCGAAATCATCGGAATCTCACGATTGTGACCGAGGCACATGTACAGAAGATTGACTTCGAAGGGGACCGCGCAAGCGCAGTGACGTATCGCCACCGCGATCGTTACATCACTTCGCACGCGAACTTGGAGGTGATACTGTGTGCAGGTGCAGTAGGGACGCCACAGATTCTGATGCTTTCTGGTGTTGGACCGGCTGAGCATCTTCGGCAACAGGGGATCGGCGTCGTGCAGGATCTTCCTGGTGTCGGACAGAATCTGAACGATCATCCTGATTTTGTTGTGCAATATGAGTGTCTGAAACCTGTCACCCTTTGGCCGAAAACCCGACTGGCAGGGCGAGTCGCTGCGGGTCTTCAGTGGCTATTGACGCGCCGCGGGATATGTGCATCTAACCAGTTCGAAGCGGTTGCATGCATCCGTTCGGCCGCCGGTGTGGATTACCCTGATCTTCAGCTTACGATAACACCCGTTGCGGTAGACAACCAGACATGGAAAACGATTCCGAGACATGCTTTTCAGATTCACGTCGGCTTGATGCGGGCATACAGCCGCGGCCGAATTGAGTTGCGCGATTGTGACCCATCCAGAGCGCCGCGCATTTTGGTTAACTATCTAAAAGATGAGCGCGACCGAGACAGGCTGCGCACAGGCATCCGGCTGGTGCGTGAACTTGTTCAACAACCGGCATTCAGCGAACTTTGCGGAGAGGAGATATTTCCCGGCGACAATGTGCAAAGCGATGTCGATCTTGACAGTTCCATTGATAATTATTGCGCCAGCCAATGGCACCTGTGTGGTACCGCCCGGATGGGTGTAAAAGACGACAGTGGAGCGGTCGTCGATAGCGAGGGCAAGGTACATGGTCTGCAGGGCCTAAGAGTGGTGGATGCATCGATTATGCCAATTGTGACAAATGGGAACACCAACGCCCCCACCATCATGATCGCAGAAAAACTCAGTGACGTCATATTAGGGCTCGAACCCCTGCCGGCTGTTGAGATTGACGTCTGGCATAATACAAACTACACGACCTGTCAGCGATAGCAGGTTACGAAAGAGCAGAGGAGGTAAGGCAGATGATTGGTTATGTGATGGTTGGAAGCGGTGATCTGGATCGGTCGGCGGTGTTTTATGATGCCGTTCTCGCTCCGCTCGGTCTGGTTCATGCAGGCCGAACCGAATCTTTTGTCGCTTATGCACCGAATTTCGATCTGGAGGCAGTTGAGTTCTATGTCACCTTACCCTACGATGGAGGTGCGAGTACCCACGGCAACGGAACCATGATCGCATTTGCTGCACCGACGATTCAGTCGCTGAGTCAGTTTTATGCCATTGGTCTTAAAATTGGAGGCACAGATGAAGGTGCGCCCGGGCCGCGCGAAAAAGGCAGCAACATCTGCTACGGTTATCTGCGCGATCCTGACGGCAACAAGATCTGCGCTTTTTGCGCTGACCCGAAAGGCGAGATGGCGCAATGAACGATTCTCCTTGTGCGAATAAACCCGAGGTATTCCCCACTTGCTTGAGCGCCAGTGATCTGTCGCCATTTTATCAGTGCTACGCCAATGAACACACCGTGCTGCGGTTGGCAGTTGGCCGGTATTACATCCAGTACGATGGCAATGACCCGAAGACAGCGTATTGGGCATTTCGCCGAAATGCCGCGTTGATGGACACACCTGAACGACCGGTAGAGATATCGGGACTGGATGCGGTCGGGTTTCTAGAAAGGCTGTTCACGCGGCGAGTCGCAGACATGAAGCCGGGGCAGGGGCGCTATGTACTGGCATGTACCCATGAAGGCGGTCTTTTTATGGACGGAATTGTGTTTCGGTTGGACGACAACTGCTTTTGGTTCGTACAACCTGACTGTGAACTTGATGCGTGGCT
The DNA here is from genome assembly GCA_965214785.1 of Arenicellales bacterium. GTDB lineage: Bacteria > Pseudomonadota > Gammaproteobacteria > Arenicellales > JAJDZL01 > JAJDZL01. The sequence goes on along the minus strand of OZ243975.1, from coordinate 1,636,146 downwards.
TTTGGCGCATCGTCAAGGGTTTGAGGTATCTGTATCGGATCCTCAATCCCGCGTACTACAGATTCAGGGTCCAAAATCCTTGCAGGTCATGCATGCTGCTACAGGAGGTGCATTGGATGAGACGTTTAGGTATTTCCGAATTGGATTGTTCAGTATTGGCGGTGAGGATGTTTATGTTTCTCGTACCGGCTGGACGGGCGAGTTGGGGTACGAGGTCTATACCCGAGGAGATGAAACGGACTGCCTAAAGCTATGGAATCATCTTATGAATGCCGGTGCGCCTGTGGACATGGCTGTGAGCACAATGCAATCGATAAATATTCGTCGAATTGAGGCAGGCATACTCGATGCCGGCAGTGATTTTGATAGCACCATGACACCATTTGAGGCGGGGCTCGATAAGTTTGTTGATTTTGACAAGGGTGACTTTATCGGCCGAGGTGCCTTGCTCGATGCCAGGCGCGGCACGCGTATTTATGGGTTGCGTTGTGACGGTATGACGCCGAGGAGCGGTGATCTTGTGCTTGATGACAGCGGCATCGTTGGCTGTATTACGACTGGTGAATATTCACCATATCTTAAGACGGGCATCGGATATGTGCGTTTCGATTTGCCGGGTCAGTGGTCTGGAAAAACGCTGGTTTTACGTTCTTTGCGCGATGGCGATCGAAATTGTGTCATAAACACTTTGCCTTTTTATGACGCAGAAAAGCGCTTGGTGCGCACATTTCCACTTGAGGCTGATAGCTAACGAATGAATTTGGGCTTGTTGGAATCGAGGGTGAATTGGTCCAAAGACAGGTTCGACAATGCACACATCTGCAAATCCACAGATCGTCAGATTTGACAAAAGGTTAGTAAAGGTGGGAAAATAACCGAATGGTCATAGTGGTCAGGATGAGCGCGAAGACGTTTTCGGACACAGCAGTCGTCATTGTGTGAATGACATGATTAATGAATTCACTGCTTAAGGAGAGTGAAGATGAGCGGATACAGTAGCGAACTGATAGCGACCGGTCACAAGATTGGCAGATGTGTATTTGCGTTGTTTTCGGGTGCTTGGATGATTTCGAATATCTTGAACATCTCAAAAAAGGGGTTGTCAGAATTGGGTGAAAGCGATATAATGATCGCCGGATCGCCGGATCGCCGGATCGCCGGATCGCCGGATCGCCGGATCGGGCTCCGTACGTCTTGTTGGCGGCACCGCCTAAGGCACTCTTCCTTACGTCCTGAATCTTCTTTTACGGGCGGTTACTGCGATACAAACCGACCCGCTTCTTCCTCTGACAGTTTCTCTTTTGCATCTACCCGCTCCGTAGCGGGTTCTCGTCCTGTTGCCCGCAATCTGCGGCTCGCCCTGCTTTCAGCGTTGCTCTGCCTGCCGCTGCTTTTGGTCCTCGCTATTGGGCAGGCGCAGGCGCAGACGGGGACCCTGTCCATCGCCGCGCCCGCGGACGCGAACGAGGGCGATTCGAGCACGCGAGACCTCGTGTTCACGGTGAGCCTCTCTGCAGCGGTGGGAAACCTGACCAATTACACAGTCTGTTTCACCGGCACGGCGACCATCCATACCCCTAGTAGTAGGGTTTTTTCGGCCCCATACCCCGCCATTCCTGGTACCGCCGACTTCCAGCCTACATTAGACCTAAACGGCATGGCCTTAGCCATATGGAACCAGAACTGCGTCGATGCCGTTATCGATGATCGAGATACCAGCCCATATAACATTATCGGCATCCGCGTGAAGGGCGACACCGACGCCGAGTCCGACGAAACGGTGATTGCGACGTTGTCCTTGCGTGGTAACACCCCCGGCGTCACCCTCGGCACCTCTGTAGTAACCCACACCATCCTCGACGACGACACCCCGGCCCCGGAGATCTCGGTATCCCTTCCCATCAGCGAGGGCGAGAGCCGCTCGGACGCGGGCGAGAAGAAGGTCGCGGAGAGCGAGGGCAGCGTGGGCATCGGGTTCAACCTTGCCGCCGACCAGCCGCTGCCGAGCGCGCTGACGGTGTGCGTGCGGGTGACCGAGAGCGGCGGCGACCGGGTGGCCTCGGGCAGCGAGGGCATCCAGACGGTGAACATGCCAAGCAGTGTCACCAACGGGTCGGGCACCCACACGCTCACCTGGAACAACACCGCCGCGGACGATCAGGACAGCAGCGTGACCGTCGAGGCGGTGGCGCCCAACACCGTGGGCTGCTCGGCGGCCAACGACAGCTACACGGTGTCGTCGAGCGACGCCTCCGACAAGCTGCTCATCCAGGACGACGAGAACACCACCGTCGAGCTCACGGCCTCGGACCCGACCATGACCGAGGGCGACGCCTCGGACACGGCGGTGCTGGCGGTCGCGCTGTCGCGCCGACTCTATGCCGGCGAGACCATCGGCGTGCCGATCGCGCTGGCGAGCGCCACCGGGGCGCGGCTGCCTGGGAGCGTGGACGGCGGCAGCGTAGCCAACCACGACTTCGCGGTCGCGGCCGCGGCCGGGAGCGGACACAGCGGGGTGACGCTGACGAACGCGTTGACGGCCAACCCGCGGGTGGTCTTCACCGGCCACGACACGAACACGGTGCAGACGGCGACGGTGACGCTAACCCCGGTGGCGAACCGCGACGACCCGGACGCGACCCACGAGACGATCACTGCGACGCTGAGCTCGCTCGGCCTGCTGGACACGACGGTAAGCGGCGTGGCGGCGCATGCGTCGAACAACGCGGCGACCCTGACGCTGGAGGACGACGAGGCAGTTCCGGCCGGCACGCCGGGCATCACCTTGTCGACGGCAGGCCCGCTGCGATTGTTAGAGACCGGCAGCACGACCTACACGGTGGTGCTGGACGCAGCGCCGACGGCGGATGTGAGGGTAATAATCACTCCGTCCTCGGGGGGCTTGCCCAACGGTGACATCGGAGCGGCGGGGCGCAGCCCGACTGAGCTGACCTTCACCACCTCAGACTGGAGCCAGCCGCAGACGGTGACGGTATCCGGATCGGACGAGTCCGGCACGCACCGGAACCGCGCGCTGTGGCTCACCCACGGCGTGCTTTCGACCGACACCCGCTACGGCGACCTTCCGAACACCAGCCTCCGGGTCAACGTGTACGATGCGCCCGAGGTCGAGGCGTATTGGTACATCAAGGGCGGCGCGGGCAATCCGCGGATCCGGCGACCGCATACGATAACGTCAACGCGCGGGCTGACGGCGTGGCAAGACGCGGCACCCGGCGACAGGATAAACTACGCCGTACGCCTGTCGAACCGCCCGCAGCCAGACGGCACGGTGACAGTGACAGCGACGGTACCTTCAGACAAGCGCAACCTCATCGGCCTGTCGCTGACCGAGGGCGGCGAACCGGAAAACTCGGTGAGGGTGGAGTTCAAGGACCGCAGTCCCGGCGCAGGCACAGGCTGCAGCAACTGGTTCGGCCATCAAGCGCATCAATACTTCGACAGCCACGGCAACACGCGGACAGTGTCGGGCCGGCAGCCGAGCGAGAGCTACGACGGCACGGCGGACACGCCCTGGGAGTGCTGGCGCATGATTTATGTGGTGCGCAAGGACGCCTCGCGGAACATCGACGACACCTGCGCCGACATCACCCACACTGCCACAGGCGGTGGCGTTCGCAAGGTCACGGTCGATACGATTCGCGCCCATGTAAGGAACCCGGGGCGCAACAGACGGGGGTCAAGTGGTTACAATAGCCAGTGCCGCAACCTGAACGGCAACACGCTTTCCCCGCAAGGATCGCCCGCGAAGGCCGCCCCCACACCCACCGAGGCGGTGGCCAATGTTCAGGTGACAGCAGTGGACGATACCAGCGCCAGCGTCTCCTGGGATGCGGTAGAGCATGCCACCTCCTATGATGTGTCGTGGAGTGCCGAAAGCAGCGACGCGCTGAACGCTTCCGCTGGTGACTTGCCGGGCATAACAGGCACCACAACCACCATCGACCACGGCGCCTCGGTACCGATGACACTTACGGTTACAGTCACACCGGAATACATCGATGAAAACGGTGACACCGTACAATTGGATGATCTTGGTACAACAGCGACATTGGAAGTCGGTCCTGGAAGCGATGCACTGCGCGCTGAAGCACAAAGCCCGGATACACAATCGACGCAATCGGCTGTAACACCCGCGCAGCGTTTGGAGGCAGCTAAGCTGTGCGTGTCAGACACGCTGATGGACAAGACAAAGCGTTATTACGAACTTCACCGAAACAAGGCACCGGGTTATGGTGCCAACTGGTTTGCTATTTTGACTGCGTTTGGCGAACGTACGCAAGCCGACTGGACAGCTGACAGTCGGGCCATAGAGCCGATGAGCGCCGCTTCTTCGCGCGAGCGCGAGTCGAAGTGGAGCGGCTGGAAGCCTTTTACCGAAGCATTGGAATGCGTAGAGGGAGAACTTGCAAAGGTACAAGCTGCCGCACAAGCCGAAGCACAAGAGGCAGAACAAGCGGCAGAACAAGCGGCAGAACAAGCAGATGAAGTCGCACCACTAGTGCTACCGGATGATCCTGTACTGACATTGGAATCCGCTGATTCAGCATCCGGCGTAACAGAAGGCACTGAAGTGTCGTTTACGCTCAAGGCAGATACAGCACCGACAAAAGAGATTGAAGTGACGGTAACAGTCACTCAGACAGGCAGTGTTGCAGACACTTCAGCCACAGGCGAACGTACGGTGACCATCCCGGTTGGCAAGACAGAGGCTGGTTTTACAGTTGCAACACTAGCCGATGACACCGATGAGGTACAAGGTTCTCTAACGGCAACCGTATCAGACGGTACAGGCTATAAGACAGAGGATCAAAGTGCAAGTGTAACGGTAGCTGTAAAAGATGATGATGCAACATCCATTACGCTCAGTGCCAGTGCAGACGATCTGACAGAGATTGTTTCTGAAGGATCAAGTGAAAAGACACTGACAGTCACATTAGGGCGTGCCCTGATTGAAGGTGAAAGCATCGAAGTGCCGCTTGTCTTTACCGGCACCGCATCGCTTGGCAGCGACTATACGCTTGAAGCGCCAAAGACAGGTCCAACCGGGGTGAGCTATGCCAACCTTGGAGGCAGTGATCCTGCCCAATCACCGACAGTGACTTTTGCAGGTTCTACAGGTGGTGTATCTTCACAAACAGCAACACTGACGCTGACCACAGTTGCCGACAGTACAGCTGAAGATGACAAAGAGACCGTTATAGTCAAATTGGGTACGCCTGCAGCAACAGGATTAGGCGGCGGTGTTTCGACTTCTGGAAACGTACAGTTCTCCATATTGGAGCCTGTACCTGAAATCTCTATTACAGCAAAGACAGAAACGGTTACAGAAGGTACAGATGCGGTATTTACTGTAAAAGCCAGCCGCTCGTTATCTTCTGATCTTACAGTCAATCTTACAGTCTCAGAATCGGAGGGCAGTGACTTTGTTGCCGCAGATAAAGAAGGTACAGCTAAAGTTACCATCACCAAAGGGGAGACGGAAGCTGACTTTTCAGTACCGACCCTAAACGATTCTGTCAATGAACCCGATGGGTCGGTAACCGTAACGGTTGTCGAAGACGGTGAAAAAGGACAGTATTACACTCAAGCCTCATCACCTGGAGATTCAGCTTCTATAAAAATCACCGACAACGATGCAGTTGCGACGGGACCGGAGTTCTCTGTAGCTGATGAAACCGCCAATGAGAATGTAGGTTTAATGTACTTTACAGTACGCCTGAATCGTTCATTGAGTCAAAAAGTAAAAGTGACATTCAACGTACGCGAATCGAGTCCTGTCTCAGCCCGTATGGGACAAGATTACTTTTGGTGGTGGGAGGACGGTCTTGCGCTTACCTTTTATCCGGGTCAGACCCAAAAGAAGATGTGGGTATATGTCTATAACGACAATCACGACGAAGACCCTGAGACCTTTGAGGTGGTGTTATCGAATCCGACAGGGGGTACAGCCATCGGTGATGGTGTTGCGGTTGGTACCATTGTGAACTCTGATCCGATGCCAGCTGCGTGGTTGTCGAGGTTTGGGCGCACCGCTGCGCAGCAAGCCTTAGACGGCATTGCCGCTCGCATTGAATCTTCAAGAACTTCAGGTATTGAAGGCTCTATAGCCGGACAGGCACTTGTGTTTGATCCTCAATCCAAATCACTTGTCACAAGCGGTGATGGAAAAAGCGGTACAGCACAAAACAGTACTGCAAACAGTCTTACTGAAACATCATCGCTTGCAAGCTTTGATGCGCAGCATGCTTTTGGAGATAAAAAAGACGCATCAGGCAATACCGATACCTTCGGTAATCAGTCGTATTCTATGACTGAGCGAGAAGCGCTTTTGGCAAGCTCTTTCACCGCAACCGAAGACAAAGATTCATCTGGAGGCTCTTTGGCCTTTTGGGGCCAGGCTTCACAATCGAACTTCGATGGTACTGAAGGGACGTTTTCCTTGGACGGGGAGGCGACTACTTTGATGAGCGGTACCGATTATGCACGAGGCGAGTGGCTTTTAGGCATCGCATTGATGCAATCCAAAGGCAAAGGCGGTTATCGCGATACCGATACGGTAAAGCAAGCGGATCTTCCGCAATGTAAAGAAGAAAGCGATACCACTTTATCTGAAGATGCAAGAAAGGTTTTATGCAACGGTGCAATCCTAAAAGGCAGCGGTGATGTTGAAGCGACTTTGACTGCAGCTGTACCCTATGCATCGTTTGATGCAACTGAGCGTCTTAAGGTATGGGGTGCATTGGGTTTGGGTACAGGCGATGTGACGTTAAAGCCCAATACCGGCGGCAAGTTAAGTTCCGATATCTCTTGGACCATGGCAGCAGGTGGGATGCGCGGGGATGTAATATCACAAGGAAGTGGTTTCTCTCTTGCCATCAAGTCCGATGTGCTGTGGGCGCGTACCACTTCAGATAAGACCAATCAGCTGGCGGCATCGGATTCGAAGGTGACGCGTCTTCGCTTTGGACTTGAAGGGGCCTGGACCATGGCATTGGACGGCAATGGCACCGTCACACCGAAACTTGAAGCCGGCATGCGCCATGACGGCGGTGATGCGGAGAGCGGATTCGGTGTAGAGTTAGGAGGAAGTGTTGTATGGACAGATCCAACAATTGGCATGTCATTGGATGTATCGGGCAGAACGCTTGTCACCCATGACGATGATGATCTAAAAGACTCAGGCTTTGCAGCATCGCTGATCTGGGATCCAAAACCTCAAAGCGCACGCGGAGCGTCGTTTACTGTGAACTTGGACCGCGGCGCTCAGGCCAAAGGCGGCATCGATGCGTTATTTACCCCGCAGACCATAGACAGGCGTAGCGGTACAACTGCAACTTCCGGTCGCTGGCGGGCGCAAGCGGCCTATGGCGTAGCGGCTCCGGGTGGTCGTTATGTCTCAAGTCCCTATATGGGTCTGGGTCTGGGTGCAGGTACGCGCGAATACACATTGGGTTGGAGGATCACGCCTGAGGCCAATGCACCGGATGTGTCTTTTGGGCTTCGCACCACGCGTACTGAATCCGATACGGCTTCTGCGCATCATGATGTGCGGTTTGAGGCGATTGCCCGCTGGTAGGGAAAAGTAACAGACAACAAAAGCGGTTATTTGGATGAGGCGCCGTGCAGGCACGGCGCTTCGTCCGCACGTTCTTGCTGAATTGACGTGGATTTAGATTCAAACCGCTTGCGGCGGTTCTACGGGTAACGCCCGAAGATAATCCCCAAGAGAAGGGATCGGAATCTTATATTGGTCCGGTATTTTTAGTGCCGGGGCTAGCAATCCGGCATGTAACGCATTGGTCAGAAAATCGTCAATACTCTCTGCTTTCCTTTCTCGCGCAGATTCCGTTAGCAAATCTATCTCGTCATATGACAAGGTATCAACCAAATCATCTTTCTTTTTGGCTGCCGCCAAGGCCAACTTCTTATACACCCATGCTCGGCTGGAACCGGCTTTAACCCGTCCCGCATAGTAGTCGTTTTTCCGTTCAGCGCCTTTTTCCAGCGCCTGATCTAGAAAACGCCTCTCCAGTCGGCCTTTGTTAGCGCGTATCACCTGACTTGCAGTCACTCCAATCCGATTGATGTGTTGTGGCCACCCTTGGGACAAGTCCGCTAAAGCATCTGCCCAGAAATCCTTTTCTTCCTCGGCTCCAGTATAGTAAGCATCAAACATGCGCCGAAAGGAACTGGCTGCATCTGTCGTTTCAAGAGGTTCCAGATTTACAACTCTTTTATCGGCATATCTCGATAAACCACACTGACGCAATACCTGTTCAGTATCGCTTAGACCAAAGAATGCTGCAACCAGAGGAATCTCCTTGGGTGGATCGTGCAAACAGCCCATCACGCCTTTAGTAGTACCCGCTACCGGCGTATTTTGGGCTTCATCCACAAAGACCACCAGATGAAACTTTTCAAGCAAAGGCGAAGCTTCGCGGAAAATGCGGGCCGACCTCACCGTCATTTCTGAAAGGCTGACAGTCTGTGATCTGCCACTTACAGAATTTCCCGCTACGCCAACTTCCCATTCTGACAATTCTCCGTACAATTTTCCGCCCAAGTCCAGCAATTTCCTGAGATTACGGGCAATTGCATCTGGCGCTATCTTTGAAAGTCGATCGCTTTCTTTATTCGCTGCATCAATCAAGTCCATCACGACTTCGGCAGGTGACAACAGGGTGTCTGGTTTGATAGATACAGCAACCCAGGGATCATCCGGTGTCGAATGACATCTGACAGCTTCCATACATTCTTGCATCAGCGCAGTTTTTCCGATACCGGGCGCACCTTGGAACACCATTGTGCCACCACCTACTTGCCCTTCGCGGAGGCTATCTACCGCCTTGCGAAAGATATCGTACTCAGCATCTCGGCCATGAAAAAACGCCTCACGACCGACTTCGGCGCGATCGGTTTGCTTCAGCCACACTTCCACTGGCAGAGGCTCGGCCGGCGGCGGCTTGGGAAAAGACATTCGATGCATGAGGATAATTCTAATTCAATCAAGATTAACATTCTTGTCCGCCTTTTTAATCGATCTGTGATGAAGTTTATTTCAGACTTTATTTTTGAGACAGCTGGCGCTTTATTCACACTTTTTTTTTCGACGAGGTAGAGATCGGGAAAGTAGAACACCACCTCGAATTTTGTTTCAATCGAATTGAGTCGGCTGAATGCCTGCGGCTTGCGATATTTCAAATCTAAGGGTGTAAAACGAGCCGACCGGTCGGTGCGGTTGGACTCGAAATCGGTTTAAGAGAAATTCCCGCGCAATATGTACCGGTACTTTAGACCGTCCGTTCCCAATCATGAACGTTTGTCTGCTTCACTTTCTTCAAGTGCTTTTTCAATCCGGTTCAATGTTTTGCGTGCTTCGGTCAGCTCGTATAGAATTTCACTTCTAAGCGACGTGCCTTGTGTTATCTCACTTTCCTGCTGTGCCTTATGCAAGTTGTTGATTACCACAGCGATAAACATATTGATCACAATGAACGCTGCAACAATAACAAAGCTGATGAAAAATATCCAGGCAAACGGGTACAGTTCCATTGCACTGTACATCACGTCTGTCCAGTCTTCGAGCGTTAGCACCCTAAACAGTGTAATCAGCGAAATCCCAAGTGAATTCCAGTGGAACGGGTCGTGTTCGTGAAAAAGATAGAAACCTGCAATAGCGTAGATGTAAAACAAAATCATCAACAGCAGGATAACGTTGCCGAGGCCCGGAAGAGATCTCACCAAAGTTGAAATAATTAACCGAAGTTCAGGAACTGCAGTAATCAGCCGAAGTACTCGCAGCAGTCTGATAGTTCGAGCGATCAGCGCAAATTCACCGGTAGACGGCATGAGTGAAAATACCACAATGGAAAAATCAAACAGATTCCAGCCGTCTCCAAAGTAATTTTTAAATCGAGGTGCGCTGGCGGTAATCTTCAATATGGCTTCACACACAAACACTGCCAGAACAAAGAAATTGAAGGCGCTGAAAATGTGTTCTCTTCCCTGTGTGATGATCGGATAAGTCTCCAGCCCCAACACAACTGCATTGGTGATAATCAATCCGATGATGAACTTCTCAAACCACCTGAAACTTACAATTCTTCGAGACAATTCAATCATGCATCAACCCTCGCTGCCTTCGGCCATCGCCACCGCACGCAACAGCGCCCGAGCCTTGTGCATGCTCTCTCGCCATTCAGTGTTTGGTACAGAATCTGCTACCAGACCTGCGCCGGCTTGAACGTAAACGCGGCCTTCATGCAATACCGCGGTACGAATCGCAATCGCAGTGTCAAGATTTCCGTTCCACCCCAGATAACCAACTGCACCGGAATATATTCCCCTCTTATGGGGTTCGAGCTCATCGATAATCTCCATTGCCCGAACTTTCGGAGCACCGCTTACTGTACCGGCAGGCAGAGTCGCTCGCAACACATCAATCGCATGCATGTTTTCATTCAGTTCACCGGTCACGTTTGAAACAATGTGCATGACGTGAGAATAACGTTCGGTCTGCATTACATCATTGACTTTTACTGAACCGAGCTTGCAAACTCGGCCAACATCATTTCTTCCCAAATCAACCAGCATCACATGCTCGGCTCTTTCTTTTTCATCAGCCAAAAGCTCTGCTTCAAGACGTTTGTCGTGGTCCTCATCGCCGCCCCTTGGCCTTGTGCCAGCCAGCGGACGGACGGTAACTGCACCGTCTTCGGCCCGGACAAGAATTTCCGGTGAAGCACCGACAATATGGTATGAACCAAAATTCAAATAGAACATGTAAGGTGAGGGGTTTAAAGTTCGAAGCGCGCGATACAAATCAATGGGGTCGCCGGTGTACTGTGCAGCCAGTCGCTGCGAGAGCACTACCTGAAATGCATCGCCGGCGAGAATGTATTCGCGTGTTTTTTCAACCGCTTCTTCAAAACTTTGCTGCCCAAATGCGGATTCAAATTCCGCTTCATTGGCTTCAAGCTTCAGCGAAAGCGCTGGTCTCGATTCAACCGGCTCCTGCAGTCGCTTGAGAATTTGTTCAATACGCTGATTTCCACAAGCCCAACTCTCACCGCGGGTGACGTCTACATGAATCAAAATGAATAATCGTCCAGACAGGTTGTCAAACACCACAACCTCATCTGACACCATCAAACAGATGTCAGGGATTTCGATATCGCGTGTTTTACGAGCGCTGCGCAGTTTCGGCTCAATGTATCGAATCGTGTCATAACCGAAAAATCCAACCAGACCTCCGGTAAATTTCGGCAATCCATCAAGTTGCGGAATCTTAAATGAATCATGAAAATCTTTGATATCCTTAAGTGGGTCTTCACTTGTCCACTGCTTGATGACTTCGTCAGTCTTGACTACACTGATGGTTTCGTCGTACACCTCAATTCGTGTTGAAGTAGGTAGTCCGATTATTGAAAACCTTCCCCATTTCTCACCGCCTTGAACCGATTCGAAAAGATAGGTATACGGTTCCCGCGCAAGCTTGTAATATGTGCTCAATGGCGTGTCAAAATCCGCCAGCACTTCCTCAACAAACGGAATGTGTGTGAATCCCTGTTTCCTTAGATCGTCGAATTGCGCTTCAGACAACATGTAAAAATATTCGCATTTTGAAAAGGTCTATAAAATGAACAATCGGTTCGCTGCGAGCATATGCAACCCTTTTTTCAGGCGGGGTGCCCGTGGCGTTTGAGTCACTGTCGCCGCGGATATTCCAATAGGTTCAAACTGATTGAATTGCCGCAGCAATACTGGCTTTCATGGCATCAATCGTTTCTTTGTAATCTGACGATCCGAATATCGCTGATCCTGCCACAAAGGTATCTGCTCCGGCGGCTGCTATCTCACCGATGTTATCGGTGTTGACGCCTCCATCGACTTGAATTCTCACATCGTATGAATTCTTGTTTACGAAATCAGCCACGTGCCCGACTTTCTCCACAACATAGGGGATAAACTTCTGCCCGCCGAATCCCGGATTCACCGACATCAACAACACCATATCAATTTGCTCGATGGCATAATGAAGATACGAAAGAGGGGTAGCCGGATTTAAAGCAATTCCGGGTGAACAGCCGTTATCGCGAATCAAGTTGATTGTTCGATCAACATGATTTGATGCCTCCGGATGAAAACTGATCGAAGTTGCCCCCGCTTTAGCGAAGTCTTTGATAATTGCATCGACAGGCTGCACCATCAGATGCACATCTAAAGGCGCAGTAATACCATAGTCTCTAAGAGCTTTGCAGACCATTGGGCCGACCGTTAAATTCGGAACAAAGTGGTTGTCCATTACGTCAAAATGTACCCAGTCGGCACCAGCTGCAAGCACAGCTTCGACTTGTTCTCCGAGTCGGGCAAAGTCTGCCGATAAAATTGAAGGGGCGATAATCGGTTTCATGATAATTGCAAAGTGTGGATTATCCCAGAACGACGTAACGATTGTCGCCTTCGCGGTTAATCTTCAACGCCAGCAGTTGTTCGGAATCCCGAACCGCACCGACCGCTTCGACAAACTGCTCTACAGTCTCGGTTTTAAGTCGATTGACTTCCAGAATCAGATCGCCTTCACGAACACCGGCTACCCAGGCGGGGCTGCCGAATTCGACTGATGTGACGACAATCCCAGTGACATCATCGTTGCTTGAAGAATCCATGTCACTGAGTTCAGCGCCGCTTAAGCGCCCGTCAATGGTGTCGCCGCTTACCGCTTGTATGCCTGCCCGGCCGATAATTCCAATCGACTGTATTGCGGTGCCGTTTCGGACATACTCGACTTGCGTTTGTTCACCTACCCGAATCAAGGCAATCATTGTTCTAAGGTGTGATCCATCGATGATTTTCCTGTCGTTGATGTGTGTCAAAACATCACCTTCCTGTAGACCGGCCTGCTCAGCAGCGGATCCCGGACGAACCCTGGTCACCAGAACGCCTTCGATCTTGCCGTTATTAAACGCCTGCGCCAACTCTTCTGTAATCTCTTGGAAGTGAATGCCCAGCACACCTCGCTCAACTCGTCCGTACTGTATCAGCTGTTCGGCGACAATCGATGCTGTGTTGATTGGGATGGCAAATGCGATTCCGATGTTTCCACCGCCTGGAGACAGGATAGCGGTATTGATGCCTATGACTTGCGCGTTCAGATTGACCAAAGCGCCTCCGGAACTTCCCGGATTAATGGCTGCATCGGTCTGGATGAATTCCTGGTATTGGTCCATTTGCAGGCCGCTTCGACCAAGTGCGCTTACGATCCCTGATGTGACGGTGGCGGACAAACCGAAATTGTTGCCAAGCGCCAGAACAAAATCTCCAACTCGCAATGTGTCAGAATCACCAAGTTCAACCGCGTGGAGGTTGTCTTCATCAATTTTCAAAAGCGCCAGATCCATAGCCGGGTCTGACCCGATCAGTTCTGCAACAGATACCCGACCATCAGACAGGGTAACGTTAATTTCAGCTGCGTTTTCTAAAACGTGGTGATTGGTCAGCACATATCCATTTTCAGCATCGATAATGACTCCAGACCCAAGATCCAAACTTCTCCGCTGACGTCGTTGATCAAGATCAAAGAATCGGCGAAAAAATTCGTCTTGTCGAAAAAGTTCACTTAAGTCGTCCATTTCCTGCGAGTAGCGACTTCCACCGACTGCGGAAATATTTACAATCCCTCTTTGCACTTTTTCGACCACGTTGGCAAGCGTCGGCATCTCATCGCCGCTAAACAAAGGCTGAATTGATGTCGCATAGGAACTGCTTGTCATCAGCCATGCACAGATTGCAAATACTGGCAGGATGAAGGCTTTGTTAATATTCATGAGTCTTTCAACAGCGCAAAATGCTTATGATATTTGAGTACACGACGATATTGGCACTTACTTTGCATCGACCGCGCAGCCGCAACCCGCGGATTTGGGTGTCATATTGTTTGCAAGCATCGAACCATATTACGGTAAATTCCAGTTTCGAAACCTTATTTGAGCTCTCTCCAGTCCGGAAACATGGGGAAGTAAAGTCCCAGACGGATTGGGGTTGAATCCATGCCCGACATAATCTTCTGATACAGCTTGAGCTGGTCGGTATAGCGTTTCACTTCATTTTCCAGAAATTCGTCTTTATCACCCAATGTGGTACCTGTTTTGTAATCCACAATCCAGCGAATGCCTTCGTCGTCAATAAATGTACGGTCCAGTACAACGTTCTTAAACTGACCGTCAATGTACCCAGTCAGTCGATACTCTGTCTGGGAATCCGCGTGACGATTGTCCAACAGCCACCGTCCTGTGTCGTCTTCAAGCACTTGTATCAAAGCACGTTCGATGCGGTCCAGTGCGAACTTCAAGTCTTTGCTTTTTGCAGAAATTCCCATAGACAGCATGCGCTGAGCCCAAAGCGGTCTTTGAGATCGCACCTTATGGGCATTCCAATTATTCAGGCCAGTTTCGACAATCATCCTGAGCCAGTCATGTGCGACAAGCCCAACCCATACTGCAATATTGCCCGCCCACTCAAAATCGATTGACTCGGTGTTTCCAGGAGCCTCCATTTGCAGGCCAGTCAATTTAAGCGCTGGCGGGGCAGGCGGCGGTTTCCAGTTTCGAGGTAATCTGATCAGGTCGGGTACTACTGAGGACTCACTGATGTCTTGAATCAATGTACATGGCTGCGATTCGCTATCAGAGCGGTTAAAGGTCCAATATTGCGTCTGAATCGAGTATGGAGGGTTGAATTTTTTGTGTGTTGTGTCTTGCGTGCCTTGCGGGAAAACCCGCGCTAACAGAGAATCTCCTTTCATCCTGCTACCTCCGGTTACATCAGCGTAGCAGTAAAACTGTTTTTTCGCTCTGGTGAACGCCACGTACGCTAGTCGGGTCAGTTCGGTCTCGAATTTTTCTTTATTCCAACGATTTAAATATTGGTAGTTTCCGGTTTGCGTCTTGGCACTTGCCGTCTCAATAGGCGATACCAGCAAATTGCTGCCTCCACCGGATTCGGTATCGAATACCATTTCTGCCCACGCAAGCAGTTCTCGTGGATTGTTTCTGGTAATTTTTCCTAATTGCGGGATGAACACAGCATCAAATTCAAGACCCTTGGCATTGTGAATTGTAGAAATCTGGATGTGTGGCGGTTGTGGACTGCCTTTGGGCACAGCGTATAGTCTGGCGAGTTCGGATTCTTCAAAATCTGCAAGATTCAATACGCCGGTGCCACGGGCATTGCGTTCAATGAGGTCGAAAAACAATTCCGCATTTTTCAAATCTACTGGCCAAACACAGGCAGGCCCGCCAAGGGATACCCAAGTGTCTTCAACCCATTGTCGGACACCAAAACGACCGCGAACACCAAGCGCCGAGGTCATCACTTTTCGTATTCTTTTTATTCGAGTGCGTCCGTCTTCGCTCAGTTCACCCAATACCTGTTTATCGTTGATTCGGTTCCAAATGGTATCGTGCCAATCAGCCGATATTGCTAAAAGATCATTGAGCGTCAGTCCACACCAAGGAGCGCGCAATATGGCAAGCCACGAAGTTCGATCTGCAAAATTGAGCATTGCACGGGTTAGCGACAATAGATCACGCACCACTTCATTGGCTTTTAGTTCAATGAATTCTGGCGCATAGTAACTGATGTTTTGTTCATCCATTACGTTGATTATTTCAGATGCATGTTGCCGACTGCGCACCAGAACAGCCACCGTATCCTTGGGGTTGGTTTGGACAAATTTTTGAATATCGTCGACCACCTGCTGCGCTTCGAATCTCTTGGACCCTATAGATTGGAGGGATTTATTTTCTGACGAATTCTGGCTAATCGAAAATTTAACGCACAACGATTCGCTGTTGCCTCCTTTGATTTCAGAATGAGACGGGGTGTAGTTAACCTGACCTCGGGAAATATCCACATCTTTAGGAAACACCTGCTCGAATATGGCGTTGAAACTTTTGACCAATGCCTTGTTAGAGCGGAAATTTTGATTCAGTTGCAGCGGTTCGGGGTGTAAATTCCCCAAACCATTTTTCTCAATGGAAAGAAATATCCCGATTTCCGCCTCACGAAAGCGGTAAATCGACTGCATCGGGTCACCGACTAAAAACAATGTCCGCCCATCGCCAGGACTCCAGCCAGCGATCAATGTAGTAAGCAGTTTTTCTTGCGTGACTGATGTATCCTGAAATTCGTCAACTAAGATATGCGATAAGTGATGGTCAAGCACTAGTGCCAAATCAGTTGGGTTGTCTTCAGAACCAAGCGCCTGTTGGGCCTGCAGTGCGACTTCGATGAAATCCACTTCACCGCGCCTGCGAAATTCCATTCTCAGCTGTCCAACAGCAAATTCCAAAACAACGGAAATCGCTTGAAGCGATATCCAATAATCATCTTCGATTACCGGCGACGGATGCTTGCGTCCGACAAGATCTAATTTTTGTTGCAGGTCGGGAGATTTTTTACAGCTTTCAATAATGCTTTCCACCACATTTTTGCTCAGGTCTTGAAAATGTGACACCCTTTGTCGCCAGGTACCTTTTTTTGTCAGCAAAGCCTCAGCAATGGCGTTCCATTCTTGCAGGGTTTGTTTATCTGCTTGTAACAGATCATCAAGGTTGAGTAGTTCGGCCGCGCCTTGCGGAAAGGACTTGTGCAAATCACTCAAGTCCCGCTCGATCAGTCTTTTCCATACCGATTCCATGCGCAGCTTTGCATCTTCGAGGTATGGTTCAGCAACTAAGAACCGCAGCCACTGATCTCGTTTTTGCAGTGTTGAAACAATCAAATTCTGCAGCTTTGATGATTTGCTTTCGCAAAGTTCATATAGCACGCCGATCGCTTCATTGAGCTGCTGGTTATCCGGGTCTGTCGCCTCTAAAGTGTTGATCGCCGCAGTGCGGTAAATATCATCAGCATTTTCGGTTACTCTGGGTGCTGAGCCAAATCTGGAAGCCCACGGCATGCTTCGAACCAGCCGGCCTGCCAAACCGTCAATCGTCATAATCTGCAGCCGTGAAGGCTGTTGCTGGAGATTCCAGTTAAGTTCGACAGCTCGCTGACGCACCCGCTCGACCATTGAATTGTCTTTTTTAGTCGGCAGCCGGTGCGGTGAATCGGGGTCCAAAATGTTCAGAATTCTTTCTCGCATTTCAGCTGTCGCCTTGCGAGTGAACGTCACCGCCAGTATTTCTTCAGGATTATCGACAACACTCAAAAGATGAATATAGCGATTGACAAGCAGAGTTGTTTTGCCGGACCCGGCAGGGGCTCGAACGATAAATGACTCGGATGTATCCAGCGCACGCGCACGTGCTTTGGCATCGTTATTGTTTTGATGAATCATCACTTAAGTTTATGCCTTCATCAGTTTTGCGTCAATCCGGCAAAGTGGCGCTAAATGACAATATTGACAACCTTTTCGTATCGGGTCAATGGCTGCGTCACCTTGCATAAATCGCTCAGCCATGTTGGTGACGATACGCTTCCATGGCATTTGGCGCTTTTCAGCACATTCATCCAAAGAACCTTTTACTAACTTCGCTTCTGCTTTTGTCAATATTCCATAAAAAATTCCCCATACTTCGCAGTCTGTCAAGTCTTCGAGCGCATAGGCATACAAAAGCAGCTGTAATTCCTGCGGACGGTCACCATTAACAGAATTTGCGGTGTAACTTGAGCTGGTCTTGTAGTCGATTACCGCCAATTGTTTGCAGTCGATGGACCTGTCTTGTTGATTTGAGCTAAAGTCAGGGTCACCAGCAATGACATCAACGCGGTCAACAATTAACGTGACTGGCAATCCTCGAATCAGAACTTCAAGCTTTTTTTCGAGCGCATATACGTCAACAAAATTCTCGCGCTTTTGATCACATTCAAGCCACTTATTTGCCAGTTCTGTCAACAGCTGTATTTCGGCTTCTATGAGTTCTTTTCGAAATGGCCGAATGCGTGTTGAGTTAGCTTTTTGAATAATATCGTGCGCCAACTTCTTGACTGTTTCAATATCAAAATTTTCGTTCGATGAATCAGATTCGAAAGGCCGATCGTATTTTTCATAAAGTGTATGCAGAAGTTCATGGGCAAACTTACCGTGATCCAATGCATTGATGCCAATTTCCAGTGTCTGACACTGCTGCGCTTTAAGTCTGGATTCGGCAAACGCACGAAACGAACACTTTGTTTGGTTTTGCAGTGCCTTAGATCCGCCCTTGAATGTCTTTAGCTCATCATCACCGATGGGTTTGGCTTTCCAGTCACTGAATGATTTGCATTGATCGATATGCTCAGACAGCAGCTGTTTGTAAGTTTGCCTTTCGAACCTGGCTGGGATGACAAAATCCTGCCAGCCTTTCATGTGAGCGTTGGGCTGGAACAATTCATTTGCGTCTGTCGAGGCGTAACTCAAAACAGCACTTTGAGTGCCACTTAACAGCCTTTCCAAGCGCTGATTCATTCGTTCAAGCAGCGCTTCGGCTGAACAATCCGGTATGTGGTGAGACTTTTGCAACTCAATTGGAATAAACGGATTTGGATTTGCGGTTCCCGGCAAATCGGTGTTGTTCATCCCCATAATCCACAAGTGAGTGAATGACTGACCGGACATGGTAACCATTTCACCAATTTGTATGGGCGTTTGAAGGGCTCTTGGCTGAGTGCTTTTCTGCGACACAAGCCGAGTCAGTTTAGCAATTGCTGCATTGGCGTCAACCGCTGGAGATATCAGGTCAAGTTCTGATAATGATTCGACCACTTTGCACCATGACTGGTGTGCTTGTGATTCTTCAACCCCGAATTTTCGATCGTCCCGCTGCTCAGACTGGAAGTTTTTCATCCAGTCCATAAAAAATTGTCCCCACGCCGAGTAGCTTTGTCTTGTCGGCATCGATGACAGGAGTTTCTTGCCATTTTGCAATACTTCGGCGAGTTGCGGACATTTGAATTTCTTGCTGCGCTCGCTGCACTCGCTGCACTCAATGACGCTTAACACATTGTCAATCGATAGGGTGGCGGTGCCGAGGGTCAAAATTTTTTCTGCCAAAAATGACCGGCTACCTGATTCTTTATCCCAGCCTCGTATGCGATCTGATCGAATCACTTCGTTCATCACAAAAATGTCGACATCTGTGCGAATCAACTCGATCAGGTTCAACGCATCAGCGACAACAGGGATTTTTGCCAACTCGGTTCCAAGAGTAACATGAAACGACATGTTGCGGGTTTCGCGTTTTTCTAAAATCGAATCCGGGTTAAGGTGAGCAGAAAACATCCGGTTCATCCGGTTGAGCGTCCTTTGCAGTCTGGGAACTGCTATGCCTACTTTATGTGCATCAGGGTTTTCTTCGATCACCGATCTTGCCCATAACGCACAGGCTTTGATCTCCTCATCAGTGCTCTCGAACCGCAGTCGCTGCGGTTGTATTTTGCTTGAAGATGAGCCCTGGCGGTCGTGCTGGCGAACTTCCACTTTCGCACCGTGATCGGTCAGCGCACTAATCATTTGTTGATATTGCGGCGGCCAGGAGTCGAATCCAGCAATAAATATTGGATGAGGCGACAACGCAGCGACATCCGCCGCATTTTGTCGAATCTTCTCTGGCAGTTTCTCGTAATCCAGCCACTTACCGGCTTGAAGTTTTTGCCGATACCGATCCAGCCAGCGAAGAAATTCAACCGCATCAGGGCCTGAGCGATCATCAAATTCATTGTCATCAATTCGGTACAGACACATTAGCCGGTAAGCTGATTTGGCGTTGTTCGCGCTTGCAGTGATATGCCAAAGCAGGTATTCGAAATCCGATGTATCTTTTACCACCTCCCTTATGGTCTGTTCCCACAATTGCATCGACTGATTTGGTGTCAGCAAAGCAATTGACTTGTCTGGTTTTTGTTCGCCAAGCGTCGACCACAATTTTGTAAGCCATACATCCCAGACATACACCTCAGCAGATGGCCAGGCGACGCAACCGTTGTCGCGCATCTGTAAGTTGTACTGTGTTTCTACAAGATGCTGCAGGCGACGCGTTTCGACTACTACGGTTTCATTGTTCGCCAGTCGATCAACGCAGGCATCTACCAGATTCGGTTTTAAGTCGGAAAATGAGTCGATATTCAGCACTTGTGGCGCAGTCTCAAGAAAGGTTTAACTGACGATCCAGTCTGAGGCTGAATCGAGAACCATCTGTTCAAGCATTCGAATATGCGCTGGATGGTCGTTTAGGCATGGAATATAACGAAACGATTGACCGCCACTTTCCATAAACAGCTTCCTGTAGCCAATATTGACTTCTTCAAGCGTCTCTAAGCAATCCACCGAAAACCCCGGACATATCACATCAATGGTGTTGACACCTTCTGTCGGCAATTGCACCATGACGTCTTCAGTATACGGTTGGAGCCATTGCTGCCGACCGAAACGAGACTGAAAACACATAACCCATTCGTCTGAAGCCAGACCGAGTGCTTGCGCTAGAAGTTCTGCGGTTTGGATGCATTCGTAGTCGTACGGATCACCCTTATCGCAATATTCTTTAGGTATGCCATGAAATGACATAAACAGTTTTTGCGCTTTGCCATTGCGTTGCCAGTGTTCGAGCACCGAAGTCTTAAGACTGTCAATGTACTGAGGGTTCGTGCAATACCGATTGACAAAACGAATCGATGGAATGCGCCGAAGTTTGCGGGCAACATTGCCGACATCGTCAAAAACCGAACCGGTGGTTGATCCGGAATATTGCGGATACATTGGCACGATTAACAACCGGTCAATACCCAGTGAACCGAGTTCGCTGACGACTGTTTCGAAAGACGGTTCGCCGTAGCGCATCGCACAGCGCACCTGCGCATTGGCAACACCCGCGGCGCTCAGGTTTTTTTTAAGTTTTTCAACCTGCGATAAGGTGTTGAGCATTAGCGGAGAGCCGTTTTGTGTCCATATTTCGCGGTAAGCTTCAGCGCTTTTTCGCGGCCTGAAGACAAGAATAATGCCGTTTAGAACTATCCAGAACAGCCACTTCGGAAATTCCACCACCCGGGTGTCTGACAAAAACTGGCGCAGGAATGTTCTGACAGGCGTCGGTTCCGGAGCACTTGGAGTACCAAGATTAACCAGGATAACTGCAAACGCATCGCTGCTGGCATTTGAAGCGAAGTGATTCGTATACTTCGCCATCGCTTACGGTGTATCCGGTTTAATCAGCACTTGCCGCACTGGCATGGTGTTTGCCAAATTCGACCATGCGGCGAATTGAACGTTCGGCTTTCTTGCGCAACTTCTCATCAAGTGTGACTTCGTCTTGCATCGTCGTCAGTACGTTCTTTACGCGATGTAAGTCGTTCATTTTCATCCATGGGCAGTGTGCACAGCTTTCGCATGTGGCTCCATCGCCTGCAGTCGGTGCGGTGATAAACGTCTTGTCGGGAGCCAAAGACTGCATCTTGTGCAAGATTCCCTTCTCGGTTGCAACGATAAAGGTTTTTTGCGGCATCGTCATTGCTGCATGAATGATCTGACTGGTCGAGCCCACTACATCGGCCAGTGCAATCACACTTGCAGGAGACTCCGGATGAACCAGCACCTTCGCATCCGGATGCTGTTTCATTACACCTTCTAATACGACCGATTTGAATTCTTCGTGCACAATGCAGGCGCCATTCCACATCATCATGTCAGCACCCGAGCGTTGTTGAATGTAGTCGCCTAAGTATTTGTCAGGAGCCCAGATGATCTTATCGCCTTTTTTATGCAGGTGATTGACCAGTTTCAATCCGATTGAGGAGGTGACCACCCAGTCGGCACGCGCTTTGACTTCGGCACTTGTGTTGGCATAAACCACCACGGTGCGGTCTGGATAGGTGTCGCAGAATTCAGAAAATTCTTTCGCCGGACATCCTAAGTCCAAAGAACAGTTGGCCATGTTTTCAACTGCCAGTACGGTTTTTTCGGGGCTTAGGATTTTCGCGGTCTCGGCCATAAAACGCACACCGGCAACAACAATGGTCGAAGCGTCGTGTTCGTAGCCGAATCTCGCCATTTCCAGAGAGTCTGAAACGCAGCCACCGGTGTGTTCAGCCAAATCCTGAATATCCCCGTCTACGTAGTAGTGAGCCACGAGCACCGCGTCGCGTTCGGTGAGCAAATCAGATATCTCACTGAAAAGCGCATCTCGGTCATCTGAGTCAACCGATAGGCCTGCGTCGTTGCGAGCGTAGGCGGCCGCTTCGAGGATGCTGGCGGTCAATTCAGGTGATACGAGTTGTGCTCCAATAGCCATGCAGTTAGGGGGTGGTAGTGCGACAGATGGTCCGGTGCGGTTTAATTGAACTTATGCACAAGCGAAAACGATTGGCAATCGCCACAGAAACTAAATCCGCCATCATGAGTATGACAACATTAAAATATGATTATATATTTTAATGCTGATGCCTTCTAAATCGGTCAAATTGACGAAGCTCCAAGACTTACAAGCGCCTTCGCACAAATAATTTATGATCAAGTGACTACACCGAACACTATCACAGCCGGCGTTAAGATGCGCGGCGAAGAAAAACTCAAGCGCATTCCTGTTCGCATTGAACCGCAGCCTAATGAAAAAAGACTGAGAAAGCCACCGTGGATTCGAGCAAAATTTCCTGGCACGCCGGAAGTGATTCGGCTGAAACGAATTTTACGGGAAAACAACCTTCACACGGTTTGCGAGGAAGCGTCGTGCCCCAACATCGGTGAGTGTTTCACCAACGGAACCGCTACCTTCATGATTCTCGGTGATATCTGCACCAGGCGGTGTCCGTTCTGTGATGTCGCTCACGGACGCCCTTTGCCTCCGGATAAAAACGAACCGGTGAATCTGGCTGCAACGATCGCTCGTATGTCTTTGCGATATGTTGTGATTACCTCAGTTGACCGGGATGATCTGCGAGACGGTGGATCAGCACATTTTGTAGATTGCATTTCGGAAATTCGCCGCAGTTCGCCGACAACAGCAGTTGAAATTCTCACTCCGGATTTCCGGGCGAGAATGGACAAGGCACTGGCAACTTTGGCACAATCGCCACCGGATGTATTCAGTCACAACATCGAGACCGTACCGCGCCTGTACAAGGCGGTGCGGCCTGGCTCCGACTACGGGCATTCTCTGGAGCTGCTAGAAAGGTTTGGCGCACAGCACCCGGATATCGAAACAAAGTCGGGAATCATGCTCGGAATCGGTGAGACAAAAGACGAGGTGATCGAGGTGATGAAAGATTTGAGACACCACAACGTCGGGATCCTGACTGTCGGGCAATACCTGCAACCGAGCCGTTATCACCTGCCTGTTGATCGATATGTCCCCTTAGAGGAGTTTGACGAATACACACGAATCGGTGAAAACCTTGGATTCACCCATGTTGCCTCAGGACCGCTTGTGCGCTCATCGTATCGCGCCGACCAGCATGCTCCCGGCGCCATTGAAAAACGAAAAGTCTCTTGATCGACCAAATCGTTGACAGCGCAGGCAATGAGCAAGCCGCAGCCTGTGAATTGCCACTTTCCGATTAGTAAAAAAACATCAAAATTGCAGGTGGCAGTTTTGACGCACATCGCTTGTTAAATTTTTTTGAACACATCAGATTTGTAAACTCAGGCTCAGAAACTTAACCGGCAAGACTGCAGGATTGTCATCGGCAGTTTTCAATGTCAGGAAACAATTTGTTGTGCTTGTGAAATTTTCGAAAAGCAAAATCCCCAACATGTACAAAATTTTCTATAATCGAAAAATTATGTATTTGACAATCGATGGAATTTTTTGTTGATTTGTCGGTGATTGCAACAAATTGCCAATTGAATCAGCGCACTTCGTGCGGTCAAATACGATCAATATTATTAAAAAAATAATATCAATAATTTAACCATGAGGTAAATCAATGAAATTTATGAAATATCTATCACTAGCCTTGGCTGTAGTGGGCTTGTCGTTTTCGATGTCCGTCAGCGCAGGAACCTTGGATGATGTACGTGCAAAAGGACATGTCCAATGCGGTATCAACACCGGTTTGGCAGGTTTTGCATTTACAGACGACCAAGGAAACTGGCAAGGCTTTGATGTTGCGCTGTGTCAAGCTGTAGGTGCAGCGGTGTTCGGTGACGCGTCAGCGGTGAAATACACCAATCTGACTGGTAAAACCAGATTTGAAGCACTCAAAGCCGGTGAAGTTGACATGCTGTCGAGAAACACGACATGGACCTATAGCCGGGATGTTGATTTGAAACTTACGTTTCTTGGTGTCAATTACTACGATGGACAAGGATTCATCGTGCCAGCTGCTTTGGGTGTATCAAGTGCTACGGAACTCGCTGGCGCATCGGTATGCATTCAGACTGGAACCACTACTGAGTTGAACCTTGCTGATTTTTTCAGAGGCAACAACATGGAGTATGAACCAGTTCCGATTGAAACCAATGAAGAAGCCCGTAGCAATTATTTGGCTGGCCGTTGTGATGTGTACACGACAGACCGTTCAGGTCTTGCCGCTACACGAGTAAGTCTGGACAATCCCGAAGACCACATTGTTCTTCCTGAAATCATTTCCAAAGAGCCTTTGGGGCCGGTCGTACGACACGGAGATGACGAATGGGCAGATATTGTTCGCTGGGCATTGAATGTTTTGGTCATTGCCGAAGAAAAAGGCGTTACGAAGGACAACGTTCGCGCCATGGCTGCGGAAACGCAAAAAGACGCAGAACTTAACAGAATGTTCGGAACCGAAGGCGAATACGGTGCAATGCTTGGTCTGTCCGCAGACTGGGTGGTTAACGTGATCGCTGCAGTAGGCAACTACGGTGAGATTTTTGAACAATTTCTCGGTGAAAATACCGATATCGGCCTGGCACGCGGCGTCAATGCGCTGTGGACCGACGGTGGATTGATTTATTCACCTCCTTATCGGTAAGCCTGCACCTTCGAGTTGTTAGGATCGTAAAGGCGTGTAATGTCTAATGGCATTCACGCCTTTACATTTTTTGATCCTTTCAAAGAGTGTAAATTGCCAGTCAATCACTTGGATTAAAGCGTGCTGAAAGAACTCTGGAGAGAAAAGAAGTCTCGACAACTGATCATTCAGATCGTTGTCATCATAATTCTGCTCTCACTGCTTGGATTTTTTGTCCGCAACACCCTGTTTAATCTTGGACTGCTTGGCAGAGACGTAGACTACGGATTTCTTTTTACTCCGTCAAGTTACGACATTAACCAGCACCTGATTGAATATTCCTCGCGCAGCACTCACTTGACTGCGACGATTGTCGGACTCATCAATACCGGTATCGTTGCACTTTGCGGCATATTTCTTGCGACAATAATCGGGTTTGTTGCCGGTGTTGCCCGCCTGTCTTCGAATTTTCTGATCAACAGAATAGTTTACTGTTTTGTCGAATTTTCCCGCAACGTGCCGATATTGCTTTGGATCCTGCTGTGGCACGGTGTATTTGTGCATAGCCTTCCTCACCCAAAGCAGGCGATTTCGATTGGCGAACAGTTATTTTTAAGCAACCGCGGCTTTTATCTGCCGCGTCCTGTTTTGGAGCCCGAATTCTGGTGGGTGTTTATAGCGCTCGCTGTGGCGATTGTCGGTGCAGTAATTTTCGTTCGCTTCGCAAAAGAAAAACAGGAGCAGACCGGTCAGCGATACCCGGTCTACTGGGTCAATACCGCCTTGGTTATCTTATTGCCTTTGATTGCGTTTTGGATTGTAGGCTCGCCCGCAACATTGGAATATGCGGTATTTAAGGGTTTTAATTTTACCGGTGGCATTGTACTGACGCCGGAACTCGTTGCGCTTACCCTCGCTCTTTCGGTCTATACCGGCGCGTTTATCGCAGAAATTGTTCGATCCGGAATTCTGGCGGTAAGTCACGGTCAGACTGAAGCGGCTTATGCACTGGGTATCAAAACAAATTGGACAATGCGGCTGGTAATTCTGCCGCAGGCGCTTCGGGTGATCGTTCCGCCGATGATCAGCCAGTATCTGAATCTTACCAAAAACTCTTCACTTGCCATTGCTGTCGGTTACATGGACATTGTGGCAACGATTGGCGGCATTTCGCTGAACCAGACTGGAAGAGCTTTGGAATGCATGTCGATTGTGCTGGCGATTTATTTATGCCTGTCACTGCTTATCTCTGCAATAATGAATTGGTATAACAAGAAAATCTCTCTGGTTGAGCGATAGATATGGCTCAGGATAACTATACACCTGGAAGTCACGCAGACCTCCCGCCGCCAGCGACGCAAGTTGGCTTTCTGGGATGGATTCATAAGAATCTGCTATCGACCCCGACCAATATCGCGCTTACTGCGCTAAGCGTCTATTTTCTATATTTGGTCGTTCCTCCGATGCTCGACTGGGCGTTTTTTGACGCTGTTTTTACCGGTGCGGAACATCGCAACGAATGCAGAGCAATCGGTTCAGGGGCATGCTGGGTGGTTGTGTCGCTGCGTTTCGAGCAGTTTATGTACGGCTTTTATCCAGAGGCGCTGAGGTGGCGGGTAAATCTGGCATTCGTGCTTATGTTTGTTGCCTTGGCACCGGTGCTGTATGACCGGATACCGGGGCGAAAATATTTGTTATGGTTCTCGCTGTTTTATCCCGTGCTTGCGTTTTTCATGCTGTGGGGCGGTTTAGGATTCGAACCGGTAGAGTCTGCAAAGTTCGGTGGCTTTATGCTGACGGTGCTAATCGGGATGACAGGAATTGTCATTTCACTTCCACTGGGAATTGCACTATCGCTTGGCAGACACTCATCGATGCCGATCATCCGGTCATTGAGTGTTTGCTATATCGAATTTTTCAGGGGTGTGCCGCTTATCACATTGCTGTTTGTCGCGTCAACACTTCTTAACTTTTTCATGCCACCTGGCACTCACTTCGATCTGCTGTTGCGAGTGATCATCATGGTCATTTTGTTTTCTGCCGCATATATTGCAGAGGTCATACGCGGTGGGTTGGCGGCAATACCAAAAGGACAGTTCGAAGCAGCCGATGCGCTTGGATTGACTTATCCCCGAGCGATGCGACTGATAATTTTGCCGCAGGCTATGAAAATCTCAATCCCTGGAATCGTGAACACCTTTATCGGGTTGTATAAAGATACAACTTTGGTGGTCATTGTTGGCTTGTTGGATCCTTTGGGAATTACCCGCGCAACGCTGGCTGATTCGAAGTGGCAGGGACTGTCAACTGAACTGTATATATTCATCGCTGTCGGATTTTTTATCTCCTGTTTTGCGATGTCGCGCTATTCGCTGTATCTTGAAAGAAAGCTGGACACCGGATACCGCGACAAATAACTGGAAAATAACATAATGAATACTCAAATTACAAATACAAAAGGCGAATCTTCGGTTGCCATCCAAATCAATGAAATGCACAAGTGGTTTGGGCAATTCCACGTGCTCAAGGACATTAATTTGACTGTCGAGCGTGGAGAGAGAATCGTAATTTGCGGGCCGTCAGGCTCTGGCAAGTCGACCCTTATTCGATGCATAAACCGTTTGGAAGAACATCAGCGAGGTGACATCATCGTCGATGGAATTACGCTGACGAACAATTTAAAGAATATCGCTGATATCCGCCGCGAAGTGGGAATGGTATTTCAGCACTTCAACCTGTTTCCTCATCTGACTGTCATGGAAAACTGCACTTTGGCACCGATCTGGGTCCGTAAAATGCCAAAAGAAGAGGCAGAAGATAATGCCATGAAATACTTAGAGCGGGTGAAGATACCAGAGCAGGCATCAAAATATCCAGGTCAGTTATCCGGCGGACAACAACAGCGTGTGGCGATCGCCCGCAGTTTGTGTATGAATCCGAAAATCATGCTGTTCGATGAGCCTACATCAGCACTTGATCCAGAAATGATTAAAGAAGTTCTCGACGTGATGATTCAATTGGCGCAAAGCGGCATGACAATGCTGGTTGTTACACATGAAATGGGTTTTGCAAAAACTGTTGCAAATCGCGTTATCTTCATGGACGAAGGTGAGATTATTGAACAGAACGAACCCGAAGAGTTTTTCGAGAACCCTCAAAACGACAGAACAAAACTGTTTCTCAGTCAAATTCTCTCGCACTGAATATTTCACATTTTGCTTATTGCGGCTGCACTTTGAAGGCCGCGTGATTTCGGTGCGCTTGAGCACCAGGCAAGTACGATTTTAAATTCGTATGGCAACCGCTGCCAGCGAAGATTGAAGTTATTCATTAAACCGAATTTCATTTGTATTTTTGACTATGAAGGTACTCGGAATCGAGACATCGTGCGACGATACCGGTGTTGCAATTTATGATTCTCAAGTCGGTTTGCTGGCCAACCGTTTTTCTTCACAAATCGACATCCACAAACTGCACGGCGGTGTAGTTCCAGAGCTGGCGGCACGCGACCACATCCGAAAGGTTTTGCCTTTGATTGATGCTGTTATCCATGAGTGCGGCATCGATAAGAGCCAAATCGACGCAGTTGCATACACAGCAGGTCCTGGCTTGGTCGGTGCGCTGTTAGTTGGCGCAACAGTTGGCAGAAGCCTGTCCATGGCTCTTGAAATACCAGCTGTCGCGGTTCATCATATGGAAGGTCATTTGTTATCGCCGCTGCTTGAGGCTGAAATCAGTGAGTTTCCGTTTCTTTGTCTGCTTGTCTCTGGCGGACATACGCAGATTGTCGAAGTCCAGTCATTGGGCAGGTATCGAATCATTGGTCAGACTCGAGACGACGCGGTTGGCGAAGCGTTTGACAAGTTTGCAAAAACCCTTGGTTTATCCTATCCAGGCGGACCTGCGATAGAAAAAATCGCAAAAGACGGTGTTGAAGGTCGTTTCAGCTTTCCGCGTCCGATGGTCGGTCACAGCTCTTTGGATTTTAGTTTTTCCGGGCTTAAAACCCATGCAATACTTCAAGCGGCAAAGCAGCCCATTGACCAACAGACTCGCTGTGACCTTGCATATGCTTTTCAACAGGCTGCTGTCGGGACTTTGGTAGCAAAATGTCAGCAAGCTCTTTTGAAAACCGGATTCAAAAGTCTAATCGTTGCCGGCGGTGTCGGTGCAAATCAATTTCTACGTCGACAAATTCGAGCACTCGCAGACGACATGGGTGTTGAGGTGTATTTCCCTTCATTTGAGCTTTGTACCGACAACGGTGCCATGATCGCTTACGCTGGATATTTGCGACTGAAAGCCGGACAGCACCAAGGATTGGATTATCAGGTATACCCGAGGTGGTCACTTGAACAGTTGCCGGCGATGGATAACCTTGCCATTGCCCAATAGAAAGTCTCAAACAGCTAGGCTGTGACTGTACTCATTCGCGCATACCGCTGCGCAAGCGGATGCGAATCTGAAAGGACACAATTCAGTTGGATTCTCGGGTCTTTAGGATTTTGACAGTTTGATTTTGCTTTCTTCGCCAGTGATGAGTCGCTGGATATTCGACTTATGTTTGTATACGCTGAATAAGAAAATAATGACAGCTGCTGCAATCAGGGGGATCGAAGCGTCTAGTGCCCACAAAAATACCGGTGCAGACATCATTGCCAATAAAGATGAAAGCGATGAGTAACGGCTGAGCAGGGCTGTTACAAGCCACACTGCAATGACACCTGCGCACACGGATAAGCCCAAACCCAGATAGGCTCCAATCGCTGTTGCAACTCCTTTGCCGCCAGCGAAGCCGAAAAATACAGGATACAAGTGACCGATAAATGCGCCGAGTGCCGCAGCTGCAATAGCCGTGGAATCTTGAGTTATTGCTGCAGCAGCTACAACTGGAATCGTACCTTTGGCAACATCTCCAATAAGGGTCAATGCAGCGGGCATTTTCCCGCTTAGCCGCAACACATTTGTTGCGCCTGGATTGCCGGATCCACCCTGTCTGGGATCTGGCAAGCGAAATAACTTGCAAATAACAATCGCACTTGATATCGAACCGAACAAGTAAGCGATGATTAAAGATGCGGCGACATGCATACTAAAACCTGGATTGAGACAAAAACCATAGGATATCAACTTTTAATGAACAAGAATTTACAGCATTGATTTTATTGCTGGCAAAATTTTTATTTCTTCGATGATGACGTTCTCGCCTCCAGCGGTGTTGGCGGCTATAAAAGGATACTGCGAAATGGTATCCGATATGCACACTACTCGATCGGTCGAATACTGTTTGGGGATGTTTGGCACTGTG
The DNA here is from genome assembly GCA_965214785.1 of Arenicellales bacterium. Classification (GTDB taxonomy): domain Bacteria; phylum Pseudomonadota; class Gammaproteobacteria; order Arenicellales; family JAJDZL01; genus JAJDZL01. Next base: position 1,605,911 of record OZ243975.1, on the reverse strand, counting down.
AGCGGTGTAATATGTCGGCAATTTACTTCCATGTCTGACGAAGCACATTGTCTTGTCAAACTACGTCAAGTTTTGCAGGACGCATAATGACATTCCCCCAGGTTCTCCCCCGGCGAATTTGAACGAGTTGTCAGCCGCTCGAGCAGTGCTGCCCAATTGGTTAGCTGAGCCAATCAGCGATTTCAAATTCTGTCAGCCGACGACGCCAAATCTTCTTAAGGGTGGCTGCGAGACGCGGTGGCAACGACAATGCGAATTCACTCGCAAAGTAATATTTGGGGTGCATTGAACGTATTTGCGAAACATCTCCAATCTAGTATTAAACAAATCCAATGGGGTTGTGTTTCGTTTTGATTGGTGCAAGCGTCTGTATCGCATTTCTCAGCACCTCGTCATCTATACGTTCTTTCCCGGCTGCTGGTTCATTCTCAGTAATGGAGGCGTGCAAAAGGATGAACAGAGAATTTCTCGGTTGCGATATTCGAGGATGATCAATTTTTTTGTCTTTGTCGCTAGAAGTCGATTGGATGATAATAGTTGGAGTGGTAAAACCCGATTTTTTAACGCACTTGGTATGAACCCGAGTGCTGTCAACCTCAACAATTCATATCAACGACTTCAATGGACATTTCAAGATACAGGACGTTCTTCAAAATAATTGTATGGTCACTTTGGTTGCCCATTTCAATTGCGCTGCTCGCCTGGCTGCGTTTCTCGGTTTTTAGCGACAATAATCCCGATGCAGAAGCATTTTCAATGCCGCAGCTCAGATCGATAATTCAGTTGCTGCTATGGACTACGCCATGCGCAATACCCTTGACTTTAGCGATTTTTTGGCTTTATCGCCGTGCTCGCAAAACGGCAATTGTCCTCGCTATGGTGCTATGCCCGCTTACAACTGTATACGCAACAGTAGCAGGTTTGCTTGGACCGATCGGTATTGCACTTTACTCGATCGTGCTCTCTTCGCCCGCGTGGGTAGCACTCGGTGTGTTCCGTTTCCTTCAAAGACGAAAATCACCGGCACAATAACGCTGGTTTGCCATGAAAATATATTTTCGAGATGATCGGTTCGGTCAATGACGATAGCTTAGCCCGATCACCATAAAGTCGGGGAGTGACTGTGCCTGTTGGACCTAATTGGGCTAAAATAACCTGCATGCATCAAATATCTTTTCCCAAGCCTTTGCCCGCAAAACCTCTGCCAGAGGAAGTGTGGCTGGATCAAACCGATCGCGCAGAAGTCGGTCGCGAGGCATTTTTTTATGGCCGGGATGATGAGTATACGATCTTTCGCAAGGCGGTAGAAAGCCTCCGTGCAGGGCGAGTAGGTGGTGGCACAATGGTGTTCCAAGGTGCGCCGGGTGCCGGGAAGTCTGCGCTGATGCAAGAATGTATGGAAGCTGTCAGATGTCATTCGACACCGGATGATCCCTGGGTAGCAGTGTCTTTCAATCCAAAAGTCCTGCAGTCTGCCGTACAAACTATCGGGATAATCGTGCAAGCGGCTAATACAGAAAGTGAACGGCTTTCAAAGACAGCACCGAGCACAATCGCAGCAAAGTTGCAAGAGTATCAGAAACTGGGGCGGAAACTTTATCAGGAACTATCTCAGCGAGGAGTTGGAGCAGCAGGTTTTTCGGTGGGCGGCAAGCCGCAAGCGGTAGACATGCTGGATTCGAAACTCTTAGCACAGTCGGCGTTCATTGACTGTGCTCCACTACTTGAGAATTTTCATATCGTGGTATTTATCGATGAAGCCCAGAACACGCCGACTGGAGACGCGACCGAAGATGTACTGGACTGTCTTCATCGGGACCCACAGGGAATTCCTCTGGTTGCAGCATTCTTTGGTCTGAGTGACACTGAACAGGTATTGCGCCAGTGTGGTTTGTCGAGATATGCTGCTAAAAGAGTTGTAAATCTGAATCCTTTGGAAACAAGGGTTGCAGCCGGTTCCTTTCGTCGCATGTTGGATGCTTACTATATCGGAGCTGAGGAAGAAAAGGATTTCTGGGCAGATGCTTTAGCGAAACTGTCCCAGGGGTGGCCACAACACATCAATCAGGTGGGTGTAGCAGCAGGTGAAGTATTACGCACTAACGAAGGCCGGTTAGAAAGGCATTTACTTGAGCAAGCACTCGACGAGGGAGTTGAGCGCAAAAACGACTACTATGCAGGAAGGGTTAAAGCCGGTTCCAGCCGGGCATGGGTGTATAAGAAATTGGCCTTGGCAGCGGCCAAAAAGAAAGAGGATTTTGTGGATACCTTGTCATACGATGAGATTGATTTGCTAACGGAATCTGCGCGAAAAAGAAAAGCAGAGAGTATTGACGATTTTTTGACCAATGCGTTGCATGCCGGATTGCTGGCCCCTGCACCAAACATACCGGACCAATATAAAATTCCGATCCCTTCTCTTGGGGATTACCTTCGGGCGTTACCCGTAGAACCGCCGCAAGCGGTTTGAACAACTTGACCTCGTAGTTAAGAATATGGATATTGTCTACATTGAAGGCTTAAAAATTGCGGCAACCATCGGTGTTTGGGAATGGGAGCAACGCATCAAGCAAAATCTGAATTTCGACATTGAACTTGAAACAGACATTCGAAAATCTGCACAGTCCTGTAATCTTGAAGATACAGTCAGTTACAAAGACGTATCAGCGCGTATTGTCGATTTCGTTTCCTCCGGTGAGTTCAAGTTGATTGAAACCGTTGCCGAAAATGTTGCAAATATCATCTTGACAGAGTTTCCAGTTCAAAGGTGTAAAGTAAAGATCAGCAAGCCTCGAGCGGTTGAAAGCGCCTCTAGCGTAGGGATTGTCATCGAACGCAGCAGCCAAAGCGCAAGTTAATCGGTTTAACAAGCTCTAAACCTATATCGCAGTAACACTGCGACCGCCATCGACAGTCAGAATCTGTCCGGTTGTAAATGTCGCATCACATGCCAGATATTCCACCGTTTTGGCAATCTCTTCGGATGTTCCCCACCGCTGAAGAGGGGTTTTTTCAAGCAGATTGTCACTGGCTGTCGCAATTTTCGGTTTCAAAATCGCACCGGGAGCTACCGCATTGACGCGCACATCCGGTGCAAGCTGTAGCGCCAAAGATCTCGTTAGCGATTCCAAGCCTGCTTTTGTTGCACTGTAAATTGCGTTTTCTTTGCTTGGCCGGGTGCTGTAGATATCGGTAATGTTGACGACAGCTCCTGCGCCGGATTCGCTTAAATAAGATGCAAGTGACATTGTCAGCAGATATGGAGCCAACATATGAATTCGAAAAAATTTCTCGAATTTGTCTGCATTGAGCGATTCCATGGGTACCGTTTCGTAGACTGAGGCATTATTGACCAGTGTATCGATTCGTCCAAATGCACGAATTACCTCTTGGCCCAGATTTACAACTGCTTTTGGATTGTCAAGGTTCGCCTGAAACACCTTTGCCGAATCTGGTCGCTGCCGATTGAACTCGGCGCACAACTCGAATGCCTCGGCTTCGGATTTCCGGTAGTGGATTGCAATGTTGTAGTGAGTATCATGCAGACGCTTTGCGATTGCAGCCCCAATGCGCTTGCTGCAGCCAGTAATCAAAGCTGTTCTATTCGGTTTCATCGCATCGAAACCACTGAGCGATTCTCAAAACCAATCCCCATGGGTAATAGTTGCCGGTCATTATAAGTGCTGCGACACAAGCGGCCTGCAACGTCGGAAACACACATTGTTTGATTCACTGCTATTTACATTTTACGATGACTTTACATTTTCAAAAACTAACTGCGGAATAATCACTTCCCAACTATCACATTGTGCTGTTTCCTGAAACTTCACATCTGAAATCTCCTTATTCCACCTGACGACAGCGAATACGTGTGCACGCAAGCACCGCATGCCTTTTGGGGGAATAAATTTGTTCGCAAGTCTAACCACTGTCTGTCCATTTCCATCTTGCAAATCGAATCGTCCATTATTACGGACTGCGACATTCAATGGGTCACCGGCTGACAATTGCGCGATAGCTCTGTGGATGCGGTTCTTGGGGTAGAGGCGCCCGGCATATCCGATGTCGACTTCGTCGAGACCTAACACCATGGTTCTTGTCTCAGGGATACTTGAATCTGCAAAGTCTGCGGTTATTTCTCTAAAAAGCACCGAAGCGGTGTCCTTGAGATCGTTCACAAATGGGTGATACTGATCGGACTGAACAAGCGTCAATGTCTTTGTCGCGCGCGTCATCGCAACATAAAACTGACGCCGAGAAGCATCAGCGTCCTCATCGGATTCTATCCGATTCCATCCGCCGTCCAATACAGCTACGTGGTCGAATTCCAAACCCTTCGCCCGGTGCGCCGACACCAGCAGCAAACCCTGCTGCCGTCTTCGATACTCTCGGCTCCACTCAGCCAGCCATTCTATGAAGTGGTCTACCGGCGCTTTGGCCAATCCGGTTTCGAGTTCATAGTTGTCAATCGCTTCGACAATCGCGTCAATCCAACGGTTCGTTACACGGCGTTTGCACCATTTAAACAACTCAGTAATTTCTATGTCTTTGTTTTGGGACTTTTTTAGCCAGTCGACGAAATTCTGAGTTTCTCTCAGGCGCCAGAAATTCGGAACTTCTTCGTCACCCATTTGCACCGCAATACCGTGTTTCTCACACAATCCGAATATTGGCTGGAGGTACTTCCACTCTCGCGCTATGACTGCACATTTCGCCCAATTCCAATCATCGGAACATTTGCTCAGTCGCTTGAGTTCGGCAACAACCGCGTGAGTCTGATTCGCAATTGGGGCGCCAACTAAGAGAATCTGTACGCGTCCGCGCCCAACAGGGTCTACTGTCTCCCACTGCCCTCCAACTGGATGCTTGCGGCGCTGTTGATTGATTTTGATCGGATGATCGGTTTTCATTCGGTTGCCCGCTGGTGAAATCACAGCGTTGGATGCATAAATGATATGGCGGGTAGATCGGTAATTTGATGTTAGATAAGTCGGTTTTGATTTGTAATCAGACTCGAAATGACGAATAAATTCTACTGACGCTCCTTTGAACGAATAGATATTCTGATCATCATCACCGACCGCAAAAACAGTGAGTTTGTTTGAGTTATCTGAACGCGTTCGACCGGCAAGAGCAGATATCAATCTGTATTCTTCGGCTCCAATATCCTGATATTCATCAACAAGCATCCAGCGAAACCCTCTTAGCAATCGTTCCCGCTGCTCATCTCCTTGTGTCTCATCCTGGGAGTCTGCGCCATCAAGCAGTTTTGCAGCCTCAATCAGCACATTTTGAAACATGCTCTGATCAGGCTGCTCGCTCATGCCTGAGAATGTTATTCCGACCAGACGCATCGCCAGTGCATGACAGGTCAGTACCGTGACTGTGCGCGAATCGCTGCCGATCAAATCAGCCAGCCTGCGGCGAATTTCAACCGCGGCGTGGCGGTTATAAACCAGTGCTATGATGCTTCGCGGATCTTCACGTTTTGCTCGAACCAAATAGGCGATGCGATGCACCAGAACGCGTGTCTTGCCAGAACCCGGCCCGGCCAATACCAGCACGTTCGTTTGCACGCGGTTGTCTGTCACGATTTTTTGCTGAATTTTGTTGTTTAAGTTTTCGACAATCCTTTGCCATGACTCAGGCGTAGTCTCTCGAGTCAGTTCACGGTCAGGAAGCCATCGATCAAGAAACTGCTTTTCTCTTAGAGAAAAATAATCCATCGCCATTCGCAGCGCCTCGCTAACCGAAGCAAGACCGCGTTCGGCGAATTCTTTCATGACGTGGACCTGCAGCACTTGTCCTTGGTAATGTAGCGCGAGCGGCTCAAAGTCGTCCTTGGAAAACTTGTTGCTGCTTTTGTCTGCCACCCGAATCAGCATGGCTGGACGCAGCACCGTCAATCCCTTGTGCAGTCTGATGATTTCCTGTTCATGCAACCACAAAAGTGCACGGTCGAGAAGTTTTTGGTGATTTGTTACTGAACTTCGAAGCGCGATGTCTGACTTGAGCGCACCTAGCAATTCACCAAAAGTCGTTTCTGCCAACTGATCAAGGCCTTTGCTTTGGGGCGGCAGGCGTTCAATAAAATGTTCCAGCAGACAGCTGGCCGCTTCGCGTCTGATTCTTGCAGTTTCTTCAAGATCCTTCCAATCACGCAGTAATATGACAATAGCTGTCTCTGAGTCCAGTCTTCGTACAGAAAGACTGCCTTTGCCACCGTCTTGTTCGCCTCGGCCATCGTGCGAGATGCTGCGCACCAGGTTTTGCAGCCTTTCCGGGAGCGGATTTGGTAAATCTTCATCTTTTAGGTCTCGAAGCTTCTGGGAAGCGACACGAAAGTGCAGCGGCCACGATTCATTCACACTGACATCCGACGCAGATTCCCGCAAAAGGTCAATCAGTGCTTTCTCCAACGCACTGGCCTCTTTCAAACGGTCCTTTGAAGGACGTTTCACTTTCACATGCACATACGCTGTAATGGCCATGTCATTGCTTGCGATGCCCAGTTGTTCCAAGTCAGCGAGCGCTTTGCGCAATTCCGAAATATTCAGTTTGGTAGCGTTCATCAGTTCATCTGTACTGACGCCTTCGTCAGCATCTGCTGCAAGCAAAATCTCAACGATACGTTGCAACTGACTTCGCCTCGGTTGGTAGATATTGGCGCGCTCGAGGCGTTTGACCGCTTTTTCGATGGTGTCAATCTGCAAAGATGAAGGGAAAATCTGGACAATATTTTCCTCCCGCGTCAATAGCTGTGCCTCCTCTAGCCAGGAAACTGCGGTACGCACGCGGGTATCATCAGTTGTCGAATCACGGCGGAACTCCTCGTTGTCATCTTCAAGAAGAATTTCACCGGAAGTAGCGATCACATCTTCTTTGAAGCGGTTTCGACTTTTCAGTTTGCGCAAGGCTCTCAATATGCCGTTTATTTCCATTTGGCTAAGGCGCGATCGCGCTGACATTGCGAACTGGTGTTCAATGTCATCGCCTTCATATAGCAATACGCACCTCGCTGATTCATTGTCGCGTCCTGCCCGTCCCGCTTCTTGAAGATAGTTTTCAAGTGATCCGGGAATGTCGGCATGAACGATCAGACGGACATCCGGTTTATCTATGCCCATGCCAAATGCATTGGTTGCTGTGATTACGCGTATTTCGCCGCTGATGAATTCACGCTGCACATATTTTTTTTGCTCTGGAGACAAACCGGCATGAAAATGATTGGCCGCAACTTCGCGTGCGCTTAGATATTCTGCAATCTCTTCGGTCTGCTTGCGTGTTGCACAGTACACAATGGCACCACCTGGCTGGTGTTGCGGAAGATGACTTTGCAGCACCAAAAGCACATCAGAACTTTTCTTGTCGGCAGTGGTGGGGATAATCTCAAATTCGAGATTTGTGCGCTCTGCACCACCATTAAAAACTTTTAAGTCTATGCCTATCTTGTTTGAAAAATAACCGATGATGTCCTCGACAACATCGGGTTTTGCAGTCGCGGTTAGACAAAGGATTGGTGGAACCGGCTGGTCACCGCAGCTTTCTTTAATGAAGCGCCCCACATATCTGTAGTCAGGGCGAAAGTCATGTCCCCAGCGCGAAAGACAGTGTGCTTCATCCAGCACCCACATCCCGATTTCTCGCTGTTTGACTACGCTTCGAAATGACCTGGAACGAAGCTGTTCTGGCGAAATAAGCAATATCCCTGCATCGCCCAATCGTACCTTGTCAAGTGCATCTGCGCGTTCAGGCATCGAAAGCAGACTGTTGATCGTAAAACAGCAGTCTATGCCTTGCTTAGCTAAGCTGTCAACCTGGTCGGCCATCAATGCGACCAGCGGAGAAATCACGATTGTCAAAGCGCCGGTGTTGTAATAACGAGCCAAAGCGGGAACCTGGTAGCAAACCGACTTGCCTGTGCCGGTCGGCATAATACCGAGCACATGATTGTGCGCCAATGACTCTTCGACGATGCATTGCTGCATCGACCGTCCATTGTCGTTAACAGGCCGCGGTCTGAAATTATCGAATTGAAACCAACGTTTTAACTGTCGCTTTGCGTTGTGATGCTCATTACACCAATCACACTGTGAGTCTGTGCATGCGATATCCCGAAGCCGTCGCAGCATCCTTCGGGTATCAGGGAACTGGTGGCGCACCCACGGCGGCATGATCGAGTTTCCTCCGGCAACTGAAAGCCACGCCAGGACGAATGCCAATGGCCAGCGAAATTTTTGAACTGAACCGGATTCCTTGCGAATAAAGTCAATTATTCGACGGCGTTCAGTTGCGCATACAGTGTCTTGAAACAGCAATTCTATGGTGGCTACGGCTTTTTCAGCTTGGGGACGGGAAGATTTACGCAGCTTTGTAAAAAGCGCATCCAAAGCGCGATCTTCACGATCATAATCAGGTGTCGTCAGCCAGTGCCAGGCAGTAATGTACTTCTCAGATACACCGGACAATGCTTTGGTTTCCTCAGCAAACAGACTCAGTGCGAGACGGGCATCGGCCTGCGGGTCATTGCGCTGTGTGCTGACGAGCGCACCGTCTTGGTAGTGCTTCACGAGGTGATGATATGGATTGCGGGGAAATGCGAGCGGACTTAAGTAAAGCGTATCTACAATTGGGAAATTTAAAAGCTGCAAATCCGCTTTGACAGCTTTTAGATGAGGAATATCGAAGTGCCTGATATTGTGTCCAAGTACGAAGTCGGCACCATCTGCCACTGCATCGAGCTTCAATAGAGCGTCATTCAATCGGCGCCCTGAATAGCTAAAACTCTCTGCAGTATCCAGGCGATACGCACCGACAGCCTGAATGCGGCTGTCTTCCTTGTTCACCTCCAAGTCAATGGATAGGCACCGAGACAGGTCTATATTTTTTTGAACCACAGAAAGTTTGGAAACTCAATCCCTTACATGTGCAAATTTCACGGTCATCGTAAAGCGTAGTAGTGATGTCTGCGATGTCGGTTATGATTACCCTGATCAAATTCCAGCGACAACCGAAAACTTATACACCTCATTTGCCTGGCAGTGGTGAAAATCAAGGGGCTTATAATTTCCTCGCGGATTTCAGCATATCTGCGTTTCAATTGCAATCGTTAAAAACTTATCGTTCATGCCTATTCTTGACCTCAATGAAGAAGAACTGATACGCAGCGAAAAACTCACTGAGATCATCATAAAACGAATCAGAGCAATGCCTGCCAGCGCATTGCCATTTGGGGATTTTATGGAGTTGGCATTATATCAGCCAAACTACGGCTACTACTGCGCTGCCCCGCATACCATCGGTGAGAAAGGAGACTATATTACGGCTCCTCTTATTGGATCGATATTCGGCGATTGCATTGCGAAAAAGATATTTCAGTGCTTTTCAGTATATGACGGTCCGAGACAGATCTACGAGTTCGGCGCAGGCGACGGAACTCTTGCATTTCAGATTCTCAATAAACTCGATCAGATCGGCTGCCAAATCGATGCCTATGGCATAGTGGAAATAAGTCCGATGCTAAAAAGCGCACAGCACCAGACGATTGCGGCTTTACCTGCGAAACTGGCAAACAAGGTCCGTTGGCATCAACGTTTGCCGTCATCGGGAATGCGTGCAATGGTTATTGCAAATGAAGTTGTTGATGCGATGCCTGTGGAATTGTTCATAGCAGAAAAAAACCGTGTTTTGCAAGGCTATGTCATTGAAACGGACAATGGATTGTCGACCGATTTTCGAGAACAAACGACGCCGGATTTTGCCTCTTCGTTTGCTGAGCTCGATCTGTCAAATGTTGAATTTCCATATAGTTCGGAACTGCACTGTCGCACGCAAGCGTGGATGAGAACGCTCGCCGGGTGCATAACTGACGGTTCACTCATTATTGTTGACTACGGTTTTCCGCAAAGCGAATACTACCATCACGACCGCTTTGGTGGAACATTGACGTGTCACCGACGCCATCAGTTGACCGATAATCCACTTGCATACATCGGATGTCAGGACATTACAGCACATGTTAATTTTTCAACAATTGCCTCAATTGCAAAAGACTGTGGAATGCAGCTCAATGGCTATGCCAGTCTTGGCGCATTCGTCTTTGACTCAGGAATCTTGCTCGAGCCGCAGGAATTTGACAACGATGCTGCAAAAGCCAGGTATTTATACGAAGTCGATATGTTGACTTCACCTGCGCAAATGGGCGAGTTGTTTAAAGTGATCGAACTGACCAAAAATTACGATTCGACGATTTTCGGTTTCGAAACCGCGGATCGAAGTCACACTCTAGGTTCAATCGCAACGTGATGGGCGATTTTGTTCAATCAGGCATCTTGGCGTTTATCCAGGGAGCGACCGAGTTTCTGCCGATTTCCAGCTCTTCGCATCTGATAGTTGTTCCTGTAGTGTTTGGCTGGAACGATCAGGGACTGGCATTTGATATTGCTGTCCATGTAGGCACCCTGATTGCATCGATTTGGTATTTCCGTACAGATATTGTCGAGATTTGTGTTGACTGGATTCGATCGATGACCGGCGCCGGCAGTTCGGCTCAGTCTCGCCTTGGCTGGTTTATTATCGTTGCGAGCATTCCAGTTGCAATCACCGGGGCGTTGTTTCATGAGCTAGTCGAAAATCAATTAAGAAGTCACGTTGTGATTGGATTTGCCACAGTGATATTTGCCTTACTGCTTTGGTGGAGTGACCACTATCGACGAGGGGAACGAGAAATCGAACACTTGGACTTAAAGAGCGCGGTATTGATAGGACTTGGACAGGCAATTGCGATTGTACCCGGTGTATCGCGGTCAGGGATCGCAATAACTGTCGCTTTAATATTAGGATTGAGTCGCGCTGGAGCCGCAAGATTTGCTTTCCTGCTGGCAATTCCGGTTATCGCAATGGCTGGTGTATGGCAAATGATCCAACTGCTTGCCGCCGGCGCGCACACGCAGTGGTTTACATTCGCATTTGCCGTGCTTGTTTCGGCGATTGTGGCATATCTAAGCATCCATTATTTCTTGAAGTTCATTGAACAAATCGGCATGTTGCCGTTTGTGGTCTATCGAATAATGTTGGGTGCTGCTTTGCTGGCATTTATGTGGTGAGTGGACATCGTTGCGCAGGTTTTTTTTACTGTCTTTTGAAAAGCACAACACGATTGGTGTTTGTACCGCGTTTGTTGTTCGACACCCCCCAAATGTTCGCTGTCTTTGTAAATTCCTGCTGGTTGATCAAAACCGCCATGGGTTCCAGAGGTAAACCGGTAGCCGCTGAGATTACATTTTGTTCGAGTTGGACCGACCCGCCTCGAACTTCGCCAACTTCGAAAGCAATGCAGCCTCCACTGCGTGTTATTCTTGCCAGTTCTGTCAGAGTTTTGGTGATGAACGCCTCCCATTTGCTGATGTTGCCAATTCGCGCAATGTGCACCGATTTTGGATCGACCCCCAAGAACCAGCACCGAAGCCAGTTGTCCGCCTCGTAGTTCACGATATTGAGAAATGGCGGTGACGTGACGGTCAATGTGACACTGCGCTCGGCGATTTGCTCAGTGTGACAGGACTGTTCTGTCAGCAGCAGCGATTGCTTTGCTGCAGGCTGATGGTCCGAAGACAGCAATTGTCTGGATTTTTTCTCGATGATCGCTACCAAATCCCGAAGCGGTGGTGATTGTTTCCTTTTTTCGTTGATCCGGATTTGATGATTCACTGTTGCCGCCTGATTTGGGGGGAGGGTGTAGACGGAAAAGAATCCCGGAGAATGTCCAGTCAGCCGATTGATTGCCACCATCGCGATCCACTTGTCAACCATGTCCAGATCATTTGACTCGCGGCGCTGTAACAGCCAGTTTCGAAGCCCTTCGAGTTTTGCCAGCGTCTGCGGGTGGTAAAAGACAAGCAGGTCTTCATTTTTGATCTGTCCAAAACGGTTCCATGGAATTTCGTTTAGCCGCTGCGAAATCTGAAACAAAGTCGGCGGATTGATACGCGGCTCGACGAGTGCCTTGCTCAGCGGATTGGTATCGTTTCCATATGGAATTCTGTCTCGAAGCGCCGCTTCAATTGGGGTTGTTCCGCGCCCCATGAACGGGTCATAAACAATGTCACCCGGGCGGGAAAGCCTCTGAATAAAAAAACCGGGAAGCTGTGGTTTGAAACAGGCCCGATAGCTGATTTCGTGAATTCGGTTGGCTTGGCGCTGCTTTGCAGTCCAAAACTCGTTGATGTAATAATTTACGCCTTCTGTCGCTTCGATGCGACTTGCCTGACGCAAATCATTGCCGTCTGCAAGGTCTGACAACAATCGTTCAGGCGAACGGTCGGAATCGGTTGATTGTTTGAATAGATTCAGCTGCACTTAAGGTGATGCCATGGATATGTCGTTGACGGGCAGTCACAATACCGAGCGCACTGCAGCGACGCGAGAATCATAAATACGCGCCTGCAACTGCGCACCGCTATATTTTTCAGCCAATTGAGCTTCGTTGACCTGCAGCATCGCAACGCGGCATTGTTCGAATAGCTTGACTGATTTTCTGACATCGTCTTGTATGTCGGACTTCGCCTGCAGGAGAACGTCACAGGCGTCACAGAAGTTTTGAAACTGCTTCGGATCTCTCAAAGCGTTAATCGCAAGCATCATCTCGACAATTGCCGATGGCTGCGTGCAGTGCAATTGATTGAAGGTGTCGAGAAAACGGGTGATTTTCACCGACAGGTTGTGGAACTTGCCTGGCACGCGCAACTGACCGCACATCTTTTCAACTGTATTTATCGCTTCCGACTCAAGTCTTTCGTGGTTCGCTGACGGGTCTGAATTATAAAGGCGGTGTTTTGCCAATTGGCCCGTCGAGTGAGCAATTACGCAATACCGGTAGACAACATTGTCTGTTAGATTCGCCACTGCATCGAGCCATCGCATCGGTTCACTGTTGCGATTTGTTCGCTGCTCGGTGAGCAACTGATCGACTTGCGGCAAGACAGATTCCAGTGCGTTCGCGTCGCGCAGCGTGAAAAAGAACACAGAAGGCAGATCTTGTCGCAAGGCGCGGTAGACTTCCTGCCAGACTCTTTCAGCTACCAGATCACTGAGTTCACCCGTCCCCGACATCTGCTTCATCAGCTCCATGGTTGATTTGTCGACAACAAATCCGCGATTAGCGAACCTGCCAGCGAAGCGCGCAACCCGCAATACCCGCAATGGGTCCTCTGCAAAATGCTCAGACACATGCCGCAGGCGCTTGTTTTCAAGATCTTGTTTGCCGCCGAATGGATCGATTAAAACCCCATCGCCATCCATCGCCATCGCATTAATGGTCAGATCGCGGCGATACAGATCATCGACAAGTGACACGTCTGGCGATGTATCAACCGAAAATCCTTTATATCCTCGACCGGACTTTGTTTCTTTTCGCGCAAGTGCATATTCTTCACCTGTTTGCGGGTGCAAGTAAACCGGAAAATCCTTGCCGATGGGTTTGAAATTCAGTGATTTCATAATTTGCGGATTTGCGCCTATGACCACCCAGTCCCTGTCGTAGGTCTGGATTCCGAGCAGTTGATCTCGCACAGCCCCTCCAACGAGGTAGCATTCAAGGTCATTTATCGATTGAATCGAACCAGCCGTTTTCATAAGACAGTCACGGCTTGGAGAAGACTAGCGACCGGCGTGTGTTCGCAAGGCGTTGAATGGGTCTTGTTGCCGTGCCAGCCAGGATTTTGCGGTTTCTTCAAAACTTCTTGTCTGCATTCCGAAAGGTTCTGGGAAATCCGATTCCAGCACATTGGGAATCTGCAAAGAGCGGATGTTATCCGCACTGATCGGTTGGCCAGGTGCGAACTGGGCGATTGCGCCAACAGCCATTGACAGCGAATTATTCAAGCCGATTATCCGAAGTCGAGTTCCGCACAGTGAATTGATGATATCAACGACTTGATAAAGTGTGAGTATTTGCGGTCCGGCAATGTCGACGACCTGAGCGTTTAGTGTTTGCGCAGCCATTGCATGCATAATTCCACCGACGACATCGTCAATAAAGACAGGCTGCATTTTTGCATCCGGGCATACAAGCGGAAAAATCCATTTGGAGATTCTCAGCAACTGCGCAAATTTCTGACTGAAAGAGTCATCAGCACCAAAAATGATTGAAGGGCGAATGACTATGCAGTCAAGTCCTTCACTGGCAGCATCGACTACTGCTTGCTGGCCGCTGCCTTTGGAGCGCAGGTATTGGCTAGGGGCGCTGACATCTGCACCGATAGAACCGATATGCACGAGTCTTCTCGCATTTTTAATAAGACACGCATGTGCGATGTCGGCCGGAAGCTGTGAATGAAGGCGATCAAAACTGTTGCCTCTTGATGCATTGAGTATCCCAACCAAGTTGACAACTGTATCACCGCGGCGCACAAACGCTTCGATCGACTGTCGGGAAAAGTCACGACATTCGATCATTTGCAACCCCGGAAATACCAGCAAATCTCTGTGACGATGCGGTCTTCGTGTCACCACTGAGATCGTCCAGCCGTTGCGCACAAGTGGAGGGATAAGATTGTGACCGACAAATCCCGAGCCGCCAAATATGACAGCGTGTTTCTTGTGTGATGCTGAAACAACCATAGTCAGAAAAATCAACCAGTATTACGTCGGTTTATTGACGTATTGTTCTTTGTAGGCGTTTATTGAGTCTAAAAACTGTTGTGTGTCTTGCGCAGTTTTTACGAACTTAATTAAATCATATACCGTTGCAATCGAAAAGACATCAATGTCGTAATCCAGTCGAATTCGATCCACCGCACAAATGCTTTCACCGGGGGCATTTTCCATGCGATCCATACTGATCACAACTGCAACCGGGACTGCACCATGTGCCCGAATCGTTTCGACCGCGAAGTGAATTGACTTTCCTGAAGTGATGACGTCTTCGACGATCACGACATTTCCTTGCAGCGGCGCACCGACTGTCCAGCCACCGTCGCCGTGGTCTTTCATCTCCTTGCGGTTAAATGCGAATGGGACGCTTAAGCGATGTTCCCGGTAAAGTGAGGTTGCCGTCGCTGCCGCCAGCGGGATGCCTTTGTATGCGGGACCGTAGAGCATGAATTCACCGTCGATATTGTTCACGATCGTTTCAGCGTAGAACTTTGTAAGTTGCGATAAGTTTCTGCCATCGCTAAAGGCACCTGTGTTTAGAAAGTAGGGACTGACTCGACCGGAATTCAGCACGAACTGCCCGAATTTAAGTGCCCTGTTATGAAAGGCAAAGGAAAGAAATTCGTGCGCTAGAGTCATGATGGATTTTGTATCGGAATTAGTCAGGCATAGCACGCTGCACAGCGTGTGTTTTGGGTTAAAAGCATGTAATTTAGCATATATTGGAATGCGTTAAAACAGTGTTTTGATTTTGTGTGCAGATGTCAATTGATGAATAAAACAGAAGGAAAAGTCAATTGACTCAACCTGATAGTTTGCCAGCGGTGGTAGTGGATATTTAGCAATGACAGGTATAAATCGTATAGAAATTAACCTTGCATTATTCAAATTAATTGTTGATAATCGGTTAGACATAGAATTTATGCCTGCATTCAAGCACTATTGCGCAAACCCTGTGGGGAAGGTTGATAGAGCGTTTGACTGATGCTGAATCGCATTGTTAGGGCATGCAAAGTTCATAATAAGTTCCATCGGATTTTTTGATAACCGATGATTAGTAAGAAAGGAGATTTAGTTACTATGAAAGATAAGTTTACACCCCGATTCACACCCGGACAGGTGAAGTTTGACGATTTATCGCAATACGATAAGAGTTTGGTCGAAAAGGCCGTAAAGGGTGGTTTCACTCGCCGTGATGTACTCAAAGTGATGGCGGTAACCGGTGTTTCTGCAACCGCAGCTCAAAATCTGTTGTTTACGGGCAAAGAAGCCTTTGCTGCCACCCCCAAAAAGGGTGGGTCAGTGAGAATGTCGTCGAACCTTCACGGACCAGACGATCAACTTGACCCTCCCGCGTTTACCTCGACCATTGACTATACCCGAGGTCGGGCGACATACAACGGTTTGGTTCAGCATCGAGACAACTTAGCTCTTGAAGGAGAGTTGGCAGAAACATATGAGCCGAACGCTGACGCGTCAGTCTGGAATATGAAACTGCGCAAAGATGTTGTATTTCACGATGGGTCACCGTTTACTGCAGACGATGTGATTTACAGTATGAACCGGCATATGGGTGAAGATTCAATTTCGGTTATTAAGTCTGTTTTAGCGTCCATCAAAGAGTGGAAGAAAGTCAACTCACACGAAGTCGATTGTATTTTGCACGCACCGAATGCGGACTTGCCAATCCTGCTCGGGCTATTTCAGGCGAAGATCGTCAAAAATGGAACAACAGGTGATGGAATTGGAACTGGTCCTTACGTTATGGAATCGTTCGAACCTGGCGTGAAATCTGTGCACGTAAGAAACGAAAATTACTGGCGTGACGGACCGAATTTGGACGCAATTGAAATCACTGCAATCACCGACCCGGTGGCACGTGTTAACGCGTTGATTGCCGGCGATGTTCAGATGGCTACGCAAATTGACCCAAACGCATTTCGCCAGGTTGACGAGGCCGATGGAGTAACCTTGCTTTCCACACCAGCGGCGCTGCAGTTGGGCATTTGTGTTCTGAAAAATTCAGAGCCTGGCAGCAACGACGATTTTGTTAAAGGCATGCAATACATTCAGGACCGTGAACGCATCGTGAAACGCATCCTTAAAGGCAGGGGCACCGTCGCTAACGACACGCCGGTATCGTCTGCACACGGAGCAGATTTCTGCCACGAACTGCCTCAAAGACAGTTTGATCCAGACATGGCGAAGCACTACTTCGACAAGTCAGGTTACAGCGGCGCTGAGATATTTGTTGCCCCAGTGGTATCAGGTATTGAGGAAGTCGTATTGCTGATGCAGACAAACTGTGCCAAGATTGGTTTTGACTTGAAAGTCACTAAAGTGCCGACTGATGGTTACTGGGGTGCGGTCTGGATGAAAGAACCCATTAACGTGGTGACCTGGAATATGCGGCCGACTGCACAGTCTCAAATGGCGATTCAGTTCGGACCTGGCGCTGCCTGGAACGACACCTACTGGAACAACGAGAGAATGGGGCAGTTGATAACGGAAGTTCTGTCAGTAACAGATCCGGCAAAGCGACACGAAATGATGTGCGAAATGCAGACATTGATTCATGAAGGCAGTGGAATGGTAATTCCTGCGTTTTCGAATATCAATGACGCTATTGCGGACAACGTAATGGGTGTGCCAAACGTGCCGACAGGTCAGTTTGGCGGCAACGAATGGCCAGAATTCGTCTGGCTTGGGTAAAGTCTGGCGAATGCAGCTTGAATTCGTTGTAATGCAAAAAAGCAATTTTTGATTGTGAGGCCTGCACTGGGAATATTCCATGCAGGCCTTTTTTTGCTTGTAAAAAATTAACCGAAAACCAAATAGCGAGGAATACCAACAATGATGCTAAACATGGTTTTACGGCGGATATGGATCGGTTTCGCGACAATGATTGTGGTCTCGATTATCGTGTTCGTTATGACCAGTATTCTTCCGGGAGATGTGGCACAAATCGTGCTCGGTCAAAGTGCAACCCCGGAAACACTGGCTGCATTACGCGCCCAACTGGGCTTGGATGAGCCTGCCTACGTTCGCTACTTTTTGTGGCTCGGTGATATGATGACGGGTGATCTTGGAACATCAAAGGCCGGAGGCGCCGCGATTTCCGATCTCATTGGCAATCGGTTTGGGAACACGATGCTGATGGCTGGACTTGTAGCCGCGGTCTCTATTCCAATTTCCATCTTTCTCGGGCTTTGGGCTGCCATGCATCCTGGAACCTGGTTGGATCGTGCCGTCACTTTTGGCACGCTGGCGACAATTTCGGTACCCGAATTTTTTATTGCAACCCTGATGGTCCTGATATTGGCCGTGAATTTGCACTTGCTGCCATCGACTGCGCTTCTTCGGGACGACATGACGTTCCTTGAGTTATTAAGCGGACTGGCTATGCCAATCATCACTTTGGTTGTTGTGGTATCCGCGCAGATGATTAGGATGACGCGTGCGGGGATTCTAAATGTGATGAATTCCCCGTATATCGAAATGGCAATTCTCAAGGGTGTGCCGAGGCAAAGAATCATTATTCGACATGCTTTTTTAAATGCAATCGGTCCGATCATTAACGTCATCGCGTTGAATCTGGCTTATCTTGTTAGCGGTGTTGTGATTGTAGAGACGATTTTTGCATATCCAGGACTCGCAAAATTGATGATCGATGGAGTTCAAACCCGTGATTTACCCTTGGTACAGGCATGTGCGATGATATTTTGCGGAACCTATGTCATTTTGATATTGATTGCGGACATCGGATCGATCGTATCGAATCCGCGCCTGCGGCATCCGAAATAAGGAGAAACGACAATGAACGAAAAATACGAAGAACAAACCGAAATAAAAGGTCAAGATGTCGTTGCTCAACTTGACAAGTTTGATGAGCTGCCGGATGCTCCGCCGAAGCGGAAACTTAAACTTTCGTGGGTTGGGAAAATCGCTACCGCGATCGTGGTGTTCTGGCTGGTAATTGCAGCCATCGGTCCGTTTATCGCACCATTTCATGAAATGGACATGGACGGCGACGACAGTTTTCTCGATGCTCACAGTAATGAATATGGAAGTTTTGTACTCGGAACCGACTATTTGGGTCGAGATACGTTTTCCAGGATAATTTGGGGTGCTCGAATGACCATTGGCATTTCATTGGCATCCACTTTTCTAGCTTATGCGATCGGCATTACCCTTGGTATTGCGGCTGCTGTAAAAGGTGGCTGGATAGACATGAGTATCTCCAGGGTTATTGATGCGATATTGGCTTTGCCATCAATCATGTTGGGATTGATAGCGATTGCTGCATTCGGGGCATCGATACCCATTTTGGTCATTATCGCTGGCATTATTTATGCTTCAAGCGTGTACCGCATAGCCCGCGCGCTAGGCTTGGACATTATGGTGCAAGACTATGTGGAAGCTGCCCGGGTGCGCGGTGAAGGATTGTGGTGGATCATCAAATCAGAAGTGTTACCCAATGCGGCGATGCCTTTAGCGACAGACTTTGGTTTGCGTCTGGTATTTGTGGTGTTGTTTATTTCCAGCCTGAGTTTTCTTGGACTTGGAGTGCAGCCGCCGGCGGCTGACTGGGGGAGCATGGTACGAGAGAACCTTGCCGGGCTGACTTACAACTCGTGGGCAGCAGTATGGCCTGCTTTCGCGATTGCGAGTTTCACCATCGCAATCAATTTGATTGTGGATGATATTTCGGCCAAGTCGGGCGGCAGTCTGGCGAAGAAAATGGTGTAGACCCATGGAAGATCAAAAAATGGAAAAATTACTTGAGGTCAAAGACCTGCGAATCAGTGCCTATAACGATGAAAAACAAGAAATTCAAATCGTCAAGGGCGTAACGTTCGATATTTACAAAGGCCAGGTGGTCGCTCTGATTGGTGAATCCGGATCGGGCAAGACTACAATCTCACTGGCTTCGCTTTCCTACACAAAACCGGGGTTGGAGTTCACCGGAGGTGAGGTGCTGCTACATGGTGAGGATGTCTTAACTGCTCCTCCGCTGCGTCAAAGACAAATTCGCGGTGCGAATGTTGCTTATCTTGCACAAAGTGCGGCGGCAACATTTAACCCCGCGATTACCATCAACGAACAGGTTACCGAATCTGCGGTTCTACACGGAATCCTTGATCAGGAAGAAGCCAACGCCCGAGCGGTGGAACTTTACCATGCTTTGGAGTTGCCGGACCCGGATCGAATTGGCTTTCGATATCCCCATCAGGTTTCCGGTGGTCAGTTGCAGCGTCTTATGGCTGCTATGGCACTTTGTGGCAAACCCGACCTGATGGTGCTTGACGAGCCGACTACTGCGTTGGATGTGACAACCCAGATTGAGGTGCTTAAGGCATTCAAAAAGGTTATTCGGGAGGAGAACTCAGCGGCTATTTATGTAACCCATGATTTGGCGGTAGTCGCGCAGATTGCAGATCACATTGTTGTGCTGTATAGCGGTGAAATTATGGAGCAGGGCAGTGCTGATGAGATTATCAACAATGCCTCACACGCCTATACCCGGCGCTTGATGGAAGCGGTTCGGCCCAAACCGGCTGCTGGCCAAGGTACGAGTGTCGGTGACGAACACGACCGGGATGTTCCCGCGGTTGCTGTTGAAGACATGACTGCCGGGTACGGCGGCATAGTCAACGGTGAGCCGGCAATTACCATATTGCGTGACGTGTCAGTAGAGGTGTCGAATGCCCATGTTGTTGGAGTGATAGGCGAATCCGGATGTGGCAAGTCAACACTGGCACGAGTGATTGCAGGAATATTGCCGCAAGCCAGAGGTACGGTAAAGTTGGAAGATCATGAACTGAAAGGAGATCTGCGTAATCGCAAGCTCGATGAATTGCAGAAAATTCAGTTTGTTTTCCAGATGGCTGATACGGCTTTGAATCCGAAGCAAACCATTGGCCAGATTCTGGGTCGTCCGCTCGAGTTTTATCATGGTTTAAAAGGCAAGCAAAAACACGCGAAAGTAGCGGATATTCTGCAGATGGTAGAACTTCCGGCGGAGTTTGCCAGTCGTTATCCGGCGGAGTTGTCAGGCGGTCAGAAACAGCGTATCAACATGGCGCGATCTTTGGCGGCTAATCCCGAAGTTATGCTTTGTGACGAGGTGACATCTGCGCTCGACAGTATTGTTGGTGCAAATGTGATCAAGCTGTTGACCGCATTGCGTGACAAAACAGGCGTTTCGTTTGTGTTTATCAGTCATGATTTGTCCACGGTATCGTCATTTGCAGATGAGATCGTCGTTCTATATGCGGGTCGCGTAGTTGAGCAAGGTCCAACTGATGAGGTACTTGAACCACCGTTTCATCCATACACAAGGCTGCTCATCAGTTCTGTTCCGGAATTGCGTATTGGCTGGCTGGAAGACACCATGCAGAAGCGGGAAATGGCAGTTGGTATCGCCAAAGGTGTTGAGATCACTTCGGTTGGCTGTCCGTTCTACAATCGCTGTCCGATGGGGATTGAAGGCACTTGCGAGCAGCAGCCTCCACCTGTCAGGGACCTTGAAGATGGACATCAAATCAGTTGTCACAGAACCATTGAGGAATTGGTTGAAGCTGAAAGTGAAACACAGCAAATTTTGCGTGGATACGAAAAACTGGTCGATGAATCGTTGAATTCCCCTGCTTGACGCATAGTCATAGGCGGAACGCATAGTCATAGGCGGAAATCGGTAGTGAGAATTCGGTAATTATTGGGGTTTTTGTTTGCCGAAGGGCGGTCACCTGTTTAACAAAAACATCAATAAAAAAGGACTGCTCAGGTAAGTGTCAGTCTATGTGGTTTCAGCATAGGTTGCGTAGCATCTGCTTACACCATTGTCAAAAGCCAAGTGCCATTAATGCAGAATCTCAGCTTCGATTTTGCATCAGCAAGCCAATTTGCCCAATGGTAATATTTGATGGTTATTCCAACCGAGCACTCGCTATATACATTGAAAACGTCTCGCACCAGACAACTACATTGTCGTATTCGTTTACGTTGAAATTTTCTGGCAAATCGAATTCAAGGGGTCCTGAAAAGGTCTTGAGCTTTGCAATTTCGATAGCGTTTGCCTTGATTTTTGCAAAATCGTCTTTGGTATCTGCGAATTTCCGGGACATATAGATTCGATAGTCAGGCCCGGGCGCGAATTCGACATTTTGCTCAAATATGAGCTTGGCGTTTGATATTCGCACAGTTCCCTGTCCCCAGTGCAACGCGTCTGAACCTGGACTGTCCCGATCAAACTGACCAATTGGATCTGTTTCTGCCGCCGGCGTAAGGTTTGCCAATTGCGGTTTGTCGGACTTCAGCTCGATAATAATTGGAAGCGTGTACACCCCTGCAGCAAAGCCGAATCCGAATCCGACGATCAGCAATATCAGCGAATAGATAATTTTTTTCACAGTGAACCTTCTACGTTTGTCAACGGTTTTGACGTAATTGTATTGAAATTAGTCCAAGACGTCAGTTGCACATTGCATGCATTCGAAAAAACTGATGATGTCGATTTGTTGCATATCCGAGCAGATCGTCTTTCTTAGGTCCATTGACGGCAAGGGTTTTCGCTTCTTCGTCGCGTCTAACCGCAATAGTGACAAAATCAGGTGAAATTATTATTCACTGTATAAGTTCAACTTGAAGTTGGCTGATCAACAAATGAATCGTTGACAAAAGTTTCAGCTTTGGACGCATATTAACTTATGTCATCACGCGATCTTGAACAAGAATCCGTACTGCCTATATCCTTCACATTGCACGTTTCGTTTTGCACCCGTGGTAAAATTTGTCTCAGAAACTTCAAGGTAGACTGTTCGCATGCATCAAAGACCTTTTCCCAAGCCATTGCCAGTAAAACCTCTGCCAGAGGAAGTGTGGCTGAAGCGAACCGATCGCGCCGAAGTCGGTCGCGAGGCGTTTTTTTATGGCCGAGATGCTGAGTACGATATCTTTCGCGATGCGGTAGAAAGCCTCCATGCAGGTCAAATAGGTGGTGGCACAATGATATTCCAGGGTGCGCCGGGTGCCGGCAAGTCTGCACTGATGCTTGAGTGTGTGGAAGCTGTCAGATGTCATTCGACACCGGATGATCCTTGGGTTGCTGTATCTATCAAACCAGACACCCTGGTGTCACCTGCCGATGTCGTGATGGACTTGATTGATGCAGCGAATAAAGAAAGCGATCGACTTTCAAAGACAGCACCGAGCACAATCGCAGCAAAGCTGCAAGAGTATCAGAAACTAGGTCGAAAACTTTATCAGGAACTATCGCAGCGGGGAGTTGGAGCAGCAGGTTTTTCGGTGGGCGGCAAGCCGCAGGCGGCAGATACATTCGATTCGAGACTTTTAGCACAGACGGTGTTTATTGACTGTGCACCACTGCTTGAGAAGTTTCATATTGTGGTATTTGTCGATGAAGCCCAGAACACGCCGACTGGAGACGCGACCGAAGATGTACTGGACTGTCTTCATCGGGACCCACAGGGAATTCCTCTGGTTGCAGCATTCTTTGGTCTGAGCGACACTGAGCAGGTATTGCGCCAGTGTGGTTTATCGAGATATGCCGATGAAAGAGTTGTGAATCTGGAGCCTCTTGAAACGGCAGATGCAACCGGTTCCTTTCGACGCATGTTTGATGTTTACTATACCGGATCTGAGGAAGAAAAGCTTTTCTGGGCAGATGCCTTCGCGGACCTGTCCCAAGGGTGGCCACAACACATCAATCGGATAGGGGTAGCTGCAGGTCGGGTGATACGCGCTAACGAAGGCCGAATGGAAAGTCATTTACTTGAACAGGCGCTGGAAAAAGGTGTTGAACGGAAAAACAACTACTATGCGGGACGAGTTAAAGCTGGTTCTCAAGACGTTGATTTGTATAAACAGATCGCTGTAGCAGCCGCTCACAAGCCGAATGGTATTTTATCCCGTAAAGACCTCAGGCGCCTTGCACGGTCTGATCTGGAGGAAACAGAGGAGTCTTTCGACAATTTTCTAACCAACGCCCTGCACGCTGGTTTGCTGGCTCCTGTAGCGGATCTTGCAAGTCACTACCAGTTCCCAATTACCTCCTTAAGTGACTACCTGCGATCATTGCCGGTAGACTTGCCAAATTCAGTTCAGTGACTTTGCCAGCCCTATGTCTGGCGCGAAAGTCACCAAAGCGCATATCTTTCACATCGCGGAAACATTCAACTCACAAGCGCTGTAGCATTACAACTGAAGTTTCAGGGTTCATTTTGAGCGGTTTACTGCCATCTAGGTGGATTAACCTTTGTCCACAAGAATTGAGAAATTGAGCCTGCCCACACTATTTGGGCAAGAACCATATTTTGAATACCGAATCAGTTGAATGGACAAATGATAAGAAAATACAGCTGGCCTGAAAACCATTGGAATTGGCCCATTCGTATTCATCACAAACACGGGGTACGCTGTGGACAGATGCTGTGGATTGGCGGACAGGTCGATCTGAATGCAAATGGACAGGTGCAAAACCCACATAATCTGGCAGTCCAAACAAAAAGCGCGATAGCCTATCTTGGTGCAGTGATCAACGATCTGGATTGTGAAATTTCAGATCTCGTGTCGTTGCTTTGCTTTTATGTTAACGATGGGTCCATAAATGAGAAAGATTTCTTGCACAGCGTCGCCGATTGTCTTCCAGTTGATTGTCGAACGACGGTCAATGCTGTACCTGTACCTTATCTTGCTTATGACGGCATGGTGGTAGAGATAGAAGGAATTGCGATGCGTAGTGAAAACGGCAATACAATTGAGCGAACTTACTCATCAGCAGAAAATTTATCGATGCTTCCGCCGCCATTTGTTGAAGGACTTCGCTGCGGCAAAATGATATTCGTCTCAGGTCAGTATCCGCTTGACGATACGACAGGTTTCATTTGTAAAGGCGACATTGTTCGTCAAACCCAAGCGGTTGCAAAACGAATCGAGCGCGTATTGGACCAGCTTGATTCAGATTTCGATGATGTCGTCAAAATCAATCGATGGTATGCCGGAACTTCGGGTGTGGGTGATTTTGAAGCGGCCGCAGTACAATTCGCTGAGAATTTTACCGAGCCAGGCCCTGCGGCAACTGGTGTGCCAATTCCTCGACATGCCGATGCCGATGTTCTGATAAAAATTTCGGCTATTGCGATGCGCGGTGAGGACGGTTCCCGGTTGGAAAAATTGTACAGCTGGCCAGACAGTTTGTGGGATTGGCATATTCACCTGCCTTACAAACACGGTTTGAAATGTGAAGAAATGATTTATTTAGGCGGACAAGTATCGCTGGATAAAAAAGGGCAAACCGTCCATCCAGATAACTTGAATGCTCAAACACATCTGGCGATGCAGCATATAGGAACGATTCTGAACGATTTTGGTGTTGATTATGATGACGTGTGCAAGGTACTGGCACTGTATCAGGGCAATTGCGGTGCCGATGATCTAAATGACAATTTGCCGACTCGCTCATCTTACTTTAGCAATCCGGGACCGGCGTCGACAGGTGTTCCACTGCCAGCTTTGGCATATGATTCCATGGCTGTCGAAATTGATATTTATGCGATGGTGGAGCAACCCGAACCGAAAAAGCCAGTTCGCTCAGCGAAAAATTCTGATGTTCATCAATAAAGAAAAATGGAACTGATTATTGGAGACTTTAATTATTCAACCTGGTCAATGCGCCCTTGGTTGTTTGTGCACAAACATCAGTTGCCTGTGCAGGTGAGCCGTTACGGTCTGTCAAGCGAGGAATTGTCGCAGGTTTTGTCGAAGCGATTTTCCGCTGGAAAGGTGCCGACGCTATTGGACGACACTATTGAAGTGTGGGATTCTTTGGCGATACTGGAGTATTTGGCAGAACGTTACCCTCACACCATTGCGTGGCCAAAAGATCCAAGCGCGCGGGCACAAGCGAGATCCATCAGTGCAGAAATGCACTCTAGTTTCGTTAATTTAAGAAGCGAAGCACCAATGAATATCCGGCGACACTTTCCTGGATACACACTCAGTGATTCAGCCGTTTCAGATGTGGTTCGAATTCAGGAAATTTGGCGTTATTGTCGAAACCGATTCGCCAACCAGGGGCCTTGGCTTTTTGGATCGTTTACCATTGCCGATGCGATGTATGCGCCTGTGGTCATGCGATTTCGCAGCGTTGATGTGGATTTGGACGACTGTGCCACTGAGTACTGTCATACCGTTAACAATGACCCTGCAGTGCGCAAATGGATACAGATGGCGTTGTCAGAAACACATCGTGTTGATGAAGATGAGCTCGATTGGCCATCACAGCCAAATGATCGGATTTGACTTCAATCGCATGCTTGGCGGCGATCTTATCAGATTGTGTCAAAAGACAAATACACTACTGCTTGATTTGCATCATCCCATACGATGAATCCGATCGGCTATACAGGTATAGTTTCCCATTGACTTCGATCAGGTTTGGCAGTAATTTTCCGATTAGAAAATTCTCATAACCCATTGTGACTCATCATTGATAATAAAAGGGCGTGCTGATTCACTAGAGCGAACCTAACGCACTCAAATTACGTATTCATATATGCTTCTAATCATTGATAATTACGATTCGTTTACCTACAACCTGGTTCAGTATCTCGGTGAGTTGAACCAGCAGTCTTACGTTGTCAGGAATGATCAGATTGCAATCGGCGAGATAAAAAAGCTCAATCCCGATGCGATTGTGATCTCACCGGGTCCGTGTACGCCGAACGAAGCAGGAATATCTGTTGAGACAGTTAAAACTTTCGCACAAACCATACCGATTCTTGGCGTTTGTCTCGGTCACCAGAGCATCTGCCAGGCGTTTGGTGGAAATATTGTCCGGGCCGAACAGGTCATGCACGGTAAAGTGTCACAAATTCATCACGCTGAATCAGAACTTTTCAACGGCATTGAAAACCCGTTTACCGCAACCCGTTACCACTCCCTGATAGCGGAAAGCCTGCAGCTTCCAAAGTGTCTCGAGGTCACCGCATGGACAAATGACGGTATCATTATGGGTGTGAAACACCAAAGCCATAAGGTTTTTGGCGTGCAGTTTCACCCTGAATCGTTTTTGACTTCCTGCGGTCATAGAATTTTGGAGAATTTTCTTACGCAAAGTGCTATAGCCAGCTAAGACGGTGGGTCTTGCAAGATACATGGATATTCAATCTGCATTAAAAAAAGTTACAGCGAATGACGATTTAAGTCGCGAAGAAATGCTGGCAGTGATGCGCCAGATCATGACCGGTCAACTTACCGAATCCCAAATCGGCGGATTTTTGATTGCGTTGCAGATGAAAGGTGAATCTATTGAAGAAATCACTGCGGCTGCAACCGTGATGCGCGAACTGGTAACGAGTGTCAAAGTTTCAGCGCCACATCTGATCGATATAGTTGGGACCGGTGGAGACGGAGCGTCGACATTCAATGTGTCGACAGCATCAGCGTTCGTTGCGGTAGCCGCCGGCGCCAGTGTCGCCAAGCACGGAAATCGGGCCGCTTCCAGCAAAAGCGGAAGTGCTGATTTATTGGAAATTGCAGGAGCCAAAATTGACCTTCAGCCCGAGCAAATTGCCGATTGCGTTCGCCACACAGGTTTCGGATTTATGCTGGCACCTGCTCATCACACTGCGATGCGTCACGCCATCGGTGCTCGAAAACAACTCGGTGTTCGAACAATTTTCAATGTGTTAGGCCCGCTCACAAATCCGGCTCACGTAAAACGAGAGATGATGGGCGTGTTCAGTCCTGACTTAGTGGAGCCTCTGGCGCATGTGCTGGCCAAACTGGGGTCCGAACATGTTGTTATCGTCCACTCACACGACGGGATGGACGAAATCAGCAGTACCGCACCTACCGATGTGGCTGAACTCAATCACGGCGAAGTAACCACATATACGATTGAGCCTGGTCAATTCGGGTTGGAGTCGTCGTCGACAAACGAGATCGTGGTTTCAAGCCCTGCTGAGAGTCTGGAAGTCATTGAGTCCGTGCTCAATGGCGCGTCATCCGCGGCGGCCGATATCACTGCGTTGAATGCAGGGGCGGCGATTTATGTTGCAGGACTTGCGCAAAGTCTGTCTGAAGGCATTGCACGAGCAAAAGACATTATCGGGTCGGGTAGTGCGGCATCAAAGTTCGATGCGTATCTACAGTTCACCAACGGTTTTGGAAATGACTGATATACCTGACATTCTTGCTCAAATCGTCGACAACAAACGCGGCGAAGTTCAACGCGCAAAGTCTGTAATGAACCACGCTGAGTTAACCGCTCGAATTGCTGATCAGTCACCGCCTCGCGGGTTTGAAAAAACAATTCGTAACTTTATCTCGCACAATCGTTCTGCGGTCATTGCAGAGTGTAAGAAATCATCGCCGAGCAAAGGAGTGATACGGTTCGACTATGATGTGCGCGAGCTTTGCGCAAGCTATCAGCAAGGCGGTGCTGCTTGCCTGTCTGTTTTAACCGACGAACGTTATTTTCATGGCTGTCTTGATGACTTGTCTTTAGCCCGCGAAAATTGTTCACTGCCTGTGTTGCGTAAAGACTTTATCGTAGACAGCTATCAGATCCATCAAGCAAGAGCATATGGTGCGGACTGTATTTTGCTTATCGCGTCTGTTTTGGATGCCTCTGAAATGTCACATTTTGGTGAACTTACTCACAGTCTTGGCATGGATGTACTCATCGAAGTGCATTCGCAAAATGAACTTGAAACTGCGCTTGAATTGCCGTTTGGACTGATTGGCATCAATAACCGAAAATTGCATACCTTTGAAACAACGCTGTCAACTTCCATTGAACTTTGTCAGAGTGTTCCCCAAGACCGAGTCGTAGTCGCAGAAAGCGGTATTCATACCCGCGAAGATGTTGCGCAATTACGCCGCGCCGGAATCAATGCATTTTTAGTCGGTGAGTCGCTTATGAAATCAGACGACCCAGGTGCCACACTGAACGGGCTTTTTACCGACGCAAAAGACTCATTGACCGAGGTTGCATAAATTGAAAGGCACAGTTGAACTCATCGAAGGGGTCAATTTCCGCGTCACTTCAGGCAGCGGTCACACAACCTGTACAGACGGTCCGCCACAGCACGGAGGCACCAACGCAGGCATGCGGCCTATGGAAATGGTGCTGCTGGGTATGGGCGGCTGTACCGCCTATGATGTAGTTGAAATCTTGCGCAAGTCAAGGCGAACGGTTTCGCGTATGGAAATTCAAATCGAAGCTGCCCGGGCTGACGATATACCGCAGGTGTTCACAGACATTCATTTGGTTTATAAGGTCGGTGGACAAGGAATTCAAGAAAAGCAAGTGCAGCGCGCTATCGAACTTTCGATAAACAAATATTGCTCTGCAACCCGTATGCTGTCATCAACAGCAAAGGTTACCTATCAATACGAGATTGTTTGACGCACAAAGTTGCTGCATCTATATTGTAGAAATAGAATTTTGAAAAACTGATTATGCAAAATTTAGTCGACTGGTTCAGGCGTCAGCTCAACAACCCGCAAATCATCATCTTGTCGATGATTTTGATAATCGGGTTTGCGCTGATATTTTTTGCCGGCAAAATGATGGCGCCTTTGATCACTGCGGTGGTTATTGCTTATATTCTCGAAGGCGGCGTAAAGAAGTTTGAACTCGTCAAGATCCCCCGCCTCGGTGCTGTCTTGATCATTTTGCTGCTGTTTTTGCTGCTGCTGTTTTCAATAATTTTTGGAGTATTGCCTTTGGTTACCCAACAGGCGCTTCAGGTGGCGGCTCAGATACCGGCGTGGATTGGGCAGGCTCAGTCGGCTTTGCTTGAACTGCCAAGGCAATACCCGGATATCGTGTCTGAACAACAGGTGCGTGATTTTATCCGCACTATTACCGTATTTATTACCGAATTCGGACAGCAGACGTTTGTCAACTGGTCAGCGTCATCGGTCGGCGGCGCCATCAATGTCGTAATTTACCTGATCCTGGTTCCGATTCTGGTGTTCTTCCTTCTCAAGGACAAGAAGAAAATTCTCACTTGGTTGAGCACGTTTTTTCCACAAAAAGACCACGCTTTGTCGATGACTGTTTGGACCAGTGTAGATCGACAAATGTCGAACTATATACGGGGTAAATTCTGGGAAATTCTTATCGTCGGTGCAGTGACATTTGTTACTTTCTCAATTTTCGGATTGCAATACTCAGCACTGCTTAGCCTCATCGTCGGCCTTTCTGTCCTGATTCCTTTCGTTGGTGCTGCCGTAGTGACGGTACCTGTTGTCGTTGTTGCACTCGTGCAGTGGGGACTAACACCGGAATTCTTTTACCTCGTTACAGCATATCTGATCATACAGTTACTTGATGGCAACGTTTTGGTGCCTTTGATTTATTCTGAGGCTGTTGATCTGCACCCGGTAGCGATTGTGGTAGCTGTGTTGTTTTTCGGAGGCCTTTGGGGTGTGTGGGGTGTGTTTTTCGCTATTCCCTTAGCGACGCTGGTAGCAGCGATTCACTTGTCGTGGCCGAGACATGCCGAACCTCATCAAGATTGAGATATCAATTCGACATGAAACAGCGAGTGAAAGGACGAGGGGTTTCATCTAACGAAACGGGTCGTTACGAGAGCATGTCTCGAGTCGAGTGTTTTGACCACTGGAATGAAGACGACCTGCCGCTTTTGCGCACCCGCGTGGAGGTGGACTCGGCAAAAACTGTGATCACAACAAACACTTCTCCCGATCTTCCTTTCGATCAGTCAATCAACATGTACCGCGGATGTGAACACGGCTGTCCGTATTGCTATGCCAGACCCAGCCATACCTATCTTGGGTATTCTGCAGGCCTGGATTTTGAAACTCGTCTTTTGGCCAAAGTCGATGTGGTCGAAAAGCTGCGCGAGGAACTGTTTGCTCCTTCTTATCGATGCAAGCCGATCGCGCTTGGTGCGAATACCGACCCGTACCAGCCAATTGAGCGAAACTTTAAACTGACTCGAGGAATTTTGCAGGTGATGGTTGACTGTCGCCATCCTGTCCAAATTACAACCAAGTCTGCGGCTATTGTGCGCGACATGGACCTGCTGGCAGAACTTGCACAACTGAATTTGCTGGCAGTCAATATTTCGATGACAACGTTGGATCCGGATCTTTCTCGAGCGATGGAACCGCGGGCAAGCAGTCCGAGCCGGCGTCTTGACGCAATTCAGAGGCTTTGCGAATCGGGCGTTCCGATTACAATATTAATAGCACCGGTTATTCCGGGACTCAATGAGCACGAAATAGAAAAAATCATGCACAAGTGCGCTCAAGCCGGTGCGGTTCGTGCCGAATGGACGATGATTCGATTGCCGCTGGAAGTCAGAGATCTATTCCAGCAGTGGCTTGAAGAAAAATATCCCACAAAGGCGAAGAAAGTCATGAGTCTGATTCGGCAGGTTCGCGGTGGCAGGGACAACGCGCCAGATTTTTTCGAAAGGATGCGCGGGACCGGACCTGTGGCAGAACTTATTCACAAAAGATTTATGATTGCTATTAAAAAATTCGGGTTGGACCATCAACCCGTAGAACTTGATCAAACCCTGTTTACGAGCCATGCACCGGGCTTGAAGCAGACAGATTTATTGAACAGTTTATTGGCATAACGTAACAAAGTTGCAGCACTTTTTGTAAAAAATTAGAGGTGATCGATAGATGAGTGTTCAACGACAGGATACCCCTCTTGCACTTGGTTCGGCGAAACCGGACAAGGTTGCAGATTCTTCACTGCCTTCTGCAGCAGACCGATACATGATCAACAAGCTGCTGATTCTGTCCGGCAGACCTAAAATTGCAATTCAACTATGGGATGATTCGCGATATCAGGTTTGCAGCGATACGCCGCGCGTAACTATGCAAATCAAATCTCGGGCAGCCTTGCGCGCTTTGATTTTTCAAAACGAAATTGGATTTGGCGATTGCTATACCGAAGGACAGATTGAAGTCATCGGGGATTTGCTCGAATTTCTGTGTGAAATTTTTTGGGCAAAAAGAAGCGGCGCTGACAAGTCAGGGGTGTTGCTCAAGGTTTTGGGCAGCGTATCAAAACAGAAAGTCAAAGAAAACACGCTGAAAGGTTCGCATTCAAACATTCATCATCATTACGACTTGGGTAATGATTTTTACTCGCTGTGGCTTGATGATCAAATGCAGTACACCTGTGCATATTTTCCCAAGCCGGACCTTACCATCGAACAGGCTCAGGCAGCCAAGATGGAGCACGTTTGCCGCAAGCTTATGCTTAAGCCAGGACAAACTGTTGCTGAAGCAGGCTGTGGCTGGGGTGGACTTGCACGCTATATGGCTAAAAACTACGGTGTCAAGGTCAAGTCCTACAACATTTCCCATCAGCAGATTATTTATGCAGCCGAATGTGCGAAAACTCAAGGACTGTCTGATCAAGTCGAGTATATCGAAGATGATTACCGCAACATACGAGGCGAGTTCGACAGGTTTGTGTCGGTTGGCATGCTCGAACACGTTGGTGTCAAACACTATAGTGAACTCGGCGGTGTGATTGACCGATGTCTGAAATCAAATGGCCGTGCGCTGATTCATTCGATCGGACGCAACACGCCGGAATTGATGAGCGCATGGATTGAAAAGCGTATTTTCCCGGGTGCTTACCCTCCGACTTTGCGCGAGATGATGGATATCGTCGAACCCTACAATTTTTCTGTACTGGATATCGAAAATATACGTCTGCATTACGCTGAAACTTTGAATCACTGGCTGCATCGGTTTAACGAAAACGAAAACACCGTGCTCGATATGTTCGATGCCAGATTTGTGCGCGCCTGGCGGTTGTATCTCACCGGGTCGGTCGGCGCATTTCTAACCGGGTCGCTGCAGTTGTTTCAAATGGTGTTTGCGCGCGGCTTGGACAATTCGATTCCTATGACCAGAGAGCATCTGTATGCTGATGGTAATGGTCGATGACGCAAACATCAAAAGATTCACATCGCAGTTTGCAACAACTCAACAAGAAGATACGACAATTTGTTGACGACAGAGATTGGGAGCAGTTTCATTCTCCCAAGAATCTGGCTATGGCTTTAAGCGTTGAAGCTGCCGAACTGGTGGAGATTTTTCAGTGGATGACAGAAAAAGACAGTTCGAATCTAAACGAAACCGACAAGGCGCGAGCTGCTGAGGAAATCGCTGATGTGCTGGTTTACTTGCTTCGCATCTCAGAGAAGCTCGACATTGATCCTTTGCAAGCGGCTGAAAGCAAACTGATAAAGAATTGCAAGAAATATCCCGCTCATCTGGCATACGGGAATTCGAAAAAATACACTGAATACGACAATTGATTCGAGTCTATATCGCACAAAACTTAAGTGATGCGCATCTGGTGTGCAACCGCATTCGACAAAGCGGAATTACGGCTCATATTTTCAACGAGCACGCTGACGGTGCGGTCGGCGAGTTGCCTTTTACCCATACTTATCCTGAGATCTGGGTGGAAAATGAGCGCGACCGCGAAAATGCTCGAAAGATTATCACCATGTGCGAGAAACAAAGCGAGGCTCACACCGAACATGTCTGCCCGAATTGCTCTGAGCGCAATCCAGGAAATTTCGAAATTTGCTGGAACTGTTCAGGCTTGCTAAGTGAAAATTAATCGAACTTTCCAACCTCACTGGCTCGCGATTGCCATCTGATTGAACCGGAATTTTCAATATTGCTAGCCGCTTTGCAGGAACTTGCAACACTTCAGGTCAAGTCGCTGCATTGACGATAACATCTTTGAATTATGGCTCGCACATCGAACCCCCAGATCCGACCTGGCCGCCCGCGCCGAAAGATGGGTATCGTGCGAAGCATTTTGCTGCGATTGGTATTGTGGCTGATTGCTATGACTGTGCTTGGCGGTGCAGCGGGCGTTTTTTGGATAGATTATCAGATTCGAGATCGGTTCGATAATCAGCTGTGGGAAATTCCCGTTCACATATACAGCCGTCCGTTTGAACTTTATCCAGGACTTTCAGTTTCAGTTGAACATCTGGAAAAAAGACTGCTTGGCTTAGGCTACCGACGCGTTGATTCTCCGAAGCAAGCCGGGGAATATGCGGTCGGTTCTTCCACCATGGCTGTTATCACGCGTCCTTTTGTCTTTTGGGACGGCCCTCAGGAATCAACACCCATTCAAATCAGCCTCAAAGGCGATCGGATCGATGCAATCAAACACCGAAAGACAGACAAACCTCTTGCGGTAGTACGACTGCGACCGCATTTGATCGGTAATTTGTCAGATCGCCAGCATGAAGATCGCTACCTGATGCGTTTAGACGAATTTCCACCGCTTCTATTGTCTGGTTTGCTTGCAGTTGAAGACAAGAATTTCACCAATCATTACGGTGTGGATCTGAAGGCGATTTTACGAGCCTTTGTGGCTAACGTGCTAGCCGGAAAAATAGTTCAGGGTGGGAGCACATTAACGCAGCAGCTGATCAAAAACGTATACGGCCGCGACGATCGCACTTATTCGCGAAAACTTCTTGAAATTGCGATGGCGGTGGTACTGGAATATCGACTGAGCAAAGATGAAATTCTAGAAGCCTACTGTAACGAAGTTTTCTTAGGACAGGATGGTAAACGAGCGGTACATGGATTCGGACTTGGCAGTCGTTATCTTTTCGGTCGTCCGGTATCGGAACTCAATGCAGCGGAGATCGCACAACTCGTTGGCATGATCAAAGCGCCAAGCAGTTATCACCCGGTGCGCAATCCGCAGCGCGCGGCCGAGCGACGAAAAGTTGTATTGAGTGTAATGCACCGCGAAGGGCTGATCAGTGATCGCGACTTCGATTATTACTCTAAAACACCGCTTGACGCTGAATCCTTCAAAAAGAGCCATAGCCGCCAATATGCATCGTTTGTTGATATTGTGGTGCGTCAGCTGAAAGAAAAAAACAGCCAGCTCAAATTGGGTGAATCCGATTATTCAGTGTTCACAACCATGGATATCGAAGTGCAACGAGCTGCAGAAAAGGCATTGACAACGCAGCTGGCACTATTTGAAAAACAAAACGGCTTGCCACCCGGCGCGCTGGACGGAGCAATTGTAGTGGTTCGGCCTGACGACGGGCAGATTCTTGCCGCGGCAGGAGGAAGAAACGCATTTGTTGGAGGATTCAATCGAACCGTTGATGCCCGTCGCCCGATCGGCTCCCTGATTAAGCCGGTGATTTACTTAACCGCATTGTCCGACCCCGCGCGGTGGACTTTGAGTTCCAGGATAACCGATGAGCCGGTAACCTACAAAACGACAGATGGCAAAAGGTGGTCACCGAAAAATTTTGATGATGAATTCGTCGGTGACATCACCATGCTCAATGCGCTGGCACAATCGAGAAATATCCCTGCTGTGCGTGTTGGGATGAAAATTGGAGTTCAAAAGGTGGCGCAAAATTTAAGCAAACTTGGGGTCGACTACAAGGTGGCGGTTTATCCATCGATGCTGCTCGGTGCTGTGGAGCTGTCACCGATGGATGTTGCACAGGTTTATCAGTCGCTCGCTAATTACGGATACAAGATTCAATTACAGGCTATATCAACGATTTCTGAAAACGCCCGGGAAATCATCAATCCTGCTAATATCGGCGCAAGTTCTGTGGTTCAGGCATCCGCAGCATTGCTTTCTTTGTATGGCATGCAAGAAGCGGTTAGAAGCGGCACCGCAAAACGTTTACGTCAGGATTTTGAAGCAAAACTGAATTTGGCTGGTAAAACCGGTACCACTGATGATTTTCGGGACAGCTGGTTCGTTGGCATTTCCGGTAACCTGCTTGGCGTTGTGTGGGTTGGCGCTGACGACAACCGCTCTACCGGTTTGACCGGTTCTTCCGGGGCGCTGCGTGTGTGGAGTGCGATGATGAAGCGCCTTTACCAGCAACCGCTTACCTTGAGTGCGGACGGCGATTTCGAAAATGTCAAGATTGACCTTGAATCAGGACTCCGAGCAATTTCTCGTTGCAAACAGGTTCGCAATATGCCTTTTGTACGCGGTAGCGCACCGAAGGAAAAAGCCAGGTGTCAATAGCGATTGAGGTCAATCGCAATTCAGATTTTTATCGTGACTCGTCATCAAAAGCTTGTGTTTTGTGTTCAGGCTCCGAACTTTGTTTCGCAACAATACTGGTAAAATACCACTTGTTATGAATGATGAATACAACTTTGCGCAAATAGAAGCTTCGGCCCAAAAACACTGGGAAGAAAACGAAAGTTTCAAGGTCACCGAAGACCCTGAAAAGGAAAAATTCTATTGTCTATCGATGTTTCCTTACCCGTCTGGAGCCCTCCATATGGGTCATGTGCGCAATTACTCAATCGGCGATGCGATGAGTCGCTATCAAAGGATGCTGGGCAAAAACGTGCTGCAGCCCATGGGATGGGACGCATTCGGCCTGCCTGCGGAGAACGCCGCGATTGCCAAAGGCGTGCCCCCAGCGAAGTGGACGTACGAAAACATCGAGTACATGAAACACCAAATGAAACAACTCGGGTTTGGTTATGACTGGTCGCGGGAATTAGCGACTTGCTCTGCGCAATACTATCGCTGGGAACAGTGGTTTTTTACCAAACTGATTGAAAAAGGGATTGCCTATCGAAAAATGGCGGTAGTGAACTGGGACCCGGTTGAGCAGACGGTATTGGCAAATGAGCAGGTCGACAGTGAGGGCAGGGGTTGGCGTTCAGGTGCGCTTGTTGAACAAAGGGAGCTGCCTCACTGGTTTATTCGAATTACCGCTTATGCCGACGAACTGCTTGATGAGCTGGACAATTTGGATGGATGGCCGGAGTCTGTCAAAACGATGCAGCGCAACTGGATCGGTCGTTCTGAGGGTGTAAATTTCGATCTGCAGGTAGAAGGTGAAAACCCGCCATTGCGCGTGTTTACAACCCGCCCGGATACGGTTATGGGAATCACCTTCGCCGCGGTTGCTCCACAATACCCATTGGCTCAAAAGTATGGCGAATCTGACCCGCAAGTCGCACAATTCATCGAGTCGTGCAAAAATATGAATCAGGCGCAAACAGCAATGGAGACCATGGAGAAAACCGGAGTCCGTTTGCCGGTGGATGCCATCCATCCGATCAGCGGTGAAAAAATTCCGATTTACGTTGCCAACTTTGTCCTGATTACCTATGGAACCGGTGCAATTATGGCGGTACCCGGGCACGACCAGCGCGACTGGGAATTCGCCCGCAAGTACGGAATTGAAGTGCGTCAAGTTGTCAAACCAGCCAATGGCGAAATCGACCTGACAGCCGCTGCCTTCGTTGACAAGGTCAATACCGTTTCATGTAATTCCGGCCAATTTGATGGACTTGATTTTCAGCAGTGTTTCGATGCGATCGCCGACTATCTGGTAGACCATGCAAATGGTCAAAGAGCAACCAATTACCGTTTGCGCGACTGGGGTGTGTCTCGTCAACGATACTGGGGCTGTCCGGTCCCGGTAGTTTTTGATCAAAAAGGCGGCATTCACCCTGTGCCCGATTCGTCATTGCCGGTCATTCTCCCGCAGGATGTTGAATTTCAGGGAGTGCGCTCTCCAATTCGCGATGATCCTGATTTTGTGGAAACTACTGTTCCCGGCACATCAGACCCTGGCACACGCGAAACTGATACCTTTGATACGTTTTTCGAATCCTCATGGTACTTTGCCCGTTATTGCTGTCCTGATGCCGATTCCAAACTCGATGAGCGCGCCAGATACTGGCTGCCGGTAGATCACTATATCGGAGGAATCGAGCACGCAGTCCTTCATTTGCTTTATGCGCGGCTATATAACAAATTGATGCGCGATGCTGGTCTGATCGATAACGATGAGCCGTTTACCAATTTGCTTACTCAAGGGATGGTGCTTAAAGACGGGTCGAAAATGTCCAAGTCGGTGGGTAATGTGGTTGATCCGGAAGCCATGATTGAGCGCTTTGGAGCAGATTCGGTACGACTGTTTATTCTGTTTGCCGCTCCGCCCCATCAAACGCTTGAATGGAACGACGAGGCTCTAGCCGGTGCTCATCGTTTCCTGTCGCGGCTTTGGAATACGGTTCACCGATACAAGGATGACATACGCTCACAGTTTATTGAGCAACCGGATTTTTGCATCGATACGTTTGCTGCCACAATTGAATTGGACAACCGGCAAGTGCAGGACTTCAGGTATACGATGCATACTCTCTTGCAGCGGGTATGCAGGGATTTCGAGCGGCATAATTACAATACTGCGATTGCTGCGTGTATGGAACTTGTGAATGCAATTTCCGATTTTGATTCAGGTGCAAATCAACGTCACTCATTGCAACGGCTATCCGCACTTACCGAAGCAGTCCTTATATTGGTGCGAGTACTGGCACCGATTGCCCCACATGTATGCCATGAACTGTGGCGGCGACTTGGACTGAAGTGTGAACTCATCGATGCACCGTGGCCGACAGTCGATGAAACCGCATTAGTTGTACAAGTGATGGTATTGCCAGTGCAGGTTAACGGCAAACTCAGAGGTCAGATTGAGGTGGAAGCGACGGCCAGTGAGGATGAAATTACCAATACAGCAATCGCTCAAAGTGGCGTGCAGCGACATCTAGAGGGCAAAGAAGTGAAAAAAGTAATCCTGGTGCCGAATAAAATGGTTAGTATCGTGGTGTGAGATTTTCGATGTCGTTTATCAGAATTATTATTCTCGGTGCAGTGGTCACCGCACTTACCGGCTGTGGTTTTCATTTGCGCGGCTCGCAGACTGATGAAAAATTAGCGAGTCGACAACTTCATACTGTCTCGGTGATGAGCAAGGAACCGGAAATTCGCCATGAAATCCAAAATGCATTGCAAAACCGAGGATTTCGCATTGTCCAGGCAGCGGCGCAGTACGGAATTCAAATCGTTGAAGAGTCCATCGAACAAGAAGGCTCTGCTTTGGAATCTTCGCTGACCATAAGAACCAAGACGCTGCGATACGAGCTAGTCTATACAATGTCTGTTGCAGGGTCAGGTGAGGCAACAAAAACAAGAACAATATCTGTTACAACAGATTTCACAGACGAGGACCGCGGTGAAATTATTGAATCTGCGTATACCGCGCAGGTGCACAAATCCAGTCGACAAAATGCTGCACAACGAATCGCCGACCTGATTGCTCACAGCGTCGATGGTGATGTCCAATAAAACACGTTCTTAGCAATGATTCTTAACTCAAGTGGCTTATCCCACCATCTCAAAGAAGGGATGGGCAATCGGTTTTTGGTATTTGGCAAAGAATTATTCCTGATTGAAAATTGTCGCAGAACCATCCGTGAAAAAGCGCGCGAGGCGGGATTCTCAGAACAGATTCCTCTTGCAGTAACGAGAGAATTCGACTGGAATTCGCTCAGTTATCATCTTGACAATCAATCACTGTTTGCTGACAAAAAACTGATTGAAATAAAGTTTCCAGACACAATAAAACCTGGCAATCAAGGTTCAGTTGCACTGAGACAGTGCTTGGATAATCGCGATGACAGTGCGATTGTCGTTGTTGTAGGCGGCGAAATCGAGCCGGCAGCAAAACGGGCTAAATGGTTTCAGGCTTGGGAGTCAGAAGCGGTTGTTGTCGAAAACCGGCCCCTGAGCACACAGCAGTATCGAGCGTGGCTGAAACACTCGCTTGACCGCAAGAATATTGAACACGAAGCGCAAGTTGTCGACCGATTGGCGTATTACTTTGAAGGCAACATGCTGGCTGCAGCCAATGAAATTCGAAAAATAGCCCTTGGATACACGGGCAATACGATTACGGTTAACGAAATTCAACGAATTGTTTCAGACCAGGGAAAATTCAACGTCTATCTGCTTACCGATGCTTTTCTTGCAGGTGATTTGGAGCGCTCAGTGCGTATGCTCAATGGATTGAGACGCGAAGGCGAAACACCCAGTTACATATTGTGGGCTTTGCTGCGGGAACTGCGGCTTGTTTACCAGGTGTGTTTTTTACAGTCCAAGCGGATGTCTGTGCACAGCCTTTTTACTAAAAATCGAGTGTGGAAATCCCGAGCAGATTTGATCAGTCGGGTATCGCATCGATTGGGGTTTTCGAATAGCGGAAAAATATTAACGAAACTAGCCAAACTGGACCGAATCATCAAGGGACGAGAGGCGGGTTATTCAGGAAATTCATTTTGGGATGAACTGGAAAAACTCGCATTCGACCTGCGGGTTTGATTGCAAAATCTGCCGATTAAAGTGATGGTACAGCAATTGTCTATTTGATTAAAAGTCAACCGCTGGATATACACTGTGGAAGTGATGTAGATCGCTGCCGAAGCTATTCGCTAAGGTCAGTGTTTTACAATGACCCGCTCAATAACCTTATCTGTCCAACCTAAAAATGGCAAAATACGCGTATCAACGCTTTAACGACGTCGTGTTTTTAATAATTTTATATTTGCTTCGCAAATGAACTTGCAACCACAAACCCAATTCGATGTAGACTCCCATGTGCGCGAAGTCGCAGCATGTGTTCGTCGCGCTTCGAAATCCATTGCGAGTTCATCCACGCATGCAAGAAATACCGCTTTAGCCAATGCCGCTGAATCACTTGAATCTTCGATCGAGCAAATTACAGAACAAAATAACCTTGATCTCAAAGCAGCACACCGCCGCAACCTTTCAGATGCAATGCTGGATCGACTGAAGCTCACCGATGATCGGATCAGGCAAATGGCTCAAGGATTAAGGCAAGTCTCGGAGCTGCCCGACCCGGTGGGTGAAATATCCAATGTGGTCAATCGCCCCTCGGGCATTCGGGTAGGTCGCATGCGTGTACCGCTAGGTGTCATCGGAATTATTTATGAATCGCGACCCAATGTGACAGCAGATGCAGGCGCGCTGTGCCTCAAGTCAGGCAATGGCGTGATCCTGCGCGGAGGCTCTGAAGCGTATTATTCCAATCAGGCGATCGTTAAGTGTTTGCGCGCCGGTTTGCAATCCGCGCAATTGCCTTCCGAGGCCATTGGGTATATCGAAACGACTGATCGCAGCGCGATTGACACCTTGATCTCACTCGAAGATCTGGTGGATGTGATTGTGCCACGCGGCGGTAAGGGGCTGATCGAACGGATATCATCAAATTCCCGTGTAGCCGTGTTAAAACACCTCGATGGCGTATGTCATGTCTACGTTGATGCCCGTGCTGACCTTGACAAAGCCACACCCATCATTGTCAATTCGAAGACTCATCGCTACGGCGTGTGCAATGCAATTGAGACATTGCTTGTTCACAAAGACATCGCGCAGGCATGTTTGTCCCGCGTTGTGCCTGCAATGATTGAAAAAAAGGTTGAACTAAGGGGTTGCGCAGCAAGTTGCAAGTTGTTCCGCGAAATGAAACCGGCGACAGAACAAGACTGGTATGAAGAATATCTGGCCCCTATTTTGGCAGTGCGAATAGTCGACAGTATAGATGATGCGATCAGTCACATCGATCATTACGGGTCCGAACATACCGATTGCATTGTTACAGAGAACGTAACGGATGCAAACCGGTTTTTACGGCAGGTTGATTCCAGTTCGGTTATGGTCAACGCGTCTACCCGCTTTGCCGATGGTTTTGAATATGGTCTGGGCGCGGAAATTGGCATCAGCACGAATAAACTGCATGCCCGAGGTCCAGTTGGACTTGTCGGTTTGACGATGCAGAAGTTTATCGTCATTGGCGATGGCCACGTCAGACAATAAGTTTTAGTGATCGACAACTTCCCGTTCATTGATCTTCAAGCTGGTTTTCAGGCATGGATTGAAGTTTTCCATGGCTGCCCCGCTAACCATAGAAGGTGCGCATGAAACCAATCGGAGTTTTCGGTGGAACCTTTGATCCTGTTCATTATGGACATATCCTGCCAACTGTGAACGTTTGTGATCGCATTGGGATTGACGAAGTTCGCTATATTCCGAATTTTCTGCCGCCACATCGAGGCAGACCGCAAGCGCGAGCCAAAGATCGCTGGAATATGCTTGTTTTGGCTTTGGCACAGTATCCGCAGTTTGTTGCTGACGATCGGGAAATCAGAAGATCCGAGCGTTCCTATACGGTTCCCACTTTAAGGTCTCTTAGAAGTCAGTTTCCTTTCAGGCCGCTTTGCCTGATACTGGGAATGGACGCTTTCTTGCAAATCCAGTCGTGGCACAGCTGGGCCAGCGTACTTCAGTTAGCAAACATAGTTGTCATGCAGCGTCCCGGATTTTGTCTTCCGCATCGGTTGCCCGATTGGTGGGAGCGGGCTTTTGAACCGGAGTTTCAGAATCTTTATCGTCGAATTCGCGGGTGTATTGTTCATGTCGAGGTCGAACAATTCGATATTTCGGCAAGTAATCTGCGAAGCCAGCTGGCACGTGGACTGGACACGTCACAACACATGCCAAAGTGTGTTGTCAACTATATTAAGAATCAACATCTTTACAACTTTCCCAGGGGTGGAATCTAGTTGAAACCAGAAAAACTGCTTGAATTGATCATTGACTCTATTGGAAACGCGAAGGGACTGAATATCGCAGTTCTCGACGTTCGTCATTCTACAGATATAACTGACTATATTGTGATCGTTACGGGTTCTTCGAACCGTCATGTAAAGTCTATTTCGAGAACTG
The DNA here is from genome assembly GCA_965214785.1 of Arenicellales bacterium. Taxonomy (GTDB): domain Bacteria; phylum Pseudomonadota; class Gammaproteobacteria; order Arenicellales; family JAJDZL01; genus JAJDZL01. Next base: position 1,563,589 of record OZ243975.1, on the reverse strand, counting down.
TGACTGATGAGTTGAGAGATCTCGGCATCCGTCCGCTTGGAATGGAAGGTGAACAGTATGCACACTGGATACTGTTGGATTATTGCGACGTATTGATAAACGTGATGCTAGCGGAAACAAGGGAGTTTTACGATCTGGAAAGTCTATGGGATGAAACACTCAATACACCTGCCGAGACCGTCGACAATTCGATTGAATAATACCGCAACTACTTTCTTAAAATACCCAGCCAATTTGATGCGCCAGCAACCATTGCGGCTTTATCTTAATTCCAGCTCACCTCAGCGATTGCGACTTTTGCGGACTTTTCGTATTGAGTTTGAGTTGCTCGATTGTCTGATCGATGAAACACCGCACGAAAATGAATCAGCCGACGAGTATGTGCACAGAATGGCGATCTCAAAGGCACAAGCAGGTGCGAAGCGTCTTGAAATGCAGCGGTCGCAGCGGTTTTGTGTGATTGGTGCAGATACTTGTGTGGTGCTCGGAGATGAAATTTTTGGAAAACCCCAATCGCGCACCGAAGCAGCAGAAATGCTAGGCCGATTGTCTGGACAAACTCACAGCGTTCTTTCCTCAGTGGCCATTCGCTGCAGTGGGTCTGATAATGTTTGGTCGGAACTTTGCACCACATACGTGCGCTTTGATCATCTGACAAAACATCAAATCGACACATTTGTAAATAGCGGTGAGGCGAACAACCGGGCAGGAGCCTACGGTATACAAGGAAAGGCTAGCGATTTCATAACTCAGCTCGATGGCACCTGGAGTTGTGTGGTGGGTTTGCCAATTAAGCCGACGATGAATCTGCTGAATAAAAGATGCCTGTATTCGGTAGATTACGAAAGTGCAGTTTCGGCAGCAATGCAGGAATTTGCACAGATTCCAACCTTCAATGGCGCATACCAGATATAGACTAACAGATATACTAATCAATTACTGTGGCACGTGTTGACATTTCAAAATACTTTCGACGATACCGTCGCAAAATTGCACCGGTACTGAACAAAATCCTGAAGCTTATCTTAAGGGTGATTGCAGTGCTGAGCAGCGTTGTGGCGCTCGGCGCATTGGTTGTGGCATTGCTTTTCGTCAACCTCGATTCACTCGTTGCGTGGACTTTGAATCGGGCCTCCGATAAAAATAACGCAACGATCGCGTACGATCGCCTGCACACCGGTTTTGAGGATACGAGATTGACGCTGCAGATTGACGGACTGTCGGTCATTGGCACCGATCCCGATGAGCAGCTTGAATTTTCTGCAGAATCGGTCAAACTTCAACTGGCTTTTCCAGTCATTAATCCCGATGGATTGCACCTGGCCTATTTCGGTGTCAAAAAACCTCAGCTCAGCGGCGAGATAATAATCGATCCGCAAGACATCTCGCAGTCGCACCGACAGGATGTTGAGCGCTCCTCGGTTGGAGTCGGCTTTGTTCCTGCGCTTTCGCGCATCCACGAGCTTGAAATCGAAAAAGGCACCTACGATGTCAAATTGATGACTGAAAATCTCGAATTTGCTGCAAACGGTAATTTTGAAATGGACGGACGTTATTACGGCGGCAGATATCGTCTTGCCGGATCGCTGGATTCACCGCAGCACGGGGTGTCGAACGTACGGTTTTATTTCAATGCCAGTGAAACCGCTCACGGAAGTACCGATTCGAATCTAAAATTCATCGCAAGAAAAGTAGATGCAGTATGGCTTGCAACGATATGGAACAATATTCAGCCTGCACTTGTCGTGGACCCGGATAATGTCACAGCCGCAATAGATGCGGATATCACCGGTCGGTGGCGAGATGAAACGCTCGAATCTGTTCAATGGGATGTCAAAGTGACTGACCCGGAACTTGACGGAGAGATTGTCGGTGTAAAGCAATTCAAATTCCAAAGTGACGGGGACTGGCGTTTTGGCAAGAATCGCTCAAACTACGTTGACTTGAAATTCAATGTTGTAGCACTTGATATGAAGACAGTGTTGAATCGATATCCGGCATTTTTTTCTGAAAAATTCTACCAACACATGTCAGAAAGACTCAATTCACTGTGGCTGATTGAAGGTTCCGGTGAATTTAGAGGTGACCCTTTGAAAATGGCCAGTTCTGAATTTTCTGGATTAATGAATGCAACAGGACATTTTGAGAACTATTCGTACAAGTTCAACACCAAATGGCCACCAGTTCAAGATGTGCGGGGAAATTTCACATTACGCGGAAAACGTCTGGACATCAGTCTTGGCGAGGGAAACGTACACGGTCAGCAGATCAAAAAAGGATTCGCCTATGTCGACAACATATCTGTAGCTGATCCCATTTTGCATCTCAATGGCGAAATTGATGCGACAACACAAGATGCATTTGAATTATTCGGACCGCAGGGAATCGTCATGCCCGGCAGAACTGAAGGCATCACCGACGCAAGCGGTACTGCGACAGTAGCACTGTCAGCGCAGGTTCCGCTTAGAAGGGGTAAGGAATTCACTCTCAATGGGTTCGTTCAGCCAAATGCTACTTCAATAAAGGCGTCCAGTGGTATTGAAATAACTGACATCGATGGTAAAGTGGACTTTAACCGCTTGGGAATTACCGCGGGTGAATTGACTGGTAAAGTAATCGGCGGACAACTCAAGACAAAGTTCATCGGTTCGGGTCCAAAAGGAGCGGTTTCAATCGCAGGTTCAGCTAGTGGCACCGCTTCGCCAAAGGCGTTGGAACCCTTATTGGGCAGTGAAATATCAGATCGGCTGGAAGGCTCATTTAGCTGGAAAGCAGACTTTAGCTTTAATCCGGACCTCGACGAAGTATCGCTGGAAACTCAACTCAAAGATGTTGCATCAAAACTGCCGAGTCCCCTGGCAAAATCAAGCGGTGTGAATCTGCCTTTCAAAGCGTTTGTTTCAACCTCCGGTGATAGCGAACGAACCATTCTTTTGTCCTTGGGTCCTGTTTTCGAAGGCAAACTGAATGCGGAAAAAAGTGGGAATATCTGGTCAATTCATTCCGGTGCGGTAGCCGTAGGTGCAACTGACATGCCGGATCAAGCAAGTTCAGGTGTGGTGATCTCCATGAGCCTACCCGAATTTGACTATGACCTATGGAATCGATTGATTGCCTCATCAGATAGTCCCAAGGCTGTAGAGTTCAACACGCTGGCATCTGTTAATGCATCTGTAGACACGCTTAAGCTGGCGCGCAATCGAGAACTTCATGATGTAGTTGTCAATGTTGAGAAGCAGGATAATTTTTGGGATATCGATATTATTTCTCAGCAGGTCATTGGCAAAGCACAGTATATAAGCGAGCAGTTTGTGCACGAAGGTGATCGCCAGAAGTTAAACGCTCAGTTTGCTCGGTGCCACTTTCCTGAGGCACAATCTTCACAGTCGAAGAGTTTGATCGATCCTAAAAATATGCCGGTTCTGGATTTTTATTGCGACGATGTAAAGTATGGGCAATACTATCTGGGCAAGGGCACCATTGTTGCCGAACCTGTTACAGACAGCTGGGAAGTCAAGTCCGCAAAATTCGAAACAGAAAATTATTCACTCGAATCGAATGCAAAATGGAATTTTGACAACTCTTCGAGTATCAGTTTTAAACTGCGCTCTGCGGATTTCGGCAAGGCGATGAAAGATTTGGGATATGACGACGTTTTTGAAAGCGGCAAGGGGTCGATGACCGGGCACATGTCGTGGAGTGATGGGCTGACGAATTGGCGACCCGGAATTACATCCGGGGAATTCAGTATTTCCATAGAATCCGGATTGCTCAATACAGGGCAAAAAACCGGAGCTGTAAACACGATTGGACTGTTAAACTATGATACGCTTTTGAATCGGATATCTACCGATATTTCAGATCTTGGGAAAGACGGATTGGCGTATGAGAAAATCTCGGGCACCGGGACAGTTACCAGCGGTCAGGTCAATATTCCTCAAATCAGGGTGCAAAGTCCTGGCGCTGAAATTAATATGTATGGCAACAGTGATTGGGTCGAAAAGACACATGATTTAAAGGCGGATGTGCGGATTGAAGCTGAAAAATCGATTACTACGATTGCAACCATTGCCGGTGGCCCGGTAACCGGTGCACTTGTCTATCTCGGCAAAGAAATTCTCGATAAAGCAGATGTAAATTTGTTTACAGCAAAATACAACATCACCGGATCATGGGACGAACCGAATGTCACTCCTCAAGCGGTTGCTCCTGAAGATCAACAATGAACAAACCGCACCAGCGAAAACGACTCTGCACACATCTTTTGCGGTCGATGCTGATCGCCGTGATTTTCTTTGTAACACCTGGGTTCGCGCAAGATATTTTTGAAGCGCAAATTTCCCAGTACGACTGGCCGAATCGAAGTTCAGCTGATTCGATGCTTTTTATCCCTCAGCTTAAAAGAGCTGTAAATTACTTGCTTGATTCTCAAGATTCAACACTGATTGTTCGATACCCTGGTGGAGATGCCGGCAACGAGTGGGCGTTAGAATTGCAGAACAATCTGATTAGTCTGGGTATCGAGTCCGATCGGATTGCTTTGCAGCCCGGTTCTGGAATTGAAGAGACTCTTTTGGTAATTGTCTCTGCTTCGCAATGACTCGGGTTGCCGCAGTCCAGATTAATTCAAGCGATGACATTCAACGCAATCTGCAATTAACTGCAGATTTGGTTGAACAGGCACGAAACCGAAAGGCGCGCCTGGCGGTATTGCCCGAGTGTTTTGCCCAAATGCCGGTCAATGGTGAACAAAGAACAGCACTAGCCGAACCTGCCGAAGGAGGCGGCCTCATTGAGCACGAAATCTCTGAGCTGGCAAAATCTCTAAACATATGGATTGCAGCGGCCGGAATCTTTAAAAAAGACAAGAATTCTGACAAGGTCAAAAATACAACTTTGTTATTTGATGATCAGGGCATACAAGTTGCCCGCTACGACAAAATTAACCTGTTTGACATTACGTTGCCCAATGGCGAACACTATTTTGAGTCCTCGTATACCGTTGCAGGCGATCAATTGGTGGTGACCGAAACACCGGCAGGCACGCTTGGGCTGTCAGTATGTTACGACCTTCGATATCCGGAAATGTATTGGCAGCTTGCAGCACTTGGCGCAACGTGGTTTGCGATTCCATCAGCGTTCGCCTATACAACAGGTCAGGCGCATTGGGAAGTGCTTGTCCGAGCGCGTGCGATAGAAAACCACGCATACGTGGTAGCACCTGCGCAATGGGGTATTCATCCAAGCGGACGCAAGACTTACGGGCACACAATGATCGTTGATCCTTGGGGCAGAAGTTCGATTTGTCGAAAGAACGAAAACTGTGTGCTTGTCGAAGACATATCAGTCGATGAGGTCAAGAACATTCGCACGCGTTTTACCGGCAAGTTTGCCAAAGGGTAAACAAGCAGCTGTTAGCATGCGGTTGTTGTTTTGATTGGTTGTCGCTGCCGTGCTCAGGGATGACAAATTTTTGCAAATTGCAAAGCCATCCACACTATTGCCTTGTTTTTTCTGGATTTAGATTAAACGATACGTAAGCGGTGACCAACCTGGCTTGCCCGGTGCCAGCTCTGATCTGGGTGGACAAGTGCGTAAAAGTAAAAACTCATTGATATGATTATGCATAATACCTGTTTCTTCGATGATGATCTCCTCGCCTGCATCGGCTTTAATGAAAGATGAGAGCGCACATTAGCAACAGTTTTGATCGGGGTGCGTCAGGGGGTGTGTCAGTGCAAAGCTTTCGTATTGCACCAAGATCGACTCTGACAAACTGAACAAATTCGATTGATCATGTGTCAACCCGCATGAGTTGCACAAGTCGTCAGAAATATTTGTTATGTCGAAGATTTTGAACAAGGAACTTTTTAATCAATTTAATATTTGCAATTTCCTGTGAGTGATAATTTAAAAACTGCACGTGACATGCTGCTAGAACCTGCTGAGGTTCGCCAACACGATTTGGATGGCTTGCTCGGTACGCTGGTCGGCAAGAACATTGATCACGCTGATCTTTTTTTTGAATACAGACGAGGCGAAAGCTGGAGTCTGGAAGAAGGCATTGTCAAAGCTGGTGCTTTCCATATCGATCGCGGAGTCGGTTTGCGCGCAGTTAGTGGTGACAAGACCGGTTTTGCGTGTTCCGACGATTTCAGTCGCGCGGCTTTGAAGCAAGCGGCGCAATCGGCGAGAACAATTGCTGTGTCAGGCCGCTCTGCAAAGGCTGTTGCAACTCGTGCGGCGCACGCTCCGGTTGTTTATCCATCTGTCAATCCACTCGAAACGCTTTCTGACACCCAGAAAGTCGACTTGTTGATGAAAGTAGAGCAGGACGCACGTCAGCGAGACCCGCGGATAAAAGAGGTAATGGTCAATCTAAGCGGCTCACACCGTGTGCTGATGGTGGTGCGCGGCGACGGTGTCGTGTGTGCTGATGTAAGGCCCTTGGTAAGACTTGATGTAACCGTTGTTGCCGAACAAAACGGACGCCGGGAAAAAGGACACTATGGCGGTGGCACCCGCGGTGGCTATGAATATTTCACCGAATCCGACGCAGCCACAGACTACGCCGCGGAAGCCGCTCGCCAGGCGTTGGTCAACCTTGAATCCATCGATGCACCTGCCGGTACTATGGTTGTCGTACTAGGGCCTGGATGGCCAGGAATTTTGCTGCACGAAGCAATCGGACACCCCCTGGAAGGCGACTTCAACCGAAAAGGCACGTCGGCGTTTTCAGGGCGAATGGGCGAGCAAGTGGCATCTAAACTTTGTACCATTGTAGATGACGGAACAATACCCGATCGCCGAGGTTCTCTGAGTATTGATGACGAGGGCACACCATCGCAGAAGACGGTTTTGATCGAAAACGGCATATTGAAAAACTATATGCACGATTTGACAAATTCGAGGCTGATGAATCATTTGCCAACCGGCAATGGCCGCAGAGAAAGCTATAAGCATCTGCCGATGCCGCGAATGACAAATACCTATATGTTGGCAGGCGCTTCGACTCACGATGAAATCATCGAATCAGTCGAACGCGGCATCTACGCGGTGACCTTCGGAGGAGGGCAGGTAGACATCACGTCAGGCAACTATGTGTTTTCAGCAACCGAAGCTTATTTGATTGAGCGCGGAAAACTGACTGCACCGGTAAAAGGTGCGACCTTGATAGGCAACGGCCCGGAATCGCTAAACAAGGTGACGATGGTTGGCGATAACCTGCAACTGGATTCGGGTATAGGCACCTGCGGCAAAGACGGACAGTCGGTACCGGTTGGAGTAGGACTGCCTACGCTTAGAATCGATGGGTTGACTGTCGGAGGCGTCCAGGTGTGAATTTGCCATGACTGCTATTGCTCTTTTGAATTCCGAGCGCCAAAGCGAGTCAGATGACCTTGGCGAAATAGTTTCCGAGGCACTGAAAGCGACTTTAAAATTCGGTGCCAGCGCCGCGTCGGTCAGTGCATCGCGATCACAAAACAGCGAAGTCAAAGTCCGTATGGGGCAAATCGAAACCGTTGAAAACGGCAATCAGAAATCTCTTGCAATAGCGGTTTTCTTAGGACAGCACCGAGGGTTGGCAACAACCAATGACTTGAGCCGAAAGGCCATTGAAGACACTGTACGTGCAGCTTGTGCGATTGCAAAGCACACGGCCGAGGACCCATGCAATGGTTTGCCACCGCTCGACCGGCTGGTGCAGGACACACAAGACTTAGAACTGTTTCATGCCAATGACATTGATCGGGATAGAGCACTTCAGATGGCTCTGGAGTGTGAAGCTACTGCACTTGAAAGTGACGCTGCAATCGAAAATTCTGAAGGCGCTTCATTCTCTGGCGGATTAGGTGAGTCTGCACTCGGTAACAGCGAAGGATTGTTGATTAGCGAAAAATCATCCACCTATAGCATTGGCTGCTCGGTCATCGCCAAGACGGATTCAGGCATGCAGGGTGACTACTGGTACAGTTCTGCCCGAGATCTGGCGATGCTCGATTCACCTGACAGTGTCGGGCGCAAAGCTGCAGCGAGAACCGTGCGTAAATTGGATCCAAAGCGCATAAAAACTTGCGCGGCACCTGTACTATTTGAAGCACCGGTTGCCGGTTCGCTGCTGTCTGCGCTAATCAATGCGATCAGCGGTCCGTCTCAGTATCGAAAGTCAACTTTCTTGCTTGACAGTGCCGGTGAGAAAATATTCCCCGACTGGGTGCGCATCCACGAACAGCCGCACCTTAAAGGTGCGCTCGGCAGTTCAATCGCAGACGCCGAAGGCGTCGCCACGCAAGCACAAGACATTGTCACTGACGGTGTTTTGCAAAGGTATGTGCTGGACTGTTACTCGGCACGAAAACTCAAGTTGTCCACAACCGCCAACGCAGGTGGCACATTCAACCTGACCATTGACTCGGGCTCGCGCAATTTCGCAGATCTTGTTCGATTGATGGATCGCGGTTTGGTGGTCACTGAACTGATGGGATTCGGAACAAATATTGTAACTGGTGACTATTCAGTTGGAGCTTGCGGATTGTGGGTTGAAAATGGCGAAATTCAATATCCCGTTGCAGAATTGACAATCGCAGGCAATTTGCGCCAGATTTTCCGGAACTTTGTTGATGTTGGTGCCGATTGCGAATTGCAGCGTCGTACTCGAACCGGATCAATTCTGATCAGTGAAATGGCGATCGCCGGCGAATAGATTTGAAAATTTAGATAAATCATTTTTTGCACCGAAGCAGGGCAAACATATAATAAGCCTCTGTTTTTAACTCTCATTACTCAGATGCCAATTTACGAATATAGATGCAATGCTTGCGAGCATGAATTTGAAGTGTTGCAAAGCATCTCTGATGATCCTTTAACAGATTGTCCAGCGTGCAAGCAAAGCACATTGCGCAAGAAACTGTCTGTTGCCGCTTTTCACCTCAAGGGTACGGGGTGGTACGAAACTGATTTCAAAACCAAGTCCAAAGAAAAAGACAGCTCAAAAGATGGCGCCAAAGAAAAACAGTCAGATTCCTCCAAAAAGTCAGAAACTACAACGGATAGTTCAGGCAGCACTAAAAAGGCTACTGATAAAACACAGTCTGCCGGAACCAACGCAGCTGCTAGCTAACTGGCCCTAGAAAAATTGAAAAGTTCTTTACGTTCGCACGCCTGTGCGTCGATTCAGCATTCCGAGGTTGGCTTATCGGTTAGCCTTGGTGGATGGGTGAACGCCCGGCGAGATCATGGCGGCGTAATTTTTGTAGATTTGCGCGACTCCAGTGGCATCGTGCAAGTTGTATTCGACCCGAACGATGCTCAGAGTTTTTCGATAGCCGAATCGGTTCGAAACGAATTTGTAATCAGCGTCTCGGGAACGGTTCGAGAGCGTCCACAAGGCACCGAAAACCCGTCAATTCCAACCGGCATGGTTGAAGTGGTGGCCGATACAGTTGAAATACTTAACAGAGCTGACAATCTGCCATTTCAACTTGATGATACCCAGGTTAACGAAGCGACGCGGCTGAAGTACCGTTATCTGGATCTTCGCAGCGAAAAAATGCAGCACAATTTGCGTCTGCGCCACCGCTTGATTCAATCCATACGCGGGTTTCTTGATGAAAATTCTTTTACTGAAATCGAAACCCCAATACTCACTCGCTCAACTCCCGAAGGCGCCAGAGACTACCTGGTGCCAAGCCGCGTGAATACCGGTTCGTTCTTTGCGTTGCCGCAATCGCCTCAAATGTTCAAACAGATGCTGGTGATATCAGGGTTTGAGCGTTATTATCAGATCGCAAGGTGCTTTCGCGACGAAGACCTAAGAGCAGACCGCCAGCCTGAGTTCTCGCAACTCGATGTAGAGATGGCGTTTGTGACTGAGTACGATGTAATGGATTTAATGGAGCGGATGTACCGCAAAATTTTTCAGGAAATCGGGGGTATTGAACTGCCGCAGAAAATTCCAGTGCTGTCTTATGAACAGGCGATGAGCCGATACGGGACAGACCGGCCCAATCTTCAGATACCGCTTGAGTTGGTAGATTTGTCGGACGTGATGTCGACTGAGGAATTCAAGGTATTTCGTGATCCCGCCTGCAAAGACAATGGACGGGTAGCCGCATTGAATATTCCTGGCGCATCAGAGCTTTCTCGTCAGAAAAACGATGAATACACCAAATTCGTCGCTCAATTCGGAGCCAAGGGACTTGCCTATATCAAAGTGGAAAATCCCGCAAATGGACGTGAAGGGCTAAAGTCACCCATTTTGAAGTTCCTGTCGGACGAAGCAATTGGACAGATTCTGACCCGTTGCAAGTGCCAAAGTTCCGACCTGGTGTTTTTTGGTGCGGATTTAAAATCAGTGGTCAATGACAGTCTTGGTGCACTGCGAGTGCGGATCGCACAGGATTTGGGCCTTGTCAATCCAAAATGGGAATTACTGTGGGTTGTGGATTTTCCGCTGGTTGAATATGACAGCGACGCCGGCAGGTGGAATTCACTGCATCATCCGTTTACTGCGCCTAGAGAACAAGACATTGATTCAATGGAAGACAAACCTGAACGGGTATTGTCCCGAGCCTACGATATGGTGCTCAATGGAATTGAGATCGGAGGCGGTTCTATCAGAAATCACCGACTCGATATCCAACGCAGGATTTTTCGCCTGCTGGGACTTGATGAAAAACAGATTGATGAGAAATTCGGATTCCTGTTAGAGTCTCTTCGCTGCGGTGCTCCGCCTCACGGAGGCATAGCCTACGGATTGGACCGGATCGCTGCGATCCTGTGCGGTGAAAGTTCGATTCGCGATGTTATTGCGTTCCCAAAGACACAAAGAGCATACTGTCCGCTTACCGATGCACCCAATATGATCAGCCCGGACCAGCTCAATGAACTGGAACTTCGAATCAAGCCAACAGCCGCAGTGATGACCACAAATGCGGAGCCCGAAAACTGACAATTCGATCACTCATTCAGGGGCGCAAAGTGCTCAGCACAGCTATCGCCGACCTGAGTCAATACTGCTGATCGTATACACGCCCGAGTGCAAAACGCTGCTGCTAAAACGAACACCGCCAGGTGGTTTTTGGCAGTCGGTAACAGGTTCTATGAATTGGGAAGGGGAAAGTGTGAGACAAACAGCACTGAGAGAACTCAAAGAAGAGACCGGCATCGAGGTCAATATCACAGACATCATCGACTGGAACCGCAGCTTTCGATTCGAAATTCCCCACCAGGTTCAGCATCGCTATCATGAAGCACATCGCACCAACAAGGAGAATATGCTGTCAGTTTGTTTGCCAGACGAATTGCCTGTTGTGCTGCGAGCCCAAGAGCATACCGATTACCAATGGACATCAATTCAAAGAGCACAGCAAATTGTCTGGTCTTGGTCAAACCGAGACGCTTTGCGCATGGTTGAAAAATCAACCGGCTGTGCATCGTAGTGCAAGCGGTGGATTCGAGTCTATAGGCGAAAGTCAAGCTATGCGAAGTGGTACAATGAAAAAAGCGCCTTTACCTCACTTTTTTATAAATGGCTGGTCACAGTAAGTGGGCAAATATCCGTTTCCGCAAAGCTGCGCAAGATGCCAGACGCGGAAAACTTTTTTCGAAGTTAATTCGGGAAATCACTGTCGCTGCAAAATCCGCTGGCCCTGAACCCGATACGAACCCCCGTCTTCGCTCGGCGGTCGAAAAAGCACTTGCAGCAAACATGACGCGCGACGTCATTGACCGGGCAATTCGGCGCGGTGACGGCGCAGAAGGTGGATCTGGATATCAGGATGTCGTCTACGAAGGATACGGTCCCGGCGGTGTAGCTATGCTCATTGAATGTTCTACCGATAATAAAAACCGCACCGTCAGCGAAATCCGACACTTGCTTAGCAAATATGGCGGAAATCTCGGGACTGAAGGATCTGTTGCTTACATGTTTGAGCGTATCGGAGTGATACAGTTTACCGACCAAGCCGATGAAGAACAGGTGATGGATATCACAATCTCTGCGGGAGCCGAGGACATCGAAGTATTGGACGATGGTTCTATTATGGTTTCGACGAGCGCGAATTCCTTCTACGAAGTCATTGAAACAATCGAAAACGAAGGGCTTCAGTATGAAGAAGCAAGTATTGAGCAACGGTCAAACAATACATTGGAAATCGACGCCGAAATGACGGAACGAATTGTAAAACTCATCGATCTAATTGAGAATCTCGACGATGTACAAGATGTCTATACAAACGCGTCATTTGCCGCCAATTGAGTTGTGACGAGAATTCTTGGAATTGACCCCGGCTCGCGGATAACCGGTTTTGGAGTCATCGACTGCCAGGTCGGGCAAATCCGCTATGTCGAAAGCGGCTTGATTAAACCTTCAACCGAAACACTGCCCTCGCGCCTGCACCAGATTTACTTCGGCATCAAGGAAATCGTTGAGCGCGTCAAGCCGGACATTGCAGTAGTCGAAAAGGTGTTTATTTCAGTAAATCCGCAATCCGCACTGATGCTGGGACAAGCGCGTGGTGCCGCGATCTGTGCATGCGGCGCTTCGAATGTCAAAATTTGCGAATACGCAGCAAAACAAATCAAAAGCACGGTCACCGGCACAGGCATGGCAAGTAAGGAACAGGTGCAATACATGGTGAAGATGCTGCTTGGCTTAGATAAGAAACTGCGTGTTGATGAAGCTGATGCACTGGCTGGCGCGATTACTCATTTTCAATATATGACCGGTGACGAATTCGAATCTGGACCCGTTCATAGACAGGTGCCGGCAGGCATTTGAATCATGGCTATTTAATGATATGGAGTCTTGAGTGATCGGTTATTTACGCGGTGTGGTTCGACTCAAACAGGATTCTTGTGTGATGCTTGAAACCAACGGCGTGGGTTATGAAGTGTTCATCCCAAGCAGTGCAATGAGTCGGCTGCCGAACGAGAACAGCCAGGCTGAACTGTATATTCACTGCGATGTGCAGGAAAAATCTCAGGAACTGTTTGGATTTGCCACTGTAACCGAGCGCGATCTGTTTCGGGTTCTGATTTCTGTCAATGGAGTAGGTCCGCGTACAGCACTGAACATATTGTCGGAACTGAATGTTTCTGATCTTGTTACAGCGGTACAGCTCGACGACCACAAACTGCTCGAAAGGGTGCCGAAAATCGGAAAGAAAACAGCCGCCAGGCTGCTTATTGAATTGAGAGACAAGATTGAAAAGTTCCCTGTCGAGCATACCGAAGACGGCGATTACAGCGAGATGCAATCAGACTTTGTTCATGAGGCGTCGGCAGCGCTGGTTGAATTGGGTTACAGCCTTCGTGAAGCGAGAAGAGCAGCTGCGAGAGCTGCGAAAGAGTCCAGCAGCGTTGAAGAAGTAATTCGAGATGCATTGGCCAGTTTGAGTGCGGTTTCGTGATGGATGACAAGGTGCGAACAATATCTGCAGTCGAGGTCGATTCGACAGAATCTGAATTTGACCGAAGCTTGAGACCGAAAACGATTGATGACTTTATCGGTCAGTCTAAAATGCTCGAACAGCTTCGGATTTTTATTCAAGCGGCGCTTGAGCGCAAAGAAGCATTGGATCATGTGCTGCTGTTTGGCCCGCCAGGACTGGGCAAAACAACGCTCGCACACATTATCGCCAACGAGTTGGGTACGCAGCTGATTCCAACATCGGGTCCTGTATTGGAACGACAAGGCGATGCTGCAGCAATTCTGACTCGTGTTCAGTCGCATTCGGTGGTTTTTGTCGATGAAATGCATCGGCTTAACTCGGTTGTCGAAGAAATTTTGTATCCCGCAATGGAAGACTACAAAATTGACATCGTCATCGGTCAGGGAGGCCCGGGTGCCAAGTCAATTCAACTGAACATCCAGCCGTTTACACTGGTCGGCGCGACCACCAGAACCGGACTGCTGACTTCGCCTATGCGAGATCGCTTTGGCATTGTTCAACGACTCGATTATTATGACCTTGAGGATATCTGCAAAATTCTGCGTCGCTCGGCAGGGATCTTGGCAATTAAAAGCGAATCCGGGGGAATCGAAGCGATCGCCGAACGGTCTCGAGGAACACCAAGAATTGCCAATCGTTTGCTCAGAAGAGTAAGAGACTATGCGCAAATCAAAGGCGACAATGTAATTGACCACTTAACTGCGAAAAAAGCACTGGAAATGCTCGAAGTAGACAGCAGCGGTCTTGATGTCCTGGATCGGAAGTACCTGACAGTATTGGTCGAACATTATCAAGGAGGACCAACCGGTGTAGAGACGCTGTCTGCTGCCATCAGTGAGGAAAGGGGCACGATTGAAGACACAATCGAACCGTATCTTTTACAGCAGGGCTTTATTCAGCGCACCCCCAGAGGGCGCACGGCAACAATCAAGGCATGGAAGCATCTCGGTGTTTCCATGGACCGCGAGACTCTACTGTGATTAAATCGCTCTGCAGCACATTTAGTACAATTAACCGAGTCGGTTAAGGAGCGTTTTTTGAGTGTTTCTGAACACTATACGTCGGAGTTCAAAGTGTATTACGAAGACACGGACGCTGGAGGAGTTGTTTACCACGCGAACTATCTTAAGTTCATGGAGCGATGCAGAACCGACTGGTTGGCTACGAAAGGCTGTATGCCGCAGCAACCGGCTGACGAGTGGGGCGTGATTTTCGCTGTGCGTTCGCTGAAAATGGATTATTTCCGCCCAGCGCAGCTCGGTGACTTGTTAAAGGTTTCCGTTGCTCTCGAGTCGATAGGTGGCGCCAGTTTTTCCCTGACCCAAACGATTACAAGCGTAAAGGGCTTATTGGCCCAAGGCTGTTTTAAAATCGCATGTCTGGACTCGAAAAGTCTGAGGTTGTGCAGAATCCCCGCTGAGTTGAAAAGAAGAATGAGCTAATGGAAAACACGATTGATCTAGTCCCTACCCAAACCACGATTTCGTTTATCGATCTCATTATAAATGCCAGCATATTGGTGCAGTTTGTGATGGCGATTTTGGTGCTGGCATCTGTGGTGTCGTGGTCTATGATCTTTTACAAGTGGTTTACACTGAAATACTGGAGGCAAGCGGCGGACGAATTCGAAAGCAAGTTCTGGAGCGTTGGAGATCTCAGTACACTGTACTACGAGTGGGAAGAGCGCAACAAGGACGCGGGTTCAGTTGCCGAAGTGTTTCTGGAAGGATACCGCGAATTGAGTCGTTTGCTGTCGAGTCAAAACGTCGACCGCCATGAAATTGTCGATGGCGTACAACGTTCAATGCGCATTGCGTTGAATCGTGCAGAAGAGCGTGTCAATTCGAATTTGTCTTTTCTTGCAACAGTGGGTTCAACAAGCCCGTATATCGGACTGTTTGGTACTGTCTGGGGCATTATGAATTCGTTCAGGGCATTAGGACTGTCGCAAACCTCAACGATCGCTGCGGTTGCACCGGGTATTGCCGAAGCGTTAATTGCAACCGCGATGGGGCTGTTTGCCGCTATCCCTGCAGTTATTGCCTACAATCGGTTTTCACACGAGGCGGACCGCTTGCTTGGTCGTTATGAAACGTTCACCGACGAATTTTTGACCATCGTCAATCGTCAATACGTCAGTTCCAGATAGGCGGAATATGTAATGCGAACGATTGAACGCAGAAGAAAAAACAAGCAGATGAATGAAATCAATGTAGTCCCCTACATTGATGTTATGCTAGTCTTGCTGGTTATTTTTATGGTCACAGCACCATTGCTGACCGAAGGCGTACAGGTCGATTTGCCGAAAGCGACGGCGAAACCAATAGAATCCAGCGAAGACATCCCTTTTGTGGTGCACGTTACAGCCGATGGCGAGTATTTCGTGAATCAGGACAATGAGCAAACGGTAACGCTGCAGCAAATTCAACTGAAAGCTGCCGCGGTAGTGCGCGCAAAGCCCAGTACAGCGTTTATGGTGCGTGGCGATGCCAAAGTAAATTTCGACGCTGTTGTTCAGGTTATGGTCGCTTTGCAGCTCGCCGGTGTTGATGATGTAGGCATCGTTACCAAAAATCCACAATCTAATAACTGACCTTCGTTTGAAAATTGCAAATCCAAGAACGTTTGGTTTCAAGTCAATCGCCTTGGCCGTGGCTTTGCACGCAGTTATCGGCTTTGCAGTTGGGGTAAATATTCTTTTTGAAAAATACTTCCCGGCCGATTTGATGTGGGATCAGGTTTCTGATGTAGACTCAATTCAGGCTTCCGCAATCAGCGAAGATGCTTTGGAGGCGGAACTTGAGCGAATTCGTCAGCAGGATGAACTGGAGCGTCAAAAAGCCCGTGACCAGCAGCGACAGCTTGAAATTGCAGAGCAAAAACGCAAAGAGGAACAACTGGCACTGGCACGGCTGGAAAAACAGCGCATTGCAAAACAGAAACAAATAGCCGCTGAACAGCAAGCGGAAAGGGAGCGACTCGAACAGCTAGAGCAAGCCCGAGTCGAGCAGGAACAGCAGCTTGCCAGAATGGAAAACCAACGTCTGGAAGAACAAAAAAGGCTGGAGCAAATTGAAAAACAAAATCTTCTTCAGCAAGAGCAGCTTCGTGAACTTGAACAGATACATCAAAAAGAAACCGAAGAGTTGGCGTCGATCGAAAAGCAACAGGAAAATCTGGAAAATGTAATCGAAGAGCTGGAAAACAAACGTATTGAGAAAGTTGAACAGGAACAGGCGCAACGCAAACAGCTAGAGCAGGAAACCGAAGCGCTCAAAGCACAGCAACAGCAGCGCCAAAAAGAACTTCAAGAGCGCGAGCGTCAGCAAACCGAACAGATTGCACAGTTAGAGAGCAAGCGTCAGGAACTGGAAGCTGCGCTTGAACAGACACTGGCAAAAGTTCAGCAGATCGACGAGCAAAGTGAAGTTGCAACGCCGGTCGAAAACGAAGCGTTAAAGCAAGATCAGCAGGAACTGCTTGAAGCTGTGCTCAAAACGCAGCAGGAACTTGCCCAGCGCAAAAAAACACTGGAACAACAGCGCGCTGCACTGGAAGAACAAAAACGTTTGGCAGACGAAATCGAAAAGAAAAGACTGCAAAACGAGATCCTGATTCGCCAGCAAAAGGAATTGGAAGCAGAAAGACTGCGGGTAGCGGAAGAAAAAAGACTGCAGCGTGAGGCGTATAATGAATTTCAGAAATTTGTTCCAAAAATTCGTGAAAAGGTAACCAACAGTTGGATAGAACCGGAAATTATTGGTAACCTGGAAACTTTGGTAATCGTTGAAATCGACAGATCCGGGGAAGTCAAATCAGTGAATGTTGCAAGGACCAGTGGATCAGTTGTGTTTGATCGCTCCGTTACAATCGCTATACAGAAAGCTTCGCCATTACCTATTCCCAATGATCCGAAGTTTTTTCGGTATATTCGCAAGTTTCAGTTTTTATTCGTGCCATCTGGTTAAGTATTGATGTTAAAGAGTCTTCGCATCTTCGCGGTCGCAGTGTTTGTGTTTTGCGCATGCAATGTTGCACAGGCGATTGTGACGATCGAAATTGATCAGGGAGTCAAGCGGGGTGTTCCGATTGCGGTAGTTCCTTTTGGCGGTTCCGAAAATCTTGATTTGGATTTTTTAGTCGGTGAAGTGATTCGCGATGATCTTGCTCGAAGCGGACGGTTCGACACAATTGCTTCAAGCGAATTTCTCAGTTTTCCTACCAATGTTCAGGATGTGAGATTCAATGACTGGAAACTGATCGAAGCTGATTACCTTTTGGTTGGAGATGTAACAGAAGTCTCCGGCGGTGAGTTTCAAATTGTCACTCGATTGTTTGACACATTTGAAGAAAAGCAGGTGTACGGCGTACAGTTTACCGTTGCCGCTGACCAGGTTCGTCAAACAGCCCACACGATCGCGAATGCTGTATATGAAAATGTTACTGGCAAAAAGAGTTCATTCCATACACGTATCGCCTATACCACTACAGTGGCTGGAGAGGACGGAAAACCGTACGACAGCCTTTATGTAGCTGATTATGATGGATACAACGCGATCGAACTGTTAAGGGAAAACGCGCCGATTTTGTCGCCGGCTTGGTCGCCGGATTCAAAATACCTCGCATACTCGGTTTTGTATGATGAGGGATCAAAGCTTTATATTCAGGAAATTTCGACTGGAGAAAGATTTGAACCCGTGCAGGCTGATGGGCAGTTCAGATCACCGAATTGGTCATTCGATGGCAACGCAATTGCTTTTTCCAGATACCTCAACGGCAATTCTGACCTGTTTATTTATGCGCTTGATACCGGAGAGCTTCGGCGTCTTACGCGACACCGCCTGATCGATACGGAACCCACCTGGTCACCGCAAGGAAACCACATCGTATTTACTTCAAATCGGGGCAAAGGGGCTCAGCTCTACAGAATTCCAACCAATGTTGGAGCTGGCGATGAAGAATCGCAGCGCATTCGGATTGACGGTCGTGCCAATACTGGCGCACAGTACTCGGTACAAGGAGACAGTTTAGTATTTATAACGAGCCAGGGGGGCGGAAGGCGAGTAGCTGTCTACGAATTTGCAACGCAGTTGACTCGGATTGTTTCCCCGACATCGATCGATGATTCTGCGACACTTTCTCCATACGGAGACATGATAATGTACGTCGTTGAAGGTGGTGATAGACACATTAAAATTCTGGCCTTTGGGGGTCAGGTACATTCACGAATAAAGGTTAAGGCGGGAAAAGTCAAGCAAGTTGCATGGCAAAAAGCAACAAATTAAGTTTATTTATCCAGAAAAATTCAATCAGGAGTATTCAGACAAATGTCGATGAACAAAATATTATTCAGTGGGATCTTTATTTCAATACTGGTTTTAACCGGCTGCGCGGCAAATACCAGCCAAACTGAGGACACTGCGGAGGTCACTACAGAATCGGCTACCAGTGGCGAAGTTCAAGGAGCTGGTGAATCAAGCCAGGTGGTTGGATCTGAAGTGAGCAGTGGGCAAGGTGAGGGTCAACAAATCAGTCCGCTGGATATCTGGGCGGTTTATTTCGATTACGATGAAGCGATAGTCAGTGAGGAAGGCCAACAGGTCATTCGCGCTCACGCCGATGTGCTGGTCGAAAACCCTGATGTTACGCTTAGTATTTCAGGTCATGCCGACGAACGGGGTACTCGAGAATATAATCTGGCACTCGGCGATGAGAGAGGAAATGCTGTGAGCAGTTTTTTCCAGCATTTTGGTGTCAGTGCTCAGCGCATCAACGTCATCTCCTTTGGCGAAGAAAAGCCTGCCGCTGCGGGATCCAATGAAGAGACGTGGAGTTTGAATAGAAGAGCTGAATTCGATTACGAATAGCAACAGCTCTGGTTTGATAATCAGGTAGACTGATGTCATTTGATACTTCAAGAATTTCGAAGAGTCGCATCGATTGTGTTGGCTTGATTGGATAAACAGGCGGAAAATATAATGGGCTCTCAATTAACTGTGATTCAGTAGCCAAAGCCATTTGAACAGATGATTTTCTTTAAGACCCGAGCGGTTTTTCTATTTACGCTTTTGTTCGTCGTCGGTGTCGGATGCACTCCGGATGCCAGCACATCATCGGCATCGACAACTGTAAGCGATGCGCCAGCACCGAGTGCTCAGCCACAGAGTTTGTTGACCGTCGCGCAAGCGATGGAGTTATCGGAGGAAATTCGAGCCTTGCGGGATCGGGTTGAAACTCTTGAATTTGAGTTGGAAAAGTCTCGATCAAGACAAAAAGACCTCTACGATGATTTGGACGGACGACTGCGACAGTTTGAGCGGGATGTGTCAATTAGCGAGAACGATCAAATTCCCACTGATGAGTCTTCAGTCGGTGTAGAGCAGTTAGAAGGCCAATCTGAAGAACAACCTGATTTGCCACCTGACGCTACCGATGCTGTTACGGAAGATACGGCTGGCGAACAAGCAGCACAAGATCAGCCACAAGTTGATCCGACAGTTGTTCGCGATGCCTACGACAGCGCGTTTCGCACGTTGCGAGAAGGCAAATACGAAGATGCAATTGTCGAGTTTGAGAACCTTATTGCCAACTATCCCAGCAGCGAATTGGTAGACGACGCATGGTACTGGATTGCCGAAGCAAATTATGTCACACAGAATTTTGATTTGGCCTTGCCAGGTTTCGAACGGGTGATTCGAGACTATCCAGACAACCAAAGAGCATCGGAAGCGATGTTGAAAATCGGCTACATCTATTATGATCTCAAAGAATACTCGCAAGCACAGGATTACTTGCTGGAGGTAATTGATCGTTACCCGGCGAGCCGCTCTGCATTCTCTGCACGCCGAAGGCTTGACAAAATGACACGAGACGGAAACCTGTAAAGCCGATTGTCGAACTTAGCTCAAGGCGCTTAGATACCGATATACCTTTTTTGCAGTTCGCTGTCGTCAGCGAGCTGTTGTGAATTACCTGACCACACTTGATGGCCTTTTTCGATAATCGTGTGGTGGTCTGCAATTTTCAACAGCGATTCTAGGTTTTTGTCGATCAGAATGATTGACTGATGATTGTCTTTGAGCTGCTCGATGCTGTTCCAAATCTGCTTACGCAACAGTGGAGACAACCCTTCGGTCGCTTCATCCAATAACAGTAGTTTGGGATTGGTCATCAAAGCTCTGCCAATCGACAGCATTTGCTGTTCGCCTCCGGAAATTCGATTTCCAGCAATTTTCAGGCGCGCTTGAAGATTCGGAAAAAGTGCCAACACCTTGTCGACTGTCCAAGGGTCGGAAAACTCACTTCGATTGTTTGCGGTTCCAGTTAAGTTTTCCAGTACTGACAGATTTGGGAAAATATGTCGTCCTTCAGGTGCGAGACCTATACCGGCATTTGCGATTTTATACGGCGGCCAGCCGACAATATTGGTACCGTTAAATTCGATCGAACCGCTACGCGGCTGTACCTGTCCCATTATTGAACGAATTGTGGTGGTTTTTCCCATGCCGTTTCTACCCAACAGCGTAGCGACTTGTCCTTCGCTGATTTCAAGGCTAATACCATGCAATACTTGTGTATTGCCGTAGAACGATTCGATATTGCGAACTGATAACATAAAAGCGTCAATCAACCCCAAAATAAGCGCTTTGAACCAATGGTTCTTTTCGCACTTCGTCTGGTGTACCGCAAGCAATGATGCGGCCGTATACCATTACCGAAACTCTGTCCGCCAGAGCAAATACGGCATCCATGTCGTGCTCAACTAATAGAATCGTGAATTTTTTTCTTAGTTTTTTTAGAAACTCAACGATGCTGTCTGAATCCGAACGTCCCATCCCGGCAAGCGGTTCGTCAAGCACCAGCAGTTTTGGTTCCATGGCCAATGCGATAGCCAGTTCCAGCTGTCTTTGGTAACCATGTGCCAGCTGACCTGCAATTGTATTGGCCTGTTCAGCCATGCCTACAGATTCGAGAACCGAAAGCGCATGGTTTTGTGTTTCGCTATCCCTATCGAGCGGTGTCCAGCAATTGAAGTTGCGACCTTGATGTGCCTGTATGGCTAAAACTACATTTTCTTTACAAGTAAAGTCCTTGAAAATCGAAGTGACCTGAAATGAACGAGCAAGTCCTCTGAGTGCGCGCCCTGGTGCAGTCATTTTGGTGATTGCTTCGGTATCGAATTCGATGGTACCTGAGTCAGAGAAAATGACTCCGGATATCAGCGATATCAAGGTTGTCTTACCTGCACCGTTTGGGCCGATTAAGGCGTGAATTTCACCTTTTCGGATGGCAAGATCAACGTTGTCAACGGCTTTGACGCCGCCGAAATTTTTATTGAGTTGTTGAATGTTCAGAAGAAAGTCACTCACGAGCGTTCCTTTTGCGCGTGATAATTCCATCGATCCCTCTGGGTGACAGCAACACCACAGCGATTAGAAAGGGTCCGAAAATAATGTGCCAATGCTCAGTAAATCTGGACAAGACTTCTGACACTAGCCAAAATACCATAGCTCCGGTGAGCGGTCCGAGTATGCTGGCCATGCCTCCGAGAACTACCATAAAAATCAATTCACCCGAACGTGTCCAGTGCAATACGTCTGGACTGACGAACTTTTCCACATTTGCGCTTAAAACCCCGGCAATCGTACACATCACACCTGCGATAACAAAGCACGCCAGTCGATATCGAAATGTTGAGTAACCGAGCACTTCCATCCGAGTTTCGTTTGTCTTGATTCCTCTGATTACGTGGCCAAATCTGGAATTGACAAACCGCGCTGAAAAATAAAGACAGCCAACCAACACAGCGAAAATAAGGTAGTAGCGATGCATTGCATTGTCCATATTGATCAGGCTGGTTCCGAAATCGCTTCGATCATAAATGATCAATCCGTCATCACTGCCGTATTCCTCGATACTAATCGCAAGATAGTAGACCATCTGTGTCAGTGCCATTGTGATCATAATGAAGTAGACACCGCGGGTACGAAGGCTGATACTGCCAAACATCAGTGCGATCAAAGACCCCGCGGTCGCGGCGATCGCAACTTGAACAGCAACATTAGTGATGTCATAGTACGCGCAAATTCCTACTGCATAAGCACCAATCCCCAGATACAGGGCGTGACCAAAACTTATCATGCCACCGTAACCGAGAATCAGGTTCAAACTGATCGCCGCAATGGCCCAAATCATCAACCTGGCAAACAGATTCACGTAGTATGGTTCATCAATCAATGTAGCGACGACCGGTGCAATAGCGCAGATGCCAACGACCACAATTCCCAAGATTACTCTAGGTGAGCGAAAATGAAATTGGCTGGCGTTAAACAATGGAATCAAACCTCTTAAGTTCCGTAACCGCCGAACAAGCCCTTAGGCTTGAAAAACAAAATGCTAGCCATGAAGATGTAGATAAGCATCGATGAAATCGCCGGAGCTGCTGCTTCAGCTGCATTGATTGGAATAAAAAGTGCGAGAATTACGTCCAGGAAAGAACGACCGAGCGAATCAATTAGTCCGGTAATCAAAGCAGCGATGAAACTGCCTCGAATCGAACCGATCCCGCCGATGACGATCACTACAAAAGCCACGATAATAATCTGCTCCCCCATACCGGAATTGGCCCCCAGAATCGGTGCCATCAATACGCCAGCCAACGCACTGAGCGCGGTTCCGATACCGAATACCAGAGTAAACAATACTCGTATATTCACTCCGAGTGCAGAGATCATGTCCGGTCTGACGCACCAGCGCGGATCAATATCCCCAGCTTTGTGCGAGTAACGACCACCCACATGAGGACAGCTACAGCAATCCCGGCTACGATAATCATGAGTCGGTAAACTGAATACTCAATATCAAAAAACAAAGTGACAGTAGATGAAAGATATTTTGGGAAAGGGACCGTCAGCCCATCCAATGGCCAGATAATCTGTACCAATTCATTGAAAAATAAAATCAGGCCGAAAGTCGCCAGCACCTGATCGAGATGATGGCGCTGGTAAAGTGATCTGAGCGTGGTGATTTCAGTTAGAATGCCGATTCCGGCAACGACAGGTATTCCAATTAGCAGTGCCAGAACGAACGATTCTGTCCAAAGGAATATCGTGGCTCCAACAAAGGCACCGAGCATATACATGGAGCCGTGGGCAAGATTCACCAAGTCCATAATGCCGAACGTCAGTGTTAACCCGGCGGCAAGTAAAAACAAAAGCACGCCGAACTGAAGGCCGTTGAGGCATTGTTCAATAAACAGTGCTAATTCCATATCAACATGGAAAAATTTAAAACTTAACGTTCGTGAATGTCAGCAAATTGGCAAGCTCAAGTGGTTACTGAGTCACTGAATCAACTACATGATATGAGTCGATCGAATCTGACGCAGAAGTCGAGTGCCTGTTACATTGAATACGGACTGCAAAGCCTTAGTCGACTTTGCAGCCCGCCAGAATTTCGAACGGTCAACTATAAAAACAGTTTGACAGTTCAATTAAATTGATTCGATCTATATTGCGGTGCTTTACATTTTGCATTCGCCCGCGTAACTGTCCTGATGACTCGTCAGGACGGTTTCTCGGACGGATGTAGTCCAAACACCATTGGCATCTTCAACCACTTCACGGCTGTAGAAATTCTGGATCGGAAAATGATTTGGACCCATGTCAAAAGCACCTCTCACAGAATCGTAGTTGGCCGCTTCAAGAGCCGCCCGCATTCCGCCAACGTTGCTGACATCGCCATCAACAGCTTCGACCGCGCTTTTAATGAACATAACTGCATCATAACTTTGAGCGGCATAGAAACTGGGATATTTGCCATACTTGGCCATAAACCCGTCCACAAATTTCTTATTCGCTGCGTTGTCAAGGTCAGGCGCCCAGAATTGAGTCATTGTTGTGCCGACAACCCCATCCATTCCTGCACTTTGGAATCTTGGCAAGCTGATTGAATCAATTGTGAATACTGAGTACAGATCGACTTGTCCGGCAAGTCCGGACTGTTGATATTGTTTGATGAATGCAGGTCCGTGTTTTCCTGGATAGAAAATAAAGACAGCTTCTGGATTTGCGGCTTTGACTTTGGACAACTCAGACGCCCAGTCTATCTGGTCTGGCCATTTTGTCATGTCCTCGCCAACCACTTCACCTTTGAAGGTGCGCTTTACGCCAGCAACCATATTTTTACCTGCTGCATATAGCGGTGCGATCACATACAGTGACTTGACACCGCGTTGGTTCAATACTTCTCCCATAGCCATGGGTGTCTGGTCATTTTGCCAGGAAATATTGAAAAAGTTCTCATGGCAGCCTTTACCTGCGAGCTGAGAAGGTCCGGCGTTTGCGCTGATCAAAATCTTGCCGGCATCAAGAACGGTACTTGCAGACGCTAACAAAACATGTGACCAAATGTAGCCGAATACAATATCGACTTTATCTTGAGTTAAAACCCGTTCGGTGGCTTGTTTTCCTTTCTGAGGATTAAACTCATCATCAGCGTATACTACTTCGACATCGACGGGTCCCATCTTATGGTCAATATGTTCCAGTGCTAATTCAACCGCATCTCTCATATCGTTTCCGATAACCGAAGCGGGTGTACTGAGCGTGGTCACAAACCCGAGTTTTACCGTTGCCGAATACGCGCTGGAAACTGTAAACAGTAAACCGATCGCGAATATAAAAGCAATTTTTTTCTTCATAGAATTTTCCCTACTTACGAGTAATTACGAGATATCTGAATATCTGGTTGTCGAATATTTCTGTCGCGCGCCTGCTGGTTAAAAAAAACCGGTGCTTGATCGAAACGTGAAACAATCGACGAACTCAAACTTATATACCATTTTATGACTTGCATTCAGGTGGTGCGCTGTGCGAAGGCGCTTTACTGTGTTGGGTGGGTAAATTGACTTGGCAGGACTTGTGATGAATATTACGGTTGAGCAAATGCTTGCTTTGATTTTTTTAGTTGTCAATCCCGTTGCTGGCAGGATGCCATTATTAAAAACAACAGGCGATCATCTGATCTAATGAATGAATATCATTCAGTAGGTGAATGATATTCATTCATAGTGCATATATATTTGCGAAACCGTTCGGCAACTAAGCAATGATGAAATCTGTGCAAATACAACCGAGATTAATCTGTGAGAAGATCAAAACCCACTTGAACGTAATGCCAGCGGTAGTACTGACAGGTGCCAGGCAAACTGGAAAAAGTTATACCCGTTGAGATCAAATAGAGCAGGCATGTGCATATTGGCGACACAAAGAACTTGCGCACATTTCGGCAGCAATACAAGGATATTTCCCGCGCGGGAGTGCTGAATTACACCGGGGACGAACTCAAGTGGCTGAGCGATGATGTTCTCGCAGTGCCTTGGTAGAAAATAATGTAAATCTTAGCAAATTAATGTGACTTGCAAAGTCTTGCGTGTTGGTGAAGTTCAATAATATCATTGACACCTCAACTGCACAGGGTGTGAATTTTATGTGTCCCAAGGATCACCAATCATTCCAAGAGGTATCCGATATGAAAGTCATAAGGAAAATTCTGACAGCATTGGCATTGATTTTTGGTGCCAGTGCGCATTTGTCTGCTGATATATTTTCAGATATTGAAAAGGAAAAACGCTGGGCACAACAGGTTATTGACACCCTATTTGATGGTGAGCCCGTTTGGCTCCAGGCCGCCGACCACGAGTTTTTGGCACTTGAAATGGAGGCTTCTGAGGGCGACACCGGCCGTGCAGCGATAGTCATACACGGGATCGGAATACACCCCAACTGGGATACAGTGATTCGTCCGTTGCGTGTTGGACTTACGGAACACGGATGGCATACCTTATCGATTCAGATGCCGATTCTCCCGAACGAGGCAGAATCTCATGAGTATGCGCCACTGCTTGATGAGGTGGCTGACAGGATCAATGCGGCAATCGGCCATTTACAGGCCAACGGGCACCAAAAGCTTGTCATTATTGCGCATAGCTTGGGAGCGACCATGACAATGCGTTACATGGAAGACGTGCCGAAACCGCCGTTGGAAGCACTGGTGCTTATCGGCATGCAAGGCGGCCCAGATTCGGTGCATGACAATGCAGCTACGCTGAAAACTATCAAACAACTTCCGGTGCTTGATTTATACGGCAGCGGAGATTTACCCGGTGTTGTCGATTTCACAGGTCGCAAAGCCGATGCAGCTAGCGGTGCTGGAAATCAAGGTTTTCAACAGCTTATGGTTGACGGAGCTGATCACTTTTTTCAAGGTCTCGATGAAATTTTGGTCGAAACCGTCTCTGATTGGTTGACGAAAACCATCTGATTTAGTTTCTGTCTGATTTTTCTCAATTCAAATGAAGTGATTTCGTGATGCCAAAACAACAAGTAAAACGCTGCGTGTGGTATTAACCGCAGATTCACAGGTCAGTTTGCCGTTTGAATAAAGAAATCCTTACTCCAAACTTTTTTCAAACTGCTTCCACCTGAAAGCCCACAAGGTTACGATCTTGTTTTCCAAACACCATCCCAATTATGTGAACCGATGTGTCTTGTCCTTGATATGAATCTGCATAACCGCGCTCGCGTATCTGCTTAATCGCATCTGCGATTGCTTTGCTGACGTTTTCATCACTTTCGTCCTCGACCACCTTAACCTCCGGTACAAACACCTCATCGAGATCAGCTTGTGTATAACCGTAAATAGCTGCATAGTTCGGAATTAGGCTGATGTCATATAGATTGTTCAATTCTCAGAAAAGACTTTCCTTTGAAAACATGCTCACACCGGTTACAAGCACAAATCGAACGTGACTGGCACTGTCTTTGATTACTCCGTAAAACCCGCTTAAATAATCCCGGTTAGCTTTGGCCAATTCTGGATTGTCCAAAACATCAAGTATTGGCTTGTCGTACTCGTCTACCAATACCACTACCCGTTGACCTGTTTTTTTATGTAACCGACGCAGCAAATCCTCCAATTGGTCCGGTCCTGTCTGGGATAACAGGCGAAAATTCGATTTGGAATTGTTCTTTAATCCATACCAGTTGATTGAGAACTCTGCGTTCCAGGTCCCCCGATTCGTTATGTTTGCTGCCGAAACTGATTCGAACTACCGGATACTGTACTGACCAATCCCAGTTTTTGTGTATAGCAAGGCCTTTGAATAACTCTTCTTCACCTTCAAAAAGCAACCGGATTGTATCGAGCAGTAAACTCTTGCCGAATCTGCGGGGACGCGATAGGAAGTAGTGACGTCCTTGACTCACCAGTTGTATGAATCAGTTGCGTCTTATCTACGTAGTAGTAATTCTCATTGTGTATTGTGCGAAAATCCTGTGTCCCAATCAGAAAGAGCTTTTTGTCGCTGCATTGCTGTGTATCGGTTATGTCTTCAATCATAGAACGATTCGTATCGCTCAGTTTCGAGTGCGATACATATTTTCTGCGTTGACTTTCAACTATTCTTCGTCTGCTCACAACCTATGGTTTGATCGTGTCGCTTTAGTGCCCACTTGACATGTTCTCGAACTAACGCAGAACGGTCGTTGAGTCGGGATTTGAGAGTTTCCAATACGACCGGTGTCGTGTCTGAGTTTCCAAGTGCAATCGCTACGTTTCTCAACCACAACTCATATCCCAATCTGTAAATGGCAGAACCTCGCATTTTTTCAACAAAATCCTGCTCAGTCCAACTGAAAACATCACACAAACCAATTCGGTCAAGCTGGTTCCTTACTTCAAAATCCCTTTCTTCAGTCGTGCCGGCAAAGCGATTCCACGGGCAGACGATTTGACAGTCATCGCAGCCGAAAATTCTATTGCCGATCTGTGGTCGCATTTCCTCTGGGACAGATCCCCGATACTCGATCGTCCAATACGAGATGCATTTTCTTGCATCAACGACATAAGGCTCAACGATAGCACCAGTCGGACAGGCACTGATACAAGCTGTGCATGAGCCGCAATGATCGGATTCAGGTTGATCACAGGGAAGCGGAAGATCTGTGTACAGTTCGCCAAGAAAAAACCACGAACCCGCCCGCCGATTAAGCAAATTACTGTGCTTGCCGATCCAGCCGATTCCGGCTTTTTGCGCTAATGGTTTTTCCATTACAGGGGCGCTGTCTGCAAACGCCCGATAGCCGAATTCACCGACAACATCACTTATTTTTCTTGCCAGCAGCTCCAGCCTCTTTCGAATCAGTTTGTGATAATCGCGACCGACACCATAGCGCGAAACAAACGCGCTCGCAGAATCTTCAAGATTCTCAGCAATGTCTCTGCAGTTTGGAGGAAAGTAATCCATTCGAACAGAAATTATGCGAATAGTCCCGGAAATCAGCTCAGACGGTCGGGTCCTTTTGCTGCCGTGTTTGGCCATATACTGCAGATCGCCATGCATGCCAGACTCGAGCCACTTCGACAAGTGGTTTTCCGCTTCAGTCAGGTCGGTGTCTGTTATCCCCACCTGCTGGAATCCAAGCTGCTGGCCCCAGCCCTTGATCTGATTCGCCAACTCGTTAAAATCACATTGTGAATGACTCATGGCATCCAAACTTCAGTACCCATATCAGATTCCTGCGATAGGTAATTGCCACTTACACTGTACATGGAAAGACAGCGGTCAGGCACTGTATTGCTGCACTAAGCATTGCTCGACCGGTTTGCCATCAGTTCGCTTAGAATTTCCGAACGATGTTCATCTAACTGCGGCGGACGTTTTCTGACAGGCAAATTCTTGTCTCCAAGCCGTACTGGATGAACGAAGGTTTTCGTAGTGTTTGAATTCGGCAGTTGAAGTGGCTGAACCCAGCCTTGATCGATCACCTGTGGATCAGCCAGAGCTTCGCTGTAGCGGTTGATCGGTGCCGCTGGGACCCCAGCGTCTGTAAATTTCTTTAACCACCACTTCGCAGTATTTTGGGCAAAGTGTTTCTCAAGAATCTGGGCGAGTTTACTTTGGTTTTGAGCTCTTTTTTCAGTATTTGCAAACCGTGGATCATGCGCTAATTGTTCTGCACCAAGAACATCGCAGACACTCTCAAATAGCCTTTGATTGCCTGCAGCGATGACAAAATAATCATCACTGGCGCGATACGCCTGATATGGAGCGTTTCTCGGATGCCTGGAACCAATACGCTGCGGGTCTCGTCCATATCCAAAATACTCACTGACCTGTAACGGAGCCATTCCGAGGCTGGCACCGAGCATCGAGGCATCAATGTATATGCCTTTGCCAGTAGCTTGCCTTAGAAGCAATGCGGATGATATGTGAAAGGCCGCATACAACCCAGTGCCAAAGTCACTGATCGGCACACCGCATTTGACCGGTGGCTGGCCCTCTTCACCAGTTACACTCATAATTCCTGACATCGCTTGCATTGTTACATCGAAAGCGCCTTCCTGTGCACGCGGACCGCTCTGACCGAATGCGGAGATAGAACAATACACGATTCGAGGGTTGACAGTCGAAACGGATTCATAATCCAGCCCAAGACGTTTCATGGCACCTGGGCGATTGTTCTCAACCACAACATCTGCATCTTCAATCAGCTGCAGCGCAATTTTTACGTCGCGCTCATCTTTGAGGTTCAATGCAATCGAACGCTTGTTTCGGTTAACCGAAGCGAAATTTTCACTGAACCCGCCTCGAAGAGGCGGCCATTGGCGCATGGCGTCACCGCCAGGTGGTTCTACCTTGATGACATCGGCTCCAAGATCGCCGAGCAGCATAGCACAAAAAGGGCCTGCTGCAATTTGGCAAAATTCAATGACGCGCACCGCACAAAGCGGAAGGCTAACTGCATCTGTGGTTTGATCAGTATCTGTTGGTTTTTCCATCATCTTACTTTTTAATTTTTGACCTTGACAGGTTCCGTATTTATATAGCGAAGTTCCATCGTGGAGAAAGTCGAATCTGTTTTAAGCCAGACCCGCTCTAGTGCTGCTGTGTCTGCTCAATGGTAGATTCGAACACTTTGTCGATAAAAAAACTTCTCAATGACCGACCCGCTGCCTTCTTAGCCGAATCAATAACAATTCGCAATTCTACTGTTGGTATTCCCGTCGTTTACTCTCATTGACAACCGTTTCCACCGATCTCATCGTGGTAAAATTACACGACCGATTTCACTCGCTTTACCACAGCGTAGAACTTCGAACACATACCCTGCTTTCGTGATTTCGCAGCCTGTCCATACCGTTGCGCAGAGCCAACAGCTCGAGCGCCTAATAATACGTGAATTCGGCATATCCAGTTATGATTTGATGTGCCGGGCCGGATACAGTGCGTTCGTCCGATTTCAGCAGCGCTGGCCGCAATGCACCCAAATAGCCATATTGTGTGGCAACGGTAACAACGGGGGCGATGGTTACGTTTTCGCAGCGGCAGCGCTGCGCGCGAAACTTAAAGTGTGCGTTTATCGACAATCTGCCCCCAAAACCGAACAGGCTTGCAAGGCGTTTGATCATTATGTTGCGCACGGTGGGGAAGTTTCGGGTCTGGCGGATTTCGCGGTCACTGATCCCAATGAGGTTATCATCGACGGATTGTTCGGAATCGGTTTGACAAGACAGATCGAAGGCCAATTAAAGCGCGCTATTGAATCAATAAATAAGTCTGAAAACTGCGTTTTATCGCTGGATGTTCCATCTGGCGTTAACGCCGATACCGGGCTGGAAATGGGCTGTGCCGTCAAGGCGGATCTCACTGTTACATTTATTTCTGTCAAGGCAGGTCTACTATTGCCACAAGGCAAACATAATTGCGGTGATGTTGTGCTGGAAACACTCGAAACCCCCGACAAAGCCTACCAGTCAGTTGACAAGGCTGCGAGCGTCGTCAACCCTGGTGAATTGACATCATTTGCACCACGCAGAAGATTAGACGCTCACAAAGGCAGTGCAGGCAGGGTATTGATTGTCGGCGGCAATGCTACGATGGAAGGTGCAGCGCTGATGGCTGCCCATAGCGCATATCGCAGCGGTGCTGGCTTGGTTTCGGCTGCTATGCCAACAAAAGAAGCTTCAATGTTTGTTCAAAATACCCCTGAAATCAGGGTATTTGATGGAACAAATATTGATTTGGTACAAACGCTCATCAGCCAGTGCGATGTTGTGGGAGTCGGTCCGGGACTCGGTCAGGATGCATGGGCACAAGAAATCTTACAAGTAGTGCTAAACAGTTCTGCAAGAATTGTTGTCGATGCTGACGCGTTGAATTTACTTGCCAAATCCCCAGTGAAATCAGATAAGTGGGTACTGACGCCACATCCAGGCGAAGCAGCCAGACTCTTAGGATGCAGTACGAAACAGGTTCAAAATGACAGATTCACGGCAGCAGGCGAGATCGTGCAACGCTATGGCGGGGTTTGCATACTAAAAGGCGCAGCGACACTGATAGCGGATTCGACAGGCGTATGGATATGTACTGCAGGAAATCCAGGTATGGCAACCGGCGGCATGGGTGATGTACTCACAGGTGTTGTCTGTGCACTGTGGGCACAGGGATTGAATCCGCGTCAGGCAGCGCGCACCGCGGTATGGCTGCACGCTAGCGCAGCCGATCAGTGCGCCGCGGATTTAGGTGCGCTCGGCATGATGGCAACCGATTTATTGCCATTTATTCGTAAGAACTTAAATATCCTGATTGATGGAAAGACAATTGAATAGCGAAGAACTTGAAAATTGTGCACAATTCTCCATAAAATCTCATGATGAAATGGTGAGGCTTGGCGCAAGTTGGTCCAAATATGTCAGCAGCGGAACCTGTATGCACTTTCAAGGTCAGTTAGGGGCCGGGAAGACAACACTGATTCAAGGAATTTTGCAAGGACTGGACGTAGCACAGCCAGTGCTCAGTCCCACGTTTTCGATTATGGAGACTTACCGCTGCCCTCAAGGTATAAACCTGCTTCACATTGACCTTTATCGAATTGAAGACCGACGGGAACTGTTTCTGATTGGACTTGATGAATTTGAAAAAGACGACTACGCATGGATGATCGAGTGGCCGCAGCGCGGCGAAGGCGTGATCCCGAAGCCGGATTTTCGCACCACTATCAATTACGCAGGACAGTCAAGAATAATTACAGTGAATTCCAGATGCGAAATCGATTCAGAAATTTAAGTCAATTCGGTCGCGCTGCACTGACTGCGGTGCTTGCGTTGCTGGCAGCGGCTTTGGTGCACAATGTGTCGCTGGCAGTAGATATTGATGAATTACGGGTTTGGAACGGTCCCGAGCGCACTCGTGTCGTATTTGATTTGACCCAATCGATTCACTACAAAGTTTTTGAACTGGACAACCCATCCCGTGTTGTTGTAGATATTGACAATACCAGTTTCAATGGCAAGGTTCCTATCGCAGCGGTGCTTGGCCCGATTGTAGAGACAATTCGCTACGCCAATCGGGAAAACTCAGTCCGCTTCGTTGTCGATTTGAAAAGCCAGGCAAGTCCAAAACACTTTACTCTTGCACCAAACCAGTTATACGGACACCGACTTGTACTGGATTTATATGCCACCGACAAGCTCAAAAAGAAAGACCCTCCGAAAGCGACAGCTAAAAAACGTACAAAGAAAGAATTTTTAGTGGTGATTGACCCTGGACACGGAGGAGAGGATCCCGGTGCGGTTGGGGCAAAAAAAACACTAGAGAAAAAACTGGTTCTTCAAATCTCCAAAAGACTGAGTAAGCTGTTAAACAACGAACCTGGAATTAAAGCAGTACTCACTCGCAACGGGGATTACTACATACCGCTTCGCAAACGCACCAAGTTTGCAATTGACCACGACGCTGATTTGTTTGTGTCTATTCACGCAGATGCTTTTACCAAGCGCAGTGCTTCAGGAATATCGGTATTCGCGCTTTCTGACAAGGGAGCCACCAGTGAGCGGGCAAGAGTTATTGCCAACAAGGAAAACTCATCTGATCTTTTAGGTGGCGAACACCTGTCCGATAAACCCGATGACGTAGTCGGCGTCTTGGCGCACTTGGCGCAAACCGAACAGATTGAACGCAGTGTGGATCTGGGTCGGCTGATTCGCATGCAGTTGGGGCAGGTAGGAAAACTCCATGGGCACGATGTTGAACAAGCCGGTTTTGTTGTTTTGAAAACCCCGAATATTCCATCACTATTGGTTGAAGTTGGCTTTATTTCCAATCTGCGAGAAGAACAAAAACTTCGGACCAATCAATATCAGGACAAACTTGCGCGAGGCATAAAGCACGCTGTCATACAATACATGAATAAGTATCCGTGGAGACAAGACGAGTGGCGAACAGCGAGCAATTAGCGCACAATTCAAATGCCAGCGTTGCCACTGTTGCCGCTGCTAACTCTGCACCTTCAATCCGCAGGCTTGACGAGAAGATCGTAAATCAAATAGCCGCAGGTGAAGTCATTGAACGTCCTGCTTCGGTGCTCAAGGAGCTTGTCGAAAACAGTATCGACGCGGGTGCCAGCAAGATCGATATCGAACTGAAAGCCGGTGGTGCGCAAAGCATCGTCGTACGCGATGACGGTGGTGGAATTGCGCGTGACGAACTTGCCCTTGCCTTGTCTCGGCATGCTACCAGTAAACTCGACAGTTTCGAGGAAATCGAAACGGTCAAAACACTTGGTTTTCGCGGTGAAGCGTTGCCAAGCATCGCATCTGTGTGCCGCATGACCATCGAAACAAGGACTGCGCACGATAACAGTGGTTGGCAGGTCAGTTGCGAGGGTGGAGGAGACATCAGTCAGCCACAGCCGGTTCAGCACACGGTAGGAACAACGGTCACCGTGCGCGACCTTTTCTTCAATGTTCCAGCCCGTCGCAAGTTTCTGCGAAGTGCCACTACCGAATACTCCTATATGGACAAATTGATCAAGCGGATGGTTCTCAGTCAGGGGCAAGTGGAGTTTACCGTGTTGCGAGACAGCAAACGGGCTGTGCGCTACCTTAGGGTTGGCGATGATGACAGTTGGCCGCTGCGCTTGTCCAGCGTCTTCGGTGATGTCTTTACTGAAAATTGCTTACGTTTGGAAATGCACAGCGATGAGATGTCGCTCACAGGATGGATTGCAGCGCCAGACTATACCCGCACCCAGGCCGATCAGCAATACCTGTTTGTAAACGGTCGTGCGG
Source organism: Arenicellales bacterium (assembly GCA_965214785.1). Classification (GTDB taxonomy): domain Bacteria; phylum Pseudomonadota; class Gammaproteobacteria; order Arenicellales; family JAJDZL01; genus JAJDZL01. Next base: position 1,529,003 of record OZ243975.1, on the reverse strand, counting down.
TGCAAGACCGCAGTGTGATGCACGCGGTTCGTCAGTCGTATATGGATGTATTGTTTGATACCACTCGGTTTCCGGTTTGTGCACTGTATCTGACTGTCAGTTCGCAACTGGTCGATGTAAATGTGCACCCGACCAAATCCGAGGTGCGCTTCAGATACCCTCGCGACGTATATCGTTTTGTCATGCAGGCGGTGCGCGGCGCACTAAGAGGCGACACTCCAGATGAACGATTGCAGCCCAAACCAATGGCCAAAACCCATGATCACCACCACTTGTCTTCAGTGTCCAACCAGCGATTCATCAATTTGACACCACCTGGCAGCTGGAGCGTTCCCGAACTTGCCGCAGAACAGTCTCCACACGATGCCTCGCCTGCACATTCACACGACAAGCGGCAACCGGATACAGAGGTCCCGCCGCTCGGTTATGCGCTTGCGCAGTTAGGCGGTGCATACGTTCTGGCTGAAAACACCGACGGGCTGATAATCGTTGACATGCATGCATCACATGAAAGAATTACCTATCAGAAACTCAAGCACCAGTATGAAAATCGTGCACTTCGTGCGCAGACTCTGATTGTACCGGTGATGATTAAAGTTTCCTCTCAGGAAGCGGAAGTGGCACTCGCGAGCGCACAAATGCTGCTTGAACTGGGGTTTGATGTTTCACTTTCCGGCGAAGAGGTACTGTCGGTGCGATCGGTTCCGGAAATTCTTCAAAATACCAATATCGACAAATTATTTCGCGACATTCTGTCTGATTTAACTGAACACACCAGCACCAATCGGGTGGAGCAGGTGAGAAACGAAATTTTGGCTACAGCATCATGCCATAGTGCAATTCGAGCCAACCAGGTATTAACACTACCGGAAATGAATCAGCTGCTGCGTCAAATGGAAGCAACCGAGCATTCGGGTTACTGCAGTCATGGTCGACCCACATGGAAACAGATCACCATGAAGGAACTCGACAAACTATTTTATCGGGGCCGTTGACCTTTACTCCTCAAAACGGTGGTAACAAAGCTCCCCGCCCACCGGTTATTTTTCTAATGGGACCGACTGCTGCTGGAAAAACTCAAGTGGCAATCGAGTTGGCTTCGCAGTTTCCGGTCGAAGTCATCAGTGTCGATGCGGCGCAGGTGTACAAGGGCATGACAATAGGAACTGCCAAACCATCGACCGATATTCTTCGTCACACACCCCATAGATTGATTGATGTGTGTGAACCTTGGGAACGCTATTCAGCTGGACGGTTTTGTGCAGACGCGTTGGTGCACATCAATGAAATATTTGCAAATGGCAAAATACCCCTGCTGGCAGGGGGCACCATGTTTTATTTCAAAGCTCTGGAGTCGGGGTTGTCCAATTTGCCAGGCACAACGCTCGAAACCCGTTCCTGGCTGCATCAGCGCATGCAAGACGAAGGGTTGGACAATCTTTACTGTGAATTGATGCGAGTTGATCCGGTCTCCGCCGATGGAATCGTTGCGAGCGATTCACAAAGAATTTTACGAATGCTTGAGCTGTACTACGCCACCGGGCGGCGGCCAAGCGACATGATTCAGTCAAACTTGCCGACCCCAATTCCGTTTGACCTTTATAAGTTCGCAATTTACTATGCGGATCGTGCAAAACTGCAGAATCTCATTTCCGAACGCTTCAATGCGATGCTTCGATCCGGTTTTCTTCACGAAGCGGAAACGATCTATCATCATGATTACTTCGATGCCAGCTTGCCAGCAATGCGATTGGCCGGCTACAAGCAGGCGTGGCAATATCTGTCGAACGACATTAGTTATTGCGAGATGACTGAAAAAGCGATTCAGTCAACGTGTGCGATTGCCAAACGCCAGCTCACCTGGCTTCGAAATTCATCTGGAATCATTTGGGCAGCGAATTGTCAGGAAGGTTCAGCCCATCCGATCCACCGGTTGCTCAAGTCAATCTTGGCAAATCAAGGGTTTTGAGATAAATCCAAAGTTATTCCAGCAGTGCAAAAATCATAAGTAGTTGATTATGCAAGTGGATTTGTATCGTCGTAGAATTAATCCCCAGTGATTCAATCGACGGGTTATCTTTGGTGTATTATTTGAGCACAGACCATAAGAAATCAGGTTGTATCAAAGTGGAAAATAGCAAAAATATGCAGAAAGGATCGCTGCTACAAGAACCGTTCCTCAATGAATTGCGCAAGCAAAAGATTCCGGTTTCAATTTACCTCCGCAATGGAATAAAACTGCAGGGGCAAATTGAGTCGTTTGACCGGTTTGTGGTTCAGTTGAAAGCTGGCGTCACTCAAATCGTGTACAAACACGCCATATCTACAATTGTTCCGTCCAAAGATATTTCAATTAAAACGGATGATTAAGGATTTTGATCCTGACCGGTCATTATCCGGTTGCGATGCAAGTGTTTTGTGCACGAATCAGGTGCGGTGACAACTCGACTCGTTAACGGCCAATTCAACGCGGCTGGCTCTCCGAGAGAATCCGCTATTGTTGTCCGACAGGATTCTTCCAACACGGCGCAGAGTCAAGAGCGTTTGCAGGAAATTCAGTTGCTGGCGCAATCTGCCGGCGCGCAGTTGGTTGCCACTGTAATTTCCAAGGCAAATCGTCCCAACAGCGTCACCTACATCGGAAAAGGGAAGGTAGAAGAAGTCCGCGCGCAGGTCAGCGCTACTGGCGCAGATGTAGTTATTGTTGATCACGCAATCACACCGGTTCAGGAAAGAAATCTTGAGCGCGAGGTTGAGTGTCGCGTCATTGACAGAACTCGTTTGATTCTTGATATTTTTTCCACCCGTGCGAAAAGTCGGGAAGGGAAGCTTCAGGTTGAACTTGCGCAGCTTAAACACTGGTCAACCCGCCTGATCCGGGGCTGGACTCATCTGGAGCGCCAAAAGGGAGGAATCGGACTTAGAGGACCGGGTGAAACGCAATTGGAGACCGACCGCAGGCTGATTGGCTATCGCATTAAGACATTGACGAAACGATTGAGCAAGATCCAAATTCAGCGCCAAAATCGCCGCAACGCTCGCAACAAAGTGCCCGTTTCGATTGTTGCGCTTGTTGGTTATACCAACGCTGGCAAATCCTCATTGTTCAATCGACTCAGTGGTGGGGAACACGTTGAGGCGCAAGACAGGTTGTTTTCTACATTGGATACGACGATGCGCAAACTTAACTTGTCAGGCTGTGGTGAAGTTGTCGTGTCCGATACGGTCGGCTTCATACGCGATCTGCCTCATAGTCTGGTAACGGCATTTCGAGCCACGCTTGAAGAGGTATCAAGCGCCGATGCTTTGCTTCACGTAGTAGATGCGACGAATGAAAATATTGACGAAAGAATTCAGGATGTGGAAACTGTGCTGGAAGAAATCGGTGCGGCTGAAATCCCGACAGTTTTGGTGCTCAATAAAGCGGACTTACTCGACGATGAATTTTGGTATCAGTCAAACTCAATCGCTCGGGAAAACCAAATCTGTGTATCAGCACACAGTGGGGAAGGGTTAGATAAGCTGATTGAAATATTAGAACGGATTTTCCGGGAAAACTTTGCGTTCGCCCAAGTGAAGATTCCACCGGCTGCAGGGAAACTGCGCTCACAAATCTACCAGCGCCTTGACGTATCCGGTGAGACGGTTACAGAAACCGGTGAAACCGTGCTGGACTTAGAGGTTTCGCCAATAGATGTTGGCTGGTTGAATTCGAACAGTCACTTTAAAGATGAATATTGGCAGGTGCGGCCGCAGCAGGTGAGCGGCGAACATCATCTGTGAGGCGAAGTTTGCAATTCGAAGGTTTTTCGGCTTTGCCGGTTGCGATGAGTACTGAAGTTCAGACAAGGTTTTTTTAGAGCTCACCTGAAAATCGCAGTAATTTTTAACTGAACATCGCGTTCGATTTCAGTAAACCTGTAAATATATGTTCGTATAATGCATTGAATCTTTGTGAACTGGCACTATTTAACAGTGTAGACACGTCTGTCAGTATTGTTTGGCGCGCAAATTCGCAACCAAACAGCATCATTGGAAAACTAATTGAACTTAGAGGTGAAGTAATCGTATGCCTTGGGATGATTCCGGGTCAGGTCGGCGCGACAAGAATTCCGCTAACGGTAGCGGCAATTCCGGACCGCCAGATCTTGACGAAGTTGTAACTAATATTCGGAACAAGTTTTCCAAGATGTTCAGCCCTGGCGCAGGTCGCGGCAGTGACCCCGGTGGTTCGCGCGGCGATTCAGGTGATGATCCGCCTGGTCTTGTGCCAAAGAAAAGACCGCCTCGGGGACGCCGAACACTTGGATCAATCGCATTTATGGTTGCACTGGGTTTGTGGATTTCCAGTGGATTGTATGTCGTAGAACAAGGTGAACAAGCCGTTGAACTTCGATTCGGCGAATATACCGAAACCACAGGTGCTGGTCTGCGCTGGCATTTGCCGTTTCCGATCGAAGAAGTATTGATTGTCAATGTTCAGAAAGTCAACACTGTCGAAGTCGGTTACCGTTTTAGTGAACGGAATCGTACGATTACTCCGGTTACCCGCGAAGCTTTGATGCTCACTGCTGACGAGAACATTATTGATATCCAATTTGCTGTGCAATACGATATCAAGGATGCAAAGTTGTTGCTTTTTAATGTCAGCGATCCGGTTCACCTGCTTGTGCGTCAGGCTACTGAAAGTGCGGTTCGTGAAATTGTCGGCAGCAGTACAATGGATTTCGTGATCACAGAAGGTCGTGCAGAAATAGCACAGGGAACCAAAGTTTTGCTGCAGGATATTCTCGATCGCTACAACACAGGAATCAATGTTCGTGCAGTTGAGATGCAAAATGCTCAGCCGCCAGCTGAAGTGAAAGCCGCATTTGACGACGCGGTTAAAGCGCGTGAAGACGAAGAGCGCCTTAAAAACGAAGCAGAAGCGTACTACAACGATGTATTGCCACGAGCTCGGGGGACAGCAGCCCGACTTCTTGAGGAGGCTCAAGGATATAAGGAAAGCACAATTGCACGGGCCGAAGGTGAGGCAGATCGTTTTGAGAAGATTTACTCAGAATATCGAAAAGCTCCTGAAATTACCCGGGACAGGCTGTATTTAGAAGCAGTTGAGGAAGTCCTGAACAACTCAACGAAGTTGATTATTGATCAGGAAAACAGCAACAATATTATCTACTTGCCTCTGGATCAAATCATACAGCGTCGAAATTCAAATGACTCAAACGCAGATGGTAATCGAATCGGACAAAATGACGGGCAGTCCGGTTTCATGAATGACATATCTCGCCCCAATCGTTCGAGTAGTCGAACAGATCGGGCTCAGGGATAATCGCAATACACTATAGGGAACGATTATGTCGGTCAAATCAATCATATTGGGCATCGTGGCTGTCATTGCGGGTGTGCTCATTTACGAGTCAGTGTATTTTGTGGATGAAAGGGAAAAGGCGATTGTTTTTCAATTCGGCCGCATCGTTAGTTCACACGATGCACCTGGGCTGCATTTCAAAAAACCGTTTGTCAATAGCGTGAAGTTTTTTGATGCCAGAATACAGACAATGGATGCCGACCCCGAGTTGTACTTAACCGGCGAGAAGAAAAATCTGGTTGTCGATTCATTTGCCAAGTGGCGAATTAGCGATGTGGCAAATTACTACGTGACAGTTAGCGGTTTGCAGTCAAATGTCCGCGCAAGGCTGGCCCAACGGGTCAATGACTCTTTACGCCAGGAGTTTGGTAAACGGGCAGTTCAGGAGGTTATTTCCGGAGACCGTGCCGAGATTATGGAGCTGGTGCGCAGAGCGGTAGATAGCGAAGCTGCAGAATTTGGTGTTGAAGTTGTCGATGTCAGACTAAAACGCGTTGACTTGGACCCGGAAGTCAGTGAGAGAGTGTATTCGCGCATGGAAGCTGAACGAGCCCGGGTAGCCAAAGAGTTGAGAGCAAAAGGTGCAGAAGCCGCTGAAAAAATTCGCGCTGATGCCGATCGTCAGCGGGAAATTCTTATTGCAAACGCTTACCGGGAAGCGGAGCAGATTCGCGGTGATGGCGATGCAATTGCAACGTTTACATACGCAAACGCCTTTAGTCGAGACTCAGAGTTTTACCGTCTTTATAGAAGTCTGAATGCGTATCGAACAACATTTCAATCAAAAAACGATTTATTGATCCTTGAACCTACATCAGAGTTTTTTCAGTACTTCAAGGGAAAAACAGTACCCAGCGAGTAAAAACCCACCAAATCTCTTAGCTGCTGGGAACTGGCAGAACCGATAAATTGTGCTGACCTGGAAAATTTTCGTCGCGGCCATTGGACTTGCACTCGTTATCGAAGGCGCTGTTTACTTCGCCCTTCCAGGTCTGTCGAAAACAGTCATTCGCGCAGTTTTAGAAATGAGTGCGGGAACCATTCGCAAAATTGGTCTGATCACTGTTGCAATTGGATTGGCTGTGTTCTGGGTTGCAAGCTCGATGTAACGTGTAGCGTCCTTTCGTTTCTTTGAAACCCTTGCTGGGACTTTTGAATTTTCCTCATTACCACACCTGTTTAGAATTGTTGACGACAAATGTCTGATTCCTGGATTCAGCTAGACGGAGTAGAGCAAATTCTTCCGTATGACGGATGGGAGTATGAACAGCTTCGCCGCAGGCTATTGGACTGCATGTATAGCAATGGCTATGAGTATGTTGTCCCTCCGTTGGCAGATTTTGTCGAGTCCTTGTTGGGTGGTACCAACGGCGATTTGGATTTGTTAACGGTTAAGGCGCCGGATTATGCCAGTGGAAAAATGTTTGGCATTCGGGCTGATATTACACCGCAAATAGCGCGCATGGCATTGCATCATTTATGCAGCAGCGATGCTGTGGTTCGATTGTGTTACTTCGGCGCTACTTTGCTGGCGCGCCCGCGAAAAACCGGCGGAAGTCGGGAGCAGCTTCAATTTGGTTCAGAATTATTCGGATCCAGTTCAAGTGAAGCGGACTGTGAAATTGTTCGATTGATGACAGAATGTCTGGCTTTAGCGAACGTTCAGTCTCTTTCGGTGTCGTTGGGACATGTCGGAATTATCGACGCGGTGCTCGAAGCCCTTCAAATATCATCGGACAAAAGGGAAGAAATCTATACGGCGCTTACAATCCACTCAAAGCCACAACTGCATGAAATCGCCGAGCGCAGCGGGCTTTCTAAAGAATCAGTGAATACACTTTGCGACTTGATGGATTTAAACGGCGACGTCCCGGTCATCCAGTCTGCCAACAGTCGGTTAAAAGGAATGAGTGATAAATTAGATTTATTACTTTCACAGTTTGAAACATTTGTAAAAATGCTAAGCGCACAGCTCACCGATGTTGGAATCTACATTGATTACGCGCAAGTGGGCAGCTACAAGTATCACAGCGGTGTGATTTTTTCTGCCTACGGTGCAGGTTACAGTCATGCGCTCGCCAATGGGGGTCGTTACGACAATGTACTGTCGAAGTGTGGGACACCGTGTCCGGCGACCGGGTTTAGCGGTGATTTGAGACTGTTGCGAGACGCTATTGCCGGCAATCAAAAAAAAGCGATATTGGTTCCTCGGGATACGCATATTCCATTGCATTACATCGATGAGCTGATTTGTAATGAAAATCGTCTGATCCGACAGTTGCCGCATCAATCCATCGATTCGTTGAAATCTCTTTGTGATCGAATGCTCAAGGTGCAAGACGGCAACTGGAAGGTAGTTCCTATTGATGATATCAAGGAGACTTAAATCGTGAAAAGAACTATTGCAATTGTTGGCGGGCAATGGGGAGATGAAGGCAAGGGAAAAGTTGTAGATTGCCTGACTGCCCAGGCAGATGCCGTAGTTCGTTTTCAAGGCGGACACAATGCAGGACATACTCTGGTCGCCGATGGCGAAAAAGTCATCGTTCACCTCATTCCTGCAGGAATCTTGCATCCGCAGATAACAGCATTCATCGGCAATGGTGTGGTATTGTCGCTCGAATCTTTACGCAATGAAATTGACAGCGTCTGTGCCCATGTCGAAAACGTCGAAAAGCGTCTAAGAGTCTCTGAAGATTGTGCTTTACTGCTTCCGAGTCATGCAGCACTCGATAAGGCGCGGGAGTTGCGCAAGGGAGCCAAGGCGATTGGCACAACAAGCCGCGGCATAGGTCCGGCTTATGAAGACAAGATTGCTCGTCGAGGGCTAAAGGTTCACGACCTGAAAGACCCTCGGGGGATGACAGAAAAAGTTTACGAATTGTTGGATTACCACAATTTCATACTGGAACGTTACCTCGGTGCGCAAGGAGTAGACCGCGTCGCAACTGCGCAAGGACTTGAAGCGTCTGCACAATGGCTCCTTCCGATGATGGCGGATGTTGCCTGTGAAGTACAGGGTTATATCGATGATCAAAAACGGGTGCTGTTTGAAGGGGCGCAAGGCGTGATGCTTGATATTGATCACGGTACATATCCGTTTGTAACCTCGTCAAATACCGGGCTAGGTGCGATTGCGACCGGGGCAGGGGTCGCTTTATCTTATGTTGAACATGCCACAGCCATTGTCAAGGTCTATGCGACAAGAGTTGGTTCTGGACCTTTTCCAACGGAATTAAACGACGAAACAGGCGAAAAGATTGCGCGGATAGGCGCAGAATTCGGTGCTACAACAGGCCGACCTCGCCGCTGCGGCTGGTTTGATGCGGTAGCACTTCGCCGTGCACATCAGGTCAATGGATTCAATGGATTGAGTGTGACCAAACTTGACGTGCTCGATGAATTTGAGACGTTGAAAATTTGCACTGGCTATCGAATTGACAATCAGATAGTTGAAGATTGTCCGACCAATGCAGACGTTTTGTCCAGATGCGAACCGATTTACGAAGAATTCTCTGGCTGGTGCCAATCCACGCGTGGCATTACAAATTACGCTGATCTGCCAAAAAACGCAAAAGATTATCTAGATTCTATTCACCAGGCAACCGGAATCCCGATTGACATCGTTTCTACAGGTCCGGAACGGTCACAAACAATCTACCTGAACAGCGATTTGCATTTATTTGCGACCGCATAGTCCAAGCCGATGCTTTGGTCAAACAACCACAGTATCACCTTTGGAAATTCGTCCGCCTTTTTGAATATGCGCCCGAAGCCCGGCACGATGAAGCCATTGTTTTACCAAATTGCTGTGTCCTGTCATTTTGCTTAAGTAAGCACATGGCTCACACAAGCGCATACCGCGCAATGTGGTTTGTCCAACTTGGAAGGTTTGTCCAACAAGTGCGTTCAGATCGATATTTTGAGTAATTATGTTTCTGCGGCATTCGGCATACTGCAGCTGAATTTGATGGTTCTTGTTCAACTCTTTAAACGCTTCATGTTCCACCAGTGTGATTTCCTGATCCGGTTCTATTTCAGACTTGGAAAAATGACCTGACATGGTGTAATAACGATCACCGATGATGCCTCGATTCTCGACTGCTAGAACTGAGTCAACCGGAATCATTGGTTCTCCAGATTCTGGAGTAGTGAAAATCGCGACGACGATTCCTTGAGACATGGATAGAAAACTCCGCTGAAAATTGTGGTTGGTTTAACCGGTTTTGTCCTGAGAATGCAAGTATATTCTTTTGCGAATATCCTTTGTCCCCCCGCATTGCGTATCCCGCAATGACGATTTGTTGATATAGTCCGGATATAACGCGACTTATCGCTTTTCGTGAATTGAGAACTATGAATGTTCGCAAGGTTATGTTGAACTCGACAAGGCTTGCGAAAGAGTGTTCAATGATTCTAGGAGTTTTCATCGTCACGGTCATTTGTGATGCCCAAATACAACATTGTCGCCACAGTCTGCAGTAACCGTTTGTTGACGCGGATGTATTGTGTTGCCACTTCGGTGAGACACAGACTTGCATTGCGTACAAAGTTGAGCAAAAGTCTGCGTTTTGCCTACAATTTAGACGAAGAACTGCCCGAGGATATCGAATACGTTTTGCAGATGTCTGCTGTTTTAGAGATCAAAGAGTATGATTATTTCGATCTGGCTTATCGATGGTGGTTTGGGCGAGTGCCGGAATCTGCTGTACTTGAATCGCACTTTGCCCGTTACATGTTCAACAAGTTCGTACCGCACTGGGTTCGACAGTACAGTCGAATGATATTGAAGTTGCACAACAAAGGCCGCCTGGATCGCGAAGCTCTGGGCATTCAAAGATTGCCTGATGCAACACCACAATCAATACGAGCTGGAATTCGTTACACAGTGGCGATTGGTTTGACCCTGACAGTATTGGTTGTTATTGCGCAGCTCGCAGCGCAGTATTCGGGGCTTCCATGCATGTTTCCACCATGTCATTAAACTTTCGGACTTTGTAATGGGGTTGAATATATTTTTTCTATTGATCACCGGCGCGGTTGCGTATCACGCATTGACCTATCGCACCGAAGAGGGAGAAAGAGATACGGTTCGGCTGCTTTTTGGATGCATTGCGCTTGTGTTTTTTTTACGTGTTTTGTTTGTTGACGTGCTGGAAGTTTGGAAGTAGCCGGTACGGTGCCAACTTGCAAGAATCATTCAACTGATAACCTCAACTGAGCAGGCACTTAAGGTGTATAGCTTTGCCGCGATCAAGTGGTTTGACCCTGACTCAATAACGCATTGATATGTAGCTGACTGCAACCTTTCTGATATGGATACCACTGCCCATATAGTCTGCAACCTGCTGGTTCAAAGTCGTCCATCGTATCCTCGAATATTTATTTGGACAATTGTTGGTGCCATATTGCCTGATTTGCCGATATTTGTTTTCTACGCATGGGAGTCAGGGATAGTTGGCAGTTCGGAATCCGAAATCTGGTCGACCCGTTACTTTCTTCCCGGTTGGCAAAACTTCATTGATCTGTTCAATTCGATTCCTTTGGTGATACTGGCATTGGCCGCAAGCATCTATTTTCGACTTCAGTGGGGTGTTGTTGTTACAGTCGGTATGCTGCTTCATATTGCATTTGATATTCCGTTGCATCATGATGATGCGCATCGACATTTTTTTCCAATATCCAACTGGCGTTTTTTTAGTCCGTTTTCTTATTGGGACAGTCGATTCTACGGCGATATATTGCGACCGGCCCAAGTAGTTTTCGTTTTCGGAGGGTTGATTTGGCTGTGGATGCGACACCCGGGACGTTCAGTGAAGGTGTGCGTTTTGCTATTGGCGTTGACCTACATTATCTATCAGGTGTTCGCTTACCTGGCATGGGGCGGTAACTGAAATACCATTACTTTTTATAACTGCGTTGCTGTTCGTCGATCTCCGGGATCGCTAACAATCGCTCCGATTCGGGTTTTTCAAGTTGCGCGGCTATATAAGCGGCGCGGTCCGCAATGCCAGGTGGTTTTTCTGGCTGATTGCGCAGGAAGCGAATGAGCCAATGAGGGCCTTCGCCAACTTCCGGGTCGAGCGCAATTGCAGTGGTATAGTCGCGTAAGGCCAACTCGTGTTGCGCCATACGGTCGAAAAGAATACCGCGATTGGCATACGTTCCAGCGAATTGGGGATCCAGTGCAATTGCTTCGTTGAAAAGTAGCAACGCTTCATCAAATCGTTTCAACTGCATCAGCGTTCTTGCCTTGCCCCGAAGTGCATGAATATGATCAGGGGCACTTGACAGTGCATCATCGTAAGATTCCAGTGCACGTTCATAAGCGTGATCTTCAAACAGCGTGTTTGCAGCATGATAGGCGGAATCACCAGGTTCGCGTGCGGCAAAAAAGCTGTCATAAATCCCCCAGCCGACCCAGCCGACAGTCATGACAATTGCCGTATAAACTAAGAATCTATAAAGACGGGGGTCCAAAGAAAAAATCTCAGATGAAAAACCTAACGGAATTTAAACCATGAGTTGTTGCAACACACAAGTTCATATCGAACTGAGTCGCTCGAAGAAGAACAAGGCCGAAAAGATAAAACTCACTACCGCAGCAATCATATAGGCGCGCTTTCGCTGCCCGGATACTTCGTCCTGGGTCAGTTCAGTTTTCAAACGCCGCTGCATTCTGCGCACACTCAATACCCAGATTAATTGTCCGACCGGGTATATCAGCGCGGCGGTCATGGCGATTACCCATAGCCAATATTCTGTAACGACTGACATAATCGAATACGAATATTTCAGTTAACTTTTCGAGAGAGTTACCGTTTATCCAGCCTTTCCACCAAGAAAAAAGGAGGGTTTCCCCTCCCTTTTTTCTGGTGTTGAATACATTGGTTTAATTTGTAGTGGCTTGCTGGTTGCCTGTGTCGCCGATATCTTCGTGAAGCACCTCGATTTCAGAGGTCGGGACAGTGGACATTTCCATCTTGTATGCGAGAAACCACATCATGAACACACCGAGTGCCCACCATAGAACCTGCCATGCCCAGATTGAAGGCATCCCAAAGATCCAGGTAGCTGCATCGTTCGGATTGCCGAAAATCGTGTTGCCGATCACTGCGCCAGGACCGATGCCGAAGAAAAACCACACAAGAGTGATGATCCATGCGACCGGAACCATGCCTTTCTTACTTGCGGGCAATGTTGCGTGCTCAGCAAGAAAATTGTGGTACCTCATTTTGTGCTCTTGGTCTGCCTGATTTTGTGTGACAGCAGATACGATAATTGCAATGCCCAGGTTGAATATGATTCCCCAACCTGCCGAGTGGATTGTCCATGGCCATCTTCCCCAAGCCGTTATGCCTAAGTTTTGACCGATAGTTTCTGTACAAACCACTACGATTAGACCAGCTGCAAGACCCAGATTAATACCAGCTCTAGTCAGCCACGGAAAGTAACATACAGCCATCAGTGCCGGCCACATTTGGAAACCAAATGCAACGGCTAGACCACCGAGCAGCACAAGTGCGTCGCTCGAAGTGGTTGCCACTACCAGTGCTGCCATTACAATCACCGCAACACCGACTCGACCAAACTGTTTTTGCTGTTGATGAGTCACGTTTGGCATTACAAAGTGTTTGAGCAGATCTCGGGTCAGCATCGCACCGGCTGTCGACATATAAGCGGCACCGGTTGACTGCATCGCTGCCAGCGCACAAACCGACAACAGACCTACCAGCCACGGTGTGCTTTCCTGCAGCACGTGAATCAGCTGCGGTACCAACATTCCCTGTTTACCGACAGATTGCATCAAATCCTGACCGCCTAATCCAGCTCCCAGTGCATTGTTAACCTGATCTGGAAACGCTGCCATGTAAGCATGGTCGGCGCCAATAAGGTGAGCCCCCATTCCCTGAAACGCGGTAAAAAAGAACAGGATAAAACCAATACCGAGCGATGAAGCCCAAACCTGTTGTGGGGCAAATGGCTTGGGGTCCGCGTTGGAAAATGCCCACATCGAAAATGCAGGTGATGACTGAATGCCCATCAGCGCGAACATGTATGACAATATCATTATTCCGGTCCATGCACCACCAACAGCCGAGGGGCCAGCCGATACGAACTGGATAACTCCGGGAATCGCAATATAGTGGCTGTAACCGTCAGGCGTACGTTTCGTGTCAATCGATGCCAGGTTTGCAATGCCTTCGTTCAAAGCGGTAAATCCACCGACAAGATTAAGTGCAATGATGCCGATTACGACGATTCCCAACGCCAATAAAATGCACTGCAAGGTGTCCACGTATGCAACAGCGCGTAAGCCGCCGGATGCCACATAAATCAGCACCACTGCAGAAAGAAGCCACATCCCGACATCGACACCTAGCAAGCCGTCTGTCAGAACATTGAACAAAAATCCGGATGCCCGCAACTGGATTCCAAGATATGGTACCGAAAAGCAAAGTGCAACCAGCACAACCAGTATCCGTATCACATCTGACTTGAAGTAATGAGATAGCATTTCACCTGGTGTTACAAATCCATAACGTTTCCCCAGCATCCATTGTCGTTTCAGAAAAATGACACCGGTAAACGGAATCGTGATTGCGTAAAACGAGGCATACGCGTACTGAAAACCATCTCGATACAGTAGCCCCGGGTGGCCCATAAATGTCCATCCGGAAAACGATGTTGCTGTCGCTGCGAGCACAAACACCCACAGTGACAGTCGACGACCAGCGATGAAATAATCACTGGCTGTCCGAGCAGTCATCGCGCCGCGAATCCCCCAGTAAATACAGTAAACCCAATACAGGATTACAAAAACAAATAACCAAACAATTTTTGCGTCCACAACATACCTCTATCATCTGTATGCCGACTGAACTTTCCCGTTAATTCAGTTGACGAGTGAATTGCTCAACAAACTCTGTGTTCCAGCAACTTCAATTCGATATATTTTAAAATATTTGAGAAATAACAAAACTTTTTAGTTAGAACGTTCAATAAATCATAGAGTTACGAGTCCACTGCAACGAATTCTCCACGCCTTGGATTTGATTGAATTGAACCAATACGGTTGCATACACCGTTAAAATTCCAAATATAATTCGGGTTTCGTTATTAAGCCGAGGTGGCGAAATTGGCAGACGCGCTAGCTTCAGGTGCTAGTGGAGGCAACTCCGTGGAGGTTCAAGTCCTCTCCTCGGCACCACTATTGCCCAGTTGATGTATGACGCACAGTTTTATATTGAAACGGGCACCACTTGGATGATCGTCTTGAAGTTCTGTCTGGCCAAGTGGCACAGTGCAAGGGATTGCAGAAAACTGGCACGCCCGGAGGGATTCGAACCCCCGACAACCAGGTTCGAAGCCTGGTACTCTATCCAGCTGAGCTACGGGCGCACAGCAAAGTGTGGTTCACGATTGTTTGTGATTCACTGTTGAAATAGTTTAATTCAATTTACAAGTTGCAATAGCCTAAATTCCAGCTTCTGATTGGCATCCATTTATGTTGCCGCGGATTTTCGCTTGTGAGCAAGTGCACAAATGAAATCCAACATCAAACTCGCCGCGGCCAGTGAAGTAATGTCTGCGTGGTCATACGCAGGAGCCACTTCGACTAAATCCATCCCGACAAAATTTACACCAGACAAACCTCGAATAATGCTTTGTGCCTGATAGGTGGATAACCCTCCGCATACCGGAGTTCCTGTGCCTGGCGCAAAGGCCGGGTCAAGGCAGTCAATGTCAAAGCTTAAATAAACCGGATTGTCACCTACGATTGAAAGTGTATCGTCTATAACTTTCTCAACACCTTGGCGATGTACAAAATCGGCATCCATAATGTTGAATCCCATGTTATCGGGATTCCACGTCCGAAGTCCAATCTGAACCGATTGGTGCGGGTTGATGAGTCCTTGTCGGGCCGCGTGAAAGAACATCGTGCCGTGATCGATTCTTTCGTCAGGTTCCGACCAAGTGTCACTATGTGCGTCGAAGTGAATCAGTGAAACTGTGCCGTATTTGTCATGGACAGCTTTGAGTATCGGGTAAGCAATAAAATGGTCACCACCCATCGTAAGAATTTTTGCGCCGCCGCTGAGCATATGACGGGCATGGTTTTCAATTGTCGCAGGAATCTGGTCTGGGTAGCCGTGATCGATGACGCAGTCACCATAATCGGTCGCAGTCAGATACCTGAACGGGTCAAAATCCCACGGCCAGCTCGCACCAAACCAGGCACTATGTGTCGATGCGGTGCGGATGCCTCGAGGCCCGAAACGCGCACCTGGCCGATTGGTAACCGCCAGATCATAGGGCACCCCGGAGATAATCAGATCCGATGCGTCAACTGCCTTTGAATACGGTCTGCGAAACAAACTGATTGCACCGGCATAGGTTGACTCGAAACCCATAGAGTCCTTCGCTTGCGCGGTAAATGCATTGTCAAAGGTCATTGAGTTCATCGTGATTGCTCCTTAAGTTTGTTCAAATCGCTTGAAAAGCATGCTGAATTGAGTGAGTCAGTCAACTTTTCCCAGACGACGACGAATGATTTCGTTGACTGCCTTTGGGTCCGCTTTTCCTTTTGCAAGTTTTAACACCTGTCCGACAAAAAAACCAAGCAGCTTGTGATTTCCGGCATCAAATTGTTCCACCTGTGTTGGATTTTCGTCGATCACTTGTTGAACAAGGCTCTCGATATGTCCTTTATCGGTTGACTGCTCAAGTCCTTTGGATTGAATCACCTTGTCGATTGACTGGTCGGGATGTTGCCAAATTTCTCCAAGAATAATTTTGCCGCTTTGTCTTGAGACAACACCTTCGTCAATTTTCGCTACCAGTTGTCCCAGTGTGTCGGCATCGACAGGTGAATCTTCGATGCCAATAGAATACTTGTTTAGCAGGCTTGACAGTTCGACAATGATCCAGTTCGCTACGTTCTTGGGTTTTGCGCGATGATTCAGTGCAGTCTCATAATACTGTGCCATGGGTCTGGACTGCGTTAACCGGTCCGCATCCTCCTCAGACAGTTCATACATTGTCACAAACCGCTGCTTCTTAGCAGCTGGCAGCTCAGGCAAAGCGCCCTGTACCAATTCAACAAACTTCTTTGTCAATACCAAAGGAGGCAAATCCGGATCTGCAAAGTAGCGGTAGTCATGTGCGTCTTCTTTGCTGCGCATGGGACGGGTGATGTTCTTGACCGGATCATATGATCGGGTTTGTTGCACAATCGTACCGCCGGCTTCGAGGACTTCAATCTGTCTGTTGGTTTCGCAGATGATTCCTTTTTCAACGAAACGAAATGAATTGATATTCTTCAACTCCGTGCGAGTGCCCATTTTTTCGACGCCTCGCCTGCGAACTGAAACATTGGCATCACAGCGCATCGAACCTTCTTGCATATTGCCATCGCAAATTTCAAGGTAGGTGACTAGTCGATGCAGTCTGCGCATGTAGTCTGCCGCTTGCGAAGCCGAACGAATATCCGGGTCAGAAACGATTTCCAGCAAGGCAGTGCCAGAGCGATTCAGGTCGATGCCGCTTGAAACACCGAATCCTTCATGCAGCGACTTGCCGGCGTCTTCTTCTAGGTGCGCTCGGGTGACGCCAACGCGCTGGACAACACCATCGACAACAGTATCAATGCTTCCTTGGCCGACGATGGGAATCTCATATTGACTGATTTGATAGCCTTTTGGCAGGTCAGGGTAAAAATAGTTCTTGCGTGCAAATATCGATTGCATGTTGATTTGCGCACCGATTGCAAGTCCGAAAGTCACTGCCATTCGCACCGCTTCGCTGTTACACACCGGCAAAACACCGGGTAAGGCTGCATCAATCATGCATGCATTCGCGTTCGGCTGCGCACCGAATGCGGTTGCAGCTGCGGAAAACAGTTTGCTGCGGGTTGCAAGTTGGATATGCACCTCCAGCCCAACCACGCACTCCCAGTCGTTCACTTACTCGCCTCCTGGTCGGCGCAGGTGATAATCGCTCACCTGCTGGAATTTGTGCGCTGCCTGAACAAGCCGCGCCTCTTGGAGATAAGGTGCCACTATATGCAATCCCACCGGCAAGCCGGCACCATCGAATCCGGCGGGAATAGACATCGCCGGAAGCCCGGCAAGATTGACCGAAGCTGTGTAAATATCATTCAAATACATTTGCACCGGATCTTGAGTTTTTTCTCCCATCTTAAACGCTGTCGATGGCGTTGTAGGCCCCATAATCAAGTCGCATTGCGAAAACGCCTGTTCAAAATCATGCGAAATCAATCTTCGAATTTTCTGTGCCTGGACATAGTAGGCGTCGTAATATCCATGCGACAGCACATAGGTTCCAATCATGATTCTGCGCTTGACTTCAGCACCAAACCCTTCACTGCGGGTCTTGTTATACATCTCATTGAGACTTGATGGCGAATCGCTGCGATAGCCGTATCGAACACCATCGAATCTGGACAGGTTTGACGAAGCCTCAGCCGGTGCAATGACATAGTAACAGGGGATGGATGCCTTGGAATTGGGCATCTCCAGATCGATCAGTTGCGCACCGAGCCTTTCGAATTCACCAAGCGCACGGTGAATAATGTCACCGACCTGCGCATCAAGCCCTTGGGTGAAATACTCCTGTGGCACTCCAATGGTCAGCTTGTCAAGTGGTTTATCCAAATGGGCGGTACATTGCGGAGGGTCGATGTCCAGTGAAGTTGAATCCCGCGAGTCATAACCACACATCGCATCGAGCACGATTGCAGCATCTTTCGCTGACCTTGCAAACACACCTGCTTGGTCCAGTGATGACGCAAACGCAACGATCCCGAATCTCGAAACGCGGCCATAGCTCGGCTTGATTCCGGTTATGCCGCAAAGCGCAGCGGGCTGTCGTACAGAACCTCCTGTATCAGTGCCCGTAGCAGCGAGTACAAGATCGCAGGCAACCGCTACAGCAGATCCACCGGAACTGCCGCCTGGCACGCGCGAAGAGTCCCACGGGTTTTTAACCGGGCCATAATACGAATGCTCGCTCGAAGAACCCATTGCGAATTCATCCATATTGGTTTTTCCCAGCATAATGGTGCCCGCGCTCTTGAGCTTAGCTGCCACTGTCGCATCGTAGGGTGAAACAAAATTGCTGAGCATCTTCGATGCGCAGGTCGTATGGATACCCTGCGTGCAGAAAATGTCTTTATGCGCGATCGCAATCCCCGTCAGCGCTTTGGATGAACCAAGTGCTTTTTTGCTGTCGAACTCGGCGGCCTGCTTAAGTGCGCCTTCGCGGTCGACAGTAATAAACGCATTGAAATCTTTGTGTTTCTCAATGCGTTCAAAGTAACGTTCGCACAACTGTGATGCGGTGATCTGCCCGCTTCGCAGGGCTGATCTTGTTTGTGAAATATCCATCCGGAACACTACTAACAGTGCCTATGCCATAGCCGATTCACGGTATGGGAATCTGTGCGAAGAACTTGTGCATATCGGTGGAGGTAAATTTTCCATATATAACGTTCGGTCAGTGAATTAGGCAATATAATTAAAAATTCGGGTGAAACAGCCGCAAGTCGTAAAAAGTGCTGTTGAATCATTGCGACAGCTTTAAGCAGCAACATGCAGCACTTCACTTAAGGACTGTGCGTTGAGCAAGTTAAAAAATGAAATCGCTAGCCAACTCGAAACGCGTGTCAATCGAGAACTTTTGGAACCATGTAAAAACCGTTGTAGGTTTCTGGAGCGATAGTCTGCAGGTCGCATCGCTGGTCCGGTTCAGTGACTTCGTCCTCGCGAAGCCGCAGTTCAATATCCTGAGGATGTGACATTGGCACAACTGTGGAGGTATCGAACTGTTGCATATGCTGGATCATCTCGAAAATGCCGTTTAACTCATCCGCAAGTTCTTTTCGGTCGTCACTTTCGAATTCAAGATGAGCTAGCGAAGCGATCGTCTCAACATCAGATTTGGAAATAGTCATAAACGAATAGATACGGTAAGTAACTCCACCGAAATTATAGCCATTCCACAAGATTTGAAAAATGAATATGCGCAATATGTCGTTACAATTGACCATAAGTTCAGGTTCGAAAAACGCACTTGAGGCCGCGGAAAATTTGATTGCCGGTGAGTCTAGCTGAATGGAAAGACTACTGAATTATTTCATGCAGGACCTGGCCATCGACCTGGGCACTGCGAATACTTTGATTTACGACCGTATTCAAAAAAAAATCGTTCTAAATGAACCGTCTGTAGTTGCCGTTCATGTGCCAGATTACCATGGACGACAAAGGCGCCGAAACCTGGCTGATTCGGTCGTAGCAGTCGGACATGAAGCAAAACTGATGCTTGGCAGAACACCTGCCAATATTCAGGCAATCCGCCCCATGAGAGACGGTGTAATCGCTGATTTTTCGGTTACCGAGATCATGCTCAAGCACTTTATCGGAAAAGTTCACTCCAGCCGGTGGTTTATGCGTCCGAGAACGGTAATCAGTGTACCATGCCAGGCGACGCAGGTTGAAAGACGTGCAATTCGAGAATCGTGTCTCAGTGCAGGTGCGCGCGAAGTATACGTGCTCGAAGAACCAATGGCCGTTGCAATTGGCATGAACCTGCCGGTATCTGAGCCGGTCGGCTCAATGGTAGTCGACATCGGCGGTGGCACAACCGAAATCGGTGTGATCTCTTTAAGCGGCCTGGTGTGCTCGAGAACTATTCGTTTTGCCGGTGATATGTTTGATTCGAAAATCAAAAACTATGTCGAAGAAAAACATGGCATTCAGATTGGTCTGCCAACCGCCGAGCGAATCAAACAACTGGTGGGAACGGCGTGGAACAAGTCTGAAGAAACAATGATGGAAGTGCGGGGGCGGGACTATCGCGGTGCGATGCGCAAGAACGTTCTGTACAGCACCGAAATATGTACAGTTCTCAACGACTCGATGGTTGAAATTATCTCTGCGGTGCGCTCAGCACTCGAAGAATCACCACCTGAACTGTCAGTAGATATACTTGAACGAGGAATTCTGCTTGCAGGAGGAGGGGCTTTGTTGTGCGACATTGATAAACGATTCAATGAGGACTTGAAAATTCCTATTATTGTTGCTGAAGATCCGCTGACGTGTGTAGCCAGAGGGTGCGGCAAGGCACTTGAACAGCCAGAACTGCTGCGAAATGTGGTGTCTACACAGTAACATATTACCGAAACCTTGATCTCTAGTCTCACTATACCAACAGAAAAATTTCACCAAGGATGAAAACCAGGCTGGATTTTTGCTTTTTAATCGCACTGATCATATCGGTTGTGATCATCATTGTGGATTCGAATTCAGCCATGCTCTCTAACACGCGTTCAGTGTTGTTCATCGCAGTGAAACCACTGGTGCACACAGCACAGGTTACAAAGCGCGTTCAAACAACATTGCAACAAATCTCTGAAGAACGTGAAGATCTGCGCGATAGAAATTTGGAACTTGTCGAAGAAAATCAACAATTACGGAAAAAAGTTATCGAACTGCAAAACGAAGAACTTCGCAACCGCTGGTTGGCCGAGTTACTCGAGGTCAAGGAGCAAATCGAATATCCAGTAGTTTCATCAAAGATTTTGTCAGTTCAATTGCAACCGACAGCGCAAAAAGTCATGTTGGACCGTGGGCTTCAAGAGCAGGTTTATATTGGTCAACCCGTGGTTGACCACAGAGGTGTAATTGGTCAGATAACATCGGCCACTCTGTCCAACAGTGCAGTTACGCTGATTACCGATGCCAACCACTCGTTGCCGGTGCACATTCAGCGAAATGGAATTGCAGCACTGGTGCATGGCACGGGCTCGTCTGACAGGCTTGTGGTTTCTGGTTTGCGCTCTAATCAGGATGTCCAGTTAGGAGACTTGCTGCTCACCTCTGGTCTTGGACAACGCTTCCCTCCAGGTTATCCGGTCGCTGAGGTAACCGAAGTAATCAGTGATGAGAACGCGCCTTTTGCAGAAGTTTCAGCAGCACCGCTGGCAACGCTCGACTCGAATTTCGAAGTGCTGGTCGTTTGGACGAAGATTCCAAATGAGGTGGATGAGACTCCTTTGGTTTCAGTGAATAGTCTTGGAGAACAGTAGTAAGAACAGCGTTACGGACTATCTGCGCATTGGCGGGTTAATCGCAGTTGCGCTGGTATTGTCGGTGCTCGCTGTACCGCCGACAGCAGCGGTATTGCGTCCTGACTTCGTCGCACTCGCACTGATTTATCTTGCGGTGTACCACACCCATCGCGTCGGTGTGTTTACTGCCTTTAGCGCCGGGCTGCTTGTCGATGTAATCACATTTGGCACTTTGGGACAGCATGCAATTGCAAAGGTTGTCGTTGTGTACCTGATGCTTAAGGTGTTTCGCAACGTACAGCGAAAGTCACTTTGGATAAAGAATCTTTTGGTTTTTATTTTGCTTTTGGTTAACGCTGTGGTAATTTTTACGGTGCATTTGATTGTCCATCACAATTCCGGTTCGCTTGCCATTTGGCTGACACCTGTTACCGGTTTGATTGTGTGGAGTGTAGTGGTTTCTTTACGAAATCGAGTGGAAATCTATCGTCATGGACCCATTGGATAATCAATACGATTTACCGTCTACGATTGATCTGAAAAGAGTCAGTCAACAGCGCATCTTGATTGCGACAGTTGGCGTGTGCATCTTGCTTTTGATTCTCATTGGCCGCATGGTTTATCTTCAGGTGATTTCTTACGATGTGTACTCAAGCCTGTCACTTGAGAATCGCGTTCAGGTTGTCCCCATAGCACCTGTGCGCGGGCAGATATTTGATCGCAACGGGATATTGCTTGCAAAAAATGAAACAACCTTCACATTGGGTGTAATACCGAATAAGGCACAAGACCTGCCGGTGCTGATCAGCAAATTACAGCAGTATGTGCCAATTAGTGAGCAGGAAATCGGAAATTTTCAAAAATCATTGAAATTCAACCACCGCTCTTCTGTCAACGTGCTCAAAGAACACCTTACAGACGAGCAAGTTGCCCAACTGTCAGTCAACTACCACCGACTGCCTGGCACCGCGATCGACCCGAAACTGTATCGTGTTTATTCCTCTGGTGAACTAACCGCACATGTTGTAGGGCGAGTCAGTCGAGTTGACCGCAGTGATTTGGAAAAGGTTGACGCTTCACGCTATCGCGCCATTCGTTATATCGGCAAATACGGTGTCGAACAGGCGCAAGAGGACTTGCTGGTGGGCCGAACCGGATACCAGCATGTTGAAACCAATGCACACGGACAGAAAATTCGCACTCTGACGACCCAAACGCCCCGGTCAGGGCACGATATCTACCTTACAATCGACTCACAGATGCAGAAAGTCGCATTTGATGCAATGGGCGACCACACCGGCGCGGTTGTCGCCATGGAACCGAAAACAGGAAAAATCCTGGCCATGGTGAGCAAACCGTCATTTGATCCCAATGTTTTCGGTCTCGACGGCGATTCCGACAACAGAAGTCGATTGCTGAAAGACCCCTCAAGTCCATTGCTGAATAGAGCACTACAGGGAAATTATTCACCCGGTTCGACC
The DNA here is from genome assembly GCA_965214785.1 of Arenicellales bacterium. Classification (GTDB taxonomy): domain Bacteria; phylum Pseudomonadota; class Gammaproteobacteria; order Arenicellales; family JAJDZL01; genus JAJDZL01. The sequence continues at coordinate 1,506,061 of OZ243975.1, read as the reverse complement.
ATCAAGCCTTTTATGGGTCTTGCACTATACGAAAATTCCCTTGCCGACCAATCTTACCACTGCAACGGTGAATTTCGCCTGCCAGGCGTAAAAAAGCCGTTTCGCTGCTGGAAGAAAAGCGGTCATGGCAAGGTCGACCTTAGAAAGGCAATTGCGGAGTCTTGCGATGTGTATTTTTATGCAACAGCGCAGCGCCTTGGGATAGACCGTATCCACGAAGAACTTTCGAAGTTTGGATTCGGACAGGAAACAGGAGTCGAACTGAAGCACGAATCCAAGGGCATCTTGCCATCGCGTCAATGGAAGCGCGAGGCGCTCAACGAACCTTGGTATCACGGCGAGACGCTAATCGCAGGAATCGGGCAGGGAGCGATGACAGTTACAATGTTACAGTTAGCCTATGCAACAACCATTATCTCCAACAGGGGTGAAAAGTTTGTTCCATACATCGTTGAACAGGCAGTCGATATCAACAGTGGCGCAGTTGAAAAAAATCTTCCTAGAAGTCTGGGAAACGTCGATATCAACCCGGAATACTTCGATTATGTCATTCCCATGATGACCGATGTTGTTCACGGTCAATTGGGTACAGCTCGCAGAATCAACAATGGACTGCAGTACAATATTGCCGGCAAGACTGGTACGGTGCAGGTAATCGGCCGCGGTGATGATGAAGAATGGAATCCAGATGAAGTGGCAAAGCAGTTTCATCCCCACGGAATTTTTATTGCCTTTGCACCGGTTGAAGATCCGCAAATCGCAGTCGCAGCAATTGTCGAAAACATCGGTTCCGGCAGTGCCGTAGCGCCACTAGTTAGGGGAATTATGGATTACTACATCCTAGGTGAGGACATGGCTGTGGCAGATGACCAGATCGCATCCGTCTCAGATCAGTAGACCGTGAAAGCAATTTCCAGTTATGTTTCGCGTTTTGATTTGCCACTGGTAGCGGCAGTTTTCATTCTGTGCGCGGTAGGTCTGGTTACTCAGTACAGTGCAGGCGGACTGGAAATGTCCATCCTTTGGGACCAAGGTGCTCGAATCGCAATTGCACTTTGCATCATGGGTGCTTTGGCGAGTCTTCGAATCGAACTTTTATACCGCTATACACCGCATATATATGCCGCGGTATTTGCGTTGCTGCTGCTCGTTCTGATCATTGGCGTTGTCGGTCGTGGAGCGCAACGATGGCTGGATCTTGGAATCGTTCGGTTTCAGCCGGCAGAGTTGATGAAACTTGTGCTGCCGATGATGATCGGCTGGCTGCTGACCCGATCTCAGCTGTTTAACCGACGATTGAGTCTGGTTATTGCCGGTGTTTTGGTTTTTATTCCAGTTGTGCTGGTATACCTGCAACCGGATCTTGGTACGGCCTTGCTGATCGCCGCGGTAGGCGTGTTTGCAATTTATCTCGGAGGCATATCGTGGCGAACAATTGGCATAATGAGTGTTGTTGGAATCGCCGCGATACCCTTGTCGTGGCCGCTGCTTCATGAGTATCAAAAGCTCAGGGTCATATCAATGTTTGATCCGTGGCAAGACCCGCTGGGGACCGGATATCACTCTATTCAATCGATGATTGCGATAGGCTCCGGAGGATTGTTGGGCAAAGGCTGGCTCAACGGCAGTCAGTCGCAGTTGGACTTCATACCCGAACGGAGCACCGATTTTATTTACTCGGTGTTTGCAGAGGAGTTCGGGTTGTTAGGCGGTATAGTTTTGATTGCCGTATACGCGTTGCTGATAAGTCGCTGTTTTATGATTGGCTACAGCAGTAATAGCGAATTTGGACGTATTGTTGCCGGTGGAGTTGCTGCACTTGTTTTAGTGCATCTGTTTGTGAATATCGGCATGGTTTCAGGGATGCTGCCCGTGGTTGGGGTTCCACTGCCGATTATCAGTTACGGTGGAACTTCAATGGTAACTGTTTTGGCAGGTCTCGGATTGGTAATGGGAGTAAAAAATGCCACTCGCACATAAGCTGAAATGCCGCGTTGCGGTTTTACGCTATCTCGCTTGCGCTGCCGTCTTTGTTGTCGGCACAGCAAGCGCTGTAGATTTTGATCAGTATCCACAGTCTCAGGCACTGGTCGACGAACTTGTAAATGACCATGGGATGGATCGAGAATGGGTGGAAACTCTCATTCGCGACGCGGTTTATAAAGATGACATAGTCAAGGCGATCAGTCGTCCTGCAGAAAAGAAATTTCCCTGGCATCGATACAGGCGACTTTTTTTGACCGAGTCGAATATCAAGCTCGGTGTGAAATTCTGGAACAAATATCACGAAGTAATTGAGCGCGCACAGACCCAATTCGGTGTTGATGGATCAGTTATCGTTGCTATCATTGGTGTCGAAACCCGTTACGGTCAGGTAACTGGCCGCCACCGCGTGATTGACAGTTTGGTGACCTTGACGCTTGGTTACCCTCGTCGCAGTGAGTTTTTCAAATCCGAGTTGGTAGCATTTCTGCAGTTGGCCAACGAAGAAAATGTCAATCCGCTCACTGCGAAAGGTTCATATGCTGGCGCAATGGGTGTTCCGCAGTTTATATCGAGCAGTTATCGGCACTACGCGGTAGATTTCAACGGTAACGGCTTGCGTGACCTGATCGGTGAAACCGAAGACGCCATCGGCAGTGTTGCCAACTATCTTAAAGAGCATGGGTGGCAAAAACAAGGCAAACTGTACGCTGAAATCAAGGCAGATAATGAATCGGTTTTGCAAGATGCTCTGACCTCGAGACTGAACAATGACAGAAAATATTCTGAGCTCAAACAGGCAGGAATCAAGCTGCAGTCTGACACTGAGCCTTCGCCGGACGATAATTTCGGGGTGATGAAGTTTGAAGTGAGTCCCGGGAAGTTCAGCTACCGGGTCGGTTATCCCAATTTCTTTGTCATTACCAAATACAACCGAAGTACGCTGTATGCGATGGCAGTGACGGAACTGGCACAATCACTGTCGAAGGCAAGGGCTGGAGACAAAAACTAACATGTATAAAATTGCGCTGCTCACAGCTGCAGTGCTGGTTGCTGCTTATGGATGTTCGTCTGACATCGATTCGATGCTGGTACGCAATATTCCTGACATTGACAATATCGTTGACGCGGTTCCGAAAGCCGAGCCGCATAGTCGAACAGGAAATGACCCGTATCGGGTTTTTGGCAAGAAATACGTGCCGCTTTCCACCGCGGTTGGCTACAAAGAACGCGGTATCGCTTCGTGGTATGGTCCAAAATTTCACGGCAAGAAGACTTCAAGCGGTGAAGTGTATGATATGCACAAAATGACAGCGGCGCATAAGACACTCCCGTTGCCGACCTATGTGTCGGTTACCAATCTGAAGAACAATAAAAAAGTGATCGTTCGCGTCAATGACCGCGGACCTTTCATCGGCAAGCGCATCATTGACTTATCCTATGCAGCGGCACGAAAATTGGATGTGGTCAAACCCGGTACCGCGATGGTTGAAGTCAGATCGATTGCCCCTCCAGACGGTTGGCACTCGACATTGGCCCAGCGTACGGTTTACTTGTCAGCAGGCACTTTCAAAAGCAAGGCGAACGCGAGTGGTTTGAAGAAAAAAATTCTCAAGATGGGTATTCGCGATGTTGGGTTAAAGGAAAAAACCGTCTCAGGAAAAAGGTTGTATCAGGTTCGAATCGGGCCGTTCACATCTGAGAAAAAAGCAAATGCCATTGTTAGAAAACTGTCTTCCAGACTTTCTGACAAACCTTATCTCGTCTTCGAGTAGAAACTCAATTGCAATGTCCGTCTTAGGTTTTGAGAGTTGCATTGAAATCCGATGAAGTTGTCGTTCGGCACTTAGGTATAGTCGACTATAGTGACACGTTCGCCCGCATGCGGCATCATAGCGCTAACCGGGCACCAAATGCACCTGATGAATTTTGGGTGTTGCAACACTATCCGGTCTACACACAAGGTTATTCTTGTGAGTCTATGCCAACTGGTGTTTCTGGTATTCCGGTGATTGCTACAGACCGAGGAGGACAAATGACTTATCACGCTCCCGGTCAGTTGGTTGTTTATTTGCTATTGGATATAAAACGCCGCAAGCAGGGTATTCGAAATCTCGTCAGCAGTATCGAAAACGCAGTTGTCAGTCTTTTGAATGCCTATCAGATTGCTGCCATGACAATGCCGAAAGCGCCTGGTGTTTATGTTGAAGGCAAAAAAGTTGCATCGATCGGAATCCGAATTAAAAACGGCTGTACTTACCACGGTATTAGCCTCAACGTCAACATGGATACGACACCTTTTGAAAGGATCGACGTATGCGGGATGCAGGATCTCAAAGTGGCGACTTTACACGAACTAGGGGTTCGCGACAGCATTGAGGCGATCGCTGAAAAGTGTGTGTTATGTCTCGCCGATGCGCTCGGATACAACTGCTGTGCCTACCGCTGAGTCAGTTGGTTTCAGGGGTCGTCAGATTCTCTTGTCACGATTGATCGCACTTCGTCAAGTCGTTGCGGACTTCCAACATCATGCCATCTGCCGCGGAAGACCTCGCCGGTAATGCATCCGGCTTCAATCTGTTCGGCCAGAATTTGGGTTAAAGGAAAAACGCTTTGGCGAGCATTGGAAAACATTGACCGTCGTACTATTGCGATCCCGCTATAAGTGAATGTTTGCGTGCGTTGGCCGCTTCTTGGCCACTGTACTACACCGTCATGCAATACGAAATCGCCGCCTTTGTTGTGAGACGGGTTGTCGACAACCACCAAATGAGCTGCCGAGTCGGAGGGTAATTTCAGCTGTAAAAAATCATAATCGGTGAAAATATCGGCGTTTACGATCAAAAACGGGTCCGACTCGAATTGCCCCAGCGCATTGACAATACCGCCGCCTGTTTCGAGTGGCACTTCCCCTTCGTGTGAATAGACTATAGAAACTCCATAGGAACTTCCGTCGCCAATATACTTTTCAAACAGGTGGGAGTGGTACGAAGTGTTGATTACAACTTTTGAGCATCCTGCCTTGGCTAGTTTTCGCAGGTGATATTCAATCAGTCTGTGATTTCCGACTTTCAACAGTGGTTTGGGAACAGTATTGGTTAGCGGCCTTAGTCGTTTGCCGAGTCCAGCACTGAGAATCATCGCATCCATAGCGCAATCATGTCATTGTCGTTGAAAAATTGGTTTGATGTTGCGGTCGCAACAAATGTTGGCTAGCGTTTAATCGCACTGTTTTGATTTGCTAAAAGCATGGTGACTGATTTGTTAAGTGGTTGTAGAGAGGTGGTAAGGCGGTGGCGATGGAGAATTTGATAATTCATTGAAAAGCATTGATGTTATAGCAGGCAAAAAATGATCTCGTGCTCGATTTACCAAATATCGTGAGTTATTGTGTTTTCAGTTTTCCAAGGAGTTTGTTCAACTCATTGAAGTGTGAGTATTTTTTACATACCGACTCGATATAGGCAAATACTCGAGGCAAATCACGTAGAAAATCTGCCTTATTATCGCGGTCATTGAGTCGAGTAAAAATCCCTGCGACTTTCAAGTGTCTTTGTAATCCCATCCAGTCGAACCATTCCATAAACTGTCCTGTGTCGCACTGAATCGGGATGCCAGCCGCTGCAGTTTTCTTTAAGTACTGCTCAATCCAATGTTCTACTCGCGGTTGCGGCCAGCGAATGTAACAATCTTTAAGAAGTGATACCAGGTCGTATGTAACAGGACCTGTTACTGCGTCCTGAAAATCAATGATCCCTGGATTGTTTTGTTTGACATACATCAGGTTGCGGGAATGATAATCCAGATGAACCCATACCTTGGGTTGCTCAAGTGCTTTGGCGATGAGCATTTCATAGGTTTCGTTCAGCAGCGGGTAGATTTCCGCAATTTGTTGCGTGCCAATTTGCTTGGGTAAGTACCATTGGTGAAACAGGTTCATTTCGGTTTGCAGCAGTTCAGCATCGTATGGTGTCAGCAGATTCAACTGCGTCAAAGATGCGGCTTGCAATCGTACCAAAGCATTCAATGCATCTTCATACATGTCATTTGCACAGTTATCATCTAAAATATCTAAATAGTTTCTATTGCCAAAGTCGGTAATAATTGCAAAACCATGTCGATAGTCAATTTCCAATATCTCAGGAACATTCATTCCGCATCGCCCGAATGTCCGTGCTATACGAACGTATGGTTCGAGGTCCATATGTTCTACCGGTGCATCCATGACGATGTAAGACTCGCCGTGCTCAAAAATGCGAAAGTAACGTCGAAAGCTTGCATCTTCGGAAGCAAACTCGATGGAGTCGATTGTTTTGTTTAGTGACTGTGTTAGCCATTCAACAAGTTGGCGGAATCGTGCATCCTGGCCGTTGAGGTCTTGCAGTTTTAACTGGTGTAGGTTCATGCAGGCGAAACAGTCGATTGGCTTGAAAAATGAAAACCTGCGACGCCGCCGAAAAGCCGCCACCGTGTCACAAGGTCACTTTGCCGCAATTATACTTGGGATAGTCCTCGCTGTTTTTTACTCCAACGGATATGCCGCAAACAACTTGGCGCTGACCGGTTACTGCTCAGCACCTTTGTTACCGTACTCTTTGCCAGAGGGAATGACTGTACCCGTACCTGCACAAGCTGGCAGAATTGAGTTAGAAGCCGACACCGTGAGAGAGGCAGGAGGCGTTTTGGTGCTTTCAGGCAACGCTGTGATCCGAGATGCCAAGCGTATTGTTATTGCGGACGAAATAATTTTCGACAGAAACAACAATATCTACAAAGGCATGGAAAATGTACAGCTGATTGAGCAAGCGCTTGAAATTCACAGCAAGTCGATTGTAATTGATCGACGACTGGAAACGTTTGTCGCACAGAACGCGCAGTATCACGTGTATTCACAGCCAACCAGTTTACTGCCCGACCGTCATCTGCTCGCTTTTGGAGTCAGTGAATCGATTGAGAAGATTAATTCAACTTTGCTGTTGAATAATGCTACTGTCTCTAACTGCAAAGATGATAAGCTTGACATTAAATTTGCATCACAGCAGATCGAACTGAATCTCGAAACATATCAAGGCAAATCGCGCAAGACTGCGATTAATCTCCAGAATCAACAGGTTATTACCTTTCCCACACTTCAGTTTCCGATCGGTGATCATCGCCAAAGTGGATACCTGTTCCCTAGCGGGGGATACAATTCCAAGCATGGTGGGATTGTTAGAATTCCATACTATTACAATCTCGCGCCAAACTACGATGCAGCAGTCAGTTACAACGTATTTAGCCGAAGAGGCATTCAGCTTGAGTCTGAGGTCCGACATCTCGGAGAACATTCCTACACCACCGTGAACAGTCAGGTTCTACCCGACGAGAAGCACGACAAACGATCTCATCTCGATACTCGTTATGGGGTGCATTTCGAATCCGACTGGCACGATGATACTCGCTTGTATTCTTCGTTCGATGTGAAATGGATTTCAGATAAATTCTATTTACGTGACTTCTCTGGACTATTCGATGATTCAAATGCGCGGTACCTCAAGCAAAGTGTCAAGTTCGATGCCATTGGGAATCACTACAGCGCTTCACTCGGAGCCGATAAATATGTTTTAGCAACAACAGGCATTGCCAAAAAAGATCGGGCGCTAAATCGCATGCCATGGTTCAGGTTTCAGGGAAAATATCCAGTCGGCAAAGGAGTTTTCCTCGGACTGGACGCTTCGCATGACAAGTTCAGTCACAGGACTAAGCTACAGGGCAAACGAACACACACCGATACATTTGTAGAGTTGCAAAACGAAGGGTTGGCAGGGCGTTTTAATGTGAGACTGGGCACCGAGTCGCTTGGCTATCAATTGTCAAATACAAACCCTAAGGACCCTAAGGATTTCAAACGCAGGCAGGTTTCGAATTCATATTACATTGTCGATGGCAGATTATTTTTCGACAGCAACGCGGGTGGACCGGCGAACTGGACACTTGAGCCGAGAATTCAATTTGTTGGGTCCAAAAGAATCCAGCAAAACGATATGCCGTTATTTGATACAGCAGCAGCGAAGCTCGAAAATTATGACGATGTTTTTGCGACGACACCGTATGTCGGGCGAGATCGAATTCGAGATATAGACAGGATGAGTGCCGGTGTCTCGATTAGTGATTCGAATTCGTCTAACTCGCAAGTCCAAAGAAGTTTTGGCATAGGCCGCATGGTTTATTCAAAAGGCAAACAGCCAAGCCTTCAGCGCGGCAATCCTGACAGAAAAAAATCCGACATATTCGCTGGAGCGCAGTATCGGGATTCTCAACAGAGTGCGCGGGTGAGTATTCTTTATGATGATGAGGACATCCACAAGGTTGTACAGACGCATGCGACGTATACCCGGGCGATTGATGAGCGCGGCGAGATTGGCACAATATACCGATATTTACACGATGATGATGAACAAGCGGGATTTGCCTTCAAAACAACGGTTGCTAATGGTTGGGAAGCAAGCTATTTGTATGCTTCATCGTTGAAGCGAAATCGTTCAATTGAGTCTAGTATCCGATTCGAATATGAATCGTGCTGTTGGACCGGAGGTGTTCAGATTGCTCAGGAATTCGATGATTCAGGTGAAAGAGACAATTCAATTGAAGTTTATTTTCGAATTCACCAATTCGATACATATTGATTGGCACAACTGTATCAGCGAGGCACTGTGAGGCGCAGGTGTTTCGCAGGCAAGAATCGAACGACCGTAAGATAGGTTCCGAGGGGCAAGATTACTTCAATGATTACAGTAAAATTATGTGTCGTTGCCGATTGGACTGGGTCAGGCAGACAATAAATTAAAATCCTTTGATCGGCAGTGAAACTTTGATCATCAAAACGATGCCGGTCTCAGTTCCCGGTATGCATCTGTTTACGGATGTGCTCTAACACTATTTTCAGTTATTGGTTTTGCAATATTCTATTTTTAAGACTGCATGCGATATGCATTTGCGCAGCTCAAGAACAGCGTATTTAATTATCGCTGCGTTTATTTGCATTATGTTGTTGTCTGCACCGGTATTCGCCCAGAGTGATTCAATTGATCAAATAGTTGTCACTGTAGATGGCGAACCGGTTACAGAGACGGATATTCAGCGACGAATGAGGGTGCTGGCGTTCGAGGCGGGCCTTGAGAGAACATCTCAGTCCTACTACGATCAGTTCCGAAGGCAGGCGATCGAAGAAGCGATCTCATTTGCCGTGCAGCGTCAGTTCGCACAGCGAAACAACATTTTCGTGCAGCCTCAGCAGGTGGTTGAACGCATCGAAATGATCGCTCAGCAATCACAGGCTTCTGTGGATCAATTTTTCCAGCAATTTGCCGCTGCCGACTTGAACCCGTCGGATGTGAGCACGGTGATTTCTGAACAGCTCCTGCTTGAGCAGCTGGTGCAGCGGGTTTTGGTGGGACGGGTCACCATCCGGCCAGAAGAAATTGACCGATATCTGGAATCAAATCGCAGGCAATTTAGCCGCACAGTGCGTCAGTACAATTTAGTCGCAATTGCTGTAACAACACCTTTGACAGCGAATATTGAATTGTTGAAGGATCTGCGTCAGTTGATTTTGGAAATCAACTCTGAACTAAAAAATGGGCGGGACTTTATTGAAGTTGCTCAAGCTGTTTCGGGTTTCGACGGAGTAGATGTCGGTTCCTTGGGATGGATTAGTGAGGAAGATATCGACCCGAAGCTCGCTGCTGAAGTTACTGACGCTTCAGTCGGTCAATATGTCGGCCCAGTTCAACTGGGCAGCAACACATTGTTTGCTCGGGTTGAAGGACAGCGAGATGCTCCTGGCTTTTCGGTAGGGCCGCTTAAGGAGTTTCATCTTGCACGCATCGTATTGCATGCTTCCACAGAAATTGGCGCGGAGACTGTCGTCAATGAACTCGAAGCAATCCGGGAAAACTTATTGCAAGGCGGTGATTTCAGTGCCTTGGCTAAGCTGTATTCTCACGACATTGATACAAAACCGGATGGTGGAGATTTAGGTTGGGTTACCGAAGATGATTTAGCGTTTGATTACAGGAGTTTATTGCCTCAGATGGAACCGGGTGACATTTCACAAGTACAGCGAATTGGAAACAGTGCGTTTTTGTTGAAATTGATCAATGTTCGTGAAGCGAGCTATGATGAGAAAGTCCGAAGTCACATCCGTCGCATAATTCGGGAAACTAAGTTGCGGCGAGAAAGGTCGAAATGGGTTGACAATCTGCGAGCCGATGCCACCATCAAATTTCAAAAGACCTTCTAGCCTCAGTGTATTGAACTGATCCAGCTGTCTGTCACCAAAGATTCAATTCAAACACATGGCCGAAAGACTTCCAAAACCAGCAGTTGTTGACGATATTGTCTCGGCGGTGGGCACTGTATTGCCAGCCGGTGTTTCAGAGACAATCAAGCAAAATGTTTTAGCTTCCGTGAAATCGGCGCTGGAAAATCTCGATTTTGTTACTCGCCAGGAGATCGAAGTTCAAGAAACCGTGTTAAGGCGCGCACGCAAAAAAATTACTGAACTCGAAAACCGGGTTGGGCAGCTCGAAAACGACCGCGACCGATTGAACTGAATCGGATAGCGGTATTTCGCAGTTGAATGTTTGTGTGATTTACGCTGATTGATGACGGGCAATACGGCTTGCTACTGCTACTGTACTGACCCTACCAGATAATCGACGGCAGCTTTGACGTCATCGTCGCTGAGAGACATATTGCCGCCTTTTGGAGGCATGATTCCAGTTTCTCCCTGATAACCGTTTATGGAATTGGCATAAAGAGCATCAATGCCTTTTGAAATTCGAGGGGCCCAATTATCAGCGTCGCCTGGTTTTGGTGCTCCGGTAATGCCTGCATTGTGGCAAATATGACATACGCTGTTGTAAACCGATTCGCCGGAGCTTGCGGCAGCGACCTCAATAGAGTCAGATTCTACAGGCTGCGTTGGTTCGGCAACCACATCCCCGATATTCAGAGATCCGACAGGCTGAGTTCTTTCGGCGATAATTTCCTGCGTGTATTGATCAGATTGCGCTCGCAGTTTATCGTCCATTGCACCGCCAATATAAACACCGGCGATTATCAGCACGATTGCCAATAACACCAAAAAACATACCATTGTGAAAAAAGATCTTGCAAACTGAGAATCGGTCATCGTAGTTAATATCCGGTTTATCGCTGAATAGAGAAAATTGCATCAGATGGATGTTTCCTTAAACACCCGTAGCGTCATATTGTACAACCTCAACGGCTTTTTGAACCAAATCGTTGGTGTTGATGCTGCTTGTTCAGGGCATTATTTCGGTGAAAATTGTACTGCTTTTTGCCGTCCGTTACATCTGGAGCTAAAAAAAAGTGATTTGCTATTTTCTCCTTCGCTTGATGCGTTACTTTCTAATTTGGAAGTGGTATCAAAGTCACAAAATACCGCCGCCCAGACTGGTGATATTTCATAAATACTGATATATTCGGCCAGAATTATCAAGCAATGCTGTCAATATAATTTTGAGTGCGAGGGCCGCAAGTTCTTGTTTCTCATTAACGCGTGCCTTATGCTGGAGTGTTATGAACAGCCGTAGACAAAATTTTGTTATCAGGCTATACAGTCGTGCTGGTTTGCTTGCAACGGTTTTATGTCTTGGACTTGTATTCCCTTTGGGCTTTGACTCAATTGCACGGGCACAAACTATCGATGAAGCGTTTCAGGCATATGCAGATGGAGACTTTTTGAGTGCCGCTGATATCGGTGAAAAGCTAAACAGCTCTGAAGGTTTTGCGCTGGCATCGAAGTCGCTGAACATTCACTTGCAGTACATAGTCGGTGAGAAAGGCAACGAGGCGATGATTGAGCGCAGCATGAAGCTTGCGCAAAAAGCAATCGAAACAGACCCTGGTAACGCTGAAGCTTACTTGCGATTAACACAGGCTATAGGACTTCATGTGAAGACGCTTAGTCGCCTGGAAAAAGCCTCAGGCGGCTATGCGAAAAAAACACGCGAACCGCTGGAGATGGCTTTGGAAATTGACCCTGAGTTTGTGCCTGCACTGTTTAGTCTGGGCCGGTGGCATGCAGGCATAATCACAAGGGTGGGTTCGTTGGTCGGTCGTGTAACGTTCAAAGCCAGAAAAAAAGAAGCGATCAAGGCTTTCGAAAAAGCATTGGAACTGGCTCCGCATATGAAATTAGTTCATTTGGAATACGCTATCGGTTTGCATGAATTAAGCAAAACCAAGAACCGTAAAAGAGTCCGAGAATTGTGTGAACATGCAATTAAGTTGCCTTCCAAAGATGCTTTCGACGAACTAATTCATACCAAAGCCATTGAGTTTCTTGCAACGATCGACAGTTCGGAAAATTAGTGCTTTCGACAGATTACGGTGAACGCTCAAGACGACTGTTTACGTAGTTTTGATGCAATATAGAGCTGTCGCTCACGTAATTACATCTCGACGGTTTGTTATAATTTTTCCTACAACGCTTCAGTGCATGTTCCGGTGTTTTGATTGGCTGGCAAATTACAGCCAATAACAGTTTGCAGTGTGTTGCGCAACTCAAACACCTCGGTTGCATGCTGATGGCGGTAGCCCGCATGACCGCGGAATTCTAAAGCTGTTGAAGGATTCAGATAAACTGATTCGCTCAGCTTTTGTCTGCTATGAAAAATTTCTGGGTCGTTAGCTCAGTCGGTAGAGCACCTGACTTTTAATCAGGGTGTCGCAGGTTCGATTCCTGCACGACCCACCATCTTCCTGTGTCAGGCAACTTTTCAAAAATTTGATTGACAAAGATTGTTCTGCAATACCTGTATTAAAGGTTGCCTTGTTGTGTGCATTGGCAATATGGGTTCAGTTTCAGGTTGGGTAACGGATAGTTGCGGTGAGTATGGTAATGTTGCACCACAATAGAAGTTACTATCTGGAATATTAAGGGAGAAACCATAACAAGTCTATGATATTGATGAATATTATCCGGACAGTATCCGGACAGTATCCGGACAGTATCCGGACAGAGGCACATCACCGCCGCCTTATCCAGACTGATGCAGCACATTCCATCACGATACACGACGCAAGGCACAGAAGATGACAAACGAAGCTGGTAGCGACGTATCAGAAATCATTATTAATCTCGTCAACGTCGCAGAGGACGGACTCGGAATCGCTGATATCCAGCAGTCATTGAAACACAGGTTGCATGGCAAATCTCCCGTAGACAGGAGACTGGCGGAACTTGTTGAAAAAGGAGTAATTGTGCGCACCGGGGGAGCCTGGGCAATAAAATATTGGTCCCCGAACAAAACACCCAAGCCGGATTCCGCAGCTGATGCCAAACCAGCCATCCCCATCTCCAGGGAGGCTATGGCTGTTCAAGAGTATGTGCGTCGCCCGTTGCAGGCCAGAAAGCCGATTGGATACCAGCGCGATTTCCTAGAAGACTATATACCAAATCATCAGAAACCAGCTTGACGCCACCGATGCGTGCATTAAAGCGCTGGCGAACGGACAGGTGCCGGTCGAAGAGATCGGTGGATTCATCAGCCTGGTCAAGGCTGAATTGAAAAACGTGCACGAGGGGCATCTGAGACCGTATCGTGTCAGTTTGAATGAATTCAATGCATGGAGGCAGGGATGATGTGATACAGGTCATCGACTGGGACTGCAGTGACCGTTTCATGGGTGTCAGGGTGGGAAAAAACGGATTAGTCAGGAATTTATCCAACAAAACAATTTATCTATAATCTTAAATTAATCCTTTGATGCTGTATCAGGTTGCAAGTGCTCGAATCGATCGGTTAAATAAACCGCTGCGATAATCAGTACTGCGCAGTACATTGTTTTGCAGCCGGGAGCTTTCAATCAATATCAATGCGATGATCTGTAATTTTCCTTTAGGTCGCGGTAATGAATAAAACGAAAAAATCCGCTCGCCGGCTGATATCAACGGGTTCAGAATTTGAAAAGAAAGTCGGATACTCGCGCGCTGTCTGCGATGGCAATTGGGTATTTGTTGCCGGGACTACAGGATTTGACTACGTCACCATGGAAATCTCCGACGATGTTGTTGTTCAATGTCGTCAGACACTGAAAAATATCGAAAAAGTCTTACAACAGGCAGGTGCGGATTTTTCCGATGTTGTACGAGTCAGCTATATCTTTGTAGAGACCGCGGATTTTGAAAAGTGCTGGCCGGTGTTGCGAGAAGTATTCGGTGAAATACGACCAGCCTCAACCATGATAAGCGCGAAACTTGCCGACGACCGGATGAAGGTCGAAATCGAGGTGACTGCGCGTAAACAGCCCGACAAGCGTTAATCGTTTATCAATTAGAAGAAGCGGTTTGCGCTGACCGGACTTTTTCAGCTAGGTATTCAACGACTCGCAGTGCTTTGGCTTCGGACTGCACCATTGACGGCGATGTTTTGTACTTGCCTGCAACGACCAGAGTTGGCACACCGGTTATTTTGTATTTTGACGCCAGATGAGAGGCTTGAGAAACTTTGGACTTCGCCGCGAACGAGTTTAATGTTGCCACAACTTGTTCGGGGTCGACATCAGCCTGTGTTGCTGCCCAATTTGCAAAATCCTCGCCCCTGCGAATGCGAGATTTGTTTACATGCAATTCATCATAGAATTTTTGCATCAGTTCGTCTTTTAGATCCAAAAGTTCCATCGCATAGTAAGCATGCGCGTGAAACTCCCAAACGGCTGAAAAGGTTGCCGGGACATTTACGAAATTTATCGTTTCGGGTATTTCCCAGGAAACCAGATATGGCTCGAATCGAAAGCAAGAAGGACATCCGAACCAGAAAAATTCCACTACTTCAACGCGGCCGTCCGCCTGCACTTGTGCCTCTCCGGGCAGGGAAATATAGTCAACGCCTTCTGCAAATTCCTGTGCATGCGAAAGCGAAGATACACCAAACGCGATACAAAGGATAACCGCGCACGTTGTTTGAATGAATTTGTTGAATTTCATCGTTTCTTTAACTCATAGTAAATGTATGAAAACCTCAGCGGTTCTGCAAACCTTCAACCAATCTGGACTGAATGTTTTCAAATCCGCCGTTGCTCATGATTAACACTGTGTCCGAACTGGACAGTTCCCCAATCAAGGCGTCCAGCAGTGATTGAACTGAATCGTGAACATGGAAATTGCTGCCAGCGCGATCTCCCATGTCCCAGGCAACATTTGGAGCCCGGTACATATAAACCTGATCGGCATGTTCAAATGCTTCAAATAATTTATCCCCATGGATTCCCATTCTCATCGTGTTTGACCTGGGCTCAAACACAGCAAACAGTCGTTTCGGACGGGTGTACTTGGATATGGCATCAATACTTGCGTGAATTGCAGTTGGATGATGGGCGAAATCGTCAAAAATCCGCACTCCATTTACTTTACCGACTTCTTCCAGCCGTCGTCGGACAGGCTTGAACTGCGCAAGTGCTTGCACCGCAGTATCTAAGTCGATGCCGATGTGACATGCAGTAGCGACCGCTGCAAGCGCGTTTGAGGTGTTATGCTGCCCTGGCACTTTCCAACTCAACGGAACTGTTCCATGAACTTTGGAATGCAATTTCAATTCGGAGTAATCATCGGTTTGTGAGTCAGCATACCAATCCGCGTTTCGATTGCCGGAAACACTGAACCGAGTAGATGGCGTTACCGCGCTGTTGGTGATCGTTGCCTGCAGTCGCGGGTCGTCAAAATTCGAAATGATTTGTCCAGACGATGGAAGTGTTCGAATGAAATACTCAAACTGCCGTTCGATATCATGGATGGAATCAAAGATGTCAGCATGGTCGAATTCCAGGTTTAGCAGCGTCGCGACTTGCGGACGGTAATGAATGAATTTTGATCTTTTGTCAAAATACGCAGTGTCGTATTCATCGCCTTCCACAACGAACCACTCACCCTCACCAATTCGTGCGGCAGCATCAAGATTTCTCAGTACGCCACCGATCAGGTATCCAGGGCGATATCCGGCATAATCAAGAATCCAGGTGATCATGCTCGAGGTTGTCGTTTTGCCATGCGTTCCTGCTACTGCAATTACCTTGCGCTTGCGTAATACGGTTTCGTACAGCCATTGCGGACCTGAAGTGTAGTCGATGCCAAGATCCAGCATTGCATCGACCTCTGGATTCGAACGGCTTATTGTGTTGCCTACAACAACAACATCCGGACGGTCTTTCAGATTGTCCGGATGATAGCCGGAGGCAACGTTGATTTGCTGCTCATGGAGCATGTCACTCATCGGTGGATAAGCGTTCAAATCAGACCCAGTCACCCGATAGCCAAGTTCTCTTGCAAGCAGTGCAAGATTGCCCATAAATGTGCCACAGATTCCGATTACATGAAAATGCTTGGCCATGATTATTCGCCAGTGGGATTGATAACTATTGGTCCATCACCACCCGGCGTAGCAGTCATGGTAATTCCAAAAATTCCGAGCAGGACAAATGAAACAAACAAGGCTACGCTAAAGGCAATGAAAAATGCTCGTACGGGGGTTGTTTCCAATGCCTCTTTGAGAATAAACGCGGATACGCATAGACTCCATATTCCAAACGGCAAAGCAGTGACTGTAGCCCAGTAAACAGCACTTTCCGGAGAACTTGATGTGCTCGTGATAATCTGGTAAGGAACAAACGAAATGACGCGAATCAAACAGCCGGTGCCAAATAAAGCGCTGATGGTTTGTGGCCAGCGATTGGCTTTGTTTTTGAAGCGAAGTACTAGCCAGATTACAACACTATAAACGACTATCTGCACCGCAGATGTGAACAGATTTTCCTGAAAAGTTCGGAAAACATCCATCGCAGCGGTTGCGAGAAGCTGCCCGACAACCGTGAGCGTAACCAAATTTCTCGTTGACGGAAGATTTTGAGGCTTTTCCTGAAAAAAGGCAATTCTGACAATTTGTGATAGCGCTTGGATGTGAGTTCTATCAAGCATGAAGTAAAACCGTCAATGAGGATTCGAATAAAATTTGCATAGTTCTGTGAAACCTTCGCGTCAGCGAGATGATCCGAGCGAAATCTCATCGAATAATTTGTCTATAAGATTTCGGATACTAGCAGACGCGGTCGTGCGAGTAGATGCCGCAAAAAATCGGATTCATAAAACACATTTGCAACAATGTGTAATACGTCGCAGTGTCTGCGGCGATTATATTGCAATTATTTCGTTGGAAAATGATGCGAATGCACTGAGCAATACAACGATTATCCACAGATCGGATGGATTCCGTTGACACTGAGTTGCAGTAGTATCTCGCAAGCGTAAACAAGGCTCATAAGGACTTAAGGGAAATGCAGGAAATCTCGAAACCTATTGAAAACCCCGACCAGCTGGAGTCATTAGCCAACCGGTTGCGACGCAGCTCTGTAATTGGAATTGACACGGAATTTACCCGCGTACGCACCTATCTGCCTCAGCTCGAGCTTGTTCAATTCGCAATTGATGATTTGCTCTTTTGCGTTGACACCAGAAGTTGTGGAACTCTATCACCAATAACTGACGCCATTCGCACGTTCGAAGGACCTGTTGTCATTCACAGCGCGTATCAGGACATGGAAGTATTACATGAATGGAATGCGCTGCCTGACACCGTTTTCGACACTCAAATCGCGGCCGAGTTTTGCGGTTACGGAACGCTCTCGTACGCTAAACTGTGCCACTGCATTTTTGACAAGGTTGTCGGGGATTCGAAGAATCATGATCACGGTATCAAGTACTCAAAATGGAGCAGGCGTCCACTGACCGAACAGCAAATCAGGTACGCATTAGATGATGTGCGTCATCTGTTGCCACTATATAAACATCTAAACCAGCTTCTTGATAGCCGAGGGTGTCAAGAATGGCTGCGTGAAGATTGCGAGCGTCTGCGAAGCAAATTTATCACCTCGTTGAATGAAGATGCCGTTTGGAAACGATTTTCCCGCGCAGGAACGCTCCAGTTGGCAGATCAGTACCGGGTGCGCGAGCTTCTGCTTTGGCGCGAGCGCAGAGCAAGATCGATTGACAAACCGCGACAGTGGATTATCAAAGACGACGCAATTGTTCGCATAGTTGAAAATAAGCCTCAGTGCCAGCGCTCGCTCGCAGGGCAAATTGGTTTGCGCTATGACGGACCGCGCAGTTGGCTCAACGAACTATTGGCGATTATTCACTGCAAAAGAGATTTGTCCTCAAAAACACCACTTTGGCATGAGGCAAAGAGACTGTCAAGTCAGGAAAAACGACTGTTTCAGAAAATTAAACAGCAAGTCAACAGCGTTGCCATAGCAGCAGATATACCGCCGGAACTGTTATTCACCTCACAGGACTGTAAGGCTATGGCCAAGGGCTATGCGAACAATCAGAAACTTTCAGGCTGGCGCGGGCAACTGTTAAATGACATTTTTCAATCGATTTCGCCCGAGTACACTTGCCAGTCCGGATAATACCCTGATGTCACTTGTTTGTGGATACAGACCGAATCTGAAATCGACTCGAAGCATTCAAAGCAAAGCCAATTTGTGCTCACGCAACAGTGACAGGAAAATCAGAGATGATCTTTTTCCATTTTGCAGGGCCAGCCACATGAACTGACTCGCCTTTGCTGTCGACCGCGACTGTTACCGGCATATCCTGAACTTCAAATTCATAAATCGCTTCCATACCTAGATCCTCAAATGCAACAACCCGCGCTGAACGGATCGCTTTTGAGACAAGGTAAGCGGCGCCGCCGACCGCGATGAGATACACGGCCTTGTGATGTTTTATTGATGCGATGGCTTGCGGGCCGCGTTCGGCTTTCCCGATCATGCCGATCAGGCCAGTCTCGCTAATGAGTCGATCGGTATACATGTCCATCCTTGTTGCGGTGGTCGGTCCCGCAGGGCCAACTGCTTCACCTTCAATCGCATCAACCGGTCCGACATAGTAAATGAATCGGTTATTGAGGTCTACGCCGTTAGGCAGTTTCTCACCGCGGTCAAAATACTCAATCATTCTTTTATGCGCGGCGTCTCGACCGGTAAGTATCTTTCCGGATATCAGCAAAGTGTCACCGATATTCCACTGCCTGATATCTTCGCGCTTTAGCGTGTCTAGATTGACACGTTTCGCGTTAGAGTCATCGCGTACGACTTGCGGCCAGCTGTCCAGCGATGGCACAGGCAGGTGAGCCGGACCCGAACCGTCTAAGGTAAAGTGAATATGCCGGGTTGCCGCACAGTTAGGAATCAGTCCGATTGGCAGTGACGCAGCGTGGGTTGGAAACTCCTTGATTTTGACATCAAGAACCGTTGTCAGCCCTCCGAGTCCCTGCGCACCGATTCCAAGTTCATTGATTTTGTCATAAAGCTCAAGTCGAAGTTCTTGCGTAGCTGATTGCGGCCCAATCGCTGCAATTTGATGAATGTCTATGGGCTCCATTAGGGATTCTTTCGCCAGTACAACTGCTTTTTCAGGAGTTCCGCCTATTCCCAATCCAAGTATCCCCGGAGGACACCACCCGGCGCCTAGTTTGGGCATGGTATCCAAAACCCAGTTCACCAGGCTTTCGCCCGGATTCAAAATTGCAAGTTTCGCCTTGTTTTCTGATCCCCCGCCTTTTGCAGCCAAAGTGATATCGACCTGATCTCCTTCGACAAGTTGTGTGTGCACAACCGCAGGAGTATTGTCTTTGGTGTTTATTCGCTGTCCCCATGGAGGATTCACTACAGAAGCCCGAAGCGGGTTGTCTGGATTGGTATATGCGCGCCGCACGCCCGCGTTGATCATCTCCTGCAGCGAGATGTTTTCATCCCAACTGACATTCATACCGACTTTGACAAAAGCCACAACGATACCGGTATCCTGACAGATTGGCCGATGGCCTTGTGCCGCCATACGCGAATTAATCAGAATTTGTGCGATAGCGTCTTTCGCAGCCGGTGAACGTTCCTTGTCGTATGCGGCACTCATCGCCTCGATGAAATCTACCGAATGGTAGTACGAAATGTGCTGCAGTGCGTCAGCAACACTTTGAACTAAATCTTCCTTTAGAATTCTTGCCATGGAGTTGATTCAAGCAGACAGATACAAGGTTTCGAAACCAACAGCACGTAATTCGTCAGGAGTTGCCAAAGTAATGGCTGCGAATTTTCTCGAATCTTTCAGCCAATAACGTACGTTCGGCTTGCGGGACGGGTCCTGTAACACAATATTTTGCAAACAGGTCATGAATATCTTTTTCTGTATCTGAATTATTCGATCTTTTAAATGATTCGTTGAGTCGTGCAACATTGCGTTGCAGTCGAGCTTGAGAAAATTCAGGTGGCGAGTCAATTTCAAACAGAATTTCAAGTTCCAGACAAATGCGCTGTCTGGTATTGAGGTTCTCCACATATTGTGATTCACGATCGTCAGTCGGTTCATTGTTGACAGTCGCTGCGTTGCAAGCGTGCTCATATCGATGTTGGATATCTGCTTCGAATGGACCGCAGTTGTCTCCAATGCTGTTCCATTGATCTGTAAAAGATGCAAGTTCTGTTGTGTCTTCTCCGCTGCCGGCTAGTGCATGGATTTGATCGCAGATTTCAGCTTTACTAATCAATACACTTAACTGGGAATTGAACTGTATTTTCTCGGCGTTGCGTCTGCTGCGCTGGAATTTAGCAAGTTCACCGGCGAATTTCTTGTCCAGACTTTCATGTCCGCGCGAACGGTGGCTGCTCAAGTCTTTCCAGCTTTTGGTGATCTGCGTTACACGAACCGTCAGTTCGTTCGAAAAATTATCGCTTGAAGAATCGTTCAATTGCTTGATTTCATCGAGAAGCTTTTTCTTACTGTCGATTGGAATTTGTCGCTTTATGTTTTCCTGCTTTCTGCGTTCAAACTGTTTATCACAGGCAGATTTGAATTGTTCCCACAGTTGCTTTTCCTTAGACTTTTTGTCTCTGATTATGGCTTTGTTCCAATCTTTTTGATAACCCTTAACGTTCTTAATTGCGACATGGACGGGCTGACTGTCTTGTTGTTTAACTTTTTCGATCAATTCAAGTCGAAACTGCACTCCCCGTTGTCGCTCTTTTTCCAAGTGCGGGTGGTAAAGGCTGAGGACTTCGTCAAATCGTGAATTTGTCGATGTCCAGTCCTTTTTGTTCAGTGGAATTGCTTTTTTCCACCTTTGGCGACTGTCGCGGATCAGAACTGAAATTTCCTGCCATTGAGCATGACTCCAGTCAATTTCATCGTATTTAGTTTTAAGTTCTTTACAAATTTTCTTGCGAATTTTTTTATTTGTTTTTCGCAGTATCTTTTGTTCCTGAAAATAGCGTTTGCAAGGGTCAAACGCAGTTTCGTAAGCTTGCTCGAAATTGTTGCGCAGTTTTTTATTGGGGAAGTCGCCGGTTCGATTCCAGCTGTTCCAGCGTTCCCTGATTTGCTTTAACTCGCTTGCCAATTGTTTCGGTTCGCCTTTGAAATCTTGAAGTTGAACTAACTCGTTTATAAGGTCTTGGCGAATCAAATCTGTGCCCCAGTGACGCCAGTCTTTCAATACCCGAATATCGTTGTAACAATTTGTCAGCGTCCGTTGAGTCTTTGATATCTTTTTGGCCGGGCAGCCAAGATCAGTCAATTGATTGATTTTCGCTTGACAGCGTTCGTACAAACTGATGCATTGTTTTAACTGTCCGGCATTGACTGCCGTTTTAAGTTCCGAAATCAATTCATCAAGGTTCTCGATTTCTTTGGAAAAATCCGAAGCGTTTTTGTTACTGACACCTGAAACTTTTGTTTCTTCCTTTGCAGCCGGTGTTTGTTTATCGTTGCTTGACTGAGGTTTTAGATTTTCTGACTCAACTTTAGTATTAATTTTCGGATCTTCGCTACGATCTTGCGAAGCGCTCGCATGTTTTTCTGCAACGACATCTACCTGTTTATCCAGACTATTGCTGCTTTGTTTCAGATTGTCTGATTGCGAACCGGGTTTGGCAATGATGTTGTCGGAAATATTCACTTTGCTGCCGTGGTGGTTAATTGGGATTTGAATTTCAATTCTGTACGAATGAAAACAACCCCCACAAGTCCAGTTGGTAACTATAGATACGAATTGTTACGGGGTTGGCATTTTATAACCGATATTGCCGATGACTGCAAACTGCAAGAATTGGCGTTTACTTGTGCAGTGAATTCCAACCGGCTGTGTTGATTCCATTTTTCTGTGGGCGCAGCATAACGAAGCGGTTTGGATCACTGAGCAAAATCGACCGGTTCACTCTACACTTCGTCGCCGTGTCCTCTGTGAAGTGTGGACTCCCCGAACCTGCGGTTGATTTGGTCAACTACAGCATCAATTTTTTTCTGTCGTTCCAACTCACTGTTTCGAAAAAGGTCATTGGTTTGCGCGACGCCATGTTCCAGAGAACTGAATCGAACTCCAATGAGTCGAATAGCGAACTTGTGATTGCCTAGCGTCGTGTTTAAAAGTTCCTGAGCTGCCTGCTGGATAAATTTGGTGACATCCGTTGCAGCGCCAAGTGTATGGTCGCGCGTAATTGTAGAAAAATCTGCGTATCTCAACTTAATGCCAACTGTACGGGTCATTGTCTTTTTACGCCTTAGTTTTGTCGCCAGATTTTCCGTTAGACGATGCAACACGTTATGAAGTTCGTCAAGATTGTCGATGTCAGTTTCGAAAGTCGTTTCGCTGGAAAGCGATATCGGGTCGCTGACTGCAATGACTTTTCGGTTATCAATACCGTGTGCGAGCGCGTGGATTTGCTCAGCGTTGTGTCCGAGGCATCGTTTCAGGTTATATAAGGTTTGCTTTCGAAAGTCTCCGATTGTCTTGACGTTTAATGCCTGCAGTTTTGCAGCCGATTTTTTTCCAATTCCCCATAGTCGTGTGATCGGCAAACGGTCCAAAAATGGTTGACATGGAGTTGGCGTGACAACAAAACCATCGGGTTTTTCCAGATCGCTCGCGAGTTTCGCTAGAAATTTATTCGGTCCAACACCAACAGACACACTCAGACGAAGTTCATCCGCTACAGCACGTTTAACAGACTTCGCGATCGATTCCGCATCTCCAAAGAGTCTCGTGCTGCCGCTGACATCCAAAAACGCTTCATCATGTGCCAACGGCTCTACATCCGGTGTATACCTTTGCAGAATATCTCGAAAATCCGCTGCCACGGAAGTGTATTTTTCCATGTTCATTGGTACAAAAATCAAGTGCGGACAAAGCTTGAGTGCTCGCACAGATGGCATTGCGCTTTTTACTCCAAAAGCACGAGCCTCGTAACTGGCAGCGGCAACTACACCGCGTTGTTGTGGCTTACCGCCTACTGCAACCGGTTTGCCGGCGATGGATTCATCGTCGCGTTGCTCGATAGATGCGTAAAACGCATCCATGTCAACATGGATGATCATGAAGCTACGGTTGGAATTGCGATAGCAATCTCATAGTTGTACTGATCGAAGTGCACAAATCCTGTTGCTGATGAATGCAGACAGTTGTATTGCACTTTTATTCAATTGGTGTTTCTGCTGAATTTCCCCATTCAGACCACGATCCTGCGTAGCCTCGGATTCGGTCATATCCTAGTGATTTAAGCATTGCATAACTATGGGAAGAGCGATGGTGTGTCTGGCAATAGGTGATAATTTCCTTATCAGGTGTCAAACCCTGTTGATGCAGCATATCACGCAACTGTTCACTGGGTTTAAACCGATTGTTTTTCGATGTGTCGATCGTATCTAGCCAATTGAGATTTTTGGCTCCGGGTATATGTCCTCCGCGTAACGCACGTACATCAAACCCCTGATACTCCATAGGTGATCTGGCATCGAGAAAACTAACCTGAGAATCATTTAACTTAGATAGCACATAGTTTTTGTCCGCATGTGAGCGACCGTTGATATGAGCATCATAATGTGAACGTTTAACAACACTCGGCACACTTGTTTGAATTGGAAAATTTTCATTTTTCCACGAGGTATAACCACCGTTTAACAGTGAGAGTTTTGGGTGTCCTAAGACATCCAGTGTCCAAAGCAACCTGGATGCTCGGCCATTTGACTCAGCATCATAGGCTACTACACGCTGATTTCGCATCAGTCCTACCGAAGAAAACACCTCAATTAACTGTTCGACTGGTGGCAGCGTGCCGCTGGCAGGAATATTCCCTGAGACAATGTCTAGATAATCGATATGAACCGCTCCTGGAATCCGTTCTTTTAGATATAGATCATGATCTCCCACATCCACAACGAGAATTTCCGGATGTTCCAGGACAGCACTTAATTCAGTGGGTTCCAACAAAAACGGCAGTTCCATCTGCATAATAAATTTTTCTCTTATGTTGTCCGTTGATAAAAAATAATTCTAATTGTGTGAGAATATAACCTCATAATTAGAATGGATTGCCTTTTATATATATCCTTCTATGTGTTTGTCAAGTGCGGTTTTCAGTTTGTGATAAATCGACAGCAAAGTCAGTGCTCCGTTCTATGGCGTTCAATACGCATCACAAGGCAGCAGTTTTGTGCATCATCGGTATTCGAAAACCGCAATTGATGCGGCATACCACTGAACTGCTGCGGTTTGCAAATTGAATGAATTGTCGAAAGAGTCTTGGAACCATTGAACGACGAAATATTACTTGTTTATGCGTCACGTGGCACTAGCAACACGGGCGGTGCCGAGGTGCAAGATCAACGGAACGCAGTGTTGGTTTTGAAAAGACCCAAATAAGAACGAAACACGAACAATCGAATCCGGCTATTGCCGGTAACTTTCCAGAGTATCTGGGAATTCCACACTAACAACCGTTTACGCTCATTCGGAATATGGTCAACTTGGATGTCAAGATTCAACATCGTTATTCAAACTGTAGTCCAAACTGAATAACTTGAAACTCCTAACGGCGCGCAGTACCAAATGACTACGAAGAAATCTGTGTACCTAAGAGCGCTTGGAATGAATTGCCGGACAACGACGACGTGATTAGGTGTTGATGAATAACAACTGCCAAAAAATGAGATGGGCTGAAGTAAGTGATCTCTAATTCTCAATCCAGGCCATCTGTGTCCGGTTAAGGCAATGCAAAAAATATTGCAACCTATTGATCAAAATAAATGAAATTGTCGTACTGAGGTGTTGGCGATTTCAAATCGCCATTAACATCAATGACCCGAAACATCCACTATATTAATCGGGAGGGTTTGCCTTATGCACTCAGGCAGGTAGTATTTTTGAAAATTCGCGGCCACTAAACTTGACACACATTCTACCGATGCGTGAACTGCTACCAAGGCGGCCATAGAGTTCGTTCGTATTACTGCTCGCAACTATATCACGCCCGACCAATTGCCTAACTGAATCATCACAGCAATGTGCGCAATACGTTAGTTTGTCGAAAACTGACAACTTGGCGCAACTGTCAAATTCGACTCTTTCGAGCGAATCTGATCAAACTGATTAATCTTTATATTTGATTGATATCGAATAGAACTGAAATCAAATCGCACCAATTCAATGATGGACATCACCCACCAGGTCGCCAAACCGAACGAACAGTTTAGATTACAGATTTAACCTATCCTCAATTCCCGCTTCCGTAAACGATTTCACCTTTCCCTTCATAAGATAACGGAACATTATCTTCTGCACGGATGTCGTACCATTCACCAAAGAAAAAATACTGGGGAGTGCGTAATTCCACGCTGAAGGTTAACGAGCTTGTCGCATTGGCATTATTATAGGTTTTTGTTTTTATTTTAAAATGAGTACCGCTTGTAACCTCAACCCACCCATTAATTTTGTCATAATCTGTACCGGCTACAGCCGTCGCATCTTTAGTTTCAGTCCAATAGCGTAATTTGCGGGAGAAGTTTGTTTGATTGAATGTCCACTCGATATCGTTTCCGGGATTAACAGATACCATATTCCCACTCCCAAATCCTAATGCAGTACTCCCTCCTCCAAGAAATATATAACCTAATACAATCATACAAATAAAAGTTAAGACTTTAAACTGAAGACTAACTCTGAAATTATTGTTCATCTTGTCCAGCAACATTTTTCCTTATTCCTTTTCCAGCATTAATTTCTTGGTTTTACTTTAGCTTCTACTCAACTCAAAACCCATGCCTGCCACATGCCACACAGGGAGTATGTCAGAATTATGGTAAAACCCACTAATCGACCATTTGTTAATACCAATAATCGCCAGAACGATTATATATCTTGATACATTTTCGCAAGGCACCGACGTCATTCCGTAATCCGAAATTAGGATCCTAAGAAACCGACGGGCCCGATATTCCAGCCTGGCGGCGTGTTATTGATCACCTAGATGTGTCATTAGCATGGCAAATGCAGTGCAATTATGCAAGATTCGATGCGGTTGGCTATCAACATTGCGCATTGATCTTGAAATGACAAACATCGTGCCATTTTCAGGACATGATGAGACCTTCCGAGGCCTCGGAATGGTATCTTTGGGGTTTAGATGCAGCCGAAGGGGACTTGCTTATTTGAGCACGCAGCTTTGTATCGACCAATTGACCTGGTCTAATTCAGCCCTGCGATCGGCATTGAGTTTGATGGTCCACTGCCGGGCATGATGAACAATCTGCCCAGCAAAGGCGTACAAGCGGTACCGAACGGTGGTCGCGCGACAGCGCTCCCATTTGACCGGTAAGATCATGCGCATCAACGCCAACAGATTGTACGCGAACGCACACAGCATGAAATACGCGCCATTGACATCAAAATCACTGCAGGGCAACAGTGCCCCGGCAAAATCACTTCTGAGTTCTTTGATCTTATTCTCCGAACTTTCCGCTCTTTGGTTGTAAAACTGCACCACCTGGTGTTTATCCAGACCTTCACCATCCAAGTTGGTGGCAATCGCGCGGTACACGTAGCGCCCGCAGGCTACACTTTCATCATCCACGTTGCCCAGCAGGTCAGGAAACAAGTCTGGCTGTGGGTCCGGCTTTTGCGCCTCATCTTTCAGGCGTCGTTGCACCACCAGCATAAAGGCCTGGTTGGTTTTAGCCATGGCGTGTAAACAGCTTGCAATCTGCTCGTTGCTGGACTTAGTCCCATCTTTTCGAACCACCGCCTCCCAGTGCGAGTCGTCAATCGCACGCATCGATTCTTTAAGCGCCGTGTCCATTTTCGCTCGAATCGCATAACCGATGCCCTTTTTCTCACAATAATTGATGATGTCGCTCTGATAGCCGGCCGCATCAATGCGCACACGCTTGACCGAGACACCTGCCGGCAACGCCTGTTCACACTGCTTGATAAATTCAAGGTTGTGTTTACTCGGCGGCACATGACCGGCTCTAAATTCAACGGCCACCACCTGTTCAGTCTCAGCAATGCGGCCTACCATCGGTGTATAGCCGGGGTGTTTCTTGTAGGTATAGGTGGCGTCCTTCTTGTGGGCCTTGATGACCGTGGCATCAATGTCCAGTGTTACGCGTTGACAACCATGCAATGTGGCTTTGAGCAATCGAGTGTTGATTTGAACCAGCGCCGACACGGCCGCTTTGTTTAAACCCAACGCGCGCAGCCAGTTGCAAGGGTATGGGCATGTGGGAGTTTGTTGATACCAAACAACCTCAGCAGTGCAGATTCGCGTTGTAACACTCGCACATCGTCCAGACACTTGGCACCATCATGGAGCATCAGCATAAAAGTGTTGAAAATCGTGCTGGAACGAAAGGCACGGTTGCGCGTACCTTTGGGCATCAACTCATCGACCTGTTCAGTCAGTTTGAGTTTGTTAACAAGTTCGGCGAAAGCCACCAGGCCGGCGCGCGAGGTCAAGGTGTGCTACTGTTGGCGGTTTTGTAGTTTACAATGTTCATAGCCTTGTATCAATCTCGTGTTTCGTCACCCATTGGGTGATGCACATTGTTTTAGTATGCTATTGATTATACAAGGATTTCTTCTTTGTTACAAGTCCTAAGTTCAGATTAAGGCAGTTGGACTTGGTTGCTCATTTCGCAATGTTGAGCGTATCTGTTGTAATATGACCATTGAAAGATGCATTCCATTAACGTACTCGCCCCTGTTTGGATGTCGTTTGAAGATGTTCGCTGCTTGTCCCTTGAGTACGAGTTGCATTGCGGAAAGCGGCCTGTAGTCTATGAGGCCATCGATTGCCACTAGCCGAATCCCCGTCGGTAATTCTTGAGAGATTTGACTGTACTTGGACAACCCTTCACGAAGTTATTCAATTCAAAAAGGATTTTTGTATTTGAAATTTGTGGTGAGACGTGCAGTTCTCCGTTTTGTGTCCATGTAGGTTTGACGGAAATCATATTGAAACAAAGATGCGTAGTCCAAAATATTCAACTAACCAAAGAAGCATCGCTTAGAAAACTGTGGCATTCATTTTCTGTGGAAGTGGTAAATGGCAGTATTGTAATGCTCGCAAACGTCTTGGCGGATGCCCAATGAATTGGGGTTCGTCAATTGCACATTCAAACCACCGAATGGTGTGTTTTGGATTGCACACAAGGCTATCTCGTTTGCCCGAACAAATTGCTCTACATGGTAAAATCACAAGGCATCCGCATTGTGTTTTAGAGTATCCGTTGAAATGGTTCGTAAATTTATCTTCACTTTGATTTGCCTTACAGCAATCCAGTTTTCTATTCCGACAGTCGTACAAAGCCAGGATGGAAGAACTACTCCTCACCAGTCAGACCATTGTGCAATTCATGTTTCAGCCGGTGCGTTGCTGCGCTGTACAGGAAACAGTTACAATGTGGGTGTACCGTCCAGTCGGCACCAAAAGGCGGCATTGTCGTTTAAGTGTTTTTTGGATCATTTTTCAGTGTCGCTTGGGCACGCGATGATTGCCGACGAAGTGCTTGAGTTTACGTTTGAAGACAACCGCGGCAATTCAATTCGCAGCGGTAACCATCTTAAGTATTCGAAGGTGCGCACCGGCTTTGTGAAAGCCAGCACCGCCGTTCCTGTTTGGATTTTCGAACGTGTAACTTTGGACGATCGAATTGAACGTTTGTCTTTTGAACTCAATGAGGCTGAAGTGCGAGGAAAGTTTAATTTTACCGATTCAGACCGGCAGGTATTCGAAATATACCGGCATAATTACTGCGACGGCAGTCTCTAATTCATCTGACCTCACAAGAGCATTGCCGGCGAAGTCGCATCAACGGCAGCACGTTAAATTCCAGGCGAAGCGGTATCGTTTGACGAGCTAAAGATTCTCAAATGGATGCGCCTGCCGACGAATTCAACAGTTTTTCATTCAGCTTAGTCGGTAACTTTTTGACACAGTCTAGCTGAAATTATTAGTGCTTATACTTACGCTCGGATGCTGAACGGAATGTGACAAGAATTCGGATTGCAAATGGTGTGAATTATTCACAAAAACTGTGTAAAAAATTGTAAGAAACTTTGTAACTTGCTGTAATAATACAATAACGGCAAGTGAACGATTTTAGGTCAGTTTAAAGGTGACACTTCGATTGACGCTTCACGGATCGGGTGAACTTCAACAGTGTCGTATTTATTTAACAATAGTTATATAAAACAAATAGATACCTTCAATATTTATGATTCCAAAGATCACTGCCATTGTGTCTTTTTTAAATGTAAACAAAGCATTACATCGCTTAGCATAACTTACATTCTAGGAGACTTAAGCGGCGCAAAATATCACCCCTATGAATCAACAACTTCAAAGAAACGAATTGTCGAGCAAAATCGAAGAGTTTTCGGTGACTGACGAAGGTGTTATGCGACTGATAAATCAGGTTTGCAAGACTTATTCACCGACAGCTTACCAAGTTCCTGAAAGTGTGCTGGATGTGATTTCGCTATTGGCTGAAACGGATACAGACAAAGATATGGCGACAGTTGCAATATTGCGAGGAGCTCAGTTTGACCGGGTTGTGAATCTGGAGCGGGTTCGCAAGAAGTTCAGTATCGGTGCCGAACAGCTGTACCGTGGTGCTTTGCAGTTGGATCGTATCTCGGTTTCAGTTGGGGCGGAAGATATCCAGAATTCTTCAGCTGCCGACCGGATCGATTTGTCCAGAGTATTGATCGCGGTAGTTGACGACCCGAGAGTTGTCACAATTCAATTGGCGGAATTGTTGGTTCGTATGAGAAAAGCCAAGAATTTACCAGAATCTGAAAGTAAGCAGCTGGCTAAGCAAACTTTATCCGTCCATACCCGACTGGCAAATAAGCTTGGAATGTGGAGAATGAAATGGGAATTGGAAGATCTGTCATTCAAATATTTAAATCGAGCAAGTTTCGATCACATTGCCAAACAGCTTGACGAACGCAGAGTTGAGCGTGAGCAATATATTGAAGAATTTGTCGGACAGTTGCAAACGCTCATGGACAAATCAAACATACAAGCCAGTGTTAACGGCCGCGCAAAACATATCTATGGAATTTGGAGAAAGCAGAATCAAAAAAATGTTGGGTTCGACGATATTTTTGACGTAAGGGCTGTAAGGATACTCGTTAAAGACATCGGGTCATGTTATGCTGCACTGGGAGCTGTTCATGCGAGTTGGAGTGCAGTATCTGCTGAATACGACGACTATATTGCAATGCCAAAAGTCAATGGATACCAGTCGCTGCATACGGCGATTTACGGTCCGAATAAAAAGATTGTGGAGGTTCAGATTCGCACTGAGCAAATGCACAATGATTGTGAATATGGTGTTGCTGCGCATTGGCGCTACAAAGATGCATCGCACGGCAGTGCTTATCAGAGTACGAAAGTACAGCTTTTGCGCCAAATCATGGAGTGGAGGAGTGAAGTTACCCAAGAACTGTTTCTTGATGACGAGCAGAATCAACGGTCACAAGAAGCAGAAATTTACGTTTTCTCACCTGCTGGCAAGGTCGTGGAGTTGCCCGATGGCGCCACTCCTATTGACTTTGCTTATTCCATTCACACCGAAGTAGGCCATCGTTGCCGTGGAGCGACTGTAAACAAAAAAGTCGTGCCATTGACAACGGCACTTAAATCGGGCGATTGGGTCGAAATTCGCACAGCAAACAAGGGCGGACCGAGTCGGGACTGGCTGAATTCACATCAAAAATATGCGGTTTCGTCAAGGGCATTAAACCGGATTCGAAAGTGGTTCAAATTAGAGGAATACGGACGATACCAGAATCAAGGAAAAGCAGCATTGGAAAGAGAGTTTCATCGACATGGAATGACCAAGATTAATCTCGATAAATTGGCAGCTGACAATGGGTTTCGTCGCGGCAGCGATTTGCTTGCTGCCATTGGTATGGGTGAACTGAAGCCCGCGCATGCGGTAGCAGTATTGATTGAAAAAGACGAAGGTTCACAACAGCCGGACGAGACAGCGAATAATACAGCTCGGTTGGCGGATGAGCCGATGCGACCTGTGTCCATGCTGGGTGTTGATAATTTACTAACCAATTACGCATCCTGTTGCCGTCCGTTGCCTGGCGACGATGTTATCGGATATGTCACAACTTCGCGTGGTATTACGGTACACCGCCGCGACTGTGGCAACATCGAACGAATGCTACAGCGAAATCCGGATCGAATGGTGTCAGTTGAACTGCGCACAGACCAGTCAGACAGATTTCCTGTAGAGTTTGAGCTAATCGGAGAAAATCATCCAGAACTGCTAAAAGATGTCGTTGCAATGATTGCAGAGTTGGGGTTTTATTTGATCGCGGTAAACACCACAGGAATCAAATCTAGCGATTTAAAGCGAATTGTACTTTCAGTTGAAATTGACAGTACCCAGGGTGTAAAAACGTTATTGAGTAAGCTTCGCGGTATGAACAGAATTGACAGGGCGAGAAGAATCGGGACTTAGGCAACACGATCGCTGTGACGTGAAGTTTCTAACTTGATGTAAACTTGATTGCCCCCCATTGTCTTATCAACTTTATTACCGAACACTGCGATTTACCGTTTTGATCGTATCGGATATGAACCGAATTGATTAAACACTCAAGTGAAATACTCTTGCGCCCTCATATGCGTCTAAAGCCGGGTTGAACGTTCGTTCCTCAAAATACATGGAGCCACTTCGGTCGACCATAATTACAGTAGAACTTCGCGTTCCGTAAGTTCTAGATCGAATGAATATGGGCATATCCCAGGGTTGTAGTGGCGTGTCTCGGTGCGCTGTTTTCGCTTGGATGTATGGGTCGTTTTGCTGCTCACACCGCAAAATCTCAAACAAAGCTTCAACAGTGCATAGTTTTTCGTTTTGTATTAGTTCACTGACCATTTGGATTCCGCTTTCGACCCTCGGCCACGGCGAGTCGAGAAAATGGTTACTTAAACCATGTACACCGCATTCGACGTCGGTATACACATCCGACATGTTCGACTGATAGCGAAGTTTCGAGAAATCTCCAAAAACGATTCCATAACCGTTGTAGTTTTCCTTCGTTGAACACAATACACTTGAGTAGTCACCAACTCCAACGTCACTGGATAAGAAACCGGTAACCAGATCACCACGACTAGAAAGCTCCTGATTCGGTTCAGCACCGTTATAGTGATTGGTAACCGCGCAGAATTTGCCTTTGGTGTTGATGCCCAGCCATGTCCCGCCAGCCTTCAGATCCTGTCCCGCCAGCACGGTTGGTTGCTGCGTCCAAAAATCTGCTGCTGCTGTTGGACGACTATAGTATTCGTCTCGATTGGCTGCGAGGATAAAAGGGTATTGTTCGCTTTCGTTTACGGCAAAAAGTATGATGCACATGATCCCAATTAACATCGATGGAACTGCAGTTCGATAGTCAGATCGCCGACAATTCGTGATGATTCAAAATTTCTTGCGATTCCACACAGTCGCTATCGTGTTTTGCGATAGTTGCGAAGCACTTGACAAGATAAAGTCGCTTGAGCGGAGCCATTGAATTATGCCTGAAGCGCTTTTTCCCTTCAACCCGAATCGACACTAACCAGCGCTGCAGATCGAGTTTTTTATTCGAAACTCGTGATGGATGCTTCTAACAGTAGGTTTTAATACTCAAGTGCTTCAAAAGTCCTTTTCGACAACGGCCGGTGGTTTGTCTAATTTTCGGTTCAATCAATTCTGGCTGTTCGGGTTGCTTGGCTCTATAATTCGTTTTACGGCTTCCTTTCGGTTTGTTGAAGCGCCTCTGAATTAAGGGTATTGAGACATTTTTGTGTTTGAACAGATAAATACCCCGCTTCCCCTATGAAAATCACCCGAATTGCAATCTATAGAACGCATTTGCCCTATATAGGAGGGTCCTACGCTTGGGGATGTGGCAATGCGATTACCACGGCTTTCAGTTCTGTAGTCGTAATCCACTGTGATGCGAACATCTCCGGGTGCGGTGAATTTACACCTTGCGGTGAAAACTACATGGCAGCCCATTCTCATGGTGTCGAATCGATCGCACGTCTATTATGTCCAAACCTGCTAGGTCAAGACCCGCGACAAGTAGCGAAGATTGAGCGAAACATGGATCACACTGTTCAAGGTCACGGCTATGCGAAAGCACCTTTTGATGCCGCATGCTGGGACATTTTGGGTCAGGCACTAGGGCAACCTGTGTGGATGCTTCTCGGTGGCAAACTCTCCGAATTTGCTCCAATGTACCGGGTTGTTCCGCAAAAATCGCTAGATGAAACCATCGACGAAATGAATCAATACCGTCAACAAGGTTATCAACAGTTCCAAATCAAAGTGGGCAATGACTGGCGAGAGGATATTGAACGAATCAGGCAGGTTGTACCGCTGATGAACGACAAAGAAAAAATCTACGTGGACGCCAATCAAGGGTGGCGGGTTGATGACGCGGTTCGCGTTGCAAGAGCAACTGAGAATCTGGATTTTGTGCTGGAACAGCCGTGTAAAACATACCAAGAGTGTCAACAGGTTCGTCGCAAAACCGACTTGCCTATGAAACTCGATGAGTGTATTACCGGGATAGATGTCGCGCAGCGCATCGTCGCAGACCGCACAGCAGAAGTGTGCTGTTTGAAGATTTCAAATTTAGGTGGGCTGAGCAAAGCCAGACGAGTGCGGGATTTTTTGATCGACGCACGTTTACCCGTCGTAGCAGAAGACACATGGGGCGGACAAATTGCTACAGCAGCGGTCGCTCACTTTGCCGCTTCCACTCCTTTCGAATATCTCATCGGATCGACTGATCTGATGAACTACAACACCCGAAGTACTGGAGTAGGGGGAGCGACCGTTTCAAATGGAAAATTGTTTGCGCCAGATGAGGCGGGTTTGGGTGTGCGTCCTGATTATGACAGTCTAGGAGATCCAATTGCAATCTACGAGGCTTGATATGCGAATTTCCAAAATTTCTGTTTATCAGGTGGATTTGCCATTGCGGGAAACATACTGGCTTTGTGGCGGTCGTCTCAAATTCGAAATGCTGGACTCGACATTCGTCGAAATACAAACACAAAACGGGCTCGTCGGCTGGGGTGAAGGATGTCCATGGGGCCACACCTATTTACCAGCCCACGGACCCGGAGTTCGAGCTGGAATTCACACCTTAGCTCCTTATTTGATCGGACTGAATCCTGGTAATCTGGATCATGTAAATCGTATCATGGACCTCCAGCTGCCAGGTCACTTATATGCAAAGTCTGCGCTGGATATAGCCTGCTGGGATATAGCCGGGCAAGTTGGAGACACACCGCTTTGGCACATGCTCGGCGGTACCGCAGCTACACCCGTGCCTACTAATTCTTCAATATCCACCGCCCCTGCAGACGAGATGGTCGAGTCCATTGACAAAGCTCGAGAAGACGGTTATCGCACTCACTCTGCGAAAATTGGCGGTGTTGACGCTGCGACAGAAATCAACCGTATTGAAACAATTTGCAAGTCGCTGCAGCCTGGTGAATATGTGACTTTCGATATTAATCGTTGCTGGAGTCCAGCGATGGCATTGCAGGTGCTTAACAGCGTGTCGACACTGACGTGGATTGAACAGCCATGCGAGACGCTTGAGCAATGTGCGTACGTAGCCAACCGGGTTCGCCAACCCGTGCTTCTCGACGAATGTCTGCACAATATGGACGACCATTTACGCGCATGGAAAATGAATGCATGTGCAGGTTTGAAAATCAAGCCGAATCGAGTGGGTGGAATAACAAAGGCGCGCTACTTGCGTGATTTCGCATTGCATGTAGGCTGGCAGGTGCATATTGAAGACACAGGCGGTTCATCATTGGCTGATACCGCGGCAATCCATTTGGCTTCATCTACACCCGATAGCAATCGCCTCGACAGTTGGCTTTCGCATCGTCATCTTGTTTCCGATCCGAT
The DNA here is from genome assembly GCA_965214785.1 of Arenicellales bacterium. Classification (GTDB taxonomy): domain Bacteria; phylum Pseudomonadota; class Gammaproteobacteria; order Arenicellales; family JAJDZL01; genus JAJDZL01. The sequence continues at coordinate 1,470,744 of OZ243975.1, read as the reverse complement.
TGCGAATGTTAGTCTTCAAGTCTCCGATGGCATGGCTATGCCACCGTCGTTGCCGGGTCTTGGCGTCAGGCCGGACAAGCAGGTTCTCGGCGATCCTGTTGCCGTCTATGAGCAATAACTTTAGCCATAACGATCATATGAAAATATTTGAGATTGCAATTCGAATTAGTGCGCAGCAAGCATCGCCCTAATAAGGTTGCGGTGAAAATGATGGAAATACCGAAATGACCGAAAACTCTCGAAGGGGACGCGCTCGGGCAAGTCGCTTGGCGGAGCGCAAGCACGGCGCGGGCTCTGAACCAACCACTGCAATATGGCCAGGAATATCGGGTGGTCAGTATCGTCCATTTGAACAAAGGGAAATTGAACAAATTCATCAAACTGTTGTTCAAATCCTCGAAACCATTGGATTGCTGGGAGCATCGAAAAATTGTATTGACACGATTGTAAAAGCAGGTGGTCGCGTTGCACGGGACGGTCGATTGCAAATACCGGAACCGCTGCTGGATAAGACGATGCAGGATGCAGGTCGAGGGTTTAAACTGCATGCGCTCGACCCTGAACATGATATTGACCCGTCTGCGACTCGTATACATTTGGGCACTTCAGGCGCAGCTGTAAGTATCGTGGACTCCAATACCGGTGAAGTGCGTCCTTCCCAATTGTCCGATCTGTACGACATGGCGAGACTGGCGAATTTTTTGCCAAATATTCACATGTTTCAAAGAGTGTGTGTGCCGTGTGATCTCGATGATCCCAGAGAAATGGATTTAAATACACTTTTTGCTTGTACAGCCGGCACTTCAAAACATATAGGGACCAGTTTTGTTAATGAATCGCACATGCAAGAAGGTATTGAAATGATGTACATGATTGCAGGTGGCGAAGACAGTTGGGTGAAGCGGCCATTTATGTGTGTGTCTACCTGCTTTATTGTTCCGCCTTTGACTTTAGCGGACGATGCACTCGGTGTGATCGAGTGTGCGGCGAGAACTGGCACACCACTGAAACTGGTGTCAGCAGGGCAGGCAGGAGCAACCAGCCCCGCTCCACTTGCCGGTGCGATTGCGCTGCAAACAGCGGAGGTGCTTGCAGGATTGGTGTACGTTAATCTGCTGAATCCAGGCCACCCTGCACTATTTGGGGCACTGCCGTTCGTGTCTGATCTTCGTACCGGTGCGATGTCAGGCGGCAGTGCAGAACAAGGTCTGCTGATGGCAGGCTGTGCTCAAATGGCGCAGTATTACCGGATTCCCTGTGCGGTATCGGCGGGAATGACAGACTCCAAGCTTCCTGATTTTCAGGCTGGATACGAAAAAGGGTGTACTGAATTGCTCAGCGCATTGGCTGGAGCGAACCTGATTTATGAAGCAGCTGGTATGTACGGATCGCTGCTTGCCTGTTCATCTGAGAGCTTCGTGCTTGACAACGATCTTATCGGGGTTGTCCTACGGGCAACCCGCGGGATCGAGGTAACGCAGGAAACTCTGTCTTTAGATGCGATTCGGGATGTTTGTCTCAATGGCCCTGGACATTTTTTGGGCCACTCGCAGACGCTCAGTCGTATGCAAAGCGACTATTACTATCCGCAGCTTGCTGACCGAACCACTCCGTTGGAATGGCAGGACAAAGGATTGCCTGAATTGTTGGAGACTGCTCGAATCAAAACGCGGGACATTTTGGCGCAGCCCCATCCGGATCACCTCAGTTTTGATGTTGAGCGATCAATTCGCAAGCGTTTTCCAATTCGACTCCAGGAACGCAGGCTTACTTCTCAAGCTGCTTTATGAATGTCTAGAAAATCCAAACGTTCATCGATGTCATGGAAACATGCCCAACAAAAGGATCGCTATGTACGCGAAGCGACACGTTTAGGTGTTCGATCCCGGTCTTACTTCAAGCTGCAGCAGATTGACCAGAAAAACAGAATTTTCGATAAAGGTCACAAAGTTGTAGATCTGGGGTCTTGTCCGGGTGGATGGTCGCAATACGCGTTAAGCAAGGTTAAGCCAAGCGGCAACGTCGTCGCGTTAGACCTTTTGCAAATGAAAAACATCGTCGGAGTTGATTTTTTTCAGGTTGACATTACATCAACACAGGTGGCGGAAACAATCACTACAGCGCTCTCAGGTTATAGCGCTGATGTAGTTTTGTCAGACATGGCACCGAACATAACCGGTAATTGTCTTGTAGATGAGAGAAATTATGCGGATATCTATCAGGCAGTTTTCGACGTGTGCAGCAAGGTGCTCGCTGATGACGGTTCGCTGGTCATGAAGTTTTTTCGGACCAATGAGTCGAGTCAGCTCAAGTCTTTGGGCGATTCGCTGTTTGGTGAATGCAAGATTCAAAAGCCACAATCGTCTCGAGGGACAAGTCAGGAATCGTATATTGTGGCCAAGGGATTTGATAAGTCGCAGTGTGTTGCATATCAGTCGAATTTTTTCCGAAAATTTTAAGCAAATATGCGAAACCTGAATGAATATAGACGGATTTGATAAAATCTGTTGAGAATTAAATGCGATTGGTTGTTTCGAATATTCGAAGTTTAGGTATTTTTGAACCTGATAGTCAGGGGTTCTTATTCAGCCATGCAGCAGAATTGCGCTTCACTTAACTTTGGTTCAAGTTACAATTTGAGCCGTTATTGAGAACAGAGTAGTTGTGGGAACATTGACGAAAAACCTTGTTTTGTGGGTAGTCATTGCCATGGTTTTAATGGCAATCTTCAAAAATTTCGCGCCGAGCGAAAACAACAATCGTAAAGAAATTGAATATTCGACGTTTCTTGTTGATGTGAAGCAAGGGCGCGTAGCCAGTGTTGTTATCGATGGGCGGACAATTCTCGGTGAATTTTCAACCGGGGATCGATTTTTGACATATTCACCGAACGACCCGAAACTGGTTGATGATCTGGTTAATGCGGGTGTCACGATTGTTGCCCAGAAAGAAGAGTCTCCTTCACTGCTAATGCAGTTGTTTATCAGTTGGTTCCCGTTGCTGTTGCTCATTGGTGTGTGGATATTTTTCATGCGCCAGATGCAAGGTGGCGGTGGACGCGGTGCATTGAGTTTTGGCAAGAGCCGAGCCAAGTTGCTTACAGAAGACAAAAACCGGGTTACATTTGAAGATGTGGCAGGTGTAGAAGAGGCCAAAGAAGAAGTCAGTGAACTGGTTGATTTTCTTAGTGCTCCGGCTAAATTTACACAATTAGGGGGCAGAATCCCGCGTGGGGTGCTGATGACCGGCAACCCAGGAACTGGAAAAACCCTACTGGCCAAAGCCATAGCCGGTGAAGCAAAAGTCCCGTTTTTCTCAATCTCCGGTTCTGACTTTGTTGAAATGTTTGTTGGTGTTGGTGCTTCTCGTGTGCGCGACATGTTTGAGCAGGCAAAAAAAAGCGCACCTTGCATCATATTCATCGATGAAATTGATGCTGTAGGACGACAACGCGGTGCCGGGCTAGGTGGAGGACACGACGAAAGAGAACAGACTTTGAATCAGTTGCTGGTAGAAATGGATGGGTTTGAAGGAACTGAGGAAGTGATCGTTATTGCCGCGACAAACCGCCCTGATGTTTTGGACCCGGCTTTGCTGCGTCCTGGTAGATTTGACAGGCAGGTTCACGTACCGTTGCCGGATATTCGCGGACGTGAAAAGATTCTTTTAGTCCACATGAAAAAGATCAAGATAGATGAGGATGTTGATGCCGCAATTATCGCTCGGGGTACGCCAGGTTTTTCGGGTGCGGATTTGGCTAACCTTGTCAATGAAGCAGCACTTTTTGCAGCCCGGGCAACTCGGGCGACAGTGAACATGGATCAGTTCGAGATGGCGAAAGACAAGGTTATAATGGGTGTTGAGCGAAGGTCAATTGTGATGCCAGAAGAAGAACGCTGGAACACTGCATATCACGAATCCGGCCATACGATAGTAGCCAAATTGATTAAACATACCGATCCGGTACACAAAGTCACAATCATTCCACGGGGCAGGGCTCTAGGTGTGACGATGCAGTTACCTGAGGAAGATCGCTATAGTCACAATCGCGAATATCTTCTTGCCAGAATTGCTGTGCTAATGGGTGGCAGAATTGCTGAAGAGATTTTTATGGATCAAATGACCACTGGTGCCTCGAACGATTTTGAGCAGGCAACTGATTTGGCTCAAAAAATGGTTTCTCGCTGGGGAATGAGCGATGCTTTGGGAACTCGGGTATACGGAGACAATCAATCAGAAGTATTTCTCGGCCGCGATGTGACAACACATCAGAATCTAAGTGACGCTGTTGCCCAAAAGGTTGATCAGGAAGTAACTCGAATAATTGATGAACAGTATGTGCGAGCCCGAAAGGTAATTGAAGACAACAGACAGACTGTCGAAGTGATGGCAAAAGCTCTGTTTGAGTTTGAGACACTCGAAGCTGCACAAATTGACGACATCATAGAAGGGCGCGATCCAAAACCTTATTCTTCTGATTATGACGACACTGCTTCATCTACCGGCGGCAAAAAGAAAGCTGGCCGGAAACGAAGAAAAACCGTCGTCAAACCCCGCATGGATCGTCCTGCCAGCGGAGAAGCCTAGTCCAAATGTTGACACCTTCGATTGACGACGGTGGCGAGATTTTAACTTTACCTCGGGATGCGGCTTATTACTCGCGGTGAACAGTTAGCGTGAAACTTTTTGGTACTGACGGGGTACGCGGTCGGTTCGGACGAGAACCTATTACTCCTCAGACACTACTTAAATTTGGATGGGCTTTCGGTACTGTTTTGCGAGAGCTATCTGATCGCCCGGGAGAAGTAATTATCGGCAAAGATACGCGGGTATCCGGATATTTGATGGAAACCGCGTTGACCAGCGGGTTATTGTCTTCTGGAGTGAATATCGCTTTACTCGGTCCCATACCGACCCCTGGTGTCTCGTATTTTTGTAGCCGCGATCATGCTTGCGGTGGAATCGTAATCAGTGCTTCTCACAATTCTGCGCAAGACAATGGGATCAAGGTGCTTTACGCCGATGGCTCGAAAATCCCCTCGTACGTAGAGAAACTGATCGAACAGCGAATGTCTCAACCGATCGAGGTGGTTGAATCCGAAGATCTGGGCAAAGCAAGGCGAATTGACAACGCAGTTGATCTTTACGCGCAATATCTGTCAGAAAAAGCGCAATGCACTCTTGAAGGGATTCGCATTGTAGTAGACTGTGCGAATGGTGCCAGTTATCGAGTCGCTCCGAGTGTTTTCGAACAACTCGGTGCTCAAGTCATAGCGATTGCAAACACCCCTGATGGGTACAACATCAATAAGAACTGTGGCTCTACCAATCCACAATTAATCAGATCAAAAACCATTGAACACAAAGCGGATATCGGAATCGCACTTGATGGAGACGGTGACCGTGTTCTAATGGTTGATGGCGAGGGAAACCTTGTCAACGGTGACCAGATTCTGTACATCATTGCGATTGCCAGAAAGCGGGAGGGTAAACTCAACGGTGGTGTTGTCGGTACTTTACTCAGTAATATTGGTTTGGTAAATGCATTGTCAGAAAATGACATTCCATTTGAACGAGCGAATGTTGGTGATCGGTTCGTTTCGGAGAATCTCAAAAGGTTGAATTGGGATTTAGGTGGTGAAGAATGCGGACACATTATCAACGGTGAAGTGGGCATTCCCGGAGACGGAATATTGGTGGCGCTTGAAGTGTTAAGTGAAATGGTGAATACCGGTAAATCTCTGTATCAGTTGACAGACGGTATGTCTTTGACGCCACAGGTCAGTGTTAATGTGAAGTTGCGGACACGAAATAGTCCACTGACAGATTTTGATTTATGTCAATGGCCTGAAACAACCCAGGCAATTCACCAGGCTGAAACAGAGCTAGGCACACATGGTCGGGTTTTGTTGCGAGCTTCGGGAACGGAACCGACGATTCGTGTACTCGTTGAAGGTGGCGACCAGCAACGAATCACTCGAATTGCGAACGATTTAGCAGATGTAGTACGAACCGAAGCTGAAAGGGTCGTGCCCCTTTAGCCAGAACAATTTGATGATTGTTCAAACTTAGTTTTGAAGCGGTAAATTTTCGGGTAACTCTACCTTGTTATCCTCGAGTTCAATCTAGCTCCACTGAATTTGAAGATCGACACAGTGTGACTATGCGGTTAAACATGTGGTTTTTTGTTCACATTCCACGAAAACAGGAAAGACTATTTCGAAACTTGCGCGAATAAAGTCAGATTCTTTTAGACTGACATTAAGGCATCGCTCATTTAAAAAACAACCACGTTTCTAAGCCCGATACCTTGCCTAGTCGCTGCAATGGCATCGTTGATGTCTTCCAGACGGTAGACACCGGTAACCAGTTCGTCAAGTTCAAGACTATTGGACTGATACAGCTCAACTAGCTTTGGAATGTCTGATTGCAAACAGGCGTTGCCCATCTTACTTCCCAGTACGTTCTGATTTGCGTCGATAAATTCCACAGTATCGAACACCATGTTTGTGCCGTCGGGCGGCATGCCGACCAATACCAGTGCTCCACCTTTTCGAACCAGTTGAAGTGCGTTTTCGGTTGCGCTTGGGTGACCGGTAGCAACGAAGACATAGTCAGAGCCTCGATTGTCTGTAATTGATCGTATAGATTCGGTCAATTGCGATTCTTGTGGGTTTATGGTATGAGTTGCACCAAATTTCTTGGCAACTACAAGTCTGTCTTGATTTGTGTCGATTGCAACTATTGATTTTGCACCGAGGATTTTGGCAGCTTGTACGCAGTTGATGCCGACCCCACCGACCCCGACGACGGCCACATGATCGCCATTTTCTATAGAGGCAACATTTTCTACCGATCCAAAGCCGGTTATTACACCGCAAGCGAGCAAAGACGCACTTGACAAGTTCATACTACTGGGTATTTTTGCAACTTGGGACTTGTGAACCACAGCGTATTGAGCAAAACCACCGGTACGAAGTCCCCTTTGCAATGCCGTTCCTGTTGCGGATTTCAAACGATTCGGTTCATCGGTTTCGAAATTACCTTCGCACAGGTTGAAGTGCTTACGGTTGCAATAAAAACATTGCCCACATGATCGCAGCAGTGAAACGATAACCGCGTCGCCCGGATTGACTGATGTCACATCAGGTCCGCATGACTCAACTACACCGGCGGCTTCATGCCCAAAAACTGTTGGTAACTTACCGCCCCAGGCCCCGTCCATATAGAGAATATCGCTATGGCAAATCGCACATGCACTAATTTTTATTTTCACTTCTTGCTTGCGCGGCTCATCGATGTAAATATTCTCGATGCTCAAAGGTTTTCCAAAATCGTAACAGACAGCTGCTTTAATCGATTGCATTTGTACAGTTCTCAAGTAGTGCTATGAAAAATTTTAAGACTTGCGTTGTTCGGTGAAACTTCATCACAACCGGAAAACAGACATATTCATGACTTGACAATAAGTTCGAAGCCTGCCTCTTGCAAGTATTGTCTTTCCTGATTGAGGTCAGCGAGTGTAAGTGGATGCGCGTTTAACCAGTCTTGTGGAAATTGCAGTTGAATTACTTTCCCTGATACCTGAATTTCAACGGTCAGATCAACACGATCAGTTCTCGGTCGATGTATTAGCACAGCCAAACGTAGCAAAACACAAAGTCGGACAATGTGTTTTTTTCGCATGTATGGGGTTGATTGAATGTCGTCAAGCTTGAGTTTTCTTCGATGAAATCTGACCAACGTCCCTAATGCGGATTGTTCCAATCTCGAAAACCCCGACATGTCTGCGTACTCCAGAAGATAGGCACCGTGTTCGTGATATTTTGTATGTGTGACAGATAAGCCTATTTCATGAAGAAGAGCAGCCCAAGTCAGCAAATTCCTTGTTCCTGGAATACCAGAAAACCAGGTTTTGCTGATCTGATCGTACATGCAAAGTGCGATATCCCTTACGCGCTCTGCGTGACTGCGTTCAATTGACCAACGTTTTATCAGAGACTCTGTGGTTCGTTGTCTGGCATCATTGTTTCTCAGTCTCCCCAGTAAATCGTACATTACACCTTCTCTCAAGGCGAGGTCTGAGACTTCCATTGAGTCGATGTTGAGCAGTTCAAATAATCCAAACACGATTGCAAAACCACCAGGGAGAACTTCACACCGGGAAGCGTCAAAACCCAGTCGCTCCAGGTCAGAGGTGTATTTGCACTGAACAATTTTTTCCCTTAGTTGATGCAACCCCTTTTTCTCGATGTTGCCGTTGCAAAGATTCATCTGGAGCAAGACATCGGCGATTGCTCGAATAGTCCCGGAGCAGCCGATGACTTTGTTCCATCCGTGATCAACAAATTGCCGATGCACCATTCTTACTTCCAGCTGAGCGTCAAGGATTGCCATTGCCATAGAGTCGTACGATATTTCACCATTTGGAAAGCGTGAATTTGTTAAGCTGACGCACCCAATGAATAGACTCTCAACTAAATGAGGATCATGTGACCGACCGGCAATGATTTCTGTACTCCCGCCACCGATATCGACAACCAGCTGATTTTCTTCACCATTGGAATGTCCGTAGCACACTGATTCGTAAATTAGCCGCGCTTCTTCGAGTCCTGTAATGATTTCTATTTCGTGCTCCAGCGCTTCTTGGGCTACAGGAAGGAACTCGTCGATATTTTTTGCCTTGCGGAAAGTGTTAGTTCCTACTGCCCGTACGTTGGTTGCAGGAATGCCGCGTAGCCGTTGGCCAAATTTACGAAGACAGTCGACTGCTCGTTTCTGTGCTTCAGGGACGAGCACTGACTCTTTGTTCAGGCCGCCTCCGAGTCGGACAATCTCTCGAATTCGGTCTACAACAACAATTTGGTCGCTTTCAATTTTTGCAATGACCAAATGGAAGCTATTCGATCCGAGGTCTACGGCAGCGACGAATTCATCGTCCTTGGAGGGCTTTGTCGAGATTGGATTAGCCTCTCAAGCGGCGCTTAACTGGTGCAACTCTTCAGACCCCATAAGCCATTTCAAATGACCGGGTGAACTGATTAAATTCTCTGCAAATTCAATACAGTATGCACCACCGTTGTCTAGACTCTTTGCTTTGGAAGATTCACCTGTGAATTGTGCCATTAGCCAACTCAAGTCAGGCTCGTGCCCCACAAGCACAATTGTTCCTGCTGCATCGGCAAGCCAATTTCGAAGCGTACGCACGCTGCAACCAGGTGTCAGCAGATCCGAGACTTCGACTTCCGGGCGTTTTTGTTCGGGGATAGCCTGAACGAAAAGGTCTGCAGTTTGTTTTGCCCTTGCGTAGGGGCTGGTGACAACTCTTTGAACATCGCTATTCAGTGCCAGATAAAGGCCATTTGCCGAACGTTTCATTTTGTCAATCCCTTCTCTGGCAAGAGGCCTGCGTGATTCAGGTGCGCCGTTGCTACTGACATGGAAGATATAGCGGTCTTCAGCTACTGCGTGCCGCAGGAGAATTAGTCTCATATTCAAAGAAAATCGTAATAAAGTTTAGGTGATGATAGAAAAATTAACTCAATAAGCATTCATGACGGAAATAATAACACATTGCCAATATGTTGCCAGAGATCAGTCGAAAATTCTTGTTAACAAAGATGTCGAAAATCCGCAAAAAAAGCGGTAGCACAGACCGGATTTATGAGTCGGAAAATGACCGGCTAAGGCAAGATTTACGGTGACTAGAAATCAATGTCAGACTGACATGATTGATTGGCAAGAAACACGGTTCAAAACAGTCAAAAAACCCTCAAAAAAGGCCTATTTTTGAGATATTATTTTATTAATATTATCAATATTTTATATACGATTGTATTACTGAGGGTTAATCAGGAGTACTAATATACATCGTTTTTTGAAACATTTGTCGAAAATTGTTTCAAAAAAGTGAAATTTAAAGCTAATTTTGGAGGCAATTATGGCCACAAATTCAGACTCAAAATTTCGGGGGTTTGTTAAGACGATAATGTCGAGTCGGTCAAAGTCTCAAGCATTGCATTGATATTCTTATTGTAACGATCCATTTTTGTGATTTGCGAATATTTTTTGGACAAAAAACCTGTAACCGATATGGGCTGTGAAACATTTACATTCTTTTGTTTCATTTTCTCTAAATTTTTCGTTCAAATCATGCCAAAACACCTAGATTTTGCTGATTTTACCCCCCAAAATGAAACAATTGTCCAAGGAAAATGTTTCAAAGACGGTTGGAGAAGCGCCGGTAAAACACACAAATGAAACGCAAAAACAAGCCGTCAATGATCAGTCGCAGTGGAAGAAAATACTTATCCGCGGACGAACGCACACAATTTATTGACTGTGTCAGAGAAGTCACAAATCCTGAGATGCAAACATTTGCTCTGACACTGACTTTCACCGGTTGCCGACTTTCAGAAGCACTCGCACTACGCGCATGTGATGTGGACTTGGCGCGCTCGGTGATTTATTTCAAGATGCGAAAACGACGTAGTGAATTGTGGCGAGAGGTGCCGATATCCGATGAACTTTGTCGAGAACTTGAATTCACTCACCGTCTCAAACATCGGCAGCTCTCCACTCGTACCAGTGAGCAAATTATCTGGCGATTTTCTCGTACCACCGCCTACCGACGAATTGTCGAGATCATGAAGCATGCCAATATCAAAGGTCCACAAGCGACACCAAGAGGCCTTCGCCATGGATTTGGCGTTGCCGCTGTCGAAGCAGGTGTACCGTTGCCTACAGTGGCGGCAATTCTAGGTCATTCGGATATCACAACCACTACCATCTACACCACTGCTGCGGGTGCTGAAGCGAGAGAATTTTTGGAAAAAATCTGGTGATAGCTGTCTGCGGCTGAAAAACTCTTAGTTTTAGCCTCATGAATTGTGCTGCTGATTGACAGCCTCATAACTGGTGCCCTGTTTTATAGACAACAGGGCACCAGTTAATTCATTGTCGATACGCTACGCGCTACACGCCGATATTGTCAATCGTGGAAATCAGTGAGCGCATTGAGTCGAGTTTTGGGTGAATATAACGCATCGTCGTTTGCATCGAACGATGCCCAAGAATATTCTGCAACTCTTTGTATTGACCTTCTTTTGCCAGATGGGTGGCTAGCGTATGACGCAGCCGGTGGGCAGAAATGACAATACCAGTCTCAGTTGAAAGTCTTCTGAAAAAATTCGTTACTGTGGACGGTTCCATACGTCCTCTGCAACGATAGCGTGTATTGAATAACCCAATATCGAATACACAGCGCTCCGATAAATCAGCGTCCGCTCCGAGTATCTTGAGCGTTTCTTTCTGAACAGCTGCCAACGTAACAAGTGTCGGTATGGTTAGGGGAATCTCCCAACTGTAACCGGTTTTACTTGAATGAGGCTGGAATATTAACTTCTCCTCTTTGAAATCGACATCTGCCCAACGCAAGTGAATCAATTGTTTACGGCGCATTCCAGTGTAGAAAAATAGCCGAACAACAGCTACCCAAAACCACTGTGGTTTAAACCTCGAATTTTCGCTGCTTAAATACACAATGATTCGGAGCATCTCGTCCGTCGGCATAGTTTTAGCTGGTATGTTGTACACCCTCTCGTATGAAGACCCTTGAATCGGACAAGTCGAAATAATATCTACCCTGTAAGCAAAAATAACCATGATCCGAAAATGTCGGAAATAGTTATTCCAGCTTGTGGCGGATACATTTCGTGCAAGAACTTTACTTCGCCATGCCTCAATGAGTTCCGGCGTAAGATCTTCGATTTGAGTAATTTTCATGTCCTTGACAAATTGACGCGCTACAAAACGGTAGTGAGCTCTCGTCTCTTCAGCTAGTCGATGAGTGCGAGTGTAGAGTTCTGCCACTTTGGAAAAGTGCATAATTTACCTCCCCCATTTTAGGGTTAAGTGGTATGTTTGCAACACATTGCAAACTGAAAATGCATGCTGAAAAATTCAATCAGTCATGCGGTGAACCGCTCAATGTAGAGTGAATTGAGGTTCATTTGCAAGTCTGATTTACTCAAATTTGCTGCTTTAACTTGATACTTGATGTGTGAAATACATGACAAATTTCGATATTTAAACAATAATAACAAATAATTAGCAGAATAATAATTGAGAAATATTGACCTTCAGGCTTGGTTAAAAAAAATTTTTAAGTTGAAACAAAATTCCATCATTTTGCCTCAAAATTCATTTTTTACTTTTTTCCGACACCCGGCATGAATGTCCGCGAACCACCTTCGATAGCCGAAATCGGACGAGACCCGACAGCTGCCCAACCTTGGGATAAGGATCGAATGACACCACCTCCGAGGGATCCCATTAATAAAAACCACCCGACTGGTAGTGAAAGGTATGAAAACAGTGTAACGAGACTCAACACAATGTCGGCCGAAGACCCACTTCCACCGAATTCAAGAATCGACGCATCTGGATAAAGTGTTTCCAGCAGCTTTTCATCTAGAAATTCCGCCAGTGCCCAAAGTGCTGAAATGAATCGAAGTGAAAATAGAATTAAAATTGATCGCACAATGATTGATGGATTGACCATCGCGTAGGGCACTACAAGCGGTAGCGTGATGTAAGTCAACATGAGCATTAATGCCTGCACCATCGGTAGACCAATCAATATGAGTTCCATGGCAATGTGAAAGACTGCAGACATAATGAGTGCACCACCTGAAGCAATCAATTGTTGAATTCCATCGATGGAGAACAGATTTTTACTATACCAATACAGTGATTTGGATCGATCGGCGCGCTCAGTCATTACTTGTGGTGCTTGACTGATAAGGCGACGAAGAAATCGATCCTCATGTTCAATTACCTGCTGAGCGACAGTTACACTGTTTGATCCTGTCTTACGTTTTGCTATTCGGTCAAGATCACCTTGGAGCCATGGGGCTTCTTGATGCAGTTGGACAAGCAACTTAGCCCGAAGGCCTCGTTGAGGTTGTGACCACCAAGCGTCACAGCGAGGTTTGCCCGCCGCAACAACTACGGATGGGCTTGCAGACAACCACGGAGGCATAGCAGCGCGGGCGTGATAACTGGTCCCACACACTGCGACTTGAGGGCAATGTCGATAATATCCAGGAGTTGTCAGAAAAATATGCGATCCCAGCCAATCTACGGACTGCACAAGGTTCGAAGGTTGTGTATTCTGTGTGTTTTTTTGATACTTCGCCAACGAAGGTTCATAGCAATCAGCGCGAAAATCCCGTAATTCTTGGAGTAAAGCTTCGTCGGTAAGTTGGATTTTTCCAATTCGCATCAATGCGGGACGAAGTCCTGCAGGCTTCCCTAGCCAGTCTACAGCCTCAACCACTGACTTGGTGACAAGCGCTGATACTTCGACAGTCAGCCACCAAAATATGGGCACTTTGAAATGTCCGTCCCTCCGTGTGTTTTCGAAGTACGGTACATCTCGGTCGGCAGCGGTATGCACTGCACCGTCACTGAGTCGATCATATCGAATTTGACCAGGTTCAATTGACACAGCTGGAAGGAAGAAAATTACGATTGCAATCAATGCAATTGCGACATCCTGCTCCATCCGTCTAAGTGACACCGGTGCTGCATTTCTTGACTCTTGACTTCGCATAGGCTGTGACCAGTTGCGGTATAAAGCCACCCCGATGGGTATAAAGACCAGACCGCTGGCAACTACCAACTGAGCGATCGCATTAGCGATATGCCAGCCAATTAGTGTAGTGGCCAACTCAAAATACGAATCTACGCTCACACATGCACCAATAGTTATTCGAGCAGTTGCCGGGGACGGTCTTTATGTGCCGGATTAGGTGTTTTCATCACAGCATGTGCTTCTAGCACCTGCAAGGTGGTGTCAGAAACAAGACGAGAAGTGATTTGAAATTCAAAGACAGCACGCTGAATATCTTTTTCCAGATTGTCAATTTTGTGTTGCAGTGTTTCAGAGGCTGTTCCTATGCTTTGTACATGTGGTTCCATTGAACCGCTTAACAAAACCCGACGCGCCAAAAAACCTTTTTCGATTACCCTTGAAAGTGCTATTTCATTTGCTATTCTTGCAATCAGATAATCTCGATCATGAAGATCTCGCAAGGCATGAATCAGAGGTGGTGACAGCTCGATCCAATTCGCCTTGAGATCTTTGAAATCTTCGCCGCTGACAGATTGTGCAGAGTAGACAAGAGTTTCAAGTTGCGATTTGATACGAGCAGTTTCTTTCTCGACTTTGGGCAATACTCCGCTTCCTGTGGTGGTCGATGCACGCGCTTCGCTTTGCACCCGGTAGTCGCCCAATACATCAGTAATCCATTTGCTGGCGGCTTGAGGTTGTGGCCAGATTTGACGCAGCCGCGGCAGATTTTCGCCACTTGTCAAATCAACTGAAATCGAACAATTACTGGATTGTTCAAGCAATAAGCACCAACCAGCTTCAGCGGTGTCGCGAATCAGCCAAATGGGATCCTTACCTGCGCAACCTGCTGGTTGTCCACCTATCCACTCGACACATCCATCGGAGGCATCAACCTTTCTTTTCGCTTCGGTAGCACTAGAACCGGCCATTGCCTGTCGCCGCCAAGATTGAACTTGTGACACCTTGACAAGGTCATGAAAAGGATCGCTACCCGCAGTAAACTCTTGCATTGATCTTTCACATGCCTCTACTGAGAGGTTCCACTGGTTTTCAGCCCGTACCACGTAGTGCTGAAGAAGTTGACACATGCCTGGTTTTGCCCGACATAAAATTGATCCTGGCAGTGCACTGGCTACAGTATTTGGCACAGCACTCAAGCTTGTAAGCACATTGCCGAGTTGATCAGATAGTATTGACTGAATGTCAACCGTCGGATCAAATTTCCCGCAGACCGAACCGTTCAACGCGGTAGAAGTTGACAGAGCGTTTGCGTTTGACATGAAAGATGCTGGAGCACTTGTCACCTGGCCCCCACCCAAAATGTAATAAAGAGGAACGTTATCGATGACCTGCTGTGCGCGTACACAGTCAGTGAGCGAAACAGAAGCCCCTGCCAGAACAAATCCACCCCAAAACAACGGAAATCGAAAGATTCGATACAAGAAAAACAATATACGCAGCATGCACTATTCTCCAGTGGTTTTAGTCATATGTGTCGATAGTATCTGCATACAAAGGTGAAGTAAATAGAAAATCCAATATTGTCTGGTCACAATTTTTGTCGGACTTGGCATGCAATAATCATGTTTTATATCAATACCTTCGACTGAGCGCGTAGTCTCGCATTTGCTTGGCACTGAGTTGATCCGGCAACATGTTGTAAATTACGACAGTTTGTTCAACTCCCGTAGATGGGATTTTGAGTACATTTCGATGGATTTTGTAAACGCTTATAATCGACGGTTGCTCGCCGTAATGGGCAGTGCGACTTCGTTCGATACCGTAGTTCTAAATAACTGGAGTATCCATTCATTAATTGAGCGCTTAATTTAAGTTGAAGCTATTTTCAATAACACATCATGCAACCTCAAAACACACCTACTGCCTTACTGACTGCTGATCTGATACGCCGCCAGTCGGTGACACCGAATGATGCCGGTTGTCAGGATCTTATTGCGGCACGGCTGGAGTCTCTCGGATTTAGTCTTGAGTTTATCAATCAAGGCGAAGTTACCAATCTTTGGGCGCGCAAGGGGGATCAGGTACCGTTATTGGTTTTCGTGGGACACACTGATGTAGTGCCGGTTGGAGATGAGTCTAGTTGGATCTATCCACCGTTTGATGCTGTTGTCATGGACGATATGCTGTACGGACGGGGAGCCGCAGATATGAAGGGAAGCATCGCAGCGATGGTATGCGCTTGCGAGCGGTATTTTTCCTATGCATCACCAAATTCAGGTTCTGTTGCATTTTTGATCACTTCTGATGAAGAAGGTGTCGCGGTGGATGGTACTCGACACGTGATGGATGTCTTAATGGAACGCAACGATCAAATTGATTACTGTCTAGTTGGTGAACCGACGTCCGAAAAACGTTTAGGTGATACCATTAAAGTCGGTCGACGCGGTTCACTTTGCTGTGAGATGACTATTTTTGGAAAACAGGGCCACGTCGCATATCCGCACCTTGCGGATAATCCGATACATCGAAGCGGCGCATTGATCGATCGTCTGTCTAAATTTAATTGGACCGATGGCGATGAAAGTTTTCCGAATACAACGTTGCAAATTTCCAACATACACAGCGGTGTAGGAGCTGGCAACGTCATACCAGGGTCTTTGCAGATGAGTATGAATTACCGTTTTTCACCTGTTAGCGATCCTCAAAGTCTGATTGACGTGGTCGAAAATGAGTGCAAAGCACTTGACCTGAACTATCGCGCGCTTTGGAATTTGTCTGCCGAACCGTATCGAACTGAGAAAACAGACTTCGCGGACATGGTTTCACAGGCAACTTCGGATACGCTTTGTTCTATACCAAAACGTTCCACCACCGGCGGCACTTCAGATGGACGATTTGTTGCAAAGTGCGGTGCTCAGGTTGTTGAACTCGGCCCTTTAAATGACACCATTCATAAAGTCAATGAGTGCGTAAGCGTAGAGGACCTGAATACCCTTTCTGTGATCTACGAAAAAATTTTACAGATTGCATTAAAGGACTGTGACCAAAGCACGGATCGATCATGACAGGGGACTTGCAGCGTCAAGCACAATTAATTAAGCTGGGTCACCGCGCCTACACACCAAACTACAGCCCTCGTGATGTGGTGTTCGAGCGCGGAGAAGGATCATATTTGTGGGATATTGCCGGAAATCGATATCTTGATTTTGGATCGGGAATTGGGGTCAATTGTCTTGGCCACCGCAATGCACAACTGATTGAAGCATTGCATAGCCAAATTGACCGACTCTGGCATACCAGCAATGTTTATTTTTCGCAACCCCCAGTTCTGTTGGCTACAGAACTTATTGCAAAAACATTCGCTGAACGCGTGTTTTTCTGCAACTCTGGTGCTGAAGCCAATGAAGCGGCAATCAAGGTTGCTCGCAAGTATGGCTTCGAAAATTATGCCCAGACGAAACATACGATTATTACTTTTTCTGGATCATTTCACGGCCGCACCATCGCTACAGTTACTGCGACAGCGCAACCGAAATATCATCGTGGTTTTGAACCGCTTCCGAAAGGTTTCAGATACTCGGAATTCAATGACATAAACGCATTGCGTGAAATGATGAATGATGATGTTTGTGCTGTGCTACTTGAGCCCATTCAAGGAGAAGGTGGTGTCAGACCATTTTCAATTGATTTTTTACAGCAAGTGCGAAAATTGTGTGACCAACATGACGCACTGCTCATCTTCGACGAAGTGCAATGCGGGATGGGGAGAAGCGGAAAGCTTTTTGCCTATCAGTGGGCGGAAGATGTTGTTCCGGATATCGTGACAATCGCCAAAGCTTTCGGTGGAGGGCTTCCGATCGGGGCAACCCTGCTTAATGAAAAAGTCGCCGACATTTTAAATCTCGGTAGTCATGGTTCGACATTTGGAGGAAATCCAATCTGCTGTGAGGTGGCGAGAGTGATATTTGACAAGGTCTCGAACCCCGGATTTCTCGCTGAAATATCTGCTAAGGGTGAATTGTTGAGAAATTGTATGCGGCAAATTCAAAACGAACATGAAATGTTTGATGACATTCGCGGGAAAGGATTGATGATAGGCGCGCAGATTGACAAAAATCGCGGCGAAATTGCAGGTGAAATTATGCGAGCTTGTATGGAAAAAGGACTGCTGGTATTGCAGTCAGGAGTCAGTGTTATCCGGCTTTTACCTCCTTTCACTGTAAGTGAAGAGGAAATACAGCAGGCAACGCGAATTCTCGCTGACGTCGTGTCCTCGTTCCGATAACCTGGATAAGGAAAAGGCGCTCCCTATTTTGCTGCTGCTGATTGAATCAATATCATGTTAAGGTGCGTAATCAAGGGCGCGACAGTCCTGTGATTGCCAACCAATGGATATTTGTTCTCCATAGCGCAGATTTGTGCGGTCGTGTGAATTTGGAATCTTGATAATGAAGTCGTTGTGATCGCAGATATTCACTCGAGTACGGACATGATCGCCAAGATAAATAACTTCTTCTACAGTTGCATGATGCATGTTGTCGCAGGTTCCGGATTCAGGACTTACTGAAACGCGCTCGGGGCGCAGGGACAAAGTTGTCGGTGCATTTACGCCTTCCACGTTCACAGCTTTTGCTTTGACCATAGTTCCGTCACCCATTTGCACTTCACACGTTCCGTTTGACACCTGTTTTACTGTGCCGTGCAGCACGTTGTTTTCACCGATAAATTGAGCGACAAAGGAATTATCTGGTTCCTCATATAAAGCTCCGGGTGGGGCAAGCTGCTGAATGATGCCGTCATTGAATACTGCGATACGATTGGACATTGTCAGCGCTTCACTTTGATCGTGTGTAACGTAAATAACCGTAACATTCAGGTTGTCGTGAATGTGCTTGATCTCGTATTGCATCTGTTCTCGCAACTGTTTATCAAGAGCACCGAGTGGTTCGTCCATTAGCACCAGTTTCGGTTGAAATACAAGTGCTCGTGCAACGGCCACGCGTTGTTGCTGTCCACCTGATAATTGTCCAGGCAATCTACCGCCGAATTCTTCTAGTTGAACCATTGATAAAGCCTGTTTTACGCGCTCCTCAGTCTCAGACGATGAGATTTTTCGAACCTTCAGAGGGAATGCAAGATTTTCACTAACTGTCATATGAGGGAACAGAGCATAGTTTTGAAACACCATGCCGATTTCCCGCTTATGTGGAGACACATTGTTGATCGGAACCTCGTCGAGATAAATTTCCCCGTGGGTTGCTGTTTCGAATCCTGCCAGCATCATTAGACAGGTGGTTTTTCCAGAACCAGATGGGCCGAGTAGCGTAACGAATTCTCCCTGCTCGACAGAGACATTCAAATTCTTTACGACCAGTGTCTCACCGTCGTAACTTTTTTGTACATCAACAAACCGAACGTATGATTGTTGATCAGCCATCTCGTTACCCCACGTCAATTTTTTTCGGTTAATCTATTTTCTATCCGTTGGCAGGTGAGTTTCCGTAAAACACACCTCATTGGAACTAACTCAATTGTATTTCAAAAAAGTCCTGAGAGCCATCCCAGATCATGGATACACCGACGATAGCAATTACCAACACTCCGAAATAGGCTATCCACGGATAACGATTCAGGAAGTTTGCAATCATTGTTGCAGCTACGAGCATTAGCACTACGGACAATGCCAAACCGAAAACGAGTATCGTCAGATGTTCTCGTGCAATCCCAGCGACCGCTAGTACGTTGTCCAATGACATTGATACATCAGCAATGAGAATTCTGATCAGTGCTTGTCCATATGTCAGATGTCCTGCTTCACCAGCTTGTGTGGCGGTATCGGAATGCTGTAGTGAATGATTTTTTCGTAAATCCGTATAGAGTTTCCATGCAACCCACAACAGCAAGACGCCACCGACAATAAGTAAACCGGGAATTTTCAGCAATTGAACCGTTGCGACGGCAAACGCAATGCGAAGAATCACCGCTAACAATACGCCTGTTGCGATGACCTTTGTACGTTGGTCTTTGGGTAGAGAAGCGGCTACCACACCAATCGCTATTGCATTGTCACCGGCAAACAGCAAATCTACGAGAATAACTTGTATGAGGGTGCTAAACTCCGCCATGTTGTATTTTCAGTGTATCTGGATATTGAAGGAAACAAAGAGCGTAAGTATAGTGCATATGCGATATTCGCAGTGACTGATGCAACCGGGAACGAAGGGGCAGATGTCGTTCAGAGCTGTTAGAAATCAAAAGCTTTTAGTAACTTTCCTCCACCAACGACACAACATTTGTATTTTTTCCAATGGTTCCATGCATATTGTCCTTCTGCGGAAGCCTGTCTATGAGGGAATTGTTGCTCTTGCGCAAAAGTCTCGCATCTGTGGCTGTGAACAGGGTAAAGCATTTGCCAGCGATCTTTGGTCTCATCGGATTTGGCCAACCACTGTTGCCATGGCTGTTGTACACATTTGCCGACGCTATCGACTTTCGGATTCAATTTCCAAGCTCCACCGCTGAGGCTGCACGCATGTTCCGTTCGGGCATCGGAATCGCCGCGAAGAACCCGCATTTGACGTCGGTGGGATAGTGGGTCAGCGATGTGACCTGACTGATCCCGTAAAACAACGTCAATTGCTCTTTGACTCGCAACAGCAGCTGCTTTTCCTGAGTGGTTCTGAAACACAAAACCTGATCTGGGAAATACCGATCCCCACGTGTAGCGAGGCCATTTACCGATTTCACGCATCCCCGGTGTGCGAGATTCCTCGCGATAGGCATCAGGAACAGCGCTTCTCCATGCTCTGGCGTCCTCTACGGATAAGAAATACGGATACAAAGGCCGGGCTACAGATTTGCATAGGAATCGGCCGATATCCAGGTTTCCAACCGCCGGGTTGCCAACGATGTCAACCTCGTTGAACAACAGCGAGTCCTGCTGTCGCCTATGGTTCCCAATGCCCTCAAAATTGCCTCCACTGAGATTTGAATTTTTTACCGACTCGCTGATTACCTCATCGAGTGGATAATCATGCCATGGAGAATCGAACGTATTTGGATAAGCCACTGCGACCAGATCGGGCAGGCGATGTGAAATTCTCGGGGTGGTTTTTATATAGCAACCGAAAATTGAACATTTCAACCATATACAAATACCGGATATTTTCCACTCCAAGCAATCTTCGCTGCGAGACCTGTCAATAATCTCAGCAGTGCTGATTGAGCCGCCCGTAGCAGGCGCCGGAAGCAATATCGCTGAGGCAAACGACCAGCAGACAAAGACTGCTATCGCCTTTGAGATTTCCATAAACTTATGATCTGTCGAGGATCTGTATTGCCATAAATGACATCCGAATCGTTGATTATTGCTGCAGGCAACCTTTGGATACGATGCGACGCGATCAGGGATCGGGCAGCAACTGCAATGTGCAATTTATGTTTTAGTTGAGAAAAATTTCGATCTATGCGTTCCAGAGCTTGCCTATGAGCAATATTCGGATTCGTTGACAGTTTAAAACTGAGTTGCTTTTCAATTTTTTCAATCATAGACAGGTCGTAAAACTGAATTTCACTGTCTATTTCAAGTGCGCTGTTCAATGAGTGTATTGATACAGCGCCTTGGGTGATGATCTTGACATTTTCGATCTTGCTTTGTGCAGTCGCAGAGATTGCCGTAGTCAGTATTGCCATGCCAAGCACTCTTACAAGTCCGGTAAGATTAATCATCGATTGGTTTTTCTGTTGTGTCTGATCGATTCTGCAATCAGATAGGCCGCATCGATTTCTGAAATGTTTTTCTGCTGCATTAGCTTCAGCCTTTTTACTCTTTCATCTTTTTCAGTTTGGCTCAGAGCCAACGCGAGTGCAGGCGGCGCATTTCGAAAGAGGGTTAACAGGCGAGGAGAAATAATCGTACCTTCGGTATATCGACCTGGAAATTTTCTAGCCGACTTCAAGAGGTTTTTCTGCTCGTTAGTCAGCGATTTAAATCGCCCAATCTGTTCGATTTCATCCTTGTCGAGCGAGAGACAATACCACCATTCCGGTTGATTTAAGAGCTCTTTTGCACTATCAGGAAACTGCCGAATATTTTGAGTGGCCACCCAAAGCCAAGCACCGAAAGTTCTCCACATTGCAGAGATTCGATTCAAATATGGTGAGATAAGTGGATTTTGCAGCAACACATGCGCTTCATCAATCACGACGATTGTCTGTCGGTTCTGAGCGTCATTGGTTTCAACTTCATTGTTAATTTTTGCAAACAATCCAGTCAACGCCACTGCCAACCGATCTTCATAACCGCGCCTTGCTAGCAAGTCAAGCTCAACGACTGTAACATCACAAGTCGGCCACAAATCTCCTTCTCGATTGAATAATTCACCATTTAAACCGGTACAGAACACGTTTATCGCACTTGCCATTCGTGCTGCTCTTTGTCTTTGTTCTTTGGAATGCGAGTTTTTCCGATTCGGCTGACTTTCCGCAACCCCACGCAAAGCAGACACCAGATCGGAGGTCATAGTTTGTGTCCTGCCATCTGATCGGGAGTGTCTAGCCGCTTCCACCAATGCGCTTCGAATCAAGTCGAGATCATCTCGTCGAAGCAGATTTTCTTCATTCGGTTGGCCGCCCGTAATCATCAGACGCGCTTGTATCTCCATTTCGCCGAGTGCGTCTCTATGTGGCAAATTATCGTCCTCACTCGCCTGCTGATTTTGTGACAACAATGATTGGGCGTGTTGAAAGGGTGGAAGTGACACATCCTGCTTGCCATCGATTCTCACCCGATTGACGGATAAATTGAGATTTTCGCAATGTGCTGCGAACAAACCGAAAGTGGGCAGCGCCGATAACAAAATGATTCGCGGACGGTGCACTGCCAAAAGTTGTAGCAACAAGTAGATGATGAAGGATGTTTTGCCGGCACCTGTTGGACCGAGTATCACAGAATGCGCATTTTTTTGCCTGTCCTTGGAATGAAGTGGATCAAATAAAATGGGCTCAGCCCCTCGGTTATACAGAACGCAGCCACAATATCCTGTCCCATTTGAACGTCCATAAACCGGAACCATTTTTGCGATATGGCTGGCGTACCACAACCTTGCTCGGCGAGCGAATAGCCGTTGGTCTTGAACCGGATCAAACCCGAACGGCAAAGCGCGAACATAGCTGTCAAGCGCAATCGGGTCGTATCGAGGCAATACAGGCTTTAGCCTGTGTGAAACCAAAAGTGCGACTGCCCTTTCAGTGCGGTGATTGAGTTCTTGCAAGTTCTTTCCAAATATGAAAACACCACAAAATACCCGATAAATTGGATTACCCGTCGCTATTTCTGTTAATGCCTGATTTGCCAGATTTCTCCTTTCCACCGCAGACGGGTCATCGCCGACAGAATTTCGACGAATTCTGAGGATTTTTTCTTCAATCTCATTTTGTGGATTAAAAACAACCGACATAGACCAAATTGTTTTGTCCGGCATTTGGTCCCACAACGTTCCGGTCGAATCACCAAATTGACGTTCTCCGGTTAGATGTCCTATTTGCGGCTCGCCTGCCAAATCGTCGATTGTGATAAATCGGCTTGGCTGACCGCGAAACCACCAAAGACCAGGTTTTTTCCAGGTCCATGGGGCAGCTCCATGAAGTGCAGCACGACTGATGTCAAAAGGTGCTGAATCTCCGATCATGGCTAAGCTGCGCTCTGTATTGCTTGGTTCCCATGGATTCGAATCCACAAGTTCCCGCGTGTTACCAAAGCCTGAATTCTTGTCAGGTTGCGGAACAAACCAAAAACTGAGCCATTCATATAGTTCTTTCGCACTTCGGGGGTGCAAATTAACATCAGCTTGAGCGAAAATGTTTATTAACTGTTCACAGACCTGCTGAGAGTCACTGTCGTTACTTGGTTTGTTATTGAGCGAATATTGCCAGACACAAAGTCGTACACGACGATTCTTACCGCGCCACCGTCCACCGGCAGCATTGCTGTCGGGAAACAGCCCTTCATTGTCGGTAAGGTCTTGGAAGTGGTCACGCACTGTTTTGAACCAATGAACACTAAACTCGCTTTTACGGTTTTCTGCCTGAGAATAGTCATAGAGCCTGTCAACTAGGCAGTTGCGGACACTATCAACATCGTCTTCCACAAACCATTGCATAATCCACGGTGTATTCGTCGACTGAGGAAGGCATTGCGTGACGGCCTGGCAGACTTTTTCGTCAATAGAAGATAGCATTTGTTCACTTAATGCATCCGTGTTTGCACACGTTACATCAAATAGTCTTCCTGTGCTGGTCAAGTCCTGCAAACCTATCGTGTAATTTCCCAAATCAATTCTAGGAGCGAGCAGATCAACGAACGAACGAGTGTTGTTTACGATATTTTGATAGTTTGAATCTGGATGCAGTTGTGGTTCCAAATATTCTTTTACGGTGAGCGGCTCGCAGCTGTCGCCATTCCATACACTGCGTGGCATTTCCTCGTCATGCAACTGTGTCCGATTGCCTTTAATATGTGACATGATAGCCCTCCAGACCCCTTTTTTTCCGTTACCTGTCATTCGTAGAAGAGCTCCCCGGGCAATGCATATTCCACTTTTTCGTACAACTGAAACATCGTTGAGTATCCAGGAACAGGGCTGCTCTCTAACGAAAGGTGCGGAAAAACATACATAATGATTGTTGGATTTGGCAAACGTGGAAATCTTACCGAAAGTTCGTCATATACCTCTCTTGCATATCCATCAAGGTGGGATATGCCGTCCGGGATAGGGTGTGAAATGTTCCAGCGAGTGCTTTGCCGTGATTGGTGTTCGTTATAAATTTGCTCCATTGTTCGAGCGTTGTCTGGTATCGGCTTGTGAGATGGAAACAAAGGTGAACACGCTGAGACCACCAGGCTCCAGCTAATCAGTCCACCCTTGAGCAGTTGTGACAGTCGGTGCATTTTCGTTCACATATCGAATTTTTCGACCTGATGGATCATGGTCGATAAATATGGATTCCTCAATGTGTATAGCGACTTGTTTCCCGGCGGGAATATAAATCGCGTCAAATGAAGTTAGTTCGCGTTCTGCCAGCCAATTTGAAACCTCAGACAAAGATTCCCGAGTGGCATATCCGGCAACGTATTTATCGATGTCGCCTGTGACAGATGTTGTGGTTTCCCCAGTTTCAGGGTTATATTGCGACTGCGTTTGTGCATTGGAAATTGCATCAGCGGTAGCATGGGCGGTGTTGACCAAAGTAGCCTGTGTCAAATACCGAATGGCATTCGATTTCAATTCACCTGCGATGCATGGATTTCCAAATTCGTCAGAAATCCACCCAAGTCCTGTCGTGGCTCCTTCGTTTTCGGAGGCTTTTACCCGGGTCGTTTGAATCGATCCGTCAGCAAAGATAAATGTGGCGGTGTCAATATTACCTGACACGCAGGATAATGAAAAATCACCGCGTGCTGTGCCAGCCCATAACATTCCAGCCAAATGGGGAATCGTGTGTCCGTTGGCAGCCAGATTGGCGGCTCCCACAATAACTTTGAACCGCCACGGGTCCTGTATTCTGCCATTAACCGGAATCCGTCCTACTAATGCCGTCATCGCAGTGGCATGCATAAGCGTGGTCGTCGGCGGAATGGTATAGTGAGATTTCGTGTTTTGAACTCTCGAATTTGAAAGTGCAGAATTTTCAGTAGATTCGAAGTCTACGGCGGCGAAGGCAGATTCATTTAGTTGATGTTCAACGATATAGTCATCGCCATTATCGTTGGATGAATACCAGACAAACTGTTGTGTAGTCGGTTGTGCTGTCAATGTTTCTTGAATTACGTTTTCCCGTTGATTTTCCAGCATTTCCAGACGGCTTGAGATTTCTTTGAGCGTATCGACTATTCGATCGGTGGGAATCTGGTTGTCATTAGCGGCAACAGTCTGCAAAACTTGCCTAATGTTCTCGTCAAAATGTTGTTTAAGTTTGTCTCGTTCCAATTCGTTGAACGAGTGTTGTGATTCGATCATTTGTTCAAGGTTTGTAATTTTCGTAGCGACTGCACGAACTTCTTCTGCTGCATTGTCACGATCCGACATGATTGCTTCATTTTCACCATTGCGAGTTTCTTCGGAAATATTTATTGATTCGTCGAAAGAAAAATCACCTGATGTCCCTACCCAGGCAACGACTCCTACCAGCACGGCAGCAACTAACCAAATTGAAAGATGAAATCTCAAAAAATGAAATAACCCAAGAAGTTGACCACTTCAAGTTCGTCACCATGCCAATGTGCGCATAACAATGTTCAATTCGTTTATGTATTCGTTTTCGATTTGATGTGTGGTTGCTTGATTCGATGGTTACGAACGTTTATTCAAAGGTGTGGATTTTCAAACGGATAATCAGATATCAACACAAGCACAGTGTTGTCACTGATTTGCCCTTTGGGCGCAAGACGAGCATGCACAAATGAAGCGGTTCGCCATTCCCCACGCAGCTCTCTTGGGTCAAGTATTAGTGCTTCAGTCAAGTTGTTGGTGATGCTTAAGGCTGTAACGTAGTGATAAGGTGATCTCCATGACGCAATTGGTACAGCTGTAACGGCGTGCGCGCAAGGTGTGGGAACTCTATTGGCACAGCGAAAAATTGTTACTGGCTCCTTTTCTACGGGCGTATTGACTACTCCAGGCAGTTCATTTAACAAGCGTTTGGGTGAGTAGAGTTGCTGCACCACCCATCGGGTTAGTGTGACGAATCCGTAGGCAGGAATTACATCGGAATTTTCTGCTTTGGCATCAGTTGGTTTTTTCTGAATGACGATAGGAGCATTTTGCAGGTCATGTTCAACAGCATGCACCGACAGAATCAAACGCCCGATTGAATCGGTCAGTACAACGATTCTTTCGGTTGCAAAACTTTCGGTAGCAGTCATCCACAAGTGATTCCCTATTACCTGTGTGTTTAGTATTCGATCGATGTCATGGGGAATTCCAATTCGAACGTTACCTGCACTTGGAATTGCGATACGGCGTTCAACGCCTACTTGCAATTGAATTTCTAACGGGGATCCAGACCATTTCAGGTATATCGGAGTCGTAGCATTGGCGATGTGACTTGTGCATTGAAATGCCATAAGCATTATGATTCGTATGGTTCGTGACATGCAAATCATTACGTTTGGGCAGGTATCCGCTCAGGCATGCGACTCATCGTATCCAACTGAAGTCCCCACGGGTTAAACTCTGGATCAACTGGCTGAGCAACAACTCTTAAAAAATAACGAATATTTACGTTTTTAACCGGAACACCCCCGATGTCCTCTGTAAGTTCAACTTCAAGCTTGACGTCCCAGCTTCCTGATTCATAGCTGATTACCGAATCGGTATAGTTGATATTTGGCAAAGGCAGAATGTAACGTGTTCTGCCTAACAGTTCACCAGTTCGATTTTCACTTTCGTGCTTTAGCCACGCTTTGAACGCAGGTGTAATGAATGCAGTAAGACGGTCGAGATTTGCAGGGTAGTCCTTGAAACAATCCAAAGGACAGCGATTGATCTGCTGCCAGATATATCCGGCGAAATTAAAGACCTCCCACGGGTGAATTGTGTTGAGCGAAACTTGAGCACCATATCGCAACTCTGGTGGAATGCTTATACGTTGCACTCGTGTAGCGTAATGCCAACCGATAAGTGACGTAATCAGACTAATTGACATAATGACTACGATCGCTCGAAGTGTGCGAATGTGATTGTGTAAGTTGGAGTCTGCATGTAAATATTTAGCCATCTGTCAACATCCTCGAGTGGTCGACCAACAGCCTGATTTCAGTATCAGGTTCGACGAAAGTATTGGATGCATCAGGCAGTAAAGTCTTCGTAAGTGCCAGCCTTCCGGCTTGCCCTGCTTGACTGATCTAAAAACACTGGCCACGGCCACGACAGTTAGCATGGTTCCCAAGATCAGTACGGCAAACGAAAAAAACAGTGCGTGCAGACCGGACAAAACTGAAAAGCCCGTAATCAGAGACACAGGCGTCCAAATGCATCCGACAATCGAAGTAATTGAAAATAACTCGCTTGCACCACAGCCTTTGTACAAGCGAGTTTCGTAATCCAACACAGCGCAAGGAGTCAGTGTGCTCATATGTTAAGTATCTCAGCAAGTCGCTCGGACCCCCACCAAGCCCCAAATATTACAACCAAAATTACCAGCAACCCAGCACCGAAGTAAATGGAAAATCGCCCCCACTCTCCTTTTTTTCGAGCTTCGTTGACTTCAGATATTAATCCGCTGGAAAAGCCGATAAGTGCGAAAACGACTATGATTGTCAGCCCGAGAAAGATGATGTATCGAATAATTTCCACGAGGTAAGCGATGGGATCGTCCTCGCTGAAAGTTGTGGATCCGATTTTTGGTGGTGCAGGCAGAACCGGGTCTGCAAAACTGTGCTTAAGAAATAAGAGCAGTGCGAATGCAATGAGCCGATATCCGACGTGCTTGAATTGGCGTAGCCGAAAACCAATATCTTTGATGAATTTCATTTTATAAAAAAGCGATAAGTGCGAGAATAACCAGTGTTGTGATCAGGGAACGAAAACTTTCTATTAGCAGACTGATGAAGCTGATTTGATTGTTTTGTAGCTGGTCTAAACATGAATATACGATCCAAATCCACCAGGAGATTGCACCCGCTGAGACGGTCGAAGCGATGATTACTTTGAGAGTTTTGATGCTGCTAGAAACATCAGATCCAAAAATATCCATACTCTATTGCCTGTAATTTCCACGCACCGGCATCACTGTTCTCGGTGAATAGTCTGGTGTTCTCAAGTGTGTTCGAATTCCGTGACCAATCGACAAGAGGTCTGTGCGCAATTGGCGATAGTCGAAGTGAATTCTGGAGTCAGGATTTGATTTGTATTGCGCTTCGTCAACCAGAGCTCCGAGTTCTTCTAAATGTCGAACCAATCTGATTAACACCTGAGTTTCCGCATCATTTGTACGGACAACAAGAGACGAGTGCAAATCATTGTCAAAAATCACGGCATCCATTAATGTGTTTGATTGTTCTTGTTCTGTCTGCTTTGGTTTATCCGCACAACTGATGAGCACCAAAGTGGTGCCGACAACAAATGCGCACTTAATAAAAATGGAGTAGACAGGCATAGTTCAAACTTCATAAACAATGGTCCGTGTTTATATTGCTGGGACGAATGAATGCAAAAAAATAATTCAAATTCCAAAAAATTGAATTAATTTGCCGATTTCAATTTTAGATCTGGCATGTGTGTGTTCTTTGGACTTGAATAACTTAGAAAACCAGGTCGTATGAAGCTGGATAAAGACTTATCGGACGCGATAAACCCCTTCTTTGAGTTTCAAAAATCGTCCTTCTGCTTGGCGTACTGTTACAGTGCCGGTGCGCAATCGAGTCGGAGGAATGTTGTTTTGCATAGTCCATTTTTCTAAATCTTGGTCGGTGAGTTCGTCTTGAATCAATATTTCGAGTTTCTCGCCTTGCTCCACCCGTTCTAAAGCATGCAGCAGATTGCGTTTACAAGAAACGTCAGTACAGGCATACGATGTGATTAGGAGCAACTTGGGCTGCGTTATCGCGTTGTGGCTCTGTTTGGAAGCGGTTTGTTTAATCGCCTCCGCATAGTGTGATTCGAACAACAAAATTGCATTGGTAATTCGAATTTGCTGTTTTGCCAACAACTGCGCATAATGACGTCTTTTGGCGTCATCTGTAGCAAAAATGCCTAACCATTCGATAGGTGATAGTTCAGATGAAAGCAAACCGCGATATCTTTCCGTCAATTCTTCAACCGTCTCCAGTTCTTCTTGGGATAATCGCCACAATTGCGAATCGAATGCAGTTGAACGAGCAACGTCGGAGTGAGTGAAATCAGTTTTGTCTTCGTTTGACTGGGCATAGACAGTTGTTATCAAACTTGTAAAAACAAGTGAAATGAAACCAGCCAGACAAATTCGATGCAGGCAGTTTTTCGCAATTGTCTTTGCAAATTGCACAGATGGCGATTGGCAAATGCAGTTCACACACTGTCTAATGCACGTCAATGAGCCTGATTCAGTTGACTGGTACTTCCACATATTGCATTAACCGTCGACTTGAAGTTCCATCTGTTTTCCAGACTTCGCTCGAAACAATGCACTTTGCTTAGATGGGTCAATATTTAAAAGCTTCCAGCCAGCCCTTGAGGAATTCGGTTCAATCATGGTAATGCGACCGTCAAGTTCGAGTATTGCATTCCATTGGTTTTGCCAGCGGTCGATTGCAATCAATCGGAACGGTGGCAGCGATAGATGGGATTCGATTTTCAATTCTGGCGGCTGTTCAGCAGTCCTGATTGTTTCGTCAAGTTTGGTCTCTAATTTCCATAAAATCTGGTCAATTTTCTTTATAGAATTGTTTTGCGAATCGATTGCAGACTGTATTTTGGGTTCCAGATTTTCCAGTGCCTTGAGTCGCTCGTCGAAATAAAGCAGAGCATCGTTATTTTGCTGTTGGTTGTGTTGGATTTTCTCCAGCACATCAAGGAGCTTCGAATCGATTTCAGATTCCTGTTTTTCAATAACATCAGTATCAACACGTTCAACAGCAGGCAATGCAGATAAATCCGCGTCGATGACAGTTAACTGGGGCACAGCCGTAATCGGTTCGAGAAATCCTTCGTTCAAATTAACATCGACTAACTCTTTTACCGAGGCTGGGGCAACATTGCTGCTGAGAAATATCCCTTTCAGAATCTGAACTAAAATCGCAGCGATGGCCAATGCTGTGATGAAAGTCACTAATACAGTGATTGATTTTCGCGTTTGCAGCCGTTTGGAAAAAAGTTTAAGAGGCATTGTAATTGCTCAATAATTGCAGCCGACGTCTACGCGCCACATGCAAAGGTTGATAATCGAAAAAGACATTCTGACTCAGTTAGTTGACCAATAACGATTGAAGCCAGCCGTGGCCGTCATAGCAAGGGCAGTGAATATCAGCCCAACACCGAAAGGTTTTTCTTTTCTTTTTGGATATATAGCAAGTGTTATCAATGATCCGCATGTTACAAGTAGCGGTAAAGACTGCCATCCAAGCCAGGCACCTAAACCTGCAAGTAACTTGGCGTCTCCCATTCCGATACCGGAGCGTCCGCGTATGAGAATCTGACCGTCATGCAACAGGCGAATTCCCATATAGCCAATTGCTGCCCCAACGATTGCGTCATAGATCGGAGTGAATACACTTTGAAAATTCAGTGAAAGACCAAGCAAGATCAAAGCAATCGTGTACTTGTTTGCCAATAGGTTGCTGCGGTGGTCGGTGATCAGCAACGAAAATAGAATATACGCTCCGGTGACAAGAAGCGGATACTGGAATTCCGGAATGCTTATTTGAAAAAATGGATACATGTGGAACAGCACAAATTATTTACACGATGGTGCCCGTGGAACATGACACGAACAGGTTCGATAGAAATTGATGTTGTAGTCTGAACAACTCAGTAATGTCGAGTCTCGAGCACTGTATTTTTCTGGATTGCCTGCCCACGCTGAGGAAACTCTCATAGTCCCTCTGACCGTGTCTCCACATCGATCTGTGCCATAACACGTTGTTCCAAAGCAGCCTGCAGAGCCAGTCAAAGCGTTCGTGTCATAGTGGTATTTATAGCCTTTGGAGCTCATGTCCGAAATGACTGCGATTTTTGAGGGTGCGCATGCCGATTCAGAGGGAAGTTTAGATAGGCTGTCACTTAAAGTCGATATGTCATTTATGTTTTGGTTGATTTTTCGGTCGGCTTCATTTAAGTCAGCAGATATTGCTGCTATGTCCGTTGTGTTCCGATTGACAGTTCCGGTTAAACGGGAAATTTCAGTCGAATTTAAAGCAATATTCGAGCGGTTTGTCTGAGTGTCGGATTCGGTGCTTGATAATCGCTGAGCGAGTCCCAGCATGTCGGAGTCAATTCGGCTAATGTCCGGCGCTTGATCAAACCGATCGAAGCCGTCGCCAGAAACTCCATCGGAAGGCGCAACACTCAGTGCTGCAAATTCGGCTGAGTCTGCGTCAAGACTTGCAGTTTGAATTTCTCCAGCTACTACAAGATTGCCAGTTGTTGTTTGTATTTCAACATCTCCTGGACCTTCGATTGAAAGGCTGTTCGTGTTTTTTGTGATTTGCATGCCGTTATCGAAAACGAGACTGCCAGTCATTTCGTTGCCCCCATCGACGCGCAAGAAGGGAACATCATCAGCGGTCGATCCGATTCGCGCACGAATTCGTGACAGATTGTCGACTCTAGCCTGGTCAAATCCCGGATCACTGCGGTCGAGTATTATTCCTGTAGGGGCTTGTTCGAAGAACTCCAAAATAAAAAATCCCAGTACGCCAGCTGCAGATTGTTTCGATGCTGTCTGCAACACCTTGCCAGCCAAATCGGGACGCGAGTCAGGCAGCGAATCGCTATTTTCATCGCTGCCCGCTCGAAAGGTGCCGAAGTCAATGACACCACTGGTACCGCTTGATGAAACCGTTACATCAATGCGCAAGTCGCCAAAATCAATTGGATTTCCACCCGTATCAAAAGCGTATGGAATGGGTGTGTCAGCATCGTATACGCAAGGCAGATGTCTTGCGCCGTCGACGTCAGCACAATCCTGCAAGTTGTTTATTGAAAATGAACCGCTTGATGCCGGTGGAGAGTTCGCAATCCATGCAGAAGCTGCCCTGGTATAGGCAGCCACAGCATGTCCTGCGTCGACCGCTCTGTCATACTCCATCTGGCTGACTTTGGTTTGCGCTACCGTTACGATTACAGCAAGGCCTATTGCGATGGCTATGAGGCTTTCTACGACTGTAATGGCTCCTTTTTCCCCAGCCTTGGAATTTCCAGATTGCGATCTATCCGAAAAACTTGATTTTGCCATTGAAACTATCCTCGAAACGTCCAGATCATTTCTGAAGTTCCAGTCGCTGAACATAGTCCGGCGATATCCGCAGCTTCACTTTCGTCTCGGTCATTGGTACTTGGATCATCAGTCGCTGACAAATTGACGGATTTGCCACCGATTTGGACTGAATTTGCCAGGTCGAGTGTTGTTGTGGCTAGCGAAGAGCACGGACCTGTGGGCATGTCATCAAACGATATGGTAAACGTGCCGGTATCCGTTCCGTTTTCAACTTCAACATCACCGCCCCACGGATGTTGAATGTTTGACCCGCTGATGAAATGAGGTGGAAATCCTGCCAAGTTTCGGGCCAACTCGGTAGTTAGCCCTGTGTAGCTGTTTCTTACCCCGAATGTAGTGCGCACGGCTGAGGCGATTTGGGTAATACCACTGACTGCAGCAGAGGTATTTCTTGCGTCAACTACTGCAGGAATGCCGGCGAACACAACGGCCAATACCGTAGCTCCCACCCCAAGCGCAATCAGTGTTTCAGCGACTGTGATTGCTCCTTTTTCGCCATCGCTATTTCGCGATGCGTTTTGCAGACGTTTTTTGATCGTCAATAGGTTTGCAATGCCGTTCATGGTTATTCTCCTTCCAGTGTGGTTAGTAAATTGTGTTTTGCACCGTTAGTGCGATTTGTGCAATTCCGAAGTAAATCCATATTCCGGCAGCAGCAATTAAGATGAGCAGTATCGAGGAAATTGCTTTGGTCATCGATTGCAGTTTTTCAAGGGCGCGGTCGATGTCATCTTGTGCAATGTTGCTGGCATGAATGCTGAAATCTCCCACGCGCTCGTAAATTCTCAAGTCATCCAGCGTTTCTTTCGAGAACAAGCCCGTGTTCAGTGCAGTTTCCACCGGTTCTCCTCGGTAAAGCTGTGATCTCATTGTTCGAACGTGGAATGCCAAATATTCAGGCAGACTGCGTTCTAGTTGACTCAACGCCCGAATTCTTTGGATGCCAGCCTGCATCAAGGCGAGCCATGCAGTCAAGACTTCAGGCCCAGTAAATTGTCGGTAAACAACAAATAAGGGAAACCAGTCAAGACGTTTTCTTATGGTGCCTGTCCACCTCGGCGCCGCCCAAATGGAAAGCGAAATGAACAGGACAAACAAAATTACAACACCCGCTCCCCAATTCGAAACAAAGCTGGAAAACGACAGTATGCTCCGAGACACTGCTGGCCACCTGTTTGGCTCGACGATTTCTACCATGACATCGAGTGCGAATCCCGGTAACAGTGCGATGATTATTCCGCCACCGAAAAGTAGCAAAATCGGATAGGTTAGTCCCGAAAACAATGTGGTACGCAGCTTGTATCGGACGCTTGCAATTCTCGCAGCCTGTTCAAAGCCTTCTGCAATACGACCTTCCTGTGTGATTTCAATGATCGTGAGTTCTTCTTGCGGTACCCACCCGCGGGCACCCGCTGAAAAACCAACTGATCGCATTGCAAATCGCTGGTGTTGAATAAAGCGAGCAGCTGCAGACCCGCCTGTTTGGCTCTGATTGAGAAAATCCAAAGCGTTGGTGATTGGCACTCCGGCTCGGCTTAGCGCTCCGATGCGAGTCCAGACTCTAGCACGCGAGTCTGAGGACATACGGAATCGAGTCTTGTTAATGAAATCAACAATAGAATCAAGCAAAGCAGGCATTGAGAGATTTATCGGTGGTTAAGGGTTTGTCAAGACGGAAAATTTTTTTGGCATCAGAATGTTCATGACTCGAGTGGTCAGGTTTGTCAAGATTCCGATTCGTGCCTAAATGACCAATTCTCCATTCGATATCCAATGGTGACACCTTTCCTGAAGCGACCAAATGCAGGCTGTGCTCTTCAACCGGTTGGCCGCCCAAACTGCGAATCCAATGCTTTCGAGCCCCGATGTAATCACCATGTCTGAATAAACCAAGCATCTCATCATCAGGTTGTGCCACTTCCGCAATCAAGGTTCGTCCGACTACACCATTACCGGCGCAGTGGGTGCAACCATTAGACGACCTGTATGCAATTTCCCGTGTACTATGGCCACGAACTTCAAGCGCACTCGTTACTCGCTTCAAGTCAACAGCGCGGCGAGTCACTTCATTGTCATCACATGCCAGCCACTGAGTTGATGAAATTTTGCAATGTGAGCATAGAACAGGTACCAAAGTTTGGTAAATCAATCCTTTCAGAACATCTGGAGTACATAAAAGCGATGGGTCAACTCCGATGCCAATGAGGCGGCTTACAATCGCTGTGGCAGTCGAAGCATGCACTGTGGTATAGACTCGGTGCCCGGACTGGGCAAATTTGATTGTCAACGTAGCGGATTGCAAATCGCGAATTTCTCCGACCATCAGCGTGTCCGGATCGCAACGCAGTGCTGCGCGAATCGCAAAGGAAAAGTCATCTTCTGTTACGGACCCTCGCTTTCTAACCACTGGCACTTGAGTAGCGCCGGGTATGACGCGTTCTGGAGGGTCTTCAACAGTGATGATTCTAAGTCGATACTGATGCATTTCCAGTTCTTTGTGCAACATGCCTACAATCGATGTGCTTTTTCCGCTGCCGACACCGCCTGCCATAATGACCAACCCTGAAGGGCGGCCTGCTAAAGCGTGGATAGCATCGAGTTGACTGTTTACATAACCAAGATCTTCCAGGCTCATTGTTTCTCCAGAGCCTGGCAAGATTCTTAAAACCATGTCATATCCATCAGGAGAAGCAGGTATCGTGCCAATGCGTATTCGAATCCTTCGTCCATTGGATAAAACCGTGTCGACAACTGCGTCTTGCGGTTCATGTCGGTTCCATGTAACTTCCTGATCATTTCCCATCACTTCATAGAGAAATCTGCAAGACTGGTCAGCGAACTGTTCACTCCATTCAGTAATCGCAATCACCTGTCCGTCTATTCGAAAACTTATCGCCGCCGTGCGCCGTCTTCTGACAATGTGTATGTCAG
This sequence comes from Arenicellales bacterium, assembly GCA_965214785.1. GTDB lineage: Bacteria > Pseudomonadota > Gammaproteobacteria > Arenicellales > JAJDZL01 > JAJDZL01. Next base: position 1,435,244 of record OZ243975.1, on the reverse strand, counting down.
AGGCGTCCTCTGCAACTGCTCTGTTTAAAAGAGCACGAATCGAATCTAAAGCTCTCTCATAATCCAAATCGACTATAGACGACTGCAATTGAACTTCTGCAGTTGCATAAACCTTTTCAAGTTCACTGGGGGTGATCTCAATCTGGTCTATTACTTGTACATTTCGACGTTTTAGGTTTTCTCTTAACTGGGCTTTCAGACGTGCTGGAAACTGAAGACCCGTGAATAATATGTAGGCGGTCGTTGGCGGATCATCTTCGGAGACAGCAGCGAAGTATGGTTTTTCGGACTCGCGGATTGGAATCAGTGGATTTTGACCACCTGTAAGAACAACCTTGTAATTCGGCAGAACACTCATTTTGTCGCGGACTCCGATTGTGTGGTACGGCCGGCTAGACCGATGATGATCTCGTGATCCAAAATGCTCAGAACAATTTGTCTCGGATGAACTTCAATTACTTTTGCAAGGCGGATTGAATCTCCTTTTTGAAGACGATATTCGAGACCATCTAGACTGGCGTAGGCTGTCAACGCATTGTCTTTTCCAGCGATGGCATAGACCACCATATTCTGGTCGAACCAGTTAGCGCGATCAGCGACCGGATCAGAACGCTGCAGTGTTTCGTCATTTTGTACGATATCGCCAGTAGCAGGGGTGAAACGTTCTTGAATGGTTGTGTGAATTTCTGAGATCTTTGCTTTTATTTCGAGATACTCCAGCAATTGTTTTTGAATGTCTTTTTGACTTTGCAAACAGTCGATTGCAGCGATCGTAGTTTGCGATTGATTGCATTCGGAAGGCAGCTGAACAGCTTCAATGAAGTTCCAGTTGGAAAATGCCCCTATGATTACAGTGAACAGGCTAATCAACCTTCGCATAGTATTGTCCTTCGATTTCCCACGCAAAAGACGAACCGAGTTCAACTTCGATTCGCTCTACGATGAATGGCTGGTTACGAATTTTTTTGGCAAATAAAATTGCAGTGGCCAGACGTTTACTCGACCCTTTAAGCGGCGACTTGTTTACTCGATACTGACTGCCAATTTCCTGGGCTTTCCCAAGTGCCCACTTCCCTGGCATCTGTGCCAGCATATCGATCAATTGGTATCGTTGTTTTGGACCACCGGAAATTTCGTCCACAAGGTTCGTTTCAGATCGCTTCACAGCTGGAAACTCAAATCTCTCAACGACTACTCCGGACTTCTCGATCAGTTCAAAATCTCTTTCGCGTAAATGTTCGGTAATACTTGCAAGATCACCATGTCCGCGAGTCCAAAAAGCGTTTGCAACACCATTTTTCCACTCATATGAAGTGTTCTGCCATCCGGCGGCGCGAAGTGGCCTGTTGTGAATCGCATCAGCAAAAGTAGCCAGCAAAGCACTTGAATTCTGATTCAGTAACTCATTGAAATGATCAATTTCATTTTGCAACGCTTGTTCGCTTCCGCTGTCGACCTCAGCAACAGGTTCAGGAGATTGAAGAAATAGTTGCCAAGCCGGATAAATGCACAGTGCAACCACAACTAGCGCCGCAATAACTGGCCTTCGCTTGTTTCTGACATAGATGGGGACACAGCGAATGTCGTCGGTGGGCGAACTGCCAGCTATCAATTTGGCGAAACTGATGTGTTCGAGTTTCGGTGAAGTTGCAAACTCAACGTTGCTGCACAGTCGAATATCAGTACCTGCAATATCTGTCACGACTTCTTCAAAACGAGATGTGATCAGGTCTTTTTGTCCAATCACATCACCGGCTGGAAAAATTGCCCCATCCTCGATTGCACACAACCAGTAATTTTCATCATCCAACTTTTCGACAACTACGATTGATGGGTGATTCTGAGCAAGCCAGGCAGCGGCGCTTTCGAGTCCGATGTCTTGTGCATCGACAGTAGTACCAAATTGCGTTCCTGAGGATGGACTGATACTGACGTAGCCTTGTGGTGTGGGTTTCAGAGAAGTCAAATATCGGTTTTGACGTGATTCGCGAGCCGAAGCCGGTATTGCATCAGGAGGCAGCCAGCTCAGTCCCAAGACAAGATTGTGATTGCCAATTTTGTAAACACCCATGACTACACTTTCACTTAGTCGCTTGCGTAATTTCAATTGATGGCGGAATGATGAACGGAGTAACCAGCATAACGAGACTTGAGCGCTGGTTTTCTGTGCTTAGAGACTTGGACAATATCCCCCTAGAACGGTCATCGTTTGTCCGCAGTGTGTCAAATCCTGCGACGAACAGCGTTTCGCCGGAACGAAGTAGAACGGGTAAAAGAATTGACCGAGACTCCAGATCAGGCAGTTGAACGACAGGTTCGTCGGGACCTGCATTGGCTGGGAATTTTTTCAAACCCTTGACCCGCGTGGTTCGAACCGTGATGTTCAGCATCATGCGATTTGAATCGGGCAGTACTCTGGGAATCACATTCAATGCTATGCCGTTTTGAAGTTTTCCGGGTAACAGGCGCACTGTCGTCAATCCTTCCTCGTGCACTACATCCCTACGCTCGACATAGGAAAGTTCGTCACCAAAAAAAACGGGAATCGGCTGACCGTTTATTCCGCGCAGAATTGTCGAGGTAAGTTTGGCAACATTGGCGCCGCCAGCGGCTTGTCGTAAAATCAGTGAAATGGTGCTTTCGTCAACTGTTCCGTCTTCAGAATGTAGCAGTTGTAAACCGAATAGCGCTCCGCTTTCGTCACTTTTGAATTCGATTCTTGCTGCACTGTTGCCTAAAGCTTCCTGAGCGATTCCTTGAAAGTTAAATCCGGAGTTGGCGGATTCAGACCGGTCTATCTCATACAAATCCACGTGCATCAGCACTTGAGTAGCAAATTCCTGATTTCTTTTGACAACCCAGGCATCTACACGACCTAACACCCGCGGTGTGTCTACTACTACAAGCTCCCCGCTTATTCGATCGAGGGTAATTCGACCTGCCGGTGAAAGCATGGTCGTCACGGTGTTTTCGATTTGATTCCAAAAGTCGGACGTGTCCAGAGAAACTACAACTTGATCATGGGCTTGCAGATTGGATCCGCCGTCACTGCTTTGCACGCTGCCGGACAATCCAACCGATCCTTTCCATTGGCTTACTGTTGTCGGAGCAAAAATTGTCCATGTTGCAAGATCTGTATGGAAAATTTCAACGCCTCCTCCCTGAAGCTTCCAGTAATAACCCAACTTTCCAGTCAGGTGGTCCAGTGCTTCCAAGGCTGAGCCAGTCCAGGTCTGTTCGTAAAACATCTTGACAGGGACATCATCTCGCACGACTACCGCAACTCCTGTTTCGGTCGAAATCAATCGGCTAACTTGCCGCAAACTCACAGGTTCAGCGAAAGTCATCTTCAAGGTTCGTTGCAGTCCTTTCGGAGTCGTCTGTGTTGAATTTCTCAGTCGTACAGGTTTGCGAATACCCAACCAAGAACGGTTTGAGTACTTAGTCAGTGCTTTTCGGGAGCTTGCCTCCTCCTCGTTAGCGTTTGTTTGTTCAATTGTTGCTTCTACCTCGCTTAGAATCTGCTTAGACGGTTGCGTTACCCATTGGGGCAAACTGCATCCGGAAGCTAGATACACAATCGCGATGGTTCCCAAGCCAAGCAGCAATGCGGAAGTTCGGACGTGAACTTTTCGACTTGCCAAATGCACAAGTCGGCCCTTGTTTCCATGGCAAGTAAATATGCAACAGCGATGATTCATTGGAAATCCTTAGTCTGCGGTTCAATAACGAGTACCGAATTACCACTGAAGAATGTAGCGGTCAAAGGAATAGGAGCTGTTCTGAAGTGTTCAAGCACTTGTTCAACCGCGTCTGCCAAATTGCCTCTAAAGGTACTGTTGTGCTTGATTTCATAGTCATGTCGACTGTTCCATTCCAAAGACCAGTTCACCGTATCCGTCCAAAGGCGAAGGTTCTCCTCCAAGGTCATGTTTTTATCCAGTGTCCACAACTTTTTGTCTGTCGATGATGTTGAAGTTGGCATCGTGGCATCGCCAGTACGTGTAGAACTCGATTTTGGAAGTGGTACCGGGTCCTGCGTAAGAGGGGCTCCTGCAAGTTGATACCAAATGATCCGCCGATGACTGTCTTCTCGCAGTTGCCACGAGTCGCCAACAATCACGCTCAGTGCGCTTCGCAAGTCGATCGGCCCCATAGAACGATGTGAGCGGGGCAGGGGCAACGAGAGAGTGTCGGCAATCTCTGCGGTAGACATGTGTCTGTACCCGGAACGAAGCAGCATGTAGTCAATCGCCGCCCCCACTGTTACGACTTGAGCAGGAAATTCGGTTTCAAATACCGCCGACAGAAGATCGGCCTGCTCAAGGCTTGCCTTTGGCGTGTGCAGTGTGTAGCGGGCGGTGCGGTGAAGGTCCGCTGCGTTCGCCAAGGGTAATGAAAGCCCACTGGTGAGGAGGAATAATGCGCCCAAAATTTGAATGTGATTTGACAACATACTGTTAATTTCTAATGATTCGCCTTAAAATCAAACAAAAAATTCAATTTCCGTGAAAAACAATTAATTTGAATTGGCATGTTGGTAACAATAATTTGTTTATACGACTGTAAATGACGGTATATAAAATCTTAATATTAATATTCATTGCCAATATTACTATTCAAAGAAAAGTAAGAAATGTTTGACGAAAAAATGCGTCATTGAGGCAAGTTGTTTGATTTGGTTGACTCACCGAGCACAAAACATCGTGCTTTCCAAGCCTGGGAACTGGCGGAGAAAATCGCTCTTGGGTCATTTTCTAATTTTTTTATCCAGGACAAAATATAAGAGTCGTGTCTTAGTTCACCGGGAATGCCAAATTCAGCGCACAGAAAAGCGGAACAGATTTCCGCTATCAGTTCCTCGAATGCGTAATCCATTGATTCTTGATTCGACGGGCAATTGATTCCTGTACGATTCAGTCTGCTGGAGTGTCCTGTCCAGTGTGCCAATTCGTGAAACAATGTGCTGTAGTAACCAGCGGTAGAATTGAAGGCAGATTTTGGCGGCATATAGATATGGTCAGTTTCTGGGACGTAACAAGCTGATTTTTTGTTCCTGTGAATTTTTATGTTGTGTTGCTGAAGCAACTTAACTGCTTGCTCGTGAGTTTCCCAGCTTAACGGGCATTTTCTCGGTTCCCCACCTTCCACGACATCTGTTGGCAGGTCTTTGCATTGTTCGACATTAAATAGATTGAATCCTCGAATTAGTCTGTATTGAAGTGCACTTTCATTTTCATCTTGTGCGTCTGTTCGTTGATCGATATTCTTGTGATTTTCACAGTTGATATTTTTAAAAAGAACAGCGAGAGTGCTCTTTTGCCCGCGTCGAACTGTGCCACCAACAGTTTTGGCCTGATTGAACGTTAGCCACCTATCGCTTTCAAAGCCGTATGATGTTGCCGCGGCCCACAAAATTGTGATGTTAACGCCTGAGTACCTTCTTCCTGTCGCTGCATTGACGGGCAGGTTGGTGTAAGATTGATATTCATCCCATGGCTTGATCCACGGAGGAGCACCTTTTTTCAATGCAGAGACAAACTGATTTGTAATTTCGTAGTAGATTTGTTTCGAATTTTTCATTGCAATAGTTCCAATTCCCAATAGAAATTGGAAAAACATTACTTGCTTTTCGTTTTTTTCCGAAATAAAAAATAAGAATCGGAATGAAGGGATTTTTTCTTTCAACAAATCAAATCTTGCCTACCTCAAAAACTACTCGATACCGCTTTGGAGCTAAGTGGCCGCCGACGGCGTCAGGGACCACTTGCATTTCAGGGGGGTGGGAAGTCGGATATTGTTTTGATAGACGGGTCTTGATGAAAATCAAGCCGTGGAAAGACAAATTCAGGTAAATTATCTGTTCAACTGTGACGTTTAGTTTTGACTGGCTTGCGCATTTTTACGATCGCGGGTAATTTTCAGTCTTTCCATTAGTGTTTTTCGCTGGTTTGTTTCCACCAATTCGCGGACTTTTTCAGTCGTTTCAGTTGCAACACGCGCTTCAAATACTTGTTGCGCAAACTCCAGTTGAAACTGTCCGTCAGTTTTTAATCCGAAACCATTCTCAGTTAACCGTTTGCAGTATGTCGACAGCAACGACACAGGATTCCAAACCTGCGGGCACTTGTTTTCGTTCCCAACTTTGATTCTTCCGTCGAGTTCATCAAGCAGCAACTGCCGCCAATTTTCCCACGGAGCCGGTGGTGTTGGCAAGGTTGACGGTAATCGAGCTAAATGCAATGCGATCAATTGTCTTTGGTTGTTGCCAAGTGAATTGGGAAAAATCAAACCTGTTATGTTGTTGTTTGTTTCAGTTTTGTTGTAGTTTGTTTTTTTATTTATTTTTTTTCTACTACTACTACTACTACTACCACTATCTTTGTTACCAAACGTTTTACAGTTCATTTCGTCATCACCGCAGTTCACCGATTGAACCGCGGGCCGGCGATTACCGTAGTTCACCTGGTGAACTGCGGAAGTTGGATTTGAAATTGAAGCGAAATCGTATGATTTAGATGCTCTTTGGCCTCCATCCGTATTTGGGCTTTGAGCATTTCCGGTTGCGTGCGAGCTTAAATTACTCCACTTGGTCATCCTGGTTTCAAATGGATGGAGCTGTTCCAGCACATCCTTGCCTTCGTTGATGTCGTAGCAAATGGAGCTCAAAGTCATTTCTGCAATTTTCCGCGTATCTGAATTGCGGTGTGATTTGCATTCATGTAAATATTCCATATATTTCCCATCGAGTTCGATCGTATCAACCAAGCTTAGTGGTTCACCATGTACCAGATAGATGTTACCGTCTTTGATTATTCGTCCATGTGAGTTTCTAGTTCGGTCGCGGCAAAGCAGGGTGATCCATCGGGTCACTCTCAACTTTGCGATCGAACTCGATACGGTTGCTCTTGATACATGCAATTTGGCTTGAATGTCGTCGTAACTGGGAAAGGCAGCCAAAGACATATCCGGAGCGCTGAATGCTCTAATTGTCATCCAGATCAGTTTGTCATACGGCGTTAGAATCGGGTCGAATATCAACAGACGAGGATGCGAATCATACCAATTGTCGGTGAAAATCATTGCGGAAGTTGATCGGTCTTGAGAACGAAATTTCTCAACCGTTGCCAGGATATTTTGGAACTCTTGGGTGTCTTTGCTATATCGGGGATTCATTGAAATTGACCTCGCACGGGCTGGTTAATGAACAGGTACACACTATGTAGAAATCTCTTCCAGATTCGAAAAACTGCGACAAAGCTAAGCCTCTGCGCAGTGATTTTTCGGAGTCGGGGTTTCTGATCGGTGAACTTTTAACTTTCCATCCTCCTCCCATCTGTGAAATAAATACCAGATTACGCGTAATGAGATCTCTGTATTGAGTGTTTCATACAGAGTCAGGAACTCTCTGGGACCGAAGTCTTTTGAGTTGCTGACGATTCTCTTCAATTCCTTCCAGACCTGGTCACATGTCTCGGATGAAGGGCTATGGGGCCGCCCGGATTTGGCAGTCTCCAAGCCGCTTTCTCGGCGCATGAAGGAGTATTGTTTGCTACTCATTCCAGTAAGAGAATGCATCATTGGCATAGGCGCATCATTTGCTATTAGTTTTTTGATAATCGCATCACGTTCTTTTTCTCTAAAAATGTAATCGATCATTCGCCAGTACAGTTTCGGTTGCAACTCAATATTCAAAAAATGTGATCGAATCGATGCCAGACGAAGTTTGTCAGTTGATGACAAACTTGTCAGAGCGTTGGTTTCACGCGGACCGAAACCCATTTCACTTAGGGCAGAGTAGTCACCCTCATCTCGACATCGCTGTATGTAAACGATTACAGCATGGATTAGTTCTGTTTCCTTGGTTATATTCATGATGATTATGGTTGTTACTTGGGATGTTGAAATAGGTCTATGTTGTTTTTTCTAGCCAGATGATGCAGTGAGCGGTATACATGGGCCAATCGTTCTATATCGTTCCAGGACTCTTCATCAAGTAGCCTCAGACAAAACGTAACCAATCCCAAGTGAGGATAGATGCATTTCATTTTGTCTTTGGCAAGCAGGTACAACGTTTTAGCATTGCCCGACTTGACGTAAACCTGAAGACTAGAGTGTTCAACAATATTTTCAACTGTTGGCCGTGAGCACGAAACCGCCCACTGCAGGTCGCAAAGCTCCAGCAACACCCACCACAAAGCGTCGCGCATACCTGAGTGAGTGGCGCTGATATTCTTTAACGGTATAGGAAAATCGCAAATCAGATAGCCGATTCCCCAATTTTCGGTCTTCGCAACGACTGGCGACATAGATTTGTCCGCGGACAGGAACTCGTGTCGCTTTGCAACAGACCAAGCAATTGAGTATGCCTGTTGTTGCAGTGACCTGATTTGGACCAGGGGTTCCGACTCGTTCGGAATACTGCATTCAACAGTTAAATCTGGAATAACAGACTGATGGCGATCAGGTCTTTTTTGAGACAATTTTGGTACAAATTGAGAATTTTCTTTGAGACCCTGTTTTCCCTTTCGTGCACCATTTTGGTGCACGAAACTGCCGTTTTTAGGGGTGTTTACCTGGTAAACACCCCCTTCGTGCACCATTTTGGAGCGCGGCTGATCTGGCCATTGAATGTCATTTTCCTGCAAAATTTTGATACTGTTGTCCTCGGGTTTGTCGCTAAGAGGTAAGGACGATACGTTCAAATAGTTTTCTAGTCGCAATGCTATGTCCTGTACCGATTTCGACTGATCATGCGCAACAATCGATTCCAGAGATCGGCGAAAGGTATCCAACGACCACATCTGTTCGTTGTAGATTTTCAGTGTTCTGCGAAAAAGTATTTTCCGGTCAAGTTTTGGTATACCGAGTTCTTCGCACAGGCTGCTGTAACAATTTTCGAGTCGCCTGAGATTCTGAAAATGGCGTCGAGACATATTTATTGCTATTTCGTAGTTCAAGAAAGGCTCAATGGCATTGACTGCATAAGACATGATCGACAGTGTACTCAGAGTAACGGGGAAGCCTTTTCGAACAATCAAAGGTAAACTCTCACGTAATGAAAGGAGTCGGCCTGCTTCTTTACTTAGATATTCCAGAGCAATTTTTACACCATAGGCACGATCAAGGAAACATAGAGATTTGCGAATTTGGTTCTCTTGAAGGTGTCCGATAATTGCATCTGATTCAAATCCACTCCAGGGCTGAAACGAACATTGCACCAGATTGAATTTTTTCTGCTGGGTTTCTGTGTACAGTTCACGCAGTGCGGCGAGCCGGGTATTTCCGCCTTTGTAAACCATGTAACGGGATGAACCGGGTCGTTTTGTGACGACAAGCGGCTGATTCATACCGTTATTTAGGATGGATTGCTTTATGGCAGCGAATTGCGGATTTTGAGCTCTGCGAGGGTTTTTATCGTAAGTGTCGATTTCATCGGCTTTAAGGGTAATCAATGCTTGTGAATTCAATTCTGATTGTGAATCAATCGCCTTCGAAAACTCATTTTGTGATTGTGGCTTCGGATTGTGATGTGCTTTTTTTTCTGTTTGACGTTTTGACATAACTGACTCCTTTAGTTTTGTTTGATAGGTGAACAAAGGCCTAAACTCAAGAGCGTCGGTGGAAAATAATTTCTCGACTGCACTTGAGTGTTCAAGAATTTTTTTCTCAAAGCGAGGTGTCGGAATTTGTGCAGATTCCATATTCCGATGGGCAGCTCTATCTGGAAAAGGTGCTGTTGAAAAATTGAAAGTCGACAAAATAAGGATTTGCATTTTGAACGACTTAGAAATCGCGCGAAGTGCTGTCGTGGGAGCGCTCCGCACAAAACCGTATTTACGATAACACGGCAATAGTTTTCGCCAATTATGTGTTTGAGGCACTCAATCGCGCCAAGTGTGCAGCAAACAATATGTTGAGTCGATACTAGTTCGGGCGAAAATTTAAAAGGGGGGAGAATTCTTGTCGGCGTGTTTGAATGGACGATCACGCTTGAACCACCTTGCGTGTTGGTAACAACCAAATTAGCCCGGTGCAGATTGACAAGGGTAATTCCAAGTTCGCTGTAATTAATTAGTACCGATAAAAACTCTATTTCTACTGGAATGTTTGGGCAATCACAAGTTACAATACACTGACGGGGAAGATCAGTTTTACTGATTGACCGATTAGCGTTACGGTGAAAGACTATTCGACCTAAACTGCTATTCGTACGACAGGTTGGTGGGAAGCAGTTGTTAAGAGAAAAATCGAAATCATTTTTGACAGCAAGAGCATGCCATCTAGAGTCTGAAACCTGGCCGGAAAAGGTTTTACACAGTTTCGTTTTGCCTGCTTGTGATTTTGTAATTCGTACAGTAAATACGGTCATGGTTTTCCTCTTTGAACACTCTTGTAATTGTTTCACCAAGGTCGAAAACACCCCATTTCGAACAACTGAGGGTTAATCAGGTGTACTTTCACGGATTCGAGCAATTTCAGTAGCGAATTGTTAAGAATTGAGTTGCAGACACCTTGCCGTGAGTGGCTAGAACTGTCGTCAGCAGTCTTTGTCAACAAGAAATATGTGAACTTGTCATGCAACGCCCAGTCGTTATCAAACATATCTGTAAGATATTGATATAGTGAATGTAATCAGACGTTTCGATGAAAAAGTGACGACGTTAGTTGTGCTTGGTATCGCGCTTAATTGATGAATCGAGCAGCAAGACACAGCGACGAACCTTTGCCGTAAATTGCGGTTGATTCACATTCAAAACGTGAATCGCTGACGCCTTTGGTGACATGAAAGAATATTTTGTGACCAATACCCCGAGTGTTTCACAGCGAAAGCATGCTCAGTGAGCCTTGTGTGCTGACAAGAGTTGGTATTGAATTGAGCATTTAATGGACTTCGACAGCACCCGTATTTGTTGCTGGACTATTGCGTCGAAGTTTTGTCGCTAATTAACAGTACCTGAATTTCGTATGATTGAAACGCGTTGGTTGTCACTTGCGTTTTTGCAGAGTTTTAGTGTGCGCTTGAGTGAGTATTCAAGTTTTTTATTTTGCGTTGAAATTTACAGTAATAATCAATTTAACGATCAATCGTTTTGCGGCCGTACCATACCGACCGAGAAGTAGTGAGCCAATTGCCAGATAACCGAGGATTGCTTGCGACATGCGCTAGCGAAAAAGCGATGGTGATGTTCGAAAAAGCAATTCACCAGTTGCAATCTCATACCGGTGACCCTTTCCAAAGCGCAGACGCAGCGATTCGCGAGGAACCGAACTTTGTGATGGCTCACTGCCTGCGGGCTTATAGCGGAACAACCATGGCTGAGGCTATAGACTCCGAAAAGTTGAGGAGACTGTTTCGCTCAGCGAGGTCAGCAGCGAACAATCACGCAAATCCGCGTGAACAACTGCACATGGCTGCAATTGAATCGTGGCTGAATGGAGATTTGCCGCACATGGCCAAATTGTTGAACGAAATTCTTATTGAATTTCCACTTGATTTTCTCGCTTTGCAACGCAGTCACCTCATTGACTTTCACATGGGAGCAGCAGCACAAATGCGAAATCGCGTAGAGGCCGTACTGCCACACTACGAATCTGGCCTTCCTGATTTGGGATATGTCCTGGGCATGCACGCGTTCAGCCTTGAAGAAAATCACCAATATGATCAGGCACAACAAGTGGGTCTGCATGCTCTGGAAATCAATTCGGATGATGTATGGGCAATTCACGCGGTAGCCCATGTCATGGAGATGCAAATGCTGCCAAATCAAGGAATCGATTGGTATACGCAACTCGAAAAGAATTGGGCAATTGCAAATAACTTTTCTATTCATAACTGGTGGCATGTGGCACTGTTTCATTTATCGCTTGGAAATTTCCAGGACGTTCTTGATATTTATGACAAATATATTGCCACCGGTTCAATGGAACTCGATTGCGTGGATGGCAGTTCGCTATTGTGGCGACTGTATCTCAATGATGTTGATGTTGGGATTCGATGGCAGTTGCTCGCAGATAAATGGGAAAGTCTGATCCAAACCAGAGATTTCTATTGTTTCAATGACTACCACGCGTTGTTGGCATTTTTAGCTGCAGAGCACTGGGAAAATGCCAAACTTATCGCCGACAGGGTAAATCGTTACGCGCAAAAAGCCACTTTTCTAGGGTGCCTTGCAAATGAAGTAGGTAAGCCAATTGTCGATGGATTGACGGATTTTGCCCGCCAACGTTACGACAGTGCGGTTAAGCATTTGTCTGTAGCTCGTGACTGTGCATACCGCAGTGGCGGCAGTCATGTGCAAAGAGATGTACTGACGCTGACACTTATGGAAGCGGTGCAGCGAAGTGGAAGAAAAAAGAACGCATAACATTTGTTGACAATTCGATTATGTTGCAAGTCTTTGGATTGTGCACCTGATAAAATGAGCGAATTCGCCTTATGGCGAGTCAGATGAAAAACGCTATATACCGTGTTGGTGCTGCAGCGTTCTCGAAATTGACAATTCCTTCAATCTGCCTAATTTAACCAAAACCGGAACAAAAGCTTGTGAAGCTTCTTATTTTTTCAGACCTTCATCTGGAATGGTCAGGTTTTTCCGTTCCCGAATGTGACTATGACGCAGTCATCCTTGCAGGCGACATCGGTGTTTGTGATCAGGGCGTCGAATGGGCCAAGCAGTTCATTACGGATGTCCCTGTGATTTATATTTGTGGAAATCATGAGTATTATCAATATGAAATCAATGAAGTCCAAGAGTCGATCCGAGAATCAGTAAAAGACTCAAACGTTCATTATTGTGAAAATGAAACTGTATGGATTGGACAAGTTCGGTTCTTGTGCGCAACACTGTGGACTGACTTCAGGTTACTGGGAAATCCCGAACTTGCAAAAATCGACGCTGGTGGATGGATGAACGACTACCGGTTGATTGCAAATGGCACTCGTAATCTGCTTCCTGCAGATACCGAACAATTTCACTGGCAAAGTCGCCGTTACCTGGAGTCGGAATTCAGTCGTGATGTAGCACCAGGTACCAAGACAGTTGTAGTAACGCATCACGCGCCATCGAAACAGTCTCTTACCTATGAACGCGTTGATGATACACTCGCTGGCGCCTACGCCTCTTCAATGGACGAGCTGATTATTCAAAGTGGCGCGGACTTATGGGTTCACGGTCATACCCATGAATCGGTAGACTATCAGGTGGGTTCAACCCGGGTAGTTTCAAATCCGCGCGGATATTCAAAGAAACGCGACGGCAACGGAAATCATAATTTCAATCATCGCTGTATAATTGAAGTGTGAAATTTCATTGAGCTTCTGAAACCGTTTTCTTCGAAATGGTTTCAGGTTTTTTCTTCCAGATTCCGTAACTGAACTTTGAACGACAACCAACCCCACGCAGGTTTAGAAACCAGATCAGACGCATCGACCCGCTTGCAAAAAGCGAATGCAATTCGGGCATTGGCAATGGACGCAGTGCAAGCTGCCAGGTCCGGACATCCGGGAATGCCAATGGGCATGGCCGATATTGCTGAAGTGCTTTGGGCAGATTTTCTAAAACATAACCCTAAAAACCCCAACTGGTGCGACCGAGATCGTTTCGTTTTGTCGAACGGTCATGGCTCAATGCTGATCTATGCGCTTTTGCACCTTAGCGGTTACGACCTTTCGATCGACGAAATCAAACGTTTCCGCCAATTGCACTCTAAAACCCCGGGACACCCCGAATATGGCTATACACCAGGTGTCGAAACTACAACGGGACCTTTGGGTCAAGGCATTGCCAACGCGGTAGGTTTCGCGCTAGCCGAACGTGTGTTGGCATCCCGGTTCAATCGCCCTAGCCACGAAATCGTTGACCATCACACCTATGTTTTTGCCGGTGATGGCTGCCTGATGGAAGGAATTTCTCACGAAGCGGCATCTTTGGCCGGTACATTGAAATTGGGAAAGCTGATTGTTATTTATGACGACAACGACATCTCTATCGATGGTGAAGTATCGGGCTGGTTTACCGACAACACACCTGAGCGATTTTCAGCATACGGCTGGCATGTTGTTGATAACGTCGACGGACACAACCCAGATGCCGTTGGAAACGCAATTCACGCTGCAATAAATGAGACAGCTCGACCCTCTATCGTGTGTTGCAAGACAGTTATTGGATGGGGTGCACCTAACAAACAGGCGACAGCCAGTGCACACGGAGCCCCTCTTGGTGACGATGAAGTGGCTCTGACGAGAGAAAAACTTGGCTGGAATTCACCTCCATTTGAAATTCCACAGGAAGTCTACGCCGCTTTTGATGGTACCAGCGCTGGTAGCAAATCTGAGCGAGAGTGGACCGAGCGTTTTGCCAGATATGAAAATCAATATCCACAGTTGGCCAGTGAATTTAAACGCCAAACGACAAACCAGCTGCCAGACAATTGGCAGGAGCAGTGTAGAAACGCTATAGAAAATGCACCTGTCAAAGCGATGGCAACCCGGCAGTCTTCTAAAGCTGCACTCGAAGCGATTGCACCGATACTGCCTGAAATTCTTGGTGGATCGGCAGATTTGACAGGATCAAATCTAACATACTGGAGTGGATCGAAAACCATCACTGGTGATGATTATTGTGGTAATTACGTTTTTTTCGGTGTGCGTGAATTCGCTATGACTGCGATTGTCAACGGTCTCGCACTGCATGGTGGAGTTATTCCGTACGCGGCGACGTTTCTGATGTTCTCTGAGTACGCCAGAAACGCAGTGCGCATGGCAGCATTAATGCGTATTCGGTCGATTTTCGTCTATACGCATGACTCGATTGGACTCGGTGAAGACGGCCCCACCCATCAGGCAGTTGAACAGGCTGCTACCTTGCGTCTGATACCCAACATGTCGGTGTGGCGACCCTGTGATACCGCCGAAACCCTGATTGCCTGGAAAGCAGCGATCGAAAGAAATGACGGACCAACCTGTCTGCTACTTTCCAGACAGGCAGCTGCGCAGCAAACCAGAACTTCAGAACAGGTCCGTGAAATTTCCCGAGGCGGATATG
Organism: Arenicellales bacterium; assembly: GCA_965214785.1. Classification (GTDB taxonomy): domain Bacteria; phylum Pseudomonadota; class Gammaproteobacteria; order Arenicellales; family JAJDZL01; genus JAJDZL01. The sequence continues at coordinate 1,420,197 of OZ243975.1, read as the reverse complement.
TGCTGCTCGATTGCGAACATCCCCAGGCAGTGATTATCGCGACCGGTACCGAGGTCGATCTGGCAGTTTCTGCAGCCGACAAGCTCAAAGCGCAGAATATTGAGGCACGCGTTGTATCCATGCCTTCGGTAGATGTTTTCGAAGTGCAAAATGCCCATTACCGAAATTCAGTCATTCCGCCGCAGATTGCCTGCCGGGTTGTTGTCGAAGCGGGTGTTACCGCGTTGTGGGCGAAATACGCCGGTGCCAGCGGTACGGTAATCGGTATCGACCGGTTCGGCGAGTCCGCGCCGGCAGATGATGTCTACAAACATTTCAATATTACTGACGATGCTGTTGTGCAAGCCGTCGTCAATCAATTGCCTAAGACCTGATCATTCCATTTTGTTGTTTATTTGCGGAGGTTAAGAATCCAATGTCAATCAATGTAGCCATAAACGGCTTTGGCCGCATAGGACGCAATATTATGCGAGCGCATTTTGAGTCGACCAAACACTGTGAATTGCAGATTGTTGCAATCAACGACCTTGCAGATCGAAAAGCAAACGCACATCTATTGCAATATGACACCGCTCACGGGCGATTTCCGGCACAAGTCGATCTAGTTGACGAAGGATTCTCGGTAAACGGTGAATTGGTACGCACGTATAGCGAACGAGATCCCACACAGCTGCCCTGGGATAAACTGGGTGTGGATGTGGTGCTTGAATGTACAGGCTTTTTCGCCAGCAAGGAAAAAGCCTCGGCACACTTGCAAGCCGGTGCGTCAAAGGTGGTGTTGTCAGCACCTGGAGGCGGAGTTGATGCGACCGTCGTCTATGGTGTCAATCACGACATTTTGAAATCCTCCCACACCGTAATTTCCAATGCATCGTGCACCACCAACTGTCTTGCACCCATTGCGAAAGTGTTAAATGACTCTTTTGGTATAGAATCCGGCCTGATGACCACAGTTCACGCCTATACCAACGATCAGGTTCTTACTGATGTGTTTCATCCGGACTTAAGGCGCGCACGTTCTGCAACGCAATCGATGATCCCCACCAGTACCGGTGCTGCCAAAGCTATTGGACTGGTGCTTCCCGAGCTGGATGGAAAACTCGATGGATTTGCTGTGCGAGTTCCGACGATCAATGTTTCATTAGTCGATCTGACCGTGCAGACGCGCACAGCGGTTTCGCTAGAAGCGATCCATGATGCGGTAAAGCAGGCTGCGCAGGGACCATTGAACGGAATTTTGGAATTTAACGATAAGCCGCTGGTATCGATTGACTTTAACCACTGCGCATTGTCGTCCGTTTTTGAGGCGTCAACCACCCGGGTTGTTGGTGACAAATCTGCAAAAGTCTGTTGCTGGTATGACAATGAGTGGGGATTTTCCAATCGCATGCTCGATACAACGTATGCATTCATGAACGCCAGTTAATGAGCGAAGATTGATGCTCAATCTTCAGCACGTCGATCTCAAGGACAAGCGGGTTACAGTTCGCGCAGACTTGAACGTCGCTGTATGCGATGGGAAAATACAATCAGACCAGCGTATTCGCTCATCGCTTGAAACAATACGCTACGCATTGGACGCCAATGCATCGGTGCGTGTGCTGTCTCATTTCGGCAGGCCCAAAGAGGGTGAATTTGATGCGCAATATTCGTTGATGCCTGTCAGAGATACGCTACAGCAATTACTGGGACGGGAGGTGCGATTTGTGTCTCACTGGCTCGGTGGAGATCATTTGCAGCCAGGTCAGGTAGCACTTTGTGAAAACGTTCGCTTCCTCAAAGGCGAAACAAGCGCCAGTGACACATTGAGCCGGAAAATGGCCCAGGGCTGCGACGTGTTTGTAATGGATGCTTTTGCAACCGCTCATCGAAACCATGCGTCGACTTGCGCAATTGTGAATCATGTACCCGTCGCTTGTGCCGGACTGTTGTTGCAAAGAGAAATCGACTCATTAAATCGTGCACTGGCCAATCCCATATCTCCTGTCGTATCGATCGTCGGAGGTGCCAAAGTGGAGGGAAAGTTGCAGATTTTAAAGAAGCTGAGCCGAATCTCCGATACGCTGATTGTTGGTGGTGGTATTGCAAACACTTTTTTAGCTGCAAGCGGAATGCCAATTGGCAACTCGTTATATGAACCGCAGTTGCTTGTAAAAGCCAGAAATATCGTGAAAAAAGCAGCTCGGCGCCGATGCAGTATCCCATTGCCTGACGATGTAGTCGTCGGTACCGACTATGAACCGCCGAATTTGAACTGGTCAGGCACCGGTCAATTGCACCATCACGAAACAGCGGGTGGCGTATTGCCAGATGCAGTCTATCGGACACCATTTTGTCAACCCTATACACGAACAGCGCAAAAAAACATAGCAGATGTCGGTGATGACGACAAAATTCTTGATGTTGGACCGAATACCGCACAACACTACAGCGCCATCGTCGCTGAAGCCGCGACTGTCATCTGGAACGGCCCGGTCGGTGCCTTTGAGCATGCGCCGTTTGAAAATGGAACTCGAAAACTGGCGCAAGCTGTTGCGCAAAGTGATGCTTTCTCGATTGCCGGAGGGGGTGATACCATCGCAGCGCTACAACGGTTTGATTGCATGGGAAAAGTTTCCTATGTTTCTACCGGAGGAGGTGCTTTTTTAGAATACCTCAGAAGCAAACCATTACCGGCAATAGCCGCTCTACAGCATCATCAAGTTGGGCTTGGCAACCAACAATTGGCAGGTTAATCGCATGGCGTTAAGACAGACAAAAATTGTCGCCACTCTCGGCCCGGCAACTGATTCAGACCGAGAAATGAAAAGACTGATCGAAAAGGGTCTGAATATGGCGAGAGTGAATTTTTCTCACGGTGACAGTGAAGAGCATAAGCGACGCATCGAACTGGTGCGCCGACATGCAGACGATCTGCAGACTCCCGTTAGTGTGCTCGCTGACCTGCAAGGGCCCAAAATTCGCATTACCCGATTCAAGGACGATAAAGTTTTTCTGGTTGAGGGCGAGACTTTTGAACTCGATGTCGAGATGGACGACCACGCAGGAACTCAGCAGCGAGTGGGCGTCACTTATAAAGATTTGCCTAAAGATGTCAAACTTGGAGATGTATTGATTGTTGATGACGGAAATATCGTATTGCGCGTGATTGAAGTTCTGGACCCGGTAATAAAGACCGAAATTCTTGTGGGTGGAGAGCTTTCCAATTCAAAAGGGATCAATCAGCAAGGTGGCGGTTTAACGGCAGCATCACTGACGCCTAAGGATCATCAGGATATTCGCTTGGCAGGAGAACTTGATGTGGATTATCTTGCAGTTTCGTTCGTGAGAAGTGCAGTTGATGTGAACTTCGCTAGAGAACTGCTTGAAGCGACCGGATGTAAAGGCGGAATCGTTTCAAAAATAGAACGCGTCGAAGCGGTCGAAAATATAGATGAAATTGTCAAAGCGTCAGACGGGGTGATGATCGCTCGCGGAGACTTGGCAGTCGAGATAGGAGATGCTCAGTTACCAGGTGTTCAGAAACGTCTGATCAAACGAGCGCGGGAGCAAAACCGATTTGTAATCACGGCTACTCAGATGATGACCTCAATGATTACCAGTGCATCACCGACCCGAGCAGAGGTGCTTGACGTTGCAAACGCAGTGCTCGACGGGACTGATGCAATCATGCTGTCGCAGGAAAGCGCGGTGGGTCGGCATCCGGCGAAAGTCGTTGCAGCCGTCGACCGTATTTGCCGCGGCTCTGAACAATACGACATGTCGATTGATCAGTTCGAGCACTCAACCGATCAATGCTCGACTATTGAAGAAGCGATTGCCCGGGCGACGATGTTCACTGCACGTCATTTTGATATAACGGCGATTGTAGCGTTGACCGAATCAGGTTCGACTGCGAAGTGGCTGTCTCAGTCAGTATCAGGAATTCCAATATTCGCGGTAACTCCTCATGCTACAACTCAACGGCGGGTTACAGTGTTTCGTGGAGTTCACCCGGTGAGCTTTACCATGGACACAAATTCCCCACTGCCAATTGAACGCCAAGCGGCTCAAATGTTTGTTGAACGGAAAATCATTAAAAAGTCAGGTAAATTGCTGATTACACGAGGTGATGAAACTGGTGTTGAGGGCGGGACTAACACAATGAAAATCATAACAGTGTCGTGAGGTTGGAATCGACACGTAGTTTCAGTATTATGAAGTAACTATGAAAATCTGCAAAATATGAATAGAGGATACAAGATGCGTTTTGACAAGTTAGAAGCTACGGCAAGGCAAATGGTCGCACCAGGGCGAGGCATTCTTGCTATGGATGAAAGTACAGGAACCTGCACATCAAGATTCGAAAAAATTGGTGTCGAATCGACTGAGCAAACGCGGCTCAGTTATCGGGAAACGCTTGTAACAACGCCGCAATTGGCGAAATACATTTCCGGTGCAATCTTATACGATGAAACCATTCGTCAGCATGTCGATGGAAACATCCCTTTTGCCGATTATTTGAGCAGTGCTGATATTGTTCCTGGGATCAAGGTGGATACCGGCGCCAAGGAACTTGCCGGTCATCCAGGTGAGAAGGTCACTGAGGGACTCGATGGTTTGCGGCAGCGACTACAGCAATACAGAGAACTTGGAGCCAGATTTGCTAAATGGCGGGCAGTGATTACGATTGGAGACGGTATTCCAACTGAGGGTTGCATTATGGCCAACGCGCATGGCTTAGCCCGCTATGCAGCTCTTTGCCAGGAAGCAGAAATAGTGCCCATTGTTGAACCGGAAGTACTGATGGACGGCACCCATTCAATCGAAGTATGCCGCTCAGTGACTGATAAAGTGCTTAAGTCCGTCTACGGGCAGCTAGCACAACAGCGGGTTGTCTTAAGTGCAACCGTATTGAAACCCAATATGGTGCTTTCCGGAAAAGACTGTCCACAACAGGCAAGTGTAGATGAGGTTGCGCGCCAGACACTTGATTGTCTCAGTGCTTGTGTACCGAATGAAGTTGCTGGAATTGCTTTTCTGTCGGGCGGGCAGAGCGATGAGCAGGCCACATTGCATCTGAACCGAATGAACCAGTTAGCTGGTGATGTTCCTTGGCGTTTGACATTTTCATACGGCCGCGCGTTACAGCAAGCACCGCTTAAGGCGTGGGCTGGCAGTGACTCAAACAAAAACGAAGTGCATCGTCAAGCGCTGCAAAGAGCCTTGGTCAATGGATATGCATCAAAAGGTGAATATACCAGCGACCTGGAACAAGCAGTTGCATAACGCCGGGCAGTCATGGCAATCAAGGTGATATTCTTTGCAAGTCTCGCCGACCGAATCGGCAAACGAGAGGACTCGGTGGCGAGTCAAGACATAGCCACTGCAAGAGATGTTTGGATGGCGAGCGTTCCACATCAGCACGTGCCCGGAAACACCCAAGTGGCGATCAACCAGCGATACGGAAATCTCGATACAAGCGTTAGTGATGGTGACGAAGTGGCGTTCTTTCCGCCTGTAACCGGTGGATAACTCAGCTGCGAAGAACTCGAAAATACAGTGGGTAGACTATAAGTGCGAATAGAAATTTTCGATGCGCAGTTTGATCCTTGGATCGAACTCAGTCGCTACCAGCAAAGCCTCCCGCAGGGAAAGTTTGGGGCGACTTGTGCGTTCGTCGGGTCGATGCGTGACTTCAATGAAGACAGTTCCGTGTCGGCTATGGACTTAGAGCACTACGCTGGCATGACCGAGCAGCACCTTGAAGAAATATGCCGGCAGGCAATCGATGACTATGCTCTTGACGACGCCTTGGTGATACACCGTATCGGAAAGATTCTTCCAGGCAACCCAATAGTGCTGGTTGCAGTGTGGTCGGCACATCGTGCTGAAGCGATCGGAGGCTGTGAGACGATCGTAGAATATTTAAAGTCAAAGGCGCCTTTTTGGAAAAAAGAAGCCCTCACCGATGGAAGCAGCCGGTGGGTGGAGCACAATACAGCCGGACGCAGCGACCCGCGTTAAGCAGATAGCTGCGCCATTGAGAAAATCGCTTCTAACGAGCCCCCTCCATTTCCTTGATTTTTCAACTGCAATACTGTAGAAATTCTAAAAATGCTCAAACTTGCCCGTGCACCAAAATAGTGCACGAAGGGGGTGTTTACCTGGTAAACACCCCCTTTTTATGCACTTTCGTGCACCAAAATGGTGCACTTTAGCCAAAACAGGGTGTTTTTCTTTTTTGGTATTTTCACCAAATGCAACTCCTCAGGGCTTTTCGTTTTGAGTTGTATATATCGGTGAAAAATCTCCTTTCAGAACCTGTGAAAAAATTCAATCTGAGGAATTTTGAGTTTTTCATACGATTTTTTCGAATACTCTGTCAAAATGTCTCTGCCGAAAAAAAATCAGCACTTTCTTATTGACTTATACCGGTCGAAGAAAACATATTTTCAACAGAGATAACGATGACCGATTCAACTTCGTCGCGCAGAGGCCAGCCGCATGATGATCTATTTCGAAACTTCGCGCAGCAACCGAGATATTTCCGCGAACTGTTGTTTGCTGTGCTGTCTGATCAGGCGTTGTCACATCTTGACCTTGAAACTGTCGTTAATCTACCAACAGACTACTACGACGATCGCGGCAATTTGTTGAGAGCTGATGCAGTTGGAAGAGTAGATTTGAAAGTAGACGACTCTCTGGTAGACCAAACACAGCAGTTGATTGTAGTTTGTGAACATAAGTCAACAGCTGAATCCAATACGCTTAATCAATTAGGGAGTTACGTTGGGGTGATTCAAAAAAACCACCCGGACGCGTGGGTGCTTGCGGTGATTGTTTATAACGGAGCTTCAAAGTGGCGACATGATCTTAGTTGGGCATCACCAATCGATTCAATGCCACCGCTTTTGACAGATGAAATTGGTTTCAATATATTCAGATGTCAATTCGTCGCGAGGTTTTTGGATGTATCTGATCCGGAAGTCCTAAGCCGCACAGAAAAGACGGTCATGAACATTGTTTTTGATGCGCTCGGATGTAGGGAAAACATTCGAGATGAAGATGTACAGCGATTGTTGGTAAAATGCACTCAACAGCCTTCATCGGTTTACATAGATATATCGTTTGCTGTTGTGCTATACATCATTGCAATGCTAGGCGGTTACGATTTAGAACGATTGAACCAAATTGGAAAACAGATTTTTGAGCAAGAGGGAAAAAATATGGAAATTGTAGAGGATATGCCAGTAACGACAGCTTGTTTGAAAGGGCATCGGCCCAAATGGTTTCAGGACGAAATGAATCGAGAGATGGAAGAGAAGGTGGAAGAGAGAGTGGAAGAGAGGGTGAAGCAGGCGGTGGAAGAGAAGGTGAAGCAGGCGGTGGAAGAGAAGGTGGAAAAGTACCGGAAACAACACCTGGCAAAAATTGCTGAAGCAATGTCAAAAAAAGGGATGGACGAAAATACGATCGTAGAGTGTTTGAATCTATCACCAGAGTCATTTACTGAGCTAAAGCGGAAGCTTAACGGATCTTAGTTTTTGTTTCACTTGTAGGCCGGTAGAAGCCTCAGCGAGTCGAAAGCAACTGTAGAAAATTCCAGGTAATCAAACAATGGACGAAAAGACTAAAACCGAAGTAGAAGCAGCGACATTTCGCCGGCTTGTAGAACACTTTCGCACTCACACAGAAGTGCAGAACATTGATCTGATGATTCTCGCAGATTTTTGTCGTAACTGTTTGTCGAAATGGTACCGTGCCGCAGCACAAGAGAAGGGCTGTGAGTTGAGTTACGAAGACGCTCGAGAAATTATTTACGGTATTCCATACTCACAGTGGAAGCAAATCCACCAGTCTGAAGCCACCGAAGAACAAAAAACCGCCTACCAAGAACGTCAGGCGGAACGAACGGGTAGCTGACCTGCCAATTCATTACTGTGCATGCTTGCGCGCGACGATAAAACTCCTGACATTTGTATCAGGTTTACAACTGTCGTTGATTTCGATTGTGTTAAAACCGGTAAATAATCTAGATAACTCACCCGGTGCAAGTGTGTAGGCAATATTGAAACTTGGATTTGTTCTTGTGAAATTTTCATTGAATGTTTTGAAAATCACAATACCTCCAGGTTTCAAAGCATCGCATAGGTTGTCGCATAATTCCCTGTTCAGGTAGTTAAAACAAACGATCCGGTCTGCGCATTGCGCAGCGAAACGATAGTAGTCGAGGTCCGCAACGATTGGGTGGATTTCCAGCCCGGATTTTGAAGCTGATTGCTTGCATCTGTCAATTGCAAGACGACTGCAGTCGATCGCAACCGAAAAACAACCCAAAGCTGCAAGATAAATCGCATGTCGACCACCTCCGCAAGCCAGATCAATAACCACGTCATTGCGGTTGAATAGGCCTGCATGACGAACAAGCAAGGGGTCAGGCTGCAGATCCAAGATGTGCTGTTTATTGAGGTATTTTCGATCCCATCTGGCAGCGTCAGATTCCAAAATGATGGTCCTTTAAAAACTTGTGGAAAAAGGCTCAACCTGCACAGTCATTCCTGCCTCTAGATTCCCGGTTTCAAGAGGCAGCACGATATAGCAATTCGCGCGGCTCATTGAAGTGAGGACTCCAGAACTCTGGTTGCCTGTCGATTCTACGATGGCTTCGCCACTGGAGTTGAACATTAACACTCCTCTTTGAAATTCAAGTCTGCCAGGCTGCTTGTAGATTGGGTTGGCTGTGCGAGCGACTATTCTCATCGGTAAAGCACCCTTCTCACCCCTTAGTTTGCGCAGAGCAGGGCGGACAAACTTGTCAAACGTAACCATGACCGATACCGGATTGCCCGGCAATCCGAAGAACCACGTATTATCTACACTGCCAAATGCAAGCGGTCGGCCAGGTTTCATCGCAACTTTCCACAATGTTAATTCTCCAAGTGACTGCAAAGCCTGCTTTACGAAATCAGCGTCACCAACTGATGCGCCTGCCGAGGTGACAATGACATCGGCGCACCTTGAACCTTCTTTTATGGCATTGATGGTTTCTGACAGGTTGTCTCGAACCACGCCAAAGTCAAGCGGCACACAACCAGCGCTCTTAAGCATTCCATACAGTGTGTAACGGTTACTGTCATATACATCTCCCGGGTTAAGCCGTTCACCGATTCCTTTCAATTCATCCCCTGTTGAAAAAAACGCTACCTTTGGCATGCGGCGCACAGAAATCGTCCCGCAGCCAACCGATGCGAGCAAACCAAGTTCCGCGGTACCGATTTTTTGCCCACTTGCAACCGCAACTTCGCCAGCAGCGATGTCTTCACCTGCATTACGAACATGCTGACCTAATCGGTGCGAATTTGAAGTCGAAATCTGATCGTCTTGCGCATTGCAGTCTTCTTGCATAATGACCATGTCGAGGTCATCTGGTACGACACCACCGGTAAAAATTCGAATGCACTCACCTTTGCCGATCGCGCCCGTATACGGACTGCCAGCTGCGGAGGTGCCAACCATTTTCAAAGTTGATAGATTGTTTTGTGTGTCGAGATCCTTATAGCGGCATGCATAACCGTCCATTGCTGAATTTCGGCTGGTTGGAACGTTTTCGGATGCCAATACGTCTTGCGCGGCAATCCGGTTAATCGCCTCGCGTATCGGTACGCGTTCGGTTTCAGTGATGGGTTTGATTGCTCCTAAAATCGAATTCAGGGCGTCTTCGTATGGCGTAGAAGGAATATCGCACGCGTCCATGTGAATTTATTTTTGTTCGGGCTGTGTAGTTTCACGTTTCCAAGTGCCAGACCGCCCACCGGATTTTTCGATCAACTGTATGTCAGTGATTGTCATAGCTCTGTCTACAGCCTTGCACATGTCATAAACTGTAAGCAGAGCAACCTGTACTGCGTTAAGCGCTTCAATTTCTACTCCGGTACGTTCGCGAGTCTCTGTAGTTGCCTCACAGCGCACGCTTGAATCGTTAAAATCACAATATAGATTTACCGCTACGTGTGTAAGACCAAGTGGGTGGCATAAGGGGATAAGGTCTGCTGTGCGTTTGGAGGCCATAATCCCCGCTAGTTGAGCGACCGCGAGAACATCGCCCTTTTTATTTGTCCGAGAAGTAATTTGTTCCAATGTCGATCTAGACATTTGAATACGCCCGGCAGCGACTGCACGTCGCGCGGTTTGTTGTTTTTTGCCCACATCGACCATATGGGCATCGCCTTTTTCGCTGAAATGGGTTAACTTGTTCACAGATACAATGAATATACGGAGGTGTTGACTCACAAAACTCCTCAAAATGATAAACTTAATTTACCATGGATGATTCAATTTTACTTCGCTATAACCGCCAAATCATGATGAGTGAAATTGGCATTGAGGGTCAGCAAAAAATTTCTGAATCCTCAGTGCTGATTGTTGGTCTAGGTGGATTGGGCTCGCCTGTTTCCATGTACTTGGCAGCCAGTGGTGTCGGACACCTGACTGTAAATGACTTTGATTGCGTAGACCTGTCTAACCTGCAGCGTCAAATTGTTCATGTCAATGATGCAGTAGGAAAGTCCAAAGTTCTCTCAGCTCGTGAAACTCTCAGTGCACTGAATCCGCAAATCCGGATCACCGGCATCGATAAAAAAATCGATTATGAACAACTCCAAAATGTTGTCGCTGCCAACGATGTTGTAGTAGACGCTTCAGACAATTTTGCAATCCGCTATGCTGTTAATGATGCCTGTATTGCCACCCGCACACCGCTGGTATCAGGTGCAGCTATCCGTATGGAAGGGCAAATGGCTATATACCGTCTGGATATCGATGACAGTCCGTGTTTTCGCTGTTTATATTCACCCGAGGATGAACCGGAAGAAAGATGCAGTGAAACCGGGGTACTCGGGTCACTTTGTGGAGTTATCGGTTCGTTGCAGGCGACTGAAGTGATTAAAATCATCACTGGTTGTGGCGTGTCAAATTACGGAAAACTGGTGCTGTTTGATGCTGCTCGACTGGAATGGCAAACGATACAAATTCCCAAAGACAACAACTGTCCTGCTTGCAGCCGTCGTTGATTTTGAATTGTCACAAGTTGTGCAATATTGCTGCTTGTTCGTTTTTCATACGAGGTTGCGATCAAGCAATCCTGTAAAATAGCACTTTGAAAAGATTGTGCAACGATTCAATAGTATGCGCGCTTTTCCGCGCTTTTCCCTTGCCAGTGGATGGTCTGACCTGATATTTGTAAAAAATTGACGCTCGTCTATTCTTATCGAACGCCGGTGTATGATCAGAAATTAGTCAGCCAATTCCGGTAACAGTTCTGAGGGTGAATCATCATTGGCCAACGCTCAAGTTAGAATGAAATCACAGTGTCTTTGTTCTAAGTTTACAAACTGACTGTCGGTACTGAATCATTTCGTAGGAAATTATCATGGTAGAAACGCTATCCAAAATGGTTGAGCTAGGAACCGTCGCTTCGGACTTTACACTTCCAAATGCCAATCCCAATATCCCTTCTGACAAGGTTTCCCTGTCCGACTTTAGCGACGCGAAAGGCGTGGTAATTGCCTTTATCTGCAATCATTGTCCATATGTAGTCAAAATCAAGTCGGCTTTTTCCCAGTTTGCTGTCGAATATATGCCGCACGGTATTGCTGTAGTTGCAATCAGTTCCAACGATGCTTCGTCTTATCCTGCCGATGGACCGCAAAACATGGCCAAAGACGCAGTCAGTTTCAACTACTCGTTTCCCTATCTGTACGATGAAAGTCAACAAACTGCCATCTCATATGGAGCGGTTTGCACACCGGATTTTTACCTGTACGATTCGGCTCATCACTTGGTTTATCGAGGGCAATTCGACGATAGTCGACCGGGCAACGAACTTCCATCTACCGGTTCAGACCTGCGAGCTGCGGTTGAGGCACTGCTCAGTGAAAGACCGGTGTCCATGGAACAAAAACCGAGTATCGGATGCAGTATCAAGTGGAAAAGATAGACTTCGAAAAAACGAATCGCTTTGCGCCATACGATCTGATGACAACGCAAAGCGTTGTATCCAGTCATCAATTCGACATTTACGCGTACAACCAACGAAAATTGTGTTCTCAATATCTTTTACCAGAATTATTAAGTCAGTCAACAACGATTAGGTTTTGAACTTTTTCAATCGGACATTGTGATGGAGTTTCAGCGGGAGATTATTGAGCACTCGGTGTTTCTTATTTATTTTGGTGCTGCCGTACTTGGCACCATCGCACTGTATACCCGCCAAGTCTTGCCCGTGGTATATATCGTGCTTGGTGCGCTGATCGGACCGGGCGGATTCAAACTGATTCCGGAACTTACGCTAATCGAAGATCTGGCGCATATCGGCATCATATTCCTGCTGTTTTTATTGGGAATTGACCTGTACCCGCAGAAACTGTTGAAAATATTTCAGTCAGTTTCTCTGGTTACGTTAATTTCTTCGGTAATTTTCTTTTGCTGCGGGTTTGGTGTTGCCATCGTTTTCGGATTTCAACTCGCTGAAGCTGTCATTACCGGAATAGCAACCGGATTTTCCAGCACAATCATTGGCATCAAGCTTCTGCCGACAACCGCACTTCACCATCGCCATATCGGTGAGCTTGTTATCGGTATTTTGTTGCTGCAGGATCTGTTAGCGATTATTGCACTCATCATCATTGAAGGCATCGGCAAGGCGACAGGTTTGGTCAGTGCGGTTTTTGTGCCAATGATTACGCTTCCGGTTTTTGTGGCGGTTACGTTTTTGCTTGAACTGTATGTTGTACGTAAACTTCTGAGTCGATTCGAACAGATTCGGGAATACATATTTTTAGTTACAATCGCCTGGTGCCTGAGCATGGGACAACTCGCGGACATTCTGGGTCTGTCGAAGGAAATCGGTGCGTTTGTCGCTGGCGTTGCACTGGCCGCTTCTCCTATCGCCCGATATATTGCAGAACGACTTCACGCTATCCGTGATTTTTTTATGGTGCTATTTTTCGTGGCAATCGGTGCATATTTTGAACCGGATGCATTTGCCGCAGTGATTGTTCCAGCGCTCGCACTCGCTGCTTTGGTACTTGCTTTGAAACCGGTTACCTATCGATTGCTTCTTGGATTGGTTAAAGAGAAAAGCAACACCTGCTGGGAAGCGGGCTTTCGGTTAGGACAGCTCAGTGAATTTTCGATTCTGATCGTGTTTCTGGCGCTTGCATCTGGCGCAATCGATAACGATGCCGCTAATTTTCTTTTGATCGCTACGGTTCTTACTTTCGTCGTAAATTCCTATATTGTTGTGTTTAAGTTTCCGACACCAGTAGCGGTGTCCGATGAGTTGCGGCGGGATTGATGCGGCGCACTTACTAATGGCTGATAATATACCGTTCACCAATGTGATCGTGGCAGGTGCTGGCTACGTTGGCAAACGCATCGCACAAGCTTATCGCGAAAAAGGCAAGAGTGTCTTGACCTTGACTCGAAATTCAAGTCAAGGCGCAAAGGAAATCCCCGAGGTTAATATTGATCTGGACAAACCAGTGGTGGATTCTATTCGCGTTGATCGCCAATCGCTGGTGTATTATCTGGTGCCACCCAACCCACAGGCCAGTGAAGACAGACGAATTCGACATTTCGTTGGCTCTGCACTGAACGCAAAACCTGGCAAGTTTGTTCTCATCAGTACCACTGGTGTGTATGGAAACTGCAACGGTCGATGGGTGAACGAACAATTTCCCATTAATCCGCAAACCAATCGAGCCAAACGGCGAGCTTATGTCGAAGGGTTTACGCAACAGTGGGCAAAACAAAACGCCCTGGAGCTCGTTGTACTGAGAGTGGCGGGGATTTATGGCCCTGACCGAGTGCCTGTCGAACGCATTGCCAAAGGATTGACTTTGCCACCGCGCAGTGACATTGGCTTTTCGAACCGAATTCACGTGGATGATTTGGTTGAAATCTGCATGGCAGCATCAAAACCTGCGGTCAGTGGAATTTACAATGCGGCCGACGGGATACCGCTTCGAATGATTGATTACATGAATCTTGTCGCCGAAATTTGGGGATTGCCTCGGGTGAAGGAAACTTCAGATTCAGATCGTCTCAATGCCTTGAGCGAATCCATGAAACAATATCTTCGCGAGTCTCGCAAAATCGACAACAGCAAAATTCTGCAGCACGCTGACATGCATTTGCGTTATCGCGACCTGCGAGTTGGACTTGCCGCGTGCCTAAGTGCTACGGAACGAACTTAAATTGAAGCCTGATTGGCAAAACCGATTTGCCTCCACGCCTCATATACAACAATCGCTGCAGAATTTGACAGATTTAAACTGCGGTTGCCCTTGGCCATCGGCAGTGTCAGGTGTTGCGCTGTGGTGACTAATGCCCGGACACTATCTGGCAAACCGGAAGTTTCTGATCCAAACACCAGCGAGTCTCCCATTTGGTAGGTGACGTCAGTGTACAAATTTGAGTGAAATTTAGAATAAAGAAAACACCTTTGAACATCAGATTTTCGGGTGTAATCGGTGAACGAATCATAAACTTGAACTTGGGCCCATTCATGATAGTCGAGTCCGGCGCGGCGCAGCTTCTTGTCAGTGAGATCAAATCCTAGTGGATTGATCAGGTGAAGGGCGCATCGGGTATTCGCACACAATCGAATGATGTTTCCCGTATTGGGTGGGATTTGTGGCGAAACCAAAACGACATTGAACAAAACAGAATCAGTCATGTCCAAGATGATGAGATGATCAAATTAATTTTCAAAAGCGACAATTCAAAATGCATATTCAAAACCAAATAGCCAAGACAGTCACGGCTTCTATGATCGCACTACTTTTTTCCATCAGCGTTTGGGCAGATTCTCAACCAAGACATGTGTTTGAACTGTTTACGTCTCAAGGCTGTTATTCGTGCCCGCCTGCCGATGAACTGCTAGGTGAAATTATCGACGAAAACGATGACATATTGGGCTTAGAATTCCATGTCGACTATTGGGACACACTGGTATACGGTTCTGCTGGCGTGTGGAAAGATCCATTTTCTTCACCGGCATACAGTAAACGCCAGCGCGATTACAACGCACTGTTTCTCGCTGGCCGAAGAGGCGTGTATACCCCGCAAATCGTTGTCAACGGAGACTACGCTTTCGTCGGCAGCAACAAACGACAAGCGAACAAACAATTGAAGCGAAAATCCGGTTGGGTATTTCAAACCTCAGCCGATGTTTCCGATTCCACTCGTGTGAAAGTTCATGTTGATGGGAATCACGACTCTGATGCAGATATTTGGCTTATCACTTATGACAAGCGACACTCCACACCCGTGACCTCTGGCGAAAACAAAGACAAGGTAATGAATAATTTCAATGTTGTGCGGAAATTTGATTCGATCGGAAAGTGGGAAGGCGAAAGCGTTTCAATTGAAGTGCCAATTGACAAACTCGGAGACAATCAAAACTGTGCTGTCATTGTTCAGCAATACGACGGACGTCGACAAACCATCAGAGGACCGATTCTTGGCGCGAGTATCTGTTCTGAGTCGTAGTGTTTACACAACAGGTTTGAATACTGCCACGGTGACAATAGCGATTAGCAACAAAACTGGAACTTCGTTAAACCAGCGGTAAAAAATATGGGAATGCTGATTGCGGTCATACTTGAATGCGACCAGATATTTCCAGCACCAAAGGTGATACAAGACCAGAATTACAACTAGCGCGATTTTATATGTCAGCCAGCTACCGCTGAACCCGTAGTGCAGCCACAGCACCGATCCGGTTATCAGTGTCAACACTCCGCTTGGTGTTGAAATGCCGAAATATAGCTTCCGCTCCATTACTTTGAACCGTTCATTGCTGATTTCGTCAATGGCTTCGGCGTGATACACAAAAAGACGCGGCAGGTAGAAAATTCCTGCAAACCAGGTAACCACAAATACGATATGAAAAGTCTTGACCCAGAGCATTGGCTGTTAAGGCGATAAACAAAGAACATACATATTTTACCTGACAGACAGATAAAATAATCCGCATCCAACAGTCTTTAAAAACAACAGGTTGCCGCAGACCCCCTTAAACCTGATGGGTAAAAATGAACCTCAATCAGCAAAATCGAGTTGATTGGGTATCTGAACCAGATTTGGCGAACATTCATAACAGCTATGGAAAATTACTTGTCAGTGGACGAATTATCATCAACACGCAAACCGGTAAATCTTTATACTTTGATATGTTTTTACTGAAATCTAAAAGGAGATCAAATTCTACACTGTGGCAAAAGAAGATCAAATAGAGATGAATGGCGTCGTTTTAGAGACGCTGCCGAACACAATATTTAAAGTAAAACTTGACAACGATCATATCGTGACTGCACATATATCTGGAAAGATGCGCAAAAACTACATCAGGATTCTGCGCGGCGACAGGGTTGTTGTTCAGCTGACCCCATACGATTTGACCAAGGGAAGAATCGTATACCGCGAAAGATAAGCCAGTCGTCAAATCTCAGTTGTGGACCTATTGCATTTAATTGAACTGCCGTGGTGGGGCTACGTGCTTGTTTGTCTTGTGTTGACGCACATCACGATCGCCTCGGTTACGATTTTCCTTCATCGCGGACAAGCGCATTCCGCACTGCAAATGCATCCGGCTTTGAGTCATGTTTTCAGGTTTTGGCTTTGGCTTACCACTGGAATAGTGACTAAGGAATGGGTGGCGGTTCATCGCAAGCACCATGCGAAAGTTGAATCTCAAGAAGACCCACACAGCCCCCAGCAAGTCGGAATCAACTCAGTTCTTTGGGGTGGCCTGCTGCTTTATCGCCGTGCTGCTCGAGAGCCTGGAACTTTGGAAAAATATGGCAAGGGAACACCCGATGATTGGCTAGAGCGGCGTGTTTACGCCGGTCACCCAAATATTGGCCTGTTTGTTTTGCTTGGATTGAATTTGATCTTGTTCGGTGTTTTAGCCGGAACCGCGATTTGGATTGTCCAAATGCTGTGGATTCCGTTTTGGGCGGCAGGGGTAATCAACGGCATCGGACATTTCGCCGGCTATCGCAATTTTGATTTGCCTGATGCAAGTCGCAATATTGTTCCTTGGGGAATTTTGATCGGTGGCGAGGAGCTGCACAACAATCATCATGCTTATGCGAGCTCAGCACAGTTTTCAACCCGTCCGTGGGAAATAGATCTGGGTTGGCTATATGTTCGAATTCTCAACTCATTAAAACTTTTGCGCATTAACCGGAAAATTCCTGTGCTTACTTATCGGGAGAATAAACGGCACTGCGATGCGGAAACAGTCAAGGCGTTTGTGACAACTCGTTTTGATGTGTTGTCCAGTTATGCGCGTGATGTACTCGATGACGTATGTCGAGAGGAGATTAAGTCTGCCAGCGGTAAATACAAGAAAATGTTGAAAAATGCTCGTCATTCATTGGTGGCAGAGCCTTCGAGACTGAGTGTGCACAAGCGTGAAAAATTGTCTCAGTTCCTTGAATCGAACAAGAAATTAAAAAAAGCATATCAGATGAAGCAGAAACTCCACCAAATTGCGATGAAATCATCGAGTTCCTACGACAGTTTGAGAAGTTCACTGGAAGAGTGGTGTCGTATGGCTGAAGAGTCGGGAATTGATTCTCTCACACGCTTTTCCTTGCGCTTGAAAAGCAGTTCCTGCAACTGATTGTCATCCAAAATCGGCGCCCATTCAGTGCTCAGACCATTGTGCGGTTGATAGAGCACTTATCCAAACTGTCAACACCGCGCGGCGAACCTGCGAAGTTTATTGTGGAATAACCACAAGTTGAGAACCGCGCGAATGTCTCGCGATTACAGCAGTACGGATTATTTCAGCTTGGTTTCGTTGTAGATAACGTGTTTGCCAGCGACCGGATCGTATTTTTTGATCGCCAGTTTTCCTTCCGTATTGCGCTTGTTCTTGGAAGTGGTGTAGAAGTGCCCGGTGCCTGCACTGGACTCAAGTTTAATTTTTTCCCGCATCGTTATTTCTCAGGAAGAGTCAGACTTTTGTTCCATTTGCTCTAATGTCGGCCAAAACGCTGTCAATGCCATTCTTATCGATCGTACGAATAGCCTTGCGCGTCAAGCGAAGCTTCACCCAACGATTTTCGCTGTCAACCCAATACCTGCGATAATGCAGGTTTGGATGAAATTTGCGTTTCGTCTTATTGTGTGCGTGTGATACGTTGTTCCCGGCAACGGTTTTTTTTCCTGTTAATTGGCAAACTCTTGGCATCGGAATTCTAAGGGGTTGTGACAATGTTTTAATTTAAGCAAGCCGCACATTTTATACTATTGACGCTTGCAAATCGCAATTTGAAGGCGAAAATGCGAAAAACACCTGTTTTGGAGGTGATCGTGAACAATTCAATGCTTGCAGGAAAACGGGTTTTACTGGGTGTGACTGGCTCCATAGCCGCGTATCGCTCTGCAGAGCTTGTACGTAGGTTAACGGAAGGTGGCACTGCTGTCGAGGTTGTCATGACACCGAATGCGGCGCAGTTTATCTCGTCTTTGACATTGCAGGCGGTCAGTGGAAATCCTGTGCGAACTGAGCTGTTCGATGAACAGGCGGAAGCTGGTATGGGCCATATAGAACTCGCCCGCAGTGCCGATGTCATTTTAGTGGCACCCGCTAGTGCAGGTTTCATCGCGCGGCTTGCGCACGGTTTTGCCGATGACTTATTATCGACGCTTTGTCTGGCAACCGAGTCTCCGATCGTGGTTGCACCGGCGATGAATCGGGTCATGTGGGCCGATCAGGCTACACAGCACAATGTGTCGGTCATCGAACGCCGCGGTGTTCGAATAATTGGACCTTCAGTTGGCGATCAGGCGTGCGGAGAAACCGGCCCGGGGCGCATGCTTTTGCCTGAAGAAATTGTTGATAAAGTCGCAGCTTTCTTATCGTCGGGACTGTTGCAGGGGATTAATACAGTGATCACCGCGGGGTCGACCTGGGAGGCGATTGATCCGGTTCGCGGGTTGACTAACCTCAGTTCCGGTAAAATGGGATATGCGATTGCCGACGCAGCAGTTCGCGCCGGTGCGAATGTCTGCCTGATTAGCGGTCAAACAAGCATTCATGCACCCCCTGCGGTCGAAACGCTGATTCGAGTGACCAGTGCACTGGATATGCAAAAGGCAGTGATGGAGAACATGAGTGGCTGCGAACTGTTTATTTCTGTTGCCGCTGTTGCTGACTATCGCCCTTCGAAAGTGGCACAGTCAAAGATCAAGAAAACGCAAGACGAAACCATGCAAATCGAATTGGTGCGCAATCCTGACATACTTGCGGAAGTGAAAAAACGTTTTTCGCAGGTCTATGCGGTCGGTTTTGCTGCCGAATCGAAAAATCTTGTCTCTGAAGGCAAGCGCAAGTTGCTGTCTAAAGGCGTGGATTTGATTGCCGCCAACGCAGTTGGCGGTCCAAACAGTGCGCTTGGTTCTGATTCCAATGCCATAGAGCTTATCGATAGAAACGGGGTGACAAAGCTCGGACCTGATTTGAAGTCGAAGATAGCAGAAAATTTAATTGAGCAAATTTCAATTCGGATTCATGCACAAAGTGCGTTACAAGATTCTCGATGAGCGAATCGGCAAGTCTGTGCCCTTGCCACAATACTCTACTCAAGGAGCCGCCGGGTTGGATCTTCGGGCATGTATAGATGAAGCGCTTGATATCAAACCATCAGCATGCGAACTGATTCCCACTGGCATCGCGATTGATATCCGTGATCCGCGAGTCGCTGCAGTGTTGCTGCCGCGTTCAGGTCTCGGGCACAAACACGGCATTGTTTTGGGCAATCTGGTTGGGTTAATTGATTCAGACTATCAAGGGCAGGTGTTTGTATCATGCTGGAATCGAAGCGACACCACCTTTACCATCAATCCGGCGGACAGAATCGCGCAGATGGTTTTTGTTCCAGTGATTCGCCCTGAACTTGTAGAGGTCGAAGAATTCGAAGCCAGCGAGCGCGCCGCCGGTGGTTTCGGGCATACCGGTGTGAAATAGTGCAGGATGCAAAGAGCAAAATGTACAGCAGATGGACTGATGGCTAAAGTTGAAATCTATACAAGCCCGCTTTGTGGGTTTTGTTATGCAGCCAAACAACTGCTTAGACAAAAAAATATTGAATTTACCGAGTACGACGTTTTGTTGAATAGGGCGCATAAATCTGAGATGCTTGAACGAAGCCAAGGGCGTACGACAGTTCCACAAATCTTTATTGACGCTGTCGGTATCGGGGGCTTCGACGAACTTAGCGCGCTGGACGATCAAAACAAACTTGATAGCCTTTTACAATGACAAGCGGTTGCCATTTGACGTAAAAGATGCGTAAGAATTTTTAACTGAACAAAGTGTAATGAGACTTTCCCGATCCGAATTTTTCAACTGGCAGCGAAAAGCTGTCACCTTGATTGGCATGTCCGGAGTTGGCAAAACCAAGCTAGCGAGAAAACTGCCGCGCACGTCATGGTTTCATTTTTCTGCCGATTACAGAATTGGCACTCGGTATGTGTCTGAACCGATGTTGGACAATATCAAGGAACAAGCAATGAAAGTTGATTTTCTAAGGGATTTGCTTCGAAGTGATTCGATCTATATTGCGAACAACATTACGATAGATAATTTAGAGCCGCTTTCTAAGTTTTTGGGGAAACTTGGAGATGAGAGTCGTGGAGGGTTGCCGCTAAACGAATTCAAGCGTCGTCAAAAACTTCATTTGGACGCTGAAGTTGCTTCAATGCTGGATGTTGGAGGATTCATCAGGAAGTCGTTCACCATTTATGGCTACGAAAATTTTGTAAACGACTCCAGTGGCAGTATTTGCGAGCTGGGCAATGAGCAGGTGTTGAAACATCTGGCGCAACATACCTTGATCGTATACTTAGCGGCTGACAAGCAACTTGAAACCGCTGTGATCCAACGACAGGAAAGCAATCCCAAGCCGCTTTATTACGAGCCCGAATTTCTTGATGAAAAACTCAAAGAATACCTCCAGTTGAATGGTTACGACTGTGAGCAGCGTATAGATCCCGATGATTTTGTCCGCTGGATGTTTCCGCATCTCGTTAAAAACCGCAAAACAAAATACGAATCGATTGCCAATCAATACGGATATACGATTAGTGCCGACCGCATTGGTGACATTCGCGACGAGCGCGACTTTATTGATTTGATATGCGAAACTTTGCCTTCTGATTGATCGACAACGCCAGTTATGCCACTAGTTAGAAATCGAAAATTGCGATCGTGGGACCGCCTTGCCAGTGAAGGGGTTGATATTGTTGATACCAGTGAAATTCACGCTGAACCATTACGCGAAGTGCATATTGGATTTCTCAACATGATGCCCGAGCGCGCGTTCGTTGCTACAGAAAGACAGTTCCTTCGCCTGGCAGCGGTCAGTGAATGTTACGTCCATATTCACCCGTTCACGCTCGACGGTTTGCAATGGCAAGGCGATGTGTTTGAATATGTATCAGACAATTACGACAGTTATTCACAAGTTCAATCACTGGCATTAGACGGATTGATAATGACAGGTGCCAATCCGGGCGAGTCCAATCTGAAAGCCGAAGCGTTTTGGCCACAATATGAAATGGTCATCCGCTGGGCGAACGACCATGTGCCCACGATTATGTGTTCCTGCCTTGCCAGTCATGCCGTCCTTCAGGTGCTCTACGGTATCGAAAGGACGCGGTGCAAACCGACCAAAAGATGGGGCGTTTACTCACACACCCTTGTAGACGATATGCATCAGTTGAGCGAGGGTCTGGATTTGGTGTTTGATGTACCGCGTTCGCATGTATTTGAGATGACAGCAGAACAACTCACTGCGTGCAAAATTCGAGTTGTCGCGATGAGTGAACAGGCAGACTTTCACCTTGCAGTGAGTGAAGACGGGTTTAAGTGGATTTTTCTGCAGGGGCACCCTGAATACGACGCAGTAAGCCTACTCAAAGAGTACAAAAGGGAAGTCTATCGATTTGTCGATCGTCAAATCAGCGACTATCCGCAATACCCTTTGAATTATTTCGGTACTGACGAAAAAGCTGAGCTAGAAGCCTACAAAACAGAACTGATTCGTGCCAGGGAAAGGGGGCTTGCCATCCCGGATTTTCCGGAATCAAAGCTGACTTCCTTTTTGCGCAACACATGGTCTGAACAGGGAAAAATTCTGTTCAGCAACTGGATTGGCAGAATTGACCAAAGTGTTGCCGACCGCGAACAGCAAAGCACCTCGGCCGCTTTGGGCGTTTGACGATTTCAGACTCGACAAAACTGGCTTGCTGGCATTGAATTGGCCGGATACGGTGTAGTCAGTAAATTTGTATCACACAGATTTCCATTGGGACAGGATGTTCAGATAAAGCGTTGGGTCGACGTTACCACCCGACGCGATTACCGCTACGTTGTTACCGCGCATTTGCGTTTTTTCTTTCAACATCCCTGCCAAAGAGCAGGCGCCGGCCGCTTCTATCACGTGATGTGTGTCCGTGAAGTAATGCACCATTGCTTCGGCGATTTCGTTTTCGGAAACCTGAACCACGCGGGCAGCATGTCTGACGATAATATCCAGTGCAGTTTTATCCGGGATTCTAACCGCAACGCCATCTGCGATGGTATCTGCACTGTCAGTGGTGACAGGTTGTCTTTGAGCGAATGATAAGGCGTAAGCGGGTGCATTTTCAGCGACGACGCCGACTATGTCAATATGACTTAAGCCCATCGCTTCGCGGGCAGCGATGACCGCGCAAATTTCAGAACCCAGTCCGATCGGAACATAAACGGCATCGAGGTCAGGGACTGCATCGAACAGTTCAACAGCCATAGTTGCAACGCCGACAACCAACCGACGGTCGAAAGACGGTACGAAATGAAGATTTTTCTTTCGCGCAGTCTTTCGCGCATGGTCATGTGCTTCAGAGAAATCCTTGCCGTGCTCTATCAAATTCGCTCCAAATGCGCGCATTGCATTATTTTTTGATTCGCTGTTGTTGTATGGAACGTAAACGGTTGCTTTTTTACCTGCAAGCTGTGCTGCCAAAGCGATAGACTGGCCGTGATTTCCTCTGGTTGCGGTAACGACGTGTGGTGCGTCACATTCGTTTATGTAGTTGATTCCACCTCTGATCTTGAACGATCCGATTGGAGTGGTATTTTCGTGCTTGACCCAGACATTCGCATCACACCTTTGGCACAGCAATGGCCAACGGTATTGCGGCGTCGGTGGAACATGTTCACCAATCATGTTTGAAACTTCAAGAATTTCTTCGACAGTGGGAAGTTTCATTGTCCGGACCGCGGTTGGTAAAAAAACAGGGAATTGGGGTGGACGATGGGACTCGAACCCACGACGACTGGAACCACAATCCAGGGCTCTACCTGCTGAGCTACGCCCACCACAATCATTATCATTTGGTTGAGAAACACAAGATAAGTTTCAACACCAAATTGGCACGCCTGGCAGGACTCGAACCTGCAACCTACGGCTTAGCATACCACTACAACTTTCGTTGCCTGACAAAGGTTGCAAATTCAACGAGTCGCCAGTTTGTAGTCTGGACTATATCTTCACCATCTCAGGTGGAGCACGTATAGTCTCTACGGATCCCGTCAGATTAATTCAGACGGTTTCCTCGGTATTGCCATCACCGCTACGTGTTAAGGTTTCACCGATATAGTGCTCTTCACTTTACAGGTTCAGTATTCCCCGCAAAGGCTCCTATCGAAGGCCGTTGCTCTGTCCAGTTGAGCTACAGGCGCAACAAAACACTGGTCGGGGTAGAGGGATTCGAACCCCCGGCCCTCTGCTCCCAAAGCAGATGCGCTACCAGACTGCGCCATACCCCGCATTCGATACCGCCAAACAAGCTTCAGATATCCAGACCTTTGCTTGTTTTAGCAGGCGGTGCGGATTATAGAGTGTGGGCTGCGCGTGTGCAATGCTCAAGATAATCGTTGATGCATATAAATTGCAACACCGACACGGATTTACGGAGTAATAATAACTGAACTTTGCTGTGCAATTGAACCTGTAAGCAGCGAATTGATTCGTCTCACATAGTCGGCTGGTTTTTCCAGCGGCGCACCTTCGCTTAATGTTGCTTGATCAAACAGCACGTGTGCCCAATCATCAACGCTGTCGTCGTTGTTCACCAGATGCTCGATAAGCGGATGTTCTGGATTGATTTCCAGCACCGATTTTGCCTCCGGTGCGTCTTGACCGGAAGCTTTCAGAATCCGGGTCATATGACGACTGAGTTCGAATTCACTGGTCGCGACAAGACATGCTGGAGAATCAGTCAGTCTTGCTGTCACTCGAACATCTTCTGCTCGCCCTTCCAGGGAAGTCTTCAGCCGGTTTACCAAGGCTTGGATTTTTTCATCTGATTCTTTGCTGACAGGTGTCTTTATCTGTTCATCAAGCCAATCGAGTGTCAGGTCACCTTTTGCGATGGATTTAAGCGGTTTTTCTGCAAAATCAGTTAAATGCATGACAACCCATTCATCGACCGGATCAGTTAGAAGCAGTACTTCAACATCGTGCTTGCGAAATACTTCCAGATGAGGTGAACCTACAGCTGATGCGTAACTGTCAGCTGTGAGGTAGTAGATTGCATCTTGTTTGTCGGCAATACGATCGATATATTCGCGAAGCGATACTGACTGACTTTGTCCATCGCTTTTTGTCGAAGCAAAACGAAGCAGGTTTGCCAGCGTGTCCTTGTTGCTCGGGTCTTCGGTGAGGCCTTCTTTGAATACACGGCCGAATTCCTGCCAGAAGGTCTGGTATTTGTCCGAGTCTTTTTGTGCCAGTCGCTTTAATTCGTTAAGAATTTTTTTAACCAGTCCGTTTCGAATTCGTTCGACCTGTTTGTTTTTTTGTAAAAATTCGCGCGAAACGTTGAGAGGCAAATCATCGGAATCAATCACACCGCGAACAAAGCGCAAATACCCCGGCATAAGGTTCTCGGTGTCATCCATGATGTAGATGCGCCGTACATACAATTTAATCCCCTTGCGTCGGTCGGGATCAAAGAATTCAAATGGCGAAACCTTCGAAGGGATGTACAGCAAAGCTGAATACTCCATTTTACCTTCCACCCGCGTATGGGTTGTCGCGAGAGGTTTTTCGGGGTCAAAAGTCAGCGTTTGGTAAAAGTTGTCGTATTCGTCTTGTGAGATATCTTTTCTCGCACGTGTCCATAATGCCGAAACAGCGTTTGCAGTTTCCCATTGTCCTGTTTCTTTCTTTTTCGGCTTTTCGCGAATCAAAACAGGGATGGAGACATGGTCAGAGTATTTTTTGATGATGTTTCTGACTGTGTAGAGCTCAAGAAACTCTTTGGCATCTTTTCTGAGTGTCAGCGTAATCGCGGTGCCGCAGTTTTCGATGGTTTCGTTGTCGATGGTATAGCCGCTGACACCGTCAGACTCCCAGCGAACTCCAGTCTCAGGCGGTTGACCGGCGCGTCGGGTGCAAAGTTCAACTTTCTCAGCGACCATGAACGCAGAATAAAAACCGACACCGAACTGCCCGATCAGACGGGCATCGTCACTTTGTTCGCCCGAAAGTGTTTCCATAAAACGTTTTGTGCCAGAACGTGCGATCGTTCCGATGTTTTGCACAACCTCGTCTTTCGACATGCCGATACCGTTGTCGGTGATGACAATTTTTTTGCCTCTTTTGTCAACTTCAATATGGATCGCTGCGTCTTGTTCGGCTTCGCGCATGGACTTGTCTGTTAACGATTCAAATCGCAAACGGTCGCAGGCGTCAGAAGCGTTCGATATCAATTCGCGCAGGAATACCTCCTTATCTGAATACAGTGAATGTATCACCAGATTCAGCAATTGCTGGACTTCTGCCTGAAATGTAATGGTGTTGTCTGAATCTACTTGTTGTGCAGGAACTTCATTAGACATTCAAATTACTCCAATAACAACGATGGTTAAAAAAATGACAAATTCCCAACGTAAATAAGTACTGTTTGCGATAATTCAAGTGGTTTATTGGTTCAAATGAGTCGAATTTTCAAAATTCGCAGTAAATTTGATTTTTCTCACCTCGATTACCCAGATCAATTTGCATAGAGTTTCAACTGGATACCACAATTTCGACGATTCATGAGTTCAGACATCAAAACAGTCATTTTCCCGATAGCAGGTTTAGGCACGCGATTTTTGCCGGCTACGAAAGCCATTTCGAAAGAAATGCTGCCAGTCGTTGACAAACCACTGATCGAATACGCTGTGGGCGAAGCAAAAGCGGCAGGGATCGAAAAATTCATATTTGTGGTGCCGCAGATTTGCGAGGATTCGCTAGTGGTAAGGCATTTTGGTTCAAACCCTTCGCTTGAGGCGTTGCTGACGAAAAAAAACAGACGTGTTGAATTAAACGCTATCAGGGAAAACAGCCTTGCACCGAAGTCGATTAGTTTTGCTCTGCAAGACAAGCCTTTAGGTTTAGGTCACGCAGTACTGTGTGCCGAACAGTATGTAGAGGAAAACGAATTTGCGGTGATATTGCCTGATGACCTGATCTTGTCAGACCAGCAATGTATGCACCAGATGACCGATGCACACAAACTCACAGGTGGAGTAATGCTTGCAATCGAAGAAGTTGAACCCGAATTTGTTAACCGTTATGGAATTGTGACACCTAAGAACATCGATGGTGCAATGGTCGAAGTCGAGGGGGTGGTCGAGAAACCTGAACCTAAGTCAGCACCATCGAATCTCGCTGCCATTGGCCGATATATACTCAGCAAAGATGTGTTTGACGTTTTAAGGTCGCAGAAAACCGGTTTTGGTGGAGAAATTCAACTGACAGATGCGATCAACTTTCTGGCCTCGCGTCAGTCAGTACACGGTTTGATATTCCGCGGTACTCGCTATGACTGCGGAAACAAAGCCGGTTACATCGCGGCCAATATTGCCTATGCCTTTGCCCAAGAAGAATTAAAAAAGCAAGTAAAAAAATTGCTTGATGAATTGGGCTAATCAGTGGTCTACCTGTAACAGGCATTCACTAAAGACAGTTAAAAACGCTGCACACTTCGACAGTCAATGTCATCAACCAACTTCATCGGCAAACCAGTTCAACGCCTTGAAGACGAACGCTTCTTACGCGGTCAAGGCAACTATACAGACGATTTTTCGATTCCGGGTACCCTTCACGCGGTCTTCGTGCGCAGTCCCTATGCGCATGCGCGCATCGGATCGATTGATGGCAGCGCCGCCGCTCAGATGCCAGGCGTAATAGCATTTGCAGATTGTGGAACTCTACAAACCGAAGGCTTAAAACCGATTGATCCACTGACGCATAGCGAACAATTCTTAGTTCGAAATCGCGGCAACCGTTTATTACCTGACGTGCGACGCTGGCCATTGGCAAGTGGTAAAGTGCGATTTGTCGGTGAACCGGTTGCGGTTGTTGTAGCAAAGTGCGCAGCAGAGGCGATGGACGCCGCTGAAGCGGTCATGATCGAATATGAGCCGCTGCCGTCAGTTATTGATTTCCAAGACGCAGTTTCGACTGACGCACCTCCGATCTGGGAGGAGCTCGACAGCAACGTTTGTGTTGATCTTAAAAGCGGTGATGAAACAAAAGTCGATGAAGCGATTTGTAAGGCAGCGATGGTCGTTTCCATGGATGTTGAATTTCCGCGCCACGCAGTTGCCTATATGGAGCCAAAAGCAGTACTTGCTCGATACGACAGCGCTGGTGGAAAGTTTGAAATCCACTGCGGTGGTCAATCACCACAGTGGCACCGGACGGGAATTGCTGAAATGATGGGGGTGGCGGTTGACGCGGTTCGAGTCATTTCACCCGACACTGGTGGAGGATTCGGAGCTAGAACATTTCCTTATCCAGAGTATGCAGTAGCCGCTTTGATGGCACGCATGACTGGCTGTCCGGTGAAGTGGCTTGCAGATCGATCGGAGTGTTTCGCCACCGACACCCAATCCAGAGATCAGTCGATGACCATCACATTGGCGATAAACGAAGATCACCGCATGACAGCGGTTCGGTTGTCGAGTCGATGGCGACTTGGAGCTTATTTACATCCGCGCAGTGTCTGGCTGCACTCATCATACATGTATTTGATGATGTGCGGTGTATACCAGTTTGAAGCTGCGCATTACGAGCTCAAAGGGGTGTTTTCCAACACTGCGCCGATCGCTGCATTTCGAGGCGTTGCCAGAGCAGAGACTTCGTATGCTCTGGAAAGAGTTGTCGAACGAGCCGCGCAGCGGTTGAAAATTGACCCGCTTGAGTTCAGAAGAATGAACCTGATCGCCCAGTCTCAAATGCCATGGACAACGCCTACAGATGCGAATTACAGTGCCGCAGATATCCACGGCAATATTGACACTCTAGTGGCAATGATGGACTTGCAAGGGTTTGTCCAAAGATGCCACAAGTCAAAGAAAAACGCAAAGATGCGAGGAATTGGATACTCTGTGTTCATTGACAGTGTCGGTGGGACGCCCAATGAGTTTGCACAGATCGAAGTTATCGGCGATATTGTGGAGGCACGCGTCGGTACCAAGTCTACGGGTATGGGTCACGAAACCGTATTTGCTCAACTTTTGGCGAGCAAGCTTAAGCTCCCACTGCAGCGAATTCGAATTGTTGACAGCGACACCGATAAAGTAAGACAGGGTGCGGGTTCTCACGCATCGCGTTCGTTGCAAATCGGTGGGTCAGCTTTGTTTCAAAGCGCTGAAATACTGCTCGAAATTGGACACAAGTTCGCATCACAACTACTTGAAGTGGCGATCGAAGATATCGAATACAGGTCAGGTTGTTTCAGCGTAGCTGGAACCGATCGCAATATATCCTTATTTGAAATTGCACGGTCAGCCAGGCAAAATGGTGAATCTGTGGTCGCATCGCAAGAATATTTCGTTTCAGAGCGTATTTATGCCAGTGGCGCACAAGCATGTGAGGTTGAGGTGGACATCGAAACCGGACAGGTATTCATCGAACACTTTTGGGCAGTCAGTGATCCTGGAGTGATTTTCAATCCTCTCATTGTCGATGGCCAGGTACACGGCGGCATCGCCCATGGCATTGGACACGCCGTTTTGGAAAAAGCACAATACGACCTTGACAATGGCCAACTGCTCAGTGGCAGTTTCCTTGACTATGCGATTCCAAGAGCCGATGATATGCCGTCTTTTGACACGGATGTCAATCCGATTCGCACAGATGCGAATCCTGTCGGCGTAAAAGGAGTCGGCGAAACAGGTATCATCGGGGCACCTGCTGCAGTCATCAATGCAATTGAAAACGCACTGTCTTCGTCTTTGCACACAGCCGCAAACATACAGATGCCAGCTATGCCAGAAAAAATATGGCGCACAATCAAAAAACTTCGCGAGGCACAAAGCCGCACTGCTTGATCTTGTAAAAACTCACACACCGATTTGGGATTACAGGTGATAATACGCGCCTTTATATACTTAAGTTCATCAATTCACTTGAAGGAGAAAAAATGAAACTTCTTCGATATGGACCAAGCGGCTCTGAGTCGCCTGGCATACTGGATCAAGATCAACGAATTCGCGATTTATCTGGCGAAATATCGGACATTGACAGGTTTTGTGTGGGTTCGCAAGAATTTGCCAGCCTCGGCGAGCTTGATGTTAGCCAGTTGCCGTTAGTCACTGCGAAGCAGCGCATTGGTCCACCGCTCGGCAAAGTCGGCAAGGTCGTTTGCATTGGACTGAATTACCGGTTGCATGCACAAGAAGCGAGTCTGAAAATTCCAGCAGAACCCATCATATTTATGAAGGCACCGACTTCGGTAACCGGACCTGACGACTCCCTCATAATTCCCAAGGACAGTGTGAAGACTGATTGGGAAACTGAACTTGCTGTTGTGATTGGGAAAACCGCAAGATATATTGATGAACAAGACGCATTGAATTATGTCGCAGGTTATTGCATTGCAAACGATGTGTCGGAACGAGAATTTCAAACCGAGGGCACCGGGCAATGGGTAAAGGGTAAGAGTGCAGATTCATTTTGTCCGTTGGGTCCATATTTGGTCACACCTGACGAAGTGCCAGATCCGCAGAACCTGCGGCTATGGCTGGAGGTCAATCATCATCGTTATCAGGATGGCAATACAGACGATATGATCTTCGGTGTTGCCCATCTGATCAGTTATGTCAGTCGGTTTATGACATTGTTGCCAGGTGATCTGTTGTTGACCGGTACGCCGTCAGGTGTTGGATTCGCCATGAATCCACCGATATTTCTAAAACCCGGAGATCAAGTAAAGTTGGGTATCGATGGATTGGGAGTGCAAACGCAACACGTAGTTGCGTACGATGAAAACGCTCGCTTGCAGCATTACTACATTTGAAGGTGCAGTGGTTCAAGCATTTGCTGATTTGGCGGCGCGAACGATTGAAACATAAGCGCGAATTGTGGATTCATATCCATTGAGCAATGCTTCGACAGTCAGTGCGTGCCCAATTGACACCTCAACAATGCCAGGTATTGTCAGAAAAGTTCCGAGATTTTGCTGATTCAAATCATGTCCGGCATTTACGCCAAGTCCCGCGAGCTGCGCTGCACTGGCGGTATCTGCGTATTTTCGAAAGGTATTGCGGTGTTTTTCACTGCCGTAGCATTTTGCATATTCTTCGGTGTACAGTTCGATTCGATCTGTTCCACATTCAGATGCTGACGCAATCATTTCCGGGTCAGGGTCAAGAAATACACTGGTTCGGATGCCGTGGCCTTTGAGGTTCGCGATGATGGACCTTAAAAAATGACTTTCTGATCGTGTATCCCATCCGTGATCGGATGTAATCTGGTCCGGTGCGTCAGGGACGAGTGTGCATTGGTCAGGTTTGGCATCCTTTACGACCTTTAGGAAATCTGCAGTTGGATACCCCTCAATATTGAACTCAACATGCGGGTGTTGATTGCATAAACGAGATAAATCCTTTACGTCTTGATAAGTCGCGTGACGCTGGTCAGGACGCGGGTGGATGGTGATGCCGTCCGCACCATAACGGATGCACAGTTTTGCAAAATTGACAACGTTCGGGAAATCCATTCCCCGGGAGTTTCGCAGCAATGCTATTTTATTAAGATTAACGCTCAGAGCTGTCATAAGGGTATCGGTTGGCAGTTAACCGTCGTAGCATATTCGCCCTGAGTCACGATGCCATAATCGCACCAAATGGCGCTTTTTTTCAGGTTCAGGATGATCGACAATTTGGCTTCGATAGTGTGCGATGTCAGTGTTGTTTAGGTATTGAACATGTCCTGTTTCTAAAGGCAGTTCGAACCAAAGGGACTGCTGTTCGGAGATTTCCTTCATTGCCGCGACCGCATCGTGCGTTTCGCTGTCCATATTTACTTGTGCAACCTCATAGCCTTTGACGATCAGGCTGGGGTTGGCGCGCGTGAAAAGCCTTTCGTTTTCATAGCGAAAAACCGGTGCCTTAACGGTTACAGGTTCACCTTGCGCATGTTCTGCTTGACGGTCCCACAATACGGGTTGATAGAGACGGCGAAGTTGCTGCGGATATTTGTCTAATAGACGATTGTGCACTGAATACAAGCTGCAGAATCGGCTCAAGCCACCTTCCAGTGATGGCTGCAGGCACATCAGGCCGACGTAGTGGGGCAGTGCCTTGCCAAACGCATTGTCGTTGTGGAACAAAAGTTCTACTTTGGTGTATGAACCGCGCACACCGTAGCGGTATTGCTGACCGGTATCGCGAACGTGATAGACCATGGTTCCGTCCCATTTCTGGGCGACATTTCGCCCGATAATCTGTCCGATTATCCAGAACATATCGATTGCCTGTTCAGTTGTTAATTTGTCGAGAGGAATTGACTCGAGCACGACGACACCGGGCGGGGAATTCAGCCTGGCTTTGACTTCATTCATCAGTTGTCGAGTTTGTGGAAAGTTAAACTGGTCTGGATTTCGAAGCACTGTGGGAAGCGGATTGTCAGCGATTGCATCTGCCATTTGCAACAATTCCTGACGCACTGTTTCGTCAATTGGCATGACGCAGTCTTGTGGATTGATGTCATCCCGAGTCCAGGCCAGCGAATGGTTTACCTGACAGCTGAGTTGCTCTGGGCTGACTTCATGGGAAAGATCAAGGACATTCATTTTTTTAAATAGGAAAATCGGTTTGCAAAACTTGCGTGAGATTAAACATGACACGACTACACAATCGATAAATTCTATCCCATTCGCCGATTTTAAAGAAAATTGTCAGTCGTTTTTAATCGATCGCGCTAAGTTCGATGGCGCCAGCGCAGGTGAATTAACTGGCGGTACAGACCGTGAGAGTTTGTTAAAATTCTGTACGTGCTTCACCAAACGAAGCACATTCACTGATCAAATCGAGGATTAACCATGAAATTCCTGTTAGGCGCGGCAGCAGTTGTAAGTTGCATTATTCTTTCTACATTCGACGTGTTTTTAGACAGCTTCGTCAACAACGTTGCTTACTGGGGTGTTGTGATCAGTATTGTTTACCTGATTCTCAATGCCAGAACATCTTCCTCTGAGACTTCGTAGAACTCCTTCGCTGAGTTTATTTCATCGATTGTCTGCAGGAATAATCGAACCTGTCTTTTCGCATTGTTTAAGTGAAGTCACCGGTTTTTGATTTTACCGGGGCAACCGTCATCGTTGTCGGGGGCACCAGCGGTATTAATCTTGGAGTCGCGTGCGATTTCGCGCGCGCCGGCGCGAATCTCGCGGTGATCAGCCGCTCAGAGAAAAAAGTCAATCAAGCCGTTTCCATCTTGAAACAATTCGGAAGCGATGCGGTCGGATGCATTGCTGATGTGCGCGATTACCAAGCCGTTGACTTGGCTCTTTCGCAATTTTCCGAACGCTTTGGTCAATTCGATGTGTTGATATCCGGTGCCGCCGGTAATTTTCCGGCCAAAGCTTCGGACATGTCAACCAACGGTTTCGCTGCGGTGGTCAATATTGACCTATTGGGAACATTTCATGTCATGCGCAGTGCATATCCGCATCTAAAGAAGCCCGGTGCTTCGGTCGTCAATATATCGGCACCTCAAGCGTTTGTGCCGATGATTTTACAATCGCATGTTTGTGCCGCTAAAGCTGGCGTCGACATGATTACACGTACCCTTGCGATGGAGTGGGGTGGCGATGGAATCCGCGTCAATTCGATTGTTCCAGGCCCAATAAAGGATACAGAAGGCATGCGTCGTTTGGCGCCATCACAGGATTTGCTGGACGAGGTTACCGAGTCGGTTCCGCTCAAAAGACTGGGAGTAACCTCGGATATCGGCCGCGCAGCGATGTTTCTTGCTTCTGAATACGCGGACTATATTACCGGTGCTGTGATGCCTGTCGATGGTGGCTGGTCGCTCGGTGGTGTAGCCTCGTTGATGGAAGGTGTGGCCCGGCAGATGCAAGGCAGACAGAAAAACACTGACTGATTCTTGTGTTTTAAGCAAATACGTTCTTGTATTGTTTGCGCAATGCGTTTTTTTCCACTTTGCCCATAGCATTTGTGGGCAGTTCATCGAGAAAAATATATTTTTTTGGAAGTTTGAAACGCGACAGCGTATTAGCCAATGATGATGCAATGTGTGCTTCATCAACAGCTTTATTGCTTGATACGACTATCGCTACAACTGCTTCACCGAGGTCCGGGTGTGCAGTGCCGATCACAGCCGAATCGGTCACCCCGTCAATTTGGTTTAGCTCAATTTCAATCTCTTTGGGGTATACATTAAAGCCGCCAGTCACGATCAAGTCGCTGGATCTTCCTACAATTGAAACGACACCACAGTCATCGATTGTTGCAATGTCGCCGGTTATGAAGTAACCATCTGCACGAATTGCCTTTTGAGTTGCCTCATGATTTTGCCAGTAGCCTTTAAATACGTTTGGACCTTTGACTTCGAGTATGCCTGGATGCCCGGTTTTCAATTCGCCTCCGGCGTCATCACGTACCCGTAATCGAACCTCAGGCAGTGCGCTGCCGACGGTACCTGGTCGTTGGACACCGTCAACAGGATTTGACGTGATAATCTGCGCTTCTGACATTCCATATCGTTCAACGACGCGAAGCCCGCACCTTTGTTCAATTTCAGCGAACGTCTCTGGCAGCATGGGTGCCGAACCGGAAATAAAAATCCGGATGTTCCGACATGTTTCGCGGTTAAAACGCTCATCGCTAAGCAATCGCGTGTATATCGTTGGCACCGCCATCATTGCAGTGATACTCGCAAGCAGTTCAATGGTTTTATTGACCGAAAAATGCTGCTGAAACAATATTCGAGCACCACACATCATTGGGCAAAGCAACGCGAAGCAAAGTCCATGTATATGAAACAGCGGCAGCACATGTGCCAGAACGTCTTGCGCCTCCCATTTCCAGATATCGACCATGGCGCGAGCGTTAAAGGCAAGGTTACGATGAGTGATCATCGCGCCTTTGGGCTTGCCTGTTGTACCCGAGGTGTAGATCAAAAGCGCAATGTCTTCGCTATCACACGGGGCGGTTTCGAAATTTCCATCGAACTCATCGAGTTTGTCCCACAACGTTCCTTGTCCATTGGCATCCATCGTGGCAACGTGATTTACCTGATTGCGCCTGGCCAGATCACTGACAGTGTTTGAATTGGAAGGATCGCATACTATCACCGATGGCATGGCGTCGTCTATGAAGTACTCCAGTTCATGCGCGGTGTAGGCTGTATTGAGGGGATGAAATATGAATCCGGCTCTCATGCATGCCAAAAACACGATGACTGCCTGTGGCGATTTTTCCACTTGTGCGGTAACACGATCACCAGGTGACAGTCCCAAAGCGGTAAGTTTATTCGCTAACTGTGCACACAGCTTGTCTGCCTGACCGTAACTGATCGTAGAACCGTCGTTCAACTGAATGAAAACCCGATTTGAAGATGCCGTCATGCGCTGATGCAGAGTGTCGAAAAAGTTGCTCATAAACTTAGAAACTGTTTGCAGTTTGGGAAAACGCCAATTTTAAGAACCGTACAATAAAAAATTGTGATTGTATCGATTGCCAGATTCCACAATGACTGAAATTGGCAATGACAAGTCAAAGCAAGACTCATTGAACTGGTGCCAGGCTTGTCTGGAAGAGCGGTGCTGTGCGAACATCTGCTTGATGACAAATCCGCACGAGCTGCTAGAAAGACATTCCGAATGACTACGGGTACAACTCGCAATTTGCGACTGACTTACCCCTGTTTTCGAAAGCATTCATGCAAGTGAGCGAGTTGGCCATGGATCAGAAACACTTTTCGCCAGATCAAGTGGCCGCGAAATTGGACATCTCGGTCAAGGAACTTATCTGGCCGTTTTTAGCTCTTCAGGTTCTTCATCACAACTACGGTCTTCAATGACCAACTCATACAAGTCCACTTCTCAACTGTATGGTTCAACTCAACTGGCAGAGCGATATGCAAAACGAACTGATTTGTTCAGTTATAGCGGTCAATTTAATCAGCTCAAACAATTGGCGGGACTAAATGTCCGTCTTGTTGCAACTGCGTTTGTTATTAATCGATAGTCGCTATTTTGCTAAAATCACGCTCTGCAGCGAACTAACTATAACAGTTGAGGAACACCCATGAGTAACCCCTTGAACAATGGCGGAGAGACTACTATAGCCACCCCTTCGTTAGACTTACTCAATCGGAAGTTCGACACCTCTTGCGGTCTTGGAATGATGACGGATCACGTCAATGGATCAATCGGGCAAAGTGCTCTGGAGATTTCCAAGGTTACTGCCGAAGTCGTAAAGCGCAAATACGACGCCTGAAATAACTTAAAAGCACAACGCAAGTAGTTTTTTCTTACCATAGCTATGTTCGCGAACCCTATCGAATCGTACATTGTTCAGTGGCTTGAACTTGCGTTTCGCTGGTCTCATCTGATTGTCGGAATTGCATGGATCGGTGCTTCGTTTTACTTCAACTGGCTGGAAAACAGACTAGAGCGTTCGCACCGTCAATCTGCCGAAATCGAAGGCGATCTGTGGGCGATACACGGCGGCGGCTTTTATCACGTCAGTAAATACCAGGTTGCCCCTGATCAACTACCTTCGACTCTTCACTGGTTTAAGTGGGAAGCCTACGCCACATGGTTCACCGGTCTTGTGCTGCTTGTTTTGGTATTTTATATCGATGCACGCGTTTATCTGCTTGACCCATCTGTCAACGCTCTGGATCCGTGGCAGGGAGTTGTCATAGGCATCTTGGTGCTTGCGGTTTCCTGGGTGTTGTATGACCTGCTGTGCCGCTCACCGGTAGCTAAACAAAGCCAATGGACTGCGTTTATCGTATTTGTTTATTTTTCGATTCTCACTTTCGTTCTTTGTCAGGTTTTCAGTGGCAGGGGAGCTTATATCCACATCGGCGCAGCCATCGGCACCATTATGGTGCTGAACGTAATGGCAGTCATCATACCGTCTCAAAAATCGCTGGTAAATGCTATGAAAACAGGTGGTGAAAAAGATGCGTCACTCGGCGCAGCAGCGTTGATGCGCTCGCGCCACAATAATTATTTCACACTGCCGGTATTGTTCATTATGATCGCCGGTCACTATCCATCGACTTTTGGCAGCGACTGGAACTGGGCGGTTTTAATCGGCCTGGCATTGGTTGGCATACTGGTTCGACACTACTTCAATGTGCGCCATTTGCCCGGTCCGAAATGGTGGCTGCTGGCTGTCGCATTTGCCGGACTAGTGGCAATCGCAGCGCTCAGCGTGCCCAAATCGATACTTCAGTCGTCTGCCGAGCAAACGACGAGTATGGATGCGGCGCGGGAAATTATTCACAAACGCTGCACAGTCTGTCACTCCCAAACCCCCGTGCAAGCGGGTTTTCAAACTGCACCAGGCGGGGTCATTTTGGATACCGATGAGCACATCTTCAACCTTTCTTCGCGTATATTTACGACAGCTGTCGCCACTCGTTCAATGCCGATAGGGAATTTGACTCAAATGACAGAGGAAGAACGCACTGCGTTATCATCGTGGTATGCCGGATTGAACGACAAAGCGCTTAACACTCCTAAGACGAATTAGCGGGGGCTAAAAATTGGGAAGACTGACCACACATGTACTGGACCTGGTCCACGGATGTCCGGGCAAAAATATTCAAATAACGCTCTATAGACTCGACGATCAACGTGCGGCTGTCTGCACTTGCAGCACAAACGATGATGGCCGGGTGGATTCACCCCTGATGGAGGCAGGTTCAATGTCCGCTGGGACTTACGAACTGGTATTTCAGGCAGGAGCTTATTTTCAGTCTATGGGTGTCGAATGTGACGGACAGCCATTTTTGGATGAGGTCGTGATTCGCTTTGGCATTGCCAATGCTGATGAACATTACCATGTGCCCTTGCTGCTATCACGCTATGGATATTCAACTTACCGGGGAAGCTGATGAGCGCCGATGATACGATTCGCTTTTTGTTAGGCACCACACCAATCGAGGTCAGCTGCGCTGAACCGACAATGACGGTGCTTCAATACTTGCGGCAACAGCGAATGACCGGTACCAAGGAAGGGTGCGCTGAAGGCGACTGCGGTGCCTGTACCGTCGTCATCGGATCGCAACAAAAAGGCAAGATGC
The DNA here is from genome assembly GCA_965214785.1 of Arenicellales bacterium. Taxonomy (GTDB): domain Bacteria; phylum Pseudomonadota; class Gammaproteobacteria; order Arenicellales; family JAJDZL01; genus JAJDZL01. Next base: position 1,382,524 of record OZ243975.1, on the reverse strand, counting down.
AATATGAAGCTGTCAATTCGTGCATTATGTTTATTCCGTTTTTGCATGCAAAGCAGTTGATTACAGTAGAACACCTGTGCGATCACAATGGACAAATGCATCCGGTTCAGCAGGCGATGGTAGATGAACACGGCTCGCAATGCGGGTTTTGCACACCAGGGTTTGTCATGTCAATGTTCGCAATGGTTCACAATCGGGTAAATTCGAATAAAGCATCGATTGACAATGCTATCGCAGGCAATCTGTGCAGATGCACCGGCTACGCGCCGATTGTCTCGGCAGCGCGCAAGGTACTGTCTGTTGAGGTCGAAGACAAGTTTAACCAGCGACAAGATGAAACGATTGAACAACTTGAAAATTTAAATGCAGGAAAGGCAGTTTGTGCAGGCAGTCAGGGCAAATTGTATTTCGCTCCGTCTACAACCGAAGAACTGGCACAAGTGCTCGCGCAACGCCCACAAAGCCGAATTGTTGCTGGTGCGACAGATGTTGGCCTGTGGGTAACAAAGCAAGGACGCGATCTGGGCACGATTGTTAATATCAGCGCCATCGACTCGTTAAAACAGCTTACGGTTGAAGCGAACGCAATTCATATTGGTGCAAGTGTCACAGTGGCTCGAGCTATGGAGCCGTTTGCAGAACATTATCCAGCGATGAGACAGCTGTTTGAGCGTTTCGGTTCTGTCCAGATACGAAATCTCGCAACCATCGGCGGCAACGTCGCCAATGGTTCACCGATCGGTGATACACTGCCGGCTTTGGTGGCATTGGACGCAAAACTTATTATTACGAGTCAAAGTGGCAGCCGTGAAATCTCGGCTGAAGAATTCTTTATCGATTATGGCGTGCAGGATCTAAAACCGGGGGAATTCCTATCAAAGGTTATTGTGCCTTTGCCCGTGGCGCAGCAGTATTTTCGAATCTACAAACTGTCAAAGCGTTATCACCAGGATATTTCTGCAGTATGCGGCGCATTTTCAATCGTTCGCGGACAGGCAGGGGGAATCAAATCAGCCCGCGTGTGTTTTGGCGGGATGGCACCGACCCCGCGACGAGCGTTCAATTGCGAGCGGGTTATTGTGCGCGAAGGACTAACAAAAAAGGGCATTGAATGTGCCCGCAGTGCCTTACAGGAAGACTATAGTGCAATCAGCGACTTCCGAGGCAGTGCTCAATACCGAATGCGGGTGGCCGGCAATCTGGTTGAAAAGTTCGCTAATGAGCTTTCGTCAACAGCTTCAGCTGCCCAGTCGGTGTGGGGAGCACTCGATGCTTGACCAGACATTGAACAGACCTGTTCATGGTGCGGTGCACTCGCCAACGGCACACGACAGTGCTGAAAAACACGTTTGCGGACAAGCTTACTATATCGATGACATCCCTGAGCCTCGAGACCTGCTGCATGTTTGGGTGGCATTGAGTCCTCATCCGTCAGCGCGTATCGTGTCGATGAATCTTGATGATGTTGCAGCCGCTCCAGGTGTTGTAGCAGTCTTCGCGGCCGATTCGATTCCCGGACAAAATGATTGCAGCCCAACGATTGGCGATGATCCGGTGTTTGCGCACCAGCGCGTGGACTTTGCAGGACAGGTGCTGTTCGCAGTCGCTGGCGAATCCGAAATCCAGGCGCGCACCGCCTGCGCTTTGGCTGACGTGAAATATCAGCTTGAAGAACCGATACTCAATATCAATGATGCGTTGGACAAAGAATCATTCGTACTTCCGCCATCGACAGTCAGAACCGGTAATCCAGAAGTTGCGCTCGAGACTTCGGCCCATCGCATTCGCGGTGAGATCGAGTGCGGTGGACAGGACCATTTCTATCTCGAAGGCCAAGTCTCAATGGCAGTGCCCAAAGAAGACGGTGACGTCGTTGTCTACTGTTCAACCCAGCATCCTTCTGAAATACAGCAGCTCGTTGGTCGAGTGCTGAACAAGCCGTTACACGCAATCACGGTCGAAGTTCGTCGGATGGGCGGTGGATTTGGCGGTAAGGAGACCCAAGCGGCTCAATGGGCATGCATCGCATCGATAGTTGCTGATCATACCGGACGAGCGGCAAAAGTCCGCCTAGACCGCGATATTGATATGCTGGCTACTGGCAAACGCCATGATTTCTGGTTTGGCTTCGAAGTCGGATTTGATGATGCTGGACGAATTTCCGCGTTGGTTGTCGATATGGCATCGCGCTGCGGATACTCAGCCGATTTGTCGGCACCCATTAATGACCGTGCACTGTTGCATGTCGACAACGCGTACTACCTCGAAAATATGGAAGCAACCACCTGGCTTTGTCGCACCAACACTGTCTCAAATACGGCATTCCGCGGTTTTGGGGCTCCGCAAGGTATGTTTTGTATTGAACACATCATGGACCGAATTGCCTGTTTCTTGAAAAAAGATGCGCTTGCCGTGCGGCGCGCGAATTATTACGGAAAACGTTCGCGCAATGTCACTCCATATCAAATGACAGTCAGTGATTTCGTGCTGCCGGAAATGACTCGTGAGCTGGTCAAAACTTCAAACTATAGTGCTCGCAGAAAAAAGATTCGCCAACTCAATCGAGGCGGCGGCACAATAAAAAGGGGGATCGCGCTAACACCAGTGAAATTTGGAATTTCATTTACCGCGACTCACTTCAATCATGCCAGTGCATTGGTTCATGTGTATACTGACGGCAGTGTCCATTTAAGTCACGGCGGCACTGAAATGGGCCAAGGTCTTTTCATCAAGGTGGCGCAGGTTGTTGCGCAAGAGTTTTCATTGCCCTTAGAACGCATTAAGATCATGGAAACCAACACCTCTCGCGTACCCAATACCGCGGCTACTGCGGCTTCGTCGGGGTCTGATATCAATGGCAAGGCTGCGCAAAGTGCTGCACGAACCATCAAAAACCGCATACGCGAAGTAGCGGCTCGAATGGGACAGGTCAGCACACGCGAAGTGCAGTTTTTGAACGCAATGGTTGTGGCTGGAAACCGCACAATGAGATTTGAGGAAGTTGTGGCTCAAACGCACCGCGAACGTATATCGCTTTCAGCGACCGGCCATTACAGGACTCCAAAAATTAACTGGGACCGAACGACCATGACTGGACGGCCGTTTTTTTATTTCGCTTATGGAGTTGCGGTCAGTGAGGTGGCCGTTGACATTCTGACCGGAGAGTACAAATTGTGCCGCGTAGATATTTTGCACGATGTGGGTCAGTCGCTGAATCCGGCAGTTGATATCGGGCAAATTGAAGGTGGTTTCGTTCAAGGTGCCGGCTGGTTGACCAGCGAGGAGTTGTGGTGGGATGACAAAGGCGCATTGCGTACGCACGCCCCTTCGACTTACAAAATACCCGTAAGCGGTGATGTTCCGGACAAGTTCATTGTCAATATCTGGGAGAAGGGGAAAAATACCGAGCAAACAATATATCGCTCCAAAGCAGTTGGCGAACCACCGCTGATGCTTGGCATTTCGGTTTTCAGCGCAATTGCAGATGCAATTTCCAGTGTATCGGGTTATTCACGAGCGCCTGTATTGAACGCACCGGCAACTCCAGAGCGCGTGTTATTGGCTATTGATCAAATCTCAACGCAAGGCAACGAAAAATGAAGTGGCTTAAGCAAATGCATGAACTGGCGCGAAGCGCCAAGCCGTTCGCGTTGGTAACCGTGATTGAAATCACAGGTTCTGCTCCACGAGAGGTCGGAGCCCGCATTGTAGTGACTGAATCTGAAACCTATGACAGCATTGGCGGCGGCAAACTTGAGTTCGAGGCGATTGCGAGGGCTCGTCAAATGCTGTGTGATAAAGAGCACGCAACGCGCATGACTGAATATTTTGGTCTTGGGGTAACGATGAGCCAGTGCTGTGGCGGTGCAGTTCGCTTGTTGTTTGAGACTTTTTCAAAAAAAGACTGTAAATGCTTGAACAAGCAGTTAGACGCCATTGGGTCCAGACAATTTGCAATGCTGGCAAGCCGACTCACAGACGACAGTGCGATCGAGATTTTTAGAGTCAAACGAGACCCCGACCGACTGCCGGCGTTCGTTACCGCAGCTGCCAGCAAACTGTTGGAGAAGTCTGAACCCAGATCTGTTTTAGTCAGTGATCAGGATCAGCAATGGTTCATTACGCGAGTCGATGAACAGCCCTCTGAACTTGTCTTGTTTGGAGCCGGACACGTTGGCAAAGCACTTGTCAAGCAGCTTGAAGACCTGCCGTTTCATATTCAGTGGATTGACCAGCGCGAAAATGTTTTTTCAGAAAAAGTGCCCCCCAATACAAAGGTCCGAAGACTGGATGATCCGCTGTTGGCGTTGGAAAACCAGTCGCCTGATGCGTTTTATGCAGTGATGACGCACAGTCACGGGTTGGATTACAAGATATGTCTGAATATTCTTCGCCGGAGGCAATTCGCCTGGCTGGGACTGATTGGTTCACAAACCAAGCGCCAAAGGTTCATCAAACGCTTTGCCGAAGACGGACTGGAACCGTTCATTTTGCAACGCCTGCATTGCCCAATTGGATTGCCCGAGGTCAAAGGAAAAATGCCCGCTGCAATCGCGCTGTCCAGTGCCGCTCAGCTGCTTCAAGCGCACCACCTGCGCGAGCAACAGGTGGTATCCAACAGCCCGTTTTTAGACCCCAGTATGCAAAATGCATCCGCGATCGTTTAACGCTGGGACTGATAACAAAGCGATGAACGCAGCGCCGCCACTTTTGGAATTAACACGGATCTCAAAAGCATTCCCAGGAGTGCTGGCGAATGACTCGATTGATATTGCGATACCCGACGGTCAAATCCATGCGTTGCTGGGAGAAAACGGAGCCGGCAAGAGCACGCTGGTAAAGATTATTTACGGTTACTATACGCCGGATGCGGGACAGATTCGCTGGCGGGGAAAATCTGTCACAGTTGCCAATCCTGCGCAGGCTCGGGAAATGGGCATTGGAATGGTGTTTCAGCATTTCTCACTTTTTGATGCAATGACCGTACGCGAGAATATTGAACTTGCGATCAAGTCAGGAAAAAAACCTGCTGAACTGGCTGATCAGATAAGTCAGGTGTCGGAGAACTACGGTCTTGGTTTAGACCCACAAAGAGATATTTTCACTTTATCGGTCGGCGAACGGCAAAGAGTTGAGATTGTTCGCTGCCTGTTGCAATCGCCGAAACTTCTGATCATGGATGAACCGACTTCCGTTTTAACTCCTCAGGAGGCGGAAAAATTATTTGATGTGTTGAGAAAGCTGTCAAAAGAAGGATGTGCGGTTTTGTATATCAGTCATAAACTTGAGGAAATTCAAACGCTGTGTCATCACGCCACGATATTGCGCCAGGGCAAGGTGGTGGCTGAATGTGATCCAACTGAACAGACCACACGCAATTTGGCGGAAATGATGATTGGCAAAACGCTTAAACCGCCGAGTTACCGTTCGCGAAACGTCGGCCAGCCAATTTTTGAAGTGCGCAATTTGACTCGCGCAGCTGAAAATGAGCGCAGTATTTCTTTAGACCAGATTAGTTTCAGTGTCTGTAAAGGCGAGATTTTCGGAATTGCAGGGGTTGCCGGAAACGGGCAAACCGAACTGATGGACATGCTTTCTGGCGAAGTGCTTGCTAACGACAATGCGGCAATTGCGATCAATGGCACTGACTGCGGGAAAAGTTCGGTTCGCGTTCGTCGGCGTCTTGGCGCGGCGATGGTGCCGGAAGAACGTTTGGGGCACGGCGCTGTAGGCAGTATGTCTTTAATACAAAACGTGTTTCTTTCCGGACACAGTCACTATCAGCTGGCCGCACGTCAGTGGATGAATTTTTCGAATGCGAAACGCTATGCGCAGGAAACGTGTGATGAGTTTGATGTGCGTCATGCAGGAATAATTACCGACGCAGGCAGCTTGTCGGGAGGCAACCTGCAAAAGTTTTTAATTGGACGAGAAATTCTCCAGCAGCCAAGTGTGATGCTTGCCTCACAACCGACTTGGGGTGTCGATGCCGGATCTCAGATTGCCATTCACAAAGCTCTGCTGGAATTGGCAGGTAGCGGTACCGCAGTACTGGTGATTTCTCAGGACCTTGACGAGTTAATGGAGTTGTGTACCCGTATCGCAGTGATGTTTTCCGGCAAATTGTCAAAGGCTTACCCGATAGCTGAATTAAACGCTGAAAGAATCGGGTTGCTGATGGGTGGTGCGACATTTGAATCAACGTCAGGGTGTGTCGATGCCAATTAGAATCGTACCTCGGCAAACTCACTCCAAAGTCATGTCGTGGCTGACGCCTGTGATGGCATTGGTGATGAGTCTGATTACAGGCATGGTCATGTTCTCGTTGCTGGGGCTGTCACCGCTGGAAAGCATGTACACTTTTTTCATCGCGCCTATTAGCGACCTGTATGGCGTGGGTGAACTGCTTATCAAGGCAGCTCCGCTGGCGATGATTGCGGTCGGTCTGGCGATGGGATTTCGTGCGAATGTGTGGAATATCGGAGCTGAAGGGCAATTTACGATCGGCGCACTGGCCGGTAGCGCCTTGCCAATCTATTTTCCGGACGCGCAAAATGTACTGATGCTGCCCGCTATGTTACTGCTCGGAATTGCAGGCGGCATGGCGTGGGCATCGATTCCGGCATTTCTCAAGACTCGGTTTAATACCAATGAGATACTCACAAGTTTATTGCTAGTCTATGTGGCGATTTTGATATTGAGTACATTGATTCACGGACCGTGGCGGGATCCGGCGGGTTTTAACTTTCCGGAAAGTGTTATTTTTCCTGATGTAGCGAAAGTGCCATTGATTCTGTCTGGAACCCGCTTGCATGCAGGTGTATTCATCGCGCTTTTTGTAATCATCACCGGTTGGGTACTGTTGTCGCGTACTATTGCGGGTTTTCAGGTTCGCGTCGCAGGTCTTGCACCGCATGCTGCTCGATATAGCGGCGTTCACTATAAAACGATGGTGTGGTGCGTTTTGCTGGGAGCCGGTGGATTGGCGGGTTTGGCTGGAATGATCGAAGTTGCAGGACCCATCGGGCAGTTACAGCCGATCATATCGCCGGGCTACGGATTTTCTGCAATTATTGTTGCTTTCCTCGGAAGACTGCATCCGCTGGGCATTATTTTCGCCTCTTTGGTGCTGGCGTTATCCTATTTAGGCGGTGAATTCGTTCAGATTAAACTGGGTTTACCGCTGGGCATTGCAGGTGTATTTCAAGGAATGCTGCTGTTTTTCCTTTTGGCTTGTGATCTTTTAATTAATTACCGAATTGAATTCAAATTTTTAACGAATCGAGGCACAGCTGAGTGATGGGAGCGATTACAACCATTGAACTGGTCGCACTGACGATCATCAGTGCTGCGACACCGCTGTTGCTGGCTGCGACCGGTGAATTGGTGGCAGAAAAGTCGGGCGTGCTCAATCTCGGTGTGGAAGGCATGATGCTGCTCGGTGCGGTCAGCGGATTTATTGTAGCACTGACCACTGGAAACTGGTTTCTTGGCACCCTCGCTGCATTGGTTGCAGGTATGTTGATGTCGATGCTGTTTGCGGTATTGACACTGATCTTTCTGGCCAATCAGGTGGCTTCTGGGCTGGCACTGACTTTATTTGGAGTGGGATTGAGCTCGCTTTTGGGAATTCCATTTGTCGGGCAGCCAATTGACAAAATGCCCGCACTTGATCTTCCCGTTTTGGGCGACATTCCAATCATAGGTCCATTGCTGTTCGGACAGGATTTTTTGATTTACTTTTCTGTATTTATGGCAATTGCCGTGCACTGGTTTTTAAATCATTGCCGATCGGGACTGGTACTTCGCGCGGTAGGAGAATCACATGATGCTGCGCATTCAATTGGGTATTCGGTAATTAAAATCCGGTTTTTAGCTGTCATGTTCGGTGGGGCGATGGCTGGTCTCGGTGGTGCGTTTTTGTCGCTGTCGTATACACCGATGTGGGTTGAACACATGACTGCAGGAAGAGGATGGATTGCGCTGGCACTGGTAGTTTTTGCCACCTGGAAACCGGGGCGGCTGATTATCGGTGCTTATCTTTTTGGGTCTGTGACGATTCTGCAGCTGCACTTGCAAGGCATCGGTGTGCAGCTTCCAGGCCAGATTCTATCGACACTACCTTATTTGGTAACCATTGTAGTGTTGGTGCTGATATCGAAGAACGCGGCTCGCGTCAAACTAAACGCTCCCGCATGCATTGGAAAAATCTTTCACCCGCATACATAATCAAAAACTTCGACACCAGCGCAAAATCGGCTTACATCAACATACCCGACAGCAAGGTCGCAATCCCCAGAAAGGATAAAAATCCTGCAATATCCGTTATTGTTGTCAACACAATCGATGAGGCAACCGCAGGGTCTTGACCGATACGCGTCAACGCGATTGGTACCAGCGCGCCCGCCAGCCCGGCGAGTACCATGGCGATAATCATCGACGACATTATCACAGCGACCAAACCAATTTGTCCGCTCCAAATATAAACACCAATGCCACAGACGATTGCGATGGCTACTCCGTTCCACAGGCCAACGGTGGACTCTTTGACCGCCATCTTAAACCAGTCATGCACTCGAATTTCACGAAGCGCCAGACCGCGCATTGTCACCGCGAGCGCTTGTGCACCGGCGTTTCCAGATTGACCGGCAACAACCGGAAGCAAAATTGCAAGCGCTGTAAACTGGGCGATTGTCCCTTCAAACAAACCGACTACTGCTGCCGCCAGAAAAGCCGTAACCAGGTTGACCTGCAACCACGGCATTCGTTTGCGGATTGCCAGAAAACTGCTCGAAGTTGCGCGCTCGTCTTTACTGGCACCGACCATTGTCTGAATATCTATTGTTGCGTCGGCTTTTAGTGCGCCGATCAGCGAAGAGTGACGAATCACGCCTAAAATGTGACCTTCTTCGTCGATAACGGTCAGTTCTTCAAGGCGGAATTTCTCCATTTTTTCGACGACTTCCTCTCTTGAGTCAACAGCGGATGCAACCACTGGAATATTCCTTGAAATCTGCTGTAATGAACTCGACGGTTTGCTCAGCGCCAGGTCTTTAATATCAACAATTGAGTGAAGACGCTGTTCACTGTCGACCAACCGCAGTTCATAGACCGGCACATCGTCGGTGATGCGGTTGAGTATGGCGAGCGCTTCGGAGACTTTCATCTCCGGCGTAAACCTCATGATTCTTGTATCCATCAGCCAGCCGGCACTGTCTGGTGGATACTCAATCAGTGTTTGAAACTCGCGTTTTGTTGCCTCATCGATGCGTTCGAACAAAGATTCTCTGCGTTCGGACTCAAGTAGGGACAGAACCGAAGAGCTTTTTCCAGGGTCCATCGACTCGAGAATTATGATCGCTTTGTCATCGGTGAAAAATTCAATGAGCTGTGCGGCTACGTAGGGTGACAGGGCTTCCCAAACTGCAATGGAAATTTCAACAGGGATGGCATTGAGAATTTCATAAGCATGCTCGCTAGGTATACTTTCGAGGTTATAGGCGGCGCTTTGCGGCTCGTGGCGGCAGAAATGCTGCGCCAGTGTAGTTGCTGCAACGTTAACTTTAGCATTGTCACTCATATTGTCACTCCTTTTCGGCCTGGTTTTGCGCCAATCCGTGTCCGTGTTGGTGTTCCAAAGATGTTTTGATCAAGTCTGCGAGTCCCAAGCAGAAACTTTCGGTAATCCCGAGTAGATTTCGATCATCATTCAAAGCAGATTTGACGTTAGGCGGAGAACTTGTTGCCCGGCGCAAATCACCATAACGCACAACGCCAATCAGTTGTCGCTCCCGGTCAATGACCGGAAGGATATCGTGCATTTCCCAAATCTCCGGTTTGATTGCCCGACCGATTGTTGTTGAGGCGAATATCGGAGTTACTGCATCTTTAGCAATGGATTTCAAACTGGCGTTTTCATCTTTGTGCTGAATAAGATCAATGAGTGAAACGCCTCCGAGAACGTGATTGTTGTTATCTACGACATACACGACGCTATGGCTATAGTGTTGACTTGAGATTTTGTTTTTTGCAATATTTACCGACTCATCTGCATCGAGTGGGTATACTGCCGGGTCCATCCACGCACCGACCAGCGACTGCGGATAACTCAGGAGAAGTGAAACGTACAGTGCTTTATGGCGCGGCATAGCCGCGAGCAGGTTTTGTCGCGATTCGCTAGAAACCTGCCTGAGTATGCGTGATGAAGCCTGAGCTGTAATGTCAGAGAGGTATTTGGCAGCCGGTAGGGCTTTCATTGCTTCAACACACCTCGCGGCGTGGTAAGGCACCATAGCCGCCAGCACCGATTCACTGGCCCGGTTGGAAATCGCATTTAGGAAATCGCCTGCCACATCGCTTGGCAGCTCTTCAATCGCCCGGGCCGCTTCGTAACTGTGGTTTTCTACAAAATGCTGAGCGAACTTTAGAGTTTCAGATTCATTCATTGTCATTGCCTTTATCCTTTATAACCAGCGTGCTCGGCTGATCAGAGAACATTTGCGCAGGTATCGTAACGCGACCGTCAGCGGTGTCGATCACCACTGAAACTGATGTCACTTCCATCAGTACACCTTCATAATCGCCGATCTTGATCATTTCACCGATACTGTAGTCTCGGCTCAAATACCGAATTCCGATCAGGTTGCTGACCAAAGCGCGTGCGCCGGTGCCGAATGCAATTGCAAGACCTGTGAGCAGTGCACCGACAACGACCGAAATGACAATGATAATGGCGGTGATGTCAACACCAATCTGGTCAACACCGATCAATACCAGCATGATGGTGATAAAAAACTGTGCGCCGCGAGCCATCGCAACACGTTGTGATGCAGTGACGTTCAGTGCGGCTGACATCGCAGCCTGATTGGCCAGATTGCCGAATATGATGCCAACGCATATGATGAGAACGCCGGAAATAATATTCGGCAAATGAGTGACTAGTTCACTGAGCCAGTCAGTAAACATGCTCATTCCCAGAATGTTGGTGGCGAAAGTCAGGAAAAACAGGATGATGATCCAAAAAACAATATTTCCAACGACAGTTACGGTACCTTCACCGATATTCGGCTTTGCCGAAGCACTGGTTATGCGAACAAGCAGTGAAAACCGTCCAATCCCCTTGAGCAGCCGCATGCAAAGTGCTCTGGCTAGCCGAGCAACAATCCAGCCTGCGATCAGAAACAGCGCAGCACCGAAAATTTGCGGCAGGTAACTTAGAAAATCCTGCATTAAGTTGACGACCCCTTGAAAAAAAGGAGTTCCCCAATCCTGAATTTTGTCCATAGATTCCATAGACTTTCTCCTTGTCTATATAGCCGTCTAACCGACCTGGATTGCAAAAAAGCAAATGTTGTTTGTGTCAATGATATCCCGTCAGATGTGCCGACGCACTCTATTCATAAATTATCAAGTGAAGTCGACCCGTACAGGTGTCGTCAAATTTTAGTCGCAAACCAGACAAATGCATTAACATACAATCGAAATAAACTTATCAGTGCATTGAATTTCAATTCAGTGTCAATCATTGAAACACGGAGAATAAAAAATGAGAGGATTTCGGTATTTATCATTGCTTACAGGGGTGGCATTGCTGTTTTCAGCCAGTGCCTTTGCTCAAGATCCTTTTAAAGTCGGGTTTGTCTATGTTGGCCCGGTCGGTGACCACGGTTGGACTTACCAGCACAACGTCGGACGTCTTGAAGTAGAAGAAGCATTCGGCGATAAAGTACAAACAACAATTGTTGAAAATGTTCCGGAAGGTCAGGATGCCGAGCGAGTGATTCGTCAGCTTGCTGCTGATGGGCACCAGCTGATTTTTACGACCTCGTTTGGTTTCATGAATCCAACGCTTAAGGTTGCCGAAACATTTCCTGACGTGCATTTTGAGCACTCAACCGGGTACAAGCGATCCGACAATGTCGCAACCTACAATGCCCGATTCTACGAAGGACGTTATGTAATCGGAAGAATCGCCGGCGCAATGACAAAAACCAATACCATCGGCTATATCGCATCATTTCCGATTCCCGAAGTCGTGCGCGGCATTAATTCATTCACCATGGGTTTGCGCAGTGTTAATCCGGATGCCAAAGTCAAGGTGGTTTGGGTCAGCACCTGGTTTGATCCAGGTAAAGAAGGTGACGCAGCCAAAACACTAATTGATCAAGGTGCTGACATCATTACCCAGCATACTGATTCACCGGCTCCGCTACAGGTTGCCGAAGAGCGCGGTGCGATGGCGTTCGGGCAAGCTTCTAACATGCATGCTTTTGCACCGACCGCACACCTCACTGCGATTGTCAACAACTGGGGTCCGTATTATGTCGCGCGAACCCAGGCGGCGATGGACGGCACATGGTCGTCTGGAGATGTTTGGGACGGCATTACAGCGGGCATGATCGTAATGGCGCCTTTTAATGAGTCTTCACTTCCGGCAGATGTGATCGCTGATGCTCAAGCTACGGTTGAAGGCATTCGTGCCGGAACGCTACACCCGTTCACAGGTCCCATGATGGATCAGCAGGGCAATGAAGTGCTCGGAGCAGGGGAAGTAATCGGTGAAGGCGACATGCTTGGCATGAATTACTTCGTAATGGGTGTTGACGGGGTGATTCCAAACTAACACCAATTCGCTTCGATTGAAAAAAAGGGGGGTATTGTACCAGACGGTACCCCCTATCTATTTTTAGCTGAAATGAAGCCAATGAAGGAGTTTGCGGTCCGCGGGCCGGTTTTTTCTCTTACCGAAGACCCACAGAGGTCTTCGGATGCATGGTTTTATCATCAAGACGCTGTGATGGTTATTCGCAATGGGCGAATTGTCAGTGTGAATCCCGCTGACCGGTGCATTGATCAGGTAAGCCAGTCGATGCCGGTTTTGGAATATCCGCACTGCCTGATCTGTCCGGGTTTTATCGATACGCATATCCACTACGCGCAAAGTCGAATTGTCGGTTCTCCGGCTCCTGGGCTTATCGAGTGGCTTGAAAAGTATACTTTTCCCGAAGAGCTTCGGTTTTCTGACACCGGTTATGCGCGTACAGTTGCCAAAGAGTTCTTAGATGAACTCACTGCAAACGGCACCACAAGTGCGTTGGTATTTCCTACCGTTCACTCGCAGTCGGTTGAAGAGTTCTTTGAAGCTGCCTGCGACAAAGGCATGCGCATGAGCGTCGGTAAAGTGTTGATGAATCGTCATGCTCCCGAACGGCTGTGCGATGGCGAAGATTACGGAATTAGCGAATCCGAACATCTCATTGACAAGTGGCACGGAAAGGGACGTCAGAATTATGCCATCACCTTGAGATTTGCCGGTACATCAACCCATCAGCAAATGCTCAGCTGCGGTGAGCTGGTGAAGCGTTATCCGCAAATTGTATTTCACACTCATCTGTCAGAAACACAAGCTGAAATCAAGTGGACACTCAACCTCTACCGGGATTGTGCAGATTATCTTGGTGTTTATGAAAAATACGGTCTGGTCACCGACCATTGTGTTTTCGCACACTGCGTCCATTTAAGCGACTTGGAATGTGAGCGCTTGGCTGACAGCGGCGCTGGCGCTGCGTTGTGTCCAACATCGAATCTGTTTTTAGGCAGCGGATTGGTCAATCCTGACCGGCTCGCAAATGCCGCAATCAAAATGTCTCTTGGGACGGATATTGGTGGTGGCACGAGTTTTTCAATGCTCAAGACAATGCAGGAACTCTATAAAGTAGCGCGAGCGGTTGGTAGTCACCCAAATGCATTCATGTTGTTTTATATGGCGACACTTGGGGCCGCCCGATCGTTGCACATCGACCGCCACGTCGGCAGTCTGCAACAGGGAAAAGAAGCTGATTTTGTAATTCTTGATGATGGCAACAGACCACTGACCGCACAAAAACTCAGTGATTGCCGTAGCACTGAAGAGCGACTGTTTGCGTACATCATCCTAGGCGATAGCGCCAATGTACGTGAAACGTGGAGCATGGGCCGGTGCCTATACAGCCGTGACGGTCTCGTCCCATCAATTAACTGATGATTGAAGTTTGCGCAGGTGACGCGATTAGGTTCGTATTGTCTGACAGATCAGCGGATCTTCAACTGTGATGAATGCAACTGTGCTTTTCGACTTCGACGGGGTTGTTGTCGATTCGATCCGGTTATTTTCCGATGCTGTCAACGTCGCAGGACGAGTACTGGGACGCGAAGTTCAGTTTGAACCAGAACATCTGCGCAATATCAAACGCATGTCGATACCTGAGATTTGTCAGGTGGCTGGAATCGAAGATGAGCTGTCGCAAACCTTCATAGCAGAAATTGACCGGGAACTATATCGGGTAGCGCATCGGTACCGGGTTTTTTCTCAAATCGATGAAGTAATCAAATCCTTGAGTCAAGTCGCGAAACTGGGCATCGTATCAGCCACATCGCAGCCGGTGTTGATCAAGGTATTGCGAAATGCACAACTTGAACATTATTTTGCGCATATTATCGGCGGTGATATGCCTGGCACAAAAACTGCAAAGATACGACAGGTTCTCGCTGAAAACAAACACGGTCCCGATCAGGGGTGTTTTATCGGAGACACTGTCAGTGACATAGATTACGGAAAAGATGCAGGTGTTGCCACGATCGCAGTGAGCTGGGGCTGGCATCGCATCGAATGGATTCGCACGGCGCAACCTACATTTGAGGCTCACCATCGCATGGAATTAATCGAGATTATCCAAAGGTGGTTTTGTTCTCACTGATTTGATATTCAACAGTCCAACGAGGAAAAAATGACTGATCACAAAACGCTGTTGGCGCAAGCCGCCCACTATATTGATCCGAACACAGGCGGCGTGGTGCCACCAATTGAGCCCTCTGTTACGTTTGCCCGCGATCGGGATCTTAACCTTATTGGAGATTTTGTTTATGGTCGATATGGCAACCCTACTTATCGTCAGCTGGAAAAAGTAGTATGCGAAATGGAAGGTGGAATGGGCGCGATGTTTTTCGCTTCCGGATTAGCTGCTATCGCTGGCGTTTTCGAAACAGTCAACAGCGAAGAGCATATTGTGGCACCGAGAGTGATGTATCACGGTACGGTCGACTGGCTGCGTAGAATTTCCAAAAAAAGAAACATAGGTCTGACGCTGTTTGATCCGCTGGACCCCGATGCATTGGGAAAGGCCATCGAACCGGGAAAGACGAAACTGGTGTGGATTGAATCACCGATCAATCCATCCTGGGACGTGATCGACATTCAAAGGAGTGCCAATGAGGCGCATGCCGCAGGCGCAATCCTAGCGGTAGATTGCACAATAGCACCGCCTGTTACCACGCAAGCTCTTGCGCTTGGTGCAGACATCGTATTTCATTCAGCGACGAAGTATCTCAACGGACACAGTGATTTGAATGCTGGTGTTCTGGTCACCCGGGAATTGTCGCCTCAATGGAATGAAATCAACGAGGTGCGTAAACTCACCGGCGGACTTCTCGGTTCGTTCGAAGCATGGTTATTGCTAAGAGGCATGAGAACGCTGGCATTGCGCTATGAGCGAGCGTCTGAAAACGCGATGAAAATCGCAGAATTTCTCCAATCGCATCGGGTGGTTGAAAAAGTCTTATACCCAGGGCTTGCGAGCCACAGCTCTTACGAAGTTGCAAAGAAGCAAATGAAAAACGGATTTGGAGGCATGATGTCAGTACAGATTTGCGGCGGGGTGGAACCTGCGATGAAGTTTGTGTCTTTGGTCAATGTATTTATCCGCGCAACTTCACTCGGCGGTGTGGAAAGTCTGATTGAACATCGACGATCAATTGAAGGGCCAAACAGCGAAGTGCCGGTCAATCTGATACGACTGTCCGTTGGGATCGAGGATGTTGACGAATTGATCGATGACCTAAGGCAGGCACTCGATGCGCTTTAAAGTGCAGGCGAATGTTCGATTCAAATGAGTCGAAAACAGGCGGATTGATCGATTTAAGTCTCAAATAGGCGAAACCGTTTAGGAGACAGCGAGTCAAACGGAAAACCGGATTTGGCAAAACGACTTGGCAGGGCATTGTTCGCAATCACAGATGCTGCATACTGGCCGATTGCTGGCGATGAAAATATGCCGTAACCGCCTTGACCTGCGAGCCAGAAAAAGCCTTCTGCACCTGGTTCGAAGCCGATCACCGGATCTGAGTCCGCACTGAACGTGCGAAGTCCTGCCCAGCAGTGGTCAATATTTCTGACTTTCAAAGTTGTGATTTGTTCAAAGCGGGCGACTGTAATTGCCATGTCAAATTCGTCGGGTTGCGCATCACAAGGCATACTTGGAGTTTGATCAATCGGGGACATCATAAGTTTTCCGCTGCCGAAATTCTGAAAGTAAAGATAGTCAGGTTCAGCGATAACGAAATGGATCAAGTCAAAATCGACATTGTCAAAATGACTGTCGTTGAGTACCACAACTGTCCTTCGCTTGGGTATCAGGCCGACAGGGGGGATTGAAGCGGTTCTGGCAATTTCATCTGCCCAGGCTCCAGCAGCATTGACAATGACCGGAGTTTGAAATGTTTCACCGTTTGCACATATTTCCCAAATACCCGATGGAGTCTGGCGAATCTCGCTGACCTTTGCATCGAGGAAAATTTCTCCTTTGTTTGCTTTGAATTGGCGGACATACATCGAATGAAGTTCATGCACATCGATAGCAGCTACACCGGTATCAACCACCGTCCCGGTAAATAAACCCGATTTTAAGAAAGGCACTTCATCCAATAGTGTTTTTTCATCCCACCAAAGGCTGCCGGGCGGTCTTTCGATTGTCATGATGTCGTCCGGGCGCGCCATGCTCAGCACATGTTTGGGGGTTACCAGTGGTTTGCTGACGTCAAAAGGAGGGTTGTAAAAGAAATCGGATGCAATTGCTGCAAATGCCCGCATCGAGTCTGGTCCGTAAAACGGTGTCAGCAACGCTGCGCTTCTTCCGGTAGTGTGGTAGGCGAGGGAACTTTCCATTTCGAAAAGTGCGGTCTTCGCCCCAGATTCGGTGAGAAAACAACCGACCGAAGCACCGGCAATGCCACCGCCAATAATCACGGTATCGAGTAGTCTGGCAGACATTTAAATATGCTGGCAAAGTCTCAGTGAATCATAGACCGCAGAATGGATGTTTCGAGAGGCAATCGCATCACCTACACGAAAAAGCTGGTAGGTTCCTTGTTCATTGAGTATCTGATTCTGAGGTTTTTGGTTGACCAGTGCGTCAATATTTGTGATGCCCCGATTCGATGAGCCATCTTTGAGCGCAAAATAAATCTCGTCATTAGGCAAGGTGCCGTGTTCGACAACAATTTGTGATGCACTGATGTGACAGGTCGATTGTGTGAATTCGTTAAAGAATTCTGCCACCAAGCCGTCGGTGTGCTGTTCAATTCCGATCAGTCTCAGATTGACGATTGTCTCAACTTGTTTTTCGTAAAAAAGCTTCAGATACGCTGGGTAATTTGTCCCACCGACTTCTTGGGCGATGGCTCGATCTGGTGTAACAAGTTTCACCTTTGATCCTTTGTGCACGATAAATTCCGCACACGAAATCGCCTGATGCTGACCGTTGTCGTCGTACACCAGCACGTCGGTATGCGGTGTGGTCATCGCCCCTAGTATGTCCCAAGTAGTGGTCGCCAGATTTTCTCCGTATTGCAAGAAAGAACAATTCGGTGTTCCTCCGGTTGCTATGATGACTACGTCAGCGGATTCCTGCAAAATATCGTCTGCATCCGCATAGATGTTGAACCTTGAGTCGACTGCAAGACGCTGCAGCTGCGCGTAGCGCCACTCGACAATCCCCATGATTTCTCTTCTTCTTTCTACGCGTGCAGCGATGTTGACTTGCCCGCCTGGCTGATCTGCTGCTTCAAACAAAATCACATCGTGACCGCGTTCGGCGCAAACGCGTGCAGCTTCAAGTCCCGCAGGCCCGGCACCGACTACTACGACTTTTTTCACTTTCTTTGCAGGCGTAACTGTGTGAGCGATGGTTTCCTCGCGGCCGGTTGCAGGATTGTGAATGCAAAGTGCTTCTTGACCAACATATATTCGGTCGATACAGTAGCCGGCTCCTACGCATGGGCGGATTTGATCTTCCAGCCCCTGGTGAATCTTGTTCACAATATGCGGGTCTGCCATGTGTGCACGCGTCATGCCAATTAAGTCCACGCAGCCGCTGGCTATGGCGTGGCGGGCGGTTGCAACATCTGAGATACGGGCGGCGTGAAACACCGGCAGTTTCAACGCTGAGCGTACAGATGCGGTAAATTCCAAATGTGGTGCTGAAGGCGTTCCCATATTGGGAATCACGTGAGAAAGCCCTTCGTCCGTGTCTACATGACCTTTGATGACGTTGATAAAGTCGAGGTGCCCAGTGTCACTTAGAATTTCGGCGATTTTCATACCCTCTTCATACTCAAGACCTCCGCGTAGATCTTCGTCGATCACCATACGAATGCCTACAATGAAGTCGCGGCCGACCTGATTTCGAATTTGGTTCATCACTTGCAGTGTAAAGCGCAAGCGGTTGTCCAAAGTGCCGCCATATTCATCGCTGCGGCGATTGGTCAGAGGCGACCAGAATCCGTCAAGAAGGTGGCCGTAGGCTTCGATTTCAATACCATCGAGATCGCCGTCAAGACAGCGTCTTGCGGCGGCACCGTAGGCCTTGGCGATGCGTTGAATGTCTTCGTGTTCCAGTTCCTTTGGAAAACCACGGTGTGCGGGTTCTCGAACACAGGAAGCCGCTACAATTGGCAGCCAGTCATTTACGTACGGAGAGGTGCGGCGTCCAAGATGTGTAATTTGGCACATCAATGCTGCGCCATGTTTGTGAACGCATTGGGCCAACTGCTTGTAGTAGGGCACAATTTCATCAGACCCGCCGTATAGATTGCCAAACGCCGGTGGTGAGTCGCGGTCAACTAAGGTGGAACCGCCAAACATAGTCAACGCGATGCCGCCTTTGGCTTTTTCCTCGTGATACAACTGATAACGCAGCTTGGGCAGCGAGTCTTCGGAGTAAGCCGGTTCATGACTCGTGCTGATGATTCGATTGCGCAGAGTCAAGTGTTTGAGTTTGAAAGGCTGTAAAAGCGGGTCTTTACTTACATCCATTGCCCTGATTTTTTGTTGCTGATACGAATTTTGTTCAAGAAAACAATGTGAACTGAGTATACGGAAATATTCAAGTCACAACAAACAGTTGTTCGACCACAAACTGGGAAGCTCGTCGGCCGACAGTGTACCACAGCAAGAATTGGAGTTCACCGCTTTTTCACCGCAAAGAGCGCGGCTTACTGCGAGGTCAATGGTTGTGCTGCTGTCAAGTTCGGTTGGAAACTCAATTCGCAAAGCGATTGAGGTTCGCCGTGGACGCACTCATGAACGAAAGAATGTTTTCCCCAATGCTTGGGGTATGTTGATATTCGAAATCCGCGCCAACTGCGTGTCGATAACGATTGCAAAATTGAACTTCGAAACTCGGGTATTTAATAATCAACACAAAAAAAGGACGCATAAACGCCCCCTGTACCATTTAAACCAAGTTAAATGGTAGTTTTATCCTTTCATTACTTCAATGTTATTTTTAGTCTATATAGGTTAACTCGAAAATGTTTTGCTTTGAGCGTAGCGCGGAGCGAAAAGCAAAACATTTTCGCGGGGTTGCCAATTCGGGTCAACCCGTAAATTTGACTGATTAAACAAAGCATGGCAAACGGCCCGCACTGAACAAAAATCCGCAACATACTACATCCTAAATCTGTCGACACTGGCGTGTGAGAGTCGCACGCTTAACGTCTACACACAGTGCTGTCTGACCAGCGGCGGCGACTGTGATGGTTGGTGCGAAAACGGTGCCAGGCGCTGTTAACGTATGTGTTCCTGGTTTTGGTACGCGCGCGGACCAAAACCAGGTAAAACTCAAAATAACTCAGTTAGTACTTGAGGCTGCTTTGGGTAACACCGCCTGCTTGAAGCGCTAACTGACTTGTCGACTCTGAACTATCTGTTGCTATTTTGCATATTCGCAATTCCTGCAGGAATTCTCGCCGCGCTTGATCACCGGTACAATTGGCTGCCCGACTGTCTTACCCTTCCTTTGGTGGCTGCCGGACTGCTGGTGAATATTCACGCAGTGCTTGTGACCTTCGAATCGGCGTTAATCGGCTGTTTCGCTGGTTACGCGGCGTTCAGAGTGCTGCATGATTCGCAGATTCTACTTCGCGCACGAAGTGGCATCAAACTCGGTGATGCAAAGATGATGGCGGCACTCGGTGCCCGGCTCGGCTGGCCAACTGTTCCTATCCTGACAGTGGGCGGCGCAGTGATCATGCTGGGCATTTACCCGCACCGCACTCACAAGCCATTTGGATCCGGCTTGGCAGCGAGCGCGATTGTGGCGCTGGTAGCGAAACTTTCTTTTTTCTAGTCCAGGCCGACAATACGGCATTTCAATGTTAGTACGCGCGCGTACCAGCTCCCGCCCGGAACCATGAAACAACCGGCGATTAGTTTAATACACAGTAACCGTGGTCGTTGTGTCTGCGTGGGGATGAGTAGCGGGCGAAGCTGGCGTTTGCATTTCAATAAATTCGGCATCGGACGCCAATTCCAGCGACACGTCGCCTTCATAGCGATCATTTCTGGCGCCTTGTTGATACGTCGGTTCGAAATCCTCGTTGTGTGAGCAGTCATTGTCGGAGGCCGTACAGTCCCACCTCATAGAGATGTCATACACCGTGCTGCTGATCTTATTGGAGTCTAACCAAACTGTTCCCAGGCCGTACCTGCGGGCAGGGGTGCCGTCGGGCAGACCCGTGACAAATTCGTTCGTCTCCTCTATTAAAAAATCGTTCCAACTGACGCCGCCCACCGGTTCAGTGAAAGTCAACCGCCACGTCAATGTCTGGGTTTCTCCGCCTGCCGGCAGACTCACGTCACAGATGAAAGGCTTAAATAATGCCAGATTCTCTGCACTCTGAGCGCAATTGTTCTGAGCTATTGCTTCACCGGCAAGGCCAAGGAGGACTACCCCCCCCCCTTTCAAAAATACATTTATAAGTTTTTTCATTTCTTTTTCTCCTTGCAATCAAACCCTTAGTTATTTGAATCACGGGTCTCAACCCGTGCTATCACTCGTCTATACTTGCAACGCTAATATGCGAACAATCAATTTCAATTGCTAATTTTACTGAAATTACTGTGTCATGAAACCACTAAGTTTGAACTTTTGAAATTCGAAATTTCAGTTGCAAATATTCAGTCTCAATCATCATATTGATCATCGTCGCTTGGCACCCATGGTTCACGCAAGGTCACTTTCTCCAAGTCCTTATTCATTTGCACTAGGTCGAATGCTTCGGGATCGAACTTCCTTTCTATCATCCACGATACTGGGTCGGATTCATCAAGTTCATAATTTTTCAGTTCCTCAGGGTCACTTAGCAAATCAACATACTCATCGTAGACCCACATTCCTCCGGAATCCTCAAGTGGTGCGTTTCGTGTGCCACCAAGAAGTTTCGGCGCTTTCATCGCGGTGTTGATAAACTCGGGTTTTCCGAAATTTATCCAGTGTTCCCAACTATCCTCAAAATCATATATGCAACGAATTCTCTTGGTTCTTTTTTTGTCACATCCGGCAGACTCAATTCAATTGCATTGGGCTCGTTGGGATCGTAATATCCCAACCAAATGACGCCACATAGAATTCTGTGCCAATTTTGAAACCAGCCATTTGGCTTCCATACTAGTCAAACGCAACTTGAAAGACATCATGCAGTGTGGCTAACGAAACGTACATTGGCAACTGAACGCGACGCCAGACCTTCGGTTTTGTATAGCCAAGGTCAATGCGGTTTCCTACGACTTGTTCACTCATGGTAATCTTTGGAAATATTGTTGAAATTAAATTGAGAAACTCAGCACAGTTCAACAGAGTTTATCTAACATATTTAAAGCGAAATTCACAATCAGTGAATGTAAACGGCAACACTGAGAAAAGTGGGTCGGGAAACGATTTGTTTAACTCGCGCTAAATATTACAAGGCACATCGCCAATTATTGGATACCTGCACCCGTAACGCCAGCGAACTCGTTAATTTTCGCTATCCAATAAACCTATAATCCGCCCAATAAATTTCATTCACAAAACGTTTCTGCACGCTCACTGCAAACGGGTTTTTATCCAAAATCTGAGTCATCAAGATCGCGAACGCCTGGCGAACACGTTGTACAGCCAATTCCACATAGAAGCTTGATTCATGGCAGACCGAGCCAGAAAACAAAAACGCACTCGCCGCCCGTCACCGGCTGATGCACGCATTGCGCAACTGCCGTTCGGGCAGGTTCGCACGCCTTATCGTCCCTTGGAAATACTCTCGGCAGATGAAGTGGAAAGTATTCACAATGCATCGCTGGAAGTATTGGAAACCATCGGGATTAATTTTCTTTTGCCTCAAGCGCGCGAAATTCTAAAACAGGCAGGCGCAGATGTCGAACCTGACGGAACACGAGTGCGTTTTGACAGAAACCTGATTTTAGAAGCGGTCAGCCGAGCCCCTAGCCAATTTACCGTTCATGCAAGAAATCCTGACCGCAGTTTGCAAATCGGTGACAAGTGGCTAGCTTTCTCGACTGTTGCAGGTCCACCGAATGTCAGCGATATCGTACGCGGTAGACGCTCTGGAAATTTTGAGGATTACTCGAATTTCATTCGCCTTGCACATACTGTGAATGTGGCACATGCCATATCCGGTCATCCAGTCGAGCCGCTTGAATTAAACCCTAAAACTCGCCATCTCGATACCGCCAGGGCAAATGTCACTCTAACAGACAAAATTTTTCGCTGCTACGCCTTGGGCCGCGACCGGGTTTTGGATACCATTGAAATAACTCGAATTGCACGTCGCCTTAGCCGTGAACAGTTCGCTGAACAGCCTAGTTTGTTTACCATCATCAATGTAAACTCTCCGCTTCAGTTCGATGTCCCGATGCTATGGGGAATAATTGAACTGGCGCGTATGAACCAGGTTGTGATTATTACGCCGTTTACACTCGCCGGTGCTATGGCACCGATCACGCTTGCGGGCGCTGTCACGCAGCAAAACGCCGAGGCTTTGGCAGGGGTTGCATTTGCGCAGATCGTCAATCCCGGCGCTCCGGTCATGTATGGCGGATTTACCTCTAATGTCGATATGAAAACCGGCTCACCGGCGTTCGGAACGCCCGAATATGTCAAGGCTACCTTGATGGGTGGTCAGTTTGCCCGCCGTTACGGATTGCCGTATCGTTCATCAAACGTCAATGCGTCCAACGCGCCTGATGCGCAAGCTGTGTATGAATCGCAAATGGCAATTTGGGCTTCAGTGATGGGACATGCCAATTTGATTCATCATGCACTTGGCTGGCTTGAGGGCGGGCTTTGCGCATCGTTTGAAAAATTTATTATCGATGCCGAAATGCTACAGGGAATGATGGAAGTGCTCAAGCCTGTTGAAATCAATGAAGAGTCTCTGGGCATCGAAGCGATGCGGGAAGTTGGACCGGGCGGACACTTTTTTGCTGCGGCATCTACAATGAAGCGCTATTCGACAGAGTTCTACAATCCAATCGTTTCGGACTGGAGAAATTTCGAAACCTGGTATGAAGACGGAGCCGTTGATGCCACCGGCCGCGCGCATCATATTTACCAGCGCCTGCTTGAACAGTACCAGCCACCGAATGTAGAACCCGAAGTCATCGAGGAGATCGATTGCTATATCGATCAGGCAAAAAAAAGACCGCGGGATTAATACGAACCATTTCAAGTACCATCATACCGAGGAGATAAGTAACCGTGCAAAAGACTGCTCAAGTCGTAATTATTGGCGGCGGTGTTGCCGGATGCAGCGTGGCCTATCACTTAACCAAACGGGGTTGTACCGATGTTGTTTTACTGGAACGCTCCGAATTGACGTCCGGTTCAACCTGGCATGCCGCTGGAAATACGCATGTACTCCAGGACAATGCCAATATTTCGAAACTGCATTTTTATACCATCAAGCTGTACCCGCAACTCGAAGAGGAAACCGGCCAATCTTGCGGAATTCACCCGGTGGGCGGCATCTATCTTGCGACAACGCAGGAACGTCACGACCAAATTCAAATTCAGGCGTCGAAAGCCAAGTATCTTGGCCTTGAATTCGATCGTATTTCACTTGACGATGTCCATGAATTGAATCCGCTGATCAACCTCGATGGTGTGTACAGTGCCATGTATGAACCCAATGAGGCTCACATCGATCCAAGCGGAGTTGCCCAGGCGTTTGCCGCTGGTGCCAGAAACCGAGGCGCTTCAATTCACCGTCACTGTCCGGTTACAGCAACAACTGCGCAAGCAGATGGAAGCTGGATTGTCGAAACACCGCAGGGCAAGATTCACGCGCAGACTGTTGTCAACTGCGCCGGTCTTTGGGGTCGGGAAGTTGGGAAACTTGCAGGTTTGAATCTGCCGATACATCCCATGGAACATCAGTATTTTGTCACTGACAATATCGCCGAAATCGAAGCGCTGGGGCGTGAGTTTCCATTAATTCATGATAACGATGGCGAATACTACATGCGCCAGGAAGGCAAGGGATTGCTTGTCGGTGCATACGAGCGCGATGGAAAACACTGGGCGGTTGATGGAACACCGCTGGACTTTGGACACGAACTTCTGCCAAACGATCTGGACAGGATTATGGACAACGTTGCACGTGCAATGCACAGGATGCCGTGTTTGGAAACTGCCGGAATCAAACGCATCGTCAACGGACCGATGATTTGGACGCCAGACATTAATCCGTTGGTTGGAGAAGTCCCACATCTTCGTAATTACTACATCATTGGCGGATTGATTCCTGGCTTTAGTGTTGGTGGTGGTCTAGGATTGGCGATGGCTGAATGGATTCTTGACGGACAACCAAGTATTGACCTATGGGCGATTGATGTCGCCAGATTTGGTGACTGGGTAACCTCGGACTATCTACTGGCGTCGACAGCTGATAACTACCAATCGAGATTTCGAATCTTTTTTCCATATGAAGAGCGAACAGCAGGGCGGCCGATTCGAAAACGTGCGGCTTACGACTTGCAACAGGAAAATGGCGCTGTCTTTGGCGCCCAGTTTGGCTGGGAGGTTCCCATGTGGTTTGCACCAGCTGGAATGGAAAGGGCGGAGAACTACTCATTTAGACGAACCGAGTCGTTCGGTCCAGTAGCCCAAGAGTGCAAAACCGCCCGATCGGCGGTGGGCTTGCTTGACACCTCTGCTTATGCAAAGTTCCTTATTAAAGGACCGCGTGCTTATGAGTGGCTAGATCACATGACCACCAATACATTGCCGTCCAACCGTAAAATGGCATTGATACCGATGGTCCATGAAAAAGGCGGTGTCGTTGCGGATTTTACGGTAGCCCGTTTGCACGATGATGAGTTTTTACTGATCGGTGGCGGACCGGCGGAAAACAACCACTGGCGCTGGTTCAAGAAACATATGCTACCAGGCGGGGGAGTCGATATTACCTCGATGACCGACGAGTTGGTTGGCATGTCAATTTCGGGTCCCAAATCAAGACTAGTGATGGAACGCCTGACAGGCGAAGATTTTTCAGCAGCCGCTCAGCGATTTATGGCGGTACGTGACATGCGTATCGGGCCTGCAACAGCATGGGTGCTGCGCGTTGCGTTTACCGGAGAACTTGGTTATGAAATTTATTTTCCAGCTGAGCATCAGATAGAAGTTCTTCAAATGGCGATGAACGCAGGACAAGAATATGGAATGACACTGGTTGGGTCACGCGCTTTGCTGTCGCTGCGGCTGGAAAAGTGTTTTGGCAGCTGGGGAAGAGAATACACAACCGAATACAATCCGTATGAATCGCGCCTGGAACGGTTCGTCAAGCTGGACAAGGGGGAGTTTATCGGTCGAGATGCATTGACAACTGCCTCGACTGAAACGCCAAAGTGGCACTTGACGTATTTCACGGTTGAGGCAGACGAGGTCGATGCGGTCGGTGGTGAGCCGATAATCTGCAATGGAGAGGTCATCGGAATTGTCACCTCTGGAGCTTACGGGCACACTGTGGACAAGAGTATCGCGCTCGGATACGTACCGCCGGCTAAACTGCAAGGCAGCGAATATAGCATTGAAATTATTGGTCAACCTAAAACTGCACACCTCGTCACAGAGGCATTGGTTGACCCGCAAGGGCGGTTGATGCGAAGTTAACTCACCACAACAGTCAATCTTTAGCAGGTCACAATATCATGAAAACCCCATCAGCCAGCCGGTTTCCGATACCGGATTTTGATACTCTTCCAGAGGATATTCAACAAACCATTGCGGATGTGCAAGAGCGCGCCGGCTTTATTCCCAACGTGTTTGTTGCTTTGTCCCATAGACCAGAGGAATTTCGCGCATTTTTTGCTTATCACAATGCCTTGATGGAAAAACCCAGCGGATTGACCAAAGCCGAACGCGAGATGATCGTCGTTGCCACGTCTGCTGAGAACAGCTGTCTGTACTGCATTGTTGCGCACGGGGCGATATTGCGAATACGGCACAAACACCCGCTGATTGCTGATCAAATTGCCAGTAACTATCGAAAAGCTGACATAACCCCCAGGCAAAAGACGATGCTGGACTTTGCCATCAAGGTGTGCAACGAATCGTGGGCAGTCGACGACAGTGACTACGAAGTCATGCGAGATGCAGGTTTTTCTGATGAAGATATCTGGGATGTTGCTTCGATCACCGCACTGTTTGGGCTCAGTAACCGATTGGCAAACGCCTTGTCAATCGAACCCAATGAACAATTCTATGCGATGGCCCGCGAGTTTGATTGAGCCGGATAACTATTCGCACGCCTGTTTACTGTTCAGGCGTTCCTAATTGCCTGCGGTATAGACTCAAGCGCGAACAGGTCATCTATGCTTTCGCGTTTGCGAACGGTTTCAAACTGGCTGCCGTAAACCATCACTTCCGCTGGTCTTGGTCTTGAATTGTAGTTCGATGCCATCACTGCACCATAGGCCCCGGCACCGCAAACCGCGAGAAGGTCTCCTGCGTTGATCTTCAGTTTTCGATTTTTGCCAAAATAATCACCTGACTCGCAAACCGGTCCGACGACATCATACAGTTTTTCAGCCGAGTCAGCATTTTGCACCGCGGGTATGATGTTCATCCATGCGTCGTATAAAACAGGACGGATCAGGTCATTCATCGCACCGTCGACAACAGCAAAATTTCTGTTATCGCCGTGCTTGATGAATTCTACCCGGCAAAGCAGAATACCGGCATTTGCGGTGATTGACCGACCCGGTTCGACCGAAACTTTGATTTTGCTGTTTCGTCGATCCAAAACTTCAGCAATGCCATCACAGTACTGTTGAACGCTCGGGACTGTCTCGTCGCGATATCTCACGCCGAGACCCCCGCCGAGATCCAAATGCTGAATATCGATTCCTGCATCTGTTAGTTCCTCGGTGAAATCCAGTAGAATTTCCAGTGCTGCAACAATTGGTTTGATTGTCGTAATTTGCGATCCGATATGCATGGCAATTCCGACGACTCTAAGACAGTCAATTCCCTGTGCCCTTGCATAGAGTTTTCTCGCCTGGTCGATCGGGACACCGAATTTCGCTTCGCGCATACCGGTGGAAATATGTGGATGCGTTTTAGCATCGATATCCGGATTGACGCGTACGCTGATCGGTGCTCTAACTCCAAGTTCGGTGGCGATAGCGCAGATTCGGTCCAGTTCTGCTTCGGATTCAAGGTTCAGCGAGAAAATACCGCTTCGCAGGGCAAAACGGATTTCTTCCTCAGACTTCCCAACACCGGAGAAAATGGTTTTTTCAGGGTTGCCACCGGCGCGCATGACGCGCTGGAGTTCTCCGCCAGATACGATATCGAAGCCAGAACCCAGATTCGCCATCAATGCAATGACTGCAAGATTGGAATTGGCTTTGACTGAGTAAAAAACAGATGATTGTCTGTCGGCGAACCCGTTTTTGATTGCTAAAAAGTTTTGTTCAAGCGCAGTGCGAGAATACACGTAACAAGGCGTGCCGAGTGCGTCAGCAATTGAAGCGACAGGCACATCCTCTGCGAACAGGCGAGCGCCTCGGTAACCAAAAGGAGTCATTGAAACTAAGAGGGGAAAGTTTCTGTGACAGACACCATTGGTATTGTTTCCACTGTCTGCTCGTGACTAAGCGGACCTTTCTTTCCACAAGACACAGCACTCGTCATAACGAACACCATGACGATAGCCATAGATATCAAAACCGGTTTAATGTTCATAATCGAAATTGTTGCTAGTTGTCATCAGTCAAGCGAGATCTGCCTTCGGCGACAGCAAGCCGTACACGTTCTGGTGCAGTTCCGCCGACGTGGTTGCGCGCTGCAACCGATGATTCAGGAGTTAATATGTCAAGAACTTTTTCGTCAAGCTCGGGGCAAAACGACTTCAGCTGATCTAGTGTGAGAGATTCCAGACTCAGTTTGTTGTCAATGCAATAACGCACCACTTGGCCGACAATTCTGTGTGCATCGCGAAAAGGCACATTGCAGACAGTCAGGTAATCGGCAAGATCAGTGGCTGTAGCGAATCCATCAGATGCAGCTTGTCGCATGCGCTTGGCATCGGGCTGAATATTGCTAATCATCCCGTGCATGATTTTGATGCTTGCAGTTACAGTGTCGAGCGTGTCAAACAAGGCTTGCTTGTCTTCCTGATTGTCTCTGTTGTAGGCCAGTGGCTGAGATTTCATTAACATCAGCAACGCTTGCAATTGGCCTGCGACGCGTGCGCTTTTACCGCGTACGAGTTCGGCAACATCGGGATTTTTCTTCTGTGGCATTATGCTAGAGCCGGTCGTGTACTGATCTGAGATTTCAATAAACTTAAAACCGTCAGAGGCCCAAAGCACCAGTTCTTCTGCAATGCGTGAAAAGTGGATCATTGCAATTGCCGCATGAGCAGCGATTTCGATCGCAAAATCCCGATCAGAAACCGCATCCAGTGAGTTTTTGCAGATGCCGTCAAAACCCAGTTCAGCGGCGGTCATATCCCGGTCGACCGCAAAGGTAGTCCCAGCGAGTGCTGCGCACCCCAACGGAGATTGATTGACTCTCTTGCGTGCGTCATCAAACCGGTTTCGATCACGATCGAGCATCTCGAACCACGCGAGTACATGATGTCCGAAGGTAACCGGTTGTGCGGTTTGCAGGTGGGTGTATCCGGGCATAATGGTCGCTGCGTGCTGTTGTGCTATGTCGAGCAGAGTATGCTGCAATGCAAGAATTTCACTGACAATCAAATCAATTGCGTCTTTCGCGTAGAGTCGCAAGTCAGTTGCTACTTGATCGTTTCGGGAACGGGCGGTATGAAGTTTTTTACCGGCTTCGCCGATTGCTGCTGTCAGCCTGTGTTCGATATTCATATGAACATCTTCAAGTTCGTCTGACCAATCAAACGAATTGGATTCTATCTGGCTTAAAATGGCATCGAGGCCGTTGGAGATGGCTTTGAATTCCTCGTCGCTTAATACGCCAATCTTTTTTAGCATGCGCGCGTGGGCAATCGACCCTGCAATATCGTATCGGTAGAGTCTTTTGTCATGTGAGACTGACGATGTGAATTGTTCCACTTCGTTCGCAGTTGAGCTGGTAAATCGCCCGCCCCACAGTTTGTTTTGAGAATCTTTCATTGTGTTTGCGTGTTCTATACGATTATACCTTTGGCGAAGGAGGGACTATTTAAGTCTTGATCAAGTTGTTGATTTGGTCTTTTCGGTGGTGCGAATATGCAACAAAGACGAAAAACCGATATCTTCATAGATATTTGCCACTTATTAGACTGAAGGGCGAATGCCCGATTTTTTACCCTATGCTGGATAGACAACATTAGACATCCGTGTCTGGACTTGTCCGAAAATTAATTTTCAAGCGCCTCGTGCGAACAGCTGACAACGGTATGAATTCAGAGCATGATGATGAGGATGCAATTTTCGATCAGACACTTGTTCATGAGCGCTTAGGTATTTCCGACTTGACTCAAGAAGCGAAAGAACTGTTCGCGGCAAACGTTTAATCAGAAACTTTGGTGGTTAGCTTTTTATAAACCGATGGAATTCCGCGGCAAATTTGCACCTCACAAATCAACAGACCGGAATCACCATCATTTCACTGCTTGGATTTGCGATAAAGAATTGTTTTTAGGTGATCGTCAGTTGCTTCGAACACCGGTTTGCTTCGATTCTCGATTTCCATCAGAGGCATCACTTTTGTACGCACACCCATGCCCCTTGCTTCAACGTATCCGTAGTCTTTCAAAATATCGACAATTAAAATATTTCGAGGCGATCTGTGACCGGCTATCAATTTTTCCACTGTCATTGAGTTTTGCATCGCACCGGGACTGGTTACTTCTATAGGGTCCGAGTAGCAGATAACCTCATTAACAGTTTCAGCGTCTATTCGATTGTAAAATGTGTGGTCGCTCTTGTGGATCAAGTCTGTTCAACCAATTGTTTTGGTAAAAAGACTAGTGTCATGTCAAGGATGTTCTGTCGTATAGAATATAATCCATCCTCATTGGTGGTATATTATTTCGATGAGGATATGACAAATGAAACGGTATGTAGTTACGCTGGAGAAAACCGAACGCGACGAGTTAATTGAAATCACGCGCAAAGGCTCCCATACGTCCCAAAAAGTGGTCAACGCTCTGATTCTTCTGAATTGCGACGAAGGGCAGTTCAACGACAAGCGCAATACTGGCGAGACGATTGCCGCAGTATTGCAGATCAGTCAACGCAAGGTGGACCGAGTCAAGCGACGCTTTGTGGAGGAAGGTTTTGACATTGCGCTTGGCGGACGTCAAGGCAGACGGGAGTATTACGAAATAAAGGCTGATGGTGATTTCGAAGCTCACCTGGTTGCGTTGAGTTGCTCTGAACCACCTGCTGGATATTCCCAATGGTCGCTGCGGTTGTTGGCGGACCGGGCGGTGGAGCTCAATTACATTGACA
The DNA here is from genome assembly GCA_965214785.1 of Arenicellales bacterium. Lineage (GTDB taxonomy): Bacteria > Pseudomonadota > Gammaproteobacteria > Arenicellales > JAJDZL01 > JAJDZL01. The sequence continues at coordinate 1,351,452 of OZ243975.1, read as the reverse complement.
GTGTGTCGCACGAGACGGTGCGTCAGGTACTAAAAAAAACGAAATTAAACCGTGGAGACGTCTTGAATGGGTGATTCCTCCAAAAGGAAACGTGGATTTCATCGCTGCGATGGAACAGGTGCTGGATATTTATCGCCGCCCGTATCATGTAGATTACCCAGTAGTATGCATGGATGAGACGCCTCGGCAGTTGATTGGCGAGACTCGTGCACCGATTCCGGCAATACCGGGAAAGTTAAGGCAAGAGGATTATGAGTATCGACGCATGGGGGTATGTAATATTTTCATGGCGACCGAGCCTTTGGCGGGCAAGCGGATGACGAAAGTGACGAAGCGTCGTTCTAAGGTGGATTTTGCCGAATTTTTAGATGATATTTCTAAGGGGTATCCTGAGGCGAAAAAGATCACACTGGTGATGGATAATTTGAACACTCACCGTCCTGGGGCGTTATATGAGGCGTATGATCCGCACCGGGCCAAGGCGCTTTGGGATCGGTTTGAATTTGTCTATACACCGAAGCACGGTAGTTGGTTGAATGTAGCGGAAGCGGAAATCAGCGTAATGGTTCGGCAGTGTTTGAATCGACGGATCGATTCAATGGATTTAATGACACGGGAGGTTGCGGCATGGCAGTTGGAAAGAAACGCGCTGGACTCTGCGGTGAACTGGCAGTTCACGACAGAAGATGCGAGAATCAAATTAAAGCGTCTTTATCCGACATTGGATACTTGACATGACACTAGATTCATCGCTAGCAAAAATACGACTAAATTGTTGGCAGGAAATATTATGTGAAATCTGAGGCCAAATGGTTATCAGACGCTGCGCGTGTTGTTTGCTGTTTAACGACAATGTTAACACTATATTGCGCCATACACTCGTAACACCTAGGTAATTTTCATCTCGTTCTGTGATTATGAATCCAAAGGGGCTTAAAATGAACCTTTGACTCCAATAATAAAACAGCTGGAATTTATCGATTGATTCGGTGAACGAGACGCTTGTATTGCATTAAAATGAATTGCAACCCCATCATTTGCTACGCCGTCTGAGTAAAAAGACCTTCATTACCGCTTTTGTGTAATTCATGCACAATTTGATCCGCATTGGAACTCGTACAAGCGAACTTGCCGTTTGGCAGGCACGGTACGTAGAACGTCGATTGACGAAATTCGATTCGTCATTACAAATCCAAATCGTTCCAATATCCACCGAAGCGGATCGTCGACAGAATGTCTCGCTTTCTAAATTTGGCGGCAAAGGACTGTTCATTAAAGAGCTCGAATACGCACTTGCCAAACGTCGTATCGATATCGCAGTGCACTCGATGAAAGATGTTAGTGTTACCATCGATTCACAGTTTGCTATCCCGGTAATCCTCAAACGTGCCAACCCGTATGACGCGTTCGTATCCAATCAATATGACCGCGTCAGCGCATTGCCACAAAATTCGAAAGTCGGCACCTGCTCTTTGCGTCGTCGCAGTCAACTGCTCAACGTGCGTCCAGACCTTCAGATAGTGCATTTACGGGGCAACGTGCCCACCCGCCTTGAAAAATTGGATGCCAACAATTTTGAAGCCACTTTGCTTGCTGTTGCAGGCTTGACGCGCCTTGGATACGAAGACAGAATAAGTGAGATTCTGCGCGGTGACAATCACATTCCTTCACCAGGGCAAGGAGCGCTTGGAATCGAATGTCGATCCGACGATTTGCTAACTCACGAGTTGATTGCACCATTGAACCATGAAAAAAGCCGTATTGCGGTCGAATCAGAAAGAAGCGTAAACCGCACACTTGGCGGCAGTTGTCACGTGCCCATTGGCATCCACGCAGTAATAGACAACGGTCAATTGACAATCTGCGGTTCGGTGGGTTCTCCAGATGGAACTGAAGTGGTTCGCTCATACATTACAGGACACAAAGGGCAAGCGGAAAAACTTGCCGCTGAACTCGCTTGTGAACTGATACGTCTTGGAGCCAAGGAGATTCTAAGTGAATTCGGGTAACACTCAGGCAGATTCAATATCAAAACTTGCAGGCAAGGGCGTGCTGATTACCCGCCCCAAGAATCTTTGCGCCTACCTTGTCAGTGAAATCAAAAAACGCGCAGCATATCCGGTTGTCTTTCCGACTATAGAAATCGTTTCTACTGCAAAATCCTCTGGAATCGAACAGTTTCTGCATTACCGCCATCATCTTGAGACGATTGTTTTATTCGTCAGTCGCAACGCGGTGCATGCTGTTGAAGAACTTATGCGGTCACATGACATTTTGTGGCCAGGTCACTTGACTTGCGCGGCAGTAGGTCCAAAAACTGCACAGGAGATCCGTTTCGCGTTCGGTGTGTCCGAAGTCGTCGAACCGGTGTCGAGTTTTGGCATCGAAGGGTTGTTGAATACTTCTCGGTTTGAGAACTTAAATGGTGTGCAGATGGCTGTTATCGACGGAGGCGGCGAAAATTCAACCGTTTTGTGCGAAGCACTGATCAAAAGAGGCTCACCAAAGGTGGATCACTTTATGGTTTATCATCGCCAGTTGCCTCAATCCGATACTGCTGAAGCTGCAAAATGGATTGAAAACGAAGCGGTGCACTATGTTATTGTCAGTAGTGTTGCAGGTGCGTCGAATATGATGACACTGCTCGGTGACAGGCTGATTGAACAATTAAAGCGCGCATGCGTTATTGCATATAGTGCAAGAATAGGCAGATTCTTACATGAGTGCGGATTTTCGTCAATAGCAGTGGCCGCCGAGCCCGTTGACGATGCGGTAATTCAAGCAATGGAGCACTTTAGCGTTTAAAATGATTCACATGTACGCACCGAGCACTAATAGTAGGCAATACGGATGACAGACAAAATGCGCAAGAATTATCAAATCAGGCTCAAGGACCATGGCACAGAGCGAATCACAATCTAACGCACCGAAGTCGCAGCCGCCAAAACGGCCGCCAGCAAAAGTAAAAACCAAAAAACCTTCGTCCGGCAAAGGTTGGGCGGTTTTGGCACTTTTGCTTGCGTTGACAAGCATCGGCGGAGGCGTCTATCTCGCTTGGCGTGTTGAAATGCAACATGTCCCACAGATTACCGAGCAGATTATTGAAGCGAACAGCTTTGAAGAATCGATCAAGAACTTGGCGCAACAGGACCAAGAGTTGCGCAATCTTCTAACCGCTCCACAAGACCAAAGTAACCTTCAGCTCGACAATATTGGCGCTGCCGTAGATGAATTGCGCCAAAGTTTGCAACGCACCGATGCCGACTGGAATCGCAAACTCACCGAGTCTGTCGAGTCACTGTGGGCTGAAATTAACCAATCTGAAACGGATACCGACGCATGGAAAATTGAAGAAATCGTCTATTTGCTGGTATCCGGTGTCGAGAGATTGAAGGTGTCTGCGGACGTAGATTCAGCGAAACTGACCTGGCAGGTTGCTGACAGTCAAATCGACCGTCTCGGCGATCCTCGTGTGTTGGATGCTCACGCCATGGTAAAAGACGAACTGAAGGAGATTGAAAACTTACAGCAAGTGGATTTGGCGGCGATATCGGACCGGATTTTCACACTCATAGAGCACGTTGACACACTGCCTGCTCGCGATGTCTTGATGATGACTGAAAATGATCAAGCGCTCAGCGATGTTCCGAGTGAGACTTCCCCGGAACCCCCGCAAGACTATTTTGGTCAGAAGGTGCTCAATGAAATCTGGCAGGATCTAAAATCTCTGGTTGAAGTAAAGAAAATTGACGATACGTCGCTGCCGCCGATAAGTCCGGCTGCTGTTCCCCATTTGACCCAAAACATAAAACTGGCATTGTTTGCCGCACAGATCGCAGCGTTGCAAAATGATGAGACCATATATCGAAATAATCTTGACTACGTGCGACGCACTATTGCAGACTCTTTTCGACAATCTTCTGCCGAAGTCAAACAGTTTCTCAATCAGGTCAATGAGCTGGCACAAACTCCGGTTGCTTTGCGCTTGCCCGACCTGTCTGGCGCGCTAACCGAACTGCAAGATGTGTTAAACCGCTCAGACGCGAATGGCTGATCGATGCGCTATCTGTTGCTGTTAATCGTGCTGATTGCAGCGGTTTCCGTTGCAACTTTCAACATCACCGATGAGACTGGATACGTGTACCTGCGCTGGGGACAGTGGCAGGTAGAAACATCGTTGGTCATCTATGTCGCAGCGACACTGCTTGTCTTAATGGTGATTTTTCTTGGATATGAACTGATTCGCGGTATTTTTCGCATTCCGCGACGACTCGGGCGGTCGTACAGAAAATACCAGAAACAAAAAAAATTAATTACAACATCGAAAGCTTTTACCAACCTGCTGCTCGGACAATGGTCAAAGGCTGAAAAACAATTCATTTCTTGTGCCAAAAGCCTGCCCGAGCCGATAGCCAATCATCTGGCAGCAGCATACGCGGCGCAGCAGTCAGGCAACTTGACTCGGCGCGACTCGTACTTGAAACAGGCAAAGGCATTGGGCAGTGATTACCACCACGCAGTGGCGCTATTTACCTGTCGCCTCGATATGCTGCGCGCAGACTATAGTACTGCGATCAGGGACTTAAAGAGTCTGTGTTCTCAGCTTTCCAATAACCCACTGGCCTTTCGAATGCTGGCCGAAGCCTACGAAGCTACGGAAGACTGGACTTCACTCACACAGCTGTTGCCGCATCTTAAAAAGTCCAAAGCCTACTCGCCAAAGCAGTTCAAGTCGCTGGCAGACAAGTTGCAGCAGCGTGAGCTTCAACGCGCAACGAGTGCAAGCGAACTTCTCAATACATGGAAACAGGTTTCCAGTGCGGATCAGCAAAATGCTAAATTTGCAAAAGTCTATGTGCGCAAGCTGCTTGACTTTGAACGTCATCAGGAAGCTGAAAAAGTGATCAGACGCGCATTGAACAGCCGCTGGAACTCGAAACTGGCCTACTTCTATGGCGCTTTGGGAGGAAAACTGGATAACAATCGTCTATATGAAACCGCGGCAAAATGGGTATCAGCCCATCCAAACGATCCGAACATTCTTTTGTCAGCTGGCAAATTAGCGACAAGAATTGGTCTTTGGGGCAAGGCACAAAGTCACCTTGAGCAGGCGGTTAAGAATTCCGGTGGTCGCGAAGTTTATGCGCAGCTCGGTGAAGTCTTGGAAAGACAAGGTAAAGCCGGCGAGGCGTTTCAAGTCCTAAAACAAGGGTACGCATCGTCGTCCAAAAGTACGGTAACTAAAATCACGGCTCTGCTAACGGACGATTCAAGCGCCAACACTGAGACTTGATACGCCTTGGCTGTTTTTGTGCCGCAAGGTTTGCGAATTCCAGGTAAGTTTTGCGGACTATTTCAGCGCTCTTAGCTGTAAAGGGTATCGGACGAAAATTCGAACGAGTCGTAAAAGAGCCGTTCAGGCGGCAGACCGCGCTGCGTAAACGACACACGCACAGCATCAATCATCGGTGGCGGACCGCTCGCATATACCTCAAATTCACTTAAGTCAGGGTAATGGCGAAGCACGCAGTCGTGCACCCACCCGACTTCACCATGACTTATGTCGTCAGCATTTTGGTGAGAATATACCGGTGTGAACTGAAAACTCTTACCGCTTCTTTCACACCACGAGTCGACAAGGTCTCGCATATACAGATCGCGTTCGGTGCGCACCCCCCAGAATAAATGTGCACAACGGTCAAAGTCACCGCTAAATGCATCTTCTAAAATTGCTTTGACCGGAGCAAATCCAGTGCCGCCCGCAATCAGGATAATAGGTCTGTCAGAGTCTTTGCGCAGAAAAAATGTTCCAAGCGGCCCTTCGAAGCGCAGCACATCTCTGATCTTCATCGAGCGGAAGACCTGAGTCGTAAATCGCCCATCCGGCACGTGTCGCACGTGCAGTTCGAGTTGTTCTTGGCCACCGGCCGCGGCAATTGAAAATCCGCGTCTTGTACCATCGCGCAGCAAGATGTCGATGTACTGTCCTGGGATATAGTTGAAAATCGTCTGCCGCGGCAGCTGTAATTTGACCTGCATCACATCATGCGCCAATTGCTCAAGTGAAATGACACGACAAGGCAGTCTGTCAATGTTCAAACTTGTGAGAATAGCGATTTCATCTGCTTCAATGACGCAATCTTGAGTTGGCTGTGCCCGACACAGAAGAACTGAACCGTCCGCCAACTCTTGGTCTGATAACGCTGCGGTGTCATAATTGTCGTGCGTAACGCTGCCATCGATAAGTTTCGATTTGCACGCGGCACAGGTGCCATTGCGGCAGCTGTATGGAACAGCGTATCCTTCTCGGAGAATTGAATCGAGTATGGTTTCGTTTTCCTGGACCTCGAATTTTCGCCCGCTGGTTTGATTTGTCACACAGTATTTGGTCATGGTGTTTAAGTTTCTCGCAAATATAAATACAAGTCGTCCCGAGCGGACTGACGCAGCCACTGAAATTTTAATTTATGCCTGAGCTGCCTGAAGTGGAAACAACGGTGCGAGGTATTTGTCCGCAAATTGTTGGCAGAACCATTATCGCAGTGGCGGTGCGCGAGCGTCGCTTGAGATGGCCGGTTCCGCAGTCGCTCGAAAAATCAGTAATAAACCGAACGATCGAACATGTCCGGCGGCGCGCAAAATACATACTGATCGGTGTTGGCAACGGACACATTCTCATTCACCTTGGCATGTCTGGCACTTTGCGATTGGTAGAATCAAACGCTGCACTCAAAACACATGATCATGTCGATTTTGTAATGAACGACGGGTGGGTGCTGCGGTTTCGCGATCCGCGCAGATTCGGATGCGTGCTTTGGATCGATGGCGAAGTTGACAAATGTCGTTTACTCGCAAATTTAGGGCCAGAACCGCTAAGCGACGGTTTCACAGGTCAATACCTCTACACAATCTCAAAAAAGCGAAAAACTGCAATCAAAAATCTTGTGATGGACGCTAAGGTTGTAGTTGGGGTAGGCAATATCTACGCATCAGAAGCACTGTTTCGTGCAGGTATTCATCCGCTGCGTGCGGCCAACCGGATATCGCGTAGGCGATACGACAGCCTTGTATCAGCTATTCAACAGACACTGAATGACGCGTTGCTCGCCGGCGGGACAACGCTGCGGGACTTTATCGATGCCGATGGGTCGCCAGGATACTTCAGTCAGAAACTTGCGGTTTACGACCGAAGCGGCGAACCGTGCCCGAAGTGCGGTGGTGTGATCAATCGAATAGTCATTGGGCAGCGCTCGACGTATTACTGTAAGAATTGCCAGCACTAAGCGGTCGGTTACCCGGTTTCGCGGTTGTTGATAATCGCTTTATACTTCTCGAGCAGTTGCGTTTGCGTTTCTGGTTTGTCAGGGTCCACTATGATGCACTCGACGGGACACACTTCAACACATTGTTGTGTATCGAAATGCCCAACGCATTCTGTGCACAGTGCCGGGTCGATTTCGTAAATTTCACTGCCCATGTATATGGCGTCGTTCGGGCACTCGGGCTCGCAAACATCACAGTTTATGCACTCGTCGGTAATTAGAAGCGCCATAAGCGTCTTATCTGGAATTGGTTTTTTTTAAAAATGTGAAGTGGTGTTTTGTTCGCGCTGGAACTGTCGATAATTTCGACGCAATGCCTTTGAAAATCAGTTTGAACCGATGCTGCTTACTTTCAGCGTATACAATGCCGCCTCGAAATGCTAATGTATGAGTTTGTTTAGGATATTACATCCGCTTGACAGATATGGAACATTTAATCGAAATGCGCAATACGACGGTTTATCGGGGACGCTCGAAAATTCTCGACCGCTTTTGTTTGCAGTTGCCGACCGGACGCAATATCGCTGTGCTCGGACCCAACGGTGCCGGAAAAACAACACTGTTAAAGGTGCTTATGCGTGAATTGTATCCGGTTCGAAGCGATGATTCACATGTACGTATATTGGGTCGGGAAACATGGAACGTGTGGGACTTGCGTCGAACCTTGGGTTTTATTTCCCAGGATTTGCAAAATCGGTATTTGGGATATGCTACCGGTCTTGAAGTGGTGCTTTCAGGTTACCATTCAAGCGTTGGCGTGTGGGATCACCACAATTATCATGCCGAGTGTTTTGACAGAGCCGATGAAATCTTAAACGAACTGGGAATCAGTCATTTGCGCGATGCACAATACTGGCGATGTTCAACTGGGGAGCAGCGAAGGTTTCTGCTGGCGCGCGCATTGGTCCATGACCCTTCGACACTTGTTCTCGATGAGCCAACCAGCAGTCTTGACTTGAATGCGACGTTTCATTACCTGCGGGTTATTCGCTCCTTGATGAAAAAAGGCAAACAGTTGGTTTTGGTGACTCATCACATTCACGAAATTCCACCTGAAGTGTCACTCGTTGTACTGTTGAAAAAAGGCTGTGTCGTCAAAGTCGGCGACAAGTGTGATCTGCTCACCGGTGAGTATCTTAGTGACTTGTATGACACGCCGATATCGGTTGTCCATAAAAACGGATATTACCAGACGGTTCCAGACGAATGACGCAAAGCCTGCATGTTTAATATATTCAAGTGCAATTCGCTATCATTTATGCAGATTTATCTGTGAATTCCAATACAATTTTGTTCCGTGAAAAACTTAGAACCCAAATCGCGGCTCAGGGTTTATTTTCTTGACATTTTGACAAACAAAATTCAGTTTTGAATACAGGGAGACTTTACCAATGAAAACTGAAACAAAATCTTCGGTGTCAACTGAATTCGTTCACGATTATTGGGGAATTGATAACGACTACGCACAATTGAACGATGTGCTTTTGGGAACGCCCACGTATTACCGGTGGGTTGAGGCCGGCCCGCTGATTCAGCGCACGATCGAAAATGCACATCAAACCGGCTACAAACTCGACCCTATAGTGGCGATGCGACAGCATTCGGAAATGGTCGAAGCTTTTAAAGCCAACGGCGTGAATTGTCACTTCCTCGATGCAGACGAAGTATTGCACCGAAACTTTTTTGCCCGCGACAGCTCTGCGATGACACCTTGGGGAGCGCTGATTTGCCATATGCAGATTAAATGCCGCCGGGCGGACTACGTCACTGCAATCAGGTTTTATCAGCAAAACGAAATTCCGATTTGGCAATATGCGAGCGCCGGTCATTTCGAAGGTGGAGATTTTGTCATTCTTGAACCAGGATTGGTGTTGCTCGGTTACTGTGGTGAACGATCAGAAAAAGCCGGCACTGAACAGGTCGCCGAATTTGTTCGTGCGCAAGGCTGGGAGGCGATCACCGCACCGATTCCAAGAGACTTTGTGCACATGGATGGCCTGATTGTCCCGCTTGCCGAAAAATTGATTCTTGCGTGTAAAGATGCACTTGAACCATGGCTGATTAAACAGCTTAGCGACCGCGGCTTTCAAATCGTCGATGTCGAATATGCCGAAGCCAGGAACCTCGGTGTGAATTTAGTGGCACTTGGCAATGACAGGGTTCTCGCGATGAGCGGCTCTGCCAATATGGTTGGCAAACTTCGCGCGATCGGATTTGATGTGACCGAACTGGATCTTTCGATGTTCACCTTGGGTGGAGGTGGTATTCACTGCCTGTCGCAGGCTCTGAGAAGGCAGCGTTTAAGTGAAAAGTGAAATGGCATTGATATGCAAGGTTCGTAAGAATTACTCAAAATTGAACAAGAGTACTTGAAAACACCTCTTTTTGGTGAGGCGCTACAATTTGACTGGTTTTCTGAACCTGTATTGCCTTGAAAACACATTTCATTGTGCGGGGCGACTTGCTCGGCTAAGTAATGAGCGTTTAGTAGTAGTTAGTCCCTTACCGGTGAGAAGTTGCGCAGAACGCAACAAATTATTCTTTGGTTCTGGCATCGCTAGTCTAGGTTTATGCAACGCACAATTTTATTCAGACTTTGCACCAATTCCCGCGATCACCGCTGCACAGTGAAAAATTTACTCAAGGCAAAGTTTTAAAAAATTGTATGCAGTGTCTTTTAAAGGTGTATATACTGCGAAACGAATCATTTAATTTGGAAACAAACTAAGGTTCGTGTTCAAATTTGAACAAGCAGGGGATTAAAAAAAGAAATAATTTTTTTGTCTGCTACAATTAATGTAAGAGGCAAGCGTGCTGTGCGCAGTTTGTCTATTATCAAAGATGTTGTTATCTAATTAGGGAGTAACAAATGAAAATTACAAAAAAGTTAACCGCAGCGATGTTTTCTCTGCTCCTGCTTGTAGCAGGTTCAGCAAAAGCAGCAGATATCGTAATCGGTGTGCCCAATTGGCCTTCTGTTGATGCCACCGGGTATATTCTCAAGGTAGTGCTGGAAGACAATCTAGGACTTGAGGTAGAGATTCAAAACGGAAACAATGCAGTCGTGTTTGAAGCGATGGATAAAGGCGATATGCATGTACATCCGGAAGTGTGGCTGCCAAATCAGCAAAACCTCCACGATACTTATGTCATGGATAAAGGCACCGTTGCCATGAATCCCAATGGCGTACCTGGAATTCAGGCAATGTGTGTGACAAAGCACACCGCCGATACACTGGGTGTAAATTCGATTACCGATCTTTCCAAACCTGAGATTGCAAATGCATTTGACTCCAATGGTGATGGCAAGGGCGAAATCTGGATCGGTGCAGCTGGTTGGGCTTCAACCAAGATTGAACAAATCCGGGCAAAAAGCTATGGATATGACCAGACACTCGATTTGCAAGAGATGGATGAGACACTCGCATTGTCGAATCTGGATGCCGCTGTTCAGCAAGAAAAGCCGTTCGTATTTTTCTGCTACACACCGCATCATATGTTCCAGTTGTATGATCTCGTAATGCTCGAAGAGCCTGAATATGATCCTGAAAAGTGGGTTATTCATCAACCGACTGATAACCCGAACTGGCTGGAAGATTCTTCTGCTGGTGTAGCGTGGAAAGTCGCGATGCTGCATATTCACTATGCCAAATCTCTGGAAGAGTCACATCCTGAAGCAGCTTCAATTTTGCGCAAAGTAGATCTGTCGGCCGAGCAAGTCGCACAAATGGTGTATGCCAAAATTGTCGATGGAAAATCTTCACCTGATCTGGCACGCGAATGGGTTGATGCCAACGGTGACACGATTGATGAGTGGCTGAAGTAATTGATGTCGTGAGATTTCAAATTAACATTCAAAGATTCATCGTTTGATGAATTGAAAAGGCGCAACGCAAACTGAGCGTTGCGCCTTTTTTTATCTTTGATTTCATAAGAATCTAACAAATAAAAGCGGATTTCAATATGCAAGATGATGTCGTCATAGAACTAAAAAGTGCTTGGAAGATATTCGGTTCCAGAGACGCAGAAGCGATGGAAGCGATCGAGTCTGAAGGGCTTGGAAAAACAGAAATTCTCGAGCGCTATGGCGCGGTAGTTGGTATCGCTGATGTGAGTTTTAACGTGCGCCGCGGCGAGATCTTCTGCATTATGGGTCTTTCCGGAAGCGGAAAGTCCACACTCGTTCGCCATGTCAACCGATTGATTGAACCCACATCGGGAGAGATTTGGCTGCTCGGTGAAGACGTAATGAAGTTATCTGCGGCTGCATTGCGCGAAATACGAGCGAAAAAAATTGGAATGGTGTTTCAGCACATGGCGCTGCTGCCTCACCGATCGGTGCGAGACAACGTGGGTTACCCGCTCGAAATACGCGGTGAATCAAAAGCCCGCAGGTGGAATGTATCCCAGCATGCTTTGGGTCTTGTGGGACTCGAAGGGTTTGAAGATCGCTTCCCCCGGGAGTTGTCTGGAGGCATGCAGCAAAGAGTTGGACTTGCTCGTGCGTTGGCTTGTGATCCGGATGTGCTATTGATGGATGAGCCGTTTAGCGCCTTGGATCCGCTCATTCGCAGACAGTTGCAGGACCAGTTCATGGCACTGTCTGAACAGTTGGGCAAGACAACTTTGTTTATCACCCATGACCTTGATGAGGCGATACGTCTGGGCACCAGAATCGCTATCATGAAAGATGGACGAATCGTACAAATCGGGACACCCGAAGATATTGTCACCAATCCGGCAGACGAATATGTTCGGGATTTTGTTCAGAACATATCGAAACTGAAACTCATATTTGCCCATACCATTCAGGTTCCGGTGCACGATTATGTGCCGGCAAGCGGCGAAGACTTGAGCCAGTCACCGAAAGTGTCACAAGATGTGGACCTTGATCATCTTGTAGACATCGCGGTGACAACCACCCAGCCCATCGTTACGACCGATGATAATGGGGAGGTGGTTGGCGTGGTCTCCAAAGACCGACTGCTGCAAGGCATAAAAGGGGGAAAATAGATGGTTGATGTTCTCCAAGAAATTCCTGACATAGATCTCTCGGACTCTATCCGCGAGTTTTCAGGCTCCAACGCCGATTATTACGTCGAGACGTTCACGGAGATTCAAAACTCAAGTGAGTCTGTCAATCCATGGAACATGGCTGCTGCCGTTTTGGGCCCGATCTGGTGTGCCGCACGCGGCTTATGGACGATGTTCTGGCTGTTTACGATTGCAGAAATGGTTGCAATCGTTCAAATCGGAAAAGGCATTTGGGGCGATCTGGGTGCTGAAAAAAGAGCCGAAGCAGAAGGTTTTCTGCAACGCGCAGATGAAATGGTATCACAGGCGGCAATTGATGCCGCTGCAGGTGATGACATTGAGTCGGCACTTCAAATTGCGCACAATCTCCAGGAAGCAGCCCAAGCATCAATGCTCGAAGCAGAAACACTTGGATCGACTTGGTCGATTTATCTGCTCGCTGGCTTGGTTCTGTTGGGTTTGTTACGCTTCATTCAGGGACGTTATGCCAATCGGCTATACGAACTGCAGTACAGTGCATGGCGGGTAAACTCAAAAATTCTTACAGGTTTCAGCTGGCAGCGAATTGCCTACTCATCAGCTATGCTCATTGGGATGGTTCCAATTTCGCTTTATCGCTTTACTGTATCGTCTCCGGTTGCCTGGACGACTGACGTTCCGGCCAATCCGGAAGTCTTTACAGTCACTTCACTTTGGCTAGACGGATGGTTTGACAGAACCGCAGATTTGGGCGTCCATTTCTTCGATGCGATCGTTATCGCCACCCAAAGTGTGTTAGATGCGATTGAACTTGCGCTAGTCGACGCTCCGTGGCCGGTCGTGGCTTTGCTGCTTGTGCTTGTTGCCTGGCGCGTGGCAAGCATTCGAGTGGCAATATTCACCGCTGCTGCACTGTTTTACATCGGAATGATGGGATTGTGGGAAGCCAGCATGGTGAGTATCGTGATGGTTGGAACTGCGGCGGCATTTTGCATCGTAATCGGCATTCCGCTGGGAATCTGGTTTTCAAGAAGTGAGCGCGCCTATGCTGCAGCACGGCCGATATTGGACTTGATGCAAACAATACCGCCATTTGTTTATCTGATTCCGATTATTGCGTTTTTCGGAACAGGACGCGTACCGGGGGTTATTGCCACAGTTATCTTTGCCATGCCACCGGTTATTCGACTGACGGCTTTAGGCATGCGGCAGGTTTCTCCAATGGTCAAGGAAGCTGCAACAGCTTTTGGCGCTACGCCAAGACAAGTCCTCACCGGAGTAGAACTGCCACTGGCGCGTCCGGCTATTATGACGGGTGTGAACCAGACAATTTTGATGAGTCTGTCGATGGTCGTGATCGCTTCACTGATCGGTGCAAAGGGTTTGGGCCAAGAGGTGCTGATTGCACTTCAATATGTTGCCAAAGGCCAGGGAATTCTGGCCGGTCTCGCCATCTTGTTTTGTGCCATGATGCTGGACCGAATTGTCCAAGGCAGATTTCAACGTCAGGAGGATCGTTAAATGGAAGCGACTGCAAGCCAAAGTTCGTCCAGTCATTTTCCTGATGTGGACATCACTGAAACGGTGCACAAGTTCACCGGAACAAAAGGTGAGTATTACACAGCAGAATTCAAGCGGATTCAAAAATCAAGTTCCGGATACTGCTGGACTTTTAATTTAGGCGCAGCTGTCTTTGGGCCGTTATGGGCCACCGCGCGCGGTCTTTGGGGACTGTTTTGGGTGTTTTCTGTGCTGGAACTGGTTGTAATCGTTATGATCGGCCAGGGAATGTGGGGTGACTTGGGATCGGATAAGTTCGCTCGAGCGGATCGTTTGCAAACCAATTACGAAAGAATGATCGAAAGGGTGGACAAGGCAACCGAAAGCGGAGACGAACAGGGAGCCGAATCCTTTCAGAAACGAGCCGACAGTCTAGCTGCGGCTCGCGACAAAGCGCTTGCTGAAGGACAGCAAGCTCAGTCCGGCAAGACAAGGCTGCTAATTACAGGTCTCATACTGCTGGCACTGGTTAAAGCGTTTGAAGGGTTTTCTGCCAATATTGCCTACGAAAGGCTATATACGACGTGGAGGACGGATTCGTCTATGCGCTCCGGAATCAATTGGACGACCGGGCTTTTGGGGCTATGTATCGTCAGTTTTGTTTACATCGTAACACTGATACGTTTTACATCAGGCAATCCGCCAGACATAATCGCCGAATTTCCGATCGACAATAGATTCTATCTGGGCTTAGCTGGCTGGATCGATGGAATCTTTGATTGGGCATCGCGCAATTTCGCATTTTTATTCTTCGGAATATCGCGTAGTATCCGGATCATTCTCGATGGGATTGAAACGTTATTGATCGGCACGCCGTGGCCGGTAGTCATGGCCGTGATACTGGTCTTCGCATATCGCACTGCCGGACCGAGAGTCGCTATTTTTACCGCAGCTTCGCTGGCATACATTGCCGTTTTAGGTTATTGGCAAGAAAGCATGGCAACTGTAGCACTTCTCGGCACAGCTTCGTTTCTGTGCATTACAATCGGCATTCCTCTGGGAGTGTGGTTTGCCAGAAGCCGCCGCGCATACAGTTTTGCCAGACCGGTTCTGGATCTGATGCAGACAATGCCATCGTTCGTGTACCTGATTCCCATTATTGCATTTTTCGGCACAGGCAAGCCACCGGGCATTCTCGCTTCGATGATTTTCGGATTGCCGCCAATTGTTCGCTTGACAACCTTGGGCCTTAAAGAAGTTCCCCAAGATGTAGTCGAAGCGGCCAGAGCGTTCGGTGCCACTGATATGCAGATATTGCGTGGTATCGAAATACCGCTGGCAACACCGAGCATCATGCAGGGTGTCAATCAGACCATTATGATGTGCCTGTCACTGGTGGTGATCGCTGCCTTGATTGATGCAAAAGGTCTTGGCTATGATGTGCTCGTAGCATTGCAATATGCAGCAAAAGGACAAGGTATTTTGGCCGGAGTTGCGATTTTGTTTTGCGCAATTGTGATCGACCGGGTGGTTCAAGGACGGTTTAAGGATACCGAAAAAGGCGGATAACAATCCGCTTGAACATCGTCTGGCAATTGCTGAACGACAAGAAATGTTGCGCGGTGATTCACCGCGCACTTCACTGCTCAGTGGAGCTCACACCTGCTGTTTGCTATGCAGATGAGTTTTTTAGGCGTTTCCAATCGCGTTTGTGCGCGGCTTTTGAAACAAAACCAACATTCGTGGTCATTTCATAGCCGGCAAAGTTTTTGTCACCGCCAGTGCACGTCAGACTCCGAAATGTTGCAGCATCCACAGTTTTAGACCATATAAATTGCTTCATATAAATAGCTTTTCTAGCGCAATGTAAACGGAACCAGAGAATCTCATGGCGACAAAAACAGAAACTATCATCGTAGGAGCTGGACCTTGCGGTCTGTTCCAAATCTTTGAGTTAGGACTCTTGGCGATCAAGTGTCACATCATCGACTCGCTGCCGCGGGTAGGCGGACAGTGTTCGACACTGTATGGCGACAAACCCATCTATGACATACCAGGATACCCTGTGGTCGGAGCCCAGGAACTAGTGGATCTACTGAAACAGCAGGCGTCGCCCTTTGAAGCACAGTATATGCTCGGACAACAGGTTCAGAAAGTTGCAAAACGCGAAGATGGAAGGTTTGATGTGAAAACATCAGCTGGAAGTGAGTTCGATGCAGGTTCCATCGTCATTGCGGGCGGTTTAGGTGCTTTTGATGCGCGGCCTCTTCGAACACCCGGTGCAGCCAAATACGAAGGGATCAACTTGCATTACCGCGTAGAGAATAAAGAAAAATTCCGCGGTAAAAAAATTGCAATATTAGGCGGCGGGGATTCTGCTTTGGACTGGGCACTTGAACTGCACGGAATCGCTGATCGGGTTGTTTTGGTTCACCGAAGACAGGATTTTCGCGCCCAGGTCGCATCGGTCAACAAGATGAAAAAACTCGCGAGCCAGGAAGATTCATCAATGGACTACCACATTGGACGAATCGGTGCCTTGATCGAGCGCGATGATGTTCTAAAAGGCATCAGCGTTATCAGTTTCGATGATCCACCTACACATACCGACGTTGAATTCGATGAGATGCTTGTGTTTTACGGGCTTTCTCCTAATTTGGGTCCAATCTCCGAATGGGGGTTGGAAGTCGAACGCAAGCATATTACGATAAACCCGCAAAACAGCCAAACCAGTACTCCTGGAATATTTGCAATTGGGGATATTGCAACTTATCCAGGAAAGAAAAAACTGATTCTAAGCGGTTTTCATGAGGCGGCAATGGCTGCGTTTGGTGTTCAGCACTACCTTTACCCTGAAATCAAGCAGCGACTTCAGTTTACGACAACCAGTCCGTTGATGCACGAGCGGCTGAAAGTCGATGGAAGTCTTTAATCGATTTGTATTTACTGACTTTGTTATTGAGTACATAACCACTTGACAATGTCGAAAGCACTTGTCGTTCATGAACTGGGGCCGCCGCACAATATGTGCTGGCAGGACTGGCCGGTAAACGACCCTGGGGAAGACGAAGTTCAGCTTCGTCATTCGGTGATTGGTCTAAACTTCGCAGACACTTATCACCGCGGTGGTATACCGCATCCGTGGCCTGTCCCACCGTGTCCGGTAGTGGTTGGATTCGAAGCGATCGGTATTGTTGAGGCCATCGGCAGTGGCGTCACGCGCTTTAGCATCGGTGACCGGGTCGGCTATGCAGTCCCGCCACTTGGAAGTTATTGTCAAATACGCAACTACCCGGCAAAAAGTCTTGTCCATATTCCGGATGGGATAACAGACAAACAGGCAGCGGCGATATTGCTCAAAGGTATGACTGCTCATTACCTTTTGCACCGAACTTATAAGGTTCAAGCCGGTGACACCGTTGTCGTCCATGCTGCGTCCGGTGGCATGGGGCTGATACTTTGTCAATGGGCGAGTTCGTTGGGTGCGACTGTTGTGGGAACTGTCAGCACCGAACAAAAGGCGCAAATGGCCCGCGCCGCAGGCTGTCATCACCCCGTTGTTCGCAGCTCACAGGATTTTGTTGCAACAGTGCGTGAGGTGTCCGATGGACATGGTGCTGCTGTTGTTTATGAATCGATTGGCAAAGACACTTTGCAGCGTTCGCTGGACTGTTTGCGTCCGATGGGAGTTTGCGCAGCCTATGGACACGTTTCTGGAGTGCCCGACCCGATAGATATTATTGAGGACTTAGGCGCCAGAGGTTCGTTATTTATAACGCGCCCGGCAATCATGCACTATGTGCAAAAGCGCGAAGACCTCGATTACACAGCAAACGGTTTGTTTGACGCACTTCAAAAAGGCATCATTCGGGCTCATGTGAACAACGAATACGAATTGAAAGACGCTGCGCGTGCTCACGAGGCAATCGAAAGCGGAACAACAATGGGCTCTACAGTCCTGATTGCGTAGGAGCGCGATTTTTTGTTGCCGCCGGCTAATCTCAGCGGTGCCTGATGATTCGGTTTGCTGCTAACCGTAATGTCGAAAACCAATCTGTAAATTTACTTGTCGAGACATCTCAAGTTGGGAATTGCCTAGCCTGAGGTGTTTCTATACCCATGGCATTGCGCTCAGCGCTGGTTGACTGTCGTGTACTGCGCAAACTCCATCTTGTGCTTCTTTTAGTAAGTTAATCGAGGATTGTCTGCTTCAAGAGATAGCACGGCCATTGAAAAAACAACATTTTGATTAATATTCGTTGTAATATCAGGTGCGATTGCTTTAATATGGCAATGTGATTAGATTCGATACAAAATTAATCCTGTGCACGACGGCGAACTGACTTACGAACAATTACTGAAACGCAAGCATGAACTGCAGGATTCGATTCCTGAGTTCGTGTCGTTACGGGTTCATCGCTCCTTGAGTTGGTTCGCCCGTGCGACAAGGCATGACGACGATGATGATTCAGATTTCATTTTTTACTGGCTCGCGTTCAATGCACTGTATGCGCGAGAGAAAATGGAATACTATGATTCAGTGGAAGGTGAAAGAGGTGCCTATAAGCTGTTTTTTGTAAAAATTGTAAAGTTGGACAAACAAAGGCTGATTTACAACGCTTTGTGGACCAGATTTTCCGATCCAATTCGCAACCTGATGAGGAACAAATTTGTTTTTCAGCCATTTTGGAATAACTACAACAATGATGAAAACGACAGCAACTGGGAAGGGCGTCTGGAAAAATCAAAGGAAATGAGCCTGTCCGCGTTGAGGAATGAAGACACTGCACTGATACTGCACCTGATATTCGACAGACTATACGTGCTGCGAAACCAGATATTCCATGGTGCTGCAACTTGGCAGGGAAGTGTCAATCGCGAACAGATAAAAGATGCCAAGAACATATTGGCATTTCTGTTGCCAATTATGATCGACCTGATGCTGAAAAATCCAGATGTGTCGTGGGGACAACCCTGCTATATCGTTGTCGATTAAACACGTGATCAAACCGTCCTAAGGCAAGATTGAACGAAACAATTACGAAATACAGTTTATATAAACTAAAATTTAGAGAATAACTACAGACCTGATTCGCATTTTGCGCGGCAAATGTCGATTGACATTCCAGTTCCTAAATTGGAGAGATTGGTGCGAACGTTTGATTATCAATCTGGAGTGAGTTACTATGGCAACAGCAGTTTCTGATCAAGATTTTTTACAGCCATCAATTACTAATGCGCTTCCGCATTATCTGCCTCTTACTGTATTTCCGCTGATTATTGCCGCTGCCATTTACGGCGGGTGGTGGCTGGCAGCACCGTTTGTGTTTTTTGGTCTAGTCGGTCCGCTCGATCTTGCATTCGGCTTTGATGACCGGAACATGGATCCGAAAGCCGCTACCGAAAAGCAGTTGCTGTGGTACAACATTCCCGTTTGGGGGTGGGCTTTTCTTTGGCTGGCGACGTTTGTTTTTTCAATTTTTCAAATTTTCGTGGTGGGCAATCTGGCTTGGTGGGAAGGTGTCGTGCTGGCAATTATTTTGACTATTGAAGGTCAGGCGATATTTATTATTGGTCACGAACTGATCCACCGGCGTTCGCCATGGGAACGTTATTTCGGAGAGTTTGTGCTCGCCTCAGGTTCCTATCCGCACTACGCAACAGAACATTTTTACATTCATCACGCATATGTGGGCACGCCTGTCGATGTAGGATCAGCACCCAAGGGGTATAGTTTCTGGCGTTACTTTCCGCGCGAGTTAAAGCACAATCTGACAGGCGCCTGGAAAATGGTTGGCAAACGAATGGAACGCCGCCGTTTGCCGTTTTGGCACTATTCCAATCCTTTCTGGCGTTACGGTAGTGAGACTTTAGCGTTTTATGTGTTTATTGTCGCGCTAGGTGGCTGGTGGGCAGCACCCGTTTACCTGTTGCTGTGCATGTGTATGGTTTGTTCAATGAAGATCACCAACTATATGCAGCATTACGGACTGCGCAGAATCCGCCTGCCTCACGGTCGATTTGAAAGAGCACAGCCCAGACATTCATGGAGCGCCAATTACAAGTTCAGCAAATGGATGTTTTACAACTATCAGCGACATGCAGACCACCACGTTGTAGCAAGTCGCAACTACCCGCTGCTGCAACACTATGGTGCGGACGAGTCACCACAGCTTCCAGCCAGTCAAGGCACCATGTTCAATCTTGTATTGCGCCCGCAACGATGGTTTGAAAAAATGGACCCTGTGGTCGATCAGTGGCGTGAAAAGTTTTATCCGGAAATAACCGACTGGAGTGCTTACGACAGTACCGCTTCGATCGAACGTCCTGAAGCATTTGATGTCATTGTCGAGTTGTATGGAACTGCTCCGCGACTGGCGAATGCAATTGAACGCACTCCTGAACTGCTGGATTCATTACAGGATCGGGAATTTACCGATCTCGATATACCCGGTGGCTTTGGCTCTGATTCGGAAGCCGAAACAATCGCCCGTCGCGGGCTGACGCGGGTTTACTGGCTATATGAACTTAGTGTTTCAGAGATGGAAGACCGTTTGTCTCAGATTCCTGCACAGGATGCACCCGACACAGCTGAGATCGTGCGTAACTGGTCGAACGATAAAGTTTTTCAAGTAGCCGTGCACACTATGCGAGGAAACCTTTCACCGGTTGAAGCCAGCATTGTATTGGCGAATATTGCGCAAGTGGTAATCGCAACAGTACTCAAAGCCGTAGTCGATGATAGCGCCGAGCGCAACTTCCAGTCAAACGGTGATGCTATTGCAATTATTGCGTTTGATGACTTGGCTGCAAAACGACTTTATCCGCGTTCGAATCTTGAACTGTTGCTTGTCTACGAGAAAAACCCGAGCGCAAGTGGCTGCGAATTGATAGCAAGATTTCGCGATGCGATCAAGATCGTTGCAAAAGACAGTTTACTTTTTAATCCGATTTCCCAAAACGCACAAGACATATCCGAAATAACACTCACTGAGTTTGCTAACTATGGTGTGGGTAGCGAGGGGATTGATCAGAAACTAAAACTGGCGCAATCACGCTGTATCGCGAGTGGCGGAAACGAGACAATCGCTTCGCGTTTTGAGGAAGTAAGACGCAGTGTTTTGTCTAAGGAAGTTAATCATGACGAATTGGTGTCACATTTATTGAATTCCGTAGAACCGATAGCGAGTGATGATTACACCATTGCAGAAACAATGCATATCGGGTTGCAGAAAATCAGTGCAATGGAAAGGTTTTTAAGTTTAACGAGTGACTTTGAAAGTCCTGAATCGAAAGTATCCAGTGGAGTCGATGGACTGTATCAGGCGGTCAAGACCATAAGTGCTGTTTCCGACGAATGCGCGGAAAAACTAAAAAGCGCAGAGCAAATGCTCCGTAATTTGTGCGGGTTCCTGCGCTTGATTCTCGATGATGATAAAAGCCTTGAAACCGCATCAGATGAGGTTAAGTCTGCAGTGTGTTTAGTGTCTGAGGTTGAACAATTCAGCGACTTGAAAAATGCTGTAAGCAGCGCTTTGGCCGACATCGAAGAAGCTTGGGCAAAAGTTGCCAAAGATGGTTGATTTTGATGCGTAAGTACGACGCATTAAAATTGAATCGTATTGCAGCAACGCTTATGACCTGTGCAATTGTCAGCGAGTGACGATTCAAGCGGTTTAAAAGATTCGATCTGGTTGAATTTCGAGTAAAGTCGGCCTGTCCTGCTCGATGGCTTGATTGAGTTGGGATTCGAAATTTGCCAGACTTTCGACTCGCTCGGCATAACAGCCGAATCCCTTTGCTATCGCGATAAAATCCGGCATTTGTAAATCTACTCCAACCAGCGGAATCCTCGACTGGTGAAAATAATCTCGTATGATTCCGTAGCCCGCATTGTGCCATAGCACAATAACGATCGGGAGCTTGTGCTCTGCCGCGGTTGCCAGTTCTGACAGTGTGTACATCATGCCGCCATCGCCTACCACACAGACAACAGGTACTTGAGGCTTTCCAAGTTTCGCTCCGATAGCAGCAGGCAATGCATAACCCAAAGTTCCATATCCAGTCGTTGAGGTCAGATAGGTGCGTGGAGCTGTTGCACAGTAAACAAAGTTCCCGCTGTAAACAAGTTTGGTCGAATCTGCTGTTACGATGCCGTCAGATGGCAGCACCCGTCGAATCACATCCCAGATTTGCATGCACTGAGGTGTGTCGGGATACCAGTATTGACGACACTTGTGTAGTAGGTCTTCGACTATTTTCGCCTTCAACTTTCGGTCAGGTTGCAGCGGATAATCGTTTTTGCCAACAAGATCGGCGAGTAATTGCATGATTTGACGACAATCCCCGAGCACACCGAGATCTGCAGGCGCGTTTTTATTGATTTGATCTGCATCGATGTCTACACGAATCAGCTTTCCGTCAAACTCAATGTGACCTTCTCGGATCCATATATCAGTTTCGGACAAATGGGTTCCAACGGCCAAAACTACATCTGCGCGCTGTAAGAAATCCAGAACAGGACGGTGGAGTAAATTGGCTCCTAGACTCAGCGGGTGGTCTTCTGGAACAACACCTTTTGCGGCAAATGTCGTGACCACCGGAGCATTGAGCAGTTCAATGATCTGCACTGCTTCCCGACTGGCGTGTTTGCTGCCTCCGCCGAGTATGACAGCCACATTGTCTGTGCCAAGCAGCATTTGTACCGCTTTTTCAATCGCTTGTGTTGGAACACAGACCGCACTGTATTGAGCGATTTGATTCTCTGGCCAGTCGACTTGCTGTCCAATTAAATCGATCGGAATTTCGATGTGCACTGGCAAGGGACGTTCGGTATGGAATGATGCGAATGCACTTTCAATGACTTGTGGAACCGATTCGGTATCCATCACAGTGTGGCTAGAACGTGTGACCTGCTCAATTAGCTTTTGCTGGGATCGCAGTTCGTGCAGGTTGCCCCGTCCCTGACCGAGACTGGATAACTTGTTTACACTGGAAATTGCCAAAACTGGAATCGAGTCTGAGTACGATTGCGCCATAGCAGTGACCGCGTTGGTGATTCCAGGTCCGGTAATCGTGCAAAACACGCCAACTTTACCGGTTGCCCGCGCATAGCCATCGGCCATAAACCCTGCACCTTGTTCGTGGCGTGGCGTAATGTGCCGAATACCGGAATGTGCAATCCCTCGATACAATTCGAGCGTGTGTACACCGGGTATGCCAAATATCAGTTCGGTACCGTAATTCTCTAACAGTGCCATCATTTTGACACCGCACGATTGTGTGAAGTTGTTCAATGAATCGCCTTCTCAGTGGTTATTTTTCGACAGTAATCACTTGACTTTTTCGTGTGGTTGATCCGGTCACTGTGAAAATCGTGAGTATTGATATCACACCGGCACCCCAGAATATCGAATAAGGATCACCGAGGTCCAGCAAAAAACCAAATAGCGGTGGTCCAAGAATTCCACCTGCATTGAAACCGGTAGTAACGGTACCAAAAACTTTACCCATGTCCTTGGCTGGTGCAAGATTCGAGATGATCACATCACGTGATGGTGTGATGAACCCATAGAAAAATCCGGCAATTGTCATTGGCAGCGACAGAACCATCAGCGTCATAGGCACGAAAGCTATGAAAAACATGCATGCAGCAACCATAATGAAGCAGAACGTGACAACCGTTTCATGCTTTTGCCAGCGATGAGAAAAGGCACCTGCGGTCAGGATTCCGATCGCGTCAGCGGTTAAGAACAGCCATATGACAATTCCTGCATGAGCCAGTGTTGAGTCATAAATTTCTGTGAATGCAGATACCGAAAAGTCATACAAGCCAGTGCTGCTCATGGCGAAACCGAGAAAAAACAGCCACCCAAGCAGTACGTGTTTGCTAAACAGGAGGCGAATGCTGCTGCTGCGTTTTTGGATTTCGCTACCTGGCTCGTCAGCTTTTGGCAGCTCAATGAAATGCAGTCCGAAAAACAGACTTGCCAATACTGCTAACCCCAACACTCCGCACGCCATGACTGCATGGTGCCAGGCAAAACCCGTTGTGATCAGTAAAATTACTGCGGGCGCTGTGACTGATCCCATTTGCCCGCATAAAGTATGAAACGAAAACGCTCTGCCTAGACTTTTTCGGTTGACCGAACGAGTCAGAATTGAGTAATCACAAGGATGGTATACGGAATTTGCAATGCCAGCGAGTGCCATAAGCACCAGATATGATGTGTATGTTTGAAATACGCCAAACAGAATAAATATCACCGATTCGGCGGCAACGCCGGCGATAAGTATGTACC
Organism: Arenicellales bacterium; assembly: GCA_965214785.1. GTDB lineage: Bacteria > Pseudomonadota > Gammaproteobacteria > Arenicellales > JAJDZL01 > JAJDZL01. Next base: position 1,327,316 of record OZ243975.1, on the reverse strand, counting down.
GTGCACCGTAGCGGTCAACTATAAAACCAATAGGCGTCTGCAATATCAATGTAGTCGCACTGAACACTGCGTAGCCGATGCCAAGTTCGGTATATCCAACCCCGTACACGTGGTATAGAATCGGGAACATCAGCGGCAGCACCATGAAAAAGAAGTGCGAGAAAAAATGAGCCGCGCCAACGACGCCGACGATTTTTCTCTCGCGAGAATCAAGTACGCGTTTTTTGTTCATCGATAGCAGGGGAATGCGGTTATCTGACGTGAAGCTCTACAATGTCAAGATCATGCAGCACATGATCTTGTCCTACCTGCTGTCCATCGAATACGTGTTTACCCCAAATCCTGGCGAATTGGAAAGTTCCGGCTATATCTTTGTGAATCTGCACTGCAACATCAAATACCGTCCCACCCGCAAGTAAGGTAAATGGCTTGTCGGTGTCGGCGGGTTTGCCTGGTATTTTCGTATATACCCGTACGATGTTCATTTTGTTAAAAACAGCTTTTGACAAGGTGTCAAGATTTTCCCCGCTTTGAGCAGATACGGCAAGAGAAGGAAAATCGTATTGAACCAATTCGTTGAGTGCATCCAACTCTTCCGGTCCGCTGGCGAGGTCGAGTTTGTTGGCAACCAGAATTGCCGGTATTTGAATTTGAAATGGATCCAGTTCATCTTCATCGACCAGTGTCGGTTCGATTGGCTGGTCAGGGAAGTGGTGTGTCAAAATTATTCTACGGGTCGCAAGCTGATCTACCACCTGCTGTACATGGTCGATGCATTCGGGGTTGGTAATGTCAATAACGATAATTGCGGCGTCTGGGGTTTGCAGGGTGTTGACTATCCATGGTTCAAAGTAATCCTGAGAAATTGGCGGCAAATCGACCAGTTGAATATTAATGTCTTCATATGGCATCATGCCAGGCAACGGCAACTGAGTGGTAAAAGGGTAAGGTCCGATTTCAGATCGTGCGCCAGTAAGTTTATGATGCAGCAAAGATTTACCTGAATTCGGAGGGCCAACCAGAGCAATCTGGACGGCACCTTCAGGCCTGACAGAATAAGAAGGACCCGTTCTGGCACCGCCTTTTTTAGGACCGGATATTTCGTCATTGAGAGATTTAATCCGGGTCTTGATGTCTCTTTGCAGATGCTCGGTACCTTTGTGTTTCGGTATGGTTCGCAGCATCTCCTTGAGACATCGCAGCCGATCGGCTGTCTCTTTGGCTTCGCGAAAAGCTTGCTCGGCTTTTTTATATTCTGCGGTAACGTTGGTTGGCATTATCAGATTGACTCAAACAGGCGGTTCGCACAGATGATGGAGAACCTGCCCTCCAATTTTATGAGATTTGTGGTCGGTTGTAATCTGTTGTAGCACCTGCGGGTACTTTACCGGCTTTGAATATGGCAAACTGATTCGTTCGACAAGACACCACTGACTGATTTGAATGATCTTTCCAGGCCTAAAAATCGTTTGAATATCAGGTGTTGTTCCCTTAAGGTCAGTCAATTTTCAAAAGCGAATATTCAAAACCGAAGTTGGATAATCCGCAATTTTCGGTTATCAGACCCGCTAAGCTATACGAAGTTCATCGCGCGGTTATCAAAATGCATTGTAAATTGTCGAATCGGCCCGAATTGCGACGGTTCGAGGCTTCTCAAATTGATTAAAATTCGTTGTCGAAAGCGACATTGCTAATATTCATCTTCGAGTCTCATCTATGGAAAACAAAGTAATCCTGATCACAGGTGCAAGCAGCGGAATTGGCGCACAGCTCGCACGCCAGGCAGCATCGAAGGGGTATCGACTGGTTCTTGCAGCACGGCGCATAGACCGTCTCGAACAGTTGGTGCAAGAATGCGGCGGTCTTCAACAAGCAATTGCAGTTCAATGCGACGTTACAAACTGGGGCGATCAGCAAGAGACCGTAGGCAAGGCGCTGGACTCGTTCGGTCGCATTGACGCGGTTGTCGCAAACGCCGGAATCTATTACTCAGCTGGCGGTTTTGCTGACGGGATGCCGGAGCATTGGAAACAAATGGTGCTGACAAACGTCTACGGCGCCGCGCTTACGGCGAGAGCGGGATTGGCGGCACTTAAAAAAACCAAAGGACATTTGCTCCTTATAGGTTCGGCGGCCGGCAGACGACCGATTCCCGGATCCATGTACGGTGCCACGAAGTGGGCAGTCACCGGTATGGCACGCAATTTGCGTGAAGAACTTCGAGACACCGATGTGAGAGTAACAATCATCGAACCGGGTTTGACCAATACCGAACTTTTTTCGTCACCACGCCCCGGCGCAATGGAAGCTGATGATGTTGCCAAATCTATCCTGTTTGCGATTGAACAGCATCCTCGGGTTGAACTTCATGAAATCCTCATGTACCCCAGCGCATCGGTTCCATGAGAGAATTTTTTTGTGAAGTGCGATGATTTGGCTTTTAAGCCACAGCCTCCAAAGTATTATCCGTTGACAAAGTAAAATACTCACTAACGCAAGACTCTGTCCAAGTTGTGATGCCTTTTGCGATTAACAAAACTGCAAACCTTAAATTAACAGTTAGAATGTGGAGACGATATGGCGCTTTGTCCTGTTTGTGAATGCGAAATTAATTTAGATGACGATACCGTTTCAGGTGAGCTCATTGAATGTCCTGATTGTGGCAGTGAACTGGAAGCGGTGGACAACCCCGAAGGCGGGTTCGCACTGCAAGTCGCACCGCAAACTGACGAAGACTGGGGTCAGTAGGCGTTAAGTGTCACAGTCCACATTGTCTTGAAATTCCCCGCGATACGTGAAAATCGGCTTCCTGCATTCCCTGCTCAGGGTTGAAGAAAAGCTCCTGTTAAATGAGCTGCGAGAACGAAACGGCGTCGATGTGGTCGTTTTGGACGATCGCAAATTGACCTTCGATCTGACTGACACATCACTCATTGATGTCATTTTTGAACGGTGCATCAATCATTCGCGTGCACTGTATAGTTTGCGACTGTTCGAAAGCCAAGGCATATGCTGTGTGAATCAGGCCGATGTTGCCTACACCTGTGGCAATAAGGTTGAGACCTCAGTTGCATTGCACCGCTTCGGCGTCTCACAGCCGCAAGTGCGTATTGCCTACACCGACGAGTCAGCTCTAAGCGCGATAGATCAGATTGGTTATCCTGTTGTTCTAAAACCGATTGTCGGCTCGTGGGGGCGGCTTTTGGCAAAAATCAATGACCGCCAGGCGGCAGAAGCCATTTTGGAGCACAAAACGACACTTGGGTCCTATGAGCACTCGATTTTCTATATTCAACAATATATCGAGAAAAACGGCCGCGATATCCGCTCATTTGTCGTTGGCGATCAGTGCATCGCAGCAATTTACCGGGACTCAAAGCACTGGATAACCAATACTGCCAGAGGAGCGCAAGCCTCTAACTGCCCAGTTACAACCGATATCGCTGAGATTTCTCTTCAGGCCGCCCATGCAGTCGGCGGCGGTGTGCTCGCAGTCGATCTGTTCGATACCGAACAAGGGTATTTGGTCAATGAAGTGAACTACACAATGGAATTTCGAAACTCAATTGAGCCAACTGGTGTGAACATTCCCAAAAAAATAATTGATTACGTTCTGGCACAGGCGGCGACAGGTTAACGCATGATTCGCGCTTCGATTGTCGGTGGTGGTGGCTATAGCGCAGGCGAACTGATTCGGTTGCTGCTGAATCATCCTCACGTTGAGCTTGCTCAAGTTTGTTCGCGAAGTTCACAAGGCAGATTCATTCACACTGTCAACCCCAACCTCCGAAAAATTACAGCTATGAAGTTTTCGAATCCCGAAGACTTGCAGCCCTGTGATGTGCTGTTTTTGTGTTTGCCACACGGCGAAGCGATGCGTTCGCTCGAGCGATACATGCGACTTAGCCCGAAAATTATTGACTTAAGCGCGGATTTTCGCCTGCGAAATCAATCGGACTATCGCACCTGGTATGACATTGAGCATCCATGCAGCGAGCAGCTCGCCGAATTTGTCTACGGAATTCCGGAACTGAACAGGTCACAAATCTCCAGTGCTGACCGCGTTGCCTGTGCAGGGTGCAATGCAACAGCGGTTTTACTGGCTGCCTTGCCAATAGCAAGAAATTTCACAGTCAATTCAATTGTTGCTGATGTCAAAGTCGGCTCAAGCGAAGCAGGAGCCCGAAGCACTGACGCCAGTCATCATCCGATTCGAAGCGGGGCAGTGCGTTCATACCGGTTAACCGGTCACCGCCATATTGCTGAAGTCAAACAGGAATTAAATATCAATTCGGTCTACCTGTCTGCCACTTCAATCGAAATGGTTCGAGGAACTGTGGCGACTTGCCGAATTTTCACATCACAAGCACTCACAGATGAAAAGGTATTGTGGCGCGCATTTCGCGAAACCTATCGGGATGAACCGTTTATACGCATTGTCAAAGACGCCAAAGGCATTCACCGACTGCCGCAGCCCAAACATCTTGCTGGAACAAACTTCTGTGATGTCGGTTTCGAAGTTGATCCCAGTGGGGAATGTGTCGTAACCGTCAGTGCAATGGACAACCTGATGAAAGGCGCAGCCGGACAGGCAGTTCAGGTCTGCAATATCATGCATGGTTTCGAAGAGACAGCCGCCTTGCGCTTCAGCGGGCTGTTTCCAGTTTGAACTGAATCTTTGAATCTGATATGTGCCGCCTGCTTTACATTCGCTCGAGCGAATCGTTTGCCCTCGCACCTCATCTCAAAGAGTTTGCCAAAACCGCCAGTAACAGTCCTGAAGACCAAAGCCATGGCTGGGGATGTGCTTGGATTGAGCAGGGAAACTGGCGTTTCTATCACAGTTTGACACCCGTATGGGAAGATAATCTAGACCAGTTTGCTTCATCAAAATGCGTACTGGCTCATGCTCGCAGCGCATACAAAAATGAAGGCATTGAAATTCAAAATAACATGCCGTTTTATGACGGCAGCAGAGTGTTTATTTTCAATGGTGAACTGCAAGGCGTACGGGTGCGAGAAGAAGGAAGAATTGGCGCCGAGAAGGTGTTTAACTTTGTCAAGCGATTCGACCACGGTGACCTGCTCGCAGCGATTCGAGAAGGCGTGGCGCGCCTTGAGCGAAAAACCCGTTATATCAGAGCAATGAACTTTATTATTGCGCAGCCAGACAGGGCCTGGCTCAATACCCAGTTTGGTGAAAATCCGCAATATTTTCAGATGCACGAAAAGTCCTGTGACAACCTGTTTATGGTAAGTTCCACACCGTATCAAGGAGATCCGCTGTGGACGCCAATAGCGAATCGAACAACCGCTGTCCTACCTTGAAACGCACATGACAGCCGCAAATACACGCGATTCGATCAAACCCATCGTTATCAAGATTGGGGGAGGACAGTCCATCAATACAGAAGGGATTGTCCGCGGACTGGTTAACGAATCAAAACCTAAGATTATTGTTCTTGGTGCCAATTCGATTCGAGATCAGATTGCAAACGCACTTGAGCGGCCGACAAAAACCTTGACATCAGTATCCGGATACCAAAGTGTTTACTCCGATCGCGATGCGATCGAAATGATCATGATGACCTACGCAGGTCTTGCGCGTGGCCGGTTTGTCGAACAGTGTCAGAAACATCATATCAACGCCATCGGTCTCAGCGGTCTTGATGCGCGGGTCATACAAGGCAGTCGCAATCGCGCGATTCGCGTCAGGGAAAACGGCAAAACACTGATCAAGCGCGATTTTTCCGGCAAGCCAGACAGCGTAAACACATCTTTTTTAACAACATTGCTGCAACAGGGTCTGACACCGGTATTAAGCATTCCAATCGCTGATGCCGACGGATTCGCAATAAACGCAGACAATGACAACATTATTACTGTCTTGCACAGGAAAATCGGCGTGTCACAGGTGTACCAGTTTATAGAGGCCCCAGGTCTGCTAAAAAATTCGAAAGACCCTTCAAGTCTCATCAAGAGTTTGAAATCTTCGCAGTTAGCGCACCACGAGGCGTTGGTCAGCGCAAGGATGAAACGCAAACTTCTCGCAATTCGCCAGTTGTTTGAAGCGGGGCCGACGAAAGTGGTGATTGCCGATGGGCGAACCGAGTCGCCGTTTGAAGATGCCAACTTAGGCCGCGGCACGGTAATCGAAGTTTAGACTCACAAGATTTGGACAACATCATGGAACAGACTTTCAGCATTGGTGTTTATGCGCACAGGGACTTAACCATAGCAAGCGGGCAGGGAACTATCGTGTACGGAACAGACGGAAAAGAATACATCGACTGTACAAGCGGTGTCGGAGTCGCGAGTCTCGGCCATAATCATCCAGAATTAGTCGATGCCATTTCCTCCCAGGCAGGGCGACTTATGGTGTGCATCAACACCATTGGCAACGATGTTCGTGCCCAGTGTATGGAAAAGCTGGTGTCAATTGCACCGCCGGGGCTGGAACGGGTGTATTTGAGCAATTCCGGTGCCGAAAGCATCGAAGCGGCGTTGAAGTTTGCGCGACAGTCAACTGGTCGAACCGGTTTTGTCAGTGCATTGCGGGGGTTTCATGGACGAACGTTTGGCGCACTGAGTGCTACTGCAAACAAAAGTTACCAACAGCCATTCGAACCGCTGGTACCGGGCTTTAAACATGCCCCTTTTAACCAGATCGAAGCATTCGACAAATTAATTGACGACCACACAGCAGGTGTTGTCATTGAACTGATTCAAGGTGAGGGCGGTGTTCGACCGGCGGAACCTGACTTTGTCAATGCGCTCAGCGAGATTTGTAGCCAACGCGGTGCATTGCTCATTGTCGATGAAGTCCAAACCGGATTTTGCCGAACCGGGCGGATGTTTGCTTGTGAACATTTCGACATTAAGCCGGATATTTTGTGTTTGGCGAAAGGGATTGCAGGCGGAGTGCCAATGGGAGCGGTTTTGGTGAACCAAAAGGTTCGCTCTAAAACCGGCAGTCATGGCAGTACATTTGGTGGCAACCCATTGGCCAGTGCAGCATGTCTCAAAACAATCGAAGTGATGCTGCGTGACAATTTTCCAGCGCGTGTTTCGCAGCTTGGAGACGAATTTGTCAGTGAGTTTTTATCTGATCTGCCACCGAAGGTTCGTCAAGTGCGCCATTTAGGTCTGATGATTGGAATTGAACTCAAGACCAAAGCGACACCGTATATCAAACGCCTGCAGGAACTGGGCATTCTGGCGCTGCCGGCCGGGACAACGGTTATACGGCTGTTGCCTGCATTGGTGATCGAAAAACACCAGCTCAACACAGTGCGAAACACCTTGAACTCAGTGCTAAGATCCAATTTGGACGCATAACTGTGTTCGAATCGGGCACGAGCGATGAATAAGAAACTTCCAGTTGATCGAATCATTGACTTGTCTGAGATGTCTGCAAACGCCTTCTTCAAATGGTGGCCGCGAGATGCAATAACCGAATCTGAGTGGCAAACGTGTAATTTAGTCGCCCACCGCGGCTGTCATGACAGCGCCAGCGAGATTCACGAAAATACGATTGCAGCATTTGAAGCTGCGATTTGTCACAATATTTGGGGTGCTGAACTGGACGTTCAATGGACCCGGGACGGTGTGCCAGTCGTCATTCACGATCCCAATACATTGAAGTTGCCGAACCAATTTGCCGTCGAGATCGGGCAAGTTGATTTTCAAGAGTTGAGACGAAGTTGTCCGGTTGTACCGCGGCTCGATGAGGTTGTCGAGTGCTGCGCTGGCCGTATTCATATGATGATCGAACTGAAAAGCGAAACATTCGATCGCACTGTCGAATCGAAATTGCAGAGCGCTGTTGGTCGTTTAAATCCACTTGATGACTATCACATCATGTCGCTGAATCCTCGGAATTTGCGCAGCATGCAAAATTTTCCATCCGAATCACTGCTTTTAATTGCGACCACCAATACCGCAGAAATGTTTGTCGAATTCAACCGCGGCGGGTTTGGTGGATTCACTGGACATTACCTGCTTTTGAATCAAAAAATGCGCAGGACTTTGGCCCGAAATGGTGTTCCAGTGGGTACGGGCTTTGTCAATTCAATGAATCTGCTTGCTCGAGAAATCCGTGCAGGCACAAAATGGGTGTTTACCGACGCTGGCGTGCAATTAAGTGAACTGGCGGCCAGTAAGTTTTCCAATGAATAATGTTGATGTTGAGTTATTCAAATTCGACGAGTGTATCGGCGATTGACGCTGGGAGGTAATAATGAAAATCGGATTTATAGGTTTAGGCAATGTAGGCAGTAAATTGGCCGGCAGTTTGCTTCGCAACGGTCACGAGCTTACTTTGCGAGAATTGGACAAAACCATTGCACGACCGCTGCTCGATTCCGGAGCCAAATGGGCGCATACACCCAAACAGCTGGCCCAATCCGTGGAAATGGTGATTACATGTTTGCCAAGTCCTAAAACTTGTGCACAAGTGATGGAAGGTGATGAAGGCGTATTGCAGGGTTTGGGTGAGGGTCAAATTTGGGCGGAAATGAGTACAACGGACCAGACGGAAGTTTTAAGACTTGGTGCTAAGGTGATCGAACGCGGCAGCGAGCCGATTGACTGCCCGGTATCGGGAGGATGTCACCGGGCAGCGACAGGCAATATTTCGATATTTGCCGGTTGTGAGCGCGCAACATTCGATCGCGCTTTTGTGGTGCTTAAAGACATGGGAAGACAAATTTTGCATACCGGGCCGCTTGGGTCAGCATCTGTACTGAAGGTGCTGACGAACTATTTGGCTACAGCAAATCTGGTTACACTGTGCGAGGCACTGGTGACGGCAAAGCAAGCCCAACTTGATCTGAACACAACCTATCATGCGATCCGCATATCGTCGGGCAACTCATTTGTTCACGAAACAGAAAGTCAGGTGATCCTCAACGGAAGCCGCGATATCAACTTCACTATGGATTTGGTTATGAAAGACATTTCGCTGTTTCAGGATGTTGCTGATCGTGCAGGGGTGCCACTTGAAATCAGCCCCAAACTGATCGAAATATTTCGAGATGGCATTGAGCGCTACGGACCGCGCGAGTGGTCACCCAATATTATCAGACGACTCGAAGAGGCTTGCGAAATTTCAGTCCTTGCACCAGGATTTCCGGCGCAAATCGAAGATTTTGAAACCGAAGTGCAAGGCTATGAGATACAACCTGATCAAGGCGATGACTAACTTTTTTTAAGTTCACAATGTAGAAGGGAACCTTGCATTGAGGCGAGTCAGGAAAGTGAATTTGCGGCGAATGGCAACAAGTGGCAATTATTGACTGGTTCGCAGTGTTAAAATTATCAGTTAAATGCTGTTGATTAACTTTACAGTCAGCATATGAAGTCGCATGTCAGCGGCAATGCATAGAATAAGGAAATTCGCCAGGTGAATCCACATGGATTTCGACAAACCAATTAACAAACTCATGGTTGCCAATCGCAGCGAGATTGCGATTCGCATATTTCGCGCGGCGACTGAACTGGGTATTACCACCGTTGGTGTTTATGCCCAGCAGGATCAGTTTTCTCTACATCGCTTCAAAGCCGATGAGAGCTACAAAATCGGCGCAGGCTTAGGCCCCATTCAGGCATACGGTGCGGTAGACGAAATTCTCAAAATTGCCAACAATCGCAAAGTCGATGCCATTCATCCCGGATACGGATTTTTATCTGAAAAGCCTGAGTTTGCAGAGGCCTGTGAAGCAGCTGGCGTTCGATTTATAGGCCCTGGTGCTGAATTGATGCGACGTCTGGGAAACAAAGTTTCAGCCAGACAGGAGGCGCAAAATGCCAATGTGAAGGTTTTGCCGGCGAGCGGTCCGCTGCCTGACGATGCTGGTGAAATCGAAGTGCTCGCAAAACAAATTGGCTATCCTCTTATGCTCAAGGCGTCGTGGGGCGGCGGTGGACGCGGTATGCGAGTCATTGAGTCGGAAAAAGACCTTCACGAAGCGGTTCGTATCGGACGCAGGGAAACCGAAGCGGCTTTCGGAAATCCAGAAGTGTATCTAGAAAAACTGATTCGGCGTGCCCGCCATGTCGAGGTACAGCTGATTGGTGACACACACGGAAATGTGGTGCATTTGTTTGAACGAGATTGTTCAATTCAAAGACGAAATCAAAAAATTATTGAGCGCGCACCTGCGCTGTTTCTAACTGACGAGCAGCGCCACGATATTTGCAGCGCCGCCACACGGTTGGCTGAACATGTTGGTTACGTCAACGCAGGGACCGCTGAGTTCTTATTTGATGACGATAGCGGGCAGTATTACTTCATAGAAGTCAACCCCAGAATCCAGGTCGAACACACGGTTACAGAAGAGGTAACCGGCATTGATATCGTCAAGGCACAGATTCGTATTGCTCAAGGTGCGAGAATCGGCGATGTAGACGGTTCCGGCGTGCCGCAGCAGTCTGAGATTTCAACCAACGGGTTCGCAATGCAATGCCGGGTAACAACCGAAAATCCGGCAGAGAATTTCATCCCCGATTATGGTCGAATCACCGCTTATCGCGGTGCGGCTGGATTTGGCATACGTCTCGATGGCGGTACCGCTTATTCCGGTGCCGTAATCACCCGTTATTACGACAGTTTGCTGGAGAAAGTTACCGCCTGGGCACCGAGCGCTGAAGAGTCAGTTCGGCGAATGAATCGCGCCTTGCGCGAGTTTAGGATTCGCGGAATTGCGACCAATCTTGAATTCTTGGAGAACTTAATTGAATCTGATGCTTTTCAATCAGGTGATTACACAACGCGGTTTATAGACGAAACACCGGAACTGTTGCATATCCCCAAACGCCGTGACCGCGCAACCCGGCTGCTGAATTTCATTGCAGATGTTACAGTCAATGGCAATCTTGAGGTCACAGACCGTCCCAAACCCGCGGTGTTCGCTCAGCCGCAGGTTCCGCAATTTGCTGATGGCGATCTGCCTCCTGGCTCGCGCCAGGTTTTCGAAGCGTTAGGCACTGAACGTTTTACCAAATGGATTCTCAATCAGCAACGCACACTGGTGACCGACACAACGTTTCGAGATGCTCACCAGTCACTGCTGGCGACCCGTTTTCGAACCTACGATCTGATCGAAGTTGCCGAAGCTTACTCCCGCAATCTGTCGGGACTGTTTTCTTTAGAGTGTTGGGGTGGTGCAACATTCGATGTGGCAATGCGGTTTCTAAAAGAGTGTCCATGGCAACGGCTATATGAACTGCGTGAACGCGTTCCGAATATCTTATTGCAAATGCTGCTGCGCGGTGCCAACGGCGTTGGTTATAAAAACTATCCCGACAACGTGGTGCGGGAGTTTGTGCTCAGAAGTGCTGAAGCAGGGGTCGATCTGTTTCGCGTTTTCGATTGTCTCAACTGGGTCGATAACATGCGGGTTGCGATGGATGCAGTGCTTGAGAGTGGAAAAATCCTCGAAGGTGCAATTTGCTACAGTGGAGATATCCTCAACCCGCAGCGAAAGAAATACACACTCGACTACTATGTTTCGCTGGCGCGACAGTTGACTGACTGTGGTGTTCATATTCTGTGTGTCAAGGATATGGCAGGATTGCTGACACCGCAAAGCGCGAATGTTCTTATCAGCGCACTGAAAGAAGAAAGTGGTTTGCCTATCCATTTTCACACGCACGATACCAGCGGAATTGCTGCAGCAAGTGTACTGGCAGCGGTTGAAGCAGGTGCAGACGTGGTAGACCTGGCGATGGATTCGGTATCCGGCATGACTTCACAGCCCAATTTAGGCTCGGTACTCAGGGCACTGAACCACACTGAAAAAGATACCGAAATCGATTTTCGAGATGTGCAGCCGTTTTCTGCCTACTGGGAAGATGTGCGCAGAAACTACGCGGCCTTCGAATCCGATGTGCGCTTCGGGGCTTCAGAGGTTTATTTACACGAAATGCCTGGCGGACAATTTACCAACTTAAAAGAACAGGCGCGTGCGATGGGGTTGCAAAGCCGCTGGCCTGAGGTTGCAAATGCATACGCAGTTGCCAATGAACTTTGTGGAGATGTGATTAAGGTTACGCCAACATCAAAAATGATTGGGGACCTTGCATTGTCGATGGTCAGCTCAGAACTTGCCCGCGAAGATGTGATCAATCCTGACAAGGAAGTTGCGTTTCCCGATTCGGTAAAGTCGTTTTTCTTAGCTGAACTTGGCCAGCCCCCTGGCGGGTTTCCCAAGGCGCTGCAAGAAAAAGTGTTAAAAGGCGAATCTCCTATAGACGGTCGCCCCGGACAGTTGCTCGAAAGCGCTGACCTCGATGCGCTGCGCGAACACGCCCAAAGCGAAGTGATGAGACGAATTACTGATGATGAGTTTCAGTCGCACTTGATGTATCCCGCTGTCTTTAAAGACTACATGATTCATCGCAGAAAATACGGACCAGTGAGCATTTTGCCTACTCCAGTGTTTTTCTATGGTATGAAACCGGAGCAGAGAATTTCGGTTCATTTGGACCCTGGCAAAACTTTAGTCATTCATTGTCTGGCGGTCGGAGAGACTGATGCAGAGGGCAATGTTCAGGTTTTTTTCGAACTCAACGGCCAGCCGCGCACAGTCAAGGTTGTGAACAACAAATTTGCTTCAAGCATTGAGAAACGACGCTCGGCAGACCCGAACAATCCCGATCACGTTGCTTCACCGATGCCTGGAATGATCTCTTCAGTCAGCGTTGATAAAGGCCACAGTGTCGAAGCCGGTGATGTACTGCTTACAATTGAAGCGATGAAGATGGAAACTGCGATTCGTGCCGAGCGGGCTGCCAAAATCAAGTCGATTTTGGTTGGTGTAGGTGACAATGTTGATGCAAAAGATCTCCTCATTGAGCTGGAAAGTGCTTGACAACTTGCGGTGTCGGCGTAATCATAACCATAGTTTTCACATTGTTGTGTGCGAAAAATAGTGACAGGAAACGAACAATTCTGCACGCAACCGATAACTGCCATTTACGACAATGATTAAACGACTGTTACGTCTGGCTTTGCCTGTCGCGATCATCGCTTTGGCCATCATTGGGTTTAAGCTGCTGAAAATCGATCAGGGTGAAGCGACTCCTGAAATACCGGTTGCACGGCAATGGCTGGTAGAAGCCATGACGATTCAGAAACAACCTTTAACGCCAACTGTTGACCTGTTTGGAAAAGTAGTTACACCATCGAGTTCGGTTCTCAGTTCTGTTATTGAGGCAGAAATTATTGAGGTCAATGTATTGCCCGGTCAGTCAGTTTCCAGGGGCGATGTGCTGGTGCGCCTGAATTCTGAAGTGATTGATACACAGATGCGAAGTTCACAGGCGGATATAGACAGAATCGTCGCTTCGATCGATCGGGAAAATCAGCGATTGCTTACCGACACGGAAATTTTAGTTCACGAACAGCGTTTGCTGGAGCTGTCGGACAATTCGCTGCAACGCTATGAGACGCTGAAAAGTCGCAATGTTATCTCGCAGGCCGAATTCGACACCCTGGAACGGGCGGTACAGCAGGCGCAACTGGCAGTCACTGCGCGCCAGGCAGCGATAAGGGAATATGCGACTCGTGTCGCAATGCTTGACGCCGAACTTAAGCGGGCACAGGCGGCACTTGACAAGGTTTCCATTGACCTTAAACAAAGCACAATAATCGCTCCTTTTGATGGTCGAGTCACCGCTGTGCATGCAGCTGTGGGCAGCAGAGCCAGAAATGGCTCGGCACTGGTGGAGATATACGATCAGACGCGAACGGAAGTATTGGCTCTAATCCCTAATCGATATGTTGAACAGGTTCGAAGCACCGTGGAAATTCACGGCTCGCTCGCGGCCACAGCACAACTCGATGGTGCAGCGCTTATGCTTACGCTTGACAGACTGAGCTCGATGGTTGATCCGGGTCGAGGAGGGATCGATGCGTATTTTGGTTTTGTCTCCGACATGCACTACCCAGAACTTGGCCGAACCGTCAATCTGAACCTGGCTTTATCACCAATTGATAACACATTTTCGCTTCCATACCAGTCTGTGTATGGATCTAATTACATATTCAAGATTGAATCGGATCGTTTGAAACGGATTCGCATTGAACGTCTCGGGCAAATCGTCGAAGACAGTCAAGTTAGAATCGTTGCTGCCAGTGACGAGTTGGTTAACGGTGATCTGGTTCTTATAACGCAACTGTCCAATGCTAGCGACGGACTTAGTGTGAAGGTGTCTACAAGCCCATAGCCACCGAATCGGTCGCCGCGCAAAGCTACTGAAATGGAACGCAAAAGTCTACTATTAACGTTTGTTACCCATCCGGTTGCCATGAACATTCTTATGGTGGTCTTTCTGGTGGTCGGTGGCTATGTTCTGACTCGAATCAATGTTCAGTTTTTTCCCAACCTTGATTTGGATTTCGTCCGGGTCAGTGTTCCATGGTCTGGCGCTTCAGCTGAAGATGTCGAAAAATCCGTCACCAACCGCCTTGAGCTGGAGCTAAAGAACACAGACAACTTAAAGGATATGACGTCAAAATCATCGTATTCGAGTTCCAGCATTTTGCTTGAGTTTGAGCCTGGCACCGATATCAGTACTGCGACCGATGCAGTAAAAAACACTGTAGAGCGACTCATACCTGAGATGCCTGAGGATATCGAACGTCCGACGGTTTCGGAAATCGTCAACTACGAACAAATTGCAAAACTCATTGTAGTGGGCGGTTCCATGGAACAGCTGCGGATATTGGCAAATCAGTACAAAGATGAACTGCTGGCAAATGGCATCGGCAAAATTGATATCGAAGGGTTGCCGGAAGAAGAAATATTAATCCAGATTCCCGGGCAGACACTGCGTGAACTCGGACTGTCGCTGAATCAGATCGGAAATCGAATCGTCTCGCAGTCGCGAGATGCATCGATCGGAATTTTGGGACGAAACGATGCAGGCAAGGAATTACGGATAATCGACCAAAGACGCTCTGAACTGTCTTTTGAAAATGTTCCGATTATTGCAGACTCCGACGGAGGTTACGTCACCTTATCAGATGTAGCAACCATCGAACAGCGGGCCAAGCCTGAGCAGGTTGCTTTTTATTACAAAGGCAAACCGGCAGTTATGTTGAATCTGCGCCGGCAGATTACCTCCGACACACTGGAAAGCTCCAATGTGCTTTACGAATGGCTGGATGAATCTCGCCCGAAATTACAACAAGGCGTAGAACTTTACGTATTTGATGATTCTTCGATAGCATTGAGAGATCGGATCAGTGTGCTGATTGAAAATGGAATCCTCGGTCTGATACTGGTGATGGTTGTTTTGTATCTGTTTTTGAACTCCCGAGTCGCTTTATGGGTGGCCGCTGGCATTCCGATTTCATTGATGGGGGCGATGACAATTCTTTATCTAAGTGGCGGCACCCTCAATATGATCACGCTTTTCGCGTTCATCATGACGATTGGAATTATTGTTGATGATGCAATTGTAGTTGGAGAAGAGGCGCTGACAAATTTTGCATCCAAATCTTCTGTCGATGCTGTCTATAGCGCGGCTAGACGCATGTTTCTACCGATATGTGCGGCTTCGCTGACAACAATGTTTGCGTTTATGCCTGTGGTTGTCGTCGAGGGAACTATGGGCACTTTTCTAAGCAATATAGCACTCGTAGTAATTTGCGTAGTCGCAGCCTCGCTGGTCGAAGCGTTTTTGATTTTACCGGGACATTTGCGACATTCTTTTGACAAAATAAAAGACAAGACGCGAGGTTTGCGCGGAACTTATGTCGAACGTCTGTTTCAGAAGTTCAGAGATGGGATGTATCGCACTATGCTGACAGCCGCGATTAACAATCCGATCACTGCGATCAGTGTAGGGTTTGCCTGTTTGATTTTGACTGTTGGTCTGTTCGCATCAGGCAGGTTGAGTTACAATTTTTTCCCATCCCCTGAGCTCAATACTGTCGTTGTCAACGCAACCTTTAGTGCCGGCACGCCCGCTCAGACAGTAGAAGAATATTTAATAGATGTAGAAAGGGCGCTGCATGAAACCGAGCAGGCACTCGGAGGCGATCTGATCGCCCATTCACTAACCTTACACGGAGCAAATTCAGGCTCTCAGCCAGGTGGTGTCGACAAAGTTGGGACCAATCTGGGTTCAGTTGGTGTCGAACTTGTGCAATCCGATTCCAGAGACGTTCGAACCAGTACGTTTTTGCGCGAATGGCGAAGCCGGCTGGACAATGTACCCGGGCTCGAAAATGCAGTCGCTCTTGTGTCAAGTGCAGGACCGCCAGGACGCGACATTGAAATTCAGCTCAGTGGAGCGTCAAAGATTGATACCAAAGCCGCGGCACTTGCCTTGGCTGAATATCTGGAAAAAACACCGGGTGTGTACGGAGTTGCTGATAACACCAACTTCGGTCGACAGCAGCAGATATTGACACTTACACCGCTTGGCTATTCTCTTGGATTGTCAGTCAATGAAGTCTCCCGTCAACTGCGCTCTTCCGTCGAGGGTTTGGATCTTCAGTCATTTGCTACACAGTACCACGATATTGATGTGACGCTGTCGTTGCCGGAAGCCGAACGCAGCCGGCTAAGCGAGTTTGAGAACATGTACATCATTTTGGGTTCTGGAGAATCAGTGCCTCTGCTTGATGTTGTTGACATTCAGTCCGCTCGCGGGTTTGACACCTTGTCGCATTCCAGAGGAAAGTTCAATATTGAAGTTGTTGCCAGCGTAGATCCTCTGACAGCCAACCTGGCCGAGATATCAAATCGACTTGAAACTGAAGTTAAGCCGGAATTTACCGAAACCTACGGTGTTTCCTGGGAAGTAGGTGCCAGACAAGCTGATCAGGAAAAGACAGAGCAGTCGATGAAGACAGGGGCACTGATCGCACTGCTTTTGATCTACCTGACGCTGGCATGGATATTCGGATCTTACACTTGGCCATTGTTCGTGATGCTAGCGATTCCATTTGGCATTGTTGGTGCAGCTTGGGGACATTTTGCCCTAGGTCTGCCGATTACTATTATTACTATTTTGGGCTTGATCGGACTTTCGGGAATAGTGGTGAACAATGCGATTGTTCTGGTTGTGTTTTATAAGCAAAATGTTGAAAAAGGAGATGACCACATCACCGCGATGATTAATGCGGGCTGTCAGCGATTGCGGCCTGTGGTTTTATCAAGTCTAACAACGATCGTCGGACTTTTGCCGCTTTTGTTTGAGACATCAACTCAGGCACAGTTTCTTATTCCAATGGCTGCCACCTTAATTTTTGGACTGGCTTTTTCGACTTTACTGGTGCTGTTTTTCTTCCCTGCAGTGCTCACGCTGTATGAACGGTGTGTTCATCGTTTTCGAAAACCACCTTTGACCACCGAACACCTTGACCAGCCGGCATGATGAATCAATGCGAGTGCTCGATAGCTCAAGTCACTGCAATACCCCCTGAAATGAGCGTTATCAACACTTGAGGTAGAGCAGATTTGGAATTAAGGTCACAGATAGTGTGAGTATTGGATCACAAATAGCTGACGGTCATTGTCACTTTAGTCGTTTTCGCTGTTTTATGCGCAGGAGCGCATCGCACTGAATACTGAGGAAGTTGCTGGCCGTTTAGTCTCGCGCGATGGCAGTGTCAGCGGTTTGTCTGTCATTTTTGTACTGCCGAATATAGATCGAGAATCTGCCAAGGCGCAGGTTGTGGACGCTTTGCATGCAACGGTAGGGGGGAGTATTACGATCGGTTTATCAACGCGCAATTTCACCTTACTGGCGAACTGATTCTCAATCGCGCGGTACGTGACGCGCTGAATGAAAATTTCAGCATTTTGGGTCCCATATCACTGATCACAATGCTGCTTGTTGCAGTTGTCCTGTCCCGTTCGGTATCTGCAACGATTGCGGTTGTGGCGATGCTTAGGTGCTTAGCCGCCGGTGAAATCTAAAATAACGGCGAAGTAAAATAAAATACTATAAAACGCGATAGATTCAGAATTTTCTCCAGGATTTTTTCGACTCACTGCAGAACCCATCACATGTTGATCTCAGTTTGTGTTAGCACGATAGGAATTTGCAGAAGTGAAAGTTGTTAATTTTTTTTACTCGCACGATTTTAGGATGTAGAAAAATTGAGTATTTCAACCAGTTCAGCGCCACCACCTGTGTTTGTAACAGGTGCGGCCGGCCATGTCGGTGCAAATCTTGTACATCGACTGTTGACCGATGGTGTGCCAATGCGAATCTTGCTAAGACATGAAGACAACAACGAAGGAGTTGAAAATCTTGATGTTCAGAAAGTTTACGCAGATATTCGCGACTTGAATGCCACCCGGCGAGCCATGGAAGGCTGTCAAGGTGTGTATCACGTAGCGGCCAAGATTTCCACTATAGAGGGCAATGTTGCTCACCGGCGAGAAATTTACGATTGCAATGTACTCGGTACGCGAAATGTACTTCAGGCAGCACGCGATGTGCAAGCCGGTAGGGTGGTTGTGACAGGATCATTCAGTGCGGTTGGTCACGATCTCGATAACCCGTCAAAACCAGCCGATGAGAGTATGCAGTTCTATCCCATGATTCGCACCATGCCATACGAACGCAGCAAATCGCTTGTTGAACACGAGTGCTGGCGCGCTGCCGCAAAGGGACAGGACGTACTTGTCGCTACCTGCTGCGCTGTAGTCGGCGGTCACGACTATTTTCCTTCAAGATTGGGCAGGACGTTATGCGATTACACCCGAGGGAAGCTTCATGCATTCATAGAAGGAGGGTTTGAATTTGTCGCTGCACGAGACATTGTCGAAGGTCATCTGCTATGCATGCGTCATGGTCAGACGGGTGAAAAATATATTTTCTCCAGCGAATATCGTAAGATTAGCGAGATTGTCAGTATTTTTGAGGAGGTAACGGGTATTCCGAAAAAGGCAAGGCGAATTCCGACCAGTGTGATGCTGGCATTTTCAGAAATAGCGAGCTTTTACCTCAGTCGTGCACATCCGGGATTTCCGCAAAGATTCACGCCAGGTGCCATCCGTTTGCTGAAAAAGCGACGCCATGCAAATCTCACCAAAGCGAAAGAGCAACTTGGCTATCAGCCAACTTCCATTCGAGACGCATTTCACGAAGCCTATGCGTTTCACTACCATCGTCGAAAGGTAATTACCAATCCGTTAGCAAAAATTCCACCGGACCTAACCTTGTAGTTCTGAAGTTTGATTCTGTGCTGGACAAAACGCGTTGCAGGCGTAGCGTAATTGTATTACGTTGTTTGAGCGGACCGAATTTAGGCTCCATCACATGGCGAATTGAGATAGTGCGGTTTGTTGCATCATCCCAAATAGCAATGGCTTTGGTGATCTCCGTGTGTACGAAACTTTCCAGAAGCGATCCCAGTTTCTGACGGCTCCGCGCGATTTCGGTGGCACTCGCGCGCTGCAAAGACGCAAGCAGGCCGGAGTCCAGGAACTGAATTTTGGGAATCTTTACAAGCCGCTTAAATTTGCTGTAGTGCCAAGCTTGAACACGGCGAATCAGGAACATGTGCTCAAGCATAGTGAGCCAGCGGTCTACTGTCTTAGCGTCTACACCTACTTGCGCTCCAAGGTCGGACAGGTTGAGCAACCTGCCTGCCATGACTGCTGTAGGAGTAATCAGTCGTGCCATTTCTTCGCTTTTTTCCACGGAAGCTATTTCGGAGACATTTCGTTCAGCCAGTGTTCGTGCATAAGAACGTAGCCATGTAGAACGTCGTGAGGGAGCTGGAGCGGGCAAGTGCTGTCGGGTAACCGCCGCCGAGGGTTCGTTGCAACCAGGTCCGGTGTCGGGCCCATCTCATCCATTGTCGGGAAATTACATGCAAACGCTCGCTTAAGGAACCGTGGCGCGGCAGTGCCGGTGACTTCTGCCTGAGAGAACGGTAGCAGCTCTACGGTTTCCACGCGCCCTGCCAACGAATCAGGAGAAACTGTACCCTTGAACAGATCTACTGATCCCGTAATTTCCAGAATCAGATCTGGAGCGCGCTGATTCTCGTCAATGACCGTACTTTGGAAGTTTCGAATGAAACCTGAGGGTTCATCCTGGGCGAAATTTCTTGACTGACTGTTATCCAGCGAGACGAACGCGCGGCCATCGTCATTGGCAATGCGGCGGGCAAGCGTTGTTTTGCCGGACTGGCGCGGTCCCACGCTCGCAACGATGCGTGTGTCCGTGAGTGTCTTCTGCACGGATGCTTCGGCGTATCGCTTGACAAAGGTCTCCGGTGGATTCATCCAGTTCGGCATGATGCTTCGTCTATCTAGGAATATAAGATTGTCTAAAACAGAACATATCACGATTCCGTATAGTATGCACACCTGATTTTTACAAGAACACGGACAATTATCACATTGTGGGATTTACCTCGAACTCATTGCCGGTGGGTTACCACCCAGTTCAACCAGTTTTTCGCAAACCTGCTTTTCAATCCAGTCAGGACTGCGGGTCTAACAGCTATCGCAGAAACAACATATAATAAAGTTACGCAACGAAGTCGGACTATAACCGAATGTTGCGCAACAAGTTCGAACCATAGCCTCAGTAGGAGGGGGCTGTTTGAATTCCCAACAAAGTTTTATCGTTCAGCGAACGCCGCCCACATTTGAGAAGGCCAATAATTTAAGGCAAAAAGTGCGAGCGACGGGCATGGATCCAAATTATTGGTACGTTGTTGAGCAAGTAAGCAGCATCAAGCCTGGAGCTGTGACTGAGGTTGTTTTCTGGAAACAATCTATTGCCCTGTACCGCGATGAAGATGGCTCATTTCATGCGCTTGAAAATCGTTGCGCACACCGTCAGATTAAGTTATCACTTGGCATCGTTGAAGGTTGCAATCTGGTATGTCCTTACCACGGCTGGAAGTATGACCCGGAAGGACACCGTGCAGATATTGAAATTGCTGTATCAAAAAAGCAAATGCAAAAACCTGCAGTCAAGAAATATCCTGTGAAAGTTCGCTATGGCTTCGTGTGGCTGTTTCCTGGTGATGCTCAGTTGGCTGAGCAGGTTCCAATACCGGAAATTCCCGAACTTGAAGGTTCTGACAGATGGGCTTGTTTGCCACTGGTTTTTACTTGGGCTGCGCATCATTCGATGATCATTGACAATGTCAGTGATCTTACCCATGCGCATCTGCATCGTAAATACCGCCCGTTCGAAGGTTCAAATCTGCTTAAGTGTGAAACGATAGGTGACGATGTGTACCTGTCCTACGAAACCCAAGTCGGACGCGGACGGATATCCAGATTTTTTGTCGATCACAAAAATATCAATACCAACTCCATGGAGCTTTGCTATCAGTATCCTTATCAACGGTCAAATACTGGTGACTGGATCAAGCATTGGCTTTTTGCGCTACCGATCAATGAGCGCACAACTCGGGTGTTTTTCCTGTTTTACTTCAAATCACTGAAAGTACCCTTGTTGCCGGTTAGAATTCCCCGAATTGCCATGACAACAGTGATGCATATTTCAAACCGACTTTTGATTAGTCCTTTGCTTGCACAGGATAGGACTGCGATGGAAGCCGAACAGATGGCCTACGAAGAACACTGGAACGTCCCTCCAATTGAGTTTAACCCAGTCGTCAAAGAGTTTCAGGAAGTAACGGTGCGCAAATGGGAGGAATACCTTAAAACAAAGGCGGCAAACGCAGATGTTAACACGTGATCTGCATATTGCATTAAACCCAGTGTCGTTCACCAGCGTGCTTGAGGCAGCTGTGATTTTCTTTCAGTAGTCGACTTAACGTTACTAGCCATCTGAAAATTTTGATTCAAGTATTAGGGTGGGAAGCACCTAGAATTTTGTTCAGATAATTCGGAACACACATATAATGTCGACCAATTGCATACTCGCATCAATACATACTAAATTGAGATATTGAGATACCAAGCTGTCGCCAAACAATATCAGCAGGCTGATAAAACGCGTGGGAGCAGGTTGGGTATTTGTGACCTGAGAAGGATGGGAACGTATGACTTATTCACATTTTTGTCTAAGACGGTCAGTACAGCGACAGCCAAGTTTGCCGACCTTGTACATGGCATATCAGTTCGGTCGGTGAGAAACTGATTAGTTTAATTGTTCTTTCGTCATCTGCTGCGGTGCAGTGCAATTCTTAACCGAAGTATAGATGTACGCCGTATTGATGATGTTGCGCTGTCAAACCACCAAATTGCGCTTTTTCATTACTGTTGATCAGTCGAAGATTTAACATCAACAAATTTAATTTGAATGTCTTGTGACGCTCTCGAAAATCACTGGTAGAAAGTCAATGAGGAACGAGAATCCATATTCCGACATAAATTGTTGATCAAAGTAATGAAACAACAAATAATATCTCTGTGATCATGAACCCAGGACAGAACAATTTAAACGGTACGCTGAATATTCTGGATGAATTCGTTTTGTTGTGTCTAAACGAGCGAACCGGATACTTCTATCAAATCAGTGGGTGGAGTTTAAATTGCGCCATTATCGGTGCAGTTTTGGCAGATCTTTCCATAAAATTAAGAATCGATACCGATGAAAATTCACTGTTCCTGATTGATTCAACCAAAACAGGTGAGCCGATTTTGGATCTGTGTTTGGAAGAAATCGCATCGCAGTCCGATACGCAAGAAACACGTTACTGGATCGAACGGCTCTCGGTCCACTCGGAATACATCATAGACTACACCTTGAAGCGTTTGGTAGAATTGGAAATTCTGACCTACTTTGAAGGTGAATTTTATTCCATAAACGAATCAAGCTGGTATGCTAAATTATCGGATTATTCCGGTGACAAGCATGCAGGCATTCATGTTAAAACACGAATTGGCGAAACGATTTACACAGATATTATTCCAGGTCCGAAGGAATCATTGATCATTGGCTTGTTGAATGCATGTGACCTTGTTCGATCGATTTTTCAATTGGAAGATGATCACGAGGAACGCATTGCGCTGATCTGCAACACGGAACTGATCAATCGGGCCATTGCAACTGCAGTAGAAAGAAGCATCGCTACCCCGAGATTGAAACAGTCGCCTGCCACAAAAAAAATTCCAACGATTCCTTTTAAATCTGTTTTTTTAAATCGACATCTCTGGAACGGCCACCTTCCGGCACTATTCGCGAGTCTTTCTCATGAATTTGGTTCGGTCTTCCAAATCCGTCTGCCGTTTCTGAAACCGTTGACATTTTTGGCTGGAGCCAATGCCAATCGATGGGTGCAGCGAAATTCTCGCAAGTTTATGACCTCTGGAAATTATTTCCGAGCCGCTGAGCGAATTTGTGGCGCAAACAATTTATTGCCGTCGGTGGACGGTGCAGATCATTTTCGAATGCGCAAGGTGATGGCGCGATACTACTCAAAAGTAAAATTCCATGAAAGACTTGATGATATGTTCCGACTGAGCCGGGAATTTATGACTAGTCAGAAATGGCAAGCAGGTTCGGAACTCGATGTACGGCGGGTTTCTCGGTTAATGATTAATATGCAAATGAGTCGAATTGTCGTGAGTGCCGATTCGCAAGATCTATTTGAAGATTTGGTCGCATGGAATGAAAGGGCAATCCTTTGTTACGTCGCGAATATTTACCCCAAATTCTTAGCGCACACACCTGCCATGAAGCGTCGTTCTCGGCTTTACGACATACTCATGCAACGCATCGAACAGAACCATCTACCAACTCAACGCACAGAAGCTGTCCGGGAACTGGCAGACGAACTTATTTCTTTGCACAGCAACGAACCGCAGTTTGTACCTGAACAAAATCTAACATTCATGTTAGCTGTAACGCCCGTGTTCCAAAGTATTTATCTCGGGGACCTTTTGGGATTCGCGTTTTTCGAGATGGCTAGACACCCGGAAATTACCGCGAAAATTCGCGAAGAAGCAAATGCACTATTTGATGGCGGCGATCCAGATTCAGACCAATTCTCCCCGGAGAAATATGACATTACACGTCGTTTCATTATGGAATGCCTGCGAATGTATCCTGTTATCTCCATGCAGCTTCGAACGGTCGCAAATTCGTGTGTTATGGAAAATTATTCACTGCCGCTTAAGGAACAGGTGTACATCGTACATTCTGCCACACATTATTCGAGCGATAGCTTTCCAGAGCCTCACAAATTTGATATTGATCGTTATCTGCCGTCGCGCAAAGAACATCGGAATATCGGATATGCTCCATATGCACTAGATACACACACATGTGCGGGACGGGTCTGGATGAATTTACAGGTGGCAGTTAACGTCTTGATGATTGCGCACCATTTCGAGTTCACCCCGCTGCCCAAAGACTATAAACTCAAGATCAACCCTTTACCGGCTTTGACAGTCAGCAAGAAACTTAAGATCCACATCGCAAATCAGTTGCGAGAATTGCCGAGTTGAATGTCTTGCTGTGCAGTAAGTTTGATCACCAGCAAAGAAACTGTGTCGACCTTCAGTTTTCGAAGTGGGACCGAAGCAAAACCAAGTGATGGTGTTTAGACGGTTTGTTCAACCATCAAATGTAAAACATGTTTGCCTATGGACTGACTTGCCGGTTCAAATGAACCGCCGCCAAACTCATGGGTGTTTACTCTTGTCAAGAGCTGCAAGCAACGGTGGGAACAAGAGAAAATCCGCAACCAGTGCAATAACGACCGTTATTCCAACCAGCAAGCCGAGTGTCTGATTAGTCGCTAGGCCCGATGCACCAAATACGAGAAAACCAAGTGCAAAAATTAAAGTTGTGGTTAACAGCGGTCTGCCAACCAGTTTGAAAGTTGGCGCGATCGCCTCACTAGGTGACTTGCCTTCAGCACGTGATCTTAGGTACTTGGACAATAGATGAATGGTGTCATCTACGACAATACCGAACGCGACAGCGGTGACAATTGATGCCGCAATACTGACGGTACCGACAGCATAACCCCATGCCCCCATTGCTATTATTGCCGGCAGGAAATTTGGCACTAAACTCAGCAACCCCAAACGAATGCTTTTAAACACAAAAATTAAAAGCAAAGAGACGATTGACATCGCAATGAAAGTGCCAATTAACATATTGACGATGTTTCTCATCACCGAGTAAGCACCGATAATAGTAACACCGGTTGCTCCGGTTTGTAGTTGTGGTGCATTCTTCTGCAGCCAGGCCATAATTTTCGAGTCCAACTCAATTTGCTCCTTGACCGACATGCCTTCGATAACAACTGTCATGCGGGTTGCAGAACGTTCAAAGTCAATGAGATTGTTCAAATCGAGGCCGACTGGTAAAGAGAATTCATACAAAACCAGGTATTGTGCCGCGAGGTCGGAGTTTTGGGGCAGGGTATAGGATCCGTCTACATCACCGTGAAGATTCTGATTGAGGCGTTTCATAACATCGACAATCGAGGTGACGTGAGAGACTTCAGGTTGCTCACGAAGCCAGTCGACAAATGAATTGAGCTGATTGAGATACTCAATATCAGTGATTCCTCCTTGTCGTCCTGAATCAAGTGAATACTCAAAGTAATCCAGCCCGGAAAAGTTTTCATTGATGAAATCTGCAGACTGACGCAACTCGTGGCTTTCGTCAAGCAGTTTGATATTGTTGTCATCTAATTCGATTCTCGAAATCCCAATTACGCTGACCACGGACACAATTGCAAAAGCCCATAGCAGCAAAGTACTGTTGGAAACAACGAAATTTGCTAGATGCTCGAAAAATTCAGACTTATTTTTCTGTCGAGTTCGTGCCCGCAGGGGCATAATCACCAACAATGCGGGTAAGAGCGAGACTGAATAAACAAATGCGCACATAGCCCCAAATGCAACAATATTTCCCATGACCCGAAAAGGCGGCATTTCCGAAAAATTCAGGCTCAAAAAACCAACCGCGGTGGTGATTGACGTGAGAAAAATTGGTCGGGCATTAATTTGTAGAGAATGGGCAACCGCTGCTGTTCGCTCCATTCCGCGAGTCATCCCATCTGTTGCGCCCTGAATCAAGTGGACCGAGTGTGCAACGGCAATCGCCATCAGGATGAACACTGCTGCTCCGCTTTCCGCATAAAATTTCAAACCAGACCAGCCGGTAAATCCGAAACTTGATGCCAACACCGCAAGCAACATCGCAAAAATTCCTAAAAAGCCCCAAACTGAACGCAGCAACGCAATGGCCACCAGCACCATCACTGCAAATGCAATCGGCGCGAGAAGGGACATATCCTTGTTCAGCGTATCGCGAACCGCCCGATTCAACAACAGTTCACCGTAGATGTGATACTCAAAGTCAGGATTGGCTAAACGCTGTTTGTTGACGAGATCATGGAGAGTGTCTACAATGTCAATTCTCGCCTGTGCCCGACTTTCATCGGGAAGTGCTATGCTCACGACCAGTCCAGCCAGGCTACCATCGAGCGACACAAAACGTCCGGCTGTCTCCCGTGTGGTGAGCGCAATCGTTCGTACTCGGTCGATTTTGGCATCGTCCAGCAAAGAAGCATCATCGACCAGTTGTTCAACAATAAGATCGTCCTCACTTCCTTCCGTGTGCGAGTGATTGGTAATTGAACTGACACGGGTGGCATAAGGCGTTTGCCACAGCGTATCAGTCAATTGCTCAATCGCACCGAGAGATTCGCGCGTGAAAATAGTATCGTTTGGCGGGTCGACTATCACGAGTACGCTGTCTGACACAGCGTAGGTCTCTTCGAACTTTTCCAGGTTAATCAAATGCGGGTCATCTTCGTTGAAGTGATTTCTGACGCTCACATTGACGGTGGTTAGCTGCTGAATTCCCGCGGCGAGAATCGCGATTATCACTAAAGTGACAATTGTCGTCCACCAGTATCGATCCACAACCAGTTTGCAAAAACGAGATTGGGAATTATCCGAAATCGGCAACATAATCGCTTAGCTGAACGTCACGTTAATCAGACGTAATGGTCTGTCATCGGTCCGAGTGCTTGCAGTGTGCACAATGGGCGAGAACACTAAAAACAAACCGAATGAATTATCTCTACACCCAGCCGGTGAGCTGCCGCACCTAATCAGGTATCGTTTAGATAAAAGTGCTGTCATTCATAATCACGCATAACTTGCGGGTAAATCAGTCAGATACACAAATTCTATCGTTCAGAAATCAATTCGTCTGATCATTCATCAAGGGCGGAATGGGCCTGTTCGAATATATAACTGTGCCGATTCATGATAAATGCACCTTAATCACCTATTGGAAACAGTATCGTCAGCGACGTTAATTTATCCGTCCAGTGTCGCTTTGTCAATTTTCCCAGATTTTAGGTTTCTTTTGCTGCTGCCACCGCACCGCACACAGGTCTGTGTTTTTCTTTTTAACGCTGTCACCGCTGATTTTTAAGAGCCAGCAAAGAATGCGGCAATTATTGAATCGGTCACTAGGCCAAGCTAAACCAATAATCATCCATCAATTCTCCGTAACTAATATGTAAATAATTACAAATAGTTACATGCCAAAAAGGCTTATGGTAACAAAGTGTATCACATTCATAACTGTTTTTCAGTCGTTTATCATGTATGAAGTCCCTGCCAGTTCGACACAGGCTAATTAACTTCAGATGCCAAAGATGTGATTCTGCGAAGAGTCGGGCGAAAAAAGGGCATACTCGTGGTTATTCTGACGCAATAGAAGCTGCGAATATGCAATATGCACGGGTATTCGGATTAGTTCGCTGATTTGCGACATTCGGACAACAGTGACATGGTGCCATGCAATTGCCGCACAAACAAATCTTCGTTTCATCGACTAGACTTTTATTTCGAGTCCGAATTCCCTTCTCCAGATTACAAGAGTTGGGTAACGGGTCGCAAATTACCATGTATGGTTCACTACACTTGATGATCTGAGAGCAGCATATTTCAATGAATGCGCCTGCAACCACGCATACGATATCGTTATAGCATGAACGTTATGTTGTAATAATAAAGCCAGATTGTTCAGACCACAAAGGCAAAAATTCGATTGCTGGAACGGTGCGGTCATCGTTTACGAAAACTGCCATCAGCCAATTGACACCAGTTTGAACAGTCACGATAGAATTTAACAATTTACGTTTTACAGCGTGGATAGTTGAATTTGCGCACTGTAAAACACCGACGGACTGTTATCGGATGCGCTGAGCAGTATCATTGTTTTGTATTAGCCATCCAGTAGTCATAAATTCAACAATGACCGATCACTAAAGTAAGCACGATATGGGAATAAAACCACACATCATGCAAATTTTGCATCACAAAAGGCTAACGGTTGCCGTCAGTTTGGTTGTGTTTGTCGTTTTATCGGCAGGTGTGATGCGTGTTGAATTCGAGAATACTGGTTTTCGCAGCCACCTCAGCGACGACGATCTGCGTCTTGTGATACTAGAGGGTTTGGAAGACTCCTACGCGGTTTCTGATTCAGTCATTGTTGTTGTCGCTCCTGACGAAGGGAGTATTTTCACTTCAAAGGTGCTGTCAGCCATCGAGCAGCTGACCGAACAGCTTAGTCAAATTCCGTATGTCAGTCGGGTCGAATCAATTGCAAATTTTTCACACAGTGAAGGAATCGAAGGCGAGTTAATCGTATACAAACTCATTGAACACGCCGCATTTGCTGGTAAAAGAGAAATAAAGCGTATTGAGAAGATTGCACTGGATGCCGAAGAAGTTGCGGGTCGTCTGGTTTCCCGAGATGGCCGAAGCAGTGCATTGTACGTCAGCTTTGCTCTTCCGGATGACGACTACCACAGTGCCAAGGTTGAGGTCGTCGATGCACTGTATGCTACGATCTACAGATTTCGCGACCGGTTTTACGCCACTGACTTCCATCTGACAGGCGAACTGTTACTTAATCGCGCAGTACATGACGCACTGATTGATGAACTCACTATTCTGGTACCGATATCACTGATTGTAATGTTCATCGCATCCGCAGTGGCGCTGCGTTCGATAGCTGCAACGATGACACTTGTGGCGATGCTCATCGCGGTTATCTCGATGACGATTGGTTTTGCCGGTTGGTGCGGTCTGAAGTTTATTAGCGATGGTGGTATAGCGATTTTCGTGGTTGCCGCGATTACGGTTGTTCACAGCGTGCGCATCATTACCGGTGTTCTAGACAAGCTCGAAGGAGGACACGAGTACACCGAAGCGATTGTTGAATCGCTGCAGCTTAACGTGTGGCCGGTGTTTTTGACTTCACTTACGATTGCAGCAGGCTTTGTCAGTTTGAATCTTTTTAAAGTCCCTGCTTTTGATGTGTTGGCCAATGTCGCGGCTTTCGGTTCGATAATAGCGTTTGTATATTCAGTGACTCTACTGCCTGTCATGCTCTCAGTGATTCGGTTGCAGGCAAAGCCATGGGGTGAAAAAACATCTGATATTTTCCGTCGTTTTGGGCGATTGGTGGTTTCCAACCGCAGCGCTGTTCTTTATGCTTCCAGTGCCGTAATTGCGGCCTTGCTCGCTGGCACTTCTCGAATCGAACCCGATGAACATCATCTTAAAGCGCTTGATGATCGATATGAATATCGACAATCTGTAGACTTTGCAAGTGAAAAATTCACCGGTCTTGAAATATTTGAGTATTCGTTAAGCGCAGGACGTGACGGAGGTGTTACCAACTCACAATACCTTCTGCAAGTTGAAGCTTTTGCCAACTGGTACCGTCAGCAGCCTGAAGTAGTACACGTATTTGGCATTACAGACATCATTAAACGTCTGAACAAAAATATAAATGGTGACAATCTGGAGCATTACGCCATTCCGAACGATTCAGACCTGATTGCGCAATATTTACTGCTCTATGAGTTTTCTTTACCGGTCGGTGTGGACCTCAAAAACCTCATTGATGTGAGCCGTTCAGCTACACGCATGACGATAGTCGTGAGGGCATTGAGCACGAGAAAGTTACTTTCGCTGGATCGTCGTGCACAAAGGTGGCTAACTAAAAACGCACCTGATCTGACCATGGGTACAACCGGCGCAACGATCGTCAATGCGCACTCAACCAAGAGAAATTTTGCGCTGATGCTCGTTGGCATGATTACCGCGATGGCTATCGTTTCGTTTATTCTGGCTTTAATATTCAAAAGCGTGCGATTTGGTTTGATATCCACCGTTCCAAACTTCCTTCCAGTATCGATAGCATTGGGTTTTTGGGGGTATGTAGCAGGTGATATTGGAGTTGCTGCAGCGCTCGTAACGATCGTTGCATTTGGCTTTATCGTAGACAATACCGTTCATTTTATGATTAAGTATTTACGAAGCAATAGGGTGGGCATGATGCCGGCGGAATCAATTCAATCTGCTTTTAACTCTATGGGCAGGGCATCGGCTACAACGACGCTGATTTTCGCTTTGGGTTTTTTAGTGTTCAGCGCATCAGGTATAACCAATAATCAGGAACTCGCCTTGCTGATGGTGCTGACGTTGGTTATTACACTGCTGGTTGATTTTCTGTTTTTTCCACCCTTGCTTATGTTGCTTGACAGAGTGAAAAGAAAAACAAAAAAAACAGCTGTCGGGTGAAAATCAGCCGCATCACGGTTTAAGTGGCGATGGGTATCGCGTGTGTGAAGCGCGGTTCATGGTTGATGGCACAACCAGCGCAGTATGAATTGTTGCGCGTTGCAAGTCGAATAATTTTGAATTTACTGCCTGCACCGGCCAAAACCTGCCATGGCCCGGTAAGTTGAATGCGACGTTTTGGCTATCGAACTCGCTTCAGTGCAGTCTTTGTGAAATCGCGTTCATCAATGTCCGTTTGAAATTCGAAATTCTCCCACTGAAGCACGGTAGCTTTGCCAGTGAGATTGTTTGTCATGGTTTGAATCTTGCTACGCCAAAAATTATCGAGGTATATCTCATGGTCTTCGGCTACCATGGTTTTCAGATGAGATTTTCTGCGATCGAAAAACCGAACCTCAATGGTGCGAAGCTCTTGCTTGTCGATCAAGACCTCTTGACGGGAATATCCAGAATCCTTGCTTTTTGGCACCCGCTCAAGCACATAACATTGAAACTCGCCACACGGTTCATCTCCAAGATACCGATGATCGAATTTTTCAACTTCAACCGCACCCATATCTTCATAGGAAAACTCACTGCCCATGAAGGAACCCGATTGATTAGAAGAACTGATTGTTTTGACTCGTTTCAGCGCGGGCAGATACAGCCATTGGCGATCTGGTTTGTCTTTGTGACTGTGAACTAAAAATGCAGTGCCCTTCACATCAGAAGGACGGTCGAATACGAAAAGAGTTCGATCGCCGTCACCGTCGGTTTCGATAACCTTCAATCGCAGTTCGCGCTTGCTCTCCTTGCCGTTTTTGTTGCGCAGCGTCATATTCAGGCTTGCGGTGAAATTGCCGTAACCTGCCTGGCGTTCCCGGGCTTGTGTTGCCAACCGCAGACCGGCTTCTTCAGCACTACCGGCGGTTAATTCAGAATCAGGCCATGCGACTGTGGAAACTGTAATTCCAATAAACGTCACGATAGCAGCCAACGTACGTGAAGATCCAAAGTGAATCATTTTTCAACCTCCTGATGTTTTAATTTCGACAAACCAGTGACTTGATAATTTGTTATTACCAATAAGGAACCTGCAGGTCAGATTATATAGAGTTATAAAAATGCCGCACCTGCCGCAATCTTGAGCATTGAGGTAGTCTTCGACACCATGGTGCAGATTGACGTTGTTATCTTTGGATTGGTTGTTCGGTGGTTGAAGCATGCCAATTGAGCCACTGAAAAAAGTTGATAACATAATCCGAGAATCCGTGCAATACAAGGCTTGTGCATTCGCTTTGCCGATTGGGTAACTGAAATAGGGGTTTTAACGCCGTGTCTTGAATATTTTGTGGTCCAAAACTATCAACAAGGGCGGTAACAATAAAAAATCAATGATCAGTGCACTGATGATCGCGAGCGTCACCATCAGTCCGAGCGTTGCACTGCCCTCGTACCCCGACGAAGCAAACACCAAGAATCCCGCAGACAAAGCAATCGTTGTTGTCAAAAGTGCGTGACCGCATTTGCGAAATGCCGCGCGTACAGCCTCTTGTGCGTCGTCGCTTTGCCGTCGAGCCCTGAGATATTTGCTCATGAAGTGGATGGTATCATCGACGACGATACCGAAAGCGATAACCGTCATTACCGTTCCGGCTAGTCCAACCTGGCCAACGAGGTGACCCCACAGGCCAAAAGCGATGGCTGCTGGAAAGAAGTTGGGAACCAGACTGATTAGCCCCAGACGCAAACTGCGAAAGACCAAGATGAGAATCAGTGAAATCAATGCCATGCCGATCATGGTGCCTTTTAACATGCTTTCTAAGTTCTGCTGTGTCAAATATGCAAATACCATGGTCATGCCAGTCGCCTTAGCTGCAAACTGCGGTATGTTTGCGCGCAACCACGATTCTGCACGCTGGTCGAGTTCTTTTAGCTCACTGGCTGAAATACCTCTGACAGTCGCAGTCAAACGGGTAGAAGATTTAGCCACATCGATTCTGTCGTTGAGGTCGGCGCCAAATGGCACTGACAGTTCATAAAGAAGCAGATATTGCGCCGCAAGTTCCGCATTGTCAGGCAATCGGTAGAACTCCGGCTTGTCTTCGTTCATATTCCTATTTAGACGCTTCATGACATCGGAAAAAGCGCGGACATGGGCGGTTTCCGGCTGTTCCCGGAACCATTGCGCGAAAGTTTCTACCTTATGAAGATATTCCGGATCCGTCACGCCCCCTTCTCGCCCTGACTCAAGCGAGTAATCCATTGAGTTTAGGCCAGTTAGATTATTCGAAATGAAATCCGTATCGCGCCGAAACTGGTAGCGTTCGTCAAATTGTGTCGTCCAGTTGTCGCTAAATTCAAGGCGAGGAATTCCGCTAAGCAATAACACTGTAACGACAAGCACAAACCATATCAATGACTTTCGTCGTTCGACGACAAAATCCCCCAGCCATTCGAATAACGAAACACGGTCTGGAAAAATGTTGCGTCTTTTCAAAGGCAGGAGGGAAAGAAGTACTGGCAAAAGTGTCATGGAAAAGAAAAATGTGCAAAAAATTCCCAATGCGACGAGATTTCCGAGCACCTGGAATGAAGGTGAGTTTGAGGTGTTCAAACTTAAGAAACCAATCATTGTTGTAACCGAAGTTAAGAACACCGGCCATGCGTTGATTCGAATCGAGTCAGCAACCGCAGCCTTGCGGCTCTTGCCGCTTGCGATGTTTGCCAAAGTTGCGGACGCCAAGTGGACTGAATGTGCGATTGCGATAGCCATGATGATAATAGGCAAGCCGCTTGTTGTCGGGTCAAGAACAGTCCTGAACCAACCGCTAAGTCCCATCGTTGTGATGATGGCGAACATAACCACAGCAATGGTTGCTACGGTAGCGAATACCGACCGTAAAAGCAGTGCTGTACCGACACTGATAATCAGGACTGCAATCGGAAGCAGTGTTTCAAGAAAATATTTCGCAGCATTCGTAATGGAATCGTTCAAGATTACATTGCCGGTTACGTAATACCCTGTATCCGGATGGCGTGTGCGCGCATCATCGAGCATTTGCTCGAGATAGCCGGTGATTTCTTCAACCGCTTTGCCTTGCGGTTCCGGCATGGCGAAACTGATAACCATACCGGCTGTCCGACCGTCGTGCGCTACAAGACGGCCTGCGAGGTCATTTGACTGCAAGGCAATTTGTTTGATTCGTCTCAAGTCAGCACTGTCGAGCGAGTGCGCATCGTTGACCAATGACTCGACTATAAGCTCATCTGTGAGCGCCCGAGTATGAAAATAATTTGATAGTGAATCAACCCGGTTGGAATAAGGCGTTCGCCAGGCCGCTTCTGTAAGTTCTTCAATTGCGACAAGCGCCTCGCGCGAAAAGACCGTTCCACCGCCCGGTGCGATCGCGACGAGCACATAATTCGCGGTTGAATAAGTATTTTCGAGCGCGTCATAGGCTGCCAATTGTGGGTTATCGTTACCGATGATGTCGCGAAAATCCTGCGACACCGCGATATAACGGCCACCTGCACCTGCCGCTATTACGACTAAGACAGCAAGCACCAGGACAAGCCAACGCCTTGTGAGCAGCAGGTCGATATATCGTTCCAGCACTGGTGCTATCTCCTAAAGCAACAAGCGTTGTGACAAAATAGGAGCGGGGCTGAGGTCACAACCCTCAATGTGCTCATTTCACCGTCATTCGCCATCAATTAGCTGTGGGTCCCTTGTCCCTTGTGTTCGAGAAAAGATAGGCTTTCTTCTGCGGCGAGGATACCGCTTTCCAGGGCGCCATTGGATATAGGCATTCTCGTGTAGTCTCCGGCCAGAAACAACCCCTCGACCCCGGAAAGTCCATTTTCTCGTAACCTGTGGACATCGCGCAGCATCCCCCCTGACGCAATACAAAGCGCTTCCGGCCACCTGTAGACGCGGGCGAAATGAGGATTTTGTGGCATGTCAGGAAAATATTTTTGAATTTCCGCGATCACCTTCGTTCGAATTTCGTCGTCACTAAGCGGTAACAGTGCGCGCGCGTTGTCACCGGTTGTCACGGCATGCAGCAAGTTCTTCCCCGGTGGCGCCACACCCGGCGCTACGCATTTGAAGTTGGCGACTACCAAGAGGAATGAACCGACTTGCTTGGGGAAGGCAGCTGCTAGCGTGCCTTGTGGAAACAATTCGAAATTCAGTCCAATGACCACTTTTACAACGCTCGAGTAGGAAATCCGGCTCACTACATCCTGAACGCGTGGCGGCAAATCAGGAATGATTTTTATGGTTGTGGTAGCAGGTGTGGCACAGATAACCGCATCGGCCGTAATCGACTCTCCAGATTCGGTAACCACACCGGTTGCCGCTCCACCGTCGATGATGATGCGCTGTATCGGTGTCGAAACTGTGGTGACTTCCTTGCAGGCGCGAACAAGTGCTGTTGCGAACGAACCGACGCCATTTTCCGGCAAGCAAATGTTTTCTGCCGGGTTCAAAGAAAAATTCCACAGCACTGACATGCCGTAAGCTGCACCGACTTCCTCAGGATATGCGGCGGTGTAGGCGGCAAGATCAACATGACTCGCCTCATTGAGGTAATCGTCTAAAGAATTATTTTTCATAAACGCAGCGAAGCTCTCTTCAGTATCGAACGCCGTCAGTTCAGCCGGGTCTTCAATACTCAGTTTCTCACTGCGTTGCTTCAGTATCTTAACGAAGCGTAGCATCTGAAATGTCGCTTTCACTGAAAAGACGCGGAACGAAAGCAAAGTCTTCAGTGTTTCAAGTCGCTGCGTTAGATTGCCTCCCATGTAAATCCCATGAAAACCGCCCTTTCCGTAGATAAAACCTCCTTTTACAGCAGATGGGCGCTTCAAAGGGACATTAAGACTTGCCGCTAGCTTACGAACGGTGCTGTAAGACTCGATAAAGATCTCAGCTCCGGTATCGATGAAAAATCCGTCGACTTCATCGCCTGCAATGCGTCCCCCGGCCCGGTCAGTCGCTTCGAGAACAGTAACCTCAACATCCGCCTTGGATTGCAGCACCAAATATGCAGCTGCCAGCCCTGATGTGCCGCCTCCTACAATAACGATTTTTTTCTTTTCTGTCATTTTTGGCTAAGAGGCCCGCATTCCGGCGTGATTGTCGACTAGACTGGAATTTGGAAGCTGTCGTGCCAATATGCAGTTCACCATGGGATTTGCTGCGCAGATTTCACTTGATCGGGCATCGCATAACTGATGCCGCCTCTGTCATACTGCGTGGCTGCAAATATTTGAGTGAAATCGTTGTCTGTCAGCATTTGTTTTTTTGTCAGAAGATTGATTACGCGTGATTTTGTTTTGAAATAAAGAAGAACCAAGAATCTGCTTCTGATCGTATTGGGATAGCCAAATTGATCGGCAAGCTTGTTTCCGATAAGTGCGCGCGATAGCCGATACGCATACGTTTCCAACGACTTTCTTTCTGCATCATTTTTCAGATCTGACATAGCCGGGATGGCTTTGAATACCGTATTTGCAACCCTTATCGCATCTTCGTCCGGCGAAGGTTCGCACAAATGACCGATCTCATAGGTCCGCCTTGCTTCGTCTTCATCGGTGAAAAGAATAGACTCAGGCACACCCATGATGTGCCCTACATAGCGCCAGATAGAGACAATGCTCTGTCGTGCTTCCGAATCAATTATCGAACCCATTGAAATGGCATGCTCGAATTGGCGTATTGAAAACGTGTAGAGCGAAATTCCGCCGAGATGAGCAGCACTCAACGGCATTCCCCAAGCGCTGTGGTCCCATTCATCGGAGTTGGTAAGCAAATTGCGTATTCGCGCATGGATAAACCGAATGCGCATCGAAACCTTCCAACCGTCACCGTCTCGCATCAAACCGTTGGGATAATAAGTTTCGACCATGTGACGGTTGTTCTGACGCAATCGTCTTAGCGCGCCCGGCCCCAAATCTGTCACTCGCCCAGTAATTGAAAAGGACTTGCTTACCAGTGTTGAAAACCCTTCCACCGCACTGCCAACAGCATAGGCGATAAGCATATTGCTCATATTGTCAAAAAATGCGCGTTGACCTGGTCGATGATTATCAAAATCGACCCAGTCCGGAACCTCGAAATCTTCAAAGAAATCCCGCAGTACTTGCGGTGCCTTGCTAAGAGTTTCGTCGTCGTCCCGTTCTATTCCAGCACGAATGAACCGGTGCAGTACGGGTGGGGGCAGATCAGCAAGTTCTTCGAAAATCCTGTCAAGCTGCGGGTCCCCGATCATGGTGTGCCGAATATAGTTATCAGCACTTTTTGCGTCTACAGCACGCGCCTTGGCATAGCCTTCGGCGTATGCTGTTGGATATTCCAACAGTTTCATTTACCCTCCTCAACATCCGACTTAACTTTGTCAGCTTACGTGTTTTTACAAACAAATCGTAACAAACACATGCCAACTTATGAATTATAAAAACTGTTAAGCGTGCATAATTTTTATGAATTTTACCATTTTTTGAACAAATACAAATTACGATTGGCGCGTAAAATTACGACAAAGATTTTGTCGACAACTGCACAGTTCAGCTGACTTTATATTAGGGGTGAAACGTGTGCGAAGCGTGATGAATATTGTCATTTTGAACTAAAGGAATCGTTTTGGATTCAAACATCAGCGCTTTGGCTGTGATCGTAGTCCTGATGCAGCTGCCGTTGACGCCGCCGTTTTTCGTATAAACCCAATGCGTGAAGCGGAAAGTACTGTCGATACAAAATGTAATCCAACAAAGCTGTGCGAAAAAACACACCTGCCATATCTTGTTTTGGCCATGTGCCATCGTCGTTTTGGCTGTCCATCAAAAACTGAATTCCCCGGCAAATTGCCATCCAGTTTGATTCACTCGCCTCAAGCAACGCAATCAACGCCCAGGCCGTATGGATAATCTGACTTTGTTCATGTTCCACATACACACCTGACATGCAACCGCTATGATGTTCGCCCCACCCTCCGTCACTGCGTTGTCGCTCGAGCAGCCATCGACAGGCCAAACGCAAGTTTGGATCGCCGACTCCGGCTCCGCCTGACAGCAACCCTCTGATTCCGAACAAGGTCCCGTAAATATACTGAACACCCCATACGCCGCGCCATGACCCATCGATTTGCTGGGAATTACGTAGCCATGCATCAGCTTTGCCAATGGCATCCAGTGCAGCACTGTCCACGATATTTGGAAAGGTGCGTTTGCAGGCAGCCAGAGCTGATAAGCATGAAGCAGTGCACTCTACAAAGGAATTTTCAGTCATTGATTCTCCAAACATCTCAGCCGGATTCGCCCACTCCAGGCCAAATATGGACCGCCGCGCCTCGTAGCTGCCAAAACCACCGTCTTGATTCTGTCCGCGCAGCATGAACTGAATACCGTTGCTGACCACAGATTTGTCAGCAGACTTGCCCTGTATGGAAATAATTCCAAGCAGCGCTTCTGCAGTGCAATCAGTCACCGGCCAACCATGCCAGCCTCCCGCAAAACACCAACCGCCTTTTGGATCATTTCGATAAGCTTGTCGAAACCCTTCGAAGCTATGCTTGATTTGATTTTCGTACAGGAATTTCACTGCGTCTTTGGCAACCGTTTCAACCTCTACACGTCGCGAAACCGTAGAAAGAGCCTGCAAAGCAAATCCAGTATCCCACGAAGCGCTTCTCGCACCAGTGACCCTTGCCCCGAGCTTCTCGTCTTCCCAAATCCAGTCCTCCAGTTTCTCAATCGCCGCCCGGCAATCCGTATCTTGCTCATCGCGCATCCACAAAGCAAAGATGTTGAGTAATCCGCTGACGGGAGAGATGCTCGTATAACTGCTGGAACGAAGCTCCCACTTGATGCGTTCGGTGATTTCATCTACACATCGGGTTCGCAGTCGTTTTGCGTGAATTCGGTCATACAATCCGGCGAGTCTAAACCCGATGCCAAGCCAAATGCTCGGCTTGGCAAAAAGATCGCCATCACGCAACCGGTTGCGTGCTTTGGAGAACGCTGCACTGGAGTACCCTTGAGGATATAGCTCTTCGCGCAGCGCTTGAATCGTTGAATCAACTGGTGTCTGGTATCGATGCGCGTAAATCATCGACATGGACATGTATATCAGGCGAGTGTGACAATACCACTTTGAGGGATGAACAGCGAGCCACTTCGGCAAGCGCCATAACTCAGGCACAATTGCATTCATTCCCTGCCACTCATACAGATTGAGAAGTGCCAGCCAGAACTTGCCCCAACTGGGAATGTTAATCACCTCCTCATCTTGCAAAAATTTTCGAGCCGGAACCATCAAAGGATCATCCTGTGACATGCCAAGCAGCCTGCAAGCAATATAAACCAAGGTTGTGACAAATAAGTGTGCAGATGAATGTTCATGCATGCCCCAGCAGCCTTGCTCGAGACGCGTGTGTTCAAACTGGCGCAAAATGCGCTCTCGTCGTTGGTCAGTCAGCGGTTGTCCAATCAGGTAGTGCAGCAAAA
Source organism: Arenicellales bacterium (assembly GCA_965214785.1). Taxonomy (GTDB): domain Bacteria; phylum Pseudomonadota; class Gammaproteobacteria; order Arenicellales; family JAJDZL01; genus JAJDZL01. Next base: position 1,288,287 of record OZ243975.1, on the reverse strand, counting down.
CGTACTGGGCTGTGAGCATAGGACACCAAACCATCTCGCCTTCCCAGCTCCCGTCTTCATTTTGAATCGCAAGCAGTCGTTGCACCGCTGTCTCCAATGCAAAACTTGCATTTACGCTCTCGACGTGTTTGTGACCAGATGATTTGGCAACATCGCCTTTAGTCGGCATGGAAATCTGAAATGCGCGTGAAAAAAGACCACGGACTATATCTTCGGCTGTCTTGCTTACTTTTTTAACTTTTCTCTGTTGCAGTGCTCCTCGTACGAAATAGTAGAGCCGAACAGTCAGTGAGTTGAAGATGTGATTCGATCTGCGCCGGCTCGTTGAGTTGAATAAGTTAGACAGATTCTCTGTAATCGACTTCAATAAGGTGTTGCTGAACGCAGATGTCAAATGAAAAACACTAGTTTCTTCACAGGCCAGCAGACGGGTGGTCTGCACTCGCATTTTGTGACTTGTTCGCCAATTTCTGTACATTGCGCGCCGCATTGATGCCATTTCGACTCGATAGTCTGAAAAGACTTCATACAGTCCCATAGCAAGCAGTTCAGGAGAACGCGTAGCAAGAAAACGTTTGCCTGAGAAGTCATGAAAATTCTTGCTTGTAGCCAGTGCGACTGCGTCACCGAACCCTAGCGTCATCCCAACAGCAGTCATGGGGTGATAATGTCCGGCAGCATCTCCGATCAAAACTCGATTTGAATTTCCGTAAGTAAGTCGAGGTCTTAATTCGTTTGCCGCTGCGTGATATTGACCTGCATGTATAGTCTCAACGAATCCACGGCGCACGCCTTCGGGAAGCAAACCAGAATACGAATCGATCAACAAGTCGGTTCTATCCCGGGGTGACCAGTGATCTAGCGGAACGTCAACAATAATTCGAATGCGCTGATTGCCCAAGTCATACATCAGAATCGGACCTGGTCCTCCGAGCAGTACGAAACCATATCCTTCGATTGGCAGAATGCCTCCTTCTACAATCACCCCGACCATGCGCGAACATGTTTGTGGTTTTGTTGATAGCCCCAGAGATTGTCGTACAATCGATGCGCGCCCATCTGCACCGACTATCGTTGATGCGGTTACTGTCTGCTCAGCTTTGTTTAGTTTGAACTTCAGCCGTCCGTCTTCGACTTCGTGAACACGAGCTGGAAGAAAAAAGTCAATTTTTGACTCCTTGTCGACACATTCATGCAGACGCGATACAAGCTGTGCGTGTTCGCACTTCATGCCTAGTGAACCGTCGGTATAAGGAAGTTGAATTGGGCCGAGACCATCTTCTGGATAGACAATGAATCCTTCGCCCACAGAAGCGTTGTTTGCGGTGTCGAATTCAATGCCAAATTCTTTTAGAATTTTTACAGCTGGTGGATGGAGCCACTCACCTGCCAATCGCTTCGAAGCTTTGGGATTGGCTTCAAACAGAGCTACCCGAACTCCTTTTCGCGCATGAGCGAGTGCGCAAAGGCTGCCAACCGGCCCTGCGCCGACTATTGCTACGTCATAGTGCTGGGCTATGCTGTCATTCATCGTAAACCGTTGGCATCAGTAGCGTTTGGGGGATTCGGTTACGGTAGTGTTTGAACAATCCCTATCCAGTTGCAGGCAATTTGACGCTGAAAACGTACCAGATGCACATTCAACTGGTACGTTTTCAGCCTTTAAGCAACGGTCAATGTATATTTGAGTTTGACAGTTGTGTTAGTTGAAATCCTGCATGTACGGATTTTGTGTACTGTGATCAACAATCTTGATGTACCCGTGGTCGGTCGCCAAGTGACACGCATTACATGCATTGATCAGTTGTGAGTAAGCTTCTAATGCCCCTTTAAGATTTCCACTATCGAGACCAGAGCCTACGGCTTCAGCAGATGGCGTCAACATCGCTGGTGTTAAATCTCCAACCGGGAAGCCGTCGTATTCATCGATTTCTGAAACAGCTTCGATGTTTTCTTCAATTTCATGCATGTAAAAGTCCGCTAATTCAGCGTTTCCCGCACGAATTGACAATCCTGCCTTGTGGATAAAGTACTGGAAATTACCCATCAGGTCAATTAACCCAACGTCTCCATCTGCAGAAACGTGACTTGGTGCCACACTTGCGAAAGAAAAAGTTGCTACGATGATTGTTGGTAATAATTTCTTGAGTTTCATTTGCGACACCTCCTAAGATAAGTGTGTCAAATACGATGATTTCAAGTATAGCACAGACAAATTCCAGTAATTTTTCAACGAAGCCACTGCGCAGCAATTCCCCAATTGACATTCATCAGCTTCGTGCAAACAGTTTAAGGAAGGTATTTTCCCCTCTGAACACCGCTGGCCTATCTGATTTTCTGACAAGACAAATCCCTCATTGTGGATTGACAACACTTCGATGTCCATAGATATGCATTTTTGACTTCCAAAAGCAAATATTGAACGAATCGAATCAATTATAATTTTGTGAAAATACAACAATTCAGGGACAATCGCACTGTTGCTTTGTCTAGCTTTCTCATTGATTTATACGCAATTGTGGTCGGATCGCGTAGATCACCCGAAACCGGGTGCTTGCGCATCGCGAAATCCGCTCTTAAACGCTACTGGCTAAGTGACTCGTCCTGCACGCTAAGTCTCAGAGTATTTCTTCCGATCGTTTTCTCCCCGCCTAATTCTTTTTTTACCATCGAAGATAAAAGTTATGTCTGAATCCAACAAACCTGAGTCGTTAACTGGTATCAGTGCCGGTAGTTTGAGTTATTTGGAAGACCTGTACCAACAGTACCAAGGCAAACCCGACAGTGTTACAGAAAATTGGCGTGAGACGTTTGACAATTATGTCCACCACCCCTCACCGCCACTCGGGCCGAAAGGCACAGCATCGCAAAGTTATTTCTCAGAAGATGATTTGCGGCGCCAGGCGGCTGTACAGCGACTGATTCGCCGCTACCAGGTCTACGGACATCTCAATGCTCAGCTGGATCCGTTGAATTTATCTGATCAATGGACTACTGCTGATTTGAGTCTCGACGTGGTCGGGTTGCAGGAAAGTGATTTGACGACTCGATTCAAAACAGATGCTGTTGCGCAAGGATCCGAAGCGATCGCACTTTCGAAAATTATCGAATTCTACGAACAGACCTATTGCAGTACTGTGGGTTATGAATTCATGCATATCACCGACCCGGAAAGACTGGACTGGATTCAGTCCCGGATCGAAAACCCTTCGCTGCACCCGAAGTTAACTGCTCAGGAACGTGTTGAGATTTTGAAATTGTTGACCTCCGCTGAGTGTATGGAAACTTATCTGCACATGAAATATGTTGGACAAAAACGTTTTTCACTCGAAGGCGGGGAATCCTTGATACCCATGCTCAATGAAATAGTGCAGCGTTGCGGACAAGGTGGTGGTAAGGAAGTTGTTATTGGCATGGCGCACCGCGGACGGCTCAATGTGCTGGTTAACATTCTGGGCAAAGCTCCAGCGGAAGTGTTTGGTGAATTTGAAGGAAACTTACCGATTGGAAGCACTTGGGTGAGTGATCACGGTGATGTGAAATACCACCAGGGTTTTTCGTCTGATATCAGCACTCCCAGCGGAATCGTCCATGTTGCGCTGGCGTTTAATCCGTCTCATCTGGAAATAATCGATCCGGTTGTCCAGGGCTCAGTTCGAGCCAGGCAGCATCGTCGCCATGATGTCACTAAAAATGAAGTGACGCCGGTATTGATTCATGGGGATGCCGCTTTTGCCGGGCAGGGTGTGGTGATGGAGTCACTTAGCATGGCACATACCCGGGGATTTGAAGTCGGTGGGACGATACATATCATCATCAACAATCAAATCGGTTTTACTACATCCAACAAACTCGATGCTCGCTCGACGGTTTACTGTACCGAGATTGCCAAAATGGTACAGGCGCCGATTTTTCATGTCAATGGTGATGATCCCGAAGCGGTTGTACGTGTTGCACGACTGGCCCATGAGTATCGAATGAAATTTCACACCGATGTGGTAATCGACATGGTGTGCTATCGCCGTTACGGACACAACGAAGCTGATGAACCGATGATGACACAACCTGTCATGTATTCTGCAATCAAGAACATCGCTCCAGTGCGCCGCAAGTATGCAGGCGAATTGGTTGAAAATGGTGTCGTCAGTGACGAAGATGTACAAAAACTAGTCATGGAGTACCGTGACAATCTTGACCGCGGCGAAGTCGTCGCAGGACAAATTATTGATCCGGCAAAAATGGAAAAGATTGTCGACTGGTCGCGTTACGAAAATGCGAAATGGTCTGATCCGGTCGATACCACCGTCAAACAAAAGAAAATTCGCCAGATAAACAGCCGTATGGGTGAGCTTCCTGAGGGATTTACGCTCCACGCTCGGGTTCGTAAAATCATGTCGGATCGTTCGGACATGGCAGATGGAAACAAGCCGGTTGACTGGGGGTTTGCAGAAGTGATGGCTTATGCAACTTTGATTGATGACGGCATACCGCTTCGCATAACCGGAGAAGATGTGGGACGCGGTACCTTTTCACATCGTCACGCTTTGTTGCACGATCAAAAAAGCCGCGATGTGCATTGCCCACTGAAAGTGATTCGAGAACCAGAGGACTGCCAGATTTTCAATTCGCTACTGTCGGAAGAAGCGGTTTTGGGTTTTGAATACGGATATGCGACAACCGACCCGAACACTCTGGTCGTCTGGGAGGCTCAGTTCGGTGATTTTGCCAACGGTGCACAAATTGTCATTGACCAGTTTATCAGCAGCGGCTATGCCAAGTGGGCCAGGTTTTGTGGTATGACACTGTTATTGCCGCATGGTTATGAAGGGCAGGGACCGGAACATTCTTCGGCTCGCCTTGAGCGGTTTTTACAACTTTGTGCAGATGATAATATGCAGGTTTGCGTGCCTTCCACTCCTGCTCAAATGTTTCACATGATGAGACGACAGGCACTTCGGCCATACAGGCGCCCATTGGTTGTTATGTCACCGAAAAGCCTGTTACGGCACAAACGCGCCATGTCTGAAATCATTGAACTGACGCGATACGGGTTTCGCAGCGTTATCGATGAAATCGATGGCCAGATAGACCGCGAAAACGTGGTTCGGGTGATTTTGTGCGCTGGCAAAGTTTTCTACGACCTCATAGAGATGCGTGAACACTTGGATATCTCTCATGTAGCGATTGTTCGAATTGAACAGCTCCACCCATTCCCAACGAATGAACTGGTTAGTATTTTGCAGGGGTTTCCGAACGCAAAGGAAATCATGTGGTGCCAGGAAGAGCCGCGCAATCAAGGGGCGTGGTACCAAATATGGCACCAGTTGCGCCAGTGCAGAATGAATGACCAACAATTAAGATCTGTTGCGCGTGATGCTGCTCCGTCACCGGCGGTGGGGAATTACCGCATTCACCTCGCTCAACAGGAAAGATTGATTACCGATGCACTTTCGATCTCTCGAAAGGTCGTATCTATTTCCGATTCCAGAAGAAAAAAGGCTAATGTTAGTTGAAATAAAAACCCCCATGCTGCCTGAATCAGTCAGCGAAGCCACTGTACAGCAGTGGCAAAAGCAATTAGGTCAGTTCGTTGCGCGCGGCGAGATTGTTGTAATGATCGAAACCGATAAAATCGCGCTAGAGGTGCCGGCTCCTAATGACGGTGTCTTAAGTGAGATTCTAAAATCCGAAGGCGACACAATTTACGAAAATGACGTGCTTGCCCAAGTCGATACCGCTGCATCACAACCGGAAAAACCATCCTCTAACGGTGAGCAAGCGCCAGCTAAAACGCAAGTAGAAGCCGCCGGCACTGAGCAAGATTCAGATGCTGGCGATGCAGAGCAAAAACCGGTCAATGCTCCAAGTCCGGCAGCCCGAAGACTAGCCAATGACCACAACATCGACGTGGGCACAGTTTCGGGCAGCGGTAAAGATGGCCGGATAACCAAACAAGACGTGCAAAATGCCGTAGATGCCAAACAGGCGCAAGCAGGACCGCCGTCACCACCGGTTGACAAACCTGCGCAGATGCCGGATCCTCCGCAGCCGGCGCAGATTCCAGATGATTCTTTAGCGCAAAGTAATTTGCGTGCAGTGCGCCGTCAACCCATGAGCCGAATTCGCAGAACGATTGCTGACCGACTCGTGCAGGCGCAGCATACTGCAGCACTTCTAACAACATTTAACGAAGTTGATCTTACAGCAGTAATGGCGATGCGAAGCAAATACCGGGACTCGTTTGAAACCAAACACGGCGCTCGCCTGGGGTTTATGTCCTTTTTTGTTAAAGCAGCGGTAGAATCTTTGAAATCGATTCCAGCGGTCAACGCAATAATCGACGAAAACGACATCGTCCATCATGAATACTGTGATATCGGCATCGCGGTTTCTTCTCCGCGCGGGCTGGTTGTTCCGATTATTCGAAATGCTGAATTAAAAAGTTTTGCACAAATTGAACAGCAGATTGCCAGTTTCGGCGAGCGCGCCAAATCCGGCACATTGACGCTCGATGATTTGGCCGGCGGCACCTTTACAATTACCAACGGTGGTGTTTTCGGTTCTTTGGTATCTACTCCAATCATCAATCCTCCGCAAAGCGCAATCCTTGGAATGCACAAGATTCAGCAGCGACCAGTGGCTGTCGAAGGGCAAGTCGTCATACGGCCGATGATGTACCTGGCTTTGTCTTACGATCACCGCATCATTGACGGCCGCGAAGCGGTTACATTTCTGGTCGGAATCAAAGACAGTCTCGAAGATCCCTCTCGTTTGCTGTTAGAGCTGTAAACGGCGTACGCGATATGAGTGAAAAATTTGACGTTGCCGTAATTGGCGCCGGTCCTGCAGGATATGTCGCTGCGATTCGCTGCGCTCAGCTTGGGCTGAAGACAGCCTGTATTGACCGATGGAGTGAATCAAACGGAAAACCGGCTTTGGGCGGAACCTGTTTGAATGTAGGCTGCATCCCGTCTAAAGCGCTACTTGATTCGACGGAACGCTATCACGGCGTAAAGACCAAATACAAACTTCACGGAATCGTCGCAGAAAACGTCTCCATGGATGTGGCGACAATGATGAAACGCAAGGCGAAAATCGTCACTACGCTGACCCGGGGGATCGCTGCGCTGTTTAAGGCGAATAACGTATCTACGTTTCATGCGCATGGACGTTTCGTTGGTAATGGAACTGTCGAGTTGCTTGATCCCGAATCACTCGATAAAACAGGTCAAATCGAGGCGAAAAACATCATTCTCGCGAGTGGTTCAACGCCTATAGAACTTCCGAGTATTGCTTTTGATTCGGACCGGATTGTTGATTCTGCCGGTGCCTTAGCCTTCGATAGTGTCCCCGACAGACTTGGAATTGTAGGCGCAGGTGTAATTGGCTTGGAATTGGGCAGTGTGTGGAATCGACTTGGTTCAAAAGTCACTGTCTTAGAAGCGCTGGATGATTTTTTACCGGGAGTGGACCACGAAGTTGCGAAAGAAGCAGCGCAGCAGTTTAAACGACAAAAACTCGACATCAATTTAGGAGCCCGAGTAGAGGCGGCAAAGGTTGAAAAAGTTTCGGTTAACGTCAGTTACACGATGAACGGCGAATCAAAAGACCTTGCGGTCGACAGACTGATCATCTGCATTGGCAGAAAACCATACACCGAGCAGCTGTTCAGCGATAATTGCGGTATCCAACTGGATCAAAGAGGATTTATCGAGGTCGATGACGACTGCCGAACCGCTGTCCCTAACGTCTACGCGGTTGGCGACAGCGTTCGAGGTCCGATGCTTGCACACAAAGGATCAGAAGAAGGCATTGCCGTAGCCGAAAGGATTGCCAACGGACACGGGCATATGAATTATGAGACCGTCCCGTGGGCAATTTACACCGCCCCGGAAATCGCATGGGTTGGACAAACTGAGCAGCAGGTTATCGAGTCAGGCGGTCAGTGCAGCTGCGGAAAATTCCCGTTCGCAGCAACCGGCAGAGCCAAGGCGATGGAAGATACAACAGGTTTTGTGAAGGTGGTAGCAGATCGCACAACTGATCGCATCTTGGGCGTGCACATTATCGGTCCCCACGCCTCCGAGCTGATAGCAGAAGCTGTTGTGGCAATGGAATATCACGCCAGCAGCGAAGATCTCGCAAGAACCATACACGCTCATCCAACATTGTCTGAGGCGGTTCATGAAGCAGCGCTGGCTGTCGACGTCAGAGCTATTCACAAAATAAACTGATTCGCGCGCTTTAATTGCGAGATTCGATTGTTGTGATCCCAGAAAATATTTTCAGGGAATACGATATCCGCGGTTTGGTCGAAGATGAACTAACACCGCAGGTTATCTGCTGTATCGGCAAGTCATTCGGCACAGCAGCAGTTCGAAACAATGTCAACCATGTCGTGGTCGGCTGCGATGCACGCTTATCAAGTGCTGATTTGAAACAAGCGCTAATCGACGGCGTGTTGTCAACCGGCACCGATGTGATTGATATCGGACAGGTAGCCACGCCGATAGCCTACTTTGGGGCATACAAAACCCGATGTGGCACCGCATTGATGATTACCGCCAGCCACAATCCGCCGCAATACAACGGTGTGAAAATGATGCTCAATGGCCATACCTTGTATGGTCAGGAAATTCACCAAATCTACCAATCTTCAATCCAAGGCGACTGGACAGAAGGCCGCGGAAATCTTAGCAGTGAAGATATCACGCAAGAATATATTCAAGCGATAACTTCTCAAATTCGCCTGCAAAAACCCCTCAAAGTGATCATTGACTGTGCGAACGGAATACCCGGGGCGTTTGCGCCAACTGTGCTAAGGAAAATCGGCTGTGACGTCACTGAACTTTATTGTGATGTCGATGGAACATTCCCTAACCACCCGGCCGATCCAACTCGAGCAGAAAACTTGCGCGACTTAGTTGACAAGGTTCGTCTAACCCATTCGGATTTTGGATTGGCGCTCGATGGCGATGGTGATCGGGTGGTTTCAGTGGGTAGCGATGGTGAAGTGATTGCTCCTGACCGGTTGATGATTCTATTTGTCAGGGACATTCTCAAGAACCATCCCGGAAGAACCGTGCTGTACGATGTAAAGTGCACCCGATTGTTGGCGAAACAGATCAATCAATCCTGTGGCAATGCGATGATGTGGAAAACCGGACATTCGTTGATGAAAGCGCGGGCTCGCAAAGTCGATGCAGTGTTCGGTGGCGAGATGAGTGGACACTACTTTTTTCGGGATCGCTGGCCTGGCTTTGATGATGGCATCTACGGTGCTGCCAGATTATGTGAGTTGCTCTCCAGATCGAATCCTGCTGAGATGTTTTGGTCGCTACCGGACTGTGCCAGCAGCGGAGAGCTTCGTTTTGTTGCAACCGAGCCGCACGCTCTGGTATCGATGTTCAAGCGCCATGCGGTTTTTGATGATGCTGAACAAATTTCTTGTATTGATGGTATTCGAGTCGATTATTCCTTTGGGTTTGGTTTGTTGCGCGCTTCAAACACAGCTCCCGAAGTGGTCATGAGATTCGAGGCCGATGACGGTGTGCAGCTAGAGCAGATCCGCAGACGCTTTGACAATGAGTTAATCAAACTCAAGAAGATTGACGCGGGAATCGATTTATCCGGATTCGAACTCGATTGACTCTTTCAAAGCTCTGCTAATTACCAAAAGGAAGGTCAACCAGTACAGCACAAGTCGAATTTGAATTGATCTGAACTTCTACCTCGGTTCCAGGTTCTACTTTCGTATCAACGAGCGCAAGACCTATGTTGCGGCTGAATTTCCATGACCAGATCATGGTGGTAATGTCGCCAATTTTGCGACCATCACTGAATATTTCGATCCAGTTGCGATTGCGTTCGATAGGACTGTCTCCTTGCATAATGATGCCAAGCTGATGGCGTTTGGCACCTTCGCTGTGGATTTTTCGCAGTGCACGTATACCGATGACTTCATCTGGCAAGTCGAGATTTACGTATTTACCCAGTCGAACTTCATACGGGTTGGTTGTATCGTCATTGTCTGCTCCGAAACTGAGCAAACCGGATTCGACGCGCTCGGTTTGGTTTGGACAGCCCGGTCGAATTCCCCACGCAAGTCCAGCCTCTTTAACAATGTTCCACAAGGCTGTGCCTTTCGAACCATCAAGCAAGTAGAGTTCGAATCCACCTTGCTTTGAGTAACCGGAACGGCTCAGCATGACTGGAATTTGTTGCACTTCGGTGAATTCAAACCAAAAGTATCGAATTTGTCGTATCCAGTCGCCGAATATCGATGCAATTACCTCGCTGGCTTTGGGACCTTGTACAGCGAGAGGAGACACATCCGGTTCACGGATGTCGACTTTCAGTTTGCGTTCCTCGCAGATGGCTCGTGCCCACAAAAGAACATTGGAATCTGCGATTGAAACAAACCATCGGTTTTCGTCGATCTTTTGTATCACCGGATCGTTAATGAGGGTACCGGCGTGGCTACAAAGTGGTGCGTATTTGCCTTGGCCGATTTTTACATTGCTGAGATTTCTGGCCGACAGAATCTGTGTCAGGCAGGCGGCGTCAGGCCCGCTCAGTTCAACCTGTCTTTGTGCGGCAACATCCCACATACTGACTGCGTTAACCAGACACCAGTACTCCGCTTGCGGGTCGCCATAGCCAGTAGGCATGAGCATCCGGTTATATGTTGTGAACTCTTGTACGCCGTCAGCCAAAGTCGCATCGTAAAACACCGATGCGCGGCACCTTGCATTAGGCTGTATTGAGTAGTGCTGGGAATGGTTCATTGACATACCGAATCGAATTGAATGGTTTATTCACTTGAAAATGAAGATGACAACTGGAAACTAACTGTCTTAGTGTTCTACCTCGACTCTGTGAACGTTTCGATAGCCGCTTGAAAGCATCCGTCCGCGTTGGGTGCGCGAGCCAAAATACTGATCCATATCTTTCGACTTAATGCGAATGAAGCGTTTTCCAGAATGAACAATCAGTTTGTCTTTTTTTGAGATAATTTTAGCGGCAACGACTTGGATTTTCTGCTTTTTTGCTGATGGTGGAATTCCGACCATTTTGACACCGCTTCCTTTGGCCTGTACCGGCAGCTGTTCAAGAGGGTAAATCAGCAGCCGTCCATCACTGGTAATTACGGCAACCGAGTCTTCAGCGGTGGCAATGCGCTGTATTGGTAACGCCTTGTAGCCTGTGCGCACCGACAAAACTGCTTTGCCAGAGCGATTTTTAGTCACCGCATCTGACATCTTGCAGACGAATCCGTAACCCTCAGTGGTGGCTGCGAGGAAAAGCTGTTTATCATCTCCAAGCAGTAATCCTGTCATACGGGTATCGCTATCTGGATTGATCATCTTGGTTATCGGTTCCCCGGCCGAGCGCGATGAAGGCAAATTGCGAACCACCAAGGTGTATATACGTCCAGATGAATTCATGCAGACAAGGTTGTGGTTGGATTTTCCGAAACTGGAACAAAGATATTCATCACCCTCTCTGAAGCTAAGGGACTTAGGGTCGATGTCATGTCCTTTGGCTGAACGAATCCAACCGCTTTTTGACAATATGACGGTGATCGGTTCGCTCGGCGTGATTTCATCGGCTGTAAACGCTCTTGCCGAACTTCTTTCGCAGATTGGTGATCGACGCTCGTCGCCGTACTTTTCTACCGCACTTTGGATCTCAGCGATGGTCATCTTAACTAAGCGTTCATCGGATTCGATAATCTCGATGATTTCATTTCGCTCGGCTTCCAATTCAGAGCGTTCCTGTTGAATCTTAATTTCCTCAAGTTTCGCCAGCTGTCTTAAGCGAATCTCCAAAATCGCTTCTACCTGTTTTTTTGTCAGGTTAAAGCGAGTCATCAGTTGATCTTTGGGATTGTCTTCGTTGCGGATAATCGCAATCACCTCGTCAAGATTCAGATAAACAGCGAACAAACCCTCGAGGATATGCAGTCGATTGAGAATGAAATCGAGACGACTTTCCAGTCGATTCAGAATCGTAGTCTTGCGAAACTGATTCCAGTCATTGAGCAGTTCTACAAGGTTGTGTACTTTGGGCTTTCCATCAAGTCCGATCATATTGAAATTGACGCGGTAACTTCTTTCCAGATCGGTCGTCGCATAAAGATGGCCCATAAGTGCTTCACGGTCAACGCGGTTGCTTCGAAGCTCAAGCACCAGACGCGTCGGATTTGATTCGTCCCCCTCGTCTTTTAGATCAACGACCATCGGCAGTTTTTTTACTGCCATCTGTGCTGCGATTTGTTCGAGCACCTTAGCGCCCGACACCTGATGAGGCAGGGCGTCGATGATGATCGTATCTGCGCGTACTTGCCAGGTAGCTCTTTGACGGATAGATCCATTGCCGGTTTTGTATATTTTTTGGATCTCCTCGCGCGGTGTGATTATTTCAGCCGTAGTTGGAAAATCCGGTCCTGCAATGTGTTTGCAAAGTGTTTGCACAGTGCTGCTTGGTTTACGCAAAAGCGCGACACACGCAGCACCGACTTCTCGGGCGTTGTGTGGTGGTATATCTGTTGACATGCCGACAGCGATACCTGAAGAACCATTGAGCAGAACATTGGGAAGCTGCGCAGGAAGACGCACAGGTTCATACAGCGTGCCATCGAAATTCTGCACCCAATCCACCGTACCGGCTGAAATTTCGTCGAGCAGTGAACGGGCATACGCAGTAAAGCGGCATTCGGTATAGCGCATTGCAGCAAAAGACTTCGGGTCATCGGCTGACCCCCAATTGCCCTGGCCGTCAATAATCGGGTAGCGGTAGGAAAACGGCTGCGCCATCAGCACAAGCGCTTCATATGCGGCGGTATCACCGTGGGGGTGATATTTACCGATGACGTCGCCTACTGTGCGGGCTGACTTTTTGTGTTTAACAGTTGAGCTTAAGCCCAACTCTGACATGGCGTAGATAATTCTTCTTTGTACCGGTTTGAGGCCGTCGGCAATATGAGGCAGCGCGCGGTCCAATATTACGTACATTGCGTAATTGAGGTACGCCGATTCAGCGAACTGCTCAAGTGGCATGGATTCCTGGGAGTCGGAACTCATTACCAGATTCAGTTCGTGATTTTCTCTAGATTTGTGCTTGATTTCCAACTTCAGTCAACCAGCTTTTGCGTTCAGATACTTTCTTTTTCGACAACAGCATATCCAGCATTTGGTCCACATCGCCGACCGCTTCGCCGTTGAGTCGAACCAATCGGCGCGTGATGGGGTTCATTGTTGTTTCTTTCAATTGAGACGGGTTCATTTCGCCAAGTCCTTTAAAACGCTGAACCGTAACTTTTGCATTAGGTTTGCGCCCTTTGATGTCTTGCTTTACGCCATCGAGTTCGTTGTCGTCCAACGCATAGTGGACTTCCTTTCCAGCGTCCACGCGATAAAGCGGTGGCATCGCTACATGCACTCTTCCGTTGTCAACAAGACTTCGAAAATGTTTGACAAAAAGCGCACACAGCAATGTCGCGATATGCGCGCCGTCAGAATCGGCGTCCGCTAATATGCATACCTTGCCATAACGTAAGTTTTGCATGTCCGAACTGCCCGGGTCGACGCCGAGAGCCACCGCGATCGCATGAACTTCAGCGGATTCCAACACTTGAGAAGATGTTACTTCCCACGTGTTGAGAATCTTGCCTCGCAGTGGCAATATCGCTTGTGTGACCCGATCTCTGGCCTGTTTTGCTGAACCGCCCGCAGAATCCCCCTCAACCAAAAACAGTTCTGTTTCCATCATGTTGCCGCTGGTACAGTCCGTCAGTTTGCCGGGCAAAGCGGGTCCTGTGGCATTTTTACGCCGCTCTATTTTCTTAGATGATTTTTCTCGCAATCGAGCGTTTTCGATGGATACCTGAGCGATTTTTTCAGCTATTGAAACGTGTTGATTGAGCCATAGGCTGAATACGTTCTTGGCGAACGATGATATTGTTTTACCAACTTGGCGCGAAGATAGTCTGTCTTTCGTTTGTCCTGAAAATTGCGGGTCTTCCATACGCACAGAAAGGACATAACTACCGAATTTCCAAACATCATCAGCATTGATGCGAAGTCCTTTTGGAACAAGATTGTGAAATTCGCAAAATTCTTTGATTGCGTCAGTGATTCCGGCGCGGAAGCCATTGACATGGGTTCCGCCGAGATTTGTTGGGATCAGATTGACGTAACTTTCGGTGACCGTGTGACTGTAGTCGGGCGTCCAGGTGATAACACAGTCGAGCTGCGTATTGTCAGCACCGTGATGGACTACAAACGGTTGATGTGGTAACAGCTCCGCGTCATTGAGCATTCCGGTCAGATAGTCTCCAAGTCCTTCGTCAAATTTCCAGGATTCGCTGTTATTGGGATCGATCTCATCGGTAAATACGATCTGCAAACCAGGGCACAACACCGCTTTAGCAAGCAGAAGCTTTTTTAAGGCTTTGGCATCAAAAATGACTGTGTCAAAAAACTGACTGTCTGGCCAAAATCGAATTGTGGTACCGGTGTTTTTTTTCGCAACCGAACCGACAACCGTCAGCTCTTTATGGGTATCACCGTTTGCAAATTCGATATTGTAGACAGAGCCTGCGCGTCGAATCTCCACGGTCAAGCGCGTCGATAATGCATTGACAACGGATACACCGACTCCATGCAGTCCGCCTGAGTGCAGGTAGTTTTTCGATGAAAACTTTGCGCCTGCGTGCAGGCGAGTCATGATGACTTCGACACCTGGCAGACTTTCACCTTGATGAATGTCCACCGGGATGCCTCTGCCATCGTCGGATACGCTGAAGGATTGATCGTGATGCAGTGTTACTTCAATTTTGCCAGCAAAATTGGCGATGACTTCATCGACGCTGTTGTCAATTACCTCTTGCGCCAGATGGTTGGGATTTTCCGTTTGAGTGAACATCCCCGGTCGCTTTCGAACCGGTTCAAGTCCTACAAGAACTTCAATCGCGGAGGAGTCGTATTGACCAGTCAATGGATACTATTTGCCTGTTTAATAATTTAATACTTCTGATTCACAAAAGATCAATCGGAATCAGCCAGCCAGTGTGGTTTGGCTCAAGTTACAAATTATAATGTTCCATAGGTGTTGTCTGTTTGTACGATTCGAGCGTACGAGACAGTGAAGGCGCAGAAAAACATTTGATTCAGCCCATTTGATATCGAACAAAGTGAACCTGATTGCCATAAGGGAAACCGCATAAATTATGCAATTCGAATTCGACAATAAAATTAGAGGCAATCAAATTACAGTCGACTGGAAATCTGCAGGCATACCTGATATTGACCTCGCGCGGATGCCGCCGTGGGAAGCTGTTCCTGAGCTGGTTGATCAATACCACCGCGACGGTGCAATACTGATTCGAGGAGTTTTCGCCGATTGGGTTGAACGGCTGCGACGAGGGTTGCAACGCAATATGGACGCCCCTGAGCGCTATGCATTTCCCTGCGAAAGCGTAGCGCAAGGAAAGCCTGGACGATTTTTCGACAGTTACTGCAATTGGACATTGATTCGGGAATACAGTGAGTTTGTAACCAAGTCGTGTTCAGCATCGCTGGCAGGGCAGCTGATGAAATCCGATACTGCGCAGTTTTTTCATGAACATGCGTTTTGCAAAGAACCCGGCACCCAGCAAGCCACTCCCTGGCATCAGGACATGCCTTATTACTGTGTCACCGGTTATCAGACAGTGAGTCTATATGTGGCGCTTGACAGAACCCCGGCCGATGTTGCGGTCCAATTTGTACGCGGTTCTCACAAGTGGGAGCGGATGTTCCATCCAGTTACTTTTTTAGACGGCTCGGATTTTCAATCGATTGGAGATGTGATGGAAGCTGCACCTGACATCAATGCTCAACGTAAAGACTACGACATTGTTGCCTGGGACCTTGACCCCGGAGACTGCATTGCATTTGATTTTCTCACATTACATGGCACCGGTGCCGGAGAGGTAAAAGATCGACGCCGTGCATTGTCTACCCGGTGGCTTGGGGATGACGTTGTGTATTGTGAGCGACCGGTTGAAACTTCGCCACCGTTCGAGGATATGGCACTGAAGCCGGGCGAGCGGATGCGACAAGACTGGTTTCCTGTGCTGTGGAGACGTTAAACACCCGGTTTGATTGATGTAAGCGTAACAAGTCACTTCCTTGAAAATTTCAACCCCACCTTCTAATCATCCAGATAGCGTTGAAGAGCATGCAAGGTGTATGCGAGCGGCACTTGATCTGGCTCAAAAGGCGCACGAGTGTGGTGAAGTTCCGATCGGCGCGGTAGTTGTTCTTGATGGCAGCATCATTGGCTGCGGATATAACCAAACCATTTCCGCGTGCGACCCTACAGCCCATGCTGAGATCGTAGCGATTCGACAAGCAGCACACAACCAGGGTAACTGCCGTCTTGTCGGTGCTCGAATTTACTCGACTATAGAGCCTTGTTCGATGTGTGCGGGCGCAATAGTACAGGCGCGAATCGAAATGGTGATTTACGGAGCAGATGACCCCAAAGGCGGTGGCGCAGGTTCTGTGTTCAATGTGCTTCAAAACGCAAGGCTAAATCATCGATGTGCAGTAATTGGCGGAATATTACAGGCGGATTGTTCTGCAATAATCCAATCGTTTTTTGAACAAAAAAGACAAGGCAAAAAAGCCAAGTGAGCACTGAACTGGTTAATAAAACCAGGAAGTAAAAGCTGGCGAATCCAATACAATATGAACGCTCCTGGCTAGTGGATTCGGAGGGGTACCGAAGTGGACATAACGGCGCGGATTCGAAATCCGTTGGGGGCGCAAGTCCCACGTGGGTTCGAATCCCACCTCCTCCGCCAGATTACAATTCTTTTTTGATCATATCGCAACCAGAATCACGGCATAACGCAGCGTTTTGCCTATACCTATGAAGATTGCGGCAGCAATCCAGTTGATTCGCATCCAGCCGGCAGCAACGCACAGCACGTCACCCATCAGCGGTACCCATGAAAGCAGCAGTACTGGCAATCCATAGTGCTTGATTCGGGCAATTGAAGCTTGCAGTTTCGGCTTGTCATTGTGCAGTGTCGGCACCACTCGTCCAATTAGATAGCTCGTCATTCCTCCAAGTGTATTGCCCGCGGCAGCGACTGAGAGCAGAGTCCAAAATCCATGGGAGGTAGAGTGATTTAAATACACCAGAATCACTTCCGAACCGCCTGGCAGGAGTGTAGCTGCGCCAAATGCGCTGAAAAACAGGCTTATCAGATCCATCATCAGACCCGGGTAGCTGAGTTGGTGTTTGAAGGAAAAAACAAGATCTGCGAATGGACAAATGTTGCTTGGCGGAGAGGGAGGGATTCGAACCCTCGGTACGCTGTTAACGCACACACGCTTTCCAGGCGTGCACCTTCGGCCGCTCGGTCACCTCTCCTTTGTTTATGGTATTTAATTGGCGGGAACGCCAGGCACAGGCCATGGCGTATAGTCCAACGGGTATCCACACTGAAGTGGCTCATTATATTGATTTGTCAGTTTATCTTTGTGAACAACATCCATTTGACACCGCAATGCATGGATTACTTGTGTCCGATGCCAGCTTCATGCCATCATGACTGTGCCTATAATGATTCCGAGTCAATTTATATGCAATGACATCTATTGAATTAACCGAAGTCCGTTCAGTCTATCGATGTATCTCAAAGATATTGAAACCTGGGTAACAGTGCCGCCAACAGGCATAGGTGGTTCATTTTGGATTATCGTCTCCATTACTACCGACAATGGCATTCGAGGTGTTGGCGAGTGTTACGGTATACCGGTATCCGGTGACATCGCCTGCAAGATGGTGGAAGATACCTTCCATCGATTTATCGCAGGATGCGACCCTCATCACATCGAAACGATGTTCCGACGCGTTTATTCAGCGGGATTCACGCAGCGACCTGATATTTCGATGATGGGAGTATTCAGTGGTATCGAAATGGCGGTGTGGGATATTCTAGGCAAGGCTCATGAGAAGCCTGTCTATGAGCTGATCGGTGGACGTTTTCATGAACGCTTGCGAACCTATACCTATTTGTATCCTGCAAATCTTCAACGCGATGGTCGGTCAGCTGAACTCACCGCAGACGTCTATCATGATGGTGATGCAGCAGCCGAGCGAGCACTTGACTATCTGCAAATGGGATTTACCGCGATCAAGCAGGACCCGGTGGGGCCATACAGTTTTCAAGGCGGACGTGAACTGTCGATGCATGAACTCGAAAGAAGCGAATATAGCATCAGACGCATTCGCGAAGCGGTTGGCGACCGGGCGGATATTCTTGTTGGCACACACGGACAGATGACTACGTCATCGGCAATACGTCTGGCAAAAAGACTGGAACCCTATGACCCGCTGTGGTTTGAAGAGCCGTGCCCGCCAGATCAGATGGCGGCTATTGCAAAGGTTGCAGCTGCGACGAGCATTCCGATTGCGACAGGAGAACGTCTGACAACAAAAGCAGAATTTTTTAGCGCACTGAACGCTTCGGTTTCGATTCTGCAACCAGACATCGGCAGAAGTGGAGGCGTTTGGGAAACCAAGAAAATTGCAGTCATCGCAGAACTGTTTAATGCACAGATTGCCCCACACATCTACTGCGGTCCGATTGCTCACGCGGCAGCGGCGCATGTGGGTTTTTCCAGTCCCAATTTCCTCATTCTAGAGACGATTCAGACCGAATTCCACGAAAATATCTTGCACAAACCGCTTCGCTGGGAAGAGGGTTATCTGATCGCGCCAAACGAGCCTGGTCTCGGGGTGGAAGTAAACGAGAAAGTTCTTCGCGCTCATCCATATACCAGCGGCGGTCGACTGCACTTGGAGATGTGCCAGACACCGCTTTGTTCTAACAACAACAAGAAAATTACAGATATCGAACCGTAGCACTTGCGTTACCAGGTTCGACATACATGTGGCAAGCGCGAACAGTATTCATGTGAGGCTGGTGGCTATATCAGCAAGAAATCAGGCCTTGAATTCTCGTTACATTTTGGTATAGTTTCACATACTCTGCTACAGGCAGTGGTTTTAATAATTAATGACTGAAACACGTTACACGAGGTGGCTAGAATGAAGAAGATTTCAATGTCGATTACATTACTGATTGCGCTTTTTATAGTCCACCCAGCATTGGCGCTGGATGTTTCGAAATTATGTGATGATTCCGCGCTTAAGGATTCCGATGTCAAGGTCTATCGCGGCAGTTTAGAAGACGGTAAACTTGAAATTGCGTTGGTGCTGATAGAAACTACTGATTCGGGCCGAGTCTTGGGATACTATGTCTATGGGAAGCAACCGGATTGGAAAATTTTTCAACCAGGCTGTACCCCGGGTTTTGGAAAAATGAAGGGTCGGACTCTCAAACTGAATATAGGAAGTGCATCTGTAAAATACAAATTCGACAAGTCTGATGGTGCAAAAGTTGAATGGCGTTTCAAGGGAAGCAATAGCAAAGCATCTGGATATGTTGAACTGGCTGAAAAGTAGGATTACCCGTGACTGAAGTCATCTGGTTTGAGCTTTTTGTGCGGTGTAATGCAGGTACGATGCTATTTGACAGAGTGTTTGTTATTGCGTAGATTCCCAATCATGGTGTGTAAGTTAATTACGCAGTATGCTCGGCGAGCAACTCGAAAGGTAGTCATTGCCTAAAGGCAAGTTTATTGTTGGCCGGCAATAACCTGGTCGGGGTGAGTGGATTCGAACCACCGGCCCCTGCCTCCCGAAGGCAGTGCTCTACCAGGCTGAGCTACACCCCGAATAAGTCCAATCTAGAAGTTTCGCAAACACGCGAATTGCGCCAGTTTAATCAGAGATTCACGAAATTCCGACTGAGGAAGAAATTCGAGATTTTTGATTGCACGGCTGCTGTAGTCGCGGGCAAGCGTTAAAGTATATTCCAGCGCGCCAGTCGAGGCAATGATTTGACATACTTGCTCGACATTGGCCTGATCAGGCGCTTGAACTGCCGATTCGATCAGTTTTCTTTGTTCGTTAGTGCCGTGATCGCGGGCATATATTAACGGCAGCGTCAGTTTCCCCTCGTCTAAGTCGTCACCGACTTTTTTACCGATTGTTTCGCTGCTGCCTGCGTAGTCAAGATAATCGTCTACCAACTGAAAGGCAATGCCGAGATCGGTGCCATAATCCGCCATTCGCTTTTGAGCCGACTCGCCCTGATTGGCAATGATCGCACCCATTTGTGCTCCTGCCCAAAATAGCGAAGCTGTCTTTCTTTCTATGGTGTCAAAATACTGCTTTTCACTCGTGTCTGCTGTTTGCAACTGCACCAACTGCATGACTTCGCCTTCGGAGATGCGCCGCGTTGCGCGCGCCATCACATCAAAAATAGGTAGTTGATTGACTAAAACAAGCATCTCAAATGAACGGGTATAAAAAAAGTCGCCTACAAGAACGCTTGCTGCGTTTCCCCAGATGGAGTTGGCGCTTGACTTTCCTCGTCTCATCGATGAGTCATCAACCACATCGTCGTGAAGCAGCGTTGCGACGTGAATGAATTCCAGAATTGTTGCCAAAATAATATGGTTTCCACCCTGGTAACCCAGTGCCTTGGCACTGAGAGTGATTGTGATAGGCCGCAGTTTTTTTCCACCGTACTGCGATATATGTCTGCCGATTTCCTGAATCAGAGGAATATCTGAATCCAAAGCTTCGGTTGCGTAGGCTTTGATTGATTCTAAGTCTTGTGCAATTGAGTCCTGGATTTGCGCCAGCAGCAATTGTGATGATGCTGACGAGTCGTCGGAAATTTGGGTCACAGTCTGATTCATTGAAAGATTAGACACCGGCTGTTTGTAATTACTGTCATTTGAAAAAACAACCACACCGGATTAGCCATAACGACCTCTATGCAAAAACTCAGTGAAGTCGGAAAATATACACATCGATTTACAGCGGCACTCGCCGCTGAAAGGCTTCGACCAGTGTGCCTTTGTCCATGTACTCAATTTCACCGCCAAGAGGGAGACCTCGAGCCAAACGGGTTGCATTGATATTGCGTTTTGCAAGAACACCGGTTAAATAATCGGCGGTGGCATCACCTTCAACAGTGCTATTGGTAGCAATTACTATTTCCTTGATCGGGTGGTGTTCAACTGTATCGAGCAGTTCGTCGATGTTCAAATCATCCGGTCCTATGCCATCCATAGGAGAAATGCGGCCCATTAGCACGAAATAAAGCCCCTGATATGCGCCTGAATCTTCGAACGATTCCATGTCTGCGGGGGTTTCGACAATGCATAATTGAGTGCGGTCGCGTGAAGGCGATGAGCACACATCACATATTTCAGATTCACTGTAGTTATTGCATTGCTTGCAATGACTGATACGCTCCAATGCGTTTTGCAAAGTAAGTGCAATTTCCCCACCTGCCTGGCGGTCGCGGGCCAACAGGTGAAACACATACCGCTGTGCAGTTTTTGGCCCGACTCCCGGTAAACGACGAAGTGCTGTAATCAGCTGTTCGACGGATTGCGGTACGTTCATTGAGATCAAATCAGTGCTAAAGCGGTGACTCAGCCAAGCCAGCCGGGTGGAACAGGTGGCAAACCGAATTTCCCTGCCATATTGTCAACTTGCTTGTGATACAGCTTGTCTACTTTTCGCAATGCATCATTGATGGCACCAGCGATCAAGTCTTCGAGCATTTCACGATCGTCCATAACCGATTCATCGATTGAAACAGAAAATACTTTACGCTGTCCGGTCATGCTGACCTTGACGAGCCCTGCGCCTGTTTCGCCTTCCACATGCAATTTAGCAAGTTCGGAATCCATTTCCTGCATTTGTTCTTGCACTTCGGAAATCCGTTTAAACATCTCTTTCATTTCTTTCATGGTATCGCTCTTCGAACCTCAGGGATAAAATTGCTCTCTAGTCGGTTTGTCCATCCGCATCAATCGGCACAATGGAGTCTTTGTCAAGAGTTGCGCCGAATTCGCTTCGAAGCAGCTGCGGAATTTCCTCTGCTTCAATTTTTTGAACAATATTTGCCATCTTCGTTTCCTGTTCGCGGTTTGCACGTTCTTGATAAGATTCATTTGCGCTTTGTTCACTTGAAACCTGAATTTCAACTGTTGTCTCGTTTCCGTGCGTGTGGCGCACAGCATTTTCGATTTGTGGCTGGTATACCGATATGTCGTCTACTGCAAGTTTTTTCTTTTCCGGCAGTTCGACAATAATCTTGTTGTCTATGCGATTCTTGAAAGACAGTTTCTTTGCGAATATGTCTGCATACCCAACCAGATTGGCTTGGTTTTGCAAGAAATCATGCCAGTCATCTGCGTTTTTAATCTGTCTGTTTTCAGCACTAGGTGCTGGCGCGGCGGGTGGTGCACTGTTGACTTTTACAGGCTCTTTGACTGGCTGAGAATGTGGTGCACTCGCTGCAGGTGCTGGTTGTTCTACAGTTTTTTGAGTGTAGCGACTTTGCGGTTTTCTTACCGATTGAGGTTGTTGCACCGGTGGCTGGGACTGTGGATGAAATGCCACCATACGCATT
Organism: Arenicellales bacterium; assembly: GCA_965214785.1. GTDB lineage: Bacteria > Pseudomonadota > Gammaproteobacteria > Arenicellales > JAJDZL01 > JAJDZL01. The sequence goes on along the minus strand of OZ243975.1, from coordinate 1,265,726 downwards.
AACACCATTTCAAAGCCGGTTTTCGGGTCTGGCGCAAGCGGCAGGTCGCGTTTGCCGATCAGTGCGATCTGATAATAAAGCTGAATTTCTTCTTCGGACAGTGTTTCGCCTAGCTGACTCAATTCGGCCGGGTCTGCGTCCTTTGATTCAACAGTTTCCGGTGCGAGTTTCCATAAAGCCAGGTCATGCAGTTTTAACAAGATATCGTCCAAGGCACTTTGAAAATTTACAGATCGTTCATACATTTGTTCTACGATTTTGGGAATCTGTTCGACCTGTTGCTCAGCGATAGCCTGTATCAGTGACGTCAGAAAATCCTGAGAAATCATTCCAAGCATTTCCCGCACTGACGATTGTTGTAAATTGCCGTTTGTAAAAGAGATTGCCTGGTCGAGGATGCTTAGTCCATCGCGCATGCTGCCTTTGGATTGTCGGGCTATTGCGGCAACGGCCTCAGGTTCAGATTCGGTTTGTTCAGCTTCGAGAATATGAGTTAGCTGAACTGCAATTTCATTCGAATCCAAAGCGCGCAGGTTGAACTGAATGCAACGCGACAGGACCGTGACTGGAAGTTTCTGCGGGTCGGTTGTCGCCATCAGAAATTTCACATGCGCAGGTGGTTCTTCAAGAGTTTTGAGCAGAGCATTAAAACTGCTTGTCGAGAGCATGTGAATTTCGTCGATCAGGTAGACTTTGAACCTTCCGGCGGTAGCGCTGTAAGGGACATTATCGAGCAGCGCTCTGGTATCTTCGACTTTGGTGTTGGATGCGGCATCGACTTCTATCAGATCGATGAAGCGGCCCTCATCGATTTGTCTGCAGGCGTCACAAGCATTGCATGGTGTCGAACTGACACCTTTTTCGCAGTTTAGTGCTTTAGCAAGAATTCTCGCCAACGTAGTTTTTCCCACTCCGCGAGTACCGGTAAACAGGTACGCATGGTGTAGTCTTTCGTTGTCCAGAGAATGGGCAAGGGTACGCACGATATGGTCTTGTCCAACGACCTGTTCAAAGTTTTTTGGGCGCCACTTTCTGGCGAGTACCAAGTAGCTCACTTGAGTTCCATGTAGTTATATCCAGTGCGTATTTTGCATGGCGATCGATGGGCGGCGGTTTCGACTCGCTGAATTGCAGTGCCCGCATCAGCTGCTGCGGCTGCTTCCTTCCAGACCTGACCGGGTTCACAGCCTGTCGTCACCGCAGTAGCGAACCGTCCCCGCCAAAGAATATCAAAGTTAATTTGCGTTACCAATCAAGTAACGATTATAGCCATCAGCACATACGATTGACGATGAAGTGTCGCTCTATTACTCAATTTCTGTGGGATCACATGCTATTTGAATTGCGCTTAAGACGACCCAAAGATTTATTACCGACAAAAGAAAACTCAGTTGATTTTATCGCAGCTGATTTTCTCGAAAAAGCAGCTGCTTAAGGTTGTATTGGCACTGCACTTTGAAGAATTATCTTTCGGAAATCTTCATCCGTATAAGCCCAATCTACGACATCGACTTTGAAAGGCAAGTCTGACTCAACAAAACTGTCATCAAGTGCCGCTGACTTACGAATTGACAATGGGGTATTGCCAACAATAACAAGGTCAAGATCAGAAAACTTTCTTGCTGATCCATTTACGCGAGAGCCAAATGCCAAAACTCTGCGTTTGGGTATGTGTTCGCGCAATATGGTGCGAACTATTTGCCAATCACCGGGACGAATGTCAATCGGAGGGTCAGATTCATTCACGCGAGACGTTCCTGCAATCGATCGCGGAGAAATATCGCTTCAGTAAGAAAATTAGGTATTATATCAACGACTTCAAGTGCAATGTCCTCGTCGTATACATGACTGGATTTTGCGCGCATTTTTCGGAAATCGCTCCATTCGGACCATTCGCAGAATAATAATCCGTGTACATTTGCTGTGCGAATTAGCGATTGAAATGGCATCTGGTCAAATTGCTCCGGGTCTGCCGAGGCATATGCAAGATAGCGCCTGAGAATTTTGTGACTTAAATCGTAAGTGAATTCAAATCTTTGGATCAGGCCATCTCGAATCTGATCATCACTTGGTTCGCAGCGGTAACGCTCCAAACCTTCTTGCAAGCGCAGAATCGCACGCTCAAACGGAACAATACTAAGGGACAACTGGTTATTGGAATTTGATATCAATATTTGCTGTGTTTACCGATGCGAATCAAATGAATGTTTCGCGCAATAATTTGCAAACCGTTTTCATTTACCTTCGAATATTAAGATCCCAGACGGCATTGACTTCAAGACCCAATGCACATTGTTGATGCTAATGTTGTTAATTACAACGAAATTATCTGTTGATATTCATCGTCGGACAACTTGTATTTTAACTCCATAGAGTTACCTCCCTCATCAATTTATTACCTGACGGATTGTTTCCATTGGTAACTACGATCATGAAAAAACTTTCGAGTCTCATTTATTGAATGAACCACGGCTTAAGAAACAGCACAGCAAAATGCTGTAACCTGCACAGGGCGGTCGGTTGCGGAAGTTCGACCTGTGAAGCAGGCAAAATTTTTTGAACTGAAATTAAGAATCAAATATACTTTTGCCTTTTAACATTCTTTCGTTCGAAATCCATCTATGTACGCAATTATCCAAACTGGCGGAAAGCAGGTCCAAGTTGAACTTGGATCAAAAATACGGGTTGAAAAAATCGACACTGGTGTTGGTGAAAATCATCAGTTCGACAATGTTCTGCTAGTAGCAAACAGTGAGCAGACAGTGGTTGGCACGCCGTATGTGGAAAACTCTCCCGTCGTGGCAAAAGTTCTTGATCATGGTCGGGGTGACAAAATCCGCGTGATAAAAATGAAACGACGAAAGAACTATCGCCGCACACAGGGACATCGACAAAGTTTCACTGAACTTGAAGTAATCAGCATCGGCGACGCATCAATGCCGCAAGACTCGCAAGTTGCGATAGCGCAAGACAGCGAGACAGAGCAAGTCGAAGCGATTGCTGACGAAAACCTTGACGGCAGTTGAAGACCAAGCAGCGCAAAGCACCGAATAAATTACATATTGAAACAGGTTAACCATCAATGGCACATAAAAAGGCAGGCGGAAGTTCACGAAACGGTCGGGATTCGGTATCTAAGCGACTCGGCGTCAAACGCTTCGGTGGTCAAAGCGTTCGCTCTGGCAACATTATTGTTCGCCAGCGCGGCAGCAAATTTCATCCAGGACAAAATGTCGGCATGGGCAAAGACTACACCTTGTTCGCAACGGCTGATGGACAGGTGAAATTTGAAGTCAAAGGACCGATGCAAAAAAAGACTGTTACTGTAGTCGCCGCATAAATTCAATCTAAGTCGGGCACTGCGTAAGTGTTCCTGACAAATTAAGTCGCTGCGCGAATTGTTCTCCAGCCAAATTCGCTCACATGTTTATTGACGAAGCACGCATCAGGGTTCAAGCCGGTTCAGGCGGCCGCGGCTGTGTTTCTTTCCGGCGTGAAAAACATACCCCCAGAGGTGGTCCCGATGGTGGAAACGGGGGGCGTGGAGGATCGGTCTATGTCACCGGTGACGCCGATATCAATACCCTCATCGCTTTGCAGTATGAACGGCTCCACAAGGCTCCCAACGGCGCACCGGGCGGTGGTCGCAACAGTACTGGGCGCGGTGGAGATGACGTGTCGATTGGTGTGCCGCCTGGAACCAGAATTTTTGACGCTGATACCGATGAATTAATCGGTGAACTGACGAAAGCGCAGCAAACTATTTTGGTTGCAAAAGGCGGAGAACATGGACTGGGAAACACTTGCTTTAAATCCAGCACCAACCGTTCACCGCGCAAATCTACTCCCGGACAACCTGGCGAATCTAGAACGCTGCGTCTGGAATTAAGCCTGTTGGCAGATGTAGGTCTGGTCGGTCTGCCAAATGCTGGAAAATCATCGCTCATTGCCATGCTTACCAACGCTCGACCACGCACTGCACCGTTTCCGTTTACAACACTTGCACCTTCACTTGGTGTGGTCACTCTTGAACAGGGTAACCGCTTCACAATCGCGGATATTCCAGGCTTGATAGAAGGCGCATCGACCGGCAGTGGATTGGGCATTCGATTTTTAAAACATCTTCGACACACTCGACTGCTGTTTCATATGGTGGATATAAGCGGTGGCGAGGACTGTGATGAGTTGGCAAAATCAATTGATACCATCGACAAAGAACTGCGTCAGTTCGACGATGAGCTCGGTTCAAGAACCCGTTGGCTGGTTCTCAACAAGACTGATCTGCTGGCCGAAGAACAAATTGAATTAATAGCGCAGCAGATTGTTGAACGCTCAGGCTGGGAACAGAAAGTTTTTACGGTATCTGCAGTGACAGGACACGGGTGTGAGAAATTAACTAACTGCGCTCTGAACTGGTTGCAGGACGATTCATCTGTCCAGGCAAACTTGACCGACCAAGCGATTGACGTATGACCGACTCATTTAACATCAACAACACCAGGCGCTGGGTGGTTAAAGTCGGCAGTTCGCTGATTACTAACGTCAAATCGGGAATCAACATTGAACGGATTCATTCCTGGGCTAGCCAGATTGCCGAATTGAAATCCCAGGGTGTGGAAATTGCACTGGTGTCTTCAGGTTCAGTTGTTGAAGGCATGAAGCGCTTAGGGTGGACTGAGCGACCTCATGAAGTTCATCGACTGCAGGTTGCCGCCGCAGTCGGACAAATGGGATTGGTGCGTACCTACGAGGCGGCTTTCGAGCAGTATGGTTATCACACCGCTCAGGTTTTACTGACCCATGCAGACCTTGCAAATCGCGCCCGCTACCTCAATGCTCGCAATACGCTTCGAACCTTGCTGGAAATCGGCATCATTCCTGTGGTGAACGAAAATGACACGGTGACAACTGACGATATCAAGTTTGGCGACAATGACAATCTCGCCGGGCTGGTAACCAATATTGTAGATGCAGAAGTTTTGGTGATTCTCACAGACCAAAGTGGATTGTTCGATGCTGACCCTCGAAGTGACGAATCGGCCAAATTGATACCCATCGCACAATCACAGGACAAGTATCTCGACTCTGTAGTGGGTCCAAGCAGTAAATTCGGCCGCGGCGGAATGCAAACCAAACTTGAAGCTGCGCGCAATGCAGCGCGCTCTGGTGCGGTAACGGTAATCGCTTCAGGACTTGAGAACAATCAGCTGCAAAAAATTTATGCCAATGACTATGAAGGCACACTATTGCTATCACAGGCCGGTCGAATTGCTGCGCATAAGCAATGGCTTGCAGGGCGAATGCGGATAGCCGGTCAAGTACATCTTGACCCGGGAGCCGTCGATGCCCTTCTTCGAGGCAAGCGTAGTTTACTGCCTGTTGGAGTCAAGCAGATAGAAGGAAACTTCAAACGAGGGGATCTGGTAGTTTGTCTCGATGGTACACTGCAGGAAATCGCTCGCGGACTGATAAACTACGACTACGATGAAGCAACCCGAATTAAAGGCAGCCGATCAGATCAGATCGAATCGATTCTCGGTTATGTGCGGGACGAAGAACTCATTCACCGCGATAACATGGTGATGATGTAGGTTCTTAGGTTCGAACGGCTTGTTTGTCAACAGGTTCGACAAAGCTCTCGCTTGCCTGTTGATGTTTCTTAGTTGGCGCCTGTACCGTAGAGAACACCTGGCAGCCATAAGGCAATTTGCGGGAAAATAATGATCAGTGCAAGTCCAACTAACTGAAGTACCATAAACTGCATCATGCCAAGATAAATGTCTTTCAAGTCCCATTCCGGGACTACGCCCTTGAGAAAATACGCGGATAGCGCTACAGGTGGCGACAGCCACGCTGTTTGCAAATTGACTGCGACGAGAATTGCAAACCAGGTCAGGTTAAACTGCAACTGATCCATCAGAGGAATCAGGATTGGTACGATGATTAGAACAATCGGTACCCATTCCAACGGCCAGCCGAGAAGAAATATCATCGCCATCACGATTGCGAGGATTACGTATCGGTTAACGTCAAGGTCGAGCAAGAACTCCGTCAGCATGGTTGGCGTTCCGAGTCGAGAAAACACCGCTCCGAAGAAATTTGACGCAGCCACCAAAATCATGATCAAGGCTGTAATTTCCAGAGCTTTGATCAAGGCATTAAACAATCGTCTCCACGACAGTTTTCGATAAGCCAAGGCTAGAATCAAAGAACCAAAAGCACCGCAGGCGGCACCCTCAGTCGGCGTGGCTAATCCAAACAGAATGCTACCCAAAGCAGAAAAAACCAAAAGCGCCGGGGGCAATAGTCCTGCCAAAAACTCTCTCCAGACTTCCTTCATGCTCTCAGGTTGCTGATCTTCAGGCAAAGGGGGTCCTAAGCTTGGATTCAAATAACATCGAATCAGCGCATAGCCGGTATAGATTGTAGCGAGCATGATCCCCGGAATGACTGCTGCTGCGAACAAATCGATAACCGGAATTTCCATAACCGGTCCCATCACGATGAGCATGATGCTCGGTGGAATCAAAATACCAAGCGTTCCACCCGCCGTGATCGTGCCTGATGCCAGTCTGACATCATATTGCGACCGATTCATAGTCTTAGCCGCCATAATGCCAAGAATCGTAACGGATGCACCGACGATTCCAGTAGCAGCTGCGAAGATCGTTGATACGAAAAGAACCGCAATGAAAAGCGCACCCTTTACGCGTGACAGCATAAGCTGTACCGCGTTGAACAGCCTTTCCATCAGACCAGCCTGCTCCATCATGATGCCCATGAAAATAAACAGGGGTATAGCCGCTAAGGTCTGCTCCATCATCACAGAGTAAAACTGGAAAGTCATCAAGTAAAAGACGACTTGTCCAAAACCTAAGAAACCAAAGACGAACCCAAGGAAAATGAGAGTAAACGAAATCGGGAAACCGACGAAAATCGCGATCAGCATAACGCCGATCAGAACTAATCCTAATACTTCAGGTGTCATTAGACCGGCCATCGGCCGCGCGTAGCGGCATAGTAACTCTTACAAAACTCAGAGATGCCCTGCAGAATCAAAAAGAAAATGCCCACAGGCAGTGCCGATTTGATCGGTGCCAGGTATGGCATCCAGGCTGAATCCATACCGCGCTCCATCTGAAACCACGAAACTCCGGCAAAATCAAGCGAAGTCCACATAAATACCAACATACCGGGCATATAGAACAGAAGATACAGTGTTGCATCTACCCGGCCCTGATTTCGCACCGAAAAATTTCGATACAGAAAATCCGCCCGAATATGAACACCTTTCGAAAGAGCATATCCGGCGCCCAGCATAAACAAAGCGCCTGCAATCATGCGACTAAGATCATAGGCCCACGCAGTTGGTGCAACAAATACGTAGCGCACGAAAACTTCGTAAACCATGACCGCGAAAAGCGGAAGAGTCAAGAAACAGACGATTCGCCCAATCCACAAATTCATCGTGTCAATCCAGCGAATCAAAAACGCCATCGACGGCGGCATGTCGTCGGGCAACTGAGAAACGTCACCCGTGCGCCGCTCTGCGATAAGCTCGTCAGTAATATCTAAATTCTGAGGTTGCTCTTCAGCCATGATCACGCTTCAATAATGAATTGGACATTACAGTGAGGCAGACGAATAATTTACGATTGAGGCCGTTAGGACAGATTATCTTGAGGGTGGCCATGAACAAAAGCGCAATCCAAATTTGAATTGCGCTTTTTGCTCTCATTCAACATGAAAAATCATCTATGAATAGTTAGGACCTATCCAGTTGACCTACTGCTGCATTACTGCTGCATTAACTGTTTCGCGTACGCTTGACCCAAGTTTGCGTTGGAGGTTTGCGCACCGGCCCAAAATGGCACCGCTATATCAGCGAATTCCTTCATGGAGTCCCAAACTTGTGCGAAAAATTCATTTTCAGCTTTGAGTTCTTCCAGGCTGATCAGAACAGCATTCATGTACTCGACGAAGTAATCGTCCGGAGTATCATGCAATTGCACACCGTGGTTGTCGGTCAGGTCTTTGAGTGCCTTGCCATTTTCGTAAATACGATAGGCGAGCGACTGCATCAAAGAAGCGTCTGCAGCGACTTCCATCGCGGCGCGCTGATGATCGGTCAAACTTTCCCAAACATCGCCGTTGATATACAGGTCTGCGTTAACGACGTTTTGGTGTAGCCCTTGCAGATAGTAATGCTTGAGAACTTTCTGAAAGCCAAATACAGAGTCTGGCTTGGGACAGCACCATTCGGCAGCGTCGATCGTGCCTTGCTCAAGAGCGGGAAGAATGTCGCCGCCGCCCATTGCGACTGCCGCGACACCGATTGCGTTATAGGTCTGACCGGGGATTCCAGGCGGTGCTCTAAAACGATACTTTCTGAAATCGTCCATCGAATGGATCGGCTCTTTGAACCAACCAAGAGCTTCTGGCCCGACTGGCTGCAGCATTAAACCTTTGACGTTGACTCCCATTTCATCCCAAAGCTGGTCGTAAAGAGCCTTGCCGCCGCCTTCCATGTACCAGGAGACCCAGGCGATATTATCCAGCCCAAGTCCTGCACCTGCAAATGGTGAGCCGAAAAGCATCGCTGCCGAATGTTTTCCTGACCAATAATGAGTCCATGCGAACCCACCTTCGACCAAGCCTTTGTCCACTGCATCAATGATTTCCCGTGCCCCGACGACTTCTCCTGCGCCGAGAATCTCGAGCTTGACTTCGCCGTTGGTCAGCGCGCTGACATTGTCCGCATAACGTTGCAGCATCACTGCTTCGTCAGCGGTTTTAGGCGTCGCAGCTTGAACGCGAATTTTAGTTTCAGCATACACAAACGCGGGCATTAAGAATGCCGCGCTCAGTACGCCGGTTGCAATTATTGCACTTAGCTTTTTCATATTTCTACTCTAACTTACTATAAATATATATTCGTTCCCCGCCTTTTATCTCACATCGATTTTAGTCGGGTTAGCAAATATACACGAATTAACAAAAAACAAATTAGTTTATAAAGATTATTTTATTTTACCCGTACGTCTTTGTTCATGCACAAAAGTCTTACGTGTCGGTTAACGCAGAGAAGTTTACCTGTGTATTTGTCTTAGCCGCTGCCGGGCGAGATAACGTTATGCCATAACGTTACTGCGGTCACTCATTGTCCCTAAAGCAGATCGCCGGTGGAGTTGATTCCAATTGCCCGGGTTATTGCTCCGAAACTGTTCCTCCCTAATCGTTACAGGCCCTGTTTGAGCTGATTTGCTCAAAGTATTTGTTGCTCGCATCTTAAGATCGCGTAGTTATTCCCATCCACTTGGCTATCAGCGTAATTTTCTAAATGGCAGGTATGGTGCCGCAACGGGACATGACAGATGTCTGACAGACAGAAATCTGTTTTCGAATGATGATTGCCTATGATTGTGCAATCTCGCGGGATTCTCTTATATCGCTATACTTCCGCTATCGAGGCTGTGGCTTATTCCGGTGATGGCTTTGTGTCGATGAAGTGCGCCAGCAAATAGCCCGCCACCGAACCATTTGCGCTTTGCAAGCTTAAAACCCAATCGGTTCGCGGGGCTAGGCAGACTCAAGTGAAAGTTGTTTGAGCCTGGCGTTCATTCGACTTTTCAGCCGAGCCGCTTTGTTGCGATGCTGAAGTCCTTTTTGCGCACTTCGGTCAATCCTGGAGCAAGCGACGCGAAACGCTTCCTGGGATACTTCGACTTCACCGGTTTCAACAGCTTTGTAGAATTTCTTGATGTGCGTTCGTACAGCGGCACGCTCGCTCATATTACGAGCACGTCGTCTGGTATTCTGTCTTGCTCTTTTACGAGCTTGTGGAGAGTTGGCCAACGGTAATTTGTCCTATAGTAAATCGTAAAATAAAAAAAGCGCAAATACTGCACATATCATTTGTTTGCTCGATTTTCCAGATGAATACCTGCGTCTAACAAACCAAGCGCCGCTAATTTTAACAAAATGATGAATTCGTCGTTGCCTTTACCTGCGATAATCAATCGAAAACCTCGGTTTTGGCTCAGTACTGGTTCAAATCGATAGATCGCAAATCATTCTGGAACGGTGACAAAGTGACTTTAACTGGTTTTGTCAAGAAACTAAAGTACGCGAATTTCCCAGATACCTTCAATCCGTATCGTGACAGGTGTGAGTGTTGCGATTTGTACGATGCTGCTCAAATTCGAACAAGAAATTTCTCCAACGTGCTAAAAGCCGCTGCAGACACAAGAATCGATTCTCTATGGATCGGTCGGGACCTGGGCTACAGGGGCGGGCGACGAACTGGATTGGCATTTACTGATGACAGTCAACTGCCAACGGTCGAAGCGTATTGGAGTGTCTCGGTAAGACGATCGACAAAAGGTAAACCAATTACAGAACGAACGGCATCGGTAATCTGGAGTGCACTGAAAGACATTGAACAGTCAATTTTCCTGTGGAATGTTTTTCCGCTGCATCCACACCGCCGGGGACAACCATTTTGCAATCGGGTTCACAATTCAAAGGAGCGCCAGTGGGGTGAGCAGGTGTTGCTTGAGCTGATTGAACTGCTCAATCCGACAACACTTATCCCTGTTGGAAATGACGCAGCGTCAGTTGCCCGTTCAATCGATGACAAAATTCGTGTATTTCCGGTGCGCCATCCAAGCTATGGCGGTCAATGCGAATTTCTAAAAAAGATCGCGTTTTTCTACAACAGCTAACTGACCACATCGTTGTCTGATGACCGAAGCGCACGACCGACAAACTCACAGCGGAGCAAAAGGAACCGGAAAACTGCTGAAATCGACAGCCGCTTTCGGCTCTATGACAGTTGTGTCGCGTGTCACCGGTGTGATTCGAGACATCATATTCGCACAAGTGATGGGCAGCACATACGTAGCTGACGCTTTTTTTGTTGCCTTTCGAATTCCAAATTTTTTCCGTCGAATATTTGGTGAAGGTGCTTTTTCTGCTGCATTCGTCCCTGTCTACACACAGCAAAGAATTTCCAGTCCACCCGATGAAGTGCGCAAGTTCGTGGATATCGTGAGCAGCCGTCTGACGATTGTGCTGGTTGTCTTGGCTTTGGTCGGGGTTGTCTTTGCCCCGTTGGTGATCTCTGCGCTGGCACCGGGTTTTCACGCTGATGCACAAAAATACCAGTTGACTGTCGATAGTTTGCGAATCACCTTTCCATATGTTGTGTTTGTATGTCTTGTTGCACTTAGCGGTGCCATTTTAAATACGCATGGTCAGTTCGCTGCACCGGCTGCAACACCGATACTGCTGAACATTGCTCTGATCGCCTCTGCCCTGTGGCTCATTGGGGTCACACAAAACGCTGCAATAGCACTGTCAATTGGAGTGTTTGTTGCCGGGGCAGTGCAATTGGCGTTTCAGATTCCATTTTTGGCGAGAGCCAAAGTGATACCAAGACCGCGTCTTTATCGCGGCCAATCTACCGATGCCCACGCGGGTGCCAAGGAAGTTTACCGCCTGATGCTGCCGTCGATTTTCGGTGCTTCGGTGGCGCAAGTGAATCTGATTATCAATACATTTATCGCTTCATTCCTTGTCACCGGAAGTGTTTCATGGCTGTATTACTCAGACCGTCTGATGGAGTTTCCGCTCGGTGTTTTTGGTGTTGCCTTAGGCTCGGTGTTATTGCCTCGTCTTTCGAAGGAACACGCCAAGAAAAATCCGCTTGAATTTTCCAGGTTGCTCGACTGGGCACTGCGCTGGACTTTACTGATTTCGTTGCCGGCAACAGTGGGTCTGATCGTGCTTTCTGATTACATTTTGGGAGCGCTCTTTTATCACGGAGCGTTTACACTGCGCGATGTGCAAATGTCGTCAAATGCGCTTGGCGCGTTTTCGATCGGTTTGATTGCATTGATTGCGGTTCGGGTACTGTCCCCTGGTTTTTTTGCACGTAACGATACAAAGACACCGGTTCGAGCAGGAGTCATCGCAATGGTTATCAATGCTGTATTAGCTGTGGCACTGGTGTTTCCTTTTCAGCACGTGGGGCTGGCACTTGCGATTTCAATTGCAGCGTTCGCAAACGCGGGTTTGTTGCTGCTGTGGCTGCTGCGCGCCGATGTGTATTGCCCACAGCCGGGATGGGCCTGGTTCGCGGCCCGCGTCGTACTGGCTGTGTCTATAATGGGTAGCGTGCTGATTTGGCAACTGCCAGATTTGAGCCAGTGGCTGGAACAACAAGTATATTGGAGAATATTGAAATTGATCGTCTATGTATTGCTGTCAGCAGTGCTTTACTGTGCAGTAGTATTAGGATTGGGTATCAAGCCTAAACATCTTATGAACCGATGAGTCATTCTAAATCCACTGTTGTTCAAATCGGCTCTCCCGACGCACCGAGGTATTTCACCTTAAAGGAAGCCAATGACATGCTTGCGTTGGTTAAAAAAATTACGGCTGAATCATACAGCGAACTTCAGGTCGTCAAAGTCAGACTGAAAAATCTTCTGCCAACTGATCCGCGGGTAGTGTTCGTCGAAAAGGAATATGAAGCAGTGGTGAAGAAATGGATTTCAAAGATGGAGCGACTCGGTGTTGTGGTCAAAGGACTTTGGCTAATCGATTTTGATACCGGAGATGGGTATCTTTGCTGGAAATACCCGGAACTTGAAATCTCATACTATCACGGTTACACGGGCGGATTTGCTGCCCGCAGACCCATATCCGAAGTGATCGAACAGACCAGTCCCGACTGGGCTTGAGCACCACATCTACAAGTGCATACAGCGACTCGAGCTGCAATTCCGAACATGTTTGACCACGGTATAATTTTGCCGTTAATTGTGCCCGCAGCGGCACAACGAACGTTATTTGTATTAATCAGATAAATCTGACATTCAAATCAAGCGCTGGGACGCAAGTTATAAGTCCTGGAAATAGCATGGAATTTATACGAGGACAGCACAACATCACGCGCCAACACTTCGGTTGTGTCGCTTCGGTTGGCAACTATGATGGTCTTCACCCGGGCCATCAACAGGTCATTCGATCACTCGTTGAAAAGGGACGGCAGTTGGAACTGCCTGTGGCGATCATCAGTTTTGAACCGCATCCGATGGAATTTTTTGTGCCGGATGCCGCACCACCGCGCCTGATGTCTATCAGAGACAAAATCGAAAAGCTCAGTGAGCTGAATGTCGATCGGTTTTGTTGCCTGCGCTTTGACCATCGCCTCGCCAATACCGAGGCAGAAGAGTTTGTTTCGGATTTGCTGATCGACAAACTCGGCGTGCGTTATATAAAAGTTGGAGACGATTTTCGATTTGGCAGAAATCGCAGGGGTAATTACGAGATGCTCCACACGCTTGGCAAACGGTTCAACATGCATTGCGAGAGAACCGAGTCTTTCAAGGTCGGTCAGGTCAGGGTAAGCAGCGCTCGAATCCGAAAAGCGCTTGGCGAAGGCAGCCTGGCATATGCCAATCAGCTGCTAGGGCAGGAGTATTCACTGTCAGGGAAGGTGATTCGCGGAGATGGAAACGCAGCGAAGTGGGGGTTCGCAACAGCCAACATTCAAACACAAATCAACAATCACGCTTTATCCGGTGTCTTTGTCGCCCGTGTAGAACTGCCAGATGGTAAGCGTTGGCCAGCGGTAGCCAGTTTGGGTGTGCGGCCGACGATCGGTGGGTCAAAACAACTGCTTGAAGTGCATCTGCTCGACTACAGCGGTGACCTGTATGGACAGCGTCTTCGGGTGTATTTTGTTAACAAATTACGTGACGAAGTGAAATTCTCATCGATCGAAACGATGTGTGAACAGATTTCGCAGGATATATTGCGAGCCGCAGAGTATTTCCGCAATCAACGCTCCTTGCGCGCATCATAATCGGCGCGCCCGGTGTGATTCATCACAGCGAACCTCAATCGAATAAAATAGGAACTCCCAAAATATCGCCTTGCACACCATCGCGCATCCAAGCGCTGCGTGTTATCGGTGTGTTAAGGGCTTGAATTCTTAAGCTTGACTGGTTTGTCCAGTTTACAAATCTAAAGTAAATATTCGCAACTTATGATCAATTACAAAGACACAATTAATTTGCCAAAAACGCAATTTCCGATGCGTGGAAATCTGCCAAAACGCGAGCCGGAAATTCTCGATTACTGGAATGAAATCAACCTGTATAACAAGTTGCGCGATATTGGGCAGGGGCGGGAAAAATGGGTGCTCCACGATGGACCTCCATATGCCAACGGCGCATTGCATATCGGTCATGCGGTCAACAAGATTCTCAAAGACATCATCGTCAAATCCAAGACCATGTCTGGATACGATTCTCCCTATGTGCCAGGCTGGGACTGTCACGGTCTGCCAATCGAACATGAAGTTGAAAAACGACTCGGTCGCGACCTATACCGCCAAGACCCAGGTGAATTCCGCAGAGCCTGTCGCAAATTTGCCACTGAGCAAATTGATATTCAGCGTCAAGGATTTATCCGTATGGGTGTTATTGGCGACTGGTTCAATCCTTACCTGACTATGAACTTCCAAACCGAAGCGAACGGCATCCGCGCTTTGGCGAAAATCATGGAAAACGGCCACATAGTCCATGACCTGATGACTGTCTACTGGTGCGCAGACTGCCGCTCTGCTCTGGCAGAAGCTGAAGTTGAGTTTATGGATAAAAAGTCCATTTCCGTTGACGTGCGTATGCGTGCGCAGGATGCTCAAGCGGTATTGGATGCCTTCGGTGCTGACTTGAGTCATGCCTCGCTGCCAATCAATGCGGTGGTGTGGACAACAACGCCGTGGACGCTGCCTGCGAATCAGGCTGTCGCTGTTCACGATGACTTTATTTACTGTCTTGTCCATTGCACTGACAGTTGCGGTGAGCAAGAACTGCTGATCATCGCCGAGGATCTGCTTGACAGCTGCATTGAACGCTATGCGCTCTCTGGCTGTCAAATTGCAGGCAAGGCGGTTGGCAAGGACTTAAGCGGACTTCGATTCAACCACCCAATCAACAAAGATGAACAGGTGGTTCCTGTCATTTGTAGTCATCATGTGACATTAGAGGCTGGAACCGGGTTGGTTCATATTGCACCGGGTCATGGACAAGAAGACTTTGAGCTGGGTAAACGTCATGGTCTTGAGATTCTGTGTCCGGTTTCTTCAGACGGCACGTTTATGCCTCAAACACCCCATGTCGGCGGGATGTTTGTTGATAAAGGTACGAAAGTTCTCATTGGTCTTTTATCCGATCGAGGAGATTTGCTCTGTACAAAAACCATCGAGCACAGTTATGCGCACTGCTGGCGGCATAAATCTCCAATTTTGTTTCGTGCAACGCCACAATGGTTTGTCAGTATGGAACAGGCGAACCTTCGTAATGATGCCTTAGAAGCAATCAAACAGGTTCAGTGGGTTCCAGATTGGGGGCAAGCGCGTATCGATGGCATGGTAAGAAATCGTCCCGACTGGTGTCTGTCGCGCCAACGGGTATGGGGCACTCCACTGACTTTATACCTGCACAAGCGAACCGGTGAGCTGCATCACGATACGCAGCAGATATTTGAGCGAGTCGCTTTGGAAGTCGAAAAAGGCGGCATTGATGCCTGGTTTGAGTTGGATGATTCGAAAATCATTGGCAATGACGCAGATGATTATGAAAAAGTCACTGATGTACTGGATGTGTGGTTCGACTCTGGCGCAACCCATTACAGTGTTCTAAATCATCACAAACAGATGACCAATCCCGCGGCGATGTACCTCGAAGGTTCAGACCAGCACAGGGGGTGGTTTCAGTCCAGTTTGCTGGTGAGCACTGCGATTACCGGCAAAGCCCCGTATCGGTGTGTTCTGACCCATGGTTTTACAGTTGATGGAGATGGACGTAAGATGTCCAAGTCGATGGGCAACGTAATCAGCCCTCAGGAAATCATTGAAAGACTGGGTGCCGACGCCCTTCGCCTGTGGGTGGCGTCAACAGAATACGAGACGGAAATGGGCATCTCGAAGGAGATTTTGACGCGCGTGACTGATTCTTATCGCCGAATTCGAAATACGATGCGGTTTTTGCTGGGTAATCTTCACGGCTTTGGCGCGTCTGAGCGGCTAAAGTGGGAAGATATGCTGGAACTGGATCAGTGGGCGGTAATCAGTGCACGACAACTCAATGAACAAATCATTGAAAATTATCAGGAATATCGATTCCATGTAATCTGCCAGAAAATTCACCGTTTTTGCGTGGTCGAGTTAGGTGGTTTCTACCTCGACGTAATCAAAGACCGCCTGTATACGATGCAGGAAAAAAGCCCTGCGCGTTTATCGGCACAAACCGCGCTCTATCACATTCTCGAGGCACTGGTGCGATGGCTTGCACCGATATTGAGTTTTACCGCAGAAGAGGTATGGGAACACATGGCGGACGAACGTGCCGAATCGGTAATGCTCACCACTTGGTATGATGACTGGCCTGTCACAGAAGCGATTGGCGATACTAAGGTGTCCGAAACCTGGAGCAAGGTAATCGGTGTTCGCGAGCAAATTAACCGTCACTTGGAGGTTCAGCGAACCGAAGCAGACCTCGGCTCATCTCTTCAAGCCGATGTAACCATCTACTGCCCGCAAGACGTGCAAGACGCTCTGAACAGATTGGGTGATGAACTGAAATTTGTCATGATCACCTCAAGCGTTGAAGTTTTGCCAACTGACCAGGCCGGCGCGCACGTGCCTGAGTCTGAAATAAAAGGGGTGTTTATCGACGTTAGGAAAACAACTCATTCCAAATGCGTTCGTTGCTGGCATCACACACCTGATATTGGACACGATGCCAATCATCCTGAAATCTGTCAGCGTTGTGTTATGAATGTCCAAGGACCTGGTGAGACCAGAGTCTACGCGTAACTTAACTGACAAAAGCACCTTGGTGAAATTTCATCAAGTCAGTGGCCTATGACAGACGCCAAATCCACAATGAGCAATCGAGCCGTTCTAAAGGTTCATATTCTGATTGTTGCAGCAGGCGTAATTGCTGACCAAATCTCTAAATGGATTGTATTGCGCACGCTAGAGCCTTTTCAATCCATTGAGGTGTTCGGTTTTTTCAACATTTACCTGGTGTTCAACAAAGGCGCGGCGTTCGGCTTATTGGCCGAATCGCAATGGGATTCGAACAAAATATTCCTCTACTCAACCTTTGCGATTCTTATCTTGTTGTTCTACACGCTGTGGACAATGAGACCTGGAACCAATCAGGCAGTGACTGGAATCTGGCTGTTGGTCAGCGGTGCGCTCGGCAATTCGATTGACCGTTTGCTACACGGACATGTTGTGGATTTTCTCGACTTCCATTACGATGGCTGGCACTACAGCACGTTCAATCTGGCCGATGCATGGATTACCATCGGAGCGATTCTGATCATTCTCGATATGCTGACTATCAGGGTCTTGTTTAGCAAACGCTGAGCCGACTATCGATTAACTGATAAAGTGATTAAGCAGCAACTTCTTTGTTACCTTCAGCGGTCATGAAGTTGCACAGACAATCACTGCGAGGTGCCGAAGTGGCTGTAAAACTGGTCTTGATAGGCGAACAGACCCGGTGTTCCGCCGGTGTGAATGAACATATATCGCGAACCTTCAGGGGCTTGCGCGGCGTTTTCAATAAACGCAGCTACAGTCTTGCCCGTATAGGTGGGGTCGGTTATGATTGCTTCTTTACGTGCCATTAACTTCATAGCTTCCCAAACCGGTGCAGCAGCCTGACCGTAGCCAGGTAAGAAATGTTTGTCAGTTACCACAATGCAATTTTCATCAATCTTGACTCCAAGTCCGAGCAATTGCTCAATGCCTTGGCACTTTTCACGAATGCGTTGCGACTGAAGTTGTGCGCAACGCCGTACACAGACACCAACGACAGGGGTAAAGTCACCGAGTGCACGCAAACCGTAGAGAAGTCCAGAATGTGTTGCACCACTGCCTGAGGCGACGAATATCTTATCGAATTTAAGGCCTAGAGCGCCCTGTTGCAGCGCGATTTCCGTTGCTGCCTGGACATACCCTAGAGCACCCAATGGAGGGTTGCCGGCAGCAAGCGGAATCACGTAAGGGTTGCGACCGGATTTCTTCAATTTACGTGCTAATAATCGTAACGAATCATCTGCACCTTTTTCATTTTCCCCTTCTGGAAAATAGTGTAAATGAGCACCAAGGAGGCGATTGAGCAAAACATTGCCTGATGACAAATAAAGTTCACTGGGACAGTGAACTCTAGATTCAAGCTGAATATGGCACTGCAAGTTAAACCGGGAGCAAACCGCGGCAGTCAATTGGGCGAAGTTTGATTGAACAGCACCGGTGATTAAAACAGTATCCGCTTTGTTTTCTATCGCATCACCAATATAGAATTCCAGCTGTCTTAACTTGTTTCCGCCGAACGCCAGTACATTGCTGTCATCTCGTTTGACATAGAGACTTATTCCGCGGCCAATCGTTGCCGAAAGGTTTTCAAGATGCTCAAGTTCTGTCCAGTGCCTGTAGATGCTTTGCTTTTTATAATTTACTATTGCTCGGATTATGGCTTTATGTTGCTCAGACAGTTCCATCTTGTCTTGTTGTTCCAATTGAAAAAATTGCCGGATATTGTGATGTCAAGCACCCTGTTTGACTTACCTGCGCGATAGGCTCACCCCGTGTACTCATGGAGGTGCAGTATCGATTAAAAATGCAAATCTAACAATCAAACTGCAGCGATTAAGCCGCCGCAAGCAACTTCTTGCGTCGTCGGGTCTGAGAGAATATCACGCCACACAGTATGATCAGAGCAGGGATATAGAACAATTCCTTGGGCAAACGCTCAGTTGGCTGCTTGATGTGGTCGATCACAACCGGATCGTCAGAATAAAAATCAAACATGTCTCCGATTTTAATGAATAAATCCGTGCCGACGAAAGGTTCCTCAATTCGCATTTGACCGTCTTCATCTATGACAGTAAGCCCAGCGTCTGACAACCGTTTTTCTGCTTCACGTTTGTCGCCAAGCGGAACCAATATGGTTGTGCTTGTAACCTCTGCGGTATCGAAGTCCGGGCCGCTGACAACAATGGTTACGACTCCGTTTTGGGGGACATCGTCAACAATCTGAAACACTTTGGTTGGTTCGACTTGTTTGAAAGGCGGTTGTATTTGATCCAGCCAATAACCAGGTCGAAACAACGTAAAAGCAACGAAAAGCAAAACCGCTGACTCCCATAATTTATTTTTGACCAGCAAGAAGCCTTGTGTCGCAGATGCAAACAGCATCATTGCAATAACCGCGACAATAAATACGAAGATTGCCTTTACCGCGGAAACATCAATTAACAGCAGATCTGTGTTGAAGATGAACAAAAACGGAAGCAGTGCTGTGCGAATATCATAGGCAAAGCCCTGAATTCCGGTTCGGATAGGATCCCCCTTCGATATAGCCGCTGCGGCGAATGCCGCCAGCCCAACAGGTGGCGTGTCATCTGCAAGTATTCCAAAATAAAACACAAATAGATGAACTGCAATGACTGGTACAACCAGGCCGTTTTGCGCTCCGAGAAGCAAAATCACCGGTGCCATCAGTGACGATACCACGATGTAGTTTGCAGTAGTCGGTAGCCCCATACCCAAAATCAGGCTCATTACAGCGACCAGCAGCAACATGACAATCAGACTTCCGCCTGAGAGAAATTCAACGAATTCTCCGACAATCTGGTGGGCACCGGTCAACGAAACCGTACCAACAATAATACCGGCAGCGCCGGTAGCAACCGCGATCGCCACCATGTTACGCGCACCGCTTATCATTCCGTCAACCCACTGATTCACTCCAGTGTTTAAGTTCTGGCGATATTGGCCTGTTTTTCTGAAAAAAGCCTTCACAGGATGTTGCGTGATGGTGATAATCGAAATAGCAATCATCGCCCAGAATGCGGAAAATGAAGGCGACAGCCGTTCAATGACGATGCACCAAATCAAAATGATAATAGGCAAAATGTAATACAGACCCTTGATCGCGGTCTGCCCGGCGGGAGGTAATTCTGTGATCGGAGCGTTTGGGTCGTCGACTTGCAGGTCAGGGTATTGAGATGCCCACCATACAAGTGTGAGGTATGCGACTGAACACAGAACAATGACAACTGCAAATGCAACAGACGGAAATACAGTCTTGACCCAGCCAAGTCCAAAATAGACGATGATTCCTAAAACACCAATGCCGATAAAACCGCCAAGAAAACTGATAAGTTTCATCATAAACGTCAGTGATGATGGCGGCTTTGCCAACCCTTTTAAGTCCAGTTTCAGTGCTTCAAGATGCACGATGTAAACCAGTGCGATATAGGACACAAGCGCCGGCACCAGTGCGTGCTTGATAATCTCTGTGTAACTGATTCCGGTAAATTCTGCGATCAAAAACGCGGCCGCGCCCATTACCGGCGGGGTCAATTGTCCGTTGGTCGATGACGCCACCTCTACGGCGCCTGCCTTTTCAGCTGACAGACCCGTGCGCTTCATCAGCGGGATGGTAAAAGTTCCAGTAGTGACCGTGTTGGCAATCGAAGAACCGGAATAAAGTCCGCTCATTGCAGATGCCATTACAGCCGCTTTTGCCGGACCGCCTCGCAGGTGACCCAAAAGTGCAAACGCGACCTTGATAAAGAAATTTCCGGCACCAGACTTTTCCAGTATTGAGCCAAACAGTACAAAAAGAAAAATCAGTGAGGCAGAAACCCCCAAGGCAACTCCAAAAACACCTTCGTTTTGCATCCAGTAATGCCACATTGCTTTGCCAAATGAAGCTCCTTTCCATTGAACCGTCTCTGGCAAAAAGTGCGAATCGCCGAAAAATACGTAGAGTACAAAAACTGATGCCACAATCAATAACGGCAATCCAAGTGCACGGTAAACTGTGATGGCAAGCATGAGCATGCCAAGGCTTGCAATAATCAGATCAGTAGCAACCGGCAGCCCTGCACGCACTGCGATTTCGTTTCTCAACACGACAATGTAGAGACACGATACAACGCCAATAACTGCCAGTAGCCAGTCATACCACGGTATGCGATTCGTTGGACTCGATTTAAGCAGTGGAAAGCACATGGTCGCCAAGACAAAGGCAAACGCCAGATGAATCAGTCGCGCATTCGCACTGGTGACAACTAATGGAAGTCCTGTGACCTCGGTCAAAAAGAATGGAATGTTAGAAGAAATGTAAACTTGGAACAGTGACCAGATAAAAGCAATCACTAGGATCATCATGCCTTGCCAGCCGACAAGTGCCCGCGATCCGGTATCAGCTTTCGCAAAATCTTCTGCGGATTTGTGTTCAGATTGGTTTTCGTTCATTTTAGAGTTTGACGCGTATATCTACATTACACAAAGCAAAACGAGGGAGAGTTGCCCCTCCCTCGTGTAGCGTATTTATTTACATCCAGCCTCGTTCTTTGTAATATCTTACAGCACCTTCGTGCAGCGGAGCAGACAAAGAGTCCGAGATCATCTGAGCGGGCTCAAGGTGACCAAACGCCGGGTGAAGTTTCTTGAAACCGTCAAAGTTGTCGAAAACCGCTTTGACTACGATGTAGACAACGTCTGCTGGAACATCGGCACTGGTTACAAAAGTAGCGCCAACACCAAATGTGTGGACGTCGTTTTCGTTGTTGTACATCCCTGCCGGAATGGTAGCTGAGCGGTAATATGAATTGTCAGCGACGAGTTTATCGATGACATCACCGGTAGCGTTCACCAGATGGCTGTCACAACTTGACAAACTTTCCTGTGTCAAGGCTGACGGGTGTCCAACCAGCCAAAAATATGCGTCAATCTTTTTGTCACAAATCGCTTGTGCAGTTTCTGCCGACTTCATCTCAGCGGCCAACAGCAGGTCGCTTCTTTCCCATCCAAAAGCTTCTTCGATGACTTCCCAGGTGCCTCGCTGGCCTGATCCCGGGTTGCCGATGTTGATGCGCTTGCCTTTGAAGTCGCTGATGTTTTCAATGCCTGAATCATCATGAGCGATGATCGTTACCGGTTCTGGATGAACTGAAAATACAGCTCGAAGATTCTCGAACGCACCTTGGTCCTCAAACTTTGAGGTTCCGTTGTAGGCGTGATACTGCCAGTCAGACTGGGCAACACCAAACTCAAGTTCACCGGAGCGGATTGTATTGATGTTATAGACCGAACCGCCGGTAGATTCAGCTGAGCATCGTATGCCATGTTCTTTGCGGTTTTTGTTGACAAGTCGACAAATTGCACCGCCAGTTGGGTAATAAACCCCTGTTACACCTCCGGTACCGATACTGACGAATTGCTGTTGAGCCTGAATCGGCGCAACATAAGTGCTTAGCACGACAAACAGCGCGGATATGATTCCTATAGTCGTTTTTTTCATAGTGAAAATCTCCTTTTTTAAATGAATATTTGTATCCGAAACTGAGCAATATACCTTAAACCAAGATGCAGCTACTATTTCATCGATAATTTAATTCGTTGGTGTTTTTATTCAACACTCCAGTTTTCCACCCAAAGCGTCGTCGTTGATGTGTTTCCAGTAGGTTCAATTCCTTTTAACCACTTCGGGATAATATAAAGTCGTGAACGAAAATAAAGTGGCAACACTGGCAGCTGCTGTGCATAAATGTCCTGAATACGCGCCCAGATCTGCATGCGCTTTTCAGAGTCCAAGGTCACTTCCAGCGTGTCTATCAATTCGTCCATTTCGGAATTTTGAAAACCACTGTAGTTAGAACCGACCCATTGATTTTCGTCACTTGGAATTTCCTCGGAATGCAATGCGTATCGAGGGGAACTTTCCGGATTAGAGCTCCATGCGAACATTGCCATGGCGCCAAATTTTCGATACGTCACAGTATCGCCAAAAAATACCCTTGCAGGCTCATTGCGAATTCGTGTATCAATGCCGATTTCTTTCCACTGCCCTTGCAAGACCTGTTGTACAGTCTCGCGTCCTCTAGACCCGGCAGTCGTGCCAAAATCCAGTCGCAGCGGCTGGTCGTTTGCATTGTGTCGAACGCCGTCTATCCAGTTCGTCCATCCAGCTTCGTCAAGCAGTTTCGATGCTCGGTCTTTGTCGTATTGATATTTTTTGACTTGCGCATGGTGAGCTACATCCAAAGGGCTGACGAACACATCGGCAACCGGCTGTTTGCCATCAAACAAAAAGTCGCTCACTGCTTGTCGGTCGATGCCGTACAAAAGTGCCTGACGTACCCGTACGTCTGCCAATATCGGATTATCCAGATTCAGTTCAATATGTTCATAAACCAGCCCTGGCTGGAAAATATAGTCGAAACTGTCGCCGCGACGTTTCCTGAACGTAAGTGCCTGATCTAGCAAAAGCCCTAATTCTCCGGAAATGTAGTCAATTGAACCGGATAGCAAATTCGCTTCCAAAGCAGCCGTATTTTCGATAATGCGCACTACAATTTTGTCGAAATAAGGCTCGCTCCCCCACCACTGGTCGTTGCGAACAAGTTCGATGTGCGATCCATGTTCGATATGCGAAATGCGATACGGACCTGAATATAAACCCGGATTTGTCACCTCAGTGTTGTAAGCGTTGCGTTCGCGGTATTTGTCTGGTTCAGAGAAATATTTTCGATCGATATGCTCTGGCATCAGATACAAAGCAAATTCGTTGTACTTAAAATCAATTCGATCCCAATAAATCGTGAAGTTCTTCTCGTCGTGCGCGTCAATAGAAAGAATTCGCCTGTAAAACTCGGCATCTACCACACCGCTTACCGGGTTCTTGCCAACTTCAATTGTGTATTCCACATCGCGCGTTGTCACCGGCGTGCCGTCACCCCAGCGGGCGTCCGAGTCAATGGCGAAAGTCACTGCGATACCCTGTCGACCGTCATCAAGCTGTGTGACAACCGCGCTTGCATTTTCAATGGAAGGAACCGAAACACACAAAAAGCAGATTACTTCCCAGTTTTTGTCGTATGCGGTGAAAGGGCGCATTGTCATGTTCAAAACGTAGTACTTCGCCACCATGAGTTCCATATTGGGGTGGAAAGCCGCTGGGAATTGTGTCATACCGATTACCAGAGAGTCGCGCGCTTTGGCATGAACGGGCGAGATGATAACCGCGATAAGCAAAATCCAAGTACACAGTCTGCTTGCGAGGTGGGATTTCATAGCAGGTGATACTCCATTTTGGTCAGGTAGGTTTTTCGTCTATTAGCGCGTGCGCTTGTCTTGCATTTCAGTCAATTGAGTTTGCTCTGCATTGCCTTGCAATCGAATATTCTCCACCGGTTTCGACAGTTCTGGACCGCAGTCTCTGAACCGGTTTGAAATGCCGGCGGGTCAAGTCAATACATGCATTTACATGTGTCCAGTGCGAAATTGAGACAGTGGAACAATCGCATTATAGCGAACAGTCAGTTTATGAGATTTGAACTGCGGCGGGTTCAAATTCTCCGCAATATCACAATGGCTTATCAAGTCCGCCGCACTTTACGATGATGATATTCGCAATCGGTTTGAAATTTCCGAAAATATTGTTTTCGTAACAAATATCTATACAATATATGCTCTATTTGTCATGCCGGTGAGCACTGACTGTCGATTCTAGTCGCCGCTGGAGTATGTGCAAACACCTGGCCATTTTTAATAGCGAGAGGCAGACCGATTCCAACATACGTACTAACAGAAAAATGCGATGGCTGCAAAGAGCACGACAAACCTGCGTGCATGTTCATTTGCCCGCATGATTTAATGACGCTGGATAAAGACGGATCCGTAACCGGCCACGCGCTCAAAGCATACAACCAGGAACCAGAGCAGTGCTGGGAGTGTTATGCCTGTGTCAAAATATGCCCGAATCAGGCAATCGAAGTTCGACATTACGCAGATGTCGTACCACTTGGGGCTAGCGTTCAGCCGTTTCGCAAATCTCAATCCATAGTGTGGAAAATTCGATTCCGAAACGGCACACGAAAGGAATTCACGTTTCCAATCCGTACCACGGCTGATGGGTCTTGTGAACCTTACTTGAATAAACCTCCTGGCGATTTCAGAGATATCAAAGACAACACGGTGTTGTTTACCAAAGCCATGCACTCATGCGATATGGATCAATTCATCAGTAATTCAAACAATAGTTGACCATGACAGATTTTGATTTCGAAAATCCTCAGATCGTAGAACAAGAATGTGACATTCTTCTCATCGGAGGTGGTATGTCCGCGTGTGGCGCTGCATTTGAAATTATGCAGTGGGCAAAAGGCAACAACTTAAATATCAAATTGGTTGACAAAGCTGCACTGGATCGGTCTGGAGCGGTTGCGCAGGGATTGTCGGCAATCAATACCTATATGGGTGAAAATGACCCGGCTGAATATGTACGCTATGTTCGAGGTGACTTGATGGGCATCATACGCGAGGATCTTGTATATGATGTTGGTCGGCATGTAGACGACTCGGTCCATAACTTCGAGGAGTGGGGCTTGCCGATCTGGAAACGCGGCAGTGATAAGGGCTTGAAACTGGCCGATGGCGGCAAACCGGTTCGTTCCGGCCGCTGGCAGATTATGATTAACGGCGAGTCCTATAAGTGGATTGTTGCTGAAGCGGCTAAAAAGGCTCTGGGCATTGAAAACATAACCGAATTCGTGTTCATCGTTCGTCTGATTAGTGATGCAAATGATCCTGGCCGTGTTGCTGGAGCTGTCGGTTTTAGCGTGCGGGAAAACAAGATCTATATTTATCGATTCAAGTGCTGTTTGCTGGCAGCAGGCGGCGCGGTGAACGTTTTTCGTCCGCGTTCGGTCGCAGAAGGCACCGGGCGTGCGTGGTATCCAGTTTGGAATGCGGGATCAACTTATGCGATGGCAGCCGAATGCGGCGCACATCTGACGCTAATGGAAAATCGTTTCGTGCCAGCACGCTTTAAGGATGGTTATGGACCGGTTGGCGCATGGTTTTTGCTTTTCAAAGCGCAGGCAATGAACGCCTTTGGTGAAGATTATCAAAAGAAAAATTACGACATTCTTGCAGACCACGGCTATGACGCCTATGCCAATGGACCCAAAATGGGAACATGTCTTCGAAACCACCTGATGTTAAAAGAGCTTCGGGAAGGCCGAGGACCAATATTTATTGACACGCCAACAGCGATGGCGAAGCTTGCCGAGACAATGACGCCGGAACAGATCCGGCATTTGGAAGCAGAAGCATGGGAAGACTTTCTTGACATGACAATCGCCCAATGCGGCGTGTGGGCAGGTGAAAACATCGAGCCGAATAAAGAAATGTCAGAATTGATGCCCACTGAACCGTACCTCTTGGGCTCGCATGCCGGGTGTGCCGGCATTTGGGTTTCCGGTCCCGACGACTTGCCCGGTATGCCAGACAGTTATCACTGGGGATACAACCGCATGACAACCGTGCGCGGATTGTTTACTTCAGGAGATGGTGTAGGTGCTTCGGGTCACAAGTTTTCGTCCGGTTCACATGCCGAGGGTCGTATCGCCGCAAAATCAATGGTTCGATTTGCGTTAGACAACAAAGACTGGACTCCAGCTCTAAGCCTTGGCATCGAACAGATCGTCGAGGAAGTCTATCGCCCGGTGCGAACATTCCTTGCACATAAAGACCACACGACCGATATTGATGTCAACCCTCACTACATCACACCAAAAATGTTTCAGTTCAGATTGCAGAAAATCATGGACGAATACGTCGCAGGAGTTGCCACCTGGTATCAAACGAATGCAAAAATGCTCGAAATCGCAGAAAAGAAACTTAAAATGCTACGCGAGGATTCTTTAAAAATGCGCGCCAAAGATTTGCATGAACTGCTTCGGGCGTGGGAGAATTACCATCGTTTGATCGCAGCCTATGCGCATATGAAACATATCCAGTTTCGTGAGGAAACCCGATATCCAGGTTATTATTATCGAATGGATTATCAGAATATCGATGATGAGAACTGGAAGTGTTTCGTTAACTCGAAATTTGATTGCTCCACTGGACAGTGGACGGTCTGGAAAGAGCCTTATCACCAGATGATCAAGTATAGTGATGATGAACCGGTCGGAATATCCAGACTCGGCTGTGAAGTTTAATACAGATGGACCTGGCTATGTTTACGTACGGAACATTTGAAAGAAAACTAACTCTCTTAAAGATATGAACGATCTGATATTAGTTGCTTTGGGACTGATTGGTGGTGCAGCCATTGGGTTTTTTGCTGCGCGGTTATCAAAAACCGATCGCAATGCTAAAAAGAAACTGGAATCTCTCCAACAGGAATTTGATGAGTATAAATCCGGTGTTCGATCACACTTTATCGATACAGTTTCGTTGCTCAGTCAAATCGATGAGCGCCAACGCAAACTCTACCGATCGATCACCGATGGTGTGCGTGATCTGTGTTCGGAAGACAGTGATAGTGATTTTTTTCTGGAAGAAACCGCGAAGTCACTGGGGCAGATTGAGCACGAGACTCCGGAACAAGACAAAAAAGACTGAGATGGGTTTCGGCGCAAACGCGTAAGCGAAAACTTATTCCTTACCGATTTCGCCAGGTGGCGGCTGATACGGCATCGGAAATGGGGTAACCACCCCTTTCTCGTTCACTGAGTGAACTTTCGCTGCACCTTCTTTTTCTACTTCGTCCACCCTGACCACCGAGTGAATCGGTATATAGGTTCGCTTTACACCGCTGAACTGAGATTTAAGCTGCTCTTCACCTGGGTTAACGACTAGTTGGGACTGTTCTCCAAAGACAATGTCACGAACCTCAAGAAACGCGAACATATCACTTTGATACACATGACGCGCATACAATTCGTACACCTTCGACTGGTTGTTGAAGATGACGCGATACATTTTCTTGGGCTTCGCTGGCATATCAGATTAGATCGGTAGAAACAAAAAACCTGCCTAGGTGGTTGGACAATAGTCCTTTTTCGCAACAGGGTGTATTGAATTTTAGCAGTTTCTCCACTTACTATGTTGATTGTGATGTGACATAAGCGTACATCGACTCTTTGGTTGGCAATACAATCCGCTTCACACAGTACATTGGGGTCATGATAAAATTAGCACTGACTGCAACAGTTCGCATGACAGCGAAAGTGAAATGCAAAGCGTTGCGGCATATTTCAATAATTTTCACCTGTGCAAGGTGCTGTTCGGGTCGGAAACCGTGAAACTGCGGCGTCACCGAATTGTAGTGGTCTGCGGCAATCTATAGCGACGCGGACTGCAAAGTCTTGCAGGGGCTGGGATATTCTGGAGAACAAGAAATGAAAAATCCACTCGACTCCGTTACGGGCACGATTATTGCCGGGTTCGTACTGACACTGGTTTTGTATTTGATCGCCAGCGGATTAATAAGCACAGCGACCTGACTTAAATTATCGCTGACTTCAATTTGTATAAGAATTTTCAAGAGGTAGCAAAATGGATCTATTAATTGACCGCTGGCTGCATATTCTCGCAGGTGTGACTTGGGTAGGCTTGCTGTACTATTTTAATTTCGTGCAGGTCCCCGGTCTGGCAAAAGCCAAGGCTGACGGAACCGCCGCCGGCATTACCAAACACATTGCACCACGAGCATTGTTATGGTTTCGATGGGCTGCTGTTGCAACCTGGGTAACAGGAGCTTATTACTTGATGCGCAGTGAAACGTTCGCTGATGCCTTTATGCTGAAAGGACCCCACGCATATCTGGGTATTGGAGCATGGCTTGGCACGATTATGCTATTTAACGTTTGGGCGCTGATTTGGCCAAATCAGAAAAAAGTACTCGGGATCGTCGAAGCATCTGATGCAGAAAAAGCCAAGGCGGCAAGAGTCGCGTTGCTGGCATCGAGAACCAACACGATGCTGTCTATTCCGATGCTGTTTTTCATGGTAACCGGGTCGCTTTCTCATATGGGCATGTTCTAGGAAGTTAAACCGAATAAGTTCCAGACATCGCACGGACTGGTGTGAGTCAGTCCGTGCGTTTGTCTTTTAACGGGTAATCAAATAGTCATGGCAAGGCATTTTCTGACTCTGGGTGATTTACGCCGAGATGAAGTAGTCGCACTTATTGAACGTGCGATAGAGCTCAAAACGATGTGGAAAGTCCACGGCGAATGCCCTCAAATCATGACCAATCGCACTATGGCGCTGGTTTTTGAAAAAGCGTCGACCCGCACCAGAGTTTCATTCGAAGTTGCTGCAACACAGTTCGGTGGCAATGCTTTGTTTCTCAGTCCAAGTGACAGTCAGTTGAATCGAGGTGAGTCGATTGAGGATACTGCGAAGATTGTATCGACTATGGCTGACATAATTGTCATCCGCACAGCATTACATTCGACGGCACAAATATATGCGAGTGTATCGAATGTGCCTGTGATCAATGGTCTGAGTGATTCGCATCATCCGTGCCAATTGCTTGCTGATCTGCAAACGCTTACAGAAATAAAAGGTACAGTAGCAGATTCAGTTGTGACGTGGATAGGCGACGGAAACAACATGTGCGTAACCTGGGCAACGGCAGCAAGCATACTGGGATTTAAGCTGCGAGTCTGCACGCCTGATAACTATACGCCTGATTTGTCACTGGTCGATGGGTTAAACTGCGAATGGGTTGAACTGTACAAAGACCCTTATGCCGCAGTTGCTGATGCCGATGTTGTGGTTACCGATTCGTGGATCAGCATGGGTCAGGAAGAAGAAAAAAACCAGCGTCTCAGCGCTTTTGAAAACTACCAGGTAACCGAGTCACTGATGCGATGTGCTTCGCCAGACGCAGTTTTCATGCATTGTTTGCCAGCATACCGCGACTTGGAAGTCGCTGCAAGTGTCATCGATGGTGAGCAAAGCGTTGTATGGCAGGAAGCCGAAAACAGATTGCATGCGCAAAAAGCATTAATTGAACTGCTGCTGGGGCTGTCGTAGTGCAAACGGCGCGTTGCAGTCGTGTCTGAATTTGGAAAAATTGTCGGTCAGATAGCCGAAGATTTTTACCGGGACCGGTTCGATGTCAGTGCTAGGGATTGTGATCCTTGCGCAGTTGGTTGGTCATCAATGCCGTATGTGGAATGCGTAGACTACTTGCGCGATGCTGACACACCCGATCGAACGATATTGGTTTACATCACATCTCTTGTGGCGATCGATCGAGCCAGAGATTCCGTACGTTTGTGGTGGAATGGACTGGAACTCCTAGAAAATCATCCTGAGGTTTTCGATCCGCTGTCATTGCTAAACATTTCATCCGATGAACTTTCCCAACTGCTAAACGACTTCAATGTCTCTCAAAACAACCAGCAAGATCCACAGGCCTGGCTGGATATTGCCCGCACTGTAGTGCTCGATAGCAGTTGTCCGGTGAGTCGCGTGATATATGGTAAAACCGTTGACGCAAAAAAACTGCTTAAAGATCTCACCACACGCGCCGCGGATGGATCCAACCGTTTCCCGCTGCTTAGCGGTAAAAAAACCGCTGCCAAATGGATTCGATTGCTTGCAAGTCCCGGCGGTGCAAGCGTTACTCATATTGACAGTTTGCCGGTTACGGTGGACTCGCATGTGAGCCGCGCAACTGAAAATTTGGGATTAGTAAAAAAGGACACTCTCAACCCACAAGCCGATGAAAAATACATTCAATCTGTTTGGCGAAGTGCAGTTGCAACCGTTGGGTTTGATGCGCCTGATCCAATAAAAAACACCTGCGCCGGTCTCGATCCGGCGTTATCTGTATTTGGCAGATATGGTTGTACGCATTGCGAAAGAACTGGTACCCCAGTTCGCTTTGGACTTGCTTGTAATAGCTGCAGGCTGCTGAGGTAGATATGGATATTGCTGCAGCGAAATGACTATCGTTGGTTTGCAGTCAATGAAACTTTCAATCGTGGCCACTGTTCGTTGTGTTGTAAATCTTGCACTGAATCGGTCAGGATGAAGCTATTTGATAGACTGAAGCGATGGCTCAACACTTATTTGGTTCCTTTTTTTGCGTACAAGGATCTAACACCAATATCAAACCTCTAAACGGTCGGCCAATGTAGCTGAATGGTTGGCTTTCGTATAAAGTCGACCTGAAATGTACAGGCTTTTACCAAGGCAGCTTCTATTGAAACGCTACTTATCTTGGAATTGTGTCTTTTGGAATATCGAAGTGTCCAAGGTTTTCGAATTATTGACCGGAAGAGCCGTTTATCCTTTTTCGGAGTGAATCGACTTGTTTGCGGTTGAGTCTCGTTAACTCGACAATCTCATCGGATTTCATACCCCTTAGCAGCAATTTCGCCGCGACCTCTTCATGACCTTCTTCTCGACCTTCTTCTCGACCTTCTTCCCGACCTTCTTCTCGACCTTCTTCCCGAAGTTCATCTATAGCGGACATCACCATCTGTTTTTCCTCTGACGTTCTGGTTTCCAAACTCGACATCTCTAAACGGTCGGCCAATGCGAGTGAATTGTTGATTTTCGTATAAAGTCGACTTGAAATGTACAGGCTTTTACCAAGGCAGCTTCTATTGAAACGCTACTTATCTTGGAATTGTGTCTTTTGGAATATCGAAGTGTCCAAGGATTTCGAATTATCGGTCGGAAGAGCCGTTTATCCTTTTTCGGATTGAATCGACTTGTTTGCGGTTGAGTCTCGTTAACTCGACAATCTCATCGGATTTCATACCCCTTAGCAGCAATTTTGCCGCGACCTCTTCATGACCTTCTTCTCGACCTTCTTCTCGACCTTCTTCCCGACCTTCTTCTCGACCTTCTTCCCGACCTTCTTCCCGAAGTTCATCTATAGCGGACATCACCATCTGTTTTTCCTCTGGCGTTCTGGTTTCCAAACTCAATAACTCTGGTAGTTTTATACCCTTATTGTATCCGTAAATATACTTCAACAACAATTTCACCATGCGTTGGCGGTCTTGCTCAGGCACAAACTTGATGCGTTCCATCAACTCCTGCCAATCGCTTGCGTCATAGTCGCGCACTATCGTCATCGCTCTGACTACAGCATCGATGTTGGTCTCTTTTACCTGTCTTTGCCTATCGAGCTCGAGCAGATCAATCAACACAGACTTGAAATTTACTGCATATTCACTCAAGACATCTAAGTGTTCACTCGATATGCTGGTAAAGTGATCGCGGAATTCGATTGATGTACGCTTGTCTGATGCCGCATGGCGAACCACAATCGGTATGATCAGCGACGTAAAGTCATCGTCCAAATACCGCAGAAACTGATATTGCGCAAGCTGTTTTACCAACCCCTTGTCTTTAAAGCTCTTGTGCTCAAACATCAGGATAATGCTCGCCATGCGATGAGAGTCTTTTAGCTTTACACGGTACTCCAGATCGCTTCTTTTTATATTGAATTCATCCGCAGATATAACCGGAGTTGCCAACTCCAGCGTTGACCAATCGACAATTTCATATAACGCTTTCGGGCAGGCGATTCTCATTAAGGTCAAAAGATAGGCAATGATCTTGAATACATCATAGAAGAAGTCATTATGGATATTGGAATCTGGCTTGTCAGGTGACGATGAAGATTTGGACTTTGACATGATAAACACCTCAAAAAGTAGAGAAAACGAACGGCAGACATTGCTGACTTTATTGGTGATAAAGCGGCAATGCAAATATGAAACGAACCGCTGCACGAATGCCTGGCACCTGCGCGCCTGCGTCACTCGTGAGTAATGATCTTTGCTTGCCAGTATAGCATTGGCGGGTAGAAATACAAAAAAATGGGCGAAAAAAGTTTTTTACATCGATTTCGGTTTGTGCTTGGCGCATTATGAAGGGTTCGAAATCGAGGAGTAGAGACAAAACGCGAATAGCATTTTCAGCAGATCGCACATAAAAAAGCCGCCATTACATCAGTAAATGGCGGCTTGACTCGTTAGGAGAAACTTCGTTTACTGTGTGACCAGTTCCGGTTGTGCTTTCACTATGGTCTGGCGCATCATGCGAATTGCTTTTTCTTCAATTTGACGAATTCGTTCAGCACTCACCTTGTATTCTTTGGCAAGGTCTTGCAGAGAAATCTTTTTGTCACCAAGCCATCGGCGCTTAATAATGCTCTTGCTGCGTTCGTCCAGGCAATCCAGAGCATTTTCGAACTGCTCATTTCGGGCGTCTTGTTCCCAGTTTTTCTCATAAATATCTTCTGGGTTAAAACGGCGATCGCCTAAATACGACGCCGGAGCGAGACTCGCTTCATCCGCGTCTTCGTCACCGCTAGCGTCAAACGATATTGCAGTACCATTCATGCGAATTTCCATTTCACGTATGACTTCTACCGGAACATCAAGTTCATCCGAGAGAGTTTTGATCTCTTTTTCGCTCATAGACTCCAAACTGGTCCTGAACTTACGCAAGTTAAAAAACAGCTTTCTATGTGCTTTCGTTGTAGTGATGCGCACGATTTTCCAGTTGTGCAGAATAAAGTTATAAATCTCCGCTTTTATCCAGTGAACAGCAAATGACACGAGCCGGACGTTTCGGTCTGGTTCATAGCGTTTGACAGCTTTCATAAGTCCGACATTACCTTCTTGAATCAAGTCTTCTAGTGGAAGGCCATAGCCGACGAAACCGCGAGCGACCTTTACCACGAATCTCAAGTGTGACAGAATCAGTTCTCGAGCCGCGTCCAAATCTTCGGTTTCGTTATAACGAATGGCGAATTCCCGTTCCTGTTGTTCTGTGAGTATAGGTTGTGCGTTTACAGACGCCAGATATGAAGCAAGGTTGCTACCGCCTTGTTGGGAATTCAGTAAAACTGGTAAATTTGAACTCATCTATTCTCCTGCTTGATAGATTAATTTGCAACTAATTTTAGCACTCTTTCAATTAGAGTGCTAACAATCTTTTTTGTTCCCGTGAATGTATGTATAAGAATCCAGTGTATTCGTTCATTGTTGAGAAACTGGTAAAAATAATTTCCTTGTAAATTACCCCGCACTTTGTGATGATTATGGGGATTGATATTGTTTTTTCAAGGACCGCAATAGTTAGAAATATTTTCGACGCAAGTGTGCAAACACAGTAATTCTTGCCGCAATCCAGCTCAGTAGCGCTACAGACAAGGCGAAAAATAAAATTGCCAAAGCGTGCGCTCTTGCAAGTGAAAAGTCGCTGTTATAAAGAAGGACAAGATCTGCAATTGATTGATTGACAAGGATCCGAAAACCTTCTGCAATCCCCAATCCTAAGGCAACTGCAAGCAAACTGTGGATGACTGCAGTGTAAACAAAAGGTCGGCATATATAGGATCGGGTACCGCCAATTTGTTCAAGCAAGTGAATTTCGTCTTTTCTGGTATCTACAGAAATGCGCGTGGTGTAACAAACAATCAGAATCGCGGATAGGAGCAGAAAACCTGATATTGCAGTGAACATTGTGCGAGAGAAATTAACAGTTGAGCGCAGGCGTTGAATCCATACGAGGTCATATTCAACAGCGTCAACAACTTGCGAAAGCCTTAGATCAGTTGCAAGATTTTCGAATGTCTTGATATTTGCATGTTCTTCCTGCAGCCGAACAATAATTGTTGTAGGTAACGGATTGTCGGGAACAAATTCGATAATTGAATAAAGGCCAGTAATATTCTTGAATTCTTCTAGAGCCTCGTCGTCCGAGATGACTTGCACGAATTCGACTTGTGGCATCTGCTGAAGCCTTGCCACGAGTCGGTCAATTGACCTGTTGTCAGCCTGTTTAGACATAAAGACGGTCAATTCTTTGGTTGTTTTCAATGCATCGGTAATTGTTGATACATTTTGCGAGACGATGAACAGTCCTATTGGCAAACTGAGCACAACACCAATCACTACTACAGTGAACAACGTGGACAATGGTGCTCGCCACATGCGTAATACGCATGTGTTTAATGTTCGGTGTGGTATTAGAAGCAGTCGCAACATAGCTGTTAGAAGACGTGGCTTGAACGCAGGTGGCCGTTTCTCAATTCAAGAACCAAGTAATTCTTGCCTCTATAGTGACGCGGCTCGTGTGTAGCGACCAGAACGGTTGTCCCATGCCGAGTGAGGTTTTGGAAGATAGACATAATATCTTCGCCGAGTTGCAAATCCAGATTGCCGGTTGGTTCGTCAGCGATTAACAGATTCGGGCGCGTGACGATTGCCCGGGCAATGCCAACGCGCTGTTGTTCGCCACCTGAAAGATCAATGGGACTTGCATTTTCTTTACCCTGCAAGCCGACCATTTCCAATGCTGCAAAAATGTGTCTTTGGATTTTTGAACTTGATTCGTGTTTGACTAAAAGCGGCAACGCGACGTTTTCGCTCACACTTCGGTCATACAGTAGTTTATGGTCTTGATGAACCACCCCAATGGTTCGGCGATAGTAAGCGATTTTTCTGCCTGACAGTGTGGATATGTTTTTGTCATCTATAAAAACATGACCGCGAGTAGGGCGCTCTTGGAGTGTAATCAGTTTGATTAGGGTCGTTTTTCCTGCGCCGGACGGACCTGTCAGAAAAGCCATCTGATTGCGTTCAATGGTGAAATTGACACCTTGAAGAACTTTCAGTCCACTTCCGTATTGCTTTGACACATTCGAAAAATGAATCACGGCATCACTCTATCTGACTTATTGCATAACAAATAATGAATCAACATATTCCTGCACTCGAAACGGTGCGATGTCATCGATATTTTCTCCCAGCCCAACGAAAGCGATAGGCAGTGAAAACTTTTGCGTAAGCGGGACAACTATCCCGCCTTTGGCAGTGCCATCGAGTTTGGTCAGGCATATTCCGCTAAGCGAACAGTGAGAATTGAAATGTTCAACCTGAGAAAGAGCGTTTTGGCCGGTCCCGGCATCAATCGTGATGAGTGTCTCATGCGGGGCAGAAGGCAGAATTTTATTGATGACGCGGTGAATTTTGTTGAGCTGACGCATTAAATCGTCACGGGATTGCTGCCTACCTGCGGTATCGACAAGCAGTACCGAAATATTACGGGCAATGGCTGCGTGAACAGCATCGTGTGCTACCGCTGCCGGATCAGAACCAACGGTCTGTGCGATTACATCGACATCTAGCCTGTCACCCCAGGTTTGCAGCTGTTCGATGGCAGCGGGTCGGTAGGTGTCACAAGCAGCCAGCATGACTGAAAGCCTACTTTTCTGAAAGTGGTGTGCGATTTTCGCGATGGTAGTCGTTTTTCCCACTCCATTGACTCCGACCATCATGATGACGACAGGAGGAGTGTATTTTTCAGTTTGTAAAGAGCGCTCAGAGGGGGCTAGTAATGAGACGAGTTCCTGCTTGACCAGATTTGTGAGTTGATTTGCCGACAGTGTTGAGCGTTTTAACGAAGTTTTTACACAGCGCATGATTTCATCGCACGCATCCATGCCAATGTCGCTGACGATGAGGGCGTCGGAAATAATTTCCAAATCGCTTTCGTCTATCTTTGCGTTAGTCGAGAATATCCCTGATAAAGTCGCTGAAATCGTTTTTCGAGTTGACGCAAGTACACGAAACAAACCGCTATTTGTACTCTCTCGATCCTTTTGCTGAGACTGCGACTGTGTCATTTAAATACGAACTTTGACATGATGAAATAAGACTGATGATGTGCGCGATCGTATAACTGGCAAAACAAAAAAATCCAGTTAGATTTGTTTATGCTGGATGGAAACTCCAGGCATGTATCGAAAAAATTATAAGTCACTTCAAATGACGTGCCAGCTGGATTATTCGGTGTCAATGACAATTAAAACGCCTGGTTCAAATCAGTTTGGCTCTACAATAATTTGCACTATGTTTGATTGTGTTGAAAACCGCTGAATGAAGGCGATTGTGTGAAACAGGGCAATTTGAGAATCATCTCCGGGAAGTGGCGTCGCCGCCAAATCCGGTTCAACCGGAACTGTCGGATTCGTCCAACCACCGATGCAGCCAGAGAGACTTTGTTCAATTGGCTCGCTGGCGACGTAATAAAAGCCAGGTGCCTGGATCTTTTCGCCGGTAGCGGAGCATTGGGAATCGAAGCGTTGTCGCGTGATGCCGAGTTTGTAGTATTTGTAGACAAATCCCGTGAAACTTTGCGGTGTATTAAAGACAATTGTCAAACACTGCAAACTAATCAATTCAAGGTTGTCACAGGTGATGCGCTTGCTTATTTGAAAAACAGCCAAGACCGTTTTGACATAGTTTTTGTAGACCCTCCGTTTAATATGTCACTGGTATCAAAAGTCATTGAGCTCCTGAGCTTTGGGGAACGCTTGAATTGCGGTGCAAAAATTTACACGGAGACAGAAAAGTCTGCAGATGAAATCTTCTTGCCGAAAGGCTGGACGATCCTGCGTGAGTATCGCACATCGAATCGACTGCACCGCCTGTACCAATTCAATGAGGCGAATTTCGGTGAGAATGCAAGCAATGTTCATTGTTAAGAAATTTGATTTTGTCTGAATGCATATTACGAATCTTGAACAGTACCGTGTTATGACAGTTTGAATAACATTTCGATGATGAAGATGAAAATTCCATTTCAGTTTGAAGACGAGTTTATCTACGGTGAGGTACAGCAGGTATCTGCCCTTATTAGACGAGTTGTAGCAGGAAATCCCAGCCGTTTTACCTTTCGCGGCACTGGGACTTACATCGTTGGTCAAGGTGAAGTGGCGGTAATAGATCCCGGTCCGCAGATAGCCGAGCATATTGATGCCATTGTTGACTGTTTAGCGAATGAAACAATCACTCATATTCTTGTCACCCATACTCACAATGATCACTCACCTGGTGCACGGAGCCTTCAAAATGTGTGCGACGCTGCAGTCTATGGCATGGAGTATGCGGCTAACGACTCTGGGGATCTGGTCACTGACAAAACCGAAGAAGAAATTGACAATGAATTTTCACCAGACTTTACCCTAACGAACGGTGATTTGTTGACTGGAGCAGGGTGGAATATTGAATGTATTCACACTCCGGGACATATGCCCAATCACTTTTGTTTTCGCTTACTGGAAGAAAAAGCACTGTTTACGGGAGATCACATCATGGGGTGGTCTACTACTGTAATCATACCGCCATATGGTTCTATGGCAGATTACGTGAACAGTCTGAAAAAACTGCAAAATTGTCATGACAAGGTTTACTACCCCACTCACGGACCAGCGGTTCGCCACCCGCAGCGTTTATTAAACGCGCTTATCGAACATCGCGCTGAGCGAGAACAGCAAATCATCGAATGTTTGCGTACAAGGACGAAAACCGTATTTGAAATGACCGCCGAGATTTATGCAGATGTCGATGGCGCACTTCATGGTGCTGCTTCACTTTCGTTGTATGCGACATTGATTAAACTTGTTGCTGAGAAAAGAGTCGATTGTGACGGCATACTGTCGATGGATTGTGTATTTCGTTTAAGTGGTTAGCGTAATGATCTTAATTTGCGATTTGCTGGTTATTCCCATGACGGATAAAGTATTGGTCTAAGGAAATCCGTTGGTAAATCAGCCACTGGTGTCTGTTCATTTAGTTGTTGTCCCCACTGCATGCTAACGTCACGAGTGAGGCGAGCATTAAAAAACGCAACAAATTTTCGAAATTTCTCCAATATGCCTTCTAATACGACAGGTTTTGTCGGGTATCGCAAATATTATTATAAAAACAGGAGTTCAAATACGTTATAAATCAATATGTTTGCGACAGATTTTGTTATGAGAAAATCATGTTTTCTGTAGCGTAAAACGCCTATCGGAATATTGTCATTTTGATGGGTTTGAAAAATTCACCAGAAAAATTAAGGAGTAATATGGCGATAAAAGTCAATTCAAGAACCAACAGTAGAAGGGACTGGAGAAACCGTGCCCACGACAGATTTTTCAAGTTTGTATTTGCCAAGCAGCCTCGACGGTGTGCCGAGTTGATGACCTTAGTGTTAACAATGCTTCAACAGGAACTTGTCGATCTTTCGTCAATCAAAATGGTTCCTACCGAATCTTTGGATGACAACCTTCGATTGTATTTTTGTGATGTTGTTTTTTGTATGGACCTTAAAGGTACATCTGAGCCGGCACGAATTTATGTCGTTCTTGAGCACAAATCAACTAAGCGGAACCACGAAATTCTGTCGCAGATGTTTCGGTATCTATCGGAGCTTGACAGACAGGGAGATGCGATAGTATTCGGTGTAGTCGTCTACAACGGAAAGGATGCTGATTACCAAGGCCCTGATGAATTCATACTGTCTAAGAAACAGTTTCGTCGATTACCGCGAGCACATCAAGAACTTGTCTCGTCGTTATGCGTCAATTTCAAGTTGCTCTTCTTGAATTTGAGAGACTACCGAAGTATTCAAGACAGAATTGATGAGTTCACACTCGACACCAGAATGCTGTTAAAAACGATGGGAATGGTATTTGAGGAAAACACCTCGGTACAGGAAGAGTTTTGTGAAGAGGTTCATTCGCGATTCTCTTCAAATTTCGACACAGAGATTAAGAATGAGGATGAGAATTGCAACTTTTCAGTACTTAAAGTTATTTTGGAGATGGATTACAATGGAAAATCTAATTGAGATTGAAAAGCGGGTTGTGCCCGTTGGGGAAAGAGAAATGACCAATTATGCAAGTGTATGGGAGTGGATCGAATCAGACGCGCGGGAAGAGGGTCGAGAAGAAGGTCAAGAAGAGACGACTTGTTCGATCGTCAAACGTCTGATTGCAAATGGGGTCACTGATTCGGTTATTTTGAAAGCGACAGATATAACTGCAGCAGAGCTGGCAGAATTTAAAGTTAAAGACTAAACAAACCTTATGCAAGGCCTGTAAACAACCTTGCATTCCTGTTGTAACAACTTGCGGTTGAATTCTTACCCGTAAGCCTGAAAGGCGACTCGTGGTAAGTTGCAAAGAAAACTCCAAAATCCAAGTTCTCCGTTGAGTTTTCTCTCGGATTGCTTGGTTTGGATAACGAAACCACGTCTCGAGAAGACTTTCCGTTTCGTTACTCCGACTGATTAGCACCCGATGTTTTCATGGTATTGAACGCTGGCCTCATGAACAGCTTTTACCAGTACATCGACTTTATCCGGGTTGATGTCAGGCGTGATGCCGTGACCGAGATTGAATATGTGCCCATTGCCGTGTCCAAATCCGCACAGAATATTCCGAGTTTGATCTACAATTTCTTGATCCGAAAGCTTTAATGATTGTGGATTGAGATTGCCCTGCAAAGCTACTTGATGCCCAACTCGAGTGCGAGCATCATGCATATCTGTATTCCAGTCCAAGCCTACTGCAGCACAGCCACTCGCTGCGATTTGCTCCAGCCACTGTCCACCACCTTTGGTAAATAAAATAATGGGAGTTTGCGGCACTTGAGCCGAAACTGACTGCACAATTTGAGTCATATACTGCAGCGAAAGATTCAAATACGAATCGGTTTTCAAAATTCCGCCCCAAGTGTCAAAGATCATCAATGCCGAAACCCCACTTCTGACTTTCTCAACCAGATACGCTGATACCGAGGAACTTAACACTTCAAGCAGCCGGTGTAGTGCCAGTTCGTGTTGTTTGGCAAATGCTAATATCTTTTTGAATTCCGTCTTGGATTTTCCTTCTACCATGTATACAGCCAATGTCCAGGGACTGCCGGCAAAGCCAATCAGCGGTACGGAACCGTCGAGTGAATCAACCGTCAAGCGAACTGCATCCATTACATAACGTAGGTCGGCAATGGGATCCGGAGCAGCGAGTCGATAAATATCGGATGGCCGCTCGATCGGTTTTTCAAATACCGGTCCAACCGATTCGACCATCTTCAAGCCCAAACCCATTGCATCAGGAATGACCAATATGTCAGAAAATATGATTGCCGCATCCAAATCATAGCGGCGCAACGGTTGCAAGGTCACTTCACATGCAAGCTCAGGTGTCTGGCAAAGTTTGACAAAACTGCCTGCTTTTTCACGTGTTTTTCGATATTCAGGGAGGTAGCGCCCGGCCTGACGCATTATCCAAATCGGTGTTCTATCGACTTTCTGTCGTCTAAGCGCACGCAGTAATCGATCGTTATGAATCTTTGTCATAGCGGTCAGGACGCTAGAGTATTGCGAATCTTGTGCTGAATTTCCTGTGCAGCCACGTCAGGCGCAACTGCGTCTCGTATAGGTCGACCGACAACCAGATAATCTGATCCCATCTGCAGCGCTTGTTCGACGCTGGCAATGCGTTTTTGATCACCGCTGTCACCTTCATCAAGACGAATCCCCGGAGTTACAATGACGATATCGGTTCCGAGATGATTGCGAATCACCCGGGCTTCTTGCCCTGATGCGACAACACCGGTACAGCCGTTATCGTATGCTTGAGTCGCCCGCATCACAACAGCCTGACTTACCGATGCGTTATAACCCGAGCGCTTTAAATCTTCTTCGCTTACGCTGGTCAGTACAGTTACACCAAGAATTGAAATATCTTCGCAGGCATCAACTGCGGCTTCGATCACGCCTGGATAACAATGTACAGTTAGAAATTCAATGCCAAGTCCGTTTAGGTTCCTAACGGCACGATAGACAGTTTGCGGGATGTCGTGAAACTTAAAATCAGCAAAAATACGAAGTCCTCTGCTGGACAACTCTTCGATTAAGGATATGCCCTGTCCGGACGAAAACAGCTCCAGCCCAACTTTAAAAAACGAGACCTGATCATTGAGCTTGTCGACAAGTTCCAGCGCCTGATTTTGATTGGAAACGTCTAGCGCAACAATCAGACGATCGCTTGGAGGAATTTTCGTCAAGAGGTTACGAGAACGGTAGATTTCAAACTTGCAGGTAACTGATTATACCTTGAGCTGCCTGCCTGCCTTCGAATACAGCAGTGACAACCAGATCAGCACCGCGAACGGAATCTCCACCGGCGAAAACCTTCGGATTCGTTGTTTGAAACGGGTACGTGCTTTGAGGTTCGGCTTTAATCCGCAAGAACGGATCAATCCCAATATTGTGATCAGCAAACCATTTTGCTGGACTTGGACGAAATCCGAATGCAATGATGACACTGTCACAATCAATCCATTGTTCACTCTCGGGGATCGGCTCGGGTTGGCGTCGACCGCGTTCGTCCGCAGCACCAAGACGGGTCTCGACAACTCCTACCTGTTCGACGCGATTATCTCCCTTGATTTTGATAGGTTGGCGATTCCACAAGAACTTCACACCCTCTTCTTTGGCGTGCCACACTTCGCGTCTTGAACCTGGCATATTGTCCTCATCGCGTCGATACACACAAGTCACCGAATTGGCCTTTTGTCTGATAGCAGTTCTGACGCAGTCCATTGCCGTATCACCGCCGCCGAGTACCACCACATTCTTACCTTTCATGTCAATATACGACCAATTTGACGATTCCCACCCTTCAACTTTAAAGTTGTTTCCGATCAAATACGGCAGTGCTTCGTAAACACCGTCCATATCTTCTCCGACAAAACCGCCTCGCATATAGGTGTATGTTCCCATGCCGAGAAATACCGCATCATGCTTGTCTAATAAGTCAGCGAATTCGATATCAGTACCGACTTGCGTATTCAACGCAAATCGCACTCCCATTTCTTCCATGATTTCGCGTCGTTTTAAAATCACTTTTTTCTCCAGTTTGAACGGCGGAATGCCAAACGTAAGTAACCCTCCGATTTCGGAATAACGATCATAGACTGTTGCGCTGACTCCGTTTCGAACCAATACATCAGCACAACCCAATCCAGCTGGTCCCGCACCAACGATTGCAACAGATTTCCCCGTCGATTCGACTTGCGATAAATCAGGTTTCCAGCCTTGTGCAAAAGCTTCGTCAGTAATGTATTTTTCCACAGCTCCAATGGTGACAGCACCAAATCCATCGTTCATCGTGCACGCCCCTTCGCACAATCTGTCCTGCGGACAAATTCTGCCACATATCTCGGGCAGGGAATTGGTCTGATGTGATAGTTCAGCGGCTTCGAGAAGCTTGTCTCGAGCTATCAGGTCAAGCCACTCAGGTATGTAGTTGTGGACCGGGCATTTCCACTGGCAATAGGGGTTTCCACAGGCAATGCACCTTGCAGACTGTCCGCTTGCCGTGGCAGGGTCGAACTGCTGGTAGATTTCGTCCCAATGGTAAATTCTATATTGTGCGGGGTCCTTGGGTGGATTTTGCCGCGGCAATTCGAGAAATTGAAAATTCTCCTTCAATTGTATAACTCTCCTAACAAGGCGGTTTGTTACGCCGCTTCTCTAAGCGTTTCCATCAAATCTCGGATTTCGGCTGCCTTGGGTTTGACCAGCCAGAATCGACCGACCAATTCCAGAAAATCCTGATTGACAACTTTCCCCCAGTTGCTGTCAGTCTCGGCAACATGTTCACCAATCAGTTCGTGCAGGAAACTCAAGTGTGGTTCCATATCTTCGTGTGTCAGGCGATGAATGTCGATCAATTCATGGTTGTAGCAGTCTACAAACAGTCGTTCCAGATCAAGCACAAATGCGATGCCACCAGTCATGCCTG
The DNA here is from genome assembly GCA_965214785.1 of Arenicellales bacterium. Lineage (GTDB taxonomy): Bacteria > Pseudomonadota > Gammaproteobacteria > Arenicellales > JAJDZL01 > JAJDZL01. Next base: position 1,222,200 of record OZ243975.1, on the reverse strand, counting down.
CACCAAAATTAACACCTGTCTGACCCAGTGAGAGGACTGCACCGCCTGTCATATATTCACAGCCGTGATCACCGCAACCTTCTAATACAGCGATCGCCCCTGAATTTCGAACAGCAAATCTTTCGCCGGCGGTACCTGCTGCAAAAAATTTTCCTCCCGTTGCTCCATATAGACAAGTATTGCCGGCAATTGGTGTATTTTGTGAATCCAAGGGGCTGTCAAGCGGAGGTTTGAGCACTATTTTGCCGCCAGCCATCCCTTTGCCAACGTAGTCATTGGCATCCCCTTCGAGGTACAGCTCAAGGCCTGCAGCGTTCCAGACGCCAAAACTTTGACCTGCAGTGCCTTTGAATTTCATACGAATACGGCAATTCGGTGTTTGACTCATCTTGGCAATCTCCCCTGACAGGCGAGCGCCAATAGAGCGGTGGGTATTGTTGATTGCGTATTCGAATTGCGCATCTTTTTGCGCTTTAAGATTTGGCAAAGCATCGGCCACCATCTTTTCAGCCAATCGTCCTTGGTCCCAAGGCTGATTGCGTTCATCAAGACATCGTCGTGCTGCGTTGTCGTCGACATCAGCCAAAGACAAAAGCGGTGTTAGGTCAAGGCGTTTTTGTTTGACAGTATCGCCTTCGATTATTTCAATCAGTTCGGGATGCCCGATCACTTCATCGAGATTGTGAGCGCCTATCGATGCCAGAATCTCTCGCACTTCCTCGGCTACGAAGCGAAAATAACGAACCACCTTTTCCTTGGTACCGTGAAAATGTCGAGCACGAAGTTCATCGTTTTGTGTTGCTACTCCGGTTGCGCAGTTGTTTAGGTGACATACTCGCAGATATTTACAGCCCATCGCGATCATCGGAGCGGTACCAAATCCAAATGAATCAGCTCCTAAAATTGCAGCTTTTACAACGTCGATTCCGGTTTTCAGCCCGCCGTCGACTTGTAACCGAACCCGATGACGCAATTCGTTGATTCTCAATGTCTGCTGAGTTTCGACCAAGCCAAGTTCCCACGGACTGCCTGCGTATTTGACGGAGGTGATGGGACTGGCACCGGTTCCGCCGTCATATCCTGCAATCGTTATCAAGTCTGCATAGGCTTTAGCAACGCCTGCGGCAATGGTGCCAACGCCGGCTTCAGAAACGAGTTTGACTGAGACCAGTGCTTGTGGATTGACCTGCTTTAGATCAAAGATCAGCTGCGCTAAATCTTCGATCGAATAGATGTCGTGATGCGGAGGCGGTGAGATTAAAGCAACGCCGGGAGATGAATAGCGCAACATAGCTATTGCCTCACTGACCTTGTGACCAGGAAGTTGTCCGCCTTCTCCGGGTTTTGCACCTTGAGCAATCTTGATTTGCAGCACCTCAGCATTGACCAGATAGTGCGGGGTAACACCAAATCTACCGGAAGCTACCTGCTTGATTTTTGATGTGCGAGAAGTTGCATATCGACTCGGGTCTTCCCCTCCTTCTCCTGAATTTGAGCGCCCGCCGATTTCATTCATCGCTTGTGCTAGCACTTCGTGTGCTTCAGGTGACAATGCGCCCAGCGACATCGCCGCGCTGTCAAAGCGCGCCATGATTGACTCGATCGGTTCAACTTGTTCTATAGAAATTGAATCGCGCCCAGCGGTTCGAATCTTCAGCAGATCCCGCAATACAGAGACTTGGCGCGTATTGACCAAATCAGCAAAGTCCTTGTAATCACCTTTGTCGCCTGATTCAACGGCTTTGTGAAGTGCATGAACGACATCCGGATGAAAAGCGTGGTATTCACCATCGCTGGAGTATTTAAGCAAACCGCCGTGAACAATGGGTTTTCGCGGATCCCAGGCGGCTTTGCATAACTCGATCTGATCGTTTTCGATATCTTCGAATTTCGCTCCGCCAATGCGCGACACTGTGCCGCGGAAACATATGTCGACTACTTCGCGATGCAGTCCAACAGCTTCAAACAGCTGTGCGCCGCGATAACTGGCAATAGTCGATATGCCCATCTTGGACATGATTTTGAAAAGCCCTTTTTTGATACCGTTTCGATACGATCGCAAGGCATTCAAGGTGCGGCTGCCTGCATTCGTTTCGCCGACAATCTTATGGATGATCGCATAGCTAAGGTACGGATAAACAGCTGTGGCTCCGTATCCGATCAGAACAGCAAAGTGATGCGGATCGCGAGCGGTTGCCGTTTCAATGATTAGATTTGCATCACACCTCAGTCCTTCATGAATCAATCTGTGGTGTACAGCACCGGTTGCGAGTAACGCATGAATTGGCAAGCTTTGTTTCGAAACATCCCGGTCGGATAATGTAATGATCAGGTGTCCGTTTTGCACCGCTTCGATCGCTTCATCGCAAATGCGTTGAAGCGCAGCGTTCAGTCCTTCACTGGGCAGGTAATTCAAAGAAATCTTGTGAACCTTAAAATCTGCATCCTCCGGTTCCATCAACATATAGAACTTGCGGCCCGACAGAACCGGTGAACCGATGATCAGTCGCTTGGCGTGTTCGGGATTTTCTTCAAACAAACCCATCGACAGACCGACGGTTGTTTCCAGCGACATGACAATTTTTTCCCGCAGCGGATCGATAGGAGGATTGGTGACTTGGGCGAACTGCTGGCGAAAGTAATCGAACAAGGAACGAGTCATAGTCGACAGGACAGCTAGCGGTGTATCGTCCCCCATTGACCCGACAGCTTCTTGTCCCACTTGTGCGAGCACCCGAATTACTTGCTCGGTTTCTTCGAAAGAAACGTTGAACATTTTGTTGTAGACAGCCAACTCAAACGGATTCAGTGGTGAACTGACGTGCGTGTCATTGAGCAGTCGGGTATAGATTCTGCGCTGGCTTTGCTGAAGCCAGCGGTTGTATGGCTGGCGTTCCATAAGTTGGCGATTGATATCGTCGGGCGTCAGCAATTCGCCGGTGCGCGTGTCAGCTGCGATCATTTGCCCTGGTTTGAGCCGCCCTTTGGCAACCAGGTCTCGTTCAGCGTAGTCATAAACGCCGATTTCTGTGCACAAGGTAATATGTCGATCAGATGTAATGACGTAGCGCGCAGGGCGCAGACCATTTCGGTCCATTGCACACGCGGCATATCGCCCGTCAGTCAGAACGATTCCTGCCGGGCCGTCCCAAGGTTCTGAATGCAATGAATTGAATGCATGAAATGCCCTAAGATTCGGGTCCATAGTATCGACATTTTGCCACGCCGGGGGCACAAGTATCTGCATCGCCCGGAAAATATCCATGCCACCGCTTACAAAAAAATCCAGCATATTGTCAAGACTCGCGGAATCGGACGTGTCAAAATCTACCAGTGGCGCCAGTTCTTCAACATTTTCGTGCAGCGAATCGGTAAATCGACCAGCGCGGGCAACCGTCCAGTTTCGATTGCTTGCGATGGTATTGATTTCACCGTTGTGAGCGAGCATTCGAAACGGCTGAGCCAGCCGCCAGGTGGGCGCAGTATTGGTTGAGAATCGTTGATGAAAAACTGCCAGGGAGGATTCAAGATTTCGGTCCTGAAGTTCAGGAAAAAATGTTGTCAGATTCGAGGGCATAAACAGCCCCTTGTAGACCATCACTTTTGAGGACAGAGAGCACACATAAAAGTCCGGGTCATTGCGTTCGATCTTTTTTTCAGCAATTCGGCGGGCAGCATACAGGCGGCGTTCAAACTGCGATGAAGATAAATTCGCGGGCGCATTCACAAAAAACTGCTCTATGACAGGCTGTGTAGTTTGCGCCGATTGTCCAAGTGCGTCGGAATTTACCGGAACAGCACGCCAGGCAGCCGCCTCTAGTCCTTTGGCTGATATTTCTTGTTCAAGCACAGTGCGGGCAAATTGTGCCTTGTCAGGCTGGGGGCTTAGGAAAATCATGCCTGCAGCGTATCTTCTAGCCAATTCAATATTGTCCCGACCAGCTTGGGCGCGGATGAATTTGTCAGGTATGCGAATCGAAATGCCACAGCCATCTGAAGACTTGCCGTCCGCTGCGATTGCACCGCGGTGTGTTAAATTGCACAAAGACTCGACAGCTGTCTTGACAAGCCAGTGCGATGGCTGTCCGTCCATATGTGCAATGAGACCAAAACCGCAGCCGTCACGTTCAAAGCGCGGGTGGTACAGTCCTTTGTATAAATTTTTCTGCTTCATAAGAATATGATTGTGAATATGAAATCGTCCACTGCCAAATGTCAATCGTAAAGATCAACTAAGCAGGTTAACTGACACTTCACTTAGAAATTAATCAGGCAAAACCGACTTGTGATGAGCGAGTTTTTGAAAAACCGATTATGTAAGTATACCGATAGAGCTGGCAAATTACGAAATCGTATTTTCATTGACTGCACATCTGCTAGCAGTTCTGCCTGCAATAAAACCGGCTGGATAATCCAAAAATCACCGGATCAACCTGTCGCCACAGGCAAAAATGCTAGGTCGAAACAGACTGTTTCAACGTTTCAGTCAAAGCTTCTGTTGAGTAATCATCGCTGATTACAGCGTTGCCGATGCCATTTAAAAGAATCAGCCGAATTACACCTTTTTCAACTTTTTTATCAACCGACATGTTGCGAAGAAAGTTTTCTGTCGTCATCGCATCCGGAGGCGCAACCGGCAGATCACATCTCGACAAAATCGACTTGATGCGGATTTTCTCAGTGGCAGTCAGCATTTTGAGTCTGTGCGATAAATCTGCTGCCAATACCATGCCGGCACTGACCGCTTCACCGTGCAGCCAATTGCTATAGTTCAAATAAGTCTCGATTGCGTGGCCAAAGGTGTGTCCAAAATTCAGGATTGCTCGCGTTGCTGATTCAGTTTCATCGCGTTCGACAATTTGACCTTTGTTAACACACGATCTTTCAATCGCGTAAACGATACTGTCCGTGTCGCCTTCAAGCACCTGATCGAGGTTTTGTTCAAGCCAGTCAAAAAACCCCGGATCTCGCACTAGTCCGTATTTGATGACTTCTGCCATTCCCGCCTTGAATTGTCTTTGCGGCAATGTGTTTAGCGTATTGGTATCGCAAATCACGCACTGCGGCTGCTTGAATGCGCCAATCATATTTTTTCCCAGCGGATGGTTGACTCCGGTCTTGCCCCCGACAGACGAATCGACCTGCGCGAGCAATGTCGTCGGCACTTGAATATAGGCAATACCTCGCTGATAACAGGCTGATGCAAATCCGGCGATATCGCCAACCACACCGCCACCGAGTGCAACAACGGTTGTTTTTCGATCGCACGGTATCGATATCAATTTATCAATAATGGCACTGACCGTCGAAAGGGTCTTGTATGATTCGCCGTCAGGCAAAACGTGCATATGAACCTGTGCGCACTTCGATAGCGCCGCAACAAGTTTGTCTGCATAAAGCGGTGCGACAGTTTCATTTGTAATGACAACAGCTTTTGATCCGAGAATATGTTCTTCGAACTGCTGAGCCTGTTCGATCAGACCGCTTCCAATCTTGATTGGATAAGACCGCGCGCCGAGATTAACGTGAATATTTTTCATGTTGTCAATAAATAACTTTCAATAGAACCGACTATTTCACCCATAGGTTTGCTGTCGGTGTTAATAGTAAAGTCCGCTTCTTGGCGATAAAGGGGTTCTCGAACTTCCATCAGCTCGGTTAATCGTTCCAGCGGTCTTTTTGGATCGAGATTCGGACGATGTTTGCGGTATTTGACCCGTTCATATTGTTGGTACGGTGTTGTATGCAGATATACGACCAGGCCTTTTCTGATTATTTTTCGGTTTTCTGAAGACAAAATTGCACCACCGCCGGTTGAAATGACGACCCCAGTTGCATCGTTATAGCGTCGCAACATCGCCGTTTCGAGTCGTCGAAATTCATTTTCTCCGTTTTCAGCAAATATTTCCACAATTGTTCTTTCACTTTCATTTTCAATTTCCCGGTCCAGATCAACAAAATTGGCTCCAAGCTGCTTTGCCAGTTTGCGGCCGATTGTGCTTTTTCCAGCACCCATGGGTCCGATTAGAACAACCATCGGATCGGAGTGTTTGTAGCGGATTTTCATCGGTTAGGCGGTCAACTGCGAGTAGATGCTAAAAGGCGGTGGTTTTTTACTTTATCAACTGAACGAAATAAACAACTGGTTGTGTGCTGGAAGCCAATGGGGTTGGATCCATAAAAAATTTTACCCGATTCCGTCACTTGACCTCGCTGCGGCGCGTTTTTATCGGTGAAAATAACAAAAGATTTTTTCACTAACGGATTTTTTAATGTATTGTGCGCGCTGTCTTGGGATAATATGGCAACGATGAATGCCAAGACGATTTATCGAATCCTTATAGTACTGGGAAATTTGTTCGCTGTCGGCGTGGCGACAGTGTTCATTGCTGTACTATTGCTTCTGCCGAGTCTGCCGGACATCGAGAAAATACGGGTCCTTGAGCTCAAAGTGCCGCTTCGCATTTACAGCAGCGAAGGTTTGCTGATGGGGGAATATGGCTCAGAACGCAGAATTCCCCTTCGAATCGCTGATGCTCCTGCGAGATTGATTGCCGCTGTACTTGCGGCTGAAGACGATCGTTACTACGAGCATGTTGGAATTGACTATCAAGGATTATTACGGGCGATCTACGTAAATCTGCAGTCTGGCAGCAGATCCCAGGGTGCAAGCACAATAACAATGCAGGTTACGCGTAATTTTTTCCTGACTCGGGAAAGAACTTACACCCGTAAAGCAAAAGAAGCGTTGCTGGCACTGAGACTCGAGCAGCTGCTGAGCAAAGATGAAATTCTTGAGTTGTATCTCAACAAGATTTTTCTCGGTCACAGGAGCTACGGTTTTGCAGCTGCAGCTGATGTGTATTACGGAGTACCTCTTTCTGACTTGAGTATCGCACAATATGCGATGCTTGCTGCACTTCCCAAAGCGCCGTCAAGCATCAATCCGATCTCGAATCCGCAAAATGCTCTGAACCGAAGAAATTACGTGCTCAACAGGATGCTGGAACTTGGGTACATCGATGAAGAAGATCACAGTCAGGCGATTTCCGAATCGTTAACCGCCAAGCTGCATTTGGCGCAAGTAGATTTAAATGCACCGTATATCGTCGAGCATATCCGCCAGATCATGTATGAACGCTATGGTGAAAGTGCATATGAAGACGGTTTTAGTGTTTATTCAACTGTCAGTGCGAAGGATCAGCAAGCCGCGGTAGACAGTTTGCGACTAGGGCTGATGGACTATGACAAAAGGCACGGTTACCGCGGTGCGCATAGAAATCTTGACCTGTCATTGATCGATGGCAAAGACAAGATGCTGCAGATCTTGCACAAGTATGAATCAAGCAAACAGATCGTGCCGGCTTTGGTTTTGGAAGTTTCGAAAGACTCAGCGACGGCACTTACAAAGTCTGATCAGATTATCACAATTCCCTGGGAAAACATCGCATGGGCGCGACCATACATCTCCAGCCGCAGCGTTGGCGAAAAGCCTGAAGTTCCAGCTGATGTACTCAATGTAGGAGATGTGATTTATGCACAACCCGCTGATGAAGATCAGTGGCAGCTGACCCAGATTCCCAAGGTCGAAGGTGCATTGATCGCGATTGATCCAAAAGACGGCGCAGTCAAGGCTATGGTTGGCGGGTTTGATTATTACATTAATAAATTTAACCGCGTTACTCAGGCTGTTCGCCAAATGGGCTCAAATATCAAGCCGTTCATCTATTCTGCTGCATTGGAAAATGGTTATACCCCGGCAAGTTTAGTCAGCGGTGCTCCAGTTGTAGTTGAGGATGAAGCAACAAACGTGGTTTGGCGACCGGAAAATTACAGTGGCAAGTTCTATGGCGACATGCGATTGCGCAAAGCTTTGAGTCTTTCGCTTAATCTGGTCTCTGTTCGTTTGCTGCGCAGTATGGGAACGCAAACCGCTGTCGATCACATATCTAACTTTGGCTTTGACAAAGAAAAATTGCCCAACGGTCTGGCACTTGCTCTAGGTTCTGCAGAAGCGACTCCGTTGGCTGTGGCGACCGGATATGCTGCATTTGCCAACGGCGGTTATCTGGTTGAACCATATGCAATTGACTATGTAAAAGACCGTTACGGGAAAACCGTTTTTACTGGCAAACGAACGCAGGTATGCGACATTTGTTTACCCCAACTGCCAATTGAACAAACCGATCCCACTTCCAAAACGACAGTAAAACTCGCTGAGCGCGTGATCTCAAGTACCAATGCCTACATTATGGGAGAGCTATTACGCGGGGTTGTTGAAAGCGGAACTGCCAGGAAAGCGCAGTCATTGTCCCGAACGGATATCGGAGGCAAAACTGGCACCACAAACAACTTTGAAGACGCCTGGTTTTCCGGATTCAGCCCGCACCTTGCAGCCACTGTCTGGGTGGGATTTGATACACCTTCCGATTTGGGGAGACATGAGGCCGGATCGAAAGCAGCGTTGCCAATCTGGATAAATTTTATGCAAACCGCGCTCGAAGGCACGCGCAACGAGCGAATACTGGCACCTGATAATGTTGTGCGCGCATCAGTCCATTCTCAAACCGGTGAAGCAGTCAGTTCAGAACACCCGCAGGCTATAGAAGAAGTTTTTGTATTTGGCACACAACCGAAGCTGGAAGTGTCATCGACAGCTAGCAGCGCGCTATCTGGTGAAAGCGACGAACAACAGTCAGTCGACGAGCTGTTTTAAAATACCACAAGCTTCGACCAATGCGAGATTCAGGTAATCGTGTGCGGCGAAAACTTCGTTATGAAGCGGCGCGAATTATGGTCGAAGAAGGGGTCAGAGACTATAAGCGAGCCAAACAAAAGGCATGTTCCCGTGTTGGCGTCTCGACAAGTCAGTCGATCCCATCTAATCTTGAAATTGAAGATTCCTTAGCTGAGCATCTGCAAATCTTTCGCAGTGATGCGACTGCACATCTGAAATTGAAATATCTGCATATCGCTTTGAAGATGATGCAGTTGTTACAACCGTATTCACCACTGCTTGTTGGCGCAGCGCTCAGTGGCAACATAATCACTTCAAGGCCTGTAGAGTTGCAGGTATTCGCTGACACAGTCGAAGAAATTCGTTTCCTGCTCGAAGCTGAAGATGTTGCTTGGCGAATGATTCAAAAAAGGCTGCGGTTTTCCCGCATCGGTTTTAACCACATTACCGGTTTCGAATTGGAATTTGAACAATCCTTGGTAGAAATTATGGTTTTTCTTCCACACGACCCGTACCCACCCCTCGGTGCAGTCAATGGCAAACCGCTGGAACGAATTGCGATGAAAAAGGTCAAACGATTGCTTGATTCCGGCAGGCAAAACTTCGATTGACGCACAGCGCCAAAGTCGCGTTATGCGGAAAATCTCAAATCCCTCATGCTGAGGTTTTTTTCCGTGTCCGAGTGCGTCTGGTTTTCTGAGGACCTTTGGCTGCCTTATTCTTTATCAGCTCTTCGCACGTTTGCAGGTCAATGCTTTGTGGGTCTTTGCCTTTCGGTATGGTGGCGTTAATTTTGCCATCGGTTGCGTAAGGGCCATAGCGACCATCAAGAATCTGGATATTGGATCCTGCGAACTTTTGGATTACGTTTCTCGTCGATTTTTTTGAATTCGCATTTCGGCTGTTTTGCGCAATCAAGTCTATCGCCTGTTCAAGCGTGATGGAATACAGGTCCTGGTCTTTGGGGACATTTGTGTACGAGGCTGCTTTACCGTCGCGTCTGAGTGCGACGTATGGACCAATTCGACTTTTATTGGCAATGACTTCATCATCGTTGGAATTTTTACCAAGAACCAGCGGGAGTTTCGGCCGTGACAATATTTTTTCGATGTCATCTATTGTGACGGTTTGCGGGTCCATGCCTTCATCCAAACTGAAATTCGATTTGGTTCCGTCTGCGTAGGCTGCTACAAAGTAGGGCCCGTAACGACCGGTTTTTACAGTGATTTGAGCCCCATCAGAAGATGGGCCGAATTCACGCGGTCCTTGGGTCTTGGAAAAAAGTTCCATTGCTGTATCAAGTGTTATCGATTCGGGATCAAAGTCCTTGCCAAGAGAGTGAAAAATGGGCTTGCCTTCTTCATCGGTTTGCCGTCCAAGTTGCAGGAAGGCGCCGCCTAAGCGGACCCGAACCAAAACATCCCGGTTGGATTCTGGATCTTTGCCGAGAATCCTCTCGTATCGACTTGCCTCATTGCCCTGATCGAGTGAAGTCTTAAACTGGGCCCAAAACTGTTCCAGCAATGTTGTTCGCGCTTCATTACCGTTCGCCACCTTGTCCAGGCTGTCTTCAAGATTGCTTGTGAATTGGTAATCGATATATTTAGCAAAGTGCTCCAGCAGGTAGTCAACAACAGTACAGCCCAAGCCTCTGGCAATAAAACTTTGCTTTTCCATCTCAACATAGTTGCGATTTTGCAGTTTTGTGATGATGGTTGGCCAAGTCGACGGTCGACCGATTCCAAGTTCCTCAAGACGTTTGATAAGACTGGCCGTGGTAAAGCGAGCAGGTGGCTCGGTATGGTGCTGATGAGGTTCGACTGCGTTGACTTTGACGATCTGACCTTGTTCTAGCTGTGGCAAAGCATTTTGTGTTTTCAGTGCTTTGGGATTCAGTTTCAACCAGCCAGGAGATTTCAGTGTTGAACCCGATGCTTTGAATTTATGATCTGCTGCACTGAGTTCGATCACAACGGTGTCGAACACGGCATCACTCATTTGTGACATTATGGTTCGATTCCAAATGAGTTTGTAGATTTGCAATTGCCGCGCATCGACAGAACCTCTTACACGTTCAGGTGTTAATGAAAAATTGGTTGGACGAATGGCTTCATGGGCTTCCTGGGCACTTTTTGACTTGGTTTTGTATATTCGCGGTTTGTCAGGATAATCACCTTGATATTCTCGCGCGATGTGTTCGCGGATTTGTCCGATCGCAATGCTTGACAAAGATGTTGAGTCGGTTCGGGTATAGGTAATCAGTCCAGTGTGCTGGCCGTTGACCTCAACGCCTTCATAGAGGCGCTGCGCAACCGAAGCGGTTTCCCTGGCACTCATGTTCAACTTGCTCGCGGCATCCTGCACAAGTGTCGAAGTGACGTAAGGGGGGTACGGTCTTTGACGTCGGGTTGATCGTTTCAGTGAAGTGATTTCAATTGCGTTGCCCGCATCGGTTTGTATTAATGCAGATTCAATATCTAAGACCGCTTGTGTCGCGTCTTTTTCGTTTGCAATATCCAGTTTGTCCAGCTTGTTACCGCGCAGATGGGTAAGCGTCGCCTTGAATTTGCCTGAGGTTGGGTTTGTTTCATCCGATTCGTTGGATTGCTTTTGCAAGTCAACTTCAATCGTCCAGAATTCCTGGGGTTCGAACTGATTGATTTGTCGCTGGCGCTCAACAATCATGCGAAGTGCCGGACTTTGCACTCTGCCTGCGGATAGACCAGGGGAACTGAGCTTTCGAATAAGCAGCTTCGATAGATTGAAACCAACTAACTGGTCCAGTGCATCCCTTGCTTTTTGCGCTTGTACCAGGTGCTGGGAGATTTCGGTGGGTTGTGCAATCGCTTTTCGGATTGCATCACCTGTCACTTCGTGAAAAATAATCCGATGCACCGGCTTGTCCTTTACAACACCGCGAGACTGAAGGATATCAAATACATGGGCAGATATCGCTTCTCCTTCACGATCCGGGTCGGTGGCGAGGTAGAGTCGCTGAGCTGAACGCATCGCCTTGACGATATCGTTCACAAAGCGTTTTTTCCCCTCTATTAAGACGTAGTCCAACTCGAAGTTATTATCGATATCGACATTGGCCGATTCATACACGTGCCCGCCAGTTGCAAGAATCTCATAACGTTCATCAGATAGGCGGTCATTGAGATAACGGCCAATCGTTTTTGACTTCGCTGGTGATTCGACTACGATAAGATTCTGCATTGCTAGTGTTATTTTGTTGTGATGATTTTTTGATTGGATTGGCTGCTGAAGATTTTTCATTATAACCCAAGTGGCAAAGTTGGCAATCTGTCAAATAACTATTGTAAAGTATTGATATATAAAGATAAGAGATACACTAGATGACTGACTCAGACTCGCCTTTCATGGTCTGTCACAGACAAAAAACAGTGTCTTCGAATTGCGCTGCGAAGGGTGTTTTTCGATCATAAGCGACAAGGCCGCAATAAGCACAGAATTGGCCAAGCCGCTAGGTTTGATGTTGCTTGGCATCCCCATAATTTGTTGTCACAAATTTTCTTACGGACAGCAAGCGTAATTTTTTGAATTTTCACAGGATATCTGTCGAATGAGGAAACTTCTTGCGCCACCTCTTACAGCGTTCAGTATCCCTTTGTTCGTAAATATGCATGGCACTCATCGCATCCATTGTAAACTCGTCTTCTCGATCTTCTGCCAGTGCTGTCAATCGCATGGTGTACCATGCAGTCACACCTCCTGGAGGTGGAGACTTAAAAACGGGGAACTTCGGATCACCGCCTTTTTCGCTTAGCCACTTCGCTGCAAGATTTGGATCAAGTGCCATAGCACGTGCTACACTCACGATATCAACCGTACCGCTTGCTACAGCATCCACAGCTTGCTGACGCCTTTTAAAACCGCCTGTCACCATCAGCGGCAGGTCTGTAATTGCTCTGGCTCTTTTAGCGAATTTTAAAAAGTATGGTTCACCTCTTAAAGCCCCTTCGGAGCTTGCTTTTGCTCCGGGAAAATAAGTTCCGCCACTGATATCAATCAGATCAATAGAGGTTTTGCTGACGAGACGAACTACCTCGATTGCATCGTCTTCGGTTAAGCCGCCTTTGAGTTTATCGGTTGAGTTGATTTTAATTCCTATCGGGAACGATGGACCAACGGCACTGCGTATTTCGTCAATTACCTCAACCACTATCCGGCATCGTGCTTCAATCGATCCGCCGTAGCCATCGCTGCGGTGATTGAACAATGGAGACAGAAACTGGCTAAGCAGAAACCCGTGACCCGCGTGAATATGAACTCCGGTAAATCCTGCATTTTTTGCGCAGGCCGCGGTGCTGGCAAACATTCCGGGAAGTTCCCGCACCTCTTCAGCGGACATACCGGCGCATTGAAGTCCTTTGACATCCAGCGCAGATGGCCCCTTAGGTTGACTGATCGGCAAATGCGAAAGAGCGCCGGCGTGGCCAAGCTGCGGCCACAGATGCGAGCGGTCGACAACGGCGCGAGTCACCAAAGCATTGATCGAGTGGCGATCACCTTGATGTCCAAGCACCAGATTGCCGGGTTTTTCCGGATAGCGCGGGTCACCTTGAACTTCACCGATGATAGACACTGCGACTTCGCCTTTCGCCCATCTTTCGTACAGTCGTGCCTGAGGCTCAGTGGAATCGCCTTCACCGTTTCCAAGTGAATCCGACATGGCGGACTTGGCAAGCCTGTTTTTAAGGACCGCCCCACAGGGAAGCTTCAGCGGCTGATGAAGTACATGATTGAACTTTGAGGTAGTTTGTTCGTTCACTTGTTTGCTCATTTTAGTCTGAACCATAAAAACCTCACTATTTTATGGCTCATACAGTTGTTGTTGGTCGATTTTCGACTTTCAAATGATACGAACTTGTGGAAGAAATTAATCAAATTATCGTCAAGATTCAAGTGTAATGATTGGGCAGACGAGCAGATTGAGGCGTTTGAATGCGAATACAATATTGATTTTTCGCAGTGATCACTATTCCCATCTGTTAGGATAAATGATGTGCACGGACATCCGGTTGTGACTGAACCGAAACATAAGACGCGAAGCGGCCGAATCGCACGGATGAAAAAAGAACGGGTGGCGGAGGTTTTCGATCACTCGCAATGGATGGGAGCCACCGGCGGCAAGTTTAACCCGCTGACAGCCGACAATTTAGGCGAGATTCATCAGGCTGTTGTTGAGCTGCTCGAATCCCTTGGCCTGTCCGGAGCGCCACAATGCATGATCGACATTGTGACTGCGCATGGAGGCGTCTATACTGACAAAAACAGATTGCTGTTTCCGCGAGAATTAGTAAGCAAGGCAATCTCGAATATTCGGCGCGACATCATCTTGTGGTCGCGAAGGGATGGTTACCATTTAAACCTCTGTGAAAAGGCAGTGCATGTCGGTACCGGTGGCGCGGCACCTCGGATTCTCGATATTGATACAAACAGGTATCGCGAAACTACAGTTCAAGACCTCTATGACATGGCGCGCATCGTCGATTTGCAGGAACATATTCACTTTTTCAGTCGACCGGTTGTGGCAACTGACGCACCGAATGCGTTCGACCTCGATATCAACACCCTGTATGCGTGCCTCGCCGGAACCTCCAAGCATATCTGCATGAGCGTCACCGACCCTGAACACGTAAAGACGATTGCGCAGATTTGCTATGCAGTCTCAGGCGGTGAAGACCAATTCCGCAAGCGGCCGTTTTTGACCGTGATGGCAACCCATGTGGTGCCACCGATGCGTTTTGCCACCGAATCTTGCGAAGTCGTTGAACAAGCTGTGCGGTTTGGCCTTCCAGTACAGTTGATATCGGCAGGGCAAATGGGCGCGACCAGTCCGGTGACGCTGGCAGGCTCGATTGTGCAAGCGGTGGCAGAATCTGTGGCTGGCATCACGTTTGCCTGGCTGGTAGACCCGGATGCCGCCATCATTTTTGCTCCCAAACCGCTGGTTTCCGATTTGCGAAGCGGCGCCATGTGTGGCGGCGGTGGCGAGCAGGCGGTAGTCATGGCGGCTGCCGCACAGGTAGGGCGTTATTACGCAGTGCCGGTCGCGTGTATAGCGGGCTATTCGGATTCAAAGGTCCACGATGCACAAGCGGGCTACGAGAAGAACCTCTCGGTGACACTCGCAGCGCATGCAGGATGCAACATGATTTCACACGCTTGCGGCACTTTAGCCAGCATGCTCGGTTCCTCGCTCGAGAGTCTTGTGATCGATAACGACATGCTCGGTGGTGTGATGCGCAGTGTGTGCGGGGTGGAAGTCAACCGGGAAACAATCGCGGCAGATGTGATCCGCGATGTCGTTGCCGGTGAAGGACATTATCTGGGTCATCCGCAGACGCTCGAACGCATGAAGTCTGACTACGTGTACCCGCGGGTGGCGGACCGTCAGACACCGGATGCTTGGGAGTCCGATGGTTCGCAAGATATGCTTCAAAGAGCGCGTGCAAAGGTGCGTGAAATTCTCACCTCACATCAGCCGAACTATCTGGGTGGCGAACTTGACGCTGACTTGCGTAATCGGTTCAATATTTTGCTCCCTGCGCTGAAAGCCAGCAGCACTTTATGAGAACAAAAACATGATTTCGCCTGCCGATTCGAAACTTAATCCGTTGCTTGTAATCGATGGCGAACACCGAAGCGCGAGTGATGGCGCGGTGTTCGAAATCTTCAACCCATCGACCGGCGAAATGCTTGGTACAGCACCCGCAGGATCGGCGCAGGACATCGATGAAGCGGTAACAGCGGCGAAGTTCGCTCTTCAAGGTCCATGGAGGGATTTCGAGCCGAAACAACGTGAGCGGTGCCTGTTTGCCATCGCTGAGCAAATTCGCAAAAATTTCGATCAACTTGTCGTGCTCGAATGTCTTGATTCCGGCAAGCCAGTTTCGAGTGCTCGAAAAAGCGTCAGTCGCGCCGCGAACTACTTCGACTATTATGGAGGCTTGTGCGACAAAATTCACGGTGAAACGATTCCTCGCGGTCGCAAGCGCCTGAGTTTCACCCAACTCGAACCTGTTGGCGTTACCGCGCACATCACACCTTGGAACGTGCCGCTTACTGCCTTGGCACGCGGACTTGCGCCCGCACTCGCATGCGCAAATACTGCTGTAATCAAACCCGCGGAACAAGCTTGCCTGTCGACAATGCTGCTTGTCCAAATCATGCTTGATGCAGGTTTGCCAGCGGGGGTCTGCAATGCTGTCACCGGCTTTGGTGAATCAGCCGGTGCGGCTGCCGCTTCGCATCGGCTGGTAGATCACATTACCTTTACCGGCTCCATACCAACGGGCAAGGCTGTAATGCAGGCCGCGGCCAGTCACGTCGGCGGGGTCACCCTTGAACTAGGCGGCAAGTCGCCGATTGTGGTTTGTTCCGACGCTAATCTTGACACAGTTGTCGCAGACGTCACAAAGCAGTTGCATACCAACGCCGGTCAGATTTGTTCAGCAGGCACGCGATTGGTAATCGATCTATCGGTTTATGACGAAGTCAGCGATCGTCTTGTTGCAGAAGCCCAGTCGATTACGATTGGCCCGGCTGTTGACGACCCGCAGATGGGTCCTTTGATTTCAAGCACTCACCGAGCGCGCGTCGACACTGCCGTGAAAGAGGCTCGAAGTGACGGTCTGGCAATCCTCACTGGCGGCAGCCCAGCACATGTCTTAGGTCATGAAGGCGGGTACTATTACATGCCGACGATTGTAGACAATGTTCCTGCAGATCATGAAATCGCACAAAATGAAGTATTCGGTCCGGTTCTTTGTATTCAGCCTGTCGATGGTATTGATGAAGCCATCTCAGTGGCAAACAGTACCCATTACGGATTGGCAGCTGCAGTTTACACACGCGACATTGATGCTGCATTGCGGTTGTCGCGAGATATTGCAGCAGGTCAGATATTTATCAATGAGTACCACTCAGCTGGCGATACAGTGCCGTTTGGCGGCATCAGGCAAAGCGGCATCGGCAGGGAGAAAGGACTGGCTGCGATTGCAAACTACACCGCGGTTAAATCAGTCACTGCTCGAGTCGAGTGGTAACGCCACCGCTTGCATCGATGTCTGAAACACAATTTCCGAACCTCTTTTCCCCGGTGCGCATTGGCCCTGTTGAAGTGCCCAACCGGATCGTTTCCACAGGACATCATACCTATCTTGCCCATCAACACCCCAACGAAGAGTTAATTGCCTATCACGAGGCGCGCGCCAAAGGTGGTGCCGGTTTGATTGTCTCTGAGATTATCGCTGTCCATAGCACCGCGATGTTTTCACCCCAACTGCTGATGGCGTTGGATCATGATTGCATTGCGCACTATCGCAAGCTAGCCGACACGGTGCACGCTCATGGCACGGTGCTGTTTGGTCAATTGTTCCATCCCGGTCGCGAGACGCTAAGTTCGACAAACGGAATGATTCCGCAAACGTTCGCGCCTTCCAGCGTTCCCAACGAACGTTTTCATATCATGCCGCAGCCCATGTCCGAGAGCCTCATTCGCGAAGTTGTGGCAGGTTTTGCCTTCGCTGCGGCTTGTCTTGATGAAGCACGGTTTGATGGTGTCGAGATTGTCGCGAGTCACGGGTATCTTCCCTCCCAGTTTCTCAATCCACTGGTTAACCTGCGAAATGATGCCTACGGTGGAGATTTTGACAAACGATTGAAGTTTGTTCGCGATATTGTCTGCGCGGTGCGCTTGAGCGCGCCTGACCTTGCAGTCGGTATTCGCATCAGCGCCGATGAGACTGATGATCAGGGTTTGAGCGCTGAGCTGGCAGGAAGAATTTGTTCGGCTCTATCTGATGAGGTAGATTACTTCTCTTTGGTGTCAGGAACGTCAGCCTCGCTGGTCGGATCTGTGAATATAGTTCCGCCGATGGGTTTGACCAGCACTCACATAACCGGTTATTCACAGAACATTCGCCGCATCACGGGCAAACCGGTCATAGCAACAGGGCGCATCAACCAGCCGCAGATCGCCGAATCGATCATCGCGAACAACCAGGCAGATTTATGCGGTATGACTCGCGCACTGATCGCAGATCCACAATTGCCAAACAAAGCCAGAAGTGGACAATCGGAAGATATTCGGGCCTGCATCGCGTGTAATCAGTCCTGTATCGGACGGGCACACAAAGGCCTTGGCATCTCGTGCATACAAAACCCGGTATCTGGCCGAGAAACGATTTACGGCAATCTGACTGAAGCGAAACACGCTAAAAAGGTGATTGTTGTCGGTGGTGGCCCAGGCGGTATGAAAGCGGCAGTTACAGCAGCGAACAAAGGGCACCGTGTCGAGCTGTATGAGTCCGCTTCTCAGCTTGGAGGTCAGGCTCTGCTGGCACACAAGCTGCCTGGACGGGAAGAGTTTGCAGGACTAGTAACTAACCTTGAGCGTGAACTCAAGTGCAGTACAGTCGGTGTTTTTTCAAGTTCCACTGTTAGTGTTGATGACATCACTGCGCAGGCGCCAGACGTGGTGATACTTGCTACGGGGGCGGTGCCATATGTTCCGGAATTTGATGGCTGCGAAAGTGACAACGTGGTAACTGCCTGGCAGGTTTTGAACGGTGAGGCAAAAGTTGGCGCAAGTGTCGTTGTAGCGGACTGGCGAGCGGACTGGGTCGGAATCGGTCTGGCTGAACAGCTGGCCCGGTCCGGTTGCGCAGTGACTTTGTGTACCAATGCTGCGATGGCCGGTGAGTCTTTGCAGATTTATACGCGAAATCACTATGTGGGCAGACTGCATAGACTCGGTATTTCGATTCGAACTCATGCGCGTCTTTTCGGTGTGGATAGGCATACAGTATATTTTCAGGACACATTGACTCTAGACCCTATTGTGATGGATGACATAGATACTGTAGTACTCGCATTGGGGCACCGGGCGGTTTATATTTGTGATAACGAACTTGATGACGAGGAATATTGTGTGATTTCCATTGGAGACTGTGTCAGTCCCCGAACAGCAGAAGAAGCGATTTATGAAGGTTTCATTGCAGGCGCTCGGATCTAGATGAAATGAACACTGTTTGTGGCGGCGAAGCTGTTTATCGTGTACTGAAAGACGCTGGTGTTACAACCGTATTTGGAGTGCTTGGCGGTTCTATGCTGGAGTTGTTCGATGCGTTGCAAAGGCGCGGGGGCATCCAATACATCGGCGCTCGCGATGAGCGATCTGCCGGTCATATGGCTGATGCCTGCGCCCGCATCAGCGCCCGCCCGGGCATCGCCCTAGGCGCACAGGCAGGTCCGGGTGTAACCAATCTGGTCACAGCTGTTGCACAAGCCCATCTGGCTTATTCGCCACTGGTTGTCATCGCAGGAGCAATCAGCCGCAGCAACCTGTATATGGATACGTTTCAGGAGGTCGATCAGGTAGCACTGTTTCAACCGATCTGCAAGCGATCCATGCTGGTCACTGATGCCGAGCGCCTCCCAGCGATGCTAATGGATGCGATGCGTTTGTCAATGAGCGCTCGCCGCGGTCCGGTGGTACTGCATGTGCCGCGCGATTTATTCGCAGCAAACATTGCGCAGCCTAGTCTCGGTGAACTGACTGTAGCGAATATGGGCGCTGCGTCCCAATCCGATACCGAAGCGGTTATTGAATATCTTCAAAACGCAACCCGTCCGGTAATCATCGCTGGTGGCGGGTTGAAATGGTCTTCGGGTGCAATAGCGCTGCAACGCCTCAGTGAACGTCTTAGAATTCCGGTTGTCGCCTCAACTGGCCATGCGGACTTGATGCCATACGGACACCCAATGTTTGCTGGACAAAGCGGACCGCGCGGCAACCGTGTTGCCAGCAAGTTGACCCGGGATGCAGATACCATTTTGGCAATCGGATCCCGTCTTGGATTTAACTCAACTTTCTTTAGCAACGAATATATTTCGGATACCGCAAAGATCATTCAGATTGATATTGAAGCAAGTGCGATTGGTCGCCATTTTCCGGTTGCGCTGGGTATTTGTGGCGATGCAAGTGCGAGCGTCGAAGCGATTTTGAAGCTGTCCGATGAAGTTGACTGTTCTCGGTGGGCAAGATGGCTAACTGCATTCGAAACAGACCTGGCTCAACTGCGATCCGAGCGGACAGCGGAAGCGGCTGATCTGGCCGAACCGCTGAGTCTGCATCGTGCTTTGGGAGAAATTCGAGAGGTGTTGCCGCAAGATGCGATTGTAACGCTGGACACCGGAAATGCCTGCTTGCATGCTGCGGACCGTCTTGCTCACTATCACCCGCCAGCGTTGGTGACGCCGCTGGATTTCGGCTTGGTTGGTTTTGGCTATGCAGCTGCAATCGGTGCACAGGCTGCCACACCGCACAGACCGGTGATATCGATTATGGGCGATGGCGGATTTGGCTATACGATGGCGGAAGTGATGACAGCTGTTCGCTACAATTTGCCTGTTATCGCAATCGTGCTTGACAATGGTGCCTGGGGCGCTGAAAAAGCGTACCAGCAAGAGTATTTTGGCGGTCGGCTGATCGGTGCAGACATCAACAGTGCGCCGTATGACGAATACGCAAGAATTTGCGGTGCCAAAGGTTTTCAAGCTGACAAGCCCGGGCAGCTCGCCGCTGCGCTGAAACAGGCGCTTTCGATGCGCGCGCCGTGTGTCATTCACGTGAAAATTGACCCTGCAAAGTTAAGTACGCTTCGTAAAGACCTGTTTGAGACAAAGCACGGTGCGTGACAATGAGTGACTACGACGTTATTGTTGCAGGTGCAGGAAACGCTGCTTTTTGTGCTGCTCTTGCAGCCCGGCAAAGCGGTGCTTCGGTTCTGGTTGTTGAACGCGCGCCGATAGACAAAAATGGCGGAAACAGCCGCTTTAGCGCAGGGGCTATGCGGTTCGCTTATGAAGGTGCAGATGACATAGGCAAGTTGTGCCCTGAAATTAACAAGGAGCAGTTTCAGATAACAGATTTCGGAAGTTATACGAAAGATCAGTTTTTCGACGACATGTTCCGCATCACTCGTAATCGTACCGACCCAGATCTGTGTGAACAGCTGGTGGTCAATTCTTTCGCTACCTTGAAGTGGATGTCAGACCTTGGAATTCGTTTCATGCCGATGTATGGTCGCCAGGCGTTCAAGATTGACGGGCGTTTCAAGTTCTGGGGAGGTTTGACACTGGAAACGCTTGGCGGCGGTCCGGGATTGGTAGACCACCAAACTGAGCTGGCGAAAAAGTCAGGTATCCACATACGCTACGGAATTCGAGTTCGACAGCTGCTGTACGACGGACACCGAGTCCGCGGTGTTCGTGTGCACACAGGCAGCACATATTGCGACATCAAAGCGAAGTCCGTTATTCTGGCTTGTGGAGGATTCGAATCCAATGCTGCATGGCGAACCCGTTATCTGGGTGCGGGCTGGGAGATGGCCAAGGTTCGCGGAACTGCCTTTAATACAGGCGACGGCATTCGAATGGCAGAACAGGTCGGAGCGTCTCTGTACGGCAACTGGTCCGGGTGTCATGCAGTGGGCTGGGATTACAATGCACCGGAATTTGGCGATCTGCATGTTGGTGACGGATTCCAGAAACATTCCTATCCTTTTGGGATTATGGTCAACGCTCGCGGTCGCCGGTTTGTCGATGAAGGAGCAGATTTCAGAAACTATACGTATGCCAGATACGGCCGTGTGATACTCAATCAGCCTGACCAGTTTGCCTGGCAGGTGTTCGATCGGAAAGTGACTCATTTACTGCGCGATGAGTACCGCATCAAAGGGGTTTCCAAAGTAGTTGCCCCCACATTGGATCAGCTAGCGCAAAAAATGGAAGGCGTTGATCGTAAAGGGTTATTGGATGAAGTAAAGCGTTACAACACCGCCGTGAACACTGACACTCCCTTTAACCCGAATATCAAGGACGGTCGCGCCGCCTGTAACCTTGATATTCCCAAATCAAATTGGGCCAATACAATATCTGACGGGCCGTTTGAAGCTTATCATGTAACTTGCGGGATCACATTTACATTTGGGGGATTGCGGATAGATCCGCACACAAGTCAGGTTATCGGCGATGACCAAAATCTTATCGGCGGTCTCTACGGCGCCGGAGAATTGGTGGGGGGCTTGTTCTATTTTAATTATCCCGGCGGTACCGGGCTGACGTCCGGTGCGGTGTTTGGCCGCCAGGCAGGAATCAATGCAGCCTCGTAACCGATGACTCCCGCTTAGCGACTGTGCTTTGTCGGATGCTCGCCACAGTTCAAGCACGTGTGTTATGTGATGCGAATCGCCGTTGTAATATGGGAAATAAGCCATAATAGTATTGGCATTGAAATCAAGTCAGTTTTTGTCATTGAATTTACAACCGCAGATGCAGTGCCGATGTTGCATATGATTCGGCAAACGGTTGTCGAATATTTGTTTTACAGACCTGTCTTTCAGCGAAAAAAGTGGCACTTCGAGAAATATTGATCTACCCGGATTCCAGACTCCGGCAAATAGCACAACCGGTAGAGGTATTTGATAGCGAAATATCCGAACTCGTTGACGACATGGCAGAAACGATGTACCTTGCACCCGGAATTGGGCTAGCCTCCATACAGGTAGGCATCGCACAAAGCATCATTGTGATTGATGTTTCACATACAAAGGACAATCTTCAGGTGCTGATCAATCCACAAATTTCGCAAGCCAAAGGCGAACAGATCATAGAAGAGGGGTGTTTGTCATTCCCTGGCTATTTTGCAAAAATCAAGCGCAGTGAATGGATTCGGTTCAATGCCTTTGATGTTGATGGACGCCGCTATGAGATGGAAGCAGATGGATTGTTTGCTGTTTGCATTCAGCACGAAATTGACCACCTCAACGGAAAACTGTTTACTGACTACCTGTCGAGATTGAAAAAAAACCGGGTCAGACGACAGTTCGAAAAAGCTGCCAAAGTTCAACAGCGAGAGCAATTGGCGCAAATCTGACTGTCAATCGGAAGCGATTA
Organism: Arenicellales bacterium; assembly: GCA_965214785.1. Taxonomy (GTDB): domain Bacteria; phylum Pseudomonadota; class Gammaproteobacteria; order Arenicellales; family JAJDZL01; genus JAJDZL01. Next base: position 1,199,474 of record OZ243975.1, on the reverse strand, counting down.
TTCGAGGCGCATTTTCAGACAGTTGGGTATTTGTCATTTACTGCAGCGAAAATGTGCGATATGACACTGCGCATAGCATTTGCAGGCACACCTGCGTTTGCAGTTCCCACTTTATCCCGCCTGATCGAATCCGAACACCATGTCGTTGCCGTAATAACGCAGCCCGACCGTCGTCAGGGCAGGGGACAGAAGATTCGCTTTTCACCAGTCAAAGAATTTGCCGATGCGCACGGATTGATGGTATTTCAGCCTGACCAATTAACCGGTGATGCGGTTGGTTTTGTGCGTGACGTTGCACCTGATTTGATCGTCGTTGTGGCATACGGACTGATCATTCCGGTTCAGATGCTGGCGATTGCGCGTTTAGGCTGTATAAATGTACATGCATCTTTATTGCCTCGCTGGAGAGGTGCCGCACCGATTGCTCGTGCAATTGAAGCGGGGGACCGGCAAACGGGCATCACGATTATGCAAATGGATGAAGGATTGGACACCGGTGCGATTTATTCTCAGCGCTTGGTTCCAATTGATGAGCACTGTACAGCAGAGACGCTGCAACAACAGTTGTCTGAACTTGGAGCAAAGCACCTCGTTGAAATACTTCCTCAAATCGAAAGCAACACCCTGATTGCCAAGAGCCAAGACCACAGCAAAGCGACATATGCCCATAAACTGACTGCTCAGGAAGCACAGATTGACTGGAAAGCTTCGGCCAAAGAAGTGATTCGCAAGGTACGCGCATACAATCCGCGGCCGGTTGCCTACACATGGATGGCTGAGCAAAGGCTGCGGATTTTCAAGGCGCGGGATGTGACTTGTAATCAATATTACGGAAAGCCCGGGCAGATTGTCCGCGCAGACCGAAAGTGCGTTTATGTGATGACAGGTGATGGGGTCGTTAGTCTCGAAGTCGTGCAGAAACAAGGAAAAGCCAAAATGCACATTGATCAGTTTGTTGCGGGAAATCCGATAGCCGAAGGTTCGCTATTGACATTCAGATGAATTCTCAGACACCGTCGAATTCGCCAATTGCCCGCAACTGTCGAGCCGCATGTGCACAGGCGATTTATCGGGTGGTCTACCACAGCTGTCAACTCGACCGTGCGTTGCGCGAAGAGGTGACTGACTATGATCGCAATGACCAGGCTTTTATCCGTGAAATCGTACTTGGGGTATTGCGCGAGTTCTGGAGGCTCGGGGCCTGGACCGATCATATTCTGAAGCAGACACCGAGAAAAAAAGATCGCGATGTGTATTGCCTGCTGCTGGTCGGAATCTACCAGATTGAGTATATGCGAGTCCCTGATTATGCTGCTGTTTCCGAGACGGTTTCCGCAGCCGAGGCTCTGGCAAAGCCATGGGCGCGGAAACTGATCAATGCCGTTTTGCGTAAATTTGTTGCACACTGTGAGCAGATCAAAAAGGCCGATCTGAACGATTCTGCGCGTTTTTCCCACCCTCAGTGGATGATAGAACTGGTAAAAGCCCAGTGGCCTGACGAGTATCGGGAAATTCTCAATGCCAATAATCGCAAACCCGAATTGATATTGCGCGTCAATTCAACTCGCTCGAGTGTGGAATCGTATCTCAGACGGCTTGAGCAAAACAACATCGCAGCGAGTGCTGACCGTGTTGCACCACAAGGTGTGCGGATACATGAGCGCGTTACGGTGTCTGAACTGCCAGGTTTTGCCCAAGGCGTTGTATCTGTGCAGAATTCAGCATCCCAGCTTGCCGTTTCGTCACTGGATATCACCTCAGGTGACAGAGTGCTGGATGCGTGTAGCGCTCCTGGCGGGAAATTAATGCATATGCTCGAAGACTATAGTGAAACATGCGAAATTGCAGCGATTGACATCAGCGAAGCTCGATGCGCACAAATCGTAGATAATTTAGGCAGGGTTGATGGGTCGGTAAAAATTATGACAGCAGACGCGACACAACCGGATAAATGGTGGGATGGAGTTCCTTACAACCGGATTTTGCTGGATGCCCCGTGTTCAGCTTTTGGCGTTGTCAGCAAGCATCCTGAAATTAAATTTCACCGCAAACCCAACGATATTCTCAGCGTATCTTTGCTGCAAAAAAAATTGCTCGGCACGCTGTTCGAATTGTTGGACAAAGGCGGCAAGTTGCTTTATACAACCTGTTCGATTTTGCGCGAGGAAAACGATGATGTCATTGGTGAGGCAATCAAAGATCACCCCGACATGCGTGTAGTTGAACTGGATCAGTCGCTAGGGAGAAAAACCTGCTTTGGCCGTCAGCGCCTGCAGGGTATCGACTTCAGTGACGGTTTTTATTACGCTTTGCTCACTCGGCTATGATTAGTTGCTTTGAGAAATTGTACAGGCGGGTTTTAACTGCTCTTGCATTGTATGGTTTGCTTGCGATCGCGTTGTCTGTGACAGCACTAGTGGGTTTTTCGCACAAAGCGTTTGCTTTTTCAATTGATACCGTCAGTGCTGTGCACGATGGCAATCGGTTTGAAGTTTCGGTGTCTTCGACCATTGAGCTTTCAGATTCGGTGATTCAGGCACTGAGAGTCAATGTCCCGATTACGATTGCGACTAACGTAAAAATCTACCGGGTTCGGCACAATTTCTGGGATCGGCTTGTCGCAGATTACGAATATTTCGATCAGATCAGTTCTCGTAGCCTGTATCGCGATTATGTAATTGACTCATCAGATGAACAAATAGTCGGTAATTACAGATCGCTGAACGATGTGTTGACGGCACTTGGCAAACAAAGAGTGTATGTATTGACGATTGACGAAGAAAATTTTGACGCACGCTCCGACTATCGCGGTGAAGTAAATATTACCTTGCTGCATTCAGCGCTGCCGTCTGTCATGCACATACCGGCATTGTTTGATGCCGGTTGGCGGTTATACACACCTTGGAATGAATTTGACATCACGTGAAACACTTGCCTATTAGCCGATCGCAGGGCACCTGGATATTTTTGGTGCTGGTTTTGCTCGCTCTTACAGGAGTGATGCTGTTCGACCTGATTGTTGGAACATTCTGGATCAGTGCAGATCCGAATAACTACTTGTTCCTGCTCATTTTGAATTCGGTCGGAATTGTCCTTTTAAGCGGCTTGATCGGGTATTTCATTTATCGATTGATACGCCAGCACCGCGAAAGGGTTCCTGGCACACAGCTGACAATCCGGTTCTTGAGAATTTTCGCCATACTGCTTTTGTCGGCACTCGGTGTGGTTTATTCGTTTTCGTTCTTAACGATCAGCAGGGGTATTGACAGCTGGTTTGAACTGCAGCTAAGCGATGCGCTCAATGAAGCGACTCAACTGCGCGAATTGTTCATCGATTCGGTAGAAGAAAAGTTGGTTCAGGATTTGACTGATCTGGTGGATCAAATTGCACAAGGCGCGGATCGCCAAGAGATCTCCGAAGCGCTGTTTGTGTCGAGAAATGCTGGGGATTATGAAGAAATCACTTACTTTGGAGACTTGACCAGCGTGACCGGAATAATCGCATCTGCAGGTGTGAGTACGGATCGGCTGGTTCCGCAGACAGCTGATCCTAAATTCGTTGAACAAGCGCTTGCGACACCGGCCAATAAACCGGTTGGCCGAATCGTACCGGGTGATGAAGGCGGAGCGATGCTTCAGGTTCTGCTTCCGGTTAAAATTATCGCAACCGATGAACGTCACTACCTGCAGGTGATTTCCAAATTGCCACCGAGTTCACAGCGTCTGGCAGAAAGAATCGGTACGGTTAACGAACAATACAAAACACTTGTCTATTTAAGAAAACCGCTTAAGATCAATTTTGTTTTGACACTTTCGCTGGTAACGCTGCTGGTGTTGCTGCTGGCGACCTGGGGTGCTACATTACTGACTCAAAGACTGGTATCGCCTATTCACATGCTTTCTGAAGGAACCCAACAGGTAGCCAAAGGGATTTACGAAAAATTGCCACAAGTCGCTGCGCGCGATGATCTGGGAGTATTGGTTGAGTCATTTAATGAAATGACGCGGCGAATCAAACTAGCACAAGAGCAGATTCACGAAGGTCGAACGAATGCGGAACGTCAAAGATGGTATCTTGAAGTGGTGCTCAAACACCTGTCATCTGGCGTGCTGTTCATTGATGTGAATTTAACGATTACGGAAGTAAACCTTGCTGCAGAACGTATTTTGGGTATCGGTGCGATGCATCTTAAGGGCAGTTCACTTGCTGTTGCAAAGGAACAAAACGTAATGCTTGCACCGTTTTTTGCCGCCGTACAGGCAGCGGTTGAGGATAAACAGACCGAGTGGAGCGATACGGTTACACTGGACCTTGAAGAATCCAAAAAAGTATTGGCTTGCTCTTCGACACAGCTGCCGTTACAAGAAACCGACGACAGCAGCTATGTGGTGGTTGTCGAAGACATTACAGATATGGTCAATGCTCAGCGCGGACTGGCATGGGCAAGAGTTGCCGAGCGAATGAGTCATGAACTGCTTACTCCTTTGCAGCCGATCCGGCTGGCGGTAGACCGGATTCGTCTAAAAACTCAAAAACACCTTCCTGAACACGACAGTGAATCTTTGGAACTGGCATATGATGCGATCAACCGTCAGTTGAATTCGATGCAGCGAATCGTTAACGATTTTAGGGATTATCGCGGCCTGGATAAACTGCAACTGCAAAAAGTTGATCTCAATTCAATTATTCGCGATGTGGTGGTCATGCTTTCTGAGCAGTCAGGTGCAGATTTGTTTGATCTTGATCTTCATCCGAAAATCGACAGGATTACAGCCGATTCGCAGCAAATCGTGCGAGTTCTCAACAATCTAATCACCAATGCTGTTGACGCAGTCAATGCGCTTGATGACTCTTGGGTGAAGATCGCAACTTCCCAGCCTTCACATAACACAGTTCGTCTGCAGGTATTAGATAATGGCAGTGGTTTTCCGAACGAAGTTTTGGAACATCTGTTTGAACCGTATGTATCGACCAAGAAAAAGGGAGTGGGTCTTGGCCTGGGAATCGTCAAGAAGATTATTGATCGACACCAGGCAAAGATGTCAGTTGCCAACCGTGCACAAGGTGGCGCTGAAATTTGTATTGAGTTTGAAATTGATTTGGATAGTGCAGCCGTTGATCAAAACGGCCTGCAGCCACTTGTGGAGTCCTAGGAATGGCAGGGAACAGGCAACGAATTTTAGTCGTTGATGACGAACCGGATATTCGCCAGCTGATCGGTCAGATATTGACTGATCACGACTATCTTGTAACTGAAGTGCATGACGCTAGTGCTGCTCGAACAGCTGTCAGGCTGGAACAGTTCGATGCAATTTTGCTTGATATATGGATGCCTGGTGTTGACGGAATTACACTGCTTAAAGAGTGGAGACTGGCCAATATGGATGTGCCGGTTGTGATGATGTCTGCTCACGGTTCGATTGAAACCGCGGTTGAAGCCACTCAGCTTGGTGCACTTGATTTTCTCGAAAAGCCTTTTTCGTCCGGCAGACTGACGGTCACTATACGAAATGCGGTCGCTTCGAAACAGCATTCCGATGGCACCGATGCGGCGAACATGCAACAGCAATCGAAACAAACTGAGTTGCTTGGCACCAGTGCGGTTATCAACGCGCTGCGCAACCAGCTGCGCGAGAGCGCTGATCATGCGGCCAACGTGATGCTGATCGGCGAGATCGGTTCTGGCAGAAGCACGGCAGGGCGGGTCATTCATGACAGCCGCGGCGGTTCGAATGCTAACTTTGTTGTACTCGATTGGCTTGTGGAACCCACTGGTGGCAAAGCGATCGGCGAGATGATCGACGCTTCAGCCAATGGCAGTATTCTAATACCGTCTCTGGAAGCCTACGATGGCTATAGTCAAAGTCGAATGCTTGGTTTAGTACAAAGACTGGAAAATCTAAAACAAACCAATCCAAAACAGGCGCCGAAAGTGATTACCACAGCATCAGACGAAGTTCATGAAAAACTTCAAGCCGGACATGTCAGAGGCGATCTGTATCATCATTTAAGTGAGCTGATTATCGAAGTGCCTGCGCTGCATCAGCACCCGCAGGACATCCCTGAACTAGTCGGGTCGATGATCGACCAGTTCAGTCAGGAAGAGGGGTTGCCATACAAACGCGTCACTACCGCGGCGCTTAACGTTTTGAGAAACCACAGTTGGCATGGCAATGTTCGCGAATTGAAAAACGTGTTGCGCCAGTCGGTGTTGTTCAGCTCCACCGAAACAGTCGATAGTGTTGATATTGAAATGCAGATTAAACACTTTGATGCCTCTAAGGCGAAGCAGCCGCCGCAGTCGGAAACAACTGAGATTGAAATGCTGTTGCCATTTCGCGAAGCGCGCGACCAGTTTGAAAGACGATATCTGGTTTACAACCTGCAAAACAGCCGAACATTTATTGAAATGGCTGAGAAAACAGGACTTCACCGCTCAAGTTTGTTCCGCAAGCTCAAAGACCACGGAATTGAACATGGGGGCGAATTGAAACAAACGGAACAAAAGGAAATCAAATGACAAATATTGTCATTATCGGAGCCGGTGCTGTCGGTGCAAGTGTGGCTGAAGCCCTGGCGATGGAAGAATACGACGTAACGATTATTGACGAGAGTGCGGAAATACTCGAAAAAAGGGTCGGCAAGTTTGATATTCGCGCTGTTCATGGCGATGCAACTGATCCGGAACTGCTCGAACAGATCAATATTGAAGATGCGGAATTATTATTGGCTGTCACCAACCAGGATGATACGAATATTCTGGTCTGTCAACTGGCAGTGCTTTTAGGCAACACGCCCAAGGTGGTGGCTCGAATTCGCAACCAGGAAATCAACAAGAGAAGGAATATTTTATTCGGGCGCGATAACCCGCGCAAGATACCGATCGACGCAATAATCAGTCCCGAACGACTTGTAACCGAGCACATCATCCGATTGATCGATCATCCCGGCGCACTGCAGCTGGTAGAGTTTGCGAAAGGAAAGATTCAGCTCATTGGAATTCAAGCAGATGTCACCGGCAAACTGGTTGGCCACAAGATCCGCGAGCTCAAAGAGCATATTCCCAATGTAAATACGCGGGTAGCCGCGGTTTATCATCACGGCCGAGGTGTGATACCCAAAGGTGACACAATTATTGCGCCTGGTGATGTTGTGTTCTTTATCGCCACCCCGGAACATATCGCGGATGTTGTAAACGAACTGCGGGTGGTTGATACCACCACCGGAAATCGAATCATGCTGGTTGGTGCAGGGAATATCGGCTTGACGCTTGCCAAGGAGATGAGTTCGCGCGAGATGAGAGTTGTGTTGATCGAAAAACTGGAGAAAAACGCCATTCGGGCAGCCGACCACGTGCCCAAGTGTTTGGTTATCTGTGCAGACGCAACGGACTCAGACATGCTTGAACGCGAAAATGTTGGGTCAATGGAAGTTTTTTGTGCAGTAACCGAACATGATGAGACGAATATTCTTTCTGCGATGATGGCAAAAAAGCTCGGTGCCAAGCGCACAATGGCACTGGTCAACAATTCCGCTTATGTTGATTTGCTGGAAAATTCAGGTGTCGATATTGTGATCTCCCCTAATTTGAATACGGTCAGCGAATTGCTGACATTTGTGCGCAAAGGTACAGAGGTTGTGCATTCGCTCAGAAGAGGGGCAGCGGAGGCGATCGAAACGGTAGTGCGCGGTGAGACCAAGCAAGACTCCAAAGTCATCGGCCGTACGGTTGAAGAGCTTGGCTTGCCGGAAGGCACAACAGTTGGAGCCATATTGCGCGATGATGAAGTGGTAATTGCACATCATGACACAGTAATCGAGCAAGGAGATCACATCATTTTGTTTGTAGTCGACAAAAGCGGAAAAACAATCAAGAAAGTTCAAAAACTTTTTGAACCAAGCCCTCTTTTCCTGTAGATAAGACTCAACAAACATTCGGATTGATTACAGATGCACTTTAAGGCAGTCTGCAAAGTTTTGGGCGTCATTGTCGCCATGTTTAGTTTGTCGGTTCTTCCGTCACTGGTGATTTCTTTTATTGTTGATGATGGCGCGTTCGGTGTGTTTTTGGTGTCGTTTCTGGCAATGTTCGGCGTGGGTTTTGCGTTTTGGTTCCCGGCGCGCAGCAATCGAGATCAGCTGGGAGTTCGGGAAGGGTTTTTAATTGTAGCGGCATTTTGGATTTCGCTGGCCACGGTAGGAACTTTGCCGTTTCTTCTTTCCGAGAGTCTGCACATTGGTTTTACTGATGCGTTTTTTGAATCGATGTCTGGATTGACTACGACCGGTGCCACCGTTTTGACCGGATTGGACAACCTCCCGATGTCTATTTTGTATTACCGCCAGCAATTGCAGTGGTTAGGCGGCATGGGTATTGTTGTTTTAGCTATTGCAGTGATTCCTATGCTTGGAATTGGAGGGATGCAGCTTTATCTTGCTGAAATGCCTGGTGCGACAAAAGAGTCAAAACTCACTCCAAGAATCAAAGAAACTGCAAAGGCGTTGTGGCTGATTTACGTCAGTTTGACAGCAATTTGTGCTTTTTTCTACTGGCTGGCCGGAATGAGTGTATTTGATGCAATTGCACACAGTTATTCGACTATAGCAATTGGTGGGTTTTCCACACACGATGCAAGTTTTGGTTACTTTGACAACGACATGATTTTAGTAGCCGCAATGGTATTTATGGCTTTGGCGGGCATAAATTTTGCTCTGCATTTTCGTGTGTTAAGCAAACTGCATCTTGGCAGTTACTTTAAAAAGCGCCCTTTGTCTGAACACTACAGGACGTTCAAAATGAGTGTTCAAAGTTTGAGTGGATATCTCGTTAATACTGAACTTAGGGTATATCTGGCAATCTTATGTACTTCAGCGCTGATCGTATGCGCGGTACTGGTGTACGATGGTGCATACGACACGCTGTGGAGCACTTTAAAGCACGGGATATTTCAAGTCGTGTCAATCGCGACGACTTCGGGTTTTACTACAGACAATTTTTCAAACTGGCCTTTGTTCTTACCTGCATTGCTGCTGGCCACCAGTATTATCGGCGGCTGTATAGGCTCTACTGCCGGTGGTATGAAGGTGATGCGCGTGGTTTTGCTGTTCAAGCAGGGAAGGCGGGAACTTTTACAGTTGATTCACCCCAATGGTGTGTTTCCAATACGTCTGAACAACACCAATGTTCAGGAAAAAATCATCAATTCAGTGTGGGGTTTTTTCGCACTGTATGTTGTCAGTTTCGTTATTCTTGCATTGGTGTTGCAAGCCACCGGGCTGGATTTGACAACTGCATATTCAACTGTAACTGCGTGCTTGAATAACATGGGTCCTGCTTTGGGTGAAGCGGCTTTGAACTATTCTCAACTGCCGTCTTCGTCAAAGTGGGTATTGGCTTTCACAATGTTGCTTGGTCGCCTTGAGCTGTTGGCGCTGCTGATACTGCTGTCTCCGCGTTACTGGAGGGACTGAAGTGTTCCAACCAATTCCGGGTCTGCGATAGCGAACCGAAAAATTCGAGCGACAGCTCGCGTCAAAGAGAAGCGAAACAACAGCGGTCATAGAGACTCACCCTGCACGGATTTCGGTTCGATCCAATTCATCCGCAGGTCAGAAGCAGTTTGGAGTTTGATCGAGTGCTCGCACACAAGGGTAAAAAACGGAATTCGATCTCCTGCAATTTTACGCGCCAGTGTGGTCTTACCGGACTGCCGAGGTCCGCAGGTCAAAACAATCCTCGTATCAGACAAGGCTTCGCGAACTCGTTGTTCAATATAACGAGGATAAATTAAGGTTTCTGATGAAGCTGGCATTATGAAATTTTAGTAAAAATAAATTTAAATATAAATGATTGTTAAATTAATCAATTCCTAACAGAAATATATTGTTGTTTTCAACTCTTGATTTGGAACCGGATTCCAGATATTCATAACAGTCGCCATCAAGTGAACAAAAATGAATTGGATGAATTGGTCCTGTGTGCCGAAACTTGTTGGGATTGTTCCGAACGATTTTACGTTTTAGTCCCCTACCGGTGAGAAGTTGCGCAGAATGCAACACTACATCGAATATTCAACTACTGTAGACAGATGGTTGTCCCGGGGGTCTTGTCTTAAATCTTCTGTGCAGCCAGAAATATTGTTCAGGAACTCGTCGCACAAGTGTTTCGATTGTCTTGTTCAATCGTCTGGCATCGTGTTCGGCATTTCCGCTGATGAAATCCTCCGGCAGCTGTTCTGTATGCAGTTCGTAACCGTCTGTGGAAGACTTCATAATTGAAAAACATAAAAATACCCGGGCATTTGGATATTGGCCGAATCTTGTCAGCGAAGTATAGGTTGCTGCAGGCACATTGAAAAACGGTGTGAACACCCGATGCGCCCGCGATTTGGCATTTTGATCGGGAAGGTAAAAAAAAGGGATGCCTCGTTTGAGTGCTCTGTAAAACGGCAACATGTCTCCACTAGAGGACTTCATGTCAATATGGTTTTGGGTGCGTTTGTGATAAATCCAGTTCAGCCAGCGATACTTGGTCTTCGTGCCGCCAAGTGCGCACTGGTATCCCATGTCAAAAATCGGGTTAACCGGTGGTTGATACATTGAGATTGCAGGTGTTAGCAGCCCAATTGTTCGAAGAGTCAGCATGGGTGAAACAAAGTGAGGACAAAGCAGTATCAGCGGCTGTTTAGTTTGAAGATAGTTACTCAACGTCTCTTTGCCATGCCATGTCACTTCCTGTTGGATTTTTTTGTCACTTGCAAATAGAGCAAAACCCCAACTGAGAACACCGCGTCCGGCAAATCGAAACGATTGCAACGCAATACGAGCACATTGAGCATGTGATTTTTCAGGAAAACAAAGTTCGAGATTGCGTTGGGTAATCCGCCGCCGCTCACCATGAAAATAGTACAGAATCGTACCGATTGCTCCACCTGTTATCCAGCGTAATTGGCTTGGCATCAGACTTGACAAATACCACACTACCGATCCGGCAAATCCACTGATGTGCTGTTTAATTGTCGGTTTAGTAGATTGACTTGCCATTATCTGGTCTGGTTTTAAACCACCTCAGTGTCCACATATACTGTTCCGGCGCTTTGGCAATAATTTCCTCGAAAACAGCATTCATTCTTCGCGCATTGGCGTATTCGTCATCACCTGGAAAGTTTTCAAGAGGCCTGTCGATTACAACTTGATATTGACCGGTCTTGAAATTCAGGTGCGCATGAAGTGGCAATACCAGGGCATTTGTGAGTTTTGCCATACGGCCTAGTGTATTGAGAGTGGCAGATTTTTGTCCGAAAAACGGCACAAAAAGTGAGTTATTGGTGCCAAAATCCTGATCTGGAATGTAGAGGCAGCTGACGTTATTTTTTAAGTTGCGTATCATTGGACGCAGTCCCTTGGAACGCTCGTACAAGTGCAGCCCAAAACGGGTGCGGCTTGCAATAATCCGGTCATTGATAACTGAGTTTCTAAAGTCTTTCATCATCGCGCAAATTGGCACCTGAGTAGCCAACAGCGTTGCTGCAAAATCGACAGAGACGACATGCGGTGTCAGAAAAATGACCGGTCGGCCCTGGCGCTGAGCCTTGTGAAAATTTTCAATTCCGCGGTAACTGATGTAACTGCCTAGTCTTTGTTCACTGGAAAACCACAGTACGCTGAGATCAACAACCGCTTGACCATAGCAGTGAAAGTGTTTGCGAGCAATTTCCTCGCGTTTGCCAACCGGCCAATGAGGGAAACAATATTCCAGGTTGATGTGTGTAAAGCGACGGCGTTTGGTGTTGAGGCGGTAGAAAACGTATCCGGTGATGCGACCTGCGAGCAGTGTAAACTTTCTTGGCGTGCGACCGATAGCCGTCAGGATAACGATCGTAAGCCATGCACGTGCAGCGAGGACCTGCACTCGTATTCGACGCAACCTAGTTGACAGATGCATCGATGATGTGCCTGTCCCTAATGTTCGCCTTGAGTGATTCCAAAATGCCACTGTATAAGGACTCGGCAGAGTTACTGATTTGGTCAAACACAGATTTTACAAGGTTATTGGGTCAAGCGGTGTATTTTTGGTATTTGGGCGATGAACGCGCCAAGTTCACAAGATCATCGTACACATCAATATCCTGCAGGCATGGCAATACAACATCATAGTGAATACCAACTGACGCAGCGCGTGCCATTGTAGAGCTAAAAACACGGTCTGTACCCCAATCTATGTTATCAAACATACCAGGCTTGCATTGATTTACACCTGCGAAGTAAAAACCGCCATCGGCAGCCGGACCGATTACGTTCAAGCCGTTTTTAAGTTTACGTGATGCATACTGAAGGATGGGTCTTGAAATCGCAGGAATATCGCAGCCCATAATGGCTGCTGCAGGCGCACTGTCGAGTCCAAGCTGCAGTGCCTCATGCATTTTTCGTCCCAAATCGCCGCTTGACTGAGACGAAATGGCAATTGAATGGCGCTGAGCGATTTTCTCAAGTGCCGGGTGATCGCTATCGGGGCTAACCAGAATCTGAACCGGTCCCATCCAGGCGTCGAGTGCTTTGGTTACCATGTCTTGAACCATATCGATCGACAGTTGTGCGGCGTCTTGAGCACTGATGTGAGATAGCAGCCGTGTCTTGACCTGTCCTGGTACAGGTTTCTTTGTGAGCAGAATCAGTGCCGGGTATTGCATCGGTGTGCGTGATGATAGAATTTAGCCAGATTGCCGGTGGACATTCCAGCCCAGTATAAGAATCTCATTGCCCACATCAATAACACGGTACGCATGTATCCATGATTTTCCCATCTTCTGGCTGATGTAATCACTTTGTGTCTAACCCGAAACATCGAGGCTTGGGCTTTGAGTAGTTTTGATAGGGCAATATCTTCCATTATGGCAACATCGGGATAACCCTTTATTAATGAGAAAAGGTCATGTGTGACGTAGATCGCTTGGTCTCCGGTACAGATTTTCGAAAACGACGAGCGGATATTCATTGCCCAGGCGATCATTTTCATCCAAAGCGCATCACAGTCGAAATCCACATCAAACCGGCCCCAGTGGTACCCTGACGCGACGCAGCGTTGAATCGTCTCACCGGCGCGTTTTGGAACTTTGGTATCCGCATGTACAAACCAAAGAATCTGAAATTTTGCATGCTTCGCCCCGCAGTTCATTTGTGCCGCGCGCCCGGGAATGTCACAATGCACAAGGTGATAGTTGGCGTAGCGGGATTCGATCGCGTTGAGTTCATCGACAGTGGTTTGAAGGTCACTGGAGTCCGATACAATAATTTCATCAATTGATTCAAGTTCAGCGAATTGATGCAAGCTAGATAAAACTTCAACAGATTCGTTACGAACCGGAATGATGACTGATATGCCGGGCTGTTGCACCACAAATGGATCGTAAAACTAAAACTTTCGGACTTGCTTAAAGACTAAAGCTCGCGATTTTTTGCTGCAGCCGTACGCAGGCGAAGAGCGTTGAGACGAATGAATCCTTCTGCTTCCGATTGCGAGTATGCACCACTTTCATCGTCGAAGGAAACGACTGCCTCGTCATAAAGAGAGTGTTGTTCCGATTGCCTTCCAGTAATTGAAACATTGCCTTTGTACAGTTCCAGCCGAACGGTTCCCGTCACGCAGATTTGACTGTGGTCGATAATTTTCTGCAGGCTTTTGCGTTCGGGACTCCACCAAAACCCGTTGTAGACTAATCTGGAATAACGCGGCATCAGGTCGTTCATCAGATGTGCCACCTCACGGTCAAGCGTGATTGACTCCATCGCCCGGTGCGCCTTGATCAAGATAGTGCCGCCTGGTGTTTCGTAGCAGCCTCTGGATTTCATGCCGATATATCGGTTTTCAACGATATCTGCTCGGCCTACCGCATGTTTGGCGCCGAGATCGTTCAGTCGAGACAGTATGGATGCCGGTGTGCCGAATTGTCCATTGACGGCTACTGCATCGCCTTTTTCGAATTGAATTTCTACAGTTTCGCTTTGATCAGGTGCATGTTTCGGATCACAAGTCCAGCGCCACATCTGCTCAGGTGGAGGAGTCCAGGGGTCTTCCAATTCGCCACCTTCGTAGGAAATATGCAGAAGATTTGCGTCCATCGAATAGTCGGCTTTCCCGCTCGCTTGAGTGTCTACCGCAATGCCTTGCTGCCTTGCATAAGCAAGTAAATCTTCTCGAGACTGAAAGTCCCAGATTCGCCACGGTGATATGATTGTCACTTGTGGCATGAGCGCGTAAGCGCCCAATTCAAAGCGAACTTGGTCGTTGCCTTTTCCGGTAGCTCCGTGTGCGATCGCGTCGGCTCCGGTTTGTCTGGCGATTTCTACAAGTCGCGCTGCGATAAGAGGTCGCGCGATAGAAGTGCCTAGAAGATATTCTCCTTCATACAACGCGTTGATGCGAAACATCGGGTAGACGTAGTCGCGAGCGAATTCTTCGGCCATGTTTTCGACATACATCTCGCTGCAGCCAAGATCTGTGGCTTTTTTCGCGATTGCGTCCAAGTCTTCGTTTTGACCAATATCAGCGGTAAATGGAACAACATCACATTGGTATGTGTTTTGCAGCCAGCGCAATATAACCGATGTGTCGAGACCGCCGGAATATGCGAGTACGATTTTTTTGGGCATTTTGGTTGAATGAATCAGGTTTACGACTAAGTTTGAAAAAGATTCTTTTTTTTGTTATTTGCCGACAATCATCCATCCGCTAAATTCGCGAGGAGATGAACAGCATGGGTAAGAAAAGCAAACATCCAATAAATTTTGCGTCAGTAAAGTGACAAAAAAAGAAAAAGCTAAGACAAATGAGTTATCGATTTACATACTTGCTTTGCCGGACATTGGACTTTCCAGGTCCGTGCTATGCGTAACTACAGGTATGTTCAACGAATCGGAAAGCCCAATTATATACCTCAGCGTTTTTCATCATTTGGCATGCATCTGCCTGTCAAGTCGTTGTCCCCGTATCTTCATTGACTGGTGCATGCGTGGATTGTGTTTGGGTCAGACCAAAGTGTTGTGTCAGGCAATATCTTTGGTCGAATTACCCGTTGCCTTTGAGAAAAGGAACTACATGTTTGGCAACCGACTGCGGGTTGTCCATGTGACAATGATGGCCACCATCAATGTCAACGATTCTCAGGTCGTTGAGATAATGTTCCCGGCCTTTTAATGAATCCCAGTTGCGAATAATGCCGTCGGCAGAGCGAACGAGCAGTGAATTACAGCGAATTTGAGCCATATACGCTTCAATGTGATCTTGTGTAAGGTAAAGTGGGGAAGGTTTTGTCAGCGCTTTATCGGTGCGCCAAATATAGCCGTTTTCTGCCGCTTCGAGATTGCGACTCGCGATGAGTTTCGCAGAATCAAAACTTAAGTCCCCTGCGCGTTGCCGTGCTTTTGCAGCGTCATCAACCGTAGCATAAATTTTCGCGTCACTGCGGCTTTGCACTGAAGCGGTTATATGAGATTTGAGTTGACCGACGGTATTGGCCGCACAGCCTGAAACCGGTGCAAATCCTTCGACCATTGCAAGGCGAGCAATTCGCTCGGGAATCGCTGCGCTGATCACAGCGCAAACAGCAGCCCCCAATGAATGTCCCAACAGGCTAAAGTGTTCAAGTCCCAACGCATCTGCTGCTTGAATAACGTCAGTTGCGTAGTCAATAAAGTGGTATGCATTGACACCGTGGCGATGATCGGATTTGCCATGCCCTGGCAAATCAAGGGCGATCAGGTTTAAGTCCGAAATGTGGTGCGCTATTGGAATGAAACTCGCCGAGTTGTCTAGCCAGCCATGCAGGGCAATGACCGGTGGGTCTGAAGGGTTTCCCCAACGCAATCCACACAAACGAAGATTGACTGTATCGATCGCTGTTTCAATAGGCAAGCGCATTTTCTTTACGTTGCAGTGCAATTGATACAGGCAGGTAGCATGATGGACCGGATGTTAATCATCGGATAATTCGCTTTCTCAGCGGTTCTAAGCGGACGATGCACAACAGATGTTTCGGTGTAATGCACTGATCTGCTGCCATGTCGGTTGTGGAATCGCTAGCACGCCACCGCTTCGGTGCCGACACTCCCTTTCTCGTTCCCCTGGGATTTCTACCCGTTCTACGTCGGCTGCCGTTGGACAGTTGCGCAATTCCGCCAACAGCACTTCGGCTGCTACCGGGTAGTTCCCAGAATTGGAGTATCTGCTTGTGTCCAAAGAAATTATCAGCCAATTGCATTCAGTCATTGTTTCACCGAGCAGTGCTTCTGCCACCAGTTCAGCCACTAGTGCGAGACCAAAGCCCTTGTGTTCGCCAAACGGAAGTATCGCGCCTCCATTGAAGTAGTCTTCGGGATCTGTTGTTGGGTTTCCATCCGCATCGATTACACAGCCTGCAGGCAACCGTGCGTCGGCTGACCGGGCAGCGTAGATCCAGCCACCGGCAATTTTTGATGTTGCAATGTCAACGACAACACTGCCGCGATCGCCACCAGGCATCCCGATGCACCATGGGTTGGTCGGCAATATGCCTTGAGTGCCGCCAAAAGGGGCGACCTGTCTCCAGTTGCGTCTGTTTCCGCCGCCAATGCAAATTGTCATAAATCCTTTTTGCGCTGCATCATCTGCAAAGGCTCCAAGGCGACCGGTGTGTCCGGTATTTCGTACTGAAACTGCCGAAATCCCCTGTTTCGATGCATGTTTCATTCCCAGTTCGTAGGCCATGTGCATGGCGGGTATTCCGATGGCTCCGCACCCGTCAATTGAACCGCCACCGGGCATGTCGACGATGGCAGGAGTTGCGTTTGCATTGAGATAACCGGATTGCATTTGTTCGGCATATTGGAGCGTACGCATGACGCCGTGACTTTCAATACCGCACAAACTCGTATCCACGAGGTGACGGGCAACTTGCTTTGCGTTCGACTCAGGGCAACCAAGAGCTGAAAAAATTTCTGTAATCAGCCGCTCAGCATCAGCAGCCGGAATATCGACGCGTATGCCATCAAAATCAAGTTTCGATAAAGTGTCTGTATTCACGGGGCTATCTGTGGAGTTTATCGACGCAAAGTGTGCTTGTGCTATCGAGCGAATGGATTTGGTTGGTTTGGATTTGTTGCAAGCCATACGGACTTGGTTTGCATAAAACAGCGCATGCCTTCCCAGCCGTTCTCGCGCCCGTATCCGGATTGCTTGTAGCCGCCGACAGGCGACTGAGTCGCTGCGTTGAAATAGTTGTTGATATAGACTGTACCGGCCTCAATACGATCTGCGATTCGCATCGCTTGTGTTACATCCCCAGACCAGATGCCAGCCGCCAGACCGTAGACTGTGTCATTGGCGATGTGCACGGCATCTTCTGTGCTCGAAAAGCTTTGGGTTGATACGACAGGACCGAAGATCTCAGTTTGTGCGAGGTCTGAATCATTGGGTACATCGCAAAAAACTGTTGGCCCGATATAGTAGCCTTTTTCGCGGCACGCACTTCGCCCATCGACAACGAGCTGATGACCGGCAGCTTGCGCCTGTGCAATCAGGTTCAATACCCGCTCATAGTGCGGCCTGTTTGCTATGGGGCCAATTTGTGTGTTCGGGTCCAGCGGACTTCCGACGTTTGCCTTGCTGACGATTGTGACCAGCTTGCGGGTAAATTCTTCAATGATCGATTCGTGCACTAATATTCTGGACCCGGAAATGCAACTTTGGCCGCCAGCAGGGAAAATGCCGGCACAGATGCCGTTTGCAGCCAGCTGAAGATCTGCGTCCGGCAAAACGATCTGGGGTGATTTGCCACCGAGTTCCATTACAACGGGCTTGATCTGGCTAGCAGCGGCTTTTGCCACAGCGCGCCCGCCGTCTGTACCGCCGGTAAAACTGATCATGCGGACATCCCGATGGTCGATAAGTGGAAGTGCTGTTTGCGGTCCGTATCCGGTGACTACATTCAACACACCTGGCGGCAGCTTGGCTTCGAGCAAAACATCCATCAGTTCCAGCGTTGAACACGAGGAATGTTCAGACGGCTTTAAAACAACTGTATTGCCGGCGGCGAGGCATGGTGCCAGTTTCCATATGAGAGTTCCCAAAGGAGAGTTCCACGGCAGAATCAGGCCGCAGACCCCAAACGGTTCCCACTTAAGGTAGTTGTGCATATCAGGCGCTTCGGTGGGCAGCAGCCGTCCTTCAAATTTGTCGCACATCCCGGCGTAATAATGAAAACTGTCAACCTGCCAGGCATCGGCGCGCAAAGAAGGTGTGATGTTGCCAGGCAATTTTCCATTATCGTGTGTTTCAATGTTCCCGAGTCTGTCAGCATGGCGCGAAATAACATCCCCCATGCGCCGAAGAACCCGACCTCTTTGTGCCGGCATCATTTTTCCCCATTGACCATCATAAAACGCTGCTTTTGCAGCTTCAACAGCCCGATTCACATCACTTTCGCCGCAATTGGGAATCTGTGCCCAGACTTCCCCGGTCGCCGGATTTTCGCTGTCGATGTATTGTCCGCTTTGGGGTTGAACAAACTGATTGTTCACAAAGTATTTAAACGTTTTCATAAAAGCCAGTCATCTTGTTGTCGAACTACTATTAAAGTGGGCTGGTTTGCGTCCAGCGCAGATGCGAATGCGTCTTTGAATTGTGATTCGCTTTTCGCTGTTATTCCATTACAGCCACAGGCTTTTGCCAAGGCAACAAAATCCGGGTTAATCCCTTCGACGCCCACGCGCACAATGCCACTGGCATCCATATCGTCCTGGATTTGTTTTAGTCCGCCATTGTCCCAGATGATGATCGGCAGATTCATTTGTGCCTGTGCCGCTGTCAAAAGTTCCGGCATGGTAAACATGAAGCCACCGTCACCGGCGAGTACCGCGACCGGGGCTTGCGGTTGAGCGAATTTCGCGCCGATTGCGTTGGGCAGTGCATTGCCCAAGGCACAGTAGCCGGCCGGGTAGAACCAACGACGAGCGGATGTGACCGGAAACATAAACGCACCGGTGTAGACCAATTGACAGGCATCTCCGCTGAAGATGGTTTGTGCTGGTGCGACCTCACCGAGAGCGTCAAGCAATTTTGCGTGTGCTTTTTCAGACTCAGTGAGGTTTTCGGATATTTGCAGCCGCAATTGTTTGACCGTTTGGCGCGCCTGGGTCTGATCGGCGAAATGGCCATTAAGCCTTGCAAGAATTGCCGCGATACTTTGCGCGGCATCAGCGACGATGCCAAGGTGACAAGGGTAAAAATCATTGAGTTTCAACGGATCGACATCAATGCGAATTATTTGACCGCGCAAGTCCATGCGTTCGACAAAACTGTCAGTCTCTGACAACTCGGTTCCGACCGCAACGATTACATCGGCTTGTGGCAAAAATTGCTGTACTTCTGGACGAACCGTAGAGGCAGACAGTGACAAAGGATGGTCATCGGGCACAATGCCTTTGCCTGCGCTTGAGGCTATGACAATAGAAGCGGTTGATTCAGCGAGAGCTGTCAGGTCATCTGCCGCTTCGGTTGCACCGCCGCCGACCATGATAACCGGCCATTTAGCGCGTTTGAGTAAATCTGCAGCCGCCGTAATTTGGTCCTCACACGGTGATGGTCTAGCAGGAGGGGTGGTGGGGGTCCAGGTTTCGGTGACCGGTTGTGCCTGTATATCGATTGGAATAGAGATATGCACCGGGCGCGGGCGCTCACTGGAAAAGACGGCAAATGCTCTGGCCAGCAGATTTGGTATTTCGCTTGGACTTGCAGCCGTTGCAGAAAATGCACAAAGTGGTTCGGTCACCCGTTTTTGCTCAGATATTTCGTGCAATACTCCCCAGCCCTTATTGATTGTGTAACTGGCGGGCTCAGCGGAGATCAACAGCATCGGCAGACTGTCAGCATAGCACTGACCCAACGCGGTTGATGCATTGGTTACACCAGGGCCTGAGATGACAACTGCTACACCGGGTTTGTTGGTACAGCGCGCCCACCCCTCAGCCATAAATGCAGCGCCTTGTTCGTTTCTTGTCTGAATATGTCGAACCGCATCGACAGTTATCTCATCAGACAACCCTCGACAAAGGTCGAGGGTGTGTACGCCTGGAATGCCGAATACAGTATC
This sequence comes from Arenicellales bacterium, assembly GCA_965214785.1. Taxonomy (GTDB): domain Bacteria; phylum Pseudomonadota; class Gammaproteobacteria; order Arenicellales; family JAJDZL01; genus JAJDZL01. The sequence goes on along the minus strand of OZ243975.1, from coordinate 1,179,350 downwards.
GACTCCGTAGGCAGCCAAAAGCTCCATGGTCGCTTGTCCGCAAGTAATGCTCATTGCTGTTGGTCTTTTGGATTTTCCGGAGGCAATGGTGTTCTGTCGAGAATCATATCGGCCGCTTTTTCTGCCAGCATAATCACCGCCGCATTGGTATTGCCGCCAATTTGGTCGGGGAATGCAGAAGCGTCGACTACGCGCAGTGAATCGATACCTCGTACGCGAAGTTTTTCATCTAAAACTGCGTGAGCGTCATCATCTGTTCCCATTGGGCAAGTGGAAACAGGGTGATGACCGGTCGAAACACTGTTTCGAATAGCTGCTTCGAGTTCGGAGTCGGACTGCGCGTTTTGCCCTGGTACGATTTCATTCGAAATAATATCTTTCAGCGCTGGCTGTGCGCAGATTTGTCGGACATGGCGCACTCCGGCGATCATATCTGCCATGTCCGTCTTTTCGGTAAACCACGCCGGGTCAATCCGCGGTGGTGCGAACGGGTCGTCGGATGCGAGCCTGACGGTGCCGAAGCTCTTTGGTCTGTTTACGTTCACTTCAAACTGTACTCCAGGTACGGCTGATTTTCCGCGGTTCATGAGAAGGTTGCCAATATTAAACAGGTTTTCAGCGCTCCATTGCCATTTTGCATCATCGTCTTTGACACACATCGGCGTCATATAGATCTCAAGTTCAGGATTAGCAAGATCGCGCAAACTGTGAAACGCCACTGTGGACCATAATGGACCCGTTGCTGGACCGTTGCGAAATAAGAAGTAACGCAACCCCATCGCGACAGCCCGATCGATTCTTTGGTAGCGAGACATACTGACAGAAGGATCGGTAATTTGAAATTTTAATGGCATTTGCGGATGATCGTACAAATGCGATCCCACACCTGCGAGGTCATGAAGCACTGGGATGCCAATTTGTCTAAGATGATCGGCAGGTCCGATTCCCGAAAGCATTAATATTTGTGGAGACCCAAATGCACCAAGACAGAGGATCACTTCTTTTTGGGCATGAACTTCACCATTATCAAGAACCAGCCCGCAAGCACGGTTGTTTTTAACATTGACTTTTACCACCTGAGAATTGGTCAGTACTGTCAGGTTTGATGGTCGGATTTTTAGATACGCTTCACGTGTGGATTGACGCCGCCCATTCCACACGGTTACATCGACGCGGCCTACTCCGCGTTGACAAGCTCCGTTGAAATCTGAATTATGCGGGTTGCCAGCTTGTGTTGCGGCTTCAACGAATCGTTCGTTGAGCTGTCCGTAGTTGCCTGCTGGCGTCAGTTTCAACGGTGCGGTGGTGTCGTGATATGGATCATTTAAACGGTGGTGTGCTGCCGCTGATCGTCGAAAATACGGAAGCACATCACGGTAGCTCCAACCATTGAGACCGCGCTGATGCCAGCGGTCATAATCTGACGCAGTACCGCGTATATAGACCATTCCATTGATCAGAGAACTGCCGCCGAGCCCTTTGCCGCGAGGATAGTGAACCTGACGGTTATTCAAAGTGGTCTGGGCCATGCTTTTCAAACACCAGTCAAAACGCGGGTTACCAAACAAAAAGCCGTTTCCGCAGGGCATGGCAGCCCATAAGCTGCGTCCACTGCCACCTGCTTCGACCAGAGCGACAGTCGCGCCGGTATTGTGCGCCAAACGGTTGGCCAACACGCATCCGGCGGACCCTGCTCCTGCGATGATGTAGTCAAATGTCTGCTTCATTGGTATCAGTTGTCAAATAAAAAAGCTTGAATTATCGTAAAGGGCAATTGGTGAAATTGGGGTGGAAATCAATGGACTTTGTCAGTCAACAAGTTGTGCGATGATTGCGCGGGTTACCGTTTCGGTTCCTGAAGTGCCACCGATATCGGGTGTGCGAACTCCTTGGGAGATTGCTGACTGAACTGCCCTGTCGATTTTTACTGCCAGATCAGGTCTGCCCATGGTGTATTCAAACATCATTGCCACACTTAAAATCATACCAACCGGATTGGCGACGCCATTTCCTGCGATGTCGGGTGCGCTTCCGTGTACCGGTTCATAAATTCCTTTGACGCCGACCTTCGGTGGTCCGCACAGGCATGCCGATGGCAACATTGCAAGACCGCCGGACAATGCGGCTGTCATGTCGGACAGCAGATCGCCGAGCAAATTGCAGCACAAGATGACATCGAACTGTGTGGGCTGCATCAATATCTGGTAAGCCAGGTTATCTGCGTATAAGTGACTGAGCGTTACATCAGGATAATCGTGTGCCAGCTCGCTGACGACTGAGCGCCATAGCTTGAAGCTTTCCATTACATTGGCTTTGTCTGTTGAGACCAGATTCTTCTTTGTTTTTCTTGCCAGTTCAAATGCGGCGATGGCAACGCGTCTGATTTCAGATTCATCATACCTGGCTGTATCGAACGCATAGCGAAGACTGTTTTCGACACCGCTGCCTCTAGGTTCTGCAAACATGACCCCGCCGCTCATTTCCCGAACAATCATGATCTCAGCGCCATCAGCGAGCCCTTTTGCAAACGGGATACGGTCGGTCAGCGACGGCAAGTGGCGGGCAGGTCTTAATCCAGCGTATGCTGCCATTTCCTTACGCAGGCGCATGAGTCCGTCTTGCATGTGTGCGCCGCCTTGGACTTTTATGTCGTCCCAACGCGGGCCGCCGATAGCGCCGACTAAAACAGCGTCAGCTTCCTTCGCTTTGACAACGGTCTCATCGCGGCAAAAAGTACCGTGCACTTCCCAGCAGGCGCCATGAAGCAGGTCGTGATGAATTTCAAGGTGAATGCCTGCGCATTGAGCTACTTTTTCAGCAACACGAAGGCCGCCGGTGAGCACTTCAGGACCAATACCGTCTCCACCTAATGCAAGAATGTTGTATTGCACAATGAACGCAAAAATTCGAAATCGTCAGTTAAAGACACTTCGCAGTCATCGTTGAAGATTTTGGTTCACTTGTCTGCGAAAGCATATTACTATCAAGTCGAGCGAATTTTATAACAAGTGGTATGGCAACCGAATGAATGTCAACTGTCTCGGAGCAGTCTGATTGATTAGCAAGGTGCAGGTCAATTTCTCACCGGGTTATTACCAACACAACTCCAAGGCCTGGTTTGCGGTAATTGACGCAATTGAAGGCATTGGTGAATTGGTAACCAGCACTACTGCGGTGTCGTAAAAATCAAGACCAGGTGTGTTTTGCGGTATCAATCCTTTATTTTTGAAATTGACTATTGCTTCGATACCGAGATTCGCCATTTCGGCTGGAAACTGCATCGCGGTGGCATCGAGTTCACCAGTAGCGATCTTCTCGACTCCATCGCAGCTGCCGTCGACCGAAACGATGACTGCGGCAGCGTCGACTCCCGATTCCACGAGTGCCAATCGAGCTCCGGCCGCTGCAGGTTCATTGATCGCATAGACAAGGTCTATCCGGGGGTGCTCATCAAGCAGTTTGTGCATAGCGCTTTGACCGCCTTGCTCGGAACCGAAAGTTGCACCGTATCCGACGATACGCTCATCGACTTCATCGTACATAGTCTTGGGGTCGCGAATTTAGATTCCGAACCCCTTTAAGAATCCTTGATTGCGCAATACTTCGACCGTCACGTGCGTACCAGATCCATCTAAGGTTACGAGTTTTGCATCTGTCGCTGCATTTGCGAGTCGTGCTTGTGCCCACATTCCGATCAGCTCGCCGGCTTTGAAATTGTCGGTGGCAAAGGTGGCATCGACGGATTCTTTTTGGTCAAAGGGGGTGTCGAGCGCAACAACAAATATTCCCGCCTGGCGCGCCTTGCTAATTGTTTCAGCTACAGCAGCAGGATCTGAAGGTGTGATGAGAATACCTGACGCGCCCGCCAAAATCAGTGTCTGAATCGCTTCGATTTGAGCCTTGGTATCACCATCGTAACTACCGGCGAAAGTGCGCAGTTCAACGCCGAGTTCGTCGGATTTTTTAAGCGCTGCCTGTTTTATCTTCAGGAAAAACGGGTTGGTTTCGGTCTTGACAATCAAACCGATCAGCGGTTGTTGAGCAATAGCGGTGGATGCAAACAAGCAGCCCGTCAAGCCTATCGAAACGACCGTGTGAGCTAAGAATTTGATCATAGAAATTTTGAATCGTTATGCAGTGAACCGGCTTAAAGCACCTTGCGGGTGAGTTCAGAGGGAATTGTCAATTCTTCAATTGAGATATTTTACATCTCCAGGTCATATAGCTGTCGTTACAAATGTGGCAGTTGCAATGTCAATCATGTTGGTCGGACCAATTGTGGTGTTCAGGTGGTTGATTGTGCGATGGGGGCTGGTTTGCACGCATCTATCTGATTTGAATTTGCGGTGTGTCTGCCGACACTTGCTGAGGGTTGTGATGAGAGTAAGTCTTGCAAGGGCTTTCGAATAGAAAGTAAAAATTCAATTTGCCGTAGTACAATGAAAATAGAAACGCAATCCACGGTTGGATTCAATAACGCTCACATTTCACAGGAGGTTTAATGGTAAAGCAATCACAAAACGCAAGTTCTTCAACGATTTCTACTCGTGACAGCAACGACACTGTTACGTTGATCAACAACCGCACTGGCGAATCATACGACTTTCCAATTGTAGACGGCACCGAAGGCCCAAGTCTCATCGATATCAAATCGCTTTATGCGCGTTCTGGCATGTTCACCTATGATCCGGGTTTCACATCAACGGGTTCGTGCAAGTCCGGCATTACGTTTATTGATGGAGAAAAAGGAGTTCTGCTGCATCGCGGCTACCCAATTGAACAGCTAGTTGAACACACCAGTTACCTGGATGTGTGTTACCTGCTGCTACATGGTCAATTACCTTCAAAAAAGGAAAAAGAGGAGTTTGGTTCATCGATCACCCGACACACAATGATTCATGAGCAGTTGGTGTCGTTTTATCGCGGGTTCAAGCGTTCTGCGCATCCGATGGCAATTATGGTTGGTGTGGTTGGAGCACTATCGGCGTTTTATCATGAAGACACCGATATACATGATCCTATGCAGCGTATGATTGCGGCGCACCGATTAATTGCAAAAATGCCCACGATCGGAGCATATGCCTATAAATATTCAATAGGCCAGCCTTTTGCCTATCCGAAAAATGAACTGACCTATTCGGAGAATCTGTTGCGCATGATGTTTTCGGTGCCGACCGAAGAATACGAAATCAATCCTGTATCGGCAAAAGCGATTGAAAGAATTTTGATTTTGCATGCAGACCACGAGCAGAACGCGTCGACTTCGACTGTCAGGTTAGCGGGATCATCGGGTGCGAATCCTTTTGCCTGTGTTGCTGCCGGCATCGCTTCTCTTTGGGGTCCGGCGCACGGTGGTGCGAACGAAGCGGTACTGAGCATGCTCGCAGACATTGAAAGTGTTGACAATGTCAAAAAGTATGTCGCTATGGCTAAGGATAAATCCAATTCATTTCGCCTGATGGGATTTGGCCACAGGGTATACAAGAATTTTGATCCGCGAGCGACAGTGATGCGTCAAACCTGTCATGAGGTGCTCAAGGAATTGAAAATTGACGATCCGATGCTGCCGATTGCACTGGAACTCGAACGCATCGCGCTGGAAGACGAATATTTCATTGAAAAACGACTTTACCCGAATGTTGATTTTTATTCTGGAATCATTCTCAAAGCGATTGGATTTCCGACACAGATGTTTACGGTATTATTTTCGATCGCAAGAACGGTGGGATGGGTTGCGCACTGGAAAGAGATGTTTTCGGGCGACGCCGAGACGCAACGTATCGGGCGTCCGAGGCAATGCTACAGCGGTCCTCGCAAGCGCAATTACAAGGCGATCGAAAAGCGCGCTGACAAGGCACCGAACTGGTTTCGGTTATGGGGAAAATAGACGGTCGTGTTGTGTGAACCAGAACCAGCGTGGCGGTGTCAGTAACGTGGTCGGTAACATAGTCGGTATTCGGCGTTTCGAGATGTCTATGTGAGTTATAAAATTGTCGCAGGAATTTGTGTCCCTGAGATGTCAAACGATACCTCTGATTTGTGCTGCGTGGTTTATCCGAGATAATCATCTCGACCAAACCGATAGATCGAATCGGATCGCACTTTCGGTCTGGAAGAACTCGCGTATCTCGCCTCGGGTGAGCTTCTGGGTGGCCGCCCCCTTGTCGCCAATAGAAGCCCTCCTTGCATTGCACAGGCATGGCAATGCTCTGCGACACCTGAACTACCATCACTTGACCTAGGGGAATCACCAAGACCTTCACCGGCGGATCGCAGTTCCAGGCGATGTCTTGAATACTGGCACGTATCGCATTGGCATTCTCTATACCTGCCGCGGTACCGATATCACGCACTCCCAGAAGAATTCTGCCACCAATGGTATTGGTTAGTGCCACCAAATCCCGTGCAAGCTCATTTAACGTGTCTTAATCAGGTGGAGAAACCGCATTAGCAACATGACAATCGCGACCATGCAGGCAACACCTACTGACCACATCAGCCCCGGCGTACCGCCGTCCATATAAAATCCAAAAAGCCAGGCTAACGGCAGCATCACCACCCAGAACGTGATTATCATCGTCATGGTAATAAACCACATGTCTTGATAACCGCGAAGAATTCCTACTCCAACAGCCTGAAGTCCGTCGGAAAAAACAGCAAATCCTGACGCAATCACTGTGGGGATAGCAACCAGTATTACGCGGGATTCCTGACTGTACAGCGTTGCGAAAACCCCCGGGAAAGAAACGAACACAATAGATAACAGCCCCAGCGACACCGCTGCCAACGCTAAAGCGGTCCATCCGGAATGTGCGGCCAGCTGACGCCCGCCTTTTCCTACGTGATTGGCTACCCGAACACTTGCCGCGGTACCAAAACCAAGTGCAACCATAAAAGAAAGGGTAATCATGTTCATGCCAATCGCCCACGCGGCTGTTTCAACTACACCCATATAACCTGCAAAAAGTGTCATGACTAAAAATGACGTCGATTCCATGCCGTGGCCGATAGCAGTAGGATAGCCAAGTCTGCGCAGTCGCAGGGAAAACTCCCGGAAATGTTCAATTTTTCCAATAAGCCCGTATTTCTCGCGGTCGAATGTATAAAAGATATATGCTCCAAGTGCGATGACAGATACCCACCTGATAATGGTTGTCGCCAAAGCTGCGCCTTCGGCACCCATAGCAGGAGCACCGTGATTACCAAAAATGAATACCCAGTTGAGATATGCGTTCAGGACATTGGACCCCAAAGTGATCACTGTAGCTGCCATGGGTCGTTGCAGGCCTTCGAGGAAAAGCGACAAGGCTACCATGCACAACAATCCTGCCAGTCCGTAGCCCTGCATTGCCATAACCCGTCCAGCTCCATGAGCAAGTTCGGGATCTTGGCCGGTAATTAACAAGAACTGCTCGCCGAACAGCATGCCAATACCCAAGATAATCCCCAGTACAAAGGCATGTGTCATCCCTACGCGCAGAATCATGCCGCAATTTGAGTGACTGCCTGCGCCGTCTGCACTGGCGGTCAGGATAGCGATTGGCAGTATGGAACCGATACCGATGAGTATCAACGATACATGTGGTCCATGCGCCAATCCGTAAAATGCGATTTGTTCGGTCCCGGCATACCCGCACATTGCGGTATCTACGGCAATGATGAGAAAGGCACCGGTTCGGCTGAGCAGAACTGGACCAGCAAGACGAAAAATTGGCCAGGTTTCTTTAGTGAAAATGGTGGGTATCATAATTTCTTTATCTAAGGAGATGCTTTCCCCTTTTGAACCGGCACTTGTAATACTTCGGTAAGTATTAACCTAATCCTAAGACCGCAGTCCGAATCAACGAGCCAGTGCCAACCCATCGCACGATTTGTCAGTCAAAGGATCTGTCAGTTGCGTCTACTTATCGAACTAATGTTATCTCACCCGACCATTTAACTGATGATTAACGTTTCGCCGTGCAAACATGCCTCTGTCTGGCAGGTCCGAAACCCGCTTAAAACTGTTACCGCAGTCGTTAGCTCGCTTTGAATCCGCCGCGACTGTGCGTCTCAAAAAGGCGATTGTTGGGGGTAAGTCTGGCTGTGCTGGAGCCAAATTCCGAAAATCTAAGCAGTGAGGGCGAGCTGAAATTGACGAACTTCTCCCAAGTATGAAATATCAATTGGCAGAATAAACTTCAGATTCAGGGTGAAAAGCCAGCCACGCAAATGCAAAATGCAAACCGCTATCGATATTTTCCAACTCTTCACCAGCAAGCGGCCCGCTGATTGCCTTGCCGAAAAGATTCCATTGCGATCCTGTCTCCAAATCGTAAAACTTTCCGTCGTTTACTTCGAAACTGAGCAATGTGTCATCTGTCTGTCGACGGAATGCGGTCGCAGATGGAATAATCCTGGAATCTGCGATCGTTGATTTATCCAGAGCCGATGCTGCGTCAGGTTTGGAAAAAATTACAATCGGGATGCCTTGGACAGTGTCATTGATCACCGGTTGAGATTTCAGAGTAGAAAAAGGATACAGCCGGTGGTGACCTCCTACAGAAACGTTGATTACCCGTTCCATCGCCGGCAGTCTCGGGTCAGCCGGGTCTTTGAGAAGAAACGGTATGTTGTTGATATCGTCGTAACCGCGGTATGGGTTGGCTCCGTAATTGCGTCTATAGCCTGTCTCGCGTGACAAAACCATCGCATCTGGATAACTGGCAGAAAACTGTTCGAAAGAAACAATATGCGCCGGCAATCGGGACAGCAGTACATCTGCATACTCACCGACTAAGCCGCGGCCAGTTATCTGCTGCCACCACGACTCGGTTTGCCGGTCATACATCACCAAATCGCTGTTTCTTAAGTTTCCGGTTGTACCGAAGTCGAGAATTGTGCCGTCAATATTTCGATCAAACACGATCGAAGCGTTGCAAAGCGGGCAAAAAGTAACCGCAACATAACGTCCATTGAATTGATCATTGACGATTTCATGCCAGATCAGCACTTGCAATGGGTAAGCGCGAGCTTGTCCAAGTATTTCCAGTGCGATGACAGGTTCAGTTGGACGCAGCCACTTGGCGGCATTGTCAATACTGACGAACTTCGGATCATCGAGTGCGGGAATGCCGTCTTTGGGCACTCCGCCGGAAAGGATTTCTGACAGGTCGATGACTGCGTTGTCAAAGTCGGTGTTTGGCCATTGTCTGGCAAACGAAAAACTTTGTGCATGAGACGATGTTGCAGTTAAGAAAATTGCGATAACAACCGTTCGCAATAAAACCGCGTGAGGAAATCGGAAATTAAATAGAAATGCTGGGAACATGGCTTCGGCTCAATTGATAGGTTTTGTTAATGTATTTGACTCAACGGCGCGCAAAATGTTCTTTTTGACAACTATCGTCAATACTGTCAACGGACATCTTTGAGGCGGCCAATTGCGAAATATCCGATGATTGCAAGTGCGGCGATACTCGAAAAGGCGGTTGCCCAGGCAAGTGGATTGGCACTGCCGCCGAATATGTCTAATACTGCACCGAACAGAATTGGACCTAAAAAAGCACCGATAAATCCAATCAGTGTATGAAACGCCATGGTTGTACCGCGTACACTGCTTGCGGCGTTGGTAACTACAGCTGAGGTGATGGAAGCCGAATCAGAGATTGTCAAAATCGCGTAGGCGCATACGATCGCGACAATCACCCACATCGCAAACTGACTGGAAAACCCAAGTGCCACTCCGCACAGCGCAGTGGCACCCATGATGATGACAATGACTTTTACTCTGTTTATCCGACTTGCTATTTCATTGGTAAAAACGCTAAAGGGCTGGGCGATTAAAGTTGCGCAAGCGACTATGAACGAAGGATTCCAGTCGACACCGAAAGCAGACGCGTCGCGCTGGGTCATTGCGAACACCAAAAATGCTACCGCCCATGAGCGAAAAACAAAAAGTTCCGCATTGTGCACGCTATAGGTAATGCTGAACCCCAGTGTAATGCGGTTTCGAAGCACTGGCCGAAAATCAGGTAGCAAAGAAAAACCATCCGAATCAGATTCTGTTTTTCCGTGAGGCAATACTGCGATTGCGATCAAAAGCGCAACTGCCGGCCCACATGCAGACAATGCAAAAACCCAATGCCAATTGAGAATTTGTTCGAAATACCCGGCTGTTAGAAACGATACAGCAACCCCGATTCCAAAACACATGGTGTAGACCGCGACTGTTCTGCTTTGGGAATGATCAGGAGCGGCATCAACCAGTGCTTTCAAACCTGGCATATAGGTGCCTGCCAGACCCACGCCCTGTAAGAATCGCCAAATACTGGCGTCGACTACGCCATCGGTAAAAAAGGCAAATGCTACAGGCACAACTGCGCTGAGCATCATGGAAAAAAGATAGATGTTTCGCGCTTTGACACGGTCAGTGAGGGGAACCAGAAAGAGCACGGCAAGAAGGTATCCGGCAAAATAGATGCCCGCGATCCAGCCGATCTCGGTATTGGTAGCGTTCCATTGAAGCTGCAATGTGGGGATTAACGCAGGGTAGACCGAAAACGGAATCATGCCCAATACGTGAGCCGTACACATCAGTGTGAGAATTAACCAAAAACGCTGGACAGGGCGATATAGCATGCGGAACAATTCGGTTAGGTGGTGCGTCTTATCTGTTGATAAAATTAAATCACACAAAGGGATTGACAGGGCTTAAACGCTTGTCGCTGATGCCAATCACCTGTTAGATTCGCATACAATACGAATCGACCAATAGTTACAGGTCTTTTATTGGCACCGACATCCATTTTCCTTTCAAGTTCATGCTGACAAAAATACTGTTCACCGCAGTTGTAATTTTGATTGTATTTTTTGTCTACAAGGCAAGATTTCGAACATTGCCGCGTCACACAGCCGCGGTCAGCGGTGTCAGTGAATCCCATAAAAAACCCGCCAGCTGGATTGTTTATGCTATCGCCAGCGTACTGGCGCTTGCCGCAGGCGTTGTTTACTTTTTCAAATGGCAATCAGACAATAAAGTAATCACTATTCGAGTTGTAACATCGCAGGACCAGGACCCGGCGAGCTATAAAGCATTTCAAAAAGACATCAAGGGCAGGACATTCACAACGATTGACGGTCTTCAGGTTACATTGGGCGATGCAGACCGAATTGAGCTGATCGACAATTAACGTTCTGACACATTTTTTTAAATGAAGAAATACCCGGTTACGTTCACGCTGATCGGCATTTGTGCAGCGGTTGCGCTTTTGTCTGACTTTGGTTCCAACTGGCAGATTACCTCAATGCTTCTGATTTCAAATCATCCCACTGAACTGGTTGAAATCAAAAACGGTGAATACTGGAGGATACTGACCCCTGCGATTGTTCATTTCAATCTGTATCACCTGGTGTTCAATCTTTTATGGGTCGGAGTTTTGGGCAGTGCGATCGAACGCAATTCGGGTAAATTGCATCTGCTTTTGATCTTTACTGTCGTCGCGGCAGCGTCCAACTATTTTCAGTTCAGTACATCTGGACCGCTTTTCGGAGGCATCTCGGGCGTCGTCTACGCAGTTTTTGGATATGTTTGGATGCAGGCAAGATACAACCGATGGGTATATGGTGATGTTATCTCGCCAGCGCTGGTGTGGGCAATGATGATTTGGTATGTGATTTGCATCGTATTTCTTTACAGCTTTGTTGCTAATGCAGCACACACAATTGGCTTGCTGATTGGCTTGTTTTGGGGCCGGATAGACGCATATATGCGAAAACGCGAGCGGATAAGCCAAGTGAATAATCGCAACTGGGATCCATGAAAAACATCAGATTCAAAAAACTCATGATGATTTGCACAGTCAGTATGACTGTGTTGGTCGCAGTCGGAAGAATCGATGCGGCAGCGGCCGCAGATCTATTGCCTTTACCGCAAGCCATACCCATGTCAAACGCACTTGATGCAGCGATTCGTGCCAAGTGGGAACAATCACGTTCGAGCGGTCCCGTGCGCACCGAACATGTGAACGCCGATGGCAGTGCGAAATATGCGAATCGATTGATTCTTGAAGCTTCGCCTTACTTGAACCAGCATGCGCATAACCCGGTGAACTGGTTCCCCTGGGGCCAAGAAGCATTCGACGTAGCCAAAGCAACCAATCGTCCGGTAATCGTTTCCATTGGCTATTCGTCCTGTCACTGGTGTCATGTGATGGAAGAGGAAAGTTACGATGATTTGAAAATTGCTGAATTTCTCAACAAGAACTTTGTCAGCATAAAAGTTGACCGGGAAACTCACCCGGATGTTGACGCCATTTACCTATTAGCTGTTCAGGTAATGGGTTCGAGTGGCGGTTGGCCGCTGCACGCGTTTTTGACGCCGGGCGGAAAACCATATTTGGGAATGACCTACTTGCCTCCCCAGGAGTTTATGACTGCGCTCGAAGCGGTAGTTGAAACATGGAGCGACGATCAGCACGGGTTGATTGAATTAGCCGACAAGATTACAAGTGTGATTGAATCGTTTGAAGATCATCAGTTAGTCGATGTCGAAATTGGTCAGACGCAAATTGAGCAGATTATCGAAGTGCTGGCTCGAATCGAAGCCGAAGCAGACGGGTTTGCGCCGGCGCAGTCGAGCTTCCCAAATGAAGCAGAACTTTTAATGCTGCTGGACTGGGCGGCACGGGACCGAAATGCCCGGGCACTGAAACTTGCAGAAAACCGATTGCGCTCGATGGCATTTGGCGGCATACACGATCATGTCGGTGGGGGATTCCATCGTTATACGATTGATGGCGAATGGATGATTCCGCACTTTGAGAAAATGCTCTATACCCAAGCTCACATTGCACGTGCGTATATCTACGCATACCAGATCACTGCTGATCCGGTTTATCTGCGGGTTGCAGAAAATACATTGGATTATGTATTGCGCGACATGACCGCAGAAAACGGACTGTTTTTTTCGTCACGGGATGCTGACAGCGGCGGACAAGAGGGCACGTATTATGTTTGGTCACTCGATGAAATCCGCGAAGCTGTGGGCGATGATTTTGAGCTGATTGTTCGACACTACAGCGCTACTGAGAGTGGGAATTTTGACATCGGCAATGTTCTTTATATTGAAAACCCAATTGAGGACAATGCAGAGCATTTTGGACTCAGCGAGGATGAATACTTAAGTCAGGTAAAACAAGCTACCGAGAAAATGCGGGCTTACCGAAATAATCGTAAAAAACCATTTCGGGATGAAAAATCAATAACAACCTGGAATGCGGCATTTATTACAACGCTGACACAAGCCTCTGCACTGATATCACAAAAGCCATATCTTCAGGCAGCGCTGCGTGCGGGTCATCAATTGTGGGAAACCAGTGTTGATGAAAACGAAACTTTGTACCGCATTGTGTTAAACGATGTTCGCGCTGAGCGAGGAAAACTGAAAGACTACGCGTATTTCATCCAGGCGCTGGTGGCATTGTATGATGCATCAGGCGATCCGGTTTGGCTGCACCGAGCCGAGAAGCTGGCGGATAAGATGGTTGCTCTTTTCTGGGATCAGCAAAGAGGCGGATTCTTTTCGGTTGCTGTAGATGATGCCCAAGCGCTAATCGTGCGCCAAAAAGACAGATTCGACGATGCATTGCCGGCAGCAAATGCAGTGGCTGCGTTGGCGTTGTCGCGTCTTTACAAAAGAAACGGAAATCAGTTATATGCCCGCTACACCCAGTCCACTTTCAGTGTGTTTGCAGCTGAGATATTCTCCATCCCGTCGAGTTTCCCGTATACCCTAAAAGCGCAGCAAGAACATGATCACGGTCCGGTATTCGCCCGTGAACATATCGCATGGGGCAACGCAACAGCCGATATTCGGGTGACTGGGGTTTTTGCCGATTCGCTAAAAGCAGTTATTGAAATTGACCTTGGGCAAGGGTGGCATATTCAGGCGCACGAAGTTACTGATCAGTCGTTGACGCCGACCGCGGTGACGGCCGCGACCGATGACTGGACGTTGACAGACGTTCATTATCCGCCAGCGAAATCGCTGACTATTGAGAGCCTGGACTTTCCTCTTTCTGTGTGGTCAGGTGCTGTGCAAATCCCGATTGAACTCAGCGGCCAAGTTACACCGACGACGATGCCTGTCATTGCCTTAGAGTTGCAAGGGTGTAATGACGAGGTTTGTTTGTTTCCAGAACAGATTGTTCTGGAAATCCCCTATAGCGATGTTACAGGTTGAGCGCGACCCGCCCGCCATCGATGAGAATATTCTGTCCGGTGATATAGCCTGCCTGTTCAGAGCACAAGAAGGTGCACAACGCGCCGAATTCGTCAGCGTTACCGTAACGTCCAGCCGGAATCATCAGTTTGCCTTTTTCAAGCGTTTCTTCGATTGTCAGCCCGGATTGCTGTGCCCGCGGCTTCATGCTTGAGCGCAGTCTGTCGGTATCGAAAGAGCCTGGCAAAATCGAGTTTACCGTTACGTTGTCCGATGCAATCTGACGGGAAACACCGGCGAAAAAACCAGTAAGACCTGAACGTGCGCCGTTTGAAAGGTCCAGGTATGGCAAGGGTGCTTTGACTGACGAGGACGTAATATTGATCACTCGTCCGAATTTTCGCTCAATCATTTTGTCGATGACTTGGTAAAAAAGATCAATTGGCGTGATCATGTTATTATTCAGGGCGCTTCGCCAGTCATCTAAGTCGAATTTGCGAAAATCACCGACAGGCGGTCCACCCGCATTGTTTACGAGGATATCAAGATCAGGGGTTTGGGCGAGTGCTTTGTCTCTACCGGCTTGCGTTGTTATGTCACAGGCGATGGCGTTGACTGTACCGGCAGCGACTTTTTGAATTTCCTCAGCTGCCTGTGCGAGAGTTTGTGGGTCACGGCCATTGATCCACACATTTACCCCTTCGCAAGCCAGTGCTTTAGCGCAGCCTTTACCAAGACCTTTGCTCGATGCGCAGATCAGCGCGTTTTTACCTTTTAGTTTTAAGTCCATTGATCAGTTTTCCAAGTCACTTAGCGGGGCATGAGCTGCATAATCCGCACACCGCAGTTTGGTTATTTTTTACGGATGAAATTAGATTTCTCATGATATGCAAACGCTGACGAGAATTTCCGTTAAACCATGAAATATACCCATTGGGGGCAGGGTGTGTGTCAATTTTTTTCATTTACCAGGTGTTGTATGAAGCAATCAAGCAAAGGCCGTGATTTCGATCGCTCGTTGCGTAAAATCGTGATGCGAGCAATAGCGTCAGGTGAGATGTCATTAACTGGCGTGTTGGATATTCTAATGCCAACCAAATCCCGAACTTATGCAGCTTGCACTTTAGACCCTCCAAGATTACAGGCTTTTTGCCGAATACCATTGCCATGTTGTGAATTTTCAGACCTCTGGCATATACGGATCCGAGTAACCTCGTTGTTTGATCTGATTCATCGCATCTTCGAGCACTTGGCTGACGTGCTCATCACTTTGGTTCTCAACTGCCTTACCCTCCATTACGAATACCTATCCACCGTGTTCCAGAACCAAGTCTGGACGCCCGAGGCTGGATGACGCTTGCCCTTGAATCTTGGCGCCTGCTGCCTTCAATAGCGTATAGAGTACTGAAAGAAAGTGCCTACCGCATGACTTTGTGCGAAATGCGATAAATAATAGTGAGTCTGACTGTACCAAACTAGGTGATTAACCGTGTTGGCGTTACAGTTAATACCTCGCCACTAAAATGAATTTCAATGATTATGAACCTGCTCTATATCACAAGAAACACGTCGTGTGCATATATACTGTCGGCAAATTCGCTTATAAGGACAGTGTACGTGGAACCACTAACAACTGTCGGAATTGGGCCGGTTGTAGCAAACTTAGGAACGCAGTGGTGTTGAAAAGTTCCTCGGCTCTATTGCAAGTTCATTTGGGCAAAGCATCAAGAATATTACTCAACACCGCATCAAAACTATCACAAGAGTGTCATCGATCGCTGCGAAAAAGCAAGTCGGTGGACTTGATAAAGACGGTCAAATACCACTGAGAATGCTCAAGGTAATAATGAACGGAGCCTCATATTGCGAAGATTTTTTGGTTCTGGAAGTATTTGTTCCCCTTGATGCGTGTATAAAACCAATGATGTTCTCTGGGAAGGAATTGGATAATTCGCAGAATTATGATCACATATGGCACGAACTATCGGCGAACGGTTTGATTGAAGGATCGTGGTCTTATAGCCCCTAGGGATCGATTGCAAAAGAGTTTGCAAGAACATCAAGTGATGGCGTTGTGTGTAAACCCTCCGCACTTGGAGTTGTACTTTTTTATGAGTATTTGGTTACGGTGACTTGCCTTGTGAACCCATAATTTACCGGAACAGCAAGTGTTGTGGCAGAAGGCCTGTCAAAGGCTGTGTCTGAAACTTGTTCCCCTACAGCCAGGATTATTCAGGTTATGACAGTAGACCGTGTTTGAATTCGACTGGAAAATTCTGCCTCCTAAATCTAAATTGGAAGATCAATGTCAGAACGTGATAGACACTCCCCATACGGACACAGTTTGAATACTGCGCCAAACTGCTGTCAAAACAACAGACCATCGTCAAAGTGTAGCTGACGATAAGATAAATATTAGGTTCTTTGTAGTCATATGGCCACAGCTGCCAATAATATCCGTGGAGCTGTCTGGATTGTAGGCGGTTCGATGGTTGCCACTATCATGGGTGCTGGTGTTCACGAACTCGCTGGGGCAATCCATTCTGCACAAACCGTTTTTGTGCGCGGCGCTATAGGTTCAGTTCTGATTCTCGCATTTGTTCTTCTGCGCTTCGAGCTTAAATTTCGCACCAACAGGCTGCGGCTGCATATCGTTCGCGGATTAATCGGGGTTGTCGCAATAAATCTTGGTTTTTATTCTCTTTCTATTCTCCCCTTAGCTACCGTGACTGCGCTTTTTTTCACGACACCATTGTTTGTGACTGCGTTTAGCGTCTGGTTGTTGAATGAAAAGATCGGCGTTCGCAGGGTAATTGCTTCGGTAATTGGATTTATCGGTGCTTTTGCTGTGATTGGTTATTTACCGGAACCGCTGAGTCTGAAGTGGTTTGCTCCGATTTTAGCTTCGGTCGCATTTTCCCTGGTGTTGATACTGGGCAAGCAACTTTCGACAACAGAGCAGGCAGGAACAATCGTGCTGTATTTTGCCATTATGCTGGCAATCGGAAGCCTGCCTCCGGCACTGGCTGTATGGGAAACTCCAGATCTAAGAGAGTGGCTTTTACTGGCACTGGTGGCATCGATGTCGACATTGAGGAACTACATGGATGTGCGCGGCTATGCTTTGGGTGAAGCGCAGTTTGTAGCTCCGTTTTTGTATACGAGAATGATCTTTATGGCTGCTGTAGGCTATGTGATATTCGATGAGGTTCCGACTGTGTCAACCCTGACCGGTGCGCTGATTATTATGGCAAGTACGCTTTATATTCTTCACCGGGAAATTACTCGCAGTTCAAGCTGAATCCAGTTGACCGCTATTTTGGCTCGCTACAAAACCTCCAGACTTGGACGTTAAGCAGCGTCAGTGACAGCTGCCACGCGTTCGAATAACAGGACTTTCAGTTGAACATCCTGCCTGACTCGGCTGTTGCCAGGCACTTCGAACTATTCGCCGCCTTTTTGAATTTGCAATGACGAATCGTCTGCCAGATGAATCGTTGATGTGGGGAAAGCGATTTGAGCGCCGTGTTTGTCGACTATGTCGATAATTTTGAATAATACATCCTGTTTGACCGCATGATATTCTGACCAGACAATGGTTTTGGTGAAACAGTAGATGAAAAAATCAAGTGACGAGGCTGCGAAGCGGTCAAAATTTACCATAACTGAATTGTCTTGATCGATTTCAGGGTGGTTGTGCAGCATCTGGCGAGTATCACTTACGATCGCATCAAGTTTCTTAGCATCGTCGTATCGTATTCCAACGTACTCGTAAATTCGACGATTGGTCTGTCGAGTCAGATTACGTACTGCAATCGTCGTAAAAGCGCCATTTGGTACATACAGCGTACGGGTGTCAAATTTTTGTACGATGGTTTGTCGCCAGCCGATATCCATGACTGTCCCGTGAATATCACGATCGGATGAATCGATGGTTTCGCCGACTTTAAACGGCTGATCAAGGTAAATCATCAAGCCGCCGAAGTAATTCGAAATCAATTCTCGCGAAGCGAAGCCAACTGCAATGCCGCCGACTCCGCCAAAAGCTACCAATCCAGCGATGTTCATTCCCAGAGTCTGCATGCCGATCAATGCGCCGAGAACAATGCTGCAGATTTTTAGAACTTTGGTTGTGATTTGGGTGGTCGTAATATCAAAACTGGCATCGCGGCGGCGCTTGTCGGCGATGTAGCCGTGTTCGTAGACATTAATCAGGCGGATTACAAACCACGTCAATACAACAATAAGTGCGACGTAGCGAATGACAGGTATTGCTTCGAGAATTGACAGTTCAAACTCAAGGCGAACGATGTCTATTGCGAAAAGACCGCCTGCGATCCAGATTAAGGCAGCCAGCGGGGTGCGTATTGCAGCGCAGACCGAACGGGCCAGCAGGGAGTCTCGTGAACTGAGACGGTCGGTGACTCGCTTGAGCACAAAGTGGCGAACACGAGAAGTGCCTGCAGTGACGATGATGACGACTGTAATCTGAACAATCCATAGATGGGTTTGCAGGTATTGCATCGTCGTTTGAAAAATTGTGTCCATCGTTTCTGTTTACGTTTTTAGGAGAATAAATTGTCTCAAACAATCTTAATCAGAGAATCTAGCAAGGTATCCGGTTTTTCTGACATGATTGTGTGACCTGTGTGCGGCAAAACATGAATTTGTGCATGTGGAATTTTTTTTGCCAAACTTTGAGCCGCCCGGACAGGAGTGAGCATGTCTTTTTCACCTAAAATAAAGCGCGTCGGACATTGAACCTTTTCCGCGGCCTGTTCACCACTGCTGTAGTTGTTGCATGCATTCAGATCGTTATAAAGAACCCCGTTTTTTCCGCGTTCAAAAAGTCTCATTAACCCTCCGATCATCCACATGCCGGGTGTTTCGTTTCCGCCGAAGTGTGCCTGTGTACTGTGTCCGAACTGTGTCAGCATGTCAATCGCTGCATGGTCGTTTTCAAAAGCACAATTGAGTAGCTGTTCAGTGACGGGCATTGGTACGGCGGTGCCGACCAGCGCCAAAGCGCGGGCTCGGTCCAAGTAGCGGGATGCGAAATCCAGTGCAATCAAAGATCCCATGCTGTGTCCAACCAAGGCTGTCCGTTCAATTCTAAGTGTATCGATCACGTCGATCAACCAGTCAGCGTATTGCTCAATTTTTGGCAATGCACAACCGCCGGATAAACCATGTCCTGGCAGGTCGAGGGAAAGAACGTTATAGCCGTGGCGGATAAAGTAGCGCGCTGGCAATGTCCAAACGGTATGGTCCAAGCTTGCACCGTGCACAAACATCACGGTTTGTCTGTCAGGGGCAATTTCGTTTGCACCTGCGTAGATAAATGTCGGCTTACCGCGAATTTGGATTCTCATGGATCAACGTTTATTTAGGCTGGCGCTGGGATGCTTTCAAACTTGCTTTGAGATCAGCGATCAGATCGTCTGGGTCTTCAAGCCCAACAGACAGTCGGATCAGACCTTCTGAGATGCCGGCGCTCTTCAGTGCTTGTGCATCCATTCGGTGATGGGTTGTCGATGCCGGGTGAATCGCAATCGATTTGGCATCACCCACGTTGGCAAGATGGGAAAATAGACTAAGACTTTCGATAAAGCGAAGTCCGGCCGCACGGCCGCCTTTGACTCCAAACGAAAATACCGCTCCTGCTCCTTTGGGCAAAATGCGCTTGGCAAGCTCATAATCCGGGTGATTGGGCAACTCCGGATATTGCACCCATTCGACTTCTTGCGAAGAACAAAGGAATTCCACAACCTTTCTGGTGTTTGCTACGTGACGTTCCATTCGAAGCGGCAGTGTTTCAAGACCCTGTAAGACGTGGAATGCGGTAGTTGGACTCATACAGGCCCCGAAGTCTCTGGCACCTTCTTTGCGCGCCCGCGTAATATAGGCTGCGGGGCCAAATTCTTCTGCAAATACCAAACCGTGAAAACCGTCGTAAGGTTCTGTCAAGGTGGGAAATTTGCCAGAGTCGATCCAGTCGAATTTTCCACTGTCAATCACCAAGCCGCCGATGACGATTCCGTGTCCGCTTAAGAACTTGGTGGCTGAATGAAACAGGATATCGGCACCGAGATCAAAAGGTTTGCATAAGTAAGGTGTTGTAAAGGTTGAGTCAATGAGCAATGGAATTTTATTGTCGTGTGCAATTTGTGAAACAGCTTCGACATCCATCATTTCGCATCCAGGATTGCCGATGACTTCACCAAAAATCAGTTTGGTATTCGGGCGAATCGCAGCGCGGATTTGGTCATGATCCCTTGGGTCTACAAAAGTTGTTTCAACGCCGAATCTAGGCAGGGTATAGGAAAGCAGATTGTGTGAGCCGCCGTAAATGGACTGGGACGACACGACATGCGATCCGCACTCTAAAATTGTCGTCAGCGCCAGATGCATTGCTGCTTGACCGCTGGCGGTGGCAATAGCACCGACACCTCCTTCAAGTGCGCTGATTCTTTCTTCCAGTACGGCGTTAGTGGGATTGGTGATTCTGGAATAGACGTGACCGGTTCGTTCGATATTGAAGATGGCAGCGGCTTGGTCGGCATCTTCAAAGACGTACGAGGCCGTCTGGTAGATTGGTGTAGCCCGTGCTCTGGTTGCGCTGTCAGGACGCTGACCAGCATGCAAAGACAGGGTGTCAAACTTTAAGAACCGGGGAATAGCCATGCAGATTGTAGGTTGGTAAAGAAATAAGTTGTGATACTAAAGTGCATTGAAACCAGATGTGACAGTACTTTGTTCAAGTAGCGCGGTATGGCTTTGGCAGCTTCTAGTGGTGCACTAGCATATCGATAAAATGGTTAAACGCTGGATAAATCGTAAGCATTTCGTTAAGGCGTGATTCATTCTGCCCTCAGCACAACTGCTGAGCGCAGTGCAGTTGTGTGGTTGTTATGAAGCGGAAACTACGGCGACAATGAGATGATGATGCCGAATTCGCCGAGAATGATTGCGATTATCGTTGCCATTGATCACTTGTACCGGTGGATGTTAGATTTGGATTCGGGTCTGAGATGTTGAATTTCCGTTTTAACTAATTCAATGTCCGCTTTGGTCGCCAGATTACCCTGACTATTTTTGAATACCAAGGCAATTGCCTCAGCCTGTCGAGCTTCAATCCCGGCATTCTGCAAATCTTTCGATGCACTCAGTGTGTCAAATACTACGTTTGTCATAAAGACTATTTTACGATAATTATTAGAGACATGTTGTCAGTTTCGAGCAATGATCAAGTGCGTTCCAGGTTGGTCACTGCAACAGAAATCAACTAGCCAGAGTCAAAATTGCTGTAACGCAACACGACATAGGTGGATGAAGTTCAGTTTAAAGTTACAATAACTGCCTTTGAGCCAATTCTTCTACCCGCGAGTTAAATCGGTAACTCGAAGTCATATCCGATAGCGCGGCGAAAGTGGTAATCGTCACTGTAGCTTCAGGATTCTTCATGGATTCAGAAAAACCACGATTTACGTTTTTACACCCGTTTGTGATCGTAGTGTGTGCCTGCCTGGTTATTTTTCTGGGTTTCGGCGTTCGCTCATCGATGGGTATTTTTCTGGTACCAGTTACAGAACAATACGACTGGGGCAGAAGTGTTTTCGCGTTTGCAGCGGCAATACAGAATATTTGCTGGGGATTTTCTCAACCCATCTTTGGAGCCATTGCCGATCGATACGGTTCCGGCAGAGTAATCCTGATTGGCGGGCTGTTCTATATCGCAGGACTTGCGCTGATGGTATTTGCGTCAACTCCTTTGGGATTCTATATATCGAACGGCGCTTTGATTGGCTTCGGACTGTCGGGAACAACCTTCGCGATTATTTTGGCAGTGATTGCCCGCTCGGTACCGCAACACCAACGAACTTTGGCACTAGGCATCGGATCGGCAGCAGGGTCACTCGGTCAGTTCGTTCTGGTTCCGGTTGGCAATGTACTGATTCAACATATTGGTTGGATCGATGCGATTGCGGTACTGGCATTGCTGATGGTGCTTGTCATTCCGTTGTCTGGCACATTGTCGGGAAAACCCGAGAAGTCAGACTCCGGACAGACACTAAAAGCTGCGCTTTCAGAAGCTTCTAGACATTCAGGGTATGTTTACCTGACGACTGGATTTTTTGTTTGCGGATTCCAGGTGACGTTTATTGCTATTCACTTGCCTGCGTATCTAACAGACATTGGCTTATCCAGCGCAATTGGTGCCTGGGCACTGTCATTGGTAGGTCTTTTCAACCTGTTTGGCACTCTTGGTGCGGGATATCTTGGTAATTTGTTCAAGAAAAAGAGCATTCTGAGTGTTATCTATCTGGGTCGAGCCATTGCTATTGCAGTTTTCGTGCTGGTTCCGCCAAGTTCTGCAAGCGCATTGATATTCGCAGCTGTGATAGGAATTCTGTGGTTAGCGACCGTGCCTTTGACCTCTGCGATTGTCGGTCAGATATTCGGACTGCAATATTTAGGCACACTTTTTGGCTTTGTATTTTTTAGTCACCAAATCGGTAGTTTTCTAGGTGTGTGGCTAGGTGGATTATTGTTTGATCAAACACAGTCTTATGAAGTTGTCTGGTGGATTTGCGCAGCCTTGGGTGTGATGGCAGCGATTTTACATTGGCCGATAAACGAACAGCCACTTAAGCAAAGGGTCAGGTCGGTTGGCGACCCGGCTTAGACTCTTGAAATGTTGAGTTTGCCTGCCTGTGCAGATTGTCTCGCATATTTACGGTGCGTTCACCCCGTACAAGCTTAGCAAAGCATTGATGCATTGGCGACGCAGTGGCAATATTCAGCAGTTCTTAATAAAATCCTGAGATTGTCGCATTTTAAATAATACTTTCACTTGCATTCGTTTTGTGCCAGTGATGAACTTAACCATTTAATAAACAAATGAGGTGAATTTTGAACGTTCGAGAAATAAAGACAGTAGGTGTTTTGGGAGCCGGAACCATGGGAACCGGAATTGCTGCGTTATGTGCTTCAGCAGGTTGTGAAACTGTGTTGCTTGACGTAAGTGATGAGTTAGCACAAAAAAGCAAAGGCAATATGCTTGCTGGACGGATGCCGATGCTCGACGATCCAAAGATCGCTGAGAGGATAACAACAGGTTCACTTGAAGACGATCTTCATCTTGCAGGCCAATGTGACTGGATCTGTGAAGCGATTGTCGAAGATCTGGAACGAAAGCAGGATCTTTTTACAAAGCTCGATGGCGTAAGAAAACCCGGTTCCATCATTTCTACCAACACGTCGGGGATTTTGCTCAGTTCCATTACCGAGAACATGTCAGTTGAATTCAAGCGAAACATTGCGGTAACTCATTTCTTCAATCCAGTCAAAGTAATGCGACTGCTGGAAATTGTCCCAGGTGAGGAAACTGCAGACGAAGTCATCGATTCGTTGGCTGCCTTTGCGAGATCACATCTGAACAAAGGTGTGGTATATGCGAAAGACACTGTCAATTTTATCGGCAACAGAATCGGCTGTTATTGGATGTTAGCCGGATTGCATCGAGGCGACGCAGCACGTCAAAATGGGTTATCAGTCGAACGGATTGATGCGCTGATGAGCGTGGCGTTTGGTTCTCCGTCTACCGGGCTATACGGTCTTGTAGATCTAATCGGACTGGATGTGTTGAAATTTGTTGCGGTTAATCTTCAAGCCAATCTTC
This sequence comes from Arenicellales bacterium, assembly GCA_965214785.1. Classification (GTDB taxonomy): domain Bacteria; phylum Pseudomonadota; class Gammaproteobacteria; order Arenicellales; family JAJDZL01; genus JAJDZL01. The sequence goes on along the minus strand of OZ243975.1, from coordinate 1,155,468 downwards.
CAGCAAACGATTCAGGCAGACAATGCTTGGAGTTTCCAAGTGCGGAACGCACAATGCTGGATCAAGGTCAGCTTGGCAGAAAAAGCGGCGGTGGCTTTTACAGAATGTTGAAAAACGACGATGGCAGCCGCAAAAAGGAAATGTATGATCCGCAAAGCGCATCATGGAGCGAAGTTCGCGGTGAAGCTGTTAGCGACGATGCGAAAACACTTTTGTTTGACGACAGTGACGAAGGACAACTTGTTTGGAACATGGTTTCCGATACGCTTTGTTACGCAGCTGACCTGGTACCTGAAATATCGAATGACATAGTCAACGTAGACCGCGCAATGCGCTGGGGATTTAACTGGAAAGCGGGACCGTTTGAAATGCTCGACAATTTCGGTCCGAACGATGTGATCGATAGACTGAATAGTCAAGGGCGTGCAATTCCTCGAATGTTGGATGTGCTTGCAAGTTGCGGCAGATCAACGTTTTACACTCAAGACGGACAACAGTATCTGGGTACTGACGGGAAACTGCATGATGTACCGGCCGAGTGACGCAATACGCAGCACAAGGCTGGAACAATAAAGGAGTTCAAAACAAATACGAGAGTTAAACCCAGTAACTTGTTGATGTCATAAATTTTGACATCAATCGCATTAAGCCTCTTGCAGGTTCAGTGACTGTGTCTGCTCCGCTTTGTTCCGCGGTTTTTGCATGTTTGAGTTCATCCTCGCGCATTTGTTGGAGCACCTTACGACTTTCGCGATCAGAAACGGGCAGTCTATTTAAGTGCCGGTCGAGGTGGTCGGCGACCTGGTATTCAGTTTCCGCAAGAAATCCGGCACTGGCCCGGTCTCCGAGCATGCCGACTGCGGCGCCCATCGCGTAAGATCCCACGTAGAAAAATGGATTGAGTTTGCTGGTTTTACCATTTAAGGATCGGATACGCTGCTCACACCAGGCAAGATGATCGTTTTCTTCTTCAGCTGATTGCTCGAAGATTTGTTTAAGATCTGCGTTTCGCGCGGTTAGCGATTGACCTTGGTAGAGTGCCTGAGCGCAAACTTCACCTGTGTGATTGACTCTCATCAAACGGGCAGATTCGTCTTGTTCCCAACTCGACAGTGACTGGGATTTTGATTGGTCCGCTGGAGACCGGCGAGCGGCGCTCGGCGATGCGAACAAAGTTCGCAGCATATTGTCGGCATGGCAGATCAGCTGGTCGGTTAAGGTGAGATTGCGCATGTCGGACAAGTTAGTTGGAGTTGAGTCTTTTTAGGTTGTCCAAATATACATACCGAAGCCAAGTGTATTTATGATGTTTGGGATTTGTTTGCACTGGGCGGATTATACCCGTCACCATTTCTTGCTATTTGCCGATTTGTAAGGCTGTGCTCACACTTCATCTGAATATATCTATTGATGCCCCGTTCAAGTCAACCTCAATTTTTCATTATCTCTGCCTCGATTTTTCTTGATCACCAATTGTCAGTAATGCTACGCGTGGCATTACTGACAATTGGTACCAAAAACATGTGGACATTACCGCATGAGTTGTATGTCGGTGCATGTCCAAGAGGATTTTGTTGAACATGGAATGAGCGTCAAGCAATTAAATACACTTATTGATGGAAGAAAATGTAATGCAAGACATTTAATCATAGAATAAAATGCAATAATGTGTCTTTATGTATCGAAATAGCGAGAATCCGCCTGCTTCTCTTCGATTTACAATTTCAGCGAGTAGTGAGGAAGGCAAAATATTTCACTTAGAGTGCACAGGGTACAACGCTTCAATTCTGTGAAGTGTATTGAGGAATGCCAAAACTTGTTAGTATGCTTGAACGCTCGTTAATGTCGGAATTGCTGAAATGGCAAAACAAAGATGCACGTCAGCCTGTGCTTTTAAATGGAGCACGCCAGACAGGTAAGACGTATCTTGTTAAGAACATGTTCTTCAAGCGCGGAGAGTTCAGGCGTTTGCATTACTTGGACTTTGAACGCGATCCCAGTCTTGAAAGCCTATTCGATGACACTCTTGCCCCGGAAACAATATTCGATAATATTGGATTAAGGTCGGGTGAGCCTGTCGATGTCGAAAATGATCTGATCGTATTTGATGAAGTTGGGGCTTGTGACAGGGCTTTACAATCGCTTAAATATATTTCTCAAGAGGCCCCTCATGCCTTCGTATTAGCCACGGGTTCCAATATCAGTTTGCTGCAGTCATTCCCCGTCGGAAAGGTTGAATTGATGAGCTTGTTTCCTTTCACCTTTGAAGAATTCCTGACCGCTTGCGCTTCGCAGTTGGTCATAAAAGCGTATATACAGGTTGCTGATTCTAGTGAAGTGAACAGGCAGCTTTGGTCTGCCTTACTCGATTATTTCTATGTGGGAGGCATGCCGGACGCGATCAATCAGTGGATTGCGTCGAATTGTTCACTTGTTGAACGCGTTGAAAACGTAAAGAGTTTTCATCGCAATTTGATTGACGACTATGCACGTGATTTTGGGAAATACTCCGGTTCCGTGAATGCACAACACATCGAGTCTGTGTTTAAGAACATCCCTCAACAATTGGGAAAGAATGTCGACGGTTCAGTCAATCGTTTTCGATTTCGAGATCCGATCGCCGGAAAGCGGCGTTACGCTCAGATAAGAGGTCCTATCGACTGGCTGGAAAAAGCCAAACTGATTTCGAAGAATTATCCAATTACTCATGAACCTGTGCCTCCTTTAAATATCCACATAAAAGAAAACTTGTTCAAGGTGTTTTTTTTCGATGTGGGGTTACTCGGGTTTATGGCGGGGATGTCCTACGAAGATCAAAAAGGTCAAGCAACACAATTTAAAGGTTTTATTGCTGAAAACTTTGTTCAAAACGAGTTGGTTGCCCAAGGATGTGATCACACATACAGCTGGGAACAAAATCAGGCTCAAATCGAATTTGTGATCAGAAATGAGCAAGGTGAAATTATTCCCGTCGAAGTGAAAAGTGGCAGGAGAACACAAGCAAAGAGCCTTGCATCGTACATGAGAAGGTACGAGCCGAAGCTTGCAATTAAATTGATCGGTGGCAGAGGCGGCAGGCACGGCAATTTGCACACATTGCCTTTGTATTATGCGTCAACAATTCTTAATACAGCAGAGTCATTCTCGCACGGGAGATACTCTGTATACAAATGAAATTCTAAAGAATGTTTGTCGTTGCACAAGAATTATCCGCAAACCACAAACAATCAACTCAACCACAATGTTGCAGCTACATTTCGAACGTATCGCTAAATCCGGATTTTCGAGCGGTCAAGAACATAAGTCCACTATATGCAAGGGGGCGTTTATCTATAAGACAGACTCGCTGAATCCAACATTGCTGAACCCGCCGTCGACATAAAGGATTTCCCCGGTTATTCCAGAAGCTAAGTCTGAACACAAGAACGCGGCAGCGTTTCCTACCTCTTGTGTGGTTACACTTCGGCCCAAGGGGGTCATTTTTTCGTAATAGTCAATCATGCTCTTCATTCCTTTTATTCCAGCCGCAGCGAGAGTTCGAATCGGTCCGGCAGATATCCCATTGACTCGAATCCCATGAGAACCTAGCGATTGAGCGCAGTAACGCACATTCGCTTCCAAACTTGCCTTGGCCAAACCCATCACGTTATAGCCTGGCATGGAACGCACCGAGCCGATGTATGTCAAAGTCAAAAAAGAACCTGCTCGGCCACTCATAAGCGGAGAAAACGCTCTGGCAAGAGCGGAAAAACTGTAAGAGCTGATGTCGTGAGCCACTTGAAAGCCTGTGCGATCAACCGCTTCGAGATACGTGCCTTCCAACTGATTGCGCGGCGCAAAAGCAATTGAGTGAACTACGATGTCGATATAGTTCCAGTTTTTTTCTACCATTTCGGTCAATAAACCGATTTGGGCATCATCAGACACATCACATGGTGCAACGAAATCAGCGTTTAGCTGTTCGGCAAATTTTTCCACCCGAGGTTGAAGTTTTTCATTTTGGTAAGTCAGTGCCAAATTAGCACCTTGCTGCGACATTGAGCGGGCAATGCCCCATGCAATAGAACGATCGCTTGCTACTCCTGTAATCAGCGCGCGCTTTCCATCAAGAAATCCCATTGACTAATCCTATGCTCTCTAATATTTTTAAAAAAAGTGATTTGTGTCCATTATAACGACTGCATTGAGCCTTGGGATTTGTTCCACTGATGTTGTATCCGATTGTGATCGTTTCGCTCACTTGGAACAATTAAAATGTCTGCAGAACTGCTTGCTCAGCACGAACAATCGTTCGAGAATTTGGAAAATGTCATCGGATATTTCTCGAGGATATTTGCCGTTTCGTTTTTCTTATACGGCGGGTCAAGTTTCAAATTTGAGATGAAGCCTAGGTGAATTTCAAGATAGTAACTGCAACACAAATCAATGCAACCGGTGCCATTAACTGTCGCGTTTCACGCTTGGCCGCTTCAGCTTTCCAGTCGAACAGGTTGGCTTTCATGGCGGGTATGCTTGTGTTCAAATGAAGCAATATCGGTTTTGCTTTCCGCTTGCTTGGTGTTCACGCGTTCCTCCTAGATCGATATCGGTCGCGCCAGTTCATGGATTTTCAGGTCTTCCATAACATAAGAATACAACGCTAATATCATCGCTCAAAACACTACTGTCACGACCTAAACAAACTAATTGATGGACAAAGAATCGTAAACACTCCACTTTTGACGAAATACACTTCACAATGATAATCTCTCAGCAAGTATTAGAAATTTATGCGGAGTAGTTCACGACCGCGACACCAAACACAAGTGGCGAGCGATGAATATTTACGAATCGCTTATGCACTGTGCATACGATAATAGGCTCGAGATTTGAAGCCACGCCAATATCCGCCAAATGTGGTCTCAGTCACCTCGCCCCGGTAGCTCAGCAGGACAGAGCAGCCGCCTCCTAAGCGGCAGGTCAGGCGTTCGAATCGTCTCCGGGGCGCCAATTTCGAACAACACAGTGATTCCATATAAATTCATTTTTTGACATATGTTTAAAAAACTGTGAAAAATCATACAGTTTACTGTTCCGAAAGCTCACGATATGAGCATAATTAAGCGGGCAATCAGTATATTCTCTGTATTCTCAATATAATCAAATATTTAAAACGAATAGTTGAATTAAAAGTTTTAATAATCGTTCTAACTGAACAATTCTTGTGACAGCTTCGGTGTGAATACTTGTATGTCGACAATTGCCCACTGATTCAATGCGAGTCTTTAGCGAAAACCGTTCGATTCGAGTGAAAGTGCCAAAACTTCCACTGTGGACAGCGTCGATAACGAAACCACCTATCTGGAAATATCACCGGTGGTTCGAGTGTTTTATAACGAGTCGTTGTTGCGCTAGTTTTCAGCTTTTGGAGCTTCACCGTCAGCTGTTTTGATCATCACGACAAGGTCGTCGGTTCAATGCGCACCGAAATTTCTATCTTTTACTTTGTCTGTTCAATTGGGTTTGAAACAGTACCCGAGTTTTGGTTAGCGGTTTTTTTTCTGACTGCGCAAGCATTGCCAAACCAGCAAACAAACACAGAATTGTGAAAGTTCCAATTACCGGAGGCCAACCGCTGATAATTGCAAAATAACCTGCAGATTGTTGTATTGCAAAATAGACTAAGCCAAACAGCAATCCGACCAATACAAGAATTCCACGATTGACGCTTCGGCTGCTCTTGGAGTTGAACAGCATTGCAAAAGCAGCCATGACAATGATAGAAAGAGGGATCACGAAGCGGTTCCAAAACGACAGGTCCAGCATCTCCGCGTTCAGTCCGTTTTTCCTCAAATAACTGATTGTTTGATACAGTTCGATTAAATTCAACTCTGCCGGATCTCGGTGTTGCGAGCGTACAACATTTTGATTGAGCCGGACAGGAAAAGACAGTTGTTGATTATTGGTTGGTTTTAATACTCCGTCAATCAGATTCGTCTCTTCGACGTGATACAAAAACAGCTGATCAGAATCATCGTCGAATTGACCCAATGCAGATTCAGTCTGTTTTTCGAATTTACCGTTTTCATCGAATTGATAGATGTGTGTGCGATACTGTTGAGTGCCTTCAAAGTTTCCTTCTACATACATGAATTTGTTGTCGTCGCGAATCCAGGTCACAGTACTGGAAGCACGTGATAACTCTAACTCGTTTTCTCGCGCTGTCAGTGACGACCTTAATGACTCGCAAAAAGGGACAATCAATTCTCCCCAAGCAAGAACCAGTACAGCAAACACCAGTGATGTTCCAACAATGGATCCTGTAATGCGTTTTTTTGATATGCCTCCTGCCTGCATCGCCAACAGTTCGAAACTTCTGGAAAGAGTCATCAGTGCCAACATCGCACCGATCAGAAAAATCATAGGAGATAGCTCGTAAATCATTTTCGGAATTGACAAAATGAGAATTTGTATGATCAGTGCAAACTGATTTTCCAGATTGGCATCTTCGGCTAATTCCAAAAAAGCAAGAAAAAGATAAACCGACACCAGCCAAATGGCAGTAACGAGGGATCTTCCGGCGACTTCTTGTCTGATGATTCGGTCTACAAGTGCTATCTTCATTTGAACGTTTATGAACGCGGTGAAAATAAATTGAAACTTGTCAGTCGGCGGTTAATTTCAGTTCGAACCATCATCCATGCGACTGCACCTAACGCGAAGATGTGCGTAGCCCATAAAAGGTATCCTGAGCCGTCTACTGACTTTCTGCTCAGGTCGGTAACAAAACCAAGTGTGCCACTGTAAATAAAGTAAACAAACAGTGCTCCTATCAAGTTGATACTGGTTTTTGAGCTGAATTTGGAACTGCCAAGACCGAAGGCGAGAAAAACAACAACAAACATCGTAACAGCTTTGGAAATGCGCCATTGCAATTCGGCAATATCGCGCGCGCTGCCTGATTCAATCAACTCTGCAGTTGACTTTGCCCGAACCGGCATGTTTTCAGTATTAGGCTGCGAAAGAGGAATGATTTCTTCGTATGATGCAAACTCAGTGACCTGAAAGTCCGAAGAATTAAGTGAGAATCTGTACCGAGTGCCTTCTTTGACCTTTAGCCGATTGGCATCGATCTGTGAATCAAATGCAAAAGAACCGTGTTTGGCCACAGTGACCTCGCGCACGTCATCATCTGATGAAACATAGAACAAACGAACCGGATCGTATTCGTCTGCGGACCGGTTGCTGAAATAAACAACATTTTGTCCGTCATCAATTACCCTGAAGTGTCCCTCTTTGAATGGCGTAATTTCAACACTTTGACGAAACTTGTTCAGTTCGTGTGCGTATATCCGTTCCGCTACAGGAGACAGCCACAATGCCAGTGCACCAACTATGCTTGTTGCCAATACCGCGACGATCAAAGATGGGAATAAATAGTTTGTCGGTCCAATGCCAGCGGTCGCATATATTGTGATCTCATTGTCCTTGTTCCAGCGAATAAGCACCAAAAGGATTGAGATAAAAATTGCCGGAGTGATTATTGCATCAAGAAATGTCATCAGCTTCAAAATAAGAATCAAGTCGATTCCATCAGTTGGCAAATGACCTTGAACAGCGCGGCGCAACAGACCAAGCATCTTTACAACTGTAAAAATGCCGACTGTTACAAAAATAACAGCTGCGCCGTTAACGGCGGTTTCCCAGATAAGTCTTTTTTCGAATATTCGCACGGGTTGCGGATTGTTAACTGTGTATTAGAAATGTCAGTGAATTTATAGTCAATTGACACCTTGTATGGCAGTTATTTCGACATCTGTTCTGGTACAATCTTGCACCATATTTCCATATTATCAATTCTCAAACATGCCCTAAAGCGAGGTCCTGATTTAAAAATGTCAGTTCAGTTTACATCCAATCGGACAACGGTAGCGACTTGCAGTTCAGGTTATATCGTTGTCGGAGTGTATGACGATAAAGATTTTACATTGTCGGCGCAACAAACGGACAAGTTGACAGACGGTGCGTTGACACAAGTCATCGCGCATGGCGATCTGAAAAAAGATCCAGGAAGCTGCGTCTGCCTGAATTCTGTAAGCGCCTTAAAAGCAAAAAGAGTGCTTCTGGTTCGCTACGGACCAAGGAAAAAGTTCGATACTACTGCGTTTAAGAAAACCATCGACGGTGTCGCAGGAGCCCTTAAATCTGCAACTGCCGACAGTGTCACTTATTTTCTCGATGATTTGGAACTGGCAGATCGGGATATTTCGTGGATCGCCCGCAGACTTGTTGAAACTTTAGGACAAGCTTTCTACAAATTTGATCAGATGAAAAAGTCATCGAAGAAAAGGCGAAAGTCATGGAAAGTTCAGATATCTGCGCAAAATTCTTCTGATCTGAACCACTTGAGACAGGGAATAAAAATTGGCAAAGCTGTAAATGAAGGTGTCAGTTTGGCCCGTGATTTAGGCAACTTGCCCGGAAATGTCTGTACTCCGACGTATTTGGCAGATAGCGCGAAGAAATTGGAAACTCACGAGAATCTAACTGTAGATGTTCTTGAAGAAGAACAAATGAGCGAACTTGGTATGGGTGCTCTTTTGTCTGTATCCAGAGGCAGTCGAGAGCCTGCAAAGTTGATATTGATGCACTACCGCGGTGCCCAGGACAACTCGCAACCGATTGCACTTGTCGGCAAAGGCCTGACCTTTGACGCCGGAGGCATATCAATAAAACCTGCCGGTGCAATGGATGAAATGAAATTTGACATGTGCGGTGGAGCAGGGGTGATCGGCGCAATGCACACAATCGCTGCGTTGAAACTCCCTGTCAATGTAATCGGTGCAGTTGCAAGTAGCGAAAACCTGCCTGATGGTGCAGCAAATAAACCCGGAGATATCGTGACAAGTATGGCAGGCATCACAATTGAGGTGCTAAATACCGATGCTGAGGGTCGATTGATACTGTGTGACACGCTGACCTACATCGATAAATACAAACCCTCGGTTGTTATTGATGCTGCCACTTTAACTGGCGCATGTGTCATTGCATTGGGCAAACATCCAAGCGGTTTATTCAGCAATAATGATGAGCTCAAAGACCAACTGGTTGAAGCAGGTCAAATCAGTGAGGACAAAGTTTGGCCGATGCCTGTATGGGACGAATACCAGTCACAGCTGGACAGTAATTTCGCGGATGTAGCGAATATTGGCGGGCGAGATGCCGGAGCTGTCACTGCGGCTTGCTTTTTGTCTCGGTTCACAAAGAAATACAGGTGGGCACACCTGGATATTGCGGGTACAGCGTGGCACAGTGGAAAACAAAAAGGTGCTACAGGAAGACCTGTACCCTTATTGGTTCAGTTCGTTCTGAGTCATTGCAATTAACTTGTCTTCGATCACTTGGAATTTGAGAGCCGGCAACCAGTGACGGTCGTTTTTTACTATCTCAAACAGTTTCAGCCAGGCGGAAAACTAAGGTTGGCCTGCAATCTGGTAAATACTGCTTATACAAAGGGGCGGGTGGTGTATCTTTGCACAGAGAACGACGAACAATCAAAAAAAATTGACGAAATGCTGTGGTCGTTTGCAGCGAATAGTTTTGTTCCCCATGTGCAGTATGCTGAGGGTCAAACAATCGATGTCGAAAAATTTCCAGTCTGCATTGGCAGTATTCAACCGACCGAACAGTTTCGCGACGTTCTTGTATCAATACGAAGCGATGTGCCTGAGTATTTTTCACAATTTCAACGCATTATGGAACCGGTGTCTTTCGGGCACAGCGAAAAGGAAATCTCAAACCTAAAGTTTCAACAGTATCTTTCAATGACAGGTACCGAACCGACTGTTCACTATATTGAATGACAGGCACAGCACCCCAACGATTATGGCGTACGGATAAACTGTCTAGAGCCAATGGCTGCTTGCCACTTTGCCTGAATTTGATTGATTTTCCACTTCATCGTCCCAACGATATTCAGTTAGCATGAGTTCTGAAAAATTTCCCAGTGTGTACGACCCGCAGTCACTCGAAAAGGGTGTTTATGAAAGATGGGAGAAAAACGGGTATTTTTCGCCAAGTGGCGAAGGTTCTCCATATTGCATTATGATTCCGCCGCCGAATGTGACGGGCTCTTTGCATATGGGTCATGCGTTTCAATGCACGCTAATGGACGCTTTGATTCGTTATAACAGGATGAAAGGGCACGATACGCTGTGGCAAGTTGGTACCGACCACGCTGGCATAGCCACCCAGATGGTTGTTGAAAGACTGCTCCAGGCGAAAGGCAAATCTCGAAAAGACTTCGGACGGGATCAGTTTATTGATGAAGTATGGAAGTGGAAAGCCCAGTCAGGCGGCACCATAACCAATCAGTTGCGCCGACTTGGCTCATCTGTGGATTGGTCACAAGAGAGATTTACGATGGATGAGAATCTATCGGCCGCTGTCCAGGAAGTGTTCGTCTCACTCTACGAACAAGGACTCATTTATCGTGGTAAAAGACTGGTTAACTGGGATCCGGTATTGCTCACTGCAATTTCAGATCTGGAAGTGATTTCCACAGAAGAAGATGGTTACCTGTGGCATTTTCGTTATCCGATCTGCGACGGTTCGGGCCATGTTATTATTGCAACAACTCGACCGGAGACTATGTTGGGCGACACGGCTGTTGCAGTCCATCCGGATGACGAAAGATACGCAAGTCTCGTAGGCAAGGCTGTTGACCTTCCATTGGTAAATCGGCAAATACCGATTGTTGCAGACTCCTACGTTGACCCGCAATTCGGCACCGGCTGCGTAAAAATCACGCCTGGACATGATTTCAATGACTTTGCTGTCGGCCAAAGACAGAATCTGGACGTGATTAACATGATGACTGCCCACGGTGATATCGACCTTCCCGGCAGCAGCTACCACGGTCTGTCGAGATTTGATGCGAGAGCCAAGATTGTTAAAGACCTCCAAGATCTTGGACTGGTTGAAAAGATTCAAGAGCATCGATACAAGGTTCCCAGAGGTGATCGCACCGGGGAGATCATCGAACCTTATTTGACTGATCAATGGTTTGTTCGTGTACAGCCGCTGGCAGAACCGGCAATCGATGCGGTTCGCGACGGGCACATCAAGTTTGTCCCTAAGAATTGGGAGAACACGTACTTCGACTGGATGGAAAACATTGAAGACTGGTGTATTTCCAGGCAGATATGGTGGGGTCATCGCATTCCTGCCTGGTATGATGACAAAGGCAATGTGTTCGTAGCGAGAAGTGAATCTGAAGCTTATCAACAAGCTGAAAAACTGCATCAGTCAGACGACTTCGTACTGCGGCAGGATGAAGATGTTCTCGATACCTGGTTTTCTTCTGCATTGTGGCCTTTTTCCACTTTGGGATGGCCTGTTAAAACTGAACAATACAAGCGGTATTACCCTACAAATGTGTTGGTGACGGGTTTTGATATTATTTTCTTCTGGGTGGCTCGCATGATTATGTTTGGGCTTAAGTTTGCCGGTGATATTCCGTTTCATGAGGTTTATATCCATGGCTTGGTGAGGGATTCGGAAGGGCAAAAAATGTCCAAGTCGAAAGGCAATATTCTCGATCCTCTGGATCTGATTGATGGAATAGACCTCGAATCGCTGATTGCCAAGCGCACCGCCGGTTTGATGCAGCCGGATCTCACTCCGAACATCGAGAAAGCCACGCGGAAACAATTTCCAAATGGCATTCCCGCATACGGCACCGATTCGCTTAGATTTACGTTTGCAAGACTCGCAACTCAGGGCCGGGACATAAGATTCGACTTGGGTCAAATAGGGGGATACAGAAACTTTTGCAACAAACTATGGAACGCCGCTCGATATGTTCTGATGAACACCGCTGGCACTGCGCCATATACCGTCGAGAGTTTCGATCCGGCAACGAACTACGAAAAATGGGTTGTTGCGAAATTAGCGACAACTATCCGGCAAGTTGAGGAGGCGATTAAAGTCTACCGTTTCGATATTGCATCTAAGACAATTTACGAATTTGTCTGGGACGAATATTGTGCATGGTATATCGAATTTGCAAAGATCAAGTTCAGGTCAGATTCGACTGATCAACAGCAAGTCGTTTCTTTGCAACGAACACTGTCGATGGTGCTTGAAGCCTCACTGCGGTTACTCCATCCATTTATGCCATTTATCACTGAAGAACTATGGCGAAAAATTCAAGCAGATAATCAAAGCGATTCAATTATGATTCAGCGCTATGCCGATAGCTATAGCGAGTTTATTGATACAGTTGCTGTTGATGAAGTTGAGTGGATAAAACAACTTGTTTCAGGTATTCGCAATATGCGAAATGAAATCAATATCAGCCCAGGCCAACGGATAGCAGTCTATTATGAAAATGACGATGAATTCACTCGATCATGTCTCAGTGAAAATGGAGAAGTAATTCGTCAGCTGGCAAAGCTTGAATCGATCGGAGCACTTAGAGATAAACAAAGCGGTACCGATTCAAAATTCGTTTCCATATTAGTCGGTGGTCTGAGAGTGTTTTTACCGGTTGGTGATATCAATAACTTAGAAGATCAAATTGTCCGGCTCAAAGCGCAAATCGAAGATCAAATGAAACTGATCCGCGGTTCACAAGCCAAACTAAACAACGACAAATTCAGGTTAAATGCGCCTTCGGATATAGTTGAACGAGAAAGGGATCGACTGGCAACCAACGAATCGATCGTGCAAGAGATGAAAACTCGTTGCGAAAGGCTGGAGAGTTTAAAACACTCAGTGACAGGGTGATTTCATTGTCTCGCTAATTGTGCGAGAACATATAAATCACGTCTGAAGCTGGACTGATTATCCCCAATTTGCCCATTGCCGTGTTCAGGCTTTCAAGACACCATAAGCGTATCCGCAAACGCTACAAATCCGCTTAGTCCGCTTAGTCCGCTTTGTTGAGCAAGCGCAATATAACTGCAACTGCGGTCGATTGTCTTGCCCAATCGGTTTATTTCAATTTTGACAACCATAGAGTCGCTATTCAAGTTCAAGTGGGTTTTGGATTGAACCACCAGTGAACCAAGAAAAGAATAATTTTGCCTGGTTCCGAAATCCTTCAGTCTTATTGCGGATTGCAACCGTTGCCTATAATGCCCTACAAGATTCAACCGATTTCGTCAATCGTTGCGTACCGCCAACTATGACCTGAAAGACACAATTTAGGAGTGATTATGCGTTTATTGACAGCGACACTGGCATTCTTGTTTCTATCGCTTTGCCCTCTTTATGGTTCCGAAACGTCTCCATCAACCATTCGGATTGGAGTTGATCCAAACTATCCACCGTTTAGTGAAATCGACGACCAAGGTCAACTTCAGGGGTTTGACATTGATATCGCACTGGCTCTTTGCGTCAAAATGCAGGTGGAATGCGAGTTGGTTCAGCAAGAGTGGAAAGCACTGATTCCCATGCTGCGAACCGGTTTATTCGATGCAATTGTTTCCAGCATGTCGATCACCGAAAGTCGCCGGAAGCGGGTTGATTTTACAGATCGCTACTACAGCAACATCGTACGATTCGTAGCGCTCAAGAGTTCGTCTTTCAATCCGGAAAATCCCCAAGGCAGTACGATTGGTGTAGCTCCCGGAACGGTCTCATCCGATTGGCTGGAAGCCAATCTGTCTGAAGTCGTCAAAATTCAGTACTACACCGACCAGGGTGCTAGTTTTCAGGCTTTGACCGACGGTGAGGTGGATGCAATATTTGGCGATGGTCTCGGATTCTGGAACTGGCTTCAATCACCTCAAGGCGCCCACAGCACTTTTATCGGGGACAGTTACCACATCGACGAAGGCATTGGCATTGCAGTGCGCAAAGGTGAAGAACAGCTGCGTCGCAACCTCAATCACGCAATTAAGGCCATCCTTGGAGACGGAACCTACGAGCAGATTAATGCCAAATATTTTCCGTTCAGCATTTACTAAGAACCTCAGATGCGCCGCAGAGTTTTCAGTGTGACGAAAGTCGATGAGCCGGTGTTGTTTCGGGGATTCAAATCAGATGCAACAGCGAACATGTCCAGCAAGTTTGATTGGAGTTTCTGCTTAGGTTTTGGTAAACCAGCAATTCGTGAATTCGTACCAGGTTAATATTTGTTCGATGTCCTTTCGTTATAATCCAGCATTGATTTTCGGCAATTTTGTCCGTTGTTTCTCAGGACGTTCGCTGCTTTGCCCTTGAGTGCGAGCTCAATTGTGGTAAGTGGACTGCAGCCTATAACAACCTTATCGATTGCAGGCAATTCGAGATGCGGCGGGAAGCATCAACATGTTTTAACGAACGGAATATCTCTGAAAAATTCAGTTTTACCTTGCATTCAGTGATTAAGAATAAATAGATTTGTTTCGACTAACCAACAGCTTTTTTGCCAAGTAATAACCACAAAGCCTCATGAATCTGACAGTATCTGATCTTCAAGTCAACTACAAGAACGTAGCAGCGCTTAAAGGCATTAGTTTCGATGTTGCCAATCGCGCATTCATCACATTGATCGGATCGAATGGAGCGGGAAAGAGCACAACTTTAAGAGCAATATCAGGTCTGGTTCACCCAAGCGGCGGATCCATCACTTTGGATGGACAAAGAATTGACCACTTGCCAGCCGACAGGCTACTGAAAATGGGTATTGCACATGTCCCGGAAGGGCGGCGTATATTCAAAGACTTATCCGTGTTAGAAAACTTACATCTCGGTGCGTTTATCTATAGCGATCAGAAAAAGATAAACAATGATCTTGAGGAAATATTCCATCACTTTCCGATTCTTAAAGAAAGGCAAAATCAGCAAGCCAGGACACTTAGCGGAGGTGAGCAGCAGATGCTTTCCATTGGCAGAGCTTTGATGTCTCGCCCCAAAATTCTCCTCCTTGACGAACCTTCACTTGGGCTTGCTCCACTGATTGTCCAGGAAATCGGGGAAATTCTCCAGCAAATCAACAAATCTGGAGTGACGATTATCTTGGTTGAACAAAATGCCGATTTAGCGCTTAAGCTCGTAGAGTATGGTTATGTTCTCGAAAACGGAAGAATCACAATGAGTGGTAAAGCGAGGAATCTCGTGAACGATGAACACGTTAAAACCGCTTATCTTGGAATTTAGGTAACACGTTCTTCATCCAAATCATAATCGCTGATTGCGTAATTCGTTTAACCGCAGCGCTGCCGCAAAGGAAACCAGTGCCTCCTCAGTGAACCGTATGAAGGAACTTGCCTTGGTGTCAATTAGCCTGTAAATTAAACACAATGAACAGGTTTTTACTTGGAGTGCTTTGGCAAGAACCTTTCATAAAGAGGTTGCACCAATGCGAGACTGTTGCTATTGCACGACCATTGGGCCATTTGTTGAATCACGGCAAAATATGCCAGATTTTTCAACACAAATGAATTATCAAAACTTCGCGTTATGACGTGACAGCAGTATCCGAATAATGTCCACGAACACGGGACTTGTTCGGATCGAAATGAGGAAATGGGACCACAACAGCCGGTATTCGTTTTTGATGTTGATCCAGTTTTCCGATCTCCACCTCGGTTCCATCACCACAGTATTCAATATTCATTCGACAAAGTGCAATTGTTTTGCCAAGTACTGGTGATATTGTTGAACTTGTTACCTCTCCGACCTTTTGGCGCCCAATATAAGCACCGTCTCCGTGCACAGCAACTTCACGTCCAGTCAATTCTAGGCCCACCAATTTTCTCTGAGGAGCAGCCTTGCGCTTGTTAAGTGCTTCGCGGCCAATGAAGTCGTCTGGCTTGGATTGAAGTGGAACCGTAAATCCAATTCCAGCCTCAAACGGGTCGGTTTGCTCGCAAAATTCATATCCGGCAAAAATCAGCCCTGCTTCGACCCGCAGCAAATCAAGAGCTTCAAGGCCCATCGGCTTGACATCGCAAACATCTTGGTCTTGAATAATTCGCCACACCTCAGCAGCATCTTTAGGATGGCAGAAAATTTCATACCCCAACTCGCCGGTGTAGCCTGTTCGCGAAACTACAATTGGTATTCCCGACGAATCCAGCATGCGCGCGATCGAAAACCGAAACCATCCAAGTTCCTCAATTGAAGCCTGATCCGCACGCGTCCAAACAAGCTGTTTAAGAACATCGCGGCTTTTCGGTCCCTGTACCTGTATGTTTGAAAGCTCTTCTGTTGAACTTTTCACCCAGGCTTTTAAACCACGTTCTTGTGCTTGCTGACGAAGCCACAAGCCGGAATTGTCACTGCCGCCAACCCAACGAAAGTTATCTTTACTCAACCGAAAAACTGTGCCGTCATCTATCATCCCACCCGACTCATTGCACATCGCTGTGTAGGTCACTTGACCAACAGAAATTTTCTTGACATCTCGCGTTACGCAAGTTTGCAGCAGCAGTTCTGAATCCGGTCCTACCACTTCATATTTTCGAAGTGGTGAAAGATCAATCACTGCAACTGCTTGACGACAAGCCCAGTATTCAGCGATTGCGCCTAGGTTGGTGTACGAATTTGCCAACCAATATCCTTCGTATTCAACGAAGTCTCTGGTAAGTTTTGATGTTTCAGGGTGAAATCCAGTTTCTGATGTCATTTTTGGCTCGGCCTCGGGCGTTTTTCGGAATGCTATCGATTTTTTAAATATTTCTTTTTGGTCATAAACGCGAACTTGGATATCAGTTGGATTCCAAGCGTTGGCAGCGTCAATATCGTCAGGGCATGAAGATGAAACACAAACCATATCTCTTAGAGCACGCATTAATATAAAGTCACCGGGGCGAGACCACGGTTCATCCAGATACAGTTGGAAGTGATCGTCAAAAAAAGTATTAAAAAATAAGTTGATTGCCATCCACCCTTTGCGCGGTACGATAGGATACTCGTGCAATGCGAAGTTAAAATTGTCCGAGCAGTTAACGTGTCCGGGATAGCCTGCCTCGTCATAGTACTTCGCGGTGCACGCAAAACCAAAACTGTCATGGCGTCCACAGGTATCCTGCAACACTTCAATCAAAGGTTCCATATCCACATCAAAAAACTTCGACGCCAGCCCGGGACGAGGATAGGCTGCCCCTACCATTGTGCGAGTGGCTGTTGCATCCAGACAACGTTCAACTCCATTGTTAAGCTGATGTATATCAAAACTCTGAAAGTCTGAACATTGTTTTCCTTCAATATCAAGGACCTGAATGTATTGACCGGCTTTAACCTCATAACTCGTTGCGGTTGCAGCTTTGACCGTAAAGTCCTGCAAAGGATCAGCTATCGGGTCGGGCAAGGAATGGGAATTGGCAGCATTCGGGCTATTACGATTGACATGCACGATCAGGTCAGTGGGCGGGTTATGTCCGTCGACATGCATATCTTCGCCAGGTGCTCCAATGACCAATATACAGTCAACCTGGCAATGCAAAACAACACTGGAGTTAGCGGGTGTTTGCCCGTCAAGAAATGCAGCGCACTCCGCTTTGGGCAGATCAATATTATGAACTTTGAACTTTGATCTTATGCCGCGAGCGTCAGCCGAAGCTTTCGCAAGCATACCGGCAAGTGCGCTGCTATTGCATGGTGTGAACGCAGAGAACTGACCCGTGCAACATTTACCTTTGGAATCAAATGCTGCAACATGACAGCATTGCAAACCTTCCGGGTCGACAATACTGACCTCATCGCCGGCAAGTGCTGGAAGTACTATCAGTGCCCCACCACGTACTACGTAGCGTTCTTGGACACAGCGAAAGTTTGCCGGCGGTGGCCCGCACATTCTCGAATCTTGATTGACCACTAAGTCCATCAATCCAGCCGATTGTCGTTGTCATTTCTGAAACGCTTCATTGCGATCACTCCACAACTCCTCCTTTATTGAATAGGGTATAAACCAAGGCTTCCATATTGGTGCCTCAGTAATCTACCTTTGATGGGCATATTTTATAAAAAACTGCCCGCCGTTAGGATTCGAAGATTTTGACTGCCCAACCGGAGACGTAATACAGTTCCATTTATGGCAATGTTCGCAGCTGAATCAACACTGCATAAAAGGCGTTGCGATCCTTCTCAAGGTGCTATGGGTGGAGAATGTCGAGCCTACACATTTCAACCCACACACTTCATACTTGTGTTTCAATCCCTGAATTTGTCCGGTAAATAAGCGCACCGCAGCCGCAGTGGCATGAATTCCATCAGTGCTGCAGGCAGTAAATCTTGATTTCAATACAATGGGATAGACTTGGAATTGTTGCGGTTGTTTAAAATGTATGGGGTAAAATTCATGGTATAGACCATTTGTTCAGCCACTTAGATCAAACTGCAAACGTAAAAAAAATGACCAAAGTAATCAGAATTCTAGCGCTTGCGACAAGCCTTTTGCTGTTTGTGGTTCATGCCCATGCACAGCAGTTATCTGGTTTTGTCGAACACCATAAATACTTTCCCGTTGTGCTGTTATATGACGGTCAAGTTGCCGATGTTTATGCGCAACCCGGCGATACAGTCGAAAAAGGGACTGTCCTGATTGAAATGGATTCCACCGCTCAGACAGCCGAAGTAAAAGTCCACAAAACAAATATTCAACGCCTTTCAATTGAGTATGAATCCAGCCGAGCAAAATTCGACCGGCAAGCAGAAATGTTTGATCGAGGCTCGTTGTCGTTATTGGCTTATGAGAATGCAGAAAATGAGATAAAAGTCCTGCAAGCTCAATTGACTGCGGCCCGCTCGCAATTGCAAATTTCCGAAAACAAATTACGAATGCTGAAGATTGTAGCGCCATTTGACGCAGTTGTACTGGACCACAATGTGGTGCCTGGAATGAACATTCGAGCCGATACACAAGATCCCGCCAATCCACTAATGAGTCTTGGCAGCGCGCAGATATTTTCTGCCCAGTTTGTTGTTGACCACACCACTTGGCAGGCAATTAGAACTTCTGGCTTGCCCAATCAGGTCAACGTAGATACAGTGGCGTATGAAGTTGATCAGGAATTATCTACTTTAACCTACCGATACAACCCCGATCACAATTCCAATACAAATACGCAATTTGCATTGAACGCGGTTTTTCACGTTTCGTCTTCTGTTGTCGTTCCAGGCCTTCAAGCGACCATAGATTATTAGGCAGATAGCAAATTGCGCGAACAAATTGCCTAACTTCATCTGTTTTTTTGTCAGTGCCAGATATATTGCAACCCAATCAATTCGGTTGCAATACCTCCTGAAAACCATCATAACCACCTGACCGTATTCCCAGTTCGCCGGTCAACTGCGAATCACGATATTGAGCATATTGCTTTCGTCGCCAACATGCACGTAAAAAAAGCTTTTGTATGGATGTCTGGCACCTTGTTTGCCTATAGCGTTGTTGCTATCGCCACTCGAGAGGTTTCATTTTTCCACGACACTCCTTCCATCTTGTTTATGCGTTCCATAGCCGCGGTTACGCTAACAACACTATTGGTTGCAATGTCAAAACGCGGATTTTCTCAGGTCCGCACCAAGCGTCTTGGGACACACATCGTTCGCAACTGCATTCATTTTGTAGGTCAGTTTGGCTGGTTTTTTGCAATCGCTGTAATCCCGCTGGCTCACGTTTTCGCCTTGGAGTTCACGGTTCCGATCTGGGTTGCGTTGTTGGCGCCATTGGTTTTGGGAGAAAAACTCACCTTTCAAAGATGCATCTACATTGCGATAGGCTTCGTTGGAATTTTGATCATCGTTCAGCCCTTTGACCTGAATGTTGAACTAGGCTCGATAGTGATGTTAATCGGTGCGATGGGTTTTGCCGGTTCAATGTTGGCTACTCGCAAGTTAACCGGTACAGAGTCACCGCTTTGCATTTTGTTTTACATGGCATTTCTTCAGTTTCCTATATCAGCCACTTTGCTGTTCTCTGCCGGGACACTTGAATTGCCCAGTCTTTGGAATTGTTTTCTCATTACTGTAATCACCGCTGGAGTAATGACAGCTCACTACTGCATGGCTCGGGCATTCCTGTTGGCTGAGGTGATCGTTGTTGTACCTCTGGAATACTTGCGGCTGCCCATGATTGCAATTGCTGGTGCGCTGTTGTACAACGAGCAAATTGAGTTGGCTACTGTTATTGGGGCAAGTGCTATCTTGATCGGCAACTACCTCAATGTGCGCACTACATCGAAAAATCCAGGTGTTTAAATTCGATTGTATGGCGCAGCTATTGAACGCGCCGGATTCAGGACGTGTTCTTTAGCAGTTCGATCATTTTTGAGATTACAGCGTCCGGCGTGTAGTGTCGCTTAAATTCTTCCAGTGCTTTTGCAGCGCGGGTATTTGCACAATCAGGGTTTTCAATAACATACGAAATCGCATCCGCCAAAGACTTCGGGGATCCAATGTCTGCAAATACTGCTGTAGTTTCATCCAAAGTGTTCATCGCGCCACTGCTTCGGGTTGTGACGATGGCAGTGCCGGTTGCCATACCTTCGAGAAAAATAATGCCAAAAGGTTCAATGGCTGATGGAACAACGAGTAAATCTGAAGAGTTGATCAATTCCGGCACATCATTGTGATACCCTAAAAATTCAACCGTCTCTTCGAGTTCGAGTTGACTGCAAAGTTGCATCAATCGTTTTTGTTCAGGTCCGTCTCCGGCAATTCGCAGGAAAATTTGCGGATAGTCTTTTTTTAGAATACTTATCGCTTCGAGTAAAACGTCGAATCCTTTTTTGCTGACAAACCGTCCGGCGCACGCCAGATTCACTATCTCCGTGAGCTTTGGTGCGCTCTTCGCCGGTTTCACTCGACAAAAAAGCGGAATGACATCAGAGAAATTCGGATTGACCAGGTTTTTGTGGTAAGTTGCTTTGGCCATGTCTTTGGTCGATGGAACCAGAACATCGGCGAACTTGTAGTATTTAAAATTAACTGAATTTGGAAGTGAGGCGACGATCTTCCAATTGAATTGATTCGACCTTGCTTTGCCAGCAAAATAGGTGGAACGGGAGTCGAAGGTCAGAATAAAACATGGATTATCGTTAGAAAAAAATTGCGTCAGTTTTCGTTTCAAATCCCGAATCGCAAGGGAATCGTAAAATCCGGTTCGATTTTTCAGTTCACTGATTGAGTTGACATCGTTTTGTCGCAGCAAGTCTGCCACCAATGCATTTTCGCGAATCACGCAAAGAACCGGATAATTCCTTTTGTATAACTCGATCGAATAATTGACGAACACTTTTTGTATCCCGCCGAATCGTCGATCCAGCATGATTAAAGCAATTTGCATATCAACTTGTTCCTAACTGGTGCGAAGATCAGTGCTCGTTTCATTGACTTGAAGTTCGATGAGTTCAATAGAGCGTTTTATAAATTTTCTGACACGCTGAAAGTTGAGTTTTGGAAAAATCCCTTTACAACTTAAGTGTGCGCGCAATGTGTTTACAGCGTTCGAATATTTTCAATGCGGTATTGTCACTGCCCGGTGGTATGTTCACGTTCATTTTGCACAATTGAAGTCTGAGAAATTGTCGTCACTGCTTAAGTTCATGAGGCTGGTGTCTTTTTTCAAATCGACAGCGGCATCTGCGCTTCGAACTTGCATGTGATTGTCAAACAGTGTGGACAGAATCACAATGGCGAGTAGACGGGATTTTCTTCACGAATTTGTGCCTGTGGCGGTTTATCCACCAGATGTGGTGGGCGATACTGGACTTGAACCAGTGACCTCCGCCGTGTGAAGGCGGCGCTCTCCCACTGAGCTAATCGCCCGATGAAAAAAATTATAAGATATTTATCTGTGTGGTCATTTATGGCTGAGGTGTTCTTACATTGTCAATTCCCGAAGCAAGGTATCGCCAATAGTAGTGCGTAAGGTATACCTTCGTTACAAGAATTTCTTTTGCTCATGATAACAACAGATTACAATACATTTTATGCCTTACCGAAGTATTAGTTGCTGTCCGTCTTCCTTTGTCCACAACAAAGCTAAACTGCTTTGTCAGTGTGCGGACGCAACTTGGTTTGTTTCGGAGTGAATTCCTTGCTACATGCAAGCAAATGCTGCACGCTTGCCGCAGCGATGAATCGCCAATAGGAAATGTTGCTTGATTTCGTCAGGTTATGTATGTAAGTCCTCAAAATAAACCGATTCAAGCAGTACTGTTTGATGTGTTTGGAACCGTAGTGGATTGGCGAAACTCTATTGCAAATGAAGTGCGCTCGATCCGAGAATTGCACGATATTGATGGCGAACAATTCGCTGACCGTTGGCGTGCCAAATACCAGCCGGCAATGGAAAAAGTGCGAAGCGGTTTGCGGCCGTGGACAAAGCTCGATGATCTGCACTACGAGAACTTAAACGAGCTTCTTGATGACCTTGGCATCGATACCTTGTCGACCGAGGTAAAGCAACATCTCAATTTTGCCTGGCATCGACTTGCCCCATGGCCGGATTCGGTAACCGGACTGACTCGGCTAAAGACTAAATACATCATTGCGACTTTGTCTAACGGCAATGTTTCACTCATCATTAATATGGCAAAGAATGCGGCTCTTCCATGGGATATGGTCTTGGGTGCAGAAGTGGTTGGCCACTATAAACCGCAAAGACAATCCTACCTTAAGTCCGCGCAAATGCTCAGTCTCGAACCCGGTGAGTGCATGCTTGCGGCTGCTCATAATTCTGATTTGATAGCCGCTTCGAAGTGCGGGCTCCAAACCGCATTTGTTGCACGCCCCCTCGAACACGGTTCTGAACAAAAAACCGATCTGGTTGCCGAAGCAAACTTCGATATTGTCGCTGAAGACTTTATCGACCTGGCCGAACAGCTCGGCTGTTAAGCTCGCTTTATTGCCTGGCAGAAGAATTGCTTTTCCAACCAATCTGCACCTGAGCTCACTGATGCATATTTTTTCCGGTGCCATGGGCACAACGCTGGCGATGATGCTGACGATGGCGGTTGGCAGTTCATCAATCCTCGCAGTTGCTGTAAGCGCACCGGATTCTGCAGCTGATATCGGAATAAACGCAACCTATGTTGGGTTTTTTAGTGGACTGGTGTATTTCGTGTCGATGTTCACCGGAAGTTTCTGCACCGGGTTTGTAGCTCGGTTTGGGCCGATTAGGGTTTTGCAGTTCACAGGTGTCTTTGCCATACTCGGTCTGTTGCTGTTTACGTTCTCATCACCGCTGACGGCAGTATTGTGTGCGCTTTGCCTCGGAGTGGCATACGGTCCGATTAACCCTGCCAATGCACCTGTTTTGCTCGAAGTGACACACTCTAGCAACAGAGCAGTGATGTTTTCAATCAAGCAGTCAGGAGTAACCGTCGGAGGCGCGGCCGCTTCATTGCTGGTGCCATTTGCTGCTGCCTGGTGGAATTGGCAAGCAGGGATTGTTGCAGTGGCCGTGCTTGGCGTGATCTCAATACTGATTCTGCAGCGATTAAACAAAAAATACATTCATTTACGCACTGCACAACGGCTTGAATGGTCATTTACTTCGATTCTTGCTCCAGTTTTTCAAATCATGAAAATACCACTGCTGCGCGGATATTCCATGGTTGGATTCACCTATGCCGGAGTTCAGATCTGTGTCGGCAGTTTCTTTGTCGTCTTTCTCGTCGAACGCGGCTTTACACTTATCGAAGCCGGCATATGCTTTTTAACAGTCAATATCGGCGGCATTTTGGGACGCGTAGCCTGGGGCAGTGTAGCCGATAAACTATTGACTCCCTCGAGCACGCTTACAGTCATAGGAATCGTCTCAACAATCTCGATCGGTGCGATGCTGTTTATATCCAGCGACTGGAATTTTGCAGCACTGAATTTGTTTGCCTTCGTAATCGGAGCGAGCACACATGGCTGGAATGGTGTCTTTTTGTCCGAAACAGCTGACCGGGCACCGGCTGGGCAATCACACAATTGGACAGGCGGAGTACAATTTGTGATTTATGCTGGCGTGGCAATCCTTCCACCGGTTTTCGGTGCGATAATTTTAGTGATCAAAAGTTATACGGTGCCATTTGTTCTCATAGCACTTGCTTCGTTGGCAGCGAGTTTGTTTCTACGATGGCTTTACGCAAAACACTCTGGCGATGCTTAGATCAAATTGTGAATACGAATTGTTTTGTGTTTGGAATCTTATTTTGTCTGTTGATGCATAGCGATAATGGTTAACATCATTTCGATCAAGTGGGGAAAGCGCTACGGACCGGAGTACGTAAACCGTCTGTACAGCGGTGTCAATCGCCACTTGACAAGACCATTCAGATTCGTCTGTTTTACCGATAATTGCGATGGTATTCGCCCCGAAGTCGATACCTATCCTATCCCTGAATCTGTTGACAAAAATGCTATTTCACATTTCTCCCACGGCAAGAAACAGCATTTGTTTCAAGAAGGCATCGGCGACCTTGAGGGAACTTGCCTTTATTTGGACCTAGATGTGATAATTGTCGGTTCGATGGACTGTTTCTTTGACTACAAGCCAGGAGAATTTTGCATATGCAAAGAATGGCTGCCGGTGCGCCAGCAAATTCATCGCAAACTGACCAAAAAGCAGCGCAGTGGCAATTCATCTGTCTTTCGCTTTGAGGCCAATACAATGCAGTTTATCGTCGACCGGTTGAACGAAAATCCGCAGATTACTCGACAGTTTCGCCTTGAACAGTATTGGCTGTCTTACGCGCTTGGAGATAAGATGAACTGGTGGCCGGCGAAGTGGGTTGCAAGTTTCAAACATCGCCGACCGATATACCCGTTGTCTTTGGCGGTTTCTCCGATCCTGCCAAAGTCAGCAAGAGTCATGGTATTCAATGGACCGTTAAAACCAACTGACGCGATAAACGGAAGGTTTGACTTGAATCCTCGCAAATTCTGCCGCCCAACTGCGTGGGCCAAGCGCAACTGGATCGACTGACAAGGATTCGTTAACATGCGAATTGATTTGTTCAGATCACGGTACACACAAGACTTGCTTTATCTTCATATCGACAGATCGGTTTACACGTTATGACAGTCAATATACTGACCTTGAAGTGGGGCGATAAATACGGTCCTGAATATGTCAATCGCCTCTATAGCGGTGTAAAACGCAATCTGCATCGCGACTTCAGATTTGTCTGTTTTACCGACGATCAAAAAGGAATCAGAAGTGAAGTTGATGTTCAGCCTTTGGTTCAACTTGACGTGCCACAACCGTGGCAGCGAACTCCATGGCTGAAACTTGCACTGTTCGAAGACGGGTTAGCAAACCTTAACGGAACTGCGGTGTATATGGACCTTGACATCGTGATTACTGGCGCCCTTGATGAACTGTTCGATTGGAAACCTGGTGTTCGATGCATCATTCGGGATTGGGACCGCTGGCATCAGAGAATATCCAGACGACATGGATTGCCGGGCAATTCTTCTGTGTTCAGGTTCGAAGCAGGCCAATCGAGCGATGTGCTTGACAAGTTCCGATCAGAAAAAGACGTGGCCTTAAGCCGCTATCGCATAGTCTCAGGACAACGGTATTTAACCGAAGCGATGGGTGCCCCGTTGTGGTTTCCAAAAAGGTGGATTGTCAGTTTCAAAAGGAGTTGTATTCCACCGGTACCGTTAAATTTCTTTCGCGAGTCACAGTACCCAGCCGATGCCAGAATTGTCGTATTCCACGGTCATCCCAATCCACATGAAGCTGTGTCAGGTTACCGCTCGCTTCGCCCGCATCGCAACACCAAAGCGACGCCGTGGATTGAAAAAATTTGGCATCAGCAATAAGCTTTGTTTTGACGTTTAAGCTCAAGTGAAGTAACCAGACGCAGTAGGTTTTTAAAACCAAAACACATCGACTTGAAACAACCAACTGCTTTATTGTGCCCAATGCTTGTCGATCCATGGTGATGGTCGACATATCTTGTGTGGATAACGACTCAAGTAGCCACCTGCAGCATCATCAAGTTTTGGCAAGCCATGAAAAGCGATGATCTTTGCGCCAGTTGGAATCGATGGTTTCATCACCAGATTCAAGGGAAAAGCAGGGCGACAGTGTCGTCTGAAACTTCTTACCCAGGCGTCAGGCCACCATTGAATCCGATCTTCAACTGCTCGGGTAACATATTCCTGTTCCAGTGAGTATTGAGAAATGATCTGTTCGCTGTTTTTTTCGAAGTTCGTCAACACATGCTCCAGTGTTCCGGCTTCAAATCGAAAGACTGATGTGTTGCCGATCTTCGGTGAATTCAACAGCCTTGCGCGCAAGTGTTTGTGTGGCATCCACCAGTCGTGACTGATGCAAAACTTACCTGGCGCATAATCGAACATTTCATTTAAGCTGCCGGTGACTACAACATCCAGGTCAAGAAAAAGGCAACAGCCTTGCAAATCAGCAAGGCGATTTTTAAAAACCCCCAGTTTTAGCCAGCGACGGTCTTTTTCTGAAGCAGAAAACTGAACATCTGTCAACCGGTGACACTCCACCTGTTGAACAATGCCTGACGTGTCATCAGTAAAGCACACGAAACGAAATGGCCGGTTTAAATTTCGCCAGACACTCGCGTACAATCGATTGACATAGTGTGCGCCATAAAGTGTCCCCCACTTCATACAAACGATATTTACCCGTGGCATAGCTGAGTGCATAATGAATTAGAGCCGGATCTCAATAAAAGATAAGAACAGTCAATGCAGTCGCCACAGCGAAATTTTCAAAATACGATGAGTGAAGATAAATATGTACTTCCGGACGTGTTGTGCCGGAATCTTGACCTCGTCATTTGCGGCACCGCGGCCGGAAAATATTCTGCAGTGAACCAAGCATATTATGCGTATCCGACAAACAAGTTCTGGAAAATTCTACACCAATCCGGCTTGACTGCGTATCAATTGTCTCCTCCAGACTATCTGGAAGTTAGAAAATTTGGCATTGGATTAACTGATCTTGCAAAAAACACCTTCGGCAGCGATAGCGAACTTGCAAGCAGTGATTTCAAAATCAAAGAATTCGAAGCCAAAATCCAAAAGTTCCAACCCCGATTCGTCGGTTTTAATGGAAAAACATCGGCGCGAAAATTTCTACGTCAAAACAGCCTTGCCTACGGATTACAAACTGCCTGTATTGGAGATACTCAGATATTTGTATTGCCTTCCACATCGCCTCGAGCACATAGCCATTGGTTTGGCGAATACTGGTTTGAATTGGCGCAGCTGCTAAGAATATCCAAATAAGACCTTAAATCCGATTGAATCACGGAAGTTGCCTGACAGTCGAGCATTGCACCTGTTGGTCGTATTTCGTTGCGGTAGGAAATAGCGGTGAATCTATATCAATAGTCGGATACAGACAATTTCCCCATCCCATCACTGTCTGAGGCAGTGCATTTTCCGCAACCTACCGCCATGTTCGATTTCAGTACACCGCAATTGTCAAGACATTTGAAGATTGAGCCAAAATCAAAGTTTGTCGGAAAGTATCTGGTCAGTCGCAATGCTGTACCCGCACTTACACTCCTCGCGGTCCATTGAGGATCTCGCCGGGATCTAACGGTGCCGTATCATTCCTAATACTCATCGTTAACTTACCCTTCAGTGAAAGTCGACAGCGGAAAATCTAGCTGATCTTCACGACAACTCTTCCAACAACAGATCCCTCCATAAACTGATCAAACGATGCCGGCAGATCATCAAAATCGATAACGTCCTTGACAATCATATTCATGTCGGCAGGTTTGAGATCCGAGCACATTCGTTCCCACGCCTTATCTCGAACCTCCAAAGGCATCTCAAGTGAATTGATACCAAGCAAAGACACACCCCTTAAGATAAACGGCATCACTGTTGATTTAAGGCCAACTCCCCCGGCAAGTCCGACAGACCCGATGTTTCCCCAAGGTTTGACGGTGCGCGTTAGCCATCCAAGGATGTCACCGCCCACATTGTCGACCGCTCCTCCCCACATCGCCCGCTCCAGAGGACGATCGCCCATCTCCAGCGAATGACGGTCAATTATTTGCGAAGCTCCCAAACTTTTTAAGTAATCGCTGTGTTGTTTTTTGCCGGAAAGTGCAACCACTTCGTAGCCAAGATTCGAAAACATATTAATAGCAAAACTGCCTACACCACCTGTGGCACCAGTAACCAGAATTGGGCCGCGATCTGGAATTTGGCCGTTATCCTCCATCCGTATCACAGCGATGGCTGCTGTGAATCCGGCTGTGCCAAATGCCATTGCTTCGAATGCAGTCAAACCCGATGGCATGGGTACCACGCAATCCCCAGGTACGCGTGCGTACTGAGAGTATCCACCATCGTGCACTTCAGACAGACCGCAACCGCATATCAGAACCGAATCTCCGTCTTTGTAACGCCTGTCTTTTGACGAAACGACTTGACCGGCTAGATCAATTCCTCCGTTTAGCGGATACTTCCTTAGAATTCTCCCTTTTCCGGTGGCTGCCAATGCGTCTTTGTAATTAATTGTTGAGTATTCGACCTTAACGATCACATCACCGTCGGTCAGATCGTTGACGCTCATCTCCTCAAAGCCGGCAGATATGCTTTTGTCCTCGTTTAAGTGAATGCGGAAACTGCGAAATGAGTCCATCTGATGCTCCTTTTGTTCAGTGAAAAACGAAAATATAGTTGTGTTTTATGGTGTTTTAGTTCAGGAATTCTCAAGCGTAAGTCTTATTCGACTGACAGATCATCTGATGCTGAAAATTTGAATTCCCTCAAAGGCATTGACAAGCCTGATCAACATATTGTTTTGTGAAAACAACTCACCGCTGCGTATTGTAATGTTTCGGGCGCACTTCGTGACTGTCTGTCGAGTCACTCGGCAATCGCTGACACCCCAAAGCAGATAAATGTAAACGCCCCGCACTTACAGCGTTTAAAAAACCAAGCAAATCGCCAATTTATTTTGAAGAAAAAGCGATACTAACTCAAAAACATCATCACGAGTTCTTATATTATTTCAACCTGATTGGATATCTCCAATTGTGGTGAACTACTCAACTTCGATTTCAGGAGGAGTCGTGGCAGAACAAACAATTTTCAGCAAGATTATCGAAAAGCAAATTCCCGCGGACATCGTATATGAAGATGAAAGCGTACTGGCATTCGCAGACATAGCTCCGCAAGCGCCAGTTCATTTTCTAATTATTCCGAAAAAGCAGATTCCAACAGTCAATGATGTCACCGACGAAGACGAACAAGTCCTCGGTCGAATGTTTATCGTGGCAGCGCACTTGGCAAAACACCACGGTATCGACAAAAGCGGTTACCGTCTCACCGTCAACTGCAATGGTGATGGAGGTCAGGAAGTTTTTCATGTGCATATGCACCTGATGGGCGGCAGGCAAATGCAGCGCATGGGTTGATGCTACAACAACCGTCACTGAATGCACAACAGCTTGCGGTGTGTTATTTCCGAGCGCAGCGCGATGCCTGTAAAATTCACTCTGGGGTTTTGGATCAATAAAATGCTAGCCAAAAACGCTTTTTTTTCAAGGCCTTTTGATTTGCCGAACATCCCATTATTTTTTATTCCTTGATTTGGGAATCTATTCTGCCGAGGACAACACCCATGTCGATTCAATTCAGCGAATCTGAGTATCAAAGTCGCAGACAACAGGTAATCAGGAAGCTAAAACAACACAACTTCGATGGCATATTGCTGTTCCGGCAGGAAAGCATGTACTATCTGACAGGATACGATACTTTCGGTTACTGCTTTTTTCAGTGCCTGTACCTCGGTGCAGACGGAAATTATGCACTGCTCACTCGCGCGCCTGACAAGCTTCAAGCGCAGGTGACCTCGACAATCAAGGACATCAGAGTATGGATTGACAAAGCTGATACCAACCCGGCATATGACCTCATTGCAATGCTCGACGACTTCGGCTGCCGCGACCGAAAACTAGCGGTCGAGCTCAACGCCTATGGCCTGACAGCAGCATTGTGGAATCGTATTGGTCAGGTGCTGTCTGATTACTGTGAATTGACTGATCAATCCGAATTGATCAATCAGTTGCGAGTAATCAAATCTGCAGCGGAACTTGACTATACCCGCCGAGCAGCGCAGCTTGCCGATGATGCTTTGGACGAAGCGATTCGCCTGACAGCACCCGGTGCTTATGATGGTGATATTCTCGCCGCCATGCATAGCGCCATTTACCGCGGAGGAGGAGATGACCCTGCAAACGAATTTATTCTCGGTTCCGGTGAAGACGCATTGCTTTGCCGCTATCACACCGGCAGGCGAACACTGTCTGAGCGCGATCAGCTGACGCTTGAGTTTGCCGGAGTCTACCGCCACTACCATGCATGTATGATGAGAACTGTAGTAATCGGGCAACCCAATGCGCAGCAGCTGGCAATGCATAAAGCCTGTGAACAGGCAATGCTTGAGTGTCAGCAAGCCCTCAAACCAGGGGCGACGGCAGGACAGGTGTTTGATGTCCATGCGTCGGTAATTGACTCGCACGGATTTCGCGATTTGCGTCTCAACGCCTGCGGCTACAGCCTTGGCGCAACCTATGCGCCGACATGGATGGATTGGCCCATGTTTTATGCCGGCAATCCGGTGGAAATAGAATCGAATATGGTATATTTTGTTCACATAATATTGTTCGACTCAGACAACGGATTGGCTATGACTCTAGGTGAAACGGTCACCGTTACAAACACTAAAGCGCAAAGACTAAGCCGCCATAATCTGGACCTTATCGTGGCGTAAAAGCGTTTGAACATAACGCTTTAAATAAAGCTTAAGATTTTTATCATCGCCAGCACAAGCTCGAGCACAGTACGTACATTAACATATCGGCTGAAAAATCTGGAGAAATAACACAGATGGCAGATTCAAGACGACTAGGCGGACGCGCGGCTCGAAAGGCTCTTCGAGCCGCGCCGTTGGCTGAGCATGAAAAAGCCGTACTGCCAGGGATGAGAGGCGGGCGATTCGCACCGCTCGCACAAACCCAGGTACACCAGATAAACGAAGCGGTTATGGATGTACTGGAAAACATTGGACTGTCTCAGGCCATCCCTTCATGTATCGAATTGATTACTTCTGCTGGTGGAACATACACTGATGAAGGCCGGTTGACTTTTCCGCGCTCACTTGTCGAAGATACGATTGCAAACGCCTGTCGCGACTACGTGCTATGCGGCCGAGATCCAAAACACGATTTGGAACTAACCGATACGCGTGTTTACTTCGGCACCGCAGGTGCCGCTGTACATGTTGTCGATGTCGATACCCGCGAATACAGGGAGTCTCAACTGCTCGACCTTTACAATGTCGCCCGCATTGTCGATCAGATGGAACATATCCACTTTTTTCAACGCCCGCTGGTAGCCCGAGACTTGGAGGATCCGCTCGAAATGGACCTCAATACCTGCTATGCGAGCATTTCAGGCACTTCCAAGCATGTCGGGACAAGTTGGGTGTTGCCGGACCATTTCGACAAAACCATGGAAATGCTCCACATTGTCGCAGGTGGTGAAAAAAAATGGAGACAGCGTCCGTTTGTAAGTTGTTCATCATGTTTTGTTGTGCCACCGCTGCGTTTTGCTGAAGATGCGTGTGATGTACTGGAAAAATCAGTCCGCGCCGGTATGCCGATCTTACTGCTGGCAGCCGGGCAAGCAGGCGCAACCAGTCCGGCTTCTCTGGCTGGAGCTGTGGTGCAGGAGGTCGCAGAAACACTGGCCGGACTTGTGTATGTAAACCTTATTGAACCAAAACACCCTGCAATTTTGGGCATTTGGCCATTCGTCTCAGACCTTAGAACCGGCGCGATGAGCGGCGGCAGCGGTGAACAGGCTGTGTTGATGGCGGCCTGCGGCCAAATGGGACGGTACTACGACCTGCCAACCGGTGTCGCGGCAGGCATGGCGGATTCCAAAGTGCCGGATACGCAATCTGGCTTTGAAAAAGGCTATACCACAACTTTGGCAGGTCATTCAGGAGCCAACATGGTGTACGAATCCGCTGGTATGCACGCCAGTCTTTTGGGCATCTCTTTAGAGAGCTTCGTGATCGATAACGATATGCTAGGTGCAGTGAATCGAACCATACGCGGTGTTGAAGTGAACGATGAATCCTTGTCTGTAGAGGTGATGCGGGATGTGTGTATAGGCGGCCCCGTTCATTTTCTCGGCCATGATCAGACCATGAACTTGATGCAGAAAGACTATGTCTATCCGGATATTGGAGACCGCACAAGTCCCAAAGAATGGGCTGAACAAGGCTCGACAGATATCATTCAAAGAGCGCAGATACGAGTCAACGACATACTCAACAGCCACTTTCCTCAACATATAGACGATGCAACCGATTCACAGATTCGCGATCGGTTTCCGATTCGACTGCCAAAACAAGCGATGTCACCGAAGTGAAACACCTCAATTGCATCTCTAAGCACTAGACAGCCATTCAAATACCAATCCAATAGCGTTTACAGGAAATCCAGTTTATGAACCAAGAAGTGATCGTTACCTGCGCTGTAACAGGCTCAGGGGAGACTCAAGATAAGCATCCCGATCTGCCTATCACGCCAAAACAGATTGCCGATGCATGCGTTGACGCGGCAAATGCAGGCGCTGCGATTGTCCATATTCATGTGCGTGATCCTCAAACCGGTGCGGGTGCTCGCGACCATCATCTTTTTAACGAAGTTGTAGACCGCGTCCGCAACAGCAGTGTTGACGTTGTCATCAACTTGACGACTGGAATGGGTGGAGACTACGTTGTCGGCGACCCGGTGCCTACCGAACCTGGCGAGGGAACCGATTTTGTACATCCACTCGAGCGGGTTTCGCATATCGACAGCCTGCTTCCTGAAATATGCTCGCTTGACTGCGGCACAATGAATTTTGGAGAAGGAGGCATGCTCATGATCAATACTCCGGATCACTTGAGAATTGCTGCTCAGCACATTCGCTCTAAAGGCGTAAAACCTGAATTGGAAGTGTTTGACACAGGACATGTATGGTTGGCCAATCAACTTCTCAAAGAAGGTTTGGTCGATGACCCGCCACTTTACCAGATCTGTCTTGGCATTCCCTACGGTGCCCCTGCCACGACCGAAGCGATGCACAATATGCGCAGTATGCTTCCGCAAAATGCCAATTGGACTGCGTTTGGCATCTCGCGCCATCAAATGCCGATGGTGGCTCAGGCTGTACTGTTGGGTGGCAATGTTCGAGTGGGGCTGGAAGACAATTTATACCTCGAGCGCGGAAAGTTCGCAAGCAATGGACAACTAGTGGAAAAAGCTGTGCAGATCATCGAAATGCTCGGTGCAAAAATCGCCGGTCCACAACAAGCGCGAGAGAAGTTTGAACTTACCAAATTCCACTAGTCCAGTTGCCAAAGATGCAGCGGCTTATTTAGCCCATAGTGTGCTGCGAAGAAAACAGCTTATTTTTCGTCGTTGCTAACCCCTTAATCCAACACCGTGTTCAACGTACGAATCAGACAGGCAAACCGTTCAATTGAAGTTGAAACAGGTTCGACGATATTACAAGCCGCATTGGCTTGCGGTATCGACTATCCTCACGGCTGTCAGGCCGGCAACTGCGGCGGGTGTAAATCCCGAATTCATTTCGGCGAAGTAGAACTTTCACCATACTCTGAATTCGCACTGTCTGATGAAGAATACGCAGACGGTCTTATACTTGCGTGCCGAGCTGTGCCGTGGTCTGACTGCGAGGTGTCGTGGTGTGAGTTGGACGATGTTGAAAGTTATCCGGTCAGAACACTGCACTGCACCGTGGCTTCAATTGACAGACTCACACCAGATATAGCAAGTGTCTGCCTTGAGATTCGCGCCGACCAATCATTTGAATTTCGTTCAGGGCAGTTTGTCTATGTCGAATTCGAAGGTTGTCCTCGCAGGGAATATTCCATCGCCAGCGCCAATGCAGATGTGCTTGAGTTTTATATTCGCAGGATTGACTGCGGAATTGTCTCGCCGTTTATCTGGGATCATGCAAGCGCAGGTGAGAAGGTGATTGTCGAAGGTCCGTACGGCAACACTTACTTTCGTCCCTCACATGAAGGTTCGGTTTTGGCCATTGCTGGCGGATCGGGACTTTCTGCAATCCAGCCGATTGTTTTTGATGCTGTGCAATCAGGTGCGGATTGTCCGGTAACGCTATACCACGGGGTGCGCGACCAAAACGATCTTTTTCGCGCTGAGCGCTTCGAGAAGCTTGAGGAGCACTTCGAGCATTTTAACTACATCGCAGTGCTGTCACAGCCGTCGGTGCAAACTCAGTACAGAACCGGACTGCTTGCCGATGTTCTGCGTGAGGATTTAACTGAAAATCAAAACTTCAAAGCATACCTGGCAGGACCGCCACCGATGGTGCGAACCTGTACAGCAGTGCTGCGCACGATTGGCATAGATGCTTCGAATATTCACGCTGATCCTTTTTTCAATCAAGCAGACCTTGCGGCTGAGTCATGAACAGCGCTTCGACACCTGTTTTACAAGGCCGTGTTGCATTGGTAACCGGTGCTGCCCGCGGAATCGGCAAAGCAATTTGTGAGCAGTTCGTCCAAAACGGTGCAAAAGTCGTCATGGTGGATAACGGTGTCGAAATTAACGGAACAAGTGCTGACCCAGCTGTTGTCAAGTCAGCAGCCAAGCCGTTTGGAGACAGTGCTGTTGCATGTTCGTTGGATATAGGGTCCTACGATGCGGCATGCCAGGCTATTGAGCTTGCACAGCAACGCTGGGGTCGACTGGATTTGGTGATCAACAATGCAGCGATATTGCGAGATCATTTTATTTTCAAGGCAAATCCACAAGACTTCGATGAAGTTATTCGAGTCAATCTGGCGGGACCGTATTACGTGCTCGCGGCTGCTAGCGCTGTCTTTCGCCAGCAAGCAAAACAAGCCACTGACAGTGCGCCGTACACCTGGGGCAGAGTGGTGAATCTGGTCTCGACTGCCGGGTTTTACGGAAACTATGGACAGGCAGCATATGCCAGTGCTAAAAGTGGAGTGATGGGTTTGACTAAAGTCTCGGCTCTAGACCTGAAACGTTCTGGGGTTTGTGTCAATGCGGTCGCACCATTTGCTGCCACTCGAGTTACCCATTCCATAGTCCCGGCAACCGAACAGCAAACACAATACAAAAAGCACGCGGTGAAAGTAGATGCAAAGTACGTAGCGACTGTTGTCAGCGCACTATGCTCTGACAAAGGTGTTTCTGTCAGCGGTCAACTCATTGGTGTGCGGGGGCGAAAAATCTGGCTGTTTTCACCCTCTTCACCCGCAGTTGAGGCTGTGGTTGATACAAAGTTGTGGAATCCTGACCAGATTGGCGAAATCATGAAGCAGGAATTTGCGCCACATATGTCGCCATTGGTCTCGGACCTGGAGCGATTTAATGAAGAACCTGATGTTTAACTGGTAGAAATAATGAAAATCGAACCTGGAATGGAAGTTCAAACTTGCGAGCAGTTACAATGCGGACCGCAGGAGTTTCGCACCGCTGTGGAGAAAATCGTTATCAGTCATGCCGTCAATGAACTGCATGGCGCCAGGGTATTTGATGAACCTGCAATTAACCTGGCTCCTACACCGTATGCAAAGTGGCTCACCTGCCGCATTGCAATGGAAGAATACGGTCACCATGTTCGATTCGCTCAACTCGGAACGCAAATGGACATCGAATTTCTGAAAATGACTCCGAGTCACAAAAAACCATTGTCAATTTTTGAGTTTGATCTTCACTCGTGGACTGAGTTTTGTGTGATCAAGATTCTGGCCGACACCGCTGAGGTGATTCAGGTCGAGGACTTGATTCACTGCAAATTTGTTCCGCTTCGAAAACTCGCACGCATGACCATGCCGGAGGAGAAATTTCACGTCAAATTTGGCGTTGACTTTACCTCTGAGATCATGCAGACCGAAGCAGGAAAAGCCGATGTTCAGGGTGTTTTAAATCGATATTACCCAATGATGCGGAAGTTTTTTGGCGCGCCGAATTCGCAAAACAACCGTATTTATAGAAAATGGGGGATCAAACAAAGAACCAATGAAGAAATGGCGGCTGACTATGCCTCCAGAATCGAAAGCTTGGTTGTTGGAGATTTTGCCCTGACGCTACCGCCGGCCGGTACCATTGACTGACTCGTTACGCAAGATGAATAACGAAGTTCCTGATACCAAAGAACTCAAGCAGTTTTACCAGCGTTTGCCTGAACACAACCTGGCACCGCTTTGGACTGTATTGAGCGGTCTGATTACCCCGACACCGCGCACTCGTGTTCAGCCTGTTGTTTGGAGTTATGACGAAGTTCGCCCCTTGGTCATGGAATCGGGCGGTCTGATTACAGCAAAGCAAGCAGAACGCAGAGTTCTGATTCTTGAAAATCCGGGCCTGCCTGGGGAATCTAGAATCACCCAATCCCTGTATGCTGGACTGCAGTTGATATTACCGGGCGAAATAGCACCAGCGCACCGCCATGTTCAATCCGCTTTGCGTTTTATCGTCGAAGGCAGCGGTGCCTATACGTCGGTGGACGGTGAAAAAACAATCATGGAAGAAGGTGATTTCGTGATCACCCCATCGTGGGCATGGCATGACCATGGAAACGAGGCCGACAAACCCATGGTTTGGCTTGATGGTTTGGATATTCCGCTTGTGAGCTTTCTGAACGCTTCGTTTTTCGAAAAGTACCCTGATGAAGTATTTCCTCAGTCAAGCCCTCAAGGTGATAGCGTCGCGCGCTATGGGTCGGGTTTGTTGCCACTGGACAGCGACAGAAAATCACTTACCTCTCCGGTTTTTAACTATCCGTTTGAGCGAACTTATGACGCATTGAATCGTATGCGCGCTGCCGAGAAGTGGGATGAGTGCCACGGACTGAAATCACGATATATCAACCCTTTAAACGGGGACTATGCGATGTCGACAATCGCTACCTTCATGCAGCTGTTGCCAGGCGGTTTTGAAACAGTCCCATATCGCTCGACTGATGCTACAGTATTTTCAGTGGCTCAAGGCCGCGGCAGATCGGTGGTCGGAGGTCAGGTATTGAAATGGAAGGAAAAGGATACATTTGTTGTTCCCAGTTGGGTTGATGTTGTTCATTGTCCACAGGAAGATTCCTTCGTTTTCAGTTTTTCTGACCGGCCGGTACAGGAGAAACTGGGGCTATGGAGACAGCTGCGAGGTGGTGACACTGCCTGAATCCGAACAGACATCTGCAAAGCTGACATCATCGAATCGAATCACGCGACTGTGCAATGTTGACTGGTTTTGTCATGTCGGCAGCGATCGCGCCGCCGCCGAAACTCCCATTGTTGAACGTTATCTGAATAAATTGGGGCTGTCCAAATTCCCTGTTCGATATGCCAAAGATACCGGTGATGTTTTCCGCTGCTTGACTCAGCGCTTTGATCGCGAGTGGCTTGATGCTGAAAAACGCAGCTATCAGCGCCTGATTCGCCAAAGTGGAATTGACGATGCATTCGACAATCAGGCGGCGGAATACGAGCGGCTGCTAACTGAAATTGGTTTATTGACTGCAAGTCAAGCAGCTAAGCATATTGTCAGTGAAGACGCATATCTTATAAAAGTTGCGGCAGGCTGCGCAATGGAAACAAGTTATCGCTACTTGCGCGAAACTCAAGCAGGTATTGAATCTCAAGGATGTTTTACAGCTAAACTGGAAATATTTGCGCTTGGCAGATGGCCGCTTTGTTTGTCTGGTGAAAGTTTCGTGCTGTATTGATTGGTGTGGCAATTCAATCGAACAAACTCATGCCCATTTCGAAATTGTCCAGGCATCTTTAACCTTCTATTTAATTCCTTCAAAAACTTTTTCTTGCTGTAATTTCTTTCGATCATCACTTCGTTTGCGCAAAGGGCGTAGCGCAAAGGGCGAATGGAATAAACTTACTCGCTTTGCTGCCTTGAATATGCATGGGCGTCGAACAGGTCTACTGCAAGCATTAATTATTTTCAATCTTTTACCCCCGCGGGCCTCGCTAGAATACTCGGCTAACTTCTTGCAATTTAATTATTCAATGGTTAACTGGAGGTTATTCCAATGAAAGATTTGACATCCAATGCATCGGCATCAATTCGTCCGAAACACATAAAAATTGCTATTGCATCATTATTTATCGCGATAGCGTTCGGTGTGGCGGTTCTTAATCACGGTAACGGCGTCGTGCACGCTGTCGAAGGAACCAAACCCGTAAACGAAGTGCTCCAGTCACAAAACCCAATGTCGGGTTTTGCTGATATGGTTGCAGCAGTAACGCCGACGGTGGTTTCTATCGAAGTGTTTGGCAAAACTCTGACTTCGGGTTCCGGCGCATTTGAATCACCCATGCACGATCAGAATCAGCAGTTCGGTTTTCCTGAAGGTGCAGACCCGTTTGAATACTTCTTTGGCCGCAACTGGCGTGAAAGGTTTGAACAAAACCGGGTTCCGAGACCTACACCGCGAATGAACCGGCCAGTCGGTGTGGGTTCAGGCGTAATCGTAGATCCAAACGGTTATGTTGTCACCAACTTTCATGTAATTGACGAAGCTGACCGAGTCAGGGTCACATTAAATGACGGTAAACAATATGACGCGCAGATCGTTGGTGTTGATAAATCTACCGATCTTGCGGTACTGAAGATTGATGCAGATACAATTTTTCCATATGTTCGCTTTGGTGATTCTCAAAGCGTCAGAGTTGGCGATTTTGCCCTTGCTATAGGCAATCCTTTTGGACTTTCAAAATCAGTGTCTTTGGGAATTATTTCGGCCAAAGGCAGAGATTTATGGAACGGCAACCCCAATGTTCCTCTGCTGCAAAGTGACGTTGCCGTCAACAAGGGAAATTCGGGTGGTCCATTGTTTAACACTCAAGGTGATGTCATTGGCATAAACACCATGATCTTTTCTCAAACCGGTTACAACACCGGCGTATCATTTGCGATCCCTTCAAATGTTGTCGAGTCAATTTCACTTGAACTGATCGACGACGGTTACGTCGATAGAGGCTGGCTGGGTGTTCTGATTCAACCGGTTAGCGATCCGATTGCACAAACCCTTGGGTTGCCGTTGGCCGATGATGGGCAATACGGTGCACTGGTTGCACAAGTCACTGAAAAATCACCCGCTGAGGCTGCTGGAATTATCCCTGGCGATGTTGTTGTTGAATTCGACGGCCACAAAGTAGGCAACGTCAAGGAACTGTCTCGTCAGGTCCAAATGACTAAGGCGGGAAGCGAAGTTACGCTGAAAGTTTTCAGGAACGCTGAGGTGATGACGCTGCACACAACCATAGCTTCACTGAATGGAGAAGCCAAAAAAGTCGCTTCCAGTGATGGCAAGGAACCTGACAAGGTAAAAATGGGTATTGCGATTGCAGAACTCGATTCAACCACACGCACCCAGTATGCTATTGCTGATGATGTTGAAGGTGTGGTTATTCTCGACATCGAACCTGACAGTCCAGCGGCAAGGGCAGATCTTCGAACCGGGGATGTCATCAAGTCGATCAACAATAAGCGCGTAGCTTCGAAAGATGATGCTGCTCAAATTCTTGATTCACTGTCTAACACAGAAAACGAAAATGTTCTGGTACTGATCGAGCGGGAAGGAACCAGTTTCTTTTCGGTTGTTGGATTTTCGTAATCGATTCAGACAGTCCCTACAGCACTGCTTCGCTGATTTTGTGCTGATAAGCTGCCGGGAGCGAGTGTCAGTCTAAGTGACTGCGACTGCTCCCGGTTAAAGTTTTGCAGTAATTCTATTGAAGTGCAGTTGCCATCGTGTCTTAAGACCTTTGCAGCTGCACTTTATTCATTAAGTTGAATTCCAACAGTCTTTCGGTGAGATGTTGTGTACCATATTTTGTCAGAAACCGATGATTTCACGAGGGGTTACGTGATGGATGTCCTGTTAGTAGAAGACGATAACGATATTCGTAATTTTGTAGCAGACGGGTTATTTGAGTGTGGCAGTCGAGTCGCTTGCGCGGACAACGGACAAGACGGACTTGCATTGGCTCAAAGTGAGAACTTCGATATTTTGATTGTCGATATCGAGTTGCCCAAAATGAACGGATTGAAACTGGTACGGGAGCTGAGAAACAACGGTTTTACCACACCAGTGATCATATTGACCAACTACAGCGATATTGAATACAAACTTGAGGGGTTTAATGAAGCTGAAGTTGATGACTATCTGACGAAACCGGTCGACATCATAGAACTCAATGCGCGTCTGCAAGCGATTTATCGCCGCGCCAACGCAAAAATGTCTGCGGCAGTGTTAAAATTCGGTGACCTGACACTTGATTGTGTGAAACGGCAAGTTTTTCGACAAGACCAGCTTATTACACTGGAGTCGAAACAGTTTCAAATCTTGGAAGTCTTAATGAGGAACAGTAATGAGGTAGTCACCAAAAAGATGCTGCAGCAACAGGTGTGGAATCGGGATTTCAACGCGCAAGGCAATGTCATTGAATCTCACATATCCAGATTGCGTTCTAAAGTCGACAAACCGTTTGCACAAGGCAACAAGGACTTGGAAATGATTAAAACTGTATACCGGGGTTACAAACTGACGGCGCAAAGCGAGTCTGAACAATCTGGTGCTTGAACACTTTTAACTGTGGGCAACGG
Organism: Arenicellales bacterium; assembly: GCA_965214785.1. Taxonomy (GTDB): domain Bacteria; phylum Pseudomonadota; class Gammaproteobacteria; order Arenicellales; family JAJDZL01; genus JAJDZL01. Next base: position 1,114,855 of record OZ243975.1, on the reverse strand, counting down.
GATTTTGTTTCGATGAGTCAGCATTTAAAGAACATACGACACTTGTTCAAGTCGTATTCTTTCATTCTGGCAGCTATTTATGCTTCGCTGTTTTGCATTTCGATTGTTGCTGTCTTAGCTTATGTGCATCACTCCTCATACCAATCACGAATTGACGAAGTCGATCAGGAAATAGCGAATATTCTGGTATTTTTTGATGAGACATTGACCTTGGCGCAGTATCGTCCGGAAATCGCAGTGCAGTACATTCGCAAAGCGGTTGAAGAAAAAGTCAATGCGCAGCCCCCAGGCGACCCGTTTATTTATCTTTTGGTGTCAATCAATGGAAGAAAACTCGCTGGAAACCTGCCGAGTTTGCCGAGACTTCCTCCAGAATCAGTTGATGACGAGTTTCACCGCGAGGGACGTTTCGAATTCGAACTGCACGACGAAACCGGTCTATCGAGTGTGCAAGATCCGGTTCGGGTTCAAGCTCGCGCCGGCAACTTGTTCGGCACTCATATTCTTCTAGTAGGAAGAAATATGAGTGACATCGATGTACTGCAGCGTTTCCCTGGCATTTCGATATTGAGTGTACTGGTAACGATTGCTTTGGCGGTTGCCGGTGCATTGTTATTTTCCAAAGTGATTAGTCGACGTCTGGGGACGATCAACGACACCTGTCATTCGGTGATCAAAGGAGCGCATAGCAAGCGAGTGACGACCAATGAAAGTGGAGATGCGTTCGATCAGTTGGCGACCAATGTCAATGAGATGCTAGATCAGATCCAGGTCCACATTGATGATGTTAGGTCGGTAACAGACCATGCAGTGCACAATGTAAAAACACCGTTGAATCATATGCGGATTCGTTTGGAAAAAAAGGCGAATTCATTGACTTCATCTCAAGACAATGAGGAGGTGAAGAAAGTTTATTTTCAGATTATCGAGGAAGTCGATGCGGTATCAGAAACGTTCAATCAGTCTTTGCAGATTGCGAATATGAGAACAGAATCTGGTCGCAAATCTATCTGCGAGCAATTCAGTGTGTTTTATCCGGTGTCTTTGCTTGAGGATGTCGCACAGACCTTTCGTCCGTACGCCGAAGATTCAAAGTCGATAAAAGTTTGTGTAAAGCAGGATGCCGAACGCAGATCTGACCGAATACTTGCTCACAAAAAGCACATCCGTCAGGCAATTTCCAATCTGGTTGACAACGCGATCAAGTTCTCCCCGCGGCACAGTACTGTAAATCTGCTCGGTTCGGTTCAAGGCAGCGATTTTGAGTTTGTTGTATCAGATGAGGGCGAGGGGATTGCTCAACAGTCTTGGGAGAAAGTTCGAGTTGTTGGGTTTCGAGAACAAAGTTCGCAAGATACAGCTGAGGGTCATGGGCTTGGATTAAGTTATGTGGATGCAGTTGCACAAGTACACAATGTCGAGATGGGATTTGAATTATTGAACACAGACCACGAAAAACGAGAGTTTCGAGTCAGTCTTGGGAAATTTAAGATTGTAGACGGCTGTTAGCGTTTGTGACTTTGTGTAGCCAGCCAATACTGTGAAGCATCGTGTTTCATATGCAGACTTTCCGGGGCGAAGCGGTTTGGGAATTGAGCTACATTTGGCAACTTACCTGAGATTCTATTGAGGGTGCACAGCTTCGCTGTAGGGTTTGAATTGGACTGGTTTTTTGCAACGTGAGCAAATCAGGTTGCGCAGCCGTTTCTGTCGGGGTTGCTGCCAGCCGCATAGCATACAGGACATAATATATTTTGGCGTTGTGAAACTCGAATTGTGCGTGCGTTTCCCGCTGCAGCCAATTTCCAATGCTTTTTTTCGCCACACTTCATTGTGTCCTTGCTCGACTCCGACCAGCGCATGGGCGATTTCATGCAAAATCGTATCCTTTATTTCCTCATCATCGGCTTTCAGGCAAAACTGTTCCGACATGCTGATTACTTTATTAGACCCCGAACAAAGGCCGCCGCGTTTGGTCGCATCATCAAAACTAAAGCGCCAGTCATCAAGTTCGTGAGTTGTCAGAAGTTTGTCTGCCAGCTGTGATATGGACTCCAAGCGGTCTAGATATTGTTTCGCGCGCTCGTTGCGGTGGACGCAAAATAGATTTTCGTAGCTCACGTCCCATGTTGCGTCACGACAGTCCACTTTTGCACGCTTTGGATTCATGCATCTGATTGTTCCGATTATTTCCCCTTTGTCTTTGTGGATAAAGTACACCTGATCACCGACGCTGAACTCAAGTCGCTTCAACCGATTTTTAGTGTAGACTCGTTTCGGGGATACGCCTTGCCTTAGCTTCAGCAATGACACTGGAGCCCGGTATTCCTCACCGCCATTTACAACAACTATTGCATTGCCGCGGTGAATTGAAGCAATAAAGCCTTTTTGGAGAGAATTTTCGAAATAAAAGCTGACTGGGTCAGAAATCTTAAACGGAGGATTCGGCACGAATTAATGTGAGTTTCGCAGAGTATTATTAGGTGGGTTGCAAGTAAATTAGTCGGTTATCTTCGCAATCGAACATCGGGATTTTTCGATTCAAATTGTTTGCCTGCTATTGAACAATACGGTCAATAGCCGTTGATTTTGCGCTTTGATGTCTTCGAATCAATGGCAAGAGATATTCGTTCAATTAAGAGTCGTCTAATCGTTGGACTCATTTTTAAGCTCGTTATTAGCTGCTTTGTTTTCTAAATCCTGTCGGTATTGTTCTTCAAGATTCTGCCGAAATTATTTCTTATGATTGCGTAATTCCTCTTCTAATTCCTGCCTGATTTTCTTTTCAAGTTTCGGCGTCAATTCCTCTTCTAATTCCCGCCTAATTTTGATTTTCAGTTTTGGCGTCAATTCCTCTTTAAGTCTTGGTGTTAACTCCTCTTTGAGTTTTGGTGTTAACTCCTCTTTGAGTTTTGGTGTTAACTCCTCTTTGAGTTTTGGTGTTAACTCCCTTTTCAGTTTTGATGTCAACTCCTTTTTAAGTTTTGACGTCAATTCCTCTTTGAGTTTTGGCGTCAATTCCTCTAAAAGATCCTGCCTTATCATTTCTTCGACAGTCATGATCTTCGATTCAAAAAACTCCACTTTCATTTTTCCACCTTGTTCCTCTAAAACTTGTTGCTCAATTTTATGCAATCGTTGGAAATCATAGTCAGGCTGCACTTGGGTAATGTAGTACATGACGACTTTCCAGATTTTTTTATAAATACTGACAGGCTGCTCAGTCAATTTTACCAACAAACGATATATGTCGTTATCGTTCGCATTTCGCCCACATCTCAGAGCGTCGAAAATGATGTCGATTGCCATGCCTTTTGTTCGTGTGAGAAGCTTTGGATCGGTTACATCGATAAGTCGAGCCTTGATATGATATCTGAGCATTTCTGTACCAATTTGGTTTGCCAAAGGCGCGGGCATCAGGTCAATTGGCAATACGTATTGAAGTTCATGTGGCCACCTTTTGCGCCCGTTGTATATGATCACAGGCAATACCCAAGCATCGGAATGACTATTCATAATCGCTTTGACGTAGTGTCCAATCTGTTTTAGTGTGTTTTTCTGTGCAGTGGACTTGTGTTCGCAAATAACTATCAGCTTCTGCGGATGACTGTCTTGTGACTTTTTGGTTCTTACGTTTATTTGTCCCAAAGCATCAATTTGCCGTAAACGGCCTTGCTGGTCATGATAGTCTGTCGGTAAGGTGGTGACTGAGTCGAAATCAAGGTGTATTAAAGCTTCCTCGGACAATAGCACTTCGACAAGCTCGGAAAATATCTGTGGTATTTGCAGGGCTGTTCGCGCCAGCATGTCATGCGGGTTGCCCCTATAGGAAGTTTCGAGTGATGATGAATTTGTCATGAAGTTTCCATTAGCCTGTTAACTTTTAACTAGATGAAATAGCAGACCGGCGTCGTTTTTGAATAACTGAGGGCATTTTGACAGACAACGTGTGAAATTCGTGCCAGAAAATTCAAAATCCGTTTAATTGGATTATTTTTACAGCAAGCTAAAGAGAAAAAATCACTAGGATTCGATAGATGCCAATGGCAAAATTGGTTGAATAATCCACGAAGAACAGAACATGGTCAGGGGGGGTGTTTTCGGCGATGTGCACCAAAATGGTGCACGAAAGTGCCCAAATTAGGGGTGTTTACCAGGTAAACACCCCCTACGTGCACCATTTTGGAGCGCGGTGCAATCTTGATACATTCCAAAATTTTTGAAGATTAACGCTAAAAACCACGCGATGACGATGGGCTGGTTCGGTATATTGTTAAGTTCACAAAAAACGACACTAAGAGGACGCGAAATGACGAGTGAATCTAAAAATTACAGGTCTGAATACACTTTCAATGATGATGAAGTCAGAAAAATTCTTGCTCAACAGTTGCACAATTGGTATTACGAAAACGACCACATTTGCCGCGACTTTCGCAGTTCAGGGTGGAAGTCAACCTTGATGATCGTAAATGCAGTCGGTCACCTCGCAGAAGCTGCCTGGCATCATCCAGATATTTCAGCATCCTACGCGTGTGTTACTGTTAAATTGATGAATCATGCGGTGAATGGAATTACAGAAAAAGATTTTGAGCTCGCAAAAAAAATCGAGCAGGTCGTAAACTGGCAGCCAGCTCTTGAGGAAGGGAGGCTGGAAGGGACGCCAGACGATCCGAAGTTTCGTTACATTGTTTACGATTGAGCTTGTCTTGTTAAGTGGGGTGACGCATGGCGCGCCAAGTTGAGTCCATATTGAGTTTGGGAACCAATCGCGGTGACCGAAAGCAAAATCTCACCTCAGGATTGCAGGAATTACGTGCAATTGGATATTCAATTAATCAAGTATCTGCGGTGGTTCAGACACCGGCTGATTTGCCACCAAATTCACCGGCAAAGTGGAATCGTCCATTTTTGAATCTGGTTGTTCAGGGAAGTTTTCCACACAGTGCCGATTCGTTTTATCAAGCCACAAAACAGATTCAATCGCGTTACGAAAAGCATTCGCAAAATAAGTGGGCTCCAAGACTGTTGGACATTGACATCGTATCGTGGGGTAATGAACCTATCGTCGTAAACGGAAAAAAAGTTCCAGACCCCGAAATGGTTATGCGTCCGTACGTTCTTTCACCTCTTGTTCACATGGCACCAGGCACTGTTATCCCCGCCAATGGCGGACAAACAGCACTTCAGCTCAGCTGCGCTCAAGACAGCGTTTTTCATGTTCCGATGTGGATGGGTATTTTGAATATAACACCGGATTCGTTTTCTGACGGCGGCAGGTTATTGTCAATGCAGGACATCAGCGAAGCGGTCAAATCGATGATTCATCACGGAGCCAATATCATAGATATTGGCGCAGAGTCGACGCGTCCCCAAGCAGTGGCACTAAGCAGTGACGAAGAGTGGAGAAGACTGAAACCTGTAATCGAGTTTGTTCGAACCGCAGTGAATGCAACTGAGTTTCCTCCATTGATCAGTATTGATACTTATCACAGTGAAACCGCCGAGAAGTGTATTGAGCACGATGTAGACATCATCAACGATGTCTGTGGTTTGAGTGACCCGAAAATGATTGCAATCGCCAAACAAAGTGATAAAAAATTCATCGCTATGCACAGTGTCACGGTTCCGGCTAAGTCAGATGTAAACTTGAATCCATCTGAAAATGCCTGTGAGATTTTTAACAACTGGGTTCGCAGCAAACAGAATCGATGGACTGATCAGGGTTTAAACCTTGATAAAGTGATTATTGATCCGGGTGTGGGTTTCGGAAAAAACAACCTGCAAAATCTGGATCTAATGCAATCGATTCGGGAATTTCGACAATTAGGGCAACGCGTTTTGGTGGGGCACTCAAGAAAGAGATTTCTAAAAACATTCTCTGAGCATCAATCCGCAGATCTGGATACTGAAACACTTGGCGCATCACTGCAAATGTGTGCCCAATCGGTAGATATTCTTCGGGTACACAATGTTGAAATGCACACTCGCGCTCACTTAAGCTGGATGCATCTTGCCAACCGCAAATGGCAATAAATTGAAACAAGCACTGATGTTATTAATACCGCTTGAGCGACTTCGACACCAATGCAAGGGCAAACCAGTCAATAAAAAAACCTTGCGTCACCGAAAACATCAAAGCAGTCACGCTAGCGTGCACAGCTGTCAGCGATTTCTCCAGGCCAACTCCTCGGCAATCGAGCGCTTTTTCTCCCGAATCAGTTCTACAGAATAAAAATCTTTCGATTTCTGTTCAGCAGCCAGTAGTAAATTCATTGATTTTTTCAGTTCTCCGAATTCAAAATGATAGTCGGATTCAGCGATATAACTGCTGACGGTATCGCCGTCTTTGGCTGCAGCGAGTGCGTAAACCCGCTTCAGTTCAACCGGTCCATCATGAATGGAAAGCCACTTGCGAATATAGTCGCTTGCGTCCTTGAATCGCCCCATCCGCACCAGTGCAACCGTGTAGTTTTTAACAACAGATGCGTCGGGCTGAGGTGAGTTTGCAACGCCAGATAACAAAACTTCAGCGCCTTCGGGATTATTGTTGTCGAGTTCAATTTCTGCTGCTGCCGCTAGATACCAGATATTTGTCGGGTCAGTTTGCAACAGCTCTTTAATGGATTGCCGTGCTGCTTGAACATTGCCGTCTCGGGAAAAAGACATGCTCAGGCCATATCGTATAGCCTTGCTGGATTGATCATCGGCATCTTTGAGTTGAGCTTCGAGTTGCCTGGTTGTTTTACCAGCTTGAAAATCAAACAGTACTTTCGACCTCACCTTGGCCAACAGAAATTGTGTGTTGTCTTTTTGAGTTTGGACAGTTGGCGCTTGTGCAACGCGCAGTTTAAAACTTGCAACCCGTTCCGGCGTGATTGGGTGGGTGTTGTGGATATTTGATTGCCGTATCCCTTGTTCGCGAATGTGTTGTTCTAATCGCAGCATGAATGAAATCGCTTCTCGCGGGTCGTAGCCTGCCGAAACTAAAATTTGAAGACCGACAGCATCGGCTTCCCGTTCGTACGCCAGTGTGTGATCAATCATTGACTCGACCCTGGCTGCTTGGGCTCCGACAACGGTCGCGATTCCCGCATCTCCTCCCATTGCAATGCCCGCCAATACAGCAAGAAAAAACGGTGTCTGGGAAGACTCGTAATTTTGTACCAGTCGCTTGAGGTGGTCTTGCTTGAAATGCGCAAGTTCATGCGCAACGACAGAAGCGAGTTCGCCTTCGGTTTGCGCTTTGTCAATTAACCCTGAGTTAATAAAAAACGTAGCCCCCGGACCGGCAAAAGCATTGATTTGGGAGTCAACAACCACAAAATAGTGCAGATCCTCAATCCTCATATTGGATTTGTGTGCCAGGTTGTCTGCCAAATTCAGCAGGTAGTTATTGATCAGGATATCGTCTGACAGACGGATATCCTGGCGGATAAGCGACAGAAACTGTCTTGCCTGATTTTCTAAAATCCGAGATTGAATCTCGCTTTGAGCGCGGACCGTGCTCCCTGACCAAAGCGTTGTTGAAACTGCGAAGCAGGCAAGCCATATTACGATGGGAAACGCAAAATGACGGCTTACTAAAGGTAGCCGTTGCATTGCTCCTGACTTAATCACCTGAACTGGAACCAAACATGTGTGAATCTATGAATCAATAGTTGAGAATTTTGTGTCATTGTTGAAATAGTGTGTTGGACTTTGTTCCAGATCGTACTGTTCGGAATTGCGATGGTGATTTAGACAAACAATTCGTTCGAAGGTGTGATCATTACTGAATCACATAGTCCAGACGGTTTAAAAGTGCTGTGACTGTGAATTGTACCGAATCGGCGTGAAAGCATACAGCCTGTCATCATCATTTATGAGACAAATGACCGGTTTTGCTTTACGCCAGCGAAGCGCGATGGCATTGCTGTGATATAAAAATGAGCAGGTAATTTTCAATTGCCTTGCGCAGGCAACCGCTTTAAACAAACTCGAGACCAACAAAGCTGAAAGCACTGACAAATTGCATGATAGTATCAATGGTTGCGAAGCCAGCAAGTCTATCGGGAGTTCAATTCGAATGAAATTCAACATCCTCGTGTGTGAAGGTCCCTATACACACCAAGCAGCTGACACAGCATATCATTTCGTGAAATCCGCTGTAGATATGGGACACGAGGTGATTCGGGTTTTCTTCTATCACGATGGAGTGCACAATGCAACTCGATTAGCTGTGCCGCCGAGCGACGAAACAGATATTGTCAACCGCTGGGTCAGTTTGGCGCAGGAACATAACGTGGAGTTGGCGGTTTGCATCGCTGCGTCTTTAAGAAGAGGTGTGCTAAGTTCGGATGCAGCTGCTCGCAACAGCAAGAAAGCGTGGAATCTTGATCCCCATTTCAAAGTTGCCGGAATGGCCTATTTTGCCGAAGGTGCGGTCGTAGCCGACCGTACAGTAATTTTTGGAGATTGACACGGTTGTGAAAGATCCTTTGAAATTTAAGAAAAAGATTATGTTTGTCAGTCGACGAGCGCCATACGGCACAGGTTACGGACTTGAGATGCTAGAAGCGATATTGGCAGGGTCTGCGCTTGAACAGCATGTGAGCGTTGCATTTATTGACGACGGAGTTTACCAATTGATGTCTGATCAGGACCCCGCAGATCTGGAACTGAAACAGTACACCAAGACTTTCAAGGCGCTGCCTGATTTTGACATTGTCGAGCTTTATGTTGAACACGAATCCCTTCAGGCCCGAGGTCTTGACAGTGGCGATTTGATGCAGATCGTCGATGAGTCAAAATGCAGTTTGGTCAAACAAATTACCAGCCAATCTTTGTCTGCTCTTATGGATCAGCAAGACGTAATCGTGCAGTTGTAGGTGGACGACTTGCTTCACACTGTAAACAAGTCTCCTCACGAAAAAAACACGCTGGCCAGTTGTTTGCGCCTGGCTTGTGCTGACAGTGATATTTTGCTCATCGAAGATGGTGTCTATGGTGCAATTACAGGAGGGGATTTTTCACAGATGGTAGCAAAAGCATTAGAGAAATACCGTATCTACGTGCTTGAGCCGGATCTTCGCGGTCGGGGTATTGCGCTATCGAAGGTCATAAATGGAATTGAATTTGTCGATTACGAAGGATTCGTTAAATTGGTTGTTGAAAATAAATCAGTACACGCATGGCTTTGAGGCAGTTGTAAACATGACGGTAGAATTTGAAGGAAAGATTTATCACACTGATGAAGAAGGTTTTTTGCTCGAACCGCAACTTTGGTCTAAGCAATTGGCACAAAAGATGGCGCGCGATGACAACCTTGAACTGGGTCCGGATCACTGGGTGGCGATCAATATTCTTAGGCAATATTATCACCAGTATGCAATCGCACCGCCGGTTCGAATTTTGGTTCGGCAAATGGGCAAACAGCTTGGCAAAGACAAGGCCAACAGTCCGTATCTGTATGAGCTGTTTCCGTTCGGTCCGGCTAAGCAAGCCTGTCGTTATGCAGGTTTGCCCAAACCCACTGGCTGCATATAAAACGTGTTCGTTGTCAATAGCAATATGCAGTGCTGCGCAGTTGCGGAAACTGCGAAAAAGCCAATTCGATCACATCAGGTTTAATGCTACATAATGAAAGGCATGGAAATTTGCACACAGAAAGTTGTCAGGCAAGCAAAATTAACAGATTTGTCAGGTTCCGATAACCGTTCGAAGGTTTTATGAATTTCAACGTCCTGAAAGATAAGTATTCGTGGTTTGACGAGGCGAGTTATGCCAGATTTTCCAAAAACGGTTATCTGATTGTCAAGAATTTGTGCGAGCCACAACTAATCGAGTCAATGCAACGTGCGATCGACCGATCACTTAATCCTGCACTGGCTCCGCTTGAGTATGAAGCAGACGTGCACTATCCAGGTGCTCCTGATTCGCGATATGCCCCTGGTGGCGACACACCGAGAAGGTTGCTCAATGCGATCGCAAGAGACGACATATTTCGCAGCTGGGCTGTCTCCAGCAAAATTGCAGATCACGTCCGTAATCTGCTTCGGTCTGAGTATATTCAAGTCAGCCAAAATCACCACAATTGCATTATGACTAAATTTCCCGGATATGGAAGCGAAACCGGTTGGCATCAGGACATTCGCTATTGGAGTTTTGATCGCCCTGAACTTGTTACTTCATGGCTTGCGCTTGGAGATGAGTACCAGCAAAATGGGAGTCTGTCAGTAATTCCTGGCTCTCACAAGATGGAATTTGGAAGAGGGCAGTTTGATGCTGCTTTATTTTTTCGCACTGATGTCAAACAAAACAGGCAACTGATGGAGTCGGCACAGGTTCTTGAACTGAGCGTCGGTGACGTGTTGCTGTTTCACAGCCGATTGCTTCACAGTGCTGGAAGGAACCGGACCGGGACAGTCAAACTGTCTTTGGTATTTACCTACCACTGCGCAGACAATCGTCCCATTAGTGGAACGCGTTCGGCTGAACATCCCGATATTGATGTGAGGACAATATGATGGAAAATTGGGGTTTCTTACTGTATCCAATGATGCTGATCATCTTGGGTTTTATGTGGCGTAACGTTCGCGGGATGACAATTGAACAAATCGTAGACAAGTCCGCGCATGAGCATCATATGATCAATCACATTTTTCAACAGCATCCTGCGGGCGGGGACTGGAATGAATTTCAAATGTGGATCGATCAGCATCAATCGTGAATTTTTCACTTGACGCTTATTCCTAAGCGCATGGCGGGTTTTGTCAAGCGGATTGTTCGCTTGACTAATCTGGCAAGTCAATGACGGTTTCAACGCTTTGATGGGCGAAGTTGACTGAACGGTTGCCAGGTAAGTACACAAGAAGATGTTTAATTTCAAATTGGGTCAGCAAGCTGCCCGAGCCTCACATTTCTGGCATAGTGTCACAGTGTAAAATTACAAAATAAACAAACCGCTGATGCGGTCGAGGAATTAAACGTTTTATGAGCATATCAGTAAACACTTTCAAACGCTACAAGAACCAAGGTGAGAAATTTGCATGTCTGACTGCGTACGGGTATTGTGATGCGGTTGCGGCAAGTGAGGCGGGGGTGGAATTGCTTCTGATCGGTGATTCACTGGGAATGGTGATTCAAGGACATGACAGTTCCTTGCCTGTGACGATTGAAGACATTGCCTATCATGTCCGGTGCGTTCGACGCGGAAACCGCGGATCCCTGCTGATGGCTGATCTACCATTTATGAGTTACTACAGCGAAAATGCAACACTTAAAAGTGCTGCCATTTTGATGCGTGAAGGTGCGCATATTGTGAAACTTGAAGGTGGTGCGTGGCTTGCCAAATCCAGCGCACTGCTTGTCGAGCGCGGTGTACCGGTGTGTGCGCACATGGGACTGACTCCGCAGTCGGTAAATCATTTAGGAGGGTATCGGGTGCAGGGGCGAGATCCGATAAAAGCCCAAAGCATGATCGATGAAGCTATGTTGCTTCAAGACTCTGGGGTGAGTTTTATTCTTCTGGAATGCGTGCCCAAATCTTTGGGACGCGCCATCACCGAAAGTCTGTCCATTCCAGTGATCGGAATCGGTGCAGGCCCCCATACAGATGGTCAGATCATGGTGTGGCATGACCTTTTGGGAATGTACCCTGGTAAACCTGCTAAGTTCGTAAAGAACTTTCTTGCCGACAACGATGGAATTCAAAATGCTGTCAAAGACTATGTAAAGGCAGTGCGAGAAGGTAGATTTCCGAGTCCGGAACACTGTTATGAATGAGACTGTGCGGTTGATTTGGACGATCGGGTATGGCAATCAATCAATAAGTGATTTTATAAACATGCTGGATCAGCACCGAATTGATGTGATTGTAGATATCCGGCAGTTTCCCTCAATAGCGAAACAATCTCATTTTAAAAGAGACACGCTCAGGCAAGCTTTGCGAAACTGTGGGGTGCAGTATCACTGGGTGCGGCAGCTAGGCAAGATGCGCAAAGTTCATGAAGACTCAAGAAATGTCGCCCTCAGCGGCGAACTAAGAGGGTTTGCAGACCACATGACGAGTCGGCAATTCGAAAAGGTGATTAATCAATTACTGGAACTTTCAGAAAACCGAAACCTGGCAATTGCCAGTGAAGTCGTAAACTTTGAGAACTGTCATCGCAAACTTTTGTCTGATTATTTGTATCTGGTAAAAGGATGCAAGGTAGTGCATCTGCATGGTAGCAATGTCGTTGAGCATATGCTGACTACGACTGCCAGATACGAATTTGGTCACATCATTTACGACTATGCACCGGCGATTCAAAGAATGCTACACTGAATAGGCAAACAGTTGTTGTCGGTAGGTGATGAATAGTTCGAACCCATTATTGAAGCACTGCAAATAGAGGTGAATTCCATGTTTTTTAATTTCAATCGTAAAGTCACCATGCCGAAGCCAGATGACGCGCTGGCGGGACGTAATGACGCTATTGAGACCTCAGCGGTCCATTACGTCAATTCCAATTCACTATTTGAACCGTATCCCTCGAACTCACAAATCGCCATGTTCGGTGGTGGATGCTTTTGGGGTGTTGAAAGAAAGTTTTGGGCGCTAAGCGGTGTTTATGTTACAGCTGCCGGTTACTCGGGCGGATTTACGCCGAATCCAACTTACCACGAAGTGTGCAGCGGAAAAACTGGACACAACGAAGTTGTGCGCGTAGTGTTCTTCCCCGACCAAATCTCCTACGAAGCGCTTTTGGGAGTGTTTTGGGAATGTCATGATCCGACTCAAGGCATGCGCCAAGGCAACGACATTGGTACGCAGTACCGTTCAGGTATCTACACCTATGGACAGCAGCAGCACGAATTGGCGGAGCAATCTCGTCACAACTACGCCAGTGCATTAGCCGAGCGCGGCTATAGTGCGGTTACCACCGAAGTTGTGCGCGCCCCGGACTTTTACTTTGCTGAAGAAGTACATCAACAGTATCTGGCAAAAAATCCAGGTGGTTATTGTGGCCTCGGCGGCACTGGAGTATGCTTTGTTCCGCAGTCGCGCGACGCTGTGGCCTGAACACACGTGGTTGACATGAAATCAGCTCTCAAACAAGTCAACTTAAGTTTACAGGATGTCTATGAACTGAGTTTGAACAGCCTTGCAGGCTGCGGTGCTTCGCCTTTACATGCAGACTATGTCGCTCAGTCTATTCGCGACGCAGAAGCTGACGGTATTCGAAATGTAGGTCTGAATTACCTTTCTCACTACTGTGAGCATTTACTTTGCGGTAAAGTCGATGGCAGCGCGCAGCCGACCTGTGAACTAAGTAGCGCTTCGGTGCTGTTGGCTGATGCAAAAAATGGCTTTTCCCATAGCGCTTTTATGACCGCATTGGATCGATTCTGTGATGTTGTCACACAACAGGGTGTCGGTGCTCTGGGAATCAGAAATTCTTATGCTGCAGGAGTGATCGGCTGGTATGTTGAAAAACTGGCGCAGCGCGGCTTTGTTGCACTGGCATTTGCCAATTCACCGCCTGCGATCGCACCGTGGGGCGGGTCTAAGAGTTTTTTTGGCACCAATCCATTGGCATTTGCAGTGCCCAGAGCACAACACCCACCGTTCATTATCGATCAGTCGAGCAGCGTTACCGCTAAAGTCAATGTGGTTCATGCGGCGCAAGCGAATGAACCGATTCCAGATACATGGGCACTCGACGAAAAAGGTGAACCAACTACGGATGCGCAAGCGGGATTGCGCGGATCGATGGCGCCGTCTGGAGGATACAAAGGGGTTGCGATGGCGATGATTGTGGATTTACTGGCCGGCGCCTTATGTGGTCCGAATATGTCGCACCGCGCGGCTTCGTTTGGTGACAATACAGGTGGATTTCCCGGAGTCGGGCAGTTTTTTATCGGCATAGACCCGGCTGCATTTGGCGGTGAGTTTGTATCTAGAGCCGAACAGATGTTTGCTCAGATGTGCGCTCAGGACAATGTTCGACTGCCTGGCGAGCGAAGACATGAGCATCGATTGAAAGTGGAAACACAAGGGGTTTGGCTAAGTGACAGCTTGTACCAAAAACTAAAAAATTACGCTCGCTGAAATTCTTTTGTGTTTGCGCGTGCGGAAATTTCAAGGTCCAAATACCCTGATGAGCAACAGTCAATTCCATTAGATTTACTTCATCTTTGATACTCACATTCGGATGGTTCCCTGAAGTTCCACCTTTTGGCAGTGGAACTTTCACAAGCTAAAGTGTCTTTCGACAATATAGTGCGGCTTCCAACCGGGCTGCCGATTGTTCAGTGTTTTACCGACCCCTCGACGGGCTATGAGTGAGCGCTAATATTTCTTAAAACCTTACAGGTCATTTTGCTTTTGGCGCAAGCTCAATTTATCAGTCAGATTTAAATTTCCTGCCGCCGCAGATTTGTATACAATATACAAGATGCAATATATTTGCGATATACGAGGTGCGCCAGTGAGAGTAGCGATAGACGAATACTTCGACTCTGCAGAGTCAATGGACCTTTTGCGGGATTATCGCCCCAATGTGGCGATCGTATTGTGCAAACAAGACTCACAGGTGTTGTGGGCACGTCGGGTACGCCACGACGGTTGGCAGTTTCCTCAAGGTGGGGTAGCCTCGAATGAAACCTCTGCTGAAGCGGCCTACAGAGAGCTTGAAGAAGAACTGGGACTGAGAAGCGAACATGTCCGCCTCGTTGGTTCTACAGAGCAATGGTTTAAATACGATATTCCAAACCGGTATTTTCGCTATCGCAATAACAGGACGCTGAAAGGGCAGGTTCAAAAATGGTTTTTGTTTGAGTTTTTGGGTGAAGAGTCTGATTTTTGCCTTGACTGCACGTCCAAACCCGAATTCGATGACTGGAAATGGGTTGACTACTGGACTCCGGTCTTTCACGTCATTGACTTCAAACAAAAAGTCTACAGACGGGCGCTCGCCGAACTTGAGCAATTTATGACGTGATCTGCCTGCGTTGTCGCCGCGTGGCTTCATAGACAGCCGAATTTGAGTCTGCTGGATTTTTGGATAAAAATCTCTTACCATTAGATTCGCCATTGCGGGCGTAGTTCAATGGTAGAACATCAGCTTCCCAAGCTGATTACGTGGGTTCGATTCCCATCGTCCGCTCCATCATCTTTTATTACAGCGATGCCCTGGTGTTTGTGTGCAGCGACTCGAACCGGGTGTGGCAAGTGGTTGAAAGGCGGTTTTATTTTATTGAGAAAAATCAGCTTTCAGTCAACTCGAATACCTGAATGACCCGTTCGGCTCCTTTTGTGGTTCTGGCAACTTCGGTTGCTTTTTCGGCACTCTGAGAGTCGATAAAGCCCATCAGATACACGGTTTTACGATATACCACAACATGTATTGAAGAGCTTTTTTCCTTAAACGCATTCGTCATGCGGTGTTTGACAGACAACTGCAGCAACTTGTCTCTGCCAATTTGCAAAGCATTTCGTATTTTTTCTACACGCAGTTCGTTAACGACCTTGCGAACGTCTTTCTCGCTGGTTGCCAGCTCTTCAATCCAGACTTTTTCTTCTGCAGACTTTACGTTTCCGGTCAAAAGGACAATCCCGTTAACGGTAGTTACATTCACATTTGTGAATTCCCACAAATCTTCGTTTCTGGCAATGAAATTGCGAATACGGAAAGTTGTAGCAGAATCATCGATCACCTGAGTAACCGGTCGCACACCTTCATCACCGGGTGCTTCCGATTGAGCGATTGCGGAAGGTGGTGAAATGCATAAAGCTGCAGTTGTAAAGCATAGGGCTGCAGCATATTTGTTCAAGGAGGCTCGTGCGGAAAATATCATCTTGATTGTTAAACCTGTATTAAGAAATTAAGTGATGACTGAAGCGAGTATAAATTGTACTTTACCTGTATATTGCGGGGGTATTGTCATTGCGTAAGCGATGTGCCAGAGTTGACAAATCGAGCTTTCGCAGATGTAAACTCAGGATGTTCAGTTGATTGCACCAGTGTTGGAATTCCGTCGGAGAATCTTGCCCATTTCGAATTTCGAGTTACCTTTCCATCTTGTTCTACCGCTAAGACAGCTGTAACACCGTGATGTCTGGCATCTGGCGACTTTAAGAATGTCTTTGATCTCAGTGCAAGGTTGTAAGCGTCGATACCCATCGCAAAAATACGTTCGAAGTTTCTCGCAATCGCTTCATCTGGTTGAAGTTGTTTTTTTAGATGAAGCATATTTGCATTTTGATCAATCAGCCAACTCATGTCGGAAAATTCGATTCCGTCCAGATCCTGGTCGCGAATCTTGTTTAATTCTCCGGAAAAAATATGAGACGTTGAATAAACTGGCAGGTCGTGAGCTCCTAAAAAGTCAATATGCGGTTTGATTAGCCGGCCATGGTTCGAATCTGCACTTAGCACAACGAATTCGATGTCCTGGCGTCTTCTCGGGTCGAATTCCATTGAGCGGCCAACAAGCGCCTTAATCTGGCTATAGCGCTGTGCGCTTGAATCAATATTCAAAGCTTGTTTAATGGTTTGTGAGAAATCAGTTTCCTCGATTGGAAAAGTGACAGAATCGACTACCGCACCTCCGAGACGATGCCATTCAGCGATGAACGCATCGATTGCTCTTTTTGACCAGTTTGAAGGTTGTTGCAGTACCAGTGCGGTGGTATGACCGACGCTGTGAGCACGCTGTGCTATCGCTGTGCCTTCATGCTCCGGAGCTAGGGAAAATTGCATCACAGACGGGGGAAGGAGGGTGTCTTGTGTGTTACCCAATAATAAAGTCGGCAATATCATATCGCCGTATGCAACGAGTTCCTGAACGTATTGCGTGCCAAGCGGTCCAATAACGAAATCTGCTCCTGCTGTTACGGCATCGTAATAGTGTCGAGTAATCATGCCCGGATCATCACCGATGTCGATGATCGCCAACTCAGGCTTGTAGGGTGAAGAATCGACAGCATGCTGAGCAATTAGACCGTTGGCAAATGTTTGAGCGGCGACGCGAATGTTTGATGAAAGGGGCAGCAACACGGCGATTTTGTCAATCCAAATCGGATCGGAAAATAACCCTTTCTCGATTAAGTAACGGGCGGGATGGTCTGAGTTGTTGCCCAGCCAAGAAACAAGTGCCTGTTCATACGCAAAGGGATCATATGCAATGCTGGTGACAGCAACAGCAAGTTCGAGCCACTGCTTTTCAATCGGATCTTTTGTCAAAGCGATCTGATTGTTTAGCAATTCGGCTGGCATACCCGTTAACACAGACCAAAGTCGATGGCCAACTGCAGTGCGTTCACTGCCTGAAGGCAGTAACGAATAAAGATCTATAAAAGCAGATGCCAGCGACAGGGGTCGGTCAAGATGAGAAAGCGTGTAGGCTTTTAGCCGCAGTTGACGAAGCTGTTGATCCGAATTCAGCGGGTATCTTGTTGCCAGTACATGCAGTTCAGCCAGGGCTCGGTCATATCGTCCATTGGTCTGAAAATGGCGAACTTTGAGAAATTTCAAATCAATTCGTTGATCACCATCGAGTTGATTGGCATCAATCAGGTCCATCAGTAACTTTGATTCCGCGAACCGATGATCGTCTACCAATGCATTGGCTAAATTCAGTAGCTGCGCGTCTCGATTCGGTATATCAGCTGACTGATCATCACTTAGCCATTCCCAAGGTGTTCTGTCGTCTGAGGCAGCTGGTTGTTCCTGAACAGGCGGCTGTGGTTGAGGGTCGGGGGCTTCGATGACTTCGATTTTGACTGGATTTTCGTTGATCGCAGCGCCTTGAGGAATTTCAGTACTTGCAGGTGTGTCGGATACTGTTATTGATGGCTGCGAACCGGTGCTGACCGTTGAAGTTTGCGTTTCGGTTGTGCAAGCTGTCAGCGAAGCGCATAGAATGAGAGTTAAACTGGCAGTGCGCAGTGAACGCAGACGGCGAGTTTGGTCGTTTATCAGCCGACAGGTAGGGGCTGCATCTGACATCGGGGGATACTGTTTTGCAGATTCAATCACACAGACAATTATAAACCGAGCGAATATTCAATGAACAAACCCGGAACACTTTATGTTGTGGCAACACCAATCGGAAATCTCGAAGACATCACTTTTCGGGCGATTCGCATATTGAGCGAAGTTGATCTGATCGCTGCTGAAGATACTCGGCACAGTCGAAAGCTGCTGGATCGTTTTGAAATTTCAACGCCACTGGTTTCGCATCATCAGCACAATGAGAAAACATCCGGTCAACGGTTGCTGAGTCGACTCGAGCGCGGGCAAAAGATTGCGCTGATTTGTGATGCCGGTACTCCAGCGATATCTGATCCTGGTGCGGTAATTGTCAAAGCTGCTCGAGATAACGGATTCGATGTGGTGCCAGTGCCTGGAGTCAGTGCGTTGACCTGTGCGCTTTCGGTCAGTGGAATGGATGGTGACAGTATTTCATTTCAGGGGTTTTTGCCGGCGAAAAAATCACAACGAGTAAAAGAACTTAAGCGATTGGCACAAATCCGTCAATGTTATGTGTTTTACGAGGCGCCACACAGAATTGAAAAATCGGTTAACGACATGGCTGAAGTATTCGGCGATGAAACGACTGCATGTATTGGCAAAGAATTAACAAAACTTCACGAGTCGATTCGCACGGGCAGTTTGCGTGAACACATCGAATGGCTTGGACAAAGCAGCGAACACAAAAAAGGCGAGTTCGTGATAATTGTTGACAGTGATGGAATTTCCGTGGATCAAATGATGGAATCTGCAGACAAGGTATTACACCAACTGCTTGCAGAATGTTCCCCTCGTCACGCTGCAGCAATTGCAGCTGAACTTTTTGGAGGCGGTAAAAATCGTCTTTATAAACGCGCCTTGGAAATCGCGCAGGTCCAAGGTGGAGAAACTTTCCGAAAATAACTCATGGCGTCAGATGTCCACGAATTTACGTCGCTCATCATCAATAAACCTACTGGAGCCCCAGCGCGGTGGGTTCTTGCAAGAAAGACTTCGCGGGGATGAAGGCTTTGTGTAATTTCGGATCGGTCAGTTGCGTTTGCTGTGTACAACAACGAAAGCTTAAGTCTTCGAGTCACTGAGCGATGATTTTCGCTGTGCCATGAAATCCAAAAGCGCTTCGTCGAGCGCCGGATCAATCGGTGGTGGTTCGTATTCCTTAAGCATTTTGTTCCACAGGGTGTTGGCACGCACAGCGGCATGTTGGCTGCCATCTGCTTCCCATTGTTCAAAACTGTTATTGTCTGCAATCGTAGAGCGGTAAAACGCGGTCTCAAAGTTTTTCTGAGTATGGTCGCAGCCTAAGTAATGATTTCCCGGGCCCACCTCCCGAACAGCGTCAAGTGCCTGACCGTTGTCTGAGGTGTCGACACCTTCCATAAAAGTCTGTAATATTGCGGCCTGATCGGTGTCCATAACAAACTTTTCGTAACCCATCACCAGTCCTCCTTCAAGCCAGCCTGCAGTGTGCAGCATGAAGTTGACTCCAGCGAGCATCGCAGTTTGCAGCGTGTTGGCTGACTCATATGCTGCCTGCGCGTCGGGAATTTTTGAAGCGCACAGCCCGCCACCGCTTCGAAACGGCACTTTTAGACGCCGAGCCAGTGCAGCACAGATATATAGAACCTGCGAGGGTTCAGGCGTGCCGAAAGTAGGGGCTCCTGACTGCATTGACATTGAACTGCTGAAAGTACCAAAAATCACCGGCGCGCCAGGTCGAACGAGTTGTGCGAAAGCCAATCCAGCGAGTGCTTCTGCGAGAATTTGGGTACAGGTGCCCACTACCGTTACCGGTGACATGGCTCCGGAAAGAATAAATGGGGATATAACCGTGCCCTGATTGTTTGATGCATATACCTTCAGCGCAGCTAACATCGTATCGTCATACGTCATCGGTGAATTGACATTGATCAATGAAATGATGCAGGTTTGATTTTGCGCGAAGTCGTCACCAAACACGATTTTTGCCATGTCAACTGAGTCCTGCGCCCGTTCACCACTGGTAACAGAGCCCATGAAAGGCTTATCTGACAGCCTTAGATGGCTGTACACCATATCTAAATGCCGTTCGTTAACTGAAACATCAACGGGCTCGCAAACCGTACCGCCCGAATGGTGAAGAGCCGGTGACATATATGCAAGCTTTACGAAATTTCGGAAATCTTCGATCGTGGCATATCGCCGCCCCTCGTCAAGATTTCGTATGAATGGCGGGCCGTAAGCAGGCGCAAAAACCGCCGTATCCGGAGCGATTCGAACTGACTTTGCTGGATTTCTGGCGTGCTGGATAAATTCCTGCGGGGCATTAGCTTGAATGATTTCTCGTAACATCCCGCGTTCAAATCGCACCCGCTCACCATCGATCATTGCCCCGGCTTGTTTCCAGATTTCAAGAGCTTCGGTGTCATCTCGAAATTCTATGCCAATTTCCTGCAAAATTGTGTCTGCATTGGTTTCGATCAGTCTAAGTGTCTCGTCAGGTGCCAGTTCATACACTGGCACTTTGCGTTCAATATAAGGGACTGCGGCAACCCGTGGTTTTGAGCGCTCTTTTTGGCGCGCAGCGCGACCTCCAGATCTGGTTCGTCTGTTACTCATTTATCGAGTTTCCTTTGCTTGGTTAGCTAAATTTGACATCATTTGGAATCCTTCAGATTTATTGTTCTTGGAAATTTCAACGAGCGGCGATAAGGAAAAACATCCTCTAAGATTCCCGAATGGATTAGTTTTTGTCTTTCCTTCCAAAAATCCACGGTCATCAAGTCACCGTGTACCTCTTTGAAGTGTTTGCGGATCATAGGATTGACCAAAAAGTATTTCTCAAACTCCTCAGGAAACACATCGTCTTCACCTACTGAAAACCACGGTTCCGATGACAAGTCATCGTCCAGGTGGCGTGAAGGCGGAATTTTACGAAAATTGCATTCAGTCAGGTAACGGATTTCGTCGTAGTCGTAAAAAACCACGCGGTTGTTGCGCGTAACTCCAAAGTTTTTAAGCAGCATATCACCTGGAAAGATATTGGCAGCGGCCATTTCCTTGATTGCGTCACCGTAGCCGACCGCGAAATATCTCGCTTCTGTTTCATCGGTTATATCCTGCAGATGGAGATTGAGCGGCTTCATGCGGTGTTCAATGTAGACATGCTTGAGCACAATCATGTCAGAATCTTCATCTATCGAACGCGAGCATGTCTCAAACAAATTAGCCAGCAGCTGTTCGCTAAACCTCTTGCGGGGCAGGGCAACTTCAGAATACTCCAGTGTATCGGCTAATCGTCCTACCCGATCATGCTGTTTAACCAGCTGATACTTTTCAATGACAGTAGAGCGCGAAAGTTTCTTTGGCGGCTCAAACTTGTCTTTGATAATTTTGAATACGTAGCGATAAGAAGGAAGTGTAAATACCATCATCACCATTCCTCGAGTTCCAGGCGCTTCGATAAACTGGTCGGTTGAGTGTGACAGGTGGTGAAGAAAGTCACGGTAGAACGCGGTTTTTCCCTGTTTGTGAAAGCCTATAGCCGAGTACAGGTCTGCCTTGGTTTTACCGGGTAACAGTTCTGTCAATATGCGCACTGTTGAAGATGGCACCGGAGTTTTAACCATGAAGTAAGCTCTTGAAAATCCGAATACAGCATCCAAATCGACAGTATCGAGTATGAGAGCGTCAACGTACAATCCGCCGGTTTCGTTATTTAATATGGGAACGATAAATGGTGTGGTTTGATATCCGTTTATAACTCTGCCTATGAGGTAAGCGGCTTTGTTTCGAAAAAAAAGTGAATTAAGAACATCAATTCGGTAGTTCAGTGATACAACGCGCTTCGAGCGCGGCAGCACCTTGGCCAGATGCCGCAGAATATTCCATACATCGCGCTTTAGGTCTTCGAACGGCAGTTTGAACTCAAGATCGCTGAGTATGCTGTAAATCGCTTTGCGAAGTCCATCGCTGGCAGGATAATACGAACAATATATCGGTGTATCGCCTTCTAAATACTCTCTTGATACCGATGCGCGTACGAAAATATGTGAGTTGTTGTAGTATCTGCGATGAAACAGACGGCAAAAAACGGAATTAAAAAAGCTTTCCGCAAGTTCAGGCTGGCGATGGTCCAACAGCAGATGAATGTAGCGAATCTTGACATCAGCCCATAATCGCTCGTCTAACTGTGTGATGATCAGTTTTTTTCGAAGCGTGCTACAGGTTTCTTGAACTCTTTTGTCGTAAAAATGAATGCGCCGGCGAGCCGCCTCTCTCACTGCCAGCCAGTCGGCTTGTTCAAATCGGTCTTGCGCACCATCAGTGATTTCGTTAAACAGTTTGAAGTGATTTTCAAAGCCTTTTAGAATCGTCTGTGCAATTTTTTTAGACTGCTTTTCCGGACGAAAACCGAGCGCGGTGAGATTCCCTGTTGAGGTGTTATTTTTGGTGGATTCCACCTCAAGGGTGATGACCTGATTTTTTGAGTCTGGACTCGACATGATGAACGAAAAAGGTTTGGCAAAGCAAGGCCGGCTGCGTATGGATCAAAAGTGTACAATTTGCGCTTTTGAATCACGCAGTATTGTAATTGACTGACCTGTATTGTCGCAGTTAAATTCCAGTATCCAGTTTCGCCGCATCCGATGCATTGAGATGCCTTGAAATTGTGAAATTCGGATGTGAATTTACAAATCGATTACTGTTGAATCGTTATAATTTCGCCGTTGTTGAAGTCTCATCTCGCGGCGCAGCGAGCCCCAAGGTTCGGCAAGCAGTCTTTTTCAAACTAATTTGTAATTAATTTACCGGGGAGCGGTATGAAAATCATTGTTCCAGTCAAGCGCGTCATTGATGCCAATATCAAAGTCAGGGTGAAATCTGATTTGTCAGGCGTTGAATTAAATAACGTGAAAATGGCGATGAACCCATTTTGTGAGATTGCCGTTGAGGAATCTATCCGTATGAAAGAATCCGGTGTGGCCGAGGAGATTATCGCGGTCGCAGCGGGACCTGCAAAAAGTCAGGAAACAATTCGCACCGCACTTGCAATGGGTGCAGACCGCGGCATACTGATTGAGACCGATGTGGAACTGGAACCGCTGGCGATTGCAAAATTACTCAAAGCTGTTGTTGAACGCGAACAGCCGCGATTGGTTCTGATGGGCAAACAGGCGGTTGATAACGATCACAACCAGACAGGACAGATGCTGTCTGCAATGCTCAATTGGTCGCTTGGCACCTTTGTTTCTAAAATCAATACCGATAGTGACGGATTTGAAGTTGTGCGTGAAGTCGACGGCGGTCTGGAAACCGTGCGTTTGTCGGCTCCTAGCGTGATCACAGTCGATTTAAGGCTCAATGAACCGCGCTATGCATCGCTGCCAAACATTATGAAAGCACGTAAAAAGGAAATCGAAACCCTCACAGCGGATCAGCTCGGTGTTGATGTGACGCCGAGAGTAAAGGTATTGCAGGTCAATGAACCGCCTACCAGACATGAAGGTGTTCGTGTAGAAAGTGCAAACGAACTGATTGAAAAACTTACAACAGAAGCAAAGGTTTTGTCATGAATGTACTCGTATTAGTAGAGCATGATAACAGCGAGGTTAAAGCATCAACCTTAAACACGGTCACTGCTGCCAGTCAGTTGAGCGATGATGTTCACGCACTGGTAATTGGAAGCCAATGTGCTCAGGTCGCTGATCAAGCAGCGAAGATTGCCGGTGTTGGCAAAGTGCTGCTTGTCGACCACGGTGATTTTCACTATGGGCTTGTAGAAAATGTTGCGCCGGTGGTCGTTAATATCGCTCAATCGTATTCACATGTATTGGCTCCTGCATCAACATTCGGTAAGAATCTGATGCCAGCGGTCGCCGCTGCCTTGGATGTTCAGCAGATCTCGGACATCAGCGAAATTGTCAGCGACGATACTTTTATCAGACCGATCTACGCGGGCAATGCCTTGGCGACTGTTCAGTCGACCGATTCGCAAAAACTGATCACGGTTCGCACCACAACTTTTGATGCTGCCGACGCGGATAGCGGCGACGCTTCAATCGAAACGCTTGATCAGGCGAATGACGCTGGCAAATCAAGTTTTGTCAAACATGACCTGACGCGCAGTGAGCGTCCGGAACTGACGACAGCAAGTATTGTGATATCGGGTGGTCGAGGCATGCAAAGTGGTGATAATTTCGCCATGCTGGAAAAAATCGCAGACAAACTCGGTGC
Source organism: Arenicellales bacterium (assembly GCA_965214785.1). Lineage (GTDB taxonomy): Bacteria > Pseudomonadota > Gammaproteobacteria > Arenicellales > JAJDZL01 > JAJDZL01. Next base: position 1,090,640 of record OZ243975.1, on the reverse strand, counting down.
TGCAGTAGGTGCATCGCGTGCCGCAGTCGATGCGGGCTTTGTGCCCAATGATTACCAGGTCGGTCAAACCGGCAAAGTGGTCGCACCAGACTTGTATATTGCAGTTGGGATTTCCGGAGCTATTCAACACCTCGCCGGGATGAAAGATTCCAAAGTGATTGTTGCAATCAACAAAGACGAAGAAGCGCCGATCTTTCAGGTAGCCGATTACGGATGGGTTGCGGATCTGTTTACGGCAATTCCGGAACTTGAATCCGAATTGAACTAAGCCTTAAATTTCAGATTTGAGTTGCGTTGGCGCCGTATTTATGCGCTGAGAGCATTTGTTCACGCTTACCGTCCAAATCAGCTGCGCGGCAATTGATTTGAAGAGTCATACAGTGCCTTGCAGCCGACGGCGTCGACTGTAATCGGATACGGCTCGCCGAAGTATTCCATCATAAGCTGTTGGCCTTCATGCGCGTATTCATGCGGCAGGTAGCCAAGCATGATGTTCTTGCCAACCGAAGGGCCATATGCGATGCTCGTTGTATAAGAGCGCCGGCCGAGTGAATCCACCAGGACCGACTTGCCATCCGCGTCCAGAATCGGACAGGTTCCCACTGGATATCGAGCTATCCCATTGCTGTCGATATTGTTGTTCATCGTCATTGTACAAAGGTAGGCTGGCTGGCAAACGCGCTCGCGTTGTTTGATGTAGGCAGCTTTGCCGCGAAAATCTGCTGCTTTGACTTTTGGGCGGGCCAGGTCAGCTTCCAGCAGGTTGTATTCAGTCAGCAAATCAGCGTTTTGCAGGCGCAGACTTTTTTCTAATCGACGGCTGTTGGCATAAGTTTCGACTCCCACTGCGGTTGCCCCTTGAGCATATAACAGATCCCAAAGCGACAATCCATAACTGAACGGCACATGCAGTTCATACCCTTGCTCACCCACATAGGATATTCTAAATGCCATTACGGGAATCCCTTGAAGAGTGATTGACCGGGTCATCGCGAAACGAAGGTTGTCTGGCTCAAGGCAACTTGGCTCATCTGCAACGCTTTGCAGCATTTTCCGTGCATTGGGCCCCCAGATTCCCAGGCAAGCCATGTGGTCGCTGCGGTCTTCGATGTAGACGTTCCACTGCCGGTCCTGTGCCGTGCGCTTGAGATATACAAAGTCGCGATTTCCAGCATCTGCCCCATCAATTACCCGATACCGGTCCTGTGCCATGCGAATAACAGTGAGGTCTGCGCGAATGCCTCCGCGTTCATCGAGAAAATGAGTGTAGATTCCTTTGCCTACCGCTGTATCTCCGCCGACTTTTGCTACACAGACGTATTCCATAAGTGCCTCAGCATCTGCGCCAGTCACATCGTACACAGCAAAGTGAGACAGGTTGAATATCCCTGCATTGTCGGACATTGCGAGTTGTTCAGCATTGGAGACTCTCCAAAAATGGCGATTGTCCCATTCATGCTCTCGGGTTGGTACGCGATCTCCGTAACGTTCAAGCAGATGCTCGTTGGCGGCGTAACCATGTGCACGTTCCCATCCTGCCAGTTCCATAAAGTAACCGCCAAGTTCCTGTTCTCGATGCCAAAATGGACTGCGCCTTAAATTGCGCCCTTTGGTGTAGGGCTCTCGATTATGGACTGCGGGATTGTAGATTTTAAATGCCGTCTCATAACACCGGTCAGCTATGTAGTTCGGTGTTTTTTGAACCGGGTAGTAGCGGGCGATATCGATACCATGAACATCGACATCGGTCAAATCGTCTGTCATCATGTCGGCCACCACTTTGCCGATACCGGGAGCATCTTTTACCCACACCGCTTCGGCATACCAAAGACCTCTTATGTCTGGTGATTCACCAATTGACGGACCGCCGTCTGCAGTGACCTGCAACAATCCATTGAAGGAGTGGTCATCCTTAAACCCCAATTCACCCAGAATTGGAGTCAGTTCAATCGCCCGTTCAAGTGGTTCTACAATCTCTTCGAAGTTCAAATCGCGTTGTGAAGGCGACCAGTGAGTTTCGCCTTTTTCCGGCAAGTCTCTGGGATGGACGAGTCTGGGGTCCTTTTCTTCGTAATACCCCCATTCAATTTGTCCGCCTTCGGGTGTGACCGGGTCACCGGTATCGCGCAAGTACGCGGAGTTGCCCTGGTCGCGAAGCAAGGGGTAACCGATATGTTTTCCGCTTCCGGCGAACTGGTTATAGGGGCCAAAAAAAGTCAAAGGGTGATCGACCGGCATAATCGGGAGGTCTTCGCCTGCCATTTGCGCAATCAGTCGTCCCCAAAGCCCGGCACAGACCACAACATAATCAGCCAAGATGCTGCCTCGAGTCGTGTGCACTCCTTTTATTTGTTCATCTTCAATCTGAAGACCGGTGCAGCTTGTGTTCGCAAACGCCTTGAATTTACCCGTCTCCTGAGCATTGTCGACGAGGATGCCAGCTACTGTTTGTGATCGCGGAGTGACCAGACCCGCATCCGGGTCCCACATGGCGCCTTGAATTTTGTCTTCCTCAATCAGTGGGAACAGGGCTTTTACCTCAGCCGGTGAGATCATTTTTACGTTGGTGCCGAATGACTTTCCTGAGCCTACCTTGCGTTTTAACTCCCCCATTCGTTCGTCGTCTCCGACCCGAGCCACTTCCAGTCCACCGACTTTGCTGTAATGCCCCATTCGCTCATAGAATTCCACACTGTAGCGCGTGGTGTAACAGGTCATATTGTCATGCGCGGTCAAATAGCAAAAGTCAGAGGCGTGCGAGGTTGATCCGATGTCGGTTGGAATTGAAGATTTGTCGATCCCGACAATATCATCCCAGCCTTTTTCGATCAAGTGATGTGCTACGCAGGCACCGACGATTCCACCTTGACCAATAATGACAACTTTGGCGTGCTCAGGCAGTTTGCTCATAACAATTCCTCAAGATAGTTCTATTGTGTTTGGTGAAATTATAGGAGCATCTGTGTTCACAGAATTCTGGCTTTGACACAGTGCGTGTCATCTGTGCTGATTATTCATGCTGATTCCCCGAGGCGGTGCAGATTGCATAACTCGACTGGAATGCAGGGTTAACTTATACGGTCGCGAAGTTGCGACCAAGATAATTGAATTGAATACGTACAGCGATTCAACGCTGTACGTATTAGATCTACTTGACGATTAAAACTGTGCAGTTTCTGTCGAGTCGGCCATCGCTACGGTAGAGCTTTCATGAGCGCCTGCAGTTGCCTCGTTGACTGCATCGAAGTAGCTCACACCGACTTCATGTTGATGGCGGGTCGCTGAAAACCCGACTTGTTCCGCGGCGAATTCTGCCTGTTGCAAGTCGCTGTAGCCTTCCATTCCGCGTTCGATGTATTTGCGTGCAATGTCAAAACTCGAGTAGTTGACACTGTGAAAGCTTGCAAGCGTCACGAACTGATAACGGTAACCCATTTTTGCGATTTCTTTTTGGAAATTGGCGAGTTCCTTTTCTCCGAGGTGCTTGCGCCAGTTAAACGAAGGTGAGCAATTGTAAGCGAGCATCTTGCCTGGAAATTTCTCGTGAACGCCATCTGCGAAACGCTGTGCTTCTTCAAGATTGGGTGTTGAGGTTTCCATCCAGATCAGATCAGCATAAGGCGCATACGCAAGTCCGCGTGCGATACACATTTCGATGCCGCCTGTAATTCTGTAGAAGCCTTCAGCGGTGCGATCTCCTGTGATAAAGGGATGATCGCGTTCGTCAACATCAGAAATCAAGAGCCTGGCGGCTTCTGCGTCGGTGCGGGCAATGATGATTGTTGGAACACCGGATACATCTGCAGCAAGTCTCGCTGAATTGAGGTTTCGAACACCGTTGGAGGTGGAAAGTAAAACTTTTCCACCAAGGTGACCGCATTTTTTCTCGGATGAAAGCTGATCTTCATAATGAATTCCGCCAGCTCCTGCCTTGATCATCGCTTTGGTCAGTTCAAACACGTTCAGCGGTCCGCCAAAACCGGCTTCAGCATCGGCAACTATTGGCATGAACCAGTCAATATCGGTTGTCTTTTCGCCGCGCAGCTTTTCCAATGTCTGAATTTGATCTTGTCGCATAAAGGCGTTATTGATGCGTTCGATGACTTGCGGAACCGAACTTGCCGGATAAAGTGATTGATCAGGATAAGTTTGGCCTGCATTGTTCGCATCTGCAGCGACTTGCCATCCCGAAAGATAGATCGACTGCAGACCTGCTCTGACCTGTTGAACAGCCTGACAGCCGCTATAGGCGCCAAGTGAAGCTACATATTCTTGCGAATGCAGAAGTTTCCACAGTTTTTCCGACCCCATTTGAGCCAGTGTGTGTTGTATCTCCACCGACCCTCTTAACCGCTCGACTTGTGACCAGTCATAGTCGCGATCAATGCCTTCCCAGCGATCTGGTGCATAGTGAGGAACTGGAAAATCGTCCAGGTTATCGTTGGGCCTAGCTGGCCAGGAATACCGGCCATTGAGCAGTTGAGTCATTGTAAGTGTACCCCGATAAAAAAATGGTTGTTGATCAGGAATTTGTCCCATACGTTAAAGCCGCAAAGTATATAGAATACACCGGATGGAATCAATCAAAATGTTGCGTTGCAACAAGTCTTAAATGAATTGACATTTTTTGGTTGGTAAAGTTGCTGGATTGAGGGGGTTTAGAAATCACGATGAGTCGTTAGACTATTCATCGTGCTATTGCTTTTTTCCAAAACCGCCACCGCCTGGTGTTTCGATCACAAACTGATCGTTTTCGTTCATTTCCACGCGGTCTGTCGACTTCAATGACTCGACTTTTCCGTTGGCGCGTATAACCGAATTTTTTCCAACTGCGCCGCATTGTCCGCCATTTGCACCATAAGGTGGTATGATTCGATGGCCCGATAGAATTGCCGCGGTCATAGGTTCTAAGAACCGAATTTTTCTGATGACGCCATTTCCACCTCGATGCTTGCCTTCACCTGCACTGCCGCGGCGAATTGAAAAACTCTCAAGGCGAACCGGAAAACGCCATTCGAGCACTTCCGGGTCCGTTAATTTGGCATTTGTCATGTGTGTATGGACTGCATCACAGCCGTCGAAATCAGGACCGGCACCAGATCCGCCGCAAATGGTTTCGTAATATTGGTACTTATCGTTGCCGAATGTAAAATTGTTCATTGTGCCCTGGGCCGCTGCCATCACTCCCAACGCACCGTAAAGCGCATCGGTAATGTATTGGGAAGTCTCTACATTGCCGGCCACGACTGCTGCAGGGTAAACCGGCTTTAGCATACAGCCGTCGGGGATAATGATTTCGATCGGTTTCAGGCATCCTTCATTCATTGGAATCATGTCATCGACCAAGGTGCGAAAAACGTACATTACTGCGGCTCTCGCGACCGATGAAGGCGCATTGAAATTGTTATTCCTCAGTGAAGATGTGCCGGTAAAGTCTACCAGCGCAGTCTGCGCGTCATTGTCGATAGAAATGGTTACTTCGATCGCAGCCCCATCGTCCATCTGATATCGAAAATGACCGTTTTTGAGCACACTCAACACTCGTTTTACAGCACCTTCAGCATTGTCCTGCACATGCTGCATATATGCAACAACTACATCGAGTCCAAAATGATTGACCATGGCGCCAAGTTCCTGAACGCCTTTTTCGTTGGCAGCCACTTGTGCGCGAATATCTGCTAAGTTTTGCATGACATTGCGCACGGGGTAGGGAGCGTTTTCAAGAAGCTGTATGATTTGTTGTTCAAGAAACTTGCCTTCACGAATCAACTGCACATCGTCAATCAGTACGCCTTCTTGTTCAATCACCTGGCTGTCAGGCGGCATTGATCCCGGTGTGATGCCTCCGACATCGGCGTGATGTCCGCGCGATGCGACGTAGAACAATATGGTGTTGTTTACCGGTTCAAACACTGGCGTTATGACAGTAATGTCCGGCAAGTGAGTTCCGCCGTCATAGGGGTTGTTCAAAATGTAGGTGTCACCCGGCCGCATCTTTCCTTTGCGGTTGCGCATTACGATTTTTACTGATTCGCTCATCGAGCCCAAGTGAACCGGCATATGAGGGGCATTTGCGACCAAATCGCCGCTGGAGTCGAAAACTGCACATGAAAAATCCAGTCGTTCCTTGATGTTGACCGAATAGGCAGAGTTTTCCAAAGACGCTCCCATCTGCTCGGCAATGGACATGAAAAGATTGTTGAAAACTTCAAGCATGACTGGATCTGCATTGGTCCCGATTGCTTTGCGCTGCGGACGCGGACGGGCCCGAGTCAATACCAGGTGGTCGTCAGCGGTGGTGTTTAATTTCCAGCCATCATCAACAACGGTTGTTCCTGTTTTTTCGATGATGATTGCCGGACCGAATATTTCGTCATTTGGCCTTAGGTTTTCGCGAATATAAATTCGGCCAGTATGAAACTGTCCGTCAAAATACATACGAGTCTCACCGTCGCTTTGTAAAGGTTCGCTGCGCGGTGTTGTGCGGTGAAGCTGCTCGGGCGAAACTTGTGTTTTGCCGATCGCTTCTACTGCCAACGCTTCGATGATCACAGATTTGTCAGGCATAATGAAACCGAATCGCTGGCGATGAATTTGTTCGAATTGCTCTCGTACAGCGCCACTGTCTGCGAAGTTGACGGCGATCGAAGAATCTGTTCCGTCGTAGCGAACATGTACGCGTTTTTCGATCGAGATATTGGTCTTGGAGATATTCTGCTCGGCAACCTCATCGGTTGCCGTTGCAACGATTGCGGTGTAACGGTCTTTGAGCTGTGAGATCAAGTCATCCGACAGGATGTCTTCTACCGATTGTTCATAAAGCGCTCGCACATCTGCAAGTCCGATTCCATATGCAGAAAGAACTCCGGCAAAAGGATGTATGAACACGGTATCTATACCCAGTGCATCTGCCACAAGACAGGCATGCTGACCTCCTGCACCACCGAAACTGCAAAGGGTATATTCGGTGATGTCGTAGCCGCGTTGAACTGATATTTTCTTAATCGCATTGGCCATGTTGTCTACCGCAATGTGCAGAAATCCCTCGGCTACTCCATGGGCTGAACGGTCGTCGCCGGTTTGTTTTTTTACACTTTGTGCGAATTGTTCAAACTTGTGGTGAACTGTGCTCAGATCAAGCGCCTGATCACCATCAGGTCCGAATATCTTGGGAAAATATTCCGCCTGCAGTCTACCCAACAGCACATTGCAATCGGTGATTGTCAGCGGTCCGTCTCGGCGGTAGCAGGCGGGTCCCGGATTTGCTCCTGCTGACTGAGGGCCGACGCGGTATTTCAATCCATCGAAATTGAGAATTGATCCACCACCTGCAGCAACTGTGTGAATACGCATGATCGGCGAGCGAATTCTGACACCTGCGACATGTGTGTCGTAGGCGCGCTCATATTCACCTGCAAAATGGGACACATCGGTCGATGTGCCACCCATATCGAACGCGATAATTTTTTCAAAGCCTGCAATTCGACTTGCTTCGACTGCGCCGACCACGCCGCCTGCAGGTCCAGACAGTATGCTGTCTTTGCCCTGAAACCGGTGGGCGTCAGTGAGTCCTCCGTTGGACTGCATGAACATAACGCGCACGCCGTTGAGTTGGTTAGAAATCTGTTCGACATAACGTCGCAAGACAGGTGACAGATACGCATCGACGACGGTTGTGTCACCGCGTCCGATGAGTTTCATCAGCGGGCTGACTTCGTGTGAAGCTGACACTTGCTTGAAGCCGATTTTACGGGCGATTTCAGCGACCTTTTTTTCGTGCTCGTGAAATCGATAGCCGTGCATGAAAACGATGGCGCAGGCATCGATTCCTGTATCAAAAACTGACTTCAAATCTCGATAGATGGTTTTTTCATCAACTGCGATCAACTGCTGTCCGTCGGCACTGTAGCGCTCGTCGACTTCCACGACGCTGTCGTAGAGCAAGTCCGGCAGCACAATATGTCTGGCGAAAAGATCCGGTCGAGTTTGATAACCAATACGCAACGCATCTGCGAATCCTTTTGTGGTGATTAGCACACACGGGTTGCCATCTCGTTCGAGCAGCGCGTTGGTCGCAACTGTTGTTCCCATCTTTACTGCGCTGATGAGATCTGGTCCAAGGTCGCCGGCCGGGACATTTAAAATGTTTCGGATACCTGCGATCGCTGCATCCTGATAGCGCTCAGGGTCTTCGGAAAGCAGTTTGTGAATGGATAAATTTCCGGCGGGATCGCTAGCGACGATGTCGGTAAATGTTCCGCCTCGATCAATCCAGAATTGCCAGCAAGTTGAGTTGGTGTGATGCATTTGATAAACGATAAAGGTCAGCCGTGTAAACAAAAATATGAGAGAATTATAGGCAATGAAGTAGATTGACCGTTGTTGGCCGAAGCGTTTTCGGTTCGCACTTTGTGTTTTCGAAATCACTCAAGGCGCATTGATTTGCCTGCTTATACAGCGCATAGCACCGGAGCGCATATAATCCAAGAATCAATCCAGGGTCTTGTGCCTGATGAATTGAATTTGACTGACTTTCAAAACGTAGTTTATCCAACACAACAGTTTGAAAATCTGGAAACAGCTTGTCGTGATACCCGAAATATGTTGTTCACCAAGAACTCAAAACAAAGTCTGGCTGTCTCAATATGTCAGAATGTCCACTTAAGTAGATATAGACTGCGCAGTCTATAAACATGTTGAAACCTGGAAAAATCCCCCCGCGAATACTTGCGCATGGCGTATGCGGCATCGCATTTTTGTTGTTCAGTATAAATTCTGCAGCGCAGGATGAATATTTCGTTGATTTTTCCGGCAGCCTTTCATTTGAAAGCCGGCAGTTTTCGCAATCTGGAGCTTATCCTGGGCAAAGCCGGCAAGCCAGTGGTTTCGTTTTTGAGCCTCAGCTGTATATTGAGGATGAAAGTGGATGGAGTTTTAACCTATCAGCATTTCATCGTCACGATAATTCCGACCCCAAGCGGGAACACACCGATATAAGAGAAGCGTTTTTTTTGATATTCGGTGAAACGCAGCAAAATGCATGGGAGTTGAGACTCGGGGTGGACCATGTTTTCTGGGGTGTAGCTGAATCAGTTAATATGGTTGACATCATCAATCAGTCGGATGTGATCGAAGACCCGCTCGGCAAGGAAAACATGGGCCAGTTAATGGCTCATTTAACCTTATCAGGTGATTGGGGGGTCGCTGATTTGTTCTATTTACCCAATCATCGAAAACGAATCTTCCCAGGGCATCGCGGACGATTGCGAAGTGCTCTTGTTGTGGATAACAAACTGACTACGTACGAGAGCAAATCCGGCCGACAACATGACGATTATGCCGCCAGATTCACTACAAGCATCGGTGCAGCAGATGTGGGAATCAGTGTTTTTGACGGTACCAGCCGGGATCCGTCACTTATCTTGCATCAAGAAAAAATAGATAGCATTCCGGTTTTGCGGCCTCACTATGAACGGATTCGTCAGTATGGGCTCGACGCAGCTTTGCCGGCCGGTGATTTCTTGTTCAAACTCGAAGCGATCGAACGGGAAAATTCTTCGAACTCTGCGCAAGAAAAACAAGACTACTCTGCATGGGTAGTGGGAGGCGAATACTCGCTTTATTCTGTATTGGATTCAGTGGCAGATGTCACTTTCTTCGGCGAATGGGTTTATGACGACAGAAAACAAAAAGCAACTGGGACTTTTCAAGATGAGTTGTTTTTATCTACAAGTATCAGTTTCAACGATGTCAGTGGAACTCAACTGTCTTTCGCCGTCTTCGAAGATCTGGACTACGACTCTTCAACTTATGCGGTTGAACTCAAACGAAGATTTAATGACCAGTGGTCATGGAAATTTGAAGCCAACAGCGTAAAGAGATCCGATCAAAAAGATCGAAATCAATACCCGATCCGGCGAGACAGTTTCGCAGACTTCAGCGTGATCTATAACTTTTAACCGCCACTTTGCCCGGCAAATACTCAAGGCACAGCATCGCAGAGAGTTATCAGCCGTTACTTTTATACAGGTCCTTTCGGGCCAACGCGTGGCTCAGTAGGATAACGAAACAACTGAGAACGAAAATTTTGTTCACAAACCAGTTCATTGTCCACAGTGTCCAATCACCTTGAGGCAGAAACAAAATAAATTTCGTTACGATAATGGCGATTTCTATGACTGAAACAGTCACTGAAAATGCGAATTGGTAACGCGTCTCGCGCAGCAGACACAGTGCAAGCCAAATGTGAATCACCCACCAAAAGTCCCAGAAAATATAGGTTGTCACAGGGGCGTTTTGGGCTATCGCCCAAATGACCGGAAGCACCCATTTGATTGTGAGCGTCCACGCTGCGAGAACTAACAGAAAGTGTGCGCAGAATTTTTTCAAATCAAGCCGAGTCTTCGAACTGCATCTTGGGTATGCAGTGCAATGGGAATGTCATTGGGGCAGGCGCCAACGCAAGATTGAACAGCACAATCAAGGCACTTGCGGGCATCGGTTTGAAGACTTGCGTAACTGTCAAGAGCCAGTTGCCGGTCACGGTAGTCTACATCATACATTCGCGTTCGCAGCACCTCTGGTATATCAATGTTGTACGCACACGAATCCGCACATGAACGACAGCCTTGCTGACAGTACTTCGAACCTTGGAAGGCAATGTAGCGGGTAAGCAGGTCGATATCCGATTTTGCGATGCCAGTCTTTCCAGATGCGTGAATGTATTCTCGAATGTTGTCGGTTGTGGTCATTGAAATCAGTGCTGCATCAACTCTAGAGCTGGACAACACCCACTTCAATGCCGCCTGAGCAAAAGTGCTGCCTTCGGTTTCATACGCTCGCATGTCGTTGAGCCGAGCACCCATGAGGGCTTTCATAGCGACTACACCGACACCTTGGTTGTGAGCCTTGTCAAGAACCCTCAGCAAATCAGGTTGAAGCGCAACGTAGTGAAACAAATGACGAATTTGTTCTGCAAAGTCCGGGTCGTGCGCGAAGTTAAATGCTACCAGAATAACATCTGCTAAATCATTATCCAGTGCGTAATCAAGGCATTCAACCAGATTTGCTCCGTGGCCGGATACTCCTCGATACCTGATCTTGCCTTGTGCGAGTGCGCGTTCGGTAAATTCATACCACTGGGGATTTTGCAATCTCGACACGCTGTTGACTGCGTGATTGTAATAGATGTCGACGTAATCGGTTTTGAGGCGCCACAGGCTTTTTTCGAGTGCAGTCATAAACTGCTTTTGATTGCCATTTGATCGTGCTTTGGTTTTCGATGCGATGACGACCTTATCGCGCACAGATGAAAGGGCTTTGCCGAGCGCTGATTCAGACAAGCCGCCTCGATAGGTTTCTGCAGTGTCAAAGTAGGTTACCCCTTGGTCGAATGCATAGCGTACCAACGACTCGTCGGTAAGACGGCTGGTACCGAACGAGACATCAGAAACTTTTAGGTCGGTATCTCCAAGGGAAACGTAACGTTGGATTTGTGGGTCTTCGCCCTTTGTTTGTGAAGCGGGTGATTTGCCTGATGCGATCAGTGCGCTTGCCGCGGCACTGAATTTTAGAAATGATCGACGTTCCATAGCGATTTGCAGCTGCTGAGTGCTGTTCGAGTCTTTTTCAAACTGACTTCCAATAGGTCAACAAGCGACTGAAATGATTATAGACTCCGCCTGACGCAATGCCATGCCTATTAAGGTGGGCAAAAAAATATTGTGCGCCACCTACGCAGGCACTGCCTGGCAATCGAAGTGAGGTGAGAGAACTTGACAACAATCCTTTGTATCGCACAAGCGGAAACTATTCAAGTCACAGAACTTTCTGTGAAAGGTGATTCAACTTAAGAGAATTGAAAACAACATCGTTCGATCTGAATTTAAAACCGAAATTCAGTCCCAGCAACCAGTGCATGTTCGCGATTGCCATCGAATTCCATATTAAAGTAGTTCAGCCAAAAACGCTGATTTGATTTTCCAAAAGGCTGTACTGTCGTACCGAAACGGAAAATGTTTGTCGAGCGCGGCACTAAGCCGGAGTGTGCGGGTTCAGAAAAACTTAAAACGCCCAATTTGTCTGACATGCTGATGCTCAGATTTGGAGTATTGGTGGAACGGGTGGTAACCGTGCTGAGGTTCGCAGAAAGATTCATGCGTGATCCGTTTGACAGTTCCAGCCAATCAGGTGACCTGAAAGAAAAGTCGAATATTCTGGAGGAGTAATCCTGACGGTAGTCCGGCATTGTAGCGACAAGATTCTTATTGTCCGCAACATATGCTCGCTGTCGGTATACCCCCTTGAGAAATGACAGCGTTGGAGTAAATTTTACAATTGGAAAGTCAAATTCACTGCCAGCCGAAAGCACAACCTGAGAAGTTGTCATATCGGATTGTCCACTCAGCAAACTACCGGCAGATTGACTTTTGAATCCCGAAGTGGCGTCAAATTCACCATAAGAGGCACTCATGTCAACAAACGAGTTATGATTTGTGAATCCAGAACCCAGTGAAAACAAAAACCCTTGCGCACTCACGTCAGATGATGTCGATGTTAGTTTTACATTGGGTTCCAACAACCCCCTGACGTAGTAGCCACTGTGCTGCTTAACCGCCCATCCCAACACATCGGTGCGAATGGTTGTTTTCAGTAATTGAGCTGGATCATCTGGACTGTTCGTCTGTATCCAAAGACCAAATGAAGGCGAATCGTTGTCAATGTATGCTTTACGAATAGAAGATCCTCGAACTGATTGTTTGGACAACTTCTGAAAGTCACTGACTTGTTCGACTTCTGCGACGTTCTGTGCCGCAGATATCCCCAGAAGAATCGCTAAAATTCCCAATCCGATTTTATGCCTTGAATTTCCATTGCCGGAATTCGATCGACTCTTCGCAGAAACGATTCTGTTTATCTCAGCAAGGTCAAGATTCGATTGCGGTGTCATTCCAATTTGATCCACTTTATTCGAATAAAACGCAGCTATTCCATCGTCTAAAGACACTACGCCGACTTGTTGGACAACTGACTCGCTATTTTCAGAGTGGATCGGCAAACTGGATGAAATTTTCCGATTCTTGTGCATGACTGTTTCAACATTGAGCAAAACAATCGTTGGTGCTTCTTCGGGTAACCCAAGCGCTTCGCGAATTTCAGCCAGTTTCTCGTCACTCAATTCATTTTGGAATTGAACATAAACCTCCGCGTGCTCACCTTCGAAATGCAAATTAGCGGCAGTGATGCTTCCGTGGTCTTGTTGATCACTTAGAACATCACCGACTTCGAAGGTCAAACGACTCGCGTCGTGTATCGTCACAGTACCCTGGCGCATGTTCACGCTGCCGGAAATGACCAGATTGCCTTGTTCAATGTGCATTGACCCGTCCGTGTCAATGTGTTTCAGGTGCATGACTCCGGCACCTTGTTTTCTGAGCGTTTCGACGTTTCGTATCGTGCCATTGACTCGACTGTTCGCATCCGATACATTCATAACAAAGGTATCGTCTCCATCACCAAAATCGATATCACCGGTGATGATGCCCCAGTTGCGAAAAGTCAGTGAATCATTACCACCGTTGAAGTTTACCATGCCAGTCACCGCACTGCGGGTCAGTGTGAATGCGTCATCGTAACTGCCATTTGCGAAGTCAATATTACCGATGACCCGCGTTGTGGCACGCTGATTCTCAGATCTGAATGTGGAGGTTTCAATTTCACTCGACTCAATTTCCAAAGTACCTCGACCACTGCCGAATTGCACTGCCAATCCCCCATCGGCATTTACAGTTGCTCCGTTGAGGATTCGTACCCTTGAATGTCCTGTTGAAGGCGAGTCATCTGTTTTCGTTCCACCAGAGAAAGCTTGAATCCCGACCGCTTTGGATTCGTCAGTTGGTGTTCGAGAATCATCTGTTCCGCCGTGTGCAATGATTTCAGTTGATTGACCAGACACCAATATGTCGACATCAATATCCGTATTTGATTCATCAAGCACCTGCTGGGTCTGGCTAACTCCTCTAATCCCTGTTCCGAATTTGCCAGTTGACCCTGCTGTTACCGTACCCCCAATCAAGCGGACTTCAGCCAATCCATTGCCCTGTGTGAATGCTTCCAGGCCAATTGATTTATTACCGCTCGCAGTGACAGTTCCGGTGTTTATTACAAGTGCCTTGTTAGTGATGCCGAATGCGACTGCCAAGATTCCATAAGTTCGGTTAAATGCGGTTGTGGTATCAAGTGCATCACCAGACAGCGTGATTGTGCCTTCGTTTACTGCCTCAGCGAGCCAGTTTTCGTCAGAGGCTGCCGGGTCATCGGTAGTGTCATGTTCAACTCGTATGCCGAAACTGCCGTTACCAGTTGTGGTGATCTCCCCTGCGGTTTTGTTGTGCACTCTCGCTACTGCACCAGGGACAACCGCATTGTCCGCAGTATCAGTTTGGGTGTATGCAACAAGTCCATGTGCATTGACGCCGGCAGTTTGCACAGAACCCTCATTGATGATTTCTGAAGCTCCGCCTTCATCGGCTTGAATTTGAATCCCCCTGGCGTTTCGAGAACCTGTTGTGATGATATTTCCTCGATTGACAATCCTGATGTCGCCAGAACCTTGGTTTCTGGCATATATTCCCAATGAAGCGGTCGCGCCTTCGGTGCGAATCGTTGCACCTTGTTCGTTAAGTCCGAAGATATCCCCTGAACCGCCGCTTGATCGCAAGTAAATTCCGTAAGAAGACGAACCTTTGATGGTGATATTGCTGTAGTTGCGCATCTCGATGCCACCGCTGGTCGAGATTTGCATGCCATGACTTGAAGAAGATGTTCTCTCGTTGACAATGGTCGAATAGTTGTCAAACCTCAAAAAATATGGATTCGCCGTATTCGTAGACACACCAGTACCTTGAGCCGGGTATGTGGAAGTTGAAGGCAGAGTTTGTGACCCGAGTGAAATCACTTTGTAAATGGCTGGAATTACGTTCGGTGCGATACGCAAATCAATCGAAGTGTACTGGCTGTGTGCTGCGGACAGGTCAATCAGCACGACAGAGTGTTGTGCATCCAGGATGTCAAGAAGATTTTGAACTTGTTGCTCAGTCAGTCCAGTGATGTTTGTCAGAAACTCCCCATGTACTTCATTGGGCCTTTGCACACTGCTCAAATCCCCGGTGCACCGAATTCTCAGGTCAACATCGGTGGTGGCGGTTCCAGCAGTAAAAGAATTGTCAGAATTGACGGTTCCCCGTTCCAGCGAGCATGGTGGTGGTGTCTGTGCGAATGAATCTTGAACAGGAACTGTCTGAAAAACAAATCCAAGTGCTGCAATTACAACGCCAATAAGGAAATTAAAAAGTGAAATTGGTTGAACAAAAGTGATTCCGCGGGAAGATTTACAGGGCATATGGTTAGTCCTTTACTTGACATGGGTAACTCAATGACGAGTTGTGTGTTAAACAATCAAGTAAATGAGGTGTGCCTAGTACCCACCGGCTTGATGCAAAAAGCGCAAGATTGTAATATAAAAATCGTGAGTCTTTCGAATTCATTCACCGATGAACAAGACCAATCCCGGGCCCGGTCAAGGGAGGCAAAATGAATGATTTGGTTTTCTTGTCATATGACTAAATACTTGCACCTGCGTAGTATTTCAGTGCATCTCGATTAGAAACAAGCGCAACTCGCGGCATTGCTCTCAAGTCATCTGAATAGAATGCATTGGTTACCGAACAAAAAAGCAATGAACAGATGCACAAACGATAGGGGAATCGTTATGTTCTCGCAGTGAATTCCCGTTGCTATTCTGTTAAATTCGAATAAGTCTCGGCATTTTCGATGCGGGCGCAGATTTTTTTGTAAAACAAGAAGGGAACCGATGTGAAGAAAACGTTAAGTAAAATTTGTGGGATCGCAATTATTACCCTTTCAGCGATGATTTTTGTGCATCCTGTTGCAGCGGCAGGCGGCGACTGCAGTGTCGATTATCCGAAATATCCCATCACCGTCACTGTCGATGAAGGGAAGACTGGTAGATTCAAGCTAAAAGTCGAGTGCGACACATCAGACTGGGAACAATTCAAAACATTTTCGAGTTAACCTTTATAGGCCAAAAATAACGTTGAAGTAATGAAAGGATAAAAGTACTATTTAACCTCGTTTAAATGGTACAGGGAAGCGTTGCTTGCCTTTTCAGCGATGGTTCTTGCATAGTCCTTCGCGGCAGGCGCCTGCAGTGTTACCGCTGCGTTCGACTGTGGTCATAGTGAACGAAACCCTGCTCACTTTCTTCGGACAATGGATTTTACTAAATCGTCCATAACCAATTCCCGCACACCTGGCATGGTGGAAGCAAGCAGTCTGCTCAATCCATCGCATCTTTGGACACCTACGATAATGCCACGCGTTGCATGATGGCTATTGTCATCTTAAAGTAAAATGAATTGCGTCAAATAAACCGTCGTCAAAGGTGTCGATCTGCCAGCGCAATGAAAAGTTTATTCACTACAAAATCGATCAGTCCTTTAGTTTTCCTTGGCATTGCTCGTCTGATTTTCAGCGGTTGTAATAGATACCAGTCAGTTGCCTCAATAATTCGTTCGGATTTACGTCTTGCTCCAAACAAACGAATTTACGCTGCAGTGCCAATTCGATATCGATAACCGAATCTGATGACGCAGCCAAATTCAATCAGTATTAATCAGCCAGATAGCGGCAAAGTTGAGTTTGCTCGACAAGTTCCAACGCCTAATTTTGATGACAGACCTTCAGCATCGTCAGTTAAAGTGATTATTGTTCATGCGATTTCCCTGCCTCCCGGTCAATATGGAGGCGATGACATAGAAGCCTTTTTCTGCAACCGGCTCGACTTGAGCGCACACAGTTTTTACCGCCAGCTTGAAAACACCCGTGTTTCAGCTCACCTGTTTGTACGAAGACAGGGGCAGATCATTCAATTTGTCAATTTACACAAGCGCGCCTGGCATGCCGGCGAGTCATTTTGCCTCGGTCTAAGCAAAGTCAATGATTTTTCAATTGGAATTGAACTGGAAGGATGTGACGACGACGGCTTCGAGAAGGTTCAGTACGAAAGCCTTAATCAATTAATAGAATATTCAATGGATGTGTTTCCAGAGATAAACCGAGATCGCATATTCGGGCATTCGCAGATTGCGCCGGGTCGAAAAACAGACCCCGGCCCCCACTTTGACTGGTCACAGGTGCGTTGAACCGGTCAGGCGTTAGAATTTCGTTTCTTAAATTTCTTCTTCGTCCGATCGTGTTCCCACAGCACGTCACTGCCGCCGGTGCAGTGATTGAGGTAGCGCGCTGCGACGAACAGCAGATCAGAAAGGCGGTTGACAAACTGCCTGGAAATATCCGATATATCTTCTTGTGCCGATAGCATATGCAACGTACGCTCAGCGCGTCGGCAAATGCTTCTTGCCACATGTGTATGTGCTGCAGCCGAGGTACCGCCTGGCAAAATAAATTCTTTGAGAGGAGCCAGATTACGATTGAATTCATCAAGATTGTGCTCAAGAAACTTTACGCGATCGGCATTGACCATGCGAAAATCCGGAATGCTTAACTCACCGCCGATGTCAAACAGCGTATGTTGAACGCTGAGCAGACATTCAGCTACTTCATCCGGTAATTCGTTCGTCAAAACGACGCCGATTGCACTGTTCAATTCGTCCAGTTCGCCCATCGCTTTGACGCGTATCGAACCTTTTGATACCCGGCTTCCATCACCCAATCCGGTCGTGCCATCATCGCCTGTTCTGGTATATATTTTTGACAGTCTGTTTCCCATAGTTTTAACTCAATCGTGTAGTGCCAATGCTTCAGTGGCGAAAAGGGTTTTAACGCAATAACAAAACAGCGCATCTTTGTGCTTTCAATCAATGAATCGATCTGAATCGTGTTGAAATCCTTTGACAAAAGAGCGCATTTCAAACATAATCGCTTTTTTGAAATCTAAACGCACAGTTTCAATTTTCAAATCCACCGCACCGGTAATTTACAACAGCCCGCTACACTCGCTTAAAAGGAGATACGAGTTTAATGATCACAGGCAGTATCGTAGCAATTGTAACGCCAATGCACGAGGACGGGTCGCTTGATCTTGACTCGTTAGCACGACTTGTAGAACACCACATTGAATCCGGTACAGATGCAATCGTATCGGTTGGCACAACCGGTGAGTCTGCAACATTGAGTCATGATGAACATCATATCGTGATTGAAAAAACAATCCAGTGCTCCAATGGCCGCATTCCGGTAATAGCGGGTACCGGATCGAACAGCACTCAAGAAGCGCTGGATCTAACCAAGACTGCACACCAATTAGGCGCCGACGCTTGCCTGCTCGTAGTCCCTTACTACAACAAACCAACGCAGGAAGGACTCTATCAGCACTTTAAACTGATCGCTGAATCAGTGCCGATTGCGCAAATTCTATATAACGTGCCAAGCAGAACTGCGGCTGATCTGGATAACGATACCGCGATTCGGTTGAGTCATATTGACAATATTATCGGAATTAAGGATGCGACAGCTGATATTGAACGTGGACGGAAATTAATGGAAAACTCTGCCGATGGATTCGTTTCGTATTCAGGCCAGGATACGGAAGCTATGGAGTTGATGCTTGCAGGAGGCAAAGGTACGATATCGGTCACAGCCAATGTAGCGCCAAAACTCATGCACGAAATGTGCACTGCCGCAGTTGCCGGCAACGCAGAATTAGCCAACGAGCTCAACAATAAACTGATGCCGCTTCATGAAGCGGTATTTATTGAATCGAATCCAATACCCGCGAAGTGGGCGGTTTCACAGCAAGGACTGATTCAAAATCATCTGCGTCTTCCGCTGGTTACGCTAACAGACAAGAGCAAAGACCCTCTGCGCGCTGCTATGAAACATGCAGGCGTTCTGTAGCTTGTTGTTATCCGAATAATCCAGACCTAAACCTTCATATTCACACAAAACTTGCGCAGGAGTACCCATGCAAAGAGGAGAACTTCTATATTCAGGCAAAGCCAAATCAATCTTTCGGACTGCTGATAAGAGTCGTCTTTTGATGGAGTTTCGTGACGACACATCTGCATTTGACGGACGCAAGATGGAAGCACTGAATCGCAAAGGCAAAGTCAATAATTATTTCAATGCGTTTATTATGGAGGCACTTGAAGATTCTGGCATCCGCACGCATCATGATTCGATAATCGATGATAACTGCTCACTTGTCAAGAACTTGGAGATGATTCCTGTTGAGTGTGTTGTGCGCAATATTACCACCGGCTCAATCTGTAAACGTCTCGGCATTAAAGAAGGTCTGGAACTCGATGAGCCGACGTTTGAATTTTTCTTGAAAAATGATGAACTTCACGACCCGATGATCAATCAGTATCACATTCGTTCTTTCGGATGGGCTACTGATGAAGAAGTTCGCAGAATGACAGATTTAACGTTTACAACCAACACGGTTCTGTCATCGTTATTTCGAAAAGCCGGCATAATTCTGGTTGACTTTAAACTTGAGTTCGGACGCATTGATGGCGATTTGCTGCTTGGTGATGAATTTACTCCTGACGGTTGCCGTCTATGGGATAGTGAAACGCGCGAAAAGCTCGATAAAGACCGGTTTCGCCAGGGACTTGGTGATGTTGTTGAATCATATGAAATTGCAGCGAGCCGACTGGGTGTTTCAATCCCGTAATAATGTCAACACCATTTTGCCTTGGTGAAGTTAAACAGGCTCATCAAAGCTGAAGTCTGTCTTGCCATGTTCTGAGAATATGGATTTAGCATGAGCAAATCCATGAGTTCTGATGCAATAACTCCAATTGTTGCCTTTGCCGGCGGCGCGGTGTATTCAGAATTCAAGCTGCACCAGCGACTTGGAGATATCAACAGGCAGCTGCCTGAAATCAAATCGCTGTGTGCGCAGTTTTGTTATCTTGTTCAAACCGCTTATTTGCCTGCCTGTGCGCAAACAGACGCAATTGCCAATGTAATCGATGCCAAGCCTGCAGGCTTGAGTGACCTTTTTTACGACCAGGCCTACCTGGTGATGCCTCGCTTGGGAACTATTTCACCGTGGAGTTCCAAGGCAACTGAAATCGTCCAAAGATGCGGGCTAAGCGGTGTCTTAAGGGTTGAGCGAGCGATTCGCTGGCGCGTATCGGGTTTGTCAGATGAGACAAGTCGCCCGATTCTGTTTTCGTATCTGCATGACCGTATGGTCGAGTCAGTGATCGAATCCGAAGATCAAGTGCCGCCTTACTTTGCCAGCCGCAAGCGCCGTCACCTTGAGCTCATTGACATCAGCGTCGACGGACATGAACGATTGGTCGAAGCGAATGTCAATATGGGGCTGGCATTATCAACAAGTGAGATAGATTACATTTTCAAGTGGTACGAAAAAGCCGGTCGAAATCCAACCGATGTTGAATTGATGATGTTTTCTCAGGTTAATTCGGAACATTGCAGGCACAAGATTTTCAACGCCTCATGGACATTCGATGGAGTGGATTATCCTGAATCGATGTTTTCAATGATCCGCAAAACCCACGCAAATGCACCTCGTGGTACGCTGGTTGCATACGAGGATAACGCAGCGGTTATCGAAGGGCGGGATTCGGTGAGATTCCATCCGGATTCCCAAAGCAGGATTTACAGTGTTTCGCACGATTGTGCGCATATTATTTACAAGGCAGAGACTCACAATCATCCAACGGCCATATCACCGTTTCCTGGAGCTGCGACTGGAGCGGGCGGTGAAATCAGAGATGAAGGGGCAACTGGCATCGGGGGGAAACCAAAAGCAGGGCTTTGCGGGTACTCGGTTTCGCATCTGCGTATTCCCGATTTGGCGAAGCCGTGGGAAGATAATCAGCGCCAGCCTGAGCGCATCTGTTCACCGTTGAAGATCATGCTTGAAGCTCCGATCGGAGCAGCTTCGTTCAATAACGAATTTGGCCGTCCAAATATTGGTGGGTATTTTCGCACCTTCGAAAGCAGCAATGTCGGGGTAAATACCTGGATGGGCTACCACAAGCCGATTATGTTCGCCGGCGGCATTGGCAACATCGGATCCCGTCACCTTGAAAAGTCCCAGTTGAAACCAGGAGATTTGCTTGTTGTCCTCGGCGGTCCGGCAATGCTGATTGGTCTTGGAGGCGGTGCGGCTTCCAGTTTGGCTCAAGGGCATTCAGGACAGGAGCTTGACTTCGCTTCAGTGCAGCGAAGCAATCCGGAAATGCAGCGCAGGTGTCAGGAGGTCATTGACAGATGCCGGGAACTTAAATCGGGAAACCCGATTTTATCCATCCACGATGTGGGTGCTGGTGGACTTTCTAATGCCTTGCCGGAAATCGTCCATGCCTCAAATTTCGGTGCAACAATTGATCTGGATCAGATTCCAAGTTCAGATCATGGATTGTCTCCTTTGGAAATATGGTGCAATGAAGCACAGGAACGTTACGTCCTGTCGATATCATCAGATTCTATTGAGATGTTTGAACAAATCTGTCATCGTGAACTTTGTCCGTTTGCGGTAATCGGAACGGTCGCGAAACACCGTCGCTTGACTGTAACGCATGAGTCGTCAAAGTCTGATTTCGGTTGTCATCCAGTCGATATGGATATGGATTTTTTGATGGATGGGTTTGTCAAGACTGTACGAAGTGATTCGACAGTTTTGCCAATTCACCGTGACAAAGTTACTCAACGATTTGAATTCAACCAATGCGTGAACCGTGTTCTTCGTTTTCCAAGTGTTGCAGACAAATCATTTTTAATCACAATTTCAGATCGAACCGTCACCGGCCTGATTCATCGCGACCAAATGGTAGGTCCGTGGCAGGTTCCAGTCGCAGATGCAGCGGTAACTTTGTCTGGCTATTTTGATCATTGCGGAGAGGCAATGGCATTGGGGGAAAGAGCGCCACTTGCAGTTTTAGATGCTCCGGCCAGTGCGCGCATGGCGGTCGCGGAAGCTTTGACCAACTTAAGATCAACCCCGGTCGACAGCTTGAACACAGTCAAACTCAGTGCCAACTGGATGGCGGCAGCGGGCCAGAAAGGGGTTCCCACAGAACTTTATAAATCAGTTGAGAGTGTTGCAATAAACATATGTTACCAAATGGGTATATCCATTCCAGTTGGTAAAGATTCGCTATCTATGTTTACTCAGTGGAATGCAGATGACGATGAAACCTGTACTGTTTCGTCGCCAGTGTCGCTGATTGTCACTGCATTTTGTTCGGTGGCGGATGTTCGTCGTTCACTGACACCGCAGTTACACAACACATCAGATTGTGTGCTGTTGTTGATTGATTTAGGTGGTGGGAAAAATCGAATGGGAATGTCGGTGTTACACCAATCGTTTAACGTGACAGGTTGTGATGTACCCGACCTCGATGATATTGGAGCGTTTATCCGTTTTTTTCGCGCAGTCGGGGATCTGATGCGAGATGACTTGATCAGTGCATATCACGACAGGTCAGACGGAGGATTATTTGTTACTTTGGCAGAGATGGCTTTCGCTGGACGATGCGCGTTGGATATTGATGTGAGCGGTCCCATCGATCCGGTGGAAATGTTCTTTAACGAAGAACTTGGAGCGGTTATTGAGGTGGAAAGAAAAAGTCTACCGCAAGTAATTGAAGTTTTTGAAAAAGCGCAAATCAACTCGCTGGTGCACCAAATCGGTTCTGTAACAAAAGGAGACAGAATATCCATTTCGGTTGACGGCAAACTGATTTTTGAAAGTGCTCGAAGTGAACTTCACCGGCTGTGGTCTGAACTGACTTGGAAAATACAGTCGATTCGAGACAATCGCCAGTGTGCTGAGCAAGAGTATGATCGTATTTTTGATGCATCTGACCCTGGACTGACTTTCGTTGAATGCGAGCAATACTATGGTGGTGATGCAAACAGCGGCAGTGAGAGCAACCGTGGTTTGGATACTGTACAACTGACAGGAATGGCAAAACCAAAAGTGGCCATATTAAGACAGCAAGGTGTCAATGGTCACGTTGAGATGGCGGCCGCGTTTGATAATGCAGGTTTTTGTGCTGTTGATGTAATGATGTCTGACCTTAAGCAACCGAATCATCATTTGACTGAATATGAAGGAATAGTGTTAGGCGGTGGATTTTCCTTTGGTGATGTTTTGGGTGCTGGGCGAGGATGGGCATTGACGATTCTCCATGATTCAAGATTGCGGGACAGTTTCGAGGCGTTTTTTGCCAATACAAGCAAGTTTGCTTTGGGTGTCTGCAATGGCTGTCAGGTGATGACAAGTCTGAAGTCGATTATCCCAGGAGCTCAAGAGTGGCCTGACTTTGTACGCAATCAATCGGAACAGTTCGAAGCCAGATTGGTAATGGTAGAGGTTTCGCCAAGCAATTCCATCTTTACACAGGGAATGCAGGGCAGTTTCTTTCCGATCGCAATTGCCCATGGGGAAGGAAAGGCAGCATTTGCGAAAGACAAAGACTATGAGCAGCTTAGGGGAAATGCACAGATAAGCTTCCGATACACAAACCACCAACTGCAGGTTACCGACACGTATCCATACAATCCGAACGGATCCCGAGGCGCAGTCGCCGGATTGACCAACTTAGATGGCAGGATTATGGTGATGATGCCGCATCCGGAGCGGGTTTTCAAACCCGCACAGTTTTCATGGATTGAAAAACAGCGCAAACAAAGTCCGTGGATGAATTTGTTTCACAATGCCAGAGCGTGGTTAAACTGAGTTTGCAATTTGCGGTTTCTTAAGTGTTCCAGTCAGCACTTTTATGTTGATTTTCTTAAATGAACCATTGCGTCGTAACATACCGTTTTGACTGCTAATCGAAACAGACGTCATGCTCCAACAATTAGCGTAAAATAGTCCCTATGACAAGTGTAGCATTTGACGCACTGAGTGCATCGAAAGAGTTACAGAATGCTGGGATCGAGGCTCGGCAGGCTGAATGCAATTGCCTTGGTATTCAAAGGCAGTCAGAGTAATCTGGCGACCAAAGCGGACATTGACGCAGTCAAATCTGATATTCGCTGGCTCAGGTAGTCGGCAGCGACAATCGCAATCATGCTCGGCGGATTCGGTATTGTCATCTCATTGTTGATGCAGTTTCCGCTTTAAAACAACCACTCAACTGCACTGCACCCAGCAGTTATACCGTGTGCGCAATACATCTGCATTGTGGTCGTAAGTCAGCCGCGATCGAACATGGCATATGTTGACGAACGCACTGCCAATCACAGGTCACTTTTTTGCTAATGACTTGGATTTAACAGGCAATCATTGGACGATTTGCCGCCTTGTAATATCAACAAACAAGCAGTAATTAATAGGGATTTGTGAAATTTGGCATCAATTCATTTTAATCAGTACTGGCAAATGGTCGCAGACGCAGGAATTGAACTGCTTCGCAATCGATTTCAGTCAGCAAAGGATCAACCTGGCAATTTAATTGTTCTTTGTGAAGAACTGCTGTCCAATCAGGGAGAAGCATCAGGTATCGCAATTGCGATGGACATCGTTGAACAGATTCGCAATTTAGACGACAAAGGTCGTCTGGCGTTTTTTGAGTCGATTTACAGCGATTTCGATGTGCAGCATCAAGCCGTTTTAACGGCAGCTCAAGAATTTTGCGAGCATCAGGATCAAACAGCGTTAAGAAGCTTAATTGACAAAACCGAACCGCGTCGACAGGAACTTTATCGTCGCATCAATATGGCTCCTGGTGGAACTCGTACGATTGTTGAATTGCGCAGCGCATTGCTAAGGTTGAAAAGTCAGCACAAGCATTTAGGCGTGATCGACATTGACCTGAAACACTTGCTCTCATCGTGGTTCAATCGCGGATTTCTTACACTTGAGCAAATTAACTGGGAAACTCCCGCAGTGGTTCTGGAAAAACTCATTGAGTACGAAACAGTACATGAAATGAAAGGCTGGAGCGATTTGCGCGGCCGCCTGGCACAGGACCGGCGTTGCTTTGCCTTTTTTCACCCGACCTTGCCAAACGAACCGCTAATCTTCGTAGAGGTGGCTTTGGTTGCAGGGCTTTCTGATTCAATCAAGCCAATTATTGACACAGATCGCCCGGTCGGCGACCCAAAACTTGCAGATACAGCGATTTTTTATTCAATCAACAACTGTCAAAGAGGATTGCAAGGCATTTCATTCGGGAATTTTCTGATCAAACAGGTTGTACAGAAGCTTTCGCAGGAATTGCCAAATTTAAAGAATTTCGCAACCCTGTCACCGATCCCGGGGTTTTCGAACTGGTTAGCTTCAGTGATTGAAGAGCCACAGCGATTCGGACTTTCTTCGAAGGACTATGACGCGCTTTGCGATGTCAGTGAAAATAACAAATTGATCGCTGTCAAGCCACCGGTATCGCTAAAACCAGTACTTTTCAAACTGGCGGCGTATTACCTCGCATATGCAAAACATAACAAAATGCCAATTGATCCGGTAGCCCGCTTCCACCTCAGAAATGGCGCCAGCTTAAAACGCATCAATTGGTGTGCGGATGACTCGATAAATGGTTTAAGCCGATCGGCGGGAATGCTCGCGAACTATGTCTACAATCCCAAAACGATTGTGCAGAATCACGAAAACTACGTGCGCGGCAAAAAACTGGCTATTTCAAAAGAGATTATTGATCTGGTGCCGAAAAAATTCAGGAATCTACCTGCTGACCACAAACTCAAAGCGCACAGTTAAGCGGCCGAATTCACTCGAAGCGGTTAACGGCCGATTTGATGACTTTCAGAGCATCTTGCAAAGTCGGCATAACTGCGTAACTGATCTGTCTGACGTAATCCGAAGGTTCAATTGTGCTTGGTACCATAACCGGAGTCATCCCAGCAGCATACGCCGCATTGATTCCAGCTTCGGAATCTTCGATCACAATACATTGATCTGCAGGCGAGTCAATGATTTCGGCAGCGCGTAAAAACAAATCCGGTGCAGGCTTTCCGTTTTTGACCTCATCTCCTGTGACCGCTGCTTGAATATATCTGTCTAGACCCGACAGATGCATTTTCCTGTCGGCATATTTGCGGTCTGTTGAAGTAGCAATGGTAGCGGCCAGTCCTGTCTGTTTGGCATAGTCAATGAGTGCGTGCGCACCTTCGATGACTCGAATACCGTTTGTTTCCATATCGTTTATGTAGAAGTCATGGGCTATTCGCATGAAAAGCTCAAAGTCGATCGTGTGTTCGATCGCATTTTTAATTTGATACCTTGCATTGCTGATTGAACGACCTGCGATCGATGCGTATAGTTCCAACGAAAATTCGAATCCTAATTCGCCGGCAGCGTGTTCCCAGGCGTTTTTTGACAAGGTTTCGGTATCAATAAGAGTTCCGTCAAGATCCAAGATAAGCGCGGACAACTTCATGCGCTTGCAGGCGCTTTGGATTCCGCCATCTTTGTCAGTTTTGCTTCTGTCTCCTCGACTTGCTGCAGCCACCACATTTCGGCAAACAGCCCATTTTGATCAAGCAGGTCGCTGTGGGTGCCGCGTTCAACAATCTGACCTTCATCTAAGACGACGATTTCGTCGGCATCCGCGATGGTAGAAAGTCGATGAGCAATGACAAGCGTGGTTCGATTTTTCGAAACGATGTCGAGCGCGTTCTGGATCGCTCTTTCGGATTTCGAATCCAGTGACGATGTCGCTTCGTCCAATATCAAAATAGGGGGGTCTTTAAGTATTGTCCGGGCTATTGAAACGCGCTGTTTCTCACCACCGGAAAGTTTCAGTCCGCGTTCTCCGACGAGAGTTTCATATCTGTCTGGCAGTGATTCGATAAATTCTGTTAAGTTTGCCTGGTCTACTGCACGTTCGAATTCTTCGTTTGAGCAATTCGGTCGTCCGTAACGGATGTTGTAACCAATGGTGTCATTAAATAGCACAGTATCTTGCGGGACAACACCGATGGCACCATGGACAGATTCTATCGTCACATCGCGAATGTCCTGTCCGTCTATTACCACCCGTCCGCCTGTTGCATCATAAAAACGAAAAAGCAAACGCACCAGCGTTGATTTTCCGGCACCGCTTTTACCCACTACTGCGACTTTCTTGCCTGGTGGAATTTCAAAACTCAGTTGATTCAATATCGGTCGTTTGGCAGAATATCCAAAACTGACATTCTCAAAGCGGATTGAAGCTTCGGTGGTCTGTAAAACTGCGGCTTCGTCGGGTTCATGCAGTTTGTCATCAATGTTCAAAAGACCGAACATGCGCTCCATATCTGTAAGGGCGTGGTTGATTTCTCTAAACGTAGTTCCTAAAAATCGAAGTGGCAGGTACATTTGCATTAAAAATGCATTGAGCATAATGAAATCACCAAGTGTCAATATGCCATCGGCTACGCCGTGACCCGCCATCACAAGCAGTGTGATCATCCCTATTGAGATGATGAATCCCTGTCCGACATTCAGCAGTGCCAGTGTCTGCTCGCTGATTACCGATTGTTTTTCCCATTCGCGCATGTGTTCGTCGAAGCGGTAGTATTCGTGTTTTTCGTTGCCAAAATACTTGACGGTTTCATAGTTGAGCAACGCATCAACACTAACGGAGTTTGCACGAGTCTCCGCTGCGTTCATACGCACTCGAAACTTGGTTCGCCAGCGCGTTACGTAATAAGTGAAAAGGAAGTAAGCAACAATCGTTCCACCGGTAATGGTGACAAACGGCCACTGGAAATTAAGCGCTAAGAACACACAAATAACAGTGATTTCAAACACCGTGGGAACAATGCTAAAGACGATGTACCAAAGAAGGTAGTTGATGCCTCGCGTACCGCGTTCAATGTCGCGGGAGATGCCACCGGTTTCGCGGTCTTGATGAAAAGCGTGGGACAGTTGGTGTAAGTGTTCAAAAACCTTCAGTCCGACGTTGCGAACCGCTCTTTGCGAGGCGCGGGAAAAAAGTGCGTTTCGAATTTCTTCGAACAAAGTGCTGCCAAGTCCAAGTAGACCGTAGGTCACGATAAGCGCAACCGGTACCACTAATATGGTGTCTGGATTTACGGCTGTATCAAATGAATCGACAATTTTCTTGATTGTGATCGGCACGAGAATTATTGCCACCTTTGCGAGAATCAAAAATCCCAGCGCAATGATGATTCGTAACCGAAACTCCCATAGATAACTCGTCAATGTGGACAGGGTAGCCCAGATGTCTCGTTTTTGGTGCGGCTCGGTGTGAGCTGCAAGTTCTATTTCAGGCATTTAAGAAAAATTCCAGCGGATAGCGAAGTGGCGAGAATCTGCCATATCGCAACTACGATGCACTTTTTAAACGTGATTGTCGTCTTGATTTAAAGAAGCGGTATGCCAACAGTACAGCGAGTATTGAACCGTAGATGACAGGCTGTGTAATATCGGCTTTAACCTGCAGGTAGAAATGAACAACACTCAAAATAGCGATTGGATAAATCAGCTTATGCAGTTTAGCCCATCGTTTGCCACCCAATGCTTTTAGCATACGATTGGTTGATGTTGCTGCAAGTGGAATCATTGCAGCGAATGCCAATGTGCCGAACAATATGTAGTAACGCTCAATAATGTCTTCGACAATCCGTTGAAAGTCAAAGAAGTTGTCAATCACAAGATAGGTCAAAAAATGGAGCAAAATATAAAAAAACGCATATACACCGAGCATTCTGCGCAACATAATTAACTGGTTTATACCTGTTATTGAGCGAAGCGGGGTCACTGCCAGAGTAAGCAAAAGCAATCGCAGCCCCCATTCTCCGGTAATGTGAGTGATATCTTCGACCGGGTCTGCACTGATGTTGCCGGTAAATATATTGACGGTCAACAACGCTGCTGGAAGCAAGCATAGCAAAAATACAAAAGGCTTGGACCTCTTGATCCAGAGTGTCCATTGGCGTGAAGAGGATTTGGTCATAACGTGCAAAAAAAATCGCGACTCCGAAAAAGACTTTCGGAATCGCGATTTTAAATTATCTTGGTAAGAAGCTAAAAGTGAATCGCTAAATCCATGCCGCTGTAGAGACTTGCGACTTGCTCTGAATAACCGTTGAACATCAGCGTAGGCTGGCGACCAAACAAAGTGCCAACCCGCCGTTCGGATGCCTGACTCCACCTGGGGTGATCGACTTGCGGATTCACATTCGCATAAAAACCGTATTCGTGCGCAGCTTGCTGCTGCCAGGTGTTTACGGGTTGTTGTTCAGTGAACTTAACCGAAACTATGGACTTGACTCCCTTGAACCCGTACTTCCAGGGCACGATGAGTCGAATAGGTGCACCGTTTTGGTTTGGCATATGCTCACCATAAACGCCTACCGCGAACATGCTCAGCGGATTCATCGCTTCATCAATTCGCAGTCCTTCTAAGTACGGCCAGTCGAGTACTGAACCGAAAAGCCCTGATTTTTGACCGATCATCTCTGTGGGTCGCACCAGTGTGCGCATTTCGATATATTTTGCTTTGGAAGTTGGTTTGTGGGCTTTAAGAAAGTCCCCTAGAGAAAATCCGACCCACGGCACTACCATTGACCATGCTTCGACACAGCGGTGCCGGTAGATGCGTTCTTCCAGTGAAAACTGTTTGAGAATGTCTTCAATGTCCCAGTCACGCGGTGCTTCACACTCGCCTGAAACCGCAAGGCTCCATGGCCGAGTAGTCAAGCGGTGAGCTTCAGCGGCGGGTTCCGACTTGCCTGTGCCAAATTCATAAAAGTTGTTGTATGAAGTGACATCATCATAGCTTGTCAGGTCTTCGTCCGTTGAAAAAGGACTGGAGGCGAGATTCTCGAATTTTGTCTTTGCCGTTGATGCTTGTGAGCGAAGACTCACAAAAGGCGCAGACCCACCGATGGCAAGTGCAGCGGTGGACTTTAGAAATTTCCTGCGGTTGTGATAAATGCCTTCAGGAGTAATCTCACTAGGGCGTATATCTGCTTTTGTTCGAATTAAAATGACCAATCACCTCGAAATCATATGTTAAATGTTTGAATATTGGAAACTTGGCAGTTTAGACAAATTAATTTCCAAGATGTTCAAATGCAGCTGCGATTCCCTGTCCGCCACCGATGCACATCGATACGATGGCGTACTTTCCGCCGGTTCGTTTCAATTCATGCAGGGCTTTAACAGTAAGTATGCAGCCGGTCGCGCCAATCGGATGGCCTAGCGAAATTCCACTGCCATTTGGATTGACTTGTTCGCTGGATGGAGACAACCCCAGATCTTTCATAACGGCCAAAGCTTGAACAGCGAACGCTTCGTTCAGTTCGATCACATCGACGTTATCGAGATTCAGACCGGTTTTATCGAGCAATTTAAGAATCGCTGGCACAGGTCCTATCCCCATATAGTCAGGTTCGACTCCAGCGTGTGCATAGCCCATCAATCTGGCAATCGGATTGAGACCTGCCTTTTCTGCGGCACTTGCTTCCATCATTACGATCGCAGCTGCAGCATCGTTGATGCCTGATGCATTTCCAGCTGTTACTGAGCCGTCTTTTTTGAAAACCGGTCGCATTTTTCCAAGCGACTCTATACTGCTGTCTGGACGGATGTGTTCGTCGGCTGTAAACACTGTAGTACCTTTTCTTGACTTGATTTCGACAGGAACGACCTGGTCGTTGAATCGACCTTCGTTAGTCGCCGCCGCGGCACGTCGATGACTTTCAACTGCCAGTTGGTCTTGCTCGTCGCGGCTGATATTCCATTTTTCTGCGATGTTTTCTGCAGTGATGCCCATATGGCAAGATTTAAATGGATCGCTCAGTGCACCGACCATTACGTCGACAAACTCGGCATTGCCCATGCGTTGACCCCATCTCATGCCGCGTGCCCAGTATGGTGCAGCGCTCATGGATTCAGCTCCGCCGGCGATTACCGCATCGGCATCACCTAGCTGGACAAATTGAGCGGCACTGACGATTGCCTGAAGTCCACTGCCGCACAAACGGTTGACTGTAAGTGCAGGAGTTTCGATCGGGCATCCGCCTTCTAAAGCTGCATAACGCGAAATATACATATCACGCGTGTCTGTGTGAAGAACATTGCCAATGACACAATGTCCGACAGATTCTGGATCAACGCCGGACTTTTCGATCGCGCCACGTACCGCGATGGCACCTAGATCGCAGGCTGAAAATGACTTCAAAGAGCCACCGTAATCACCGATTCCGGTTCTGACTCCATCCAAAACTACTACTTCATTTACTTTCAATTGGTATTCTCCAAATGTGGTTCAGTTTGACTGGTCACTGGAATCAAGAGGCATCTCGTAGACAAGATAATCTGTGCATTGCAATCCCAGTGCTTCGTAAGTTGCAATGGCCTGATTATTGGCTTTTTCTACATACAGTCGAATGCCGCAGACATTGTTTCTGGTTGATGCAAGGGTTCGAATGAACCTGAATAATTTCGTAAATACGCCTTTACGGCGGTATTTTGCATCAATATAAACACTTTGCAGCCACCATTGTACACCGTTTCGCCAGTCACTCCATTCATACGAAATCATCAGGCAGCCTACGACCTGGTTTAGATCAGTTGCTACCACATAAAATCCGTGCTGTGGGTCAGTTAATGCGGTTTTCACACCGTGTCTGACGGTTGTGAGGTTTAATTCCAGATGTTCGGTCTCGCGTGCGATTGCTCGAGTAAATTCAGCGATCTTGTCGGCATCGTTTTCGTTTGCAAGACGCACTTCGATTGAATTTGCTAATGATTGATTTTGTATGTTCATAAGTGATTTCGTTGAGCAGGTGGAAATGCTTGTTATGTTGGGCTGTTGATGGTTTGTAGAAAATGATATTGCCAGAAAAGGATAAACCAGCAGTGCAAAGGTGTCTATTTCGCATTATTCATGGCGCTATTCTATCCGTAAAAAGCTCAGGTGCTCTTGACTCGGTGGCATTCGTTGAGTTGGTGCGTTCGGTTTTACGTCTCGGAGCAAGTTCTCGAACTAGCGAATACCCATAGCATGGCAGGTCTCGACAACAAAGGTGGTATTAGGCATGGGCATTGCGCTTTTGTTACTCACTTGGCGGACAGGGCGAAACTTGTGGAAGTTGCCCCCTGGTTTTGAGCCATTGATAGAATTTGACCGTAGAATTCGAAAAATATTTGTCGTCAGACATTGTTCTTATCGTCATTGACTCCCAATCTCATCGAATCGATTTTCTTGTAACAGGTCAATCGAGATGGGAAATATGTACATATTAACAATGGCTCAAGCAAATGTGCGGAGCGCAAATATGGTCACAAGAGTTGAAAATTTTCAAAGCAGCCGCGCTGATACAATGCGAGTTGAAATCTCATTTGTCACAAAAATGCTATTAAAATGCCGCCAATTTTTTACGGCAGCGGTTGCCAGTTTATTGGTTATAATCTGAGCATCAATTCAATACGTAAGCGATTTGGATTGGAAGTTTAATTTGAAATACGAAGGAGAATCATCACGAAATAGACATTAATTAAGCCTCTGGGGAAGGGGCCGTCGATATCTGACTATTTACTGCAAATTGTTCAGACTAGGGACACTCGGCGTTCAGATCAGTACACTCGGCGTTTAGATTAGTACATTTTGTGCTCAAACATAAGTTTGAATATGCACGAAAACCCACGTATACATCTTCTCATCCCCGGACCAACGCGAACCGCGTAAAAATCATTCAAAACTGGAGCGTGTAGTAGCTTTTACTGCCTGCGTTTGCATGTCTGTTTAGAGTTTCGTTCCGTTTCGTTTGCCGCCACAGTTTTTTTCGGAACAACTGCGTCCGGCAATCTTCGTTTTTGCGAGTTCGCACAACCCAATGTCGCGAAAATGCAACATTCCCGAAAAAATTACAAAAATTTTTTAAAAAATATTTTCTACGGCTTGTCTTTTCAATTTTTGATAAGAAAGTTAAAAATTACTTTAAAAAACAAACAGATAAAGGATATATCGCTTGAATACACGGTATACATCTGTTGTTTTTTAAATGTATACGGTATGTACACAAAAAAACCAAAAAAAAATCGCTAACATACTGAAACATATCGACAAAAATTTCATCGTAACCAATATGCAGAATTGTTTTTACACAGGTTTTAAAGGCTGATTGAAATGACTTCGTTTCTCTCGAACGGGATCAAATTCATGGACACAAACAGTCCTTTCAGAGCAACAGCAAAATCGCTGATTTTCTCGGTGCTGTTGCTTATTGGTACGCAATGGGCATCCGCACAGACAAACACCAATACCGTCTGCCCCACCAACGGCGCCTGCGAGGTGTCATTTGATCTTGAGTTGTCGGATCAAGAACAACTTTTGAAAGTTTGGGAAGTGAAAGAGCAGAACTGGAATCACATTGAGTGGGCGACACTTAAAGTGGGTAGTGAAACCAATGGCACGGTTGAATTCGTGTTGAGAGCAATAGAGAAGGACCCACGTAATCGTACTCCTGCTGCCAAACTTGAGACGAAACCGCTTTCACCGGAAAAACCGTTTGCTGAAACAAATAAACCCCATTCAGTCGAGGGTGACTATCAAATTTGGCACAGCACAAGTGTAGTTACATTAACTATTGGGAACGGTAAAGTTATAGGTGGGAGGGCGCTCAATACCACTGACACACGCCAAATAGGTATTTTGATCATAAATGACGATAAGGTTGAACCGAGTGAGTACTTTGATATTGTTTTGACAAATCCAACGGGTAACATCACGTTTCCTGGCGGAGCTACGGAGCTAATACAAAGAGTTGAAATTCAGGAAAATTCTACAGGTCTTAAATTGCAAGTTAATTCCTCCACAAAAGTAGTCGAAGGCCAGTCGGCTCAATTCGAATTGTCATTAGCGCGAGAACTCAAAGAAGGTGAATACGCCCACATTTATGTCTACACAGACACCGAAAGACAAATCGAATACGAGACTCCTGCAAGTCCCGCTGACTACGGTCGCATATCGCTTAAAGACAGGCGTCTGATTACTTGGGGACCTGGACAAAAAACTCGGACTATTATCATTCCGACCATTGACGATGACATTGATGAAGTGGACGAAAAGTTTGTTTTTTCTCTACTCCCAGCACTTGCAAGTGGTGTTGATACTCAGCATTTTAGTCGCAACGTACATTTTCATGTAACCATAGAAGACAATGATCCGACCCCAGTGATTTCAGTTCCCTCTGTCTCAGTGCTCGAAGGTAGTCCTGGCGACGTGACACCGATGGTATTTGAAGTCGAACTCGACCGTCCTCGAGACAAGAATGTGACAGTAGATTACGAAATTGTCAATGGTACAGCGAAAGCACGGGAAGACTACGCCAAGCCTCCAAAAGGCACGTTGACTTTCTTGCCAGGTGAGGACTTAAAGACCGTAACCATCAATGTTACCGGTGACAATCTCAATGAGCCTAACGAAACTGTTTTTCTGCGTTTGACGAACCCCCAAAACGCTGGCTTCGATACCGGAGGCAACTTACTGGATGGAATTGGCACCATAGTTAATGATGATAATCCTCTCGTATTGACTTTGAGTTTGCCTTCAGAGCCTATAGTTGAAGGGGAAACCGCATTATTCCGCGCTGAACTTGATCGAATATGGAGCGAAGATATAAGACTCAGTTGGTGGACCACGCCTCAACGTAATACCAAAAATAGCAAGGGGCCAGGCGGCGACTACTATATGGACTCTACTCCCCCAGAGGTAACGTGCAAAGGTCTTAACGAGTGCTCCACCTTTATCAAAGCAGGCCAACTCAGTAGTGATTTGCCAGTGAATATCATAAAGGACAATGTAGACGAAACAATCGAAAGTTTTTGGGTTACCGTTTCACCTGATAAAGCTGTTGCAACGTGGGAACTAGTTCCAGACCGCCCCGGTTTTACTTGGGTTGTGGCAAAAATACTTGACGGAACCGCGGTGTTTGTGCGTGATGCACCCGCCTTGGTTACCGAAGGTGCTGACGTTGTTTTCCCAATCGAACTAAACGAACCCGCAGCAAGAGACGTCACGATCACCTGGCAGACCGAAGATGGAAGCGCAACGGACGGCATCGCAACCGAAAACAGTGCGGAATTGAAGGACTATGAGCCGAAATTAAATGCAAAACTGACAATTCCAGCAGGCCAGAAGATTGCTTATGCTCGGGTAGAGACTGTTCAGGATGATATCGATGAAGATCGCGAAACATTCTCTTTGGTGGTCACGGAGGCTTTTGGCGCCGGAATCTATGATGATCGTGCTATTGGTACTATACGCGACGATGATGCACGTCCAGAAATCAGCATTTCAGATGCTCCAGCCGTTACCGAAGGTGGCACTTCCATCTTCACGGTCAGCCTAAAAGAAAAGTCGGATAGACCAGTATCCATGCGGTGGCAGACCGCTGATGGTAACGGGACGAATCCAGCCACAGTAAATGACCGTGATTACAAACTTATCACCAAACAGACACTGACAATTCCAGCCGGAGATCTCACCGCTACAATCGAAGTGCCAACTTACAACGATGGCGATGCGGAGTATGAGGAAACTTTCCGTGTTCTTCTTTCTCACGCTCCTGCTGGCATGATTAAAGATGGTGAAGGCATCGGCACCATTGAAGACGATGACTTGCCAAAGATCTTTGTTGGTAGAGTTCTGGAACACAAGCGATTAGACAGTGGGGTAGATCGAAGTACGTATAAAGAATTAAAAAACGGCATTATCCCTGAATCCTGGCCTTCAGTTAGTGGTGGTCAACCTGTGTATTTCGATTTTGAGTTGTCTGCGCCAGTCCTGCACGAAGTCAAGGCCAAATTCCAAATACTCAATGGCAATAAATTCGGACTTCGTGCAGCCAATCCCGAAAAACATGGAGTGAGTCCCGAACAGCTAATGGAACCGGGTGATTACGAACCGCCACTAAATTTTGATTTGACATTTACACCCGGAGTTACAAGTGTAAGAAAAGATGTTGTTGTATATGACGACTCGAGAGTCGAAAACGATGAGGTGTTCCGTGTGCAGATTACTGAAGCGACCGGTGCAATAATTGATACGACTCGAGATACTGCAGCGGTGACGATAGAAGACGACGATGGCATTACGTATTATGTGCCGTCAGATGCGCCCACCGAAGTCCACGAAGGCGATAATCTTACGATTTCTTTTAAGCGTCGTCCAGAAAATGTCGATCACCTGTATTCAGATTGGCCGAATAGATACCGAGACCCTGTCTTTAGAGATCGATTTCGTGTCTGCCTCTTTGGTGGCGTAGAAAGTTTTTTAACTTATGTGGAAAAAAAGGTGGTTGGTCGTGCAAACGTAAGCGGTGGTAAAAACAAACAGCATGAAGATGTGTGGGTTCAAGGTTCTCTCCAGGGTGCGGAAGGCAACCACTGCCGAATTCATTCAGACTCAGGTGTAGGGAATTTTGTCAGCAGACCATTTGACAAAAATACTTACGACCACACCGTGCAAATTAACACAATACAAGATAATCTCATTGAAGGGGATGAAACAGTTACCCTTCAGTTTGAGGTGATGTCGGGATATAACAACCGATACTATCGAACTCCACAATCTCGCGTAGTTCGCCACGAAATAACCATTATCGACGATGATGCGCATCGAATTAGGGTAAAAGATACAGAAGCGACAGAAGGTGATCCTTTAGAATTTGAGGTTAACGTCGAGGCAAAAATTCCAAAACCGGAGGCAGGCGACACCGCAACGGTCTATTACACCGCATCCGGTGGCACTGCCGAAAACCTCAAAGACTACTATGCGGTTACCACTCCAAAGAAAATTACTCTGACTGCACCGGCGGATTTATCGGATCCTTGGGGTACGATTAGTATTCAGACTATTCAGGATGATCCAAATTCAGAATCTGAGCCAGATGAACATATTTTTGTGCAGTTGAGTAATCCGTCTCAGAACTTCGAGCTTAAGCGGTCAACCATACCCGGGATACCCAAAGGCCGGGCTACTGGCAAAATCAGAGACGATGATATCTTGACAGTAGAATTTATAGATACGGTGGTGGACGAGGGTAAAAAGGCCATAGTGATGGCCCGTATGACGCGTGCCGTTAATCACGATACGACGGTTACCTGGAGCACCCAAGGCATTGGTGCCGATTCCGGCACAGATTTTACTGCTGTGAACGCCGGTACTATGACGATCAAGGCCGGGACTACTTCAGCCACAGTTGAAGTCGAGACCTTAGAAGACACGATAGACGAATTTGACGAGGATTTCCTAGTAAAGATTGACAGCGTGACACCTGACACCGTTAAGCTGGCTAAAGCGTTGAAAGGAGAAGTGTTAGGGGCTGTGGTTGCCATTCGAGATGACGATCCTGGCAGCGTTAGCTATGGTGCCGAGACCATGAATACGACTGAAGAAAACCAGGAGTGGGTTCAAGTGCCAACAAAGCTGCCGAGTTATCCATTCGGTCATGTCAACTGGACTAAGAAGGGAGGTGCAGATGCTGCACTCTTCAGCATCAATGCAGATACCGGTGAACTGACTTTGCCAGCGCAGAATTTCGAAGATCCGAAAGATACAGATAAAGACAATATCTA
This sequence comes from Arenicellales bacterium, assembly GCA_965214785.1. Taxonomy (GTDB): domain Bacteria; phylum Pseudomonadota; class Gammaproteobacteria; order Arenicellales; family JAJDZL01; genus JAJDZL01. The sequence continues at coordinate 1,053,058 of OZ243975.1, read as the reverse complement.
TGAAGTTCTTGTGCGCGCTGTCGATGAAGACGGTAACGACTTCGAAACAGCACAGCCGGTGAAAGTGACAGTGACTGATGTCAATACAGTGGAAGTGAAACTGTCAGCGCCAGATCCAGTAACCGAAGGTGAAACTGTCAGTATTTCTGTGGTGCGTGCTGAAACGGACAAGAGTGCCGCAGCAACGGTCAAATGGCAGACGCTTGAAGACACCACCGAAGATGCATCTGCAGCTAGCGAAGACGACTACACCGCTGCCAGCGAAGAGCAGATACTGACTTTGGAAAACGCGTTGAACACTACGGTCACCATTAATACCACGGGTGATGATGTCGATGAGTCCGATGAAACCTTCCGCTTTCGCCTCTTCGGAATCAGTGATGGCGCGACAGATGATGCGGTATTCGTTGATGGCGAAGGTACGGTGGTCAAAGAGCATGTAGTCGTTGTCACGATTACAGACGACGATTTACGGGGCGTTACTGTTTCAGAAACCGAACTGAGTCTTGATGAGGTGGATGACTCTGAAACCGGAGATTCAGAGGAACACAAAGGCACCTACACAGTTGTGCTCGAAAGCAAACCTACCGGCGATGTAAGCATTTCCATAAAGAGCGCAGATGAATCAGTTGCTACAGTCAGTCCGGTGACCCTGGAATTCACTCCTGAAGATTGGAATACTAAACAAACGGTTACCGTGACAGCCGTAGACGATACCGTTGACAACGAAAACGGCGCGCGAACAACCCAGATCACTCACGAATTGACTGCAGCCGACACTGACTATGCAGATGAAACTGTTGCCGGGATTGATGTAACCGTCATTGATGACGATGCAGTTCAAGTTTCGATTGCTGATGCCGAACCAGTCGAAGAAGGTGATGATCCAGCAGTTACTGTCGACATGACTTTCACCGTTTCGCTCGATCGATTAAGTGACAATGAAGTCACTGTTCCTTTCACTATTACCGGCGGCACAGCCACAGAATCCGATGACTACACAGCACCTGCCGATTTGTCGGTTGCAATTGCCAAAGGTGTTCAAAGTGCCAATATCGTGGTGCCTGTCAAAGGCGACACCAAAGATGAAGACAATGAAACGATTGTAGTGACCCTTGGTGAAGCAACCAATGCAGATGTTGATTCGGAAAATACAGAAGCCACCGGAACAATCACCGATGACGATGATACACCTGAGGGTATTACTCTTAGTGTTGACACAGAAACCATAGTTGAGAGCGCTGATGCGAAGTCGGTCGAAGTGACAGCAACAGTCGACGGCACCACCACGTACAGCGAAGATAAAACACTAACCATTTCGGTCGGTGCCGGCGACAGTACCGCAACTTCTGCTGAAGATTACACGGCGGTTGAAGATTTCACACTTGTTGTACCGGCTGGAATTTCGAGTGTAGCGAAGTCTTTTGACCTTGAGCCTCTCAATGACGATCTAGACGAAGATGATGAAAGCATTGAAGTGACGGGCAAAGAAGACACTGTTCAAGAAGAAAGCGGCATTGACGTCACCAAAACCAGAATCACTATCACCGATGATGACACCCGCGGCGTGACGGTTACAGGCGGACCGCTGGAGGTGAAAGAGGTAGATGATTCGGGCACGAATGAAAAGCGCGAAGATCAGGAACAATACACGGTAGTATTAACCAGTCGACCGACCGCTGATGTGAGTATTTCACTTGAGGTTTCGCCGGCTGCAGTGACGCTCAGCAGTGCGAAGCTTACCTTTACGCCGCTGAACTGGAACGAGGCGCAGACGGTGACGGTTACAGCCGAAAATGACGACATTGACAATGCCGATGACGAGCGTGAAGCAACAGTTACACACACCATAGATGCTGGTGATTCCGACTATGCTGGTGTGGAAGTGGATTCTATAAAGGTGACAGTTGAAGATGATGACGATGCCCCGGTGATATCGGTTGACTCACCGAGTGTGACAGAAGGCGCCAAAGACACTACAACAACATTGACATTCAAGGTTTCCCTGTCTGCGCAAAGCGACCAGGCAGTGACAGTTGACTACGCCGAGCACATCGGTGGTACGGCTACGCAAGGTGAAGACTACGAGGCGCTTACATCTAACACGCTGAGTTTTGAAGCGGGCCAACAGGAAAAGACGATATCCATCACAGTCAAAGGCGACGATCTAGATGAGGCGGACGAGACAGTATTCGTACTTCTTTCTTCACCGACAAACGCGACGTTCAAAGACGCTGCGATTAACCCTATTAATGCAACGGGCACCATTACCGATGATGATGAGATGCCGACTGTGACAGTGAGCGATGCAGATGCTGTGACTGAAGGCAATGATGCGAAGACAACGACAATGATGCGTTTTAAGGTATCGCTGTCGGCAGTCAGTGGACAAGCGGTGACAGTGCCTTATACATTAGATGGCACCGCAACTGAGGGTGATGATTATGAGCAAGTGGCGAAAAAAGAGTTAAGTATTGCCGCTGGCAGTGAAAGCGCTGAGATTCTCATTGAAATCAAAGGCGATGAAACGGATGAAGCGAGCGAGACAGTTGCGGTCACTTTGGGTACGCCGACCAATGCAACTGCCTCGGACGCTGTCGGTGCAAGCACAGCCAGCGGCATTATAACCGATGATGACGCCACCGTGGTGACCGTGGCGGCTTCCAGCAGTGCAATCTCCGAAAACGGCGGTACCAAGACGATTACAGTTACGCTTGGACGAGCACTTCAAGGTGAAGAGACATTGGCCGTACCGCTGAATTTCGGTGGAACGGCGACTTTCGGCGCCGATTACACGATTGCCCAACCAGACACTGTTCCAACTGGCGTAAGTTACACCAACCTTCAGAGCACGGACCTCGCATCAAGTCCGCCGACAATTTCTTTTAGCGGTGTTGACAGTGCAGCAGCAAGCGCAACAGTGACACTTACCGCGCAAGAAGACACTTTTGACGAAGGTGCATCGGAGTCGGTTTCTCTTTCTCTTGGCACACTTGACGCCCGTAATCTTGATGGCGGAGCGAGTGGTTCTGGTACACCAAGTTTCAATATTAACGATAACGACGATGCCCCGGTGATATCGGTTGACTCACCGAGTGTGACAGAAGGAGCCAAAGACACCACGACAACACTGACATTCAAGGTTTCATTGTCTGCGCAAAGTGGCCAAGCAGTGACAGTCGCTTATAGCGAGCACACCGGTGGTACGGCGAAACAGGGAGAAGATTACGAGGCGCTTGCATCTGGCACGCTGAGTTTTGAAGCGGGTGATAAAGACAAGACAATCACCATCACGGTCATCGGCGATGATCTTGATGAGGCGGATGAGACGATATTTATCCGATTATCCTCTCCGACAAATGCCACGTTGAAAGAAGGCGATCAGACATTGGACGCAAGCGGCACCATTAATGATGATGATGCGACACCGACGGTGACGGTGAGCGATGCGGCTGCTGTGACCGAGGGCAATGATACGAAGACGACGACAGCGATGCGCTTTGAGGTGTCCCTGTCAGCGGTGAGTGGCCAAGAGGTGACGGTGCCTTATACACTGGCTGGGACGGCGACTGAAGGCGATGATTATAAGAAGGTGACTAATAAGCAGTTAAGTGTTGCCGCTGGCAATGAAAGTGCTGAGATTGTCATTGAGGTCAATGGCGATGTAACGGATGAAGCGGACGAGACGGTTGAAGTCAAATTGGGTACGCCGACAAATGCGACTATCTCGGGCGCCGACGGAGCAGGCACAGCCAGCGGCATCATCACCGATGATGATGCGACACCTACGGTGACACTTGCGTTGGGTAGTGACAAAGGCACTATTGTCGAATCGGGTGCGGGTAACTCGACGACTGTGACAGCGAGTCTGTCGGCGGTTACTTACGAGGCAGTCACGTTAACAGTGTCGGTTCCAGACGGCGCACCGGTCAGTCAGCAAGGTACGACACTGACGATTGCAGCAGGTGAAACTCAAAGCACCGGTACTGTGACACTTAGTGCAGTGAATAACGACGTAGACGCTGCCGACCAGCAGGTGACCGTATCGGCCGAATCTTCCGGTGCCAGTGTGGCTGACCCGGGTGATGTGACCTTGACCATAACCGACGATGACATCCGCGGCGTGACAGTAACGGGCACCTCACTTGCTGTGAGCGAAGCAGATGTTGAGGAAACGAAAAACAGCCGCGAAGACCAAGCGCAGTATACGGTGGTATTGACAAGTGAGCCGACTGACGATGTAAGCATTTCACTTAGCGTTTCACCGGCCGCGGTGACACTAAGCGGTACGGAGCTTACCTTTACGCCGTCGAATTGGAATGAGGAGCAGACGGTGATAGTCACAGCGGTCGACGACACCATTGACAATGACAACAACAAGCGCGAAGCGACGGTCACGCACACCCTGGATGCGGGTAGTTCGGATTACGCAGGCGTGAAGGTGTCTGAGGTAACAGTAACAGTCAATGACGATGATGATGCCCCTGGTGGCATTACGCTGAGTGTGGATAAGACAAGCATTGCAGAAGATGCGGCGACTGCGACGATTACCGTGACAGCGACAGTCGATGGCACTACCACCTACGCCAGTAAGCAGACAGTGAAGGTCACAGTGGGTAATACAGATGACAGTGCCAAGGAAGTGGTCGACTACGCTGAGGTGGGCAATTTCGACATTGTGATCGATGCCGGTTCAGCCAGCGCTACGAACACTTTCACTCTAGATCCTGTAAATGATGCTTTGGACGAGATTGACGAGACTCTGAGCGTTGACGGTGATTCGGGAGACCTTACGGTCACCGGCACTTCCATTGAAATAACAGACGATGACGATGCGCCAGTGATATCAGTTGACTCACCGAGTGTGACTGAAGGTGCCAAAGACACCACGGCAACATTGATATTCAAGGTGTCCTTGTCTGCGCCAAGCGGCCAGGCAGTGACAGTTGACTACGCCGAGCATACCGGTGGCACGGCGACAAAGGGAGAGGATTACGATGCGCTCATAGCTGGCGCGCTGAGTTTTGCAGCGGGTGAACAGGAAAAGACGATAACCATCACGGTCAAAGGCGATGATGTCGATGAGGCGGACGAGACGGTAATCATACGTCTGTCTTCGCCGGATAATGCGACATTATCGGGTGGTGTTCAGACATTGGACACAAGCGGCACTATCACGGATGACGATGCGACACCAACGGTGACGCTTGCGCTTGGAAAAGATCAGATTGACGAGTCGGGTACAGGCAACTCGACGACTGTAACAGCGAGTCTGTCTGCGGTTACCTACCAAACGGTGACATTAACTGTGTCGGTTCCAGAAGGTTCGCCGGTCAGTCAGCAAAATGCAGCGCTGACGATAACGACGGGTCAAACCCAAAGCACCGGTACGGTGACACTTAGTGCAGTGAACAACGATGTTGCTGCTGGCAACAAGACGGTGGTAGTGTCCGCCACCGCTGCCGGCGGCGGCGTACCCAGCCCGAGCGATGTGACCCTCACCATCATCGACGACGATAGTCGTGGTGTGAAGGTGATGGGCACTTCGCTTGAGGTATTAGAATCGGACAAAGCTGCCACGCAGGACACGCGAGAAGACCAGGCACAGTACACTGTAGTTTTGACGAGTGAACCAACCGACGAAGTGAGCATTTCACTTAGCGTTTCACCGGCCGCGGTGACACTAAGCGGTACGGAGCTTACCTTTACGCCGTCGAATTGGAATGAGGAGCAGACGGTGATAGTCACAGCGGTCGACGACACGATTGACAATGACAACAACAAGCGCGAAGCGACGGTCACGCACACCCTGGATGCGGGCAGTTCGGATTACACAGGCGTGAAGGTGTCTGAAGTAACGGTAACAGTCAATGACGATGATGATGCCCCTGGTGGTATTACACTGAGTGTGGATAAGACAAGCATTGCAGAAGATGCGGCGACTGAGACGGTGACCGTGACAGCGACAGTCGACGGCACTACCACCTACGCCAGTAAGCAGACAGTGAAGGTGACGGTAGGTGATAAAGATGATAGCGCCACCGAGGGCACAGACTACGCTAATGTGGCTGAATTTGATATTGTCATTGGAGCAGGTTCAACAAGCGCTTCGAAGACTTTCACTTTGGATCCTGAAGATGATGCCCTAGACGAGGTTACTGAGAGTCTGAGCATTAAAGGTGATTCTGGAAGTCTTAAGATCGGCAGCGCTTCCATTGACATAACAGACAATGATGCCACTACGGTGACACTGGAAGCTTCCAACAGTGCGATCTCCGAGAACGGTGGGACCAAGACTATCACAGTTACACTGGGACGGGCGTTGGAAGGTGATGAGACAATTTCGGTGCCGTTGACTTTTAGTGGAATGGCGACTTTCGGTATCGATTACACGCTTGCCCAACCAAAGACTGCTCCGACTGGCGTAAGTTACACCAACCTTCAAAGCATTGATCTGGCAGCCAGCCCACCGGCGATTTCCTTCAGCGGTGTTGGCAGTGCGGCAAAAAGCGCAACACTAATACTTACTGCGAAAGAAGACATCCTTGACGAAGGTGAATCGGAGTCGGTGTCTGTATCTCTTGGCACACTTATAGTTCGTAATCTTGATGGTGGCGTAAGTGGTTCAGGCACATCAAGTTTCAACATTACCGATAACGATGACACGCCGACGATCGCTCTGAGTGTGTCTCCCGCCGAAGTGAGCGAAGATGATACGCCGACGAAAATTACAGTTACAGCGACCTTAGGTGGAGGGACGCGTTTTGCAGAGGAGAAGACTCTTGAGGTTACGGTAGGCACGACTTCACCAGGCGAAGGTGAAGCGAAGGACGGTACGGATCACAGATCTGTAGCATCTTTTGACATCACCATATCGGCTGGTGCAGCCAGCGGCGAAGGGGAATTCACATTGACATTGGTCAATGACAGCATTTTCGAGCCCAGTGAGCAGGTGCCGGTCGATGGCGAATTGACGGGTGTGACAGTATCCGGCACTGCAGTGACAATCAATGAAGATGACTCTGAGCCGACGGCTCTTACGTTTAAGGCAGAGATTGGAGAAGGTGATACCAGCCACACAGTTTCCGAAGGCGTGGAGACGGCACCGACTATTACTGTAACTGCCACCTTGACGGGCGATGTCACATTCTCGACAGCGAAGACGGTGACGGTGACGGTGGGAGATGCGGATGACAGTGCCACTGAGGGCGACGACTACAAGGCGGTTGATGAATTTACTTTCAACATCCCAGCGGAATCATCGAGTGGAACTGGCAGCTTTACGTTTACGCCGGTGGACGATGCGATTGATGAAGTCGATGAGTCAGTCAGCATCAACGGTGCTTTAGCTGACAGCGATCCGGTGGCACTTGCGAGCATCACCATCAAGGATGACGACACCCGTGGCATTAGTGTCTCGCCAGTGACGTTAACACTTGCTGAAGTGGACGACCCATCGACCCAGAGCAAATCCGAGCATAAGAAAACCTATACAGTCAAGCTTGACAGCCAGCCGACCGGCACGGTGACGGTGAATCTTTCGAGTGCTGACACGAAGATCGCCACACTGAGCGATACGAGTCTTGAATTTACGGCATCTGACTGGGATGCCCAGACTGTCACAGTCACCGCAGTGTCCGATACCACTGACAATGCGGGTGATGCTCGCACGGTGCGCATCACACACACGGTCAGTGCGACGGGTACGGACTACAAAGACGAGACTGCAGCACCGGTCGATGTGACGGTAACTGACGATGACGGTGCACCTACGCTGAGCATAGACTCGCCGAGCGTTGCTGAGGGTAACAGCAGTACTGCGACGATGACGTTCAAGGTGACCTTGTCGCCGGCGAGCGGCAAGCCAGTGAGTGTTAGATATGCGGATGCAGGTACTGGAACGGCGACTTCTGCGACAGACTATGCGGCGATCACTGCCGGCACGCTGAACTTCGCTGCTGGCGAAACTGAAAAGACGGTGTCTGTGACAGTCAACGGTGACACCATCGATGAACCGAACGAAACGATAATCCTGCGTCTGTCTTCGCCGAGCAATGCTGCTCTTAGCGGTGGCGAGGAGACCTTGGACGGCACCGGCACGATCACAGACGACGATGCGACGCCGACGGTATCGGTCGCCAATGCGGATGCGGTGACTGAGGGCAACAGCGGCACCAAGAACATGAGTTTTACTGTGACCTTGTCTGCGGTGAGCGGCCAGGCGATCACAGTGCCTTACACGCTGACGGGCACGGCAACCGGCGGCAGCGACTACGAGACGCCAGCGGCGACGAGTCTTTCGATCCCGGTGGGCGCTAGCTTTGGCACCATCGTGATCAAGGTCAAGGGTGACACGCTGGACGAAACCGATGAGACGATCATCGTAACGCTGGGCGACCCGACCCATGCGACGGTGTTGAGCACGCAAGGTGCGGGCACGGCAACCGGCACCATCAACGATGACGATGCGGCACCGACGGTGTCGATAGCCGATGCCAGTGCGGTGAACGAGGGTAATGACCCCAAGACCACGGTAGACATGAGTTTCACGGTGACCTTGTCAGCGGTGAGCGCCAAGGCGATCACAGTGTCTTACACGCTGACGGGCACGGCGAGCGGCGGCAGCGACTACGAGACGCCTGCATCGACGAGTCTTTCGATCCCGGCGGGCGATAGCAGCGGCACCATCGTAATCAAGGTCAAGGGCGACACGCTGTATGAGACCGATGAGACGATCATCGCAACTTTGAGTTCTCCGACCAATACGACGATCTCGAGTGTCGAAGGTGCGGGTACGGGCACCGGCACGATCACCGATGATGACGGCAAGCCAACGGCGACGCTGGCGCTGTCTTCGGGTTCCATTACTGAAAATGGCGGTTCGAGTACGGTGACGGCAACCTTGGACGGCACTTCAAGCCAGGCTGTTACCTTGACGGTAACCGCCGCAGCGGTGTCTCCGGCGGTCTCTGGCGACATTGCGCTAAGTGAGAACAAGACGCTGACCATCGCCGCTGGAGCGACGACGAGCACTGGCACGGTGACAATCACTGCGGTGGACAATGATGTGGATGCGGCGAACAAGACATTCACCGTCTCAGCAGTCGCAAGCGGTGGCAACGGCGTAGCTGCCCCGACCAATGTGACGCTGACGGTCACCGACGATGACACCCGCGGCGTGACGATCACAGGTGGTCCATTGAGTATGGCTGAGGTGAGCGGTGGGAACAACGAACATCAGGGCAGTTACACGGTGGTGCTTGCCAGCGAACCGACAGCCGATGTGCAAATTAACATCACCGCACCGGACATGGTGACTGTGAGTCCAACGCAGCTGACCTTTACCGCAACGAACTGGAATGTGGCGCAGACGGTAACAGCGACAGCGATAAACGACGACATCGACAATACCGGTGATGTGCGAACCGGCGACATCACCCATGCGGTGGTTGCAGGCAGTTCGGATTACACCGGTGTGAGGGCATCTGATGTCAAGGTAACAGTCAATGACGATGACGGTGCACCTACGCTGAGCATCGACTCGCCGAGCGTTGCTGAGGGTAACAGCAGTACTGCGACGATGACGTTCAAGGTGACCTTGTCGCCGGCGAGCGGCAAGCCAGTGAGTGTTAGATATGCGGATGCAGGTACTGGAACGGCGACTTCTGCGACAGACTATGCGGCGATCACTGCCGGCACGCTGAACTTCGCTGCTGGCGAAACTGAAAAGACGGTGTCTGTGACAGTCAACGGTGACACCATCGATGAACCGAACGAAACGATAATCCTGCGTCTGTCTTCGCCGAGCAATGCTGCTCTTAGCGGTGGCGAGGAGACCTTGGACGGCACCGGCACGATCACAGACGACGATGCGACGCCGACGGTATCGGTCGCCAATGCGGATGCGGTGACTGAGGGCAACAGCGGCACCAAGAACATGAGTTTTACTGTGACCTTGTCTGCGGTGAGCGGCCAGGCGATCACAGTGCCTTACACGCTGACGGGCACGGCAACCGGCGGCAGCGACTACGAGACGCCAGCGGCGACGAGTCTTTCGATCCCGGTGGGCGCTAGCTTTGGCACCATCGTGATCAAGGTCAAGGGTGACACGCTGGACGAAACCGATGAGACGATCATCGTAACGCTGGGCGACCCGACCCATGCGACGGTGTTGAGCACGCAAGGTGCGGGCACGGCAACCGGCACCATCAACGATGACGATGCGGCACCGACGGTGTCGATAGCCGATGCCAGTGCGGTGAACGAGGGTAATGACCCCAAGACCACGGTAGACATGAGTTTCACGGTGACCTTGTCAGCGGTGAGCGCCAAGGCGATCACAGTGTCTTACACGCTGACGGGCACGGCGAGCGGCGGCAGCGACTACGAGACGCCTGCATCGACGAGTCTTTCGATCCCGGCGGGCGATAGCAGCGGCACCATCGTAATCAAGGTCAAGGGCGACACGCTGTATGAGACCGATGAGACGATCATCGCAACTTTGAGTTCTCCGACCAATACGACGATCTCGAGTGTCGAAGGTGCGGGTACGGGCACCGGCACGATCACCGATGATGACGGCAAGCCAACGGCGACGCTGGCGCTGTCTTCGGGTTCCATTACTGAAAATGGCGGTTCGAGTACGGTGACGGCAACCTTGGACGGCACTTCAAGCCAGGCTGTTACCTTGACGGTAACCGCCGCAGCGGTGTCTCCGGCGGTCTCTGGCGACATTGCGCTAAGTGAGAACAAGACGCTGACCATCGCCGCTGGAGCGACGACGAGCACTGGCACGGTGACAATCACTGCGGTGGACAATGATGTGGATGCGGCGAACAAGACATTCACCGTCTCAGCAGTCGCAAGCGGTGGCAACGGCGTAGCTGCCCCGACCAATGTGACGCTGACGGTCACCGACGATGACACCCGCGGCGTGACGATCACAGGTGGTCCATTGAGTATGGCTGAGGTGAGCGGTGGGAACAACGAACATCAGGGCAGTTACACGGTGGTGCTTGCCAGCGAACCGACAGCCGATGTGCAAATTAACATCACCGCACCGGACATGGTGACTGTGAGTCCAACGCAGCTGACCTTTACCGCAACGAACTGGAATGTGGCGCAGACGGTAACAGCGACAGCGATAAACGACGACATCGACAATACCGGTGATGTGCGAACCGGCGACATCACCCATGCGGTGGTTGCAGGCAGTTCGGATTACACCGGTGTGAGGGCATCTGATGTCAAGGTAACAGTCAATGACGATGACGGTGCACCTACGCTGAGCATCGACTCGCCGAGCGTTGCTGAGGGTAACAGCAGTACTGCGACGATGACGTTCAAGGTGACCTTGTCGCCGGCGAGCGGCAAGCCAGTGAGTGTTAGATATGCGGATGCAGGTACTGGAACGGCGACTTCTGCGACAGACTATGCGGCGATCACTGCCGGCACGCTGAACTTCGCTGCTGGCGAAACTGAAAAGACGGTGTCTGTGACAGTCAACGGTGACACCATCGATGAACCGAACGAAACGATAATCCTGCGTCTGTCTTCGCCGAGCAATGCTGCTCTTAGCGGTGGCGAGGAGACCTTGGACGGCACCGGCACGATCACAGACGACGATGCGACGCCGACGGTATCGGTCGCCAATGCGGATGCGGTGACTGAGGGCAACAGCGGCACCAAGAACATGAGTTTTACTGTGACCTTGTCTGCGGTGAGCGGCCAGGCGATCACAGTGCCTTACACGCTGACGGGCACGGCAACCGGCGGCAGCGACTACGAGACGCCAGCGGCGACGAGTCTTTCGATCCCGGTGGGCGCTAGCTTTGGCACCATCGTGATCAAGGTCAAGGGTGACACGCTGGACGAAACCGATGAGACGATCATCGTAACGCTGGGCGACCCGACCCATGCGACGGTGTTGAGCACGCAAGGTGCGGGCACGGCAACCGGCACCATCAACGATGACGATGCGGCACCGACGGTGTCGATAGCCGATGCCAGTGCGGTGAACGAGGGTAATGACCCCAAGACCACGGTAGACATGAGTTTCACGGTGACCTTGTCAGCGGTGAGCGCCAAGGCGATCACAGTGTCTTACACGCTGACGGGCACGGCGAGCGGCGGCAGCGACTACGAGACGCCTGCATCGACGAGTCTTTCGATCCCGGCGGGCGATAGCAGCGGCACCATCGTAATCAAGGTCAAGGGCGACACGCTGTATGAGACCGATGAGACGATCATCGCAACTTTGAGTTCTCCGACCAATACGACGATCTCGAGTGTCGAAGGTGCGGGTACGGGCACCGGCACGATCACCGATGATGACGGCAAGCCAACGGCGACGCTGGCGCTGTCTTCGGGTTCCATTACTGAAAATGGCGGTTCGAGTACGGTGACGGCAACCTTGGACGGCACTTCAAGCCAGGCTGTTACCTTGACGGTAACCGCCGCAGCGGTGTCTCCGGCGGTCTCTGGCGACATTGCGCTAAGTGAGAACAAGACGCTGACCATCGCCGCTGGAGCGACGACGAGCACTGGCACGGTGACAATCACTGCGGTGGACAATGATGTGGATGCGGCGAACAAGACATTCACCGTCTCAGCAGTCGCAAGCGGTGGCAACGGCGTAGCTGCCCCGACCAATGTGACGCTGACGGTCACCGACGATGACACCCGCGGCGTGACGATCACAGGTGGTCCATTGAGTATGGCTGAGGTGAGCGGTGGGAACAACGAACATCAGGGCAGTTACACGGTGGTGCTTGCCAGCGAACCGACAGCCGATGTGCAAATTAACATCACCGCACCGGACATGGTGACTGTGAGTCCAACGCAGCTGACCTTTACCGCAACGAACTGGAATGTGGCGCAGACGGTAACAGCGACAGCGATAAACGACGACATCGACAATACCGGTGATGTGCGAACCGGCGACATCACCCATGCGGTGGTTGCAGGCAGTTCGGATTACACCGGTGTGAGGGCATCTGATGTCAAGGTAACAGTCAATGACGATGACGGTGCACCTACGCTGAGCATCGACTCGCCGAGCGTTGCTGAGGGTAACAGCAGTACTGCGACGATGACGTTCAAGGTGACCTTGTCGCCGGCGAGCGGCAAGCCAGTGAGTGTTAGATATGCGGATGCAGGTACTGGAACGGCGACTTCTGCGACAGACTATGCGGCGATCACTGCCGGCACGCTGAACTTCGCTGCTGGCGAAACTGAAAAGACGGTGTCTGTGACAGTCAACGGTGACACCATCGATGAACCGAACGAAACGATAATCCTGCGTCTGTCTTCGCCGAGCAATGCTGCTCTTAGCGGTGGCGAGGAGACCTTGGACGGCACCGGCACGATCACAGACGACGATGCGACGCCGACGGTATCGGTCGCCAATGCGGATGCGGTGACTGAGGGCAACAGCGGCACCAAGAACATGAGTTTTACTGTGACCTTGTCTGCGGTGAGCGGCCAGGCGATCACAGTGCCTTACACGCTGACGGGCACGGCAACCGGCGGCAGCGACTACGAGACGCCAGCGGCGACGAGTCTTTCGATCCCGGTGGGCGCTAGCTTTGGCACCATCGTGATCAAGGTCAAGGGTGACACGCTGGACGAAACCGATGAGACGATCATCGTAACGCTGGGCGACCCGACCCATGCGACGGTGTTGAGCACGCAAGGTGCGGGCACGGCAACCGGCACCATCAACGATGACGATGCGGCACCGACGGTGTCGATAGCCGATGCCAGTGCGGTGAACGAGGGTAATGACCCCAAGACCACGGTAGACATGAGTTTCACGGTGACCTTGTCAGCGGTGAGCGCCAAGGCGATCACAGTGTCTTACACGCTGACGGGCACGGCGAGCGGCGGCAGCGACTACGAGACGCCTGCATCGACGAGTCTTTCGATCCCGGCGGGCGATAGCAGCGGCACCATCGTAATCAAGGTCAAGGGCGACACGCTGTATGAGACCGATGAGACGATCATCGCAACTTTGAGTTCTCCGACCAATACGACGATCTCGAGTGTCGAAGGTGCGGGTACGGGCACCGGCACGATCACCGATGATGACGGCAAGCCAACGGCGACGCTGGCGCTGTCTTCGGGTTCCATTACTGAAAATGGCGGTTCGAGTACGGTGACGGCAACCTTGGACGGCACTTCAAGCCAGGCTGTTACCTTGACGGTAACCGCCGCAGCGGTGTCTCCGGCGGTCTCTGGCGACATTGCGCTAAGTGAGAACAAGACGCTGACCATCGCCGCTGGAGCGACGACGAGCACTGGCACGGTGACAATCACTGCGGTGGACAATGATGTGGATGCGGCGAACAAGACATTCACCGTCTCAGCAGTCGCAAGCGGTGGCAACGGCGTAGCTGCCCCGACCAATGTGACGCTGACGGTCACCGACGATGACACCCGCGGCGTGACGATCACAGGTGGTCCATTGAGTATGGCTGAGGTGAGCGGTGGGAACAACGAACATCAGGGCAGTTACACGGTGGTGCTTGCCAGCGAACCGACAGCCGATGTGCAAATTAACATCACCGCACCGGACATGGTGACTGTGAGTCCAACGCAGCTGACCTTTACCGCAACGAACTGGAATGTGGCGCAGACGGTAACAGCGACAGCGATAAACGACGACATCGACAATACCGGTGATGTGCGAACCGGCGACATCACCCATGCGGTGGTTGCAGGCAGTTCGGATTACACCGGTGTGAGGGCATCTGATGTCAAGGTAACAGTCAATGACGATGACGGTGCACCTACGCTGAGCATCGACTCGCCGAGCGTTGCTGAGGGTAACAGCAGTACTGCGACGATGACGTTCAAGGTGACCTTGTCGCCGGCGAGCGGCAAGCCAGTGAGTGTTAGATATGCGGATGCAGGTACTGGAACGGCGACTTCTGCGACAGACTATGCGGCGATCACTGCCGGCACGCTGAACTTCGCTGCTGGCGAAACTGAAAAGACGGTGTCTGTGACAGTCAACGGTGACACCATCGATGAACCGAACGAAACGATAATCCTGCGTCTGTCTTCGCCGAGCAATGCTGCTCTTAGCGGTGGCGAGGAGACCTTGGACGGCACCGGCACGATCACAGACGACGATGCGACGCCGACGGTATCGGTCGCCAATGCGGATGCGGTGACTGAGGGCAACAGCGGCACCAAGAACATGAGTTTTACTGTGACCTTGTCTGCGGTGAGCGGCCAGGCGATCACAGTGCCTTACACGCTGACGGGCACGGCAACCGGCGGCAGCGACTACGAGACGCCAGCGGCGACGAGTCTTTCGATCCCGGTGGGCGCTAGCTTTGGCACCATCGTGATCAAGGTCAAGGGTGACACGCTGGACGAAACCGATGAGACGATCATCGTAACGCTGGGCGACCCGACCCATGCGACGGTGTTGAGCACGCAAGGTGCGGGCACGGCAACCGGCACCATCAACGATGACGATGCGGCACCGACGGTGTCGATAGCCGATGCCAGTGCGGTGAACGAGGGTAATGACCCCAAGACCACGGTAGACATGAGTTTCACGGTGACCTTGTCAGCGGTGAGCGCCAAGGCGATCACAGTGTCTTACACGCTGACGGGCACGGCGAGCGGCGGCAGCGACTACGAGACGCCTGCATCGACGAGTCTTTCGATCCCGGCGGGCGATAGCAGCGGCACCATCGTAATCAAGGTCAAGGGCGACACGCTGTATGAGACCGATGAGACGATCATCGCAACTTTGAGTTCTCCGACCAATACGACGATCTCGAGTGTCGAAGGTGCGGGTACGGGCACCGGCACGATCACCGATGATGACGGCAAGCCAACGGCGACGCTGGCGCTGTCTTCGGGTTCCATTACTGAAAATGGCGGTTCGAGTACGGTGACGGCAACCTTGGACGGCACTTCAAGCCAGGCTGTTACCTTGACGGTAACCGCCGCAGCGGTGTCTCCGGCGGTCTCTGGCGACATTGCGCTAAGTGAGAACAAGACGCTGACCATCGCCGCTGGAGCGACGACGAGCACTGGCACGGTGACAATCACTGCGGTGGACAATGATGTGGATGCGGCGAACAAGACATTCACCGTCTCAGCAACCGCAAGCGGTGGCAATGGCGTAGTTGCCCCGGCCAATGTGACATTGACAGTCACAGACGATGACACCCGCGGCGTGACGGTCACAGGTGGTCCATTGAGTATGGCTGAGGTGAGCGGTGGGAACAACGAACATCAGGGCAGTTACACGGTGGTGCTTGCCAGCGAACCGACAGCCGATGTGCAAATTAACATCACCGCACCGGACATGGTGACTGTGAGTCCAACGCAGCTGACCTTTACTGCATCGAACTGGAATGTGGCGCAGACGGTAACAGCGACGGCGATAAACGACGACAAAGACAATACCGGTGATGTGCGAACCGGCGACATCACCCATGCGGTGGTTGCAGGCAGTTCGGATTACACCGGTGTGAGGGCATCTGATGTCAAGGTAACAGTCAATGACGATGATGCGACCCCTGGCGGCATTACACTGAGTGTGGACAAGACAAGCATTGCAGAAAATGCGGCGACTGCGACGGTGACGGTGACAGCGACAGTTGACGGCACTACCACCTACGCCAGTGCGCAGACAGTGACGGTGACAGTGGGAGATGACGAGGACAGTGCCACTGAGGGTGATGACTACGCAACTGTAGCTAAATTTGACATTGTCATTGACGCAGGTTCAGCAAGCGCTTCGAAGACTTTCACTTTGGATCCTGAAGATGATGTCTTAGACGAGGAAACCGAGAGCTTGAGCATTGAAGGTGAGTCGGGGGATCTTACGATCAGCGGCGCTTCCATTGACATTACCGATAACGATGACACGCCGACTATCGCTCTGAGTGTGTCTCCCGCCGAAGTGAACGAAAATGATGAGCCGATGAAAGTTACAGTTACAGCGACCTTAGGTGGTGGGACTCGCTTTGCAGAGGAGAAGACTCTTGAGGTTACGGTAGGCACGTCTTCACCAGGCGAAGGTGAAGCGAAGGACGGTACGGATCACCGATCTGTAACGCCTTTCAATATCTCCATATCGGCTGGTGCAGCCAGCGGCGAAGGGGAATTCACATTGACATTGGTCAATGACAGCATTTTCGAGCCCAGTGAGCAGGTGCCGGTCGATGGCGAATTGACGGGTGTGACAGTATCCGGCACTGCAGTGACAATCAATGAAGATGACTCTGAGCCGACGGCTCTTACGTTTAAGGCAGAGATTGGAGAAGGTGATACCAGCCACACAGTTTCCGAAGGCGTGGAGACGGCACCGACTATTACTGTAACTGCCACCTTGACGGGCGATGTCACATTCTCGACAGCGAAGACGGTGACGGTGACGGTGGGAGATGCGGATGACAGTGCCACTGAGGGCGACGACTACAAGGCGGTTGATGAATTTACTTTCAACATCCCAGCGGAATCATCGAGTGGAACTGGCAGCTTTACGTTCACACCGGTGGACGATAAGGTTGATGAACAAGACGAGTCAGTCAGCATCAACGGTGCTTTAGCTGACAGCGATCCGGTGGCACTTGCGAGCATCACCATCAAGGATGACGACACCCGTGGCATTAGTGTCTCACCGGTGACGTTGACTCTTGCTGAGGTAGACGACCCATTGACCGAGAGCAAATCCGAGCATAAGAAAACCTATACAGTCGAGCTTGACAGCCAGCCGACTGGCACGGTGACGGTGAATCTTTCGAGTGCTGACACGAAGATCGCCACACTGAGCGATACGAGTCTTGAATTTACGGCATCTGACTGGGATGCCCAGACTGTCACAGTCACCGCAGTGTCCGATACCACTGACAATGCGGGTGATGCTCGCACGGTGCGCATCACACACACGGTCAGTGCGACGGGTACGGACTACAAAGACGAGACTGCAGCACCGGTCGATGTGACGGTAACTGACGATGACGGTGCACCTACGCTGAGCATCGACTCGCCGAGCGTTGCTGAGGGTAACAGCAGTACTGCGACGATGACGTTCAAGGTGACCTTGTCGCCGGCGAGCGGCAAGCCAGTGAGCGTTAGATATGCGGATGCAGGTACTGGAACGGCGACTTCTGCGACAGACTATGCGGCGATCACTGCCGGCACGCTGAGCTTCGCTGCTGGCCAAACTGAAAAGACGGTGTCTGTGACAGTCAACGGTGACACCATCGATGAACCGAACGAAACGATAATCCTGCGTCTGTCTTCGTCGAGCAATGCCGCTCTTAGCGGTGGCGAGGAGACCTTGGACGGCACCGGCACGATCACAGATGACGATGACACGCCGACGGTAACGTTGACGCTGACTCCGACAGAAATTACCGAGAGCGGCGTCACTAATCGCACCGCGGTGACGGCAGCCATGGACGGCACATCGAGCCAGGTCGTTACCTTAACGGTAGCAGCCGCGGCGGTGTCTCCGGCGGTCGATGGCGACATTGCGTTGAGTGCAAACAAGACGCTGACTATAGCCGCTGGAGCGACGAAGAGTACTGGCACGGTGACGATCACCGCTGTGGACAATGATGTGGATGCAGCGAACAAGACCGTCAGCGTCTCAGCAGTCGCAAGCGGTGGCAATGGCGTTGACAACCCAGCCAATATGACGCTGACGGTTACAGACGACGACACCCGTGGCATACATGTTTCTCCAGTGACGTTGTCTCTTGATGAAGTGGACAACCCATCGACCCAGAGCACCTATGAGAATCAGAAGACCTACACAGTCGAGCTTGACAGCGAGCCGACTGGCACGGTGACGGTGAATCTTTCGAGCGCTGACACGAAGATTGCTACACTGAGCGACACGAGTCTTGAATTTACGGCATCTGACTGGGATGCCCAGACTATCACAGTCACCGCAGTGGACGACGCCCTTGACAATGTGGATGATGAGCGCACGGTGCGCATCACGCATACGGTCAGTGCGACGGGCACGGACTACGAAGATGAGAGTGCTGCAGCTGTCGATGTGACGGTAACCGACGATGAAGGTGCGCCTACGCTGAGCATAGACTCACCGAGGGTCACCGAGGGTAACAACGGTAACGTCACGATGACCTTCAAGGTGACCTTGTCTGCAGCGAGTGGAAAGACGGTGAGCGTTGATTACGCTGACGCGGGAACCGGTACAGCGATCTCCACGACAAGCTATGTAGCGATCACTTCCGGCACACTGCAGTTCGTTCCCGGCCAAACTGAAAAGACGGTATCGGTTACCATCAACGGCGACACTATTGACGAACTGGACGAGACGGTGGTTCTGCGCCTGTCTTCGGCGAGCAACGCTGCCTTTTCCAGTGGTGAGCAGACCTTGGACGGCACCGGCACGATCACAGACGACGACACGTCAACAGCAGCGCTGGCACTGTCTTCGGGTTCCATTACTGAAAATGGCGCTTCGAGTACGGTGACGGCAACCTTGAGCGGACCATCGAGCCAGGTCGTTACCTTAACGGTAGCAGCCGCGGCGGTGTCTCCGGCGGTCGATGGCGACATTGCGTTGAGTGCAAACAAGACGCTGACTATAGCCGCTGGAGCGACGAAGAGTACTGGCACGGTGACGATCACCGCTGTGGACAATGATGTGGATGCAGCGAACAAGACCGTCACCGTCTCAGCAACCGCAAGCGGTGGCAATGGCGTTGACAACCCAGCCAATATGACGCTGACGGTTACAGACGACGACACCCGTGGCGTGACGGTCACAGGCGGTCCATTGAATATGGCTGAGGTGGACACTGTTGGGACTCAGGACACACGGGAAGACCAAGGCAGTTACACGTTGGTGCTTGCCAGCCAGCCGACAGCCGATGTGCAAATTAACATCACAGCACCGGACATGGTGACTGTGAGTCCAACGCAGCTGACCTTTACCTCATCGAATTGGAACCAGGCGCAGACGGTGACGGCGACGGCGGTGAATGACGACATCGACAATACCGGTGATGCACGAACCGGCAACATCACACATGCGGTGGTTGCGGGTGAATCGGACTATACCGGTGTGACGGCAGCAAGTGTGGCGGTAACGGTGAACGATGACGATGGTGAACCGGCGTTAAGCATTGATTCGCCGAGCGTTGCTGAGGGTGACAACGGTACCGTCACGATGACATTTAAGGTAACGCTTGCACCGGCGAGCGGCAAGCCAGTGAGCGTTAGATATGCGGATGCAGGTACTGGCACGGCGACTTCAGCGACAGACTATGCGGCGATCACTGCCGGCACGCTGAGCTTCGCTGCTGGCCAAACTGAAAAGACGGTATCGGTGACAGTCAACGGTGATACAACCGATGAAACGGATGAGACGGTGGTTCTGCGCTTGTCTTCGCCGACCAATGTCGCTCTCAGCGGTGGTCAACAGATCTTGGATGGCACCGGCACAATCAACGACGACGATGCGGCCCCGACGGTATCGGTAGCCAATGCGGCTGCGGTGACTGAGGGCAACAGCGGCACCAGGAACATGAGTTTTACGGTGAGCGTATCTGCGGTGAGCGCTAAGGCGATCACAGTGCCTTACACGCTGACGGGCACGGCAACCGGCGGCAGCGACTACGAGACGCCAGCGGCGACGAGTCTTTCGATCCCGGCGGGCGCTCGCTCTGGCACCATCGTGATCAAGGTCAAGGGTGATACAACAGATGAGCCCAATGAGACGATCATCGTCACGCTGAGCGCTCCGACCCATGCGACGGTGTCGAGCACACAAGGTGCGGGTACCGCCACCGGCACCATCACCGATGATGACGCCACGCCTGCGGTGACGCTGAAGCTGGCACCGACATCGATCAGCGAAAATGGCGAATCGAGCACGGTGACGGCCACCTTAAGCCGCGCCTCGCACCAGGCGGTCACCTTGACGGTAGCGGTCGCAGCGGTGTCTCCGGCGGTCTCCGGCGACGTTGCGCTAAGTGAGAACAAGACGCTGACCATCGCCGCTGGAGCGACGACCAGCACCGGTGTGGTGACCCTGACTTCCAAGGACAATGATTTAGATGCTGAAGACAAGACGTTCAGCGTATCGGCTAGCGCAAGCGGCGGCGGGGTGTCGGATCCTTCGGCGCTGACGCTGACGGTGACAGATGACGATGCGGCGCCGACGGTATCGGTAGCCAATGCGGCTGCGGTGACTGAGGGCAACAGCGGCACCAGGAACATGAGTTTTACGGTGAGCGTATCTGCGGCAAGTGGCAAGGCGATCACAGTGCCTTACACGCTGACGGGCACGGCAACCGGCGGCAGCGACTACGAGACGCCAGCGGCGACGAGTCTTTCGATCCCGGCGGGCGCTCGCTCTGGCACCATCGTGATCAAGGTCAAGGGTGATACAACAGATGAGCCCAATGAGACGATCATCGTCACGCTGAGCGCTCCGACCCATGCGACGGTGTCGAGCACACAAGGTGCGGGTACCGCCACCGGCACCATCACCGATGATGACGCCACGCCTGCGGTGACGCTGAAGCTGGCACCGACATCGATCAGCGAAAATGGCGAATCGAGCACGGTGACGGCCACCTTAAGCCGCGCCTCGCACCAGGCGGTCACCTTGACGGTAGCGGTCGCAGCGGTGTCTCCGGCGGTCTCCGGCGACGTTGCGCTAAGTGAGAACAAGACGCTGACCATCGCCGCTGGAGCGACGACCAGCACCGGTGTGGTGACCCTGACTTCCAAGGACAATGATTTAGATGCTGAAGACAAGACGTTCAGCGTATCGGCTAGCGCAAGCGGCGGCGGGGTGTCGGATCCTTCGGCGCTGACGCTGACGGTGACAGATGACGATGCGGCGCCGACGGTATCGGTAGCCAATGCGGCTGCGGTGACTGAGGGCAACAGCGGCACCAGGAACATGAGTTTTACGGTGAGCGTATCTGCGGCAAGTGGCAAGGCGATCACAGTGCCTTACACGCTGACGGGCACGGCAACCGGCGGCAGCGACTACGAGACGCCAGCGGCGACGAGTCTTTCGATCCCGGCGGGCGCTCGCTCTGGCACCATCGTGATCAAGGTCAAGGGTGATACAACAGATGAGCCCAATGAGACGATCATCGTCACGCTGAGCGCTCCGACCCATGCGACGGTGTCGAGCACACAAGGTGCGGGTACCGCCACCGGCACCATCACCGATGATGACGCCACGCCTGCGGTGACGCTGAAGCTGGCACCGACATCGATCAGCGAAAATGGCGAATCGAGCACGGTGACGGCCACCTTAAGCCGCGCCTCGCACCAGGCGGTCACCTTGACGGTAGCGGTCGCAGCGGTGTCTCCGGCGGTCTCCGGCGACGTTGCGCTAAGTGAGAACAAGACGCTGACCATCGCCGCTGGAGCGACGACCAGCACCGGTGTGGTGACCCTGACTTCCAAGGACAATGATTTAGATGCTGAAGACAAGACGTTCAGCGTATCGGCTAGCGCAAGCGGCGGCGGGGTGTCGGATCCTTCGGCGCTGACGCTGACGGTGACAGATGACGATGCGGCGCCGACGGTATCGGTAGCCAATGCGGCTGCGGTGACTGAGGGCAACAGCGGCACCAGGAACATGAGTTTTACGGTGAGCGTATCTGCGGCAAGTGGCAAGGCGATCACAGTGCCTTACACGCTGACGGGCACGGCAACCGGCGGCAGCGACTACGAGACGCCAGCGGCGACGAGTCTTTCGATCCCGGCGGGCGCTCGCTCTGGCACCATCGTGATCAAGGTCAAGGGTGATACAACAGATGAGCCCAATGAGACGATCATCGTCACGCTGAGCGCTCCGACCCATGCGACGGTGTCGAGCACACAAGGT
The DNA here is from genome assembly GCA_965214785.1 of Arenicellales bacterium. Lineage (GTDB taxonomy): Bacteria > Pseudomonadota > Gammaproteobacteria > Arenicellales > JAJDZL01 > JAJDZL01. Next base: position 1,030,194 of record OZ243975.1, on the reverse strand, counting down.
GCGGGTACCGCCACCGGCACCATCACCGATGATGACGCCACGCCTGCGGTGACGCTGAAGCTGGCACCGACATCGATCAGCGAAAATGGCGAATCGAGCACGGTGACGGCCACCTTAAGCCGCGCCTCGCACCAGGCGGTCACCTTGACGGTAGCGGTCGCAGCGGTGTCTCCGGCGGTCTCCGGCGACGTTGCGCTAAGTGAGAACAAGACGCTGACCATCGCCGCTGGAGCGACGACCAGCACCGGTGTGGTGACCCTGACTTCCAAGGACAATGATTTAGATGCTGAAGACAAGACGTTCAGCGTATCGGCTAGCGCAAGCGGCGGCGGGGTGTCGGATCCTTCGGCGCTGACGCTGACGGTGACAGATGACGATGCGGCGCCGACGGTATCGGTAGCCAATGCGGCTGCGGTGACTGAGGGCAACAGCGGCACCAGGAACATGAGTTTTACGGTGAGCGTATCTGCGGCAAGTGGCAAGGCGATCACAGTGCCTTACACGCTGACGGGCACGGCAACCGGCGGCAGCGACTACGAGACGCCAGCGGCGACGAGTCTTTCGATCCCGGCGGGCGCTCGCTCTGGCACCATCGTGATCAAGGTCAAGGGTGATACAACAGATGAGCCCAATGAGACGATCATCGTCACGCTGAGCGCTCCGACCCATGCGACGGTGTCGAGCACACAAGGTGCGGGTACCGCCACCGGCACCATCACCGATGATGACGCCACGCCTGCGGTGACGCTGAAGCTGGCACCGACATCGATCAGCGAAAATGGCGAATCGAGCACGGTGACGGCCACCTTAAGCCGCGCCTCGCACCAGGCGGTCACCTTGACGGTAGCGGTCGCAGCGGTGTCTCCGGCGGTCTCCGGCGACGTTGCGCTAAGTGAGAACAAGACGCTGACCATCGCCGCTGGAGCGACGACCAGCACCGGTGTGGTGACCCTGACTTCCAAGGACAATGATTTAGATGCTGAAGACAAGACGTTCAGCGTATCGGCTAGCGCAAGCGGCGGCGGGGTGTCGGATCCTTCGGCGCTGACGCTGACGGTGACAGATGACGATGCGGCGCCGACGGTATCGGTAGCCAATGCGGCTGCGGTGACTGAGGGCAACAGCGGCACCAGGAACATGAGTTTTACGGTGAGCGTATCTGCGGCAAGTGGCAAGGCGATCACAGTGCCTTACACGCTGACGGGCACGGCAACCGGCGGCAGCGACTACGAGACGCCAGCGGCGACGAGTCTTTCGATCCCGGCGGGCGCTCGCTCTGGCACCATCGTGATCAAGGTCAAGGGTGATACAACAGATGAGCCCAATGAGACGATCATCGTCACGCTGAGCGCTCCGACCCATGCGACGGTGTCGAGCACACAAGGTGCGGGTACCGCCACCGGCACCATCACCGATGATGACGCCACGCCTGCGGTGACGCTGAAGCTGGCACCGACATCGATCAGCGAAAATGGCGAATCGAGCACGGTGACGGCCACCTTAAGCCGCGCCTCGCACCAGGCGGTCACCTTGACGGTAGCGGTCGCAGCGGTGTCTCCGGCGGTCTCCGGCGACGTTGCGCTAAGTGAGAACAAGACGCTGACCATCGCCGCTGGAGCGACGACCAGCACCGGTGTGGTGACCCTGACTTCCAAGGACAATGATTTAGATGCTGAAGACAAGACGTTCAGCGTATCGGCTAGCGCAAGCGGCGGCGGGGTGTCGGATCCTTCGGCGCTGACGCTGACGGTGACAGATGACGATGCGGCGCCGACGGTATCGGTAGCCAATGCGGCTGCGGTGACTGAGGGCAACAGCGGCACCAGGAACATGAGTTTTACGGTGAGCGTATCTGCGGCAAGTGGCAAGGCGATCACAGTGCCTTACACGCTGACGGGCACGGCAACCGGCGGCAGCGACTACGAGACGCCAGCGGCGACGAGTCTTTCGATCCCGGCGGGCGCTCGCTCTGGCACCATCGTGATCAAGGTCAAGGGTGATACAACAGATGAGCCCAATGAGACGATCATCGTCACGCTGAGCGCTCCGACCCATGCGACGGTGTCGAGCACACAAGGTGCGGGTACCGCCACCGGCACCATCACCGATGATGACGCCACGCCTGCGGTGACGCTGAAGCTGGCACCGACATCGATCAGCGAAAATGGCGAATCGAGCACGGTGACGGCCACCTTAAGCCGCGCCTCGCACCAGGCGGTCACCTTGACGGTAGCGGTCGCAGCGGTGTCTCCGGCGGTCTCCGGCGACGTTGCGCTAAGTGAGAACAAGACGCTGACCATCGCCGCTGGAGCGACGACCAGCACCGGTGTGGTGACCCTGACTTCCAAGGACAATGATTTAGATGCTGAAGACAAGACGTTCAGCGTATCGGCTAGCGCAAGCGGCGGCGGGGTGTCGGATCCTTCGGCGCTGACGCTGACGGTGACAGATGACGATGCGGCGCCGACGGTATCGGTAGCCAATGCGGCTGCGGTGACTGAGGGCAACAGCGGCACCAGGAACATGAGTTTTACGGTGAGCGTATCTGCGGCAAGTGGCAAGGCGATCACAGTGCCTTACACGCTGACGGGCACGGCAACCGGCGGCAGCGACTACGAGACGCCAGCGGCGACGAGTCTTTCGATCCCGGCGGGCGCTCGCTCTGGCACCATCGTGATCAAGGTCAAGGGTGATACAACAGATGAGCCCAATGAGACGATCATCGTCACGCTGAGCGCTCCGACCCATGCGACGGTGTCGAGCACACAAGGTGCGGGTACCGCCACCGGCACCATCACCGATGATGACGCCACGCCTGCGGTGACGCTGAAGCTGGCACCGACATCGATCAGCGAAAATGGCGAATCGAGCACGGTGACGGCCACCTTAAGCCGCGCCTCGCACCAGGCGGTCACCTTGACGGTAGCGGTCGCAGCGGTGTCTCCGGCGGTCTCCGGCGACGTTGCGCTAAGTGAGAACAAGACGCTGACCATCGCCGCTGGAGCGACGACCAGCACCGGTGTGGTGACCCTGACTTCCAAGGACAATGATTTAGATGCTGAAGACAAGACGTTCAGCGTATCGGCTAGCGCAAGCGGCGGCGGGGTGTCGGATCCTTCGGCGCTGACGCTGACGGTGACAGATGACGATGCGGCGCCGACGGTATCGGTAGCCAATGCGGCTGCGGTGACTGAGGGCAACAGCGGCACCAGGAACATGAGTTTTACGGTGAGCGTATCTGCGGCAAGTGGCAAGGCGATCACAGTGCCTTACACGCTGACGGGCACGGCAACCGGCGGCAGCGACTACGAGACGCCAGCGGCGACGAGTCTTTCGATCCCGGCGGGCGCTCGCTCTGGCACCATCGTGATCAAGGTCAAGGGTGATACAACAGATGAGCCCAATGAGACGATCATCGTCACGCTGAGCGCTCCGACCCATGCGACGGTGTCGAGCACACAAGGTGCGGGTACCGCCACCGGCACCATCACCGATGATGACGCCACGCCTGCGGTGACGCTGAAGCTGGCACCGACATCGATCAGCGAAAATGGCGAATCGAGCACGGTGACGGCCACCTTAAGCCGCGCCTCGCACCAGGCGGTCACCTTGACGGTAGCGGTCGCAGCGGTGTCTCCGGCGGTCTCCGGCGACGTTGCGCTAAGTGAGAACAAGACGCTGACCATCGCCGCTGGAGCGACGACGAGCACTGGCACGGTGACAATCACTGCGGTGGACAATGATGTGGATGCGGCGAACAAGACCGTCACCGTCTCAGCAGTCGCAAGCGGTGGCAACGGCGTAGCTGCCCCGACCAATGTGACATTGACAGTCACAGACGATGACACCCGCGGCGTGACGGTCACAGGTGGTCCATTGAGTATGGCTGAGGTGAGCGGTGGGAACAACGAACATCAGGGCAGTTACACGGTGGTGCTTGCCAGCGAACCGACAGCCGATGTGCAAATTAACATCACCGCACCGGACATGGTGACTGTGAGTCCAACGCAGCTGACCTTTACTGCATCGAACTGGAATGTGGCGCAGACGGTAACAGCGACGGCGATAAACGACGACAAAGACAATACCGGTGATGTGCGAACCGGCGACATCACCCATGCGGTGGTTGCAGGCAGTTCGGATTACACCGGTGTGAGGGCATCTGATGTCAAGGTAACAGTCAATGACGATGATGCGACCCCTGGCGGCATTACACTGAGTGTGGACAAGACAAGCATTGCAGAAAATGCGGCGACTGCGACGGTGACGGTGACAGCGACAGTTGACGGCACTACCACCTACGCCAGTGCGCAGACAGTGACGGTGACAGTGGGAGATGACGAGGACAGTGCCACTGAGGGTGATGACTACGCAACTGTAGCTAAATTTGACATTGTCATTGACGCAGGTTCAGCAAGCGCTTCGAAGACTTTCACTTTGGATCCTGAAGATGATGTCTTAGACGAGGAAACCGAGAGCTTGAGCATTGAAGGTGAGTCGGGGGATCTTACGATCAGCGGCGCTTCCATTGACATTACCGATAACGATGACACGCCGACTATCGCTCTGAGTGTGTCTCCCGCCGAAGTGAACGAAAATGATGAGCCGATGAAAGTTACAGTTACAGCGACCTTAGGTGGTGGGACTCGCTTTGCAGAGGAGAAGACTCTTGAGGTTACGGTAGGCACGTCTTCACCAGGCGAAGGTGAAGCGAAGGACGGTACGGATCACCGATCTGTAACGCCTTTCAATATCTCCATATCGGCTGGTGCAGCCAGCGGCGAAGGGGAATTCACATTGACATTGGTCAATGACAGCATTTTCGAGCCCAGTGAGCAGGTGCCGGTCGATGGCGAATTGACGGGTGTGACAGTATCCGGCACTGCAGTGACAATCAATGAAGATGACTCTGAGCCGACGGCTCTTACGTTTAAGGCAGAGATTGGAGAAGGTGATACCAGCCACACAGTTTCCGAAGGCGTGGAGACGGCACCGACTATTACTGTAACTGCCACCTTGACGGGCGATGTCACATTCTCGACAGCGAAGACGGTGACGGTGACGGTGGGAGATGCGGATGACAGTGCCACTGAGGGCGACGACTACAAGGCGGTTGATGAATTTACTTTCAACATCCCAGCGGAATCATCGAGTGGAACTGGCAGCTTTACGTTCACACCGGTGGACGATAAGGTTGATGAACAAGACGAGTCAGTCAGCATCAACGGTGCTTTAGCTGACAGCGATCCGGTGGCACTTGCGAGCATCACCATCAAGGATGACGACACCCGTGGCATTAGTGTCTCACCGGTGACGTTGACTCTTGCTGAGGTAGACGACCCATTGACCGAGAGCAAATCCGAGCATAAGAAAACCTATACAGTCGAGCTTGACAGCCAGCCGACTGGCACGGTGACGGTGAATCTTTCGAGTGCTGACACGAAGATCGCCACACTGAGCGATACGAGTCTTGAATTTACGGCATCTGACTGGGATGCCCAGACTGTCACAGTCACCGCAGTGTCCGATACCACTGACAATGCGGGTGATGCTCGCACGGTGCGCATCACACACACGGTCAGTGCGACGGGTACGGACTACAAAGACGAGACTGCAGCACCGGTCGATGTGACGGTAACTGACGATGACGGTGCACCTACGCTGAGCATCGACTCGCCGAGCGTTGCTGAGGGTAACAGCAGTACTGCGACGATGACGTTCAAGGTGACCTTGTCGCCGGCGAGCGGCAAGCCAGTGAGCGTTAGATATGCGGATGCAGGTACTGGAACGGCGACTTCTGCGACAGACTATGCGGCGATCACTGCCGGCACGCTGAGCTTCGCTGCTGGCCAAACTGAAAAGACGGTGTCTGTGACAGTCAACGGTGACACCATCGATGAACCGAACGAAACGATAATCCTGCGTCTGTCTTCGTCGAGCAATGCCGCTCTTAGCGGTGGCGAGGAGACCTTGGACGGCACCGGCACGATCACAGATGACGATGACACGCCGACGGTAACGTTGACGCTGACTCCGACAGAAATTACCGAGAGCGGCGTCACTAATCGCACCGCGGTGACGGCAGCCATGGACGGCACATCGAGCCAGGTCGTTACCTTAACGGTAGCAGCCGCGGCGGTGTCTCCGGCGGTCGATGGCGACATTGCGTTGAGTGCAAACAAGACGCTGACTATAGCCGCTGGAGCGACGAAGAGTACTGGCACGGTGACGATCACCGCTGTGGACAATGATGTGGATGCAGCGAACAAGACCGTCACCGTCTCAGCAGTCGCAAGCGGTGGCAATGGCGTTGACAACCCAGCCAATATGACGCTGACGGTTACAGACGACGACACCCGTGGCGTGACGGTCACAGGCGGTCCATTGAATATGGCTGAGGTGGACACTGTTGGGACTCAGGACACACGGGAAGACCAAGGCAGTTACACGTTGGTGCTTGCCAGCCAGCCGACAGCCGATGTGCAAATTAACATCACAGCACCGGACATGGTGACTGTGAGTCCAACGCAGCTGACCTTTACCTCATCGAATTGGAACCAGGCGCAGACGGTGACGGCGACGGCGGTGAATGACGACATCGACAATACCGGTGATGCACGAACCGGCGACATCACCCATGCGGTGGTTGCAGGCAGTTCGGATTACACCGGTGTGACGGCATCTGATGTCAAGGTAACAGTCAATGACGATGACGGTGAGCCGGCATTGAGCATAGACTCGCCGAGTGTTGCTGAGGGTGACAACGGTACCGTCACGATGACATTTAAGGTAACGCTTGCACCGGCGAGCGGCAAGCCAGTGAGCGTTAGATATGCGGATGCAGGTACTGGCACGGCGACTTCAGCGACAGACTATGCGGCGATCACTGCCGGCACGCTGAACTTCGCTGCTGGCCAAACTGAAAAGACGGTATCGGTGACAGTCAACGGTGATACAACCGATGAAACGGATGAGACGGTGGTTCTGCGCTTGTCTTCGCCGACCAATGTCGCTCTCAGCGGTGGTCAACAGATCTTGGATGGCACCGGCACAATCAACGACGACGATGCGGCCCCGACGGTATCGGTAGCCAATGCGGTTGCGGTGATCGAGGGCAACAGCGGCACCAGGAATATGAGCTTTGCAGTGAGCGTATCTGAGGTGAGCGCTAAGGCGATCACAGTGCCTTACACGCTGACGGGCACGGCAACCGGCGGCAGCGACTACGAGACGCCAGCGGCGACGAGTCTTTCGATCCCGGCGGGCGCTCGCTCTGGCACCATCGTGATCAAGGTCAAGGGTGATACAACAGATGAGCCCAATGAGACGATCATCGTCACGCTGAGCGCTCCGACCCATGCGACGGTGTCGAGCACACAAGGTGCGGGTACCGCCACCGGCACCATCACCGATGATGACGCCACGCCTGCGGTGACGCTGAAGCTGGCACCGACATCGATCAGCGAAAATGGCGAATCGAGCACGGTGACGGCCACCTTAAGCCGCGCCTCGCACCAGGCGGTCACCTTGACGGTAGCGGTCGCAGCGGTGTCTCCGGCGGTCTCCGGCGACGTTGCGCTAAGTGAGAACAAGACGCTGACCATCGCCGCTGGAGCGACGACCAGCACCGGTGTGGTGACCCTGACTTCCAAGGACAATGATTTAGATGCTGAAGACAAGACGTTCAGCGTATCGGCTAGCGCAAGCGGCGGCGGGGTGTCGGATCCTTCGGCGCTGACGCTGACGGTGACAGATGACGATGCGGCGCCGACGGTATCGGTAGCCAATGCGGCTGCGGTGACTGAGGGCAACAGCGGCACCAGGAACATGAGTTTTACGGTGAGCGTATCTGCGGCAAGTGGCAAGGCGATCACAGTGCCTTACACGCTGACGGGCACGGCAACCGGCGGCAGCGACTACGAGACGCCAGCGGCGACGAGTCTTTCGATCCCGGCGGGCGCTCGCTCTGGCACCATCGTGATCAAGGTCAAGGGTGATACAACAGATGAGCCCAATGAGACGATCATCGTCACGCTGAGCGCTCCGACCCATGCGACGGTGTCGAGCACACAAGGTGCGGGTACCGCCACCGGCACCATCACCGATGATGACGCCACGCCTGCGGTGACGCTGAAGCTGGCACCGACATCGATCAGCGAAAATGGCGAATCGAGCACGGTGACGGCCACCTTAAGCCGCGCCTCGCACCAGGCGGTCACCTTGACGGTAGCGGTCGCAGCGGTGTCTCCGGCGGTCTCCGGCGACGTTGCGCTAAGTGAGAACAAGACGCTGACCATCGCCGCTGGAGCGACGACCAGCACCGGTGTGGTGACCCTGACTTCCAAGGACAATGATTTAGATGCTGAAGACAAGACGTTCAGCGTATCGGCTAGCGCAAGCGGCGGCGGGGTGTCGGATCCTTCGGCGCTGACGCTGACGGTGACAGATGACGATGCGGCGCCGACGGTATCGGTAGCCAATGCGGCTGCGGTGACTGAGGGCAACAGCGGCACCAGGAACATGAGTTTTACGGTGAGCGTATCTGCGGCAAGTGGCAAGGCGATCACAGTGCCTTACACGCTGACGGGCACGGCAACCGGCGGCAGCGACTACGAGACGCCAGCGGCGACGAGTCTTTCGATCCCGGCGGGCGCTCGCTCTGGCACCATCGTGATCAAGGTCAAGGGTGATACAACAGATGAGCCCAATGAGACGATCATCGTCACGCTGAGCGCTCCGACCCATGCGACGGTGTCGAGCACACAAGGTGCGGGTACCGCCACCGGCACCATCACCGATGATGACGCCACGCCTGCGGTGACGCTGAAGCTGGCACCGACATCGATCAGCGAAAATGGCGAATCGAGCACGGTGACGGCCACCTTAAGCCGCGCCTCGCACCAGGCGGTCACCTTGACGGTAGCGGTCGCAGCGGTGTCTCCGGCGGTCTCCGGCGACGTTGCGCTAAGTGAGAACAAGACGCTGACCATCGCCGCTGGAGCGACGACCAGCACCGGTGTGGTGACCCTGACTTCCAAGGACAATGATTTAGATGCTGAAGACAAGACGTTCAGCGTATCGGCTAGCGCAAGCGGCGGCGGGGTGTCGGATCCTTCGGCGCTGACGCTGACGGTGACAGATGACGATGCGGCGCCGACGGTATCGGTAGCCAATGCGGCTGCGGTGACTGAGGGCAACAGCGGCACCAGGAACATGAGTTTTACGGTGAGCGTATCTGCGGCAAGTGGCAAGGCGATCACAGTGCCTTACACGCTGACGGGCACGGCAACCGGCGGCAGCGACTACGAGACGCCAGCGGCGACGAGTCTTTCGATCCCGGCGGGCGCTCGCTCTGGCACCATCGTGATCAAGGTCAAGGGTGATACAACAGATGAGCCCAATGAGACGATCATCGTCACGCTGAGCGCTCCGACCCATGCGACGGTGTCGAGCACACAAGGTGCGGGTACCGCCACCGGCACCATCACCGATGATGACGCCACGCCTGCGGTGACGCTGAAGCTGGCACCGACATCGATCAGCGAAAATGGCGAATCGAGCACGGTGACGGCCACCTTAAGCCGCGCCTCGCACCAGGCGGTCACCTTGACGGTAGCGGTCGCAGCGGTGTCTCCGGCGGTCTCCGGCGACGTTGCGCTAAGTGAGAACAAGACGCTGACCATCGCCGCTGGAGCGACGACCAGCACCGGTGTGGTGACCCTGACTTCCAAGGACAATGATTTAGATGCTGAAGACAAGACGTTCAGCGTATCGGCTAGCGCAAGCGGCGGCGGGGTGTCGGATCCTTCGGCGCTGACGCTGACGGTGACAGATGACGATGCGGCGCCGACGGTATCGGTAGCCAATGCGGCTGCGGTGACTGAGGGCAACAGCGGCACCAGGAACATGAGTTTTACGGTGAGCGTATCTGCGGCAAGTGGCAAGGCGATCACAGTGCCTTACACGCTGACGGGCACGGCAACCGGCGGCAGCGACTACGAGACGCCAGCGGCGACGAGTCTTTCGATCCCGGCGGGCGCTCGCTCTGGCACCATCGTGATCAAGGTCAAGGGTGATACAACAGATGAGCCCAATGAGACGATCATCGTCACGCTGAGCGCTCCGACCCATGCGACGGTGTCGAGCACACAAGGTGCGGGTACCGCCACCGGCACCATCACCGATGATGACGCCACGCCTGCGGTGACGCTGAAGCTGGCACCGACATCGATCAGCGAAAATGGCGAATCGAGCACGGTGACGGCCACCTTAAGCCGCGCCTCGCACCAGGCGGTCACCTTGACGGTAGCGGTCGCAGCGGTGTCTCCGGCGGTCTCCGGCGACGTTGCGCTAAGTGAGAACAAGACGCTGACCATCGCCGCTGGAGCGACGACCAGCACCGGTGTGGTGACCCTGACTTCCAAGGACAATGATTTAGATGCTGAAGACAAGACGTTCAGCGTATCGGCTAGCGCAAGCGGCGGCGGGGTGTCGGATCCTTCGGCGCTGACGCTGACGGTGACAGATGACGATGCGGCGCCGACGGTATCGGTAGCCAATGCGGCTGCGGTGACTGAGGGCAACAGCGGCACCAGGAACATGAGTTTTACGGTGAGCGTATCTGCGGCAAGTGGCAAGGCGATCACAGTGCCTTACACGCTGACGGGCACGGCAACCGGCGGCAGCGACTACGAGACGCCAGCGGCGACGAGTCTTTCGATCCCGGCGGGCGCTCGCTCTGGCACCATCGTGATCAAGGTCAAGGGTGATACAACAGATGAGCCCAATGAGACGATCATCGTCACGCTGAGCGCTCCGACCCATGCGACGGTGTCGAGCACACAAGGTGCGGGTACCGCCACCGGCACCATCACCGATGATGACGCCACGCCTGCGGTGACGCTGAAGCTGGCACCGACATCGATCAGCGAAAATGGCGAATCGAGCACGGTGACGGCCACCTTAAGCCGCGCCTCGCACCAGGCGGTCACCTTGACGGTAGCGGTCGCAGCGGTGTCTCCGGCGGTCTCCGGCGACGTTGCGCTAAGTGAGAACAAGACGCTGACCATCGCCGCTGGAGCGACGACCAGCACCGGTGTGGTGACCCTGACTTCCAAGGACAATGATTTAGATGCTGAAGACAAGACGTTCAGCGTATCGGCTAGCGCAAGCGGCGGCGGGGTGTCGGATCCTTCGGCGCTGACGCTGACGGTGACAGATGACGATGCGGCGCCGACGGTATCGGTAGCCAATGCGGCTGCGGTGACTGAGGGCAACAGCGGCACCAGGAACATGAGTTTTACGGTGAGCGTATCTGCGGCAAGTGGCAAGGCGATCACAGTGCCTTACACGCTGACGGGCACGGCAACCGGCGGCAGCGACTACGAGACGCCAGCGGCGACGAGTCTTTCGATCCCGGCGGGCGCTCGCTCTGGCACCATCGTGATCAAGGTCAAGGGTGATACAACAGATGAGCCCAATGAGACGATCATCGTCACGCTGAGCGCTCCGCCCCATGCGACGGTGTCGAGCACACAAGGTGCGGGTACCGCCACCGGCACCATCACCGATGATGACGCCACGCCTGCGGTGACGCTGAAGCTGGCACCGACATCGATCAGCGAAAATGGCGAATCGAGCACGGTGACGGCCACCTTAAGCCGCGCCTCGCACCAGGCGGTCACCTTGACGGTAGCGGTCGCAGCGGTGTCTCCGGCGGTCTCCGGCGACGTTGCGCTAAGTGAGAACAAGACGCTGACCATCGCCGCTGGAGCGACGACCAGCACCGGTGTGGTGACCCTGACTTCCAAGGACAATGATTTAGATGCTGAAGACAAGACGTTCAGCGTATCGGCTAGCGCAAGCGGCGGCGGGGTGTCGGATCCTTCGGCGCTGACGCTGACGGTGACAGATGACGATGCGGCGCCGACGGTATCGGTAGCCAATGCGGCTGCGGTGACTGAGGGCAACAGCGGCACCAGGAACATGAGTTTTACGGTGAGCGTATCTGCGGCAAGTGGCAAGGCGATCACAGTGCCTTACACGCTGACGGGCACGGCAACCGGCGGCAGCGACTACGAGACGCCAGCGGCGACGAGTCTTTCGATCCCGGCGGGCGCTCGCTCTGGCACCATCGTGATCAAGGTCAAGGGTGATACAACAGATGAGCCCAATGAGACGATCATCGTCACGCTGAGCGCTCCGACCCATGCGACGGTGTCGAGCACACAAGGTGCGGGTACCGCCACCGGCACCATCACCGATGATGACGCCACGCCTGCGGTGACGCTGAAGCTGGCACCGACATCGATCAGCGAAAATGGCGAATCGAGCACGGTGACGGCCACCTTAAGCCGCGCCTCGCACCAGGCGGTCACCTTGACGGTAGCGGTCGCAGCGGTGTCTCCGGCGGTCTCCGGCGACGTTGCGCTAAGTGAGAACAAGACGCTGACCATCGCCGCTGGAGCGACGACCAGCACCGGTGTGGTGACCCTGACTTCCAAGGACAATGATTTAGATGCTGAAGACAAGACGTTCAGCGTATCGGCTAGCGCAAGCGGCGGCGGGGTGTCGGATCCTTCGGCGCTGACGCTGACGGTGACAGATGACGATGCGGCGCCGACGGTATCGGTAGCCAATGCGGCTGCGGTGACTGAGGGCAACAGCGGCACCAGGAACATGAGTTTTACGGTGAGCGTATCTGCGGCAAGTGGCAAGGCGATCACAGTGCCTTACACGCTGACGGGCACGGCAACCGGCGGCAGCGACTACGAGACGCCAGCGGCGACGAGTCTTTCGATCCCGGCGGGCGCTCGCTCTGGCACCATCGTGATCAAGGTCAAGGGTGATACAACAGATGAGCCCAATGAGACGATCATCGTCACGCTGAGCGCTCCGACCCATGCGACGGTGTCGAGCACACAAGGTGCGGGTACCGCCACCGGCACCATCACCGATGATGACGCCACGCCTGCGGTGACGCTGAAGCTGGCACCGACATCGATCAGCGAAAATGGCGAATCGAGCACGGTGACGGCCACCTTAAGCCGCGCCTCGCACCAGGCGGTCACCTTGACGGTAGCGGTCGCAGCGGTGTCTCCGGCGGTCTCCGGCGACGTTGCGCTAAGTGAGAACAAGACGCTGACCATCGCCGCTGGAGCGACGACCAGCACCGGTGTGGTGACCCTGACTTCCAAGGACAATGATTTAGATGCTGAAGACAAGACGTTCAGCGTATCGGCTAGCGCAAGCGGCGGCGGGGTGTCGGATCCTTCGGCGCTGACGCTGACGGTGACAGATGACGATGCGGCGCCGACGGTATCGGTAGCCAATGCGGCTGCGGTGACTGAGGGCAACAGCGGCACCAGGAACATGAGTTTTACGGTGAGCGTATCTGCGGCAAGTGGCAAGGCGATCACAGTGCCTTACACGCTGACGGGCACGGCAACCGGCGGCAGCGACTACGAGACGCCAGCGGCGACGAGTCTTTCGATCCCGGCGGGCGCTCGCTCTGGCACCATCGTGATCAAGGTCAAGGGTGATACAACAGATGAGCCCAATGAGACGATCATCGTCACGCTGAGCGCTCCGACCCATGCGACGGTGTCGAGCACACAAGGTGCGGGTACCGCCACCGGCACCATCACCGATGATGACGCCACGCCTGCGGTGACGCTGAAGCTGGCACCGACATCGATCAGCGAAAATGGCGAATCGAGCACGGTGACGGCCACCTTAAGCCGCGCCTCGCACCAGGCGGTCACCTTGACGGTAGCGGTCGCAGCGGTGTCTCCGGCGGTCTCCGGCGACGTTGCGCTAAGTGAGAACAAGACGCTGACCATCGCCGCTGGAGCGACGACCAGCACCGGTGTGGTGACCCTGACTTCCAAGGACAATGATTTAGATGCTGAAGACAAGACGTTCAGCGTATCGGCTAGCGCAAGCGGCGGCGGGGTGTCGGATCCTTCGGCGCTGACGCTGACGGTGACAGATGACGATGCGGCGCCGACGGTATCGGTAGCCAATGCGGCTGCGGTGACTGAGGGCAACAGCGGCACCAGGAACATGAGTTTTACGGTGAGCGTATCTGCGGCAAGTGGCAAGGCGATCACAGTGCCTTACACGCTGACGGGCACGGCAACCGGCGGCAGCGACTACGAGACGCCAGCGGCGACGAGTCTTTCGATCCCGGCGGGCGCTCGCTCTGGCACCATCGTGATCAAGGTCAAGGGTGATACAACAGATGAGCCCAATGAGACGATCATCGTCACGCTGAGCGCTCCGACCCATGCGACGGTGTCGAGCACACAAGGTGCGGGTACCGCCACCGGCACCATCACCGATGATGACGCCACGCCTGCGGTGACGCTGAAGCTGGCACCGACATCGATCAGCGAAAATGGCGAATCGAGCACGGTGACGGCCACCTTAAGCCGCGCCTCGCACCAGGCGGTCACCTTGACGGTAGCGGTCGCAGCGGTGTCTCCGGCGGTCTCCGGCGACGTTGCGCTAAGTGAGAACAAGACGCTGACCATCGCCGCTGGAGCGACGACCAGCACCGGTGTGGTGACCCTGACTTCCAAGGACAATGATTTAGATGCTGAAGACAAGACGTTCAGCGTATCGGCTAGCGCAAGCGGCGGCGGGGTGTCGGATCCTTCGGCGCTGACGCTGACGGTGACAGATGACGATGCGGCGCCGACGGTATCGGTAGCCAATGCGGCTGCGGTGACTGAGGGCAACAGCGGCACCAGGAACATGAGTTTTACGGTGAGCGTATCTGCGGCAAGTGGCAAGGCGATCACAGTGCCTTACACGCTGACGGGCACGGCAACCGGCGGCAGCGACTACGAGACGCCAGCGGCGACGAGTCTTTCGATCCCGGCGGGCGCTCGCTCTGGCACCATCGTGATCAAGGTCAAGGGTGATACAACAGATGAGCCCAATGAGACGATCATCGTCACGCTGAGCGCTCCGACCCATGCGACGGTGTCGAGCACACAAGGTGCGGGTACCGCCACCGGCACCATCACCGATGATGACGCCACGCCAATACTGAGCATTGACTCACCGAGTGTCGATGAGGGTGATAGCGGCACGAAGACCATGAACTTCAAGGTGACTTTGTCGGCAACAAGCGAGAAATCGGTGAGCGTTGCCTACGCCGATGCAACAACCGGAACAGCGACCTCTGCAACAGACTATGCGGCAATCACTTCTGGCACGCTTAACTTCACCACTGGCGACACTGAAAAGACAGTGTCAGTGACAGTAAATGGTGACACGCTTGAAGAGCAAAACGAAACAGTCGTCCTGCGCCTGTCTTCGGCCACAAATGCTACTCTCAAAGGTGGCGGCCAGACCTTGGATGGCACCGGCACGATAACCGACGATGACGACAGTACACCGGTAGTAACGCTGGTACTGACTCCGTCGACTATCAACGAAAGCGGTACTACGAACAGCAGTACAGTGACCGCAACTCTCAGCAGTTCTTCAAATCAGGCTGTCACCTTGACGGTTGCTGCCTCAGCGGTGTCTCCGGCGGTCTCAAGCGACATTACGCTGAGCGCAAACAATACCCTGACCATTGCAGCCGGAGCAACGACGAGCACTGGCACGGTGACCATTACCGCCCAAGACAATGAAGTGGACGCTACGAACAAGACTTTCACAATCTCAGCTGCCGTAAGCGGTGGCGATGGTGTTGCCAATCCCGCTGACACAACGTTGACGATTACAGATGACGATGATCGTGGTGTGACGGTTTCGGGTGCACCTTTGACCATGCTTGAAGCGGACAATAGCGCTACCTCGGCAACGCGTGAAGATCAAGACAGCTACACATTAGTGCTTGACAGCAAACCAACGGACGATGTGCGAATTAATATCACTGCACCGAACATGGTTACCCTAAGTACAACTCAACTCACCTTCACCTCGTTAAACTGGAATGTGGCGCAGACTGTGACAGCGACTGCAGTCAACGACACTATCGATAACCCCGGTGACGTTCGCACCGGCACCATAACGCATGCGGTGGTTGCGGGTGATTCGGACTACACAAACGTATCGGTGGCTGATGTCACAGTAACAGTCTCTGACGATGATGCAGCCCCTGGCGGAATTACGCTAAGTGTTGACAAGATAGTCATTGCCGAAGATGCGCCAGCCGAGACAGTGACAGTGACAGCGACGGTCAACGGCGACTCTACTTTCCCTGCGGACACCACAGTAATCGTTTTGGTAGGAGCCGATGACGACAGTGCAACCGAGGGTACAGACTATGTTGAGGTGAGTAATTTCAACATTGTGATTACGGCCGGTAAGAGCAGTGCATCGAACACGTTCACCTTGGATCCTCAGGACGATGCATTGAACGAAGAAGATGAGACTTTAAGTGTCGAAGGCGATTCTGGAGATCTTTCGATTAACGGCACATCTATCGAAATAACCGACAATGACGATGCGCTCATAGTCACAATCAACCTATCGCCAGCATCAATTGATGAAAATGGCGGTCAAAGCACCGTAACTGCGAGTTTGAATGCAGTTGCAAGTGCAGATGTTGTTCTCACCGTCGCGGCAGCGCCGATTTCACCGGCGACGACTGGCGACTTCACTCTAAGTGGGAATACGACACTGACGATAGCCGCAGGATCGCAATCGAGCACCGGCATAGTGACCATTACTGCAATTGACAACAATGTGACAACATCCGACAAGTCGGTCACTGTTTCTGCGACAACCAATAGTGAAAACATACCCAACCCGAATGACCAAACGCTAATCATCGAAGATGACGATACAGTGCCTGGCGAAGTTTCTCTGAGCGTTTCACCCGACACGGTAGCTGAGAGCAATGCAGCAACAAAGGTTTCGGTTACTGCGACTCTATCAAGTGATTCACGCTTCGACACGGCCCAAACCATAGTCGTCACAGTAGGCAACGCAAATGACAGTGCGACATCTGGTAGCGACTATGAAGATGTATCTTCCTTTAACATTGTCATCGAAGCCGGCAGTGCCAGTGGTACTGGGGAATTCGAATTAACGCCGATAGACGATACGGTTTATGAAGGACAAGAGCACATTACCATCAGTGGAAGCAACGATAGTATGACGGTAACATCCGACAGCATTGGCATCACTGATAACGATGTTGCTGCAATTTTGAGCGTGTCGCCAAGCATCATCAATGAAAGCTCAGGCGCAACCGAGGTAACTGTCACCGCTACTGTAAACGGATTACCGAGATCGCAGGCCACACCACTTACGATATCCGTTGATCCTGGTACTGCAGAGACAAAGGACTTTGTGCCGGTTGACGATTTCACACTGACCATTCCAGCCGAAGCGACTAGTGCTGAAACCACTTTCACCTTTATCCCAGTCGATGATCTCAGTGACGAAATTGATGAATCAGTCATTGTCTCTGGGACATCGAATATCGAAGGATATACGGTGACACCCGCGACCATGTTCATTCGAAACATGGACGATCGGGCGGATCCAATACAAATTACAGTGACTCCAGCAAGGGTTGCGGAAGACGGCGGTGAGCAAACTGTACGAGTCGAAGCCCGGTTTAAGGGAGACGGTATGGTTGAGGAGAAAGTCTTTGTTACCGTAAGTGTTACTGGCGGTACAGCAATTGAATCTGTTGATTTCGAACCGGTGGAAGAAGTCACAATTACTATCCCAGCAATGAAGGAAAGTGGCGAAACCACCTTCACCTTTACGCCGATTCTCGATGCAGTCGACGATCCGGATGAAACGGTAGTATTCTCTGGAACGGCTGAGGTACCTGATGATACGGATATTCAGTTGACTGTGGCAAACAGCGCAAATCTGGCGATTACAGAAGATGCCGACGATCTTTCACCAAAGGAATGGCTGGCACGTTTCGGACGCACCGTTACTGAGCAGGTGCTCGACGCAGTAGACAGCCGAATTCATGCACAGCGAACGTCAGGAGTCGAAGTAAATGTAGCAGGCGTAAACTTACAACCGCTATTACCGAACAGCGGCGGAGATCATTACGCTGAATATACTGAGTCACAGTTGCCTGAGAACACAATGGATGTCGGTTACATCACCGATGGACCTATGCTTGACAGCGCAATTGGCCATCAAAGCGAAATGAACCCTCTAAGCGAGATGAATCCTCGCAGCGCTCAGGTCTCGGAAACCCGAGCGATAACGAACGAAGATTTGCTAATGGGCAGTTCATTCTCGATTTCGACAGGAGACCCGCAAGACGGACATTACACGATTTGGGGAAGGGCGGCACAGGCGACTTTTGATGGCAGCGGGGGTGGACTGTTACTCGATGGCCAGGTTACGAGTGTATTTCTCGGTGCCGATTGGGGTCAAGAAGAAACCGCCGCAGGACTCATCGTTGGGCAGACCGAAGGCAAAGGTGGCTATCAATCTGAAAAAGCCAGTGGAAAGATATCCGCAGAAATGACCGGTTTCTATCCGTGGGCAAGTTACGAACTATCACAAACAATCTCCGTGTGGGGCGCAGCCGGCATCGGTGACGGTACGCTGACAGTAACGCCTAATACCGAAAATGGTGTTGCACAAACGGCAATGCGAACCGATCTCGACTTTACTATGGCTGCAGCAGGATTGCGTGGAATCTTGATTGAAGCGCCCGATGCCGACAGCTTTGAACTTGCAGTTAAAACCGATGTAATGAATATGAATGCAACCACTGCAAAAGTAAAAGGACTTGCCGCCGCCGATACGCAAGTGACGCGTTTTAGGCTCGGACTCGAAGGCATACAGCCAGTGCAGCTAAAAGATGACGCACTGTTGATGCTCAATTTTGAGTTGGGCGTACGTCATGATGAAGGTGACGCTGAGACAGGATTTGGAGTGGATGTTGGTGCCGGTATTGCATGGACTGATCCGAAACGAGGCCTCTTTGCGGACCTAAGAGGACGTGCTTTGGTGAGCCACGAATCCAAAGATTTCCAAAATGTCGGAATTTCGGCGATGTTCGCTTGGAATGATACGACCTCGAAGGGTCGCGGACCTCAGCTTACGATCAGTCAGACGATGGGATCATCATCTGATGGTGGAATGAATGCACTGCTCGAACGTCAGACACTTGACGGTCTTGTGGCGCAAGACGGCGCAGAAGAACTTGATAGCCAACGAATCGAGACAGTGTTTAGTTACGGTTTTTCAGCATTCGACGACGGTTACACACTCACACCGACAATCGGCTATGGTGCGTCAGCGGGTCAGCAAGACTACCGTGCAGGCTGGAAACTTACTCGAGCTGTAGTTGGCAGCTGGACTCTTGAACTCAGCTATGAAGAAACTTGGAACGATAACGGAAGCGGCAATATCGATTCCGAATATACAGCTGGCCTGCAATTCGGAACACGCTGGTAAGTCTGAAGCGAAACTCTTAAATGGCAACTGAAAATTCAGGTTGCCAGCCCTTAACCTACTTCGACTTAATTGATTAAATCAATAGATACACAAGATTCGATTCGCTTGCGTATTAAGACATCGCATTGAGCAAATCTTGCTGCCGCTGGCTTATGTATTCATGGACTGCGCGTTCTGTGGCTTCTGCATCGCGTTCGGCAATTGCCTTGGCAACGTTAAACGTCATAATTTCATGTGATTTTGCGATGGAGTGCCACGTTCCAAGTCTGTCTGAGATAAGGAACCACAAGCGCAGGTGCAGATTCATGATGCGGGGTATCGTATCTTCAATAAACGAGTTTCCAGTAGCATCACCCAACACATTGTAATATTCGCGATTGGCTGCTACATATGCGTCAACATCATCATTTTCTGTTGCTTCAACCAGCAACTCATGAATATTCATCAACTCAGTGGCTTGTGCCATACTTGCGCGGGAAGCTGCCAAGCGGCAGGCTGCAATATCAATAATCTTTCGGAATTCGTAAATCTCCCGAACATCTTTGTAACCGACTTCGGAAACAAACATCCCTCGATTGACTCGATGCACGACGAGCCCCTCCATGGATAGACGATGCAAAGCCTCGCGCAATGGTGTTCGTCCAATTCCAATTTGATCAACCAATTCTAATTCTGCAAGTACCGTACCGGGTGGCAGTTCTAAACGAGTAATCCGTTTGACAAGCACTTCATAGGCTTGGTTACTTAGTGTCTTTCCTTGAGCAGTGTGATCTTTGGATGTGTGCATTATTTTTTTCCGTATTTGTAAATATGTAAATTCTTATAACGGGGTCACTCACGGTGACTTCAATGACTGACGATTTACGCGCAGTGGACAAATTGCAATTTGTCAACACATTGTCATATAGCGTTTACAGCCATTGTTTTGGCACTCTGCCATCTAGATGTATTCCTAATATTGCCTATAAATTCTGATATTTATGCAACGGAAATCATCTTTGGCAGCTTCCCCTCCATAGCGCAGTTGTCGTTCTTGTAATTCTGCGAAAGGCTGAATTTTAACAACAATCCAGCGCCGAACGGGAATTTTCATTGAACTTTGAACATATCTCTAATGAAAAACAAGTCCATTAAGAAACAGACTCATTCGTTCTTTTGCGAAAACTTGGCTGCAAAACTACCCCTGACATAAAGTCCGGATTCCCCAGACAGGCTGCGGACGTTATATTACGGCGACAACAACTGCAAGTCCATTAAGACAACAATTGCGTCAGCATGTTCCGCTCAGTCGTGCTTTAAAAACTATTGTCCGTGTTGCCTGTATTTTGCGTGTGTTAATTGAACACGGCATAGACAATCAGATCTGGCCAGATCTCGTTGCTTTGTCAGCATGAAAAATGATGCCGATAGCTGTTTGTAACCACTTAGCTGCCGCTTTGCAGCCCGGTAATCGGATCAAGACGCGAAGCCTGTCTCGCTGGCTGAAACCCGAAAAGCAGCCCAGCCAAGGTTGCAGTAACGAGTCCACTGACTACCGAAATCGAGGAAATCAGATAATCCCACCCCGTAAACCGACAAACGACAAATGTCGCAATCAGTCCAAAAACAATGCCCATTAAACCCCCAACCATGGTCAAAATTACCGATTCAATCAGAAATTGACTCTGAATATCACTTTGTCTTGCACCAAGTGCCCTGCGAATTGCGATTTCACGGCGGCGTTCAGTTACTGAAACAAGCATGATGTTCATAATACCGATGCCACCGACAATTAGCGAAATACTGCCGATTGCAGCCAGCAGCGTTGTAAATAGCTGCATCTGCGACTCCATCTGTTGAATTAACTGCTTGGCACTGACAACATCTAAAACTAAGTCGGGGTTCCGACTTTTGAAATAATCTTTTAACTCAGCTGTGACGGCTTCGTGACCGGCATCCAGGCTGGTTCTGGCGATTACTACATCAATCGGAGATGCCGACTCAAACCGAGCGGCAGTAGTTATAGGAACAAAAACTGATGTGTTTGCTTGAACATTGACAGGCAAAGCGTAACTTTCCTCCACAAACCCAAGTACGCCAATCACAGTGTAAAGGTTGTCCTCCATTTCAACAATTGAACCTTCAATCTTGAGAGTGCCAGCTTCACGCATCGCTAACGCAATGTCATAACCAACTACACAAAAATTACGATTGATATCCAGATCAGAAATGAAACGTCCTGAAATTATCGGCAACTGATTGACCTTGGCGAAAGATCGTGTGACGCCTTGAATGGTTCCTCCCTGCTTGATTTCTACACCTGCATGACGCAATCTTCCCCATTCTGAGATCCGCGCGGCGGCGTCCACAATTGATGGCAGTGAATCCGCCAATTCCATGGATTCTTTCAACTGTAATTCTGCAGCTTGCTGTTCCGCAGTGGTTGTATTGAATCCCTTTCGAATAACCAGAATATTTGTTCCTAATTCCTCAAATTGTTTGCGCGCCTGATCTTTTGCTATCTCTCCGATCGAGATCATCGCTATCACCGATGAAATGCCGATCGTGATACCGATGAGACCTAAAATAGTACGCAGTCGAGCGGTTCGCAGACTTGTAAAAGCTTCGCGTGAATTAGCGCGCACTATCGTGATGATTCGAAACGGGCTAATCATCAATCCAGGCTCATCAGGCGCTTAGCCTCTCCAGATCATCGTGTGCGTTATCAGTGGACTGAGCGTCCATGGCTGAAGCCGAACGATAATTCACTGTAGAGCTTTCGGTCAACAAGCCGTCTTCGATTCGAAGCTTGCGTGTACATTGTTGAGCGACGTGAGGGTCATGGGTAATAATCAAAATGGTTGCATTCTGCTCACTGTTCATTTTTTTCAACAGTGTCATCACGTCGTGTGCGGTATCAGGATCAAGTGCGCCTGTGGGCTCGTCGGCAAGCAGCAATGCCGGTTCAACAACAATTGCCCGCGCAATCGCAACTCTTTGCTTTTGGCCGCCTGAAAGCTGATCTGGACGATGATGAGTTCGATCGCTCATGCCTACCATCTCGAGCGCTTGAAGTGCACGCTGCTTCATTCGCGAACGATTTTCCCCTTGGTACACCAGCGGCAATGCAACATTATCCAGAGCTGTAAGTTGTGACAATAAGTTAAATGACTGAAATACGAATCCAACATGACGACCGCGTAAATTGGAAAGCTTCTTGTCCTTTAGCTTGGATACATCTTGCCCGTTAAAAAGATAAGAACCCGTACTCGGCCGGTCTAACAGGCCGATGGTATTCATTAGCGTAGTTTTGCCGCTTCCAGACGGCCCCATAATTGAAATCAAATCGCCTGAGACTACTTCCAAATTTACGCCTCGCAGCACTGTTGTTTCTACAGGCCCGATATGGAAACTCTTATGAACATCTACTAACTGTAATTTATTTGACATATCGGTCACGCCAATACCATCACTGAACCCCCTTTTTGCACAGCCATTGGATCCAACCGTTTCAAAAAGAGTTAAACCTATTGTTGATAAAGTAATCTTAAAGTATTAATATTAAAGGATATGACGAAATCCTTATTCTTTGTCGGAGACGCGCCTGCCGTTAGCGCAGGTGTGGCCTTATATACGGGAAACAACGACTTGTTCACCGTTACTGATTCCTTTGAGAACTTCAACTGAATCCAAAGTTGTAAGGCCCAGTTCAACGAAGCGCTGCTCGATGTTTCCGGTTTCGGCGTCGAGGATATTGACCCATGTCTTGTTGTTCTGATAGTTCACGGCATCGATTGGGATCAGTAGCGCTTCTGGCTGGTCATAGACAACAATCGTAACGTGAGCGGACATGCCAACGCGAATTACATCACGATGGGAGGCTGACAGTTCGTTTAAAGCAACATTGATTTCGAACTGCGGGGATTCTCTTCTGTGTCGGGAACTGATCGCTCGGGCAGCAACGTTTGTTACTTTGCCCTCTAACTTTAAATTCGGAAATCCAGGTCCTGTAATCCATGCAGACTGATTGGCGTGAATTTTTCCAACATCAATCTCATTGACAGTTGTTGAAACTGCTATTTGGTCGAAATTTGCAATATTCAGCAACAGTTCACCTTGCGTTACAGATCGGCCTACATTCAGCGGTTTTTGCTCGCCACCTGCAGGTGGCTCTTGAACAATTCCCGAAATTGGCGCTACAACTGAACTGTTTTTTAATTTCTCTTCTAGTTTTAGGAGTTGGCTATAGGAGTTTTCGACTTCCAACACAGCGACTCGCTGTTCTTCTGGATCTGCCCTGTTCCTGACTTTGGCAAGTGATTCGGTTGCGGCTTCAAAATCCAGCAGCTGACTAGCGTAACTGCGTTGTGCCTCTTCTTGCTGAGACGAAGGAATGATTCCCTGTTCTAACAGAAAATTATTTCGATCAAGTTGCTTTTTGACGTTATCAAGTGCCAGCTTTGCCCGCTGATACGATCTTTTGGCATCAGCCACTTCAGTGCTGTTTTCCCAATCTTCAAGTTTGCTAAGGTGTTCTTTCTTTTTGATGTAGTCGACTTGTTTTTGACGGAATTCGATCTGTAATTGTTCGGTATCCAGTTCCAACAGCTTGTCGCCTTTTTGAACGGCTTGACCAACTTGCCAATACACATGCTTTATGTGACCTTCGATGGGACTGCTTACATTTACCACGTGTCCCGGGGCTAGATACCCGCGCAAGGAAATGGTCGAATTAAGTGGACTTGGCGAAACTGTAAAGGTCGCGACATCGATGACTGGTTCAACTTGTATTTCAACAGGTTCTTCATTTGAAATAACGGATGCCACTGCATCGACAAGTGAATCCAAAGGTCGCAGATTAAATGAGTCCAGAGGCTGAAGATAGAAATTTCCGACGAGCAAAAACAAGCCAACAAAGACAATCGTAACCATCGAACGAGCAATTCTTACCTTTTTTATCATTTGCGACAGCTCTGCATTCGTCGACTGAATGTTTCCGAAAGCTTTCTGAAGTTCCCGATGCTGCGATTCATTTTCTTTTGCAAGTCGCAACTCTGTCTCGCGAAGCTCTTTGACCTCCGAGATGTCAGTAAACACTGCGATTACCGCGACAGGCTCATCGCGTCCGTTTTGCGTCTTTGACAGGTATGAAGTGGAAATTGTAATTGAGCGCTGCTGACCTTGAATTTCGACCTGACTGACTCTCTTGTCCACATTGCCTTGTTGCATCGTCGCTTCGAATACAATTTCGGAGAACTCATCGAACCCTTCAAACTGGATAAAGACCTCGGCGAACGAGCGCTCGAGCACCGCTTCGCGATCTAGATTAAAGATTCGGCAAGCAGCCTCATTGACGACAGTAATGGAACCCGAAAAATCGATCACCATCACTCCATCGATCAGGTTCTCCAGAATCTCTCTGTAAATGGCGAATTCACGATCCATTATTGTGTAACGTCCTCGACTTCGAATCCCCACGTATCCAATGTCCTTCCCATTGCCTGATCTAGGCGAACCAACGCGTTGAGATAACTGATGATGGCGTCAGTCTCCGAATTTTGCGCACTCACCAGATTGTCTTCTGAAGATGAGACTTCAAAAGTTGATGACAATCCTTGGCTAAACTTGCTTTGTTCAATAGCCAGATTGTTTTCAGCCAGTTTGCGCGCCGCTGTCGCAAGCTCCATTACTTTATAACCAATTTCAACATCATTAATTGCCTGACGCACTGAAATGCCGATTGATTCGCGCAGTTCTTCGAGATTTCGACGTGCGATAACCAAACTGTTCTCAGCTCTGCGCAATGCAAGTGTCGGTCCACGGTCATTTAAGGGGACTACAAGATTCAACCGAACCTGATAGTCGTTTCTCTTCAGCGCTCTGTTGCGCGCCACGTTAAAATTCAGCGACAGGTCAGGCAGCTTGTTATTTTGAGCGGTATGCAGGGCTATCTCGGAGGTTTCAACTTGCAGTTTTGCTTTCAAATAGTCTGGGCGATTCGATAGTGCGGTATCGATGCTGTCGAGAAGATCGATTTGCCCGATGTCAACCGAATCGATTTGATCAATACTCAAATTCTCCCTTGGCTGAATTCGAGTAGAACTGTCGAGGTCAAGCGTGTTAATCAGGCTGAAATTCGCGGAATCCAGATTGTTGCGAGAACGTACCAGTGCCAATTCTCGGTTCGCTACTGTTGCTTCTGAGCGGGTAATTTCACGTCGTGCAACCTGGCCTGCCTGAATCAGGCTGCGAGTCACTTCCAATTGCTGCTCGGCTCTTAACAAAGAAGCTTCAGAGATTTCCACCTCTCTGAACGCCTGAATTAAGCTGCGGTAAGCGGTGATTGTTGTGACAATCAGCTCACTGACCGTCTCGCGAAACCCGAGAATGTTCAATTTTTCAGAAATTCTCGCTTGCGTAAGCGGTGCCCCGTCAACCCTTACACCAGCGCCTTTTAGCAGCGGTTGTGAAAAACTCAAGGTGGGAACCATTTCGCTTTCGTCATCTCCAGAGATAGATTCGCTGGCTTCCAAACCTATGTTTCCACCCGTAGGGACTCGTAGTTTCGCACCAAATCTCACATCGGCAGTATCGTCATTGCGATCATGACCGCTGTTTGAACTCGCCGAAAATTCCGGACGATACCGGTCTTGTGCAACATCCAGTGCAAATCGCTGAGTCTCGCGATTCAACCGTTGATTGAGCAATCCGCGATTTCGTTCAACAGCAAGTTGAATAGCCTCATCCATTGTCAAAGTCAGTTCAGCAGGTTCGGTTGAAGACGCAGACACCGACTCCTCAGCGCTGGCTGGCACTGTTTGGCAAAGAAGAATCAAAAAGAAAATCGAGAAAAAGCCCTTGAGCCAAGCTTTATTGCTCGTCATATCGTTACCGCCGAACCGTTTAAGTGAAGGCTCAGCGCCATCATATTCGAGGGTTTGTAAACACGACTTGTTCATTTGAATAATGCTCTAATTCTATCAACACCGCCGGCAACTGTTTGTATATCTGTCGTTTATCGACAAACTCAAACTACGATTGACTCCACTTGCCTGACAGTATTGAATTTCGGAAGATTATACCTTTCGACAAATTTGCTCACCTCATCATGGAGATATTTCCCGTTTGTTTTGCAATCTTGTTTGTTTTAAGCCCGCTTAAATGCTCTAAGCGGCGATGTCTGAACTTGGATAAATTTTATCTTTGGCAAAGACATTGAAATGCATTATTTGGTTTTGTTATCAAACCTTTCACGAATAATGCCGTGCAGCGCAATTACCGCCTCTCTGGCCTCTGTGCAGAGTTGTTTGTAAGTGCTAACCGTAGCGAATCTCCACACGTATACCGGCACTCATGCCCAGATCGGATAAGGATAGAATCGCAATATCTATGAAATTTTGCAACTTTGTATCACCAATAGTGATGAACACAGATGAAAAACACTCTCAAACCAATAACGAATACAGTATTAATTTTTCAGTGACTGTCAGACTTTTAAAAACCCAGTCGTGCGACTGCAAAAGTGCGTCATTGATGGGTAATGTTATATTTCGGATGCAAGTAAGATTCCTCAAGCAGTCGTTTGCGCAGATTTTGCTTGCATGGTGACGCACCGGTAAAGTTCAAATATGCCGCGACCGATCGGTGAATCGAAAAAGCAAAGAAATTCCTTTTGTGAAATCTTCGGGGAAGATTTCTCAATTTATAATAAGCGGCTAAATTAGTGTGCTGGCAACCGTCTTAAGTTCATCCGACACATTTGAGCCAGTCAAACCTAAAAGGGATCATCTATGACTTCAACAAACAATTCTCAAAAATTAAAAACAGCTTTTCTTGGTCTCGGTGTAATGGGCTATCCCATGGCCGGCCATCTTTCATCAAAAGGTTTTGATGTGTGTGTTTACAATCGCACCGCTGCGCGGGCAGAAAAATGGCTGTCCGAATATTCAGGAACATTCGCGTCGACACCGGCTGAGGCGGCTGCGGATGCAGATGTTGTTTTCGCTTGTGTTGGCAACGATAACGACATCGAAGATGTATGCAACGCAGCCAATGGAGCTTTTGCTTCGATGAATAAAGATGCGATATTTGTTGATCACACGACTGCGTCTGCCAATATTGCTCGAAAACTGTCGGCTGATGCAATGGACCGCGGGCTGCATTTTCTGGATGCTCCGGTTTCAGGAGGCCAGGCGGGCGCTGAAAATGGCATACTGACTGTCATGGTCGGAGGTGAACAAGAAGTGTTCGATAAGGCAAAGCCGGTAATGGACAGTTACGGCAGGGCGGTCACGCTCATGGGTCCGGTTGGATGCGGTCAGCTGACGAAGATGGTAAACCAGATTTGTATTGCCGGACTGGTCCAAGGTCTGTCCGAAGGTTTGAACTTTGCAACGCGTGTCGGTTTAGACGAAAAAAAAGTGCTGGATGTTATCTCTAAAGGTGCAGCACAATCCTGGCAGATGGAAAATCGAGGGACGACGATGGTGGACGATCAGTTTGAATTTGGTTTTGCAGTAGACTGGATGCGCAAGGACTTGTCAATCTGTCTGGAACAGGGCAATCAGGTAGGTGCCCGCTTGCCGGTTACCAGCCTGGTAGATCAGTTTTATGCTGAAGTCCAAGCAATGGGAGGTTCTCGTTGGGACACCTCAAGTTTGATTCGACTGCTGACAAACCCCTAGCGTCACAAAGTAAACCTCTTAGCCGATGCGGTTTAGCAAGGCTTAGTGAATTTCAGAGCCGCTTTCGCTTTGGCTGGTCTTTTTCGCACCGCCTGAAGCTCGAAAGAATCTGCGATATTTCTTTCTTTTCGGTGCAACCGGATTAACGCGCATTCGCCACATCAGCAATAGCGCGAAGAGAAAATAAACGCACATTATGTAGATAAACAGTGCGCTGTAGCCAAATATGCCCATAGCCGAAGTCGAGATTACAGGTCCGACAATTGCTCCTGCGCTAAACGCTGCCAGCATACCAGCTGCGGCGTATAACAGTTTTTCTTCCGGTACCGAATCATTGAGATAAGCCAGCGCAACCGGATAAAGCGTGAACGTAAAAGAACCGAACAACGCTGCAGACAGCAGGAAATAGACAAGATGAAGCGATGAGGTCAGCAAAATGACTAAAGAGGCTAATCCACTGATCAAGCTCAACACAATCATCAGTTTTCTGCGGTCTATTCGGTCAGACAGTCTGCCAACAGGCCACTGAAGCAGCACACCGCTGAATATTACCACGGCCATGAAAAAAGCTGTCGTCGTATTGGATAGACCAATGCCCTTTGTGTATATTGGTGCAAGGCCATACAGGGCAGATCCAACCAGTCCGCAGACAAAAGCTCCGAATATGCCTGTAGGGGAATATCGGTAAACTTCCCGAAATCTGAATTTTTCTCTCGGTTTGATAGGCGGGGCAACAAGGCGCGTCAGGAGCACCGGCACAAGCGAAAGCGAGTAGGCGATTGCAGCGATTGAGAAAAGCTGAAAACTACCTACTTCAGCAAATGGTATGAACAGCTGTCCGAATCCAGCAGATAAATAGTGAGTGATCATGTACATCGACATGATTTGCCCGCGTGTCGAGCGCGAAGCTCTGGAGTTCAGCCAGCTTTCAGTAAGTGTAATCAGTCCAGCAAAACAATATCCGGTGCCGAATCGGATCAATATCCACACCGATACATATTCAGCCATTGGGTAGAGCAGTATGAACACTGCCCCCAGACTGGCGAACACCGCATACGAACGGCCGTGACCTACGCTGGAAGACAGAACATCGGTGTATTTCGCTCCCATATATAGGCCCAGAAAGTATGCGCCATTGATAATCCCGATCCAGAAGAAAGCAAAATCAGCTTCCTGGGCGCGCAACGCGACTATAGTCGTCAGCAGTGAATTGCCGATGGCAAGGCTAGTGTATCCAACTAGTAAATACGAAATCGACAGGAGTGTGCTGAGCAATGCATAGATACCTGAATTAATAGGTATGAGTTGAGCCATACATTATATTTTCTAATCAATAATCGCAGACGAATTTAATATCAAATTGCAAATTATTTTTCTTAAGGATTCTCATTGGATGATGAAGTTTTTATTTGCATAGATTCGATAAATAAACGCTTGAATATATTGCGAAAACCTATCGCTACAAACTGAGGCGTGATGAACTTTTGGTGGTCGTAAAATTCTGATGCGCCAAGACAGTAAGTGGGTTTGCAAATAACAAACATACACTATCTACAAAAGGCAATGGAAAAGCAGTGTTTGATGGCGCATTTGCCGATTTGCAGACCGCAATCGGGTAACATTGTTCATTGGAGGGTGGATATCACTTAAGTAATTATGTGAACTATGAGTGATATGCAGCACAATATTACTGAAAAGCTACAAACACAAGCGAGTCGTTTATATGTTGTTAGATGATATTTTTACCGGAAGTCTGCAGTTTTTTTCTGCACTTTTTGTCTTTGTTATCGGATCACTGGTATTGGTCGGTGTTGTCATTTTTGTCATTGACATTCAACAAACCAAGGACGCAGTCAGGAGAAATTATCCGGTTATCGGGCGGTTTCGTTACATCTTTACTATGCTCGGGGAATTTTTTCGCCAGTATTTTTTCGCAATGGACCGTGAGGAGATGCCGTTCAACCGTGCTGAAAGAGAGTGGATCGACCGCTCCTCGAAAAAAGTTGACAATACTGTTGCTTTTGGGTCAACTCGAAGTTTGTCACCGGTAGGCACCAGCATATTTGTCAACTACCCTTTTCCGACGCTGACAGAAGATGCGGTCGAAATGCTGCCCATGCTAATTGGCCCGTATTGCAAGACTCCTTACGTAGCGCCATCGTTTTTCAATATATCTGGCATGAGCTATGGAGCATTGTCAACGCCGGCTGTTCGCGCACTGTCCAATGGCGCCAAAATGGCAGGTATCTGGTACAACACCGGAGAAGGCGGGCTATCGCCTCATCACCTTGAAGGTGGCTGCGACATTGTCTTTCAAATCGGCACCGCGAAATACGGAGTGCGCGATCAGCAAGGATCATTGAACCCGGATAAATTACGCGAGCTCGCTGCGATCGAACAGGTCAGGATGTTTGAGTTGAAACTGTCTCAAGGTGCAAAGCCCGGAAAAGGAGGGATATTGCCAGCTGCGAAAGTCACAGCAGAAATTGCCAAAATCAGAGGCATTCCGGAAGGCAAGCCATCAATTTCTCCCAATCGACATCCGGAAATCAGCAGTATCGAGCAATTGCTGGATATGATCGAAACGATTCGAGATGTTTCGGGTAAACCGGCAGGATTCAAGTCGGTGTTTGGAGGTTTCGAGTGGTTAGAGGACTTGTGCATTGAAATTCACAAACGAGGGGTTGAAAGCGCTCCGGACTTCATCACAATTGACAGTGGAGACGGGGGGACGGGAGCCGCACCTATGCCGCTTATGGATAACGTTGGCTTATCGGTGAAAGAATCACTGCCCAGGGTGGTCGATGTGCTGGACAAATACTCTCTGCGCGAACGGATCAGGGTGATCTGTTCTGGAAAACTGGTCAATCCTTCAGAAGTTGCCTGGGCGATCGCGACTGGTGCAGATTTTGTAACCTCAGCGCGCGGTTTTATGTTTGCGTTGGGATGTATTCAGTCTCTGAAATGCAATAAGAATACCTGTCCAACAGGAATTACAACGCACAATCGCAGATTACAAAAAGGACTCGACCCTGCCGATAAATCGGTTCGAGTGGCGAATTACGCCAAACAGCTGATTTACGAAGTTCAAGTGATTTCGCATTCCTGCGGCGTTGTTCGTCCGCGCCTGATGAACCGCACTCACGTGAGAATTGTGCAGGACAACGGTAAATCCATGTCGATGCACGATCTTTATCCAACCCCGCAGGCCTTACCCGAATATGAAGGTAAAATGCGACAAGAGTACGAAACGTTAAGTAATAAACATCAGTGGTTTAAATTGAATACCTAAAGGGTATTGTTATTGCAGGTTTGGTTTGAAAGTGAATCTGAAATATTCGAAAAATGCTTTGTTTTCGTTTGTTTTCGGTATGGAGTTTGGAACCAGTTCAGGTTACCCGTTTTAATTGAGAGGGTGGTTTAGCACACTGATGGCAAATTCTTCTGAACGCAACTGGAATTTTCATCCGGTTGTTCAAACTTGGTTTGATGACACATATGAGGCGGCCAGCGCGTGTCAGGCAGATGCATGGTGTGCGATTCAGCAAAATCGAAATGTTTTGGTTTCAGCCCCGACAGGGTCTGGCAAGACGCTTGCTGCATTTTTGGCAGCAATTGACGAACTGGTTCGTTTGGGATTGGAAAACGCAGGTCTTGCTGACGAGACTCACATTGTTTATGTATCTCCACTGAAGGCGCTTTCGTACGATATTGAACGCAATCTGCAGGGGCCGCTTGAGGGAATACGCAATCGACTTTTGCAAAGCGGTCATAGCGATTTTGAAATTCGCGTCAGTGTGCGCACCGGCGACACTCCGCAGTCGGAGCGCCAGAAAATGGCCAAAAAGCCCCCACATATTCTGGTAACCACCCCTGAATCACTGTATTTGCTGCTAACTGCGGTGTCCGGAAGACGGATGCTGCGCTTTGTTCGACGGCTGATCGTAGATGAAATTCATGCTCTTGTAAATAATAAGCGCGGCGCGCACTTCAGCCTGTCTGTTGCTCGATTGCAGTGGTTGACAGGGTGTGAAGTTATCAAAACCGGTTTGTCAGCCACGCAAAAGCCGCTTGAGCGGATCGCTTCGTTTTTGACCGGTCAAAAGAATCCTGATTGCATAATTGTTGATGCAGGACACATTCGTAACTGGGACCTTGGAATCGAGTTGCCGCCAGATGCACTTGAAGCGGTGATGTCTGCGCAGTCCTGGAGCGCTGTCTATCAGCGCATTGCGGCGTTGGTCAGCGAACACCGAACGACGCTGATATTTGTCAATACACGTCGTCACGCTGAGCGGGCGACGCGTCATCTAGCGGAATTGGTCGGTGAGGACGATATCACATCTCACCACGGCAGTTTGTCAACGGCTCATCGTCACAATGCCGAGAAGCGCCTTAAATCCGGTTCGCTTCGCGCTTTGGTAGCAACCGCTTCGCTTGAGCTTGGGATTGATATCGGTGATGTCGACTTGGTTTGTCAAATTTGTTCACCCCACTCGATATCGGTTTTTCTGCAAAGAGTAGGACGTTCAGGACACTCAGTTGGCCGCATTCCAAAGGGACGCATATTTCCAACTACGAGAGACGAGTTGGTAGAGGCTGCCGCACTGGTTTATTCGGCCAATCAAGGTGAGTTGGAATCGTTACATGTTGTCCCTGGCGTGATTGATGTCCTGGCGCAACAGATTGTTGCCGAATCAAGTGTCCGCGACTGCTCGATTGAAGAGGTCTATTCGCGATTTACAACTGCAGCTCCTTATTGGGATTTATCGAAAGATACTTTTTATGCAGTGCTCACTATGCTTGCCGAAGGTTTCAGTCTTCGCAGAGGACGCCGAGGAGCCTATCTTCACCTCGATGCGGTAAACAAAATGGTCCGTGCGCGTAAAGGTGCCAGGATTGCAGCTGCGACCAACGCGGGAGCCATTCCCGATCTTTTTGACTATGATGTGATTCTGGAACCCGAAGATATCCGGATCGGTACAGTGAACGAAGACTTTGCATTTGAGAGTTTACCGGGAGATATTTTCCAGCTTGGCAATGCGTCGTATCGGGTGTTGCGGGTTGACAAAGGATATGTTCGCGTCGGCGATGCTCAAGGATTGCCGCCTAACATTCCCTTTTGGCTAGGTGAAGGCAGAGGACGAAGCGAGGAACTCAGTGACGCTGTATCTGCGCTTCGCAGTTATGTTGCTGACCGGTTAGACAGTATGGACCGTGAACATCTTTGCAGTGATCTTGAAAACCAATATAGCCTTGAACATCGTGCAGCTGAACAAATTGTTGAGTATCTCGCGCTCGCTCATAAATCGCTGGGCGTCATTCCAACCAAGCAGTCGATTGTATTTGAACGGTTCTTTGATGAAACAGGTGATACCCATTTGGTGGTTCACAGCGTATTCGGTTCACGGTTGAATCGTGCGTGGGGACTGGCGCTTCGCAAGCGTTTTTGCGTACGGTTTGATTTTGAATTGCAGGCAGCGGCTTTAGAAGACAGTTTCGTATTGTCACTTGGTCCCACGCACAGTTTTGCACTGTCTGAGGTTAAGCGCTATGTGGACAGTAATAGTGTTTTTTCGGTTTTGCAACAAGCTGTTCTTGGAGCGCCAATGTTTGCAACCCGCTGGCGATGGGTATGCAACACGGCTCTTGCCGTATTGCGGTACCGCGGTGGCTCCAAAGTTCCACCGCCTTTCCAGCGCAATGATTCCGAGGATTTGTTGTCGGTAGTATTTCCTGCTCAGCTCGCATGTCAAGAGAATATTACAGGACCCATTGAGATTCCAGACCACCCGTTAGTCGAACAGACGCTCAATGACTGTCTGCATGAACTGATGGATTCGGCGATGCTTAAAGTGGTGTTAAAGCAATTGGAACAAGGCGACATAACGGTGTACTGTAAAGACACACCAGAACCATCGACTCTTGCGCACGAGATTCTAACTGCCAAACCGTACGCATTTCTCGATGATGCGCCGGCCGAAGAACGCCGCACTTTAGCGGTACAGTCGAGACGCTATTTAGACAGTTCAGATACAGATGGATTGGCCGAATATGACTGCGATCTCATCGACCGCATGGTCGATGAAGCATGGCCAAGCCCCCGTGACGCAGAAGAAGTTCACGATGCGCTTGTCCACCTGGGTTTTATTGGTGATGGGGAAATTGGCGGCAAGGCAAATGGGGCGACGGATTCGATGATTGTGCAAGCGCAATGGAAGGTGTGGATTAAAAAGCTGATGGCTACCAAGCGGGTGACGTGTCTTACGACTGCTAATGGCGTGTGTCTTTGGGTAGCCGCAGAGAGGCTTGACGAGATGATGAAGCTGCATCCGGACGCGACCATGACTCAACCGATTGCCCCGGCCTCACTAGGCGAGGCAAGTTCGCCTGATTTCGACCACGCACTGGTTTGCATTATTCGCAGCAGGATGGAAACGACTGGCCCGTGTACGGCTGCCCAGATTGCCAGTTACGCTGACCTGGTTAAAAGCGATGTTGAGCAAGCTTTGTTACGACTGGAATCTGAAGGCACTGCAATGCGCGGGCAGTTTACCTCGGTCAGTGATGATTTGCAGTGGTGCGACAGGAAGTTTCTCGCTCGAATTCATAAACGAACAATTTCGGGACTAAGAAATCAGATCAAACCTGCCAGCCGCGCTGAATTTGTTCGCTTCCTTACCCGGTGGATGAGGCTCAATACCCAATCGATGGGTGAGGGTACCGAAGCGCTGGCGGCAGTGCTATCGCAGTTTGAGGGATTTGAGGCAAATTGTGCCCTTTGGGAGAGTGATCTTCTGCCATCGAGAATATTTGGGTATATGCCGGAGATGCTGGACTATATCAGCGCTTCTGGTACTGTAGTGTGGTGCAGACTTTCAAAATCAGGAGGTGTTGCAAACGAATCTCAAAATGGCAGTCCAAAATCCCGTTTTCGCGGTTCTATGAAATCCATTCCACTGACATTTGTTGCGCGCAACCGGTTGTCACTTTGGCTGGCTTTGGCAGACAATGAAATCCAATGCAGCGAGTTTCAATCCTCTGTTACCCGTCAAGTTGCCCAGACCCTTGATGAGAATGGACATTTGTTTTTCGATGAGTTGCTTGAACATGTTCATCAACTGCCCGGTCACGTCGAAAACGCATTGGTTGAACTTTTCGCTTTAGGGGCTGTCACTTGCGATCACTTCGGAGGTGTGCGTGCACTGCTTGCTTTACAGCGCAACCGAAGCAAGCGACGAAGATTGCGGCGCAAAGTCGGCCGTGGCATACAAGCATCGGGACGGTGGTCATTGTTGAGAAAATCTGTGTCGCTTACAAAGTCTCAAATCGCTGATGATCAGATACTTGAATATGCAGCCGAAGTATTGCTGCGGCGTTATGGCGTTGTGTTTCGAGAATTGCTGACAAAAGAAAGCATGTTCATGCCATCGTGGAGTCAGTTGATGGGGGTTTTTCGTCGAATGGAAGACCGCGGTTTGATTCGAGGCGGCAGGTTTGTCACTGATGTGTCTGGAGAACAATTTGCATTGCCTCAGGCGGTCGAGCTTTTACGCGATACCCGCAAGACGAATGCAAGTGGAAAATCAATTACTGTTCATGCGGCCGACCCACTGAACCTGACAGGTGCAGTTTTCAAAAATTCAAACGCGACTGCAGCGTCATCCAAATACATTGTTTACCGAAACGGTGAAGTGATTACCGCGGTTGGTAGTGCCTCAACCCATCAGGAAACGCAGCAAATCCTAAGTGACCAAGACTGAAGGCAAACTGTCGCTGCGCTCGCTGACCGGTGATTGTTCTATATCGTGAGCAAATCCGGATAAGTAATTGAGAATTATTCCACGGGCGTAAACAGCTGCGAGTCCATTGAAGCGTAAAACGCAGCTAAGTCCTCAATATCCTGATCAGACAGGCTGCTGAGGAAACTGAGCATGATCGGATTGTTGCGTTCGCCGGACTTATAACTTTGCATTGCATGAATCAGGTAGTCTTCGTATTGACCTGAAATTATCGGCGTGCCAACTCCTTGAACCTGATTTCCTTTGCCGTGGCATGTCAAACAAACGGTGGCTTTCTGTTCGCCGGCTGCAGCGTCGCCGCCTGCATAACTTGATGGGGACACGGCTGCGAATACTATTGCGGCTAACGCAATGAGTTTGATTTTGTGAATGTAGAATTTCATTTTGGCTACTCCTTTGTCAATTGTGAGAAGTAGGCGGCGATATGGGCAATCTGCTCGTCAGTTAGCTGTGCAATTTGAGCGTGCATTGTTTTGTGACTGCGATCACCATTTCGATAGGCTTTCAGGGCTGCTTCGAGATAGTCTGCTTTTTGGCTTCCCAATTTGGGGACAGTGTAACCGGGGTATGCGTTGCGATATCCCGGTGATGAGTGACAACCCGTGCAGGTAAAAGCCAAATCTCTGCCCATTGCAGAGTCGCCTTCAGCAAATACCGCAGTTGAGACAAAGAGGCATGTGACGAAGCACAATCCCCGTTTTACGAAACTCATAGTGGATCATTCTCCCGTAGTTAAAATCTGCTTTGTTCAATTATTGTTCGCTACGCAAGTCGAACACGGCGAAAAATTATAGTGTTAATTTTTGGCAGGATGAATTGATTAACCGCAGGAGTGTAAACGTCAATATCCCGGTTCAATAGCGTGAAATCCGTTGGTAAGAATTCTGTGTGGTCAATTCAAACAGACAATGTGCGCGCCGCCAGGGGGTCAAGGCGATGATCAAACTTTCAGCGTCTTTGACCGTTCGCAGAGACAGGAAATTGCGCTCCAGATAAGACAAAACGGTGGGATGATCGTGACAAATCAGGGGTTTTTCGTGAATACGGCTAAGTTTAAACCGAAATATTGAGGTTGCTAATTCGGCTAAAACCTTAGCGTGAAAAAATGAATTAAGAAAAGACGGCTACAGATAGAATCTGTCTCAAATTACAAATCATCGATGCTTTGGCGAAATATAATTTACGCTCTGGATTACTGTAATAGCCGGTTTAGAAAAGTTGCCGATTTTGATTTTGAATCTTCGATTAAAGTGGTATTTTCAGTGAAATCTACTTGTCGTGTAATCGTTCGAAATCGCTGCCCACAATATGCAGGGTCTTTGCCACAATCGTTCATCGAAGTTGCGCTGAAACAATTTTTCTCGAACCGGACATATCTGTTTTATTAAGGATTACGTGAATATGCGCCCTATTGAGTTTAAAGGTACTGCATCGTCTTATTTTGGCATTTGGATCTCGAACTCTGTATTGTCAATAGTAACACTTGGGATCTATAGTGCTTGGGCGAAGGTGCGAAGAAAACAGTTTTTTCTGAACCACACTGAAATTGATGGATACCCTTTGGCATATCACGCTAAGGGACTCCAATTGTTGCTTGGCCGAATGATTACGTTTGGCGTAATTATTGCCTATTCGACTGCATCGACTATTACTCCCGCGGCATCGATAATTTTGTTGCCAGTGCTTATGTTTGGTCTGGCCTGGGTGCTGAATCGCTCACTTCGATTCAATGCCACAATGACATCTTGGCGAAACATCAGATTCAATTGGCACGGCACCTACTGGAAAACGCTGTTGTATTTTGTCATCGGTCCCTTTGTCGGGATCGCATCCGCTGGAATTCTAGTCCCCCTTTTTAGTCGATATTACTACCAGTATTATGCGGATCATTTCTCATTTGGCACAACGAGTTTTTCAGCAGCAACCAAGATACGCAGGTTCTACGGCGCTTTTGGATTGTTACTTTTAACCACAGGCGGATTGTTGTTATTTACATTTCTTGTTATTGTAATAATCATCTCACTTAGTCTTGGTGGAATTAGCGATGATTTTGCCGAATGGGCAGTAATCTTTTTCGTTTTAATTTTTGTCGTAGTTGTGTCGTTTATCTATGCAGTGATGTGTAGAAATATCTTGATTCGTACACTGAAACTCGGTGATGCAGTCAGCTTCAGTTCGACCTTAAGTCCAATACGACTGTGTTGGATCACAATCTCAAACTTTCTCGCAATTATTTTTTCTTTGGGAATTCTGTATCCTTGGACAGTGGTCCGACTGTATCGTTACCTTGCACAAAACACACTGTATGAAATCCACACAGATGTTGATCAGTTTATTGAACAAGAGCATGAGAAAATCGGATCGTTTGGTGAAGAATTTGTTGATATAGAAGGATTTGATGTTTCAATCTGATGGCGCAATTCGAAATAGCCGGTGATTTTTTCAACCCGCGTTCTTCAAAGGCACAAAGTGGTGTATTGATCGCTAACGACCAAGGCATGTTTGTCTTTACATTCGATGGGCATTGCCAATCAGGTGAACTGAAAGTCACCTCAATTCAAGGGTCTGAAAATATCTTTTTTGCATGCGGCAGTTACTTCAAAGCGCACAACGCTCTGCCACAGGAATTTCTAAATCACCAAAGAGGACGCACCACTCGTTACATCGCATGGCTTGAAAAGTTCAATCTGAAAAAGGCCGTCGTACTGGCGTTGATTCTTGTCGTTTTTATCGTATTGTTTCGAGTAACTATATCGTCGGTCAGTTACGCGGTTGCTATGATTGTTCCTGACAGCTGGGAACAGCGACTTGGGCAAAGCACTTATGAAACAATCAGGGATTATGCCTTTGAACAAAGTCAGTTGCCTGTCACTCAAAAGGCAGAAATTCTGACCGACTCGAAAATCATTTCCGACAGCATCGACGATTTTCAGAACGTAGACATAATCTTTCACACCTCGGAGTTATTTGGAGCCAATGCGCTGGCATTTCCTGGCGGTCCGGTTGTGGTAACAGACGATCTCGTTGAGATGATGGACCACGATGAGATTTTGGCAATCATTGCACACGAATATGCTCATATTCATGAACGTCACTCGCTGCAAAGAATTGTGGAAGTAGCAGCTGCGAGTTTCATCGCGTTTGTGGTGTTTGGTGCTGATGAAAGTGTAATTGAAGAGATCTCGACAGTACTCATTCAGTTGTGGGGTTTGCAACAAAGTCGACAGTTGGAGCAGCAGGCAGACCTGCTTGCATTAGACTATCTGGAAGATGCCGGATTAAATCCCGCCTCCATGGTCACTGCAATTGAAAAATTCAGACGATCCGATTGCGATGCAGACCACAAAGACCCCAGCATTTCCGACTGTGATGATGGTTCGTGGAGTTGGCTGTCGACTCATCCTTCTGTTTCTGACAGAGCCGGTTACCTTAGAGACGCAATTA
The DNA here is from genome assembly GCA_965214785.1 of Arenicellales bacterium. Taxonomy (GTDB): domain Bacteria; phylum Pseudomonadota; class Gammaproteobacteria; order Arenicellales; family JAJDZL01; genus JAJDZL01. Next base: position 990,878 of record OZ243975.1, on the reverse strand, counting down.
ACAACTGATACCGAACGCAGTGTCAGACTGTGTGGCTATGTGTCCGAATTGATATCCGGTGTTCGCACGACTTTCTCGATTTGATCAGGACAAGGAATTTTCCTGTCAGATGACGTAACCTCAAGTTCTTCCAATTTACGTGCCGATGGCAGAACGCGAGATTCCATTGATCCGACCGCTTTGTTGTACAGGTTGACAGCCTTGGTCAATGCATTGCCATGATCTCGAATGTGATTGCTAAATACGTTAAGTCGGTTATAGAGTTCGCGGCCGATTTCAACAATTTTTCTGGAGTTTGCCGACATATTTTCCTGCTGCCAGCCTAAAGCTGCAACTTTTAAAAGCAGTATCAGCGACATCGGTGTTGTAATCAACACCTGTTTGTTCAATGCATATTCAAAAAGGGTAGGGTCATATTCAACGGCAGCTGAATAAAAAGCTTCACCGGGGATAAACATCACCACGAAATCTGGAGAATACGGAACGATGTGCTGGTAATCGCTTTTCGCGAGGATATTGACCTGATCGCGCAGCTGCTTTGCGTGTTTGATAAAGTATTGGTTTTGATCTGACTCAACTTCAGTTTCAATCGCTGTTAAATAGGCATCTATTGGTGTTTTAGCATCGATCACAATGCAGCGATCTCCAGGCAGACGAACCACTACGTCCGGTCTTTTTTTGCCTTCATCGGTGCTAAACGACTCTTCGGTTTTAAAGTCAATGTGCTTTTGCATACCGACTAATTCAAGAACATTCTGCAGTTGAATTTCACCCCACCTGCCTTTGGTTTTCGGTTGCCTTAATGCTTGAACCAGACGGCTTGTTTCGTCGCGCAGATTGACAGTGGATTCATTTATCGTCTGGACTTGCTGCACCAAAGAAGAATACGCGTCTACCCGCTTCAATTCGATTTGTTTGCCGTGTTCTTCGACGCGGCTTAAGTGCTCGCGCAGCGGGTTAATCAGTTGCTTTAAGTCCGAGTCCGCTTCATTTTTGAACTTGGAGAAATTCTGATTTGCCAACTCCAGAAACTGACTGGAGTTTTGAGTCAAAGCTTTGTTTGCCGCTTGCGAAAAACTCGCTTCGAGTTTAAGTCGAACTTCCTCCAGTTCGTTCATTTGCTGGTGTTTTTGTTGCTGCTGAGCTTCCTGCTGTGCTTCAAGTGCAGTGACTTGCTGAGACAGTTGGGTATTTCGGGAGCGTTCGCGGGCAGCTCTTTTATCGAATAACAACGTCAACGGTATTGCGACTGCAAAACCGATCACGATACCAATCGAAACAGCGATGATGTCTACATTCATGAAATAACTTCAATTTTGTGGATGGAAAAAGTGATCAAGATACTCACCCCCAACTCTTCGACCGACAGTCGCTTGTTGAGAAGTCAAACTCCTCAAGCGTTATATTAACTTGCTCATCTTGGGACACGGTTGCTCGAAACAGTTAATCATAAAAGGTGAAGCTTCGGCAACATTACTTCGAACACCGACTGTGATTCGAATGACAATTGAATTGACCGGGTCGAGACACAACGACTTTAGTTGCAGGTGATACGGCGCATAATTTGAAGCGAAGCGAACTATGGCACTTACACACTTAGGCATGTGAAGATTTTACTCAATCTGAGACCCACGAGCTTGCGATCAGCGAAACAGTCTGATGAATTTGATCAGTTCAAATGAACCTGCCAATACTTTTGTAACTTCACTGCCGCAAATTTCACTGTCAATAGCAGGCGCACATTTTTCAGATTCCATTAAAATGCAATCTACGCGGTGAGCGAATTTCGGATTGTTTAGCCAGTTGGGGGTGAGAAATATTATCTGGCTCAAACAAATCGTAGTAATTTTGTCAATCAAGGCAAAGCCAGAATAACGATAAGGACTAATTCAACATGGAAAATCAGTTAACTCAACAAGGACATTATCCCCGTAACCTGATCGGATACGGTGCAACACCACCTCATCCAAAGTGGCCGAACAATGCAAGAATTGCTGTTCAGGTTGTTTTGAATTACGAAGAAGGCGGTGAGAACTGCATTTTGCACGGTGATGCTGCATCCGAATCATTTCTGTCGGAAATCGTCGGTGCCGAGCCGCGCAAAGGAGTGCGCCATATGAGCATGGAATCGATCTACGAATATGGCTCTCGCTCAGGAGCATGGCGATTGCTCAGAATTTTCAAGGAATATGAAATTCCAGCAACCGTGTTTGCAGTTGGCATGGCGGTTGAACGGAATCCTGCAGTTATAGAGGCGATGGTGGCCGACGGTCATGAAATTTGCAGTCACGGATATCGCTGGATTGACTATCAGTATGTTAGCGAAGAGATCGAACGCGAGCACATTGGACTTGCGGTCGCTGCAATCGAAAACATCACTGGACAGCGACCTTACGGGTGGTATACGGGCAGAACCAGTCCCAACACAAGAAAGCTGGTTGTAGAAGAAGGCGGCTTTATGTACGACGCGGATGATTACAGCGATGATCTGCCGTTTTGGGATCACCAGTTTGGAGTTCCACATCTAGTGATTCCTTACACGCTGGATACCAACGACATGCGTTTTGCTACCGCCCAGGGATTTCATACCGGCGATCAATTTTTTACTTATCTTAAAGACACCTTTGACCTGCTTTATTCAGAAGGCAAGCAATCACCCAAGATGATGTCAGTGGGCTTGCATTGTCGACTGGCGGGAAGGCCCGGCAGGGCTGCCAGTGTAGCACGGTTTTTTGAATATGTCAGTTCGTTCTCTGATGTGTGGTTGTGTCGACGTATTGACATCGCAAATCACTGGATTGCAAACTTCTATGGCTAATACTTTGGACAGGAGACCAATAGTGACGACAATAAATGATTTTGAACATTTTGTGAATCTGGCACAGCCTAAACTTGGTGCTGAGGTCATCTTTGCAACTGACGATTTTTTCGCAGAAAAAGAAGCATTGATTGATCCGAAAGAACCGGTATTTATCAAAGACAAATTTACCGACCGCGGTAAATGGATGGACGGTTGGGAATCGCGCAGAAAAAGAGGGCCCGGTCACGATTACTGTGTTGTGCGTATTTGTCGAGGACAAATCTATGGTGTTAACATTGACACGGCTCACTTTAGCGGCAACTACCCGCAATTTGCAAGGCTCGAAGCCTGTGACAGTTCAATTGACCCGGATGATGATACGACCTGGCACGAGCTGGTCGAGAAATCTCCACTAAAAGGAGATTCTGACAATATTTTTGCCATAGACTCTCAAGCGCAATGGACCCACCTTCGTCTTCACATTTACCCCGATGGTGGAGTTGCCCGACTGCGAGTATTCGGGGAGATACTCAAAGATTGGTCGGCGGTGTCAAAGCACGAAGTCCTTGACCTTGCAGCTGTGGAAAATGGCGCAGTTGCGGTCGCGTGCAGCGATATGCATTTTGGCAGCATGTGGAACCTTCTGTATCCACAGCGAGCACAGAACATGGGGGATGGCTGGGAGACCCGGCGACGACGAGGCGAAGGTTACGATTGGGCTGTAATTAAACTCGCTCATCCCGGACTCGTCAAGTTCATTCACATCGATACACTTCACTTTAAAGGAAACTTTCCTGCGACTTGTGCTGTGCGCAGCATTTACGCCCCGGGAGCATCAAAGAAATACCTCTCCAATCCCGAAACTGCGTGGAATACTCTACTGCCAAAATCTACCATGCAGGCAGATAGTGATCACGAATTTAGAAATGAAATAAATCATATAGGAATGACATCTCATGTAAAACTCGAGATGCATCCGGACGGTGGAGTAGGTCGGCTCCGGGTGTATGGATCGATCACAAATCCACAAGCTGCATCGTTGGTCGCTGAACCTTTGACAGCTGAAAATTTTGCGTCTTTCGGTGAAGTGATTGAAACGCGAGGGCGAGACTGTCGAACAATCAACAAGGGTTATGCTGACCGTTACGAAAATCTCGCCAATCTCGATGTGACAGATGGCGGACACCCTGCGCTTAGCATATTTCGCGCACGGCCGGTTGAGTTGCCGTTTTCAATTACATCGATGGAGTGCCATCCCAACGCGAGTCAGGGATTTATCCCGACAGGCAATGCCAGATTCTTAGTTGTTGTAGCGAGGGCGGCAAAACAGTTTGATAAATCCGACATCCGGGTGTTTGTAACCAACGGCTCACAGGGAGTGAATTACAAACGCGGTGTTTGGCATCATTTCTTACTTGTTATTGATCAACAACAAGACTTCATCGTCATTGACAGAAGCGCTCCGGATGACAATACGAATGAAATTCAACTCAACGCCCCGTACCCTATAATCGCCGACTTCGTAACCGAATAATAACAGGTTATCTGTTGCACCCACAATCGAACAAAGAACTAAGAATGTAACGAGGAGAATTTGATGGCATATAGCACTGACGATATACGAAACATCGTTTTACTGGGTCAAGCAGCGTCAGGTAAAACAATACTGAGTGAGTCCATTTTGCATGTCGCTGGAATGGTCACTGCGAAAGGAGAAGTTGAGCGCAAAAATACCGTCAGCGATCAGGACGTTCTTGAGAAAAATCACCAGCGGTCACTTGTGTCATCCGTATTGTCATTTGACTTTAAAAGCACGCATGTGAATCTGATCGACACCCCTGGTTATTCAGATTTTATGGGGCCGGCGCTGTCGGCAATGGATGCGGCGGAAACCGCTGTTATCGTGGTGAATGCCCAAAATGGAATCGAAACCATGACGCGCAGGTTTATCGAATTGGCGAGAAATAACAACAAAAGCACAGCGATTGTGATCAATAAAATTGATGCTGAAGGTGTGGATTTGGAGGGGGTTTACGCTTCAATTCAACAGGAAATAGGCAGTGAGTGTCTGGCTGTGAACCTTCCTGCCAACGGTGGTAAATCTGTTGTCGGGTGTCTATTTAGCAGCGATGGTGAGGCTGATTTTTCCAGTGTTGAAGAAGCCAATACAGCCATAACAGACCAAATTGTGGAAGTCGATGAACAATTGCTTGAAGACTATTTGGAAACCGGGGAGTTGTCTCAGGATAAGATCGTGCCGTCGTTCAAGCAGGCTATGCGCGAAGGACACTTGATCCCGGTTAGTTTTGTGTCAGCAAATACGGATGCCGGGGTAGCAGAGCAGCTTGAATTATTTAAACGACTGCTGCCAAGTCCAAGCGAAGGCAATGAAACACAACTAGTGCAAAAAGCCGACGATGGTGACAAACAATTGCCAATGCAATGTAGTGAGTCGAACCCATTTGCGGCTCACGTATTTAAAATTGCTTTTGATCCGTTTGTTGGAAAGATCGGAGTGTTTAAAGTACTGCAGGGGAAGCTCAGCAAAGACGATTCGATATACATTGGTGATGCAAGAAAAGCCATTCGCGTCAGCAATTTATTCAGTTTACTTGGCAAACAGCACAATGATGTTACCTCAATGATCGCCGGTGATATCGGTGCGGTAGCGAAAATTGACGATGTCGAGCAAGACAGTATTTTGCTCGATACCGGATCTGACTGGCCAATCCACCTCAAAAGACATCCTAGACCCAACCCGATGGTGGGACTGGCGATTTTACCTGCAACCCGTGGGGACGAACAGAAAGTAGCAGAGGCACTGCAGAAAATATCAGCGGAAGATCCCTGTTTGACGCTGGAGCGAAACCCTTCGACAAACGAAACGATTTTAAGGGCTCTGGGTGATCTTCATTTGCGAGTGGCGCTTGAGCGATTAAACGAAGTGTATAGTGTCGAGGTCAATACTTCTGTTCCGACGGTTCCGTACAAAGAAACTGTAACCAAGATTGCGGAGGGACACTGTCGACATAAAAAGCAAACAGGCGGTGCCGGACAATTCGGAGAGGTTTTCTTGAAAGTAGAGCCTTTGACGAGAGGACAGGGCTTTGAATTTGTGGACAATGTTGTAGGCGGTGTCATTCCCTCGCAATTCATTCCTGCGGTGGAAAAAGGTGTTCGTCAGGTGCTAGAAGGCGGAGCTTTTGCCGGCTTTGAAATCCAGGATATCCGGGTTGTTGTCTACGATGGCAAACACCACTCTGTTGACTCAAAGGAAATAGCGTTCATCACTGCGGGTAAAAAAGCGTTTATCGATGCAATATCCAAAGCGGGCCCAATCATTCTCGAACCGATTGTTGATGTTGTAGTCACTGTACCTAATTCCTATATGGGTGACATTGCTGGAGAGTTGTCATCGCGCCGCGGCCGTATCAGTGATACAGACAGCATGACTTCAGGTTTTGTTCGAATTACCGGTTCAGCCCCTTTGGCTGAAATGTCTGATTTTCAAGCTAAATTAAACGCAATTTCAGGCGGTGAAGGTTCATTCATTATGGAATTTGCGTCATACGAATCTGCACCTGTTGATGTGCAGAAAAAATTAAGTGCCGCTTTCAATCAGCCTGATGAAGATTAATCGGCATCGAAATTAAGTTTGAACATGGCAACAAGCGCTACTGCCCAAGTTGATAAGTGCCCAGTCACCGGACAGGTGATTGAAAAGGCCAAGCCACCGCGCTTAGGTGATGACACAGAACAAAAGACACTGGTATTAACCGGTGCCAGTCAGGGCATTGGGCATGCAACTGCGAAGTGTTTTGAACAAAACGGCTGGCGAGTAATTACCTGCTCAAGGCGTTCTTTCTCAGCGGAGTGTCCGTGGCAAGCCGGCCCTGATGATCATATTCAAATCGACCTGGGAGATCCGGATCATCGTTCAATAGGATTGGCAGAGTTAAAGAAGCGGCTCGCTGGAGGTGCTTTGCATGCACTTGTCAACAATGCGGGTATTTCTCCAAAAAATGAAGACGGAAACAGGCTGGGACCTGCAGATACCGGGATGGCGATATGGCGGCTGGTATTTGAAGTCAATTTCTTCGCTCCTATTGTATTAGCCAGAGGGTTAATGGACGAATTGGTAAAAGGCAACGGTTCGATAGTCAATGTCACCTCAATCGCAGGCACGCGGGTGCATCCGTTTGCCGGCACCGCATATGCGACTTCGAAAGCAGCACTGGCGGCTTTAACCAGAGAGATGGCTGCTGATTTCGGATCGAAAGGAATTCGCGTCAACGCGATAGCGCCAGGTGAGATTGACACACCGATTTTGTCACCTCAGACGAATGACCTGATGGACTCTATCCCTTTGCATCGTTTAGGTACGCCTGAAGAAGTCGCCAAGACAATCTTTTTTCTCTGCTCTCACGACTCCAGTTATGTGACAGGGTCGGAAATTCATATCAACGGTGGTGAGCACTTGTAAGTAAGGTGTCTTAAGTCTTACATCAGAATTTCAATGCGCTTTTGAACGCAGGAGATATCCAGAGGTTTGCAGGTTAATCTGCGTCGGGCGTTTTCACATGCTTGTCAATGAAGTGCTGTATGCCAGCGATATAAGCATCGCTACTTTGCAAAAATCCATTAATGTGGTCACCGGAGATGGTAAGCAGTTGCTTTGGTGCCGGGCTTTCGGCGAACATGGTCTGGCTATGTTCGTATGGCACCAGCTCGTCGTGCGGGCTGTGTATGAACAAAGTTGGTATTTTGATATTCCCGATGCGCTGCAAATTGTCGTATTTCCAACGCAGCAGGAATCGAGTCGGCAGCCATGGATAGACTTTTCGACTCATCATTTCCATTGACGAGAATCCAGATTCCATGATCAGAGCACCTGGCTCGAAAGTTTTTGCAACCCAACTGGCCATTGCAGTACCAAGAGATCGTCCATGAACAGCTATCTGGTTGGCTGGCAGTTGACGGGTTTGTGTGAGGTATTTCCATCCCGCTTCGCTGTCGCGGTACATCGCCTTTTCAGTGAGTTTGCCTGTGCTTTTCCCATAACTTCTGTAATCGTAGACAAATATCGAATATCCGATTCGGTGCAGCATTTCGATCGTATCGAGCATATACGAGATGTTGCCGGCATTGCCGCTAAACAGATACACGGTGATACTTGAATTGGAATTTTCAATGAACCAGCCGTGAAGTTGTGCTTTGCCATCATCATTTATCAATACAACATCTTCATAGACCATGCCGTGGTCTGCCGGTGTCGCTTCAATTTGTTTGTATGGCATATGAATCAGGTTTTTCTGATTCAGATATATGCCAGCTACGATTAATCCATAGATTAGGGCTATAGTTAATATGAATATCAGGAAATTTCGGATCATGAAATTTGTCTCTGTAATGGAGCCTCGTGTAAGGGGGCGTAAGATACTTTCATTTTCCTGCGCTGTATCGACTGTCAGTAATGCTACGCCTTTGTTCTAGTAATAGGTGGGACTATATTGCAGTAGCAGTGGATGGGAGCTGAACAGATAATCAATATTTAGTAGTAGCAACGGAGGTTGCAACAACTTCGTGAAATCCGAACCGGAAAAATGGATTTGCGTTCATAACTAGCGAGGCAAGCCTCAGACCAACGAGTCATGCGTACGGTTCACGATAAGACTGAGATATTACAACGGCTCCGCAGGTGTACAGACATCTTATTGACGTTGTCAATGACCACTTAAAGTGGCAGTTAGAGTAGGGCATGTAAACCCGTGGGTAAACCTCACCGGAGCGAAGGTTATGATAACGCAAGACTTTCACACACTGTTAACTGATTACATCATCTTGGACATAGAAGGTATCGTAGGATGCATCTGAAAGCCGACCAACCTTTATTGCATACACGCGGCAGGGTCTGTCATTTTTTCAAAAACCACTGTGGCAGACCGCTCGCGTCAACGGCTCTGATAGTCCCCATGGTTTCAGAAAATTATCAATGACATCAAATTGGATACTGACCGGAAAGGAGCCGACTTGATTCGGTTAAAAAATGTCGAATCCAATGATTCTGCTTCCGCTGGCCAGTGTCTGAATTCAGACTCATTGGGTTTCCATTGACGCGAATCAAAGATTCCCTGACCAGAGCACGTGGCTCGTGAGTATGCGCAATTCAACCGGTCATTGCGGTGACCGATTTCACCTCACATGTCAATTACTGCTTATAATTACTACCTCCTTTTGCATCGCGGCAGCGTGTGCGAAATAGAATTTCATCTATTCGCGAATAAAGTCTGAAACCATCAGACCGCTAAACTGGCACAGATTTGTCGTGTTTGAGAAGGTATAGCAGTTAACACATCACATGACGTAATTTGTGTTGACTTTTGTATTTGTGGGCTGAGCGACTTAATTGGACGTTGCCGACACCTGTTGCGAAAATAGCAGAAATGAGGTTAAAGAAAAGTAAAGATGACCATATTAGATGATTCGTTAATTTCCGAAATTGACAATTTAAGAATCGCATCAATCGAAGACGTTGCACTTCCAGCCGGAATCATGGAGGAAATACCAGCGTCCGACAAGGCGATTGAAACGGTTCGCACCTCGCGGCAGGAAATTTCACAGGTTCTGCGGGGACAAGACGACAGACTTGTGGTTATCGTGGGTCCTTGCTCGATTCACGATCCGGTCGCAGCACGCGATTATGCCAAACGGCTGGTGAAGGTTAAGTCTGAACTTTCCGAAACCTTGCTCATCGTCATGAGAGTTTACTTCGAAAAGCCAAGAACTACGATCGGCTGGAAGGGTCTAATCAACGACCCCCACTTGAATGGAACATTTGATATTAACACGGGATTGAGGTTGGCTCGACAACTGTTACTGGAGCTCAACGACATGGGACTGCCAGCAGGTGTTGAATATTTGAGTTTAATAATTCCGCAGTACATCGCAGACTTGGTCAGTTGGGGTGCAATCGGCGCTCGAACAACAGAAAGTCAGATCCACCGACAACTGGCTTCTGGACTGTCGTGTCCAGTCGGGCTTAAAAATGGAACCGATGGCAACATCAAAATTGCTGTAGACGGGGTGCAAGCCGCTTCCAAAGGCCACCGCTTCCTTTCGATTACAAAGCAGGGGCAAACAGCTATTTTTGAAACAAACGGCAATGATGACTGTCACATCATCCTTCGCGGTGGTGTTGACCCGAATTACGAGGCGCACCATGTTGAAGAGGCAGCGAAAATGCTGTCTGATCGCAACTTGCCGGGCACGATTATGATAGATTTCAGTCATGCCAACAGTTCCAAGCAGTTTTCAAGACAAATACTTGTAGGCAAAGATGTGGGTGACCAGATTGCCGGTGGAGACTTCAGAATAAAAGGCGTAATGATTGAAAGTCATCTGGTCGAAGGTCGCCAGGACATCGAAAACGCCAAGGATGGACAACCACCTGTTTATGGACAAAGTATTACAGATGCCTGTATTGGCTGGGAAGATACCGAATGGCTGCTGCGGTCACTAAGTGACGCGGTACTTGCCCGCCGCAGTGCAGCGCAGCAAACGAGCCCATTAAAAACAGCTGTATAAATTTCCCAGACTCATCAGGATGTTACTTTGTTAGTCAATCCGTATCAATCTAAACAACTTCATCCCCGCTTGGTGGAAGATCCCGCACAGCGCCGGGAAATGTATCAGTTGGCGCAGTCTTTGCCATCTGTCGTGATGGATTCACCGTCGGCAGCAAGTGCTGTCATGCTAGGTGCAGGTTATTTCTCCCCGTTGCGTGGATTTATGAATAAAGCAGATGCAATATCTGTTGCAGACAACATGACAACTGCTGATGGGTTGTTTTGGCCTGTTCCTGTTTTGAACCGAACTGATAACGCAGGTGAAATTCAACAAGGACAAAAGATTGCTTTGCGCGACTCTCAAGTCGAAGGAAATCCTCCGCTTGCAATTCAGACTGTTGAATCGGTTGAAACTTTCAGTTCGCAGGACCTTGAGCATATAGCCACACAGGTGTACGGTACAAATGATACCGAACATCCAGGTGTCCATACGTTCCTCAATCAAGGTGCGCAATTGATATCCGGTCCCATTGATGTGCTCAATTACAGTTATTTTGACACCGACTTTCCCAACACGTTCAAAACCGCGGGTCAAATTCGCTCTGAAATCGAACAGCGAGGCTGGGACAAAGTCGTTGCATTCCAAACACGAAATCCAATGCATCGCGCACACGAAGAGTTGTGTAAGATTGCGCTGGAACGTACCGCTTCAGACGGTGTCGTTATCCATATGCTGCTTGGTAAACTCAAGCCTGGTGATATTCCTGCCGGGATTCGGGAAGAAGCGATTCGAAAGATGGTAGATCTGTATTTCCCACCGAATACCGTCATGATTACCGGATACGGCTTTGATATGCTCTATGCAGGCCCTAGAGAGGCGGTGCTGCATGCAATATTTCGGCAAAATCTTGGAGCATCGCACATGATTGTAGGCCGCGACCATGCCGGTGTGGGCGATTACTACGGCGCCTTCGATGCACAGGATATTTTCAACACCCATGTTCCTCCAAACACACTGGAAATTCAAATTTTTGAAGCCGACCATACAGCTTGGTCAAAAAAATTAAATGAAGTAGTCATGATGCGAGACGCACCGGATCACGCAAAGGACGACTTTATTTTGCTGTCAGGAACTCGGGTTCGCGAGATGTTATCGCAGGGTCAATCGCTTCCAGAGGAATTTTCCCGGCCTGAAGTTGCAAAGATTCTTATGAATTATTATCAGGGAAAATCAGCTACCTGATTGCTACAGATCAGATACCGGAATGCTTTGATTCTGCACCATGACCGGTATGTCTGATTCGACTTTGTAAATTCTAGCCTTATCAGCGGTAATTATTCCGGATTCAATAGTTTCCGTAACGGGCGTCTTGTCGCCGTAACTTAACAGCCCGTCAGATATTCTTGTATTAACTTCGCCTAACTCTTCGTCGCTGAGCAACCGAAGTGATTGTCCGCTAACAGGACAGCGCAGGAGTTCAAGCAGTTTTTGATTCATAGACATCAATTCCATTATTGTTCTATTCAGGCATCTGCATTAACCTACGATTCCTCCAGAGCCTGAAACGATCTTGTGCCAGTTGCCAGTTGCCAAAGAGCGTTTAATAAATATGTTTTTAACTTCAAACCTCAGTAGATTTTACCGCGCGGGCGGACCAGGAAAACAGCTTTCATGAATTTAGAATTTGCCAAACTGCGAAACGTTTGTGTTGCGAAGTCATATAATTCGACGGGATTTAAAGATTCGTCGGTCAGTTAATTTCTAGCGACGAAACCTCCGTTTGTTTTACTTGACGCCTATCCATTGCTAGATTGAAAGAAACGGAACACCTGTAAAACAGCTACGAGGGTATGCCGTCAATGGACACAACATCTCAATTTATTCGACCATCCTGGTTTGCAGCCGCGCTTTGTGCGTTGGCGCTGTCATCACCGTCAACAGCGCAAGATATCGAATTGGATACGCTGATATCCAAATTCAGTTATATGATCGGTGTGCAGATCGGATCATCAGTTGTGCAACAGTTGGAAAGTTCTGCTGAACCACTTGACCGAAGTGCTGTAGCAGCCGGAATTTCCGATGTTTTCGCAGGCGGTGACCTGCTTTTGTCGGAACAAGAAATGGAGCAAACAGCTGAGGAATTTCAACAACAAGCACAGGAGCAACAAATGGCTATGAACGAATCTAACCGGGCGGCAGGCGAAGCGTTTCGCAACGAATATGCAGCGCAAGACGGCGTACTTTCAACCGACAGCGGTCTGCTTTACCGCGTTATTGAAGCCGGTGACGGTGACAAGCCCGCGGCAGATAGTACAGTAACTGTCCACTACAGGGGGTCACTGATCGATGGCAGTGAGTTTGACAGCTCTTACAATCGAGGAGAACCGACTTCGTTCGGTCTCGGTTCGATTATTCCCGGGTGGAATGAAATCCTGCAACTGATGTCCGCCGGCTCCAAATGGGAAGTTGTAATCCCCCCACAGCTCGCGTATGGCGACGGTGGAGCACCGCCGGCAATTCCTCCACAGGCGACTCTCGTATTTGAAATTGAGTTGATTTCTTTCGAATAGACCAATGCGCTAATCCTGTGTTGATGGCCAAAGCGATGAAGCAAGCGGTTTTGTTTTCATCAACGCAGGAGAACCCGGAACGCTGGGTTTCGCAACTACGTCGACTTGAACCCGACATGGATTTGCGGGTGTGGCCGGATGTTGGCTGCCTCGAAGATATCGAGTATGCGATTGTTGCGCGACCCGAAAAAGGAGATCTCGCGCGCTATCCTAATTTGAAAGCAGTGTTTTCAATGTGGGCAGGTGTCGAAGATTTGTTGGCGGAACCGGCACTTAAGGACATTGCGATCGTCCGGATGGTTGAACCTGGGTTAACCGCCGGCATTGTCGCATATGTAGTGCATCACGTAACCGGAATCTACAACAAGACCTGGTATTACAACTCCAGGGATTGGGCGCATCCTTTTCACAGTAATTTTCAGGTCCCTCAATCAACCTGCGTAGGGATTCTTGGGCTTGGCCATTTGGGAATTCCGTGCGCAAACGCGCTTGTTCATTTGAATTTCGAAGTCATTGGCTACAGTAATTCTCGAAAATCAGTACCGCAGGTTCACTCCTATGCAGGAAGCGATGAGTTGCCTGCGTTTCTGTCCAGATCAAATATTCTGGTTTGCATATTGCCACGCACACCGCAGACCGAGGACATTGTCAACAGCAACACTCTTTCCATGTTGCCGCGAGGTGCTTACGTAATTAACTGCGGGCGCGGTGAATCGGTGTGTGATGATGACTTGCTAGAGTTCGTTCGAAACGGACATATCGCAGGTGCAGTGCTCGATGTCTTTCGCGAAGAACCTTTGCCTGCTGATCATCCATTTTGGGATGAACCCAACATCACAGTGTCGCCACACTGCGCAAGCAAACCCGATCCGGTCAGTGGCAGTGAAGTGATTGTGCGAAAAATGGAACAATTTAAACGATGTGAACCAATCGATGGTGTTGTAGTTCGCGAGCGCGCCTATTGACAGGAGCAAATCATGGACTCAACAACCGCTGAAAACTCAAACGTTCGTTTTCAGGTAGATGAAAATCCACCGTTACCGATCACCGCCGGATTAGGACTGCAGCTGGCAATCCTGTCGATAGCTGGAATTGTTCTGACTCCAGCAATTGTTATTCGTGCAGGAGGGGGGTCCGAGGCGTTTCTCAATTGGGCTGTGTTTGCAGCCGTATTAATCAGTGCCATAACGACAATCATTCAAGCTAGAAAAATCGGTCGCATTGGTGCTGGCTATATGCTGCTTATGGGAACTTCCGGAGCATTTATTGCAGTTTGTATTGCAACACTCGCGCAAGCCGGTGCTGCAATGATGTGCACGCTTATCATAGTTTCTTCGATTTTCCAGTTCGTGATGGCAGCAAAACTGTCGTGGCTGCGTCGAATTTTGACCCCGCCGGTCGCTGGCACAGTCATAATGCTGATTGCTGTTACTGTTATGCCGATTGTGTTCGACATGTTCGATGATGTGCCGGAAACGACTCAGATTACCGATGCCGCTGTCGTGGCAATCGTTACTGCCTTCACAATCATCGCGATTGCATTGAAATCAAGAGGAGTTCTCAGGTTGTGGGCCCCTGTCATTGGTGTGATTGTCGGTGCAATTTTGTCCATGTTCTATGGAATTTATGATTTTGAGAAAATCGCTCAGGCCAAATGGATTGGACTTCCGCATGTGGCATGGCCTGGGTTTGATTTGAATTTCGGGCATCAATTCTGGGTTTTGCTGCCAACATTTATTTTGGTCACTTTGGTCGGGGCAATCGAAACGATCGGTGATGCGATAGCGATTCAAAAGGTTTCCTGGCGCAAACCTCGAGCGATCGATTTTCGCGCGGTGCAGGGTGCTTTGAACGCAGATGGTTTGGGCAATTTGCTTTCCGGATTGGTCGGTACGGTACCCAACACCACATATTCTTCAAGTGTCTCGATTACGGAGTTAACGGGTGTTGCAACACGAAATATTGGTATTGCAATTGGAGTGTTTTTTCTGGTTTTTGCCTTTGTGCCTAAGTTTCTTGCTGCCATCCTTGCCATCCCCGGACCTGTTGTCGCGTCGTATATTGCAATAATTATTGGTTTGCTGTTTGTTGTTGGCATGAAAATCATTATTCAAGACGGAGTCAGCTATCGCAAAGCTCTGGTCGTTGGAATATCGTTTTGGGTTGGAGTCGGTTTTCAGAGCAATCAGATATTTCCGCAGATTGTTGAGGGTTTTGCAGGTGGTGTTTTTCAAAATGGAATGACCGCGGGTGGACTTACAGCGATTATTTTGATGATTTTTCTGGAGCTTACGGATTCGAGACGCAAGCGAATTGAGCTTGAGCTTGATGCGCAGCAGCTTCCAAAAATTCAGAAAGCTGTTGAAAAGTTTGCCAAGCAAAACAACTGGACACAAGTGATGATCACGCGGTTGACTTTGGTTGCTGAAGAAACTCTATTGTCTTTGATTGAAGAGGTCGATGCAAAGCAAAGCCACCGGGTGCAATTCGTGATCAAGAAATCCGACACCGGAGCTGAACTTGAGTTTGTTACTACCGCAGGTGAGGAAAATTTGCAGGACCAAATGGCGCTTCTAACTGAGGATGATACGACACGATTTGCAGAGCGAGAGCTTTCGTTGCGTATGCTTAAGCATTTGGCTTCGTCAGTGCGTCATCAACAATATCACAATACACATATTGTTACAGTTAACGTCACCAGTTTATAGAGCCTATTGAATGGTTCGGCAGAGTCGGTTCAGTGGGGTAGATGCTGGCTATCCGATTCTCACTTCAAAGCAGCAGTTTCTGTGTTTCGGACTCCGCATACTGCGTCAGGCACAAGTCAATACTGATAAAAAACTTTTTTTTCCGTATTTTTGTATCTTGACCCGGCAGAGCTATACTGACAAGCACAAATCAATACTCAAGAATGATCGGGCCGAAGGTTGGGAAGAAGCTCGAGAAGTATTCGCAACAAGTTTGCTACAGGAAGGTATGGAACTTGATATGTTTGTCAAGTTGACGAATCTTAACCGCAAACAGGTTGATACACTCCGAAAAAATCTAAACGGATCTTCCGGCTAACAAATAAAAACTTCCTGAATGATGTGGTTTTGTAAGAGTATGCTCGATTAAAGGTGAATGCGATTCAACGATGCATTCCTCGGAAAGTTCCGAGGACAGGTCAGTTCCATTTTAAGATTCAAAATAGCGTCGTAGAAACGTATCAAAATCATCGCGATCGTTAATTTCAATCAATAATTGTTTCTCGATCGACTCTTTAGCAAGTTCACTGTATTTTTTAATTGCGTCGTCAGCAAGCGGCATCTGCGTAATTTTTCTTTTTGATTCGGCAGATTGTTCAAGCGCAAAGGTAAAAAATGGGCTGCCACTTGATCGAAGCTGCGCAACGACCTGTCCAGAAGGCGTAGTGTCCGGATCGCTTAGTTTTCTCAACTGCTTGTCAACTGAATCGCAGTAACCGGATTCGCCTAGAGCCTTATCAATACAGACCGCAACTTCATACAATTCCTCCATCAACTGTTGACCCCATGACTTGAGTGTCACAGAATTTGCGTTGTTCCTCAGTTGGCAAGTCGGGCTGCGGCCATTCAATACTGAAACGTCTTTGTTGCTTGCAATGATGTCCGGGTGAATTTCGCTAAACGGTGGACTCGCAAGAAGCAGGCAATATGTGATAAATACTTCGAGAAACTTCGCCTGCGAAACGGATATGCCGATCGGGTCAAACGGGTCTAAGTCAAGACAGCGGATTTCTAAATATTCAACACCTCTATTTTTAAGCGCTGCAGTAGGCCTTTCGAGAGGTAAGGTTTGTCTCTTGGGGCGAATTACCGAATAGTATTCGTTTTCAATCTGCAACAAATTGGAGTTTAGCTGACGATACTCACCATCAACTTTGACGCCGAACTTTTCGTATTCAGGGTAGGGTGTATCGATTGTTTTTGACAAGGTATGAATGTATTGAGCAATTGAATTGTGATCAATATGAATCTCTGATTGAACTGGATTGCGGTATCCATAATTGCTCATTCTAAGCGAAGTTGAATACGGACCGTATATAGTGTGATTGTCTAATTTGCTTAACGACCCGATGTCCGAGCCTCTGAAAAAAGAAGCGCAAGCAGCCGGTGACGCACCGAACAAATAAAACACCAGCCAGCAATAACGATGAAAATTTCGGATGCCTGCCATATAGGCGTCGGAAATCGCATCCTGACAGGATTTATTGTTGACAACTCCCAAAGCGTGCCAGAACTTTTCCGGCACCGAAAAATTGTAGTGAATGCCAGAGATTACTTGCATTGCGCTGCCGTATCTCAGACTCAATCCCTGCCGATAAACGCGTTTCATCTGGCCTACGTTTGAGGTTCCAAATTTGGCAATTGGAATCTGACTTTCATCTTCAATCAAACAAGGCAAACTCGCTGTCCACAGCACCTCATCGCCAATATTTCGGTAAACAATCTGGTGTAGTTCAGTCAGATGCGCGAGCGTGTCTTCTACTGAATTGAATGTCGGTGTCACAAGTTCCAGCAGAGCTTCGGAGTAATCAGTAGTTATAAATGGATGAGTCAGTGCAGAGCCAAGCTGTCGCGGATGGTCTTTCTTGGACAATCGGCCATCTGGTGCGATGCGCAAACTTTCTTTTTCTACACCGCGCGCAAACGCAGGGACTACGTCTGGCGCACAGGACGCGAACTGACGCAGCCGATTAGCGAAAGTAGACATGAGCTTTTCTAGCGTCTCAGCAGTAAAGGTATAATTTGATGCTTTAAAATCGCACGAACGAACAATCCAATTCAGGCTGAAAGAATTTCGCGCTTGTACGGAATTGTTGTGTAATTGAGCAAATCAAAAGGCTGGGAGTGAAAGGAAATCTTAAATGGCATTTTGCTACCGTTTGGCATCAGCGACAATTGTGTTTCGACACCCTTAAACATTACCTGATTCATGCCGCCAGCGAACTGTCTGTTGCTGGATTCACAAAACACTAATTGGAGCATTTGAGCATGTCGTCTTGGGTCGCAATTTTCCGCCGGGAACTTGCCGACTATTTTTATACACCGATTGCCTATATCTTTTTGGTGATTTTTCTCGTATTAAACGCTGTTCTGACTTTTCATGTTGGAGGATTTTTCGACCGTCAGCAAGCTGACCTGATTTCTTTTTTCAGCTTCCACCCGTGGCTTTACATGGTGTTGGCTCCGGCACTGGGAATGCGGTTGTGGGCAGAGGAGCGAAAGAGTGGTACTATTCAGCCATTGCTCACCTTGCCGATTACAACTTTTTGCGCAGTTTGGGGAAAGTTTTTTGCCTCCTGGACATTTGCAGCAATTGCACTGATGCTGACATTTCCGATCTGGATATCGGTAAATTATTTGGGCAATCCAGACAACGGCGTAATATTAGCCAGCTACATTGGCAGTCTTCTTTTGGTGGGCAGTTATCTGGCGATATCGAGTTGCATGTCGGCTTTGACTCAAAATCAGGTAGTCGCATTTATTCTCGCAGTGGTAGTGAATCTGCTGTTTACCTTAGGCAGTGCCGCAGTCACTGCAAATTTGCTGCCGATGTGGATTCCATCGGTGGTGTCTGAGATGCTTCTAAGTTTCGGCTACCTTAACCATTTTGAATCCATCACCAAAGGCGTGATATCTGTTCCTAATATTGTCTATCTGCTTTCTATGCCCGCATTATTTCTTTATCTGAGCGTGCTCGCGGTGGATTACAAGAAAAAGATATGATCAACCGTCATCTGACAATGATCGGTAACAGCGCAATTGGCATCGCGGTTGCGTTGCTGCTGTTTTTGATGGTGAATCTTATCTCCACTGAATTGTTCTCAACTTACAGAATTGACCTCACTGAAAATCGAATCTATACGCTGTCATCCGGTGCGCGCAACATCGTTAGCGATCTCAACGATTCCATCAAACTGGATTTTTATGTCTCAAGTTCAGGATTGCAGGAATATCCGGCGCTTCGCCTGTATGCCAGTCGAGTCGAGGACTTTCTGCGGGAGTTTGAACGACTGTCAAATGGAAAAGTCGCCGTCAATGTGATTGAACCCGAACCGTTTTCCGAACACGAAGACTCTGCAGTAGGTTACGGTTTGGACGGCTTACCCGGTGGCGATGGTTATCCAACTTATCTGGGACTGGTAGGAACCAACAGCGTGCATGACTCGCAAGTCATTGCGTTTTTCTATCCCGAACGAGAAGAATTGCTGGAGTACGATGTGACGCGTCTGATTTACAAACTTGACGAGCGCGAAGTAAAAACAGTTGGTGTAATCACTTCGCTGCCGATACAAGGAGGGGCAGGGCTGATACCGGGTTCATCAGGTCAGATGCCACCTTGGAATATTTTTATCCAGATGAGCGAAATTTTTGATCTAAGAGTGCTTTCTGCCTCTGACGACAAGCTACCCGAGGATCTTGATGCGTTGATACTGATTCACCCTGTGGGTTATTCTGAAGATCTGTTATACGCAATCGATCAGTATGCACTAAGTGGTAACGGTTTGCTTGTTCTAACGGACCCTTATTCGGAAGTGATGGCTGCGATTTTGGAAAATGTGCCACAGATGCCCGCTAGCTCCATAGGTTCACAATTGAATCATCTCACTGAGAACTGGGGAGTTACGACAGACACGCAGATAATTGTTGGAGACTTGCCGATTGCAGCTCGTGTTCTGGAAGGTGACGGGTCATCCGGACGAACTGTTGACTATCCGGTCTGGATGAATGTTCAACCGCTGCAGTTAAACAGCGACGATGTGATCACCGCTGACCTTGGCAATCTGATCTTTGCAACTGCAGGTACGCTGGCTGCTGAACATCAAAGCGGTTTAGTCATCGAACCGTTGATTTGGTCCAGTCGATCAGCGAAGCTTTATGAAACTGATCAAATTGCGAACTTGACCAAGGTTCGGGATTTGCTTGCAGACTATCGCGAAGAAGACAAGCAATATCCATTGGCGGTGCGGGTACATGGGGATGTGACCAGCGCATTTGCCGATAAACTTCAGACCGCCTCAAATAACTTCGAACACACAGACTCAGACACTGCACACAGACACAGTGACTTCGGACAGATCAACGCTGTCATTATTGCTGATACGGACTTTCTGCACGATCGTTTCTGGACGCGTACAGAACTTGTTCTTGGCCGTCGCGTTGTTTACGCGGAGGCTTCTAATGGCGAGTTGTTCCATGCTGTGATCGACAACCTCACAGGTGGCAGTGATTTGATTTCGGTTAAAAGCCGCGGCAGTTCATTGCGCCCGTTTGAGCGTATTGCGAAAATCCGACAATCTGCAGAGCAAGAGTATCTGGAGCAGGAAAATCGCCTGCTTGAAGAACTCGATCGTATCAACACTTTGCTGGTCGACTATAGTCAAACACAAAGTGAGTCGTCAGGCAGCGTAATCCTCACCGAGGAACAGAAGAATCAAATCAAATCCATGCGTGACAATCAGTTAACAATACGCAAGGATTTGCGCGAAGTCAGACGTAAGCTGAACAGTGACATCGAAAGAGTCCAAAACGCAGTGACTGCAATCAATCTTCTTGCAATCCCAGGACTTGTGGCCGTCATAGGCATCTTCATGATTACAATCGGTGCGCGTAACAGACAAAAACGATTGGTGCGCGCCGTATCAGATATCGTCAAAGCGCAATGAAGCCCACTCGAATTGCTGCTTTGGTGGTGCTGTGCGTCATGGTTATCGGGTATTTCACAGTCACAAACGAACGTGCAGAACAAAATTCACCAGACCATGAGCTTTATTTTCCAGAGTTGTTGGAACGAATCAATTCAGCCGACCGGATTGTGATTAGCATGCAGCAAACTCAGTTCAGCACAGTTCGCGACAACAATACCTGGGTAGTCGAGCAATACGACTCATACCCGGCTGATATGAACCTCGTGCAAAATCTGCTGGTTGGCTTAAGTCAGCTTACTCGCCTTGAGGCAAAAACAGATGATCCGGAAAAACACGCTCGTTTGGACTTGGCCGGATTTCAATTTCCAAACTCCAAAACCATGCGAGTCACTGTTTATTCCCGCCGCGACGAAGCGATAGCAGACCTCTACGTGGGGCGAACTCATGAATCAGTATCGAGCCCGAACCTGACAGAGTATTTTGTTCGTCATCCGCAGCGCAATCAGGTGTGGTTGGTACGCGGCGCTTTGCCATTGGTATATTCGCCACTGGATTGGCTGGATTCTCAAATTATCAATCTTGACCGAAGCGAAGTACGCGAGGTTCAAATTCAAAATAAAAACTCCACACCCATTCGGGTGTACAAATCGTCTGCGACAGACAGGAACTTTATGCTTGGCGCTGTAGCGCACGGAGCGAAGGTTCGTCACCAGTTCAAAATCAACGATATTGGAGAGGTCTTTAGAAACTTAAGTTTTCTCGATGTACAACGCTCAGATGTTTGGCAGTCATCGACAAAAGTGATCGCAGTGACATTCGATGGTTTGCAAGTAACAGCTCAACTCGCAGAAGATGAATGGGGCGGTTACGCACAGTTTTCCGCTGAAGCTTCTAACGAAGCTGCAACTGATGTGCATGAGCGGGCGGCCAGACTGAATAATAAGTGGGAAGGGTGGGCGTATCGTTTATCCGATGCCAGAGTCAAGACAATAAACACACGATTCAATGAACTCATTGAGTCAAAGAACCCCGATGACGGGTAAAATTCACATTTCGTAATTCGTAATTGGAGATTGACATGAGTCAGCTAAACAAGATCAGTTCGCGTTTAACGCAGTCAAAGGCACAAGGTGCTTCACAAGCGATGCTATACGGCACGGGGATGACCGATGCTGATATGAATAAGGCGCAAGTTGGAATTGCAAGCATCTGGTGGGAAGGCAACACTTGCAACATGCATTTGAATGATCTCGCCGCACACTCGAAAAAAGGTGTGGAAGATGCCGGAATGCTTGGCATGAGATTTAACACTGCAGGCGTAAGTGATGGCATTTCCATGGGTACCGAGGGAATGAGTTATTCACTGCAGTCTCGTGACCTGATCGCTGATTCGATCGAAACAGTGACTGCCGGGCAGTGGTATGATGCGCTCATTACGATTCCAGGATGCGATAAGAATATGCCTGGATGCCTGATGGCGATGGGCAGGTTGAATCGACCGTCACTGATGCTTTATGGAGGCACCATTCGCGCGGGCAAAGTTGGCAGTCAGAAAGTCGACATCGTTTCAGCATTTCAAAGTTATGGTGAATACATCGCCGGGCGTATAGACGAAACCCAACGCATGAGTATCGTACGCAATGCGTGTCCCGGACAAGGAGCCTGCGGCGGAATGTATACCGCTAATACGATGGCCAGTGCAATTGAGGCAATGGGCATGTCGCTTCCCTACAGTTCATCGACGCCAGCGAACGCACCGCAGAAGTTCGACGAATGCCACAATACAGGTGATGCCATTCGCAATCTGCTGGAATTGAATTTGCTGCCCAAACAAATCATGACGCGTGAGGCTTTCGAAAACGCAATGGTAATGGTAAGTGCGCTTGGCGGTTCAACCAATGCGGTTCTACACCTCATTGCGATGGCAAGAGCCGTTGATGTGAAATTGACAATCGATGATTTTCAAGCGGTCAGTGATCGGATTCCGTATCTTGCCGATTTAAAACCAAGTGGGCAGTATGTAATGGAAGACCTGCACGAAATCGGCGGCATCCCTGCAGTCATGAAGTACCTGCTTGCGCAAGGCTTGCTTCACGGAGAATGCTTGACAGTCACCGGTAAGAGTGTTGCCGAAAACCTCGAAAGTGTTCCAGAACTCGCGCACGGTCAGAAGATAATTTTGCCTTTGGATAAACCGATCAAATCCACAAGTCACATACAGATTCTCAAAGGAAATCTTGCTCCTGGCGGGTCCGTAGCCAAGATTACGGGTAAAGAAGGAGAAGTGTTTAAAGGCTCGGCACGCGTATTTGATGGTGAAGAGGATATGCTTTCGGCATTGGAGCGAAGTCAGATCAAAAAAGGCGATGTAATTGTCATTCGATACGAAGGACCCACCGGTGGACCAGGCATGCCTGAGATGCTCACACCCACTTCGGCTGTTATGGGTGCTGGGCTCGGCAGTGATGTGGCACTGATTACCGACGGGCGATTTTCAGGTGGCTCGCATGGATTTATTGTTGGTCATATTGTGCCTGAAGCACAGCTTGGAGGGCCAATTGCATTAGTTGAAGATGGTGATCAGATCACAATTGACGCGGTTAACAACACGATTGATGTGCAGCTGAGCGAACAGGAACTCGCTGCGCGGCACGAAAAATGGGTCAAACCACCCTATAAGGTGAAACGCGGTACGCTGTTTCGTTATATCAAGACGGTAAAAACAGCGAGCGAAGGGTGCGTTACTGATGAGTAGCCGCGCTTGGGTATGACTAACCGGATTTTCGCTCACTGAGCAGGTTGTCAATTTCGATTTGCAGATGATCTAAGATTTCGTTATAGCGAAATGCTCCAACTTTGGTTTCACCTCGTTTGAGGTTTACAAAATTGGGACCGCACCACAATCCAAGATCTGCATCATCGGTTTCGCCTGGGCCGTTGACTCGGCAACCCATAACTGCGATTGTCAGTGCCTCCTTTTGCAAATCCGCCGTTAATTCTTTGACTTTTCTGGCGAGGTCGATGAAGTCTTCGTTTTCCACGCGTGAACAGCTTGGACAGGAGATTATGTTCAACTCATCGGGATTAAATCGGACAACGGTACGAACGCGGCCTGCGGCGAAATCGTCAATAATCTGTTGCCCGGCAACGACTTCTTCGTACTTATTCGCCTCTGGCAGTGTCAAAGACACTCGAACTGTATCTCCAATACCGGCAGCAAACAGTTGCTCAAAAGCGATTCTGGTTTTGATGATGCCGTCAGGCGGCATGCCCGCCTCGGTGACGCCGAGGTGGACGGGAATGTCCGGACGCGTTTGAGCGAAACGTTTATTTGCTTCGATTACGCGGTCTGGTCTGGAGCTTTTTAGTGACACGCAATATTGGTCGAATCCGATTCGGTCCAGCATTTCGCAGTGCTCCAGCGCACTGACTACCATGGGTGAGACCGCATCATCTGGAGCAAATCGTTCTTTCGCATTCGGGTCAACCGACCCGGAATTAACGCCCACCCGGATTGCACAATCGTATTTCTCAGCGATTTCAGCCAATGCAGCGACTTTGTCGAAGATGGGTTTTTTGCGTTCGTGGTGGTATAGGTGTCCGGGGTTGTATCGGATTTTGTCGACGTGCGCAGCGACATCAGCTGCCAGTCTGTAATTTTCCTGAAGATCGACACTTAAATTGGCTTCGCATTTGTCTCGAATAATTTCAAGTGCTGTTGCGTCTTTTTTGCTGTCAACAGCTACTCTGACAACACCGGCACCAGCTTCGCTTAGCACAGTTGCCTGTTTGGCTGTCGCTTCGGCGTCCTGCGTGTGTGCAGTGCACATGCTTTGAACCACTATAGGGTGGCCGCCACCGATGCTTACACTGCCAACTTTGAATACTCGTGTGGAATTTCGTTTCATTGAATAAAAAGCTCTCTTACCAGTTGGAAGGTGAAAACTATTATCCTATTTCTATACCTTACCTGCCAATGTTTATATCAAGGCAATCACCTCAATGTAGTTGAACCTTTATACCCAAATCGGCAATTGGAACAGTGAGGCTGCTGTCACAGACCCGAAATTCAGAATCTGGCTCACTTTCGGCGGCCGGCCCTCGCCACATTTGAGCGTCAACGCATCCCCTATTGGGAATTTCGGCGATTTTGTAGTGCAACGGGTAATTTGTCTTGAAGACCCGCGTGCCAGACTCTTGCCTGAATCGACAATCACAACAAAATTGTAGTGCAGCCGCCCCAAAGGCGGCCAAATCAGATCAGAAGTGGGTAGCTGCGTATCGACCGCAACGCTTCGTCAATGAATTGCCACTGCGCCTGCGAGACTTTTATAGTCAACTGCCGTGCATGACGTACGATCTTTGCGCCAACACCATAAATGTGGAACCGTATCCTCGGCGCCCGTGCTGTAAACCACTTCGCCGGCAACATCCAGCGCAACTGACACAGCAAGTTATACGCCAGCGCATTGAACTGAAACCATATCGCATTGGCATCAAACTCTCCACACGGCAAACGAGAACCGGCAAAGTCGCTGCGGACCTGTTTGATCTTGTTCTCGCTTGTCTCCCCGCGAAGGTTATACCAATGTACGATCTCGTGATTCGTTTTCTCATCAAAATTGCTCGCAATCGCTCGGTAGATATACTCCCCCCGGGTCGCACTGTTATCCTCCCCTTCGATCAACGTATCGAGTGTTGTATTGTCTCCTTTGTCAATACGCTTTCTCTGCACCACCAATGTGAAAGCTTCCGTGTCCTCCATCACATGCAACGTACGAGCCACCTCCTCGTTCTGCGATTGTGTGCCATCAGCATACACCAGCGGCTGCCATTGATCCGCCTTGATGGAGGAGATCGACTCTTTGAGCGTCGTATCCATCTTCGCTCGAATCGCAAAACGCTTGTCCGTTTCCATCAAATAGTTAACGATATTCGCTTGGTAACCGGCAGCATCAATGCGAACCTTGGTTACCGAAACACCCTTCGGTAACGAGGCTTCGCATTGCAGGATAAATTCATAGTTCTCCTTGTTAGGTGGACATTTGCCGTCGCGGAAATCCACCGCAACAATCTGTTCGGTCTCAGCTAAGTGTCCGACCATTGGGGTATACCCTTTGTGATTTTTATACGTCCACTTGGCATCGGCTTTGTCACTGACAATAACCGTTGCGTCAATATCCAAGGTCACCTCTCTTCGCCCGTCAAGCCCAATCGCCAGCATATGACGGTTGATTTCAACCAAACCGTGCATCGCTTCGGCTTTTTGTCCCAAACGGCGAAGATAATTACCCAGCGTGCGCACACTGGGGATCTTTTTCAAACCAAAAATCTCAATCAAGTGCTTCTCATTATGCAATTCGCGAATGTCATCCAGGCATTTGCCATCGTTGTGCAGTAAAAACATCATGGTGACAAACATCTCATCGGCACCGTAGCCGCGGTTGCTGCCAGGAGCCGGCAGATGCTGTTTGGCAATCTTGGGAAGTTGCAGACGCTCAATAACCTCTGACAAGGTGACCATGCCTGCTCGGGAAGAGAGAATATTCTTGGTAATGCCGAACTTATACTGTAAACTTTCCACGAGCCTTGTACCCCTTTTGGTAATTTTTCGGTTATCACCCGTTGGGTGAAAGACGAATTGTTTGGAAAGCCATAGTGTACAAGGCTCTCCCCCAAAAGTACAGTACTTTATTTACCGATTAAGGCTATATGACAAACAGAAATACCACAGGTTGAAACTGTACAATTAGAGAGGACTACATGGGGAACTATAGGCCCTACTTGACAAAAATCGAAACCAATATTATGACAATCACAATTCGATCACAAAGAGGTAACGCAATGAAAAAACTGATTAATGTAAGTCTTGGCGGGGGGGGGTAATTGCTTTACTGGCTTGCTTGTTTGTTAGCAGTGCTTGGGCGGCGGATGAGTTTGAATATAAAATCGCCATAACCGGCCAAAATACGATAAATAATACGTTAAGTACAGGCGCAGCAACGGGTAGCCAGTGTAACTCACAATCATCAAGGAGCGCCCAATATCCAGTAGCAACGGACAATCCGAATGTTTGGTGCACTCTAAGGTCAAACGATCGCCCTAATCTGAGATTTACGCTTACGGCTACACCAAGATCCGACAGTCCTGATCCTAGCGCGAACAATGAAGTTCGGGTTGAGGTGGAGTTCAGTGGAATGAGTAATTCATTGGAATGGGGAGGACCGCTTAAGTTAAGCGGTAATCTCGGTAATGATAGATATCTGCTGAGAATGACAAGCGGCACGACACTGACGAACCAAATTAATCTAGTCAATCGGACAAAAGGGCATAAACCACCTAAAGGCAGGCTTACGATAAAAATAATCAAACACTGCTATACCAAAGGATTTGTTGAAAGATGTACCATACCGGGTTCACCTAGTTCGTTCACCGCCATCATCAACTAGACTGTATCAACTATCGAGGCAACAAATATGAGTGAACATAAAGCCTATGATGAACTCAAGAGCAAGTTAGCATTGATAGCACAATCAAATAACCAGGAGGGCATTAGGGCTGTGATCGCTTTGGCTTATCTTGATAATTTTGAAAGTCCACCACAAAATGCACCAGTTACAAAAATAATGACAGTGGTGCACATTATGGAGGGAACTGTTGGGGATAAATAAACAGTGAGATAAATTCAACAAGAATGGGGTGCAATGCGCCCCCTTTTTTGCGTTCGCCATACATGGCGCACGCAAAAAAAAGAGGACCGAAGCCGCCCTCAATTGTGTTCAGTTTGTAATGCGAATCATCAAGGGCATGGGTTATTTACACCTGCGCCACAGGAGGGGCTTCGATTCTAAATTTCACCATTCCGATGTTCACGGCGCTAGTCAACATAGTAAGAATCATCATCACCACTGACATTGATTGTTAATTGTGTATTCGGTGGATTCTCATTTGGCGAGGTTTCAATCGGGTAGAGGCAGCCGAAATTCTCAAGTCGTAAGGCATGGGTTCTATTCCATTTCGATGACATCGAATATCACGTTCGCTTTTGAAAAACATGCTTGGACAAATTGCCATGTACGAACATACAGTATTAACGGCACTATCGAAAAACCCGCCAGCGACAATTAGTGAAATCGCCAGGCAAGTCAAGGCAGACCCCAAAATTGTTCGCCAAACTGTCCAGTGGTTTGTAGACATCGGGTTGCCGATTAAAACATCATCTTCAGGAAAATTGACTGTTGAGCGTCAAATTGTTCCAATTGACGCAGTGAAAATTTGTCAAATCGTTGCGACGTTTAACAAAACCATGGCCGACAGGATCGGTTACTTCCCTGAAATTAACTCAACAAACGAGTATCTGCTTGAAAGTGCACACTGGCCGGATATCCACCAGCGCGTGTGCATCGCCGAATACATGACGCATGGGCGTGGCAGGCGGCGGCGCAAGTGGATTGGCAGTGCCTATGAGGATATCTTTATTTCGATTGCATGGAAAGTTGGGGGCGATTTGAACAGGATCTCCGGTCTTTCACTAGCAGTCGCTACATTCGTTATTGAATCTCTAAGATCATTTACCGATGAGAAAATTCAGCTCAAGTGGCCAAATGACTTGTTATGGAACAAACGCAAACTCGGTGGAATTCTTGTTGAGACACAAGATGAAGTGGTGGTTATTGGAATCGGGATTAACTGCCGCTTGTCTGCGCAGCAAAAAGACCAGATTCACCAGCCTGTGACAAGCTTGCTCGAAATTACCGGCATTCCTGTTGACCGAACCGAGTTGATCGGTTCTTTGCTCTATGAGCTGCATCGCGGACTGCATCAGTTTTTTACACAAGGATTATCGCCATTTGTCGATGCTTGGGAAAATGCACACGCGTATCGAGGCCAATGGATCAGTGTCGATTCAAGTCCCGACATGCATGGAAAGGCGATCGGAATCGATAGTCGCGGGTCGTTGCTGTTGCAACGTGCAGATGGTACGATATCGTCGATACACTCAGGCGAGGTCAGTTTGCTTGTTGCAGGTCAAGGTAAACGGCCAGATTGACGCAAAAGACCGGCTTAAGCCTCAGCGGCGACTGTCTCTTTGCGCTCAATTGCGTTATCTGCATCGTCGACTGTCTCATCACCGATGGTGAGCAGGCAGTCATCTGCAAGGCATTGAATGGGTGAGAAATCCCGGTGTGCAATCCACTCGGGGCGCTTGAACCTTCGAATATGATTGTCGACGTGACATAATGAAAGATACACCACTGTTCTCGGCCACGGGGAAAGATTCGGTGGAGAACAGTGCACCAAAGTGCTGTAGAACATTAACACGCTGCCCGCTTTCGCCTGAGCTGAGACGATTCCACCTTCATCGACCAGGCGGGTAATTGTTTTGCGGTCCAATGTCCACAACGGATAACTCGTAGTTTGAAGATCGTGGCCGGCCTCATAGACTCCCTGCTTGTGAGAGCCCGGAATAATCCACAAAGGTCCATTGAACTCGACGGCATCATTGACGTAAAGCGCGATATTCATCGCTCTCGCCTGTGGCATATGATCGTCTCGCGACCAGGTACCATAATCCTGATGCCATTGCCAGACATCTCCGGTGAAAGCCGCCTTCGCATTGACCTTATACTGGTGCATATAGACTTTTCCGTCAAGCAACTGTTCGACTGGCTTGACAAGGCGGGGATGACAGCCCAGCCTTCGAAAGGTTTCGTTGTAATAGTGGGCGGCGAAAGCTGTGCGAGCCGTTTTCCCGTCACTTTCCCTAAAAACCTCTTCGCGCTCCAGCGCGTATACGGTATCTGCAGCATGTTGCAGAACTTTGATTTCATCACTGCTGAATAGACAAGGCAACAGCAGATAACCGTTTTCGTGAAACTCATTGATTTGAGGTTTAGTCAGATTCATAAGCTATCAGTGTTGAAAAGTAGGTGATTGGAAATATCACACTGCAGTAACGATTTCGTTAGGCCTTGATTGATTCCGCCTGTAACGCAACTGCTGAGCGCAGTGTAGTTGTGTAGTCGTATTGAAGCGCAAATTACGGCAACGATGAGATGATGAGGCCGAATCCGCCGAGCATGACTGCGATCACCGCTGCCATTGCCCACCTGAGCCAGCGGACATCCCCTTTGAGTTCGGTCCTGAGATTCTCAATGTCGCCTTTGACTTGTTTAATGTCACCTTTGACTTCGGTCCTGAGATTCTCAATGTCACCTTTGAGTTCTTTAATGTCCGCTTTGAGTTCAGTCCTGAGATGGTCACTATCGGCTTTGGTCGCCAAATCACTCTGACTGCTTTTGAATACCAAGGCAATTGCCTCAGCCTGTCGAGCCTCAATCCCGGCATCCTGCAACTCTTTCGATGCACTGAGTGTGTCAAATGCTACGTTTGTCATAGCAATTATTTTACGACAATTATTCGAACATGTTGTCAGTTTCGAGCAGCAATCAAGCGCATTCAAGGTTGCCCACTGCAACAACTGTGTTTTTTTTAAGGCATGGCTAAATGAATTTTCGGTAAAATATTTCCCGTTATCGATCAGGCAGTTTTGCGCAACTTAGAGCAACATGATTAACCGCAACCGCGCACGTTGCAACCGGCATCGATCAAAGCCCGCATAGCTCAGTTGGTAGAGCAGTTGATTTGTAATCATCAGGTCGGGGGTTCGAATCCCTTTGCGGGCTCCCGATGTTAAACATCGTTGAATCGTTAGACTTGCCCCCAAAAAAACTGGACAATGTACTGACAGGCATTCTTGCACCATTTCGAATCGCCTCAGCTTGTTTTTTACATGCAGATGGCACAATGCTCGAAAACAGTGCAATTTTTTTTAAAATTTATTTGACACAAAAAAATTTAATCGCTAAAATAAGCAGTTTGTATCGGATTTGCTCCGGAGGGGTTCCCGAGTGGCCAAAGGGGGCAGACTGTAAATCTGTTGGCGGAGCCTTCGGAGGTTCGAATCCTCCCCCCTCCACCACTTGAATACCACTTGAAATTTGAATCTATAGTGACCCAGAAACTGCGATTTGTGCGGACGTAGTTCAACGGCTAGAACCTCAGCCTTCCAAGCTGATGATGTGGGTTCGATTCCCATCGTCCGCTCCATTGGTTGCAGCAGTGGAATATTGAGCGAAAAAAGCAAAGTGCTTGAGGTTTGATGGCAGTTAGCCCACATAGCTCAGTCGGTAGAGCACTTCCTTGGTAAGGAAGAGGTCACCGGTTCAAATCCGGTTGTGGGCTCCATCGTTAATGTTCCACAATTTGATTGGATATACCTTAAGGCAAATCTGAAGACCATATACGAAACCGAATAGAGAGGACACCAGCAGTGGCGAAAGAGAAATTTGAGCGTACGAAACCTCACGTAAACGTGGGGACGATTGGTCACGTAGACCATGGCAAGACAACGCTGACGGCGGCAATTACGCGAGTGTTGTCGGAACGTTACGGCGGTGAGGTCAAGGCGTTTGATGATATCGACAATGCGCCTGAAGAGCGCGAGCGCGGGATCACGATTGCGACCGCACACGTTGAGTATGAGACTGAGAACCGTCATTATGCGCACGTAGACTGTCCGGGTCATGCGGATTATGTCAAGAACATGATTACGGGAGCAGCACAGATGGACGGGGCGGTATTGGTGGTATCGGCGATGGACGGACCGATGCCGCAGACCCGCGAGCACGTGTTGTTGGCCCGTCAGGTTGGGGTGCCGCATATTGTGGTGTATCTGAACAAAGCCGATACGGTAGATGACGAAGAGATTCTTGAGTTGGTGGAGTTAGAGGTTCGGGAGTTGTTAAATGAATATGATTTCCCTGGTGATGACACGCCGGTAGTAGTGGGGTCTGCGTTACAGGCGCTTGAAGGCAGCGGTGGAGATTTGGCTGAAGAGTCGATTATCCGATTGGCCGAGGCGCTGGATTCTTATATTCCTGAGCCGCAGCGAGCGGTTGACGGTGATTTTCTGATGCCGATTGAAGATGTGTTTTCGATTTCCGGACGCGGTACGGTGGTAACCGGTCGGGTTGAGCGAGGCATTGTCAAGGTAGGCGAGACAGTAGAGATGGTTGGCCTTCGCGATACAGCGAAGACGGTAGCGACTGGGGTTGAGATGTTTCGCAAGTTGCTTGATGAAGGTCGAGCTGGCGACAACGTTGGGATATTGCTGCGTGGGACGAAGAAAAACGAAGTCGAGCGCGGTCAGGTATTGTCGAAGCCCGGATCCATTACGCCACACACTGAGTTTGAGGCTGAGGTGTATGTGTTAAGCGAAAAAGAAGGTGGGCGCAACAAGCACTTTACGACTGGCTATCGTCCGCAGTTTTATTTTCGCACGACCGATGTAACCGGAATGGTTCAGTTGCCTGATGATGTGCGGGTAGTGATGCCTGGAGACAATGTGCATTTGACGGGGCGGTTGATCAAGCCGATTGCAATGGAAGAGGGTCTACGCTTTGCGATACGCGAAGGTGGACGCACCATTGGCGCCGGTGTCGTTAGCAAAATATTGAAATAACGTTTCGGCGATTCTTGGAGTTTCTTTGGAATAATAGGCCAGTAGCTCAATTTGGCAGAGCAGCGGTCTCCAAAACCGCAGGTTGGGGGTTCAAGTCCCTCCTGGCCTGCCAAGTTAACTGGCAATAGCAAATCATATGACTAACGCACTTGACAAAATCAAGCTTCTCGCCGCAATTTCGATTGTTGCAGCTGGCTTAGCAGTGTTTTATGCACTGGATATCGATTCTCAGCTGGTGCGCGTCAGCGCATTGATACTGAGTATCGTGGCTGCCTGTGCGGTGGCGCTGTGGTCGACCCCGGGTCAAAATGCATGGGATTTTGCCAAGGAAGCCAGAAGCGAGTTTCGCAAAATCGTCTGGCCGACACGACGAGATACGGTGCAAAGCACGTTGATTGTGATCGTCATGGTGATTCTGATCGGCCTGTTTCTGTGGCTGTTGGATACCATTTCGTTTTGGATGATTTATGACTTTTTTCTTGGCCTTGGCAATTAACCAGACAGGAGCGGCAAAATGGATGAATACGAACAATTCGATCAGCCACAGCCAGTGGACCAGATAACCGATAGCGGTGATGACAATCGCAAATGGTATGTGCTGCATACCTATTCCGGTCACGAAAAGCGAGTTCGTCAATCACTGCTTGATCATATTGAACGCAATGATTTCGGTGACAAGTTTGGCAAGATTCTTGTGCCGACCGAAGAGGTCGTAGAGATGCGCGGCGGGCAAAAACGCACGACTGAACGTAATTTTTATCCTGGCTATGTGTTCATCAATATGGAAATGACTCCGGAATCATGGCACCTTGTAAACAGTATTCCGCATATATCAAGTTTCATCGGCGGAAAAGAGCCCACACCGATATCAGACTTAGAAGCCCAATCGGTGCTTGAACAGGTTGAAGCCGGTGCGAACAATCCCAAACCGAAATTCTCTTTCGCGCCAGGAGAACTGGTTCGGGTGATCGATGGACCTTTTGATGAGTTTAACGGCACTGTGGAAGATGTCAATTACGAAAAGAGCAAGCTTCGCGTGTCGGTGACAATTTTCGGTCGTTCAACACCGGTTGAACTGGATTTTAGTCAGGTAACCAAGAGCTGAACAGTACACAAACCGAGCGTTTGGGAAATAGGAAAAACAAATGGCAAAAAAAATAACTGCATTCATCAAGTTGCAGGTACCAGCTGGCTCTGCAGCACCGGGTCCGCCCGTTGGACCGGCGCTGGGACAGCATGGCTTGAATATCATGGATTTTTGCAAGCAGTTTAATGCAAAAACACAGTCAATGGAATCCGGCATGCCGATTCCTGTCGTTATTACAGTTTACGCAGATCGAAGTTTTACTTTTATAACCAAAACTCCGCCGGCTTCCTACTTGCTGAAGAAAGCCGCCGGTGTCGATAAAGGCAGTGCTGAACCAAATCGAAACAAAGTCGGAACTGTCACCAGAGCGCAGCTCGAAGAGATCGTAAACTTGAAAAATCCAGACTTAAACAGTTACGAAATGGACCAGGCAGTACGCACTATCGCCGGCAGTGCGCGCAGTATGGGACTGGAAGTAGAGGGAACATAAGAAAATGGCAAAACCAGGAAAAAGAGTACGTGCGCTGAACGAAAAAGTCGATGCGTCGAAAATCTATGGCGTAAATGACGCGATCGATTTGATCAGACAGTGTGCTTCAGCGAAATTTGATGAAACCGTCGAAGCTGCAATCCAGCTTGGCATTGATGCGCGTAAATCCGATCAGAACGTGCGCGGCTCGGCAGTTTTGCCGCGCGGCATTGGTAAAACAGTGCGAGTTGCAGTATTCGCTTCAGGCGACAATGCAGAGGCGGCCAGACAGGCTGGTGCAGATATCGTCGGACTTGATGATTTGATCGAGCAAATCAAATCTGGAAAGATTGAGTTTGATGCCTGTATCGCAGAACCTCAGGCAATGAAAACTGTTGCTTCAGTGGGCCGCGTGCTCGGGCCCAGAGGCCTGATGCCAAATCCCAAGACAGGGACAGTGCGCACAGATGTCGCTGAGGCTGTGAATGAAGCCAAAGCCGGTAAAGTCGATTTTCGAATCGACCGGGCAGGGATAGTACACTGCCGCATCGGTAAAGCATCGTTTGATTCAGATGCATTAATCGACAATTTAACCGAATTGTTAAGAGCCTTGAAGCGAGCACAGCCTGCAGCTGCTAAGGGGCAGTACTTTCGCAAAATATCCCTTTCGACAACGATGGGACCAGGCATACGGGTCGATGCTGCAGAGCTCGCCAGAAATTAGCAGATTTTGACTGAAATCTATCAAACGTTACTGAAAAAACCATGAACGAAAACCTTGCACGTAAAACCCAGATCGTAGAAGAAGTTCACACCGAATTGTCTGCTGCGAGTTTCGCTGTACTGGCGCAATACCGCGGAGTGGATGTGGCCAATATGAACGCACTGAGACGAAATGCCCGCGAGGCGAACGTCCAAGTGAGGGTTGTTAAAAATACGCTGGCTCGCCGGGCCGCGGAAAATACCGAATTCGCCTGTCTGACTGACCACTTTGTCGGACCTGTCGCGATCGCATCGAGTCAGGATGTTGTAGCTGCCGCGAAAGCAATGGTGGATTTTGCAAAAGACGCTGAACAGTTCGAAATTCGCATCGGTGCGATGAACGGACAGCTGATAACCAGCGAACAGGTTGCAGAAATAGCCAAGCTTCCCGGGCGGGAAGAACTGCTGGGAAAACTGGTGGGTACACTCGCTGCACCGATTCAAAAGCTGCTTGGCACACTCAACGAAGTACCGTCAAAGTTTGCCAGAACTTTGGTGGCAATAAAAGATGCGAAAGGCGAATCAGCGCAATCAGCTGAATAAGCCGAATTAACCGAATCATTAACCACGAATTCAATTCATTTTTACTACGGAGTAAATTAAATGTCCCTTTCCAAGCAAGAAATCATTGAAGCCATTTCAGATATGTCAGTGCTTGATCTTTCTGAATTGATCAAAGATCTTGAAGACAAGTTTGGTGTTTCTGCGGCAGCAGCTGCTGTGGTTGCCCCAGGTGCCGGTGGTGCCCAGGCGCAAGCAGAAGTCGAAGCTGCTGAAGAACAAACCGAATTTTCTGTTGTCCTTACCGATATTGGTAGCAACAAAATCAGCGTTATTAAAGTCGTGCGAGCTGCCGCGGGTCTTGGCCTCAAAGAGTCCAAGGAATTGACTGAAAGCGCTCCTGCAACAATCATGGAAGATATGACAAAAGAAGACGCAGAAAAACTTAAAGCGGAAATAGAAGAAGCGGGCGGGTCTGCTGAGATCAAGTAATCAGTTCACTGATCGAGCACCGTCAACATCATCATTAATCTGTCTTTTGTCTATATGCGGCTTTGCGGTGGCAAAGCCCGTATGGCTGTGTACGAAATAACTTCACCCCGGCCGAACGCCGCCTGTTTCATATGAAATACACCTTTACTGAAAGAAAACGGATTCGCAAATACTTTGGCAAGCGCACAGACGTCATGCCAGTGCCTTACTTGCTTGAGATTCAAAAAAGCTCGTACAAGAGTTTTCTCCAGGCTGATGCAGCACCCGAAGATCGGCAAAGAATTGGACTGCAAGCGGCTTTTTTGTCTGCGTTCCCGATCGTTAATCATGACGAGAGCATGGAACTGCAGTTCGAGCAATACAAGCTCGAAGCCCCGAAATTCGACGAAAATGAGTGCCGTCAGCGCGGGTTGACGTTTACTTCACCGCTGCGCGCAGACCTCAAACTGGTTAGTTTCGACCGAATTACATCGGGTGCCAATAAAGGCGAACGGGTGATACGCGATGTCAAGCTCAGCAAGGCCGTTTATATGGGTGAAATCCCCCTGATGACCGAAAGCGGGTCGTTCATTATCAATGGAACCGAACGCGTCGTTGTTTCTCAGTTGCATCGCTCACCGGGTGTGTTTTTCGATCACGACAAGGGAAAATCCCATTCTTCGGGCAAACCTCTTTTTACCTGCCGCGTGATTCCGTACTGGGGTTCGTGGTTGGATTTTGAGTTCGATGCGAAAGATCACCTCTACATGCGAATCGACCGGCGCAAGAAAGAGCCGTCAACCTTGCTGCTGCGTGCAATGGATTACGATGTGGAACAGATTCTTGAAGAGTTTTACGATTTCGATACATTCAAAATTGAGAAAAACGGAAGTTTGATCATGTATTTGGACAATCCTGAAAAGATGATTGGACAAATACTGGATTTTGACATCACCAACTCTAAAGGTCAGGTCATCGTCGAGAAGGGAAGAAGGATTAACAATGCCGACAAAAGGAGACTTGAAGCGGCTCGAATCAAACGTTTTAAAGTCTCTGAATCATTTTTGACCGGACGGGTTTGTGCGAAAGACATCGTGATGGACCCCGACAAAGCCGTGAGTGAAACGTTTTTATTCCACAAAGACAATCAAGTCTTATTGGTTCTCGATCAAACTGACAAGCTGCTTGGAACAAAGTTTGATTTTGAATTGAAAGATCTTGACGATAATGTGCTGGTGGAAAAAGGCGAGCGGTTCGGACAGCAACATGCTGATTTGATTAAGAAATCCCGCATCAAGCGAGCGCTTGTCGAAGAGTCTTATCTTCACGGTCGTGTATTCAATCAAGATGTTGCAGACCCCGAGTCAGGTGAAGTTCTGCTTAGCGCTGGCGATGAAATCGACGAACAAGGAGCTGCAATCGCAAAACTCAAGAGCTGCGGAATCGACAAAATCACAGTTCCAGTCAAAATAAAGGATATTACAGACGATTCTGTGGTGATGATGGCAAATGACTTTTTTGATGATGATGGCTATAGAATTCGCAACCTGCGATTCGCAGGCGTCAGTGAGTTTCAGACTATTTACACCAATGAAATCGACTGTGGTCCGTTCGTTTCAGATACGCTTCGCATTGACGGAGACCCAAGCCCGCAGGAAGCGAGAAAGCGAATTTACAGAATGATGCGGCCAGGTGACCCACCTACCACAGAAGCTGCCGATGCATTGTTTCAAAGCCTGTTTTTCAATAATGACCGTTACAACCTCTCGGCGGTTGGACGGATGAAGTTGTCGCGCAGACTTGGCCGCGACAGTATTGAAGGTCCCAATGTTCTGGAAAAACGCGACATCGTTGACGTTATGAAATTCCTGATCAAGGTGAAAAACGGCAAGGAAGATGTAGACGATATCGACAGTCTTGGAAATCGGCGTGTCCGTTCGGTTGGTGAATTGGTCGAAAACCAGTTCCGAACCGGTTTGGGACGAGTCGAGCGTGCAGTCAAAGAACAACTCGGACGAGCGGATGCGGAGGCACAGACACCACAGGATCTGATTAACGCGAAACCCGTGTCAGCAGTGGTACGGGAGTTTTTCCGCTCCAGTCAACTTTCACAGTTCATGGATCAGATCAACCCGTTGTCGGAAGTGACGCACAAGCGCAGAGTAACCGCTTTAGGACCCGGCGGGCTTTCGCGCGAACGCGCCGGATTTGAAGTGCGGGATGTTCATCCTACGCACTACGGACGACTCTGCCCGATCGAAACGCCTGAAGGTCCGAATATCGGTTTGATCAATTCACTTGCGGTATATGCCAGAATCAATAACTACGGGTTCTTGGAGACACCTTACCGAATGGTGAAAAAAGGCAAGGTGTCGGAAAAATCAGAGGATGTGAACTATCTGTCAGCAATTGAGGAGTTCAAATATGTCATCGCCCCCACGCTTCTGAAATCTGCAACGCAAGACAAGAAGTCGCAGGAACTGGTGCCGTGTCGGCTGGAAAATGAATTCAAGCTCATGAAGCCCAATGACATCAACTACGTGGATGTCGCGCCGGCTCAGATTGTTTCAATCGCAACCGCTTGTATTCCTTTTCTTGAGCACGACGATGCAAACCGGGCATTGATGGGATCAAACATGCAGCGACAGGCTGTTCCGACAATCGAAACGGAAACCCCGTTGATTGGTACCGGAACCGAACGCACAGTCGGAGTCGAATCAGGCGCCACAGTGTCAGCAGTCAGAGGAGGTGTGGTTGACTCAGTTGATGCCGGAAGAATCGTGATTCGCGTTGACGAAGACCAGACTACTGATCGGGATTCGGGAGTGGATATCTATGACTTGATCAAGTATCGAAGATCCAATCAGAGCACTACGATCAACCAAAGGCCGCTGGTCGGGGTTGGCGATGTGATTGAAAAAGGCGACACCATTGCAGACGGCCCGGCTACCAATATGGGAGAGTTGGCTTTGGGACGCAATATCCTGGTTGCCTTGATGGCATGGAGCGGTTACAACTTCGAAGACTCTATCGTTATCTCCGAAAGACTTGTTCAAGATGAGGTGTATACCACGATTCATATTGAAGAACTTTCTATCGAAGCGCGCGAGACGCGCATGGGCAAAGAGGAAATTACACGGGATATTCCAGGCGTGTCAGAATCGACGCTCTCAAAACTTGACGAGTCCGGAATCATCTTTGAAGGTGCCGAAGTCAATGCTGGCGACATCCTCGTCGGTAAGGTGTCTCCGAAAGGGGATACACAGCCGACTCCGGAACAAAAGCTGATGACCGCGATATTCGGAGACAAGGCTTCTGATATCAAGGATACTTCGCTGAGAATGCCTTCAGGGACATCTGGAACTGTAATCGAAGTGCAGGTGTTCACCCGCGAAGGGATTGAACGCGATGATCGTGCGATGAGCAATATTGAACTTGAAATCGACCGAATCAGAAAAAACCTCAATGATCAATATCGAATTGAAGAAAACGCAGCATTCGATCGTATTGAAATGTTACTCGAAGGCGAAGTTGCAGAAGGGGGTCCGAATGGCTTGAAAAAAGGCTCGAAGATTACCGGCGAATACTTAAAAGGTCTTGAGCGCAGCGATATATTCAAAGTGCGAGTGCGAGATGATGAGGTTTCACGCAGATTTGAATCCATTCGCGATCAAATTGCAAATAAAAAGAATCAATACGAAGAAGAATTCAAAAGCAAAGAAGAGAAGCTCGAAGAAGGTGACGATCTAAAGACCGGTGTTTTGAAACGGGTCAAGGTTTTCGTCGCTGTCAAGCGGCGTCTGCAGCCAGGCGACAAGATGGCGGGACGACACGGCAACAAGGGCGTCATCTCGAAAATTGTACCCATCGAAGATATGCCACACCTTGATGATGGAACTCCGGTTGATATTATTTTGAATCCGCTCGGTGTGCCGTCTCGGATGAATATCGGACAGTTGCTTGAAACCCACCTGGGCTGGGCGTCGAAAGAGATTGGCAGGCAGATCGGTGAAATGATTGATTCGGGAACCAAGTCATCAGCACTGAAAACTGAGCTGCAAAAGTATTACACCTCACAGTCGGAAAAAGCACTGCTGCGATCGTTAAAACCCAAGCAGGTTATGGAATTGGCGAACAACGTCAGAAACGGTTTGCCGATGGCAACTCCGGTTTTTGACGGCGCTTCGGAAGAAGAAGTCAAGGATATGCTAAAACTTGCCGGGCTGCCAACTTCCGGACAGGCAGTTTTATACGACGGACGTACAGGTGAAGCATTCGACCGGCCGATCACAGTCGGTTACATGTATATGCTGAAACTCAATCACTTGGTTGACGAGAAAATGCATGCCCGATCGACTGGTCCATACAGCCTTGTCACGCAACAGCCTTTGGGTGGAAAAGCCATGGGCGGTGGCCAACGCTTCGGTGAAATGGAAGTTTGGGCTTTAGAAGCTTACGGAGCTGCCTATACATTGCAGGAAATGCTTACCGTTAAATCGGATGACATCATGGGTCGTTCGAAAATTTATGAAAATATTGTTAAAGGAACGCACCGGATGGAGGCAAACACGCCGGAATCTTTCAATGTCTTGGTCAAGGAAATCCGTTCTCTTGGACTGAATGTCGAGATGCGACTGTCCAAGTAGAAAACAAAACATTACAAGTACTGCAGAAGTTACAACGAGAGTAGTCAGATGAGAAAATTAGAGAATCTAATGCGGCGGCCGGGAAAATCGGATGATTTTGATGAACTTACGATTGGACTGGCTTCGCCGGAGAAAATCCGCAGTTGGTCTTATGGCGAAGTTCGAAAGCCAGAAACAATCAACTATCGAACTTTCAAGCCGGAGCGGGACGGGCTGTTTTGCGCAAAACTATTCGGACCGATCAAAGACAACGAGTGTCAGTGTGGAAAATACAAGCGCCTCAAGCACCAGGGAGTGGTTTGCGAAAAGTGCGGGGTCGAAGTCACCGTATCGAAGGTGCGTCGAGAACGCATGGCGCATATTGAACTGGCAAGTCCAGTTGCACATATCTGGTTTTTGAAAAGCCTGCCATCCAGGCTAGGCCTGCTGCTCGATCTGACGGTTCGTCAAATCGAGCGCGTGATGTATTTCGAAGCATACATTGTTGTCAAGGTCGCTGCGCATTCGGAAACAGAACTGGAACCTGGAATGTGCTTGAGTGAAGAAGCCTATCACCAGCATATCGAGGAGTTCGGTGATGAATTCGACGCCCGAATGGGTGCAGAAGCCATACGCGATCTGATTAACAACACAGATTTCGAACAGGAAACTGTGAAGTTGCGCACAGAATTGGACAAGACCAAGTCAGAAACCAAAATCAAGAAACTGACCAAACGCCTGAAACTGATCGAGTCGTTTCTTGATTCCGATAACAAGCCGGAATGGATGGTTCTTCAGGTGCTGCCAATTTTGCCGCCTGATCTGCGCCCGCTGGTTCCGTTGGATGCAGGGCGCTTTGCAACCTCAGATCTAAATGACCTGTATCGCCGCGTCATTAACCGCAACAACCGGCTCAAGCGGCTGCTTGATCTCAACGCACCTGAAATTATCGTGCGAAATGAAAAGCGGATGCTGCAAGAAGCGGTCGATGCGCTTTTAGACAACGGCCGCCGCGGAAAGTCAATTATCGGAGCCAATAAACAGAAGCTGAAATCTCTGGCCGAACTGATTAAAGGAAAACAAGGACGGTTTAGACAAAATCTTCTCGGTAAGCGAGTTGATTACTCCGGACGTTCTGTGATTGTCGTGGGGCCAACACTAAAACTGCATGAATGCGGCATTCCGATTCGTATGGCGATGGAGCTGTTCAGGCCGTTTGTGTATTCCCGGCTAATCGAACGCTATCCGGATCGTTATAACAACATCAAAGGGGCGAAAAAAGCAATTGATGAAGGGTTGCCGCTGGTGTGGCAGATTCTCGAAGAAGTGATTCGCGAGCACCCGGTATTGCTTAATCGGGCACCGACTTTGCACCGACTGGGGATTCAGGCGTTTGAGCCGAAACTTGTTGAAGGTAAAGCCATTCAGCTTCATCCGCTGGTATGCACGCCGTATAACGCAGATTTTGACGGTGACCAAATGGCTGTACATGTTCCTTTGACAGTCGAATCGCAGATCGAAGCACGCACCTTGATGATGTCGACCAACAACATCTTGTCGCCCGCCAATGGTGAACCGATTATCGTGCCTTCGCAGGATATCGTTCTTGGCTTGTATTACCTCACCCGCGACGCGGTAAACGCCAAAGGGTCGGGAAAAGTGTTTACGGATGTTGCCGAAGTCAGACGTTGCTATGAAATCGGTGCAGTATCACTGCATGCAGATATACGTGTGAAAATTGTCGAATGGGAAAAAGACAAAAACGCGGAGTTGCGAGAAAATACCAAATTCTACGATACCACTGTGGGACGGTCTTTGCTGTCGGAAATTCTTCCCGCAGGCATGTCATTTACTTTGTTTAACCGCGTGCTCAACAAACGTTCAATCTCAGAAATTGTCAACGAAAGCTATCGCAATATCGGTTTAAAAGAAACCGTCGTGCTGGCAGACCAGTTGATGTACATCGGATTCGATTACGCGGCTAAAGGCGGCATTTCGATTTGTGTTGACGACATCAAGATTCCGGACGACAAACAAGCCATCTTAGATGAGGCGGACAAGAAAGTCGAAGACGTTCAGCGCCAGGCATTGAACAAGATGGTGACCGCCGGTGAGCGCTATAACAAGGTCGTAGACATCTGGGGCCAGGCCAGCGACACGGTCGCCCAGTCGATGATGAAAAAACTGTCCGTCGAAAACGTAATCGATCAGGACGGAAATGAAGTCGAGCAGACTGCATTTAATCCGGTCTATGTAATGGCCGATTCAGGAGCGCGAGGCTCCCATGCGCAGATCCGCCAGCTCGCTGCAATGCGCGGTTTGATGTCCAAACCCGATGGCACAATCATTGAGACACCGATTAAAGCCAATTTCCGCGAAGGACTTGATGTACTGCAGTACTTTATTTCGACTCACGGAGCCAGAAAAGGTCTGGCAGACACCGCGTTGAAAACAGCAAACTCAGGGTATCTGACCCGTCGTCTCATTGACGTGTGTCAAGACCTTGTGGTCGCGGAAAGCGATTGTGGCACAACAAACGGAATTCGACTCGAATCTCTTATCAAAGGCGGTGCTATTGTGGTACCGCTGGCGAGCCGTATTCTTGGCCGCTCGACTGCGGTTGATCTCAAATCCCCATCTACCGGTGAAGTTGTAGTGCCCGCGGGACAGATGATCACCGAACAGCTTGTCAAGCTAATCGAGCGTAACAGCATTCACCAGGTGTTCGTGCGATCACCGGTGACTTGTGAAACCAAGTTTGGTATTTGCGCTTGCTGCTATGGACGGGATTTAGGTCGCGGTGATCAGGTCAACCGCGGTGAGGCGGTTGGCGTAATCGCAGCACAAAGCATTGGTGAACCAGGCACGCAGTTGACAATGAGAACGTTCCATATGGGCGGGGTAGCTGAACGCGAGCAGTCTTCAAGAGGCATTAAAGTCAAAACGCAAGGCGTGCTGGAATTCAGCGGAATCAACCACATCAACAATTCCCGTGGAAACTATATCGTTACCGCGCGTTCTGGTGAAATCAAGATTCTTAACGTCAATGGCATCATTGCTGAACGCTACCGTGTGCCGTATGGAGCTGAACTGTTTATCAAAGAAGGGGATTCAGTTGTTCCAGACCAGGAAGTTGCGCGCTGGGACCCGCATATTCACCCGATCATCAACGAAGTCGAAGGCGTTGTCGTGCTCGATAACATTACCGACGGCGTGACCGTAACAGAATCGACTGACAAGTCAGATGACAACACGGATTCAAGTCGCACA
This sequence comes from Arenicellales bacterium, assembly GCA_965214785.1. Classification (GTDB taxonomy): domain Bacteria; phylum Pseudomonadota; class Gammaproteobacteria; order Arenicellales; family JAJDZL01; genus JAJDZL01. The sequence continues at coordinate 947,561 of OZ243975.1, read as the reverse complement.
ATATTGACTGTGCTTGATACCAAATTTCGCACCAGCGATGACCGCCCGGCAATTCGTTTGACCGACAAGTCGGGCGAAACCATTATGCTGCCGAACACCAACCGCGAGGTTCGTTATCTGCTTCCAGTGGGCGCCCAGATTCTGGCACAAGCCGGTGAAACCGCACTGGTGGGAGATGTTTTAGCAAGAATCCCGCATGAGCTGGACTCGACCCGTGACATCACAGGCGGTCTGCCCCGTGTGGTTGATCTGTTTGAAGCGCGTCGACCCAAAGAGCCGGCAATTTACGCCCGTCATTCGGGTGTGGTGACATTCGGTGACGAAACCAAAGACAAGGTGCGTTTGGTGATTACCGATTCTGATGGCGCTGAACACAGGGAACTGATTGCCAAAGGCCGCACGTTTATGGTGTTCGACGGAGAAATGGTCGAACGCGGAGATCAGATTGTCGATGGTGCACCGGTTGCATCCGATATTCTTGAACTCAAAGGTGTTGAAGACCTCACCGCATTTATTGTGGCAGAAGTCCAGGAAGTCTACCGCTTGCAAGGTGTGACAATCAACGACAAACACATCGAAGTGATTGTCAGACAGATGCTGCGCAAGGTTCGTGTTGAAGATCCCGGTTCAACCAAATACTTGCCAGGTGAACTGGTAGAACGTTCGACATTCCAGGAAGTCAATGAAAACATCCGACTGGAAAACGAAGCCAATCCAGACGAACCGCAAAAAGAAGAAGCCTCAGCGGTCAGAGTGCTGCTTGGCATCACCAAGTCTTCGCTGATGACCGAGTCATTTGTTTCGGCAGCTTCGTTTCAGGAAACGACCCGAGTGCTCACCGATGCATCGGTCAGCGGCAAGGTGGATAATCTCAGAGGACTGAAAGAAAACGTTATCGTCGGCCGGCTGATACCGGCAGGGACTGGATTGGTCCATCATGAAGAGCGAAAACGTCAGCGTCAAATTGAAAATCAGCAAGCTGAAAACTTGCCGAAGATGTTCGAAAGCGTTACGCGCGACGATTCGCAGCAGGTCGTGTCCGTAGAAGGAACCGACGAGCAGTACGATGTCAATGCCCAGTTTGCCAAATCATGATTTTCATGTGCAATTAAGTTGCAATGGCGGACGTCGGCTTGACGGATAGAAAATATTTTCAAAAATCATTAAGTTTTTCTTGAAATATCTCTGAATAAGAGATATTATTAAACAGTTAACGATTTATCGCCTACCGGCGATGTGTCAGCAGGACAGGCCAAGTGCGGTCTGTCCTTTTCTTAATTGTGAAAAATTCGAGGCAATAGGTGGCGGTTTACGCCGTATAGGAAGTTATGCCAACAATCAATCAACTTGTAAACAAGCCAAGAAAAAAGCAGGTCAAAAAGTCAAATGTACCGGCTTTGGAAGCTTGCCCGCAAAAGCGGGGGGTATGTACACGGGTGTATACAACAACACCGAAAAAACCCAATTCTGCTTTGCGCAAGATTGCACGTGTTCGGTTGACAAACGGTTATGAAGTAACGACTTACATCGGCGGTGAGGGGCACAACCTCCAAGAGCACTCTGTGGTGCTGATCCGAGGCGGAAGAGTCAAAGACCTCCCTGGTGTGCGTTATCACACCGTGCGCGGTGCGCTGGATGCCTCAGGCGTCGATGCCCGTCGTCAGGGTCGATCGAAATACGGCGCAAAGCGACCTCGAGCCTGAATCAATATTTTGTAAATTACACTGAATCGGAATGAACAATGCCAAGGCGACGACTGGTTCCTAAACGAAAGATTATTCCAGACCCCAAGTATCACGAGGTCACGGTGGCAAAATTTGTCAACGCGTTGATGTTGGACGGAAAAAAGTCTGTTGCCGAGAAAATTCTATACGACGCGTTCGATACGATTACTGAACGGGGCAAAGGCAGGCCGTTAGAGGTGTTTGAAATGGCGCTGGAAAATGTCCGCCCTGTTGTCGAAGTCAAAAGCCGAAGAGTCGGCGGAGCCACCTACCAGGTGCCAATCGAAGTGCGTCCGGCGCGCCGAAATGCATTGGCGATACGCTGGATTATTGAAGCTGCGCGCAAGCGCCGGGAGAAATCCATGGCACTTCGTCTGGCAGCGGAATTGATGGAGGCTTCGGGCAAATCCGGTGAGGCTTTCAAAAAGTGCGAGAACACGCATCGGATGGCGGAAGCCAATAAAGCGTTTTCGCATTTTCGCTATTAATTCAAAGATACGGATACTTAAGAAGTTATGGCTAGAAAAACGCCATTGCAAAATTATCGCAATATCGGCATCATGGCACATATTGATGCGGGTAAGACGACTACGACTGAGCGGATACTGTTCTATACAGGTATTTCGCACAAGCTCGGCGAAGTGCATGACGGCAATGCGGTCATGGATTGGATGGAGCAGGAGCAAGAACGCGGCATAACCATCACGTCTGCGGCGACTACATGTTTCTGGAACGGCGCCCGGCGCAATTTTGATGAGCACCGTATCAATATTATCGACACGCCCGGTCACGTTGACTTTACCATTGAAGTCGAAAGGTCACTGCGTGTGCTTGACGGTGCGGTCACTGTGCTGTGTGCTGTCGGTGGAGTTGAGCCGCAAACCGAGACGGTTTGGAGGCAGGCTGACCGCTACAGAGTGCCGCGAATGATTTTTGTCAACAAAATGGACCGAATGGGTGCGGATTTTGACAATGTCATCGGGCAGACAAAAAAATATCTTGGCGCAAACACGATCACATTGCAGCTTCCGATTGGTGCAGAGGAAAAATTCAGTGGAATCGTAGATTTGATTTCGATGAAAGCCTGGTATTGGGATGATGCCACTATGGGTGCGCGTTATCACACCGAAGAGATACCAGAGCATCTGCGTGAAAGAGCCGAACAAATGCACGAAACACTCATTGAAGTTGCAGCTGATGCAAATGATGATTTAACGAATACCTGGCTGGAAAGTGGAACGCTTGATGAAGACCAGATTCGTCAAGGGATTCGAGAAAGAACAGTACGCAATGAAATCGTTCCGGTTTTATGCGGTTCAGCCTTTAAAAACAAAGGTGTGCAGTTGCTGCTCGATGCCGTAATCGATTTTTTGCCCAATCCCACGGACGTGCCTCCAGTAGAAGGAGTCGTGGATGCGCAAAGTGGTGAAACTGCGATCAGGCGCCCTGACGATAAAGAAAAATTCGCTGGTCTTGCGTTTAAGATTATGACTGACCCGTTTGTGGGGCAGCTTGTGTTTATCCGCGCTTATTCCGGTGTTGCGAGTTCAGGCGATTCGGTTATCAATGTCTCGAATTCGAAAAAAGAAAGAATCGGTCGACTGCTGCAGATGCATGCCAATGACCGGGTTGAAATTAAGGAAATACGCGCCGGTGACATTGTTGCTGCAGTAGGTCTGAAAAACGTATCGACCGGTGACACAATTTGCGAGAAAAACGCCGAAATCGCTCTTGAAAGAATGGAATTCCCAGAGCCGGTTGTAGCTCAGGCGGTTGAGCCGAAAACCAAAGCGGACGAAGACCGTTTATCGACTGCTTTGGGCAAGCTGTCGAAAGAAGACCCGTCGTTCAGGGTTCGAACAGATCCGGAATCCGGACAGACAATCGTATCTGGCATGGGTGAATTGCACCTTGAAATTATTATCGACCGCTTGCGCAGGGAGTTTAAGGTGGATGCCAACATAGGCAGGCCGCAGGTGGCTTACCGCGAGACGATTACGATGGGTGTCGATCAGGAAACCCGCCACGTGCGCCAAACCGGTGGTCGCGGTCAGTATGGGCACGTGTGCATTCGCATTGAGCCGTTGGCTCGCGGAGAGGGATTTGAATTCGTCAGCGAAATCGTCGGCGGAGTGATTCCCAAAGAATACATCCCTGCAGTCAGAAAAGGCATCGAAGATGCCATGAGTTCCGGAGTTGTTGCGGGATACCCGGTTGTTGATGTGAAAGTCACGCTATATGATGGGTCGTACCATGAGGTTGATTCTTCAGAGCAGGCCTTTCGGGTAGCAGGAACACAGGCGTTCAGAGATGCCACGGTGCGTGCAAAACCGCAGTTGCTGCAGCCGTTTATGGCCGTCGAAGTGGTGACACCGCGGGAATTTTTAGGATCAGTTACCGGTGATTTGAATTCGAGAAAAGGCATTATCGAACAGGTTGAAGATGTCGCAAGCGGAAAAGTCATCCAGGTCCGGGTGCCGTTGAGCGAGATGTTCGGCTATGTATCTTCATTGCGTTCGCTGACTCAGGGTCGGGCGACTTATTCAATGGAGTTTGATGCCTATATGCCTGTTTCCGCACAGGAAGCCGGTGTTGTATTGAAAATGGCGAGTTAACAGACTCGTTTGAGACTTTTTTTGAACCTTCAGTTAAGCAAAGCAAAGAGTAGACTAAAGTGGCGAAAGAGAAATTTGAGCGTACGAAACCTCACGTAAACGTGGGGACGATTGGTCACGTAGACCATGGCAAGACAACGCTGACGGCGGCAATTACGCGAGTGTTGTCGGAACGTTACGGCGGTGAGGTCAAGGCGTTTGATGATATCGACAATGCGCCTGAAGAGCGCGAGCGCGGGATCACGATTGCGACCGCACACGTTGAGTATGAGACTGAGAACCGTCATTATGCGCACGTAGACTGTCCGGGTCATGCGGATTATGTCAAGAACATGATTACGGGAGCAGCACAGATGGACGGGGCGGTATTGGTGGTATCGGCGATGGACGGACCGATGCCGCAGACCCGCGAGCACGTGCTGTTGGCCCGTCAGGTTGGGGTGCCGCATATTGTGGTGTATCTGAACAAAGCCGATACGGTAGATGACGAAGAGATTCTTGAGTTGGTGGAGTTAGAGGTTCGGGAGTTGTTAAATGAATATGATTTCCCTGGTGATGACACGCCGGTAGTAGTGGGGTCTGCGTTACAGGCGCTTGAAGGCAGCGGTGGAGATTTGGCTGAAGAGTCGATTATCCGATTGGCCGAGGCGCTGGATTCTTATATTCCTGAGCCGCAGCGAGCGGTTGACGGTGATTTTCTGATGCCGATTGAAGATGTGTTTTCGATCTCCGGACGCGGTACGGTGGTAACCGGTCGGGTTGAGCGAGGCATTGTCAAGGTAGGCGAGACAGTAGAGATGGTTGGCCTTCGCGATACAGCGAAGACGGTAGCGACTGGGGTTGAGATGTTTCGCAAGTTGCTTGATGAAGGTCGAGCTGGCGACAACGTTGGGATATTGCTGCGTGGGACGAAGAAAAACGAAGTCGAGCGCGGTCAGGTATTGTCGAAGCCCGGATCCATTACGCCACACACTGAGTTTGAGGCTGAGGTGTATGTGTTAAGCGAAAAAGAAGGTGGGCGCAACAAGCACTTTACGACTGGCTATCGTCCGCAGTTTTATTTTCGCACGACCGATGTAACCGGAATGGTTCAGTTGCCTGATGATGTGCGGGTAGTGATGCCTGGAGACAATGTGCATTTGACGGGGCGGTTGATCAAGCCGATTGCAATGGAAGAGGGTCTACGCTTTGCGATACGCGAAGGTGGACGCACCATTGGCGCCGGTGTCGTTAGCAAAATATTGAAATAACGTTTCGGCGATTCTTGGAGTAATTGAATAATGGCAACCGCAGCGGCAAAACTAACCGAACAGCAGAAGGTTCGAATTCGCCTGAAGGCTTTCGATCACCGCTCGATTGACAGTTCTGCACTGCAAATTGTCGAAACTGCGAAACGAACCGGAGCGGTTGTACGAGGACCGATTCCCTTGCCGACACGAATTGAGCGTTATACGCTGCTTCGTTCTCCGAATGCGGATAAAAAGGCGCGGGATCAGTTTGAGATTCGAACGCACAAGAGAATCATGGACATAGTCGAACCGACTGATAAAACCATTGATGCATTGATGAAGCTGGACTTGCCGTCGGGTGTGGATGTTGAAATCAAACTGCGTTAATTAAGACATGCAACGATTGAACTGAATTATGGCAACAGGTGTAATTGGAACAAAGCTGGGGATGACTCGGGTATTTACAGAAAGCGGAGCTTCTGTACCTGTCACGGTTGTGCAAGTGCAGCCAAACTACATCGCTTCTATCAAGAGCGTAGAGAAAGACGGGTATTGTGCGATTCAAGTAACCACTGGTGAAGGCTCAGATAAGAAAGTCAATTCACCGACTCGGGGACACTTTGAAAAATCTGGAGTCAAACCAGGCCGCGGGTTGTGGGAGTTTCGGGTTTCACCCCAAATCGCTGCAGGCTATAACGTCGGTGATCAGATTGATGTCACGCATTTCAGTCAAGGCGACAAGGTTGACGTGTGCGGTGTGTCTAACGGAAAAGGATTCACCGGTGTGATGAAGCGCTATGGCTTCGGCGGCGGCCGTGCAACACATGGTAACTCGAAAGCGCATCGAAAGGCCGGTTCAATCGGGCAGAATCAGACGCCGAGCAGAGTGTTTCCCGGCAAGAAAATGGCAGGACATTCAGGAAATGTAAAACGGGTGCAGCAAAATCTGGAAGTTGCCAAGATCGACGAGCAACGGGCCTTGCTGCTGATTAAAGGGTCGATACCTGGCGCAGGGCAATCTGATGTCATCGTTACCAATGCGGTGAAAATGAAAAAATCAGCACAGACACAACAGGACTGACGAGTCATGCAATTGAACGTTATAGACACCAGCGGCAATGCTCTAGAAGCGATTGATGTTGCCGATTCGGTGTTTGGCATCGAATTTAATAACACACTTGTGCATCAGGTGGCAGTTGCCTATCGGGCGGGCGGCCGTGCCGGTACGGCTGCACAGAAAAACCGATCCGCAGTCAGAGGCGGCGGCGCTAAGCCTTATCGGCAAAAAGGCACTGGCAGAGCGAGAGCCGGAACACGCAGCTCTCCGCTTTTTCGAAGTGGCGGTCAGACATTTGCTGCATCTACACGCGATTACTCGCAGAAAGTCAATCGCAAGTCCCACCGAATGGCGATGCGATCGATTCTCTCAGAACTGCTTAGGCGCGGCAGGCTTATAGTTGTCAATGATTTGCAGTTTGAATCACCCAAAACAAAGGAAATGGCTGAGCGGTTGGAGCAAATGGATTGTCGCTCAGCGCTTATTGTCGCCGAACAGGTTGATGAAAATTTGCATCTTGCGACGCGCAACATACCCAATGTCAACGTCATCGCTCCGACTATGCTCAATCCTGCGCAAGCAGTCGATTGTAAAAAACTGCTGATGACTGTAGAAGCCGTGAAAAGTATTGAAAAGGCGCTGCAATGAACAAAGAGCGAATGTACCAAATAATTCGTTATCCGGTTATCTCGGAAAAAAGCACCAGAATTGCGGAACGACACAATCAGGCCGTTTTCGAGGTTGCAAAGGCAACGACTAAATCGGAAGTCAAACAAGCCGTGCAAGGAATATACAACGTCAGGGTGGTGTCGGTGCAGATGCTCAATCGAAAAGGCAAAACAAAACGGTTCAAATTTCAGCTTGGAAAGCAACTGGACCGCAAAGTGGCATTTGTACGACTGCATGCAGATGATGACATTGATTTTACTCAGCAAGTTGAAGCGTAAGGGATTTGACTGATGGCACTGGTTAAACAAAAACCGACAACGCCTGGCCGCCGCGGGATGGTCACAGTGGTCGATCCCGGTTTATCCCGCGATCGCCCTCATCGTTCATTGGTTGAAAGCGCCAGAAAAATTAACGGGCGCAACAATGCCGGACGCATTACGGTAAGACATCGAGGCGGCGGGCACAAACGACTTTACCGCTTGATTGATTTCAAACGGGATAAGGATGAAATTCCGGCGAAAGTAGAGCGTATCGAATACGACCCGAACAGAAGTGCGAATATTGCTTTGCTCTTGTATGCTGATGGCGAAAGACGCTACATCATCGCTGCTAAGGGAATGAAAATCGGCGCGCAAGTGATCTCGGGAACAACGGCTCCGATTCGACCTGGCAACACCTTGCCCTTGAGCCATGTGCCGGTTGGTACAACGGTTCACTGCATAGAGATGAAACCTGGCAAGGGTGCACAGATCGCTCGATCAGCCGGTGCCAGTGCGCAGTTTTTAGGCAAGGAAGGCAAGTATGCCTTGATTCGAATGCGCTCAGGCGAAGTGCGCAGGATCAACATCAATTGCAGAGTCACCATAGGTGAAGTAGGCAATGAGGAACACGGCTTGCGCAAGCTTGGCAAGGCAGGTGCAAAACGCTGGCGCGGAATTCGTCCAACTGTCAGAGGAGTCGCCATGAACCCGGTCGATCACCCCCATGGCGGTGGTGAAGGGAAAACCTCAGGAGGCCGCGATCCGGTTTCTCCGTGGGGCGTGCCGACGAAAGGATACCGTACGCGTCGCAATCGACGAACCGATGACATGATCATCAGACGAGCGAAGAAACGAAGGTAATTTGAACGGAAATTGTTATGAGCAGGTCAGTTAAAAAAGGCCCCTTTGTAGACCACTTTTTGTGGGCAAAAGTCAAAGAGGCGAAAGAAAAAAACATGCGCCAGCCTATTCGCACATGGTCGCGGCGCTCGACAATAATGCCAGACTTTATCGGATTGACGATCGCAGTGCATAATGGCAAGCATCATGTTCCGGTACTGGTGACAGAGAACATGGTGGGGCATAAACTCGGTGAGTTTGCACCGACTCGCACATTTCGCGTGCATGCGGGAGACCGAAAGGTTAAATAGGAGATATTTTGATGCAAGTCAGAGCAGTATCCCGTCATAACAGATTATCGCCATACAAGTGTCGGCTGGTGGCTGACCAGATTCGCAGTCTGCCAGTGGAACAGGCGCGTGATGTCTTGAGCTACAGTACCAAAAAAGCGGCTCGATTCATGCTGAAAACACTGGATTCAGCGATCGCAAACGCTGAGGTCAATAACAATGCTGATATTGATGATTTGATCGTATATGAGACCTACGTGGATGAAGGCAAGCCAATGAAGAGAATCAAGGCTCGAGCACGAGGGCGCGCAAATCGGATATTAAAGCGCAACTGTCATATCACGGTTGTGGTAGCGGACAAAAAGGAATAAGTTATGGGTCAAAAAGTTCAACCTGTTGGAATTCGCCTGGGTATATCTTCTGAATGGTCTTCAAAATGGTATGCGACTGGTACAGACTATGCTCAGAACCTGCTGGAAGACTTGAAAGTGCGAAAGCACATTCGACAGCAGCTCGCTCATGCCGGCGGTGTCAGTGACATCGCAATTGAAAGACCGGCAGAAAATATGCGGGTTGTGATCTACACGTCCAGGCCCGGAAGCGTGATCGGCAAAAAAGGTGAGGATATCGCTAGATTGCGACAGCAGCTAACGGATATGAACGGCGCTCCGGTATCGGTTTCCGTAGAGGAAATCAGAAAGCCGGATCTTGATGCCAAACTGGTTGCAGAATCGGTTTGCCAGCAGCTTGAAAAACGCATTATGTTCCGCCGTGCAATGCGTCGCGCAGTGCAAAACTCAATGCGAGTCGGTGCGCTTGGGGTAAAGGTGATGATAGCAGGCAGGCTCAATGGCGCGGAGATCGCAAGAACCGAGTGGCATCGAGAAGGACGCGTGCCGCTTCATACTTTCAGAGCCAATGTTGATTACGGCCTGGCCGAAGCGCATACTACCTACGGCGTTATCGGGGTAAAAGTGTGGATATTTACCGGTGAAGTCTACAAAGAGGCAAGGCCGGAGTCTGACAAGACCGCTGCAAGTGACAGCTAACAGATCAATTAGTTAAGAAAAGATGTTACAGCCAAAACGTACAAAATTCAGAAAGCAGCAAAAAGGACGCAACCGCGGCGTAGCGACGCGCGGCAATCTGGTCAGTTTTGGAGAATACGGATTGAAGGCGACCACGCGAGGGCGAATTACTTCGCGAGAGATAGAAGCTGGACGACGAGCGATCAACCGTTATGTCAAAAGAGGCGGCAAGTTGTGGATCAGAATATTCCCGGACAAACCAGTGTCGAAAAAGCCACTGGAAGTGCGAATGGGAAAAGGAAAAGGAAATCCGGAGTACTGGGTTTTTGTCACAAAGCCAGGACACGTGGTTTATGAAATCGAGGGTGTAACCGAGACTATGGCCAGAGAAGCGTTTCGGCGCGCCGCGGCAAAACTGTCGGTTCAAACAACTTTTGCAAAAAGGCAGGGTGTGTGATGCTTGATGTGAAGGAACTTCGCGGTAAGTCAGCTCAAGAGTTGAAAGACGAGTTGGTGCAGTTGCGGCGAACTCAATTCGACACGCGTATTCAGTATCGCACTGGACAGTATGCCAATACCGCAAAGTTCAAGGAGATGCGAGCAGATATTGCGCGAATCAAGACAGTGCTCAATGAGAAATCGAACAGTGAATGAAATAAATCAAAAGACAAACGGCAATGCCCGCACCATTTCGGGTGTCGTAGTCAGTGCAAAAATGGACAAGACGGTAACGGTGGTTGTCGAAAGAAAAGTCGCCCATCCGCTGTATCGTAAATATGTCAAGAAATTTACCAAACTGTATGTACACGACGAACAAAACGAGTGCAGCATCAATGACAAGGTGCTGGTTCAGGAATGTCGGCCGATTTCGAAGATGAAAAGTTGGCGTTTGGTCGAAGTATTAGAAAGCGGATCTGCGTGAACTAAAGAGGTGAGATCAAAATGATTCAAATGCAAAGCATGCTTGATGTCGCAGACAACAGCGGCGCAAAGCGAGTTCAGTGCATTAAGGTCCTCGGTGGTTCGAAAAGACGTTACGCCGGGATTGGAGATGTCGTTCGAATCGCGATCAAAGAAGCGATTCCCAATAGCCGCGTGCGCAAAGGGGAAGTGTTCTTTGCAGTGGTTGTGCGAACAAGAAAAGGCGTAAGACGTCCTGATGGTTCGTTGATTCGTTTTGATCGCAATGCAGTCGTTTTGCTAAACGCTCAGCTGCAGCCGGTAGGAACCAGAATATTCGGTCCTGTCACCCGGGAACTGCGCACTGAAAAATTTATGCGAATTGTTTCGCTTGCACCTGAAGTTATTTAACGCTTGAAATGAACAAGATAAAAAAAGGAGACGAAGTGATTGTCATTGCCGGTAAAGATCGCGGCAAAAGAGGGGATGTACTGACTATTTCCCCAGATGGCAAACGCGCCAAGGTCAATGACATCAATTTGGTGAAAAAGCACACCAAGCCAAACCCCAACGCGGGTCAGACCGGTGGAATTGTCTCGAAAGAAGCATACATTGAACTGTCGAATCTGGCTCTGTTTAATCCGGCTACCGGCAAAGCTGACCGCGTCGGCTTCAGGTATTTGGAAGACGGAACCAAGGTGCGCTACTTCAAGTCGAACGAAGAAGTATTAATGGGATGATCGTAAGATGAGCGAATTGACCAGGCTTGAAAGCCACTATCGCAACACGGTGTTTCCCGAACTGAGAGAAAAGTTCGGTTATGACAATCCGATGCAAGTGCCAAAGATCGAAAAGATTACGTTGAACATGGGACTTGGCGATGCATTGTCTAAGAAAGACAAGAACATGATCACCAACGCTTGCAATGACATGGAACTGATCGCGGGACAAAAACCTGTTGTCACCAAGGCACGGCGTGCAATTGCAGCATTTAAGATTCGCGAAGGTTTCGAAATTGGCTGCATGGTGACATTGCGAAGAAAGCGAATGTATGAATTTCTTGATCGGTTGATATCGATTGCTATTCCCAGAACACGGGATTTTCGCGGATTGCCGGCGAAATCATTTGACGGACGAGGAAACTACTCGTTTGGCATCAAAGAGCAGATCGTGTTTGCTGAAATCAATTATGACAATGTGGATACGATTCGCGGAATGAATGTAACGATTACCACATCAGCTCAAAGCGATGAGGAAGCAGACGCGCTTTTGCGCGGATTCAACTTTCCGTTGAGGCAGAATTAGATATGGCGAGAAAATCAGTACTGGCCCGACAGGCAAAACGGGAGCGAATGGTAAAGAATCATTCCGAGCGCCGTAAAGCGCTGAAAAAAAGCATCTGCAGCCCCGATCTGACGATGGAGCAGCGGATGGATGCAATGATGGCGTTGCAAAAGATGCCGCGCGATGGCAGCGCCTCGCGTTTGAGAAACCGATGCGGTCTGACAGGCCGTTCTCGGGGGTATTACAGACGCTTTGGCTTGAGTAGAAACAAGCTGCGTGAAGTGATTATGGAAGGGCAGGCTCCGGGAGTCACCAAAGCAAGTTGGTGATGCTCGGCTGCGCTTGAACAGATTTGATGATTGACAGGATATTTGGGAGAAATTAACTTTATGGCGATGACTGATCCAATCGCGGATATGTTGACCCGGATTCGAAACGGCGGCAGTGCAGACCACTCTGAGGTAGTCATGCCGGCGTCGCGTATCAAAAAGCATATTGCTCAGGTGCTCAAAGACGAGGGCTATATTCGGGAGTTTTCAGAAGAAAACGAATCGGATAAAAGCCAGTTGCGAATTTCGCTGAAATACTACCGCGGAAAGAGCGTTGTTGAGTCAATTCATCGAGTTAGCAAGCCGGGACGGCGGGTTTATCGTAGTATTGACGATCTTCCAGTGGTCAACGGCGGGCTTGGCATTGCCATTGTGTCGACCTCCAAAGGAGTGATGACGGCAAAGCAGGCTAAAACATTAGGCGTCGGCGGTGAGGTCATTTGTACCGTATCGTGACCGGAGATTGAAGTTGTGTCGAGAGTAGCTAAAGAACCTATCCCAATTCCCAGCGGAGTAAAAGTCGATATCAGCGGTGGCAGCATCGCTGTTAGCGGACCGCAGGGAAACCTGGATATGAAACTGAATACTTTGGTCAAAGTGACTGAACAAGATGGAATTATCAGCGTAGAGGCGAGAAATTCGAGCATCAAGTCACGTGCAATGTCCGGGACCATGCGCTCACTGATCAATAATATGATTGTCGGCGTCAATACAGGATATCAAGTGGATCTTGTACTGGTTGGAACGGGCTACCGGGCAAAAGCGGCAGGGTCTGAAATCGATTTGTCATTAGGCTTTTCGCATCCGATCAAGTATGTTGCACCGGAAAATGTAACGTTTCAGATCAAATCTGAGTCCAGTTCACAGGTTGAAGTTGCAGTCAACGGAATTGATAAGCAAAAGGTCGGGCAGGTTGCAGCAGATATACGAAGAATGCGCCCGCCAGAGCCGTACAAAGGCAAGGGTGTGCGTTACGCAAATGAACGCATTAGAAGAAAACAGGCCAAGAGCGTGGCGTAGACAGACATGAGCGATAAAAGATCAAGAAGATTGCGAAGAGCGCAAAAAGCGCGTGCGCGGCTTAAAGTGCTGCGTAAAAACCGATTGTGTGTGCATCGCACAGCACAGCATATTTATGCCCAGATTATCAGCGCAGACGGTGCAAAAACACTTGCAAGCGCTTCGACCATCGAAGCGGACATTCGCAGCGAAGTCCGTTACGGCGGCAATATGGAAGCGGCCAAGTTAGTTGGCACTCGCATTGCAGAGCGGGCGAAAGAATCGAAAATCGATTCCGTCGGATTTGACCGCTCTGGCCATCGTTATCACGGGCGGGTGAAAGCTCTGGCAGATGCTGCCAGACAAGCCGGCTTGGCAATTTAAAACAGGATACTTGTGATATGGCATTAGCAGAACAGGATCGTCATTCAGAATCAGAATTAAAAGAGCAGTTGATTCATGTGCGCCGCGTAGCCAAAGTGGTCAAAGGCGGAAGGATATTCGGCTTCTCTGCATTGACTGTGGTAGGCGATGGAAACGGCAAAGTCGGAATCGGAATGGGTAAGGCGAGGGAAGTGCCGCTGGCGGCACAGAAATCGTTCGACAATGCGAAACGAAACATGGTTCGCATTCATCTCAAAGACGGAACCTTGCAATATCCTGTCGTGGGACGTCACGGAGCAGCGAAAGTAGTCATGCGACCGGCATCAAAAGGAACCGGGATTATCGCAGGTGACACGATGCGTTTGATATTTGAGTCCGCAGGTGTTGAAGACGTATTGGCGAAGGTCATTGGAACAACAAATGCGATCAATGTGGCAAGAGCAACAATTGACGGTTTGACTGGCATTCGAAGTCCGCAGGAAATTGCTCAAAAACGTTCAAAAACTGTTTTTCAAGTTTTTTAATTCTTGCAGCCGGTTGAATAAGTCATGAATGCAAAGGCAAAAGGAAAAGTTCGGGTAACGCTGAAAAAAAGCGTTAACGGACGGCTGAAATCTCACAAAGCCTGTGTGCAGGGGTTGGGATTGCGCCGCATCAATCACTCGCGGATACTGGAAGATACTCCAGCGGTGCGAGGGATGATTAACAAAGTATCTTATCTTGTAGAACACGAAACGGTTCAGTAATGGAAGCGCAAATCGTATTACATAGTACACCGGGTGCCCGCCCAGCCAGCAGGCGAGTCGGACGCGGTGCAGGATCAAATCGCGGAAGCACTTGCGGACGCGGTGACAAGGGGCAGAATTCTCGCTCCGGAGGCGGTGTACGCGCCGGATTTGAAGGTGGCCAGATGCCGATCAAGCGTCGGTTGCCAAAGCGCGGGTTTCAATCTCGAAAGGCAGGGCTGACAGGTGAAGTGAGAACGGGTGATTTGCAGCGTTTTGCGGATCAGGTGGTTGACCTGGAATTGCTGAAAAAACACAAGCTGGTTGCGGCCAAAGCCCAACACGCAAAAATTATTGCTCGCGGTGAGCTGTCTGCCAAAGTAACTGTTAAAGGCATTCGCGTGTCGCGCGGCGCGCTTGCGGCGATTCAAGCGGCAAATGGTGTGGTAGAGGAATAGTTCGATGGCTGCGCCGAAACCATCCCGCAGGCTTCCGAATCTGGGAACCTTAAGCGAACTGAGAATGCGAATTCTGTTCATTCTCGGTGCAATGGTCGTGTTTCGGTTTGGCACACACATTCCGGTCCCAGGTGTCGATCCTGTCGCAGTGGCAGCGCTTTTCGAACAGACTCGCGGGTCGATTGTTGATATTTTTAATGTTTTTTCCGGCGGTGCGCTATCAAGGCTTTCTATCTTTGCCTTGGGAGTGATGCCTTATATTTCTGCTTCAATCATTATGCAGATGATGAGTGCGGTTATCCCGCAATTGGAACAGTTGAAAAAAGAAGGTGAGTCAGGGCGCAGGAAAATTACCGAATACACCCGTTACGGAACGGTGCTTCTTGCGACGTTTCAGGGCCTTGGAATTGCTATTGCAATCGAAGGACAGGTCGCCGGTGGGAGTGCTGTCGTGCTCACCCCAGGCATTGGATTTAAACTGACGACAGTTGCAAGTCTGGTTACCGGAACAATGTTTCTGGTCTGGCTTGGTGAGCAAACGACAGAACGCGGTATCGGCAATGGTATCTCTTTGTTGATTTTTGCCAGCATCGTCGCAGGACTTCCATCTGCGGTGGCTGGTACATTAGAGCTGGCAAGAACCGGTGCATTTACACCGATCGGTGTATTGGTGTTGTTTGTTGGTGCGATTTTCGTCACCGGTTGTGTGGTGTTTTTCGAACGAGGTCAAAGAAGGATCACAGTCAACTATGCTCAGAGGCAACAAGGCAGAAAGATGCTGGCTGGACAGACCAGTCATTTGCCACTGAAAATAAATATGTCAGGTGTGATTCCTCCGATTTTTGCATCAAGCATTATTTTGTTTCCAGTCAGTCTTGGCAGCTGGTTCGGGCAAACTGAAGGAATGGGGTGGCTGCAGGATATATCTACGAGTATCGGACCGGGTCAACCAATTTACATGCTGCTGTATTCGGCTTTGATTGTGTTTTTCTGTTTCTTTTATACTGCGTTGGTTTTCAGTCCGAAAGACATGGCTGACAATTTGAAAAAATCAGGGGCTTTTGTCCCCGGGGTAAGACCAGGGTCACAGACGATCAAGTATATAGACGGCGTCGTGTCTCGATTGACTTTAGCCGGAGCAATCTACCTGGTTGTTGTTTGTATGATTCCAGAGTTTCTAGTCGTTCAGTGGAGCGTGCCGTTTTACTTCGGTGGAACGTCGCTGCTGATTATTGTGGTGGTGATGCTGGATCTTATTGGACAAGTCCAGTCGCACCTGATGTCAAGACAGTATGAGAGTCTACTGAAGAAGTCTTCGGTTTCCGGTGGTCTGGGTATAACACGCTAGGCAATGTAACAGGTGCAACGATGAAAGTAAGAGCTTCAGTAAAGAAAATCTGTAGAAACTGCAGAATTTACAAGCGCAACGGAGTGCTGCGAGTTGACTGTAGTTCTGATCCGCGCCACAAGCAGCGACAAGGATAGAGCTTCAGTCGGTTATAGCCAGATAATGTTTGAACAATCGCTAATCAGGGAGAATTAAGTTGGCGCGTATAGCAGGGATTAATTTACCTACGCATAAGCACATTCGAATTGCGTTGACATCAATTTACGGAATTGGTGTGCGCACAGCCGAGAACATTTGTGCTGGTGCGCAGATAGATCCGGTAACAAAGGTACGAGATTTATCGGAAAGTGATGCGGAAAAACTTCGCAGTGAAGTTGCTAAATTCAAGATCGAAGGTGATTTGCGCAGAGAAGTGTCGATGAATATCAAACGACTGATGGATTTGGGATGTTATCGCGGAATTCGACACAGGCGGGGACTGCCGGTTCGAGGACAGCGAACATCGACCAATGCCAGAACACGGAAAGGCCCGAGACGGCCCATTCGAAAATAAGGTGTAAACGTGGCAAAACCTAAAACTAGAAAACGAAAAGCGAAAGTCAAACGCAGTGTCTCTGAAGGCATTGCACATATTCACGCGACGTTCAACAACACGATTGTGACGATCAGTGACAGACAAGGCAATGTACTTTGCTGGTCAACCGCCGGCAAGATGGACTTTAAAGGTTCAAGAAAGAGCACACCATTTGCAGCTCAGACAGCATCAGAAGACTGTGCAAAAGCAGCGATGGATATGGGCATGAGATACATCGAAGTTGAGGTGTGCGGCCCCGGTCCCGGACGCGATTCGGCGGTTAGAGCTTTAAACAATGCCGGACTGGAAGTCAGTCAGATCACAGATGTAACACCGATCCCGCACAACGGTTGTCGGGCACCAAAAAGCCGACGGGTTTAACAGGATACGAAAAGATGGCTAGATATACAGGACCGACTTGTAAATTAGCGCGTCGCGAGCAAGTTGATTTGGGACTCAAGCGACGCGGATTTAAATCACTCAAAGAAAAGTGCCGTTTCGATAAGACTCCAGGACAAAAAGCGACTGCAAGGCGACCTCGTGTGACAGTCTATGGCAGACTGCTGCGGGAAAAACAAAAGCTTCGACGTACTTATGGAGTGATGGAAAAACAGTTTCGGCGTCATTTTCACGAAGCATCAAGAAGACAAGGCTCTACAGGTGTAGTATTGCTGCAGATCCTCGAAGCCCGTTTGGACAATGTTGTCTACAGGATGGGATTCGGTTCCACGCGTGCAGAGGCTCGGCAGCTGGTAAATCACAATGCGGTCGAAGTCAACAAAAAGCGAGTGAACATTGCGTCATACGAAATCAAACCAGGTGACCATGTTCAGATTCGCGACAAGAGCCGAACACAGGACCGCATTATTCATTCATTAGACATAGCTCAGCAGATCGGTTTTCCGTCCTGGATTGACATGGACACTTCAAATTTTGGAGGTGTTTTCAAGTCTTTGCCGGAACGAGAAGATTTGCCTGAGGATATCGATGAAACACTGGTCATCGGTTACTATTCGAAATAACACTTAATACCACAGATTACAAAGAGATTTCATGTACGACGTAGAAGAATTTTTAACTCCGCATACAATCAAGATTGACAATGTCAGTGCAACTCGCGCCAAGGTGACGCTCGAGCCACTGGAACGGGGATTCGGACATACTATCGGCAATGCACTTCGTCGAATTCTTTTGTCTTCTATGCCCGGTGCGGCAATTACAGAAGTGAAGATTGATGGTGCGCTGCACGAATTTACCGTGCTCGAAGGTGTTCGCGAAGAGGTCATCGAGATATTGATGAACCTGAAGAATCTTGCGATCAAGATGGTAGGCAAGGAACGTGACGAAGCGACTTTGATTTTGAAAAAGCAAGGACCGTGCCTGGTCACTGCTGCTGACATTGAATTGCCGCATGACGTTGAGATCGTCGATCGCGATTACGTTATCGCACAGCTTTTGTCTGGTGCCAAACTGGATATGGAAATGACGGTGACTCGAGGACGGGGATATCGCCTGATCGATACTGTTGCCTCGAAAAAGAAGTCTGATACCATCGGGCTAATGAAAGTCGACTCTTATTACACGCCGATTCGCAAGGTGTCTTATACGGTTGAAGATGCTCGCGTAGCTCAAAGAACCGATCTGGACAAATTGATTTTGAACATCGAAACTAACGGCACAATTGATCCAGAAGATGCCGTTCGTTATGCGGCAACGATTCTGCACACTCAAGTAGAAGTGTTCGCAGAGCTCGAGCCCAAAGTTCCGATCGTCGAAGAAGAGGAGAAACCTCAATTCGACGCGATACTGCTCAAGCCGCTTGACGAACTTGAGTTGACGGTGCGATCAGCGAATTGTCTGAAAGCAGAGCATATTCATTACATCGGTGATTTGGTTCAAAAAACTGAAGGCGACTTGCTCAAGACTCCGAATCTTGGTAAAAAATCTTTGACTGAAATCAAAGATGTTTTGGCTGAACGGGATTTGGAACTCGGGCAAACACTTGAGTACTGGCCACCTCCTCAATTAAGAAGAGACGTTTCTGAACTGGAAAGAATGGGAGACTGATTTTCCATGCGACACAGAAAATCCGGCAGACATCTGAATCGAACTTCAAGTCATCGCAAAGCGATGATGCGTAACATGGCGGCTTCGCTGTTTCGTCATGAGCAGATTAAGACGACTGTGCCGAAAGCAAAAGAGTTGAGGCGTTTTGCAGAACCGCTTATTACGCTTGCGAAAAACCCGACGGTTGCAAATCGTCGATTGGCGTATGATCGTTTGCGTGACCGAGAGATGGTAATGAAACTGTTCGACACTTTCGGTGAACGTTATCAGAGCCGCCCTGGTGGGTACACCCGCATTCTAAAATGCGGTTACCGTACCGGAGATGCTGCGCCCATGGCGTATATTCAGCTGGTCGATTCTGATATGCTGACGTTTGAAGAGTAGTAGTTGAACTGCCACAAATAAATGTAAATCATCAGGCAGTTTCAACGGATCGACTGAACCGATGCTTGAATGATCGTTTTATGCACAGACTACGCCAGTGAGATTTATACCGGCCAAGTCTGTGCGCGAATAGCGAGTCTTGCCCCTGACGTCTCAGTCATCAATGCGGTAGACGACCTCCCCGCGTTCAATGTCAATGCTTGCGCGTATCTGCTGCATGCTTTGATCAATCACTATCCAAAAAACTGTGTTATCGTCGCGGTTGTAGACCCCGGTGTAGGCGGCGAGCGCGCTGCGATATGTTTTGAGTTGGGATCAAGACAATTTACAGGCCCTGACAACGGTCTTTTTTCGCGGATCATTCGAGACAGCTTGGATGACATCAAAATATTCAAAATCCGTGAAGATGAATCTGAAATATCAAAAACATTTCATGGACGCGATGTGTTCGCGCCAGCAGCGGTGCAACTTTTAAGTGATAACGACTGGATGGGTAAACAGCCGTTCAAAGACAGTCAGAGCGTCCGTATTGCCACTGAAATTCCAGATAATTTAGAACAGATCATCTACATTGACAGTTTCGGGAACTGTTTTACCGGAATAAGCGGAAACTGTATTTCTCCCACTTCGAAGATTGCAGTTGGCAGTGTAAGTTTGTCTTATGCCGAGAAATTTTGTGATGTCAGTCGCGGTGAGGGTTTTTGGTATATCAATTCAATTGGTCTGGTAGAGATCTCGGTGAATTGCGCAAGTGCTTCCGATCAATATAGTTTGCAGATCGGTTCGGCTGTTTCTGTCTGTTCGAATTAAGATAATTATCAAGTCGTGGTAAAAACGGCAAGTATCTATGCAAAAATTGTTAATCTGATTGTGAGTGCGCGGTAGCGACCTCAAGCTCGAAATCCAGCCTGATATGCACAGTATGGGCGCTTTTGTCTTCTCTTACTGGATTGATTCGAGTGAAGTCAACCTACGTTGAGATAGATTGAGCAATTCCACCCTACTTGACTCAAAACCGATCTCACCAT
Source organism: Arenicellales bacterium (assembly GCA_965214785.1). Classification (GTDB taxonomy): domain Bacteria; phylum Pseudomonadota; class Gammaproteobacteria; order Arenicellales; family JAJDZL01; genus JAJDZL01. The sequence continues at coordinate 927,369 of OZ243975.1, read as the reverse complement.
GCAAGGAAGTTTATGCGTGAGAGGGCTTCATTCAATGCAGAAATTGAACTGCGCAATCAAAACAGTACTGCATTGAAACGCGAATTGTTGTAAATTGGCATAAACGATCCTTTGTGATGCCTGGATCGAATGAGAAACCGGCTGTTTTGACGGGCAAAGATGGCATCCATAGCAACAACGCGGCAGTCGCTAGTGTGCTTAAAACCAAAGGCCCTCAGCACAATTCCCGAACGGAGGATAGTTGGCACAGTAGCTAGCAGATTGATAACATGCGTCGATTTATTGAGCAGCACACCTTTTGGTCAATCGTTACCTTGCTTTTCGCGGTCGTATTGCTCTGGCTGATTTTCGCAGTTTGGCCTGAGTGGCTCACGAGCCTTATAGGCCGCAAGAAAACGTTCGTCAACACGTTGCTTAACGGACTCACCCTAGGCGGTCTTTATTTCCTGGTAGCCAGTGGATTTACCTTGATATTCGGCTTAATGCGCAATGTTAATCTGGCGCATGGATCAATGTACCTGTTTGGTGCCTACATAGGCTACGAGGTTGCAGACGCAAGTGGAAACTGGTTCTTCGGATTGGCGATCGCATTTGTGGTCGTAGCTGCCAGCGGAATGTTAATGCAGACTCTCATCTTCAGACGTATGGAAGGTGATGATATGAGACAAACCATGGTCACCATTGCGATCTCAATTATCGCGGCAGACCTGATGTTGGCGTTCTGGAGTGGCACCACCTATCAGTTCGCCCCTCCTGAGTGGCTTTTTGGAGCTACACAGCTACCGGTGGTTTCAGTCATCAAATCCTCTGGTGATGTAGTCTATATCAAATACCCGGTTTACCGGCTCGCAGTATTGTTTGTCGCAGTTATTGTCGGTATCGCACTTTGGTTGTTTCTGAATCGCACCCGAGCTGGCATGATGATACGAGCAGGTGTCAATGACCGAGAGATGCTGGCAGCATCAGGTGTAAATGTTCAATTGGTTTTTGTTTTGGTATTCGCAATTGGCGCAGGTCTCGCCGGATTTGCCGGCGTTGTCGGCGGAACCGCACTTTCCATCTCACCGGGTGAAGACGTTCGCTATCTGCTTGCCTCTTTGATTGTCGTAATCGTTGGTGGACTCGGTTCGGTTCCAGGTGCGGCAATTGGCGCATTGTTGATCGGCCTTGCAGAACAATTTGGGCTTGCTTACTTCCCAACCTATGGTGTAGTGCTGACGTTTCTTATTATGGTATTTGTTCTTGCGGTCAGGCCGCAGGGAATTATGGGCGGCAACTGGATGAGAAAATGAAGACTCAGCGTTGGTTTTCCGGTTCAATGTTCGAAGCTGGCCTTCATCCGGCGCTGATTATTGCAGTCCTGTTCTTGCTGGCGTTCCCAGGCTTTGCCAGTGATTTTTTCACGCTGCAAATCGGGGCGTATTCGCTCATTCTCGGAACCATAGCCCTTTCGCTTATGATGCTTGCTGGTTATGGCGGAATGTTTTCTCTTGCCCAGTTGACAGTCGCAGGACTTGCTGGCTACCTGATGGCAATTTTTGGAGATAACAGCGTCGGTGTAATGGGGCTAGGGTGGCCGTGGTGGTTTACTGGGGTTCTAGCGATCTTAATTGCAGCGGTATTTAGCGCTTTTATCGGTGCCATATCAGTGCGCACAGAAGGCATCTACACAATCATGATTACACTGGCAATCGCTGTTGCATTCTTTTACTTCGTACGCCAGAACTATACGATTTTCAATGGATTTACTGGATTTGCCGGTGTAGAACCACCAACTTTGCTAGGCATTTACTGGCGAGATCCGACACCGTTTTATTATTTGAGCCTGACGATAGCGGCAGGAGCACTATGGGCGGTACTCTACATTTCACGTTCGACTTTCGGACTGACCCTGCAGGCAATCCGCGACAATCCCCGGCGGATGCGTTCACTTGGCTATAACGTCGCGATGCATCGTATTTTTGCGTTTTTCCTCTCCGGAATCATCGCAGGAACGGCAGGGGTAATGCTGGTTTGGTTCAACGGACGCATCTCGCCTGGTTCGGTTGGCGTGGAAATCGTCATCGATATTCTGGTGATTACCGTGGTGGGTGGATTTCGCCATCCAATCGGCCCGTTTTTGGGTGCTATTGCCTTTGTTCTTCTTGAGAATTTTGCTATTGACCTGATCGATCGGGAACGGTTCAATACAGTCATCGGCTTCGCTTTTCTGCTCGTCGTGCTGTTCTCACCCGACGGTTTGCTTGGTCTGTGGCAACGGTTTCGAAACAGGCTTCGTCTTGCAAAGCAGGCACGCCTGGCGATCAATAACTCAGAGCAGGTAGATACCAACGCATGAGATTGTTTTAACCCCTAACTATACTTAACTAACTTGGAGATAAATATGATGAAGATATTGAAACAAACGTTGCTTGCAGTAACGTTGATCGGATTGTCTGCCAGTGCAATGGCACAGGATACGATCAAGATGGGAGCACTTGCCACCCTAGAGGGTGCGTTTGCCGTGCTCGGTGAAGACAGCATGCGCGGCGTGCAGCTTGCGCTTGCTGAATTCAACGCCATGGCAGGTGGTAAAAAGATTGAACTGATCACAGGTTCATCTGATGCATCACCAGACAGTGCGATCCGCGCCACTCGTAAACTGGTTGAACAAGATGGTGTGCAAGTCCTCGTAGGGCCGCTATCAGGCTCAGAGGGTCTTGCTGTCAAAGACTACGCCAAAACTCAACCGAATGTCACTTTTATCAATGGCACCTCTGCTGCGCAGGACACAACACTGCGTGAGCCGGCGGAAAACTTCTTTCGTTTCTCAACGGACGGTGCGCAGTGGATGGCCGGTTTAGGCGAATACGCCTACAATGAGAAAGGCTATCGCAGCGTTGCGGTACTGGCGGAAGACTATTCTTTCCCGTACACACAGGTGTTTGGATTCCTTGAGCCATTTTGCCGACTCGGTGGAAGCGCTGCGGTTGATGCCCGATTTTGGGTTCCAATCGGTAACAAGGACTACTCGTCTGTGATCGCTGCACTGCCAGATGATGTTGATGCAATTTTTGTTGCTCTCGGTGGCGCAGATGCGGTTAACTTTCTGACCCAGTATGAACAGGCCGGCGGCGATTTGCCGCTCATAGGCGGTTCGATCACTGTGGATCAGAGTGTTCTCGGTTCAAAGGGACAAACCCGAAAGTTCGTCGTCGGCACGCCTTCAGGCGGTCCGATTTCTGACACCTGGGACGACCCGCGTTGGAACGCATTTGTCTCTGCCTATCAGGAGAAGTATCCAGATGGGTTCCCGTCTCCGTCTCTGTTCGCCCATGGTTACTACATCAACACCAAGGCAGCATTGCTCGCGCTTGATGCAGTCGGTGGCGACCTGTCTGACGGCGGCGTGAAATATCGCGAAGCGCTGTCTGCACTTGAGTTTGAAACTCCAACCGGTATGGTCAAACTCGATGAAAGACGAAATGCTATCGCTGACATCTTCTTGACTGAAGTGACTGAAGGTCCTGACGGCAATCTGCTGAACAAGACCATCAAGGTGGTTCCTCAAGTCAGCCAGACTTCTGGACTTCCGTATGAAGAGTTTCTCAAATACGGACAAGTCGGTCGGGAAAACCCCAGCTGCGAGTAATACACCATGACAGAATCCCGCACCACCGCGTTGGCGCACCTGCAAAGTTCCGGGCAAAACGCCTTGGAACTTGAAGCAATCAGTCGTCATTTCGGCGCACTGGTCGCAATTGCGGATGTCAATATGACTGTAAGAGCAGGTGAGCGGCGCGCGGTGCTGGGTTCAAATGGTGCGGGGAAAACCACACTGTTCAATGTCGTAACGGGAGATTTTCCGCCTACGACAGGACGCGTGAGGCTTTTTGGTGAGGACGTGGCGGATATGCCAAGCTATGAGCGTGCCCGCCGCGGCCTTCGCCGCACATACCAGATTTCACTGCTGTTCGGAGGGTTGAGCGTTATCGATAACGTGTTCCTCGCCTGCAGCGGAATAAAGCGCGGTCGCTATTCGCTGACTCGGCCGCGGCCTGATGATTTGACAGTTGAGTCTGCAGAGACTCTGATTAGGGCGGTTCATCTGGAACAAGAGCGCAACACTGCGGTTGCTGCATTAAGCCACGGCAAACAGCGACAACTGGAAATTGCACTGGCGCTTGCCGGCGCTCCGCGTCTTATCCTGTTTGACGAGCCCGCTGCAGGACTTTCGCCAACCGAACGTTCGGAGCTAGTCGAAATCTTGCAATCCTTGCCGGATCATATTTCTTACATCATTATTGAACATGACATGGATGTTGCACTTCGGGTGGCACAGACAGTGACGATGATGCATAACGGGCGCATTATCAAGGAAGGCACTCCCGCTGAAATCGAAAATGACCCTGAAGTCCAGGAAATCTATCTCGGTCATGCAGCTGCCTAGAATTTCCAGCAAGCGTCGAAGAACCGTTGCAGACTATTGCCTGCAAGTCAGGAAGTTACATGTGTACTATGGTCAGTCGCATGCGTTGCAAGGTGTCGATCTGATGCTGGATAAAGGCGTACACGCGGTAGTTGGTCGAAACGGTATGGGCAAGACGACGCTATGCAATTCGATTATGGGCCTTGTGCGCACCGAACGAGGCTCCATTAAGTTTCATGGTCAGGAAATCAGTGGAATGCCAGCATACCGGATCGCATCTCTTGGTGTGGGATATATACCTCAGGGCAGGCGGCTTTGGCCGTCATTGTCTGTTGATGAGCACTTGCGGCTTGTCGAATCCGGCGGTTCATGGACTATCGGGCGTATTTACGAAACCTTTCCTCGACTCGCCGAGCGCCAGCGCAGCGGCGCGGGCCAGCTTTCAGGCGGTGAACAGCAGATGCTGACGATATCCCGAGCACTGCTTCAGGATCCGGAATTGCTAATCATGGACGAACCCACCGAGGGGTTGGCACCAGTTATCGTCGATCAGGTAGTTGAACTGTTGATCGAACTGTCAACCGAGCAGGATGTATCCATACTCCTGATTGAACAGAATATTTCTGTGGCAACTTCTGTAGCCGAGAATGTTGCCATAATGGTAAACGGGCGCATCGGCCGTGTGATACCCTCATCTGAGCTTGCTGCAGACCGTATTTTGCAAGAACGCTTGCTTGGCGTTGGCCGCCATTCTCACGATGATGTAGACATCTCCGAAATTGCAAGCGAGCACAACGACACGCTGGAACATTCAACCACTGAAATTAAAACCGATGCTATTGCACCGGTGCAAGAATCACACATACACACGCCAGACATCTCAAAGCCGAGCAGCGAGTCTTACATTCCGCCGACGCGTTGGTCGAATGCTGCTTGGAAAAACGGCTCGAATTCAGCGAATCAGGTTTCTTCTTCAAACGTTTCCTCGCTCGAATCTTCCGTTCGTCCCTTCGACGCGAAACCTGCCCCGATGCACAACCATCAATTGAAAGCCCGCGCCGGCTCGAAACGGCCATGTATCTATGTTGCTGGCACATTCGACACCAAAGCGGAGGAGCTTAATTTTCTTCGAAAATGCGTCGCGGATCACGGCTTGCCAGTCAAGTCAATTGATGTTTCTACCTCAGGCAAACCGTCATCAGCTGATGTTCCACCACATGTTATAGCGGCTTATCATCCAGGCGGCACTTTGACGCGACAAGGTGACCGCGGTGCATCCATCACGGCGATGGCTATCGCGTTTGAGCGCTATGTTCGCCATTTGGATGATGTAGCGGGAATCATTTCAGCGGGCGGTTCCGGCGGAACGTCCCTGGTCACCCCCGCCATGCGGGCTTTGCCAATTGGCTTGCCGAAAGTGATGATATCGACAGTAGCATCCGGAGATGTGGCAAACTATGTTGGCGCTTCAGATATTATGATGATGTATTCGGTAGCCGACATTCAGGGGTTGAATCGTATTTCGAAAACGGTGCTCAGCAATGGTGCAAACGCGATCGCAGGCATGGCAGCAACAAGTCAGTCAAAGAATCGTATACAGCCTGTCGGCGCTGACAAGCCAGGAATTGCGTTGACCATGTTTGGTGTGACAACATCCGCTGTGCAGCAGATCATCAAATTGATCGGCGACAGTTACGACTGTATGGTTATGCATGCAACGGGTACGGGCGGGCGCTCCATGGAAAAACTAGCGGATAACCGGATGATCGTAGCGGCTGTCGACTTGACAACCACAGAAGTCTGTGACATGATGATGGGAGGTGTGTTTGCTGCTAACGAGGATCGTTTCGGTGCATTTATTCGTACCGAAATTCCCTGGGTAGGATCGACAGGTGCACTTGATATGGTGAACTTCGGTGCCCGCGACACGATTCCACAGCACTATCGAGACCGGCTTTTTGTGGAGCACAACCCACAAGTCACACTGATGCGAACAACTGCTGCGGAAAACAAGCGTATGGGCGAATGGATTGCAGATCGCATCAATCTGATGAATGGACCGGTACGCTTTCTTATTCCGGAAGGAGGTGTGTCGGAATTGGATGCGCCAGGTCAGCCCTTTCACGATCCGGAGGCTGATCAGGCACTTTTCGACGCGATAACCGAACGGGTTCGCCAAACTGATAAAAGGCGTTTGATTCGAGTTGCACACAATATCAATGATCCGGCTTTCGCACAGGCTGCAGCGGACGCACTGGCGCAAGTCAATCCGGTAACCACCGAGAGAGTACTGAACTATGGCACGATTTGACAGACAGCAACTGCTTGAAAAATTCCAGGACATGAAACGTCGCGGCGAGCCTATTATCGGAGGTGGAGCAGGAACGGGACTTTCAGCCAAGTGTGAGGAAGCCGGCGGAATTGACCTGATTGTGATCTATAACTCAGGGCGCTACCGCATGGCCGGGCGCGGCTCATTGTCTGGTCTTATGGCATATGGCAACGCAAATGATATAGTCATGGAAATGGCGCACGAAGTTTTGCCAGTTGTACAAAATACACCGGTGTTGGCGGGGGTGAACGGCACTGATCCTTTCTGCATGTTTGATCGCTATCTTGATGTGATCAAAGCGCTTGGGTTCTCAGGGGTGCAGAATTTCCCCACAGTTGGACTGATCGACGGCAACTTTCGCATCAACCTGGAAGCGACCGGGATGTCATACGGTCAAGAGGTGGACATGATTCGTCTAGCGCATGAAAAGGATCTTTTTACAACACCCTATGTTTTCGACATAGAAGATGCCAAGGACATGGCTGAGGCCGGAGCTGATATTGTTGTATGTCACCTCGGATTGACTACCGGTGGGTCCATCGGCGCGCAGGAGGCATTTAGCCTTCAAGATTGTCCCGCCATTGTAGACTCCTTGGCGCAGGCCGCACTTGGTATCAATCCGGATGTACTGGTGCTAGTCCATGGCGGCCCGGTATCGACTCCGGCCGACGCTGAATTTGTGCTTAAGGAAACAGAGAATTGTCACGGATTTTACGGCGCTTCTTCAATGGAGAGGTTGCCAACTGAGATTGCGCTTACAGAACAAACCAAAGCGTTTAAAGCGATTAAAACTGACTAAAGAGGAATCACATCATGACTGTTGGGATTATCGGTTCATTAATATTGTGGCTTATCGTCGCAATTGTTGTCATTGCAGTGGCCGTGTATTTGCTTCACTGGCTCTATCATCGCTCAACCAAGGAGCTGGCGTTCGTGCGTACCGGCCTTGGCGGGGAAAAAGTTGTGATCAATGGGGGAACATTGGTACTGCCCATTGTTCACGAGGTCACACCGGTGAACCTGAATGTGGTTCGAATAGCGGTGGAACGAACAAAACAGGAGGCCGTTAGCACCCGCGACCGGATGAGAGTGGATATTGAAGCGGAATTTTTTGTGCGAGTAGTGCAGGAAAAAGAGTCGGTTTCAGCAGCAGCCTCTACACTTGGTCGAAGAACACTTGAAACCAGTCGACTTGAGGAACTTTTGTCCGGGAAATTCATTGGTGCACTGCGTTCTGTTGCTGCCGAAATGAGTCTCGATGAAATGCACGAAAACAGAAGCGATATGGTGTTGAAAGTCGAAGAACGTGCGAAGATTGCATTGGCACAAAACGGACTTGAACTCGAATCTGTTGCAATTACTGATCTCGATCAAACCAATCTTGAGTATTTCGATCCAGCCAACCGGTTTGATGCCGAAGGCATGACGCAGCTGATTGAGGATATTGAAACTCGACGCAAACTGAGAAACGATGTTGAGCAGTCTTCGATGGTTGCGATCCGAACCCGTAATCTCGAAGCGGAAAAAGAGACTCTCAAACTGGAACAGGAAAGCGAGCACTCGCGTCTTAATCAGTCGCTTGCGCTTGAAACGATGCGCGCCGACCAGCACGCTGCAGTACAGAGTACACGATCTGCCAAGGAAGCGGAAGCCGAACAATCAAGAATCGAAAGCGAGCAAAGCACGCGCGAAAGACAAATCGTGCGCCAAAAAGAGCTGGACTCGGCCGAAATAGAAGCACAACAGCAAGTTGAAACAGCCCGTATTGCGCATGAACAGGCACTCGAGCAGGCGCGTATAAATCGGGAGCACAAAGTGCGAATCCATGAAATCAAGCAGCGTCATGAGATTGAGCATGCTGACATCACTGCAAAAGAGGATCTTGAGCGGGCGAAAATCGTGTCGGACCGTCAACTCCAAGAGGCGCGCATAATTGCTGGAGAAGAAACTGAGTCTCGAGAAATCGAACGATCAAGAGAGGTTGAAATTGCGAGACTGGCGGCAAACCTGACAGTGGAAAAAACGCGCATTGCAGGCGATAAGACTCTTGACACGGAACGTATTGAACGCGATCGGGTTCTGCAGTCTGAGCAGATCGCGCAGCGCCAGGTGGTTGAACAAGCCGAGATTGAGGCGAAAGAAAGAGTCGAGCGTGCGAGAATCACCTCTGACCGCGAACTGGATGAAGAGCGCATTCTAAAAGACCGAGATCTGAAACGACTGGAAGTTGAACGGGAGTTGGCACTGGAGCTGGCACAAATTGAACGACAAATCAGCGTATTGACCAAACAGTCTGAAGAAGCTTTTGCGCGCACCGAAACTGAAACTGCGAGAGCCAAAGCTGTGCAAGCGCAAGAGCAGGTAAAAACAGTACGCGAAACCAATGTCGCCGAACGTGTTTCAGCTGTTGACCGGTTGCTGGCGCAAAAGGATGCGGACACGATGAAAATTGCAGCCGAGGCGCAGAAGATTACAGCTGCGGTTGCAGCCGAAGCGCAGCGGCTTCAAAATGAGGCTGAGAACATTCTTTCTGTCGATGCGCGTCATGGACTGCTTAGGGCGAAACTTATCGAACGACTCGAAGGCATCGTTCGAGAAAGTGTCAAGCCAATGGAAAATATTGAAGGCATCAAGATTTTGCATGTTGACGGATTGGGAGGTGGCGGCAGCAGTCACCGTTCACCGACAGACGAGGTGATCGAGAGCGCTTTGCGTTACCGTGCCCAGGCACCACTGATTGACGAGATGATGAAAGACATCGGAGTATCGGGTTCTAATATCACCGGTATGGGAGATATATTCCGCTCCGCTAGAGAAGCGCAGACCTTGGCAAAAAACGTCGAGGGTGACGAAAACAAAGAAGAAAAGTCCGATAGTTGAAGCAATGGCAACCGTTTACACTTCTGCCGTCATTCGAGCTAGCGCACCGCATGTGTGGAATACGGTGCGTGATTTTAATGCCTTGCCGTCGTGGCATCCATTGGTTGTAGACAGCCGGATTGAACGAGGCGCACCGCCAGACCAGATTGGATGCGTGCGGTCATTTCGCTTAAAAGACGGCGGACAGATTCGCGAGCGTTTACTGGCGCTTTCTGACTACGACTATTGCTGCGTGTATTCCATTTTAGACAGTCCGATGGCAGTGACTGAGTATGTAGCCACACTGAAATTGACTCCAATTACTGATGGTGATCGGACGTTTGCCGAGTGGTCTGCAGAGTTTGAGTGCGACCCTGACGCTGAATCGGAGTTGATCACACAAATTGGTCAAGGCGTGTTTCAGACAGGTTTTGATGCACTCAATGAGCGCTTTGGAAACTGAAGTGGTAAATCTGCATGGTCAAGGTACATTGCAGCACAGTTATTGATGCTCCAGTCTGCGATGTGTGGAGCGTGATTCGTGATTTCAACGGTCACGACCGTTGGCATCCGGCAGTAAGCATCAGTGAGATTGAAGGTGCTGTGATGCCGGATCAGGTGGGCAGTATCCGAAATTTTCAGCTCACTGGCGGTGAACGGGTACGCGAACAGCTGCTTTCGCTATCAGATAAAACTCATAGTTTTCGCTATCGAATTGTTGACGCAGATGTTCCTTTAGAGAATTACGTAGCCGAAGTATCGCTTTACCCGGTCACAGAAAGTGACCGGACATTCTGGTCGTGGAGTTCACGATTCAATACACCGCCAGGGCTGGAGCAGGAAATGCAGCAGTTGGTGTCACAAGGCGTGTATGAAGCTGGGTTCGAAGCGGTGCGATCATTAGTTGAGTCACCCGCAGCGAGTGAAGCACAATCGGAAGTTGCAGTCTTGCCTGCCGCAGCTGAACCGTCAAGTGCAATTGTGGCGACACGATATGGCGGCCCCGGCGTATTCCAGGTCGAGCAGCGTTTCGCACTGCCTCCGGGCGCTGGAGAAGTTCGGATTCGTCAGCGAGCGATCGGAGTTAATTTTATCGATGTTTACTGCCGAACCGGATACTTCCGCATTGTTAATCCTCCAAGCATTTTGGGGCTCGAAGCAGCAGGAGATGTGATTGATGTGGGCGAAGGAGTCAGTCACCTCAAACCAGGGCAGCGTGTTGCCTATGCGTGTCTTCCGGCTGGCGCATATGTATCGGTTCGCACCATGTCTGCGGCGCTCGTTGTGCCTTTGCCTGACAGGATTGACTATGCAACCGCCGCTGGTGGATTGCTCAAGGGAATCACCGCTGAATTCCTTTTGCATCGAGTGCATCCGGTCACTGCCGGTCAGACAGTTTTAGTGTATGCGCCTGCAGGCGGTGTTGGCTCTTTGCTGTGCCAATGGGCACGTCACTTGGGAGCGACTGTGATCGGAGCGACTTCGAGTCCACAAAAGATCAAGGCTGCCCATGACGCCGGTGCGCATCATGTCCTTGTTCCAGGCGAGACAAGCCTGGCGGAACAGGTACGGGAACTAACTGGCGGCAAAGGTGCAGATGTAATCTTTGACGCTGTGGGCAAAGACAGTTTTGCACAATCAGTCAGTGCGCTTGCAAATTGCGGTCATCTGGTCAGTTATGGACAGGCATCGGGAGATATCGGTGCATGGGACATTGGATCCTTATCGTCGATATCGGCGACAATTTCGAGGCCGAATTACGCACATTACACCGACACGCAAGACAAAGTCACGGCGATTGCATCACGGCTGTTTGAGGCAATGGAAAAGGGTATCGTGCGCGTCAATGTACAACACAAGTACAGTTTTGATCAAGCTGCACAAGCACACCGCGCGCTTGAAAGTCGTCAAACCACAGGCTCCATTGTGTTGCTTTGCGAATCTCAACAAGGGCAGGCGACATGAAACTGGCTGCTTTCAACTGGAATGACAATACGTATTTAGGGATTGCTGATGAGTCTGGGGGAATTATTAATCGTTTGAATGTGCCAGACAAATCGCTTAGTCAAAACGGTGTCGCCGCGCTGATTGGATCAGATTTGCCTGATGTCAAAGACGAGTTCGCACTAGACGATGTGCAGTTGATGGCCCCGGTTCCAAGACCTCGGCGGAACATTTTCTGTGTGGGAAAAAATTACCACGACCATGCTAGAGAATTTTCACGCTCCGGGTTTGACAGTTCCGCTGCAAAAGGCGAAGTGCCGGATGCGCCGATCGTGTTTTCAAAGGTGCCGGAAAGCGTAATTGGGCCAGGCGCTGCAATTCAAATCGATGAGACGGTATCGACAGCGGTTGATTATGAAGTTGAACTGGCTGTAATCATAGGCAAGCAAGGTCGGAACATTTCCCCCGACAAAGCCCTTGAGCATGTGTGGGGGTACACCATTGTCAATGACGTAACGGCAAGAGACCTGCAGGGCTTGCACAGCCAGTGGCTTATCGGAAAGTCTCAGGACAGCTTTTGCCCAATGGGACCTTGGGTGGTTCATCAACAAGACCTTGATCTTGCGGACACGGAACTTCGATGTTTTGTAAACAATCAATGCCGCCAACGGTCTAATACTGCACTGTTGATATTTGATGTTCCGACCATTGTTGCGGCGATCTCAAGTGGCATTACGCTATTGCCTGGTGATGTCATTGCCACGGGAACTCCGGCGGGTGTCGGCATCGGCTTCAAGCCACCAAAATACCTTCAGCCAGGTGACATGGTTCGCATGGAAATCGATGGTATCGGGACTCTTGAAAATCCAGTGGAGTATCGGTGATGGCTGATTTTAGGTTTGGCTCTATGGTGATTGAAGACCACGGACGCGGGCCCGCGGTTGTTATGGTGCACGGGCTTGGAGGCACTTCGAACAGTTTTCAGTCACTGATGCCTGCGCTTGACGGATATCGAGTTTTGCGACCGGATTTGCCTGGTGCAGGACGATCCGCCTGTCGCCCTGGAAGGACAGGCTTGACGGCACTGGCATCCGCGGTGAGTGATGCGATGCGGGCTTTGGAAATCCACCGCGCACACTTTGTTGGACATTCTATGGGCACGTTGGTGTGTCAAATATTGGCTGCCCAACAACCCCAGCTCGTTGCGAGTTTGACTTTGTTTGGAGCGTTGCTTGAACCGTCGCCTGCGGCACGAGACGCCTTGCGCGAACGGGCAGCAAATGCACGCGAACACGGTTTGGCAGATATCGCTGAGGCTATCTCTACGGGAAGTACTGCCAAGTCATCGAGAAGCGGCAATCCAGTCATTGAAGCTTTTGTTCGCGAATCTGTGCTGCGTCACAATCCTTCCGACTATGCAACACACTGTGAGTGGCTAAGTGAGGCGAAAGCCGCTTTGCACGATAAGATTGAGTGTTCTACGATGTTGATCGCAGCCGAAAATGATAACGTTGCACCGGTTTCCATGAGTCAGGAACTGAAAAAGAAAATTGACATGGCCCGGTTGGAGGTGATCCCAAAGGTTGGACATTGGATGATTATTGAAGCGGCGCGAGAATGCAGCGCATATCTGCGCGCTCATCTAGACGAAATGACAGCATAAATATACAGACAAATTAAGGAGTACGAAAATGGCAGACAATGGTTTTAACTGGAGCGGAAGCAACGGTACTCAAAATCACCAAGACATTGTATTTAGCAATGTTCGAATTCTCGACGCTAGTGGTGAGCCGCCTTATAACGGTGAAGTCACAGTGTCTGGAAACCGCATCAAGTCGGTAAACCGCACGGATTCCAACCGGTATTCGTGGGGCAACGGCAATGGAATGCGCATTGACGGTCGCGGCATGACGTTGATGCCAGGGCTAATCGACGCACATTTGCATTTGTCGTGGAACAACGCTCCTGGTATTGCACCGATTCAGATGATGCCGGTCGAAGAGCATGTTATCAATTGCGTTGTTATGGCGAAGGTTCTACTTGATTCTGGTTTCACTGCTGGCTGCGGTGCCGCAGCTGCCAAGACCAGGCTTGATGTTGTCATTCGCGATGCAATCAACTCTGGAAAGTGTCCCGGTCCGCGCTATACCGCAGCAGGTCCTGAAATTACTTCAGTCGGCGGTCTGGGCGATACCAGTTTACCGCACATTCCCCACGAAGCACTGAACCTGGGGATTGTTGTCTCGGGCCCAGAAGAGATTCGGCGAACTGTTCGAGAATTAATCAAGTATGGAGTTGATACGATCAAAATTAATTTATCGGGAGAGGAAATCACCGAAATGCCAGCGAAGGCTAACCAGTTTTCCGATGAGGAAATTTCGATGGCAGTGACTGAAGCGAAAAATCGAGGCAAGAATCTCGCAGCCCATGCGAGATCCAAGGAATCGGTTGCAAAGTGCGTGGAATTTGGTATTGACTTTATTTACCACGCCTCATTTACCAATGAGGAGGTGTTAGATAAACTTGAAGCCGCAAAGGACAGGCATTTTGTAGCTCCTGGGCTGGCATGGCTGATCAACACTGCTCGCAATGCGGGAGACTACGGCATCAAGCCGGGCACGCCAATCACGGACGCTTATGAACGGGAGTTAGAAGCTGCAGTCGACAGTATGCAGAAAATGCATCGTCGCGGCATAAAGGTTTTGATCGGCGGTGATTACGGTTTTGCCTGGACCCCTCATGGCACAAATGCGAAAGATATTGAATACTTCGTTGATCTGGTTGGCATGACTCCGATGGAGGCGATACAGGCAGCTACTCGTTACGGGGGTGAAATTATGGGAATGGGAGCCGAATTGGGCATGGTTCGGGAAGGCTACTTGGCTGACTTGCTGTTGGTTGATGGTAATCCGTTAACGGATGTGCGAATTCTCCAAGATCGCAATCGGTTGAAGATGATTATGAAAGATGGCAAGTTCCACAAGCGTCCTGAAGAATCACAGACGTCTTCTTCAGTGCGCGAGTTGCACTACAGCACTTAAATTTCCAAACGATTCATGATTGAATGGAATTTTGTTTTTGCCTAAAGATTGATTCTGCAAAATGCAGGTATGATCGATATTCTTAAGAAGCACGCAACCTTAGTCAGTGCGAGGGCTTATATAATTTTCTTCTCTGGTAGAGCTGGCGCGGGAAATCATTACAGCACGCGCAGTCTGTGCAGGTAAGGAAGCGATTTATGAAAATGGATATTGATGTTAAAAAAGTACTGGACTTCTGGTTTGGCGATGCGATCGAATCGTCCGAAGCTTTTGAGGTGCGCAGTGAAGTGTGGTTCAAAATGGCAGATGATACATTTGACGATACTATTCGCGATTTGTTTGAGCCGTATATCGAACCGGTATTTGCAGGCGAGGCCAGTCATCACGAAGATAGTGCACAAGGGATTTTGGCGTTGATACTGATTCTTGATCAGTTTCCCAGAAACGTATATCGAGGTACTGCTCGGGCGTTTGCCTATGATGCACAGGCTTTGCGATTGACGCGCAAGGCGATAGACAAAAAGATGGACCAGACGCTTGGATATGCTCAAAGGTTATTTCTGTATTTGCCTCTGGAGCATGCAGAGGATCTTGCGCCTCAGCAATTATCGGTTCAAATGTATGAAACATTCGAGTCTTTGGCTGGAGATGATGTTATTCTTCAAAACAATGCCAAAGAAGCTGTCGAGTATGCGCAGTTGCATCGGGATATTATTGCCGAATTCGGCCGCTTTCCGCATCGCAATGCAATTGTCAATCGCGAGTCAACACCGGCAGAGATAGCCTATCTGAATTCAGGCGCAGAGAATTTCGGCCAAAGCGCCGATCCCTCATGACACAAATAAGGCTTGTTCGGATTTGTTTGAAGTCGCAGGTATTTGATTACACATCACGCACTATATTTTTAATAACAACGGGTCTTTGAGGATTCAAAGGAGATTAAATATGAAACCCCCTGTCAGAGTAACAGTAACTGGCGCTGCAGGACAAATCAGTTACAGCCTGCTTTTTCGCATCGCATGTGGCGATATGCTTGGCAAAGACCAGCCGGTGATTCTTCAGTTGCTTGAAATCACCCCTGCAATGAACGCTCTCAAAGGTGTGGTCATGGAATTAAATGATTGCGCTTTTCCTTTGTTGCATGACATGATTGCCACGGACAATGCTGAAACAGCTTTTGGTGATGCCGACTATGTTCTGATGGTCGGTGCAAGACCGCGTGGACCTGGAATGGAAAGAAAAGACCTGCTGGAGGCGAACGCTCAGATTTTTACGGCTCAAGGGTCTGTTTTGGATGCAAGCGCTAACCGTAATGTTCGCGTTCTTGTTGTCGGCAATCCAGCGAATACAAATGCTTTGATCACTGCCAGTAAAGTCAAACGTCTGGATGTCTCCCAAATTACAGCAATGACCCGGCTCGATCACAATCGTGCAATAAGCCAATTGGCGGCGAAAACCGGCTGCCCATCAACAAGCATTGAAAAAGTTATTATTTGGGGCAATCATTCCGCCACTCAGTATCCGGATATTCATCATGCCACAGTAAACGGAAAACCAGCGCTTCAGTGTGTAGATCATCAGTGGCTGGAGTCAGACTTTATTCCCACGGTTCAAAAACGCGGAGCTGAGATTATTGCCGCACGCGGAGTCTCCAGTGCCGCATCAGCGGCTTCGTCAGCTATTGACCATGTTCGTACCTGGGTACAAGGTACAGATTCAGCAGATTGGACAAGCATGGGTATTTTCAGTGATGGTTCCTATGACATCAGTTCAGGGTTGATGTATTCGTTTCCGGTGACTTGTCAATCCGGTGAATATGAAATTGTTCAGGGACTGGAAATTAATGAATTCAGCGCGCAGAAAATGCGTCTGACTGAAAAAGAGTTGATCGAAGAGCGCGATGCAATCGCCGACTTACTCTAAGGCGCTCGACTGCACGGTTGTCATTCCTGTCTACAACAGAAAGAAATTTATACAACGCGCACTTCGATCGGTAATCAAACAAAGCACTCCCGCTGCACAAATCATCGTTGTTGATGATGGTTCGAGCGATGGGGGTTGCCGGTCACTGAACTTAAGATATCCTCAAGTAGAGGTAATTCGTCAGCCCCAAAGTGGAGTCAGTGCAGCGAGAAATGCTGCGATCAAAGCAAGTCAGTGCAAATGGATCGCATTTCTTGATTCTGATGATGAGTGGCTTCCAGAGAAACTCGAACGACAATTCGACTGGATTGATGCTCACCGTGGAACTCGCATCGTTCATTCAGATGAGATCTGGATCAGAAATTCAGTCAGAGTGAACCCAAAACTCAAGCACAGCAAGTCAGGCGGTTGGATTTTCTCCAAATGTTTGCCGCTCTGTGTGATCTCACCATCTGCAGCAGTAATTGAAAAATCCATCTTTGAAGAAGTTGGATTATTCGATGAGGAACTTCCAGTTTGCGAAGACTACGACATGTGGCTTCGAATCACACATAAGTTTCCGGTAGGTTATCTTGACGACAGGTTGGTTATCAAATATGGAGGTCACGCCGATCAGTTGTCAAAGGCATACCCGGCCATTGACAGGTATCGGATAACTGCCATATTGAAACTATTGAAATCGAACGCATTGACTTTGCCTCAGCGCCAATTGGCAATCGACGAGATGATGCGCAAGGTTGAAATCTACTGCAATGGCGCTGCATCGCGCGGCAAAATGCACGAAGTAGAAAAATACAAGGCAATTGCTCAACAGTTCGAAAATGAACTGCTTGTGGAAGTTTGAAAAAAGATGTCAGACGCATCAGATTGCCACATGGGGCGACTAAAGCCATGAACGGTGATGTTTGTATCGTTGTCGCACTGAAAGCTGAGGCACATTGTCTGATTGATCACTTTCGATTGAAAAGGGTATCTGACAATCGGCTAAAGTTCCCGATTTACTCAAATGGCCAGATTAATTTAATCGTCAGTGGAGTTGGCAAACACAACTGTGCTGGTGCAATCGAGCGTTATGGTGCTGTGATGCCATCACACCAGGCAATGGGATGGCTTAATGTAGGAATAGCGGGTCACGGAACTCGGCAAGTCGGTGAAGGTTTAATGGGCAATCGCATCGAAGATCGTGCTGCAAGCAAAATATGGTACCCGTCATTCGTAAAGGATTTTCGCTGTGAGGTCGGTACAATCGTTACGACTGATGAAGTTGAAACACGCTTTGGAGATGATGGCGTTTATGAGATGGAATGTTCCGGATTTTTTAGTGCGGCGTGCCGACAGACAAAGCTGGACTTGGTACATAGCTACAAAGTAATATCAGATAACAAATCGAATCCGTCATGCGGTTTGACGAAGGATGCGGTCTCAAAGCTCATTGGATCTCATGTCGAGCGTATTGAATCGATTTGTTCGACACTTTCGCATCTTGTTTCAAAGCTTGATGCGAGAACACGCTTGCCCGTTGACTACAACAGGTTCCTTGCGCGCTGGCATTTTTCTGAGACACAAAAGCATTTGCTCAGACGAATGTTGAAAAAACGTGAGGTTTTGGGAATCGAGACTAGCGTCGGTCATGCAATGCTGCGTAATTGCGAAAGTTCGCGAGCTGTAATTCAGGTGTTGCAAAGTGAGTTAAAAAGCTACTGGAATCGATAGTGAACATGTCTTATGTATGACACAATTTACGTTGAGACTCAGGTTGCAGAGCACCCGATTACTGCAAAAATCATACGTCATTTTTCAAATGCGAATCTGGTTTATTGCGAACGGTTCGGAGAGATTTTCAATCGACGTTCTCAAGACTTTCGTTTTCAAAAACAGCACACATCACTGATATTGGCTCGAAAGCATGAAGGATATGTGCTGAACGCTCCGGATGGCTATGGTGTCGGTGGGACAAAAAACTATTATTTTTCGGTCATGCTCAATTGTTTGTATGACTGTCGCTATTGTTTTCTGCAAGGTATGTATCGCTCAGCGCATCACGTTGTGTTTGTCAATTTTGAAGATTTCGCAGCGGATATTCACAAGCGCTTGCGAGACCATGGCGATGATGACGAAGTTTGGTTTTTCTCTGGTTATGATTGTGATTCGCTGGCGATGGAGCCGATGTTTGGATTCGGTGAATACTTCGTAGATATCGCTGAGCGGGAACCGAAGTTATGGCTTGAATTGCGGACCAAAAGCACACAAATACGCTCACTTATGGCAAGAGAACCGGTAGACAATGTTGTCGTCGCATTTAGTTTTACCCCGTCGCAGATATCAGAGAGTCTCGAGCATCGGGTGCCAGCGCTAAGCAAACGAATTTCAGCGATGGTGCAGCTCCAAAGACGAGGATGGAAAGTAGGGATCAGATTAGACCCGCTGATATTTGCAACGGATTATCAGATTCAGTACAGCAATTTACTTGAAGAATTGTTTGGTGAGATTGACTCGAAACAGTTGCACTCGGCAAGTGTTGGCGTATTTCGATTGCCCAAGGCGTTTTATAAGAATTTAGAGAAGCTGTATCCGGATGATTCGTTTATAGCGCAGCCATTTATTGAACGAAACAGTCAAGTCTCCTATCCTGCAGCAATCGAACAGGAGATGAAAAAATGGTGTTACGAAAAACTCACTGATTACATTGATTCGGAAAAAATCTTTTTGTGCAGTACTGAGGCGAATCTGTGACAGCGATGATGTTACATGGTGAAATCTGCAATTTACTGCACAAGTTCAAAGCAAGTCCACGGCACATTCGGTCGTTTTCAAAAGTGACGATTGACGCTTAGACTAAATCGTCCACGACGACACTAAGAGCAGCGGCAATGCGTTTCAAGGCTTTAACCGAACCGGTTTTCTTTCCAGTCTCGATATGTGACAGGTAGGATTGAGCGACTCCGCTTTCAGTTGCAAGGCTACTTGCATTCATGCCTCGGTATTCGCGCCATACGCGAACGGGATGCGTGCCAACGGCAATGTGTTCAGCGAGTTCAAAAGGTACTATTTCTTCATCCGCATCTTCAAGTACACGACGCGCAACTGCGATGTCTGCCTCGTCCTCGTTAACGATGTCGCGCAACGCTTCATACTCGTCCCGGGGTACGACAGCGTATTCCTTGTCATTGAATGTGAGTATTTGATAATTGTTGGTGATGTTCATCGATACGCACATCCACGCGGCAGTATGTCAATTACAGTCAATGTTTCAGATTCATTATCGATGGTATAGAGCACTCGCCAATCACCGATTCTAAGGCGTCATATTCCACTTCTTCGCAGAGGTTTAATATTGTTGTTTGGAGCAATGGAAAACGTACAGTGTCCCCGAACAGGAATGTCATGTAGAATGTCAAGGAGTTGGATTGCCGAAAAATGGCAAAAATCACTCAGAGCTTCAAGATAAACATTGTCTGCTCAGTGGAAAAGGCATTAACAGAGACGGCAGAATTTGAATTGAGACAGGTGCGGTCATGAGCACAACATTGATAACAGGTGTAAGTTCTGGAATAGGGCATGCGGTAACTGAGCGATTGCTTCGTGATAATCGAAAGGTTTTGGGAATTAGCCGAACCAAACCCAAGCAATCGGTGTTGGATCATTCGCACTTCGAGTTCTTATCGGTTGACCTGTCAGATCTGGAGAATCTTGAACGTCAGTTGCCTCAACTTAGCGATGCACATTCAAATGTTTCCTCTATCGTGCTAAGTGCCGGGTATGGAAGGTTTGGAAATCTTGAAGAGTTTTCATTTCGTCAGATTCAAGATCTGATTAATACAAACCTGACAGCACAAATTATGTTAACCAGGGCATTTCTTCCGCGGCTTAAAGCCAATCATCACCAAAGCGATATCGTATTCATTGGCTCGGAATCGGTTTTGTCCGGAGGTCGGCGAGGAGCGGTGTATACGGCTGCAAAGTCTGGTCTTCACGGCTTTGCCGCATCTTTGCGAAAAGAATGCGCATCTACGAACGTTCGAGTCTCATTGGTTGTACTTGGAATGGTGCGAAGCGGCTTTTACGACGATGCGGAATTCACCCACGGCGAGCAAATCGAAAACTACGTTGAACCCGATGATGTTGCCGACGCTGTCTCGATGATATTAAATCTGCGCAAAGGCACAGTGGCTGAACAAATTGTTCTGACACCTCAAAAGTCAGTCATTCGTCGCAAACACAAGTAACGAACGGATTGCCTAAGTCTCTTGAACGGTGTTCGGCAGCGGTCAATTATTCGCTGGTTCTGTCCCTTCTTTGAACAATGATCGACAGCAAAACCAGCAAGCCTGAACCGATCATCAAAAATAATGAAACTGCATTCAACACAGGTGTTGATCCGACTTTATGCATTCGGTCAAACATCGTGATGGTCAAAGGTGGTTTTGAACCGACCAGAAACAAGGTGGTGTTAAAATTTTCAAACGACACCAGAAATGCCACAATTCCTGCTGCTATCATCACTGTGCGCAAGAACGGTAAAGTGACGGTGAGCAGTACCCGCAAATTACTCGCGCCAAGGTTCAGTGCGGCTTCCTCCATTGACATGTCAAATTTTCTCAATCTGGCGGTAATCATCAACGATGTAATCGTCGTAATAAATGATACTTGTCCAAGCACAACAAGAAAGACGCCAGGTCTGAGCATGTCAAGTTCCAGACCGTAGTTATTTTCAACCGAAGTGGCGATTGAGCTTGCCAAAACCAGTATGGAAATTCCGAGAATGACACCAGGAATAACCAGTGGCAGAATCATCAGTATGTAGAAAAAGGTTTTGCCGGGAAAGTCTCTTCTGACAAACAAAAAAGCATTGCAGGTTCCTATGGCAACAGAAAGTACAGAAACCACCGCAGCGATAATAAATGAATATTTCAGTCCGTTCAGCAAACGCCGGTCATGAAACATCCCGAGTTTCGGTTCGGTATCAGAAAAAAACCAATCCAGTGTAAACCCCTGCCAGGGCAATGCCGGAAACAATGAATCATTGAAGGCAAACATTCCGGCTGACATCAACGGTGCTGCTAGGAATATGAAAAACAGCCACATGTACATCCTGTATCCGAATAAAGACAGGTCGAATTTATTGGAGTTTTGACGAACTAACATGAATCAGGTTTGACTGACAGTGGTAGTCAGAGTTTGTTTTGTCAGGCGAAGCCCCACCCAGACAACGATTGAAGTAAAGACAAGCAGCAAAATGCCGAAAGCGGCACCTGATTCCCAGTTATAGCGTGTTATGAATTGATCATATATTTGTTCCGTAAACCAACTGGAGTTTTTGCCGCCAAGCAAAATCGGTGTGAGGTAACTGCCTGCAGTGAGCATAAATACGATAATGCATCCAGAAGCGATGCCGGGCATCGCATAGGGGACAATGATTCGACGCAGTACGGTGATTCCTCGTCCACCTAGGTTGTATCCGGCTTCGATCATCGCATCGTCCATACCGTCGAAGATAGATGCAAGCGGAACAATCATGAACAGGATTACGGTGTAGACAAGTCCTACAATGACGGTAACGTCGTTGTAGAGAAATTCAACTGGCTGGTCAGAAATCCCTGACCACTGCAACAAGCCTGAAACCACTCCGGTTTCCCGAAGGATTAGAATCCAGCCAAACGCCCGGATCAGGTCACTGACCCAAAGCGGAATCAGACATAAAAGAAGCAAGGCGCCGCGCATGCGTTTGCCGGCGATTTTGGCAATATAGTAAGCAATCGGAAAGCCAATAATAAGTGCCAGTGCGGTGACGAGCAAAGAAATCGTACCTGTGCGCAGCAAAGTGTTCCAGTAAATTGGTTCGTTGAAAAATTCAATGTAATTTCCGAATCCAAACTCATATACCCGCGGTGCGACTTTTTCCTGAAGTGACAAAATAACCATTCCGATATGCGGCAAAATGATCAGCAGCGCAATCCACAAGGCGAATGGAGCGAACAGCAAAATTAACGACAGTCGCCGAATATCTTTTTGCATTGTCTTAACTTGTAAGGCTTACTGTCACGCTTCAAAGCACATTGTCTGGTCTTTCGCCCAATTCAATTGAACTTTGTCACCAGGTCGAAGATCGTCGGTCCCGCCGGTCAGTACAACATCTGCTTCGATTAGCTCACCGGAAGGTCCCCGTACCAGAACCCGACTGTTTGCACCATTAAAAAGAAGACTGTCGACGATCCCGTCAATGGAATTGTTCTTGTCATCTGAGTGCTTGTTTTCGTTGTCGCGACGTTCTACATGAATAAATTCAGGACGAATAAAGACTTTTACTTTTTGACCTGACGAGCCTACAGATGCCGAACTGTAATCAGTAGCTACTAGAGTGAGGTTATTGTCTGTTTCAATTCTTACCGTATTGCCGCTTCTTTGTGCAACTTTACCTGACCAGCGATTGGTGTCCCCGACAAATCCAGCGACAAAAGCCGATCTTGGATTGTGGTAAAGCTCCTGTGGAGTTCCAACCTGTTCGAAGCGTCCCTGATTCATAATAGCGACTGAATCAGACATAACCAGTGCTTCGGACTGGTCATGCGTGATATAGATGAAAGTGGTGTTAAATTGATGTTGCAGCAGTTTCAACTCGATTTTCATCGCTTCGCGAAGCTTCAAATCGAGTGCGCCCAAGGGCTCGTCCAGCAATAGCACATCCGGGTCAAGAACCATACAGCGGGCGACCGCAATTCGCTGTTTTTGGCCCCCTGACAACTGGTGAATTTCTCTTTGTGCCACATCTGGTAATTCAATGCGGTTTAAGACGTCTTTTATCCGGCGGTCGATTTCGTCTTTGGCAACGCCGTTGCATTTGAGGCCGTAAGCAATGTTTTCGTAAACATTCATCATGGGAAACAGCGCGAGATGCTGAAAAACCATTTTGACATTACGTTTATTCGGAGGGGTGTTCAGTACTGACTGTCCTTTAATCAGAACGTCACCTGATTGCGGATGTTCGAATCCGGCAATCATTCGTATGAGTGTTGTTTTTCCGCATCCGGATGGACCGAGAATTGAAAAAAACGTGCCGCTGTCAATCTTGAACGAAACGTTATCAACGGCGAGAATTGTGCCGAAACTCTTAGAGATGTTTTCGCACTGAAGGTCTGGTACTTGTGAAACCGTCATATCGCTGCTGGTCGAAACGTGCGCGGTGAGAAAGAAAAAACCTTCGTTGCACAGTTTAAGTAAACAAACTGTGCAACGAAGGTTGTTGTGCTAAATAGCTTTGCGAGTCTTACTCGCTTCCGGTTGCCGCTTTGATTCTTTCCAAAGCCTTGCCTTCCATATCTTCGATTCCCGGGGGAATGTTGGCGAAGAACTGGAGGTTCGCGATATCTTCCGCGGTGAATGCGGCGTTGACAGCAGCAGCTTTATCAGCGGGCAGAAGTTCCATCGCTCCTTGAACGGATGCGATTGCACCGGTGCTGGCCGACATGGCTGTTACGTTTTCAGGTTCCAGCACAAAATTAATCCACTTGTAAGCTGCGTCATCGGCTTCACCTTTACGTGGAAGTGCGAAAGTATCAATCCACGCCAGTGCTCCTGTAGACGGCGGAACGAATACGATATTTGGATTTTCTCCAAAAATTCTATACGCAGTTGAATCCCAAGTCTCGGAAGCTACGATTTCACCAGAAAGCATCATTGCTGCAAGGTCATCACCGCCTTTCCAGTAAGCTTTGATATTGTCTTTGCATTCGATCAGGTATTCAACAGCACGGTCAAGAATTCCCTGATATTTGTCCAGATCTGCGTATGCAGCGAAGGGGTCTTCACCCATCGAGAATGCGACACCGAGCAAAATCGTTCTTTTCAGCCGCATCGAAGTCTTGCCCTTATACATTGGATCACACAGGTCTGACCAGTGCTTAAAGTCAGGAGCTTTCGATTTGTCAGCCATCAGTCCCGATGTGCCCCATTGGTGAGGGACTGCGTAGACTTCACCGTCTATGGTGGTATTGGCCTTGACGCCATCGAGCAGTTTGGGCTCCATTACGTCAGTATTGATTTTCGAAAGGTCCATTGGCTTATAGATGTTGTATTCCAGCTGAGCCGCGTGAATTCGGTCATGGCTCGGTTGCGCAAGGTCGTAGCCGGCACCGCCGGTAGCCCGCAACTTTGCGATCATCTCTTCGTTGTTTGAAGGGGTGAATTCAACTGTGATATCGGGATATCTTTCTTCAAACTTCTTAATCAGGCCTTCTGGGGCATATGACCCCCAGGTTAATAGCCGCAGTGTTTCTGCTTGAGCGATACTGACCGCACCTGCAAACACAACAGCGACTAACGCCGCTGATAGTTTAATCATTCTCATAACTTAATCTCCTAAAGTATGTTGAGTGGGTGATTGATTGACTGAATCGACATATGCATGCGCTGATGCAAACAATTTCAGTTTGCATTGTCGATAAATGCCGCGTTTCAGTTCGATTTTATAGCAATTGAATCGCAACGAAGGCAATAATGGCATACGTGTGAAAAACCAGCATTGCTTTGGTGTTGAATGGCTTCAAATTGGACGTTAGAATAGCCCTTGTCATTGACAGTCCTCAGCTTCCCCTGCTTGTAGTTTTATTTTCATGCAAGGAGACAATTTCATGTTTCAATTCTGCGTCCATGGCCAGTAGAAGGTCACTAATGGTGTCTAGTGTCCAGTTATTGGGGCTGGAAAACCATCTGGTTATTTGAGCGGGATCTTTGTTTAGTAAATTCGCTATATCTTTTTTTGTCAAATTCTTTTGTTTTGCCACATCGGTAAAATAGGACAGTACTGATTGGAAAATCCTATTTTTCAGCCTTTGCCTAAAGTAAAAGACATCGTGCTCGGATATCTTTTTTTTATTTGAAGTGTTTTTCATCCAATGCTCCTGAGAATAAATGATTCTTGTCTTCGGTTGTTTTTTGTGTGTAGGCGGGAAAAGTTTTCTCCAAGTTGTCTTGTATCTACATATTCGCAGGTCAGTGACTCTCTGAGGTGCAAAATCAAATTACGCTGAAAAACGATTGGGAGAGGATTGAACTCGCAGGTGTTCAAACTGTTGCGATTGAGTGTTCAAATTGTTGCGAAATTCTGGTTAAATTCGTGCAATTGAATGTTCATCTACTCTCCAACATGCAAAACTAACGGAGTTGCCAACCGTAAATCGCCGCTACAGCGATGTATGGCAATTTGCTGTGCAATTGACATTAAAGTCAATTAGTCAAAAACTTGCAAGTAACGGTTAGGTTTTTACCGAACAACGCGATGTCAACAATTGCTGTCATAGTGTTGGCGCCAATAAATAGCAGTCGACACAAACAATATTAACCGTTCAGCTTTGTCGTTTCTGCTAATTACGGAGATGATTATCGTTTGCAACTTTAAGGTGAACTCATTGCTCACTGGCTTGTGCTTTGATTCTATCAAGTACTTGTTGTTAATTTTCCGAGAAAATAACAGTCTGGACGAGATTCTGAGGTAGCCTAACTCGCCGAAGGATCTCAGACGGGCGTTGGCGACAACGAACATGATCCGGAGCACACATTCAATGGTCATGCAGACCTGTCGCAACATTAAGAGATGGTGGGGAGCCAGGATGGCACTGTGCTGCACCCACAGCCGAGATAAAGCGCATGTGGCGTCTCAGGGCTTATCAGCAACTGCCTAACTCAGGATCGCACTGGAGCATGGAGCACTGTCACGGGGATGCCGTCAATCCCTGTACCATTTAAACGAGGTCAAATGGTACTTTTATCCTTTCATTACTTCAGCGTTATTTTTGGTCTATAAAGGATCGTGGAGCCTGGTGTAGGGCAGCTAGGATGTGTCTGATCGAATCGGCCAACGATACAAGGGGCAAGGTCTTGCAGTCTGGTCAATTGCCAGGCCGAAAAGTCGGATCATTTAATTCTGGCAAGACACTGTTATCAAATTGAACATATCGCTCCGATTTTAGGAAGTTTGAACAGTTCTGTATAATGGCTTGAACCTCAAAAGTAGAGCGAGAACGACATATAGGTATGCCAAAAACTGCAATAGAACGACTAAACGCGGACAAGAAACATAAGATCGTGATCCTTCCCTCTGATTTTGCGGGGATCAAGAAAGGTCAGAAGATGTTCGTGGCAACGCCGAAGATTGTTGACGAATACATTAGGCGTATCCCGGAAGGCGAAACGCGAATGATCGTACGCATGCGGAACGAACTCGCGCATCGCAGAAAATGTGACGGAACGTGCCCTGTGTCGACGGCGATTTTCGTCAGAATTGCAGCGCAAGCAGCGCTCGAACATTTGGAAGCCGGTGCGAACTTGGCAGATGTCTCTCCGTTCTGGCGAATAGTTGAGCCTGAAAGCAAGATCGCAAAGAAACTGAGTGTTGATAGCCAGTGGATTGCGGATAAGCGGGCGGAAGAACAATGATCTGGTTTGCAATCTCAATCGCGTTCTAATCAATTGTTGGGTCGTTTTGCTGCTCATCCCTAAAACCACCAGCGCTACTAAGTCCATTCGGTTTGATGCAAATATCGAAGACGTTTGGGATATCTACACAACACCAGAAGATCAGAAGCAGTGGCGCGAAGATGTCGGCGAAGTCAGGATGGCTGATGATGGTCAATCTTGGTCTGAGACTATAGAGGCCACTGGTATGGTCATCAACTTCCAAATCATAGAGAAGAACCGACCTGAGACGTTTGTCCTAGCGACCGATTCCCCTGGCAGTTTCAAGGGACAGTATTCAGCGAAGTTCAAAAGAGACGGCGACTCAACCATTGGCACATTCACCGAAACAGCGACGACCATAGGAATAATCCCACGTGTCATGCGATTTTTCTTTTTTAATCAAATGAAGTTCATTGAGGCCTATGCCGATGCAGTGAAAGAGGAACTACGCAGACGGAGTGCTGAGTGACGTCGTTGCTTGGGGGTTGTCCCAACCGAAGTTGAAATTCCGGAATGAGGTTGGTGTTTGTTTACCTTTCATTTATGCACTCACTATCTGTCTTTCCATCTCACCGTAAAGTGTGTACAAAACGAATCCAATCCCAGCCGTTTTAACTGACAATAGCTGAATATTGATTCGATACCAGTTTGAAAGGCAATTCCGAAACAATATTCTGAAAGCACTTGCTTATATCAATTGTCGCAATATCAAGCGGCAGATATCTGACTCGCTAACAGCACTTTTGTTGTCAGTGTTATTTAACTCTTTCCGGGTCATTACATGCTAGTGATTGTTCATATATATTAGTATCTTATAACGAACTATGAAGGCAAGATGTGAGAAGATTCAAAGGCACTCCTTTTTAGGAACACATTCAAACTAAGTTTCTCAAGACAACCTCCAACGAATCAACGAATCTGGATAGATTGATTTCCCTTATTTTTATTGATTAGAAAAAGCCACTTACGCGATGTTGTTGCTCGACTCAATGTAAAAAAGCTTCTGAATGTTTGTTTTCAGACCCATTATTCAACTCCGGTGAAATAAATATTTGAGATAATACCGCCTGAATCTCGAACCTTTTTCTCAATGGCGCAAGCAATTTGCGCTGAATATCATTCTCAGTTGATTCGATGACAACTACTGCGTTAAAAATCGCTGTTTCCGGAGCAGCCGGTAGAATGGGCAAAACCCTGATCCAGGCCGCCGAATCTGCCGCCGATGTTGAATTAGGATTGGCGCTTGAATTGGCTGGAAACGAATCAATCGGACAGGATGCCGGCACGCTTGCCGGACTTAAAGAGAGCGGTGTTAAAGTCACAGACGAGTACAGTGCAGATTTATTCGACACTTTGATCGAATTCACTACGCCTGAAGCAACGATGCAGCATGTCGCAAAATGCAGATCCGATGGAAAGTCGATTGTTATCGGGACGACGGGGTTGAGTAACAGTCAACAACAAGAAATATCCGAAGCTGCGAAACATATCCGTATCGTATGGGCACCGAACATGAGTGTTGGCGTAAACATCACTTTAAAATTGTTGGAAAAGGCTGCACAAGCGTTCGGTGATAACGTGGATGTTGAAGTGATAGAGGCTCATCATAGGGCTAAGGTAGATGCACCTTCAGGCACTGCACTTCGTATGGGCGAGGTTGTCGCCGATTCACTGGGTCGGACATTAGATGAATATGGGGTGTTTGAACGTCACGGTATCATCGGACCACGTAAAGGTAAAACAATTGGGTTTTCGACGATTCGCGGCGGTGATATTGTTGGAGATCATACTGTGATGTTTATTGGGCAAGGCGAAAGGGTAGAAATTACGCATCGCTCCAATAGCCGGATGAACTATGCGACAGGGGCTATTCGTGCCGCTAAATGGTTGGCTGATCAACCGCCGGGACTGTACGATTTGGCAGATGTACTGGGTTTGAACTAGTGCGTTGCAATGCCAGATGTGCATTCGACCTAGTGCTCAAAGCGATTGAATTCAGATTCAAACGACAATATGCCTGTCTGCGCGGTCACAACACAATGACAAATAATGGCAATCAAATATCAAAATGATTTTGTGCTTGAATAAAAACTTGAAATATTGGAATAACCTTGAGTAATTCGGCAGTTCTGGTCACAGAAGACGGTAGTGTATTTGAAGGATATTCGTTCGGTTCAGATAAACCGAGCGTTGGTGAAGTTATCTTTAATACGTCAATTACTGGCTATCAGGAAATTCTCACCGACCCATCATACGCCAAACAAATCATTACCTTGACTCAGCCTCAAATCGGAAACGTTGGAGTCAATGATTTCGATGTGGAGTCGACAAAAGTTCACGCCAGCGGTTTGGTAATCAAGTCACTGCCAAGACGCGTCAGTAATTGGCGAGCACAAAAATCCCTGGACCAGCTGCTGAAAGATCATGATGTTCCTGGAATATGGGGCATTGATACCCGCAGACTAACCCGATTGATCCGAAGCAAAGGCGCACAAAATGCGTGCATCGTTACCGGTGAAAACAATGTAGAAGCGGCTTTGGAAAAAGCCAGGCAATTCGAAGGCCTTAAGGGGATGGACCTTGCAAAAGTGGTATCGGTGAGCGAACCTTATTTGTGGGAAGATGGACTTTACAGTTTGGAAACCGATGACATCGAAAGCAGATCTGACCATAAGTCTAAATATGTCGTTGCAGCCTTCGATTTTGGAGTCAAACACAACATATTGCGCATGCTCGCAGCCCGCGGGTGTTCTGTGAAGGTTGTTCCAGCGCAAACGTCATTCGATGAGTTGGACAGCAATATTGACGGTGTTTTTCTATCCAATGGACCAGGTGATCCGGAGCCATGCGATTACGCAATTGAATGTATCCGGGCGATATTGACCAGAAACATTCCAATATTTGGCATCTGCCTGGGTCATCAACTGCTTGCGCTAGCAGCAGGTGCGCGTACGATGAAGATGAAATTCGGTCATCACGGAGCCAATCATCCTGTTAGAGATATTGAGTCTGGAGAAATTATGATCACAAGTCAAAATCACGGCTTTGCGGTTGATGAAGACATGTTGCCCGAACATCTTCAAGTCACACACAGATCATTGTTTGACGGAACGATTCAAGGCCTCCGACACATCAAACACCCTGCGTTTTCGTTTCAAGGACACCCAGAAGCAAGTCCTGGGCCGCATGATTGTGCACAATTATTTGACCAGTTCATTTCATCTATGCAGCTTAGCAAACAATCAATAAAGGGCTCAAAAAGTGCCTAAACGTACTGATATTGAATCCATTTTGATTATCGGTGCAGGTCCGATTGTGATCGGGCAAGCCTGTGAATTTGACTATTCAGGCGTGCAAGCGTGTCGCGCACTTCGCAGTGAAGGATACCGCGTCATTTTGGTCAATTCGAATCCTGCAACAATCATGACCGATCCTGAAATTGCCAATTCAACTTACATCGAACCGATCCGCTGGCAGTCTGTCGCTGAAATAATCAAGAAGGAAAAACCCGATGCGGTTTTGCCGACTATGGGAGGTCAGACAGGATTGAACTGCGCACTGGACCTTGTCCGCAAGAACGTGCTGAGCGACTACGGAGTCGAACTGATCGGAGCGAACAAAGAATCAATTGACAAGGCGGAAGATCGGGAAAAATTCCGTGAATGTATGGATAGCATCGACCTCGAGTCTGTCAAAGGCGAATTGGCTCACAGCATGGAAGATGCCTTTAACATTATTGATGAAATCGGATTTCCTGCGATTATCAGGCCTTCATTCACTTTAGGTGGAACAGGCGGAGGCATTGCATATAACCGTGATGAGTTTCAGGAAATTTGCTTTCGCGGATTAAGTGCATCACCGACCAGTGAGCTGCTGATTGAAGAGAGTATTGCTGGCTGGAAAGAATTCGAAATGGAAGTGGTACGCGACCATAGGGACAATTGCATTATTGTTTGTTCGATTGAGAATTTCGATGCTATGGGTCTTCACACTGGAGATTCGATCACTGTTGCCCCGGCACTGACACTGACTGACAAGGAATACCAGGTGATGAGAGATGCCAGTATCGCCGTAATGCGGGCGATTGGTGTTGACACTGGCGGATCAAATGTTCAGTTCGCAATCAATCCGGAAAATGGACGTATGGTGATAATTGAAATGAACCCAAGGGTTTCAAGGTCATCAGCGCTCGCGTCAAAAGCAACTGGATTTCCGATCGCAAAAGTGGCTGCAAAACTGGCTGTCGGCTATACACTTGATGAGCTTGAAAATGACATCACCGGTGGCGCAACTCCGGCATCATTCGAACCTACCATTGATTACATCGTTACAAAGATACCCAGATTCGACTTTCAGAAGTTTCCCCATGCAGATGCCACGCTGACGACGCAAATGAAGTCGGTCGGCGAAGTAATGGCGATCGGACGTACCTTCCAGGAGTCACTGCAAAAAGCAATTCGCGGATTGGAAATCGGCAGTTTCGGATTTGAATCGAGAATCAGTCAATCAGACGATACTGGTGAAATCAGAATCGAGAAGATTAAATCGAAATTACGTATTGCCGGTGCCGACAGGCTGTGGCATATTGCCGATGCGTTTCGACTGGATTTTACCGTTGATGATATTCACCGGCTAAGTGGGATTGACCCATGGTTTCTGGCGGAAATCGAAGACATTGTGAATACTGAAAATCAGATTCGAGAACATGCCCAACCTCCTGATGCCATCACGCTGACTGAATGGAAGCAGAAAGGGTTTTCCGACAAGACCATTGCTGATCTGATGGGTATTGCGCAGGACGAAGTTCGACAGTTTCGACATTCACTGGGTGTTCATCCAGTGTACAAAAGAGTTGATTCGTGTGCGGGAGAGTTTGACACACCAACCGCATATATGTACTCGACTTATGATCAGGAATGTGAATCATTACCTACAGACAAGCGCAAAATTATTGTCTTGGGCGGCGGACCTAACCGAATCGGTCAAGGTATTGAATTTGACTATTGCTGTGTACACGCAGCGATGGCACTTCGCGAAGACGGCTACGAAGTGATTATGATCAATTGCAATCCAGAGACGGTGTCGACTGATTACGATGTGTCAGACCGGTTGTATTTTGAACCGCTTACAGTTGAGGATGTGCTTGAAGTATGTCGTATAGAGCAGCCAGATGGTGTTGTTGTCCAGTACGGAGGGCAAACGCCATTGAAGCTCGCTAAAACCTTGACTGAATGCGGTGTCAATATTGTCGGTACAACTGCCGAATCGATCCACCAGGCGGAAGATCGAAAATTTTTCCAGTCGCTGCTTTTTAATCTCAAATTAAAGCAACCGCCAAATGGAACCGCAACAAATATTGAAGAAGCAATTCAGGTCGCTGATAACATTGGCTACCCTTTAGTTGTTCGACCGTCCTATGTGCTCGGTGGTCGAGCCATGGAAATCGTGCGTTCGCAAGACCAGCTACACACGTACATGGGTGCAGCAATTGATGTGTCAAATGATTCACCGGTATTGTTAGATCAATTTCTCAGTGATGCGATCGAAGTGGATGTTGATGCGATCTGTGATGGGAAGGAAGTGTTCATAGGCGGCATTATGGAACACATTGAACTCGCTGGAGTACACTCCGGTGATTCGGCGTGTTCTTTGCCTGCATACAACTTAAGCAATCAAACCTTAGATGAAATTCGCACCCAAACGCGCGCGCTTGCGTTTGCATTGAACGTGATCGGTCTGGTTAATATTCAGTTCGCGATCAAAGGACAAGATATTTACATTTTGGAGGTGAACCCTCGCGCGTCGAGAACGGTTCCTTTTGTCTCAAAAGCCACTTCAATTCAGCTAGCCAAAGTCGGAGCCCGATGTATGTTGGGTCGTTCGCTGAAAGACCAGGGCATCGAACGAGAAATCATACCCAGTTTTTACAGCGTTAAAGAGGCTGTGTTTCCATTCGAAAAGTTCCCTGGCGCCGAACCGTTGCTGGGTCCGGAAATGAAAAGTACAGGCGAAGTAATGGGCGTTGGTCGAACTTTCGGAGAAGCATATTGGAAAGCTTTTCATGCGACAGGATATTCCATTGACAAAACCGGCAATGCGTTACTCAGTGTAACCGGTGATGATCGCGAAGAAATCGTTGAAGTAGCCAGAACACTTCGGAATTTGGGTTATACCTTGTATGGAACACAGGGGACAACCGAGCTGATTCAGAGCAACGGAATCGAAATTCAACGCGTTAACAAAGTCAGGGAAGGGCGGCCACACGTGGTGGATATGCTCAAGAACGATGAAATTGACTTGATTGTGAACTTGCCCAGAAAGGAAAAGAGTCTGGCCGACTCAGAAACAATTCTTAAAGAAGCACTGAAGAGAAAGGTTGCTTATTTCACAACGATGTCTGCTGCAAAGGCGATCTGTGCGGCTTTTAATGAAGCCGGTAAACTGACGACACCTTACAGGTTACAGAGTTTACATAAAGAAAATGCCGCTGAACAACCAACCGGTTGACAGCGGCACTTTGTAGTATTTCGTTATTTTCGAGTTTGCGTTCGCCTTACTGTCGCGAGTGCAAAAACAAAGACGCTATTCTCTTCCGCCAAATATTCCAAGAATCTGAATCAGACTGAGGAATAAATTGTAAATGCTGACAAACAAAGTCACTGTAGCCATGATGTAGTTGGTTTCGCCACCGTGTATGATTGCGCTGGTTTGATACAGAATCAGACCGGACATCAGCAATATGAACATACCGGATACTGCGATCGACAGTGCGGGAATGTTGAAAAATATTGCGGCTAACGACATGACGAATGCAGCTAGGATTCCGGCAAAAAGCATACCCCCTATAAAGGCGAAGTTCTTTCGGGTGGTCAGAGCATACGCAGATAGTCCCAGAAATATTAGACCTGTGCCGCCAAATGCAGTCATTACGATTTGATCGCCGTTAGGTATCACGGTTAAGTAATAACTGATTATCGGGCCTAATGTGAGTCCCATAAAACCAGTCAGTGCGAAGACACAAACAATGCCTAACGAGGAATTCTTGAACATTCCGGTTAGAAAAAGCAGCCCGAAATATCCGACCAGAGTAAATATCAATCCAGGATGTGGCCATTGAAAAACTACTGACGCTCCGGCTACTGCAGCGCAAAACAAAAGTGTCATCGACAGCAGCATGTAGGTATTTCGAAGTACCTTATTGGCTGCAATACTCGAAGTTCTTGGGGCAACCAGTTGTTCGCTTAATCTCATAAAAAACCTCTTAAGTTTGTAGTTGAACTAAATTAGACAACTCGCAATCCATTATAAGCGATTGATGAATGTCTAACAAACTCATACTTGAAATATAGAGATAAATCATAATATTTCAATAGCGATGGGTTCATCTGTCTAACACTGCCTGTCGTTTCTTCCTTGAACTCGAAAGGGTTTGCATCGTCAGCCGTAGAGGCACAACCTGTGTGTCTCGCTTTGGCTGACATCGGACGATATCCGCATCTGGAGGGGTGGCTGAGTGGACGAAAGCGGCGGTCTTGAAAACCGTTGAAGGGCAACCTTCCGGGGGTTCGAATCCCTCCCTCTCCGCCATTTTGACCGAAGAATATTACAGGTAAATTGTGGAAGTTCTTCGAGGATTTGCCATGAATCATTCACCACATAATTCTCAAACGCCTACGCCAGTCGAGCGCCTTGAATCCACACTCGGATAAAGTTACCGATAAAAGCTTTGTCAACAGTGAGTTTTTTGATCCGTCGGATCTTTTGCAGGTGCGCTATGAAATAGTGGGTTGCGTAAGACTGAAAAAAGCGACACTGTGACATAGGCGGCAAAACGTTTCGGCGTCTCACGCCAGACCTGCTTTCGGCTCAACAAGGCGTTTCGAATAGGCGGATTGCAAGGTCTAGTTCCAGCGCTTCGCGGACCGAAGCGACCCCACGAAGTCACTAAATTCAGTCGATGTTACAATCCCAGTCGGCTATGGGACCCCATGCGCACTAACTGTAGACTTTCTGTTCCAACCAGTCTATATATCAAAATCAAATCTGCTACTAAATGACAGTCACGGTATTGCTGCGTGCGGGTCTCGATTTTCGAAAGAAAGAGTAAAAAACGGAAATTGTTCTTCTAATCTTGAAGTAACATTATTAATAAAGTTATAACGGTAGTATAATACCTGTATTCGTAATACGTTTAGTTCTTCTTCACTCAACATGCTCCAAAACCAACAAAGAAACCGAAAA
Source organism: Arenicellales bacterium (assembly GCA_965214785.1). GTDB lineage: Bacteria > Pseudomonadota > Gammaproteobacteria > Arenicellales > JAJDZL01 > JAJDZL01. Next base: position 892,169 of record OZ243975.1, on the reverse strand, counting down.
AAGTTAATGCATCTGTTAGATCAGCATATACCGGGGTCGGTTTGTTTGTCCTCCTGGCTGGCGACGCAGGGTATTTCTCACGATTTGCAGAAATATTATCGAAAGGCTGGATGGCTGACATCGATCGGTCGAGGTGCTTACCGCAGGCCAAATGAGAAAATTAGGTGGGAAGGAGCTGTTTACGCTCTCCAAAACCACACTGCAGCAGATTTGCATCCTGGAGGATTAACCGCACTGACTTTATTTGGATTTGTTCACAACTTAAGATTCGGTGAGCAGCGAGTTGATCTCTTTTCGCCGTTGAATATGAAACTACCACCCTGGTTTATGAATTACGATTGGGGTGTAAGAATTAACCACGTAAAAACTGGGTTTTTACCCCAAGGGTTAGCAATAGGGCGGGTACCGACAGGGGATTTCCACAATTTTGATCCAGATTTCGGCTTTGAAGTATCCGAACCTGAAAGAGCGATCTTCGAGTGTTTGTACCTTTCCCCGAAGTGCCAAGATCTAGTAGAGGTATACGAAATATTTGAAAGTCTTGTTAATTTAAGGCCTCGAGTCATGCAAGAAATTCTTGAACAATGTCGTTCCATTAAAGTAAAGCGTCTTTTTTTGTATATGGCGAAGAAGATCAACCACAATTGGCTCGCATATGTTGACATGTCGAAAGTCAATCTTGGCAAAGGAGACCGGGTGGTTGTGCCTGGTGGTGTCTATATTCCTGAATACCGCATAAGTGTACCAGAGGAACTTGCGTTACGATGATTTCGCATCTTTACCGCCGACAGTTCAATTTAGTGATGAAGGTTCTTCCTTATCTTGCGCAGTTCGAGGAGTTCGCATTAAAAGGAGGCACTGCGATTAATCTCTTCCACAGCGATTTACCAAGACTGTCTGTTGACATCGACTTAACATACTTACCGCTCCGACAGAACAGGGAAACTGCGCTACGTGGGATTGAGGTTGCGTTAACCGCTTTCAAACGGAAATTAGAAGAACAGATTCCAAGCATGCGCGTAAGTTATTCATCCATTAGTAGGGGACATGAGTTGAAGCTCATTTGTAGATGCGACGGGACCGAAATCAAAGTTGAGGTCAATCCCGTAATGAGAGGATACCTGTGGGAACCGGTAAAAATGCAAGTTTGCCAATCAGTACAACAAATGTTCGGTTTGTTTGCGTCCGCCAAGGTGATTTCTCGAGGTGAACTGTATGGTGGGAAAATGTGTGCAGCCTTGGAAAGGCAACACCCGCGAGATTTGTTTGATATTCACATTCTCATGAACGAAAAAGGGATTGACGAAGAAATTAAATTAGGATTCATCGCAAACTTGTTGTGTTGCAGAAAACCGTTAAATGAAGTGTTAAATCCAAGATTTACTGACATCAGTTCTCGCTTCGATGGCCAGTTTTCAGGACTATCGGAGCACCAATTTACTTACGAATGTTTCGATAAGACTAGACGAGATCTATTAGCAACGATTCATCGCTTTCTGTCAATTCAAGACAAAGCGTTCTTGATGAGTTTCAAGTCAGGGGACCCGGATTGGACGCTATGTCCAGTAACCGGTGTAGATTCTTTGCCAGCAGTTCAATGGAAGTTATTTAACATTCAAGAACTCAAACGGACAAATACTAAGAAGCATCAAGCACATCTGTCAAAATTAAAGAGATGCCTTCAATTTGACTGTATGAAATGAATGTGGATTTTACTGATTGTGGTCTTACCTTCTGCAAATGGAACGTATAACTTTGCGAAACCTTTGTTAGGGTTCGGGAATATTCCAACCGTGTCCACCAAAAACGAATATACATAATGAAATTGACAAATCAGGGGTGTTTTGACCAAGCTTGCAAGCAAAAATTTTGAGGGGTAAATGAAATGAATAGACATCTAACGGCTATAGTCGAACGCGAAGGCGATGGATATGTTTCTTTATGTCCAGAATTGAACGTTGCCAGCCAAGGCACTACTGTTGCCGAAGCGCGAGAAAATCTAATTGAAGCGCTTACCCTGTTTTTTGAGACTGCCTCTGCTGGAGAAGTCAACAAGCGTTTGACTGATGAGGTGTACGTCACCAATATTGAAGTCGCTGTTGGCTAGGCCCAAAGTACTTTCGGGTCGTGATGTCTGTCGCATACTGGCGTTTCACGGATTTGTAGAGGTAAGACAGAAGGGTAGCCATATCGTAATGCAAAAAGTTGATGGTGAGGAAACAACCATCTGTTCCGGTGCCTAATCACAAAGAAACACGATCGCGAGTGGATCGTCAGAAAAGAAAAAACAGCTTGTTCAATTGGCTAAATCGTCTAACAAAAGTGTCGAGTCGACAATGATTCACTATGCGAATGAGCGCTTTCTGTATAGAATCGGTGTTTCAACTTACGCAAACAGATTTGTTTATGAGAGATGCGCCGAAGGTGCCAAACTAGATACAGCATTTGCTAGAAACCTTAAAATGCTTGGTCATAGGGACCATATCAAATGATGATTGATACTACTTTTCTTCGCCGTTGCATCGGTGCACTGGAATATGGCTTTGACTAAATCAGCGAGCACAGCGAAGCAGAGGATTTCGCTTATGAGATTTATCGCGCGGCATGTGTCAAGGAATTTGAGTTGGTGCTGGAACAAAGTGGCAAGTTGCTGCGTAAGTGTCTTGCCGCTTATTTTGCAAGCAACCGACAAGCGGATCGCCTCAATTTCAAGGATCTGTTCCGGCATGCGGCGCATCATGACCTGATCGACATAGAAAAAGTTGAGCGGTGGTTGCACTATCGCGATATCCGCAATGACACAGCACGCGACTATGGAGAAAAATTTGCGGATACTACACTTAAATTACTGCCAGCGTTCATTGCCGATGCTAAGGCGCTCGCCGACATGATCGAACAGACGAACGATGGCTGATCGGTTGCATCTATCCGAAAGGCACCGGCTTATTCTCAAAAAGCTGCTACGCGAATACTTACCTGGCGTAGAGGTCTGAGCCTATGGCAGTCGTGTGAACGGTCGCAGCCACGACGGCAGTGATCTTGACCTCGTGCTTCGGGGACCAGAATTGAAAGAGATACCGGCTGACCAACTAGGTGATTTCGAGGAAGCATTGCGAGAGTCTACAATCCCGTTTCTCGTAGAGGCGAGGGACTGGGCAAGGTTACCGGAGCAGTTTCATCGAGAAATCGAGCGAGCGTATATTTTATTGACGACTGCCACTGACGAAATTCATCCAAGCAGTATGAAACGATCCTGACACTGCTACAACAATACCTCCCAGACACTGTTGCCTGGGTATATGGGTCACGTGCAAAGCGGACTTCCAGAGCTTATTCAGATCTTGATCTTGTGGTCTTTTCTGAACCAGAACAACATCACAAAATTGGAGAATTGCGCGAGGCTTTTGATGAGAGCAATTTACCCTTCAGGGTAGACTTGTTCGTGTGGGATGATCTACCGAAATCCTTTCATGATGAGATCATAGAATTCCACGTAGAGTTGCAGGTAAGGTAAAGTTCTACAGACACCTTTCTCGATACGGCATATGGTCGTTTTTCTATAAAACTCTACTGAAAGTCGTCTTCAGCACTCTTGCGTTGCGAATGAATGGGTTCAGACTGGCCCCATTGAGAGTCAGTTCCACAAAAGCGATTACGTACCCAAAGAGGTGCACCAATCTTAAGCTTAACTGCAATCGTAGGCAATCTCTTCGCGGTCGAGAAATTCACGAATTACTTTTGCATGGACCGCCACACCTGTATTTAAGAATTGATGAGTCATTGTTTCGGAAGATCCCTGCTTGACGACGGTATTAAAATTCAGGTCGTGATGACTGGTGTGTGACTGAATCCCCCAGACATTGGCATCTGTGTCAAAAACCGGTCCGCCGATCATTCCAAGCAGACTTGGTGTCGATGTTTCAATGAAAGTACTTTTATTAGCGTCACCTTTGTTTGGAAGACTGGTTCGAACGGTTCGAGTGAACATTCCTTCCAGTGGCAGTGCCGGTATTGGAACCGCTCCGGCAGGCAAGGTAAACGTGTCATTGTTTTCGTTGTATGTGGGGGTAATCTGATGCAAGGGAAAACCAAGTTTACAAAGACTGGTGCCAGGCAGGTAGCGATCATCTGGATTCTTGATCTTCGGATAGCACTTGACCATAGTCGGATCGAACGGTTCGAGACGGGCGAGTGCGAGATCTGCGTTAGGCAGAACTTTTGCTTCGACTAGGCGTGTTCCGTCAATCCCCCACCATACTGAATGATTGCGAATGCTGGATTTGCTCGGTTTGCGAATTGTTCGCACATCTTTTTTACGGTACTTCTTGTACGCAGTTTTGTCGTGTTCGAACTGAATGACATTGTCACGATAACCGCTGTGAAGCAGTGCACTTTGCTGCTGTTTATGAATAACGTCGATCAGATGCCCCGCAGTGAGAATCCATCCACTTTCGTTTAGAATCACATATGTTCCTATCATAGCGGAACATTCACCGGATTCCAAACGACTTGAAATCACCATTGGTCTGGTGAACTCTATCGCCTTAGAAACCGCTTCAGAAAACATAACAAGTACAAGGTAACTCGCTGTTTAAATTCAGCGAGATCTAAAAAATCTGTGACGACTCTACTGCCAATTTAAAGGCCGTTTGATTTAACAAAGTGCAACCAGTTTATCGATGCTGTCTTTTGCATCACCGAAATACATTCGATTGTTTTCTTTGTAGAATAGTGGATTATCGATGCCCGCGTATCCTGAAGCCATACTTCTTTTGAGCACGACAGTATGTTTGGCTTTCCACACTTCAATGACGGGCATTCCCGCAATCGGACTGCCAGGATCATCTTGGGCGGCAGGGTTGACAATATCATTGGCACCGATAATCAGTACAACATCGGTGTCGGGCATATCCGGGTTGATTTCGTCCATTTCAAGAACAATATCATATGGAACTTTTGCTTCAGCCAATAGCACATTCATATGACCTGGCATTCTTCCTGCAACAGGATGAATGGCGAAGCACACTTTAATTCCTTTATCACGCAGTCTTCTGGTCAGTTCTGCAACCGGATGCTGTGCATGAGCAACCGCGAGTCCATATCCTGGAACGATCGCCACCGATTTTGACGATGTCAGAAGGGATGCGACCTGATCTGCGGAAATTTCAACAACCTGTCCTTCAATTGCCGAAGCTGCAGTGCTTGGTGCAGATCCGAATCCACCCATGATGACGCTGACAAAGTTACGGTTCATAGCGCGGCACATGATATAGCTCAGTATGGCACCGCTGCTGCCTACCAAGGCGCCGACTAAAATGAGCAAGTCATTTGCCAGCATAAATCCGGTCGCCGCTGCCGCCCAGCCTGAATAACTGTTGAGCATGGAGATGACAACAGGCATATCTGCGCCGCCAATTGCCAGGACTAGATGCAATCCCAATACAAAACAAAGCGCAGTCATTATGATTAAGAAAGTGACACCGCTGTCATGCGATGGTGAGCTGATAAATTCAGCTCCAAGCCACACGCAAGCGACAACAATAATCAGGTTCAACCAATGACGGGCGGGCAATGTTAGTGGAGCGCTGGAAATCAACCCTTGCAGTTTGCCAAAGGCTGCAATTGATCCGGTAAAAGTCACACCACCGATAAATATGCCAAGAAATATCTCAACTTCGTGTACAACTTTTTCAGCGCCTTCATAGGTCGCCAGTGGCTCGATGTAGTTGGCAAATCCAATGAAAACAGCAGCAAGTCCGACCAGACTGTGAAGAATTGCCACCAGTTGTGGCATAGCAGTCATCTGAACTTTGAAACAGATTGAGATTCCAATTACCGCACCGATTGCCATCATCGCAATGACGATAGGCACGTTGTCGAGAGCGTGCGCACCGACTGTTCCGACTACCGCGATAACCATGCCGAGGATTCCGAAAAGGTTCCCCCGCACTGCTGTTGTCTGGTGGCTCAATCCTCCCAATGAGAGGATGAAAAATATCGAAGCGATAATGAACAGTGAATTGATTAAACCGTCTAGCATTTACTTACTGAACATTTTGAGCATGCGGCGAGTAATAAAAAAGCCACCGAATATATTGATTGAAGCAATTAGAATAGACACGGCAGCAAGCGCTTTCACGTATGGATTCACAGCACCGATTTCCAGCAAGGCGCCGACAATAATAATTCCACTGATCGCATTGGTTACGCTCATAAGCGGTGTATGAAGTGAAGGGGTGACATTCCAAATCACGTGCCAACCGACAAATATTGCAAGAACGAATACAGTAAAGTGAGCCATAAAACTGGCGGGCGCAAATAAGCCAATCAGCACGATCGACGCCAATGCCAAAGGAAACACAATGGAGGAGAAGGAAAAGCCTTTCTTCTTCTCTGCTACCGATTCAACAGGTGCAGTATCGCTGGTGACTTTCTTTTGTGGAGTCGGTGATGGTTCAATTTGAGGAGGAGGCCAAGTAATTTCCCCATTGTTAACGACGGTAGCACCTCGGATAACCTCGTCGTCCATATTGATATGAATCTGACCATCATTATCCGGACACAAATCGTCGAGAAAGTTACGAATATTCGAAGCATACAACTGACTGGATTGGGCAGGTAAGCGACTAGGAAGGTCGGTATAACCTACAATCTTCACGCCTTGAACATTGACTAATGTATCCGCCTCAGTGAGCTCGCAGTTTCCACCTTGTTCGGCTGCAAGATCAACAATTACACTGCCGGGCTTCATGGATTCAACCATGTCTTTTGTAATCAACACTGGGGCCGGTCGCCCTGGAATCAAAGCAGTGGTAATGATGATGTCAACATCTTTTGCCTGTTCGGCAAACAAGGCCATTTCTGCTTCAATAAACTCTTTGCTCATTACCTTGGCGTAGCCGCCAGTACCGGAACCTTCTTCCTCGAAATCAAGTTCGAGAAATTCTGCGCCCATGCTTTCAATCTGCTCTTTGACTTCAGGTCGGGTGTCGAAAGCTCTGACGATTGCGCCCATAGCAGTCGCAGCACCGATTGCGGATAATCCAGCGACGCCAGCACCGATAATCATAATTTTTGTCGGGGGAATCTTGCCGGCAGCGGTTATTTGACCCCCGAAAAAGCGACCAAAAAGATGCATTGCCTCGACCACTGCACGATATCCACCGACATTGGCCATAGACGAAAGTGCATCGAGTTTTTGCGCGCGGGAAATTCTCGGCACCGCATCCATAGAAATGGCATTTACACCAGACTTTGCCAAACTATCGAGCAGTTCAGGGTTTTGTGCAGGCCACAGAAAACCAATGATGGTTTGTCCTTTCGACAGCATCTCTAATTCACCGCCAGCAGACGATTCGTCTGTGCGCGGTGCTCTGATTTTTACAATAATGTCGGATTCACTCCAGATAGAGCGATCAGAAGGGATTATTTTTGCCCCTGCCGCTTCGAAGTCGGAATCACTATAATTAGCGGGTTCACCAGCACCTGATTCGATTAAAACATCAAACCCTTTGTCTAGAACCGAAGGAACCACTTCGGGTGTCATTGCAACTCGACACTCGTTTGGATGAAGTTCTTTTGGTACGCCGATTTTCATTTGAAAATAATTGGAATAAATAGTTGAGGAAAACTAAAGTTGCGATGTTCAGGTGATTTTGAAACAACGGTATTATATTAAACTGATTTAGCGAAATACGTGTCACAAATCTTGGCTTTGCGCGAATGATTTGTTTTTCGCATCGTATCACATTGAGCACAAAACATTATGGAAGCCAACACATTTATCGAACAGCTAAATGACTTAAATCAGCGAGTAGAGTCATTACGGAGGTTTCTTTGACGTTTCAGCCAAGCAACAGCGAATGGATGAAATTAACGAAGAACTTCAATTGCCTGAAGTTTGGAAAGATGTTGACAGATATCAGCGCCTTGGACGTGACAAGGCACAGTTGGAACGTACACTAAAGCCCATAGAAAGTCTGACAACCACTGTTTCAGATGCGCTGGAGTTAGCGCAACTCGCGCAAGAAGAAGACGACGCCGAGACGATCAGTGACCTGGAACGTGAATTCATTACTCTGGAGAAAGCACTCGACAAACTTGAATTTGCGAGCATCTTCAGCGGTCAAGCAGATATTGCCAATGCGTTTGTTGACATCAAACCCGGCTCCGGTGGAACGGAAGCTCAGGATTGGGCAGAAATGCTTTTCAAGATGTATGACCATTGGGCTGCGAAGAAAGGATTCAAGGTGGAGGTTGTTGACTATTCGGTTGGCGATGTTGCGGGAATCAAAAGCGCTACCTTAAAGCTCGTTGGTGATTATGCGTATGGCTGGATGCGTACGGAAAACGGAGTACATCGTCTGGTTCGCAAGTCTCCTTTTGATTCTGGGCAAAGAAGGCATACCTCATTTGCTTCTGTTTATTCTTATCCGGAAATTGATAAAAAAATTGAAGTCGAGATCGACCCCAGTGACTTGCGTATCGACACGTACCGGGCAAGTGGTGCAGGAGGACAGCACGTCAATCGTACTGATTCTGCAGTGCGTATTACCCACAAGCCATCCGGTGTGGTTGTACAGTGTCAAAATGAACGTTCGCAACACCGCAACAAGGCAGAAGCCATGACGATGCTGCGCGCCAGGCTGTATGAACTTGAACGACAAAAAACCATAGCAGAACAACAGAAAATTGAAGATGAAAAACCCGATATATCATGGGGCAACCAGATTCGATCCTACGTTTTGGATCAATCTCGGATTAAGGACTTGCGTACGGGAGTGGAAACAGGGAATATTAATGCGGTTTTATTGGGTGAACTCGACACGTTTATTGAAGCGAGTTTAAAAGCAGGGTTGTAGAAGATGACACACGACGGAGATCAAGCGGCGGTACGCCGGCAAAAACTAGCTTCCATCAGAGAAGTTGCGAGCGCATATCCAAATCAATTTCGTCCCGATTCGTTGGCAGCGAAATTGCATCAACGCTTCGCCGACACTGATGCTGAAACTTTGAAGGGCGAAGAGTGCACAGTCTATCTTGCTGGCAGAGTGATGGGGCTGCGCAACATGGGTAAAGTCATATTTGCTGATTTGCTTGATTCGTCTGGAAAAATCCAATTGTTTGTCAGGCTCAACGCCTTTGACGAAGAGTCAAGGCGTGACAAATTCCAACAGTTTGAAGCACTCGATATCGGCGACATCATTGGTGTTCATGGAACGGTATTTCGAACCAGAACAGGAGAGCTCAGCGTTGCGATTGATGAATTTGAACTGCTGGCAAAAGCGCTGCTGCCATTTCCGGAAAAATTTCATGGTCTCGCTGATCAGGAACTGCGATATCGTCAGCGCTATTTAGACCTCATTATCAATCAGGAAGTCAAAGAAGTATTCACAGCTCGCACTCGTATTATTCAGTACTTACGCCAGTTTCTGGACGCGCGCGATTTTGTTGAAGTCGAAACACCAATGATGCACTCGATACCAGGTGGAGCAATTGCCAAACCGTTTGTTACGCACCACAATGCTTTGTCGCTTGACATGTATTTACGTGTGGCACCGGAGTTGTTTCTCAAAAGACTCGTCGTAGGGGGAATCGAAAGAGTTTATGAAGTAAATCGGAATTTTCGAAACGAAGGAGTCAGCACTCAGCATAACCCTGAATTTACAATGCTGGAATTCTATCAGGCCTATGCGGACTACGAAGACTTCATGAAACTGACCGAAGATATGTTTGCCGGATTGATTGACAACGTGCTAGATGGGCCGGAAGTGCATTTTGGCGAACTTGAAATTAATCTTTCACCGCCTTTTGAGCGTATTACACTGCACGAGGCAATATTGAAGTTCAATGACACCCTTGCAGAAAAAGATTTAAACGATGAATCAGTGCTCAAGGCTTTTCTTCAGGACTTGGGTGTTCGGTGCGAAAAATCCTGGGGTATCGGGAAACTGCAATTTGAGATATTTGAAAAGACGGTCGAAGACAACTTGATCCAGCCTACATTCATCACACAATATCCGGTTGAAGTTTCTCCATTGTCTCGAGTCAACGATAAAAATCCTGCGATCACCGATCGCTTCGAGTTTTTTGTAGGGGGCATGGAAATTGCCAACGGGTTTTCTGAATTAAACGATCCGGAAGATCAAGCAAGCCGGTTTGAAAATCAGATCGAACAGCGTGAATCCGGAGACGAAGAAGCCATGCATTTCGATCATGACTATATTCGCGCTCTTGAATATGCAATGCCACCGGCGGCGGGGCAGGGTGTTGGCATTGACCGTTTGGTGATGCTGCTTTGTAATCGCCCATCGATTCGCGATGTGATTTTGTTTCCGTATATGAAACCAGCAGGGCGTTAGCGAATGATTCGTCCATTCGAATTATTTATTGGACTTCGCTATATTCGGGCAAAACGCAGAACACGATTTATCTCGTTTATTACCACGACGTCGATTCTCGGCATAATCATCGGTGTGTGGGCGCTGATATCTGTTTTATCAGTAATGAACGGATTCGAACGAGAGTTGAAGTCAAGAATATTGACAGTTGCCTCCCATATACGCATCAGTGGCAATGATGGTTGGCTGAACGACTGGAACAGCACTGTAGCGAAGATTCAAGGCAACTCGGATGTCGTAGCTTATGCTCCTTATATACTCAGTCACGGCATGCTCAAGCATGGCAGTCTTGTTACGCCGGTAATTACACGCGGAATTCATCCGCAATTTGAATCAACTGTATCGTCGTTTGCGCAGCATATGATCGACGGCCAATTGGAAGACTTAACCTCAGGTGAGTTCGGCATTGTTCTTGGCGAAGACTTGGCTTTGAGACTTGGCAGCGTCGATGTAGGTGACAAAGTTGTTCTGATCAGCTCGCGCGGGCGTTCTACCCCAGCTGGATTGCTTCCGCGCTTGAAGCGCTTTACCGTGGTTGGCATATTCAATCTCAATTTCTATGAATACGACAATGGATTGGCACTGGTTCACATCGACGATCTTGCAGCGTTACAGCATGTTGGAGCCTCGGTTTCTGGATTGCGAATAAAGACAGATGATGTATTTCGCACTCCGTTGATTTCAAGAGATATTCGCGATCAGTTAGGATCACATTACCGGGTTGAGGATTGGACAAGCGAAAACGCCAATTTGTTTGAAGCTTTAAAAATCGAACGCCGCGTCATGTTTATCATTTTGCTGTTGATCGTTGCCGTAGCAGCTTTCAATATCGTATCAACGCTGGTTATGCTGGTATCGGATAAGAGTTCTGATATCGCGGTATTGCGAACCATTGGTGTGAGTCCGCGCAGTGTGATGGCGATTTTTATTGTCCATGGAGTTGTGATCGGTGTAGTGGGCACAATTATTGGAACAGCTGCTGGTGTTGTTACAGGATTGAATCTAGAAACATTGATTCCGTGGGCAGAGAACTTATTTGGAACCCAGTTTTTCCCCGATCAGGTGTATATCATTTCAAAATTCCCCGCTAAGTTAGTCTGGAACGATGTTTACCGCGTTGCGATTGCCGCCTTGATAATGAGTTTCCTGGCCACAATTTATCCGGCGTGGAGAGCGTCGAAAGTACATCCTGCCGAAGCATTGCGTTATGACTGACGTTGTTTTGCAAGCCCAATCGGTATCAAAAGTCTACGAGCAGGGAAATCTGTCTGTACCGGTTCTCGATAATATTGACTTTCAGGTCAACTCTGGTGAACAGATAGCCATTGTGGGAGCATCTGGCAGTGGCAAGAGTACACTTTTGCATCTGCTTGCAGGGCTGGATCAGCCAACTGAAGGAAAAATATTTCTCGGTGGCCGTGATTTGTCAAAACTCAGTGAGGCCGAACGAGGAGTGCTGCGCAATGAGTCACTTGGCTTTGTTTATCAGTTCCATCATTTGCTGCCTGAATTTAGCGCACTGGAAAACGTCATGATTCCACTTCTTGTAAGACGTCTTCCAGCAAAGCAGATTCGTAACGAAGCGTTCGAATTGTTAGAAGCTGTTGGCTTGGCGAACCGCGCTGATCACAAGCCTTCCGAGTTGTCTGGCGGTGAACGTCAGCGTGTCGCAATTGCCAGAGCGCTCATCGTAAAGCCGCTTTGTCTGCTGGCAGACGAGCCTACAGGAAACGTAGATCGTCGACATGCAAAAACAGTACAAGACTTGATGTTTGATCTGGATGCGGAATTCAAAGTCAGTCTTATTGTCGCCACACACGACATGCAGCTGGCCTCTTCGATGAAAAGAGTATTTGAGCTTGAAAACGGAGCTTTGGTAGAAAGAACCTAGCCTAAGGGTCGGCAAAAAAACTCGTTAGCTGCAGCGCATTTCAACAGAATTTGCATCTTTGAATGTCTGTGACTTGATCGAATAGATTCTACTTCGGTTTCAAACATGAGACGCTCAAATGTGTTGACACAATTTTACTGAATGGTTTACAATTACATTAATAAAATAATATGTGTAAACCTTAAAGTAAAGTAAAGCAACAAGATGTTTGGAGATCGTTTAAAGCTTGCTAGAAAGAAGGCCGGATACTCCTTGCGGGGTCTGGCAGAGGCGATAGACAAAGAGGTCTCGGCGCAAGCAATCGGAAAATACGAACGCGGCGAAATGATGCCGAGTTCAGGTGTTTTGCTGCGCCTGACGAAGCTTCTGGATGTATCAGTCGAATACCTGCTTAGTGATCAGGTTGAGGAACTTGAAGCTGTCGAGTTTCGCAAGCTTTCCAGAACGAACGCGGGAGATCGTGCAAAAGTTGAGGCTACCGTCATCGACCGCTTGCAAAGATACCTTGCAGTCGAGGAGATTCTGAGTCTCGACAACGGCGCATGGAAGGAGCCCCGATGCCAGAATCGCAGTCTCGACATGGAAAGTGACGGTGAAACGCTCTCGAAAGACTTGCGTAAAGAATGGAAACTGGGGCTTGACCCTATCCCCAACATGACTGCCCTGTTGGAGGAACAGGGTATTAAAGTACTTGTGATTCCCCTGCCAGATAAGGTTTCCGGCTTAACGTGCCTTGTCCGCCGACAACGGCACAAAAAGAAGACCTCGGTCATTGTCGTCAATCAGGATATTACGCTTGAAAGACGCAGACTCACGCTCGCACATGAGTTGGCCCATCGACTGCTGGACGAAAAATCGCCTGTAGACCACGAAAAGGCGTCGAATGTGTTTGCCGGAGCTTTTCTCATTGCGCAGGAGCATCTTGTCAGGGAAGTCGGACGGCATCGCAATGCGCTTGGTTACAGCGAACTCATTGAACTAAAACACATGTATCGTGTGAGTGGTGCTGCATTGCTTGTACGCTTAAAACAAATTGGCGTCATCGACAGTTCTACTCTTGCGTATGCTTTTCAAACGTTTGCTAGAAAGTGGAGAAAAACCGAACCTGTGCCAATGGAAGGCCCCGGCAGTGAGGGGACATGTGAACTACCTCGGCGTTTTGAAAGGCTTTGCTATCGGGCTTTGGCGGAAGGACTTATTTCATTGGGTAAAGCAACCGAGTTGCTCCAGCAACCTGCATCAGTAATCGAAGAAGGATTAAAAGGGCCCGCTGAGAGCAATGCGGATAGTCGTCAGTGATACATCATGTATGATCGATCTTAAAAAAGGTGTCCCTGCTGGAGGATATCCTGCGCCTGCCCTATTCGTTCGTAATGCCCGACATTCTGTTCGAAGATGAGTGGCCTGTGCATCAGTGATGACGAAAAAATTGCTCTTCGGCAACGTGGACTGCAGGTCAGAGAATTGTCGGGCGCTTCGGTTACAAGAGCACAACGATATTTCAACGAACATAATGCGCTGAAATTGAATGACTGTTTCGCGTTGGCTCTTGCCGAAGACATTGAAGACAGCATCCTGCTGACAGGAGATCGAGCGCTACGAGACGTATCAAAGGCCAACGGGACAGATGTTCGGGGTGTACTGTGGATTACAGATGAACTAGACAAGCATGATATCGTTCCACTGCCCCGGCTCTATGATGCTTTGCAACTTTTCCACGATGATGATCTTATCTTTCTTCCCAGGAACGAAATAATGCGGCGTCTTCGAAGGCTGGCGAAGTTGCTCGGATTGGGACAGGTGTTTTGAGTTGGTAGCGAATATTACCTGAGAGAGTGAGGAAAAGTCACTTTTGCAATACGTCGGGCGTCGGGAACTATATCAGCAAAGCCCCTCTAGTTCCTGCCATTGCCAGGCCTTCGCCGCAATTGTGGCGTGAATAGGACTAACAGCGAACTACAGAGTCGGAAAATTCTTCAATCGTCAAGACTTCTGTATCGCTTTGTACTAGACTGGCGACATCTAGAATTTTAAAATCAAGCTGCAGTCGAAACTCAAACTGGGTCAGAAATTTGTCGAACAGGTCGCCGCCGTCGGTGCCCACAGCGTAGTAATGATCTTGTGACGGATCATACTCAATTAGGATCGACGCAAGCGGTTGCGGGGCAGGGCCACCGATTACCTTGGCACCTTTTTTGGCATCGTAAACGCTTCGTTCTGAGCAACAGTAAATGATTTTGTCCTTTGTTTGTCGTAAATTGCTGCTGTTCACAAAATCCACTTTCGCGTGTCGGTAATTGAGGAAACTTGCCGATTTTGCGGGGTATGTCATTTGGTGAGCACAGATGGCTGAGTAAGACACGATTGACTGATTCGGTCCTGTTCCGCCTTCCCATGTGTATTGAACACCATCTTCGGTAAGAAGCGATTGTGTGCCGTCAACAGTTTCGTCGAGGTTGAAAATAAAACAGGGTGTTGTGATATAGGGATAATGGAAGACGTAAGATTGACCCACTGCAAAGTCTGAAGTCGTCATTGGTTTTCCGAAGCGCTTGAGCAACACTCTGGAGTAGTGTTTTTTAGAAGTTTGCAATGCATTCGTCGAATGCGGCAGTGCTGTAAGTGCAGCGGCATAACCTGCACAAACTTTAAAAAAACTTCGCCTGCCAATTTGATTCATCGGTTTCGATTGCGGTGGTTACGACGACTGTGAAAGCATCTTGACGATCTGGTGATGCTGGTTTTGATTGGCGCGGTATGCCGCGTCATATCCAAAGTTATCTCGGACATCGGTTGCAATTCCATTCAGTAATAATTGGCGAACAATATTGATGTGTCCGTTGGCTGAAGCATGATGTAACGCAGTGGCACCGTTTTCGTCAATTGAATTGATATCACACTTGCCGCTTTCCAGCAACACTTTTACCGCATCAAGATGACCTGCGAACGAGCTGCGCATCAAGGCGGTCCATTGATATACGTCTTTGGAATTTACGTCGGCGCCATAGTCAATCAGCAGTTTTACTGTCTCTGCGTGCCCTTTTGCGGAAGCGACCATCAGCGCAGTCCAGCCGAATTTTGCGGTTTCATTAACCAGCGCTCCGTGTGTCAACAGCAATTGCGGTACTTTGACATCGCTTTGGATTGCTGCATACATTAAAGCGGTCCCGCCATTGTTGTTCTTGGCGTTGATATTGGCTCCTGCTCGCAAAAGATATTCAGCGAGATTGTTATTGCCGTGTTTGGCTGCCAGCATCAGTGCTGTGCGTCCGTCTTCCATTCGCACATCCACATCATCGATTTGATCGATCATTGTGTTGACAGACTCAAAATCACGATTTTTGAGTGCCTTGATAAAAGCGGTTGACTGATCGGCGACTGCCGCAGTTGCCGCGAGTGCACACAAGCCGGCCAATACGCTACTGATAGCAAGAAGTGGCAAGCGTTGGATATTCATCTACTGAACGGATACATCCTGGGGTTTGAATTCATAGTGCGAAAGAACCTCGTTCAAGGCTATTTCAACATCATAGCTGCCTGTCAGGCGAATCAGTGCGTCATGTTGCACGGCATCGTCTAAAACGCTGCTGAAAGCCGCGTGCTGCGTTGCTTGTAACTGGTTTTGCTGGCTATGTATGATCCAGTAGGCGGCATCCGAAAAAAACCATCTCAAAAGTTTTTGTGTGCAAAGCAGCTTTGCGGTCTCAAAATGTGCTTCAGTGTGTCCGGGTGTTAACAGCACCTCACCGACCAATGGGCTGTCATCACTGGTAAACACTTCCAGACGCAGCATGATTACAGCAGCGTTTGCGTGTTTGATGATATCGGTTTCAACAGCCACCGGTACAGTGTGGGTCAGTCGGGAGAGCGTTTTACGGTCTTGTTTGCACTCTTTGCCGCTGACTTTGAAAAATATCGCAGACTCCCAGTCGCCTGAGTCGATTTGAACTGGCAAACAGGTCACACTGGAACCGGTGTATTCCATGTTTTTTCTAACAGTTTCGGGAAATCGATTCATGCTTTGTTCGCGATTTACACAAAACAAAAGCGCACCTGGAGCGTTTGCCCAAGATGCGCTTTCGAGAAATTACCGAATTGAAGTATCTGCTTAAACTCTAGGTTGCCTGACTGCTCCCCATTGACTTGGGTTGTTCCTCAGTGGCTTGCGCTTGTACTTCATCATACCAAAGGTCATGATGTTGTTTCGCCCATTCCGCACTGACGTGACCTTTTGTCATCGCATCAAGTGAGCCTTCAGAACCGATTGTTCCGATGTATGCGTGGCCTAGGAAAATAGCAATCCACAGCAAAGCGGCTACTGAATGCCAGATGTGCATCTGCTGGGCCACTGCACGCGTCAGTTCTTGCCCGAAATATTCCTGCACCCATCCGATCAGCGCAAAGCCGGTAAAGCAGACAACGCCAAGTCCCAGAAAAATCACGATCCAAAACCAGACTTTTTCTCCTGCGTTTGCTTTTCCTGCGCTGGGGTGTTTCTTACCCAATATGCCACCGCCTTGAGCAAACCACGTGATGTCGCTTGACTGAGGCAGGTTGTGTCGCACCCAGCATATAAACATCAAAAGTGGGCCGACAGCGAAAAACGGTCCGATGAAGTTGTGCAAACTGATTGCAAAACTCGCCCATAGCGAGAAGCCTTCAGGACCCATCAATGGAATGAGAATTGCTCTTCCGTATAGCAAACTCAATCCGGTTATTGACAGGCCGACAAAAAGGATCGCGGTATACCAATGCAGACATCGCTCTAACAAGGACCAGCGCGATACCCGTTCACCAGAGGCCGGTTCAGACAATTCCACTCGTCCTCGCAGTGAGAAAAATGCGACAAGCGCCAGTAACACGGCAAACAATGCCCAGCCACCATACTCTCCGATCCAGCTGTTGCGAATTTGTCTCCAGTCCTGACCGGTGATGTTGTAAAGCATATTGGTTTCGGGGTTGACTTCTGAAGGGACGATGGAGGAATATCCGCTCCCGCCACCGCGTACTGCTCGCCAGAAATTCGATCTTTGATTGGTTTCACCTGCGGTTTGCTGCGCAAAAACTTCCGTCGTGGAGTCTGTAAACAGGTAACCGGTCATGGGCAGTGTCATCGCACTGAATACGATGAATACGATGCTCCACGTCATGTATCGCAATCGCTTGTTTGTTTTCTTGATTTTTGGAATTGACGTAGTCATTTCTATCAAACTCCTTTGTCTACGACTGTAACAACTAAACAAGCTGGTTGTTCTAATCAGAAATAAATTGATATTCGGGTTATTAAATCGTTTTGTTTTGACTTGACAGTCTTTTGAAAACTGGCCTATCGATCAAACTGACCTTGCAAACGTTCGCTAAGTGCCGCTTGTTGTGAGCCTTTGTCAACCAAAGGATCAGCAGGCCCCAAATACTTCCCTGGCACTGCCAAAGTTACTTTGGAAGTGGTTTCATCAAGACAGCCACTGAGAATCACTGGACTGGCCAGTATTAGCATTAGCAAAAACATCTTTCGCATTCTTCTAAGGCTCCGATATGTAATTTGAAACATGTTCATCCGTTATTGTTGTTGTTGGAATTTACTTTAAAGGCAAAAGGGGGAAAATCAATTTCCCCCTTGCCTTAATTTCGCGTTTATCCTGATGGATAAGCAACGTCCCATCCATATGTCTGTGGACGGGTACCTCGTTGCAGTACGCGTTCGCGGTAGACATCAGCAATTTGGTCACCGTCGCCTGCAATGAGTGCTTTGGTTGCACACATTTCGGCACACAGCGGCAATTTGCCTTCGGCAACGCGGTTGCGACCATACATTTTGTATTCCGCATCCGAGTTGTCTGCTGCAGGACCACCGGCACAATATGTGCACTTGTCCATCTTTCCGCGTACTCCAAACGCTTGCTGTTGCGGGTATTGCGGCGCGCCGAAAGGACACGCATAGAAACAATAGCCACAACCTATACACAAGTCCTTGTCGTGCAGAACGATTCCGTCATCGGTTGTGTAGAAACAATCAACCGGACAGACCGCTGCACAAGGAGCATCCGTACAGTGCATGCAAGCGACCGAGATTGACTTCTCACCGGGTTCGCCATCACCTAGAACGACTACGCGTCGGCGATTGACTCCCCATGGGACTTCATTCTCGTTCTTACACGCCGTAACACAGGCATTGCATTCAATGCACCGTTCGGCGTCACACAAAAATTTCATTCTAGCCATTTTTGTACCCTCCTATCAGGTGCTAAGTTTGCAAAGAGTGACTTTCGTCTCTTGCATTTGTGTTACTGAATCATATCCATAGGTAAAAGCAGTATTACATGCTTCACCCCGGATGTACGGCGCTGTTCCTTCAGGATACTTGTCGACCAAGTCCTTACCCTGGAACCATCCACCGAAGTGGAACGGCGTGAACAACACTCCCGGATCGACTCGCTTCGTCACCATGGCCTTGACATAAATCTTGGCGCCTTCGGGCGTCATGATCCACACCATCTGGTCATCGCGGATACCGTTGTCGTTTGCATCCTTTGGATTGACCTCGACAAACATATCCTGCTGTAACTCTGCCAGCCAAGGATTCGAACGCTGCTCTTCACCACCGCCTTCGTATTCAACAAGGCGTCCACTTGTCAAGATGAGTGGATACTCACTTGAAAAGTCATCAGCCTGAATTGAAGCGTAGCGCGTCGGCAGACGATAGAATCGCTTTCTATCCGGATAGGTTGGATACTTCTCTGCAAGTTCACGATCAGGTGTATACAGAGGTTCACGATGAATCGGAACAGCATCCGGGAAAGTCCAGACTACTGACCTTGCCTTGGCGTTTCCAAACGGAGCGCAACCGTGTTTGATTGCAACCCGTTGAATTCCGCCGGAAAGGTCGGTCTTCCAGTTTTTACCTTCGGCCGCAGCCTTTTCATCATCGGTCAGGTCATTCCACCAGCCAAGCTGCTTGAGCAGTTTGTCGCTGAATTCTGGATAACCGTCCTGAATTTCCGAACCGACCGGATAGGAACCTTCGGCGAGTAGATTTACGCCGTCGCGTTCTGTTCCGAACCGAGCACGGAAGCACAAGCCGCCTTCTGCTACTGGCAACTCGGTGTTATAAAGCACCGGGGTACCTGGGTGACCCATTTCGGGGTTTCCCCAACATGGCCAAGGCATGCCGTAATAGTCACCGTCTGCAGGGCCGCCTTCGGCCTTCAGAGAGGTGGTATTAAACGTGCGCTTGTTTGCCATGTGCATTCTGAGGCGCTCAGGACTTTGACCTGTGTATCCGATTGTCCACATTCCACGGTTGATTTCCCGAGTGATGTCTTCAATCAGCGGCTCGTCATTGTTGACCTTGATATTCTTGGTGAACTCGCGATGAATGTTCAACTTCTTCGCTAGTTTGTAAAGAATAGTATGGTCAGGCAAAGACTCCCACACCGGATCAATGACTTTGTCTCTCCACTGAATTGAGCGGTTAGACGCGGTTACTGAACCGTAGGTCTCAAACTGTGTCGCAGCTGGCAGCAGGTAAATGCCATCAGTGCGGTCATTCATGACAGCAGCATGAGTCGGATGCGGGTCAACGATCACCATGAGGTCAAGCATTTCCATCGCTTTTTTCATCTCCGGCCCACGAGACTGACTGTTGACCGCGTGACCCATGTAAATCATGGCGCGGACATTGTCTCTTTGTCCCATGTTTTCCTTGTCTTCAAGGATGCCGTCAATCCAGCGCGAAACCGGAATGCCCTTATAGTTCATCGGATGCGTTGGCTTGCCGTTGTCGCCTTCAACTTCGCCTGGATCAAATTGACCTTGTACCCAGTCGAAATCGAGATCCCAAACACGAGACCAGTGTTTCCATGCGCCGTTCGACAGCCCATAGTATCCTGGTAATGTGTGTGAAAGAACGCCCAGATCGGTTGCACCTTGGACATTGTCATGTCCACGGAAGATATTGGCGCCGCCACCGGATTTGCCGATATTGCCGAGTGCAAGCTGCAACACGCAGTAGGCCCGCGTATTGTTGTTGCCGATCGTGTGTTGAGTTCCACCCATGCACCATACGATGGTCCCTGGACGGTTCTCATTCATGATCTCTGCGGCTTTTTTCACGACTTCCGGAGGAGTACCGGTTACCCGTTCAACCTCTTCGGGTGTCCATTTAGCGACCTCTTGGCGAATCTCGTCCATCCCGTAAACACGCTGGTTGATATATTCGGTATCTTCCCAGCCATTTTCAAAGATGTGCCACAAAACACCCCAGACCAGTGCGACATCCGCGCCAGGGCGAAAACGTACGAAATGATCTGCGTGTGCGGCAGTGCGGGTGTAACGAGGATCGCAAACGATCATCTTGGAGCCCAATTCTTTTGCCCGCAAGATATGCTGCATCGCGACCGGATGCGCTTCAGCGGCGTTACTGCCGATAAAGAACATGGCCTTTGACTTATGCATATCGTTGTAGGAGTTTGTCATCGCACCATAGCCCCAAGTGTTTGCAACACCTGCAACTGTGGTTGAATGGCAGATACGCGCTTGATGGTCGACGTTGTTGGTTCCCCACATCGCCGCTATCTTGCGGAACATATACGCTTGCTCGTTGTTGTGCTTGGCCGAACCGAGCCAGTACACGGAATCCGGTCCCGACTGTTCGCGGATTTCCATCAGCTGATCACCGATTTCATCAATCGCCTGATCCCAGCTGAGTCTTTTCCACTTGCCGCTTACCAGTTTCATGGGATAGCGTACGCGCTTTTCACCCATGCCGTGTTCTCGGACGGTTGCACCTTTCGAGCAGTGAGACCCTAGGTTAAACGGAGAGTCGAAATCCGGTTCCTGACCGGTCCATACTCCGTTTTGTACTTCAGCTTTTACCCCGCAACCCACAGAGCAGTGTGTACACACGCTACTGCGAATTTCGGTCTCCACTCCCTGCATTGGTGAAAAGCCGGCAGCTGCCTTGGCTTTTTTCATCAATTGAGGAGCGAACATAGAGGCTGCAGCACCAGCGCCTAGAGCGACACCGGAACGTTTTAGAAACGTTCTGCGATTGATAGCTTCACCGGCCGTAGCAATGCCCGGCACGATTCCACTATCGCTGCTTCTTACTAGTTTCATATATTAGCCTCCCAGGTTAGAAACGAGCAACACGGTAATAATCCCGTATATGCTCGGTCTCACGATATCCGAGAGTCTTCGGCGAAACACTTTGAGTCTCTTGGTCAGTGATCTCTGCAGCCGACACACTGGTCGATGCAGACACCACGGCAGCACCGCTAAGCACTGCCATACCTTTGAGAGCATTTCGCCGGGATTCCCGGCTTACTTTACTGCTACTTTTCATAGCTTCTCTCCTTTGTATGTTTAAAGTGACGTCACATACATACCATTGGTTCGCCGATGATCACATCGGCATCTCAAGGTATTCGGTTTCAAAGTTGACGAATTCAACGCCAAATTCTCCAACTTTGTGATAAAACTTTGCTTTCCTGGCTGCACTGAGATCTTTAAAAAATCTTCGCACCCATGGTTTCATATGCCTGCCAAAGAAAGACTGTTGTGCTTTAAATGGGTAGTCGTCGCCTGATTCGATCAAAATGCCCATCACATCAAACAAGGCGGCAATATGATCTTCCGGTTCGCGATGCTGTTCGTCACGTTCAATCCCAAGGGCTTTCAAATCTTGACGCAGGTCGCTTAGCGGTTTATCCATCAGCATTCCGGTTATATACCACGAACCGTAGGGGACGAGTTCACCGCGGCCGACGCCGATAAAAAGATCGTGGAACTCGTCATCGAGCTGTTCAAGGTCGCAGGGAAGCGTTGCGCTTTGAGCCAGCGCGTTTAAGGTGACGAGAAAATTATTGTTTTGAGGGATTTGATCAAGAGAGCTGCCGAAAGAACTTACGGCAGACAATGTTTCGCTTGTCGGCGGTTCCGAAAGGAACTTCGACAGCATAAAATAATAACTCGCCCGATACTGAACATCTTCAGAAGCAGGCCGAATCTGCTCTAAAACCATCACTCTCCTGTGGCCAGTCGTGCAACAGGGTTGTATATTGATTGACTGGAATATTTGGTTTTATGTAAATTTAACCTATACGACAGGCAATGTCAATGCATTTTTTGGGTTTGTTTGAAGATAGCTGCGAAAGTTGGTTTGCTGGATTGTAAACAAGCTGTAAAACAATGATTTCCACCGCGAGCATCGTCCAAGGCTCGCAACATCATTGGAGGTTCATTTCGCGCGATAGGGGATGCCATGCACGCGCGGTTGATATCAGATGTGCGAAGCCAATTCAAGCAATCCATCAGCGGTCTCAACGATGAAGTCTGACATGGCAATTATGTTGCGCCAATTTTCAGGGATCTGATCGTATCCGTAGAACGCTCCTGCGAGCTGTCCGTAGATCGCTCCGGTTGTATCTGCATCATCGCCAAGATTGACTGCAGCGATCGCTCCTGAACGGAAATTGTCAGTTTTCCAAAATGCCCATAGTGCGGCTTCCATAGATCTTACGACATATCCTGAACCTGTGATTTGCGGCGGTTCGTGCAGTTTAAACGACCCGGCCGCGATTTCATCAATTCTTGACGTCAGTTCATTTTCGTCCCAATATTTATCCAGAGGACTGAAGTGGGGGCTAAGCAATGTGTTTTTGTCTGCGCCGTGCAAGGCGCCGACAATCAGTCCTGCGTAGTATCGACACGCGTCCATCGGTTCTGTAGCTGCGTGTGTGGTGCGTGACATTTTCGCTGCAAGGGTGTGGGCTTGCTGCGGGTGATTCGCAAATGCAAGTGGCACAGGAGCGAGTCGCATCAGCGATCCGTTGCCGCAAACATGTTTATTGGTATCACCGGCATAAGGATTTTGTTCGAGTTCGAATCGCTCTAATGCACGCCTTGTTGCACCTCCAATATCGAAACACGCTTCCGTACAGCTCAAATATCCTTGTCGATACCACCGTAGATAGCGGTGCATTTGGTCTGCTGGGTCGAATTCGCCTCGTTCGACAAGGCTCTCGGCCAGACAAAGTGCCATGGATGTGTCGTCGGTCCATTGTCCTGGTTCCAGAAAAAACGGACCGCCACCGACAATGTCGTCAACCGGTTCAAAGCTGCCTGGCAGTTCAAATTCCAGGGTCGTTCCGAGTGCGTCGCCTGCAGCCAGTCCAAGCATTGCGCCACGGTAGCGGGATTGCAATTCGATGTTCGTGTGGTCAATCAATGTAAGTAATCCCTCAAGTGGTAAAAATTTGGCATCAGCGTGTTGCAAAGCTGCCGAGTTGCATTAGCCAAAGATTTCGGTTGTAGCGGTTGCTCCGAGTCCATCATCTGCGACAAGCCGTCTACCATGATTCTGCGGTGAACCTTGGTCATGCGAAACGCTGAAATCTTCTCCTGTGCCACTCCAACATACAGCACTCCCTCCTTGTCATCGCTCTATTGCCTCAGCCTGTCTTGCGTCTCTTCATATTTCCTTCGACCTTCTTTAAACCGAACCAAGTCGATTCCTTCCCAGCCTGCATAGGATTTGATGTCATTGATAAACTTTTCAGTCATGGGGGCCATCAGGGCCGTAGACGCAACCGGTTTGTCTCGGTGGTATTTGAAAAAATGACAGACACTACCGCCTGTCTGCAATAAAGGCTGATAATCATTCAGATACATCCTGTCGATACCTTCGATGCCCAAGGTGACGTGCTCAGTTAACAGTGTGTGAAGATTCTGCGTTATCATAACCATCGGCTCAGGTAGAGTTTTACGGGTTTATCATACCCCACCTTCCACTTCGAGTGGTCATTGACAGCGTCGATAAGATGTCTGTACACCTCCGGAGCCATTGCTTTATCTTGATCTTATCGTGAACCGTACACATGACTTGTCGGTCTGAGGCTTGCCTCGCTAGAGAGTGGATACTCGAAACAGAACCACCCAAGCTAACGCCGATCCGAGAAATACGCAAAGCCACAGCGAGCCAGCAATCGCCCAGGGGCTGAACGAACTGGATAACGCAAAGGAAGCCAGTTGCGGAAGCAGAAAAATGGCCGGATAGCGATTGACAAAAAGCTTGCCAGGCACACTGGCTATTACTCGGTGCAAATCAGTTAAATTCAATAGGAAACGAACAATCAAAATAGAGTTGCTGGCGATTGTGGCGATCGTGTTGTCGCTTGCCGCCCACGCGGAAGTGATCAAACTTCGAGGCGGTACGGTTATGGAAGGCTCGTATGTGAACGGCGTAAAACAAGGACAATTTGTAATCCCATACTCAGACGGCAGAATCAATAAAGGCTCGTATGTGAACGACAAACAAGAGGAAATGTATTGTGGAAGAGATTGAAAGACCAACAGTTAAACAGGTAGAAATATTCCTTAAAGGTATGAAATGTATGGAGAATATTCTTCCATGGAAAGCGTACAAACCGCAGCGGGAATGTATTGAAAAATATTTTAAGAAGCATCCCAAAAATAATAATCTGGACAACGTATTGGTGAAATCTTACTTACTTGATTCCCTTTTCAATACAAACATTGCAAGGTTTAGTGGAGACGAGGATCGGATGATTCAAATCGCTAAACGCATTGTTTGTAAAAAGACAAAATTCGATCATCGACTAAAAGAGTGCGACTTTAAACTTGTGAATGAAATCGCTGGATATCACGCAGGAGGAGAGTACAAAAGCTACTCGTTTGCTACAAAATATTGCAGCCTCCATTCCCCGATGAAATATTCGATGTACGATAGCAATGTCGACGAAGCGCTATGGTACTTCGAAGATAATGGCCCATCTTTTGATTTACAAGGATGCAAACTCAAAGACTACCCAGAATTCGCAAATATCATAGAGAAGTTCAAGAAGCTCTATGGATTGGATAAATTCGATCTGACACAAATAGATCGCTACCTTTGGCTAGTGGGTGGCCATCTCAAATACAAAAGCAAGAAAGTTAAGAAGCCTAGCCTCTTAACGGAGATATTGAAAAAATCCGCATCGAGTTCGATAAATTAATCGAAAAAACATTCATGCAAGATGCACGCGAGAGGTCTAAAACTTATGTCCGCAATGGACAGGTCGCCCGATGAGCAATTTATTGCCATCATCGCCAAATCCCTTGCCCACTCTGCCGATCGGCCCGGCCACCTGGCTGATGTGGCGCAAAAGATCATCGAATTATTGGCGGAGGAATCGCCCAAATCGAGTGCAGAACTGGCAATCGGGCTGGCGCAAGCGCACCATTTAGGGATGTGCGATCACCAAATAACCGCCGTTTGTCGATTTGCGTTTACGCCCCGCTCGGATTGATCCGGCGGGCTTAAGATGGATAGCGCGGCCGATCCGTTGCGCCGCGCTGTCTTTATGAAAACAAAAACCAGGGCGATGCAAAAGACCTGAACGGGTGTCTGACCCAGGCGCTCGGGCGGTGGTGTTCGAGCAGCAGCAAATCCGCAAAAAAACCAATTTGCAGTCGGGCGATTAAGTCCTATTAATAGAGCTAGAAGACAAGACGTAAATAATCCCTGTTTCTCATCTTGAACGATCACCGAGCGACTGGGTCGCCAGCCACTTTGTGATCCACAAACGCAAAAACCGCCTATGCTCAGCGGGTATTTCATTTTTTCTCCCTCTTCATTACAGCACTAGGAATTCACATGTGTTTGCCTTGGCCTTGAGTAGTCAGTCAAATTCACGGGTTGGCTTTACGAGCACTTCCAATCTGAATGTTTCATCATGCGTATTTCGTCAAACATATTGTTATGATAATTTGAGAGTTGACGAAATGCTTTTGCACGGGTTATCTCTGCAACCGATCCCTTGAAAATGCTCCTTCGACGGCAAACATGTCTTTCGCCCGGCAATCTTCACACATTTTGAGTCCGCCAATCGCATCGCCTGCAGCCAGTCCAAACTTTGCGCCACGGTAACGGGATTGTAATTCGATGTTCGTACGGTCTGTCAATGTAAGTAATCCCTCAAGTGGCTAAAAATTGGCATCAGTGTGTCACAAAGCTGCAATTGTCAAAGTCGAGCCAGCACTGGAATAAAGTTTGTTATAGATCAGTGATGCGCATGGACAAGCCACTTGTCACGAAGTTATTTCAGGCTCTGTCGTGATGTTTGTTCTATGAAGCCAGTTGGCTAACCATTCGGCCAAGCGAAACGTTGTTCGCTTTTATTGCTTGTCCTGCCTGCAACAGCCACTGCGGCATCGGCCGCTCGAGGGTCCATATTATTTGCATGGGACGTTCTGACTGATGGGTTTTGTAATTGGCAAATCCAAGACAGTGATATGGGTGTGCCAGACCACTTTGATCTCTTCTCGCTTCACGAACGAATAAGACTATACGTGTCCCGTATTTTCGGTGGTTGATATACCTTTGTCCGACTGGTGAATCTGCCGATGTTCTATTTTGCGACATCCAGTGAAATTCAGTAGGTGAAATGGGATAGTCATCATAGCGCATAGAAGGCTTGAAGTCTTTTTCTGACTTTGACAGCGTTACAAACAACAGTTCAGTTTGTGAATTCGGATCCCACATGACTCCCTCTCGAGGCATAAAAATCGCGCCTTTTTTGTCGGTTCTGTCATAGGCTGCAGTAATTTCTGCAAGGCTATAGGTAGCGTGACTTGCCAATGGAATGTCTTCGTCAGGGTATAGCGGTTCGGGTAGGTTACGAATGTCATCGTTTAGAATTTCAAGAAGATCACAGACTTCATCTCGAATAAATGCATGATTTCTGACATGATCAAAAATTTGTTCGGCTTCTTTAGTCGGTTGGTCTCCTGTCCCGAGAATCGCAAACAGCATATTTACCGTACGCTTTTGTCTGGCAGTTAATCGAGACGATGTGCTGTGGTCTTTGTCGCTTAGAACTTGGCCCCACAGACTCAGTCTTTCGCTATCGTTGACATGCAGTAAACGGCCAAGTCTCTTTCGCACTGGGTGATTGCGTTCTATCATATTGATCCGTGTATCGAACCCTGCCTGTTCGTTAAGTACGGTAAAACAATGCCCAGATGTGGGTTTATCGTAGATTTCTTTAAGTTCAACGTTCGCTTCTCGGAGAAATTTTCCAAGTCTTGTGCCGAACCCCAGACTGCGTAAATCATCAATCAATCTTTGTCGTGCCCCTTGTACAGCCTTTTGGAGATTAGCCAGTACTGTTTCTTTGGCGATTTTGTCCAATTTAAGTACACAGCCTGGTGGCAATAATGGAAAGTCCATTTCGATGGCTTGTTTGACTTGAGAACGGGTTCCACCTAAAAGGGCTTGATAGCGTATGTCATAGCGATACTCCCTTCTGACTTGTGCGACAAAATCCAGAACCGTCAGCACTCGTTTTCCAGACTCAGGAGACCACCTCAGTCCTCTTCCTAGCTGCTGTAAGAAAATGGTGGCGCTTTCGGTCGGTCTGAGAAGGAGAATCGTGTCGACTTGGGGAATGTCTACACCTTCATTAAAAATATCCACCGTAAAGATGATTCGCAGATTTCCGCTTTGGAGTTTTTGTCGCGCTGCGCGGCGCTCTTCTTTCGGTGTGTCTGCGGTTAGGGCGACAGCCGGGTAATTGTATTCATTGAACTTGTCCGCCATAAACTTCGCATGACTGACCCCTGCACAAAAACCCAAAGCTGTCATTTTGCCTGGTTCACTAATGTATTGTTCAATGGTCCGTTTGATCAGCAATGCTCTGGCAGTATCGCCAGTCAGTACGTTGTCCAGCTCTCCTTGTATGTATCTGCCCCGTTTGAATAGCACTTGAGAAAGATCGGTGTTGCTGTCATTGACTCCAAAATAATGGAAAGGACAAAGGAGGCCGAGATCCAGAGATTCCCAAAGCCGATTTTCAAACGCTATTCTCTGGTCGAACCACTCAAGAATGGACTTTCCATCGGCGCGTTCTGGAGTTGCCGTAAGTCCTAACAGAAATTTCGGTTTTAAATGAGTTAGCAGCCGGTCATAACTTGGAGCAGCTGCATGGTGAAACTCATCTACGATCAGGACATCGAAGGAGTTTGGAGCAATATCCCCAATATGTGAAGCGAGAGATTGAATAGAAGCAAATACAAACCGTCCTTCTTGTGGGCGCTCACCGCCGACCAGCAGTTCGCCGAAATCTTGTTTTTTTAAGATGAGCTGAAAAACCAGTTGACTTTGTCGCAGTATCTCTTCGCGATGAGCGACAAACAACAGTGATTTTACTTTGCCTTGGTCAAACAGTCGTTTGAAGTCAAATGCCGCGATCCATGTTTTTCCAGTGCCTGTAGCCGATATAACAAGATTGCGAAAGTGTCCGTGTTCACGTTCCGCTTCGATCGCTTCGAGAGCGTCACACTGGTGCGGTTTTGGATCGACATCAATCAGCAATTCGATTCTGCTTCGCGGTCCCGAATTTGGAGATAACGCTTTTTGCAGTCGTTTGGAATCTCGCTCGGGCAAGTAAGTTTCGAATTCCGGTTCGTTCCAGTATTGCTCAAATGCAGTTTGAAAATGCTCGATAACTTCAGGGTTGTCAATTGCGCTGACTTTTACATTCCATTCCAGTCCATCAATTTGAGCTTGATGCGTCAGATTTGAAGATCCGATGTATGCAGTATGGAATCCGCTATTGCGTTTGAATAACCAAGCTTTTGCATGAAGGCGAGTGCGGGAGATGTCGTAGGATATTTTTACGTCAGCTCCGATTTTGTTGAGCTTGTCAATTGCTTTTTGTTCGGTTGAGCCGGTATAGACAGTTGAAATCACCCGAACCTTAGCGCCGTTTTGAATTCGCTGTTCAAGTTCGTGAACGAACAAACGCAGTCCTGAATAGCGCACGAACGCACAAAGCAGATCAATTTGGTCAGCACTTTGAATTTCTTTTGGTATTTCATTGCCCAACTGAACATCGCCGCGTCCGTTCACCAGCAATCCGGTTCGTCGTAAAGACAGAGTAGGGCGGACAATGGGTCCTGAGTGGCTCAATGGACCGTTAGGCTTAACCGCTTCGAGCAATAGTTGTAATGATTCATCAACCGTGTCTTGTGAGGTCAAGCCGCGACCCAGTAGCACTTCTATCAGATGATTAATCAACTTGATTTGTTCAGGAATGCTGTCTTTGTCTTTACCTTGGATTTGCGTCAACGCTTGACGAAGCAGTTTATAGAAGTGGTGGGCCAATATCTCACAGCGTGCGTCTTTGTCGATATCGTCAACCTGTATCTGCCACTTTTCATTTTGTCGAGATTCAATCTTTTCGCGAACAGCGCGAGTGATCAAGTCCTCGTAGATTCCTTGTTCCAACTCATTCGCCATGGATACTATTGCGTTGTTCGTTGAACTGTGCTTTTGTTGTTTGGCGTTTACTTAGAGTCGAGCGTTTCGACTTGCTGTTAGCTGACTAAACGCAGCAAACAAGGGGAACAAAGACGGGTACAGTCTTTCACGAATTGCCTTTGCGAGCACTTCCAATTTGAACGTTTCATCATGCGTATTTTGTCAAACACGCTGTTATGATATTTGAGAGTTGACGGAATGCTTTTGCACAGGTTATCTCTACAACCGATCCCTTGGGAATCCTCCTTCGGCGGCAAACATGTCTTTTACCCGGCAGTCTTCACACATTTCGAGTCGGGCAATCGCATCAGCATTTTGAAACATGTGATGACCCTTGAGTTTGTCTTTCATCTTCCCCAACATGGCTTGAGTTGCAAACGGCTTGCCACATCGCACACAATGAAATGGCGCATCTTCATTCATGGTCCGCGAACGCATGCGCGCATCAGTATCGAACAGGTATCTCGCTTCAAGCGAAATTGAACTCTCAGGACACGCTGTGCGGCAAAGTCCGCACTGAACACAATTGTTTTCGATAAAACTCAATTTGGGTGTGTCACCGCCGGCTTCAAGTGCAGAAGCCGGGCAAACAGAAACACAACCCATGCACAATGTGCAACTGTCCTGGTCAACTTTAATCTGCCCAAATGGTGCGTAAGTCGGCAAACTGACCTCACGAGGTTTTACCGCAGATTCACTGTGCAGGTGTTCAAGTGCAAGCCTGATATCTGTTCTTTTGATTCCAGACGGCGCAAATGTAGCGCAGTCAATTCTGAGCAGCTGTTTCGAATCATCAAGGTCTTTAGACAGACTTTCGAGTTGATTTTCGTCTATCGCGCAGATTAAATTACTTGGGTACCCTAATCCCTGCAACAGGCCGTTGGCGATGGACAATTGATCTGACAGTTCGCGTCGGACCGAAGCGGCAAGAGAAGTTGTGCATAGAATTCTGGCTGCTCCAGCCCCATAACCAAGCACGGACAGATAGATATCAAGTCCGACTGACCCGACTTCTTCAACTTCGATCGGAATGATGTTTTCATTCAGTGTGCCGATATGGTTTTCCATTATCGCCGCTCCGCTTTCGCGGTCATAAAACACTGCGACTGCATCTTGGCCTTCTCGATTTCGGTAGTTACCAAGTATTTGACGCAGAATCTCAAGAGAGTTTTCAGATGGAGGATAGGCATAAGTAATCGCCCCGGTTGGGCATGCGGTGGAGCAAGAACCGCCACCTTGGCAAAGGTGGGAATTGACTTCGATGGTGTCGCCAATTGAACTGATCGCATCTGTCGGGCAGGCATCAATGCACCGAGTACACGCAGTAATTCCACTGTTGCCATGGGCACAGATGTCTGGATTGTAGGCGTAATATTTGGGTTTTTCGAAACTGCCGACCAGATCTGATAATTCTTCTACCGCGACCTGAATGCTTTCTTCGCTCTGTGCAGCCGGTGCAATATACATATATCCAGGCGGATGAATCTGTGCAGCAATCGCCTGGGTGTCGGCAAGATCCAATACAAGGTCGAATTTCCCTGATTCAATGCCAACTGTTTTTCCAAGATCAATCGTCTTTTCATTTTTGACAACGATAACTTCATAGTCGCCTAGATGCCCGCTAACACTGTAACTGTCTGTATAGAATGTGTTGTCAGGCAAGGTTGTTTGTGGCGCTGGTGTTATTGCAGCGCTTTGGTTGCTGTCACCGTTGCCCTCGGAGGAAGAATCAGACGTTCCAGATACCAGACCAAAACAGCGTACTGTCTGTTGATAAATAAATGAAAACGCACATCCGATTGCTGAAGGTGAACCGACAATCAATAAACGCCCAGTTGAGAAATACCCAACGATCGAAGTCGCGATGGTTTCAACAGTTACCGATTCGAGTGCTTGTGCCCGTGCAACGCCATTTTTTGATGTCGTCGGTAAGTTCGATACGTTCAAAGTTGCATCCTAGCTGGGTTCCGCGTTTTTTGTCGACGCAGACTCGTCATTGTCATTTTCTGTATCCGCTGATGCGATAACGTCATTATCATCTTGACACTGAGATTCATCAGATTCGGCCATTTCATTTTCTTTAGCCTCATTTTCTTCAGAGTCTTGCTGTTCAGACTCATCTTCGCTGGCGAGGGTTTCAGCTGGTTGTGCTTCATCGAGTTTGTCTTGTTGCTCACGTTCTAACTGTTCGGCTTTTTTTCGCTCTGCGTGAAATTTCATGTCCGAAGTTATGATGTCGCCGAGTGCCTCAAATGTTGTAAAGTCCTCATCGTAGTCATTGAGACCATCGGTGATGTTGTAAAACGGAGCCTTAAAAAGTCTTCGCAATGCCATCTGTTTGACCTTTTCATCAACTTCTTGTGACATGAACGCCGAATAGTCACTATCGTCTTCGAGTGATTCGAGCGATGGCAACTCAACTTCTTTGCTTTCTTGTTGGTCTTGTGTCTGTTCAGAATCAGGACTTTCACTCGCCGCAGTATCAGCGGCAGCTGCATCCGCAGGCACCTGTTCCGGCGGTTTCTCGGGAGGGGATTCGTCGTGTTGGCCTGCTTTTTGTTTGGACCAGCGATGCACAAAAGAGTCTTTCATATCTTTTTATTAAATTCAGTTCTGCGGATTCATCCGAATGGATTCTTCAACCCAATTGCGACGTTTTCTTTTCTTTTTTACCTGTGGCACATAGTGATTGACAACAAAACGCTCAATGCCGTCGAGAATATCATGTGGCAAAGGGGCTGACAATACAAGTGCGTCGGTTTCAAGATGAGCACCTGCTTCGTCCTGAGAAGCGGTGACCAGTATCGGTATAGGCGGTTCGTCATCAGCAACATCCTGCTCACATACAACGAATACATAGGGCTTATCTGACATCAAATTGTACCAGTAGCCTTCACAGGCATCGACGAACAGTTTTATTCGCAGCCCTTTCCATAAATACTGCGATACCGATTCGGTTTCCTGTATCGTAATCGGGTCTTGTACACGCGCAGGTCCGTCCGGATCGGATAATACAGCTGCAATATCCCATTGAACGGATTCCCATCCATTGACGATCTTTGATTGCCGCTGCAATACGACTGAAAGCGTAAAACTCGATGGGATTTTTGTGTGCGGTTTGTCTGCGTTCACTAGCGATTTCGGTTCATGACAAGGTTGTACATATAATACCAGCAAAACCACAGATTGCGAATTTACTCAGCCGGAGGCAAAATCTTCAATGACCGGCAACGGACAAGTCATAAAAAAGCCAGTACTGTCTGACGCAGGACTGCGCCCCACACATCCAGTCGAAGCAGTTGATGAATTCGGCGAAAAACGCGATATGCGCGTCGCCGGAGAATTTCCGTTGACGCTCAAGGTTGACGACAGAGAAGTTGTCACTTTAATGACGCTTGGCACGTATCCCGAACTGCTTGCCTTAGGTTATCTGCGCAACCAGCGATTGATCGAATCTGTTGAAGATGTCAAATCAATACAAGTCGACTGGGACCAGGAAACAGCTTTGGTTGAAACACACCACGGGCAGGGGATTGTAGACTGGGAGAAAAAACTGTCAAAGCGAACTGTTACGACCGGATGCGGCCAGGGAACGGTATTTAGCATTAACTTAAATAAAATCTATGAACAGCCGCTGCCCAAGGCACATGTGCGCCAATCCACCTTGTATGGACTGCTCAAGAACATTGCGCAATATAACGAAATTTACCGCAAAGCGGGTGCCGTACACGGCTGTGCACTTTGCGACAATACATCTATCGAATTGTTCGTAGAAGATGTGGGGCGACACAACGCCGCTGACACGATTGCCGGGCAAATGTGGCTGGATGGAACATCTGGCGGTGACAAGATTTTCTATACCACAGGAAGGCTGACCTCAGAAATCGTTATGAAAGTAGCTCACATGGGGATTCCTATTTTGCTGTCTCGCTCTGGCGTGACTTATATGGGTCTGGAATTAGCCCAAGACCTGCGGGTTACCATGATCGCCAGAGCCAAAGGCCGACACTTTCTTGTTTACAACGGCGAAGATACCATCGATTTTGACGAAATCCCACCGCGGCGCGAATCACCAGGGACTAAAAGAGCAGTGCAGTCGGTTAG
Organism: Arenicellales bacterium; assembly: GCA_965214785.1. Taxonomy (GTDB): domain Bacteria; phylum Pseudomonadota; class Gammaproteobacteria; order Arenicellales; family JAJDZL01; genus JAJDZL01. Next base: position 858,454 of record OZ243975.1, on the reverse strand, counting down.
CGTGCCGTGATTCTCCACAGGTTTTTGCAAAAAATCTGGAAGGATCGAAATCCAATTGCATGGGCACTGTGGCCGTTGAGCCTGATTTATTGCGCTGTATGCGAAATTCGACGTTATGCGTTCAAGGTCAGGATTTTACCGGTGTCATACTACAAAAGGCCGATCATTGTAGTCGGCAATATGACGGTCGGAGGTTCCGGAAAAACACCGCTTACGCTTTGGCTTGTGGAACATCTGCGTAAAAGCGGTTACACACCAGGAGTCGTTGCGCGCGGTTATGGCAGACGACACTCAAGAAAGTCGCGTATTGTCACCGTCAAAAGCACGGTTGCCAAAGTGGGTGATGAGCCGCTGATGATCGCTCAGCGTACGAACGTCCCGGTGGCCGTAGCGAATCGACGAAAAGATGCGGTAAACTTATTGCTTCGACGTCATAACTGCGACATTTTTGTTTGCGATGACGGATTGCAGCACTATGCCCTGAATTCAGATATCACGATTGCAATGATTGACGGCGATGTGCGATTCGGAAATTCCTTTTGTCTTCCAGCAGGACCTTTGCGGGAGCGATCATCTCGAATCAAGTCCTATGACTTTCAGCTGATCAAAGGCAGCGGACACGACAATGAATGGGTAATGGGCATAAAGGTCGGTGAAGTATCCAATATTTTGGATCCGGAACACACACAAAGACTCGAAGATCTCAAAGGTGAAAAAATAAAAGCGGTTTGTGGCATCGGCAATCCGGATAGTTTCTTCGCCGTTTTAACCGAAGCTGAACTTGATTTCGACCCCCACCCGTATCCTGATCACTTTGACTTTGAAGCTCGGGATTTTGAGGAGTTTGCAAGTTCTGAAGCGATGGTTTTGATGACAGAAAAAGACGCGGTCAAGTGCAAGAAATTTGCAAAGCCAAACTGGTGGTATTTGTCGATTACAGCTGCACCGCCTGAGAATTTTATCCAAGCATTGGACAGTCGACTGTCTGCAGTCGCAATGCCGCCGGCCAACGAACAATAGCAAGACTGTGGAATTTGATATCGTAATTCCTGCCCGTTACGAATCTTCCAGATTTCCTGGCAAACTGCTTGCGGATATTTGCGGCAAGTCAATGATCCAAAGGGTGGTAGAACGTTCATTTGAAAGTTCCGCAAAAAGTGTTGTTGTAGCGCTCGATGATGAACGCATCGCTTGTGAAGTAAAGAAAAATACAGACGCAACGGTATGCTATACGCAGCCTGCTCACAGTTGTGGTACAGACCGGGTTGCCGAGGCGGTCAAGACTCTCGGCTTACCGACTGATCGAATTGTTGTCAATGTTCAAGGTGATGAGCCGTTGATCTGCGCAAAATTAATCGACACAGTCGCAAGAAAGTTAACTGAACAGTCCACAGCCAGTGTAGCCACTGCAGCGACTCCTATTCGCAGTCAACAGGATTGGGAAGATCCGAACGTGGTCAAGTGCGTTGTCAATCGGAAAGGTCAAGCCCTTTATTTTTCCAGATGTTCTATTCCAAATGGAGCTTCGCTTTCGGGTGCATCATTGACAGGGTTGGCACACATTGGAATTTATGCTTATCGCGTCGGTTACCTTTGCGAACATGCCAGCCGCCCGGCATCACAGCTGGAATCTGCAGAGCGCCTCGAACAGTTAAGAGTGCTGTTTAACGGTGACCAAATTGCTGTGCATATCGACAACAGTTACAATGCAATCGGCGTCGATGTTGCAGAGGATATTCAAAGGGTTGAGCAATTGATTCGTGCAGCAAAAGCCTGACACAGTGAGGGAGTGCATCGGTGACACAAGACAACATGCAGTCGGTTGGAGTTTTATTTGTTTGTTTGGGGAATATCTGTCGATCCCCGTCTTCGCAGGGTGTTTTTATCAATCGACTCCAAATTGCAGACCTTCCAATCGATATTCAGGTTGATTCGGCTGGTACTGGCAGTTATCACATCGGACAGCCGCCGGATCATCGAGCCATATTGGCGGCGGCTGAACGCGGTGTCGACATTTCCTGGTGTCGGGCTCGACAAGTGGATCGTATGGATTTTGAGCGCTATGACTATGTAATCGCTATGGATCGTTACAACTACGAAGACTTATCGAAAATTGCGCCTTCAGATTATTCAGGTCAACTTTGCCTGTTCATGGATTTTGCACCAAAATGGAACAAATCAGAAGTGCCGGATCCTTATTATGGTAGCGACGGCGGATTCGAACGCGTGCTTGACATGCTTGAAGACGCGTGTGAAGGTTTAATCGAAGATATCAAACGTCGGTTCATTGACCAATAGAAGACTGTTCAGGAACACTCGCATGTATATCAGCGTTGATCTGCCTACACAAACATTAAGTGTGTTCAACGAGCAAGGCGATACTGTAATTCAATCAAAGGTGTCGACTGCGAAAAATGGACCCGGTGAGGTTAACAATAGTTTTTGTACACCAAGGGGGTGGCATAAGATTCGCGCCAAAATAGGCCATGGGTTGCCGATGAATTCTGTTCTGATTGGTCGGCGTGCTACGCAGGAGGTTTATTCCGCGAAGCTTCGAGAACAACATCCGGAACGAGATTGGATTTTGACGCGTATTTTGTGGCTAAGCGGACTGGAACCGCATTACAACCGATTGGGTGAGGTCGATACGATGCGCAGATATATTTACATACACGGATGCCCGGACGAAGATCCGATGGGTGTTGAATCTTCCTCTGGCTGTATCAAAATGCGCAATCAACAAATTGTCGAATTATTCGACATCGTAGATGTGGGCACTTTGGTTTATATCAACGAAAAGGTCATGGCATGAGTGAATCCAAACCAATTGAGTTAGGTCCCATTATGTGTTCTGTTTCGGGCAGCGAGCTGTCCGCAGAAGATCGCGAGCGACTTTTGCATCCAGCAATCGGCGGGGTAGTGCTGTTCGCAGACAATTGCCAGTCGCTTGAGCAGATCCGCCAACTGACTCAAGACATCCATAGTTTGCGCTCTCCCAAGCTGCTGATCGCAGTTGACCAGGAAGGAGGGCGGGTGCAGCGAATCAAGTGCGATGTGACGCATTTGCCACCTCAAGCACGTTACGGGGAGATTTACGATGTCAATCCGGATGCAGGCAATGACGCAGCTGAAGCTGGTGGCTACCTGATGGCGGCTGAGGTGTTAAATACCGGCATCGATATCAGTTTTTCACCTGTTTTGGATGTCGCTTCGGTGCAGTCGCAAGTTATAGGGGACCGGGCTTTTCATAGCGAAGCACACATCGTCGCGCAATTGACTGAATCGTGGACGCGGGGTATGCAAAAAGCGGGCATGAAAGCAGTAGGCAAACATTTTCCAGGCCACGGTCATGTCAGTGCAGATTCGCATTATGAAATGCCCGAGGACAACCGTTCCATCCAGGAAGTACTCAATTTAGATCTGATTCCATATCGGCGGCTTTCTGAGCGGCTGTCAGCGGTTATGACAGCCCATGTTTTATATGGAGAGATCACATCAGCCATCCCGACCTATTCGTCTTTTTGGCTAGAACATATTCTTCGCGAAGTGCTGGTGTTTCACGGAGCGGTGTTCAGCGATGATCTGTCAATGAGCGGCGCCGCAGAAGGGGGCGACATGGAAACAAGAGTGATGACTGCACTGATGAGTGGCTGCGATATTGCCTTGATCTGTCAAAGCGTTGAAGATACAGACCGGGCATTAGAAGCGATGGAAACCCATGCTAGTGTCTGGCAGCAGATTAGCTGGCGTTATGAAGAATTGCGCCCGCAGCCTGCTTCACATTCACAAGACCTCAATGAGGTTCAAAACACTCTGTTTAATCTAATCGGTCAATAACCCCGACAGACGCTGATAAAAAACTTTTGAAAAGCTAGATCGGATGATGTCAGATTCGGTTAGTTTGCGCGCTCAATATAGTCCCCACTGTCTGTATTGACTTTAACCCGGTCTCCAATATTGATAAAGGTCGGCACATTGACGCGTATACCTGTTTCCAAAGTGGCTGGTTTCGCGGATCCGGCTGCAGTTTGTCCTTTGACGACGCCTTCGGTGTCGATGACCTCTAACGACACGTTGTCCGGCAACTCGACCCCGATGGGCGAGTCGTTATAGAAATTGATTTGAACTTCTATATCTGGAATCAGGTAACCGACTTGATCGACCAAGTCGTCTTGGCCTAGATCGAGTTGATCATAAGATTCTATATCCATGAAATGATAGCGGCTGTTTTCAGCATAAAGGTATTGCATGGTTCTTGCTTCAACGTGCGCTTTTTCCAATTTATCATCCGAGCGGTAGCGGTCATTTCTCTTGGTTCCGGCAGAGATGTCTTTTATCTCCAATTGCACGAAAGCACCACCTTTTCCTGGCTTCACATGATTTTTCCGGAGAACTTTCCACAGTGTTCCTTCAAACTCAATGAGATTGCCTACTTTTACATCGAATGCTGAAATCTTCATCTTCTTAATCTTGTCCTTAATTTTGTCTGGGTAAATGTCTGTATTCACAACATCATAAATTTGATAATATCAGTTGTGTCGACGGGGTAAAAATATAGCAATTCTTCAAGTGTGAACACTCGCAATTTATGAACCATTCAGCGGAAAAAATTACCGACGCCAAGAACGTCAGCAGTTTTTTAAAAAATATCAGTACATCGTGCGGTGTCTATATTATGAAAAATGCGCAAGGCGCACCGCTATATATTGGCAAAGCAAAGAACTTGCGTAATCGAATCCGGTCGTATTTTCGACCCTCCGGGTTATCGCACCGCATTGAAGTTGTGATGCAGCAGGTCGACAACATCGAGACGATTGTCACAGCAACTGAAACCGAAGCTTTGCTGTTGGAAAACAATCTGATCAAGTCCAACAAGCCTCACTATAACATCAATTTACGCGATGACAAGAGTTATCCGTATATCCGCCTTGACGACTCTCACGAATTTCCAAAACTTGGGTTTTACCGGGGAAACAGAAAAGACCCAGGTCGGTATTTCGGTCCGTTTAGCAGCGCTTCTTCGGTGCGTGAAACCCTTTCGCAATTGCAGAAAGTTTTTCCTGTGCGTCAGTGCCGGGATTCATTTTACAAACATCGTTCCAGACCGTGTCTCCAGTACCAGATTCAACGATGCACGGCACCTTGCGTGGGTCTTGTTAAGCGCGAAGATTACATCGAAGATGTGCAGCAGGTTATCGATTTTTTAGCTGGCAGAAACCAGGATTTAAACCGGTTTTTGGTAGACCGTATGGAACGCAGCGCAGCGGAACTTGATTTTGAAACCGCTGCTAAATACCGCGATCGCATCAGTGACATTCAGCGTTTGCGCGAGTCGCAATCCGTTGAAGGTGGCAACAGTGATTTAGATGTCATCGCGGTTGTTGAAGCCGCTGGCATGATCTGCATTCAGATGGTCATCATCCGAAGTGGCCGCAACATAGACTATCGCAATTATTTCCCCAAGCCAAAAGTGACAATTACTGCACAAGACGCGCTAGGAGAGTTTATTCCAAGATACTACCTTGACCGGGAAGCTCCGTCGGAAATATTGGTTGATCGCAAAATCGATGAACTTGGGTTGATTGCTGATGCCTTAACCCAGCATAGCGGGTCACGCGTAGTTATTCGAAAGCCACTGCGGGGGCCGAAAGTCAAATTGATTGATCTGGCGGTTGAAAACGCACGCGATGCGATTCGACGAGCGCAGAATGAAAAACAGTCATTTGACAAACGCTTGAAGGCTTTAGCTGGCGCTTTACATCTTGATGATGTTCCGGCGAGAATTGAGTGTTTTGATATTTCTCACACCGGCGGTGAAAAAACCGTCGCTTCGTGTGTGGTGTTTGACTCCAACGGTCCGATCAAATCCGAATATCGCAAGTTGAATGTTTCCAATATTACAGCTGGCGATGACTACGCTGCGTTGCAGATGGCCTGTGCTCGACGCTACAGTAAAGTACGAGATGGGCAGGGTAAACTTCCTGATTTGATTATGATCGATGGTGGCAAGGGGCAATTAAACAGTGTTGTCGAAGTGCTCGATGAACTGCAGATAGCGGATATTAAGATTGCTGCCATTTCAAAAGGGCCTAAGCGAAAGGCTGGCGAAGAGCAAATTTGGCTGCCCCAATACGCCGATCCGGTTGAAGTAGACACGCAGGCACTGTTATTATTACAGCAGATTCGTGATGAAGCCCACAGGTTTGCTTTGCTGGGGCATCGAAGTCGCAGGAATAAAGCACAAAAGCAATCGATATTGGATCAGATTCCTGGGATCGGACAGCGACGACGTTCTGCTTTGTTGAAGCACTTCGGTGGTTTGCAGGGTGTTTCCAGAGCAGGAGTTGATGAACTGCAGCAAGTCTGTGGCATCAGCCAGTCACTGGCTGAAAATATACATTACGCTTTACATGGTGACTGACTGTTATGCCGCTGAATATCCCCAACATACTTACTCTTGCCAGAATCGGTGCAATTCCGATTTTTGTGGTTGCCTATTTCATCTGGCCAGCAGGGAGCAACGAAGTGGTTGTCGGGATCTTCATTTTGGCGGCGATTACTGATTGGCTGGATGGCTATCTGGCGCGCAAGCTCGAAGAGACTTCTCGATTTGGTGCCTTTCTTGACCCGGTTGCTGATAAGTTGATGGTCTGTACTGCGTTAATGTTGCTGGTGGCGGACAATTCGATAGCCGCTCAAGTATTTTCATACAAACTGTTTACTTTGGCGGTCATTATCATCGTCAGTCGCGAAGTGACGGTTACCGCGCTTCGGGAGTGGATGGCTGAAGTTGGACAGCGAGCCAGCCTAGCCACAACATACTTGTCCAAAGGAAAAACATTTTTACAAATGGTTGCGATCATACTTCTTTTGTATCAACAGCCAGTCAATGAATTTCCTACGCTGATAGCAGGTGAGCTGCTGTTATATTTAGCAGCGGCAATCACCATTTGGACGATGGTTTTGTACATGCGTGCGGCGTGGCCTGTATTGGTATCAAAAGACTGAGTAATTCGTCAAAATACTTGAAAACGTTTGGCCGATTTCAGTAAAATCATGCGCCATTGACATATTCAATACCAAGATATTTCAAAAGCGGGAATAGCTCAGCTGGTAGAGCGCAACCTTGCCAAGGTTGAGGTCGCGAGTTCGAACCTCGTTTCCCGCTCCAGCTTTACACTGTACAGCCTCAGGTTGTGGTGCAGTCCAGTCTTGTAGCGGCTTATAGCTTTATTAAAGATTTGCACGGGTGGCTGAGAGGATAAGCAGCGGCCTGCAAAGCCGTGAACGCCGGTTCGAATCCGGCTCCGTGCTCCACCAATGTTTCGCTATAGACTTCAGCAGAATCTGCCCGGGTGGCGAAATTGGCAGACGCAAGGGACTTAAAATCCCTCGGGATAATTCCCGTGCCGGTTCGAGTCCGGCCCCGGGCACCAGATTTTGATTGGATTATGCCTGCTGTAGAATCTCTTCGACCAATGTCGGAATACTATTGGATACAACCAATTGATCAAGACCGTATTGGGGTAAGAATCCTTCATCTCGCTGGAACTGGAGTAGATCAACAAACTTGTTGAAATACCCGCTTGTATTTAGCAAGCCAATTGGTTTGTTATGGTATTTCAATGCATTCCAGGTCATTGCTGTGACAACTTCTTCAATCGTTCCGATGCCCCCGGGCAAGGCGATGAATCCGTCGGACAGATCGAACATGATCTTTTCTCGCTTTGCGAGGGTTTTGGTGTGTATCAAGCGGGTGATTGTTTTGGGGGGTATTTCGATTTCGGCGATGTTGTTTGGAATCACTCCTATGACTTCGCCGCCAGCGTTCGATGCCGCGTGGGCCAATTCTCCCATCAGACCGATGGAAGCTCCACCATAAACGACACCAATGTTCTTTGACGCTAGATATTCACCCATTGACTTTGCAGCTTCGAGATACTGCGTTCTTTTGCCAAATTTCGATCCAAGAAACACACAAATTCGCATAACACGATCCCCTTAATAATTCATACTGCTGAATTCGTAGCGTGCAGGTTGCGCAACGGATGGTTTTTCACTTCCGTTCAATACGGTCAGTCAAGCGCATGAAGTTCCCGAATTGAAACAAATTCAGCGAGGATTCATTGTATAAGTTCTTGGCGAAACTGTCAGCACTACAGTGCGCCGAAATACACAAGGAAAAGAAGCTTTCCTAATTTTTATCTCTTCAATATGAACATATCAAACAAACTTATAAACAAAATGATAAGAGTAAAATCTCATGCATAAGGTGAATAAGATAAATCTCATCCAACAGTTCATCTACAGTGTGTCGAGTACAGTTTATGCCAAACAAATATTAACAAACAATCCGTCATGAAGACGCATGCAAAAGTAGTCATCATCGGTGGCGGAATCGGTGGTGTTTCGACACTCTACCATCTCACGCAAGAAGGCTGGACTGATGTTGTTTTGCTCGAACGAGATGAATTGACATCAGGTTCAACCTGGCACGCGGCGGCGCAAGTAACGCAGTTCGGTTCCAATCAAACCATGTTTGCACTCAAGCGTCATTCAATTGATCTTTACCGGGAGTTAGCGGCTGATAGTGAATATCCAATCAACTATCACATAACCGGAGGAATGCGTCTGGCATATACGCCTGAGCAGGAGGATACATACAAACATTTCATTGGGGTGGCTGCAGGGGTTGGTGTAACCATGGAATACATTGATCCTGGTGAAATAGCAAAGCGGCATCCATTGATGCAAACTGAAGGATTGCGCGGCGCTTGGTGGGACCCTTTGGATGGGGATATTGACCCGGCTCAGCTGGTTTTCTCACTGGCAAGGCGTTCTCGCAGTGCCGGCGCTCAGATATACCGTTTTAACGGCGTAGAAAGTATCTCTCGAAACCGTTCCGGTGAATTCATTGTCCACAGCGTAAAAGGAGATATCTGCTGTGAAATGGTGGTTAATGCGTCTGGTTACCGAGTCAATGAAGTCGGGGCAATGCTTGGAGTCAATCATCCGGTTGTTTCGATGGAGCATATGTATTTTCTTACGGAGCCAATTGAGCAGATTGATAGTCTCGACTATCGGGTTCCGATTATCCGAGACCCGGGAGATAATTTTTACTGCAGGCAGGAAAAAACCGGCTTGTTGGTCGGAGTCTATGAAAACGACTGCAAACCCTTTGGCTTGGAGGGTATTGATCCGGGTTTTAGCAAGTCTCTTTGTCCTTCAGATCTGGACAGATGTCTGGATAACATGGAGCGAATTTTCCAACAACTGCCGTGTTTGACTGAAACGGGAATCCATACTGTCATCAATGGACCGATTACCTATAGTGCTGACGGCGCGCCGCTTGTAGGTCCGATTCCCGGAATTACCAACGCATTTGCATGTCTTGGACTGCGTGCCGGCATCGGCGAAGGTGGAGGGTTAGGAAAGGTATTGGCTCAGATCATGGTCTACGGCGAATGTGAATGGGATGCCTGGTACCTTGATCCTCGACGTTTGACTGCGTGGGCAGATACCAAAACCACCTGTCTTAAGGCAATAGAAGAATACCAGTTGGAATTCGACTACCACTTGCCTCATGAATTTAGAGCAGCTGGGCGTTTGGCACGTACTACTCCGCTTTATTCACAACTTGATCGCCAGCATTGTCAGTGGGGCGTGGTAAATGGCTGGGAGCGAGTATTGTTCTTTAGACCGACGGTAGATTTTATTGATGAGCACTCTTATCGATTTACACCAACTCTTGAAGTGGTTTCTAAAGAGGTGGCTGGTATTGTCAATGGAGTTGGACTTATGGAAGTGTCGGGTTTTAGCCGTTATGAAATTAAAGGGGAGGGTGCCGGTGAGATTTTAGATCGAATGAGTTGCAGTGCAATCCCATCAAGAGACGGCAAAGTGAACTTGTGCTATTTTTTAAATGATAGGGGACACGTACTGGCTGAAGCGACGATTGCCAGGATGGGAAAGGAACATTATTGGTATGGCTGTGCAGCGGCAGCTGAATGGCATGATCGGGATTGGCTTCATCGTAATTTGCCTGATTCAGTCACACTGACTGAGAAAGTCACAACTCATACGACTTTGGTGCTTGCCGGCCCGCGCGCCAGAGATTTACTGCAGTCTGTATCACCGTCCGATGAGTTTTCATCCGAATTATTTTTACCGATGGAAGTAAAAGCATTACTTGTGGGTGGGGTATCCGTTGTAGCAATGCGAGTGAGCTATTCCGGTGAGTTAGCTTGGGAACTTCATGTAGCAAATGAAGATTTAGTAAAGCTATATGAGGTTTTACTGCGAGCGGGAGAAGATTTTAATATGGTGCAGTTTGGTTTATATGCTGCTGAATCTATGCGGCTCGAAAAAGGGTACATGCATTGGAAAGCGGATCTGATTTACGAACACAATGCGCTCGAAGCAGGGCTATCACGTTTCGTAAAACTCGATAAGGAGGAATTCATCGGTCGTAAAGCATTGATTGATGAAATCGAAGACGGAGATCGTCAAAGTTTTGTTGTGATGACAGTCGATTGTGACTATGCTCCTGCCCACAGTGGCGCACCAATTTACCTTGATAGACGCCAAGTCGGGTCAGTAACCAGCGGTGGTTACGGACATCGTGTGCACAAGAACATTGCTTACGGCTATGTTGACTCGTATGCAAATGCGCTGCATTGCGAACTTGCAATTGAGATTCTTGGTGAAAGATACCCGGCGACCGTAACATTCAAATCAATTTATGATCCAAAAAACACCAGAAGCAAAGCTTGATATTCTTACAAAGTCAGTTTTCAATTTGTTCGACTTGTATGAAAGGGGTATGTAGGGTAGGCATTGTCGTTACCAGGATATTCAAATTTCATCATTTGATCAGTACCGTGTGATCAAGAATAAATTGGTTTTTCGATATGGATGAAAATCGTCAACCTGAATGCTGGATTTTTGCAGGGCCCAATGGGGCAGGGAAGACAACGTTTGCCATGGACTTTCTTCCACGCGTTGCAAACTGCCAAAACTTCATCAATGCTGATTTGATTGCAGCAGGATTGGCTCCGTTTTCACCTGACGCGAAGGCTAACGCCAGCGCTCGGATTTTCCTGCATGAAATGTCGCAATACATTGAGCAACGCCAAAACTTTGGTTTTGAAACCACTTTGTCGGGACTTTCGTACCGTAAGCTGATCAAGGACTTGCGGTCAGAAGGATGGAAGGTACAGATGGTATATTTGGCTTTACCGAGTTTAAAAATTGCGAGAATGCGAGTCGCAGAACGAGTGCGTCATGGTGGACATGACATCTCAAGTGGTGTTCTAAAGCGACGTTATTTCCGAAGCTTAGACAATTTGTTTAATGAATATGTTCAACTGCCTGATCAGGTTGCGTGTTACTCTAATGCCGGTACTGAGCCGGAATTGATATTCACGCAGCGATTTGCTCATCGAATCCCAACGCAACCTGTATTACACAAACACTCGGAGATCAGAGACTCAATGGAACCGATCGAAAAATTCGCAATGGATGTAGAAATTTCACTACGGCGCGCAGTAGCCGAGGAACTGGATCACAAGCGGCGCCTTGTCCATTATGCTGTCTTTTGGAGGGATGGCAAAGTAGTTCTTGAGGGTCCTGATGCACCTGATGTGTCGGAAAATATCGAAGACGAAACAAGTCCACCTATTTCATCAAAACACAAGTAAGCGGTGTCCGGCAAATTCTCGAGTCGTCAGCGTCAGTCCCACGGAATCGGTCGTTACGAATTGGCTGTCGCGACATCTTGCGCATACGAGTTCACGATCGTTGAATGGATTCACGGTGAAAGACGTATGTCCCAGAGCCAATAATGAGTGTGATGCCTAACCAGGTAATCAATTCCGGGAAGTCATTAAAAAAGATTACTCCCAGTATTGTTGCACCGATAATTTCGACATATTGAAAGGGAGCCAGGATACTTATTGGTGCTCGACGATAAGCGAATACGATCAGCAGATGGGCCAAAGTTGCTATAAGGCCAAGCGATGCAAGCAGTATCAACTGGTTTGTATTCGGCCAAACGGCGGTAAATACCGGAACTTCCTTGACGGTGCCAAACACCAGCGCAATTGACAGTACGATAGAGCCGTAAACGCCAGCGAGAAAATGCATCGTGATGGGATGTTCCGCCAAGGCGAGTCTTCGTGTGAGCAGTATATAGAATGAATAGCAAAATGCGGCTCCTACCGGGTACAGTACAGCCCAGCCTACATTGGAAAAAGACGGTCTGATCACGATTAGAGCACCAGCAAAACCGACGATGATTGCTGCTATGCGACGCCAACCGACAATTTCGCCGAACAGCATCATTGAAAGTAATGTAACGAGAAGCGGTTCAATAAAGAATATGGAGATAGCATCAGCAATCGGCAAATAGATTAGGCCGTTGAAAAACAATACTGTTGCCAAAGCGATCATGGTGCCCCTAATTGCGTGATAAGGCATGGTCCGGGTCAATAGACCGCCGCGAATCCAAAAAAGGAATGGAAGCATAAATGCAGCTTGGAAAGCAAAACGAGCCAATGCGATCTGCCCTGGCGAAACCGCTCCTGCGAGCCATTTGGCGATCGCGTCAATGCCAGGCAGTATCAACATGGCAATAAACACCATAAACATGGCGCGAACGTTCGGATTTGATCGGTTGAACAATGAATTGCCCGATTTGGTGGCTAAGTTGGGAGCGAATAGATGAGTAGAATTGGATTTATAGCACTGTGATGTGTAGTGATTTTGAAATTTGAAGTGTAATTCTGTAATGAATTCTTCCGATATCGGTTATATGTACGCAAACCCCCAACAGCGATGAGAGTCCTGCCGAATTCTCAAGCCTCGTTTCAGGAAAAATGCAATACTTTCGCTGAATAAAAAATACATGATGAAATGACGGAATTCATCCTATCTATTTCGATATTCTTTCTGCTGCATCTGATCCCGCCCATCCCAGCGCTGCGTCAGCGACTAATCAATGTGCTGGGGCGACGTACTTATCTGACCCTTTACTCTATCGCTTCGATTGCCGCTCTTGCATGGGTGATATCCGCATCGTTTCGCGCATCGCAAATCGTAATTTGGACAGCTGCCCCCTGGCAGGCGGTAGTCACTCTGGTATTTATGCCAGTGTCTCTATGGTTTTTGATTACGGGTATCGCTGCAAACAATCCTCTTTCAATATCATTGCGTCGTCGAGAAGTTGAGGAATCTCTCGCACCGACAATTGTCATCACTCGACATCCGGTACTTTGGGGGTTTGCAATCTGGGCAGGATCTCACATTCCACCAAACGGAGACTTGGTTTCGCTGATATTGTTTGGGATGCTCACCGCGTTGTCCGTCATGGGATTTAAGCTTCTAGATTTTCGAGCACGTCGTCGGCTGGGTAGTGAACAATGGATGGAAATTTCTCGCTGTACATCTATCATTCCGTTCGTAGCGGTATTGAGCAATAGAGGGAAGATTCATGTCGACTTTGCATTCCTGTCGCAAACCTTCTTGGCAGTTGTCGTCTATGTCTGGTTTGTTCTCTATGGCCATGGATTGCTGTTTGGTGCTCACCCTCTGGCGTGGCTTTCCTGAGCAGGCAAGACATGAAGGCACTTACCGACTCCGCATTTTTCAGTTATGGTTTTCGACCTTTTTTTTTCGCTGGTGCAATTTGGGCGTCAGTTTCGATTTTGCTGTGGACGGCAGCGTTGAACGGTTTAATTTCACTGCCAACGTCTTACGGGCCTGTTTATTGGCACGCACACGAATTGATTTTTGGTTATGCGTCAGCGGTTATGACGGGTTTTATTTTGACGGCTATTCCCAACTGGACGGGACGAGATCCGATACGAGGTAGGAAATTGGCATTTCTGTTTGCAATGTGGCTGTGCGGGCGGGTTGCAATCTGGTTTTCCACTTCAATCGGCGCAGTTGCCGCCGCGACAATTGACAGCATCTTTCTGCTATTTGTTGCAGCGTTAGTGTTTCGAGAAATCATCTCCGGTGACAATCAACGCAACCTCAAAGTTGCGTTTATATTTTTACTGTTTGCTGTGGCGAATATAGGTTTTCACATCGAATTGATCGTTCGTGGATTTCCGATTTATTCCATTCGATTCGCAATTTCACTCCTTGTTGTGCTAATCATGATCATTGGTGGTCGGATCATTCCGAACTTTACTCACAATTGGCTCGTCAAACACAATCGTAATATTGTTCCAGCACCATTTGGCAAGTTCGATATTTTCGCCATTGTATTTTCGATTTTTGTCCTTTTGTGCTGGAATGTGTTTCCGAGTTCGGTATTTACAGGTCTTTTATTAATCACCGCTGCTGCTGTTCATTGCATTCGTCTCTCGCGATGGTCGGGCATACACACGGTAAATGAACCGCTGGTTGTGATTTTGCATGTTGGTTACTTTTTTATTCCACTCGGTTTCGCAACAGTTGGTTTCTCAGTGCTATGGCCTACGCTTGTGCCAGCCGGTACGGCTTTGCATGCATGGATGACAGGGGCGGTGGGCGTAATGACGCTCGGTGTGATGACTAGAGCTGCCAGAGGTCACACAGGACGAGCATTAACCGCGTCTCGTGCAACTGTGATTGTGTATCTGCTGGTGGTTATCGCGACTTTTGCTCGCTTGGCAACAATGTTCGCACCTTCATTTGCAACTGTTTTACTTGATCTCGCTGCGCTCGCCTGGTTCGGAGCATTCACCATATTTGCAATCTCGTATGCCCCCATGTTTCTATTGCCTTCAAGGGATGCATCGCTTCCTTAGAAACGGTCTTTTAGATCAACTTTAGAACTTCTTGATATATGTCTGTTTGAGATGCGAGTCAAGAGCCTGACAGACCAATTTGAACTTTAAGTTTCCGGGTAGGTGATGTTCAGCGAACATTACACGCTCGCAAAGTTTCTTTCACTACTCGACTAAAGCGCGGCTGAGCAATGGAAAAAGGTATCACAAGCTGTTTTCTGGCCATATACGATAAGAAGAATTTGCGATAAATCATCAATCAAACCCAAGGGTAAATGGGTAGATCTGTAAGATCACGAATTTATTTAGAGCCACCTTATTTCTCTATAATTGAGCTACATACAACGCGAAGTCCAACCTGATGCATTTGGTGAGAATGATGAAATTGACGATCAGTGGCGCATGTCTGATTAAGAAGTATTCCTTGCAAATGAATTCTCTGCGAAGTGTCTTGCTTTCGTTTTGGAAGAAAATCCATCTCGGACGTGACAAACCTGTGAAAGTCATTCGACTGAAAACTTCTCATTTGTTGAGGATACAGTTGATGACCAATGCTTCCCTGCGATACAAGTTCCTATCTGCGAAAGAACTGAGAAAGGCTGCAACAAAGAAATTCATATCGATTCTCGTTGCAGTTGCCGTATTACTTTTCGGCGCGCAAGTCCATGCTGGTCAGTTTGCACCAGCCCCACAGATTATTGCACAATATGATCGAAGCTTCATCGAACGCTCGGGCGCTCAGACTTTTGGTGAGATGCTTGACACAGGCATCATTCGTTACTTCTTTACTGGAGGACGCAACCTGCTCGTCATGGTAAACGGCAGACCGTACACGACGACAGGTGGAAATCTCGATACACTCCCGCTTTCGGCAATCGAACGTATCGAGGTGCTTAGGGCCGAGAGTTTAGGGACAATTGCAGGACAGGCGGCGGTTCGTGGAGCATTCAATCTCGTACTCAGGAAAGATCTAGACGGCTTTGACTTACGTTCGGTTGTTCGCAAACCAACCCGTGACGGCGGTGAAGCTTTACAAGGAAGCACGGTATGGGGAGGAGCAATTGGCACTGGAGGTCATATGACTTTCGGCATCGATATTTTTGATCGATCAGAAATTGCCGGTAAAGATCGCGAACATAGCCGTTCGCAATGGACGAAGGGAGGGAGCTTTGCTGGTGCTAAGAATGTAAGTATTGGTGGAAATACTCTTTTCGCAGTCGTGGATGATGAACGCAGAACCGCGTCACTAGGTAAATGCGAGGAAGAACATGGTTACACTGGCGAGCTTACGAATCCGGGATGGGGTAAACCGACAGATAAAGGCTGCGGATACGCCTACGGAGATGTCTGGTGGGACACTCCTAGTTATCAGCAAAAAAATGCTATTTTGAATCTAAGCCACCCGCTCGGCGAACAATCTGAGTTCCGTATGGATGCAAATTTTACGGATGGACGCTCAAAGTTCCGCTATGCTCCGTCAGTAGGAAGTTTCCTCTTCCTAGTCCCAAGTGGTTTCAAAGTAACTTTAGACGATAACGAAATTACTCTAGATGCAGGTCAACTGGCTGGAGTCGCACATCGCTTTGTTGGTCATGGCAACCGGGACTGGTTGACAGATACCAAGGAGTATGATTTATCGACAAGCATCTCTGGCCAACTGGCAGAGAACCTTGGTTACGATGCTGGAATCAGTGCTTACAGTTACGATTATTCGCTGATTGGCAATACGTTTGTACACGAGCCTACAATCGCAAAAGAAATTACGCTAGGAAGTTATGACTTGCAAAATCCGCTTGATCCGAGTAACAAGGGTGCAATCGAAAATAGCAGTGTACAAGAGGAAGATAACGCCACCGTAAAATACCGAGATCTGCGTTTCGCACTAGAGGGAACCACGCCAGGTATCGGGGAACGAAACTTAGCATGGACAGCAGGTGTTGAATTCAGTGATGTTGATGTTCGCAAAAAGTTGCAGTTTGTTGGAAACGAGGGACAGGTTTATAGCGTAGATGAAGTGTTGGGCTCAAGCGGCACTAGCTATGCGGGCAAACGTGATACGAAAGGTGCATTTGCGGAGGTTTCTTTCCCACTCTCAGATTCTCTTGACATAAGAGCAGCAGCGCGTACTGATGATTACAGTGATATCGGCAAATTGCGCGCTCGAAGACTCGGAGCCGAGTTTCGTCTAAGTGAAACCACAACACTACGCGGTTCGCTGAGCACTGGTGACGGCTCACCTTCTATGTATGCATTACACAGTACAGCAGCGCAAGATCACCCTTTTGTCGATTGCCGCCCATCAGTTGCGGAGCGGGACCAAGGTGCATGTGACTCTGTAAATGCAACTCAAGTAAGACGTTACACGACGGGCAACCCAGATCTCAATCCATCCAAATCGAAGAGGACTTCATTTGGTTTTGGGAATCGCAATGGACCGTTCTACTTTGTTGCTGATTGGTACCGACTGACAACCTACGATTTGCCGGCATCAAATGACCCGACTTGGGCAATTCTAAATCTCAAAGAGTGTGAGGGTAACGAAGATGGTACCCTAGATGAAGACAAGCGAAGAGATTGTGTTCATATTGATAACGGTCGATACACACTCTACGACAGTTTTGCGAATGTTATCAAGACTGAAATCACAGGGCTCAACACACGATTCGGAAATCGATTCGAGACGGATTGGGGTTTTGTTGCCTTTCGCGGGTTCTGGCGCTACGTTAGCAAGAGTACTGAAGAGGATATGAATCAGAAAAGAAACTATCCGCTCCCGCGTCATGCCGTGCGAATCGTAACCTCCGCCGGCCGCGGTAATGTTACGGGATATTGGGGTTTGAACTACCGCAGTGAAATCAAGAACCAATCCGGTAGTGGAGAGTTCCCATCTTGGTTGGGTCACGACTTGACGCTTGATTGGAAGAATCCAGGAGGGTATGAAAATACTCGCATTACGTTTGGCGTATATAACGTCACCGATACGAAACTATCTACGAATACCACAATTCCAGGTTCTCATGATGGTCCGGTTGCAGCTGGGTGGGGACGTACTTTCTTTGCCACCTTGAACGTACGCTTCTAATCAAATTGATGAGAGATATATCAGCCTTGGTTTGACTATAGTATTCTGCAATAATCGCGACACTCTTTGTAGGCTTTCGCGACTTGCAGACAGATAACAATTGAGATTGCGGCCACCGCATCTGACAATATTGTGTCTACCTCGTTTATGACAACCAGGTATTTCGCACCGATTCAGAAATACAATCCGCTTCGCTAACTCAACATATAAACAAGAGCCGATAGACTTTCAAATTTTCTGTTCAGTCTGACAGTTTACTTATAGTATAAAGTGCTGTCACAGCACTCACTGTTGGCTTGTCTCGGGTGAATTCAAATCTTGTTTTTGGTAATCCATCCATCCCAACAAATTGAGTGTAAGACGAAGTCGAACTTACGCATGCAGTGAAACAGCCCCAGTCGTTCAGTATAGACACACAGCAGCACTGTCGAGGCTGCTAAAGTATGGAGATTATCTCTACCCCGGAGGCGGTGTTCAGCAGGCAAAAGACGAAATTTTAAAATAGCTTTTTCAAAGCCTAGTCTTCCGTTGACTTCACCAAGACTGAATAATTGTCGACTCTTGAATTCCTGAGAATTTCCGGTCAATTCAGATCAATAGAGAACATTGATGGTTTACCCACTTAACTTGAAGTAGTGTATGATACATCCTCAACAAGATATTGATAAAACATACTTAACAGCGGAATCATTGTTTGAAGATTCTTGCAAACTTGCTGCTGACGTGATTCAAAGTGGTTTTCGTCCAGACTATCTGGTCGCTTTGTGGCGCGGTGGCACTCCGATTGGAATTACCATTCAGGAAATGCTGGCATACTATGGAATTGCAACTGACCATATTGCGATTCGCACTTCGTTGTATAAAAGTATCGACAAGCGTGCTGAAAACATTAGAATTCATGGATTGGGATATCTGATTGACCGAATAAATGTCGAAGATTCGCTTTTGATTGTTGATGACATTTTTGATACCGGACTGACAATCAAAAGGTTGATTGAGCAGATTCACGCCAGAGCGAGAAAAAATGCACCCGCGCAAATAAAGGTTGCAGCGGCTTGGTTTAAACCCCAAAAGAATCTAACCGATAGAACTCCGGATTACTATGTTCATGTAACCGATAAATGGGTTGTGTTTCCTCATGAGATTATGGGCCTGTCGTTTGATGAGATCAAACAGAACAAGCCTCATATAGCGAATGTCATGAAAAATCTTGATGATAAAGGCGTGCATGACGTAAATTAACGACTATCTACCTCTATTTTTAACCAACAACAAATTTTATAGATATGGATGAAAACAAAAACCAGACACCACCTGACTTCCTTGTACATGATCAGGAAGATTCTGTCGGTGTCGTTGTAGTAGAAGATGCCCGTGCCGGAGCGACTTTGTCGGGATGGATTATGGAATCTGATGAAACCATCAGCATTGATGCTGTAGATGATATTCCCTTAGGCCACAAGATTGCGCTGAACGACCTTGATGCAGGGCAAAAGGTAATCAAATATGGCTTTCCTATCGGAAAGACAGTCGCCTCCATCAAAAAAGGAGCACATTTACATGTTCACAATACAAAAACGGAAAAGTGGTAATGCTTAAAGATACACAAATTTTTGGATATAGACGTGAAAATGGTCGGGTAGGAATCCGTAACCATGTCATCATACTTCCCCTTGATGATCTTTCCAACGCCGCTTGTGAGGCTGTTGCAAACAACATTAAAGGCACTCTAGCACTGCCTCACCACTATGGACGATTACAGTTCGGTGAAGACCTTGAACTGCATTTTCGCACCTTGATCGGGACCGGTTCTAATCCCAATGTGGCAGCATGTGTGGTAATTGGTATTGAACCTGGCTGGACCAAGCGCGTCGTCGATGGGATCGCAAAGACAGGCAAGCCGGTAGAAGGATTTGCGATAGAACGAAACGGCGATATTAACACGATTGCCAGCGCTTCTAGAACAGCAAAAGACTTTCTGCACTGGGCTTCGGAATTGCGACGAGAGCCTTGTGGAATGGAAGATTTATGGGTGTCGCATAAATGCGGAGAATCGGATACGACATCCGGAATTGGCGCCAATCCAACAGTGGGAAATTTTATCGATAAGCTTGACCCGCTTGGCGTGACTAATTGCTTCGGTGAAACCTCAGAAATTACTGGAGCTGAACTTTTGTGTCGTGACCGGGCCGCATCTGCAGACATCGGGGAAAAGTTTCTCGCTACCTGGCAAGCTTATATGGATGAGGTCATTGAACCTCACAAGACCGATGACCTGTCTGAAAGCCAACCGACAAAAGGCAATATTGAAGGTGGTCTGACAACAATCGAAGAAAAAGCATTGGGAAATTTACAGAAAATTGGCCGTCACACTTCATACATTGATGTGCTGGAACCTGCTGAGGAACCACAAAAAGGCCCGGGGCTTTATTTTATGGACACGTCATCAGCAGCGGCTGAATGCGTGACCTTGCAGGCGGCAGCTGGATTTGTTGTTCATGTTTTTCCAACGGGGCAGGGCAATATTATCGGTCACCCGATTGAACCGGTTATTAAGCTGACTGCGAATCCACGCACGGTTCGAACTATGGGGGAACATGTTGATCTGGATGTGTCGAAAATTCTCAGACGAGAAATGAACATGGACGAAGCGGGCGACCTGCTGATCGATATGACAGTTAGAACCTGCAATGGAAGATTGACCGCTGCTGAAGCGCTTGGACATAGAGAGTTCGTCATGACAAAACTGTATCGAAGCGCATAGGTGTTGGAAATCATGACAGAATACTTAAAAAAATCAATCGGCAGAGGAACCAAAGAGTCAGACGAGCGAGTCAGCAAAGCACGCGCTATAGTCGCTGGCATGCTTGATAACATTCGTCAAAATGGCGAAAAGGCGGTTTTGGATTATGCCCGTGATCTGGATTCGTGGACAGGTCCCGTCGTTTTAACGCAGCAAGACATTCAAAATGCCGAGAGCCAATTGAGTGATTCACTGAAACAAGACATTCAGTTTGCACACACCCGGGTGAAATCCTTTGCTGAACACCAGCTAAACAGTCTTTCTGAGTTTGAAGTTGAGTTATCAGACGGTGTCATAGCCGGCCAGAAGTTGATTCCAGTCAACGCGGCGGGATGTTATGTGCCCGGCGGACGATACGCTCATATCGCATCGGCAATCATGAGTGTCACAACTGCAAAGGTCGCCGGCGTCAAAAATGTGGTTGCATGTTCACCTCCTAAAAGTGGAGTTGGCGTTCATCCGGTAATTGCCTACACCGCCTCGGTTTGCGGAGCTGACACAATACTTGCTTTAGGAGGGGTCCAAGGTGTTGCATCCCTTGCTTTTGGGCTGTTTACTGGTCACTCGGCAGACATTCTTGTAGGACCTGGCAATCAGTTTGTTGCAGAGGCTAAGCGGATGCTATACGGTGAAATCGGTATTGACCTGTTTGCGGGACCTACAGAAATATTGGTTATAGCTGATGAGACTGCTGATCCGGAAATTGTAGCGTCAGACTTAATCGGTCAGGCCGAGCACGGACCGGATTCACCTGCATGGCTTGTGACGACTTCACGTGAACTCGCCAATGAGGTAACTGCGCTGATACCCAAATACATTGCACGGTTGCCACAACCGAATCGGGATTCTGCACAGGCTGCCTGGAACGATTACGGGGAGATTGCGTTAGTCGAGACGAACGAGCAAGCTGTTAAAGTTAGTGACAAGTATGCTCCTGAACATCTTGAAGTACATGCAAAAGATTTGGATTGGTGGCTTGACAATCTAAGTAATTATGGTTCGCTGTTTCTCGGCGAAGAAACGACTGTGGCGTATGGTGACAAGTGTTCCGGAACCAATCATATTCTTCCAACAAGCGGAGCTGCACGCTACACGGGCGGATTGAGCGTTGGTAAGTTTTTAAAGACTGTGACCTACCAGAAGATGGATCGCGCATCGAACCGAAGTGTAGGTGCTGTAACTTCAAGAATCTCGAGACTTGAGGGAATGGAAGCGCACGCACTTACAGGTGACGACCGGTTGGCTAAGTATTTCCCAGAGGAATCATTTCAATTACGTCATCCGGATTGATTGCTCCATTGTCGCAACTGTTTGACATCAGCGGCCGCGTAGCGGTGGTAACCGGAGCGAGTTCCGGAATAGGGCTGGCTATTAGTGAGACTCTGGCGCAAGCTGGTGCACATGTTGTGTTGCTTGCCCGCAGGTCGGATTTATTGAAGACAAACTGTCAGGCTATCGCAGACCGGGGTGGAAAAACATCCTGGGCAGAAGTTGATCTTCTCGATCGCGAGCAGTTGCAATCTTGTTTTGAGCCAGTGTGTGCGCCATTTGGCGCTCCAGATATTATTGTCAACTGCGCAGGTGTTAATTTACGTCAGAGCACCGATCAGGTGGACTGGGATGGTTGGGATACTACAGTCAATCTCAATTTGACTGCGCCTTTTTTCTTTTCCCGACTTTTTGTAGATTCGATGAAACGCTCCGGCTGGGGCAGAATCATCAATATTGCTTCGTTGCAGTCAGTTCGAGCTTTTAAAAACTCTGTTGCCTATGGTGCATCAAAAGGCGGTGTAGCACAATTGACGCGGGCGATGGCTGAAAGCTGGTCACGCTACGGCATAGGATGTAACGCAATATCGCCAGGATTTTTCCATACTCCATTGACTGAATCGGTATTTGCGAATGATGAATTGTCAAATAAAATGGCGCTCAATACCGCGATAGGACGCAATGGACGCTTGGAGGATCTCAATGGGCCGGTTCTTTTTCTCGCTTCACCAGCATCTGATTATGTGACCGGACAACTGCTGTTCGTAGACGGCGGTTTTACTGCTAAATAAACAAGGAGAGCCAAGACAAATGAAAGCTCTTGTATATACAGCCCCCAATGTTGTGGAGTACAGAAACGAACCGACTCCCGATTATGATGAAAGAGAAGCGTTGATTAAGGTCGATGCTGTGGGAATTTGCGGATCTGACTTGCATGCTTACCTCGGACATGACGATCGACGAGTTCCGCCGTTGATACTTGGACACGAGGTGTGTGGAACGATTGTCGGCGGCAGTGGCAGTGGCAAAAAAGCCGTAGTGAATCCATTAATTACCTGTGGCAAGTGTGATGATTGCGTCAATGGCTTGACCAATTTATGTCGTGACAGGCAGTTAATTGGAATGAATCGTCCAGGTGCGTTTGCCGATATGGTGAGTATTCCTTTGCAGAATCTTGTCGAATTAAGTGACAGTGCTGATCCGTCTATTTTGGCGATGACGGAACCGGCTGCAGTGTCTCTTCATGCCGTTCGGGTTGCTCAGCGCAACCTCAGCCGGCCGGTATCTGAAGGCAGAGCATTGGTGATCGGAGGAGGGGCAGTTGGGGTGTTTTGCGTTTATTTCTTAAAAGACTATGGATGCAAGGATATCACTTTAGCGGAAACCAATTCGATTCGAAGAGGCACCATTGAAAATACAGATACCTGTGAAGTTGTAGACCCCATAACAGATCAAATCGAAAACGACAAATACGACACCGTTCTCGACGCTGTCGGCAATGATAAAACCCGCGCGCTGGCGGTAAATGCGGTGAAACCAGGTGGTGTGATTATGCATATTGGATTGGGCTCAGCCGACGGAGAAGTGGATTTTCGCAAAATCACTCTTGCTGAAGTTACATTCATTGGTACATATACGTATACCGCAACAGATTTTAGAGTTGCTGCCAAGAAACTTGAGACCTGTGAAATCGGCTCTCTCGACTGGTTCGATGAACGCCCGATGTCTGAGGGCGCACAGGCGTTTTCACAATTGATTCAAGGGCAGGTTGCTTCTCCGAAAATTATTCTTCGTCCTTAACAACGGGCAGCCGCAGTTGTGGGTTCGCGCACCAAAGTCACTGTCGATCAGGCCAAGGAGCTGGCGACAAGTGCGTTAAAGCAACAAGGGTCGAGTAAGCAGATCGCAAGTTGCGTAGCGAAGGCATTGGTTCTTGCTGATTGTGACGGACTGTATTCCCATGGCTTGTCTCGTGTTCCTTCCTACATTGAGCAATTGCGCTGTAATAAAGTCAACGGTTTTGCACAGCCGATTCCCAATGAAATCACCCCTTCAAGTATCAAGATTGACGCAAACGGAGGATTTGCTTATCCAGCGTTGGATTTGGCGGTTCATTGGCTGACGGAAACTTGTGCGAAGCAAGGCATTGGCATCGCATCGATATCTCAGTCTCATCACGGGGGAGTAGCAGGGCACCCTGTAGAAAAATTGGCGGCTGCAGGTCATGTATCTTTGATGTTTGCCAATACTCCAAAGGCGATGCCGGCGGCCGGTGGAACCAGATCTGTATTTGGCACCAATCCTCTTGCTTTTGGCTGTCCTCGAAAAAACTCAGACCCGATTGTCGTTGATTTTTCGATGTCTATGGTCAGTCGCGGAAGAATAGTCAACGCAGCGCAGCAGCAACAGTCAATCCCGAGTAATTGGGGTATGGATGAGTCCGGGAAACCGACTACAGATCCAAATGAGGTTCTAAAAGGAAGTTTGAATTCTTTCGGAGCCCCAAAAGCAGCGGTTCTTGCGATGCTGATTGAAATTCTGGCAGGGGCGTTCACCGACAGCAATTTCGGGTTTGAAGCGTCATCATTTTTTGACTCTCATGGCTCGCCGCCCCAGGTGGGTCAATTATTAATCAGTATGCGCAGTACACTTTTTAATTCGCAATTTACCGATGCGATAGAGCAGCTCGTTGCTGAGATAGAAAATGACGAAGGCACTCGTATCCCTGGTGCAAAGCGATTCAAGTCAAGAACAACAGCTATAAGTCAGGGTATAGATTACCCCAGTGAGTTAATTCAATCGTTGTCGAATTAAATCTGTCTTTATGCGCGGTATGCCATCAATTGCGTTGTGGGAATCATCGATGGGTCTGGTGATGCCACGAGGCTATTGAACCTTAGCATAACTTCCAGGATTCCCAATCGGAAGATTTCCAGTCTGTGTGATTCAAAACTGGGCATCATGCTAATTAGATTTGGCGCTGAATAGCCAGGGGGCTGGATATGCTGATTTGATTGATTGGAGTACTTGATGTTAAAGTTGCGTTCCAATTCATAAAGACCAGGGACGCTTGGAATCGTATCGGTCAACCATGAAATGCTGTGGAGTCGTGCGCCTTTTCGACAATGAGAGCTGATATAACCCATCAATGAAATGATGTCAGAGCGCCCTAAGTAGTTAAACAAATCCCACACGAAGATCGCACTGATTGGATGATCTGTATGATCAAGCCTGGATTTGACATTTTCCATCAATTTGTCAATCAATTCGGTGTCATTTTGAGAACTTGACAAGTGTTCAGAAGTCACTTCAACCAGATTGCAGATCGTGTAGCGATAGTTGTATCCATCCAGTGAATCAAGTATCGCCTGATTGGGACCGCCAAAATCGAGAACTGAATGCATTTGTTGATTCGATTCGTCAAATAAGTATGAAAACATTGATTGGATACATGACGACTGAACGCTCCATGTCGAATATTCAGACACACCGGGGCCGCCGTTGCGACTGCTGCGTTGTGTTTGTTTTTTAAATAGGTTTGCGAGCAAAGGTATATCCCGCCCAATCAACAATTCCACTTGACTTCTACGAATTCACAGCAATTTCAATTAACAGTATTTAAAAACTTTACTTGCCTTAAGGCGAATAGATCTAAACAATTCAAAAAACTGTGAATTCGTAAAATTTCTTTTTCTATGCTAACTTGCTCGTAGGAGAAGTTCCTGCTTTAGATGGCGCTGGAGCGTTAGGTTTGCTGCCCGGTTGCATGTTCCTTGGCTGTGGCGAAGAAGAGGGGGGAGGTTTTACGGCTCCTTCCTTATCCTTTGCTTTCACGATTGTTTCGATTGTTCCGTTGAATTTACAGCCATTGTCAAGAACAACTCTTTCAGATTTGATATCACCCAGTACGTTACCGGAACTCATCACCTGAACTAATTCTTTTCCTTTAAGGCTTCCTTCTACTGTTCCAATAACGACTATCGTCTTGGCGACAATAGTCGACGCGTTGACTGTGCCAGACAGTTCAACCGTCACTGTATTGTTCGGAAGTTCTATTGAACCTTCGAAATTCCCTGAAATGACAATATCCGATTTGCCGCTGATTTTTCCGTTGCAAATCATATCGGCACTTAAGATCGAAGCTGCACCTTTTGCCGTTCGCGGTGAGGAAGAAGGTCTTATTGCACCGGATGGCCCGGGAGACGGCGGGGCGTTACTTTCAGGTGGTGACTTGGCACCAGCGGCAGATTGATCAGAGTAGCTGTCTTTTTTCCACATTATTAGTCCCTCATAAATTAAGTCGGTGGTATCTATAGATTGATTCGTATCGTTGAAATCATATCTGTTGAACAGTCGATTATACGAAGAATAAATCAGTCGATTCTTTCAGAATTTCCACAACAGGAAATTTGCATGAACCCAAGTGATATTAAAAATCAACAGACACCTTGGCAAACCATTTATCGGCAGATTTGCAATCGGATAAAGATGATCAACACCGCCAAACTTTCAATTCGAAATCTACAAAAAATTGCATAACTTTACATAATATACATTATGCGTAATAATATTGCAGATTTGCCAATACAGAGGAATTAATACGGTTTGCCACTGCACTTTCGATCTTGGTTGAAATTAGAAAACTTGAACCCTGTCAGAACAAACAAATTGACGGTTAACAATATGTAAAACCTCAATTACGCTTGTGTGTCTTGCCTATTTCCTGGCAAAGGAACTTTTCCAGTCGAATGTATTGTTCAAGGTGTTAATTACAAGGCGCCGAAATCTTGAGGATCCGAAGCAGACCAAGACTTCAGTCTCAGGCGGATAACGAAGATACTTAGCTGAGTCTATTGTTTCTGCACATCAGTCAGGCTACTTTAAACACCAGTTGGAGGTTTCATCTCTTCGAGATTCTTCAGAATTTTTACTGACGATTCGACGAACATGTGCTTTCTTCGGTACGTTACATTTGGAAATAACTTTGCTCAAGAAAGTGCTACTTTTCTTAGAAATTTTTCAAAAACTTGAAAAATCGCCTCAAACCTGTCAGGTTCTGTCGTGTATGGCCGATATTTTAGGAAAATTGGAATTGACGCAATAGTAAAATGATGGTGCTTTTGTAATTACAGGCGTCTTCTGTTAAGAAACAAATATGAACGAAACGTCTTAGGAGAAAACAATTACTATGCTCAACATCATTACGATTTCATTATTGTCAGCTTTTCTTTTCTGGCTTATATTCGGCAACCGACGCAAAAATAACGGCGTGGGAGGCTTTCTGTCTCGCCGTTACATTACCGGTCTCGATGGCAGCGAATATCTGATTCGACGTTATCTGCTTCCCCGAAACAAAATCCTCAATATATATCTCCATCGGTTTCTTGGCAGCGATGACGACCGAGCACTCCATGACCACCCCTGGTATTCAGTCAGTGTCGTCCTGAAAGGAGAACTGATCGAGCACCTCCCCCGCAAAAGACTTCGAAAAATAAAGGCCGGGGTGATATCCTTTAGATCACCGTTACAGCAACATCGCATAGAGCTCCCTACTGGACAGAAAGCAACAACTCTTTTTATTACCGGACCGGTAGTTCGCAAGTGGGGATTCGCGTGCCCTAAAGGATGGGTTGCATGGGACCGCTATGGTAAAAACGGCGGTTGCGATTGAAAGTAGATTTGTTGTATGCCTTTGCGTTTGCTCCCGAAGCGGCATAACTAATCGTCAAATTTATAGTTCTGATGAAACCGTCATAACAATCGAGTTCACACTCAAGAGCGAAGCGGTGATCATCATCCGGCAAAACGGATAAATACACACATTAACCCCATCAAACGGTTTTCCAACCGTGCAAGCAGTCACTAAGGCAGGAAGATTTATAGTGGACGAGAACGACAAAGAACCGAGACACGATCACGACTGGATTTTTAAACGACTTGTCGAATGGGAATTGTCCCGTCGCGATTTACTCAAGCTGTTGCTCAATGACAAGCAAATCGAGTGCATCAAACCTGAGGCTAGCAAATTGGTGAGCAGTACGATTGTTCTGCCGCGCGGAGCGAAACTGGCCGCGGATGCGGTTTTTCGAGTGCCGGGCAAGGGTTCACAGCGCGAAGTGATTGTTCGCTTTTTACTTGAACACAAAAGTCAGATAGATCTCGACATACTGATTCGGCAGTTGGTGGCGTATCAGCATGGACTGTATGAAAGGGATAATACGCCGGTTATCAATGTAGTGGTCAACAACGGTCCGGTGCCAAGGTTTGGGGACAAGTTGAAATTTCGCAATTGGCTCGCTGACATGGACGATGATTTTTTGCAGGTTTATGATGAGTACATCATGGAGTTTAGCGCTATCGTCTTGAACTTGCAGGACCCGAAGGTTCAGCAAAAGTTGTTGAGATCACAAGTGCCTTCTGCATTTGGGTGGTATGCGATGGGCACGGTGCCAGGGACGATTGATCTGAATGAGGGGGAGAATCTAATTCGCATGAGCCAGCAATTGGATCAAGACGGTGTAAGTCATGTGGTATTGCCTACGATAGATTACTTGAAATATTATCAAAGTGAAATTACAATGCAGTGGTTAAGCAACTTGGAAATTAAAGTGACCGGAGAGGATAGAGTTATGGCACTTGCACTGAGCAGTTTAGAACTAAGAGAGCAAAAAGGACTTCAAAAAGGACTTCAAAAAGGACTTCAAAAAGGACTTCAAAAAGGGCGACAAGAAGGACTTCAAGAAGGACTTCAAGAAGGACTTCAGGAAGGACTTCAGGAAGGACGTCAAGAAACGGCTGAGAAGATGCTAAAAGATGACTTGGACATGAATATGATTGCCAAGTATACTGGGCTTAGTCTGGATAGACTGAATGAGCTGAAAGACAAGTTGCAGTAATGCACGTTTAGCGTAATTCACGATGGTCGCTAGTTGTTCATGCCGAATTAACATTTTCTGCCTACATGAGGTTCAAGTGTCTATTGTGAGCCTGCTCGCTGCAATCTCTCTCACACTAAATCGAGGCGTCTACACTCCGGAGTAACGGCTAAAGCACACATTTGTTCCTCAAACGGTTTATATGCCGAGCGAGTCGTTAAGCAACTTGGAAATAAAAGTGACCGGAGAGGATAGAGTTATGGCACTTGCACTGAGCAGTTTAGAACTAAGAGAGCAAAAAGGACTTCAAAAAGGACTTCAAAAAGGGCGACAAGAAGGACTTCAAGAAGGACTTCAGGAAGGACTTCAGGAAGGACGTCAAGAAACGGCTGAGAAGATGCTAAAAGATGACTTGGACATGAAATTAATCGCCAAGTATACCGGGCTTAGTCTGGACCAACTGAATGACCTGAAGGACGGGTTGCGGTAATTGTTGAATTAATCTCGAAATAGTTGTCGACTATTTTGGAAATACATGCAAGTGCCGAGATAAATCCGATCATACACAACGGTCTGTTATCGAGAATAATTCAAACACTGTAACGATTTACAGAAAAAAGGTTAAGAAAATTATTGGTTGTGACTTCGGCAAATTCTTCCAGTGACACACCTTTTAATTCGGCTAAAAATTCTGCTGTATAACGAACAAAAGCAGGCTGATTACCCTTCCCTCTTTTAGGGACAGGCGCAAGATAAGGTGCATCTGTTTCGATTAACATGCGCTCTAGTGGAATCCGTTTTGCGACATCTGCCAGTTCTGTCGCATTTTTAAATGTGACTATCCCTGAAAACGAGATATAGAACCCTAAATCCATTGCATGCTTTGCCATGGTGTAACCCCCCGTAAAACAGTGCATCACACCTCCAGCTTCTGCGGCATTATTGTCCCGCATAATTGAAATCGTATCTTCAGGTGCGTTTCTGCTGTGAACAATTATGGGTTTGTTTACTACCTTTGCAGCTTCGATGTGCCGCGCAAATCGCTCGCGTTGCCAATTCAGTTCACCTGAACTGCGGTAGTAGTCAAGTCCGGTTTCGCCCACAGCGACTACTCTGGAGTCGCTAGCGAGGTCAACCAATTTTTCCACTGCAGGGTCTTCGCCGTCAATGGTATTGGGATGTACGCCGACAGATGCATATATGTTTGCGTGTCTATCACACAATGCAACAATTCTAGGAAAGTCTTCGATATTTACGGCGACACATAGCATATATGCGACATCCATTTGCTGCGCAAGACTCAGCAAGGAATCAAATTCACCGGAAAATTCCGGAAAATCAATGTGACAGTGGCTATCAGCAAGCTGCATCGTAATCTACCTTATGAACCAAATAAAAAAGCTGAAATATTAACCCGATCTCAGTCATCACGCCGCCCTACTCTTCTAAGTCACACTGGTGCATGGCTGCGAAGACTCTCGATGCTCAAAATCACATCTTCGATTACCAGTTGCTTGTTCAGCGAACCGTCTTTTATCTGTTTTCTCATTTCACCGATGTGATCATAGACAGCAAATAGTTTGCGTTTGTCCACCGAGGCTGTAACCTTTTTCAATTGAGAATACTCGTCACTGGAATCTTGGGTTGGTGTCACTTGTTCGACAATAATTCTATGCAAAATATTCTGTAGCGTAAGCATGCACTCATTTGCGCCTAGAGTAACACCTAGTTGAGCGATCTCAAGGGCGTCAGAATTGGATTTTCCGTTTATACACTCTACTACCGCTTGCATGAACTGACTTGATGCAGAAAGGGCTTTATCAGTTATCAGTTTACGTCCGGCTAAGGGGGCGGTATTGGAAGAAAGAATCATATTGATGTCTTGCTGAGATACACCATTTTCTTGAAGCCAATTTTCAGATTCTGTGTCGGTTGGCTCTGCCAGTGCGAATTTTTGACAACGACTTGCAATCGTGGGCAGCAAAGATTGTATATCGTCAGTGATAAGAATCAAATAATTGTTGTCGGCAGGCTCTTCGAGAACCTTCAGTAGTGAGTTTGCGGAATTTGAATTCATTGCATCCGCTGGAACAACGATGAAAACCTTGTTTTTTGAAATATGAGAACTTTCATGTGCTTGTTCTATTAACTTGCGAACCTGGTCGATAATAATGACAGAACGTATTGTTTTTCTTCTGCTTCTGTCTTTTGCATCATCAAGAAATCTTTCGGCATATACGCCCAATGATTCATCCATTGTTGGTAATGTAGATTCACAAGTGATAACGTGTAAGTCCGGGTGAGTAGCGGATTTGAAAAGATTGCAGTTCATGCAGTTTCCGCATACATTTAATCCCTCGGTTTCGCACAAAATAGCCATTGCCAATCGTGTGGCAAATCGCATTTTTCCAATGCCTTCGCGTCCCGTCAAAAGCAATGCATGAGGTAGTCGATGTGAGGATTGTTCCAGTTTCGACCATGACTGATTCTGCCATGGATAAAGTTCAAGTGAATTATTCATAAAAACTATTTATAAAATGTTTTATATGAATATTAACCTGGTCACATACGCGTTGCTTGGAAGTTTCGGCGTCAATCAACTTTATTCTGTCTGGCTCCAATTTGTGCAGTTCAAGATACGCTTCACGAACCGCTTCGTGAAATTCCGATCTTTCCCTTTCAATACGATCGGCTTGACCGGTTTCTCGGTTTCTGATCTGAGCGGTCTTCGGATCAGCGTCTAGCAACAAAGTCAAATCCGGCTTCAATCCACGCTGCACCCACTGTTCAATTGGTTCAATCCGATCAAAACCCAGTTTTCTGCCGCCGCCTTGATAAGCAAACGTGGCGTCCGTAAAGCGATCGCACAACACCCACACTCCCTTTTGCAGACTCGGAATGATAACCTCATTGAGATGTTGAGAACGTGCGGCGAAAATAATCAAAACTTCGGCATCTGGACATATCTTGCTTTGTGTCGACAATATGATGTCTCTCAATTGCTCGCCTGTTGGTGTTCCACCAGGCTCTCTAGTGAGCATCAGTTCTATGCCAGATTCATTGAAGGTTTCAACAATTGTATCGATGGCAGCCGTTTTTCCAACTCCATCAAGACCTTCGACGGTAATAAATTGTCCTTTCCTGGAATGATTAGATGACATAAAGGAAACTTTCGGCGAAAACCAATTGGGTTCATCCGCTGGTGGATTTCATTTTCTTACGGTATTGTCTCACAGCTTTGAGGTGTTCATCCAAAGTGTCAGAAAATTTATGTGTTCCATCCCCCTGAGATACAAAATATAGAGCGGACGTTTCTGCTGGCTGCGCTGCGGCTTTGATCGCGAGCAATCCCGGCATCGCGATTGGAGTTGGAGGCAGTCCGTGGCGTGTATAGGTGTTGTAAGGAGTATCTGTTTTTAAATGTGATTGTCGTATCGTTCCATCAAACTGTTCTATGCCATAGATTACAGTTGGATCCATCTGCAATCGCATCCCTCGTCGTAATCGATTGACAATCACACCGGCAATAATTGGAAATTCGGAATCAATACCAGACTCTTTTTGCACAATTGATGCCACGATCAGACATTCGTAAGCAGTTTTGTAAGGAAGGTCAGGCTTTCTGTTTTCCCATTGCAGTTGTAAATGTTTTTTCATTGCACTGTGTGCACTTCGCAGTACCTTAGCGTCGGAGTGACCTGAATTAAAGAAATACGTGTCGGGAAAGAACCAGCCTTCCGGGTGGAGCTCGTTAATTCCCAATTCCTTTAATATGGTTTCGTGTGACTTGGAGGTCAGCGTCTGTTTGATATTCGGTTTGGATCTGATTTCCTCAAGAAAATTCTCAAATGTCAATCCTTCAATCAGTTGCAGCGGGTAATAGATTGATTCTCCCTTCACTATGTGATCAAGCACGTCAAGTAAGTTGAAATGAGGTTCGAATTGATATTCGCCAGCTTTCAGCGAACGTTCTATTTTGCCAATGCGAGCGGCCAAAGTTACCAATGAAGTGCTGTTAATGTGATTGGTTTGCTCAAGCATGCGAGCCAGGTCGTATACGCTCTGCCCTGGCTCGAGAATATAAGCGTTATCAGGTGCGAAATTCAACGGACGCGTTAGCGCAAACCCAATGTACAAGGCGATAGCAAATACGACTGCAGATCCTATCTGAATCGAGCGCAACAAATATCTCTTGTTTTGTTTTCTCACAAGTTTCTCAACGCTTATCGAAAATATTCTGGACAGTGGTCGAATTAATCTATGATCGAAAGTCAGCCGCGGTTACGAATAACGAAAACATGCATTGCCGTAGTCCATATCTGCCGAATCTTGTTGCATTGAGGACTACACGTATTCCTCTGTCGGCCTGCTAGCAACCCTGAAATGGATTCCAAACCGGAACGTTCAATAAGGGGCGTTTTGTTGTGTTATTGTCTCTGAAAATTTAAGCCGGCTAGCTGAACTTTTTAAATCCAATTGTTCCGTTGGTACCGCCGAAACCAAAAGAATTGGACAACACATTGTTGATTTTCATTTCACGAGAACCATCGCAGACATAATCCAAATCGCATTGCTCGTCGGGATCTTCAAGATTGATCGTAGGCGGTGCGACTTGATCTCTGATTGCCAGCACCGAATAAACAGCTTCTACTCCTCCGGCTGCACCGAGCAGATGTCCTACCATTGATTTCGATGAACTCATCGCCAACTGGTAAGCGTGGTCACCGAAAATCTTTTTTACTGCAACCGTTTCCGCAACATCACCGAGCGGTGTGGATGTGCCGTGAGCATTGATGTAATCAATTTCCTGTGGGTTCACTTCACCGTTGGCTAATGCATTTTGCATACATCGCATTGCGCCTTCGCCACCAGGCGAAGGGCCGGTCATGTGGTAAGCATCGCTGCTTAGTCCGAATCCCGTGAATTCGGCATAAATATGAGCACCTCGCTTTTTTGCAAATTCAAGTTCTTCCAATACAACGATACCAGCGCCCTCCCCCATCACAAAACCATCTCGACCCTTGTCCCAGGGGCGACTTGCTCCTTGTGGGTCTTCGTTTCTTTTACTCAATGCCTTAGCGTTGGTAAAACCACCGACGGACGTTGGTGTAATCGCCGCCTCCGTTCCGCCCGCGATCATTACGTCTGCGTCACCGTTTTGGATTAGTCTCGCTGCATCTCCGATGCAATGCGTACCCGTAGAACAGGCAGTGGTAATTGCAAGATTGGGACCTTTGAATCCGTGTTCAATAGACAGATGCCCTGCGGCCATATTGACGATTGACATCGGAATGTAGAAAGGAGAAATGCGACGCGGTCCGCGTTCGTGAGTACGAATTGTTGTTGCTTCAATCGTAGTTACACCACCGATACCAGCACCGATATATACCCCAATGGAATCGGCGATTTGATCTGTGGCTTCGATTCCAGCATCGGCAATCGCTTCATTGCCTGCCACCATGCTAAACTGAATAAACCGGTCCATATGGCGGGCACTTTTGCTGGAAAGGAAATTCGCCGGATCAAAGTCAGAAACTTCACCGGCGATGGTAACCGAAAAATCTGCAGCGTCAAAAAGCGAAATTCGGCCTATTCCGCTTTTGCCGGCCAGAATGTTATCCCAGTTTTGCTTGACTCCCTGCCCAACTGGCGTAATAGCACCGAGACCGGTAACAACAACGCGACGATGCTTCATCAGCTAAATGACAAAGGGACTTGAAAGCCAGAATGATTGTGACTTTAGTGGGGAGAAATAGAGCACAAAACGCTCACTAAGATGCTTGTTCGATGTAGTCTACAGCTTCACCGACAGTTGTTATCTTTTCAGCCACTTCATCTGCGATTTCCAAATCGAATTCTTCCTCCAGTGCCATCACCAGTTCAACGGTATCCAAAGAATCCGCATCCAAATCGTTGACAAAAGAAGTATCGCGATTTACCTCAGGTGTAGGTTGCTTGTCGCTGCAAAGTTGATCAATAACAAGTCTGATGACTCTAGCTTCGATTGTGCCTTGATCTTTATCGTCCATAGACCTATTCCTCCGATAAGTGAATAAATTTTGTAGGCAGTTATGTTATCACGAAGTGATTAAAATCGTGAGAATTGTACGGAAAAAACTGTTCAACATTTCGGTTTTTCACCGTCTGGTCATGCCGCCATCTACGTAAATGGTAGTGCCAGTCATGTATCCGCTTGAAGGTGAAGCCAAAAAGACTACCGCATTGGCCACATCATCTGGCGTTCCCATGCGTCCGGCAGGAATTTGCGAAAGAAGATGTTCAGTTACCTTTTGGTCCAACTGTTCCGTCATATCTGTCTCGATAAAACCTGGTGCAACAACATTGCAGGTGATGTTTCGTGTGGCTGTTTCCATCGCCAGCGACTTGGTAAAACCGACAAGGCCTGCTTTGGCCGCTGCATAGTGTGCTTGCCCAATGTTGCCTACTGCACCGACTACCGAAGCGATATTGATGATTCGCCCGTCGCGCTGTTTCATCATGCCGCGCAAAAATGCCTTAGAAACTCTGTAGACTGAACTTAGATTGGTATTGATAATTTCATCCCACTCATCATCTTTAATGCGCACCAGCAGATTGTTTCGGGATATGCCAGCGTTATTGACCAATACGGTGACTACGCCGAAGTGCTGTTGTATGTCTGAAGCCAGCTGCGCGACACTGTCTGGATTTGTTACATCCAGTACCCGGCCCTGACACGTTGCATTGACCGCATGTAAGGTTCTGGTAATCCTGTCGGCGCCTTCTTCAGTTGTGCCGGTACCTATCACTGTTGCACCTTGCTCGGCAAGTTTTAATGCAATTGTCCGGCCTATTCCACGGGTGGCTCCAGTGACGAGACAAATTTTGTTTTCAAATGCCATATAAGTTAACCTTCAGTAAGTCAGATATGCAGCTCCCCACGTAAAACCACCGCCAAACCCTTCAATCAGAATATTCTGCCCGGGTTGAATTCGACCATCCCTTACTGCCGCATCGAATGCCAGAGGGATCGAAGCGGCTGATGTATTGCCATGTTCAGTTACAGTGATCACTACCTTGTCCAATGGAATATCCAGACGCTTTGCTGTAGCTGTAATAATACGCATATTTGCCTGATGAGGAATAAACCAATCTATATCATTCAAATCTATATCATTCATTCGCATTGCTTCTTCAGCGACATTGCTCATGCATTTGACAGCAATTCTGAACACTTCACTTCCTTGCATCTGAGTAAATGCGGAACCGCTGACAATCTGATCAAAATTCTTTGACACTCCGACCGGAACGCTGAGCAGGTCTTTATATTTTCCGTCCGCGTACAAATGTGTTGAGTGGATTCCTGGTTTGTCAGACGCTTCGATGACCATTGCTCCGGCACCATCACCAAACAGTACGCAGGTTGAACGATCATTCCAGTCAATAATTCGCGAGAACGTTTCAGCACCAACGACGAGTGCTTTCGATGCGCTGGCAGTGCGAATGAATTTGTCTGCAATATCCAGCGCATACATAAATCCTGCACAAACCGCTTGAATATCGAAAGCCGGAAAACCACCAACTCCAAGACGCTGCTGAAGAAGGCACGCGGAACTTGGAAACACTTGATCAGCCGTAGTAGTTGCCATGACAATCAGATCAATATCTTCGGCACTGATTCCAGCAGCCTGCAAAGCATTTTGGGCTGCTTTTTCAGCCAGATCACATGTCGATTCGTCGTCCGCTGCTATATATCGGGTTTCGATTCCGGTTCTCGCCACAATCCAATCGTGGCTTGTGTCAACTTTTTTTTCCAGATCATAATTGGTAACACAATTCGATGGAAGATAACTTCCTGTACCGAGAACACGAGCATAAGTCATGACAGTGCTCCGGCAAACGCGCTGACTTCTTGTTTGATTTTCAGCGGTATCTGATTCTTTACATCGATAACAGCTTGACGCAACGCATAGGAAAATGCAACAGCATCTGCAGAGCCATGACTTTTGATCACAGTTCCTTGCAGACCGATCAAAGCTGCGCCATTGAACACTCGTGGATCGATTCTAGACTTAACGCCTTTCAGTGCGGGAATTACCATCACTGCAGTGAGCTTTCGGATGATATTTTTCTGTAATTCCTCGCGCAATGCATTTTGGATAAATTTTGAAACGCCAGCACCCGTTTTGATTGCGATATTTCCTGCGAAGCCATCGCAAACGATAACATCAACATCTCCGGTAAATATTGCGTCACCTTCAATGTAGCCGCAGTAGTTCAAAGTGCTTGCTTGAAACAATTTTGAGGCGCCTTTAATCACTTGATTTCCTTTGATATCTTCAACTCCGATATTCAGCAATGCAACTCTAGGGTTCGGTGTATCTTCCATATACTTGACAAATGTACTTCCCATTATGCCAAATTGAAGCAGGTCCTCCGATGAACATTCTGCGTTCGCCCCCAGATCAAGCAAATTGACATGACCGCTTACTGTGGGAATTTGGCCGATTATGGCAGGTCTGTGAATGCCGGGGAATGTTCTGAGCACAAAGTGAGCGATCGCCATAAGCGCACCGGTGTTGCCGGCACTGACGCAAGCACCGACCTCTTTGTTTTTTACAAGGTCTATCGCAACACGCATCGAAGAGTCTTTTTTTCTGCGCACAGCGTGTGTAGGGGACTCGTTCATGTCAACAACCTCGGATGCGTGAACGATGCGAAGCCGTTCGCTATCCCGATGGTTTGCGCGCCGCAACTGTTCGCCTATCAATTCGCTGTCGCCGACAAGTACAAAACTTGTATCAGCATTGTCAGACAGAGCTGACAGCGTACCTGGAACTGTAACTTCCGGGCCGAAGTCGCCACCCATTGCGTCTACTGCAATAGATTGGGCCATTGGATCAGGTAGGAAACGGGAAAGTCACCGTCGACAGTTCAACGGTTCACGGCAAATAATGACGCTTGAACCTACTCGCTTTGTTCAACCGGCTTTTCAGGTAATACGCGCTTGCCCCGGTAGTATCCGTATTCGGAGACGTGATGACGCCTGTGGAGTTCGCCTGTTTCGGGCTCTATGGAAAGCGCAGGCATTTTCAGTGCGTTATGAGAACGACGCTTGCCACGCATCGATTTTGACTTTTTTCTTTTTTGGACAGCCACTGTGAATCCTCGCGTTAGGAGTAAGCGTAAAATTGACAATTGTCAATCAATACTGTGTTAATGGGTGTTTGTCGAACAAAACAAAGCGTCAGGTAAATGTATGTTGCGCTCACCGGTCGTTAAACACCCGATCTGTAAATCAGGCGAAAATTTTACTAAATTTTGACCTTTAGAGTGCTGTTGAATCAAATCTGAAACTCACTTTGCGAATTGGACTGCAAAACAGCGCGGTCGAATTCCATGATCCGCATTCACGAAATCAGGCTGATTGCGATTTGCTCTGGTCGAGGCAATCAACTTTTTGTTACGAAGCTTATCGGTGACATTACACAAGGCAGGCATCCTAAGTTTCGTGTGCCTCAACATCCTGCATTGTCGACAATCGTGTCAATCAAACCACGTTTAACCCGACATATGTCGGACAGGTGAGGTGAATAATAAATTCACTGCGTATAGCCGTGCTCATCGATTACTTTGGAGATCAACTGAATCCTGTCGACACTCAATGTCTGCAATGCAGAACATCTATGTTTGTCAACCGCCTGTATTTGAACACAAGTTCGTCGGGGCGTGCTGGCTGCGCACAAGAATTTTGTTGATCATTTCAGATCATTGTAAATTGTGATAGAATTGCCGCATAGACAGTTGAATCTTCTATTCAACATTATCGAGTTCAAGAAACACAGGAATAGCATGATGAACAGATACTCTTTGATGGCAATCACCGTTGCCGCTCTCGTCATACCACAGGTAGGCTACTCTGTAGACACGAGCGCAACCGAGGGAGACAAAGTAGAGTTTACAGTTACCTTGAATGCTGCACCCAACGGTTGGGCAGTGCGCTATAAATACAAAACAGTAAATGGTAGTGCAACTGAGCCAGATGACTACACTTCTGCTGACGGCACCGTGACTTTTAATTCAGGGGTTAAAGAGCAAAAAATCTACGTGGAAACAGTGGATGACAGTGAAAGTGAAGATTCTGAAAAATTTAAACTTAAACTTGACGATCAACAAGTCAACGGTCTTTATCAGGGTGTTACCGGATGGGTTACGCCTACGCACAATATACGAGCTGCGCCTCGGACGATTGAGTTGACTGGCCAGATCGAAGATAACGACGACAGTACCGCTTCCACCACGTCAAACTGAAACACACAGACGCAGAATTGCTGATCAGTACACTTAACATTATCGGTATTGATTGTATTTTCTCTCGTCTGGATTAAGTACCGGTTAAAACTATCTGGGGGTGTCGTGCGTATGCCCCCCTATTCTTTGACTGGCGAAGCCGGAACCAAAGAATAATTTGGTGCATTCTGTATAAATTCTCACCGGTAAGGAACTAAATAGATGACAGTTGCCTTTAGTCCGCTCGATCCGTCCACTTGACTCAATAGCACTAATACGATCAGCCTCAATAACCTATTTATTCTTAAAGCCTAGGTTATGACTGCTGCCCTCACTGTCGAAGCGAATCAAAGAGTGATTTGCAATGTCACTGATGTATGGAAATATTCAAAATAGTCTATCGTCTATGAAGCTTCCACTGGTACTGGCGTCGTCTTCAAAATCGCGTAGAGCGGTCCTTGACAAACTGCAATTGGAATATGCAGCAGTGTCACCGGACATTGACGAATTACCGCAGCCCGGCGAATCTGCATCACAACTCGTAAAGCGCTTGTCGATCGGCAAAGCCGCCAGTGTAAGTCATCGCTTTAACCGTCACTTGATTATCGGTTCAGACCAGGTGGCTGTCCAAGGTCAAACGATCGTTGGCAAACCGAAGGACAGAGATGACGCGATCGCGCAGCTGCATAATGCGTCTGGGCAACAGATTCATTTGTACACTGGAGTGGCGTTGATAAATTCCGAAACAGGTGATCTTCAGGCAGATGTTTTGCCTTATCGTGTGGTGTTTAGGAAACTCAGTGCAAAAGCGATTGAAGATTACGTAGACAGGGACCAGCCATATGATTGCGGAGGCAGCTTGCGTTCAGAAGGTCTTGGAGTTGCTCTGCTGAGCGAGTTTGACGGAACAGACCCAAACATATTGCTGGGATTGCCTTTAATTCGATTAATCGATATGCTTGCCGTCGAAGGTGTCCACCCTCTTTGCAATTGAGTTCGAGCGAATACGGTTTGGCATGTGCAGGCTCAACCGCATCAGCTATCAGGTTTTGATATCAGGCGAAAACGCTGGTCGTTGACAAACACACCGTTCGCGTTTTCTGTCACTGCAATCTTTGTAAGTGAAGCTCCATAACACGGTCCGTTAACGCATTCGCCTGAATTCGGTTCGAACAGTGCACCGTGATTCGCACAGATTATGTAATCCCCAGATGCGTCAAAAAATTCTCCTGGTTCCCAGTCAAGCTCAAGAAAAAGGTGCGCACATCGGTTGAGATACGCGTGCGGCTCGTTGTGAAAGCGGATCGCGAAAGCCGACATTTGTCTGCCATCTGACTCGACCATGAAATTGACACCCTTACCTTGTGATTCAAGATCGGCAGATCCACAAATTCTTTGCAAATTTACATTTTCTTCACTCATAACACTTCTGATTCCGATTGTGGCAGTTGATTAAGAAAATCCGTCAAGTGAGTTGGCAATTGAGATTCAAATTCGATAAACCGCTCAAGCACAGGATGAAACAAATTAACTTTCGCAGCATGCAAAAAAAGTCGTTTTAACCCCCTGTTTCTCATTTTTGCGTTGAAGACTCTGTCTCCATATTTCTGATCTCCTGCGACTGGGTTTCCAATCTCTACAGCATGGCGACGTGCCTGGTGTTTTTTTCCAGTATGCAGCTGAATATTAACCAGCGAACACTCACTGTATTGGTGAACTGACTCGAACATCGTTTCTGCGACTGTCGCAGAATTATTGGATTGAGTTGGTTTTGCAAAGTCACGTTGAGAAAGCACAGAACGGACGGTAGACTTTGTCTGCTTTAAATGTCCTTTAAGTAGTGCAGTGTAGGTTTTTGTCAAGTCACTGTCTGCAGACTCTCTTCTCCAAAGTCGATGTAACTGTCGCAAAAACATTTTATCTTTTGCCACAATCAGGACTCCGGAGGTTTCCTTGTCCAGTCTATGAACCAGTTCAAGGTAACAGTCTTTTGTGCGCACCGCGCGAATCGCTTCAATGAAAGCCGTGTTGTGATGTGTGCCGGAATGAACAGCAATTCCTGATGGTTTGTCGATTGCAATGAGGTATTCATCTTCATAGATAATCTTGTTGACTGCTTCTCGCAAAGGCTTGCTTAGAGATGTCGATTCTACTTTCTCGGACATTCTTACAGGTGGCACGCGAACAATGTCACCGGTAACAAGACGCTGTTTTGCTTTTGCTCGAGACCCATTGACCCGCACTTGTCCTGTTCGTATCAAATTGTAAATACGACTATGCGGAACATTTTTTAAAAATGTGATAAGAAAGTTATCCAGACGGCGGTCATGTGAACCTTCGTCAACACTGACTAATTTGACATCGAAGGATGATATTTCTGTTTTGGAAGGCACACACACCACCTAAGCAGTATTGACAGGTTTGATTACACTGATGAGCAACCCAGTGGTGAAAATTAGCCAATGGTTTTTTCAGTGAGACATTAACAGCAATTATATTTACCGTTACAGTGCCGTGATGTTGTTTATAATTGCGAGACACAACAAAACAAAGAAGAAAATATTTTGGCACTCGCCAAATTTAGAAATCCGAATTTTGAATGCCGTTTAAGGTGTACTCGCTACACCATGCGGGCGAGCGGTTGTTTATCAAAGCCGAATGAATCGTCCCGAAATCTCGGTTATAGGAATTATTTCGCAACGTGCTCCAATGCGAGCCGTTACAAAACAATACAAGCATCGTAAAGTCACGTTCTATGAACATTAGAAATCATTTCAAGTCATTGATATCTGCTATCTGGATTAAGCAGTCTGACGCAATTGAGACGATGC
Organism: Arenicellales bacterium; assembly: GCA_965214785.1. GTDB lineage: Bacteria > Pseudomonadota > Gammaproteobacteria > Arenicellales > JAJDZL01 > JAJDZL01. The sequence continues at coordinate 816,551 of OZ243975.1, read as the reverse complement.
TGGAAGAGGATATTTTTCATGAAACGCATGTTATTCAACGCAACACACTCCGAAGAGTTACGTGTTGCTATAGTCGATGGGCAAACACTAGTTGACCTCGACATCGAGTTTATTGATAGTGAAAGTAAACGAGGAAACATATACAAAGGAATCGTAACCAAAGTTGAGCCCAGTCTCGAAGCTGTATTTGTAGACTACGGTGCGCAACGCCAAGGGTTTCTTTCACTCAAAGACATATCAAGAAACTGCTTCCCCCCTGACTTTGATGCGTCAACTCCAATGTCGCAGGTCAAGGTGCAGGATGTCGTCAGCGCCGGGGACGCCATGATCGTTCAAGTCGAACGCAACGAACGCGGCAACAAAGGCGCTGCGTTGACCACGTTCATTAGTCTTGCTGGTCGCTTTTTGGTGTTATTGCCAAACAACCCTCGAGGCGGTGGAATCTCCAGACAGATTGAAGGTGTAGAGCGCTACGCTTTGAAAGAAATACTGGCTCAGCTTGACGTGCCGGAGAAGCACGCAGTAATTGGCCGTACAGCTGGAATCGGGCAAAACATCGAACATTTTCGTTCTGATCTGGATTATCTGGTCAACCTATGGAAAAGCATTGAAAATGCAGCATCAGAAAATGACGGACCGTTTCTGATTTACCAGGAAAGCAGTCTGGTACCTCGCACCTTGCGCGACTACATGCGCGAGGACATCGATCAGATACTAGTCGACGACGAACCACTATACGACAACATCAAGCAATTCGTCGGCGAAGTTATGCCAACGACGAATGTTCGTATTCAGCACTATCAGGACGCTGTCCCACTATTTTCCCGTTTCCAAATCGAACATCAGATTAAAGACGCGTTTGAGCGATCGGTGAAGCTGCCTACTGGCGGGGTAATTGTGATCGAACAAACCGAGGCATTGGTCACCATTGATGTAAATTCAGCTCGTTCAACCAAGGGAGCAGATATAGAGGAAACTGCACTGGAAACCAATCTGGAAGCGGTCGAACAGGTTGCAAAACATCTACGCGTACGAGATATCGGCGGGCTGATTGTCATAGACTTAATTGATATGTCGTCTCCGAGAAATCGTCGAGCGGTCGAGAAAAGACTGCTGGAGTCCGTTGAGTCGGATCGCGCCAGAACTCGGATTGGCCGTATTTCACAGTTCGGCTTGCTTGAGATGTCGCGTCAGCGGCTTCGCTCTTCGATAGAAGAGTCCAGCTACGATGAATGTTCACGCTGCAAGGGTCGAGGCTATATCCGCAGCGTCACATCAACCGCGCTAAGCATTCTAAGGATCATTGAAGAAGATGCTCTGAAAGAAAACACCGAATTGATTCACGCGCATCTGCCCGTTGATGTTGCGACATTTCTGATTAATGAAAAACGCCATGAACTTGCGTTGATCGAAAGGCGCATGGGTACCCGAATAGTGGTCGTTCCAAGTCGAAACATGTACACTCCTGATCACCACATATTTCGGTTTACATCCGCTGAACTTGAAGAACAAGGCACTCAAGTCAGTTATACCTTGAAAGTACCAGATGCTGCGCCAGAGGTCTACAATTTTATTCGTGCGGGTGAACCTGCGGAACCGCCGGTGATTGCTCAAGCACAGTCCTACACGAGCCCAGAACCGCAACCCGAGGAAAAAAACATTTCACTGCTTTCTCGTGTTGCAAAGACTATTTTTCGTACGTCTTCCAGTGAACCGGAGCCTGCTGCAATTGAAGTAGAAGAAACGCCGCCTAAGAGCGAACCTGTAAAAAAACGCAGGCAATCGAAACCGCGATCGACCAGAAGCGGTCAGCGGTCGCAGCGCCCGTCGGACAGAAAATCACCACCAAGAAAAGAAACTTCGAAGCCGGCGCGAAAGAAAAGTCCTACAAGAAAACCGGTTAAATCCAAAAATGACGGCAGCGCAGCTGTTCAAAACGGAAATACAAAAGGAACTTCTTCTGAACGAGGGAACCAAAAGCCAGGCGGGCAGCGAAGACGAGGTGGCAGTGGTAATTCTTCTCGGAATACAAAGCCGCGAAGTCGCAGACCAAAAAAGGAGATATCAGGGAATGTCGCCGGAGAATAAATGTTCAGTCATTGTCTGTCAATTGCAATCGACAGATATTGTTCTTTACTTCTCCAAAGGCTTCCATCTGCTTGCATATTCCGCAAAATGCTCTTTATCGGAATCGCTTAACCAGGTGTATGCCTTTTGAAGTTCATGTTGGTATTTTTCATCGGTAAAGTGGCCGCGGATATATTGCAGTCTTAGAAATATCAGATAAGTATTCAACGAGTCCATTTCACAGTAGTTCCTGATTTCTTCATGCTTGCCGTCTAAGTAAGCATCAAAGACACTTGCCCCTCCGATTCCGATTTTTCCGGGCAATCCCGTCAATTGCGCGATGTCGTCAAGGGAAGCGACGCCTCGATAGGAATATCTAGCCAGCACGTCCATAATGTCAACATGGCGATCGTGGTACCGGCTTTGGTAATTGTTCCACTTCGCTTCTCTGTCAAATGCACCTGTATCCCAGTAGCGAACGTTCTGAATTGAGTGGTACATCGCCCGGTACTGCAGTACGGGCAGATCGAAACCATTTCCATTCCATGACACCAGTGTTGGGTTTTTATCGACAGATCTGAAAAAAGTTTGAACAAGTTCCTTTTCGCTCGAATCTGCTGAACCGAGCGACTTAACCACAAAATTGTTTTCACCCCAGCGCACCGCTACCGAAATCGCGACTACCTGGTGTAAATGCAAAGGCAACATTACGGCATCTGGAACTCTCGTGCGCCGGGCGGCCAACATCGCTTTCGCTGCTTCTTTCGGTTCGATTCCTTCCAATCCGTAGAGTTTTTCACCAGTCGTCAGATCTGGAATCGTTTCAATGTCAAATGCAACAATCATAGATGTGATATTCGTCGGGGGTGGTCAAAAAGTGCAACAACGTGTCCGTCAATTATGCAGCATTAGATCTGATGCATGTAGTGCACTTTCAGTTGAACCGATTTTTGTTGCATGTAATCATTAACATCGAGTTGATAAACAATTTGGTACTGGGCCAATTCAGGAGCGGCTTGAAATTGATTAAAGTATCCGAAATAAATGGCATCGAAATTTTTCTCATGCCGTTTTGATCGAATCCTTAGCCGCAGATGAATTTCCTTTACAACTGTGTATTCGATAATGTCGAACACTCCATCGAAAAGCGGATACTCAAATCCTTGTCCCCACGGACCGCCGTTTTTGATTCTTTCTGCAGTTTCCAAATCCATTGCGATCGGTTCACCATCACTTAGAATGGCATTTTTCCATGAATTTTCTTTCCGCATTCGCAGCAACTGAGAGTTAAATTCGGTTTTAAACGTTTCATACGCTTCGAGATGCAGCGACAGACCCGCTGCCATGGCATGTCCACCGAACTGAATAATTAAATCAGGATGTCGACGCGAAATCTCTGCAAGTGCGTCTCTGATATTGACTTCGGGTATAGAACGGCAAGACCCTCTTAGGAGCCCTTCGTCAGCATTGGAAAATACAACAGTTGGACGGGCCGTCAGGTCCTTGACTTTCGATGCGATCAACCCAGATATCCCCTGGTGCCATGAGTCTTTGTACAGGCAGACACCGGCTGTTTCGTGATTGAAATCCTCTTTTAATGAATCAATCGCTTCGCCAGCATCTCTCATCATGGACTCTTGAATTTGTCGGCGACTATGATTGAGGGATTCGATCTGAGCAATAAGCTTCAATACTTCGTCTTCCTGGTTGCTTACGAGACATTGAATGCCGATGGTAATGTCGTCAAGGCGTCCCGAAGCATTCAGACGCGGTCCTGCTGCAAACGCCAGGTCTTGTGAAACGATGCCGCCGATTTTTCGTCGACCGGATTCCAGCAGCGCTCGAATTGCGAATCGCCCTTTTCGTGCATTGATTCGCTTTAGACCCTGGCTTATGAGTATCCGATTATTGTGATCCAAAGGGACGACATCTGCAACGGTTCCTAATGCCACGAGGTCGAGGTATTCAGCCATATTGGGCACCGCGAGTCCCTCGGATTCAAACCAGTTTGATTCAAGCAATCGAGTTCGCACCGCTGACAGCACATAGAAAATTACGCCGACGCCGGCTAAATACTTGCTGGGAAACGTGTCTCCATTTAAATTTGGATTGACAATCGCATCTGCCTGCGGAAGAATTTCTCCGGGCAGGTGATGATCCGTGACGATTACAGTAATACCGCGCTGTCTTGCGAGCTCGACTCCATCATTGCTTGAGATTCCGTTGTCAACCGTGATGATCAAATCCGGCTGTACAGCCGAAGTAATGTGCTCTACAAATCCTGCACTGAGTCCATAGCCAAAATCAAATCGGCTCGGACAGACATATCCTACATTTCTCGACCCGAAAGCTTTTAGGACCAGATACGCCAATGCACTGCCGGTTGCACCATCTGCATCGTAGTCGCCAGCGATAAGTATCTGTGCATCCGCCTGTACTGCATCCTGAATAATTTCAACTGCTTCACCGAGATTGGTCAAGGAATCGGGATGGTGAAGTCTTGCCAGTGAATAATCCAGTTCGTCTATTGAGCGAACGCCGCGATTTCGATAGATCAAATCCAAAGTTGGATTAATCCCCGGCAATGGTTCACTACATTCGGTTTGTCTGCGTACGATGGTCCGTTTAGGCTGTGCTTGCATTGCCATCCCAAAATTTGATCAGCAACCGTTTTCGATCCGAATGCGGGTAATTGAACCGACAATGGAATCGAGATTTTCGAGTTGCTGTTGCGCTGTTTGCATTTTAGCTTCTACTGTTTGCTGTGTCACAATGATCACTGGAACAACACCTTCATGACTGTCTGAACTCGATTTTTGCAGGATTGATTCGATACTGATTCCGTGGTCTGCGAATATTTTTGTGACATCAGCGAGGACTCCGGCCCGATTAACCGCGTGCAGTCGTAAATAGTTCGCTGTTACAACTTCATCTTTTGTGACTATTGGCAAATTGGACAAGGCACTTGGCTGAAATGCCAGATGCGGTACACGATTGTCTGGATCGGCGGTTAAAACCCGCGCAACATCAACAATGTCTGCAACTACTGCAGATGCTGTGGGCTCCGCCCCTGCCCCTGCCCCATAATACAGAGTCTCGCCAACAGCGTCACCTTTTAACTGAATTGCATTCATCACTCCATCTACGTTGGCCAGCATATTCGTTTGGCGAATCAATGCCGGATGGACTCTCAATTCAACACCGTTAGTCCCTCTTGTGGAAACAGACAAAGGTTTGATCGCATATCCAAGCTCTTGAGCATATTCAATATCTTCGATACTGATTTGAGAAATGCCTTCGCAAAAGATGTCTTCGACTCGCTGCAGTGGCACACCGTACGCAATGGAAGCCAGAATGATTAGTTTATGCACCGCATCGATACCTTCAACATCAAAAGTTGGATCCGCCTCCGCATAACCAAGCTGTTGGGCTTGGGCTAAAACCTCATCAAAACTGCTGTTGTGTTCTTTCATACTGCTGAGTATAAAATTACTTGTACCGTTGATAATCCCGGCCATTGATTCGATTCGATTCCCTGCAAGGCCTTCACGAATTGCTTTGATAATCGAAATGCCTCCGCCTACCGCAGCCTCAAAAGCAATCACTACTGACGAAGCTTGTGCAATTTCAAAAAGCTCGTTGCCCTTTACTGCCAGCAGCTCCTTATTGGCTGTGACAACGTGCTTTCCCTTCCCAAGTGCATATTTGACGTATTCGTATGCAGGGGTTACTCCACCGACTAGTTCGACAACAATATCGATATCCGGTGAGTCAAGGACGAAATGTGGGTCATCGGTGATCTCCAAAGAATCTGTAATCGATGGGCGCGGTTTGCCAGTGGTTTTGACGACAGCACGGGACACTTCAATTTTTCGCCCGACACGCCGGGAAATTTCCTGCGCATTTCGACTAAGGACTGTGAGCGTCCCACATCCAACTGTTCCGAGCCCTAAGATTCCAATTTTTACCGGTTTCATTTGTTTCACTAACAATAACTTTTACAATAATCAACGAAAAATATCATTCAAATCTGCAATCGCTTGCAATTACGAATTTTTGAGTTTCACATGCCGCTTGAGATAGTCGAACCGGTTACAACGCCGCCGAGGCAACGGTTCACACTGAGCTGGAAGTACTCCGCATTCTATTATGCCTTCATATTCGAATTGATATAGTAACGACATACACTGAATTCGAAGGATTTTTCATGGAACTGCACAGATCTGACATTCCCGGCATCAATACAATTCGAATGGATGATGACGGACAGTTTTGGGTAAATGGGCAATTGTACAAGCAAAGCATTATCGTAACTGCCGAAACGGTAATTGACAATTGGTCGGTTGCGCATTTTGATGATTTGTCGATTGAAGATTTTCAGCGGTTTGCCGATTTTGATCCAGAAATATTAGTCTTGGGCACAGGGAAAGTTTTGCGTTTTCCGAAGCCGGGTATGCTACAACCGCTGATCGATCAAAAGTGCGGTTATGAAATACTCAGCTCGCGCTCGGCGTGCAATATATTTAACATTCTACTAGCTGAGGGACGCCAGAGCGTAGCAGCTTTGCTGCCGTGTATTGAGTGATAAACTAAAGCTTATCCTTTCGGCAGATATCTAAGCGGGTCTACAGGTTTGCCGTTGTGCCGGATTTCGAAGTGAAGCTTGACACGATCTGTATCGGTACTGCCCATTTCTGCGATTTTCTGTCCTCGTTTGACACTGTCACCTTCTTTGACCACAACTCTGGAATTGTGTGCATAAACACTTAAAAAACTTGTGTTATGCTTGACGATAATAATTCTTCCGTAACCAATCAATCCAGTCCCCGAATACACCACCCTGCCACTGGCAGCAACGCGAATCGGCGATCCGTTTTGACCTGCGATTTCAATTCCGTTTCTCCTTTGTGCAGCAGAGAATTTTGCGATGATCTGACCTTCGGCCGGCCAGATCCAATCTGATACGGGCGTTGAAGGAATCGAAGCGGTGGATGCAGCCGGCGTGGACTGTGGTTTTGCTGCCGGTTGGGTGCCTTGTGCTGGACTACTTGTAGATTGCGTTGTTGTCCTCGGAGCGGTTTGACTCTGCGGAGGATACAGTTTGATTTCCTGTCCAGGATGAATGAAATCTTCAGGATCGATATCATTCCATTCGGCGACTTCAAGGTAGTTGAAGCCGGATTCAAACGAGATGGAATAAAGATTGTCGCCTGGCTTTACAATCGTCATGCGGCCTGAATAAGTAGTTGTAGGCGAAATCTCTGCAAGCGGTGTCGGGTCAATAACCGAAACCGGTGCTTTGACAGTGCTCTCGCAAGCCGCAATAAGTATTGCTGGCAGCAAAACTGAGACACGAATCACATTATTGAATTGTCCAAAATACAAATCCAATCACCATTATTAAACTCACTAAAAACACAACCGGTGAAGAGGCTTTCTTCATCACTGCGTTCACAGAATCACCTGCCCAGTAACACAGCGCAGATACGATAAAAAAGCGAGCTCCGCGGCCGATTAGAGAACCCGCCAAAAACGGCAAAACAGCCATTGCTGAAGCTCCTGATGCAATCGTAAATACTTTATACGGAATTGGCAGAAATCCGACCATAACAATAATCCAGATGCCATATTGCGAACTCCAGGCTTGCAATTGTCCAAGATGATCGCTTAAACCGTATAGTTCAATTAGCCACACACCAACAGTCTCGTATAAATATAAACCAATTGCGTAGCCTACTAGACCTCCCAATACAGAGGCAATGGTTGTAATCGCAGCGAAAGTCCAAGCTTTTTTCTTATTCGCCAGTACCATCGGCACCAGAAGTGCATCTGGAGGAATCGGAAAAAAGAAAGACTCAGTAAAGCTCAAGCCTCCCAAATACGCCGGGGCATGCCTGTGGGCAGCTAGAATCAATGCCCGTTCATAAATCTGACTGATTTTCATTCGCAAAGTTGATGGGAGTTACTTGTTTCAAAGAATTTTGCGCCACCGAAAACCCTTGCTTGAAAAACACGCAATTCTATTGTGCGTATTTCAAGTGCAGAACGAAATGGTTTCCGGGTTTGTAGCCAGACACCGTCTGAATAAGAGATTCTGACTTTGAAATTGGTCGGGGCGAGAGGATTTGAACCTCCGGCCTCTTGCGCCCCATGCAAGTGCGCTACCAGGCTGCGCTACGCCCCGAAATTTCAAATTATTACTCGTTTGAGAGTGTTTCGAGAACTTGCTTTAGTTGAGTGATTGTATCATCAACATCACTGGCCTCGAGCCCTGAGGCATTGTTTCCGAACGCCTCGCTTTTGCCATTTTGTTTTAACTGCTTTCGGGCTCCGTTTATTGTAAAGTTTTTGTCGTAAAGCAGATCCATGATCTGCAGTACCAGTTCTACATTCTTGCGGGTATAGTATCTTCGCTGTCCGCGGCGCCGGACCGGATTGAGATCTTCAAACTCCTGTTCCCAGTAGCGTAAAACATGCGCGGGAACACTGCACAATTTGCTGACTTCACCAATGCTGAAGTAGTGCTTTTCTGGAATCTGAACGTATCCAGTCATTGATGTGTCTGATCAATGATTTAAAGGATACTTTGAAAGTGAATGTTGCACTGAGTGCAAATATTCAGTCACTTTCAGTAGCAAGTCTGGTTACACCGGCCACACGGTTCTTTAGCGAGTGACTGGCGTTGAAAGTCACAACCGTTCTCTCGGTGATTGTAACTTCATCCCCGGTTTTAGGATTGCGTCCAGGACGTGGTGTTTTATGTCGAATACTGAATTTTCCGAAACCTGAAATCTTAACGTCTTCGTGGTTTTCCAAAGTTGTGCGTATCTCTTCGAAGAACAAATCCACAAAGTCTTTGGCTTCCGCTTGGTTAATTCCCAGAACTCGATTTATTTCATTGACCAAATCAGATTTGACGATTACTGTTTTACTCATGTTGTCCCCCCACTAAGCTCTGAGTTTTGCACCGAATTGTTCATTAAGAACTTTAAGTATTTTGGCTATGCTTACATCTACTTCGCTATCAGTCAAAGTGCGTGCCTTGGAGCGATAGGTAAGCCGAAATGCTACACTTTTGGCTTTTAAATCAATACTAACTCCATAATATACATCAAACAAGGTTAGGTTTTCTAAAAATTCTCCTGCGCTTTCTCGGATCTCGTTGGTCAGATCAGCTATCGGCACTTGAGAACTCACTACAACGGATAAATCCCGTACAACACTGGGGTACGGTGAAACGGATTCGTAGTGCCTGATCTCACGTTTCGACAAAATACTCAAATCGATCTCAAATGCAAACACCTCATCTTCTGGTTCAGCATCGTCCAAAATTTGTGTGTCTAACTTGCCGATCTTTCCACAGGGTTTGCCAGCGAATTTGATTACAGCACTGCAGTTGCTCATTAATCCTTCAACCGGTTCAGCAACAAATTCCACCTCATGTGACTTGCGAGTCAAATCGAACAGGCGCATCACGTGACCTTTGACATCAAAAAAGTCAATTTTTCGCTGTGTAATTCCCCATTGCACAGGAGCAGATTCCCCAAAAGCAATCCCCCCAAGTCGATTCACTTCGGCATCGGATAAGAAAACTCTTCCGATTTCGTAAAGACAGATGCGATTTTTCTGTCGTCTGTAGTTTTCAGCAAACGCACCGACTAGGCCTGGCCAAAGACTTGTTCGCATCACTGACATATTGTCTGCAATTGGATTTGAAAGCGTTTTTGGATTTGCACTTGGATGAAGGCTGCGGTTCAATTGCGGATCAACAAAGCTGTAAGTGATCGCTTCATAGTAACCTTGAGAGTGAAGTGTCTCGCGCACTGCAAAGTCGGAAATCGTCGTTTCGCTGGCTGTGGCAGCGTGTTCGAGATTGAAGCGCATCGTGCTTGGTATGTTGTCGTAACCATATACTCGCGCGATTTCTTCGATTTGATCATGTTCAGCTTCCAAATCGAATCGATAAGGCGGTGCAGTCACCTCCCAACCTTGTCCGTGAGATGCGCTTTTTTTGTTGACCGAATTGAGAATGGACTCAATCGTGTTGTCGGAAACTTCTACACCCAGTACTTTTTTGACACGAGACCGGCGAACCAGACAAGTGCTTTTAACCGGAACGAAGTTGTCGTTTCGAATTTCCTGAATCGGCCCGCAAGACCCACCGGCAATTTGAACAATCAGTTCGCTAGCCCGCTCAATCGCTTCTGCCTGACGTGTAGGATCAACACCGCGTTCGAAACGATGCGAAGCATCAGAGTGAACTGCAAATTTTGCGACCGACCGTCGAATAGCCTGTGGGGTGAAAAATGCGGCTTCCAAGAAAATGTCTGCGGTAGTCGGCATAATTCCACTGGTTAGACCTCCCATTACACCCGCCAGTCCTATCGGTCCGGTTTTATCGGTAATCAACAGGCACTGATCGTCAAATTCGAGCGTTTCTTCACTTAACAAGGTCAGTTTTTCGCCCGCCTTTGAGCGTCGCACAACGATACCGTCTTCGTCCATCAACGCGACATCAAACGCGTGCATTGGCTGTCCCAATTCCATCATCACATAGTTTGTTATGTCAACGATTGGATGAATGCACCGAAACCCTGTCTGCTGCAATCGGCTACGCATCCAATCAGGTGTCTTTGCATTGATGTCGATGCCGCGAATCAATCTGCCGCAATAAACGGGGCAGTCTTCGTCATGAATCACGTTCACAGAAAATTCGTCAGATACCGTCGCATCAATTGAGGATCGTTTCAAGGGGTGAAACTTCTCTCCCGTAGCCAGAGATATTTCTCTTGCGATTCCGCGTATGCTTAGACAGTCTCCTCGATTCGGTGTCAGGTCGATATCAAGCACATGGTCTGGCAACTGGAAATGTTCATTGATCGAAGTTCCAACTGCTGCATCACTGTCTAAATAGCACAAAGCTTCGCTTGCATCCGAAAGACCAATTTCTTTTTCCGAACAAAGCATTGCAGACGATGTGTAACCTGCGATCTGAATAGTTTCGATTCGCTTTCCATCTGAAATCACGCTCCCTGCAAGAGCAACAGGGTATTTGCCTCCAACTTGCGCATTGGGTGCACCACAGACAATTTGCAATGGACCGCTTTGACTCACGTCAACGGTACACAGATTAAGGGAATTGGAATCTTTTATTGGCTTCATCTGTGTGATCTGCCCAACGACGATGTTCTCGTCACATGCACAGACTTCCGAGACCGATTGCACTTCGAGGCCAATCATTGTCAACGCATCTGCCAGCTTGCGGGGGTGTAAGTCAACTTTGCACCACACGTTTAGCCAATTCAAGTTAACCAGCATAATCGATTTCCATTTGATTGATTCGGTTACTTAAATTGCTCTAGCATTTCAATGTCGTTTTTAAAAAACAGACGCAAGTCTCCGACACCGTATCGAAGCATTGTCAGGCGCTCTATTCCCATTCCGAATGCGTATCCAGTGAATTTTTCTGCATCGATATCGACATGGTGATACAGTGCAGGATGAACCATTCCACATCCAAGCACTTCGAGCCATCCGCTTTTCTTGCAGACATTGCAGCCGTCGCCCTTGCAAAATACGCAACTGATGTCGACTTCAGCTGACGGTTCCGTGAACGGAAAGTATGATGGACGAAATCTTAACGCAAGGTCAGCCTCAAAAAACTCCATAACGAAATATTCAAGCATTCCCTTAAGATCAGCAAAAGTGGTCGATTCATCAACAACCAAGCCTTCTAGCTGGTGAAACATGGGTGTATGCGTGACATCAGAGTCACAGCGATATACGCGTCCGGGAGCGACGATTCGAATGGGCGGTGAATTTTGTTTCATATAGCGAATCTGGACCGGTGATGTATGTGTGCGCAGCAGTTTATCGTCATCGAAATAAAACGTATCTTGCATCGCTCTTGCCGGATGATTTGCTGGAAAGTTAAGTGCCTCGAAATTGTAGTAGTCATCTTCAATCTCGGGTCCGAAAGCAATATCAAACCCAACTCGGGAAAAAATATCCTGCATTCGCATAAGGGTGTGAGTCAGCGGATGCGGCCCGCCGGTCGCTGTGCTTCTTGGCGGCAGTGTTACATCTACTCGTTGGGCTTCAAGATTACGCTGGTGTTCAAGCTGTTTTAGGGATTCGCGCCTGGATTGAAGCTCAGATTCAATTTGTTTTTTAACTGCAGTGATCTTCTTCCCAGCTTTAGGGCGTTCATCGGCATCAAGAGTGCCGATGATCTTAAGCAGTGCGGTGATGTGGCCTTTTTTCCCTAAAGCACTTATACGCAGTGCTTCCACGTCCGATTGGGTGTCTGCAGCCTGAATGTCCTCACATGCCTTTTTCGCGTAGGCATCGAGCTCAGAATAAGCCTTCAGATCAGGCATTATTCGATTGATTTATATGTTAATTAGTTGCGGGACAAGCGGTCGACATCAAAAAAAGCGATTGAAGCTTAACTGCTTAACCCCTTCTTTGCTTTTTCTGCCAGTAGAGAAAATGTATCGCTATCACTAACAGCAATTGCGGCAAGCGATTTGCGGTCGAGTTCGATCTGCGCTCGTTTCAAGCCGTTCATGAAGGAACTGTAATTCATACCACATTCACGAGCCGCTGCATTGATCCTCATAATCCAAAGGGATCTGAAGTCGCGTTTTTTTCGTCTGCGATCCCGGTATGCGTATTGACCGGCTTTGATGACCGCCTGTTTGGCGACGCGGAACACATTTTTTCTCGCTCCGCGATATCCTTTGGCCTGCTTGAGTACCTTTTTATGGCGTGCTTTGGCAGTAACGCCGCGTTTAACCCTGGGCATTTTAGTCCTCTGTCTCTAACTGTACGGCAACATGCGACGGACATTAGCGTTGTCAGAACTGTGTACCAGTGCTGGCTTACGCAATCCCCGTTTGCGTTTGGTTGACTTTTTGGTCAAGATATGCGAAGCATGAGAATGTCCGCGCTTGAATTTACCGGAGGCAGTGCTCTTAAAACGCTTTGCTGCCCCTCTGTTTGTCTTCATTTTTGGCATAACTAATTTCGTTCAACTGTTACTTACTGTTCAACTCTTTGGTTTCGCCGGTGCGAGTATCATGATCATCTGGCGCCCGTCCATTGATGGGCGCGCTTCGACTATAGAAATATCCTTCAAATCGTTTTGTACACGATTCAACACGTCCAGTCCTAAGTCGGCATGTGCTATCTCTCGGCCGCGAAACCTCATAATCACCTTGGTTTTGAATCCTTTTTCGAGGAACGTCTTTAAACGACGCACCTTGATATCATAGTCACCGATATCAGTACCCGGGCGAAATTTGATTTCCTTTACGACAATGTGCTTTTGTTTGCGCCGCTTTTTATTCTCATCAAATCGATTCTTGCCGTAATCCATGACCCGACATACTGGCGGGTTTGCTTGAGGTGCAATTTCAACAAGGTCCAACCCAACTTCTGTTGCGTGTGCGAATGCCTCGGTCGCGGAAACGATGCCAATCTGGCTGCCATCTTCCCCCACGAGACGAACCTGTGCGGCATCAATTTGCGAATTGATGCGGTGCTGCTTATCAGTAGCCGTAGTGTATCTCCTATAAATTTATGAATATGTTGCCCTGCCAGGCTATTAGCTGGACGATTGTAAAATCATATCAATTACAGACGCGCAGGACTGCGAGCCTAAATCCTCCCCTGCCAAGGTTCGAACAGAAACTGTTTGTGTTTCCACTTCACGGTTTCCTACCACCAACAGATAGGGAATTTTCTGGATTGTTTGCTCTCGAATTTTAAAACCAATTTTTTCATTTCGGGTATCAAGGGCGATTCGCACCCCTGCTTTACGAAACAAAGCGTGTATTTTAGCCGAATATTCTTCCTGAGATTCAGAAATATTCATAATAACTGCTTGTACCGGAGCGAGCCAAACCGGGAACTTTCCTGCATGTTCTTCTATCAGTATTCCGATAAATCGTTCAACCGATCCCAGTATGGCGCGGTGAATCATTACAGGGGTTTGCTTAGTACCGTCTGATTCGACGTATTGTGCGCCTAAACGCCCTGGCATTGAAAAATCCAGTTGAATGGTTCCGCACTGCCATTTACGACCGATGCAGTCATTGAGAACGAAGTCAATTTTTGGACCGTAAAATGCCCCCTCACCTTCGTATGTGGTGTAAGTCATCTTGCGCTCATTTAATACTGATTCAAGTGCGCTTTCGGCGCGGTCCCACAACTTATCGGAGCCCACTCTTTTTTCAGGTCTTGTCGAAAGACCGACTGCAATATCATTGAATCCGAAGTCTGAATACACTCGCAGTGCTATTTCTATCAGAACTTCGACCTCATCGCGAATTTGGCTTTCGGTGCAAAACACATGGGCATCGTCCTGAGTGAAGCGGCGAACCCGCATCAGTCCGTGCAGTGTACCAGAAGGTTCATATCTATGGACATTGCCGAATTCAGCTATTCGCAGCGGTAGGTTTCGATAGCTTCTCAATCCTTGGTTAAAAACCTGGACGTGTCCGGGGCAGTTCATGGGTTTTAAGGCATAGGCGCGTTTTTCGATCTCAGTGGTGAACATGTTTTCCTGAAAGGTTTCCCAGTGACCGGATTTTTCCCAAAGAGAACGATCAATCAATTGCGGCGTGTGCACCTCGGTATAACCATAGCCGTCCAAAAGATTGCGCATATATGACTCGACCAAACGAAACAAAGTCCAGCCTTTTTCGTGCCAGAATGCCATTCCGGGCGCTTCGTCTTGAAAGTGAAACAGGTCCAGTTCAGCACCGAGTTTTCGATGGTCGCGAAGCCGCGCCTGTTCAAGGCGTTCGAGGTATTCATCGAGATCTGTCTTGGTGTTCCATGCTGTGCCATAGATTCGCTGCAGCATTTCATTGTCTGAATTGCCGCGCCAGTATGCACCGGCAACTTTAGTCAGTTTGAAAGCCTTGAGAAAACCGGTATTTGGAACGTGAGGGCCTCGGCACAGATCAATGAAATCACCTTGCTGATAAAGTGAAATCGTTTCATCATCTGGCAGTTCTTGAATGATTTCGGCCTTGTACTGCTCGCCTATTTCGAGAAAATTTGAAACGGCATCGTCCTTGGATACAACGCTGCGAGTTACCGGAAGTTTTTGTGAAGCGATTTGCTTCATACGTTTTTCGATTTTGCGCAGGTCTTGTTCAGTAAATCCGCGCTCAAATGCAAAGTCATAATAAAAGCCATCTTCGATAACCGGACCGATTGTCACTTGGGCTTGGGGGTATAACTGCTTGACCGCCTGTGCGAGCAGGTGTGCAGTTGAATGTCGAATGACCTCAAGGCCTTGTTCATCTTTGCCGGTTACAATCTTCAACGAACTGTCTGTGTCGATCTCGTGTGAAGTGTCCAATAACTGACCGTTTATTTCGCCGGCAACGGCCGCTCGCGCAAGACTGGAACCGATATCTGATGCAACAGCATCGATTGTGACTTTTGCCGGATATTCCCGTATTGATCCGTCAGGAAACGAAACCTTTAGCATAGTGACTTGGAAAGTTGTAGTTGAGATAAATTGAACGAATCGGTTCGAACAAGTACAAAAATAACTATCAGTAGGAACTTGAAATTCGAGTCGTAAAAAACTGCCGCATATTGCGACATACAGAATTACTTAATTGGTGGGCGCACCTGGGATTGAACCAGGGACCTCTTGCATGTCAAGCAAGTGCTCTCCCCCTGAGCTATGCGCCCAAATGTATCCTCGAGCCAACTTACTGTTACATGCCCTAAGGATAACGAGTTGTGAAGGTGGAAATATACCACAATCAATGTTGCTCTGACACCTTGGTTTTGGTGTTTTGTCGGATAGTTGTGTATGGCTGAGAAAGTAACTTGCCTTCTACAATGAATCACTCTTCTATTTGATGGGACTCGATCAAGGCATTGATCGAGTTATTCCTCAGTTTTAGCACTGCAAGCGCGTTCGGGAGTCGTACTGATCGCTGACAGTGTTGCGGTCTTGCGCATATTTTTTGCGTCTCGATGAGGTTTTCGGAGGCTAGGATGCATGAGCTGGTTTTCAAAACCTGTTTCCGATACTCAGATTACTCTAGATAATCGGATATTGCTTTATACTGCGATCTTGGAGTCGGGCTGAATATAGAAAACCGATCTTCTAAAATGATCAGTATGAACACGGTTACCTATTCTAACTCAGCCTCCAATATTGTTGAACTCTACATGATTGGAATCGTTGGGGGATTAATTTTTCGGAAAAGCATCGACCGCTAGAACTTGCTGACTGAACGGATCGAAATCGCAGTGGTAGATGTGGGGAATCCACGCGCCAAAGCCGTTTTGGAACTTTATTTGATCACCGATATAAGTGAGCAATCCCTTTTTATAGTCATGCCATGCAAAACGACTGAACTTAAATTCGAGCAACCCATCAGTCCATTCGCTGTCATAATTCGCAAGCTGTTCGACAAAGTCGGGACAAATTACAGATGCCGCAATGCTGTGTTTATCTCCCCAGCACTGAAGACTAGCTTGGCAAGCTTTCTCATCAACTTTCTCTTGGTCTTCTTTGTCAAATTGCACGAGATCCAGATGTTGCGGGAGTGAAATTTCGTTTTTGGCAAAAGCCGCTGTCAACACCTGCACCATTACATCCGAAACGTCTTCCGATGTGGTGTCAAACTGCGCTGCGATGTATTCGTCCAGCCGTTCTTCATTGATTACTTCGAGTCCATAGTTAGGGTCGACTTCCTTGAATCTGTCTGCATTGTCATGCCATGCAGTGTAAATCTGCTCCTGTTCAGGTGTAATTATCACGTCTGATGCGGAGGCGTTAGTCCAAATCCGATCAGTGCATTCTTTGCCACTGATACCACACTTGTCCGGTGCAAAGTAAATCTGTCCGAGGAGAATTCCGCGCCCTAATCCTGATTCGAATGGCAGCAGGTCAACTCCAATAAACTGCGAGTGGTGCTCATCCCAGGATTGCCGAGCCGCCGCCATCATTGTTGCGATGCGGTCTTCACGCGTCAACGCCGTCGGTGCGACGATACTAATTGTGCGACGGAAGCGGTTGACGAAGCTGATGTCCTTATCACTGATTATTTCAAATGGACGAGCTGTCCAAGCAACCTCTTCATTTGTAGTCTGCGGGATTGATGTTTGAGCAGATTGACTCGTTTCAGATTCCTGTTGGGAAGTGACCGCCGATGTTGACTTCTGTGTCTCCACAACCCTTGATTCATCCTGTCGTGTAGATTCAGGAGCGATCATCGAACCGGCAACGATAAAAACAATAATGGAACCCAACATGACAACCGCGGCTCTTGGTCGTGTCGGAATACGCATGGATTCAAATGGATGAATCAAGCAGATCAGCCCAACAAAGAAACCAATCAAAGTTAATAACGTAACTAAGGCAAACATATACGAAGTTTAGATATTTGTGTTTCCGTGTCAGTTCCAGTTCACTGTTTGCAAAACGCTTCAAACGAGAATGTTTGCCTTTAGAATCCGTCCGTGATTCACTCGAATTGTAAATCAAAAACTCTTCTACTCATAACGCGACTCAACATTCTCCTGCGGCAGTTGTTGCTGGTCTCGCACGATATCCTGTTTGGTGAGCACAACTCGGGGATTTCTGTTCACCCTTTCTTGTCTGTTTGTCCGACATCAAGAACTACGACAAGCAAGAGTTTTAGAATGTCTAAACCTCCACGAAGCAACCCCTGGGCTTTTCGTATGAAAAGCACCTGCTCTCCCCTTGAATTACATGATCAATGATATTCTGTTGCCATAATGAACTTCGTGCCCGACAGGCCCAAAACAGGGAAACTGAAATGTAACATAATCATAGATGGATTCGGCAACTGGATTGCTGGTGGTTTTCGAACTACAATCGTTATACTCTGTTAGCGCGTACCTGACGGGCATAGACTTATGGGACTCACCTACAGACGAATCCTAATGCCCGAAGACCATCTGATAGATATAAGATAAAAATCATATGAAAAGAGATACTTTTGTTAACGTGGGGTTCCTTGCGGATCAATTGTCACGACCTTGGTCGTTAGATCCCAAGTATGCTGTGCAGGCAATTGATTTGTTTGTAGGTAAAGGGTCAAATGGACTGGAAGTTGCAGTTGCACATGCAGCACGTTTGCCAAATAGAACTTCATTAGTGGAGATTTGGAAAGCTCGCAAAGCTGGACGCGCAGCACCCCTGTTGCTGGTCGTTTTGTGTTCCGGTAAGGCTTCACTAGTCGGTGCGACCGGTGAAACTCCGCCGGTTTACATTGAAATGGACACTGGGCGGGTCGAACGACTGTGCCGCGAAGTTCTATCCCAACCTGACAGGCATTCTGCGCTTCACTTTCTTTCTCAAGCTTTGCCCAGTTTAGAAACAGCAATTCCTGGGTTGACCAATGAGGGGTTGCTTGCACTTCACGAACTAGAACATGGAGTGCCGGACCGCTCAGACTGGACTGCCGCTAAACAAAAAGCAATGAGCGCGTCGAATGAACGTAACAGTGATATGTTGAGTGCACTTGGTTTTCAGATTGAGCGTCTCGATAATCTTACCAACCTTTTGCGTAGTGGCGACAGACGAGTTGCGCTCGCAGTTTTGTTGCGAGAAAGTGAGACCGCTGAATCTGGAAATGCTCGATTCAACAGTCTGTCACCCATCAGTTATGCATTGAAAAAGGCAGATGATGAGAATCTGAATTGGGTTGTTCTGACACAAGGAAACCGCATTCGCCTTTACTCAGCAAACGTCGATTCGGGTGTAGGTCGTCGCGGTAGAACAGAAACTTACATAGAATGTCAGCCTTCATTATTGTCTGATGATAATCTAGCGTATCTATGGCTAATCTACTCGTCCGAAGCGTTGGCACCGGATGGTACCTTGCAACAAATAATGGACGAGTCACAACGCTTTGCAGGAGATCTGGCTATACGTTTGCGCGAACGTATATATGACCATGTTGTTCCAGAACTTGCACAAGGTATCGCAGCCGCACGAGGAATTGATCAGTCGCAAGCAGAAGAAATCAGTCTCACATACGAAATGGCTTTGACGGTTCTATTTCGTCTCTTGTTTATTGCGTATGCAGAAGACCGAGATCTTCTTCCATACCGGTTCAACGATGCATACCGAATTCGTTCACTCAAACAGAAAGCTCAGGAACTGTCGTTGTTTGTTGCGAACAACACTCCTATTTCTGCCGGAGACTCTCATTGGCAAGAGACTTCGGTACTCTGGAAAGCTGTAGCTGAAGGGAATCCTGAATGGGGAGTTCCAGCATATGATGGTGGATTATTTTCGAGCGATAGAAGGGTTTCTAAGACAGGTGCAGAACTGGAAAAAATTACAGTATCAAACGAGTCTTTTGAAACGGCACTTCGCCACCTTGTCGTAATTGATACAACTGAGGGGGTGCCTGGTCCAGTGGATTTTCGTTCGCTTGGTGTACGTGAATTTGGCACCATTTATGAAGGCCTTCTGGAATCAGAACTAGCCATTGCAGCAAGCGACCTGATTATCAAACAGAAAAAAATTAAGGGAAAAACTGAATTCGTTTATGTCCCAGTAAGTGGCGAAGACATCCCTGACGTATTGGCCGGGGAAGTGTATTTACATAACCGCTCGGGAGCTCGGAAGTCTTCCGGGAGTTACTATACCAAGCCGTTCGCAGTGGAATATCTGTTAAGTGGGTCGCTTGAACCAGCATTGTCGGATCATTTTGTTCGTCTTGATAGTATGGACGATACGGATGCAACGGAAACATTTTTTGACTTTCGAGTGGCTGATATTGCTATGGGTTCAGGCCATTTCTTGATCGGTGCAATTGATCGAATCGAAAAACGGATGGCAGATTATCTCGCAGGAAGGCCATTACCCGGAGTTCATCGCGAACTTGATAGGCTTCGTAGCGCTGCAATTAGCGAATTGGGAGAACTTGGAGAAAGCGCAACAATTGAAGACAGTCAATTGTTGCGACGCATGATTGCACGACGCTGTATTTACGGTGTTGATCTTAATGGCATTGCAGTGCAACTCGCTCGACTTGCAGTTTGGATTCACACGTTTGTACCAGGACTGCCACTCTCATTCTTGGATCACAATTTGGTTCAAGGAAATGCACTTGTTGGCATTGGAACTCTCGATGAAATAAGGAAAAAGTTTGAGTCAGTATCTTTGCCTCTGTTTCCGGTAGATGCACAAAGCTTGTTGGGAAAGGCAGCAGCTCCACTGAAACGTCTTGCAAACGTTAATGATGCATCATTACAGGAAATTGCTCGAGCGCGTACGGCACTTACTGAAGCGCGTGAGGCAATTATTAGCACAGAAGCACTTTGCGACTTGATATCTGCTCAAGCAATATCCGATGATCCGAAAGTAGCCAGTTTTCAGTTTCAAGATTGGGGCGATTCGAACAATCACGCATACCAACTGGATTGTGCTCGGGTCGCAAAACGAGATTTGGTTGATTTCAGTGTGCTTCATTTTCCTGTGGCATTTCCAGAAGTCTTCCTGCGTGACCGACAAGGTTTTGATGTGATCTTAGGTAATCCGCCCTGGCAGGAGGCAACCATCGAAGAAGACGCCTTTTGGTCTCGTCAATTTCCAGGTTTTCAATCCCTTCCAGCAGGCAAGAAAAAGTCAGAATTAAAGAAGTTACAAGAGGAACGTCCGGACTTGGTAATGCTTTACGGGCACGAACTGAAAGATAACGAACAGTTACGCAAGATGCTGGTAGGCGGAGCGTTTCCCGGAATGGGAACAGGAGACCCGGACCTATACAAGGCATTTTGCTGGCGATTTTGGAACTTGACCGTAAAAGATGGAGGACAAATTGGTGTTGTATTGCCACGCAGTGCTGTTGCTGCCAAGGGTTCCGAGATCTTTCGAAAAGAGATATTTGCAAATGCTGCAAAGACAAATGTCACAATGTTGCTCAATTCTCGGAACTGGGTATTCCCTGAGGTGGAATCGCGATATTCAATAGGTCTAATTTGCGTTAAGCGCGGCGACCCTGAGACTGAATCGGTATTCTTACGTGGGCCATATCCATCAAAAGTGGATTTTATTGAAGGGATTAATAGAAAGGTGGTTGGATTTAATAATCTCGACGTGCTTAACTGGAACGATAGTGCTTCATTACCGTTACTTCCTACAGAGGAATCAATTGGTATTTTTGCGCAACTACGAAAATCGCCTCGTCTTGAATTGAATAATCCGGGTCAGTGGCGTGCACGACCGGATAGGGAACTAGATGCGACTAACGATAAACCTTTAATGGACTTCAATATTGAGGTTAATTGCCCCGAAGGATTTTGGCCAGTATACAAAGGCGAATCATTCAATCACTGGATGCCAGACACCGGCGTTTACTACGCCTGGGCAAATCCGAAGACTGTTTGTCAGAGACTGCAGAGCAAGAGAATTCGAGGGGGGGGGTACAGGAAAGAATCGGCGTAGCGCACATTCAGAATTCCAATTCCATCACCTACAAGATAAAAACACCTTACCATGTTATGCACCAAGGGTAGCATTTCGAAATATAACCAACCGAACAAATCAGCGAACAGTTCTTGTTTGCCTCCTACCGCCTAAGGTATTCGTTACCAATCATGCACCATATTTTCTCTGGCCGCGTGGTGATCAGAGAGATGAAGCATTTCTGCTAGGAGTCCTCTCCTCAATTCCCCTTGATTGGTATGCCAGACGATTTGTGGAGATAAACTTAAATTTTTTTATATTAAATCCTTTCCCAATTCCACGTCCCTCTCGAGAAAATGTTCTTTGGCAACGTGTCGTGCAATTGTCAGGTCGACTTGCCTGTCCAGATGAGCGTTTTTCAACTTGGGCGAATTCAGTTGGAGTGGTTCATGGGCAACTAGATAAGGATGAGATGGAGGACATGATCTACGAACTCGATGCCGTAGTCGCTCATCTCTATGGTCTTGGTGAACGGCAATTGGTTCACATATTTGAAACATTTCATAAGGGGTGGGACTATCAAATTCGGCTTGACAGTGTCTTAAAACACTTCCACTCTTGGAAGGGGCACGCGTAGAAAGTTTTATGAGCCGCCCTACTCTTATCGATAACCGTAAGGGCAACACGCTCGCCCAAGCATTGAGTCAAGCGCTTTCTGTGTTTGATCCGAATGTTGGACAATCTTTAAATTCACCTGATCAAGTACGAATTGCTACAGCGTTTTTCAGCCCTACAGGATTTTCGCAAATTGCAGACCACTTAACAGGAGTCAAAAATGTGCGTCTATTGCTAGGGGCAGATTTAGCGAATGATGTTTCAAAACATCGTAAACTTCTAGATGAAACGTTTTCCGCATACGAACATCGTCGAATTCAATCAGGCTTGGAAAATCAAATCAGAGGGCTTGAGCGGGAACGAGATCACCTGCCGTTCAACCGTACCAATGGTGCCGCATTGACTCAGCTGATTGCCGCGCTACGCGCTGGTAACCTTGAGGTGCGGCGATACGAGAAAACTTTTCTTCACGCAAAAGCGTATATCTTCTCTACATCAAGTCGTTCAAATAGCGAGTCACAGGGGATTTTTGTTGGATCGTCAAATTTAACTGGCGCTGGACTATCACAGAACTTGGAATTGAACATAGGGGAATTTGACAACCCTGTCACTGAGGAAGCCAAAGAATGGTTCGACGACATTTGGGAAGAAAGTGAAGCATACGATTTAGCGAAAATCTTTGAGGTTGTTTTTGAGCCAATGCCTCCATGGATCGTATTTGTTCGCGTACTGTGGCAACTGTATGGAGGAGAAGTTGAAGAAGATGTTAAGGCGGATGATAATCTACCGTTGACAAGTTTTCAAAAACACGGTGTCGCCCGCGCGATTCGTTTGATTCGTGAAACTGGCGGTGTTATTGTTGCCGACGAAGTTGGACTTGGCAAGACTTTTATCGCTGGCGAAATTCTTCAAATGTATCTTGAACGCCGCCAACGTGCATTGCTAATCTGTCCAGCATCTCTGCGAGACAGTACTTGGAAGCGATTTCTAACACGCTACCAACTTTTTATTGAATGTTTGTCGTTTGAACAATTAGCGAATGACGAACAATTAAGAGACAAGCAAAGACCAAATGCTGATCAACGTCATCTGCAACGCAAATTAGATGAATATCAACTTATTATCGTTGACGAAGCGCACAACTATCGGAATCCAGATGCACCAACTCGTGCTGCCGCTCTACGACATCTTCTCTTTGGGAAAAGGCGGGATCTTCTACTACTCACAGCAACACCTGTAAACAATTCCCTTTGGGATCTCTATCATTTGTTGCGGTTCTTCCTTCGACAGGATGCTCATTTTGCTAATCGAGGAATTCTTTCGATCAGGGAAAGATTCAAAGCTGCGACACGTAAAGATCCCTCCGACTTAAATCCTGATTATCTCTACCCCATTATTGACGCTACGACAGTGAAGCGTACTCGTCAGTTTGTAAAAAAACACTACGCGGGAGATAGAATTTCTGGTCCTGATGGACGCCCACAACCGATAGTATTTCCAACCCCCAAAGCGATCAGTCTTAGATACGCTCTTGAAAATCGATTGCCAGGATTTTTCGATTTATTGGAAGACGCACTCGATTCCGAGCGCGAAAGTGCTTTGAAGTTTGCTCGATATACACCAAATGTATATCTCTATGATAAAGAAGATGTCGACGAGAAGGTGCATACCCACGCAATGATTGGACTGCTCAAATCGGGTCTTCTAAAGCGGTTTGAATCTTCGACTTTCGCATTTTGCAAGACTGTTGAAAAAATGGTTAGAGAGAATCAATATTTTCTTGAAGCTCTGGATTCTGGTTACATAGTAACTACAGCATTTATGCGCGAAGTCTCAGCTGACGATGAATCAGTGTTTGAAGATTTGTTAACGGGGACGGAACATAGACATGATGCTTCACGATACGATGTCGATCAACTCCGTAAAGTCGTCGAAAGGGATAGAGATATTCTGAAAAATCTTGCTGATGAAGCTCGAAAGATTACACCAGCAACTGATAGCAAACTCAAAATCTTGACAAACGCACTCGTTGAGATTGCACAACAAGCTAACACAGAGGCGATTGATGCGGTTGATGAAGCCCAGAAACGAAAGGTATTGGTGTTCTCCTATTTCGAAGACACCGTGAAATGGATTCGAGACTACCTGAGTATAGAAATTAATGCAAATCCAGATCTCGCCCCGTTCCGCAATCGAATGATTGCTGTTAGTGGTTCGGACGAACTTGCTGAAGTCTCCGCTCAAAAGGCAGTTCAAGGATTCGCTCCTGTCTCTATGGAGGCGCCAGAAGGTCAAGATGATGATCTTTATGACCTCGTTATTGCAACTGACGTATTAGCTGAAGGAGTTAACCTACAGCAGTGCCGAAATATCATCAATTTTGACGTTCCCTGGAATCCAATGCGATTGGTGCAAAGACATGGCCGTATTGATAGGATCGGTAGTCCTCATAATCATGTGTTTATGCGTACTATTTTTCCAGCTGACCGACTTGATGACCTATTGAATCTAGAACAGCGAATACTTGGCAAATTAGCTCAAGCGGCAGCAACCATTGGTGTAGAAACACCAATTGAAGGAGCAGCGCGTGGTACACAGGTATTTACAGAAACTCGCGAAGAAATTGAAAAACTGATCAAAGAAGATGCATCACTCTATGAACGTGGTGGAACCGCTGGCGCAGCACAGACCGGAGAAGAATATCGACAGGCTCTGAGAAAGGCGTTGAAGCAAGATGCGGACCTGATTACAAGATTGCCATGGAAAATCGGATCAGGCATGATCAAAGGTAAGCGCTCTGGGATATTCTTCTGCGTCGTAGTAGGTTCAGAAACGCAACTTGAACGAACTTACGTACGCTTCGTTCCGTCTGTCGATAACTGGAAGCCGGTTGACCATGATGAAGAAATTGAGTCTGAACTCGGCACTTGCTTGCGCTTGATCGAATGCGAGGAAGACGCTCAAATTTCGTGTCCAGAAACATTACGTAGAAGCGTTTATGATTTTTGGGAAATCGCGCAAAATCACATTTTGCGTTCATGGATGCGAGAGACAGATCCTGCAAATCTGCAACCTCGCATTCGACCTCTCAATCACCGTGTAGCTGAATTTATCCGTGAACAGACTCTATTTGAAACGGCATTTGATCAAGTGCGTAGAGCACTTGATATTTTAGAATCACCTTGGCCGCGGCGAGAAGAAATAATGTTGCGTGAGTGGTTCGAGACTAACGAACTTCAAGGTTCAGAACACGCCAACTATTTAATCGGGAAGATAATTGAAACCGGAATTGAACCGACAGATCCTCCGAAGGTTTTGCCTCCAATCAGCATAGAAGATATTGAACTTTTTTGTTGGATAGGAATTGAAGCGGAGAAATCGGTCTAAGTGACCTTCGACAATTGTGGAGACAAGTCAGATCAACCCGAAAATTACCTGTAGTCTTGTTTATGAAAAACGAAAAGACAGCACAAGATATGTTTACCGAAAATTACAACAACTTTTTGGTCAGGACTATCAGAACACTGCAAACATCTAACTTTCAATGGGAATGAAAAATGCCTGACATTACTATCGAACAAAATACATTTGAACGACTCCAAAATCATGCAAAACCGCTCGTGGATTCTACGGATTCGGTCATTAATCGTGCGTTAGACGCGCTAGAACTTCAAAAAGAAGATGTCGATGTGGGAATTGTAGGTGAAGATGTCAAAAGGGTTTATTCGTATAACTTGCCGGATCTAACTCATACAAAAATATTAGAGGCATCGGTTTCAGGTAAATCAGTGATAAACCCGAACTGGAATAAAGTGTTTGCTGAATTGTTGAGTTGTGTGGCACCGCAACTTAATGATTTGTCTGAACTGAGTAAAAGTTGTGCGATCAATTTCGTACAAGGACGTAAATACAACGCAGGTTATCGTTACCTGCATGATATTGACATTTCAGTTCAAGGTATGTCAGCGACAAACACCTGCGAAGCAATAGTAGTGGTCGCCCAGCACTTCTCGGTTGATTTTCAAATCACCTTTATGTGGCGTTGGAAAGATGGGGCACAGCACCCAGGTGAAAAGAGATCTTTTTGCTTGCCAGAATAGTCGATGGTGACTTACTAATTCCACAAAAATCCTCATTGAATAAGGTTATCCATTAGCGTTGATTTGTTTCGATACGGTGATACATTTGACAGAAAGTATTTAACTGAATTGATTCTGACTGTGTCACTCAGAACAACAGGTGTGCAGACTTTTATGTCAAAAACACAATCTCTTTGAGTTCCTTAATCTGGTCGCGTACTCTCGCAGCAAGTTCAAATTCGAGGTTCGCTGAATGGTGTTTCATTCGTTTTTCAAGCCGCTTGAGTTCGCGGGCGAGCTGTGCAGGGTTTTGCAAATCTATTTCGATATCTTCGATAAATTGTTCATCAACATCTGATTTGCCTTTGCCGCGACGAGACCGTCTGGTGCTTCGCCACTGGACCCCATCAATGATGTCCTTGACTTCTTTTTCGATTGATTCTGGAGAAATATTATTGACTTCGTTGTAAGTTTGCTGCTTTTGACGTCTTCGGGTTGTTTCGTCCATTGCCGCTCGCATTGAATCAGTGATTACATCAGCATAGAGAATCGCCTTGCCGCGAACGTGTCTGGCGGTTCTGCCGATCGTTTGAATCAATGAACGCGATGAACGAAGAAACCCCTCTTTGTCAGCGTCAAGAATCGCGACAAGTGAAACTTCAGGAATGTCCAGGCCTTCGCGCAGAAGATTGATGCCGACTAAAACGTCGAAAACCCCTGCCCGCAAATCCCTTAGAATTTCAACTCGCTCTACTGTATCGATATCCGAATGAAGATAGCGTACGCGTACGTTGTGATCAGCTAAGTAATCCGTAAGATCTTCAGCCATCCGTTTGGTCAAAGTTGTCACCAAAATTCGTTCTTCAACTTGAACTCTTTTTTTGATTTCAGATAGCAAATCGTCCACCTGCGAATGAGCACTTCTCACTTCGACTGTCGGATCAACCAGTCCAGTAGGCCGCACAACCTGGTCAATCACATCTGAAGACAATTCCATTTCATACGGTCCAGGTGTTGCTGACATGAATATCGTCTGCTTAACTTTCGCCTCAAACTCTTCAAACTGCAGCGGTCTGTTATCAATAGCAGAAGGCAGTCTGAATCCAAAATTAATCAATGTTTCCTTACGCGATCGATCACCGCGATACATTGCCCTTAACTGAGGAATTGTGACGTGACTTTCATCGATAAAAACCAAGGACTTCTTCGGCAGATAGTCAATCAGGGTGTCAGGCGGTTCACCGGGAGATCTTTCAGAAAGATGAAGTGAATAATTTTCAATTCCAGAACAGTAGCCAAGCTCTTTCATCATTTCAAGGTCGTAGTTAGTGCGTTGTTCCAGACGCTGAGCCTCTACCAGTTTGTTTTCTCGATGCAGTTCAATCAGTCGCTGTTCAAGTTCGATTTTAATCCGCAGTATGGCTTTGTCTACCGTTTCGCGACTGGTCACGTAGTGGGTTTTGGGAAATACCGTATAACGAACAATTTGATCAAGAGTCTGACCTGTGAGCGGGTCGAACATTGAAAGCCGTTCGATCTCATCATCGAAAAGTTCCACACGTACAACGTTACGATCCGTATCTGCAGGGAAAATGTCGATCACATCACCACGCACGCGAAAAGTCCCGCGCCGAAGCTCTACATCATTGCGCGTATATTGCAACTGAGCGAGTGTGCGAAGAATGGAACGCTGATCGACAGTCGCACCTTTCCTCAGGTGCAGAATCATCTTGTTATATTCGTTCGGATTGCCAAGGCCGAATATTGCCGAAACCGTTGCAACGATAACAGTGTCTTTCCTTAAAAGCAGCGCATTGGTTGCCGAAAGACGCATCTGATCGATATGATCATTGATAGAAGCGTCTTTTTCAATGTATGTGTCAGAACTCGGTACGTAGGCCTCCGGCTGATAGTAGTCGTAATAGGAGACGAAATATTCAACTGCGTTGTTCGGAAAAAAATCCCGCAATTCTGAGTAAAGCTGAGCGGCCAGTGTTTTGTTGTGCGCAAGCACCAATGTTGGACACCCAATCTGAGCGATGACGTTTGCCATGGTAAACGTTTTGCCGCTGCCGGTTGCCCCCAGCAAAGTCTGGTAGCGCTTGGCGTTTTGAATTCCGAGCACCAACTTGCGGATCGCCTCAGGCTGATCACCGGCTGGCTGGTAGTTTGAAATCAACTCAAAAGTGCGCAAGATAGTAACTCAAAATCAAAGGATGTTGCAATATACTTGATATACGTTTAGCCGAACTTTTGTTAATTTTATCGAGATTTTTAATGAGTGAATTTGAACTATCCAGTCGAGTCAATGCGATCAAACCTTCAGCGACGATCGCTGTATCCACATTAGCCCGTGAATTAAAAGCAGCCGGTCGTGATGTGATTGGCTTAGGTGCTGGCGAACCTGACTTTGCAACACCTGAAAATATTCAGCAAGCTGCGATCGAAGCAATGCGAAACGGCATGACGAAGTATACACCTGCCGACGGAACCCCAGAGTTGAAGAATGCAATCGTCGATAAGTTCAGCCGCGAAAACCAAATACAGTACAACCCTTCGAATATTGTTGTATCTACAGGTGCAAAACAAAGTCTGATTAATACAATGACAGCCCTGATTGACGAAGGTGACGAAGTCGTTGTAGTCGCTCCATATTGGGTGTCATATCCGGATATGACATTGCTTTGCGGAGGCATTCCGGTTATTGTGACAGCCGGCATCGACCAAGGCTTCAAACTTAATCCCAAGCAGCTTCGCGAAGCGATCACGCCGAAAACCAAGCTGCTGATCCTAAACTCTCCGAGCAACCCGACTGGTGTAGCCTATTCCATCGAAGAACTACAGGGGCTTGCAGAAGTATTGCTTGATCATCCACAAGTGATGATCGCCAGTGATGACATCTACGAACACATTCAGTGGAGCGGATCGGACTTTTGCAATATCGTCAATGCCTGTCCTGAGCTAAAGGATCGCACAATCGTCGTCAACGGGGTGTCCAAAGCATATGCGATGACCGGTTGGCGTATCGGGTTTGCTGCAGCGACAGAACAGCTCAGTGCGGCAATGCGAAAGATTCAATCGCAAACAACATCCAATCCGAATTCAATCGCACAGGCAGCAGCGGTCGAAGCACTCAATGGCTCGCAAGAACCCGTCCACATGATGGCTGCAGAGTTCAAGAAGCGACATGACTTTATTGTTTCCAGCCTAAACGAAATCAACGGCATGAACTGTCTGCCGGGAGATGGAGCGTTCTATGCGTTTCCAGACTGCAGCGAACTGATAGCCAGTTTGCCTGATGTTGAAAATGACACACAACTGTCACAGTACATTCTCAATGAAGCAGAAGTAGCCGTTGTTCCTGGAAGTGCTTTTGGGGGAGACGGGCATATTCGGTTATCGTTTGCTACAAGTATGGACGCATTGACCGAAGCATTGGCACGAATGAAAAATCTTTTTGGAGCCGCTTGAAGTCAGCTGCGTCTTAACCTTTGTTTTAATAATCTGACAATTACCGAGAAGTCTATGTTGCAACCGAATTGGAATGACGAAAAGATCGAAGAGTATCTGAAAAACTTAGAGTGTTTTGACGGTCATATTGAGGTAGAACCCTTAGTTGGCGGTCTTTGCAATAAGAGTTTTGTCGTAAGCAGCGACAATGGCAAACATGTTGCACGTATTGGTACTGATATTGAAGTACATGGAATCATTCAGACTTCGGTGCAGGCTTCTATGAAAGCAGCTGCTGACATCGGCATCAGCCCAAAGATAATTTACTTTGAACCTTCGTTGGTCATACTAGACTATTTGACCGGCGGGTGTTTGCGACCTGAAGACTTTATCGAAGACAAAAAATGCATGGAAAAAATTGTTTCAGCGCTAAAGAAGGTGCATTCAGGGTCTGATCACGTTCGCGGAACACTAACTTATTTTTGGCCGTTTCAGGTGATTCGAAACTATGTGCAAATTGGAGTGGGTAAAAACTCTCGTTTGAGCGAACAGTTTCCCGAGATTCTGCGCATAAACGATTTGCTGGAAAAAGCTGTTGCCGACTACACTCCGGTTCTCACTCACAATGACACAGTACCGCAGAATTTTATGTTTGATGGCGACAACAACGTATGGATTATCGACTGGGACTACGGTGGTTACGGCCATCCGATGTTTGATCTGGTTGGAGTCAGCAGCAATTCCGATATGGCACCGGATTTCGAAGACGCCCTGTTTGAAATGTATTACGGTGTTGTGTCTGATGAGCTGCGCAGACAGTTAACGGCATTTAAGCTGATTTTGAATTTGCGAGAATACATGTGGGGCATGGTTCAGGAAGTTACTTCAGAACTCGACAGTGAAAATGTTGCCGCTTCCATGACAGAACTGTATCCAGGTGAAGAGGCCGGCTACGAAGGTTATACCAACTTGAATCGAAACCGGTTCGAAGCGAACTGGAAAGTCTACAGCGAACTGTTTGAGTGATGCTCGATAGCGCAGGATTGTAGTGCTAAAATGATTTCTTATACAGTTGGCGGTGAACTGACTAACTTAAGTTCAATGCCAACTGTCAATGTCAACTTAGATTGAGCAAACACAAAAAGGAGTTAGCCATGAAAAGACAATTTCGTCATATTATCGCCGCTGCGATTGTAGCGTTACTTGCTTATGCGCCTTTCGCCCAAGCAGAGGTCGAGTCCAAAGACCCGATAAAAATCACTTGGCACGATTGGACAGGACAGTTCATCACTGCGACTATGGTCGGTGAGATGCTCAAGTCCATGGGTTACAACGTTGAATATGTGCCAGCAGATTACATCGCTCAGTTCGTTGGTCTGGAATCCGGTGATTTACATGTCGCAGTAGAGATATGGGAAACCACAGGAAAAGATGCACTGGAAGCATCGCTTGCGACAGGCAATACTGTCGATCTCGGTGAGACCGGTATGCATGCGATCGAGGAGTGGTGGTACCCCTTGTATATGAAAGAAAAATGTCCTGGTCTGCCTGACTGGACAGCTTTGAATGATTGTGCAGAAGCGTTTTCAACACCTGAAACCCATCCTCGAGGAAGGTATTTAGGCGGGCCGGTTACGTGGAGCGGATACGATGATGAACGAGCCGAATCTCTTGGCTTGGACTATGATGTCGTTCACGCGGGTACTGATGCTGCACTTTTTGCTGAAATTGAATCAGCATATCAACGCAATGCTCCTATATTGGCTTGGGTCTACGCACCGCATTGGGCACCTGCAAAGTTTGAAGGTGAATGGGTAGACTTTCCAGTTTATACGGACGAATGTTACAACGATCCTTCTTGGGGCTCGAATCCTGACATGGCGTATGACTGCGGCAAACCCAGAGGCTGGATTAAAGCGGTTGGCTGGACTGGTGGAGAGCAAAAGTGGCCCAATGCTTATCAGGCAATTCGCAACTTCACAGTCGATAACGATTTGATCAGTTCGCTGATTATCAAAGTTGATCTCGAAGGTCAATCGGTTGAGGATGTCGTTGCTGATTGGATGGCCAATAACGAAGACGTTTGGAAGCCTTGGACGATGTAAGACTTGCCTTTTGCATAGCTGACAGCAATTTGAAGCGCGCCAACTCCTTTTAATTCAAGCGGGTTGGCGCGTTTTGTTTTTGGCCTTTAGCGGCAAAGCTTCTATGAATAACAACAAACCCATTTTGACATGCACCGATGTGTGGAAAGTGTTCGGCAAAGGTGCCCAGAAGTTTCTGGCACAACATGCGAGTGAGTCAATTTCCTATGATGATTTGATTCAAGAAGGTTTGATTGGTGCTGTTCGTCAAGCTAATCTTGAAGTCAACGAGGGTGAAATCTTCATTATTATGGGTTTGTCCGGCTCAGGAAAATCCACCCTGCTTCGCTGTTTGTCTCGACTCATTGAACCGACAGCTGGCGCGGTGATGTTTGAAGGTGATGATCTTTTAAAAAAGTCTGAAAAAGAAATGATACAGATCAGAAGGCACAAAATGGGAATGGTATTTCAACATTTCGCATTGATGCCGCATCTGACAGTTTTAGGCAATGTTGCTTTTCCATTGGAAGTGCAAGGCATCGATCGTCAAACTAGACACACGAGAGCTCGAGAAGTGATCTCTCTGGTGGGCCTGGAGGACCGAGAAGGTTACTTTCCGCGCGAATTGTCTGGCGGTCAGCAACAGCGAGTCGGGATAGCCCGGTCACTTGCAGTGGAACCTAAAATTTGGTTTTTGGATGAACCGTTTTCTGCGCTCGATCCTCTGATTCGTCGAGAAATGCAAGATGAGTTCCTGCGTATCCAGTCCATGCTCAACAAAACGATTGTGTTTATTACGCACGACTTTAACGAAGCGGTGCGACTTGCAGACCGTATCGCAATAATGAAAGACGGTGCGATTATTCAAATCGGATCTCCAGAACAGCTCGCCCTTCACCCGGCAGATAAATATGTCGAAGAATTCACCAATGATCTTTCTCGGGCAAAAGTATTTACTGCAAAATCGGTGATGCAATCCAAAGACACAAACGTTCCATCGAGCGGACGTTTATTACATTCAACAAAAATAGAAGACTTGGCCGAACAGGTGATCGACGCGCAAAATCCCTTTGACGTAGTCGATGACAACGAACAGGTAATCGGAACGATATCTCGAAAAGATGTTCTTGATGTATTGGTCGACCGCACGACTTAAAGCGTTGCTCACATCACAACATGATTGAAGCTGTTGCTGCACAAAGACAATCCGCAGGGTTGAATCGCCGGTTGCTGATATGGCTCGCGGCTTTAGCTGGGGTGGCAATTATCTGGATGGGCGGCAGTTTGTGGCCGTGGGCAATGAAGGCGCCGGCAGAGCTCAAGTGGCAAATCGAGTCGCTGGGCAGTTGCACAAGTGTTCGATTTTGCATTACCGGTTTCATGAAGTGGCTGGTGAGCGATCAGGCCTATATTTTTCCATGGACTTTCAAAGATTCAACAAGAGCGTTAGCCAGCGCAATTGAAATTCCCTACGAACTGTCTAAAGCCTTGCTGGTTGCCGGATTGAAGATCCCCCTGGGTAACGATGAAGTGTGGCAGACACCACCGATATCGTGGTTAGGCGTTACTGCTATTGTGACCTGGATAGCATGGCGACTAAAAGACTGGACATTGGCAGTCATGGTATTTCTTTGCTCGGCATACCTGGTGTTTTTCGGGCATTGGGAAAGTGCTGGAATTACGCTCTCGTCGATTATTGTTGCAGTGCCCATCGGTGTTGTACTGGGTGTTGTGTTCGGAATCTTAGGATACCGCTACAAGGCTTTTGAACGGGCAATTACACCAGTTCTGGATCTGATGCAGACAATGCCGATCTTTGCCTACCTGGTACCGGTGTTATTTCTGTTTGGATTCGGACCCGTTTCTGCGATTACTGCAACTGTAATCTATGCAATGCCGCCTATGGTGAGGATCACCATATTGTCTCTTCACACTGTTCCTGATGAAATCAAGGAATTCGGCAAGATGACCGGATGTACTAAACGGCAAATGACCTGGAGGGTATTGGTGCCATCTGCGACACCAGGGCTGATGGTAGGTGTCAATCAGGTCATCATGCTTTCATTGAACATGGTTATTATCGCTTCAATGATCGGTGCTGGTGGTTTGGGATTTGATGTGCTCGCATCACTTCGTCGTCAAGCGATTGGGGATGGACTTGAAGCCGGCATTGCGATTACGCTGATTGCGATTGTCACCGATCGGTTGACACAGGCATGGGCTTCGAAGTCTGACCAGGGTCATCAGGAATCGACAAGCAGTATATTGAATCGGCATAAAAACCTGATTTTAGTCGTTGGGGTTCTTATCGCAACCACAGTTGTTGGATTTGTTTTTCCGATATTCGCTCAATGGCCGGATCATTTGGAACTGACAACCGGTCAGTTTTGGAATGATCTCGTCAAGTGGATCAACATCAATTTTTTTGATGAACTTGAGGCTTTTAAGATTTTTCTGCTTCTGAATGTTCTCAAACCAGTGAAACTGTTTTTATTAGCAATGCCTTGGCCGGCAGTGCTGTTGTTGCTGGCAGTAGCTGGATTTCAACTTGGCGGGTTTAGATTGGCGTTATTAGTTGTCAGTCTTGCTGGTTTTATTTTGATTACCGGACAATGGACAAAGGCGATGATCACTGTTTATCTTTGCGGATTGTCGGTCATCTTCGCAATGATGATCGGCGTCACTGTCGGGATCATCGTGTCGCACTATCCGAAACTGAAACTGTCTGTCATATTATTTATCGATACGCTGCAGACTCTTCCAAGTTTTGTTTATCTGCTGCCGGTCGTGATGCTATTTCGCGTGGGTGATTTCTCGGCCATGGTCGCGGTGGTGTTATACGCCTTGCCCCCCGCGATACGCTACACAATTTTTGGCATCGATCAAATATCGCCTTCTTTGATTGAAGCTGCAAAAACGTCCGGATGCACTAAGCGACAGTTGCTATCGAAAGTTCAGATTCGACTGGCTTGGCCCGAGATCATGCTCGGTGTCAATCAAACCGTGATGTTTGCACTTTCGATGCTGGTGATTACCGCGTTGGTTGGCACTCGGGATTTGGGACAGGAAGTCTATATTGCACTGACCAAAGCCGATACAGGAAGAGGAATTGTCGCAGGACTGTCAGTTGCTTTTATTGCGATTATTACCGACCGGCTAATCTCAGCGGCAGCAAAAAAGCGAAAACAGGCGTTGGGTCTATAAACTTTTTTCGAAGTAAATTTAAGATTGGAAAAGTTTCCCAAGCATTACAGGATTGTCGTTATTGGCGGCGGGATTATTGGTTCGTCGGTAGCGTATCATCTGTCCAAACTCGGCGAGACAGACTGTGTAGTTCTGGAACAGGGAAATCTCACCAACGGGTCAACCTGGCATGCTGCGGGTTTGGTTGGACAATTGCGCAGCAGTGCAAACATAACGCAACTTCTGAAATACTCTGTGGAACTGTATGCTGACCTCGAAGCGCAGACGGGATTGGCAACAGGATGGAAACAAAACGGTGGATTGCGACTTGCCACTGACCGGGAGCGTGTGCGGGAAATCAAACGGCAAATTACGATGGCGCGTTCGTTTGGACTGGAGATGCATTTTCTTTCACCTGGTCAAATTGCAGAGCTTTGTCCGATAGTCAATACCAAAGACTTATTGGGTGGTGCGTTTATTCCATCTGACGGACAGGCAAATCCCGCTGACTTAACTCAGTCGCTCGCCAAAGGTGCCAGGCAAAATGGGGTAGAGTTTTTCGAGAACTGTCAAGTTGAAAATATATTTCTGGAAGATTCCAGGATTGTTGGTGTCAAGACGAATCTTGGAAACATATCCTGTGAAGTATTGGTCAACTGTGCAGGCTTGTGGTCCAGACAAGTTGGCAGCCTTGCGGGAGTAGATGTTCCAATAGTGCCAATGAAACATCACTACATCGTGACTGGAAAGGTGGACGGTGTGGTACCGACAATGCCGACTATTCGAGATCCGGACAGCTTAATTTATTTTAAGGAAGAAGTCGGTGGTTTAGTTTTTGGCGGATACGAGCTTAATCCGCAGATTTGGGATATCAGAAAACCACCGGAGAAATGGTATTTTTCGCTGCTCGATTTTGATGTGGATCATTTTGAGTCATTAATGCAGTCGGGAATTGAGCGAATTCCAGCCATGGAGTCTGCCGATATTAAGCAAATGATTTGTGGTCCTGAATCATTTACTCCAGACGGGAATTTCATTATTGGTAGATCACCTGAACTGGAAAATCTATTCATCGGTACAGGATTCAATGCTTTTGGCATTGCAAGTGCCGGTGGTGCTG
Source organism: Arenicellales bacterium (assembly GCA_965214785.1). Classification (GTDB taxonomy): domain Bacteria; phylum Pseudomonadota; class Gammaproteobacteria; order Arenicellales; family JAJDZL01; genus JAJDZL01. Next base: position 780,527 of record OZ243975.1, on the reverse strand, counting down.
GAAAAGCACTTGCTGAATGGGTGTCAAGTGGACACTCATCAATCGATCTGGGAGCAGTAGATGTTCGGCGCTTTGGACAAATACACAAAGATTTCGACTGGGTAAAACAACGTACTGTAGAGCTTTGCTCGAAACATTACACAATGTCATGGCCGCATGAAGAACATGCAAGCGGCAGACCGCATTTTCAATCTGCTCTTTATGATGAGTTAATAAAACTAAATGTCAGTTTTGGTGAAAAAATGGGATGGGAACGTCCTAATTGGTATGCGCAAACAGGACAATCTAATGTTGATGAACACAGTTTTGGTCGGGCAAACTGGTTTTCCAAGGTAGGTGAAGAACATCGAGCGATTCGAGAAAGTTGCGGCATGATTGACCAATCATCATTTGCAAAATTTATTCTTAAGGGCAAAAGTTCAGCGCAAGTTTTACAGACACTGTGTTCGAATCGAATGAATAGGCCAGCCGGTTCAGTAGTCTATACCCAAATGCTCAATCACAACGGTGGAATTGAATGTGATGTCACAGTCACACGGCTCGACGAGGATGAGTTTCTTGTGGTGGCGGGTACAGGGTATGCCGCTCATCATTTTTACCACATTCAAAATAATATTCCCGAACATCTGCATGAAGTCGTATTAACCGATGTTACGCATCAGTATGCGACGCTGTCGATATCCGGACCCAATACCCGTGACTTATTGCAAAGTATTGTTGATGTTGATTTGTCCAATGAAGCGTTTCGATTTTTAACTTGTCAGCGTGTGAGAATTCAAGGACTTCAAGCATTGGCATTGCGCGTTTCTTTTGCTGGAGAACTGGGCTGGGAGATTCATATGCCAGTGGAGCATGTATTGGCTGTTTTTCAAACGATCGCTAAGTCCGGTCAGCAGTACGGACTTGAACATGTAGGTTACAGAGCGCTTGAATCGCTGCGGTTGGAAAAAGGGTTTCGAGCGTTGGGAACAGATATTGGTCCTGACTTTACGCCACTTGAGGCTGGGATGCGGAATGTCGTCCAATTGTCGAGCGAAGCGCCATTCATTGGACATCAGGTTTTGGTTAAACAGGATGCAGCTCCGCTTGAGAAACGACTCGCTTGTTTTACATCGCAAGATGAGAGTATCTCCCTGCATGGGAGAGAAACCATTTATCGGGATGGCGTTCGCGTTGGTTGGACAACCAGTGCCGGCTGGGGGTATACGGTGAACAGCAATATTGCATATGGATACGTAAGACATATAGACGGCGTATCCGATGAGTTTTTATTCGATGGCCAGTATGAGCTTGAAGTTGAGGAAGACCGTGTTCCCGTTAAGATCGAAACAGAAGTGCTGTATGATCCCGCAGCACTGCGAATGAGATCATGAACGCGCAAGAATCTCTCAGGTTAGAGAAAATTGGCATAAGCCGTGGGAAAACCGGATATTTAAGAATTTTTTGGTGGTGTTCAGTATGATACGCCATCTATTTGGCAATGCCTGTGCAAAACTGTTTTCGTTTAACAATGGGATAGGAGATTAGGTGAGTCAAAATGAGATTTAAAGTTTTTGGTCCTTTTAAAATTCCGCTTCATGAAGGGAAATCCGCCGCCTGGATTAAACCTCCAGAAATAAAAATATTTTGGGAAAAAGTGAATTCTAAAGAGCGTGGATTGCCCGAAGCATGCGGTGTATACGTGTTTGGTATGCTTGGCGATGAAAAACGCCGTAAAGGGGTTGCTTCAAAAACCCTACCTTGGTATGTAGGTAAAGCGGAAAAACAGACTTTTAAGAAAGAGTGCCTTACTCATCGGAATCGGAATCTTTACACTGAAGTCATCAATATAACTTACAACGAAAAAGGCCAGCCTTTTATGTTCTTTCTTGCCAGAATGGAAGACGACAATCGAACCTTTTCCTCGCCCACAACAGAAGAATACCCTGGAGTAGCATTCGTCGAAAAATATATTATTCAAAATGCAATGGCTGTAAATGGGAACATATATTTCAGTTTGGATAACCAAAGTAAGTTGTAATCATTGTGGTGTCTAGTCTTCTCCTACCAGTTGCTTCTCCAAGCGGGGCGTGACAGGGATCCTTATTCGTTGTTTTGCTTGACATATTTTGTCAACCTAATCCGTATATGCTTGCCAGTAACCACAAGAATTGCACGCTCACTAATTGGACCGCTCTCGTTCTCGATCAAGTCAAGAATGGCTTCTGCTTCCTCGGTTGGGGTCAGTCTTGCCAATCGAATAACACACGGATGTGGAAGGTGCTGAACGAAGATCAGCTTTCCAAAGTCCTTGTCCTTCGTTACGAGTATACGCTCCTGTTCGAAAGCCAGTGCAAGCAAGTCCTCGTCCGGAGAAGTAGCGTGTTCGTCCGAGGCCGACAAGACATCGTGGCCAGCATTTGCTAAAGTCTTGCAAAGTATCTGCGATGCGACGCAGACATCGAGAAGAAACTTCACGAAGGCGCTAACACCGAGATACGCTCATGTACTTCTTCACCGGCCAAGGAGCGATGGGCGTAGAGGAGGCAAGCCTGAATGTCCTCTGGCTCAAGGATAGGATATTCGCTGAGTATGGTCTCAGTACTTACACCGGCAGCCAACATTTCCAATACATGTTCGACTGCAAAACGCATTCCGCGGATAATCGGTTTTCCACCAAAGATATCGGCGCGCACAGTGATGCGATCAAGTAATTCAGTCTCTTGACTCATAAGTGTTCTCCTTCAATTTGGTTTTGCGTCCCTATGGTCCGATGTAAGGATACTGATCAGAACCTGTTAATACTATCTTAGTGTTCAACTTGTCTAAACTGCCTTTCGTTGAGTTCCATGTCGCTGAAAGTATTCTGTTTTTCCTGTAAAAAGTTCATGTGGCTGAGTATACCATACTGATGCTTGTAGTATTAACAGGTCCTAGCGTAATGTAATTGCTAACGATATGACCGCCTATAGAACCGTATTGAAGTCATTTGCGTCGATAAACTCGACAGCCGTAGTGATATAGTGAATTCTTCGATCATAGAACCCCGGACTCGGGCTAAGATCAAGGCATCTGCCTGGAGTTGACCCGCGAACACCAGAATGCCATATCAGGCCTGGTTCAACGAAAACATTCGTCTTATCAAACTTTCGCAGAAGGTCGGAACACCGAGACCGTATTTCTCAAGCAGTCTCCGGCCGTAAAACGCCAGTTGCTCGACTTTGCACTATGAAACTGTACTTGAAAAAGTGGTTTGCTCACGGCAGCATATACCGTCAGCCACTTGATCTGTTTGTGAATGGTGAGATTGTGCATGGAAGGATATATCCAGCTGAACAAACTCAAACAGGCATTTGTGAAAATTTGGCTCCCCGGGACGGGCTCGAACCGCCGACAAGATGGTTAACAGCCACCTGCTCTACCAACTGAGCTACCGGGGAAAAGAAGAAAGGGTTATGATAATTTTGGTGGTCGTTTTCGTCAAGTGATTTTTCCACCATTTTGGATCTTTTCTCATTGCATGACAGTCATCACGAATCGGTTTGTACAGTAACAGGCAATTGTGGAAAACAGACAAAATTCAAACAATCATAGGCACACCGTAACGCTTTCTCAGCCAATTCGGGTGATGCAGCTTTAGAAAAAATATATCCAGGATACTTGCCTCCTTCGGGCCATTTTGTCATTCTTTCGCCTTCACGCACATCAAGGCGAATTTCTGATATGTCTTCAACATTCAAAGCATCGGTTACGCCCTCTACGCGTCGTAAAATGCCATTTTCCTCAACTGGAATCATCAATACACCGGCAGCATCAGTAAACTGGATAGGGTGAGTAGTTCTACCAAGTTGTTTTCGAACAATGTACTCTTCAAGGCTTAAGTTGGTAGCCAACGAGAAAAGGTGACCGCAATCTCCACCAATTGACCTTGGCGCTACTTCCAGTATCCAGATGAGCTCGTTATCGACACGAACTTCTGCATGCACAGGTCCAGTTGTGAGTCCTAAAGCGCTACACGCTTTTTGTATTTCATCCGCGATTGCTCGCTGCGTTAATCGATCAAGGCGTGAGGGTGTAATGTAATATGTCTCCTCAAAGTAAGGACCTTCCAACGGATCGGGTTTGTCAAACACACATATCGTTTGCAATAACCCGTCCTCCAGGTATCCCTCATAAGCATGCTCGGTGCCTGCTACATATTGTTCTATTAAAGCAGTTTGCTCGGTTTGTTCGCCAAACTCCTGTTGCAACAAACGTTTGATTCGCTCGATCGCATCAGCAAGCTGTCGAATACTATCAATTCGAATGACCCCCCTACTCGCTGACATGTTGACCGGTTTAATTACACAGGGAAACTCAACCTCGCTCGAGAAGGCATCGATACTTAGAGACAGATCTATCAGAAAAAAGGTTGGAACTGGCAAGCCATATTTTTGCAGAACTTGGCGGGAAAGGTGTTTGTTCGTGGCGTTTTGTATCGCTTCCGGGCGATTGTGTGTCAACTTCAGTTCTGCGGCTATGTTCGCAGCAAGCTCTACAAACTTCTCATCTGGAGCGATCACTAAACCAATATTGTCGTTGTCTACCTGATCGACAATCTGGCGAACCGCCTCCTGGTGGTCTTTGAAATCAACACGAAACCCGTGATAAGTTGTATCAGAAAGATTTGCCGGTCCATCACTTGCCCACACAAGAGGGATTTGAAGGTGTTGGGCGACATGAAGATATTCGATCGCCCGGTAACTGTACGCAGGAGCGATAAGGAGAATCGATTTTTCAGAGCAAATTGTCACTTCGTACAACCGGGAAGTTGCACATGCAGAAATGACAGACTCTGACTAAGGTGCGTTATAGGCAGCCTTGTCAGTGGTATAAAACCAGTCAGTGCTAGTTAAGCGGCTCCACCACAGCCGCCACATGCGCCAGTTCCACCGACGGACTGAAATACATTGTGGAATACAAATGTTGCTTGGATACCATCATCAACGTAATCAATTTCAGCGCCCGACAAATACTGCAACGCGACGACATCTGCAAATAAACGAAAGTTGTTTCCTTCCAATACCCTATCGTATTGCGTTTCAGAGTCTGCGTAAGTCATACCGTAACTCATACCGCCGCAGCCACCACCAGCAACGTAAACTCGAATGCCAAGAACGTTTTCATCTGTATTATTGATGAGTTCGGACATTTTTTCACCCGCGGACGGGGTTACAGTAATCTCGGACCCTGATAGCTCCGTGGTGTATTCGGCGTGTTGCATAGTCTTCTCCAAAGCGTAATGCCAATGTTGGTCGATCAAGACCATTATAAGACAGGAACCATGTTGTTTCTCGCCCGAAATTTTTATCAAGAAATTGTGATTTGAAACAGACTCACCTCTAATCTGAAACTATCGATCTAAAACGAAGTTAACATCATTGAATGAGATAAACAGTACCGGTTGATAATAGGGAAAAAGGCATAGCAATCAGTCTTTCAGTTCTGACTAAACGAACAGTATCGGAGAACCAGCAAATGATGCGATCGCCTGTCACTCCTGAGTCCATAAGCTCACCGTTTAGCCGATAACACCCCCATCATCTCGTGCAATCGCAATCACTGACGATCTTGGCACAGTATTTCCACCATCAGGAAAGTGGCATTCAGAAGGGTTTTTCTCACCTGGATGCTGAATTCCGACAAACATGGTACGTTTGTCTGCACTCCAGGTAATGCCAGTGACTTCACATTCTCTCGGCCCTACGAGAAAGCGACGAATTTCACCGGTTTCTACGTCAGCGAGAAGCATCTGATTGTTGCCCATTCCATCGAAGTCACCTTCGTTGGAGTAGTTTCCATCAGTTTGAATCCATAGATTGCCTATGGAATCGAATGCCAGTCCATCGGGTGAGTTGAACATGTTGTCAGCGTTGACATTAAAAGAACCTGCATAGATATCACTATGCACCGTGGGATTTCCACATACAACAAACAAGTCCCAGGTAAATTCTGAAGCGCTGTGATCTCCTCCTGCGGGCACCCATCGGACTATCTGACCAAAGGTGTTCGCTTCTCGCGGGTTTGGACCGCCTACAGGAGTTTCATCACCCCCTGCATTCGGTTTGATTCCGCGATTTTTATTGTTAGTGAGACAACAGTAGACTTGCGCTTTGAATGGATTCGATGATACCCACTCAGGTCGATCCATAGTCGTTCCGCCAACTTTGCTGCCGGCTAGCCTGGAGAAGATGCAGATCTCTTCAACGGACATTCCAGTGGTTTGTGGTGTCAATTCCAGCCACTGTCCGTTTCCGTCATCATTGAACTTTGCCACAGAAAGAACGCCTTCATCCAGTAAACGGTCATTTTCTGGCGATCCGGCTACAAACTTACCCTTGGATACGAAACGGTAAATGAATTCACCTCTTTCATCGTCACCCATGTAAGCAACTACGTGACCGCTTTTTGCCACAACAACTTCGCAGTTTTCGTGCTTGAAACGGCCCATAGCGGTACGTTTGTTCGGTGTTGAGTTTGGATCAGACGGATCTATCTCTACGATGTAGCCTGCTCTGTGACATTCATTTGGATTCTTGAAGACATCAAACCTGTCATCCACCTGTGCCCAGGCATATCCCCAATCCTTGTTGTTCACACCATAGCGCTTGTAGGTTTTCGATAATTCGACATCAGGCTGACTTGGAGTGGAGAAATAGCCATTGAAATTTTCTTCACAAGCTAAATACGTGCCCCAAGGTGTCACCCCGTTTCCACAATTGTTCCAAGTGCCCAGTGAGTTCATACCTGCCGGATCGGCCAATGTTTTCATCAGGTCGTGACCGCGCGTTGGACCGCGTATTTCCATGGGAGTCTGCGCAGTGATCCTGCGATTGTATGGTGAGTCGAGCACCATTTGCCATTTCCCGTCGCGTTGAGTCAGTTCAACGATTGAAACTCCATGAGCAGCAATGCCTTTTCGAACATCGTCTGCATTTTCAGGCAGGCCGCTTTCGCGGTTACCATAAATAATGCCGCGGTTGGAGTATTCATTATTGACTACAAGCAAATTTCGACCTTGAACTTGAAAAAGTGCCATGCCGTCGCAATTGTCACCAAACGCCTTAGCCTGACTTGAGGCACTACCGCGGGTTTTCTGATCAAATGCCGGTGTATCAGTCCAAAGGGGGTCGCCCCAAGAGGCAACTACTTGCCAGTTAAAACCTTTCGGCAGTGTAATGGTATCCAAACTATTTGCTGCCACTGGCTCAAACCCAATAGTGGATTTAGCCACAGCTCTACCTACAGGGAATGCGCTCATAATAAATGCGCCGGCGCCCAGTGCAAAACTTCCTTTAAGAAACTCTCTGCGCTTGATAACAGTGTCAAATGCTGTCATGGTCAACTCAACCGTACAAACCGATGGAATTCAGGTTACTCATAACGCACAGTCGAACTTTCGTACCGAACTTCACCAATATCTCGTTAACGGGATAATCGACATTCGATTGTCGTCGTTGTATAACAAAAAGCATCAGGAAACGTTTTCAGCGAAAATTCTCGCGTAATCAAAAAAATATCACTTGAGGTCATTTGTGTGATGCTCACCTGACTTTTCTATATATCGTAAACTTGTAACAAAGGTTGATACAAATTCAAGTTGGCGTGAACGGATCTTGACACTTGAATCTCCAAATTTAGTTGCCAATCATCTTTGGCGATTGCCACAGTCCCAGTTCGACGCAAATTTGTAACTGGTGACAAATTGCTGCTGAATTAGCCGCCATTCGCTCACTCGACTGTCTGTCTCAGAGAATTTGTTTGGCGAGTTTCTGTAATGGATTCAATTCACCACATTCGTAAAAATGAACTTTATCTCTTCGACTCCCGTTGTTTTTGAATTCAAAGTTTCTTGAACTTCTGAAAATTCCAGATAAAATTAATGCTATTCCAAGAAAATCTTCGTCTGTCTGTAAAACGTTACCTCATTAACAACAACGTAATTCAAATCTATAGATTTACATAGCTGTCTGATTGTCATAGCCTGCCCAAATCATATTGTGTAGAGCAACGATTGCTTCGAATTTTTCTACTTGACGACAACGATGAAAAGCACCCATAGATTTGAACAAGGCGCACTTTGTCGTTAATCTATATTCCAAGCTTCACCATCATCTATTGAGACAAGGAAACTGCCATGCCTAAACTGGTTGACTGTGTTGTACTGAATGAAAAAGCCGAAGCGTTAGACGCGCCTCCCTATCCTGGTGAATTGGGTCAGAGAATTCTCGAAAATGTCTCGCGAGAAGGATGGAAACAATGGCTGGAACGCCTTGTTACCATTATCAATGAAAACCAGATGACCACTGGAGACTTGGACACCCAAAAATTAATCGAGCAGCATATGCTCGGTTTTCTGTTCGGAGAAGGAGACCTGGGAAAACTTCCACCGGGATTTGCTGCGCAGCGCAAAAAATAGCGAATGCTATACTCTCTATGTTTTTCGAAGCGTTTGACCGTATATTCCGCGACTGTGTATTCGTTTTCCTTCGAGATGGTGAGCCAATACCGTTTCCATAAATTTTCTGCTTTCAGTTTTTGTCTGCTCCGTAACAAACTCTCCCTGACTGATTGCCATCAAGGTTCTTCCCGAGAAAGATGCTGGTTCTTTGCTGCTTGATCGAATCGGCCCACTGCCAAAATCGTAGAGATAGTAGTCGTGTGCATCAATCGGTGTCTTGCGGTCAGACTCGGTTGTAAGAACCAACTCATAACCCAACTGCTGCAGAAGATTCTTTTCAAAAATGCGAAGTGCAGTAAAAGGCTCTGTATGTTCAACAATAAGTGAATCCAACGTGGATTCATAAATTCCGAATAACTCTTGATGCGGATCTCTGTCGGCCAAAAGACGCATGATGAGTTCGTTTAGATAAGTGCAGCAATAATAAACCTGATCGGATATCTGAAAAGCACCAGCATCACTGGTTAAATTGATAAGAACAGGGACGTTACCCTTACCTTTCCAACTGCCTTTTAGCAATACAAACGGACGGATCAGTCCGCGGAACTGGGATTTTACTCTGCGTGCGCCTTTTGTCAGAAGGTTGATTCGGCCGTAATTTTCCGAAAAGAAGTTTACCACCAAGCTGGATTCTGAGTATGGAACCGAATGCAGCACATAACACCGTTCATTTGACACGCGCATCGATCACTCCATATGTGAGTATCCGAAACGGTGAATCATTTGTTCATTGTTGGTCCACTGAGAGCGAACTTTCACCCACAACTTCAAGAAGACTTTCGTTTCCAACCGGGCTTCAAGATTTTTCCTGACTTCGCTGCCGATACGTTTGAGTTTTTGTCCGCCGGAGCCGATAATGATTCGTTTTTGTCCGGCTGTTTCGACGCAAATTAACGCATCGATGTGCAGCACATCCTCGACTATCTCATAGTGTTCAAGTTCAATGGCACACGAATATGGAACTTCGTCTCCATAAGTTCGAAATACCTGTTCACGAATGAGTTCAGATGCAAAAAAAAGATCATCTTTGTCTGTGACGTAATTGGGTGGAAAAAGCGGTTGACTGATTGGCAAGAATCGTGCAGATGTTCGTTTCAAGTCGCTGAGATTCTCTTTTCTTAATGCTGAAACCGGAACAATATCATTAATTCCGGTTTGTTGAGATATTTCTTGCATAATCGGAAGCAATTGAGATTTGTCCGTCATCCGATCAATCTTCGTGATGACAACAACGCAGGGAACTGCATGTTGCGAAATCTGTTTCCAAATTTTGAAATCCTGCTGCTGCCACCCTTTGTATTCCACAAGCAACAAAACCAAGTCCACACCACTGATACTGGATGTTGCTGTTTTGTGCAAAGAGCGTTCTACAAGACGTTTTGGACGATTGTCAATCCCCGGTAAATCTACAAACACATACTGACAGTGCTGCTCATTTGCAATTCCGATAATGCGATTTCTAGTAGTATTCGCTTTTCGTGACGTTATGCTCACCTTTTGGCCTAACAAATAATTGAGCAACGTAGACTTTCCTACATTTGGTCGTCCGACCAAAGCAATCATGCCTGCTCGAAAATCAGGAGTATCAGGTTTGTCTGCTAAGTTGCTCATATGCTTTAGCTGCAGCTTTTTGTTCTGCCTCCTTAACGCTGCCACCTTCTCCTTTTACTGTTATGTCGAATGACTCGATTCGACATGTCACTACAAAACGCGGCGCATGTAATTGTCCACTTTGTTCGATCGTTTCATATTGAGGTACAGATTGTGCCATTTTTTGCAAGTGTTCCTGAAGCAGTGATTTGGAACTTCTCTTCACATCGAGAGTTGCGTTTTCCAATATCGATGAAAATTGATTTTCTATAAACTCTTGAGCCGCTGCGAGTCCCCCATCTAAGTAGATTGCGCCGATCAATGCTTCAACTGCATCTGCGAGCAGATTTCCACGAGCACGCTTGTTACTCATCGGGAATCCTTTGTCTACTTTCAAATACGGCATCAGTGGAATTGATTCACCGATACTGCTCAATGAAGTCGTGTTGTTTACAATTTGCGAACGAAGCCAGGTTAACTCCCCTTCTGTAGCATCTGGAAACCGTAAAAACAGGAACTTTGAAACAACGATTCCAAGGGCCGCATCACCTAGAAATTCAAGTCGTTCGTTGTGCTCCTGTCCCGTACTGCTGTGTGTCAAGGCACGTTCTAAGAGCGTCAAATCGTCGAAGGCATACTGAATGATGTCAGAAAATTTGACCAGTTTGTCTGTATCCACAATGATTCGAGATTGTTTGTGCGGTTCTGTTTGATACTTATCGACGCGACCGATGACCGCACGAAGAGCTGAACCTGTTCGACTACTTTTGTGTGGTCAAGGTTTGGATCATTCAATAGATGAACCGATTCTCTCCCAGTGTACGCCATTTCCACCGGCATAGTCCCAACTGAACCAGACAAGAAAAGCTTTGCCAATTATGTTGTCTTGAGGAACGAATCCCCAATACCGACTGTCATTGCTATGGTCGCGATTGTCTCCCATAACAAAATACTGATCTTCAGGCACAATAAAATCCAAATCTAGCGGTGGTCTTTTTTCATCGTGAAGAATTTGATGTGTGTCCTTATCGCCAAAAGACTCCCGAAAAATGCTCAGTTCCAGTCTGCGCTGACGGTCGTTGACTTTCTGAATCGTTGAATAGTCACCGACAACTTCCTGCTGAACTACCTGTCCATTGACTGAAAGAGTCTTGTCGGCATATGAAACTCGATCACCTGGTAAACCGATGACTCGCTTGATATAGTTGACCGATTCGTCATGCGGATAACGAAATACCATTACATCGCCGTACTGAGGTGCGCCTACGTTAATTAACTTGTCATTTACAATGGGCAATCGCACGCCGTAACGATATTTGTTCACCAGAATAAAGTCTCCAATTTTCAGTGTAGGAAGCATGGATCCTGATGGAATTCGAAACGGCTCCACCACAAAAGAGCGCAGAGCGAAAACAATCAATAATACCGGAAAAAAAGATCTTGCAAAATCTACAACCCACGATACCCGCTTTGGATGTGCGTCGGGCGGCCCACCTGCGGTGCTCAGTCTTCTAAACAATCTGCTGACCAAGTCAATCAGCCAAATCAGTCCGGTAACAGCCAGTGTTATAGCCAGTATTAATTCGAAGTTCATAAATTCACGCGATTAATTCAGTTCAGATGCGCAACTGCATTGGCTTTGTCTTGTTTGACAACAACGATTTGTCAAATCAATGCAGAGATGTAAATAAAAAGAAAACTCACCTTTTTGCGGAAAGTGGTGCAAAATTGACTAGTGGTGGCTGTGATGCTATTGATTACACAATAAAGTCAACTCACAGCGAAATTATAACGCAGACAATCCCCCACAATACGCGCTTTGGTGGTGAATTGAACAGCGATTCATTTATGCCATAAAGATGTGCGTCGTAACTATTGTTTGACTGTCAGCGAACACGAGGGGTAGCGCGTTTGTGTTAAAACTCAGATGACTTAAACTGTATGAACAGCTCATTAACTGTCAGTTCATGCGGTACACAGCATGGGCGAATTCGTATACGGTGTCGGCAGGGACTTCTCCCATCGCTGTAATCTGGTATTCATTTATCATTCTGCCGAATGCGTTTACAGCACCAAGTTGACTTGCCCCTTCAAACTTGGGATTTTCCGAAGAGTTGTCGAATCTTTCAACTGTGATCATTACCGATGCAAGACCATCTGAATAAACCCACTGTTCGCTGCTCGAAATAGATGATGAGTTCTCAATATGCTCGACTTCCATAAACCCATCTGGCACCCGTTTTAATCTCCACAGAAAATCAGTCTGACCGTCTTTGACAACGCTGGCTGATGCGAAGGACCACCGGAAATTTTTGCCAGAGAATGTGGGTTGTAACGGCACTTGAGGTGCAGATTTGTAAATTTGAATGTCAGCGAACTTGTAGCTGTCAATCACATTAGAAGAATGATCCATCAAATCTGAACGAAGAACCATTCCGGTTGTCTCATCGATCCACAGTTGCAGGCTGTAGCGATATTCGTCTTGAGCAGTTAGAGAAGTTCGAGTAGCCCAACGGCCTGCGACTCGCTCACGACCGATTGAGTTCATAAGATACAACTCGGCAACCCCTTGGGTATTGGGAAAATTGACGTCAACTATTCTGTTCAAAGGCTTGTCACTGGGTTTATAGAATCCTTCGTTGCGATCTGGAAAATAACACCAGACACCTTTGTTAGTACGAAAAATTTCCGATGGAGCACCGTCGAGTGCTGAAATCCGCTCTTGGAAGCCATTGTTGTCTACAACTCGAGCGATTTTCATGGTTTTTGACTCAGCTCCGCGCGTATAGACAAGCGTGCCTGTGTAACTCGTTGTGCTCGCTGCGTGTGCGAGTTCAGTCAAAACGTCTTGTATATCGTCGGCTGCTGCGACTTTTAACAAGCTCACAGCCAATAAAATTGCCGTAAAAACAATTGGGATTTTCTTACTCACAACGGGCACTGATATGGGACGTTTCAATCTTACTGGTTTTGTGTGTTGTAACTGACAAGCAAAGCATTGGTTTTGCTGTTGAGGTTCAATACACTTGAGGTATCACCAAGACTCAAAAGAGATTGGTTGAGATAGTTTTCGATTCTTGATGATCCGTTATCTGATGAAAACTGCCAGCTGTCGTGGTTGTATGCCACAGTTTGCTGGGTTACAGTAGCGGAATTGAAGATTTGCTGCTCAACAAGATCGTGTGAAAAATACCCAATAGCGATTGCCACGCTCACACCGGCAGCCCACCGAAGTCTCCCCTGTCCAGGAAAAAACAAATTTTGCATAAGTTCAGGCAATCTGGATTGTTTCTTTTGTGGCTGCTTCGAAGTGTGCTCAGCAACACTGTTGAAGTCACTTTCGTTTTCAAAAGACTTTCTCAGGTAAGACGCAGAACACTGTCCGCGCACAGCCTGACGCATAAGTTGGAGTTTGAGGAACTGATCACGCAAATCATCGTCTTTAGCAACTTCAGCAAGAAGAAGCTCTTGAGTGTGATCGTCAAGTTCGCCATCGACCAAAGCAGAAAGTTGTTGGTCAAATTCGGTTTTCATCGGTTATTTTCCTGAAGTGTTGTCGGTCCATTGCTGGAGCTGGGAATAAATCATTTTTCTGGCTCTGTGTAAGCGAGTTTTTACCGTATCAAGCTGGATATTTGTTTGTTCGGCTATCTGTTGGTATGTCAATTCATCACGTTCGCGAAGCATAAAAACTTCTTGTAAAGCATCAGGCAACCCTTCGATAATCTCAAACATCTTGTTGACTTGTTCCTTTGCTTCATAATGGCTTTCCGGGTCAGCTCTGTCAAGAATCGATTCTGGATATCTGGTCTGCTCATGCACTACATCGTTGTCTATTCTGTGGGTGATTTCCTGTATTGAAATGTTCTTTTCGTGTTTCGCATGTTTTTTTATCTGGTTTTTGAAATGATTTCTGGTAATGGAAAAAAGCCAGGTAGAAAGCTTGCTGTCGCCTTTGAACTGGTGTATGTTTCTCCAAAATTTAATTAATACATCTTGAACGATGTCTTGTGTTTCATCTCCTCGCAGACTGGATCCATTCAAATATTTTCGCTCTAACCCTTGCACCCAAATGTGGATTCTGGGTCGGTACAACTCAGCGAGCAAATTGTAAGCCTGCTCATCACCATCAACGGCTCTTTTTAGCAGTATCTGCTCCGGCGTATTTTCTGGATTGGATGTGGGTATATCCGTCATACAATCACAACTTACGCGTGGACATTCTTGTCCATTCTCATTGATGGGTTTAGACCATTTTTGCTGGAAAATGTTCTTGTCATTTCAGGTCAATTACAATGTAATGCGATAAATCACCGACCGTTAGCATCAGCAGCAACACAATTTCAACGAAAGGTTGATAGACAAACTTCATATCGTAAGTCGGAAAAATGCAGATGCTTTGCGCTACCTGTCTGATGATTTTTATAGTCTCATTTCGAATTATAGAACTTACCTTGAAAGATACTTCCGTATGCTAGTTTTCCGCATATCCTTTGCACCGAGCAGCCCGTGAATCGATCGACACGTCATAACCATTACATCACAATCGTTGGCAGTGGCTTGTCAGGGTTGGCAACTGCACTGAAATGCGCTGATGCGGGTTATGATGTCGCGGTTCTTACCAAAGAAGAACTGATCGAAAATTCCAGCTATTACGCCCAAGGTGGCATTGCTGCTGTATGGGACCTAAAAGACAGTTTCAATGCGCATATTCACGATACATTAAGTGCGGGTTGTGGATTATGCAACGAGGAGGCAGTCGAATTTGTGGTTAAAAAGGGTCCTCAGTCAATTCAGTGGCTGCTGGACAACGGAGTTGTATTTTCCCATCGCGATGAGAAGTCCGGACACCCTGAAGAGTTTCACTTGACCCAGGAAGGCGGTCACAGTGCCAGACGGGTGATTCACTCGGCTGATGCAACCGGGCGAACGGTTGAAACAACACTGGAGTCAAAAATCCGTTCACATCCGAATATCACAGTTTATGAGAAATTAATCTCAATAGAACTGATCACGACACATCGACTTGGGCACTTCGATGCAGAAAATCGATGTATTGGACTGTATGCATTAAACATTGAAAACGAAACAGTTCTAACGATAATTTCGAATGCTGTGGTACTGGCAACAGGCGGTGCTTCGAAGACGTATCTGTACACTAGCAATCCTGACACTTCGACAGGTGATGGCATCGCGATGGCATGGCGAAGCGGCTGCCGTGTGGCCAATATGGAATTCGTTCAGTTTCACCCCACATGCTTGTATCACCCTCATGCCAAGTCGTTTTTGATATCAGAAGCGGTACGTGGAGAAGGCGGAAAACTGATTCTTCCTGACGGTTCTGGATTCATGCATAAGTACGACACAAGACAGGAACTTGCGCCGCGTGATATTGTTGCCCGAGCAATCGATCATGAAATGAAAGTCGGCGGATACGACTGTGTTTATCTCGACATCTCCATGAAACCTTCGAAGTGGATACAAAGCCACTTTCCGACAATAGCAAACAGATGCTTGGAGTTGGGGATCGATATGACAAAGCAGCCGGTTCCTGTTGTACCGGCCGCGCACTATACTTGCGGCGGTGTTGTTGTTGACTTAAACGGCCGCACAGATCTTGCCGGTTTATATTGCATTGGTGAAAGTGCCAACAGCGGACTGCACGGCGCCAACCGTCTCGCCAGTAACTCTCTGTTGGAATGCATTGTTCTTGCCGACGCGTCGTTTCGACATATTTTTGACAATCAATCGGAAAGCTGTGTCGTTGATGTCGACGTTCCAGATTGGGATGAAAGCCAAGTCACTGACCCTGATGAATTGATTGTCATCTCACACAATTGGGATGAGTTGCGCAGATTTATGTGGGATTATGTTGGAATTGTTCGCACCCAAAGACGATTGCGGCGAGCTTTGCGGCGCGTTGAACTCCTAAGCGAAGAGGTTCGGGAGTTTTATAGCCAGTTTCGCGTAAATCGAGATCTAATCGAACTGAGAAACTTAATTCAGACAGCCGAATTGATCGTCCGCTGTGCATTGGAACGCCGTGAAAGCCGCGGTTTGCATTATGTTCTCGACTATCCGGAAACCTTATCACAAGGTGCAGTCAATACTGTCTTAGACCCCCGCATTAACAGCAACGAGTCGCAACCAAGATAAAAAACGTATTGAATTTACTCGGACGAGTAAGTTGGGTTCCAAACTTTGGCGTCGATAAGCTCTTCTACCGAAGTTTCGACTTCAACATTATTCAGACCCTGCTGAATCGCAACGTTAGCCACAGCGATAGCAATATCTCGGCTCAGAGAACGAATCCCACTTAGTGGAGGCAGCAGGGAATTGCCCGGTTTGCGAACATTTGGCTCAGCGTTGCCAATCACGTTGGCAACAGCTGTGAACATCTCGTTGGTGACTCGCCTTGCCTTGATTGCCAATAACCCCAATCCAATGCCTGGGAAAGCATAAGCGTTATTACATTGTGCAATGTC
Source organism: Arenicellales bacterium (assembly GCA_965214785.1). Taxonomy (GTDB): domain Bacteria; phylum Pseudomonadota; class Gammaproteobacteria; order Arenicellales; family JAJDZL01; genus JAJDZL01. The sequence continues at coordinate 763,973 of OZ243975.1, read as the reverse complement.
ATAACTGGTGCCATTGTGACGAACCGGTACAAATGGACTTCCGGTTGCGACTAAAGCTCGCCCTTGGGTCCATTGAATTAAGTTTTCCGGGTGGGCTTCAGATTTCACTGTAGGATTTGAAAGCGGGAATATACATGGCTGCTCTACATGAGCCGCCATTTGAGTGATCAATTCTTTTGTGAACATTCCCGATTGCCCACTGACGCCAATTAGAATATTGGGTTTGACATTTTCGATGACATCTGCGAGTTGATATCCGCTTTGCCATTGAGATAATTCTGACAGGTCTCGGGCAAAAGGTCGCTGACTTTGCATTATGCGGTCAGAACCTGAGTGTATCAGCCCATCTCTGTTGATCATATAAATTCGACGTTGTGCTGAATCTAGGTCCAATCCGGCTTGTGTCATTGAAAATACCAAACCGAAAGCAATTCCTGTTCCGGCTGCACCTGCTCCTACTATAACGATGTTCGATTCACTAAGCGGCACACCGGTTGCTCTGCTAGCAGCGACAAGACATCCGAGTGTTACAGATGCAGTACCTTGAATATCATCGTTAAAACAACATAACCGATCGATGTACCTGTTAAGCAAATTCTGCGAATTGGGCATTCCAAAATCTTCAAACTGAATGACTGCATCTGGCCACCTGTCATGAATACGGGTCAGTGCCAATTCTACAAAATCATCATATTCCTGGCCTCGAAGCCGTTCGTGTCGCCAACCGACATACAGCGGATCGTTGAGCAGCACTTGGTTGTCCGTGCCCACATCCAAAACAATCGGCAAAGTGTTCTTGGGGTCAATTCCGCCTAAAGCGGAATAAAGACTGAGTTTGCCTATTGGAATTCCCATGCCGCCTACGCCCTGATCACCAATCCCAAGAATCGCTTCGCCATCGGTAATTACGATGACCTCGCAGTCTATATTCCCAACATTGTCGAGAATTTGATCAATGTGCTCGCGTTCCGGGTAGTTTAGAAACAGTCCTTGAGGTTTGCGATAGATATCTGAGAAGTATTGACACGCTTCCCCGACTGTCGGTGTATAGATGATTGGAAGCATCTCGGCAGCATGTTTGATAATCAGTTTGAAATAAAGCCGTTCATTGAAATTTTGCAGTTGTCGAAGGTAGATATGCTGTTCCAAAGCCGAATGTTTGTTTTGATATGCACGGTAGGCGCGCTCAAGCTGTGCTTCAATTGTCTCTTCGTTATAAGGCAATAGCCCCAACAGTCCGTATTCCAGCCGATCCGATTCCGTGAACGCGTTGCCTTTGTTGTATTGCGGCAATTCGAGCATGATTCGGCCACGCAGCAGTTCGCGCGGTATCTGGGCGGTGTCTATGATTTTCATATTATTTTCATTGATGATTGACTCGCACAAAAGTCTTTGGTGCAAGGTTTTGACTTGAAACAGTGGAACGCAAAGCGCTTCAAAAGTGATTTGTGTGAGTCTTGTGTGAGCGGATATTTTCTATCAATTCGGTAAAACACTCGTCATAGGTTTGCGCCCCCAATAGCAGCCAATCGTTCAATTCGGCATTGCTAAAGTCAAGCAACTGATCGAACAGTTGCCGCTGCTGTTGGCTAAGTGAGTCATAGTGAGACTGTGCGTATCCGCAAAGAACCAGTTCCAATTCCCGCGTACCTTGCCTGCATTTCCATAAAGTGCGATTTTTTTGCTCGCGCAACAAGTCTGGCATGACCGGTCATTTTCGAATTGCCAGCAGCTTCTTGATTTCTGCGATAGCCTTACCCGGATTAAGATGTTTCGGGCAGGTATTTGTACAGTTCATTATTGTGTGACAGCGGTAGAGTCGAAAAGGGTCTTGCAACTCGTCGAGGCGATCGCCGATCGCTTCATCGCGGCTGTCAGCTATCCAGCGATATGCTTGCAACAGTATTGCAGGTCCAAGATAACGATCGGAGTTCCACCAATAACTTGGACAACTTGTTGAGCAGCAAGCGCAAAGTATGCACTCATATAATCCATCCAGCTCGGCTCGTTCCTCAATAGACTGCAAGCTTTCCCGACTTGCAGAAGGTGGAGACTGTCTTTGCAGCCACGGCTTGATCGACGCGTATTGTGCATAGAAATGTGTCAGATCCGCAACCAGATCTTTAACAACCGGTAAATGTGGCAGCGGGTATATCTTTACAGTTGATTTGATTTCGCTGATCGGTTTGATACATGCCAGTGTGTTTGTTCCGTCGATATTCATGGCGCACGACCCGCAGATCCCTTCACGGCATGATCTTCGAAAAGTCAGTGTTGAATCAACTTCATTTTTAATCTTGATTAGCGCATCCAACACCATCAATCCACAGTTATCTTCATCCAACTCGTAGGTGTCGATTGTCGGAAGGTTGTCATCGTCTGGGCTCCAACGATATATTTTGAACGTTCTTTTGTTCTTAACCGACTCTTGTGCCGGATAAAGCGTTCCGTCTGAGATTTTCGAATTCTTCGGTAAAGTGAATTGCGCCACAATAAAAACTCCTTTTCTGCAGTCAGTACACGCGTGCTTTTGGAGCGATCAGATTCACATCATCGCTCAGCGTGTACAGATGAACCGGGCGATAATCTAGCGTAACCTTACCTGAGTCGTCTAGCCATGACAGCGTATGTTTCATCCAATTGTCATCATCACGGTCGGGGTAGTCTTCTCTGGCATGGGCACCGCGGCTTTCTTTGCGGTTTACAGCCGAAAATATCGTCGTCAACGCCTGTCGCACCAGATTATCAAGTTCAAGCGCCTCAACTAAATCCGTATTCCATATCATTGAACGGTCAGCAGTTCTCATATCTGCCAGACTTTTCCACACTTCGACCATTTTCTCCGTGCCCTCCCTAAGCAGTTCCTCGGTTCGAAATACTGCGCAATGACTTTGCATGACTTGCTGCATGTTCAAGCGAATTTCTGCGACTTTGGTAGAACCAGAACTATAGCGAATACGGTCAAAATGATCGATTGCCTTTTCTTCAATATTTCGAGGCAACGATCGTTTCGCATCACTTGATTGTATGATTTTCTTTGCGTGAATTGCTGCGGCTCGTCCAAATACCACCAGGTCAAGCAAAGAGTTGGATCCCAAACGATTGGCGCCATGGACCGAAACGCACCCGGTTTCCCCGATCGCCATCAAACCTGGAACCAGAAAGTTATTGTCTCCGTGTTTTTGAGTAACAACTTCAGTACGGTGGTTGGTTGGAATGCCTCCCATGTTATAGTGAACTGTCGGAATTACCGGGATCGGTGTGCTTGTCGCATCTACACCAGCAAAAATTCGGGCGGTTTCTGTTATCCCGGGCAGCCGTTCTTGAATGACTTCCGGTCCGAGGTGTTCGAGATGCAAGTGTATATGATCGCTGTTCGATCCCACTCCTCTTCCTGCATTAATCTCCATTGTCATAGAACGGCTGACGACATCTCTTGATGCCAAATCTTTTGCATTCGGTGCATAACGTTCCATAAACCGTTCACCGTCTGAATTGGTCAGATATCCGCCTTCACCTCTTGCACCTTCGGTGATCAGGCATCCGGAACCGTAAATACCTGTCGGGTGAAATTGAACGAATTCCATGTCTTGGAGTGGTATGCCAGCACGCAATGCCATTGCGTTGCCATCACCGGTGCAGGTGTGGGCAGACGTACATGAAAAATACGCACGTCCATACCCTCCGGTTGCCAGCATGACGATTTTTGCATTAAACCTGTGCAGTGTTCCGTCTTCTAGATTCCAGGCTAATACTCCGCGGCATTCTCCATCGTGCATAAGTAGATCGAGAGCAAAATACTCAATGTAAAACTCGGCGCGGTGTTTTAGTGCTTGTTGATACAAAGTGTGCAAAATTGCGTGCCCGGTACGGTCCGCGGCCGCACAGGTTCTCATTGCCTGCCCTTCTCCGAAATGAGTGGTCATTCCGCCGAAGGCCCGTTGATAAATTCTCCCATCCTCGGTACGGGAAAATGGTACTCCGTAGTGCTCGAGTTCGATGACTGCATCGGGTGCTTCGCGGCACAAATATTCGATGGCATCCTGATCACCAAGCCAGTCTGAGCCTTTAACCGTGTCATACATGTGCCATCGCCAGTCGTCTTCGCTCATATTGCCAAGCGCAGCGCTGATACCTCCTTGTGCGGCGACAGTATGACTTCTTGTAGGAAAGACTTTGGTTATACAGGCTGTGGATAAATTCTCATAAGCAGAACCGAACGTGGCACGTAATCCAGCTCCGCCTGCGCCGACCACCACAACGTCATAATTGTGATCAACAAATTCATAGGAGGTGATGTTCATAACAAACAGATACTACTGAAGGGCGATCTGCAGAATCGAAACCGTACTGGATATAACCAAGAGTATTGATAAAAACTTAACTGCCCATATCAGAACGATTTTGGCCGCTTCATTGTGCACGTAGTCTTCCAGAACAACTTGCATCCCCAGCTGTGCGTGGTAGAAAAGACAAACCACAAATGCGATCATCAGTGTCGATGTCCACGATGACGAAAGCCATAAGTCTACATCTGCGGCACACTTGCCGGAAAACGATGCTACCGAAAAGACAAACCACATCGACAGCGGCACCAGTGCGATTGCAGATAATCTCTGCCACCACCAATGCGACGCGCCTTCTTTAGCCGAGCCTAGACCGATCACCCGAGCCAATGGTGACTGAAACCTCATTGCTTCTGTCCTTTATCAGCACAGTGCATATCCAACCCCCCAGACGACCATAGTTAAAATGACTGTAGCTGCCAACACCGCCCATGCACTTAGATATACCTGTCGTAATTCAAAGCCCTTGCCAGCATCCCAAAAAAGGTGGCGAATTCCGTTACAAAGGTGGTAGAAAAGTGTCACAGTCCAGATGAATAGAAACGCTCGCCCAAAAATTGTGCCCAGAACGCGATAAATTGTTTCGAACATTTCCCGGTCATATGCCAAAAGATTGAGCCACACCGCAATCAAGACAGCACCGAGTGAAAGAATAACACCGCTGATTCGGTGCAGAATTGAGAAAACCGACGTCAGTTGAGGTCGGTAGACTTGTAAGTGAGGAGATAGTGGTCGATTTGAGTAGTCCATGCCAATAATGTCACTCTAAAGTCGATCAGCACATGAACTGGCAGTCGAAGGTTTTGATTGCTGCGGTAAATTTCTTTCCCAACAAAGGGTTGAGTCGTTCATCCGTCGTCTTAGAAGTCTATGCACCTTCCCTCCTTTTCCCAATCGCCATAACGAGTGGGGTCAAGACGCTTTTTCGACTTGTTGTGCGATGTGTGATGTTCGTGATCAGAACTGTTATTTGTTTCATGATCAAGGGGTTGAACAGCGCTTCGAGTTTCATTGCGTACTTGTTCACGGTGTTCCATAGTTCGTTTGGTGTTCACTTGGCGGGTGTATTTGTTGTCGAATATTATTATTCAATTATCAAAGATATTGTATTGCCAACCAACTTTAAACCACAGTAATTTTTTTCGCTGACAGTGATTCCATAGCCACAGTGAAAGTAATTTGGAAGATCGAGCAAGTTCAATTCACAGAACTGCCTGTGAATTTCGAACCTTTCATAATGCGCCAAGCACAAGCTAAAATCGATGTAAAAAACTTTTTTCGCCCATTTTTTTGTATTTCTACCCGCCAATGCTATACTGGCAAGCAAAGATCATTACTCACGAGTGACGCAGGCGCGCAGGTGCCAGGCATTCGTGCAGCGGTTCGTTTCATATTTGCATTGCCGCTTTATCACCAATAAAGTCAGCAATGTCTGCCATTCGTTTTCTCTACTTTTTGAGGTGTTTATCATGTCAAAGTCCAAATCTTCATCGTCACCTGACAAGCCAGATTCCAATATCCATAATGACTTCTTCTATGATGTATTCAAGATCATTGCCTATCTTTTGACCTTAATGAGAATCGCCTGCCCGAAAGCGTTATATGAAATTGTCGATTGGTCAACGCTGGAGTTGGCAACTCCGGTTATATCTGCGGATGAATTCAATATAAAAAGAAGCGATCTGGAGTACCGTGTAAAGCTAAAAGACTCCCATCGCATGGCGAGCATTATCCTGATGTTTGAGCACAAGAGCTTTAAAGACAAGGGGTTGGTAAAACAGCTTGCGCAATATCAGTTTCTGCGGTATTTGGACGATGACTTTACGTCGCTGATCATACCGATTGTGGTTCGCCATGCGGCATCAGACAAGCGTACATCAATCGAATTCCGCGATCACTTTACCAGCATATCGAGTGAACACTTAGATGTGTTGAGTGAATATGCAGTAAATTTCAAGTCTGTGTTGATTGATCTGCTCGAGCTCGATAGGCAAAGACAGGTAAAAGAGACCAACATCGATGCTGTAGTCAGAGCGATGACGATAGTGCGCGACTATGACGCAAGCGATTGGCAGGAGTTGATGGAGCGCATCAAGTTTGTGCCTGAGCAAGACCGCCAACGCATGGTGAAATTGTTGTTGAAGTATATTTACAGTTACAATAAGGGTATAAAACTACCAGAGTTATTGAGTTTGGAAACCAGAACGCCAGAGGAAAAACAGATGGTGATGTCAGCTATAGATGAACTTCGGGAAGAAGGTCGGGAAGAAGGTCGAGAAGAGGTCGCGGCGAAATTGCTGCTAAAGGGTATGAAGTCTGATGAGATTGTCGAGTTAACGAGACTCAACCGCAAACAAGTCGATTCACTCCGAAAAAGGATAAACGGCTCTTCCGGTCAATAATTCGAAAACCTTGGACACTTCGATATTCCAAAAGACACAATTCCAAGATAAGTAGCGTTTCGATAGAAGCTGCCTTGGTAAAAGCCTGTACATTTCAAGTCGACTTTATACGAAAGTCAACAATTCACTCGCATTGGCCGACCGTTTTGAGAAATCGAGTTTTGAAACCAGAACGTCAGAGGAAAAACAGATGGTGATGTCCGCTATAGATGAACTTCGGGAAGAAGGTCGGAAAGAAGGCATTGAACAAGGCATTGAAAAAGGTCATGAAGAGGTCGCGGCAAAATTGCTGCTAAGGGGTATGAAATCCGATGAGATTGTCGAGTTAACGAGACTCAATCGCGAACAGGTTGATTCACTCCGAAAAAAGATAAACGGCTCTTCCGGACAATGATTCTAAAACCTTGGACACTTCGATATTCCAAAAGACACAATTCCAAGATAAGTAGCGTTTCAATAGAAGCTGCCTTTTGGTAAAAGCCTGTACATTTCAAGTCGACTTTATACGAAAGTCAACAATTCACTCGCATTGGCCGACCGTTTAGAGAAATCGAGTTTTGAAACCAGAACGCCAGAGGAAAAACAGATGGTGATGTCAGCTATAGATGAACTTCAGGAAGAAGGTTTAAAAAAAGGCATTGAACAAGGCATTGAAAAAGGTATTGAACAAGGCATTGAACAAGGCATTGAAAAAGGTCATGAAGAGGTCGCGGCAAAATTGCTGCTAAGGGGTATGAAATCCGATGAGATTGTCGAGTTAACGAGACTCAATCGCGAACAGGTTGATTCACTCCGAAAAAAGATAAACAGCTGTTCCGGTCAATGATTCTAAAACCTTGGACACTTTAATATTTCAAAAGACACAATTCCAAGCCAGGCAATGACTTGATAGAAGCTACCTTGGCATAGCCTGCACATGCCGAGTCGATGCTATACAAGAACCAACACTTTCAACGTACTGATCGGCCGTTGTACGATTCAATTTTGTTGTCAATTCCTTTACCTGCAAGAATAAATTAACCAAGTCGTAGAAATGATGATCGATTGCATTGGCTTAATGTATTTGCCCTTACGATACAACACCTATTTCCATAAAGACGAGCAATTACTTTTTTGTAAATTGGTTTAATTGAGTTTTATCGGCAAGCTATTGCGTAAAAATGGTTGTATAAAAAATGCGATTTACACAACTTGATTTTTTTTCTGTCGTTCAAATTTCTGGTGAAGATGCGTTTTCATTTCTTCAGAGACAATTGACAAACGATATGCATGCAGTGACAAGTACGAAAGCTTCTTTCGGCGCTTATCTTTCACCCAAAGGTCGCATTATCGCTAATTTCATCATCATTTTGGATGGCGAGAATAACTATTACCTCATTCTAGCAAGCGATCTTGTCGATGATTTTGTGAATCGATTGAAAATTTTTGTTTTTCGGGATAAAGTCGACATCCAGACGTTGTGTGGTATGACAGCATATGGGATTCAAGGTGCTGCTGACAGCATAGAATCTGATGTTCAATTACCTGACAATGATCTCGAAACAGGTTTGTATCACCAATGTAAAACTGTGCGTTTACCCGGAAGATCTCAGAGATTTGTCATACTGGCGAATGAAAAATCCATCAGTTCTCATAATATTCAACCACAAGCCGCCAACTGGTTTTTACAGGATGTCTATGCCGCCATTGCATGGATAAGGAAAGCAAACCACGAACAGTATGTGCCGCAAGCTGTGAATCTGGACTTAATTGGTGCGGTCAGTTTTGTCAAAGGATGCTACCCTGGACAAGAGATTGTCGCCAGACTGCATTACAAAGGTGGCGTTAACCACAGAATGTTTCAGGCAACTTGCGAGTCGGCAACTACTATCACCGTTGGGACTAAAATCGAATGTTCGGACATCCCGGGAAATCAGACTGGAACGGTTGTTGAGTCACAGCTTGAACATGACGATGGAACTCAGCGTCTGCTGGTGTCTTTACCGCTGAGATTTCTTGGTGCGAATGAATTGAAACTCGAAAACGCAACACCAATACGTCTTAGTGTCGATCAGATGCCCTATACAATTCCGCAACTCAATAAAAACACATCGTAATAGTTACCAATTTAATCGGTAACCTGGTTTGTGAGTTTCGACTTAAGTGTGGTAAGTTTGGTGCGACTCTAACCAACTCAAATCACTGATTTTCAGATCGCTGTGAACTTTGTAAAGATGGATCCGAATCCGCTTCAATGATGCGATAGAAATTTTCGTCAGATTTAACCAGTCCAAGTTCTCTGCGAGCCCGTTCTTCCATCGTTTCGCTGCCGTCTCTTAAGTCGATTACTTCTGCTTTTAGAACGTTATTGACTTCAATGAGTTTTTCGTTGGCATCTTTCTCAGTTGCGATTAGTTGGTGCTTCTGTTTAAGGGATGATACGGAATTGTCACCATACCAAAATGAATACTGCAAATTAGCAGCTGCAAATAAAAATATCAGCATCAATTGCCAATTGTAATTTGACCTTCGAACTTGACGATTTCTTCTCATTTTTTCATCTCAATGATTGGGTCAGCGATTGTGGAAAAAATGCTTCATCTTTTAATGCTGCTTCGATTCGAAGCAGTTGGTTGAACTTGGAGGTTCTTTCAGCACGACATGGTGCGCCAGCTTTAATCTGGCCTGCACCAGTGGCTACTGAGAAGTCAGCGATAAAGGGGTCTTCTGTTTCACCAGAACGGTGAGAGATAACAACTCCATAATTTGCGTCCTGAGCAATCCTGACGGCATCCAAAGTCTCGGTAACGCTTCCGATTTGATTCAGTTTAATCAAAATTGCATTGCCAACCATAGACGCGATTCCGGATTTCAATATCTCAGGATTTGTGACAAATACGTCGTCGCCTACTAATTGTACTTTTTTACCGAGGCGTTTTGTGAGTGTCTTCCATCCTTGCCAGTCTGTTTCACCCATCCCGTCTTCTATAGAAATAATCGGAAACCGCTGGCACAGCTGTTCCAAATAATCGACCATCTGATCAGAAGTTAATGACAGATTTTCAGACGACAGAAGATATTTACCATCTTGATACAATTCTGAGCTAGCGACATCAAGTGCAATTCCAACTTGAGAGCCAGGTTCGTATCCAGCTCGATCAATAGCTTCACAGACAAGTTCTAAAGTTTGAGCATTTGATTGCAGATCGGGCGCAAATCCACCTTCATCACCTACAGCAGTACTGAAGCCGGAACGATTCAGAATGTCTTTTAGCGAGTGATACACTTCTACACCACAGCGCAACGCTTCTTTGAAACTGGCCATACCAAGCGGTACAACCATAAATTCCTGAAAATCAATATTATTGTTCGCGTGAGCCCCGCCGTTTAGAATGTTGAAAAGTCCAATCGGTAGAGTTTTTCGAGTTCCATTGGCAAGGTAATCGTATACAGGCAGCTTGGCAGCACTTGCCGCTGCTCTCACCGTCGCCATGGATACTGCAAGTGTGGCATTGGCGCCTAGATTTTCCTTATTTGTCGTGCCATCAAGTTCAATCAATGCACGATCAAGCCTAGACTGGTCAAACGGGTCCATACCAACAATTGCTGGTGCGATCTTTTCATTAATATTCGCGATGGCTTTAAGGACACCTTTGCCCAAATAACGTGATTTATCGTTGTCGCGCAATTCAACGGCCTCACGAATTCCGGTTGAAGCCCCTGAGGGGACGGCACTTCGTCCAACGTGACCGCTGTCGAGTTTTACCTCAGCTTCAACGGTTGGATTTGCGCGCGAATCGAGAATTTCGATAGCACTGACTTCAGTGATTCGGTTCATAGTAATTCAAACGGGCTTTCAATAGTGAGTCATTTTGTTTTTAACTAAAAAGTCGATTTCTTTCAGATCCTCTAAAAGAGACTTTAGATACGAAAGTGGCCATGCGTTGGGACCATCACTAGGTGCTGCATCCGGGTTTGGATGAGTTTCCATAAATAATGCTGAGATTCCACAAGCAGTAGCCGCACGCGCTAGCGTTGGTATAAATTCTCGCTGACCGCCCGAAGATCCATTATTTCCACCGGGAAGTTGTACAGAATGTGTTGCGTCAAAAACTACCGGGCAGCCGGTTCGCCGCATAATTTCTAAAGAACGCATGTCGACAACCAGATTATTCCATCCATAGCTGGCACCGCGCTCGCAAACCAGTATTCGATCTTTGCCCCCTGCCCGTCTGGCCTTTTCGACGACGTGCTTCATTTCATGAGGTGAAAGAAATTGAGCCTTCTTAATATTAACAATTTTTCCGGATGCCGCTGCTGCAGTAATCAGATCGGTTTGGCGACACAAAAAAGCAGGAGTTTGAATAATGTCAACGTATTGAGCTGCCAACTCTACCTGTTCAGGAGAGTGAACGTCGGTCAGCACCGGGATGTTGAATTGTGACCGTACGGAAGCGAGAATTTCAAGCCCTTCGTTGACGCCCGGGCCTCTGAATGAATCGACCGAAGTTCGGTTGGCTTTGTCAAACGAAGATTTGTAAGCAAATGGGATTGAAAGTTCATCGCAAATCTGTTTGATTTGACCTGCTGTATCCACAGCAAAAGCGGCTGATTCGATCACGCACGGTCCTGCAAACAGGAATAGCGGCTGATCAGGGCCTACGAGAGTTTCAGATATGATCACTTGGCAATGCGCTGTTGTGAAAAATCAGTTGAATTTTTGTGTTGCCTTGCTGATTCAATAAAATTTGTAAAAAGCGGATGGCCATTTCTGGGGGTTGACGTAAATTCAGGATGAAATTGACAGCCAAGAAACCATTTGTGTGAAGGCAGTTCCATAAATTCAACCAGGTTTTCATTGGATACACCGCTAAAACGCATACCTGCTTCTTCGAAAAGCGCTCGATAGTTGTTGTTAAATTCGTAGCGATGCCGGTGACGTTCCCGTATCTGGGTTTCACCGTATATCTGGGCAGCAAATGAATCCGGTTCCAGATTAGCGACTTGAGCCCCAAGTCGAAGTGTTCCGCCGAGATCTTCGTTTTCGGTACGTTTTTCAACAGTGCCGTCCATCGATCGCCATTCCGATACAAGTGCAATAACAGGATGCGGCGTATTTACGTCAAACTCAGTGCTGTTGGCGTTGTGAAGTGAAAGCACGTTGCGCGCGAACTCAATTACAGCAATCTGCATACCCAGACAAATGCCCAGAAAAGGAAGTTCGCGGCTTCGAGCATATTCAACTGCATTGATTTTGCCAGCGGTGCCTCGTTTTCCAAATCCGCCTGGAACGACAAGTGCGTCCGAACTGTCAAGAAGTTCCACACCTTCGGATTCCAAAACTTCTGCATCGATGTAAAGGATCTCAATCTTGGTGCTGGTCTGCATGCCGGCATGGATAATCGCTTCAGCCAGTGATTTGTATGAATCAGCAATTTCCATGTACTTTCCAACAAACGCGATGGTCAGATCCTCTGTGTAATTCTCACTTTGATTGACAACTTTTTTCCATGCTCCTAAATCAATAGGCTTTGATTCAAGCTGCATTCGACGCACGAGCAACTCATCGACTTTTTGTTCATGCAGCAACAGTGGAATTGAATAAATGTTGTCTGTCGTCAATGCCGAAATAACACATTTTTCTTCCACATTGGTGAAAAGAGCAATTTTGCTCCTCGCCGAGTCGGGAAGAACAATTTCGGTTCTGCAAAGCAAGATGTCAGGCTGAATACCAATGCTTCGAAGCTCTTTGACCGAGTGCTGTGTTGGTTTTGTTTTGATTTCGCCTGTATAGTTCAATGAAGGCACTAACGTAAGATGCATAAATTGCGTATTCTCGTTTCCCAGTTCGATGCGAAGTTGACGAATCGTCTCTAAAAAAGGAAGCGATTCGATGTCTCCTACTGTTCCACCGATTTCAATGAATACAACGTCGTGAGAACCTGATCCTTCATAAATACACGCTTTGATTTCGTCGATGATATGCGGGATAACCTGAACGGTTTTACCCAGGTAATCGCCTCTGCGCTCGCGGCGGATAACGCGCTCGTAAATTCGCCCGGTCGTAAAATTGTTAATCTGCTTCATGGAAACATTTACGAAACGTTCGTAATGTCCGAGATCAAGGTCGGTTTCCGCTCCGTCTTCGGTTACAAAAACTTCACCATGTTGAAACGGACTCATTGTCCCGGGGTCAACATTGATATACGGATCGAGTTTGATCAGGGTTACAGATATCCCGCGGGCTTCGAGCAATGCTGCTACAGAAGCCGAGGCTATGCCTTTACCAAGTGACGATACAACGCCACCTGTTACAAATACAAATTTAGGCACTTTAGATTACTTCAGCGATGCAATTTAAATAGATACAGAACTGTGTTTACCTGCTAAAGGAAAAGCAAGTTGGACGGATGAATAGGTTACCACATTTGCGGCAGTGATTTCACAGAATTTTAAAAAATGGCACTTGTGATTGTCGTGAATTGACAAAGCTGAATTGAGGTTTGATCATTGCCGATGACTGACTTGAAACAATCATGATCTGCACGGTGTACAAACCTCTCACTCCAATTGCCTGAAGCGGATTGACGAGAACCGTTTTGCGTGCATTAATTGTTTCAGAATAAATAATCTGCGGAAACTTTCACGGTTCGCTTTGCAGTTCCTGCATTTGAGCGCAAAGCATATAGCCATGGAATTACAGCAACCAACACATCACCTCGGTAGATTAACGGCAGCCGATTGCGTTCCCACGGCGGAATCCGGTGATGTTGGAAGAGTTTTTTCAGGCACGATGAGTGCTCAGCGCCTGGTAACAATATACGCTCTCCTCCGACTCGAAACTTTACGGTGAAGATCTCATCATCTGTCCCAATTGCAATGCCATCACCTGATGTTGTCACAGGCACAAGATTCAACTCCAGTTGCGGAACATACAGCGCCTGTTTCAAATCCCAAGGGATTTTAATTTCAGATGTGTCAATATTATTGTCTGATGTTAGATAAAGGTTATCACCATAACAACAGATTCGATACCCATTTAACCCGCTGAGTTCATAGTATCTCGCACCATCTCGAATCACTGAGTCGATTAAATTGTCAAGTGAGTTTCGGCCAGGTTCTCCAAGGTCGAAACTTCGTGTCCAGTATCGAATAAGATTTATCTGTCGTGATCGCTCAAGATCCCTTATGCGCTCTACGCTCAACTGATATCCTATGGCGAAAAAACCTCCGCCTTTCGAAGCGCATGCCTCCATATCTATTTTGCCTAATTGTTCTAGCATCGATCTTGCATCTGTCAGATACGATGCAGAACGCGCAATCTGTGTTGCTGCAGCAGGCCACCGTTTCGCTAGTGAAGGGATGATGACATGACGAATGTAATTTCGATCGTAGGTTAGGTCCAAGTTTGCCGGGTCTTCGATAAAAGACAAATTGTGTTCGGCTGCATACTTGCAAATTTGCTCCTTTGAAAAATTCAGCATGGGACGAACCAGTTGTCCGTTTCCAAATGGTGTCACTTCCTGAATAGCTGAAAGACCTCTGGCGCCAGACCCGCGCATTAGATTCTGCAAGAGCGTTTCCGCCTGATCGTTTAGATGATGTGCGGTCATCAGCAAGTCGCCTCTACTGACTTTTTTTCGGAGCCAGTCGAAACGCGCTTCGCGCATTTCATGTTCGCCATATTGCTTTTTATTGTCTGGCCATGCCAACCTCGTATGTTGATACGGAACATCAATCGAGCGGCAAAAATCCTTGCAATGATCATGCCACATCTTCGATTGTTGATCGATAGCGTGGTCAACATGCAATGCCTTCAGTTTGAATCGGTTTTCGCCCTGTGCGCGTTTTAACAGATGAAGCAATACCGTAGAGTCGATACCACCGCTAAAGGCAACTGAAATCAAGGAGTTTTGATCTACGGGAACAATATCCGTAAGATGATCAAAGAAAGTTTCCGAATCAAGACTGTTCACTGTTTTGCGATACTTGGCTCAACTGGTAGATTCTGCCGTAATCGCATCTGTTTTGAACTTGCAGACTATTGTGTAAACTCCCCATACGACATCAAGCGCTGATTTCTTCTATCTAGAAGTTCAGAGACGGTACAGGTCGACAGGGTTTGCAATCCGCTTTCTAACTCACGCTTTAAATTCGCTGCGGTAAAATCATAATCCCGATGTGCGCCGCCGAGAGGCTCATTGACGACTGCGTCGATCAATTGGTGTTTCAGCAGAGCCTGGGCGGTAAGCCCCATTACTGCAGCGGCTTCTTCAGCCTTGCCTGCGTCTTTCCATAGAATCGATGCACAGCCTTCTGGTGAAATGACAGAATAAGTAGCGTATTGGAGCATCGCGATGTGGTCTGCGATACCGATTGCCAACGCTCCGCCAGAGCCCCCTTCACCGATTACCGAAGTAATAATCGGGCATTGTGTCTGAATAAACGCGAGCAAGCTCGAAGCAATTGCCTGAGACTGTCCCCTTTCCTCTGCGCCAATTCCCGGGTATGCTCCAGGGGTGTCTATAAAAGTAAAAATCGGCAGTGAAAATCGCTCAGCCAGGTCGACAATACGTTGAACCTTGCGATACCCTTCTGGTCTGGGCATGCCAAAATTGCGAGTAAGTTTGGAATTGGTATCTCTGCCTTTTTGATGGCCGATTACCGCAACACCGATCCCGTTGAAACGAGCCAGCCCACCGACGATTGCAGCATCGTCTGCATAGGCTCGATCTCCGTGCATTTCCTGAAAGTCAGTAAAAATGCGCTCAATATAGTCCAGTGTGTACGGACGAAGCGGGTGACGTGCCAATTGAGTAATCTGCCACGGCGTCAATGAAGAAAAAATCGATTTGGTCAGCTGTATGTTTTGCAGTTCCAGACGACGAATTTCATCAGACAGGTCAATTTCCGAATTGTCGTTTACGCGCCGAAGCTCTTCAATCTTGGCATTGATTTCCGCGATTGATTTCTCAAATTCCAGAAAAGTAGTGCTCAATGGATTGCCCTGTGGTGATTTGTCAAGTGTACAGTTTCAAATCAGAATGTTATCGCTATCGGTGTGCGTGAAGCTGCACATTCGAATAATTCGGACAAACTGAAGACTCCCCGAATATACTTTTTAGTGAGTTGATAAAATCTTCATTCATGTTGACTCTCCAATCGTCACCCAATGAGTAATGCGTCTTATATCCGCATTTTGACTGGTATCTGATATCTATAGCCTGTTTACCCTGACTGTTACTCTCAATAAGCCGTTTGGCTTGTAACAATGAATCAGCGCAGCAGTTGTTGTGATCAAGTTCAATTACCAAACAGGCACTTGGTGAACTTCGCAGCCATTGCAAGTCGAAATAGGCATTGGCAACGAACCTTTTAGGCAGATTTTCCCGTTCTTGAGACAATGTCCCCGAAACCAGTATCATCTGATTGTTTGTGATATTGTTTGCGCCTGCAGAATATGTCTCAGAATATATGGTTACGAATATCTCTCCAGTTAAGTCTTTTAAGTCAAAGTAAACATTGTATCCACCTTTTTTGGATGCAATTGTCTGTAGATTTGACACCCAGCCGCAAATATGAGCATTCTGGGAGTTCGATTCGAGCTCACTGATTTTATGGAGCGTGTCCAAAGAGCGCAATTCTTTTTTGTATACTTCAAGTGGGTGTCCACTCGCATAAAGGCCAAGAATTCTGTATTCTTCCCGAAGCTTTTTGGCGAGTGACCATTGTGGCACTGGACTTCTTCCATTGGGCTGTGCAAGCTCTTCGCTGCCAAACATGTTCATTTGACCGTGCTCGCGTTCTTCAACCTGTTTTAATGCTAACCCATAGTCCTGGTCCAGATAAGCGCACAACTGCGCTCGGTTGGATTCAATTTTGTCAAACGAACCTGCACAAATCAAGGCATTGACGGCGGCTTTGCCGACATAACTCAAATCAACCCGCTGGCAAAAGTCAAGCACACTGGTAAATTTCCCACCAGATTCACGTGCCGCGACAATTGCATCGGCGACCGGATGACCGATTTGCCGCAATGCACCTAATCCATAAAGAACATTGCGATCATCAATTGCTTTAAAACCGTACTCACTTTGGTTGATATCTGGCGGGACAATAGTAATGTGCTGATTGACTGCATCGGAGTACATTTTTGTAATCGCTTCAATTCGATTGTCGATGGTCATGCACACAGATAAAAAATCGGCGCAATAATGAGTTTTCAAGTACCCGGTTCGATAAGCAAGCAAAGCATAGGCGACTGAATGCGATTTGTTGAATCCGTATCCGCCAAAACTCTCGATGAGGTCATACACCTGGGTTGCGATCTTGTGTGAATAACCGTTTTTCTGCGCACCGTCAACGAAACGAATGCGCTGCACTTCCATTTCCCTTTTGACCTTTTTTCCCATCGCCCAGCGTAAGATATCCGCCTCTCCGAGTGAATATCCTGACATGACCTGAGCGATTTGCATGACTTGCTCTTGATACAAAATGACTCCGTATGTAGACTCAAGTATAGTCTTAAGGTCATCGTTTATCAGTTTGTAGTCATTGGATGTTTTGTTTTCTATATAGATATCATCCATCTTGTTCTGCAAAGGTCCGGGACGAAACAATGCAAGTAATGCAACGAGATCATCGAACCGGCTTGGCTGCATCGACAATATCAGTCGCTGCATTCCTTTACTTTCAAGTTGAAATACACCGATCGTACTTCCCGTACTGATGTATTGATAAGTCTGCGGGTCATCTTTGGGAATCAATTCACTGGATTGCGGAACGTCTGGAATATTTCTTCGTTTCAGGCTTTTTAGTGTTTCGTCGATAATCGTAAGCGTTTTCAGTCCAAGAAAGTCAAATTTGACAAGACCAATAGACTCGACATCATATTTGTCGAAATGGGTGATCTCCCCTCCGGTTTCTCCATCTAGAAATATGGCGGTAAAGTCAGTTATTCCAGAAGGAGCAATAACAAGTCCGGCTGGATGTTTGCCTATGTTTTGAATCATTCCTTCGAGTTGCAATGCGAAATCAAAAAGTTCAGTTACGCGAGATTCTGCTTCGTGTCGTTTTTTCAACTCTGGACTTTTTTCGAGTGCGTCGCTCAGCGTGATGTTCAGATCATCGGGGATCATCCGCGCCAGTGCATCGTAATACAGGTAGTCCGGACGAATCGCTCTACCAACAAATCTAACTGCTGCCTTGGCTGCCATGGTGTTGTAAGTGACAATCTGTGCGACCCGGTCTTTGCCATATCGCTGCGCCACATACTCAATGACTCGCTCTCTTTCGTGAATGCATATATCAATATCAAAATCAGGAGGTGAAACCCGCTCAGGATTCAAAAAGCGCTCAAAAAGCAAATCATGTTCAATCGGATCGACATCCGTAATTTTCAAACAATATGCAACCAGGGACCCGGCGCCAGATCCTCGTCCAGGTCCAACAGGGATATTCTCGGACTTCGCCCAGCCGATGATGTCTGCAACGATTAGAAAATAACCGGCAAACTCGGTTTTACGAATAATGTTGAGTTCGTGATTAAGACGTTCGCTATACTCCTCATTGGCCAAACCTTCAAATCGTTCCGCCAACCCGTCTTGACTCATCTTTACCAGATGATCATCAATAGTTGGCTCTTGTATTTTCATTGGATACGCAGGCATATGCGTTTTATCAATGTCGAAATGCAGATTGCACCGTTTGGCAATTTCCAGTGTGTTTTGTATTGCACCAGGTAAATCCGAGAATAGCTCTGACATCTGCTCGTGAGACTTGAAGTATTGATCTTCCGTATAAGCAGTTGAGCGGTTAGAGTCTGACAGACTCGTCTTGGATTGGATGCACACTTTTAATTCATGTGCGTCGAACTGATCTTGCAGTAAAAATCGCGGGTGATGGGTTGCTACAACCGGTGTGTTTGTCTCTTGCGCCAGATCGAGAACCAGTTTATTGTGCATAGCTTCGAGTTCGCGTCCATCGCGTGAGAGTTCCAGGTAAAACCGGTCACCGAAGATGTTTCGATATCCGTCAAGCGCATCTGCTGCCTGGTCTAATTTGTTCCGGCAAAGGTAGTGCCCAATGTTTCCTGACTGTCCAGCTGACAGTGCGATCATGCCTTCTACACAATCGGCACTTAGCCATGAACGTTTAATATGAGGGGCGCTTTCGGCAACCGCGGCATTTTTCACTTGCGCTTTGCTCATCAGAGCACACAACGATCGGTAGCCCTTTAAGTTCTGACACAGAATCACAAGTGAATACGGATGTTCAGGTCGCAAGTCGTCTTCAATAATGACTTCAGCACCGATAATCGGTTTTACACCAGTACTTAAACAAGCTGTGTAGAACTTGATTGCGCAATGAATGTTTTGATAGTCTGTAACGGCCACAGCTGGCATGCGAAGCTCGGCCGCATAGCTCGCCAGTTCGTTCACCCTGATAATACTATCGACTAATGAGTACTCAGTCCGGACGCGTAAATGTACAAAACTCAATTCAAACAATCCTGTGTTTGTTTTCGATTACCTTTGTAACCGGGGAAAATGTTCGCCGATGAATCGGCAAAACCCCATGACGATGCAGCGCTTCGATGTGTTGTTTGGTGCCATAACCAACATGAGAATCAAACCCATAGTGAGGATACTTTTTCGCCCATTGACACATTATTCGATCTCGAGTTGTCTTTGCAAGTATGGAAGCCGCTGAAATTACGGGGACACTTTCGTCACCTTTTACGATCGCTTGGGTTTCTATTGATACATCTGGAACCTGATTGCCATCGACTAGCACCACTTGAGGCTGAATGTTCAGCGCTTCGATTGCACGCTTCATTGATGCCAGCGTGGAACGAAGTATATTGATTTGATCAATTTCTTCTGGCTGTCCACAACTGTAAGCCCAGCAAATGCATTCATTGACAATTTCACCGGCCAAATGTGTTCTTGCAGCCGAACTTAGCTTTTTTGAATCCGCCAAGCCTTCAATGCCGTGTTTCGGTGGAAGAATGACAGCGGCGGCGACAACCGGTCCGGCAAGAGCACCTCTTCCGGCTTCATCAACTCCTGCGATGTGATCAGTGCTCATTATCGCAAAAGTTTGATCACTTCTTGCGCTGCTCGTTCATTTGCACCGAGCCGAAGCTGATCTGTGAATTGTTCAAAATTGCTCAGCATTTGTTTGCGATAGTCTGAATTATTTGCCAACTTCAATACTTCACCGAGCAGATTGTCAGCATTGCAGTCACCCTGCATAAATTCTGGAATTACAGGGTGGTCTCCTAAGTGATTCAAAATCGAATAGTGTTTGACTTTAACCATCAATTTGACAAGAATCAAGGTTGGCAATGACACCCGGTAGCCAACAACAACCGGTTTTTTCGACAATGCTGCTTCTAACGCAGCGGTCCCTGAGGCGGTTAACACAATATCGGCTGCTGCGATGAGATTGCGGGAGTTTCGGTCTTGCACAACAATTGGCAGTTGCGGTGCCTTGGCACTGAGAACGTTTTGCAAGTACGTTGCAACATCGCTGTTGACCGCTGGGGTGGCGAACTTAAAGCGGCTGTCTGTTTGCATCAGTTTTAAGGCGGTGTCAACAAATATGGGAGCGAGTTTTTTTACTTCCGACAAGCGACTGCCAGGCAGCAAAGCGATCAGAACATCTGTGTCTTCAAATCCCATTTCACAACGATATTGCAGATTTGGTTGGCCATCGATCTCATCAGCCACAGGGTGTCCAACATAGGTAAACGGGACTTGCGCCGCCTCATACAAATGACTTTCGAATGGATAGACAGTCAATAGTTTGGTAACATACTTTTTGATTTTGCGGATGCGGTACGAACGCCATGCCCACAGCGTCGGTGCGACATACTGGATGCTCGGGATACCGGCTTCGTTGAGTCGTTTATGAACTTGTAAATTAAAATCCGGCGCGTCTATTCCGATGTAAAGCTCAGGTCGCACTTTGATTAGATGTTCGATGAGCTGTTTACGGATGTGCAGAATTTTCCGGAGTCGTCCAAACAGGCCTTCCAAGCCGATTGCATTCAAATTCTCGATGCTGTGCAGCGCAGCTGCACCTTCACCAATCATTGCGGGTCCGCAAATGCCAAAGAATTCCAGATTGCTGTCTTTGGATTGAAGACACCGGATTAACCCGGCACCCAAAACATCACCGGAGTCTTCTCCCGCGACGATTGCAATTTTCTTGCGACTACCCATCGTGAACAGTTCACCTGCAACGAATACCCGCATCTGTGTGATCAATGCGACTTGGCATGGAATGATTCAAGCAGTTTGCCTGGAAATATCTTGTGTTGATTCTCTAACGGACGATTCCGCGCTCGGATGACAGCACAAATTCTATTAAATGCTTGACCCTGTGATCGCTGAGCACATCTTGGTCAAGCAGTTTTTTCAAATCTTTTCCGTGTCTATTTTTGCGAAAATACAAGTGAAACACTTTTTTCAATGCGCGAATGGAGTTGTCCTCACAATTGTGTCTTCGCAATCCTCTTGAGTTAATTGAGACTGCTTGAGCAGGGTCGCCACTCACAGTCACGTAAGGTGCGACATCCTGACGCAAAACCGTTTTGATGCCAGTCATACAAAAAGTACCAATCCGACAGTTTTGATGAATCAGTGTAAAGCCGCCGAGAAAAGCGAAGTCAGCAACTGTAACATGTCCGGCCAGGTTGGTTCCGTTTACAAAGGTGCAATAGTCTCCAACTTCGCAATCATGGGCGATGTGAGAATAGGCCATGAAGGTGTTGTGGCTGCCAATGGAGGTAACGCCTGTTGAACGTTCGGTTCCTCGAGAGATGGTGACAAACTCGCGAATGTTGTTGTGATCTCCGATTACCAACGTGCTTGATTCACCGCCGTAGTGTATAGACTGCGGGTCTCCTCCGAGTACCGCGAATTCATGGATGCGGTTGTTGCAGCCAAGGCGGGTATGACTGCGGATAACGCTGTGGCTGGCGATCCAGCAGTTGTCGGCGATTTCCACATCGTCTTCAATGATTGCAAAAGCATCAATTCTGACGTTGTTGCCGATTTTTGAGTTGGAGGAAACGATCGCCTTAGAATCGATCATTCACACTTCCTGAAAAGTAAATAGCAATTCTGCTGTGCAGACAACTGCTCCGTCTACTCTTGCATCGGCTGCAGTTTTCCAGATATTTCGAATTCGACGCACTGTGCGGGTTTTGATTTCGATGCAGTCACCGGGGATGACTTGCTTTTTAAAGCGAGCGTTGTCGATTCCAGCGAAAAGGTAGACTCTGTTATCGCTTGCTTTTGCGCCAAGCGACAGGCTGGCCATGATCGCTGAAGCCTGCACCATCGATTCGAGAATCAAGACACCGGGAAAAACCGGATAGTGCGGAAAATGACCTTGGAACACGGGTTCATTGATGGTAACGGTCTTTAGCGCGGTCAGTGATTCGTCGTCATAGTCAACAATGCGGTCAACAAGCAACATCGGATAACGATGTGGCAGCAATTCGCGAATCTCGTTGATTGTCAATGTTGGCATGGAGTTACATTTATTGTCTGGATTTGTGTCAGTTCAATCAATCGATTAATTGCAAAGCACTTAGTTTATGAATTCAAGCGGTTCAGTTTTGCCAGTGTCTTTTGCCAGTCTCGAGCTTCACGTACCGGTATTGTCGCACCGTAGACACCTGATTTTCTCAAAGACTTGCAAACAATGCTGCCTGCCTGTATCACGACATCATCGGCGATTTCGCTGTGACTGGCTATCGCACAGTGTCCTGCAATTGTACAGCGTTTGCCTATTTTGACACTGCCTGCTACACCGGCGTTGGCAACAATCAACGTATGGTCTCCAATATCGCAATTGTGTCCGATCTGAACATTATTATCAATCTTGACTCCATTGCCGATACGAGTTATTCCGATCGATGCACGGTCGATGGAAGTGCAAGCTCCAATGGACACATCGTCACCTATTGCAACTGAACCGACATTTTCGATTTCAAACCATTTTGCGCCGTCCCATTCAAAACTAAATCCACTGGCGCCGATTACAGCACCAGCCAAAATGCGGCAATTGGCACCGATTACAGTGTCGCGATACACTGTGACATTGTGTTCTATATGCGTTCCCGGTGCGATCTTGCAGCGATCTCCAATTACGCTGCTGCTGCCGATCGATACGCCTTGTTCGATTTGCACGTCATCTGCAATAACTGCATTGGCTTCGATACGCGCTGATTGTGAAATCTGGCAGCGCTTGCCGATAACTGCAGTGCTGTGAATGCCTGCTTCGTGTTTTTGATGCGCGTGCATGGCTGAGACAATCATACCAAACGCAATGCGAGGATTACCGGTTATGAGACGATCGCCGTTAAAAATCCAATTGTGCTGTTCAGGCAAAATAACAATGCCTGCTGCTGTGGTTGTGAGGAATTTGGACTGCGATTCGCTCGAACAGTGTGCGATAGATTCTGCGGTTGCATCCTGCAGGCTGGAAATGCGTGATACTTGTTTTGACGGATTTCCGTGAAATCGTCCGCCAACTAATTCGGCCAGTTCAGATAAAGTCCAGTTTGCGTTCGACGTATTTAATTCACTCACTTTGGAACATCCGCTGAAGTTCGTCTAAAACCTCATCAGTAATATCAATTCTTTCGCTTGCCCAGACCACCGGACTTTGTACGATCAGATCGAAGTTCTTCTCTCTTGCCATCTGCAGAATCAAATCACTGATGGTTGTCTGCAACGATTCGAGTTCCTGATTGCGCCGATAGTTAAAGTCTTCGTTTAGCTCTTCGGACCGTCTGTCCAGGTCTCGTTGCAGTCTACGCAGCTTGGTTTCAAGATTTCGCACTTCCGAAATCGAAAGATCTGAAGCTTCTGCATTTTCAAGTTTGTCTTGAACATCGATCAATTCGATCTGCATACTACGCAGTGTTTCTTCTCGTTGAGCGAATTCTTCCTGCAAATCTTTCAGTGCCTGAGTACCTTGGGGTGCTTCAGATACGACTCGATTTGCATCGATGTATCCGATTTTCAAAGGTTCGTTTTGAGCATACGCTGGCGCCACCATCAGTGCCACCAGCGAGATCAAAGTTCCTATTCGATTCAACATCCTTTTTTTCATTTTATTTTTCAATTTTCTTAGTTCAAATATCCAAGTGTGATTTGAAATTTATTGTGCTTATCCCCTCTTTTTTCTTTGACCGGGATGCCGTAACTGATTCCAAATGGGCCAATTGGTGACAGCCATTCAAAGGCCAGACCGCTTGATGCTCGCAGATTTGAGAAATTTGGTCGTTCCAAATGATCTTTCAGTTGACCGTCTGAATCCACGCCTTTGATTCGCTTGCTGTATTGGCTGTTCGATGTCATGAAAGTATTGCCTGCGTCTACGAACAGTGAAAACCGCTTGTCGTCACTATCGCGTGTTCCAAGAAACGGGAGGTATAAATCCGCGCGTGTAAAAAATCTCATATTCCCGCCAAGAGACAAAGCGTTTGTACATTCTTGGTAGGTGGTTTCAATGTCAGGTGAGGTGCCGGTTGTAATTTTGCAAACCTCTTTGGCTCCTAATCTGCCGCTTTCAAAACCGCGTATCTGAGTGGAACCGAGCATATAGAAATTTCGATAAAAAGGCAGTTTAGGGCTGCCGTAGTCAACATTGGCGCCAAGACGCAGCGTGACATCGCCTCCTAGCGAAAAGAAATGGGCATATCGCCCTTTAAGCGTATAGAAGTCTAATTTCCCACCGGTGAACTCTGATGCGAGATACAAATCCGATCCGCTTGAAGCAAATACTGCTCGGTTGCGAGTGTCTCTTCTGTAACTGATTGTTACAATCGCATTGGAACCTTTCGGTTGTTCATCAATAAATTCCTGAACAACAAAATCACCTTGAGCTGTTGCATTATCCTTGAATTCGAACTGTTCGCCAGACAGTCTCAAACCCACACGAGATACTTCGGAAACCGGAAATCCGTAATACACACCTCCGGAAACCGAGTCATAGTCATAAACAGATTGGGTATCGGACTCAGAAGTATCGGTTCTTCTATAGCCTAGAGAAAATCCGCGAGAGACTCCATCTAAGGTGTGATACGGATTTAAATAATCAAAATCCAATGACTTTGTGATTTTTCCATAATTTGCATCTACAGTGAGTTCTTTACCTGTGCCGTAGAGATTTCTTTGCGAAAACTGAACATTAAATGAGGCGTCTTCAGATTCACTGTAACCGACTCCAAACAAAATTGATCCGGTTAGACTTTCTTTTACATCGACGATGATATCGACTTGATCGTCTGCTTCGGTTACATCAATAACCTGAATATCGACGTTTTGAAAGATGCCAAGTCTGTTTAGCCGGGCGCGCGACTGTCTGATCTGCTCTGCCGAATATGCGCTTCCTTCATAGATTCGCATCTCTCTTCGCAGCACTTCATCGTCGGTGACGTAGTTGCCATTGAAGATGATTCTGCGAACATATGTTCGTTTGCCCGGGTCGACTACGTAATTCACATCAATCGACTGCTGTTCATCATCAACTGTGGGCAATGGGTCGACTTGGGTGCGGGCATAACCTCGATTTGCAAACTCTTCAGTGATGCTCGAGCGCGTCTGCCCTACCGTATCAAACGAATATGGGTCTCCAGCTTCTTCGACCACTAAAGATTCAAGTGTCGGTTGCGGCACAATCGGATCGGTTGCGCTGACCATGACATCACCGAACTTGTACTGCTCGCCTTCAGTGACCGATAGAACGATCAAAATGCTGCGCTGATCATCTGAGATGAATGAATTCAGTGAATTGACATTGAAATTGATAAATCCAGCATTGTTGTAATGACTGACTATACTTTCAACATCGGCACGCAACACTTCGCGGTTATAGCGGTTGTTGCGATTCAGGATACCCCAGGTTTTCTTTGTCGTTGCTTTCATCAGTTCTTTAATCTCATCGTCGGACAGATTTTCATTTCCTACGATGCGAATTTCCTTAATCAGTGCGACTTTGCCTTCGTATATTTTGAAATATATTTCAACCCGATTGCGTTCAACAGGGACGACAGAAGTTTCTACGACTACTGAAAAATAACCGACTTTTGCGTATTCTTGTTTCAACTCATCAATGAATCTATCAACATCTTCGGGGTTGTAGATTCCACCGGCATTCATACCCGCGAAATTCAAAGCGCTTTCGAACGCTTCTTTTTTAATCTTCCGGTTGCCACTGAATGATGTTTCAGCAATTAGGGGACGTTCGATCACTGAGACGATCAGCGTGTTGCCTTGCCGGTGCAGTTGAACATCGTCAAACAGCCCGGTGGCGTAGATTGCCTGGATAGACGCAGCCGATACAGAATTGTTCATCTGATCTCCGGCTTTTACCGGCAATGCAACAAATACAGCTCCTGCGGAAACCCGTTGAAGACCCTCTATTTCGATGTCGTCGATAATAAATGCATCAATCGCCAAAGCCGCTGTAGAAAGCAACAAAGCAAGCGTTCCTAAAAGAGATATTTTTTTCATTTCCTGATCAGGAGGTTACAGAACTCTGGTTAAGTCATTATAAAACGCAAAGCCCATTAAACAAACCAGCATTATCAAACCAATCTGGTTTGCAAAACCGACCATTTTTTCAGTAGGCGGAGAACCGGTTACCGCTTCATAAGCGTGAAACACCAGATGTCCTCCATCCAATACAGGGATGGGAAGCAGATTCAAAATGCCAAGAGAGATGCTAAGCAATGCCAGGAAAGTCAGGTAGTTGTTCAGCCCTGCCTGTGCGGCTTTGCCGGCATATTCCGCAATTGCAATCGGACCGCCGATCGCTTCAGCAGACTGCTTCATGCTAAATAGCCCAATCAACATTTTTACAGTCAGCGCTGTAGTCGACCACATCGTTTCGAATCCCTTAGCCAGTGCTGTCAGCGGACCGTGACGAACCGTCACCTTATAGTCAGAGTCTTCGATTTGCTGTTGTGGACTAACCGAAATTCCGATTTGTTTGACCTCATTGCCATCGATCGAGACAACACGCGGTGTGATGGCGAAGTCCAAAATCGTCTCGTTCCTTTCGACAGCAAACTGAAGTTCACCGGTATCGCTGTGACGCACTGTTTCGACAAGTTCGTTCCAGTTTGATATTTCCTTTCCGTTGATACCGATGATCCGATCGTTCGGTTCAAGCCCGGCTTGCGCGGCGGGATAACCGCTGACCACATCGCCGACGATGGGTGCGATTGTCGGCAATTGAGGGTACATGCCGATAATTTGCTCAAGCGACTGATTTTGCAGATCTACGGACTGAAGCTTCGAAAAATCGACCGCAGCGACCCGTTCGCGCTGGTCGGTTACAACTTTGTACTCAACAGTGCTGTCACTGACAATTTGATTTAGCAGATAAAAGTGATGCTGATCCCAGCTTTGAATTGATTTTCCATCAACTTCAACAAGCTCATCACCAATTAGAAGTCCGGATTGTTCAGCAATGCTGTCCTGGGTAAATTGTCCAATAACCGGACGAATTCCGTCTGTGCCAATGACATAGGTAGTTGCATAGAGCAAAGCTGCCAGTAAGAAATTCGCCAAAGGCCCAGCAGCGACAATTGCGGAACGCTTGTATAGCCGCTGGCGATTAAACGCAGTAGGCGCAAGTTCTTGGCTGACTTCGTCGACAGTCTCATCAAGCATCTTGACATAACCGCCCAAGGGGATCGCAGCGATAACGTATTCAGTAGGCGAGTCTTTTCTTTGGAAACGAAAAATTGCCGGACCAAATCCAACCGAAAACCGCAACACTGTTACGCCGGCTCTTCTGGCCATCCAGAAGTGACCGTATTCGTGAAAAGTAATGAGTGCACCGACCGCGACGATGAAAAAAATCACGCTGTATAAGATTTCACCCATTGATTATCGTTCCTGGTGGTGCGAGTTGTTTTTATTTGTTTGTTCGCAGTGATTGGATTATTTGTTGAGCACTGCGTCGTGCCATTTTATCAACTTCCATAACATGCTCGATACTTTCCACGGGATGATCGCCTAGTGTGTCAACACAGTTGCGTATAACTTTGAAGATATCTGTGAACTTAATCTCGGTTTTTACAAAGGCGTCAACCGCAATTTCATTTGCGGCATTCATTACAGTTGCAGAACTGCCGCCTGCGCAAGCGACTTCGCTCGCCAGCTTCAGGCACGGAAACCTCTGGTAGTCCGGGGACTCAAAGGTCAGGTTTTGCATCTTGAAAATGTCGATAAATTCTGCACCGCTGAACTTCCTGGCTGGCCAGAACAATGCATTAGCGATAGGCACTCGCATATCAGGGGTGGCCATTTGTGCGATTACAGACCCGTCCATGTATTCCACCATCGAATGAACCATACCCTGAGGGTGAATTGCCACTTCGATTTGATCGACCGCAGCGTTGAACAACCACCTGGCCTCGATAATCTCAAGACCTTTATTCATCATGGTTGCCGAATCAATCGAAATTTTCATCCCCATGTTCCACACCGGATGGGCGGCCGCTTGGTCCGGTGTAATCGACGGCAGTAAGTCGAGATCGGTGCGTAGAAACGGTCCGCCTGTACCGGCCAGCAATATGCGTCGCAGCCCTGCGATTGGCGAAAACGGTTCATATCGACCGCGATTGGCACCTTCGGAACACTGGAAAATTGCATTGTGTTCGCTGTCTACAGGCAATACAGTCGTTTTGTACTTTTGAACTTGCTGCTGTAGCAGTGCACCGAGCATCACGACAGGTTCTTTATTGATAATCAAAACGGTTTTACTGTACTGGACGGCTTGCAGGGTTGGATGAAGTCCACTTGAACCAGGTATTCCGGTAACCGTAACGTCGGTTTGAAATATCGTTGAATCTGTTTGCGCATCACTTTGAGTGATCACCTCGGATTCACACTGTCGGTGCTTGAGTTTTTGTACCATTTCGTGTGCGTATTCGTCATCGACCACAACATATTTCGGCTTGAATTCAACACATTGGTCGACAAGCAAATCACTGGCCGAACGCGATGTCAGTGCAACGAATGAAAAATCGTCGGGATGGTGGCGAACAACATCTAAGGTTTGCCGCCCTACACTGCTTGGTGAGCCTAAGATCGTAAGAGTTTTCATAGTTTCCATTTTAGTCGGACAGTATTGTAACGACGCAAAATGCGTACACCGGTGCAGCCGACAACATGCTGTCAATTCGATCCAGTACGCCTCCGTGTCCCGGCAGCAGTGTTCCGCTGTCTTTTACTTGAGCGATACGCTTTTGCACGCTGATAAAAAGATCACCCGCGATGGAAAAAGCGGCTGTCAAAATACATACGCCAGTCCAGCTCAATATCATTCCATAGCGTTGGGGCCACAGCAATGAACCGGTGACCATAGCAGATGCAAGAATCGCAAATAAACCGCCTACTACACCTTCTTTGGTTTTTCCCGGTGAGATATTCGGTGCCAGCTTGGTTTTACCAATTCTCCTGCCGGTAAAGTAAGCAGCCATATCTGCGACCGACACGATTAGAATCAAACCAAGCAGCCAATACTGACCGTTTGCGGAATGTACGTAAATCACAAAAATCGAGTACACCACCACTGCAATTGTCAAAATCCCGATCATTTGCCGCACAACTGAAGAAGCGTAGAATTTTTGCGGTTTGGCCAAAGATGCGGCTAAAACAATCCATAACCCGGAAGCCGCCAGGCACGTCATGGTGACGAAGGGATTGAATTTGACCAGCGCTGAAGAGACCGCGATGGATATCAAAACAAACGCGACCATAGCGGGTCTTTTTTCTATTGCTGTTAACTTTGCCCACTCAAAAGCAGCGAGTGCTGATATCGCCAGCAGCAGGGCCAACAAACCCATTGGTGGCAAAAAAAACAGTGCTACTAAAAGTGCAGCGATCAGTGAGGAGGCGGTAATGATTCGTTGACGAAGCAAAGCGTTTTATTCAGTCAGTTGATTCAGCAGCTACAGCACCAAAACGCCTTGTTCGTGACGCATAAGAGTCAAGCGCTTTTAAGAATTCGTCTCGATCAAAAGCAGGCCAATGCGTGTCGGTAAAATACAGTTCAGTGTACGCGAGCTGCCAAAGCATGAAGTTGCTGATTCGTTTTTCACCGCCTGTTCGGATAAACAGATCCGGGTCGGGAAGATCGCGAGTGCTGAGGGACTGGCTTATTGTTTGTTGGGTAATATCGCCTGGTTCGATACAGGCGATTTTAACCTGCTGCGCGAGACTGCGACAGGCTTCAACCATATCCCACTTACCGCCGTAATTGATGGCAATAGTCAGGTGAAGACGGGTGTTTGATTTTGTCAGTGTTGTTGCATCATTAATTTTGCTTTGAATTGAGTCCATCACCCCATCCGTATTGCCGATAAACTTGAGGCGAATTCCGTTTGCATGGAGTTTTTTTACTTCTTTATCAAGAGCATTGGACAAAAGATTCATCAGCCATTGTACTTCGGCTTTGGGGCGTCGCCAGTTCTCACTGCTGAATGCGAATAATGTGAGATAGGAAATGTTCAGCTCACAGCAAAGCTCAACGAGCGTGCGTACGTTTTCTACACCGCGTCGATGGCCTTCGAGGCGGCCGATTCCTTTCTTAGAGCCCCATCTGCCATTGCCGTCCATGATAATGGCGACGTGTCGGGGAACTTTAGCCAGACAATCGGGATCGGGTATATCTGTCATGAAGCTTTCCTCAAAGTCACATGACGAAATGCACTGCTGACAAGAGCCGCCACGGCTATATTGTCATAATTTCCTGTTCTTTGTGATCGATGATTTCATCGACTTCACTGGTGAATCGGTCAGTCAGAGTCTGAATCTGATCCTGTCCGCTGCGCTCCTCGTCTTCTGTAATTTCTTTTTCTTTGTGCCATTCTTTCAGATCACTGTTGACCGAGCGGCGAATGTTGCGAATTGCAACTTTACAGGACTCCCCTTCGGCTCTCGCTACCTTGGTGATTTCACGTCGACGGTCTTCTGTTAGCGTTGGTACAGGAACTCGAATGGTTTCGCCGGCACTCATTGGGTTTAAGCCAAGATCAGATTCGATGATGGCTTTTTCGATTACTGGAATCATCGACTTTTCCCAAGGGTTGATCGCGATTGTTCTGGCATCGGTAACTGTCAATGTGGATACCTGATTAAGTGGACTTGAGGTTCCGTAGTAGTCAACCCGTATGTGGTCGAGCAATGCTGTGCTAGCTCGGCCGGTGCGAAGTTTAGATAACTCTGAACGAAGGGCAACGATCGATTTTTTCATTCTCGATTCAGCATCAGAAATAAGGACATTGATCATGATTGTATTTCTCCTGTTACCAAGGTCCCGCAATCGACTCCAAGTCCGCACTGTTCGATACCGCCTTGAACTGATGCGTCGAACACTCGAATTGGCAGACTGTGTTGTCGACACAGAGCAACCGATGCGGCATCCATAACAGCAAGGTTTTTTGACAGCACCTCGTCGTAGGTAAGTCGCGTGTAATGAATTGCTGATGGGTTGGACACCGGATCAGCAGAATAGATTCCATCAACTTTGGTAGCTTTCAGCAAGACATCCGCCTGGATTTCGATCGCTCGCAGACTGGCAGCTGTATCGGTCGTGACATGTGTGTTACCTGTGCCACCGGCGAAAATTACGATGCGATTTTCATCAAAATGTTTTTGAAAGGAAACTGCATCGTAGCGCTGCACTACCGATGGCAAATCTACTGCCGACTGCACGGCAGCCGGTGAGTTCAAGCTAATCAGCGTCTGTTCTAGTGCCAGAGCATTACAGACTGTAAAGAGCATGCCCATTTGGTGTTTTCGAACATCTGTAACCATCAGTTCGGAGTGTTGAGCGCCGCGAAAGAAATTCCCGCCGCCGATCACAATACCGACTTTTACTCCGGCATTTGACACGGCAGCGAGTTGTTTGCTTACGCTTAGAATTGCATCAGGATCGATTCCGAACCCTTTTTCACCACCAAGCAACTCTCCACTGAGTTTGAACAACACAGTGCGATAGCGTTGCTGGGGTACAGGGTGATTCAAAACTTAAGTCGTGTCACAGTGTTATTTTCCAAGCTCAATGAGGCAAAACCGAGCGGCTGAAGAGTCATTTTCTTTGAGCACTGTTGCAACGGTTTTTTCTTCGTCCTCGTAGTATGCCTGATTCAGCAAGGTGTGTTCATTGGAAAACTTTTTAATTTTCCCGTCAACGATTTTATCAAGTATGTGTTCAGGCTTGCCAGAAGTGCGTGCCTGATCAAGGTAGATTTCCTTTTCCTTGTCGATTACATCTGCGGGAATGTTCCCGACATCCAGCCACTGCGGTTTCATAACGGCAACATGGACTGCAAGATCGTCGGCAAATTCTGTGTTGGACTCACCGCTGATTTCGGTGAGAATGCCGATTCTCTCACGGTGAACATAACTGCCAATGATATTGCCTGGTGCGGCTTTGAACACGACCACACGGCGAACTGCGATGTTTTCACGAATCTTGCCAACGATTTCGAGTCGAGCTTCTTCGACTGTCTGACCGGCGTTGTTGAATGCCATTTGAGTTAACACCGAGATGTCGTCGCAATCTGTACCGATGCTCAGAGCCAAAGCGCCAAGCGGCACTGCGAAGTTTCGAAATTCATCGCCCCGAGAAACAAAGTCTGTCTCGCAGTTGACTTCAACCAGTGCGCCCATATCCCGATTGTCTGAAATTTTGCAAACAATCAGTCCTTCTGACGCCGCGCGCCCGGCGCGTGCATCTGCCAGTTCGGCGCCTTTTTTACGCAAGGCTTCAATAGCCTTTTGCTGGTCGCCGTCGCATTCTACCAGTACTTTTTTGCAATCCATGATGCCGGCACCTGTCTGGTCCCTGAGCTGTTTCACCATAGTCGCTGATATTTCCAATTTGACCTCCAATAAAAAGGGGTATGCCTGTGAACGGTTAATACCGGCTGTTCACAAGGCGAGTTATAAAATTATGTTTGAGCGATCGAAGCAAAGCTGATCAAGACTTCTATTCTTTAAGGCTTTGCTTGAGACTCATCTGAATTGTCTGTGTCTGTTGTAGACTGACCGTTTGATTCTGAAGAATCATCTGCACTTGCCGAAACCTCGTCATCGCCCTGTGCTTGTTCGCTGGCAGATTCGCCGTTGGTCACTGCTTCTTGTGACGGTTCATCCACTGGGTCGTCATTACTACCTTCGACGTTTTCACTTGCATTTGCATCGGTTGTTTCATCTTGTGGTGTCTCTGCGACTTCCTCAGTGACTATAGTGCTGTTGTCGTCTGCGGACAATTCTTCAATTGCAGCCTGAGGTGTTGCAGAAGATTCTGCGTCTTCAGAAGGTGGCTGGCCAACTTCGCCTGGCTGTGCCGGGTCAGCTGTTTGTTGACTTTCATCATCACCTTCCCATGACGGCGCTACAGATGCTCTGGCACTTGTGATGCTCAGTGTCGAGGAGACTTCGTCACCTGGAGGCAACGGCTCGCTGTTACCCTGGTAAGGTGCTGAAGCGTCTGCGAGCGTTTGTCCGGCGATCACAGCTTCGGCAGCTGCCGTGCAAAACAGCCGAATCGAACTGATCGCATCATCATTACCGGGGATGACATAATCGACTCCATCAGGATCACAATTTGTGTCGACCACCGCCACTACGGGTATGCCAAGTTTTCTGGCTTCCTGAACAGCGATATATTCGTGGCGCACATCAATAACAAACAAAGCGTCAGGCAACCCTTGCATGTCTCTTATCCCTGACAGGTTCCTATCTAATCGGAAGTGTTCTCTGGTAATCTGCATGGCTTCTTTTTTAGAAATTCTGCTAAATCCCTCCGAACGCATGGTTTCTTCGAGGTCTCTTAGACGATCAATCGATTTTCGGACAGTCCTGTAGTTGGTAAGCATACCACCGAGCCATCGATGATAGACATAGGGACAGTTGGCCCGTTGGCCTTGTTCACGGACAATCTCCCCTGCCTGGCGTTTAGTGCCGACAAACATTACAGTTCCTCGTTTCGCGGCAATGCCTCCGAGGTAGTTCAACGCATCGTTGAACATGGAATACGTTTGTTCCAGGTTGATGATATGGATTTTGTTACGGTGACCGTAAATGTACGGTCTCATTTTGGGTGACCAGAAACGAGTCTGGTGTCCGAAGTGCGCGCCTGCTTCGAGCAATTGGCGCATAGTGACATCAGTCATGAAGTTTACTCCAGTTCGGGTTTAACCACCATGGTGCAGAATGCCGACCCAAAAGGCACCCGGACAAACTGCAAGTTTCCATGTGAGAAATAATAAGGGTGCAATTTTACTGTTTGCACGTGTGATAAATCAAAAAATTTTCTTGTGTTCTACGTATTGCGATGGTGCTGGGCGGTTAGCAATGCCGAGTCGCCTGGAGAAAACCGCATTGTGTGTCAATGCAGGTCAACAGTGCGCTACAGCGGGTTTTGCGGAAGAAAGTTCACAACGGTTCTCGATTGGAGTGACAATGAGCGTGCGCATCACCATCGCAAAGTGTGTTAATCCAACATTGCAACAAGAAAAAATAGCTGCAAACTTGTCTCGAATTTGCTTTAGTTATGGATACCACAAGCGATGAAGTCAGTACATTTAGTCTCTGTAGCAACCGAATCAATAATTCATTCACTGAATTGTTGTCACTTTATCACCGCTATTTTGTAAGACTTCGATCAAGCAGACATAGTAGGCGTTCTCTTTACCTTTGAAACTCGCCGCAGCCTTCAGTGTTCTACGAACTCTATAGTAACCTTCGTTGTCGGGAATTTGTTGTGGTCCTCTGATGCCAATTCCGTTGTTGATGAACTGCTTAAGTCTGGAACTATTATGCTTGTGTGTGTTCTCAAATATTACTAATAGAAACGAAGGAACATTTGAATCTGAGGCCTTCACGAACTTATGCAATCTATGTAAATCCTTAACAATGAATTGAGAAGAGGCTAGTTTGACCTCCATGACGAATCTAATATGCGAAGCAGATTCGTCGGCTGCACTTTTCAGTTTTGGTTTGACGGGATTGTCGGTTAGCACGAGATCAGATCGCGATTGATTAAATTCCTCTTTATTCGAGTTGGTTGGAGGGAGGATATCTTTGTACATGCATTCGGGCCACAACCTATAGTTTCGCGATGGTAGTCTTGCCTGTATCAAACTACAGGTTTCTGCGACAAAGGCGGCTTCAGAAATCGGATAATTGTAAAAATATGATTTGCGGTAACCGGTCCAAAATGGTAGTCCTCGTAAAGCATCTGCAAGCCAAATTAGTTCTTCAGTCATTTTTAAACCCTATGTAAAATTGGTAATTTAGTCGGACTACAAACCAATTCGGTGAGAAACGCGAGGATAAAGCGCCATGCCTGCACAGCGCCTCATCCAAATAACCGCTTTTGTTGCCTGTTACTTTTCCCTACCAGCGGGCAATCGCCTCGAACCGCACATCATGATGCGCAGAAGCCGAATCGGATTCAGTACGCGTGGTGCGAAGCCCAAAAGACACATCCGGTGCATTGGGCTCAGGCGTGATCTTCCAACCCAATGTGTATTCGCGCGTACCTGAACCCAGACCCAGACCCATATAGGGACTTGAGACATAACGACCACCCGGAGCCGCTGTGCCGTAAGCGGCCTCAGCGCGCCAGCGAGCAGAATCTGTACTGGTGCCTGTACGCCGCTCCAAGGTCTGCGG
This sequence comes from Arenicellales bacterium, assembly GCA_965214785.1. GTDB lineage: Bacteria > Pseudomonadota > Gammaproteobacteria > Arenicellales > JAJDZL01 > JAJDZL01. The sequence continues at coordinate 728,519 of OZ243975.1, read as the reverse complement.
GGTAAATAACGCATCCATGCCGCCTTTGGCCTGAGCACCGCGGTCCAAGTTCACAGTAAACGACGCTCCGCGTGCGCTTTGAGGCTTCGGATCCCAGATCAGCGATGCTGCAAAGCCTGAGTCTTTTAGATCATCATCGTCGTGGGTGACAAGCGTTCTGCCCGATACATCCAATGACATGCCAAGCGTTGGATCTGTCCATACAACACTTCCTCCTAACTCTACACCGAATCCGCTTTCCGCATCACCGCCGTCATGGCGCATGCCGGCTTCAAGTTTCGGTGTAACGGTGCCATTGCCGTCCAATGCCATGGTCCAGGCCCCTTCAAGTCCAAAGCGAAGACGCGTCACCTTCGAATCCGATGCCGCCAGCTGATTGGTCTTATCTGAAGTGGTACGCGCCCACAGCACATCGGACTTGATGGCAAGAGAGAAACCACTTCCTTGTGATATTACATCCCCGCGCAGGCCACCTGCTGCCATGGTCCAGGAGATATCGGAACTTAACTTGCCGCCGGTATTGGGCTTTAACGTCACATCGCCTGTACCCAAACCCAATGCACCCCATACCTTAAGACGCTCAGTCGCATCAAACGATGCATAGGGTACAGCTGCAGTCAAAGTCGCTTCAACATCACCACTGCCTTTTAGGATTGCACCGTTGCATAAAACCTTTCTTGCATCTTCAGATAAAGTGGTATCACTTTCTTCTTTACATTGCGGAAGATCCGCTTGCTTTACCGTATCGGTATCGCGATAACCGCCTTTGCCTTTGGATTGCATCAATGCGATGCCTAAAAGCCACTCGCCTCGTGCATAATCGGTACCGCTCATCAAAGTAGTCGCCTCTCCGTCTAAGGAAAACGTCCCTTCTGTTCCATCGAAGTTCGATTGTGAAGCCTGGCCCCAAAAGGCCAAAGAGCCTCCAGATGAATCTTTATCTTCGGTTGCCGTGAAAGAGCTTGCTAAAAGCGCTTCTCGCTCAGTCATAGAATACGACTGGTAACCGAAGGGATCGGTATTGCCTGATGCGTCTTTTTTATCTCCAAATGCATGATCTGCATCAAAGCTTGCAAGCGATGATGTTTCAGTAAGACTGTTTGCAGTACTGTTTTGTGCTGTACCGCTTGTGACAAGTGATTTGGATTGGGGATCAAACACAAGCGCCTGTCCGGCTATAGAGCCTTCAATACCTGAAGTTCTTGAAGATTCAATGCGAGCGGCAATGCCGTCTAAGGCTTGCTGCGCAGCGGTGCGCCCAAACCTCGACAACCACGCAGCTGGCATCGGATCAGAGTTCACAATGGTACCAACCGCAACACCATCACCGATGGCTGTACCCCCTGTCGGATTCGATAACACCACCTCAAAGGTCTCAGGGTCTTCGTCGTGATTGTCGTTATAGACATATACCCACATCTTCTTTTGGGTCTGACCCGGGTAAAAGGTAAGCGCAAGACCGTCTTCCCACCACCAAAAGTAATCTTGTCCCATACGGGCTGAGACAGGACTCGATTCGCGTACGTTGAATGTCACTTGTACTTTTTGACTCAATGAACGATCCAAGCGAACCGTAAAGTACATTAAACCCACATTCTCATTGGCGGTTTCATCAGCTACAGAAAATTCCGGTCCCGTCGCAACTGCATCGTTGTCGGTGATTTTTATAGAAGCTGAATCTCCAGGTGATGAGGCTTGAGAGTAATACTGTCCTTTTTCACCGTCTTCGACAACCGTTACGGTTACCGACCCATCGGGTTCATTGACCGTATCGTTTACAGTCGGTACTGAAAAGTCAGCTTCCGTCTCCCCTTTGGTGATGGTAACTGTAGCTGTACCTTCTTTATCTGCGGCAACGAAGTCGCTGCCCTCCGATTCTGAGACTGTAAGATTAACTGTAAGGTCAGATCCTGAAGATCGGCTAGCTTTTACAGTGAATACCGCATCTGTACCTTCTGTAACCGTTTCTGTCTTTGCTGTAATGGAAATCTCAGGTACAGGCTCCAAGATGGAGAACTGTACGTTTCCAGAAGTCGAAACACCGCCGCCTAATCCTGTTGTAGCCGGTGTGCCCAATTTGACTGTAACGGTCTCTTTGTCATCTTCAGCTTTGCTGTCGGCAACTGTGGTCAGCGTCAGTGTTGCTGTTAGTGAAGATACACCACCTGTAGAACCTGCAAAAGTCACTGTCGGTGCCTTGGCAGGATCACTGCCTCCAAGGTTGGCATAGCTCACCCCGGTTGGTACTGTCTTTGGCGCTTCAAGCGTATAGTCGCTGCCAAGCGATGCGGTGCCGGTAAAGACAAGCGGCACTTCGATGCTTTCACCTTCGATCAGTGTACGCCCTAATGTGACTGTCAGTGTCTTTTTGCTTGATCCTTCAGAAACAATCTCTGTCAGATCGTCTGCACTGGCACTGAGCGTAATGGATGTTGCATCATCATCATTTACAGCTACCGTTACACTTGCACTTTGATCATCTGTCTTATAGCCTGTACCGTCTGATACGGTTGCCGTTAGAGAACCTTGTACCTCATCGGTGTCATCGGCTAATGTTGCTACTTTAAAAGCCGCTTGCGTCTGACCGACCGGAATCGTTACTTTGCGCTCGCCTGTGGCTGAAGTATCTGCAACGCTGCCTGTCTGAGTGACCGTTACCGTCACTTCAAGCTCTTTTGTCGGTGCACTGTCTGCCTTGAGCGTAAAAGACACTTCAGTGCCTTCTGTTACGCCGGATGCTGAATCAGCGGATTCTAATGTCACTGTCAGATCATCCGGTAGCACTAGTGGTGCGACTTCATCGGCTTGTTCTGCCGCTTGTTCTGCCGCTTGTGCTTCGGCTTGTGCGGCAGCTTGTACCTTTGCAAGTTCTCCCTCTACACATTCCAATGCTTCGGTAAAAGGCTTCCAGCCGCTCCACTTCGACTCGCGCTCGCGCGAAGAAGCGGCGCTCATCGGCTCTATGCTACGACTGTCAGCTGTCCAGTCGACTTGCGTACGTTCGCCAAACGCAGTCAAAATAGCAAACCAGTTCGCACCATAACCCGGTGCCTTGTTTCGGTGAAGTTCGTAATAACGCTTTGTCTTTTCCATCAGCGTGTCTGACACGCACAGCTTAGCTGCCTCCAAACGCTGCGCGGGTGTTACAGCCGATTGCGTCGATTGTGTATCCGGGCTTTGTGCTTCAGCGCGAAGGGCATCGCTTCCAGGGCCGACTTCCAATGTTGCTGTTGTACCAAGATCATCCAATTGTACGGTGTCACCGTTTTCATCGATGTATTCCGGTATTACTGTAACCGTAAGTGTCATCGGTACCGAGGCGCCGTGGTCGATGGTGGTCGTGGTGGCCGTTATGCCGGGCAAGTCACCGGCCGAAGCGTTCAGAGCGTCGCTGCTTTCAGCACTCCACGACACGTCATAGGAGGTGGCGTGCTCTACCGCATCCCAGGTGACGCTGGCACTGGTGTCGTCCACCGCCGTCACCTGAACATTGGCCACCGCCTCGGTGGGTGTGGGTGCGGCCTTCGCGGGCGATCCTTGCGGGGAAAGCGTGTTGCCGGTCAGGTTGGAGCATTGGCTATTGTAACCTCTTGACCCCCGTCTGTTGCGCGACGGGTTCCTTACATGGGCGCGGATCGTATCGACCGTGACCTTGCGCACGCCGCCGCCTGTGGCGGTGTGGGTGATGTCGACGCAAGTGTCATCGATGTCGCGCGAGGCGTCCTTGCGCACCACATAAATCATGCGCCAGCACTCCCAGGGCGTGTCCGCCGTGCCGTCGTAGCTCTCGCCTGGCTGGCGGCCCGACACTGTCCGCGTGTTGCCGTGGCTGTCGAAGTATTGATGCGCTTGATGGCCGAACCAGTTGCTGCAGCCCGTGCCTGCGCCGGGACTGCGGTCCTTGAACTCAACCGTCACCGTGTCTTGCGCCGTGCCGCCTTCGGTCAGCGACAGGCCGACGAGGTTGCGCTTGTCGGAAGGCACCGTCGCTGTCACTGTCACCGTGCCGCCGGGCGCCGGGCGGTTCGACAGGCGTACGGCGTAGTTTATTCTGTCGCCGGGTGCCGCGTTCTGCCACGCCGTCAGCCCGCTTGACGTTATCGTATGCGGTCGCCGGATCCGCGAATTGAGCGCGCCGCCGCCCTTGATGTACCAAAACGCCTCAACCTCGGGCGCGTCGTCCACATCGACCCGGATGTTGGTGTTGAAGCCAGTGTAGCGGGAGTCGGTCGATCCTGCCGAATGGATTAAACGCATCGCGCGGTTCCGGTGCCTGCCGGACTCGTCCGCCCCTGTCACGGTCACCGTCTGCGGCTGGCTCCAGTTCGTAGTCGTGAAGGTGAGTTGATTCGAGCTGGGGTCCGCAGCATTTTGGTCGGGTGTGCGTCCCGTTCCCGTTCCCGTTAAACCCGCCTGGCTCTTGGTAACAGTGACCGTCACATCATGCGTCGGCGCCGCGTCGAGCACTACCGTGTAGCTCGTCGTGCCGGTCTCCAGCAGGCGCAGCGGGCCGAGCGGCGACAGGGTGATGCCCGGCGTGCCGGCCGGAACTGCCTCGTCGTCCTCTAAGGTCAGGGTCGCCGCGTTGTTCGACGCATGCCGCTGAACGCCGCCGCTCACCGTCGTGCCCGTCCCGGTGGCGCCGAGTATGCTGTCGGACGCTAGTGTCACGGTGATCGACTCGCGGGCCATGTTTCCGTCATCGCGGTTCGCCACCGGGGTCAGCGTCACCGTCGCCGTCTGCACCGTATTGCTGTCGTGGCCGGTGAAGGTCAGGCTCGGCGTGGCCGTCAATGCGTTCGCGATTGTCAAACCGCTATGTCCGGACGCGGCCGCCGCCGCGACCGTAAAATCGTGGTTGGCAGTGCCGCTGTTCGTGCTCCCCGGCAGCCGCGCTCCGGTGCTCGACGCCAACGTCAACGGTACGACGATGACCTCGCCGGCATAGAGCTGGCGGGACAGCGAAACCGTGAGCGTAGCAGTGTCCGAGGCATCGCCCTCGGTCATGGTTATGTCTGTACTTGTGAGCGAGACCGTGGTCGCCTCGTCATCCTGAATGAGTAGCTTGTCCGAGGCGTCGCTGGACGAGACCGTGTAGGCGTCGTTGGCCACCGAGCAGCCCACTGTGCTGGGCGCCACTACCTCGACGGTCACGCTGCTGTCCTGGTCGTCCGTGTTCGTGTTTGTCCAGGTGAGACTGTGGGTGTTCGAACTGGTGGTGAGGGTCTCGCTGGGCAGGCTCACCGTCTTGATGCCCTCATTGCCCGAGGTCACCCGGTCGCCGCCGCTCTCGGTCACCCGCACGCACACCGTCAGCGTGCTCGGCAGCGGCCGGTCGGCACTCACGGTGAACAGCACGCCGGTACCGCCCTCGCTTTCCGGGCGGATCAGCTCGTCGTCATCCGTGTACATCTCGCTCTCGCCGCTCGGAAGCGACATCGAAATCACCGGAACTGACGACGTTGACGTTGTGACCGTCGCCGTCACCGAGGCGATCGTCGTGCTGGTCGGGTAGTCCGTGGTGCCGGTCGTCACCATGTGGCTGATCGTGGCCGAGCCAGCATCGACGCCAGTCACGGTCACCGTCTGCGGCGTGGACCAGTTCGAGTTCGTAAAAGTCAGGGCGCCCGACACCGTGGCCCTCGCCGTGGCGCTCGAGGTCGGCGTGATGACCACCGAGCCGCCAGGCTGGCTTTTGAGCTGGATCGTGTAGGTCCCGGTAGCGCCACCCACCGTCGCCGAAACGCTGGCCTTGGACACGGTGACCCCGTGGCCGGCGTCGGTCACCGACACCGCAACCGGGTCCGGTGTGATGCTTGCGTAGGGACCGCTGGCCACGGTCAGGCTGTGAGTGAGGTTGAAGGAGGTGGTGTTGGTTGCATTGGCATCGTTCAGCGCCCTGACCGTCACCGTCTGCGCCGAACTCCAGTTGCCGGTATTGCCATGGGTGAAAGTGAGCGTGGCGCTGCTGCCGAAAGCGCCGCTGCCGGTCTTGATCTCGACCTCGGAGCTGTTTGCCGCCGGCACCGTCGCCGTGAAGGTCACATCGGCGCCCGGATCGGTGTCAAGCACTACGGTGTAGGTCTTCTCGGCATCGCTGGAACTACCAAGCTCGGTCAAAGTTAGGGCGGATACGGAAAGGGTGACGCCGTCGGTGGTACTGGCCGCGCATCTCGAATCCGTAGAATCCCAGATATCAAATCTTACGCCGTCCCAATAGCTCGAACTCAATTCACTAACAGATACGGTTGACGCTCCAGAACTCGTCACGAGATTATCTGCAAGCTGAATTCGTACAGTAAAACTGTCGTTTACCACGCTCACCGGAAAATTGGACTGACCCGCATTCGTGCCGTCGGTATTCACAAACCACACATGACCGGAAGAAAAAGAAGTATTGGTTATATCGACCCAAGTTGGGGTGGTGGTGCTGCTTGCTGAAACATCTGAAAAAGTGACTTCCGTTATCTGACCTTCGCACAAGCCAGCGGGATTGGCCGTTGATTGCGCCTGCGCCCCCGACATCCACGTAGCCGCGATCAGCAGCGCCAGCAATCCGGTCATCACATTTCGAAATAAGCGTCCAGCATATTGCGATGCAGCGCCAGCCCTGTAATGACTCAACCGACTACATCGTTTAAAACAAAACTTAGGCCTAATTTCAATAACCGGATTGTCAGTTCGATCTTTGCTTGAACCGTTCATAGGTAAACTCCTTTGTTATCTGACCGATTGCGACAAACGCGCAAGGGTTTTGGATCTTTTGATTTGTTCATGTGCACTTGTTTGTGTGCGACTGACCGTTGGATAAGTCACTGCCTGGAATCAAAAAAGGTTCTGGTGCTTCGGTGAGCTCAGTCCCGTCAGCACTGCATATGCTTTCTCTTTCAGTGCAGCTGATTTTTGTCCGAAACGACAGGCACATCGGATCGCTTGCAGCAGGTTTGATGAAAATCTCATAACTGTTTGCAGGTCGCCCGAATGAAGTGAAAGCTTGTACTTCGGTAAGTTCACCGCCGCTAATCTCAATGGACGGGGTATCTACACCAAAGTCTGAGATCGGCCGAGAAAAAGACACAAGAATCGAAAATGTCTTACCTGCACCATCGTGAGAAGGTGGCAGCGGGTCTGGAAAAAATGCATGCAATTGCGCTTGCGGGCGCATCAACAGATCCAATGCAACAGGCAGTACCCGAAATCCGGCAGTCGCTTTGTCATCATCGCCAACCGGGATGGAAAAGGTTTCTTGTCCTTTGTCTGGATCAACTGCTGTCACCAAGTCAGTAATCTCAAGGCCAAGGTTTTCACCGGTGTTGTTTGCTCCACCTCCGCCCCAACTCACAAGCCACTTGCCGTCAGATAAAGGTTCTACATGACCGCCTGCAAAGCCAAGGCGGTCTCGGCTATTGCCAAGAGCATGGTCGCGTACAAAGATCGCTTCTTCGTTTGCAACATCAATTGCGTATTCTAAAGCTCTGCTGTAACGGTCAGATTCGCGGCCAAGTGACTCACCTGTATGTGGGTTGGTTACACAAGCAACACCGTTATCAAACAAAAGTAAGCGCGAAAGCTCCAATCCTGCAGGTGGCGCCAGCAGCATTGCCGCGTGCTGACCGCAAAACTCACCTTCCGGATCACCGACAATCGCAAGCGGAGGCGGACTAAGACCGCGTTCTTTCCACTCATCTGCCTGCAAATTGGTTCTGCCAATACGCCAGACGATCTCGTCTCCTGATGGAGCTTTAGGGTCAATCATCAAAATTGAAGAGCAGCCGCGAAAAGATGCCAGTACGCCTTGATCTGTCCATTCAATTGAATTGACATGCGCCCAGTCTTGCGGAAAACGGTGCTGTGAACAGTCTTCAAGTGGTATTCGGCCCCAGGAATTCCAGGTCCACCGCACTTTGCCGTCAGGACCGAGCCATTGAATAGCTGAATCTTCGGTTTCTACCGCGCTTCCCCACGGTTCACCGTCTGGGTCAGGAAAAGAAAGATAACTGAAGTCCCGAACTTGAGGTTCATAAGTCATCAGCAGAGAAGAACCATCTGCAAGCAGCCGAAAGTCGTGACGCCCGGTCGTGGTCAAAGGCGAAGCGGTGGCAACGGTGCGCACCGTATTGAAGTTTCGATCAAGCACTCGCCAGTGCTGTTTTTCTTCTGCTGATGTTTCAACATGCGCAAAGCGCATGTTGTGCCCTGAGCCGAAAGGTCGAAAAAAGAAACCTGATTTGCCGCGGCTTGCCTTGATATGCGCGCGCGAGACTCCGTTTTCGTCAATCACTGCTGCAAAGGGCCCTGCTGTTACCCCAAGCAGTACGTCAAGCGGATTGTTCGGATCCGGTTTGGTTCGTATCTTGGCAAGCTGCTGTGGCAGACAGTGTATGGTGTAGGTCGTACTCGCACCGTCTGCTTGAGATAAGACAATCTTTGTATCACTGGTTTCTTCTACAGCTGCCGCTGCTCCTGTCTTGCGCCCCGGGCGAGGCTGTATGGCGTTGACTGATGCTTTGATATCTTGTGGTAAGGTGAAGTTCACACTCAACACATCGCGCTCGTCACATTCGATGCCGTAGTGAGTGATGACAGGGTCAAACAGCGGATGAAGTGTTTTTCCGCCATGGTCGGTTTTGGCATCTAAAGATAGTAGCTTTGGGCCAATTACAGTTTCAGGTAAAAGAGCCTTTACCGTACGGGGACCGCCTAGACGGTCGTGGTACTCAGCGATGACGCGAATGAAGTGACCTGTATCGCCTGCGTTTGGGGTGTAGGAGGAAGAATTGACGGCATCAATGGAAATCCATTGGTCAGGTTCCGCCGAGCGCTGCCAGCGCCATCGGATCTCTCCTTCGATGTCATCAGGGTCTGTAAGATGAACCTGAACAGTTTCACCGTTGACTGGGTGAACGGTGGATGTCTTGATGCGACCTGGTTCATCGCGGTCGGTGACCCTGATTACGAAATCATAGCTTCGCTTTTTATCTGCATCATCGATAATGCGCGTTACGCGAACGCGGTAGACATTGTCACCGTCTGCATCACGGGGGATTTCAAAATCAGGTCGGGCGACTCGAAGGCCGTCTTCAGAAAATCGAAGTACACCGTCTTCGATCAATAATCTTTTTGCGTCTTCACCCTCAAGCGTCCACAGCGCATCTTTGGGTGCGACAGAAGTGATTCTGGCTACAGCACCTTCCGGATAGTCAATGGCCTGTTCAATCGTTTGCTGTGTGGTATCAGCGCTTGACAGCGATGCTGCAAGTGCTGCTGATAAGGCTGAGCACAAAAATGCGGTCTTGATGCCGCAAGTTTGAGGATGAAGACGAAAGTGATCTGTCGCAGTACTTGCGCTTACGACAGGCGGTGCTAAGCGGCGACTAGATCCAGCGGGGGGGGGGTAGAACGGTTTGGATTTATAACGCGGATGCCGCGATGAATAAAACTCGGTTCGGTTACTGAAATTTATGTGTGTGAATTGCATTTTCAAGCACTTTTGTTTAAGTCTTGTTCCTACCACTGTCAGTATTAGTCCATCAAAACTCAGGCGCTTATTGTATTACCTTGACGCTTGTACTGTTGAAATATTCCGCGTCCAATACACTTCCTGACACTCTGACGATGATGAAATAGAATCGTGTCATCCTATGCGATTTAACTCTTCGGAATTCAAGATATAAACGAATATCATTGATACAGACTCAGAAACAACGCTTTGACAAACGAAAATTTCAATGCAATCCTATATTCTAAGCATAGATCAGGGTACAACCAGTTCTCGGGCACTCCTGATTGATCAGGACGGACAGGTTCGCCACACTGAGCAAAAAGAGTTTGCTCAACATTTTCCAAACGATGGCTGGGTTGAACACGACCCGAATGATATTTTGGGAACGACACTCGAGGTGGCTCGTGCAGTATTGCAATACGCGGAAAGTTTGCCCGGTGCTGTCAAAGCAATAGGAATTACAAATCAGCGCGAAACCGCTGTAGTGTGGGATCGCAATACAGGCGAATCCGTTTATAACGCAATCGTATGGCAAGATCGACGAACAGCATCCTACTGTGCTTCCCTACAACACGATGGATTGATTCCGTTAATTCAAGATAAGACAGGACTGTTCCCAGACCCTTATTTTTCAGCTACCAAGTTTAAATGGATTCTGGACAATGTCGAAGGAGTGCGACAACGTGCCGAGCGCGCCGAACTGATGTTCGGAACGGTCGACACCTTTTTGATTTGGCATTTGACTGGTAGAGCAAACCACGTGACCGATGCCACCAATGCCTCAAGAACGATGTTATTTGACATCCGCAACCAGCGTTGGGATCCAGATCTGCTGCGTTTGTTTTCCATTCCTGAACAGTGTTTGCCTCAAGTGAAAAACAGTGCAGACGACTTCGGTGTTAGCGACGCTTTGATATTGGGCCAGACTCTACCGATTTGCGGTGTTGCAGGTGATCAGCAAGCAGCTTTGATTGGACAAGCATGCTTTGAGCCCGGCATGGTCAAAAGCACCTATGGCACCGGATGTTTCGTTGTAATCAATACGGACCGTGAATTGATCAAGTCTCAACACAAGATGCTATCTACGGTTGGTTACCGTCTCAACGGACAGACTTGTTATGCGATGGAAGGATCAATTTTTGTGGCAGGAGCAGCAATGCAGTGGTTAAGGGACGAATTGAATTTTTTCGAAGACGCGGCGCAATCTGCGGATATCGCTGCTTCACTCAATGACAACTGTGGGGTTTATCTGGTGCCTGCGCTAACCGGACTAGGTGCACCGCACTGGTTGCCAAACGCGCGTGGTGCAGTTTTCGGAATAACGAGGGATACCGGAAAAGCACAAATCACCCGCGCGGCCTTGGAATCAGTTGCTTACCAAACAGCAGACTTGCTTGAAGCGATTCGTAGCGACGGCAGTACCGTCGCACGTCTGCGAATCGATGGCGCAATGGCGAACAACGACTGGTTCTGCAAGTTTCTTTGTAATGTAATCAATCTCCCGGTCGATCGGCCAACCAATACCGAAACTACCGCGTTAGGCGCTGCTTTTCTGGCGGGACTGCACATCGGGTTGTTTTCATCTTTGAATTCAATCAAAAATAACTGGCAGCTTGACCGCGTTTTTGAACCGCAGATGGATTGCAATGAACGTAAAAGGTTATTGAGGAGATGGAAAAAGGCAGTCGATATGGTTGCTCAATATACCGTTGATTGATGCTCAGTGCGCTGCCTCACTGCGAATGGCCATGGTGAAGTCAGCACAAAGTATTCACTGCCTCTTGTAACAATTCACTTTACGTAATCTTACAGTTCGTATGTTCACTGAATATTAACGCATTGACTATTTGAATAATGTTCGGCTAATACAGTTCATGAGCCCATTTGTTCCGCAGTATTTCGTCAATTGAACATTATCTTGTGTTATCGTACTCCCCCTGCACGATCATCCCCTGTATCCGTGGCAAGCGTAGCACTGATATGCGACAATTGACGGACTATGAGTGCAAGTGTCATCCGACAATAGAAGTTGAAAAGAAAGAATTTTGAATCGTTGTAAACCGTGACAGCCCCTTTTACTTTAAAAACTCAAGCAGAAATCGAAAAAATGCGTGTCGCTGGCCGCCTTGCCGCTTCTGTACTCGACATGATTGAACCGCACGTTGTCGAAGGTGTTTCTACTGACGAACTAAATCGAATTTGTCACGAATACATTACTAAGGATTTGCAGTGCATACCAGCGCCTTTGAACTATCGCGGATTTCCAAAATCAATCTGCACTTCAGTCAATAATGTCGTCTGTCATGGAATTCCGAATGACAAAGTCTTAAAAAACGGAGACATCATCAACATTGACATAACGGTGATTAAAGACGAATTCCACGGAGATACATCTCGAATGTTTTTGGTTGGCAAACCCTCCATCAAAGCTGCAAGAATCTGTCGAATCTGTCATGAGAGCATGGTCAAAGGCATCGAGCAAATCGCACCAGGGGCTACACTTGGTGACATCGGCTATGCAATACAACGATATGCTGAGCGCCACGGCTATTCAATAGTGCGTGAATATTGCGGACACGGAATTGGTCGGAATTTCCACGAAGAACCTCAAGTTGTGCATTACGGAGAACCAAATTCGGGTTTGAAAATCATGCCTGGTATGGTGTTTACGGTTGAGCCCATGATCAACGCAGGTAAAAAAGAAACGAGGCTACAGGCCGATGGCTGGACAGTGGTGACTAACGACGGCAGCCTTTCAGCTCAGTGGGAACACACCATTGCAGTAACGCAAAATGGATATGAAATTCTTACTCTTTCCCCTATGACTGGCGAAGTCTAAGCACTATTTGCCGAATTTATATAGTTTGATCTGATGGTTTGTTTCCTTATCAATCCCGATTTTTATCAGGTTCCGTAAAATTGGCTTTACCGAAAGCCAACTCTGCATCGAAAGACGTTTGTCTTGAAAGCTTTCGGCACCGTGTCGAACACGATGCTGAAGCAATCAAAACATTGCACAAAAATGGCTGTTCAGCCTCCCAGCTTGTTGCGTATCGGGTCGAAACAGTCGATCGCGTGCTCAAGGATGTCTGGGAACTGTTTATGGCTTCCCATGAAATCAACAACCCTTGCTGTCTGGTTGCAGTTGGCGGATATGGTCGTGAAGAACTCAATCCGCATTCTGATATCGATATCATGACGGTGCTGGGTACCGGATGCAATGACAATGTAAACCGCTCTATTGAACAAATGGTGCGGTTTTTCTGGGACATCGGTTTTGAAGTGGGACACAGTGTAAGAACACTGTCGGACTGCATCAGTCAGTCTGCCGCAGATATCACGGTCATGACCAACTTGCTTGAATCGCGTTACTGTGCAGGACATCAATCGCTTTATCGCGAACTTGAAACCAGCCTTCAACAATCGAAAATTTGGCCAGCTCGTAAATTTTTTAAGGCCAAATTACAAGAACAAAGAAATCGTCATCGCAAATTCGCAGACACCGCTTATAACCTGGAACCCAATATTAAGGAAGGCCCCGGTGGATTACGTGACATTCATACCGTTTCGTGGGTGACAAAACGCCACTTTGGCAGTCGCAACCTGCGTGAACTCGTTGACAGAGGATTTTTACACAATGACGAGTATCAAACACTAATCGAAGGGCGGAACTACCTTTGGCGACTGCGAAACGAATTGCACTTTGAACTTGGACGTCGAGACGACAGGCTGCTTTTCTCTCATCAACTCAAACTTGCCAAGAATTTTGGTTTTACTGACGACAACGCAAACAAAGCTGTAGAAAAGTTGATGAAAACATACTTCAGCACAGTCAAAGAGTTGCGTCATATTAATCAGATATTACTTCAGCATTATGAAGAATCATTTTTGACTCGTCAACGTTCAAAAATAAAAACCATTGATCACAAATTTCAAATGGTCGATGGCTTCTTGGACTTGATAGAGCCTGACAAAGTCAGCACCCAGCCGGAAGTGTTGCTTGAAGTTTGCTGTGTATTTCAAAATAACGGACGTATCCGTGGGGTTCGTGCAAAAACTCTTCGTCTTATGCGATCAAACCGAATGCTGATTAACAGCAAAATTCGTCGAAAGCCAACTGTTCAGTCCATGCTGCGCAGTATTTTCGCTACTGCCGATCGTCTGCCTGAAACCCTTGGACTTATGGACGATACCGGACTGCTTGGAAGACTTGTCCCCCAATTCAAACGCATTACAGGACAATTGCAGTATGATCTTTTTCATGTGTACACGGTGGACGCACATTTATTGAATGTCGTACGCAATCTTCATTCACTGACTTTGTCTGACAGCGCGAAGACTTTCCCACTCGCTGCAGAAGCCATGTCGCGAATCATAAAGATTGAAAGACTGTTTCTTGCAGGACTGTTTCATGACATTGCCAAAGGCCAGGGAGGAGATCACAGTGAACTGGGCGAACATGAGACTTTTGCCTTTTGTAAGAAACTGGGAATGGATGACTACGACTCTCATCTCATAGCATGGTTAGTTCGAAATCATCTGGCAATGAGTTTTACAAGTCAACGTGAAGATCTTAATGACTCTGGAGTAATCGCAAGGTTTGCTGTGAAAGTTGGCAATCAAGAGCATCTCGATCACTTGCTTTTGCTGACTGTTGCGGACATGCAAGGCACCGGCCCGACGGTGTGGAACGACTGGAAAGGCAAAATGCTCGAACACCTGTATCTTGCGACTTCCCATATGCTTTTGACCGATACTCTACCACATCGCGAAATCGAACCTCGTATAGAGGAAATTAAGATCGATACACTGGCGGTAATCGGCAGAAATTCTCAGCTCAAAGACGTAGCCAACCGGTTGTGGGAATTGTGTGATGATGAGTATTTTCTCAGTTATGATGCAAACACAATCGCCTGGCATGTTGAAAATTGTGCGAAAACCAATGCGATTGCCCTGCCCTGCGTGAATTTCCGTGTACACCCTTCTATTGATGTTTATCAGATTTTTGTGATCGCTGCCAAGTCGGAAGAACTGTTTGCCATCATCGCAGGTGCAATTGACCGATGTTATCTGAACGTGGTCGAAGCCAGAACGCATCCATTGAAAACTGGACTTACAGTTTTTACGTTTGTAGTTTTGGTTCGTCAACCAGATGAAGGTATCAGTGATACTAATTTACGTAAGTTTGAATCAGAAGTCAGAAGTGCTATGGTCAACCGGATAGTTGACCACTCACCACGATTGGTTGCTCAGGATCGTGTCGCACGCCATATTGCATTTCCAACGCAGGTTCGCTTTACCCGATCTCCGAACAATGACTATACGATTATGGAAGTCACCGCGCAGGACCGTCCCGGGCTTTTGTATCACGTGGTGCGAGCGCTGCTAGACCACAAAATACACTTGCTTTCTGCAAAAATTACGACCTCCGGCGCTAGAGTCGAAGATGTTTTTTTTATAGTCGACCGAGATGATGAGCCTTTGCAGGATGAAGCTGTCCAGCGATCCTTGGAAGTCCAAATCATCAAGGCTTTAGTCATTAAACAAATGTAACTTCTCACACCGTTTAACCCGTAACATCGATGAAAAGACTGTCGCCAAATCAAACACCCGATTACCCGCAGAAATGATGCTGATTTCTAGTCGACTCCAAACTTGCAGATATTTTGTATATTCTTCGTCTGGATACTTCGTTCGATTTGTTTTTTTGAACGGGTCATTCTAGTCTGGCACACTATGGCGGCGTTTTACCCTCTAAGGGGCATCCAATTCACTTGTTGCAAACATATTTAAACTCCAATTTCAAAATTTAAGTTCCATGGACCATTACGAATCAATCATTAATGACGCTTTTGAAAGCAAGTCAAATCTAAGTGCTAACAATTGTCCTGAAGACATCCGCAATGCGATAGAAAATGTTATCGGTTACATCAACAACGGACAATTGCGGGTTGCCGAAAGTATCGATGGCCAATGGATTGTCCATCAATGGTTGAAAAAGACAATTTTGCTTTCATTTGCAATCAGAGATAACCGGGTAATTAACGACGCAGGCGCAGTCTACTACGATAAAGTTGGTAGAAAGTTTGAAACCTTTTCACAACAGCAATTTGTCGATGGAGGATATAGAGTTGTGCCACCGGCAACCGTACGGGAAGGCTGTTATATTGGGAAAAATGTTGTACTGATGCCAAGTTATGTCAATATCGGTGCCTATGTAGATGACGGTACCATGGTGGACACGTGGGCTACAGTTGGGTCTTGTGCACAAATAGGAAAAAACGTTCACCTATCAGGAGGCGTCGGCATAGGTGGAGTGTTAGAACCCCTGCAGGCGTCACCGACGATCATTGAAGATGACTGTTTTATCGGAGCACGCAGTGAGATTGTAGAGGGCGTTATCATCGGTCGAGGATCAGTCATATCGATGGGTGTGTATATCGGCCAAAGCACTAAAATCTACAACCGCGATACAGGTCAAATCAGTTACGGAAAGGTTCCTCCAGGATCTGTCGTCGTTTCCGGCAATCTGCCTTCGACAGATGGAAAATACAGCCTTTATTGCGCAGTCATCGTCAAGCAAGTTGACGAAAAAACAAGAGCGAAAACTAGTTTGAACGAATTGCTTCGAGCGGATTAAAGTTGCATTGATCAGGCAAAATCAATCGTTACAGTACGCGGATTGAATGAACAGAGAAACTCATATGGAATCGTATTTGCGCAAGCAGCAACATCTTCAACGGGAATTCCAGCGCCGACTAATTTAACGGCACTGCCTGTTTTCACCTCCAAGTGGTCTGTTACGTCAACAGCCATTGTATCCATTGATATTGTCCCAATGATGTTAGCTGGTACTCCATTAACGAGAACTTGGGCTTGTGAAGACGCACTTCGAAGATAACCGTCACCATAACCACAGGCGACGATTCCCACTACGGTGTCGCCAGAAGCTGTCCAGTTCAATCCATAACCAATTCTCTCGCCTTTTCGAATTTTGTGAATGGCGATGATCGTAGAGTAGAGATCTAGCGCAGGACGCAAACCCAATTGGCTTGCATTCTGACCTATGATCGGCGACGCGCCGTAAAGCATAATACCGGGGCGAACCCAATCCAGATGACTATTTGGCCACTTTAGAATCCCTGCAGAATTGGCAATACTTCGCGGCAATGGGATATTCTTTGTTGCGTTGATGAATCGATCAGTCTGCTCGAGTGTATAGTTCGAATTGACATCATCAGCGCAAGCAAAATGCGACATGATTCCAACTAAGTCGACATTGTCCATATTATCAAGTTCGTCAAAAACTGATTCAATCGAATTCGTCGAAAATCCCAATCTATTCATACCTGAATTGACTTTCAGCCAGATGGGAACTTTATTGAACACTTTTGAATGCTTGATCGCTTCAATCTGCTGTACACAATGCACCACAACCGAGATGTCACGGGCTACGATCCGTTCAAGGTCATCTGCTGAATAAAATCCGGACAGTACGCAAATCGGCGAGCGCACTTGCGCACGTCGCAGTGTTAGCGCCTCATCTACGGTCGCTACTGCTAATGCATCGATTGAATCGTCCAACAGCTTTGAAACGGGAACCAGACCGTGACCGTAAGCGTTCGTTTTGACGACCGCCATGACTTTGGAATTTGGAGCGCAGTTGCGGGCAACCGCAAGATTGTGGGTGATTGCTAAAGAGTCAACCGATCCGTATATTCGTCTCGATGAAGACTCTTCAATCATTCGCTAGTCTCCCGGGATCTCCTCGTAACCCGCAGCGTCAGCGTAATTGTCGAATCTTGTGTATTGATGGGCAAAAACCAGTTTGATTGTTTTCGTTTCCCCGTTCCTGTGCTTTGCAACATTGACTTCCGCGAGTCCTTTGTTTTTGCTGTCGGGTTTGTAGTATTCGTCCCGATATACAAGCAATACCAGATCGGCATCTTGTTCGATCGCACCGGATTCTCGCAAGTCTGCTAATAGTGGTCTCTTATTGGGGCGGGATTCAACCTCACGATTGAGCTGAGACAAAGCGATGATCGGCACATTCAGCTCTTTTGCAAGGAACTTCAAATCACGCGTCATATTTGCAAGTTCAGTCGCCCTATTCTGGTAGTTATTGTCTTTGGTATGCATCAGTTGTAAATAGTCAATGATGATCAGATCGAGCTGTTTTTCCCGCTTGAGTTTTCTAGACTTGGCGATAATTTCTGATGTTGTAACACCAGGGGTTACATCAATGAATATAGGTGCGCCATTGAGTACTTCCATAGCTTGTGCAAGACTTTCCCAATTGCGTGTGCCTTCAGCTCCATGTCCCAAGTTTCCTTCCCTGATTGCTTTGGAATCCACACTGCTCACTGATGACAGGCTTCGCATGGCAAGCTGAACTGCCTGCATCTCAAGGCTGAATATCAAAACTGTACGGTTGTCAACAATCGCTGCATGTTCAGCAACATTCATGGCCAAGGCGGTCTTGCCCATAGATGGTCGACCCGCTATAACAATTAGGTCTGAAGGTTGGAAGCCTGATGTCACTCCATCGAGATCGATAAAGCCTGAGGCTACCCCTGTGATATTACCGCGCTGGGGGTTTTTCAGCCGTTCATTAATTCCTTGAAAAGCCTCAGCAACAGACTGCGCAATGGGAATGACGGCATCACCTTGGCTGTAATTTTCGCCAAGTTCGGATAATACCTGTTGCGCATCACTTAATACGGATTGTGAGCTGGCGTCTTTGCAGTCATACACCATTTGCTGAATTTTATATGCGCTTCTAAGCAATCCGCGCAATATAGAATTGTCTTGCACGATTTTGGCATATGATGCTGCATTTAGCGTGCTAGGCGTATCCTGTTGAATCGTTGCCAGGTATTTAATTCCGCCGATATTTTCAAGCTCACCAACTCTTTCGAGTTGTTCTTTCATTGTGACTAAGTCAATGCTTTCTCGATTATCATGCAGACTCTTAATCGCCTCAAAAATAATCCGGTGGCGTTGATTGTAAAAATCTCGCGGCGTGAGTTTGTCAGCAACAGCATCGTATTGCTCATTGTCACTTAATATGGCGCCGATGACGGCTTGTTCGGCAAATGGCTGATTGGGCGCTACGTTTAATTGAGAAGAAGACTGCTTGGTTTCAAGAGCCTCACGGTCATGACTTGATAGGTTTACAGTTGCCACTAATCAGTCTTGTTCTCAGTCACTTCTTCTGTCTGACTGTGTGATTGTTCTTCGGTTGATTCAGCTGAAGTTTCAGTCTCTGCTGCAGTTGATTCATCTGCAGTGTCGTCTTGTTCGTTTTGTGCAGCCTCATCATTAATCAAATCTGACATGCTGGATTCCATATCACCTTTTTCAACAATGATATCCATATTGAAAGCGACTTCTGGATGGACTTTGACGGTTATCTGATGTGTGCCAACAGTTTTGATCGGTCCGCTTATCAAGTCGACTTCTGAGCGTAATATTTCTGTACCTTCTTGCTCGGCTTTATCAATAATCTCGCTAACAGATACCGAACCGAAAAGACGTCCTTGATCGTCAATAACTCGCTTGACAAAAGTTAGAGACTTGATCGAAGACTCTGCCCGCGCCACAGCAACGTCTAAGCGTTCTTTTTCTTCTTTGACAAGCTGAGCGCGACGATTCTCGACTTCTGCAATTGATTCGGCTGTAACTCGAACCGCTTTTTTCTGCGGCAGCAGATAATTCCTAGCATACCCTGGCTTGACTTTAACGGTGTCGCCCAGATTTCCAAGTTTGTTTATTGCCTCAAGCAAAATAACTTCCATTTGAATCTCTCCGGTAAGTTAGTGAGAGTCGGTATAGCCGATCAAAGCCAGATAGCGAGCACGCTTGATTGCTCGTGCCAATTGGCGTTGATAGATAGCTTTGGTTCCGGTATTGCGGCTAGGATAGATCTTCCCAGATTCAGAAACAAAATCCTTCAATGTATCGATATCCTTGTAATCGATTTCAGTGACCCCTGCAGCGGTAAAGCGGCAGTAACTTCGACTTCTTTGGCGGCTGCGATAATTCATGATTGATTTTTCTCCGTACTTTCGTTCTCGTCTTCTGACGCTGCATCCGTTTCAGACGGATTTTCATCTTCCGATGCAGAATCGTCTTGTGGTGACTCTTGCTCCTCGGTTGCTTGCTCTTGAGAAGCTGCATCGCTTTGAGTCTGTGCTGATTCTGGCTGTGAGTCGTCCTGTGAATCTTCCTTTTCAGCAGAATCGTCGTCGGTTGCCTGTTCTTCCTGCTCAGCTGCCTGTGCTTCCTGCTCAGCTGCCTGTGCTTCTTGCTCGGCTGCTTGTCTTTGTTGTTCAGCCAATCGTCTTTCTGCGGCTTGCTTTTCCTCTCTTATACGCTGTTCTTCGGCTTCAGCCGCTGCCTTTTCGTCGCGCTCGCGCTGCTCAGCCTTTTCCCGCTCGATTCGCTTGAGCATAGGGGATGGTTCCGAGACAGCGTTGTCCATGCGAATGACAAGACTGCGTATGATTGCATCGTTGTATCGAAAAGCATTTTCTATTTCGTCTTTGACTGTCGAGTCGCACTCAATATTCAACAGAAAATAACCAGCTTTGTACTGTTTTTGGATGGGGTACGCCAACTTACGTCGTCCCCAGTCTTCGAAGCGGTGAACTGTACCGCCGGAATCCTCGACTATTTTTTTATATCGAGAAGCGGTTTCTTCCATATGGTCGCTTTGGTCTGGATGTACCAACGCGACGATTTCGTAATGACGCATAAATGAGTTCTCCTCACGGATATTAGCCTGCGACCCCCGGTATCGTCGAGGCAAGGAGTATTTGGTGATTACCGGATAGTGCTATTAAATAACTAATCACCGATGAAAATCAAGTAATTTTTAACCATTTGAACACAAAACATGCGTCCTTGAACTATAAATATCTTGCTATCCCTATCTCATCGCGATACTGCCAGAAGCCTTTGTGCAAATAAATTCAAAACGTGAGTAATCGTATTGTGGTTCATGACTACGCCTAGTCGAATGCTGATTTACTGCGAAATTTTACAGTAAAGTTTATTGGTGATAAAATGGGCGCGACACGAATTTGAATTTACTTGCCCCAAGCAAATACCAATGGCCAAGTCCGCATCAATCAGAACATTTCAGGATGTCGACAGAATTCAAAGATCCAACGAATCTCGCTTTGAACATAATTCTCGCGAGACGGGAATTCTGCTTAATACAATAGAACAATCGTTCAAGTCCATGGACGAACTGAAAGCTGTCGTGGCTAAAACTTCCCGTGATGTGGCTGATTTGTCGCAAAAAGTCGCTGAAACCTCGATATCTATGGACGAACTGAAAGCTATCGTGGCTGAAACCACGAAGGGTATAGCTGAATTTAAAGTAGAAATGGCTGAACACAGAAAGTCCGAAAAAAGGCGGTCAAAAGAGATGGACAGGCGGATAGCTAATCTTGGCAAACAGATAGGCTACATTCATAACAGTCATGGCGAATTTGTTGAACACATGGCATCTGGTTCGATAAAAAATATCGTAGAAAACCAGTTCAAGGCCAAATATCGAGGTAGTTTCCTGTATTCGGTTGATAAAACGACTCTGGAGATTGATGCGTGGGGAACACGAGGAAAAGCCGCCGACACCGAGGTTTTTGTATTTGAGATCAAAAAGAAGTTCGACCGAAAAGCGGTCAAACAGCTACACAAGCAGATTGCCACACTTCGTAGCATTCAACTTTCTTATTCAACGTGTCCGATCTATCCGTTCATCGCTTCTGCAGTAATCAGCGAAGAAGACGCCAAGTGGGTTTGGGATCAGGGCATATACCTGTTGAAATTCGGCAACAAGATATTCGAGTTCGATGATGCGCCAAAGGGCTTTCAGCCCAATTATAAAATTGGAATACCGCCCCCCAAAGGTCCTAGAAGGGTTGAAAGAATGGTGCCCCCGCCCCCACCTCGGTTTGTGCGTGAACTAAGAAACCGTACTTCAGCTTTGACAGCAAATGCTTCTTTGCATTGAAAAACCAGCATTGCGACATGCGCTTGCGACGCAGACAAACCTTACCTGAATCAGCAACTTTTACTTTGGCCGCCGCAATTGTTGATCACAGATCGTTAAGTGAAATTAGGTTTACGCTTGTCAACAAATGCATTTACGCCCTCTGAAAAATCACCTGTAACTGCGGATTCAAGAAAACATTCAAGCTCCAGTGCGAGCTGATCGTTGAGATTGTTGTTGTAGGAACTGCGTATCAGTTTTTTGGTGTTTCTGACAGCTGTTTTTGCAGATTGGCTAATTTGCAGTACTGATTTTGCGACCTGTTCGTCGAGTGCAGATTCATCGACGACTTGATTGACCAACCCCATCTGAAGTGCTTCGGGCGCACTGTAGCGGTGAGTCAATAACACAACCTCCATTGCTTTCTTCATGCTGACAGTACGCGGCAAATAGTAGGTGCTGCCGCCGTCTGGTGTCGTGCCGAGAATATTGTAAGCGGATGTAAAAAATGCTCCCTGCGATGCGAAAGCCATGTCACATCCTGCTACCAGAGAAATTCCAAAACCGGCTGCTGCACCGCGGACTTTCGCAACTACCGGAACCGGCACCTCAGCAAGGCTTGTAACAAACTGATGTAAAGATGAAATCAGATCGTTGAATTTATGCCGTTTTTCTTCTGCAGATTTATCCATCAAGCTTTGGAAATAAACAATATCACCGCCTGCCATAAAATGTTTGCCCGCACCTTCGATGACAATACAGCGAACCTCATCTGGACGCTCAAGCACAAATTCAACTGCCTGCCTTAATCCGTTTAGCATTTCCCAATTCAAAGCATTCAAATGCTTTGGACGATTCATTGTGATAGTGAATATCCCATCGGCTATATTTTGACGAACTGTATCGGACATTGAATGAACTCATATATAAATAATCGGTGAATTAGTGTAGCGAATTTCTTATCTGGCTATGCCAACATTGAACAATGAAATTCACTATCGGGTCGGGAGAAACATTTCTTGAATCATTCAGACAACCCCATTATCTATTGTGACATGGACGGTGTGTTATGCGATTTCTACCGCGCTGCGAATAAATTGACTCCTGATGGAGTTGACAATTTGTCAGTTCCCGAAATCTGGAGTTATACGCGAAACTGCGAGCGATTTTGGCATGAATTGGAATGGATGCCTGGTGGTCGAGAAATTTGGGCAGTTGTCGACAAATTCAATGCGCACATTCTTTCATCACTGCCATACTCAGATCCAAATTCCCGACCAGGTAAACTTTACTGGCTCAAGAAACAGATAAACCTGACAGAATCAAATCGAATTCACCTGACAAAATCGCGTCATCACAAAAAGAACTTCGCTACAGCAAACGCGGTGACAAACATTTTGATTGACGACTACCATAAAAACATAAAAGAATGGAATGATGCCGGAGGATTCGGAATCCTGCACACCGATGCGAACAAAACACTTGATCAATTGGCGGAGGCTGGATTCACGCTTTGATTTGTTATTCGAAGCTACGGATAGCTTAAAGTCGTGTCTCGCGCCTTGAGTTGATTGTCACTGAAATACCCTGCCCTTGTTTCCAATGCAAATTGAAAGTCGCTGCTTGGCGTATAAACACTTGTAGACTGATTTGTTCCTTCAACAGATTCCATATGCAATACTTCAATTAATTGTCCTTTGTCGTCGAAAAATCCAATGTCCAGATCAGCGTGCACGTTGGACATATGAAAACTGGTGCGGGTTGCTTTGCGATAAACGAACAAGATAGAAGTCAACTGGACAATTTCGGGACAAACATGTTGATATCCCGCTGCGCGTTTTGCCGAAGTGTCTGCAATTCTTGATCGAAGTGTAATCGTCTTCGAGTCTTGCTGGGTTAATTTAATTGTTTTTATTTCCATCTCACTCCATTGTGGAGGTGAGAGGCTGCAGGTCTCGGATGCCGCAGTCGAAAATAACGGGATGACCGTAACAAAAACGGTCAATACAACCACACTAATCAAGCGCATCTTGTATAGCACGCGTAACCCGCGTGACGTGTTCGTCTGGTATTTCAGGATATAGAGGCAGTGAAATTACTGTACTGGCTGCCTGATGTGAATTGGGGAAATCATCATCATTGAGATTCAAGTGATGATAGGGTTTTTGCCGGTGAATAGGTTGCGGGTAATAAATCTGATAGCCGATGTTTCGTGATTTGAGCATCTCGGTAATCTTGTCTCTGTGCCGGCTTCGAATCGTAAAAATATTGTAAGCGTGTGAAGTGTTTGGGCTTTGCGACGGCAAATCGATTTCCAGATTCTTTAACTGTTCAAGGTAGTATGAAGCCAGTTGCTTGCGCCTGTCAATTGCAACCGATACGGTCTTAAGCTTGATTCTCAATACCGCTGCCTGTATTGCATCCAGACGGGAAGTGTGACCGATAAGATCGTGTTGATTAGACCCTGTAATGCCATGATTTCTGAGCAATCGTATTTGATTGGCAATATCGTCATCATCGGTTACCACCATACCTCCATCACCGTATGCACCGATAATTTTAGTCGGGTAAAAACTAAAACAGCCACTTTGACCTGTTGTGCCAACATGCGCGCCTGCGAACTTAGCACCGAATGATTGAGCCGCATCTTCAATAACAGGGATGTTGTAGCGCTCGGCAAGCTTGTTAATTTCGTCAATTGCAGCCGGCGCTCCGAAAAGGTGAACAGGAAGAATTGCCCGGGTGGAGTCATCAATTGCTGATTCGATACATTGCGAGTCGATATTAAAATCAGATAAATTGATATCGACAAGTTTTGGGGTGGCGCCAACAAGTGATACCGCTTCGACAGATGCAAAAAAGGTGAAGTTCGCAACAATGACAGAATCGCCAGGGCGGACACCGGCAGCTTTGAGAGCCAGTACCAGAGCATCTGTACCGCTGGAAACGGTAATCGCATGCTTCGTGCCGATAAATTGAGCTAACTGCGTCTCAAGTTCGGCTACGGCATCTCCTAAGATGAAATTTGCCGAATCACCGAGGCGTTCAATCTCGCGTAGCCACTCAGATTTTACTGATGAAAATTGTTTCTTTAAACAAAAATAAGGGACAGGTTCGACAAAACGCATTGCGCTTATCCAACCGTTTCGCGGATCATTTGTGCAACTCTCACCGCAGATAAGCCATCTTCACCGGTGACGTAAGGTGCAGCGCCATTTCGAACGATATCAACGAAATGATCGATCTGTGTTTTCAGCGTTAAATTCGGAATGATGTCAATCGGTTCCTGAACCGTGGTTGTACCGTCGCCGTTGTCGTGATCGGCCGTAGTTGTCGTCAAAGTCATAGACTGTTTCAGTAAATCGAGTTCGAGATACTGATTATTGGCATAGACTTTGAAATTTCTGACTCTTTCGTTGGCGACTCGAGATGCGGTTACATTGGCTACCGCGCCGTTTTGAAATTCAATTCGGGCATTGGCAATATCGATATGTGGAGTTACGGCTTTTGCTCCAAGAGCCGATATTGCTTGAATCGGTGATTTGATCAGCGTCAGTACCAAGTCAATGTCATGAATCATCAAGTCTGTAATGACATCAACATCGCCCCCGCGCCCTTCAAACTGCCCATGTCTGTGTGCTTCGACATATTGCGGCATATCGATTCTGTCAGCAAGCTCCTTGATAGCAGAGTTAAAGCGCTCCTGATGGCCTACCAGCAGTTTGACTCCGAATTTATTTGCCAGCTCAACAATGTCTTCCGCTTCGGAGACTGTTGGTGCGAGTGGCTTTTCCAACAGTATGTGAACGCCCTTTGAAATCGCCAAATCTGCGACTTCTTTGTGTTTGTTTGAAGGCACTGCAACGCTGATAGCATCAACCCGATCGATCATTTGCTCAGGGTCAGTAAAATAAGCGCAGCCGTGCAAGTTTGCAATAGATTTTGCTCTTGATTCATCAATATCAACCACTGAAACAAGGTTGGCTTGCGAGTTGGCGGCATAGTGCTTAGCGTGTAGCGCGCCCATAAATCCGACACCGATAACACCCACCCTAATATGACTTCCATTTTGCCGTTCAGACGGGTTTGAAATATTCATAAAACCAGTTAAATAATCTAAATTTACAAGCGTTTGCTGTTCGGATTTCGATGAAGCAAAAGTCCACAGCAGCTAACTTTGAAGCATAGCTTTCGAACCTGTTCATTAACCGCTTCGCACCAATATCACACACTTCCCGATGGAAAATCGCTGGTAACAGTTAACTGAAGATTCCGCTACGCCTTGCAATATTGTGGTGACACCCATTTTTGTCGGCTTAAATTGTATTCCAATTGAAAGAATCGTTGCAGATGCAAATTGATCTGCAACGAACATAGTAATTCACTTGTTTGACTTAAGGTGCAATAAAAGCGAACAGTTTTATCCGTATTTCTTAAAATGCATCAGTCTATCCAAAATGAATTTCGATGCAAAGGCGTTTCGTTTATTCATGCTTGGAAAATCAGTTGCTAAAACAAAAGTCAGTGCTCAAATCTGTAAAAAAACATTTAGACAGTCTGCTTGCAGCCGAATCGGATAACTCAAGCGATGACACTTTACACTCGACGCGACTAGCCGCAGCGGCTTTACTGATTGAAGCCGCACGAGCCGATTTTGATATCGACGACGGCGAATTGCAGCAGGTAGAGCGCGCAATGATTTCGACTTTTGGTGTCGACCGCTCAGATGTTGAGCAAACACTGCAAATCGCACGTGAAGAACTTAACAAATCGACGTGCCTGCACGAAATGACCAGACTGATTAACGACAATTGGGATGAAGCAAGAAAAGTTCGTCTCATCGAAGCGATGTGGTCGGTCGTATTATCCGATGCACATATCGACGCAAACGAACACCATCTGATGAGAAAAGTCAAAGGTCTGCTTTATATTTCCCAGTCAGAATACATCGCTGCGAAAATCCGAGCGCGTCAATCGCTCCAATCATAAACCCGCAAATTGTCTTGAACCTTAAAGTTGTCCAGCAGACAAAAACTTACCAGGGAATGTCATCTAGCGGATCATCCGCAATAGGCGGCTGCGCTGACTCTGAAGCAGGCGGTGGCGCTGTTGCATCAGGTGCTGATCCCGCATCAGGTCGGGGAGTGTATCTGCTTTCACCTGATGAAACAGAATCCCTTCGCTCAAGCAGTCGAAATACATTGCCTACGATTTCTGTCGAATACCTGTCTTGCCCAGTGCGCGGATCTTCCCACTTTCGGGTTTTTAGACGCCCTTCTACGTAAACCAGATTTCCACTTTTAGCATATTGACAAGCAAAATCTGCGGTTTGACCGAACAGAGCTACCCTGCTCCACTCGGTTTCATCCTTTCGTTCCCTGGTTTGGGAATCTGTATACGAGTATGTGGTTGCAACACTGAGGTTGGCTACAGTCAGCCCACTGGCCGTACTGCGTTTTTCAGGGTCACGGCCTAAATTTCCAATCAGAATTACTTTATTTACGCTAGCCATTGTTATTTCTCCTTTCATTGACTTGCATTGCGACCATGAACAAGAAAGTTACTTGTGCTCACTATGTTGAACATAGTTACAAAAATTCGAATATCAAGATTATTTCAGTCATATTGTAAAAAAGACCGCTTTGGAGTTTGCCAATTCCGAAATTCCGAAACAATCGTTACATTCGAGACGATACTTGAACACAACTTGAAGTGCTACAATTTTTCAAACATTTGAATCTCAAGGCCATCATAACTGGTTAAACCACTGATTATTCCTTACTGCCCTCATGTACATTTCCACATTTCGAGCCTGTGACACAGCTTAACGCAAGCAAAATCGAGGTTAACAACGTTTGTTTCGCTGTTGAAGGCTGCGTGATATTGAATGACGTTGGTTTTTCGAGCAATTGCTCACGCGTCGGAGTTATAGGTCGAAACGGATCTGGCAAATCAACTTTGGCTCGAATATTAGCTGGATTGATTTCACCGAATTCCGGATCGATACGAATAAATGGCAAGAATTTGGCCGACTTTGACCGCCAGGCTTTGTGTGAAATCGGCATGTTGTTTCAAAATCCAGATCATCAGATAATTTTTCCTACGGTTATCGAAGAAATCGCTTTTGGCCTTTTGCAATTAGGCCATTCAAAGACTGAAGCGAGTGACATGGCAAAATCAACCCTTGACAGATTTCAAGTGCGGCATTGGGAAGATACCGCCATAAGCGCTCTATCACAAGGTCAGAAACATCTAGTATGCCTGATGGCCGTCATTGCTATGACGCCGCGTATACTGATTCTCGACGAACCGTTTGCCGGACTTGACATCCCAACCAGAGCTCAGTTGATACGGTATCTTAACTATTACCATGGGACGTTGGTTGTGGTAACTCATCACCCTGATGATTTAACTGATTTTGAACATTTGATATGGCTTGATCAAGGTCGAGTTCATGCTGCCGGGTCTGTCGAGAATGTTCTGCCCCAATATATTGACCAAATGAATCGCTTGGGCGACGCCAATGATCTGTCTGACCTCTCCGGTTAAAACTCGAGCACACAACTGGCCGGCTGGTGCCAAGCTTCTCGTACTTTGCGGATTTACTTTCGTCTTGTTCTACGTCTCTGTTGCTTGGATTCATATCGCAGTGCTTGCGCTTGTTATGACCCTTTATGCCCTGCCTGGCAGAGTGTTTTTTGTCACTGGTCTATCGAGACTGCGAATTCTCTGGCCATTCATTCTTGTCATTGGCGTTTGGCATACGATAACCGGCGATTACTATGCCGGCGTGAATATCGTACTGAGACTGGTCTCGGCTGTTGCGGCGGCTAATTTGGTCACAATGACGACGCGTTTATCCGACATGATCGATGTTGTCGCAAAGCTGGCATCGCCGCTTCGATTTTTTGGGCTTAAATCACAGCCCCTGGAGATTGCTTTTGCATTGGTCATTCGTATGATTCCCGTATTGGTTGAAAAAGGTAAAATCATCTCAGAATCGTGGCGTGCACGAACTCGTCGACCGTTGAGCTGGCGGGTTTTGCTTCCTTTCGCACTGGTCGCGCTCGATGACGCCGAACACGTTGCTGAAGCTCTAAAAGCCCGCGGCGGCATATCTACATCTGCTAAGAACTGAAATGGAACGAAATATCGCAATGATTGCATTATTGTGCGCTTTGATAGCTGCACTTGGGCTTGTACCAAAACTCACGCTTGGTTTTGGCGTGCCGATTACCGCTCAGAGTCTTGGCGTAATGCTCTGTGGAACGATTCTCGGTTCTAAACGCGGTGCACTCGCTGCACTGTTGTTTCTGGTCTTGTTGGCTGTTGGTTTGCCGATACTTTCTGGCGGTCGCGGCGGTCTCGGTTTGTTCGCTTCACCTTCAGCAGGCTTTTTGCTTGGCTGGCCGGTGGCAGCTTTCGTGACGGGGTTGATTGTTGAAAAGTGGACAAAACCGCCCATCGCGCTCGTATCCGGTGTCGCATCGGTGATCGGTGCAATACTTGTGCTGTACGTTTTCGGTATCTTGGGTCTTTCGGTCACTTTGGATAAAACATTTCTCCAAAGTGCTGCATTGGTCACAGCATTTATTCCCGGTGATTTGCTAAAAGCACTGTTAGCGGGTCTTTTGACATCTGCAATTTACAAGGCCCGTCCAGCCAGCGTCATGTCTCGCGTTCAATAACGGTGGACTTCAACACGGTTTTTCAACGCTGAAGATTGCGTCATTTCTTACCAAAGTGGTTATTCGTCATGAAGTCTCCAGGGCGAAGTGCTGCTTATCGAAATGTCACACCCTCTTTAATACCACCGCGCTGCCAAGACCGCCAGCTGCAGCAATTGCCGCTAAACCCACCGCTTGCGTCTGGCACAAGTTGTGAAAGAGGTTAACGCACAAAATAGCACCCGATGCCCCAATTGGATGCCCGCGTGCAAGCGCTCCTCCTAAAGGATTTGTAATCTCAAGCGGCAGTCCTGTTTGCTTTAGACAGGTGATCGTCTGGACAGCAAACGCTTCCATAATTTCAGCATGCGTTAAGTCACTTACGCTCAAATTGGCTTTCTGAAGGGCAATCTTGATTGCCTCAACCGGTGCTGTTGCAGGTGTTTGTGCATCTGCGCCGCAAGTGCTGCCACTTACGATTTGAACTTTCGCACAGTCAAGTGAAGATGCGATTTTTTCAGAGACAACAGCAACAAATGCAGCGCCGTCCGCGGCAACAGCCATGTTCGCAGAAGTGATACTTCCGAATACTACTGGTGCTCTGTCGCATATTTTCTTCGTCATTCGCCGCGTGAACGTATCGCGAACAACACCGTCGAGTTCGATTATCGATTCACTGATTGTTTGATTTAACCCATCAAGAGCCTTGCGATGGCTTTCAATTGCCCATTCGTCCTGCTTTTGTTTGCTGATTTGATGGCTTTGTGCCACAGCATCAGCTGCTTGTGCCATATCAGGATCTTGGTTTGGCCAAGGTGTAAATCTCGCTTGGGTATAAGGCACGGGCTCGGAACCATCAGCAAATGTACGCATTCGAATTGGCTGGCGAGAATAACTTTCCACACCCCCTGCGATTACAACATCATGGACTCCTGAGCGAATCATTGCATCGGCAATCAACAGTGCATCCAAGCCTCCTGCGCATTGACGATCAATACTAAGCCCAGCAACCAACTGCGGTAAATCACTTGCCAATGCGATCACACGCGCCGGGTTTCCACCCTCGCCTAAACAGTTCGCAACAATCAGTTCATTGACTTGCGCCTTATCGAGTCCAGCGTCTTGCATTACCTGATCAATGACTGGCACCGCCAGCTCATGAAGTAACAAATGGGCGAATTGTCCATTGCACGGGGCAACCGCGGTGCGGCGCGCTGCAACCAAATAGCTTGCTGTCACGGCTGAAGCTTCAGATGCTGGAGAATTATTTTTGTGTCTGGTTTCCCAGACGATAACATGGGCATATCGTCCACAAAGATGTAACGCCTTGGCACTGCAAACGGCTGCAAATTTTGTCGACACCGCTGCGTAATTTGGTTCTTCAGTGCCGCATTATCCTTTGCTTGAACAGCTGCAACAACAACGTTTGCGCGTTTTGGATCGTATTGCGGTACAACAACACAAGACTCCACTCCTGGAACACTTGATACAACCTGTTCGATTGTTTCTGGGTAGACATTGTTATCAGCAACGGTGAACATTCTGTCCGATCTTCCTAAAAGAAATAAATAACCTTTATCATCGACTAGACCTGCATCGCCGACGCTTATAAAGGCTCCATCCGTTCGCACTTTTACCTCGTCTTCGTATCCATCAAACAAATACGGACTGTTAACCCAGATTTCATCCCCCATAGGGGTACTCGTTGGTTGTTTTCCAATACGAATGTTTACTGCGGGATAAAGTCTCCCTACAGAGTCATCCGGAGTGGCTCGGTCGGTGATTGTCACAAAACTGGTTTCACTGGATCCATAAAATTCCTTGATTTGCGCATTAGGAAAAAACTCAAGCAACTCGTTACGCAACAGTTCATTGAGTTTGCCTCCGCCTACAATCAGATAACGCACGCTTTGAAAGGTGTGGACATTCATTGCTTTGCATCCTAATAGAAATTTGTGAAGCCTTGACGGTGTTGCATACAAAACAGTAGCATTGCATTTTTGCAAAGTACTCGCTTGCGACTTCGGCGAAACCTGTGTCAGGTGCACAATATCTGCACCGATGTGCAATGCTTCCAATGCAGCGTATAAAGACAACGAATTATCAAGATCACCGAAAACTGCGTAAATGTCCGAAGGAATCAGAGAAAACATTTCTCGATTGACTTCGAAACTTCGAATCCATGTGATCGGGCGTCTTCGAATTGTCTTGGGTTTCCCGCTTGCTCCAGAGGTTTCGCAGTAAAGGTATGGCTTGTTGCCAAAATGGGATCTACGCGGCTTTGCGCGAAACTGTCGTGACACTATCGGCTTGCACAATTCAATGCATTCGATCAGCGAACGCAACGCGGGTGAGTCGCTGCCAATTATTTCACTTGACTGTGAGGTCGAAAATTTACCGAACTCGTCTTTCATTGTAAAAGTTTAATACGCCATTAAAGTCTCATGGGCAATTGGACAACGTTGAAATGAAGATGTCAATTCGATATTTTGTGCAGAATTTAGTCTTTTTGAAAGACACCGTCAAAATTGACTGTTCATTACGAGTCAGCCGTGTTGGAATAAATATGTCTGATCGATACAACTGTTGTCCAAAGCAATATAGCAACTGCGGAGAATAGAAAAACGCTATCTGCCCCAAGATAGCTGTATATCGTACCGCCAATTACACCGCCTAGAAAAGCGCCGCTGAAAGTGCAAGTGTTAAATAGCCCCATCGTCGCTCCTCGCTTATTGTCGGGAGACAAGCTGACTGCTGTTGATGGAAAAATCGCCTCCAAGGTGTTAAAGCCGACAAAGAAAAGCCACAAACCGACAATGAGAACTGCAGCTGAGCCAAAATACGAACCACTGTACATCATTACATAAGCGCCTGTGACAAACACTGCAGCGATGATCATCACGATCTGGGACAAATGTCTATTGCGACTGAATCGAATTAAAGGAAGCATGCTGACAAATGAAAGAAAGACAACCGGAACAAAAACCTGCCAAATAGTCTCCCGTGACAAGTCCGCAATAACAATCAGCCGCGTAGGCAAAACGAGAAAAAGTGAAGTGATAAGAGCGTGAATCGTCAACGTACCAGAAAAAAGAACAAGCAGGCTGGGGTTGGTGAAAATATCCCTAATACCGAATACGGAACCTGCTTGCTGATTGCGCTTCGGCGATGACGGTGGATTCGGGACGATTGTCCATAACACAATAAGCGCTGCTACAGCCATCGCAAAAGCGATCCAGAATAGACTTCGCAGACCACCCCAGCTATCGAAGATCGGTCCAAGCATCAGGGATAACATAAATGCCGAACCGATACTGACACCGATGATTGCCATTGATTTGGGACGTTGGCTTTCGCGCGTCAAGTCACCGACAAAAGCCAGCACCACTCCTGATATCGCCCCTCCTCCTTGAAGCACTCGTCCTATGATAACGCCGTAAATTGAAGTGGATTCCGCCGCGATTACACTGCCGACGGCAAATATTAACAGGCCAATCGTGATCATCAGCTTTCGTCCATATCGGTCGGAGAGCGCTCCGAACGGACTTTGCAGCAAAGCCTGTGTGAGCCCGTAGCCGCCAAGTGCAAAACCCATTAAGTAGGCAGTTGAATGGCTCAACCCTGGAGCGTGCAGTGCAAGCACAGGGAGGATCAAAAAAAGTCCAATCATGCGCAGGCCTAAGATTGCAGCCAATGCGCTGACAGATTTTCTCTCGAGAATTGTGAAACTGTCGTTAGACATGTAAAGAAAAGTTTTGCAGGGGTTGTATTGCGAAAAGCGCTAATTTTAACTGCACCGAATTGTCGAATTGAACTTTTACGGCAATAACATACCTGAAGAATCACAATTTTTAGGTTTTTTTCAATAAGATTTGGCAAACCGGTGATTGCAAGTTGTA
This sequence comes from Arenicellales bacterium, assembly GCA_965214785.1. Taxonomy (GTDB): domain Bacteria; phylum Pseudomonadota; class Gammaproteobacteria; order Arenicellales; family JAJDZL01; genus JAJDZL01. The sequence goes on along the minus strand of OZ243975.1, from coordinate 695,450 downwards.
ACATTACAGGTTTGCACAAAATATCAGGATTTTTGAATGCAGGTGGACAAAATAATTGTTACCGGGGCTAGAACCCACAACTTGAAAAATATTTCAGTTGAATTGCCGCGTAACAAGTTCAATGTAATCACCGGCCTTTCTGGCTCAGGAAAATCCTCTTTAGCGTACGATACGATCTATGCTGAAGGTCAAAGACGATACGTCGAATCACTATCGGCGTATGCACGCCAATTCCTTTCATTAATGGATAAACCTGATGTTGACACGATTGAAGGTTTGTCGCCGGCGATCAGCATTCACCAGCAAGCAGCGCGGTTCAGTCCACGGTCAACAGTCGGAACAGTTACCGAAATCTACGACTACCTTCGACTGCTGTTTGCAAGAGTCGGACAGCCGCGCTGTCCCGACCACAAAGCAGTGCTCAGTGCCAAGACCATCGGCGAAATTGTCGATCAGATTCTGATGCTGCCAGAAAAAACCCGAATCGCACTGCTCGCACCGGTTATTCGTGATCGCAAGGGTGAACATGAAAATCTCATTGTTCAACTTCGAAAAAGCGGTTTTGTACGTCTGCGCATAGACGGCGTTGTTTATGAAATCGAAGATGTTCCTGCACTGAATCGAAACGCTGCACATACCATCGAAGTGATTGTTGACCGAGTTGCTGTCAATGGACAAATCCGTCAACGTCTCACCGAATCGGTTGAAGTAGCCGTTGACCTGTCGGACGGACTGCTCACATGCGCCAAAGTATTCGAAGACGGATCGATTGAACCACAGGGAACCCCTTACAGCTCTAAATACGGTTGTCCGCACTGTGGCTATGTTCTCGATGAACTTGAACCTAGAATTTTTTCTTTCAACAATCCCCAAGGGGCTTGCAAAGCCTGCAACGGTCTTGGAGTCACCTCAAACTTCGATGAAGACAAAATCGTTGTTGATCCATCGCTATCTATTGCAAACGGTGCAATTGCACAGTGGAACAGTCGACACTCGTATTACTACAGCATGCTCGAATCTGTCGCCAAGCACTATGGATTCAGTTTGGACAAGCCGTTTAAGGATCTGCCAAAGGAATTTCAAGACATTGTCCTGTATGGTAGTGGAGAGGAAAAAATCTCGATGCGATATTCAAGCACCAGCGGTCGAACCTATCGAAGTCGCAGAGTCTTCAGTGGTGTGATATCCAGTTTTACCCGTCGGTTGCGCGAATCCCCTTCTGAATCGGTGAAAGAAGAAATGGCAAAATACATGACTTCAAAACCATGTCCCAGCTGTTCAGGATCAAGACTGGAGGCGGGTCCGAGAAATGTGTTTATCGGTGATCTGGCTATTCATGAGGTTACAAAACTCAATATCGTACAGGCGATTGAACTTTTTCATACTATGACGTATGACACGCAATCAACTCCGGTTGCAGAGCGTATTGTCCGGGATATTAAACAACGCCTTGAATTTCTTGCTGACGTAGGACTGACTTACGTATCACTTGAAAGATCGACCAGCACGCTTTCTGGCGGAGAATTACAGCGAATTCGACTGGCTTCACAAGTCGGTTCAGGTCTCGTTGGTGTGACTTATGTTTTGGATGAACCATCTGTTGGACTGCACGACCGCGACAACCAGAAATTACTCAATACTCTGCACCGGTTACGCGACTTGGGCAATACACTGGTGGTTGTCGAACACGATGAAAAAACCATCCGTAATTCTGACTATGTCGTTGACTTAGGTCCCAGTGCAGGAGTCAATGGCGGACACCTGGTCTGCGCAGGTACGCCAAGCGAAATTGAACAATGTCCAGATTCGTTGACAGGAGCGTATCTGTCGGGTACCAACACCATTGCGATCCCCGCAATAAGGACGCCGTACAATAAGAATCGAACAATAAAAATCATAGGAGCCTATGGAAACAATCTGAAAACAATTGATTTGGATATTCCACTCGGACTGTTTACTTGTGTTACTGGCGTATCGGGTTCAGGCAAGTCAACATTGATCAATGAGACCCTTTATCCGGCTGTTGCATCAAGACTGTACAGATCAAAAGCTGCAGCTGCACCACATCACGATATCATCGGAATTGAACGAATCGACAAGATCGTACGCATTGACCAGCAGCCAATTGGACGCACTCCTCGGTCCAATCCGGCGACCTATGTTGGGCTGTTTGATTTGATTCGAAATCTTTTTTCAAAAACCGTTGAAGCCAGGGCAAGAGGCTATAAACCCGGACGTTTTTCATTCAATGTGCGTGGGGGACGCTGTGAGGCTTGCCGGGGAGATGGTTTGGTTCGAGTCGAAATGCATTTTCTCCCTGATATGTTTGTAAAGTGTTCAACATGCAAGGGTCTGAAGTACAATCGAGAAACGCTGGAAATTCGCTACAAGGGACTGAATATTTCTGAAGTGCTGAACCTTACAGTCGAAGAAGGATTGGAGTTTTTCGCGGCGCTGCCTGCGATCGCTCGCAAGTTGGACACTCTCAACAGAGTTGGTCTGAGTTACATGCAGTTGGGACAAAACGCAGTGACTTTATCCGGTGGTGAAGCACAACGGGTCAAGTTGTCTTTGGAATTGTCAAAGCGCGATACCGGAAACACACTGTACCTGCTTGACGAACCTACAACCGGATTGCATTTTGATGACATAAAACAGCTGCTGAACGTTATATCTGAATTGCGAGATCGAGGCAATACAGTGATTGTCATAGAACATAATATGGACGTATTGAAGACAGCCGACTGGATAGTTGATCTCGGTCCTGAGGGCGGAGATGATGGCGGAAATATCATCGCAACAGGCACCCCGGAACAGGTGTCAACAGTGCAAGGATCGCACACTGCAATATGTCTGCGGCAGATTTTAAATTCCAAGATCCACTAAACGGTCGAATCACAGCCTTTGAATATTGCGATTTATGAGCACGGAAGTCTAGACAACAGGTAACAGATTATTAACGATAAGCGAAAGCGAAAGCGGTAACCATGTCAAATTCAAACAAGAACACCATACCGGATATTGATCCGTTTGAAACTCAGGAGTGGGTTGACTCATTGATGAGCGTGATTGAGCGTGAAGGCGATGAGCGCGCACATTTTCTAATCGAAATGATGATTGACCGGGCACGACGAAGTGGCGTACATATTCCACACCGCCCTACCACTGCATATCTCAATACGATTGGCTCCACTGAGGAAGACCGAAGTGACGGTGATCATGCGCTGGAGTGGCGAATTCGCTCACTGATTCGCTGGAACGCTTTGGCTATTGTTGTAAGAGCAAATCAGACATCAACCGAGCTCGGTGGACACATTGCAAGTTTTGCATCATCAGCGACACTATATGATGTCGGATTTAATCATTTCTGGCACGCACCCAATGAAGATCATGGCGGTGATCTGGTCTTCATTCAAGGGCACTCAGCCCCTGGAATCTATGCACGGGCTTATCTGGAAGGAAGACTGAATGAAGATGATTTAAGCCGCTTCAGACAAGAAGCGAACAGTCCTGGACTGTCCTCCTACCCCCACCCGCGACTGATGCCTGAGTTTTGGCAGTTCCCTACGGTTTCCATGGGTCTTGGCCCAATCATGGCCATTTATCAGGCAAGGTTCATGAAGTATCTTCATAACAGAGGCATGTGTGATACCGCGAATCGCAAAGTGTGGGCATTTGCCGGTGATGGAGAAATGGATGAACCCGAATCAATGGGCGCTATATCGTTAGCGGGACGGGAAAAACTCGACAATCTGATCTTTGTTGTGAATTGCAATTTGCAAAGACTTGACGGACCAGTTCGCGGAAACGGCAAAATTATTCAGGAACTTGAAGGAGATTTTCGAGGAGCCGGCTGGAACGTCATCAAACTGATCTGGGGTTCTTACTGGGATCCTTTGCTCAGCCGTGATAAAAGCGGTTTGCTTCAACGCAGAATGGAAGAAGCCGTAGACGGCGAATACCAGGCTTTCAAGGCAAAAGGCGGAGCCTATACGCGGGAAAAGTTTTTTGGTAAATACGAAGAATTGCGCGAACTTGTTGCCAACTTGACAGACGAAGACATCTGGCGATTGAATCGAGGCGGACACGACCCTCACAAAGTCTATGCTGCCTACTCAGCTGCAGTCCAGCATACAGGACAGCCTACAGTGATTCTTGCCAAAACAGTAAAAGGATATGGCATGGGCGAAGCAGGTGAAGGTCAAAATATAACGCACCAGCAAAAGAAAGTCGGTGAGCAGTCACTGATTGAATTTCGCGACCGCTTCCGTATTCCGATAACTGATGAAAAAATCGCCTCCGCTCCATTTTACAAACCACCTGAAGATAGCCCCGAAATCCAGTACATGCGTAGACTTCGGGACAAGCTTGGTGGCTCTCTTCCTGTAAGGAAGCGAGTGACAAAAAGCGTAAATATCCCAGACGTGAGTATTTTTAAATCACAGTTGGAAGGCACAGGCGAAAGAGAAATATCAACAACAATGGGATTTGTGCGGATTTTGTCCAGTTTGCTCCGAGACAAGGAGATCGGTAAAAACATCGTTCCTATCGTGCCCGATGAATCCAGAACGTTTGGAATGGAGGGGATGTTTCGGCAACAGGGAATCTACTCACCTATCGGACAACTCTACGAGCCTGAAGATGCAGACCAGTTGATGTTTTATCGCGAATCAAAAGATGGACAGGTGCTACAGGAAGGAATCAATGAAGCCGGTGCATTTTGTTCGTGGATTGCGGCCGGAACCGCAAGCAGCAATCATGAAGTTAGAATGATTCCTTTTTATATTTTTTATTCAATGTTCGGTTTTCAGCGTGTGGGGGATCTTGCCTGGGCAGCAGCGGATATCCGCGCCAGAGGTTTTCTCATTGGCGGTACTGCAGGCAGAACAACACTTGCGGGTGAAGGTCTGCAGCATCAAGATGGGCACAGTCACATTCTTGCCGCAACCATTCCAACATGCGTTTCTTATGATCCGACCTACGTATACGAGCTTGCAGTCATTGTTCATGACGGGCTTCGTCGCATGTATCAGCAAAACGAGGCGGTGTATTATTACATAACCTGCATGAACGAAAATTATGCACACCCGCCGATGCCCAAAAATTCCGCCGAAGGTATTATCAAGGGAATGTATCTGTTGCGAAAATCGAAACTTAGAAGTGCGAAGCATGTACAGCTTTTGGGAAGTGGAACGATCTTGAGAGAAGCTCTTGGGGCCGCTGACATACTAGAATCGCAATACAAAGTCGCTGCAAACGTTTGGAGTGTCACGAGTTTCAATGAACTTGCTCGGGAAGGATACTCAACTGAAAGACACAACAGACTCAATATTGATGACCAACCGCGTGTCAGCTACGTGGAACAGTGTCTGGCGGATACCAAAGGGCCTGTAATTGCTGCAACAGACTATATGCAAATGTATGCCGATCAGATACGGCGGTTTGTTCCGCGAACCTACCATGTATTGGGTACTGATGGATTTGGACGCTCTGACACTCGCGCAAATCTTCGGGAATTCTTTGAAGTCGACCATCGCCATATCACTGCAACTGCCTTGAAAACATTGGCGGATGAAGGAAAATTAAAATCCAGTGATCTGAAAGATGCATATCGCAATTTGAAGATTGACTCGACAAAGCCCGATCCGTTCAGCGTCTAGAGCCAGTTGTAATTGCCAATTATTTTCCGCCTGATCTAAATCACCGCATAGTGATGCTGATACAGGCGCAATTGATATCAAACTAACTGATTCAATATTGCAATGATGCGAGTTTGTCAGATAAGATTTTCAGCTACATGGCGCTTGACACCGACTCGAACCACAACGTCTTAAAAAATACATGCACGGTTATCTCAGGACATGATGCATTTGAAGAAAATCACTGGGGCAGTCAAAAGTGAAATTAGGAATTGATACCGGAGGCACCTTCACCGATGCGGTGCTCTATGACAACAGCACAGGTGTAGTCAAGTCTGCAAAGTCGATGACGACTCATCATGATCTGATTCTTGGAATTTCAGATGTCATCGACAGAATCAACTGCGTGGATATGCCCCTGAGTCAATACGTCGATGTTGTGTCTGTATCCACGACGCTGGCAACAAATTCAATTGTGGAAAGCCGAGGAGGTTCTGTTTGCTTGCTGCTGATCGGGCACGATGCCAAGTCACTTCACAAGTCCAAACTTAACGAGGCACTGCGCGGTGATCCAGTTGAATTTATAGCCGGCGGACACACTGTATTTGGTGAACAGCAAATGGACCTGGACATCGATTCAGCAAAAGATGCGATATTGCGACATGCCGATTCGGTCACTGCATTCGCTGTGTCAGGGATGTTTTCGGTTCGCAATACCGAACATGAACTGGCGGTCAGAGAACTGGTGTTAGAGTTGACTGATAAACCTGTTACCTGCACTTATGAGCTGACTTCAAACCTCGATGCGCCGCGCCGTGCGATGACCGCAGTGCTCAATGCGCGCCTGATCGCTCCGATCAAAGAACTCATTGAAGCGATACGTTCAGAGATGAAACGACACTCGATCGATGCCCCTTTAATGGTAGTTAAAGGTGACGGCTCAATGACCAGCGCAGACATAGCTGTGGGACGTCCTGTAGAAACCATACTTTCCGGCCCGGCAGCCAGCGTTGTCGGTGCTTGTACTTTGGCGGACGGAAACGTTAGTGTCGTATCGGATATTGGAGGTACGACAACGGATATTGCAGTGCTGAAAAATGGCGCTCCGGTGATTGCACGAAACGGTGCTGTTGTGGGAGGATTCAATACGTTTATAGAAACAGTAGAAGTGTTTACAAGTGGAATTGGCGGCGACAGCCAAGTTCGATTTGATCGTGAGCTGCTCGTTGGGCCCAATCGATGTCTGCCAATTTGTGTTTTAGGACACCAGAACTCAGAAGTACTCGAAGTGCTCAAAGCGCAGCTCGAGCGAGGCAGTCAACAGTTTCAAGGGTGTTTTGTACTGCGCAGGCGCAGTACTGAGGATGTCAATACTCTCAACAAAACCGATCGTGACTTTTGGAATCAATTAGGTTCGGGAATGGTCGATTGTGAAAGTCTTTTCGCAGAACCGAGATTTGTTCGGGCATATGAGCGTTTGCGCGCATTAGATCTGGTCCAAATGGCAGCGTTCACTCCTACCGATGCTCTTCATGTGCTGGGCAGGATGAAAAAATGGTCGACACCAGCTGCCAAAATGGCCGCTGAGCTTTGGGTTCGAGGCTTTGAGAAAAATGCACCTTCTGTGTGGAGTAACACGCGAGAGTTCAGTTTACAGGTGATCGAATCGGTTGTTCGTCAAACAAGCAGGGCTCTGGTGCACGCAGCGATTCAGTCGAATTCTCCGAATACGCGCAGTGATGAAATTGATGGATCTTTGCTAAGTCAAGCAATGTTAGTGAAACAATCCGGTTCGCTTCGAGTTAAACTCTCACTAGACGGCATGTTGTCCGTTGTAGGTGCGCCAGCAAAGCCAATTTACTCACACGTTGCAAAACGTTTGAATACTAAATTGGTTATTCCCAGGCATAGCGAAGTTGGAAATGCTGTTGGTGCTGCTGCCGGAAGTATTTTTCAACGCGTGTCGGGGTTGATTACGTCACCTGATGAAGGCATCTACAGGGCACATCTTCCGAACGGCGTAGTTGATTTTCCAAATCTCGAAGACGCTGCGTGGGAACTAACTGAGTCTTTAAAGTCTGTTGCCGGCGAACGCGTGGCAACAGCCAGCGCAGTGAAACCGCAATATGAAGTCGAACGCAGTGATGTTATTGTGAACGGATTTGGCGGACGTAAAATCTTCATAGAATCGAACATCGTCGTAAATATTCGAAGCGACATTGATGCAGGACTGCCAAGCGCTTAAACACCCAGTTGACCGATAGCGAGCAGAGATTTAGTGATCTTTTCTCTGTAGAAGTTGCCCTGGGCGCCCGCCAGTCCAGTTCAGTTCGCTATACACAAGCTGTCCGTTGACATAAACCGCATCAATCCCATTGGCCTTGTTGATGGGGTTGGAAAAATCGGCAGTATCAACAATCGTGTCAGGGTCAAAAATGACAATATCGGCACACATCCCCTGTTTGATGAATCCGCGATCGGTCATGTCAAATGTTGTCGCAACGTTACCTGTCATTTTTGCAACAGCCGATTCAATCGTAAACAACCCCAAGTCACGACCGTAGTGTCCGATCACACGCGGAAACGTACCCCAAAGCCGCGGATGTGGAAAACGGTCGCTGGGAAGCCCGTCAGAACCGATCATGGAACCTGGATACTGCAGCACTCTGCGTAGATCATCTTCATGCATTTGAAAGTAAATCGCACCTGCCGGAGAAAGCTTTTCTACCGCCGCTTTGACACTGATGTTCCATTCACTGCAGATATCTGCCAAATCCCGACCCGTGCATTGCGGGTGCGGGTCTGACCAGGTGACCATGATTTTGTCCGCCTTGTCAATGTATTGCATCAGCAACGATGTCGAACTTGCAATGTAAGGATATACATCAAAGTTCAGGTCAACCCGCCGTTGCGCTTCATTGATTTGCGCCAGTGTTTCTTTCGTTCTGCCAAAGTTTTTCTTGCCGCACGTTTTGTGATGGGAAATTACAGTACGAATGTTTGCCTGCTCAGCAGCCCTGACAGTTTCGTCAATCGACAGGTGAACATTGTCACTTTCGTTCCTCATGTGTGACGTATAAATGCCTCCTGCATCAGAAGCCCTTTTAGCCAATTGGATGACTTCCGATTCACTGGCGTTGATCGCCGGAGGATATTCAAGACCCGTACTGAATCCACTGCAACCTGCTTGCATAGACTGGTCAACTAGCTTTTCCATCTCATTGACTTCGCGTTGAGTAGCCATTCGATCAAGACGAGTCATTGTTGCTGCCCGTAACGTTGAATGACCAACAAGGATCATGTAGTTGACTGCAGGAGGATTGCTTTGCAGTTCACTGACATACGATTTGGTGGTTTCAAATCGATACCAGTCTCGGCCGCCAAGAAGATTCAATGGCGGCGGCGGATCAACGTCATTGAGCGGTGACAGAGACACTCCGCAGTTACCGGCAACTACAGTAGTTACGCCTTGGGAGATTTTTGATGTCATATCTGGATTGGACAGTAACACCCTGTCGTCATGCGTATGTGCATCAATAAAGCCAGGTGCAACATACCGGTCTTTTGCTGAGATGCGTTTTGAAGCGCTCAATTGGCGCAAGTCGCCGATTTGGACAATCCTTGCTCCACTGACAGCCACATCTGCTCGAAACGCATTGGCACCTGTGCCGTCGACAACCATGCCATCTTCGATAATCAGTTCGGCTGTGGTCATGGCGCTTAGCTTGGGTGTCGCCGCCGTTTCGTTCTTCGCCGGGCGTTTTGCTCAGGCACTTTGATCGGTGCTGGAAACTCGACAGCTCGTCTGAGCAGTTCGAATTCATCTGATTTGTGTGGGATTGCCATGGCATCAACAAAATGGCGCTGGAAACTCGGTTCAACAGCGGTTTCAATTTTCTCAATGTTCCTGACTACGCGCAAAATTTCTTCTCTCGACGTTTTGTCGAGTAGTGCAATTCTTGCCCCGGTGCCTGCTGCGTTGCCAGCGGAAGTGACATGACTGAGCGTGCAGTCAGGAATCATGCCAAGCACCATTGCGTATTTGACGTCTACATGACTGCCAAATGCACCGGCGAGTCGAATTGAATCTACAGTCGAGATATTCATTCTGTCCATCAACAATCGAATACCGGCGTACAGTGCTGCTTTTGCCAGCTGAATTGCTCGAACATCGTTTTGTGTAATGCACACTTTTGGGTCTGCGTCGTGGAGCACATAGGAAAAAGTTCTTCCGTCAGCGATGATGCGGGGGCTTTTTTCTGCCAGATGACCCTGAATCACACCGTTGGCATCAATAATTGTGGATAAGTACATTTCAGCGATCACTTCGATGATGCCTGAACCGCAAATTCCTGTAATACCAGTATCTTTGACGGCATTTGAAAAATTCTCATCGGTAGACCAAAGATCACATCCAACAACCTTGATACTCGGTTCAAATGTCTTACGGTCGATTCTCACTCGTTCGATTGCACCTGGTGCAGCACGCTGTCCACTGCTGATCTGCGCACCCTCGAAAGCAGGTCCAGTGGGACTGGATGCCGCCACCATTCTGGTTCTGTTACCGAGAATAATTTCTGCATTGGTACCAACATCGACCAGCAACATGACTTCTTCCTGAACGAAAGGCTGTTCTGATAGCACCATGCCTGCAGCATCTGCACCGACGTGGCCAGCGATACACGGCAAAACAAATGCTCTTGCATTCGGGTGTAATTTCAAATCCAGTTCTGTGGCCCATACACTGACTGATTCGTCTGTGGCCAATGCGAACGGTGCACCGCCTAATTCAATTGGACTGATGCCCAAAAGCAGATGTTGCATCACTGGATTGCCGACAAAAACAACATCAAGAATGTTTTCAACGTCAATGCCATGCAATAAAGCGACTTCGTCTGCCAGGTTCTGTATAGCGTTTCGAACCTCATTGGTAAGTTTATCTTCGCTATTGGGATTCATCATGAGATATGAAACGCGGCTCATCAGATCTTCACCGAACCGAATCTGCGGATTCATCGCACCGACTGACTGAACCACCTCGCCACTTGACAGATCACACAAATGTGCGGCGATAGTTGTTGAACCGACATCAATCGCCAATCCGTACGCATGGTCTTGAAATCCTGGCCAAACCGCGACGATTTGTGAGTCGTTATGAACCGCAACGGTTACTTTCCATTCACCTTGCCTTAGCGCAGCTTGAAGATTTTGGATCTGCCGCAGGTCGCAAGACAGATTTTCTAAACGCCAATCGAATTCCAAAGCATCCTTAAGTCTTTGCAGGTCACCTGAAGGATCATACATATTGGGTTCCTGCACCTCAACATAGTACATACGAATAATCGGATCGAGATTAATCGCATGGACCTCAGGGCGTTTACGCACGACTTGTCGATGCACTTGACTTTCCGGTGGCACATCAATAACAACGTCACCGAGAATTTTGACCGAACAGCCGAGTCGTCGACCTTCTCGAAGAACATGCGTTGCACCATAGTTGGTTTCAAGTTCGCTAGTTGGGCTGAGATGATCGGATTTTGATTCGACCCCGTGTTTGGCGAATGAACCGGTGCTGAGTTCAATTTGGCAGCGACCGCACATGGCACGCCCGCCACAGACGGAATCAAGGTCTACACCCAGTGCGCGGGCAGCCTGCAAAATGGTGGTGCCAACCGAAAATCGGCCTCTGCGTCCAGAAGGTGAAAAAACCACCATAGCATCGGATTGCTGATTCATTCAAATGCTCGGTAATTGTGATGAGAATGGGAAAACTTGCGTTTGTCTCCCATGTTGATACGATATTGTGTTTTACAAATCTAGCCGAGCGCGCGTCGTCTTCGGCCACCGTGTCGTCTGCCTGCACGCTCGTTACCCAGTGACTCTCCAACAGGCTCGCGAAATTTTCTAATCCATCGGCGACACTCCCTATCGGTTCCCATCATGACATCTGCCGCCATGACAGCGTTCATGATTTCCGGGTGAAGCGGGCTGGTGATGGCTGATGTCATTCCAGCTCCTATTGCCATAGAGATGAATGCTGAATTCAATCCGTTTCGATTGGGTAGTCCAAAGCTGATATTCGAAGCGCCGCATGTAGTATTGACTTTCAGTTCTTTTCGCAGGCGTTGGACAATATCAAAAACCTGTCTTCCAGCCGTTGTAATAGCACCGATCGGCATCACTAGAGGGTCCACTACAACATCACAAGGGGCGATTCCATAGTCCTGTGCGCGGTTAACGATTTTTTTGGCGACATCAAAACGCACGTCAGGGTCTTCTGAAATACCGGTTTCATCATTCGATATAGCAACCACAGCTGCGTCATATTTTTTTACCAGCGGCAGCACGGATTCGAGTCGCTCTTCTTCACCGGTAACTGAATTGACCAGCGGTCGTCCCTTATACACGGCCAAAGCGGCAGCCAAAGCGTCGACAATGGACGAATCCAGTGCCAATGGAACGTCGGTGAGTGTTTGGACGAGTTGGACCACCTCTGACAGAATTTTCGCTTCATCAGCCAAGGGTATGCCGGCATTGACATCCAGCATATGTGCACCAGCGTGAACTTGGGCCAAAGCATCAGATTCAACTCGGCTATAGTCGCCATGGGCCATTTCAGCGGCGAGCATCTTTCGTCCGGTTGGGTTGATTCGTTCTCCGATTACGCAAAACGGGCGTTCATATCCGATCACCACAGTTTTTGTTGGTGAAGCGATTACAGTATCAGTCATAGAAGGGAAGCTAAAGGGAAGAAGAGAAAGAAAAGATCGGTTGCGTATGACTCTATCAAGCGCTACGGAACTCGGCGACCAGGGTTTTACATGTTTCTACTGCTACTGCAGCATCCCGGCAATATGCGTTTGCACCAATTGCGCTTCCGAACTCTTCATTCAGAGGTGCTCCACCTACTACAACGATATATTCATCACGAATGCCCTTTTCAATCAGCGTATCGATTACAACTTTCATGTACGGCATTGTTGTTGTAAGCAGCGCTGACATACCGAGTAACTCAGGTTCATGTTCATCAAGTGCTTCAAGATAGTTTTCAACCGGGTTGTTAATGCCAAGATTGATTACCTCAAACCCTGCTCCTTCGAGCATCATAGCGACCAGGTTCTTGCCAATATCGTGAATATCACCTTTAACAGTGCCGATGACCATCTTGCCAATGGTAGGGGCTCCTGTTTCTGCCAGCAAAGGTCGCAAAATTGACATTCCGCCCTTCATTGCGTTTGCAGACATCAGCACCTCAGGGACGAAAAGAATTCCATCGCGAAAATCAATCCCTACAATCCGCATGCCTTCGACGAGGGCGTCTTGCAAAACAGCATAAGGCTCCCACCCTCTTCCCAGCAGAATATTCGTACCCTCTTCAATTTCTTCTTTCAACCCGTCGTACAAATCATCGTGCATTTGTTCGACCAACTCCTCATCGGACAAGGACGATAAATCTATATCATCAAAATCTGTTTCACTCATCTAACTCAACCTGTATTTACCGGCATAGAATCCAATGCCGTGGTGTGTGAAAAATTTGGCGTATTTTATTCTTATTTTGTCGGTGTCAAGGTGAGAAATTTACGATTATTTCTAATTTTTTTTGAGAGTATGTTTTCACCTATGAATAAACGCCGAATTATAAACATTGCCTATTGATGATTGTTTCACTTTTCGACGATTAAAAATCGTTTTATTGCACTTGGATTTTCAACAGGCGCATCGGCTTTATTGGCCATATCGCGATCGACATTTTCATCAAAATCAAGGTGCGCTACAATTGTGAGAACATCTATGCGACAGTTAAGTGGATTATTACTTAGAATACAGGTGAGTTTCGATTCATTATTCATCGCTAGCGAAGACGATTACATTGAGTTTTTCCAAAATCAAATTCTACAGCCAATCGGTACTTTGTTTATTGCTGACAACGGTAATGACGGTTTATGGTGACCGGTCATATGCAGACCAAAATGACCCTAGACTTGAAATGCTCTTTGACCAGTTACAAGCCATTGAAGATCAAGAGTCGGGCGATGAGGTTACTGACTTGATTTGGCAGATATGGCGCGAACACGACAATGAAGAGGTAACCCAGTTGATGCAAGCTGGTGTAACAGCGATGAAAAGCGGCAATTTTCAACGACTGCGACAGGCGGAAAGAATATTTGATGAGGTTATCAAAATAGACCCTGAATTTGCTGAAGGCTGGAACAAGAGAGCAACCGTATATTTTTTTCTTGGAAAACTCGATCAGTCAGCGTCCGATGTACGCCAAACACTGATGCTCGAACCGCGGCACTTTGGCGCAACAGCAGGACTTGGCTTGATATTCCTGCAACTGGAACATTATAAAAGTGCGCGGCGAGCGTTTCAAAAAGCGCTCGAACTGAATCCTCATTTAATCGGACCAAAACAACAGATCCAGCGACTTGACGAATTGCTTGCAAACGACCCGGTTTGATCGATACGTTTTTCGCTTACGAATCCGCCTGACTGACTGCTGTGTCAGTGAGCCATTGACCGATATCAATTAGTTCTTGCGGTGCTACTGTATGGGCAATCGGGTAGTCTTTCGATGTCACGCGGTAATCATTTTGCACCAGCACTTGTCGCGACGTTTGTGCCGTTTGTATCGAGATGAGTGGATCTAAAGTGCCATGGAGATACAGAATTGGAATGTTTTGGTTTGCGCTGTGACGTTGCAAGAGTGTTTTTTCAGGCATCGGCAGATAGGTCGATATTGCGAGAATTCCTGCAAGCGAATGCGGATAACGGATCGCACTGTAAAGCGCGACCGCACCGCCTTGCGAAAAGCCTGCCAACACGATACGATTGGTTGAAATGCCCTGTTCGTTTTCATGTTCGATCATTTCCACGATCAGCTTGTAGCTTTGTTCAATGCCACTTTCATCTTCTTGTCCATGTCCGATCACCGGATTGAGTATGTCATACCAAGCTCTCATCTGCATTCCCATATTAACCGTGACGGGACGCACTGGCGCGTGCGGAAAAACATAACGTATCGCAACTTCCTGCGGTACATTAAGGTATGGAACAGCCGATGCAAAATCATTGCCGTCAGCACCTAGTCCATGAAGCCATATGACGCTCAACTTGGCTGATTGAGGAGGATTGATGATTATCGATTCGAGCATGTCTTTTGCCTGTGGTATTACAGCATTCACAAAAGATTGGTATTTTATGCGTTTCGACTGTTTGACATTTTCGATAAACCCAAGTCATCAAGTAAAAGATGCAACCAGTCAGAACAAGCAAACCGAAGATTGAGGTCGGCAACCTTTTTGGCAATTGCAAGTTTCCAATACTTATGTTTTGTATCATTAACGTAGTTCAAGGTGTCACGAGTATTACTTAGTTGCCTTTGAACGAAAGGATTTTCACTTCATACGCTTTGAATTTGTCACACTTGAAATTATCAGAGGTGTTAACACGACTATGGCGGGATACATATTGGTACAAGTTGAGATTCATGATCCTGTTGGATTTGCAAGATACCGGGATATGGTCCCCCCTACCTTGGAGGTCTATGGTGGACGCTATCTCGTACGCGGTGGTGACACCGAAACCCTGGAGGGCGACTGGAACCCTTCGCGATTGGTTGTTATTGAGTTTGACAATGTTGAACAGGCAAAACTTTGGTGGGACTCCGAAGAATATGCACCGGCAAAAAAACTAAGGAACCAGACAGCAACATCAACGATGATCGTAGCACAAGGATTTAAAAATAGTTGAACGGCGATGAATTGCGCGTTCAATGAGATTTTCCACGCATAATATTCCAGCATTGATTCCCACGACTTATACTTGTCACACCATTTGAATTTCTTTTATTTCGAGTTGACCATCAAATCATCATTATGTTTTTCAGTATTGTGAATTTAATCCGCTTTAAATTAGTCATCGTATTTTGTGTATCAGTGTTTTTCATGCTGAATTTCTCTGTTACAGTTCAAGCCCAGCAACAATCCACTCCGGTTGTAACGGATGAAGTACGAGTGCTGCCACTTGACGAAACAGTGTCAGTATTCGGTGAAATTGTTTCACGTCAGTCAGGATCGGTTCAAGTAGCAATTAATGCTCCAGTAGAGTCTGTCAATATTCGAGTTGGAGATCGGGTAACCGCGGGGGATCTTATTGCAACTTTGGATTCTTCCAGTCTTGAGTTGCAAAAAGCCACAGTCGAAGCGCGAATCGACATGTCACGATGGGTGACTACCAGAAGACAGACGGAACTTGAGCTCGCTCGTCAGAAAGAAGAAAGATTCCGACAACTTCGCCACTCAGCAGCCACTACAGAGGCACAGCTTGAAGATGCCGAATTTCAACTTGAAATTGCAAATCAGGCACTCGGTGAAGCCCGGGCAGCAGCACAGCAAATTGAAAGGGAACTCGATATAGCGAACTACAACATATCGCTTACCCAAATTGTTGCGCCTTACAGCGGTGTAATTGTTGAAAGAAATATTGAAATCGGACAGTATGTCCGAGTTGGAGATCGGGTAGTTCGCATCATTGGCGACCATGAGCTGGAAATAGAAGCATATATTCCGTACCGTTATATCGATGCATTAACAGTTGGAGACACTCTGAACGCTCAATTTGACAATGGCACGCAGTTCGATGTGACATTACGCGCATTTATTCCCGAAGAGCACGTCAGCACAAGAACGCGAGCTGTACGGTTTACATTTGATCCGACGGCAATAGATGATGTATTGGCGGTCAACCAGAATGTGATTATTCAAGTAGCCATTTCCAAACAGTCCGAAGCCTTGACTCTACACAAGGACGCGATTATTACAAATCAAGATGGTTATGTCGTGTATGTAGTCAAAGATGGAATAGTTGAAAGCCGCCCAGTCACCTTGGGTGATGCTACAGGGGGCCGCTATCAAGTTGAATCTGGACTTGCTGAAGGTGAAATTATCGTCATACGCGGCAACGAACGGCTCCAGCCAGGTCAGTCAGTCAGAATCATTAACTGAGTAACCTGGGAAACACTCGCCTTGCGAATTCAGTAACAGCTGTTCGCGCTTTTTTGCTACACGCTGGCGGTGTTTATCAATCGAGACAACTGCACGGGTATGTATCCCCTCACCCACTAATTCCATTCGGTCATGCACCTGACATTTGAAAAAAACTGTTCTTTTCACAATGTCTGTGACCTCTACAGTTACTTGAACATTTTCATGTATGGGAGTGGCTGCCAAATGTTTGATGTTTACAATTACACCAACAGAATCGTATCCAGCAGGTAGATTATCAAACAACAAATCTCGACAGGCATATTCGATGTCTGCGATCATTGACGGGGTTTCATAGATGCGCAAATCATCTCCCATAAATGTAATCACCCGGTCTTCGGCGACTTCAATCTGCCTTGTTTTACTGATGCCGACTGCAACAGTTTCTAATTCTGGGAGATTCATCAAAATTTAGACTGTGGACATGGTGGAGCGGAGGAGGATCGAACTCCCGACCTTAGCGTTGCGAACGCTACGCTCTCCCAACTGAGCTACCGCCCCATGTAATAAAATAATAAAAGATTTCTGCTTAATTGATCTGGCGCAACATGCTCACCCGGTATGAACTGTGTTAGAACGGTTAATGTATGTTTTATCCGGTGCTGCGAGGATCGTTGCCGCTTCGTTTTTGAGTGTGAGAGAGATTGCAGTGAGCGGGCTCAAAATGGTTGCTTGAACCTCATCTAGCAAAAATGTCAATTCGGTATGAACATCTAAAGACCATCTTGAATTACGCTGAAACATTCATTACTGCAACTTGTCTTTCAGTTCGTTCAGTCTATCCAGACTAAGCCCAGTATATGTGGCAAGCTTTTTCATGTCCAAGCCATCTTTCAAAATATCTTAGGCCGTTTCTTGACGACTTTTCTTGCTCTCCTTTTTGCTCTCTTAGTTCTAAACTGCTCAGTGCAAACGCTATAACTCCATCCTCTCCAGCCACCTTAATTTCCAGGTTTCTTAACCATCGCATTGTAATTTCACTTCAATATTTTTTCAAGTAATCTATCGTAGGCAAACACTACATGAATCACATCATCTTGTTCCAATTGCTGGCTCATACGAATCAGATTCTCCCCCTTATCCAGATCAATCGTCCCTGGCGCCGTGCCCATTGCATACCAACCGAATGCAGAAGGCATTTGTTCTGTCAAAAACGTTTGCTGAACCTGTGGGCCTGCAAGTTCAAGACGATGGGGCTAAATTCCATGATGTAATCATCTAAAACCTGCAAAAAATCTTCGGCCTTACTGTGCGCAACCTCGCAGCGTAGATTGATGTTGATCACGCTTCCATGCTACGATTTCGATGACATTGTTTGGTTACCAGATGTCTCGAAAAGCAACTGTGAATCGTAGCGTTTGTTGTAATTGATGCGAATCGAGGTTTCACCGACATAAATCACCGGTATCTGCAGCAACCGTTCAATAGTTAATCGGTTCGGGCAAGTGCACTTTCAGCACAATAGTTTGAGATCAGTGGCTATTTTAACTGTTTAACTCTTCGACCCAAATTAGATGACAAACGCAAACCGAGCTAATCCCAGTTTTCAAAACAAAGTGTCTGGCAAACAAGTACAATTTCGCTTTTCGCACCGCCGGCTATCACCAAGGCTTGTCATTCGTGTTGGCAAGATAACCTCGATTGAATCTGAATTTCAAAAACGTTATTCGACCGTATTATCACCTGATTCCTCCTGATGTCCTGCCACGTTTAATTTGTCATGAATATTACAGTTATTGGTACCGGTTATGTAGGACTTGTCACAGGAACGTGTTTTTCCGAACTCGGTGTCAATGTGACCTGCGTAGATGTTGATGAAGAAAAAATCAAGGCGTTGCGATCAAATCGCTGTCCTATTTACGAAGTCGGTTTGCCAGAGCTGCTAAAGCGCAATACAGATCTAAAACGGCTTAAATTCACCACCGCACTCGGTTCCGCTGTCAATGAAGCAGACGCCTTATTTGTCTGTGTCAACACCCCTTCAAGCGAGTCTGATTCAAGTGCAGATCTGACAGACGTGTTTCAGGTCATTGAAGACTTAGCTGCCCTCATCGATCGTTATAAAGTCATCGTCATAAAATCAACTGTTCCGGTTGGCACGGGAAGAAAAATCCAAGATTTGCTTGCTGCCAATCTTGACCCGCAGTTGTTTGATGTGGCTTCGAATCCAGAATTTTTAAGCGAAGGAACAAGCGTATTCGATTTCATGAATCCAACGAGAATAGTCATTGGTGCACAGTCCGAAAGAGCTAAAGAGGTTTTACGCCGACTGTACTTGCCATTCAGCTTGCAGGGTGTTCCAATCGTATATGCAAATCTTGAAACCGCTGAGATGATTAAATATGCATCTAATGCGTTTCTCGCAACAAAAGTTACGTTCATAAACGAAATTGCAGATCTGTGTGAGCGCACTGGTGTTGATGTCCGCGACCTTGCTGATGGAATCGGACTCGATAAGCGAATCGGCACCGACCACTTGCGTCCAGGACCTGGATTTGGAGGACTTTGTTTTCCCAAAGACACCACTGCGCTGGTTCATACTGCAAAAAACGCAGGATCACCGGTACGCATTATTGAAACGGTCGTCGATATCAATGATCAACGCAAGGTTCGTATGGCGAAACGAATTCAAAATGTTCTCGGAGGCGAAGTCACTGGTAAATTAGTTGCAGTTTTAGGCTTAACCTTCAAGCCCGGAACAGATGACCTGCGAGATAGTCCAAGTGTAGCGATCATTGAAGAACTGCAAATAATAGGGTGCGCGATACGTGCCCATGATCCGCTTGGAATGACAAATGCGAAAAACGCAAACCTTCAGATAGAGTTTTACGAAGACATTTACAAAATGGTCGAAAATTGTGATGTTTTGGTTATTGCAACAGCCTGGCCACAGTTTGCTAAAATCGATATCGATCGAATTGGTAAATCCATGAAATCAAAAACGCTGATTGATCTGCATAACCTGTTTGATGCCAATCAAATGAAACAAAAGGGATTCCGTTACAGTGGAATTGGACAAGGCCACGTACAGATTTAACAAAACGCAGTGATTTATCGTTGTCACTAGTGCTTATCACGTAACTTCTCATCAAAGATACCGTTGCCATAACTCGACAATTGTTACGGTCCAGCGAAGTCAATGACTGTCGAACGGGTGGTCTTATAGAAGCGAAAGTTGGACATTGAAATTAAAACTCTTGAAGTTTGATTTGCCAATCACAACATCTACGAATCTCAACTTGTATGAATAAAGATCATCCACTCACCGACGGGCCCCAACAAAATGCTTCGAAGCTCGAAATGAGCATCGAAGCGATGAGAACCTTATCCAATCAGGCAGTGGATATTCTTCTTGCGCATCGTCTCAACACTTCAGACAAAGACGCATGGAATGGTGAATTCTCTGGAGAACTGGAACGAATATTGTCCAGCGAAGCACCAGAAACAGGCCGCGACCCTCAAGATTTGCTTGACCAGATTGAAAAGCAGATATTTCCGTTTGCTTTGCAACATGCTCATCCCAAGTGCTTCGGATTCATCCCAGCATCGCCATCGTGGCCCAGCGTCGTTGCCGATTTCCTGATCTCAGGATTCAATGTCAACAACTGCACCTGGCTGGTGGCCAGTGGGCCGACAAAGATCGAGCTGATTGTAATTGACTGGATCAAAGACTGGATCGGCTATCCGAACGCAGCAGGAGGATTGCTGACTAGTGGCAGTTCTGTTGCAAGCATCGAAGCTTTTACCGCTGCAAGGGATCACTGTCGTTACTGCGACGATTTGACTGTTTATTTTAGTGACCAGACTCATGGATCGCTGATCCGTGCATTGCATGTCATCGGCATAAAATCTGATCTTCTTCGCAAGATTCCCAGCGACAGAAATTTTCGGATGGATATTGGTGAGCTGACCAAAGCAGTAGCGCAGGATATTGAAAATGGCTGTCACCCGATGATGGTTATTGCCACTGCCGGAACGACGAGTACCGGTTCGATTGATGCGATAGAAACAATCGCCGACATCTGCGCCAGCAACGACATGTGGTTCCATGTCGATGCCGCATACGGTGGATTTGCCTGTATCACTGACACAGGAAAATCGTTACTGCGTGGAATAGAACGCGCCGATTCAATTACCCTAGACGCCCACAAATGGTTTTACCAACCCTATGAATTAGGCGTCCTGATGGTTAAAGATCTGGCAAACCTGGAAAATGTCTACAGTATGAATGCCGATGTTCTGCAAGATACAGTCTGGGGAGCCAATCACCCGAATATGGCCAACCGGGGCGTTCAACTGTCTCGCTCGTTTCGTGCTCTGAAGATATGGATGTCTGTCCAAATGATCGGATTGAAGGCGTTTCGGGACGCAATAGACTCTGGACTTACGCTCGCACGGAAAGCAGAAAAATATATCCAGGACAGTCCCTGCCTCGAGATCCTGAACACTGTGTCTTTGAGCGTTGTGTGTTTTCGATTCAACCGGACTAGTGCAAGTATTGACGAAAACAGACTTGATGAAATCAACCGCTTAATATTGGTTCGATTGTTCTGGGACGATGAGGCATTTATTTCCTCAACACTATTGCACGGTGTATTTACCTTGCGCATCTGTATCATTAACTTTACCACGACATGGAAAGATATTGAGGAAACGTTACAGGCTGTGGAAAAATTCGGACAGGATCAATTGGAGCCAAAATAATATTTCATGTTCTTTTGACTATATCGACCCCGGTATCGGCTGTGGTTGGCGTTCATAATTGCGCGTAAATGCAATGGCCGCAATTTTGAACATTCAGTCAGTGACTGATCATTATTCCTGTATATTGGCTGAGAAGAAAGCAGATCGAACGAGGAAAAAGCAACGCGGTCGTTGAAGTTTATAAAGTTCAAAACATTGCAATGCTAAATTGAAATACACCGCTATTTGGATGTGGTTCTTATAAATTATAAATTGTAATGCATTGATTATATTGATAACATAGTCATTGATTCTTCAGTGATTATGCCCTTGCCTTAGCGATGTTTGGTGACCATAAATGGCAAACACTATTATGCTAGCGCATTTTTCACCTGATATATTGTGATCAGTTCAATTTTCGATCCGATGTAGATTAATTACGGTTATTGCAGCAGATGAATACGGCTCTAAGTCACAAACAACTCGAAGTCGTCCGCAGCGGATTCGATTCTCACCCTCAGCGTTCCAGCTCGATAAACAAGATTTGTTACATTGACCCACATTTTCTTGATGTCGAAAGAGTACATATTTTTCAGAAATCCTGGCAATTCGTATGTCATGAGGAAAAGTTGCGAGATCCAGACAGTTATGTCACAGTTGATGTTCAAGGTCAAAGCATAATAGCGGTACGTACAGATCAAGGCGATCTCAAAGCGTTTTACAACGTCTGCAAGCACCGGGCTCATGAACTGCTTCAAGGTGAAGGATCAGCACGCTATATTACCTGCCCCTACCACGCATGGGTATACAAACTTGACGGCTCGTTATACAAGGCTCGTAGAAGCGAGCACTTGGAGAATTTTGACATTCGCAAAATTTGCCTTACACCAGTGCACATTGAAGTTTTCTGTCATTTTGTTTTTATCAACCTGGATGTCAATGCAGTCTCTTTAGCGACCCAGACTGTAGATCTGAAAAAAGAAATTGAAGCATATGCACCGGACATCGAGAATCTGACCTTTGCCCATCGATTGACCTATCGGGTTCAAGCCAACTGGAAAGCTGTTGTTGACAACTTTCTTGAATGCTATCACTGTCCTGTAGCGCATCGTGACTTCTGCTCGCTTATTGATATGGATACATACAAGGTCACAACGCATGACATTTATTCAAGTCACATGGCCAAAGCCAAAAGCAGCAACAATGACGCTTACAACATCGAACACGCCAGTGTAACCGACCACGCGGTTTGGTATTTGTGGCCCAACATGACGCTTATGCGATATCCAGGTCGAGCCAACTTTATGGTGTGGCGCTTCTATCCTGTCAGTGAAACAGAAACCTATGAGGTTTTCGATTTTTTTCTTGAAACCTCGCAACCGAATGATGATGAAATCGAAGCCATTGACTTTATTGATCGTGTTTTGCAGCCCGAAGACATTGGACTTGTAGAAAGCGTGCAGCGCGGCATGCGCACCCCTGCTTTCGAACAAGGACGCTATCTGGTAGATCCAAAAGGTAGCGGTCTGAGTGAACATGCAGTTCATCATTTCCACAGTCTGCTGTTAAAGACCTACGAACAAGCAACGTAATCATGACCGGTGAAGCAAATGAAAATATCGAAACAGTTGCCATACTAGGCGCCGGTGTGATCGGTGCGAGCTGGAGTGCGCTTTTCCTGGCAGCCGGCTTGCGAGTTAAAGTATTCGATATTACACAAGACATAGAGAAAAAAGTTAACCAATACATCGCCGACGCCTGGCCAACACTTGAACAACTGAACTTGACCACCTCAGCTCACCGCGGCAGCATTAGCTTTTATAAGAGCGCTGCTGAGGCCGTAAAACAGGCGAATTTCGTTCAAGAAAACGTACCCGAAAAACTTGAACTGAAACACACAATTTATCGCGAAATTGAACCTGAACTATCACCAAACTCTATTGTCGCCTCCTCAGCATCAGGACTGATGGTCAAGGAATTGCAACTCGGCTGGAAAAATCCAGGCCGGTTTATACTGGGTCACCCCTTTAACCCACCTCATCTGATTCCGCTTGTAGAGCTGGTGGGAAATGATCAAACCTGTGATGGCGTGCTTGATGAGGCTGAAGCGTTTTACAAGACAGTAGGCAAAGTCACTATCCGGATTAACAAAGAAGTGCCCGCCCATGTAGCAAACCGATTACAGGCTGCACTATGGAAAGAGGCAATTTACCTGATACAAAACAATGTTGCTTCAGTAGATGATGTCGACAAAGCGCTTTGGGCAGGTCCGGGACTTCGTTGGGCTGCAATGGGACCGCATATGCTATTTCATTTAGGCGCTGGACCCGGAGGGCTGCGCGAATTTTGCTCTCGCTATGCAGACAGTTTTCACCGGTGGTGGGACGATTTGGGAGATGTGTCGATTGATCAGGATACGATCGACAAACTGGTCAGAGGAATCGAAAATGAAGCTGGTAATCGAACCGATCAGTCACTGTCAGCCGAACGCGACGCATTGATTGTAGAGTTTCTAAAGGGACGAAAACGTATATCCGATCGTCAATAATCTGCGACACTTTGAATTGAATAGTTTTAGATTGTGATTTTGGAGAGATGACAATGAGTCAGATGCTAGATGGAAAAACCGCTGTTGTCACAGGTGGCCAAGGAGGGATTGGTCAGGCGATATGCAGCCGCTTCGCACGCGAAGGGGCAAAGGTAGTATCGGCAGACATTGTTCAAACCAGCTCACCTGCGCAAAACGTTCAATTCATCGAGTTCGATGTAACTTGTGAACAGCAAGCGAAGTCATTTTTTGACAGTTTAAGCAAACAGTGGGAAAGACTTGACATCCTGGTCAATGCTGCGGGAATTGAAATCGAAAAAACGATCGAAGAAACTTCATTGGCCGAATGGAACAGGATATTTGCGATCAATGTAACCGGAACATTTCTGACTTCAAAATACGCACTTGCCATGCTGCGACGATCAACAGGTGCCAGTGTGATTAATTTCGGGTCCTACGATGGATTTATCGCTGACCCCAAGTTGGCAGCGTATTGTGCAACTAAAGGCGCGGTCCATGCGTTGACCCGCGCAATGGCATGCGACCACGGGCCTGAAGGCATTCGAGTCAACGCGATTTGTCCAGGTTACGTCGACACTCCAATGCTGGCTAAGTTTTTTGGCGATCGCGCTGATTCCCAAACACTTCAAAAAGCTGCCATACAAGCGCACCCCATGCGCACATACGGTCAGCCCGAAGATATTGCAAATCTCGTCAATTGGCTGGCATCTGATGAGGCTCGCTATGCATCCGGTCAATTATGGGTAATCGATGGTGGTCTAAGTGCTCAGGTTCAGCAAATGTGTCTGTAACAATGTTCAAAACACTAAGAAATTACAGTATTCCAAGCTCCCAGCAATCAGTCATTCATGTCAAATAAAAGTGTAATCATTACCTGCGCAGTCACTGGAGGCATTCACACGCCATCAATGTCGCCTTACCTTCCGATTACACCTGCCGAGATTGCCGAAGCGGCACTTGGTGCCGCTCAAGCGGGTGCGGCTATCGTTCACCTTCATGCCCGTGACCCCGAAACAGGAAGGCCAGATTACCGCCCTGAGACTTTTATGCAGTTTCTGCCAGTTATCTGTGAACGAAGTGATGTCGTGGTCAACGTGTCTACCGGTGGCGGTCTTGGCATGACAATCGATGAACGTCTTGCAGCAGCACTGCATGCAAGCCCTGAAATGGCCTCACTGAATATGGGTTCATTGAACTTTGGAATCTTTCCAATGGCGCAAAAGTACAGTAACTGGAAGTATGACTGGGAGGAACCTTTTTTAGAAATGACTCGCGATTTCATATTTCCAAACACCTTCAAAACGATTGAATACGCTCTGAAAAAACTAGGCGACGGTCACGGTACACGATTTGAATTCGAATGTTATGACCTTGGACACCTGTACAACCTCGCTTACTTCGTTGACAAAGGCATGATCAAGCCGCCGTTTTTCATTCAACTGATTTATGGAATTCTAGGAGGTGCAGGCCCTGACCCTGACAATCTGACCCATATGCATTCAATCGCCTTAAAGTTGTTTGGTGACGACTTCGAGTGGTCGGTGCTCGCTGCCGGGCGATTCCAAATGCCGTTTGCTACTCAGGCCGCGACAATGGGCGGAAACCTGCGTGTAGGTCTGGAAGACAGTCTTTGGATTGGAAAAGGTGAACTGGCAAAATCCAATGGGCAGCAAGTTGATAAAATCCGATCGATTATCGAATCACTTGGACATCATGTTGCAACACCTGATGAAGCACGTGACAGACTGGATTTAAAGGGAAGAAACAACATTAGGTTTTGAATATTTGTCTTTGTTTGTTATAGCTTATAAAATTTTGCTTGACAGTTGTTGTTGTGTTCGAACCGATCTAAGTGCAAAGGCAAGTTACCGAGTCAGTACAAGGACCCTAACAGATGCAAATGCTATAATGAGTTTTCGTTAAAGTTCTATTTTCCAGTATCTCTGTGATAATTGAATTTCCAATTTTCTGTCGCCCTATTTTTACCGTCAATCGTCGCATATGTCAGATTTATCTCATCGATCAGACAACTGGGATGCCGTCAGAGAAATCTTCGAAGAATCCATTCCTTTCCACAAGTTTCTAGATCTCAAAGTAAGTGGGCTTGATACCGGCTCGCCAGCCCTGTTTGTGGACCACAAAGGTATGCTGGTCGGGAACTTCGTTCGAGGCAACATACACGGTGGAGTTATATCTTGCCTGCTGGATGTTATCGGTGGCATCGTTGCATTTCTTGAAGTCATAAATCGTCGCGAACTCAAAGACTTTGATTCGATGCTCGAACAATTTTCACGAATGGGAACAATTGATATGCGCGTTGATTATTTACGACCTGGATACGGCAAAAGGTTTGTTGCCACCGGCTACGTACTGAGAATTGGAAATAAGGTTGCTGTTACGCGTATGGAACTGCACAATGAAGAGAATTTACTGATTGCTGTGGGAACCGGTGCATACGTCATTGGCTAAACGCAAGCGGATTGTGCGGATTGCAAGTTGTGCCGCGGGAGTTCAACTAGTTGCATCAACATCTTTCAATGACTAAATGAAGTTGAAAATGTTCAAGAAACTCAAACTGTTCGCTCGCGGACCGAAAATTAGTAGTGAGCAAGTTGTCACAATTCATTCCAAAGTCAAACCAGATGTTTTGGAACCACAGATTTCAGTTGTCTCACATACCGGCCAACAACTTGCGCAAGCGAGAAAGAAACTGAAATTATCGGTTACTGATGTTGCAGCCTCGTTGAGCCTTTCGGAATCGGTTATCGAGGCGATTGAGGCTCGTGAATACGATCAGTTATATGGCAAAGCATACGCCACCGGATATGTACGCGCTTACGCGTCGTTGGTTAAACTTGATGCGGACGAATTAATCGCACGGGATTCATATCTTGGTGTGGTTATGGTCGATGAAGACAAACTAAAACATCCGCCTGGATCAATCGTTTACCGAACGGGTGATACATCATCAAGAAACTGGGTGTCTCTAAGTATCAAAAGCTTGATCGTATTCGTGGTGATTGCCTTGATAATCTTTGGCTGGCACAATCGCGAAACAATATCAAGGTTTTGGCACGAACAAATCATCAATGATAACGACACACAAAATAACTCTGGCACATCACCTTCTGCGATTCCTTCGCCAGGGGAATCCAACTCTGATACAAGCAGTACTTAGGAAAGTTCAGTTGCCGCAGGCTGCTGCGGTTTTAAGCCTACAAATCGCAGACGACGTTCTTTGCGCCTGTTTTCCAAAGGAACAATAATAATTGCTGCAAGTGGTGGCACCATAAACAAAGTCAGCAACGCTGAAAGAGACAATCCGCCGACCACAACAGATCCTAGCCCTCGGTAGAGTTCGGAACCCGGTCCTGGGAAAAGAACAAGCGGCAACATCCCAAAAACACTTGTAAGTGTTGACATAAAAATCGGCCGAATTCGATTTCTGGTCGCTGTAAGTATGGCATCTTTGGCATCAATGGTCTCAGTTTTGAGCTGATAAATCGATTGATGAACCAGCAAGATAGCATTGTTGACGACGATTCCGATCAATATTACGAATCCCAGCAGTGTCAACATGTCCAGTGGCTGATGAATATACAGATTCAATACCGCCAGTCCCCCTACTCCACCAGCGGCTGCGACAGGTACCGATAGCAAAATAACCAGCGGGTATACAAAGCTTTCGAAAAGCATCGCCATCACCAGATATACAACAACCAAGGCAATCAACAAATGCAATACCATTGCCTCCCATGTCACTTTCAGTGAGTCGGCGGTACCTGAAATTCGAAACTTCACAGTTTCTGGCACGCCTTCTTCAAGCAGTGGATTGATAACCTGGTGCTGGATGATGTCTACAGCTTCTTCCATGGTCAAATTCGGTGCTGGACGAATCTCCAAAGTAATTGTTCGTTGACGTTCACGATGTCGAATCGCGGTTGGACCAGCAGTCATTTGAATATCGGCAACCGAGCTCACTGGAATGATTCTTCCTCCAGGGGTGACCACCGGTATGTTTTGAATTCCCTGAGTCTCTTTCACCGTATTGCGCGGGCCTAGCAATGTGATATCGGTCGAACGCCCTTCAAACATCGTTTCGTCTACGCGCACTCCGTCGTTAAACACATCAACAGCAATACTCAAGTCATATGCAGTCAGGCCATTGTCAGCCAAACGCAATCTGTCCGGTATAATTCGCACTTCCGCTACACCAAGCTCCAGACCGGGATTGGGGCGAAATTGATGGCCGTCTTTGCGTGGTAGTACGGCGAATACCTTTCCTGCTGCACGTCCGGCTGCAGTTAAGATTTCTTCCAGTGTTGCACCCGAAATATCCAGATCGATTTTTCTTCCCGCGCCAATGCCACGTCCGAAAATCGATGGCTGACTCATAAATCCGTAAGTGCCAGGTTCTTCGAAAACTGGGACCTGCAACACCGGTATCAATGAAGATACTCTGCCGGGATCTTCTGAAATCGCACCAACAAACATCATTGATCTGGTTGAAACAAAAAAGAACTGCGAAATTCCAGGCAACCCGTCGTCTTGCACTTGCTGTGAGTCGCGCTCACTGACCCAATGCGGTCGTACTGCGCTTTCTATATTATTGGCGATGCCCGTCATGGTGTCGAGGTTGTATCCAGGCGGAGGGACAATAAGACCAAATATAAGGTTGTTATTGCCTTCCGGAAGATATTCGAGATTGGGCAAAAATTTCACTGAAAGAAAGATCGCAGCCGCAGTGACCAGAGAAACCCATCCGAATGCAAGAATTCTTCTTTCTACCAATATTGCCGTAAAACCGACAATTAAGCGATATATCCCGTTTGCCAGATCATCGATAAGCGGAATTCGAAGGCGTGTCAGACTGTTCGAATCTGAAGATGAAGTGCCAAACAATTTGCTCGCCAACGCTGGAATGACAGTGATGGATACCAATAATGACAGCAATACAGCCACTGAAATTGCAACTGCAATATCCTGAAACAACTGTCCAACTTCAAGATTAGAGATCAGAATTGGGATAAAAACCATGACAGTGGTAGTAGCGGATACCAAAACCGCTCCCCAAACCTGCCGAGCCCCTTCAATGGCAGCTTGTCTCGGCGACTTACCGGATTCTCGCATCCGATAGATATTCTCCAGAATGACGATTGCAGCATCGACCACCATACCCACGGCAAAAGCAAGTCCAGCGAGCGAGATGACATTGATTGAACGTCCCAGTGCAGCCATCGCTACGAATGCGCCGATAATCGAAACCGGAATTGCGATCGACACCGTCAATGTTGCGCGAAACGACCGCAGAAACAGCAGCATGACAAGTGCTGCCAGCACTCCACCTATCCAGATGTTTTGCTGTACCAATTGAATGGATGAACCGATATAGACGGTTTCATCATAAACCTGTTCAAGTTCGAGTCCGCTTGAAGGTACCGCTGTGCGCTGCAAATCATCTATAACCTCGCGAATTCCTGCCATCGTCTCAATCACATTCGCTCCGACCTGTCGTGTGACATTGAACGATATCGCGGGTTCACCCAATGAACGAATTATGGCGCTCGGGCGTTTGTAGGCAAGATCAACCTCGGCAATGTCAGCGACTCGGATACGACTGGCAATGGCTTCGCTGTTTTGGGCGCCTGAGCGTATAACAATATTGCGAATAGCATCAATCGTATTTAATTCACCTTCGGTGCGGACAATGTACAGTCTCTTGCCTTCATTCACGTCACCGGCAGACAATGAAACATTCGCTTGACGCAATGCAGTGATAACTTCACCAACTGTCATCTTGTAGCGCGCCAGTTCCTGAGGTAATACAACAATTTGAATTTCAGGGTCACTGCCGCCATAGACATTGACTTCACCGACTCCTGGTACCCGTTCAAGACGCTCTTTGATTGAGTCTTCTATAAATTCTCCGTATTCATGAACAGGCCGGTCGTTGCCGGGTTTTCGAATCAATCGAAACCAGGCAATTGGCCTGTCTTCGCTGCCTGAGGTGCTAAACTGCGGCGACCCGGCTTCATCCGGATAATTCGTTACCCGGTCCAGCCGATTCGATACCAGCAACAATGACTTGTCCATGTCTGTGCCAATATCAAATTCAAGGGTCAGACGAGATCGTCCCTGCTGTGCATTTCCAATGATATTTTTTAAATTTTCCAGTCCGGTCAGTTCCTGTTCCTGGACGTTGAGAATTTCCCGTTCAACTTCGGCAGGAGCAGCTCCTGGCCAGTACGTAGTAATCGTGATTACAGGCCGGTTAACATCGGGTGCAAGTTGGATGGGTATCGTTTGAAGGGCCACGTATCCAAAAAGAACAACCATAATCACAAATGCAATTACAGAAATCGGCCGATCAACGGCAGATTGAATAAGCTTGTTAGAAGACGAGTTCATTACAAACTAAAGGGAGTTGTCTGATCACTTATCAGTCCACAGAGAATATTACAAACAGTTATTGACGGTCTTGATGTATTTAACCCGGAACAATCGGCGCTTCACTGTTTCGCCGCGAATTCGGTGCTTACGCGAATCAGTTTGCAATTGATACGGCGTCAACACATTTTATCAGTCGCTTATGGACATACTGACCATAACTTCTGTCAACATAGATAAGCAATTCCTGCAAGCCATCTCGAACGATAATGCCGCCAAGAGAGAAAATCTCCGTCCCTGTCACTCCGCCAACGGGCAATTTGTGCAAATTTAAGGTGGTTGCCTGTGCCAGAGCTTCATTTGCCTGTCGACCCGAAATACCAAATCCCATATACATATCAGAAATGTTGGTACTGCTGATATTCGGATTTGCACTAACAGATTTCAAGATCTTTTCAATTTCCATTTCATTTTTGATTTCTGACTGGATCAGATATCGTCGAGGGCCGATAACCAGCACTTTAAGCCATTCGTTTTTGACAACAACGTTCATCTGTTGGCGTTGACGGAGATTAAACAGTTCAAACAATACCTGAAGTGACACTTCGTGGCCGCGCAAGTCAAAGAGCGCAGTTTGATTCAAAGTTGAAATTTCTACCTCAGCACTCACGGCTACATTCTAAGTTTTTGTCCTTTCGGATCGTAAAACACAGGGTGCGTCACCGTCGCTGGAATCGATTCGCTGTTCACCCAGGCAGTTACTGTTTCACCGATACGCTTACTTCCGTTTTCAAGCAGACCTAAAGCAATTGTGCTTTTACACGCATCACTCCAAACACAGGCGGATACAAAACCTTCAGACTGTCCCGGTTTATTGATTTTCGCCAACGGTGCACCTTCTTCAATCATTTGACTGGTATCCACTGGTATCAGGCCAATCAGATTTTGACGATTCGGGTTGGCATCTCGACGAATCTGGACCGCCCTTTTTCCGATGAAGTCTGATTTTTCCATGTCAATAATCCAATTCAATCCAAGATCAAAAACATCGACTGTACCGTCGACCTCATGACCTAATGAAAGAAATCCTTTTTCCACTCTTAGAACATGATTGGCTTCGGATCCAACTGGACAGATATTGTATTTTTCTCCAAGTTCCATCAGATATTCCCAAAGCGCCACACCGTTGCGGCTTGGCACGTTGATCTCAAAACTAAGTTCACCGGTAAAACTTACTCGAAAGATACGCACCGGCATGTCAGCCATGACACCTTCTCGCATTTGCATAAAACGAAACGAATCGGCAGAGAAATCGATATTTGACTGTGCAGATTCAAGCATCTCCCGAGCCTTGGGGCCGCACACAGTAGCATTAGCCCACTGGGATGTAATCGGCGTGATATATACATTTAAATCCGGTTGGTCAACATGAATCAGTTTCTGAACATGCTGCTCTACTTTCAGCGCACCACCGGTTGAGCATGTCATAAGGTAGCGACGCGCATCTAGGCGAAACACCACTCCATCGTCAAAAATCAAACCATCGTCTGTCAACATAATTCCGTATTTTCCGTGTTGCCTGTTCAGATTGTCATATCGACCGGTAAACAACAAATTGAGCAACCGGATGCGGTCACGGCCTGTGATTTCAAATTTACCCAGTGGAGAACCATCGTATATTCCTACTTCGTTGCGAACGCTCGCACATTCACGACGTATGGCTTGATCCATTGACTCGCCATTGAGACGATAGTAGGCTGGCCTCCTCCAGCGCGCGCCTGCTTCGTGCATAACTGCACCGTTTTCAATATGCCATTTTGTCATTGGGGTATGTCGATATGGCAATAGCTCAGGTCCATCACATCCACCGGAAATGGCCGCAAACTCGACAGGCGTATAAGGTGGGCGATATGTAGTTGTTCCAACATGAGAAGGGTGCATATCCGTAACTTGTGACAGGTAACCGATAGCGTTCATATTTGCCGTTTTGCCCTGATCAAGCCCCATCCCTGTTGTTGTATAGCGCTTGAGATGTTCGGCATGTTTGAACCCTTCTCGACAAGCAAGCTGCAAATCAAATACAGTTACATCACCAGCGAGGTCAACAAATGATTTCGACGGATTGTTCCCATCGTCCACACTCCATAGCGGTTCAATTCGATAATGTTCTGTGTCATTCGAAACCTCAGGCACCTGCATCATCTCAGAGAGAAATCCCGCGGCTTTTGTAGCCTGAACACCAATCAAAATTGCATCATTAATTGAGTCGCGAAACGAAAAGATTCCCTTTGCGGCTCCGGTAACAAATGATTGCTGAAGTGGTTGGTCTGGAACAAAACAAGCCATCTGGTCGTGGTAACGCAACAACCCCCGAGATTGGGAGAACAAATGCACAGCAGGATTCCAGCCGCCAGAGACAACTAGCAAGTCACAGTCAATTTTGTTTTTTACTCTTGATTCGCCGCGTTCGACTACATCGACTGCTGATATCCGACTTCTGCGTCGCCACGCTTTGGAAACAACACTTCCT
The DNA here is from genome assembly GCA_965214785.1 of Arenicellales bacterium. GTDB lineage: Bacteria > Pseudomonadota > Gammaproteobacteria > Arenicellales > JAJDZL01 > JAJDZL01. The sequence goes on along the minus strand of OZ243975.1, from coordinate 662,594 downwards.
TGAATAATTTTCGTATCGCAAGCGTGCGCCAAATCGTGCAAAGTCGGATCAACCTGTTCGCGCACATCAACGATTGCATGAATCTGGATATCGGCTTCTTTAAGATGGGTGATCGAATGATATGCCTGATCATTATTGACGAATACAACTGCGTTCTTACCGGGCGCTACTGCAAACCTTCGAATCATAGCACTGACTGCACTCGTTAACATCACCCCAGGCAAATCATTGTTAACGAAACAGATCGGTCTTTCAATCGCACCACTGGCCAGTATGACGCGCTTAGCCCAAATCTTGTGATTCCACACAACTTGTTCACCACTTTCGACATCTCGCTGAACTACACACACCATATTGCCTTCGAGATAGCCCCAAGCAGTCGAATTGCGCAAGATAGTCACGTTGCTTGAGTTTTCGAGCTCTTGTAGCAAACTCTGTGCCCATTGAACTGCAGGCATGTCATCTACTTTTGCACTACTGTGAAGCAACCCTCCACCCGCGCGAAAGTCTTGTTCAACAACCATCACACGCGCTCGGCTTCTGGCGGCAATACGAGCCGCAGTCAGTCCAGATGCACCTGTTCCGATGACCAGCACATCGCAATGGCAATGCTTGCTGTAAAACTTTCCTGAAGAAGGCTTCGCCGGTGCCTTTCCAAATCCCGCGAGTTTGCGGATATACGGTTCATAACGATGCCAATGCGGCCACATAAACGTTTTGTAATAAAACCCCGCAGGCAATAAAGGAGATAACAAACCCAACGCTGCACCGGCATCGAAATCGACACTTGGCCAGCAGTTTACACTTCGAGCCGCCATAGACGAAGTCAGTGCGATGGAACTGGCCAATACATTGGGACGATCCTGATTGCCGACGATTTGCACCATAGAAGACACGTCTGCAGAACCATAGTGTTGCATACCGCGGGGGCGGTGATACTTAAAACTTCGAGAGACAACGTCAACATTGTTGGCCATAAGAGCTGAGCCCAAAGTGTCGCCCACAAAACCGGTATATCTTTTGCCATTGAATTGAAAGGACAGCGGTTTTGACCGATCGATCAAACCGCCTTGTTCCAGCCTTGAATTTTTTAAAACCAAAACAGATTCAACCGACGCGATTGATCGCGTTGGTGACCGTGTTTCGCCCCATTTGAAACCACTCGCCACAACCTTTTTCGTGGTGCCAGTTTTCAATCACCAGTCCCCGTTGACTGTCCGTATAGCACAGGTACTTGATCCAGGCTTTGTCATCGAGATCGCGTACTTCACTGCGAATTGGACGAATAGGGCCAGCACAACGAAATTCGGTCTCAGCGCGTTCCCCACACCATGGACATGGAATCAGTAGCATTGTTTCACCATTAATCTCACAAAATTACCCTCCAATATGAAGCGTTGTTTCTATTTCATCTATTTTATTAACAACAAGACATAAACATCTGTTTATGAGACAGATTTAGAATACTGGAACAGTTGTTCCGCTTTCCATCAAGTAGTTGAAACTATCGAACCGATCAAGGCCATATTGTTTCGCCAGGTTATGTGGTTCATTTTTCGCAATCAGGTGAGCGAATGCAAGGCCACCGACAGGTATAGCTTTAAATCCACCCCACCAGCCAGCACTGACATAGAATCCAGGCACTGAGGTCGCAGAAATAATTGGACTGCCATCTTGTGCGAATTCCAATGCTCCGCCCCACTGTCGGAGCATTTTGAGATCGCGAAAAATTGGAAACAGTTCGAGCAATCCTGATACTGTTTGCTCCAAAATCGGAAGTTTACCGCCTTTTCTGTAGGATATCTGCTGAGGGTCGGTCTGTCCGCCTATTACAAGTTCGCCTTTATCCGAATGACTTAAGTACACACCGAGGTCCGGACAATTGACGACGACATCCAAAATAGGCTTGATCGGTTCTGAAACGAAAGCCTGGAGATTAAACACTCGAATTGGAAGTCTTATGTCCGCCATTTCAGCCACGGTGTAGTTGTCGCTGCCAGCTACTGAAGCCACTTTCGGTGTCGAAACAAATCCGCGTTCGGTTTCCACACCCAACACTCTTCCCCTTGGACTTCGGCGAATCGCGGTAACACGGGTGTTTTGGATGATGTCAACACCATAATCGTCTGCACCCCGGGCATATCCCCACACGATTGCATCGTGTCGAGCAATACCGGCTTTACGTTGAATAGAACCGCCGAGAATCGGTAAACGACAATCTTTCATCGAAGCGAGAATGGGTATCGCCTCACGAACCTCATCGGCCGACAGCATCTGAAAATCAACACCTTCAAGCGCCATATTCAATGATCGTCTCCGCATATTGCGCATGCTGGCGTTTGTCAGAAGAATGTCAATCTCACTTCGCTGAGAGAACATGATGTTGTAATTCAGTTCCTCGCTTAGTTTTTCATACAGTTCAACCGATTTGTTAAAAAACCGAATTGAGCTGTCACGAAGATAGTTGGATCGGATTACCGCTGTGTTTCGTCCGCTGTTGCCTGCACCAATCCAGTTTTGCTCAATCACCGCTGTATTTTTGATTCCGTACTCTTTGGCAAGGTAGTATGCAGTCGCAAGTCCGTGCCCTCCGCCACCGATGATGACCACATCGTAGGCTCGTTTCAGCTGAGGGTCTCTCCACGCAGGTTTCCAATACCTGTGACCCGTGCTTGCGCCTAACAGCAAGTTGAGTAAAGAGTATCGTTGCGTAAATCTTAACCGCCTGGACATTTGAAATTGACCGAAGCATTCAGTGGGAGAGTATCTGACCTAAAAACAGCTGTGTGCGATCGCTCTTTGGATTTGAAAAGAATTCTTTAGGCGGTGCAACTTCAACGATTTCACCGTGGTCCATGAACACCATCGTATCTGCTACTTCTTTGGCAAAGCCCATTTCATGGGTTACGACAATCATTGTCATTCCGCCTTCGGCCAAGTCAACCATGATATCGAGCACACCGGAAATCATCTCTGGATCAAGTGCAGAGGTGGGTTCGTCAAACAGCATCATTTCAGGGTGCATGCAAAGTGCGCGCGCGATTGCGACGCGTTGCTGTTGACCGCCAGACAGTTGACTGGGGTATTTTGAAGCTTGTTCGGCAATGCGAACCTTGTTTAAGTATTCCATCGCTGTTTCTTGCGCCTCGCTTTTGGACACCTTCAGATTGCGAATCGGACCTAGCATAAGATTCTGCAATACTGTAATGTGCGGGAACAAATTGAAACTTTGAAAAACCATGCCAACTTTTCGTCGAATCGTCTGTATTGACTTTGAATTGCTCACCACCGGTTGGCCGTCAACAAGAATTTGACCTGCTTCGAAAGTTTCAAGTAAGTTTACGCAACGGATCATGGTGGATTTTCCGGATCCCGAAGGCCCGCAAACAACAACTCTTTGAGAGGACTTGACTTTTAGATTGATGTCCCACAATGCACAAAAGTTACCGTACCATTTACCCAAACCGTTGATTTCAAGATACGGATTGTCAGCACTTTGCGGGTTGTTTGATTTGATCTGTTCGTTCATAGCGTTCGCCTACATTTTCTGAATTCCAATCCCGCGGTGTTCGAGTCTTCGGAACAATACCGCGAGCGGAAAACACATCATAAAATAAAGCACCGCCGTAATCGTCCATGCTTCGAAAAAGTGTGTTGTCGTATTAGACACGTCTTGTGTGAGAAAAGTCAGTTCCTGCACAGAAATCAATGAAACAATACTGGAGTCTTTAATCAAAGTGATAAACTGACCGGCCAGCGGTGGCAATATTGTCTTTAGAGCCTGAGGTAAAATCACATCTCGAAGTACGAAATATCTGGAAAGCCCGATTGCTCTGGCCGCTTCCCACTGACCTTTGCCAATTGACTGAATTCCCGCTCGAACGATTTCGGTAATATATGCACCTTCAAATACGGCAAGACAAATCAAGCCGGCCAGGAAGTTTTCAAAAAGATCAATTGGTCCAAATAAAGTTTCCAATACTGCAAGGGTTGCGGGAGAAGCGGTTTTTTCAATCTGATCAATTCCAAGTAAAGGAATAATCTGAGAACTGATAAAAAAGTAAAACACAAAGATAAAAACAACCGGCGGAATGTTTCGGATAAGTTCGACGTAAAGACGACTGCCGAGTTTGAGAAACAAGTTGTTGCTCGTGCGGCAAAGTCCCATAATGACTCCGATAATGCCAGCGGCAATCGTTCCCCAAAAAGCCAGTCTCAGCGTCATCGCAACGCCTTTTAAGAAGAGATTTGGAAAGATATCTCCGGTGATTTCATCTATCCGTACGACGTAACTCATCACCAGCGGCCAGTTCCAGTTGTATACCAATACGTGTTCGACGCGATAGTAAACCAAAACGAATATAGACACTACCGTTGCGATGACGATATAGTCAAGCGGTTTCATCCGCTTTTCGCGAACCACCGGTGGGCGTATTCTATATTCAGACATTCTAGCGTCCCGTGCGCATTAAACCGAGTAATCCCTCGCAATCAAGGGACACTCGGTTTAGACGTTGATTTTTATTGTTCTTCGACCTGATCTGCCCAAGTTTGGGTTTTGAACCAAAAGTCGTGACGTTCTTTGAGCCAACCGTTACTGGTATTGACTAAAATCCAATTGCTGAAAAAATTCAATGCGTCCGGATCACCTTTGCGCAGCGCAAAAGCTTCATCACCTGTTGTCAGGTTGTCATCAGTCGGCATGAATAGTTTTTCCGGATACCGGCCCATCCAGAACCGAGGTTTCGGAGCAGATGAAATCATCGCATGAGCATTTCCGTTGACTACTTCCTGAAAAGCTTGAGCATCATCGTCGAAACGCGCTATACCGGCTTTTGGAAATTGACTTTGCGCGACGTTACACGGTGTAGCCCCGCGTCGGCAGGTAATGGTTACATCGGCTGCGTTGAAATCTTCTAACGAAAATCCATCGGCAAGCGCCTTGTTAGCGACCATTTGCTGACCGGAATGCGCATACGGAGCGGTGAAGTTTACGGTCAGATTTCTCCCTGGAGTAATTGACATACCACCGATAATCACGTCGAATTTTCGAGCGATCAATGCAGGGATAATTCCAGACCATGCTGTCGGCACGAATTCAACTTCAACACTCATGTCTTCTGCGACTTTGGTTGCAACGTCAATTTCGAATCCGATCAGGTTGCCTTGTTTGTCACGCATCGCCCAGGGGACAAATGTTGACATGCCAACGCGCAGCGAACCGCGTTTTTTAATTTCTTCAAGAACACTGCTTGCCGCAACTTCCTGGGACGATGCGTTAGCAAGCCCTGAAATTGCGACTGCGCAAGCGACAAGAAACGAAGTAAAGATGGTTTTTAGTTTCATAGCTAATCTCCTTAGTGTGAAAATCGTCACCGTCCTCGTCTGGCTCTTGATTCGAGCCACGAGACGAATAACGAAAGTGAAACAGTTACAACGAGATAAATTCCTGCAACCGTGAACCAGATTTCAAAAGCCATAAAGGTTTCAGAAATGATGTTCAGTCCTTCAGTCGTCAAATCAGCAACAGCAATTACACTGACAATTGCAGAGTGTTTGATCAAATTGATTACCAATCCGGTCATTGGCGGAAGAATAAGTGGAATTGACTGCGGCAAAATGATGTCCCGAAATCGATTAAAGCGACTGAATCCAAGCGCGTTGGCCGCTTCGCCTTGACCGCGAGGAACAGACTGAATTCCGGCGCGAATGATTTCCGCAGCAAAAGACCCTTCGAAAAAACTCAGACACAGCACTCCGGTCCAAAAACGATCGATGCCCGCAATCGGTGCAACAATGAAATAGAAAAGGAACAATTGAACCAGCAAAGGGGTGTTTCGGATCAATTCAAGATAGATATTGGCAAACAGTTTTCCGGAAAACGATTTCGACATGCGAAGCAAAGCCGTAATCAGTCCAATCACGAAAGTCAGAATCATGGAAAAAAACGTAATCTCGAACGTTACGACCAATCCTTTGAGCAACTGACCCAAAATAAATTCACCATCAACATATCGATAGATGAATCTCTCGACGCGATACCACTGCCAGTTGTATTGCATCGCTTGTGCACCCTGATAGGTAACCCATGCAGCAATCCCGATAAATGCTGCCAGCTGAGTGATATCTATCAGCGGCGACTTACGCGTGAATAGCACACTTTTTTTGGCAGGCCTTTTTCTGGCAGCGGGTGTTTGTGTTGTTGAAGCCATTGTCAATATTTAGCACACGAGCAATTTCAGTCTATAACGGTTTGGATCTAAAAGACTCAAGACCGTGAAACGGTCGAAATTTAGTTCAGACATATTTTTTTAAGATTGCAATTGTACGAATAAATTTTTGACATCAAAAATTTATTCATTAATTCCCAGTCGAGACTGAAACGCCTGTCGAAAGGTATTTCGAGTCTGTGCACTGTGAATTGTCTGATAATCACGCTCGAATTTCTCACCTGCCTCAATCTGTAGACATACAAATACCGGTCCTGTTAAAGCAATAACATTTTTGATTTCACTATTGAAGTCATCTGTATCGGCAAAGGTAAATGCATGCTTATAGCCAGCTTCCCTTGCCAACCCTGCGAAGCACAGTTTATCTGCGCCTGGAATGGGAAACTCACCATTGACTTCATAACTGTTGTTTTGCCCGACAAAATGATAAAAATTCGGCAGTGACAAATTCGAAGCGGTGATCAGACTTCCCAGATTCATCAGTAAACTTCCATCCCCATCTAAGACAAATATCTTTTCATCAGGCGCAGCCAAAGCGAGGCCCAAACCATGTGACGAAGCCTGCCCCATCGCGCCGGTGCACAAATAGTTCAGCGGATGTGGGCGAATGTGCATCCAATCGAAGGCCATTTGGTAGACTGCGACTACAATCTGGTCGGGGATGTGTTTGGCTAATATGCGCAGTGCCGCGTCTCGTTTCATCATCGAAATTACTGTGGTGGCTGAGGCAGGAAGAGCACGTGTGGTCTGGAATATAAGTAGCATGATTCAATTGTGGTGGCGATGCACGCTGTTTCGCTGTGATTTCTGACCACATCGTAACTAAGGCTTAAGGCATCGCAAATTTTCGGCAAACTTCGTATTCCAATATTCGATGAGTTGTGTATGTCCAGATGCTCTTCCATTCCCTGCAGTCCGACCATCATCACAATCGGCAATTGGTATTCGACAGCGATGGCGCGAATCGCATTAATTGAGTCGAGGAATCCGGTATGCTGAATCAGTAATACACTGCGGTGTTTTGCATACGACAACCCCGCGCAAATCGACACTCCTTCATCTTCTTTGCACACGGCAATCAGTTCAAATATCTTGTCGCGATAGATGGGCCAAAGCAGGTTTTCGCATGTGACAATATCGGGTAATGCGACAACGCTACGGATACCGCAAGCCTTGAAGTTTTCGATAATTGTGCTGCCGTAAACAGGTGTTGTTTCCATCAGGTGGTTCTCGCGAGTTACGAGGCAACTTAAGTCAAAAGTTCTTGCATTACAGATGTCACCGTATCCATTTCAGAATCCAAACCGACTGTAAACCGAATACAGTCACTAAAGTTCGGTGTTGGAAACCGTCTTGTAACTATGCCATGGTCGAGCAGCGAGTGATAAACCTCAGTCGCGCTGTGACTGGTGTCAGTAAACTGCGTCAATACGAAATTTGTTTGACTGGGATACACCTGAACCCCCATTTTCGCAAGTGATAAGGAAAAACGCTCTCGGATGTCCAGATTTTTCTTTCGCACATTATTCGAGTGAGTGCTATCAGCAAGTGCTGCCATTGCACATTCGAACGCTATATTTGAAATGGGAAAGGTAGTTCCAATTTTCCGGACATTGTCTGCAATCTCTGCGTTGGCATACATCCAGCCTAGTCGAAGGCCAGCGAGACCGTAAAGTTTGGAGAACGTTCGAGTCATAACAACGTTTTCAAATTCATCGACGACACTACCAGGATCTTCGAAATCCTGATCATCCACATACTCATAATATGCCGAGTCCAAGACCAGCAATACATGGGCTGGCAGAGCTGACTGTAATTGTCTGATCTTGTCTTTTGTAAGCCAGGTTCCAGTGGGGTTATCAGGATTTGCCAGCATAATCATTCGGGTTCGGTCAGTCACACAATTGAGAATTTCGTCTGCGTTGGCAACGAAATCTCGATCCGGTGCGCGAATTGGCTTTGCGTCGTTTGCAAACGCGTAATTTGGAAACTTCTGATAACCGTTGACGCTGCAAATCATCTCATCTTCTTCTCGAAGATAAACGCGTGCGATTCGCGCAAGCAAATCATCTGAACCATGTCCACAAACCACACCTTCGCCTCGTAAGCCATGGTGAGCCGCTATTTCCTGAGAAAGCTCAACTTCAGCCCCTTCAGCGTAACGAAACATACTGCGAGCAGCAATACGAGCAGCATTTTCGACTTCCAAACCTGGTCCGAATGCACTCTCGTTTGATGAAATGTTGATTAAACTTTGTCCGTATTTTGAACTGTCGGCCACAACCATGTGAGGCCGAATGTTTGCCAATCCTGGGCGCGGAGAGATGGTAGACATGGCTAAATCTTCAGTGCAACTGTCACAGAGCGTGACCTCAGCAAAATTTTCATTTCATTGAGCCTGGGAATCTGAGCAATATTTCGCGCCGAATGTACATCTGTCTTTCTTGCTCAGGTCGCTGCGCTGCTTCCAAGTGGATGTCGATTACGGTGTTGATTAGTGACGAAAGAAACGTTGCATCATCCTCGTGATTTTTCGGCAAGTGCAATACGGTATCACCCCCGAAGGTAGCGACAGGTGCTCTAGAAGTGCCTTTGAGCATTTCAATGGTTTTGCCGTTTTTAACAAGATTGATGTCTCTTTTGAGTCTTGCACGTAATTTCGCAACACCTTGATCCGTTACGCCGAGATATTCACGTTTGTGGATATTCATAGGACCTTGACTTGTCCATGCTTCCCAGTCACCAGGATTGCTCTGGCGTTCTGGGTAACTCCTATGACTTGTCTGGCCATAAAAATCCACCTTTTCCCATCCAACTGAGTTGCGATCACCTTGTCGGAGCACTTCGTCATCGTCGTTGAAGTGGCGCCATCCGAATTTTCGACTGGCTGTATCGTGAATCGGAGTAACCCACTTGGTTAAGCTTGTTCTTCCGAAAACCTTAGGCTTGTCCATCACCTGAAACATGCCGCCGTTTTGAGCGCAATTCGGAAACAGATAATCATGAAAACGAAGTCGTACCAGATCACCTGTTCTGCGAGCGTGGCAATAAATAATACCGCCTGTTCGATCACGGTATTCAACTACCGGCAAATCCGCAAAATGTTCAAGTCCAGGAAACTGCGGTCCACTGATTCTGCCGTGCAAGAACACACTGTGAAATGGGTCAATAGCGTTTTCTGTCTCTTGCAGCCAGTTACAGGGTGAATAAATTGAATAAGGAACCAGGTCATGTCCTTCGATCTGAAAAGAATCAAGAACAGGGAATTGCGGCATCAATTCCGGTGGACCCATGTAAGCGAAAACCAGTCCATTGAATTCTTTGGCTGGATAGGCGCCCTGGCATATCTGATGACGGATGTTGCTGTCAGGGGGTTCGCCAGGAGTTTCGAGAATTGTTCCGTCTACGTCAAAATGCCATCCGTGATAACAACAGCGTATGCCTTTTTCTTCGATCCGTCCATACTCCAATGACGCGCGTCGGTGTGCGCAATGCCTGTGCAAGACGCCAACCGAGCCACTTAAATCTCGAAAAGCAACGAGGTCCTCTCCAAGTATTTGAATCGCTACTGCAAATCCACTGTCTAACTGTTCAGACATCGCCACTGGATGCCAGAACCTTCGCAGGTATTCACCGGCAGGGGTATTGGGGCCTACGGCTGCAAAGACCGGGTCAGGGGCCAATGGCTGTCGGATTGAATAGCCATCATACTTTTTTGTTGACCATCGAACTTCAGTCATGGCATGAATAACCTTCTCAGGCAGGTCACCTCGGTAGCGCTTTAAATGCGAATGCTGTTATTTTAGTGCCTGTAAGCTTTTGATTCTTCAACATCAAAGCTAGAGACTAATAAAACGCTATCGCTTGGTCGCAACTGCCAATTGGTCTTGTCTGCGACGGCGTGCAGAAAAACTCTCCATCACCCATCTGTCGCAACTGATTCTTCTCTTACGTAGAGTCGATTTACTACAACTAAGGCAACTGCGGCACCGATAAATTGTGCGATGATGAACATCGGTGCATGAGCAGGAAATATGCCAGAAAATGTATCAGTGAAACTGCGAGCGATGGTGACCGCGGGATTGGCAAATGAAGTTGAGGCTGTAAACCAGTATCCTGCTGTTATATACAATCCAACCGCTACGGGGACAGCACTAGGCCGAGCACGCAACGTAGCAAGTATCGTCAGCATGAGCCCGAAAGTCGCAACCCCTTCGGAAAACCATTGTGAGTCTCCTGTTCGAATCTTCTGTGAAAGTTGAAACAGCGGTTCTTCAAACATGTAGTGTGCCGCCAGCATTCCGGCAAGCCCACCCAGGATCTGAACAATGACGTACAAGGCTGCCCAGTTCCAGGAAATATCTTTTTTCAAGGCAAAAACAAAAGTCACTGCAGGATTGAAATGAGCACCCGAGACCGGGCCAAGCATCGTGATGAGAACCACCAATATGGCTCCGGTTGCAATGGTGTTGCCTAAAAGTGCAATTGCTACATTACCGCCGGCGAGAGTTTCAGCCATGATTCCTGAACCAATAACAGTGGCAAGAAGCATGGCTGTGCCGAGCCACTCGGCGAGCAGCGCTCTGGACAAGGGACTCGAACTCATAAGATTATTTTTGTGATGATAGACAGGTGCATTGAACTGAATCGTTTATAGAGAATCGATTTGTTCCTGTTGCGTGATTCCGAATTGTTCCAGATCGTGACGATGAGTCAAAAACACTTCCCATTTTTCATCTGCAACACCCTTTACCCAGGCCTTGTCCATTCTGGCATGGCAGCAATCCACCCGTTCCATTTCCAAGAAAGGCTGTCCAGACTCGCGGACTCGGTGAGCAAGGTCATCGAGCTCATCGTCGCAATCAGCTTGAATGCCCACATGATCCACTCCTTGGAATTGTGAGTTCTCGCAAATTGCAAAATTCACGGCAGGATCATCGACATCCCACTTCGCATATCCGTCTTTGACAACTTTTGGTTCTTTTTTGAACAGCCCCGTATAGAAAGCAATTGCAGAATCGAAGTCTTTCACTGCCAACGATAGATGAAGTTTCATTATTTATTCTCCTGTGTTAGAAATTTAAGTTCATTCATTTGGCAGACAATCTGCTGCCGTTTCGCGTTCATCTTCACAACACTCTTCAAGCAAGTAATCGACCAACTCATGAATGTGATGATAGTTGGCACGATTGACAACGGAACGTCCGCACTTTTCCTGATCGATCAAACCGGCATCAGACAGCGCACGAAGATGATGCGCCAGTGTTGATGCAGGAATATCAAGTCGATACTGAATGTCGCCGACATTGAGACCGCTATGGCCTGCACGGACGAGCGCGCGCAAAACTTTTAATCGCGCATCAGAACCGATTGCAGAAAATCCTTTTGATGCTTGTGATGTATCAATCATAAGTATATTTCGATAAAACTAATTATATAGTTATTATTTTGAAGGTGTTTCTTAAAATGTCAAACTCTAAATGGTTTCGAACAAACTAAAATTGTTGTAGTTTATTTATACGCTGATCAGAATTACAAAATGCACCAAAGCGACTTATATGCAATTGAAAGAATCGTTCGGGCAAAACCGATTTGGCATTCTAACACTCTCGCTAGCGAGGCATTGAATATCGGCAGAAATACAATTCTCCATGCCGGTCCAAAGTTCGATTGCACTGAACAGTTGACTGCGCCGGTCATAAACTCTGCTTGTGCTGCGATTGTTTACGAAGGGTTCGCAAACAACTTTGATCAGGCGTATAAACAGATACGAAACGGTGCAATACAACTGCTGGCAGCGCAGGACTATCGCGTTGTTGTGCCTCTGGCTGGTGTCGTTTCATCGTCAATGTGGCTACACAAAGTTGTCGACAGCAATAATGCTGACAACGTTGTCTACAGTCCGTTCAATGGCGGCGGTGGGCCTGCGATGAGGCTTGGCTTATACAATGAGCAGGTCATTGACCACCTGCACTGGATTAATTCAGAACTTGCCGGGTTCTTAAATTCTTGCGACTTAAGTCCAATTGAGCTGATTCCAATAGCAGCAGCCGCCCTTGCCAACGCAGACGACTGTCACGGCCGCACAATTGAAGCGACCCGACGACTCAGTGAACTGTTGCGGGCGCCATTGAGCCGCAATCCTGAAATTTCTGAATTTTTCAAAAATGGACCGAGCTTTTTTCTCAACCTTTGGATGGCCGCCTGCAAGTGCATGCTGGCAGCCGGTGACAATATTGAAAACTCGAGTTTGATTACCGCAGCCGGCGGAAACGGGCATCAAGTTGGCATTAAGGTTTCTGGCATTCAGAACCGGTGGTTTACTGCCAATGCGACTTCTCCAGCCGGTGATGTGGGAAACCACCCAGCGAATAAGAAACTCGGAGCCATCGGCGACAGCGCTATTGTTGATGCCGCCGGATTCGGAGCAATGGCGGTTTCTTATTCCAAGCCTCAGCGACAGATGTTTTCGCCCCATCTGCCAAACGATTACGCCACGGTACCCAAGATTCTACTTCGACAAATCCATCCAATGTTCGGTTCACTCGGATTGCTTACCGGACTTTGTGCAAGGGTGGTTATCGAAACCCAAACAACTCCTATCGTGAGTCTTGGAATTCTGGACAAAGATGGCCAGGCAGGACGAGTGGGAGGTGGTATATACCGTTATTCACTGGATTGTTTCGCCGACGCAGTCAACAGCTTGCAAGATTGAGGACAAAGTTATGAAAGTTGATTATCAACCATTGGACTGGGCCCGAACACGTATGTGGTCTGATTTGGATTTTGTATCACCAGGCAAGCGCTTTGGCGACATCTCGTTTAAGTATTCCGGCAATGAGATCCCGCTGGGTAATGTTCTTATTCCTGCCGGCGTCATCATCAATGGCAGCGGACCGACAGTGCTTCTGATAGGTGGCGTGCACGGTGATGAATTTGAAGGTCCTGTGGCTATGGTCAAACTCTTGCACTCTATTGAGCCTGAACAGGTTCAAGGGCGGCTGATTGTCTTGCCCGCACTCAACGCGCCGGCTGTAAATGCGTCATCGCGTGTTTCACCTTATGACAATGTTAATTTGAATCGGGCTTTTCCTGGCGATCCCAATGGCACCCCTACCCAAATGATCGCAGATTTCGTTGAAAATTCGATTATGCCGGTATGTGACGCGGTGATCGATCTTCATGCCGGGGGCAAAGCTTCATGGTTTGCCCCGTGTTCTATGGCAATGAAACTTGATAATGACGATGAGTTGACAGCAAAAAACTTTCAGTTAGCCCATGCCTTTGGTGCGCAGTTGATTTGGGTGATGGGAATTCTAAATGATGATAGAAGTGTGAACGGAGCCGCGTTTCGCCAAAACATCCCCTCAATGGCCGCTGAATTGGGAGGTGGTGGAGAGGTTTCACCGAACACCTTGAAGATTGGTGAAAATGGAATTCGAAGCATTCTTAAAGAACTAGGGGTTCTCCCCTGTGCCAATTCGGTCGAAATATCAGAGCCGACCTACATCGAAATTTCAGACCGTAGATTACAGATTGCTTCACCTCGCCGCGGTTTGTTTGAACCGAAATTTGAACCCGGCGATGCGGTTCAAGAAGGCGAATGTCTCGGATTCGTTCACGATATTGAACAAATCAGTCAACGCCCAACCAAAGTGAATTTTTCAAGCTCAGGAATCGCCTTCGTTCGTGCTCACCGCGGACTGGTTGAACGCGGAGATTTATTAGCGATCGTTGGACAGCGAATTGACCCTGATTTTCGCTGACAAGGGAAAATTTGCGTACAACCGCAGTTTAGCTTTGGGTTGACTGCAATGCCGGGGCAGTTTTGATGCGGCTGAATAGCTCCATTGATTGATCAAACGCAACTGATCTTAATTCTGTGGCTGAATCCAGGTTTCCGATATGGCTAGAAATGCGGTGCTCATTTCGCGGCCGAGGAAATTTCTCGATACAACCGACCCTGGAAACTGGTGTCCGTTAACTGATATTGATGCAGATTTGGCTTCCAGAAAAACACTGTACATCTCGTGTTCCCCAGTGGCCGATGCTTCAACTGCCACCTCTGCAGCAAATGGTTCGCCTAAGTCTTCCCACTTCATGACAACTTCCATATCCTGTGAAAGAACCGATTCGGTACGATACTGTGACAGATCTCCGCGGCTGAATACTTGGTCTATATCGTGATAAGTCATCGCATCAAGGCCTTTTTTACCTCTGAAAGAAGGGAATTTAGACATGAAATCCGAAATCAGATACTCAGTCAAATCACGGTTATCAGTCAGGCATATATTGTTGCACTGCGGAAAACCTGCAGGTTCATCTGGCTGTTCTAGAACGATCATTGTGTTTCCCGAACCGTGAGGTGAAAGCACGACACGAAAGAAGATGCCTAAAGATGACCAGTCTCCTGCCGGATCTGTTTTGAGGTAGATTCCGGGGTTTTCGCCTGACCATTCGACTTTTCCTGGATTTCTGGGATTTTGTGGGTCCATAACCGTTCTCGTTAGTATCTGTTTGAATGCAATTTGGTGCGCATTATAACCACCAAAACCGATAGTCTAACGGCAACAGTAACACCATTGGCTGGTTTGAGGCTGACTGACTCATCGAGTACCCATCCTACCAAGATGAACACTCATTGAACAGATTCATTTGCATTGAATTGAGAACAAGAGTTCCTTTGTAGTATTACTTCAATTCACTTATCGGATGTATATTTAGCGTGAATCGATTCCTCAAAATTCAACCACCTTTTTGGAGGTGTCATTGGAACTGACAACAGACAATTTCTTTTCTCCTGAACATCAACAGCCTCAGGATTGGAAAGCTCTGGAGCAATATCTCAAGGGCGAAGGTTATTGTTTCAACGGTAAACAATCGCCTAAACAATTTGTTGGCGGTTTTGGAAATCTAAATTTTTTGTTGACTATTAACGGCGAAGACTTTGTACTGCGTCGCCCTCCCCTAGGCGACTTGCCGCCGGGCGGCAACGACATGGTGCGCGAGTATCGCGTCACATCACGGTTATGGAAGAAATTTCCTCTGGCTCCCAAGGCGATACTTCTTTGTGAGGATGACGGTGTTTTAGGAGCGCCGTTTCTGATCATGCAGTACCGGCCAGGTGCAGTTATTCACTCAGAACTTCCGGAATTTCTAAATGGGAAAACCGAAAGTTTGTCAAAGATGCTGATCGATGTTCTGGTTCAGTTTCAGTCTGTTGACCCCGGCGGTGCAGATCTCGATTCTCTAGGCAGGCCGGAGGGGTTTTTGGAGCGTACTGTTACCGGTTGGATCAAACGTTATCACGTTGCAAAGCAAGATGCATACCGAGATCGTAATCCTCCCCGATCAGCGCTCGAAATTATTAAGTGGCTAAGTGACAGTCCCATCCCATCAGGGACATGCACATTGCTTCACAATGACTTTAAGCTTAACAATGTCGTGCTGGATAAAAGTGATTTTACGACACCGATCGCATTGCTTGATTGGGACATGTGTACACGTGGAGATCCGTTGTTCGATTTTTCAACGCTGCTCAGTTACTGGGTCGAACCAGACGATCCACCACAACTCAACGAAATCGGTCAGATGCCGACGGCAACTTCGCCAGGTTGGCTTGATCGCAGAGCATTGACCGAATACTACGAAAAAACCAGCGGCCTGGATCTTTCGAACATCCATTTTTACCGGGTATTGACAGCATTCAAACTATGCGTAATCTTCATGCAAATATATGCCCGTTTTGTCAGAGGCACTACAACAGATCCGAGAATCGCGAGTTTGGGGCCGGCACTAGACAGCCTATTTGAATTTACTCACGACCTTTTAATGCAAAGGGTGTTTTAGGGTCGACAAATCACCAGTCTTCCAGTGGGTATGACGTGAGCTTTTCGAAACCGTTTTCGGTAATCAGCACCTGCTCTTCAAGCTTGACGCCTTCGCCGCCGTGAATGGAACCCATATACGACTCAACACACAGGGTCATTCCTGCTTCTAAAACCCCGTCATATCCTTTTTTCTTGTAGTCGACGTGATGTTTGATACTCGGATATTCATCAGCAAGTCCCACTCCGTGCATAATCACAGTGTACCGGAGATCTTGAAATTCTTCTGGAATCGGCCAGGCTTTTTCTGAAAGCTCTCTAAAACTGACGCCAGGCTTCAGCATTTCCATATTGAACTGAATTTCTTCTTTTGCCAGACGATAGATGCGCGACTGTTCGGCAGTTGGCTTTTCTTCTCCGCAAATCCAAGAACGTGACATATCGCAACAATAACCGTACGGACCAATAAGGTCGGTATCAAAACTCATCATCTCTCCGCTTTGGATTTCTCTCATCGAACACTCGCGCATCCAAGGATTGGTGCGCGGGCCCGAAGAAAGCAATCTTGTTTCGATCCACTCTCCACCGAGCGCGATGTTGGTTTCATGTAACTTTGCCCACAGCGCGTTTTCAGTGATGCCCGGGTGCATTGCGTCACGCATATTCGATACAGCTGTTTCACAAACTTTAATTGCATAACGCATCAACTCGAGTTCTTCAGTCGATTTGATAACCCGCGCAAGTTCCATCACATCTTGGCCTTCGACAATTTCAATTCGCTGACCTTTAAGTGCCTGTAATCCGAGGTGACTACATATGTCAACCGCCACTCTTCGATTCCCGCCACCATGTAAGGTGACAAGATCATCGACTTCTCGGGCGAATAATTTTGCGTTTCTTTCGCAGTTGCTTCCTGCTGAAAAGAAATAAAACGGTGTAATGGTACGGTATTCGTCAACAGTTGGAAGCCCTTCTGCAAGATGTGGCAAATTACTAAAGTCCCACAAAATAATCGGACCGTCTGTAGCGATGAAAACACAACGTGCTTCGTAATGCGCACACCACACCTGCATGTTTGTTGCATCTGTCACATAGCGTGTGTTCAGTTGATTGAACAACAGTGCACCGGCCAAATCATGTTTCCTCAGCTGTTCACGCACTCGAGAGACCCGATATCGTCGAACCGTATCAAGATCCGTAGGCGGTTCACTGAATTCCATCGCCCCATGCTGGCGATTGCGAACTTCTGTCATCACTTAACTCCTAGCCTTAATGAAAAATTACAGTGCTGTATTTTAATCCCTTGTTGATCCAGAGAATCGACTCGAAAAAATTCGAACAACCAAACCGGTCACGGCAGTTTTAATCCATAACCGATGTCGTTAACCGCTTTACGAAAAACCTTGTCCTGTTGATTTTTACAATGAGTCGCTTTTTCCGGCAATGGCTGTTCGGCTCTGTCAGCGAGAAAGTCTCGCAAGATGTCGATACTGTGTCTGTTCTCCAATACCTTGCAAACCAATGACAGTGCAGTACAAGTGCTTGGTGACGAAACCCTTCGTTCGATCGCACAGGATCTCGTCAAAACTGTTCAAAACAATTTAACAGTCGATTGGCGGTTACGAGAAAGTGTTCGCGCCAAGCTTCGAATTCTGGTTAAACGTGTTTTGCGTAAGTATGATTATCCGCCTGGCAAGCGGGAAAAGGCGACGCGTACTATATTGAAGCAAGCACAATTGTTATCTGCAAATTGGACTGCCACAGGGTAAAGAAGTCATATATCGCTTCTGTGGCGATGACGAACACCAATGCTCAGATTGTCTGGACGATGTTGTCATTCGGCACTCGGCATGGTTCACATCATGTTTCAGAAAAAACCTAGCCCACTACGAGGCTACAGCCTAAGCGGTTTTCAACGATCTGAGCAAAATATCTTTGATCCGAAGCGCATGTTCATTGAAACGATCCTTTGTTTCACACTCTGGGCCAGGATGACTTTGAACCAATGAGCCGCGTTGTATACGACTCAACTTTCACCGTGTTTAAGTTAACGGTGACAATTAGGCAAGCAACAAAAAAACGCAGCGGAACGCAGTTTGGATCACCAATCTGAATATATTTTTCGTAATAATCGCCTTGGTAACTCGTAATAACAATACATTCTCTCACGGCGTTTTATTCTATACCGGCGAGCAAGTTTTGTCTTTTACAAATTCCAGATTCAAATTCTTTGCTGTCCCCATCGGATTGCTAATCCATGATATTGCGTGACCGAAAGCGAGTTGACTTTCAAAGCCTGTTTGATTCTGCAAAACCATGCTGACGGCTGTCGTTAAATTCCAGCAGTCACAACGATAAAGGTATACACATACGCAATACATTTTCAATTTTTTTAAACTTATGCCACATCGTTTTCAGTGAATGCTACAATGACGGCGGTTAACAAACTTATTTGAATTAACTGTGAAATATTATTTATTGGAGAAATTAGATGAATCGTTTGTCTAAGCTAAAATTGCTTGCGAAAGGAACTTGTCTTGCAAGTTCATTCGTAGCAATGTTGGGCATCAGCAATTTGGCTGTGGGTCAGTCCATAGATTTGATTGTGGTGTCCTGGGGCGGCGCTTACTCAAAGAGTCAGCAGCTTGCGTATCATGAGCCGTATATGGCTGCCAATCCCAACGTCAATATCGTGAACGATGACAGCGCGCCCGAAGGCGTTGCGAAAATCAGAGCGCAGTCTGAAGTTGGCAACGTATCCTGGTCACTTGTTGATGCCATCGCATCTGATGCCATTTCAATGTGTGACGAAGGCCTCCTCGAAGAAATCGATCATGACGCAGTACTGGCGTCTGCTCCGGATGGAACTCCCGCATCTGTTGATATGGGTGAATTCATCGTATCAGAATGCTTTGTTCCGCAGATCGTGTATTCGACTACCTTCGGGTATCGAACCGACTTGGTTTCTGAACCACCTACCACAATCGCTGATGTCTTTGATTTGGCCAAGATTCCGGGGAAACGCTCACTGGAAAAACGCCCAATCAACAATCTCGAATGGGCACTTCTTGCTGATGGTGTAGCCGCTGACGATGTCTATGACACTCTGGACACACCTGAGGGAGTGTCAAGAGCATTCGCTAAACTCGACACCGTAAAAGACCAAGTCGTATGGTGGGAAAAAGGTGCACAAACACCGCAGCTTCTTGCTGATGGTGAAGTCGTAATGGGTTCGACCTACAACGGCCGATTGTTTTCAGTGATTGAAGAAGACAAACAGCCCATTGCAATGATGTGGGACTGGCAGGTTTTCGACATTGACGGTTGGGTCATACCAAAAGGCGCTCCGCATATGGAAGAAACTCTGAGTCTTCTGAGCTTTGCTACTGACACGCAACGACTGGCGGATCAGGCAAAGTACATCTCTTACGGACCGGTAAGAGCGTCTTCTGCTCCGTTGGTTGGAAAACACGCCACTTTAGGAATCGATATGGCTCCTCATATGCCAACCGATCCCAACAACGCGAAAACAACTTTGCTGTTCAACTACGAATGGTGGGCTGACAATCGGGATGATATGAACGAACAGTTTGCCGCTTGGATTGAGCAGTAAGCCGTCAGGTTAAAATCCTTGAATGTGGATAAGCAGGACATCGATCGATGTCCTGCTTTCGCGTAACTGCCTTATAATCTTCTGTCGAAGTGAACGACGCTGCCCAAAAAGTCACGCAACCATTGACGACTGTCGACGGCACACCGCTCAAGGTGAGTCTTTCTCGCGCTCTTCGAAGAGAAAAACTTAAATCTCTGGGACTTGTCGCACCACTTTTCTTTTTCATAGCAGTCTCTTTTCTTTTGCCAATAGCCGATATGCTTTGGCGCGGCATTGAAGATCCTACTGTTTCAACATACCTTCCTCGAACAGCGAAAGAAATACAAAACTGGGATGCGACTTCCGGCGAGCTTCCGGGTGAACCTGTTTTTGAAGCAATGGTATTGGATATCAAGGAAGGCGCTAAAGATAAACTGATCACCCGAGTCGGTAAAAGACTGAACTACGAATTGGCGGGAATGGCGAGTCTTTATCGAAAGTCTCAAAGAAGAGTTCCCAAATTAGATGATCAGGGCCCGTATAAAGAAACACTCATTGAAGTTGATAAAAAATGGGGAAAAATTGAAACGTGGCAAATAATTCAAACGTTTAGCCCCCCTTACACGGGCGGTTATTTCTATGCGGCACTCGACCTTCAAGTAACACCCGCAGGTGATGTGGAACTGCAGGCAGAAGAACGTCGAATTTATCTCAAACTTTTCTGGCGAACAATTTACCTCAGTTTATTCATCACATTTATGACGCTGGTGTTGGGGTTCCCAGTCGCTTATCTGCTCGCAACACTGCCGCTGAAATCAAGCAATATGTTGCTAATGCTGGTCTTGCTCCCATTTTGGACTTCACTTTTAGTTCGTACGACTTCCTGGATTGCTCTATTGCAACGAGAAGGCGTTTTGAATGATTTACTAGTCGCAGTTGGTTTGATTGATACGGAAAACCGTCTCGCAATGATCCACAACGCAACCGGTACAGTTGTTGCAATGACCCATATTCTGTTGCCCTTCATGATTTTGCCACTTTACAGTGTTATGAAGACAATTCCACCGAGTTATATGAGGGCCGCAGTTTCTATGGGTGCTCATCCGTATCGGGCATTTCTCAAAGTGTATGCACCCAATACAGTACCTGGAATAGGTGCAGGTGCGATACTGGTATTTATTCTATCGATCGGTTACTACATTACGCCGGCTTTGGTTGGCGGCACTTCGGGCACTTTTATCAGCAACTTTATCGCTTATCACGTTTCGTCCTCATTAAACTGGGGGTTGGCTGCTGCATTAGGCGTTATCCTGCTCGGACTGGTTTTGGCACTTTACCTCCTATATGACCGCATTGTCGGCATAGACAATATGAAACTGGGGTAATATGAAAAGCAAACTGCCTCCATATACGACACCGCTCGAAAGAATCTGGCACTATACCTTCCGGATTCTATGCGGAATGATTTTTCTGTTTTTGATTTTTCCGATCCTGGTCATCATACCGCTGTCGTTTAATGCGGTACCGTTTTTTACATTTACCCCTGAAATGCTGTCGTTAGACCCTGCCGGTTATTCACTGCGGTGGTATGAAGATTTCTTTACTAATCTGAACTGGCGAGGTGCGGTAAACAACAGCATAATCATTGCGATTTTCTCAACACTGATTGCCACCTCTCTTGGTACACTTGCCGCACTGGGATTAAGCCGTCCGCACATCCCCTATCGAACAACACTGATGGCGATATTAATTTCGCCAATGATTGTGCCGCTGATCATCTCTGCATGCGGTATGTTTTTCTTTTACTCAAGAGTACATCTTCAGGGAACACACATCGGTGTAATTTTGGCTCACGCTGCCCTAGGCACACCTTTCGTGGTCATCACTGTAACGGCAACACTTGTCGGATTTGACAGAAGTCTGATTCGGGCTGCCAACAGCCTTGGCGCCGATGGTGTAACTACATTTTTTAAAGTCATTGTTCCCCTCATACTTCCGGGTGTGATTTCAGGAGCACTGTTTGCGTTCATCACCTCATTTGATGAAGTCGTAGTTGTATTGTTTGTCGGAAGCTTTAATCAAAGAACGATTCCGTGGCAGATGTTTTCCGGAATTCGCGAGCACATCAGTCCAACGATTTTAGCTGTTGCGACGTTGCTCGTATTGGTCTCTGTCGCCCTGCTAACGACACTCGAATTGCTTCGACGACGTACCGAACGGCTTCGGGGAGTGCGCACCTAAAGGCTTGTCAACACCGCGCAGCGTTGTTGTTTTTCACCTTCAGCATCATTCAAGACAGCAGCTCGCGTATCGCTTCATCGAGATACGCATGAAAATCCGGGTCATTGCCAGGTGAGGCAACACAATGACCCCACGGCGATTCATAGACGCGCAATTGTCCGTTTCGAATATGTTCGATCTCAATTTGATTGTCTTGTGGGCGAAAATACAAGTCATTGTCACAAACAATAACAATCGTTTTCGCTTTGATTGAATTCAATGCCAAGACGAAATTGGAATCGTATTTCGGTTGTGCGCTGATATCACCTAGTTGCCATGTTTTGAGTTTACACAGCAAGTCGTTGGCATCCCAGTTAAGGTGGTCTTGTTCCCAGTCCTTTAGCAACTGTTCTGCACTGTCAAATCCCAATATTTTGTACATTTTTTCACGATAGAAAGTTTGGGAAAACGCCCAACCAGCGTACACGCGCCCGAACGCTTTGAGGCCTTTAACCGGAGGTTCTCGATAGTTGCCGTTGTTATATAAAGCATCTGCAGTCAGTGCGGCTTTGACACCTTCGAGAAATACAATGTTATGTTCAGATGTCTTGGCAGACGCGCAAAAAGGAAGTATTGCGTCTACGAAATCCGGATACTGCGCGCCCCACTGAAATGCCTGACACCCTGCCATTGACCAGCCTGTGACAAGTGCTATTCGACTCACTCCGAGCTGTTGGGTGATCAGCTGATACTGTGCTGCAATGTTGTCGTAAAGTGTGATTGTTGGAAAATTATGACCGTCACAAGGAGGCGGTGAGTTACTGGGAGAGGACGAGATGCCATTTCCAAACAAGTTTACTGATACAACAAAATGATGTTCCGGATCTATCGCCCTTCCAGACCCGAAAAACCCTTCATTGCGCATATGGTTTCCGGTGTAAAAAGTCGGTAGCAGTATGACGTTATCATTGCTGTCGTTGAGATTTCCGTAAGTCTTGTAGGCAAGCTGTGCATTCGGCAGAATTTTGCCTGACTGCAACTTGAAGTCACCCAAATTGTAAATTTTGTAATCTTGGTTCATTTTGCCGAATTAAAAGCTGTTAGCAGTCACGAACCTCTTCAGTCAAAAGTTCGCACTTGCAGTTGTATAAGTGTTTGTACGTGGTTCGCTCCATCACGGAGATTCTCCAACGTTCAGGGTACACTGGTTGACATCAGTACAGTCGCTGGTACTCTTGAACTTCCCAATCTGTAACGTTTTGGTGAAATCACTTCTCACAAAAGATCGCTCCAAAAGTTTTCCAGTCATTTGAATACCTCGCAAATTTGGCCGGAAAAATTGGCTGGAGGTGAACATTAAATCAGTTTATTGCAATGAATCAAGTCACGTTAATGAATTTTCAACCACTATTGACTATTCGCTGAAAGTCAGGCAAACGATTCGAAGTTCTACAGCCTTAAAGAAACACTGAATATACCTGAATATTGAATGACTATTCACGTCATCCATGCAGGTAGAGCAAAACAAACTCAAACCAAATCTTCACCACAGCAACTCAGTTATTTTCTCTACGTCTGTGCAAATTTAACATGACAAATATAACGAATTTCGTCAACCCAAATCCCATAACACTTCAGCTGCGCAGTTCGTTCGACTTGCATAATCCGGTCGGACAATTCGCGCTCGAGAAGCTTCACAAAAACTGGGGCCGATTCGAAGTGAATATTCAATGGTAAAATTCGTTACAATTTCGCAACATTTTATGAAGTCACACCATAAACCAGTTCAATTTGAATGTCACCGAATTCCGACATTTTTGAATATTTCGACGAAGCCGGTGTAACGCGGCACGGACTTCCTGGAGCTTTATACATTGATGATCGCTTGTTCGCGGTGGAACAGCGTCAATTATTCTCTCAAAACTGGATGTTCGTGGGCTTTGCACACGAAA
The DNA here is from genome assembly GCA_965214785.1 of Arenicellales bacterium. GTDB lineage: Bacteria > Pseudomonadota > Gammaproteobacteria > Arenicellales > JAJDZL01 > JAJDZL01. The sequence goes on along the minus strand of OZ243975.1, from coordinate 638,773 downwards.
TGCCCAATGCCGGAGACGCCCGTCCAATCGAGGCTGCAGGATTGCCGCTTTTCTTATTACGAGGTAAGGATGAGGTTGTCCGTGCTTACCACAATGTTTGCCGTCATCGAAACTTAAAATTAATCGACAAGGACTGTAACACCGGCAGAATGGTTCGCTGCCCTTATCACAGCTGGAGCTATGATTTATGCGGTAAGTTAAAGAATGCTCCGTATTTCGGTGGGAGTATTCGGCAGCTCCCGGAAGACTTTCGTTACGAAGATCACAGTCTTAAGGACGTACATTGCGAGTTATGGCATGATTGGATTTTCATAAATTTATCGGATGATCCTCCTGATTTCGCAAAATTCTTAGAACCAATTGAACGACAACTTGGAGACGTCAATTTGTCCGACTTTCAAGTTGCTTCGACTCTTGAGTTTGGCGAAATCTCGTGCAACTGGAAACTGTTGATGGAAAACTTTATTGAACCTTATCACGTGCAGTTTGTCCATAGTTCTACAACAGATCAGCCTCTCGTAGATCACTATACTGTGGCAGACGAACACTGTCTTGGCAGTGCAGTTGAGTTAAGTGAAAAGCAGTTGGCCAACGCAAGACAAGGGACGTTGGGGGTTACATCGCATTATTTGACGCTGTTTCCGAATTTTGTAATGGGCACCTACTGGCCAGATCAAATCGGAGTTCATCTCAATACGCCTGTGGAAGTCGGCAAGACACGTCAGAAGCGTGTGATTTACCTTCATAAGGAAAGTCAACACACTAAACAGAAAATTCAGGACTTGTCAGATCTTTGGCATAGCGTGCATCTGGAAGATCACGAAATGTGCGTACGCTTGCAAAAAGGCCGTCTTTCTCCGATGTCACAATATGGAGGCGTGCTGTCACCGTGCTGGGAAAACAGCGTGCGAAAATTTCAACAACTTGTGGCTGAAACAATTCGGCCCGTCATATCATAAACTTAAAATTCTTAGAGGTAATCAATGAGCGAACAAAAACCAGACTTTCGACTCGATCACACAATGATTCGAGTACTCCATCAAGAAAAAACAATTGATTTCTACACCCGTATCCTGGGCATGAAAATTCTGCGTCAAAACGACTATCCAGATGGCCGGTTTACCAACACATTTATCGGTTACCAAGGCGAGGATGAGGGAACGACAATTGAGATGACCTACAACTGGGACCAAAAAGAACCCTACGACATGGGAAATGCCTGGGGTCATTTGGCACTTAAAGTATCAGACGTCTATGCAACGGCTGACTACCTTAAGTCTGAAGGTGTCGAATTTACTCGGGAACCAGGTCCAATGAAAGGTGGAACGCGGGTAATTGCATTTTTTAAAGACCCGAACGGTTATGTGATCGAACTCAACTCACCTATTGGTTAGTAACTTGACTCATTTCGAATGCGCGAATTGACCTTCGGCTGATTTTGCAGTCCGCTCACGAGCAACAGTTTTGATCAGATCCCCCAACTTTCTGCGAATGATCCAGATTCGAGCAAGGTTTTGCCATTTCAAGTAAAGTCTATGAAGTCTGCATATGAATGACGAAAACACTTTTGACTACATTGTCGTCGGGGCTGGCACTGCGGGCTGTGTATTAGCCAACCGTTTGTCTGAAAACCCAGACAATACAGTTTTGCTACTCGAAGCAGGCGGTAAAGACCTAAATCCATGGATTCACATTCCTGTCGGATATTTCAAAACCATGCATCATCCAAACACCGACTGGTGCTACAAAACCGAACCGGATCCAGGATTGAATAACCGATCCATTAACTGGCCTCGCGGTAAAGTGCTTGGTGGCTCAAGTTCAATTAATGGACTGATCTATATTCGCGGGCAAAAAGAGGATTATGACGACTGGGCTAATGCGGGCAACACAGGTTGGTCGTTCCGCGAGATGCTGCCCTATTTTAAAAAGAGCGAACACCAACAGCGAGGGCAAAGCGAATACCACGGTGTGGGTGGATATCTCAAAGTATCCGACATGCGCATTCGACGACAAATTGGAGAGGCATTCATTGACGGAGCACAAGAAATCGGTATTCCCCATACTGATGACTTTAACGGTGAACGCCAGCGTGGAGTCGGCTATTATCAGCTTACAGCATGGAAAGGTCGCCGGTGCAGTTCGGCAGTAGGGTTCCTCAAACCTGTGCGAGGCCGTAAGAATTTGCAGGTAATGACGAAAGCAAAAGCTGAAAAACTTCTTTTCGATGGAAAAAAGGTTACAGGCGTTCAAATTAACCGACAAGGGAAAACCAGTTCTGTTATGGCCGCTCGAGAGGTTTTGCTGTGCGCAGGTGCAATCAACTCACCCCAACTTTTGATGCTCTCTGGAATTGGTGATGGTGAAAAGCTACAACCTTTTCAGATTCCGCTGAGACACCACTTGCCCGGTGTTGGGCAAAACCTTCAGGACCACCTGCAGATTCGTTCGGTTTACAAATGCAATGTTCCGACTTTGAACGATGAGGTGCGCAATCCGATTCGACAATCGCTGGTGGGTCTACGCTACATACTGACTAGAACCGGGCCAATGTCAATGGCGGCAAGCCAAATTGGAATATTTACAACCTGTCATGAACAATCGACTCGACCGGACATTCAGTTTCATTTTCAACCCTTAAGTTCAGATAGTCCGGGAAAAGGTGTGCATGATTACTCTGGCATTACATCTTCAGTTACTCAACTGCGGCCCACAAGCCGAGGACGCCTTGAGCTGCGCTCTGGTAGTCCTCACGATTATGTAGCAATACATCCGAATTACCTCGACACAGAACTGGATCAACAAACAGCTGTCAACGCAATCCGAGTATCAAGACAGATTGCATTTAGCAATGCAATGAAGCAGTATATAGACCATGAGGTATTACCTGGTATTGAAGTAAATACATATGACGAACTGCTCGAGTGTGCCCGAAATATAGGTGAGACGATCTACCACCCGGTCGGCACCTGCAAGATGGGACCGCAAAATGACACCACCGCGGTTGTGGACCCGGAACTGAAAGTCTACGGTGTAACCGGCTTACGTGTGGTCGACGCTTCAATTATGCCGGTAATTTCGTCTGGAAATACAAACGCCCCTACATTTGCCATTGCCGAAAAAGCAGCTGATATGATTCGCAATGTCTAAGTGGTATGGGTTCAATTCAATCGTTGTCAATCTCCCCTGCCCCTGCACCGCTTTGCCGCGACAGTGAGGTAGGCGGAACCATAGATTCAAGTGCGATCGACCTGAGCTGACGATACAAACGTTGCGGAAGAATAATTCTCTGCGGGTTTGGCTGCACTGAATTCAAATCTTTTGTGCTTGAAGGCATTGAAGCGGTTGGGTTATTGGCAGGTTTTCTTTGTATCACACACGGCATGTCCCCTACACAGTCTGCAAAATCGCTGAGCTGGCAATTCATTTTGATTTCGCCATTTGCAATCTCTGCCAACAATGATCCGATAGATAAAACTAATTGATCATTCATTGCTGATCGTTTCATTAACAGTCGAAGCAACAAAGCCGGATATTTTAATTTGAAAATTTTGACCTTGAATTTTTCAGTCTTTTTATGAATTACAGCAATCTGATCAACTACCGATGGCAATGAGTAAAAACCGCTATCGCATCCTGTTTCGATAACAACACTGCCATCAGGCATATTGTTGTAAGTGCATTTGCTGTTTTCGGAATCATACTTTTGCTTGGGATACAACACCGCCAACTCATGCAGTATGGGATGATTCATAGACTCAAGCCAGACTAACGATTCTGCCAGCTCCGTATCTACCCCAGCAGGGGTGGCGAGCGAGAACATTACCCGTCGACAAAGAGTCGACAACTCACTATAGGATAATTCCACAACCTCAATTTGCACGGGCTGTATGTGCTGGGCAGGAATCTGGAACTTGGACGACCGGATATGCCCAGTCGTCAGCGTTTTCATTTTGCAATTCGTGGGGCAATGGAGCACCTTGGAACAAGGTGATTCTAGTCCACAGATTCGATTTCGGATCGAAGCGTGTTGCTCCAAAAATCGATAGCTTGCAACGCAAAAGATCAATCGGACGACATGAAATGTCAAGTAGATTGTCTCTGATTTCGGCGTATGGAAAGTTGTGCAATGACTGGATTCTTGTAATAATATGACGTTGACTCGGATGGTTAATCAAAAAGTCAGCAATGGTCATTGACATTGATTCGTCTGGCAGACAATTGAGTTGATCATGCAGTAAGGAAACATCCCGTGCGACACCGACTCGCATTTCTTTTTCGCAGCCAGATTCCAGATGTCTGACGCCGATTCTCGGCTCTTCTTTCTCCTGGGAAAAATACCAGAATAAATGCTGCGATTCAGAACTGGAAAAATCTAATTCCAATGCCCAGTCATAATCTTGTTCAATCATATTCTTTAACCGTTGGACACTCATGGTCGAATCAATTTCGTAATTTTCATCATCTCCCATAAAACGCTCCATCACATTGACTAGGTCAGGATGAAGCTCAAGGATCAGACTGTTTACGAACTCTTGACACTCCAGACTTGTTTCAGACTGCGCCCAATTTGTCAGGTATTTCCAAGGGTAGTCGACATTCAAAACAGATGGGGCGAGAGCTTTGAGCATTTCGACTTCTGTCTTGAGCACAGCAAGTCGTTTATGCTGGCACTCATCATCGGTTGTCCATTGATCCAGATGCTGTGAAAAACGCATCAGCAGTTCATTTAATTTGTCAATGACCGACTTCGATGTGGTGGGTTTCGATTTTATTTTACCAATTGCGTATTCCCTCACATTCATCCAAGTATGGATTAGAAGCGGATGACCTACAAGAAACGGCGCCATCCCAAGTCCTGTAGCATTTCCGACTCCCAGAGCACGCTTTAGTGAACTGTCAAGCTGTACGGCTTTGTGACCTCCGCGTTTTTGAGCAATATACTCAACTAAATCAAAACTTAATTGTCTAGCCATGTAAACCGCAAGCATCTCAGCTTGAAATGGCAGTGAGAACGGTGAGTTTTTCTTTACATTGAGAAAATCACAGCATCCAAATTTTCCGTTGCCATAAACCGCTGTTGTTCGAACCAAGTACCCCACTGCAGCAATACTTTTCACATCCGGTTGTTGTCCGTTTGCCAAAGAGTCAACCACCGAGTTGAACAGGCGCATACTCTTATTTGCTCGACTCAATACGATTTCATTTTCACTCATCCGACCGGCTTCCTGCAAAGGCACTTGCTTTTCCAGTCGGGCTACGTCTTGTGCATCGGCAATTCCGTTAAACAGTGTAAATGTCAGGTCCCATTTTTCCGCAATTACCCGATCAGTCCTTTCACTGTCATCGATAGAATTCGAAAATGCAATAAAACTAAGCGGTCCCGACGCAGTTTCAATGTGATAAACAATAAAACCAAAGCCATCGGTATCCAGCGAACTTGCGGCTAATCGAATTTGCCAGTTTTCCCAATGCATGCGACGCACAAGAGTGCGTGTGAAACTCATTCGGGTCGGATGAAACGACCCAAGCCGGTCGAGCTTCATTACCTCAGATGGAGCTCGCTGACTCACATCGATAGTGTTGTCCATCGATTAACTCATTAAAACCTTATCAATTGTCATTGTGGAGACATGCTGTGTTCGAAAAATCTATACCAGTTTTCACTGTATATCATTTTTATTTCAGCATCGGAAAATCCCACTTCCTTAAGTCCTGTGGCAATGTTTGGAAAATCTTCGTTGCGCTGAAACCACGACGGATATGCTGGCCAACTGACTGGACTAGATTCACAGGAATTGTCGTCGTTCCAGGTTCCATTTCTCATGTAGTTCAACTGTTCATCATTCCACCCCGTACACAGGTCGCTGCCAAAGCCCAGGTGTTCAACACCAATCATCTGCGCCGTTTTTGCAACCATTTCACAAAAGTCCTGTAGCGTGCATTGCGAACCGTTTTTCAAGTGCAAAGGGTATATGCTAAATCCGAGCATACCGCCGCTGTCGGCAAGCGCGCGCAACAGGTCGTCTGATTTGTTTCGGACAACATTTGAAAATGTCAAAGGATTTGCATGTGTGACTGCAATTGGACGTTCGGAATATTCGATAGCCTCCATACAGGTTTTCTCCGACGTATGCGACACATCGACAATCATGCCTATTCGATTCATTTCTCGAATCACATTTTTTCCGAACAACGTCAGTCCAGCATCTGCTGATTCATAACAACCGGCACCAACAAGGCTTTGGTTGTTGTAGGTCAGTTGCATAATGCGTATGCCAAGACTATGGAATATTTCAACCAACGACAAATCATCTTCTATCGAGGAGGAGTTTTGGAAACCAAGAATCACTCCAGTACGTCCGGTCTGTGCCGCCAGGTCGATATCGCGAACCGAGCGCACCGGTAAAATTAAATCGGCATTGTGCCTAAAATGCCTGTTCCAGTCGCCGACTATGGTCAGAGTCTCGCGACAGTCATGCCAAAAAGCAAGAGTCACATGAACGGCTGTTACGTTAGAATCCACCAGGGATTTAAAGATATTACGATTCCAATTCGAAGATTGGAGCGCATCGATCACAGCCAATGATTGTGTGTTACTCATGTGTTACGCCCTTCCGTGATGAATAGTCAAAATTACCAAAAATTATTGATTCTTAGAGTGTCATTTTATATTGACCGAACACCAATATTCTGACAGCAGTAATTTTTAAGTGCGTTTTGATCACCATAGCTTTACATGACCTGAATAAATTTGTGATACTCAAACAAGCTGCGACACGATGCAAGCTTGTTCGTTGAATTCTTGTATTTTGCCCTGTGACACGACCAACAATGTCAGCGGCAAAGTAAGAATTGACTAAAAACCAACACTGCTTTACACTTTGAAGCAGCTTTTGTTCGAACGCTATTTAACTATTGAAGTTTATTCGATTTTCTTGAGTACCCCTGACAGTCTTGGGATTGCGCAAATGGCATAATAGCTCACCATTGAGTAAACCAACTGGTCAATCATTTGGTTTTTACTTCCAAAGAAATTCCCTGACCGGTATTCATAGCACAATATGATTAGAATGTAGATTAACTACACTTATTATCTTATTGTTATAATGGCTAATATATATGTATTACATATAATATGCAACGATGAGCAATGACCTTAAAACCAACTCGATATTCGTGATTGAACATCGGCAATCTGACTGTTGTGTTGCGGCCCGAGAACACGGGCAGTAAATAAACTCGAAGCGTTGGCGTAGTATATCTGTGAAGGCTGCAATTGCGATGTAGAGTGCTTTGCACGGTTATTGATAAAACCGTGGTTTGGAAAATAGCTTAATGAGCAGGTCAACTTGAAACCATTTCACAACCTAAAGAATATTACATGAATGAATTGATAGAAAAATCAGCGCTTGAAGTTGTGGACCTGCTGGTCACAGGACAAGTCACACCACTTGAAGCGGTGGAGGCAAGCGCGAATCGCATCTCACAAGTAGATCCTTTGATTAATGCGATACCGACACTTTGCATTGAAAAAGCACGCAAACGTGCAAAGCAACTGATTAAACAAGGCAAATCAACGACACGTTCACGGCGAGGATATCTCGCCGGATTGCCAATTTCTGTCAAAGATCTTACAGAAACCAGCGGTATTCGAACTACATTTGGCTCGCCGATCTATAAAGACTATATCCCCACGACTTCTGATATTCTCGTGCAAAACCTGAACCGAAGCGCAGCAGTTGTAATGGGCAAGTCAAACACACCTGAATTCGGTGCCGGCGCGAGTACCTTCAACAAAGTGTTTGGTACTACACACAATCCATGGGATACAAGCAAATCTGTTGCTGGCTCTTCAGGAGGCGCGTGTGCCAGTGTAGCCTCAGGACAAGTGTGGCTTGCAACGGGTAGTGACCTCGGTGGCAGTCTGCGGACTCCAGCGAGTTTTAACTCTGTTGTAGGGCTGCGTCCAAGTCCCGGGCGCGTTCCCAGAAACCGCGTGCACGATCCATTCAACTGTCTTCATGTGCAAGGACCAATAGCACGGAATACAAAAGACCTCGCTTTGTTTCTTGATGCGATGAGCGGCTACAGTGCGTTAGATCCGCTGAGTTACCCTTCTCCATCGACATCCTATCTAAAAACGCTCGAAAATCCAAAAATACCGCGCAAAATCGCCTATTCGACAGATTTGGGAATTACCCGCGTATCCGGGGAAGTAGATGAAATTTGTCGCAGTGCTGTGAACCACTATGAATCATTCGATACGGTTATCGAAGAGGCTTGTTCAAACTTTTCTGGTGCCATAGAAAGTTTCAATGTCTTGCGAGGCGCATCGTTTGCAAGTGGACTTCGCGCAGAATACAAAAAACACCGCGACTTGCTAAAACCGGAAATCATCTGGAACATTGAGCAAGGTTTGAAACTTACTGTTGACGACATCGCGCAAGCTGAACGTACGCAATCAAAAATTTTTCGATCACTCATTCGTCTATTTGATTCATATGACTTATTGATTTGCCCGTGCGCGATCGTGCCACCGTTCGATGTGGATATGCGTTATGTAGAAAAAATTGGTGACCACACTTTTTCCACCTATTACGAATGGATTGCAATTACTTTCGCAATCACACTGACGGGCTGCCCAACTTTGGCAATTCCAGCAGGCTTTACACGAAGCGGACTGCCTGTTGGATTACAGATTGTCGCACCACCGCGCCGGGAAGATCTTCTGCTGGCAGCCGGATACCTGTTGGAAACACAAAGCGGTATTGCCAACCGATTACCGATAACACCGAAGCGACCGAAAACTACCAATCCCTGACAACTGGAATGTAGAGATGGACACAGTCCATCGAGTGTCAAATCTGTTCGCGCCTGGCCTGTTCGGTATAGCGCCTGCAAATGAGATTGATGATTCAGCTTCGTTCGTCAACAGATCCACCCGCACTCATATCTCACTCCAATGAAACCCTTCTTACTCCATAGCCGAAGAGTTGGCGCGTATGCATATCCGCAAATACGACTGCAACACATGATGTCATGGTCTGTCAACAACAAGTTTGGAATCGATTGTGTTGGCTCAATATTTGACCTTGGCCTATCATGGAAATTGAAGTTTGATTCATATGTTTTTGTCATTTCAAATTGTTCGAATGTTAAAATCTGTTTCGATATGAATTTGGCGGAACCTGAAGTTCACAAGCGGTGAGTTTTTATTACTTGAATAAATTATGCCTGCACAACTTTACAATAGCCATTCATTTTGAGTATGTGTAGTTGCTTGATGTTTTGTCTATCGTGTCAGACCGCAATTTTTAATCAGGAATATTTTCTGCAATGAGAAAATTTTCTGTCACATTGATTGCGTTCCTTTCGTTGTTTTGGCTCGCTTTGTCTGGGCATTACACCGCCTTGCTGTTGTTTCTCGGGGTGATTTCCGTTGTTTGGGTAGCACTGATCGCGCGCCGCATGGATATTGTTGATCATGAAGGACGCGTTCTGCGTATTTTATCTATCAGTGCCGTGCCATACTTCATTTGGCTGATTTACCAAATCCTACTTTCCTGCGTAGCCGTTGCGCGGATGATTTTGTCTCCAATCGAACGTCTCCACCCTGTCGTCGATCATGTTTCAGCCGACGGAATGACCGATATAGAGAAAGTGGCCTATGCGAATTCCATTACATTAACCCCCGGAACACTGACATTGGAAGTACACGAGGATACTTTGGAAATTCACAGTGTTCAAAGTGATTTGGTGGAGTCTTTGAAAGCCGGATCGATGTCCAATCGAATTCGCAGACTGTTTCCTAGAAAGTCTTCCGAATGATATTTGCTTCAGCTGCAACGCTTGCAATTTTGATCGGCATGGTTCTGTTGCTTGTCAGAGCATACCTTGGACCAACAATATACGATCGTCTATTAGCGGTGAATAATTTTGGAACCAAAACTGTTTTGGTGATATCGCTTTACGGTTTTGTAACGGGCCGACCAGATTTTCTGGACATTGCTATTGTTTATGCCCTTTGCAATTTCATTGTTACGATTGCTGTGCTTAAGTACTTTGAGTATGGAGACCTCGGTCATGCTGGCAAGCAACCGAAGGATGAACAGTTGTGATTGAACTGCTTTTTGAAATTCTCAAGAATAGCTTTCTTGGCCTTGGTGCTTTGGCAATTCTGATTGGCTCCATAGGGGTATTGCGTTTTCCGGACTTTTATTCCAGAGTTCACGCTGCGGGTGTGACTGAAACTGCCGGGATTGGGTTTATTTTTGCCGGCTTGTTTATTGATGCAGGATTGACTCTGGTCTCGGTAAAGCTGTTTTTCATTTTATTATTCATGCTGATTACCGGACCGACTGCATCGCACGCTCTAGCCAAGGCTGCTCGCCATGGAAATTTGGTGCCCTATTCAAACGAGGGAGGGAATTCGTCATCGAACTGATTGTCAATTTTGCCTTGCTTTTGTTTCTGCTCGCAACAGCAATCTATATTTCCCGGATGACGAATCTGTTCGGTGCAGTGATGCTGTTTGGCATTTACAGTTTGTTAAGTGCCACCTTGTTTGTTGTCCTTGATGCAGTTGACGTAGCATTTACTGAAGCTGCGGTCGGCACTGGAATCTCCACTATATTGATGCTCGCTGCATTATCACTGACCGGATCGCGCCAGGAAATCACATTCAAAACAAAGCCGGTTTTGGCCGGTACGGCTGCAGTCGCATTAGGTGTTGCTCTACTTTGGGGTGTTTCGGACCTGCCGGATTTTGCTGATCCGATGGCACCTGCAAATTTACACGTCGTTCCGCACTATCTGAATGAATCGATGCAATATACGGGAATTCCGAATGTCGTCACCTCTATTCTTGCCAGCTACCGTGGATATGACACACTCGGTGAAGTGGTTGTCATATTCGCTGCAGCTATCGGAGTGATTTCATTGTTGGGTGGATCCAGCACTTCACAACGATCACGAGGAGACAAGCAGTGAAACACCATATTGTCCTTCACGTGGTTTCAAAAATGCTGATTCCATACATTTTGGTATTTGCACTTTATGTGCAGTTTCATGGAGATTACGGACCTGGTGGAGGATTTCAGGCTGGTGTTATTTTCGGGGCGGCATTTATCCTCTACAGCATCGTATTCGGCAAGAACATCCTCGCTAAAGTTGTGCCGGCAACTGTGGTTTACACGACTGCTGCTATTGGCGTTTTGCTATATACCGCGGTTGGTATCGCCGGTATGTTTTTAGGAGGAAACTTTCTGGATTACAACGTGTTGAGTTCCGATCCTGTTGCTGGACAACATATGGGAATCTTGTTGATTGAACTTGGGGTTGGCATCACTGTAGCATCGGTGATGATCTGCCTGTTTTATTGTTATTCCAATTACATTCACCCAAAGGCTGACGACGCCGGCTAGTCCCTAGGCATGACGATGTTTGACATTGGCACATTGAACTATACGTTTGTCGTCGGATTAATGATGATTGGTCTTTTCATCGTTATAGCTTCAAACAATTTTGTAAAAAAAATAATCGGCCTTAACATCTTTCAGACCTCAGTTTTTATTCTCTACATCAGTTTTGCCAAGGTAAGAGAAGCTACCGCACCCATACTCAGTGATCACTTTGACACCTACTCCAATCCGCTGCCCCATGTATTGATTCTAACGGCGATTGTTGTTGGAGTGGCAACAACAGCTGTCGGCCTCGCACTGATTGTTCGCATCCGCTCTGCTTTTGGAACAATAGACGACCGAGATGTGATGGAAGTTGACGAGGATACCACGTGATCTCTGCGCACCTAAGCGCTCTTGCGGTGGTCATACCTCTGCTGGCAGCACCACTATGTGTTGTATTGCGCACCCCTTTGCTTTGTTACCTGCTAACCGTTGCAACAGCGGTTTTGTGCGTAATTAATTCTTTGGCAATTATTGCGCAGGTCGCTTCATCCAAAACCATTGTTTACGCACTAGGCAACTGGGCAGCGCCATGGGGCATTGAATACAGAATTGACAGCGCAAGTGCACTAGTGCTGTTAATTCTTTGCGTTGTATTTCTGATCTGCGTCATGTACAGCTATGCAAGTGTGCGCCTGGAAATTGGAAAAGACAAATCAGTGTGGTTCTTTACCGCGCTGATATTGTGTTTTACAGGGTTATGCGGGATTGTTGTTTCAGGTGATATGTTCAACGTATTTGTGTTTCTGGAAATCTCTTCTCTGTCGAGCTACATACTCATCAGTTTCGGATCAGATCGACGCTGCTTGACCGCTGCTTTGCGCTACCTGATCATGGGTACAGTCGCCGCGACGTTTTACCTGATCGGCGTAGGTTTACTGTATGCCCTGACTGGAACTCTAAACATGACAGATTTGGCTCAACGACTGTCAGAACTCGACCAAAGCGCAACAGTGTATGTTGCGTTTGGTTTTGTGGTTGTAGGTCTCGGAATAAAAATGGCTATGTTTCCTTTCCATAGCTGGCTGCCTGCCGCTTACGCTTACGCGCCAACAGTGGTAACAGCGTTTCTTGCCGGTACCGCTACCAAAGCCGCTGTCTATGTGTTTGCCCGAATGATGTTCACTATTTTCCCAAGTGGATTCTTCACAGATGTCACGTTGTCTGCAGCAATCATAGTTGTGCTAGGTATTGTCGGAGCGATTGTGGCGTCAATCATTGCGTTTTTTCAAACTGATCTTAAAAACCTTTTTGCATGGTCAAGTGTCGGACAGATCGGTTATATGCTTATCGGCCTTGGATTGGCTACATCAGCCGGCATAGCTGCGACATTTCTTCATCTGTTTAATCACGCGTTGATGAAAACCGCTGTATTTCTGGCAATTGGCTGCTTGTTAGCTGTAACTGGCACGACCACAATAGAAGCACTCAAAAATGCCGGGAAACGAATGCCGTGGACAATGGCTGCTATCGTAGTTGGCGGATTAAGTCTCATCGGGGTACCTTTTACGACCGGATTTATCAGCAAATGGTATCTGGTGTCCGCAGCGTTTGAACAAAACATGTGGTGGCTTAGTGCTTTGATACTGATCGGCTCTTTAATTACAGCGAGTTACGTTTGGAAAATTGTGGAAGTGGCATATTTTCGAACTGACCCGGATGCCGAAATAAAACGGCATGAAGCACCCCTCGCATTGCTCGTTCCGACATGGGTATTGGTGATTGCAAACGTGTTTTTTGGAATCAATGCGCAATTTACCGGCACCCAAGCCATGCGTGCCGCCAGTGACCTGCTTGGAATACCTCTGTGATGTCAACAAGCTTCCTTCAAGCCGCTGCGATCTTCGTGCCTCTTTTGGCCGCACCGATTATTCTTGCCTTGCGGAAAAATGAAAATGTTCGCGAAGGCGTTACCATCTTCACCGCCTGTATAACGTTCCTTATTGTTTTCATTATTTATCTTTCGTTTGAAGCAAACGGTATACCTGATCAACTCATCCTGGTTGAACCTTTTCCCAATGTAACTTTGGCACTTCAAGCCGAACCGATTGGCATTTTATTTGCACTGATGGCAAGTTTTTTGTGGATTGTGACATCAATCTATTCAATCGGATACATGAGAGGACATCATGAGAAAAACCAAACGAGATTCTACGTTTTCTTTGCAATTGCAATCTGCAGCGCGTTAGGCGTGGCATTTGCCGCTAACGGATTTACCTTATTTTTATTCTACGAAGCGTTAACTCTGTCTACCTTTCCGCTGGTGACGCATGCGGGTGATGAAAAGTCAAAGCGCGCCGGGCGAATCTATCTTTTCATATTGCTGGGCACATCAGTGAGTTTCTTGCTGCTTGCTCTGATCTGGACATGGGCGCTTACAGGAACACTTGACTTTCGCTCTGGCGGTGTGTTTGATGGGCAGGCTAGTTCCACTGTTATGAGTGTATTGCTGGCACTGTATGTGTTTGGCATCGGTAAAGCGGCGTTGATGCCATTTCACCGCTGGCTGCCATCTGCTATGGTGGCACCGACTCCTGTCAGCGCCCTTTTGCACGCTGTCGCCGTAGTCAAAGCTGGTGTATTTTCGGTCGTAAAGATTGTCGTCTACCTTTTCGGCATCGAACTTGTTTCGCAGCTTCCCATACATCGCATGCTGGGTTACGTTGCAGCATTTACCATTGTTGCCACGGCGGTCGTGGCAATTCGACAGGACAATCTCAAAGCTCGTCTGGCCTATTCCACAATTGGCCAATTGTCTTATATTGTTCTTGGAGCTTTGACTGCGAACATGTGGGGAATTATCGGCAGCGGAATGCACATGCTGATGCATGGGTTTGGAAAAATCACACTCTTCTTCGGTGCCGGGGCAATCATGGTCGCCGCACACAAAACTGAAATTTCTCAAATGCGCGGAATCGGCAGAACGATGCCGGTCACAATGATTGCTTTTCTTATAGGCTGTATTGCAATCATAGGAGCACCGCCCACAGGCGGGATGTGGAGTAAGTGGTATTTGTTATTGGGGATTGCCGACACAGGTGACTGGATACTGCTTGCAGCGATGATTATCGGCTCGATACTTAGTGTCGGGTATCTACTGCCGATTGCAGTTCGCGCTTTCTACCCAATCGACTCCAACACTGTGCAAATAAAAGAGGCTCCTGTGACAATCCGTATAGCGATGATTATTTGTGCAGCCGGATGCGTTATTTTGTTTTTCGCTCCTGACTTTGCTTACCGTTTGATGGCGCAAGCCGGCAGTGCAGTCGTAAATTGACATGAGTAGCAGTATGAATCAGGACAACACACCAAGAGCGACCGGACTTCGCCGTATTCTGCGTTGGTTTTACATCATTTGCGGCTTGTCGCTGATCTTGGACCTTGTTATCCATCGCCACGTTTATCACCCTTGGGAAAACTGGCTGTTTTTCTACTGCATATTTGGATTCGTTGCCTGCGTAATATTGGTTGTGATCGCCAAGTGGATGCGAAAACCTCTTATGCGCAGTGAGGACTACTACGAAAATGATTGAGATTCCATCATTCGTATTTTTCTTCGCCGGAGCAATTGGCGCCCTGTTCCTGCGGCATAAGGCACTGTCGCTATGGTGTATTGCGGTTCCGGTTTTAAGCGGCTTATTTATCATCGCTGCAGATCCGTCACTTTCTGATGGCATGCAATATGTTGTCGGGGGCATTGAACTTAGCATCTATCAGGCAGATCGCCTCAGTTTACTATTTGGATATGTATTTCATATAGCGGCGATTTTGGGTGGAATTTTTTCCTGGCGTTCCCATAACCGTGTTTTCAAGTCGATGAGCCTGCTTTATATCGGTAGTGGTTTGGGCGCGGTATTTTGCGGTGACTTAATTACGCTATTTATTTTCTGGGAACTTATGGCGTTTTCCTCAGCTTATCTGATTATTGCACAAGGATCCATAAAATCGATGCAGGCTGGAATGCGTTATCTGATTATCCAAATCCTTTCCGGATTACTGCTCCTCATAGGGGCAGTTGTGCATTACCTGCAAACCGGCAGCATCGAATTCACCTATCTGGGACTGTCCGGTGTCGCATCGGTTATGATTTTCCTTGCTTTTGGCATTAAATGTGCGTTTCCGCTGCTACACAATTGGCTAACCGACGCCTATCCCGAATCGACTCCGGAAGGAACTGTATTTCTAAGCGCTATTACTACAAAGGTAGCTGTGTACGCATTAGCCCGAGCGTTTCCCGGAACCGAGATGCTAATTTATATTGGAGCGCTGATGACGTGTTTCCCGATTTTCTATGCGGTCATCGAAAACGATCTTAGAAGAGTTCTTGCATATAGCATGATCAATCAGATCGGGTTTATGGTCTGCGGAATAGGCATCGGTACGCAATTAGCGATAAATGGAGCCGTTGCCCATGCCTTCAATGACATTATTTTTAAAGGATTATTGATGATGACAATGGGCGCTGTGTTGTATCGCACAGGGAAAATGAACGGTTCTGATCTCGGCGGGCTTTACAAGTCAATGCCCAAAACAGCCACGCTTTGCATTATTGGAGCGGCCTCGATATCCGCCTTTCCGCTGTTCAGTGGCTTTGTCAGCAAATCTATGGTCATGTCAGCGGCATTAAACGAGGGGTATTTCATTATTTGGATTGGACTGCTGTTTGCTTCTGCCGGTGTATTTCACCATGCTGGAATCAAAATTCCATTTTTTGCATTTTTTGCCCATGATTCAGGCATTCGAACCAAAGAAGCTCCAACAAGCATGTTGATTGCGATGGGTTTGGCAGCCGCATTGTGCATTGGGATTGGAGTTTTTCCTGACATGCTGTACAGTTTGTTGCCTTACCAAAACGATTACACGGCTTATGACGCTACGCACGTTCTTGCGCAAATTCAGCTATTGCTGTTCTCGGCACTGGCTTTTGTGTGGCTGAAACTATCAGGGATTTATCCTCCGGAACTTCGCGGCATAAATATCGACGCCGAGTGGGCATACAGAAAAGGATTGCCTGGCGCTTATCGCACTGGTGCTGCGGTTGTACAAACCGGCCTGGATAATTTTTACGCGATGCTGATCACGGGTTGCAAACAAACATTTACAGTGGTCACCCGTGCGATTGGAGCAAAATCAAAATTCAGTCGGGAATGGACTGTCGATTCTATGGCAATAACGGTTGTCGTATTATTTGCTGGATTTTTGTATTTCTTGTTTTTGACTTAAGCTCAAAGGCATCTGGTTTTTCAATCGATTCGTTCGAAGTGAAAAACAGGCCAAATCAAAACGACCTCGCCAAAGCAATGCCGGCAAACACAGCGAGCAGAGAAAGGACAACTGTACCTAAAACATATACCAGCGCTTCGTATATACGACCTTGGTTGAAAAGCAGCCAAGCATCCAGCGAGTATGCTGAAAAAGTTGTATACCCTCCCAGAAAACCGACAATCAAAAACGGTGCGATTCGACTGGTTTGATCGTTCAGTCCACCGAACGCTACAAACAGAATTCCGACGACAAACGAACCGGCAACGTTTACTGCAATTGTGGCATACGGAAAATCTGCGGCAATTGGTCTTTCAACAAATATACGCGTCAAATATCGCAACACGGCACCAAGCGCACCGCCAACCGCTACCTGAACCAATGTTGAAACCAATGTACTATTTTCCGATGTAAAAAACTGTTGGGTGATGTGATGCCACGGTCACGGTTTTATTTTCGAAAGAAGCAAATATTTTACGTATGTGAATTATCAATCTCACGCCAGATTGCACCGTTTTCAGACTTTTTGTCCAGGTATTCCAGCCACTTTTCATGCAATTCATATTCTTTTTCTGTAGCTTGAATTACGGCAACTTCGATTTTTTCTCCAGTTTGCTCGGACAAATCTATGTCAACTGAGTCAACTTTTACCTGCAGATCGAGTGAAGTTTGCCCAACCGTTAAAAACCGATAAACTTCGACTAGTATTTGTGCATCAACCAGTGCCGAGTGAGTGGTTCTCGCTGAGGTGTCAACGCCAAACTCGCTCGCCAATGCATCAAGGCTGTTGCGTCGTCCCGGTCGCTGTTCCCGCGCAATTTGAATCGTATCGACAATCGTGCAGACTTCCTTTATGTCTGGGTAACTCTGTCCGGTCAATGAGAATTCGTGGTTTAAGAAATCCAGGTCGAATTCAGCATTGTGGATGACTAGTTCAGCGCCTTTTATAAAATCAAACAATTCAGCAGCTATTTGTGCAAACTTGGGTTTTTCAGCGAGTGCTTTGTTATCGAGACCGTGGATCTTAGTCGCACTGATGTCAATTTCCCTTTCGGGATTGAAAAATTCATGATAGTTGTTGCCGGTCGGTTTACGATCATCCAATTCAACACAAGCCACTTCAATAATCCGATGGCCCTCAGACGTGTTGAGTCCCGTTGTTTCAGTGTCTACTACCAATCGTCTCATAGATGTTCAACCGTTACCAGGTATTGCGCCTTTGGCCAACGCATCGGCTCGTTCATTTTCTAAAATGCCGCTATGGCCTTTTACCCATCGCCAGGTGATTGCATGAACAGACATCAACTGGTCGATCTGTTGCCACAAATCTACATTTTTCACACTTGTTGACTGACCAGTTTTCCAACCCTTTCGTTTCCAATTACTTATCCACTCAGTTGCACCTCTGACTAGATATTGCGAATCGGTGTGCAGCACGACATTACACGGACGTTTGAGCGCCTGCAGTGCTTTTATAGCTGCCAGCATCTCCATTCGGTTATTAGTGGTGCGTGTCTCCCCACCGGAAATTTCGTGTGAATGTTCGCCTTTGATCAGGATGGCACCCCAACCACCGGGGCCAGGATTTCCAGTGCACGCTCCGTCGGTATAGATTTCGACATGAGGTGGTGAGTTTGCTGCAGTGGACAATTCCAGGATATGACTTGAAGAAAATAATAATTAATAAGGCTTCAACAATCAAAAACAAATTGAATGAAACTTTTGCGCGGCTGATATCGCGTTCGCAGCTAGAGGCCTAATTCAAAAAGCATAAATGCTTTGGTTGACACGTGATCAAAGGCCTAATATATAGATGGCGCCCGCCTAAACGGAGCGCCACCTTTTTCTTTTTTTTCACCAACAGGAGAGGTATTCCTATCGCTGCGGCTGAACGCCGCACTCGCTATTACAGCAAGTAACCGCTAATTATATTCGTTTAGCGAATCTCGGGAAATGTAAAGTTACACTGGAAATCAGGTTGTTCATGCCTTCGATTTCGACAATCGGTATTTGTGTATAATGAGCACCTGCTCACCTTAATGGGGCGGGCACGACTTAGAGTTGTTACACCTTTGAGATGACAGGCAGTTCTGAGTCGTTGTAATAAGGATATGAAAATCTCCTGTTGCTACAAAAATATAGAGGTGATGCACCGTTTCTACGAACACCACCTTGACAATAGACTATCTATCACCTATCAGTCGATATTTTTCACTCCTTGATTCAATCCTCTTGCTGCGAACAGGCGAGACTTTTACGCAACTGCTTCGCCCAATTCCGTAAACTTCAGCACCTTTAATTTCACAGGATTACGAGTAGCCCTGAAAAAAATATTCAGGCATATTTGGAAAATCCGCACAATATCTATAAAATTGTTGTCCCATTTTTAATTAAATTCGATAAGTTAATGGAAGAATTTGAAGTAAATGCTTGTATGACTGAATGTATTTAGACCTGTGACAGATTTCGGGAAATTTTTCAAACTGGCTGCATACCCAGTTTTTTGCAGTGTTGTGCTAAGCACAGCAGCGAATGCACACGATCATAATTTGCTTGTGAGCAACAAACTTTACCCCAAGTTGATGACATCAATACCACTTGTAAATGTGAATTTCAACGTTTCTGAACTGTACCAGATCGCACAGGCCAACAATCAAACTGAGTATTACGTTCAGCGAAACGACGCCAAACCGTTTGTCCGCATCGATACCAACGGCTACTTCATTACAGATGCAGATTCCAATTACGACAGTACAAATCTATGGCAGCAAATTCGCTTGAATTTTGGAATTGAAGATCTTGACAGTGCAGATGTTGAGAAATTTGAACAGTTCTATTCCGAAAGAAAAGAATATCTGAATCGTATTTTTCAAAGGGCAGCACTGTATCTGCCATACATCAGTAATGAAGTGCAACGCAGAGGATTGCCTTCAGAATTGGCTCTTCTGCCGATTGTGGAAAGTGCATTCAACCCCAGAGCATATTCAGTAAAAGGTGCGGTCGGGTTATGGCAGTTTATGCCAGCGACGGCTAGAGATTATGGGTTGAGTCGAAACTGGTGGTATGAAGGCAGAAGAGACATTGTTCGATCGACCGGTGCCGCCCTCGACCACTTGTACTATCTAAAGCTGATCTTTAACGACTGGCAGCTTGCGTTGGCAGCCTACAACGCAGGTGAGTACAAAGTCAAAAGATCTATGCAACACAATGCGAGACGCAAACGTTCTACACACTATGAATTTTTAGATTTAGCAACCGAGACACGCGAATACGTTCCCAAACTGATCGCGTTGAGAAACATTGTTTCGAATCCGCAAAAATTCAACATCGAACTGCCTGCAATGTCGACGAAACTGAATTTTGAAACTATCGAATTTCCGTTTCAGGTCGATTTTAGTGTTTTGGCCAAAGCTACAGGTATCGACCAAACAGAAATCGCAATGCTTAATCCGGCATTCAGACGCAAGTCTACTCCCCCTGACGGTCATTACCAGCTGTTGATTCCTACTGATAAGGTCGATAGTGTAATGGCTTGGAAGGCGAACACACTTCCGTCGCAAGCCGTTGTAAGTTCCGAGCACATCATTGAACCAGGTGATACGCTTAGCGCAATTGCTGTGCGATACGGTGTGAAAGTCAGCGACTTGATGAGTGTTAATTCACTAGAATCTGATGTCATACGAATCGGTCAGGCACTGAGAATTCCGCTATCCAATAGAGGTATCCATGCCCGAACACTTGCTGAGCAAGACAGCACTGATTCTCCACTTGTTCATGAAATCCAAGCTGGAGAATCTATTGGACTGATCGCTCAGATTTATGGTGTCAGCGTTGCGCGACTGAAGTCTTTTAATTCTCTTAAGTCCGACATCGTTCGTGTAGGACAGAAGTTGAATATACCGGTTAAGTCATCTACTGGGCAGTTCGCTGGAGGTTCAAGTGACATTCCTGCTGACAATAATCAGATAACGTATAAAGTTCAAGTCGGCGATTCTTTATGGAAAATTGCCAGACTATATAAGGTAAGGGTTACAGATATCCTGCTCTGGAACGATTTGAACGCTAACGATTACATCCGCCCGCGACAGCAGCTCATTTTATATACACAGTAGTCTGCATCACGCTTGAGTTTTGAAATTGCTCAACTCTCTGGGAGAGACAATCCGCAATTGCTGTTAATCTTAGTTGCAACTGATCAAAATGATGCTCTCCCCCTCAACGGGTTCAAACGGCATCTTAAAGTCGCATTGGGCAACACAGCGATATATAATTCGCCTCATCGAAATCAACTCATGACACCCTTGGCATGAATAATAAAATGAAAAACTTCACATTAATTGCAGTATTGCTCATATTCCCATCGGCTGCGCTGGCGCAAGCTGTTGTGTATCCTGGAACCTACACCATCTCGCTTGGAACCTACTCAGATTGGAACACACAAGCAGCTGCGAGTGAGGCTTGTGATTTATACGAACTGCAGTGCGAATTGGACTCTGACGAGTATCGTGTTGTAGGAGACACTACAAGTTCAGCAAGCACTGCGAGTGAATTACAAACGCTTACACAGAGCTTTGGATTTGAATGTCTGGATAAGGCTGCGGTATTCGCTGATATCGGTCAACACGTGTATCCGGACGTAGGATACTATGACGGCCCGCTTCACCAGCACTTTGTAGCAGAAGCAAACAAGTGCTGGAACCACTACGATAAAGTCTACCAAGATAATAAGGATAGTTTCTAAGGCGAGTTCACGCCGTGCTCAAGCAGCCTCGGCTACGATATACGGGTCAATCGGCGCAAAAGCCCAGCCTTTTCACAGGCACATTTCAGGGGTCGTCGCAAAGTGATCCTGCGAGCCGGTCCGTTCAAGGTTGATTAACTGCATAGCAGAATTCGTAAATTCCATCTTTACTGTCGTTGAGAAACAGAGTTTCACCGTCTCTGAGTCGATATTTCTACTGCGCAAGTCGTGGCTGTGGATCACGAAATTATCTGCTGTGCTGAAATGAATTCGCTGCGGCAATCGGTTTAGTTGTCAGGTTGTTGGCGTTCTCATTTTCCGCCGTATGCGAACATCGATGTAGAGCACTGCGAGACCGCTGAAGACGATCAAGGCACTTCCCAGATAATCTCGCAAACCTGGCAAATCTCCCCATACGAGAAAACCGACAGCAATCGCGAATGGCAATGATGCATATTCAAACGGTGCAACTACGGAAGCCTGAGCAAGTCGATAAGACTGTGACAACAGGTGAGCACCTGCAGCGGCAGCAACGCCACAAATGATAAACAGTTTAAGATGCGCAAATTCAGGCCAGTACCAGGCTCGCAATAGAAATTCCAGTGCCGCTTCGTCGAACACGTTGAATTGTCCGTGACCCACAAACAATCCACTTAACAGGCTAAGAGAGATGAAGGACACTTGTATGAAAAAACTCATCGATCCTGCCGAATCGCTCATAGCCATTTTACGCGTCAACATAACCATCAGCGAATAGGTTAATGCTGCCAGCACTGGCAGAAAAACACTCCACGAAAAATCATCATTTCCAGGTTGGGCGATGATAACAACTCCCACCATCCCTACGCCTATCGCCAGCCAACGCTGAAATCCCACCGGTTCACCAAGTATCACCTTGGCAATTAGGCAAATAAAGAATGGTGCACAATAAAACAGAGTTACGGTTGTCGCCATCGACATCACGGAAAGACCCAGGAAAAAGAACACGTTTGCCAGAACGAGCAAGGACCCTCTGAGCAAATGCAGGCCAATCCTTTGTGTTCGAAGTTGTGACAAGCCACCGAAACAATGGGCAAAAACAAGCACCAATATCAATCCAACCAGCGCCCGGATAAATGTAATCTCGTGCAGTGGGTAGTGGGAACTCAACCACTTGATGATTGCATCACTCGCCGTTAAGCATACCAAAGCGAACAGCAGACACAGGACTCCCTGTACGCTGCGACTGGTCTGCCTCAAAAACCGCATGGGAACCGACTGTAACGCTCTGCGTGCAAGCTCATCATATTCCCGTGTACGGTATTACGTCTCAACGTGTTGGCAGGCAACAACAACGGTCTTAAATCGATTCGCCAGGTTCCGCCAATCGCGAGGACTGCGTATTTCGCTAATATGAGTTTGCAGCATCTCAAGCGCGATCATCCAGCATCCTTCTCGTCAAGCCACGCCCGAATTATCGTTCGATGCCGAGCGCGGTCGTAACTTGGATAATGGCCAGCGTGAACGACTGTTACTGGCAAGTCCAGTAACTTTACCATGCTCCTATAGTAATCTGTTGCGTCTGAATGGTAGTTATCTTCGATCAGTTCTCCGTCATAAACAACATCTCCAGAAAACAATATGCCTGTGTGATGCTCAAACAAGGCGATTCCTCCCGGAGAGTGTCCAGGTGTGTGAAGAACCAAGAATTGCCTGTCACCAAGGTCAATCGTGTCACCGTCTTCAAGCAAACGCGTAGCTGGTGCTTTTCTTACAGCATATTCGGCAGACTGGTAGGGAGCAGGCGGTAACTCAGTGAACATGTCATCACTTACATAGACATCGGTCAGTGTCGATTCCCGAGTCGGGTCAGCAATGATGTCAGCCTCCAGACGATGTACAAGTCGATGCTCAAATTCGTGATGCGCACCAATGTGATCGAAGTGGGTATGACTGGCAACCGCCAAACAGGGTTTGTCAGTCAGAAATGGGATCTGTTCCCTCAAACTCACGATACCCATACCGCTATCGACCAACATATTACGATCGCGACCTTCTACATGCCAAATATTGCAACGGTAATACTCCTTGATCCACGGTTCTGATATCAAGGTCACATCATCCGAAATTCGCTGCGTCCGATACCAGTTCTTGGGGGTAATCTCTACTTTCATTTGTGTCAAATTTAATTTCTGCGAGAATTTTTCTGGCAATATACATGTTTTAATCAATTGATACGGTCATCGACAAACTTGATTTCGAGTCACAGTGTATTATGAGAATAGACAAAAAGTGGCTTTTGCGAGCAAGAACAGGAGGCTATTATCACTCACCAGGTGTTGTCATTGCACCGCCAATTACCAACTCTTTGTGTCTAGACTTCATTGTTAATAATCATCTTTTTCACTACATTCGCAATAGAAGCGTTCATGATGTTAAATATTTGCATTACGAATGCATAATTACACGATATTAGGAATCGAATGTACGTTAGACGTTCACTGGAACGAATACTAAAGGTAACAGCACGAGAGTTTCCAGCCGTTTTGTTGACCGGACCACGTCAATCTGGCAAAACGACCTTGGTGTCCCGCCTTTTTGGGGGGAGTTTCAGTTACGCATCACTTGATCTTCCCGATGTTCGGGTATTTGCGAGAACTGACCCGCGAGGATTTCTGGAAGCCTATCGTGCTCCTGCGATTTTCGATGAGATCCAAAATGCTCCGGACCTTCTCCCCTATATCAAGCAGAAAATAGACAACAACCGCAGTATTAGCGGTCAATACCTTTTAACCGGGTCACAAAATATTTTGCTGAATCAACAAGTCGCTGAATCCCTTGCCGGACGCGTTGCGATTTTACGTCTGCTTCCTCTGTCAAGGCGTGAAATTCTCGGGCAACCGGATTTACCTCTTTTCTGGGAACGAAAAGAGCCGTGGGATCCTCAACCGGAATTTAACCACAGAGAACTGTGGCAAAGTATTTTGCGTGGAGGATATCCAGAATTAACGCTCAACTGCGATCGCAACCTATCCTCGTGGCATGGCAGTTACATTCAGACATACCTTGAGCGGGATCTGCGAGCATTGCGGCAAGTTGGAGACCTGACACAGTTTCAATT
Source organism: Arenicellales bacterium (assembly GCA_965214785.1). Lineage (GTDB taxonomy): Bacteria > Pseudomonadota > Gammaproteobacteria > Arenicellales > JAJDZL01 > JAJDZL01. Next base: position 614,205 of record OZ243975.1, on the reverse strand, counting down.
GTTTTTGCGAGCACTTGCATCCCGAAGTGGACAATTGCTGAATTTGACAAACTTGGCGCGAGACCTTGGAGTAGTGGTAAACACAATCAAGGCCTGGATTTCGATTCTGGAGGCAAGTTATCAAGTTATTGTGTTACGCCCCTATTTTAAGAACGTCAACAAACGTCTCGTAAAAATACCAAAAATCTATTTCACTGACACAGGAACGCTTTGCCACCTTGTCGGTCTTAAAGACTTTGAACACGCTGCATTGGGACCAATGGGTGGAGTTATTGCAGAAACCGCTATTTTGTCTGAAATGATCCGAACATTGACTCATCAAGGCATAGAGCCGAGGATATATTTTTGGCGTACCGCCGCGGGTTCAGAAGTTGACTTTTTAGTCGAAAGTGATAAAGGGGAAATCATTCCGATAGAAGTAAAATTGTCTTCTACACCCAATTCGTCAATGGCAACTGCAATCAGAACTTTTCAGAAAGATATGGCAGGCAAAGCCACTTGCGGTTACGTTGTACACCCAGGAGAAAGTCGCGTTCCCCTTGGGAAAGGTGCACATGCACTGCCATTTGTTTACCTGTAACGTTAAAATATCTAAAGTCTGAATGGTTAAAGAGCCGTTGAATTGACTCTCTTCGGTTCGTGAACGTACCGCTTACTAATAACTGCGACACAAAGGCAAGAAACTCTTCGAGAATAGGGAATCAAAATAGTTCCACTGGGCAAGCTATCTTTATAAGCCCCAAAATTATTGTGAAAATTGAAGAACCATCATTTAGTCAGGTAAATATTTTCCTAAATCAGCACCGGTGTCTGGAGAAAATCGATCCGTGGAGTGTATACAAACCGCAGCGGGAATGCGTTGAATGTTATTTTGGCAAATTTCCTAAGAACAATATTTTGAAAGAAGTATTGTCAAAAGCTCACCTGCTTAACTCTCTCTACAATACAAGAATTAGCAACAATCAAGTTAAAGAAATTGCTAACCACATTGTTAATATTATTGATGATTTCGATTGTCAGCTCGGCACCAACTTCAATTTTGAACTTGTAGGTAAAATTGCCTCCGTTGGAATCCGCAGAAATTACTCGTTTGCTACAAAATACTGCCACTTTCATAAACAAGAGAAATATCCGATTTACGATAGTTTCGTTGACGACGCACTTTGGTATTTTCATAATGAATTTGAGTTTTGCGATTTTAAAAGAATCGCGCTCAGAGACTATTCAGAGTTCTGCAAGACAATGAATACGTTCAGAGATTGTTATAAGCTGGAAAATTTCTCTTGGATAGAAATTGATCGATACCTTTGGCATGTGGGCAAGAAACTCAAAGAGATTTCGTAAGTAGTACAGGACTAGGTATTGGAATATTCTGCCTACTCGGTTGAAAAATTGATTATCAATTGGGTTTCCTGGAAAACACAAATGAATACCGAGAAGAACAATGCAAGTAATCGCCAATTTACCTTGGTGTCGGCTACGGCAGCAATTGACTCAATACGATTCGTCATCACTGACGGATGACAATGTCACCCAGAGAAAAATCAGGCATTAGGATTTGCCATATTCAGCTTCTTCAGTTTGTTAGAAAAGCAATCCTGAACCTGATCCGTACATTTTAAAATAGTCATATTCGGATTCGTTCAGACTGCTCAGTCAGTCTAACTAACCCTCAATTCGAATGAATTATCAAGTGTACAGGAACATTCCCTAAAAGCAGAAACACCCCAAAGATACATATCACCCCACCGGAAACTGTTCGAATCCAACTGGGATATTTCAAATTTTGAAGCCGGTGTGATAGACCACCGACTGCCAACAACATCGGTAGTGTCCCGAATCCAAAAGAAAGCATAATTATTGCACCGGCTACCGCATCGGCTGATGTAACTGCCAGCGCAAGTGCAGAATAAACAAGTCCACATGGAATCCAGCCCCATAACATACCGCCGATAACCGAGTGGTGCAGTGCTTTGGGAGGCAGCAGTTTGGAAAACACCGGTACGACTTTATTCCACAAGCGTCCTGCTGATTGTTCCAGTAAATTGAGTATCCCCCACCACTTTGCAACATGCCCACCTAAAATGACCATAAACAAACCAGCGATCATCGTTCCAATCGGTAACACTTGCTCAGAGACTTGGCCGGTTACGATTCCAGCGATTTGCTGCATTGCACCGGCTCCCAAAAAACCTGCCGCGGTATAACTAAGAATTCTCCCGAAGTGATATCCTGTCCAATACTTTAGTGCCGAAGCGCCAGACCCTTTCATAGATCTTGAAATTACACCCACTAGGCCGCCACACATTACTGCACAATGAACAGAACCGACAAACCCCGTTGTAAATCCTGCCAGGATCAGCAACTCAGTGGATGACATCGCCTGACGTGACTGGATTGAGTGTCGTTATTGAACTCGATGGATGATACAAACTGCCGTTGAGCCGCCATGATGGTGTGCCAACAGCAACATTCCACTTCCCGGCACGCAAATCTTCGAACGAAGCACTGTAATTGCCAGAACCGCGGTGCACAAGATTAATCGTGACATCGCGATTCGAAACGGTGGGGTGAATAAACATAAACTTTAGTTCATCAGGCCACCGGTCAGCGGAAGCAGAGGAAATAGCGACATTTAACTGGTTGCTCGCAACAATCATTTCAGCGGTCATCTCAGTTGCTATCGCATAGCGGTCGCGAGCCAAGTCCTTGTTGATTTCCATGCCTTTGCGATAGTAGTCGTCAACGACAACACCATCGAATGTCATGACTGCGATCCATGCGAATGACAAACTAAAAACAATTGAGAAAAGTGGAATTCCTACGACCATCCACATGACTGGAATTCGGTACCAGCTTATCTGTTTTTCTGTCATATCAAGTTCCCTAAAAACATCCGTCTCCTTCCGATAAAATCCAACGTATACGCCTCGTTTATGGTGCCAGAAATTTGGCAACCACTTCTTTCGCCACATCTGGACTGTCAAGCGCTTCAAATCGAAAAACAATGTCTTGACTGCCACTTGACTGAGGCTTCGCCCGCACAGTCAAATTGACATCTAAAACGCCTCCAGGTGCCACAGTCGGCTGGCGGGCATCAACTATTTGTGCTGAATCAGTTTGTCCGACAACTTCCAGCTGATAAGTGTGTTGCTGATCATCTTTATTTAGAATGCGTGCGGTGAATACATTTTCAATAAGCCCGTCATCAAGTTCTCGATAAAGAACATTTCGGTCTCTGATCACATCGACTTCGAGCAGACTCCTGACAGCGATCGCATAGCCGACACCTGCAACTAGAAAAAGCAATATCGCGCTGTAGATGATGCTTCTTGGCCGAATGATTTTTGAAGGCAACGACTTCAGTGCATTTTCAGTGGTATAGCGAATCAATCCTTTGGGATAGTCCATTTTCTCCATTACATCATCACAAGCATCAATGCACGCTGCACAACCGATGCATTCAACCTGTAAGCCATCTCGAATATCGATACCGGTCGGACACGCTTGCACGCACATTTTGCAATTGATGCAGTCGCCATGTCCGGCAGCGCGGTGATCAATGTTTCGCTTGCGGCCGCCTCGAGGCTCACCCCGTCCAGGATCATATGAAATGATGAGCGTGTTTTGGTCAAACATTGCGCTTTGAAATCGCGCATAGGGACACATGTACAGACATACCTGTTCGCGCAGCCAGCCGGCGTTCGAATAAGTGGCAACTGTAAAAAACAATACCCAGAATAACGGCCACGGATGCAATTCGAATTCCAACAATTCCAACCACAGTTCCCCGATTGGCTTGAAATATCCTACAAAGGTGATCGCCGTTAAAACCGATATTGCCAGCCAAAGGGTGTGTTTCAGTGATTTTCTTATGACTTTGTTGATTGAAATATTCGATCGATCAAGTTTCATCTGCTGAGCGCGCGAACCCTCAACACGATTTTCAATCCATAAAAAAACCTCCGTCCACACTGTTTGCGGACAGGAATAACCACACCACAACCTGCCTGCCAGTGCTGTAAACAGAAAAAGAGAAACTCCCAGAATGACAAGCAGCGCAGCAAGTAAATAGAAATCCTGCGGCCACAGAACAAGGTTGAAAACGAAAAATTTACGTTGCGGAAGATCAAAAAGTACAGCTTGTCTTCCGTTCAGCTGCACCCATGGGATGATGTAGTAAAGACCAAGCAGTCCAACTACACCGGACAAACGGTAAAAAGCGAACTTTCCGTGAACTTCGCGCGGATAGATTTTTTTGTGATGAACGTATAAGGTTGAATCTGACACAACCGTCTCTAGGCTGCCATAGGTTTTGCAGCAGTAGAACTCCAGAACGTTCCGGCTGACATAAACTGAAGTCTGTCTATTTGATACTCAGATTGAGAAACTGAGTACGTAAGCGGCAAGTAGTTTGGCTCTTGTTTCACCAACTATGTCTTTGTGCGCAGGCATTTCATTGGTCACACCGTTTGCAATGACGTCTGCAATTTGTTCGAACGAACCGCCATGCACCCAAATTTGATCGGTTAAATTCATACCCCCAAGCAATTTGTTGCCCTTTCCGTCTGCTCCGTGGCAAGCTATACAAATTGCATCGAATTTTTTCTTGCCGCGTTTGGCACTGTCAGTATTGACAACTTCTCCGCTTAATTGAAGAACATAGTTTGTCACGTCAGCAGTACCATCGGGCCCGCCAAGCACTTGTTCCCATCCAGGCATGATTCCGACACGACCTTCCAAAACAGTTTTCAGTATCGCTTCAGGAGTGTTTTCGTAAATCCAGTCTTCGTCACGCAGATTTGGTATTCCGGGTGCTCCTCTTGCGTCTGCTCCGTGGCAAAGGGCACAATTTTGCGAAAACAGCCTGGATGCCGTTTTCATAGCCGCTGTGTTATTCGAAAGTTCTGACAATGTTGATTCCGCATAGGATTGCATAGTTTGTGAATAAGACTCATTGGCGGATGACACTTCTGTCTCATACTGCCCTATTTGGGTCCATCCTAAAACACCGCCGCTTGGCAACATTCCGGGGTACAAGATTAAGTAAATAATCGAAAAAATAACTGTCAGATACAAAAGGTAGAGCCACCACGCCGGAAGCGGATTGTCATACTCCATCAAATCTTCGTCCCAGACATGTCCGGTGGTTTCATTCGCTTTTCGAGTGGTTTTACGGTTGGCAAGCGCTAGAACGAAAACAAAAATCAAACTCAATACGGTTACCACCAGTATCAAGTAACTCCATATTTGATTTGTGAAATCCATTATTGATCCGTTGCTTCTGGTCGTTCAAAATGATCGTCTTGCAGAGGAATCTGCGCTGCCGCATCAAACCTTTTTTTCTGTTTTCCACTCCATGCCCATAATACGATAACGACAAAGGTCGTAATCAAGGCAAGTGTCCATGCAATGTGAACCCAAATCATGGTTAATTTCTCGAACTCAGTATCGTTCCAAGGCTTTGCAGATAAGCAATCATGGCATCCATTTCTGTTACATTTTCAAGTTGTGTGGGTGCGTTTTCAATATCTGCATCAGTGTATGGATGGCCAAGCTTTCTTAGAGTCTTCATATTCTGAACAGTCGCATTGACATTGACTGGCTTATGTTCAAGCCACGGGTATCCAGGCATAATTGACTCTGGCACAACAGTTCTTGGATCAATCAAGTGAAGTCGATGCCATTGATCGCTGTAACGTCCGCCGACACGTGCGAGATCAGGACCCGTTCTTTTAGATCCCCATTGGAACGGTCGTTCGTAAACCGACTCGCCTGCTACCGAATAGTGACCGTATCGTTCTGTTTCTGCTCTTAGCGGGCGGATCATTTGGGAATGGCATGACACACACTGTTCACGAAGGTAGATATCACGCCCCGCGAGTTCAATTGCCGAATGGGGTTTTAGCCCCTCTATCGGTTGTGTCAGTGAAATCTGGAAAAAAAGCGGCACAATCTGAATAATCCCTCCAATACTTGCCAACACAAGTATGAAGACGATCATCAAGCCAATGTTCTTTTCACTTTTGCTGAGCATTGTTCAATTCAATTTTCTTAGAGCGGTTCAGGAATTGGTGCTTCAACTGCGCTTCCGGCTCTTATTGTTTTGTACAAGTTAAACGCCATCAGCAACATACCGGAAAGAAACAGGGCTCCACCGAGAAATCTTATTACATAAAACGGTTCCATAGCCTGGACGCTTTCAACAAAACTGTAAGTCAGCGTTCCATCCTGATTAACTGCGCGCCACATCAGTCCCTGTGTGATGCCAGATACCCACATTGATGTCGAATACAGCAAAATTCCAAGACACGCGACCCAGAAGTGGGTTTCTGCCAACTTGACGCTATGGAGAGTTTGTCCATACAGTTTGGGAATCAGGTAATACATGGCACCTATGGAAATCAATGCAACCCAGCCCAGCGCACCGGCGTGCACATGACCAATCGTCCAATCGGTGTAATGAGATAGAGAATTAACCGTCTTAATTGACATCATCGGGCCTTCGAACGTCGCCATGCCATAGAACGATATTGACACAATCAGAAATTTCAGTATCGGGTCAGTGCGAAGTTTGTTCCAGGCACCAGAAAGTGTCATGATGCCATTGATCATTCCTCCCCAAGATGGTGCCAGCAAAATCAGGGAAAAAACCATCCCCAGTGACTGAGCCCAGTCTGGAAGTGCTGTATAGTGCAAGTGATGGGGTCCAGCCCAAATATAGGTAAAGGTCAATGCCCAGAAGTGAACGACTGACAGACGATAGGAATAAACTGGTCTGTTTGCCTGTTTGGGAACAAAGTAATACATGATTCCCAAAAATCCGGCGGTAAGGAAAAACCCAACCGCATTATGACCGTACCACCACTGAACCATTGCATCCTGAACACCTGCATAAGCTGAATACGACTTGAACATTGAAGCGGGCAATGCGGCACTGTTGACAATGTGCAGCATGGCAACGGCGAGTATAAACGCCGCGAAAAACCAGTTTGCGACGTAGATGTGCTGGATTCTACGCTTTAGGATTGTGCCAAAAAATACAACCGCATAAACAACCCATACAACTGCAATGAGTATATCGATTGGCCACTCAAGTTCCGCATACTCTTTGGTTGTCGTAATGCCAAGAGGCAATGTTATCGCAGCTGAGATGATAACCGCCTGCCAACCCCAAAATGTAAACGCCGCCAAAGCGTCACTGAAGAGGCGTACGTGGCAGGTTCTTTGCACCACGTAGTATGAGGTTGCAAACAGCGCACACCCTCCGAAAGCAAATATTACAGCATTGGTATGAAGCGGTCGCAGTCGCCCATAGGTAAGCCATGGAACATCGAAATTCAAAGCCGGCCAAACCAGTTGTGCAGCGATAACCACACCGACCAACATGCCTACTATTCCCCACACCACAGTCATAATGGCAAACTGCCGAACGACCTTGTAGTTGTATGTGTTTTGTTCCGTTGCCATGATTACAGATCAGAATTGGTGTTTCCAGGTTAAAGCGTGAATCCCGGTCCCAATCCAAATCCCCAAAGAGCAACAGTGGCGGCTAGCACTGCTACCAAAGCGATCAGACATGCAGCGAGTATCGCACTGGCCATCAGAAACGCCCGTTCCTTAGGCAGGTCCATAAGAACCTGTGTTCCCGAGTAAAGTAAATAGATCGAATATGCCAGTGCCGGCAACCCAACAAGGTAGTTCAACCAGAGTACCGGATAAATTTGCACCACCGAAATCAGAAACAATGGTGTTGCCGGATAAGCAGCAAGACATACGCACTTATCTAATGTGCAACTGATTTCATAGGTCGCACTCATCCATTGAATCAACCTGCCTAATACAAAAATACTGGCAATAATGACAAAGTAGTAAATCACAGAAATCGGCAATGCGCTTTCGGTAGTTAACCGCACTGGATCCGAATAGCCAATCGTCCAGCCTACCTGAGTAGAACCGATAAAAGCGGAAATGGGAGGGATCAAACCGAGCAATGCTGTGTGCCCTAACAAAACGCTAGCAACACTTTGTTTGCTTGCGCTAATATCGCCCCAGACCTTCCGTGGTTGGGCCAATAAAACTAGGCTAGTAATTACACTCACGACAATTTCAGCGGATCTTGGTAATAGATGAACCGTGCTGCGTGAGAAATTATATTTCGTTCAATTTAAAATGTGCGTTCAATGTCACCAGTTGCATCCCCTAAAATTCAAAACAACTCTCGATTGCGTAATTAGTCATGGTCAAAATTACCGAATGTTATCACTGCGGTCAGCGATTTGAATTGATTCATGCAGCGACTCGAACCTTAAGCGGAAAAACGCATTACATGTGCTGCGAGGGATGTGCGTCTGTTGCCACCTTGATCCATGAAAGCGGGCTGGAGAACTATTACAGCAAAAGAACCGCTTTGCCCTCCTCCATGGAAGAATTAATCGACTCATCCAATACAGATTTGTTACAAGTATATGATGATGAATTAGTACAGGAAAACTTCGTCGTACAAGATTCCTCGCAAACTTGCAAAACGAATTTGATCATACAGAACATGCATTGTCCGACTTGCGTATGGCTGATCGAAAATCGACTTAATACATTACCAGGGGTTAACAAAGCAGCCATCAACTACAAAACCCAGATACTCAATGTAAAGTGGGACACAGGCAAAACAACGCTGTCTGAAATCATTAAAAGTGTCTCTGCACTCGGATACTCGGTAACACCATATAGTCAGTCGGCTATTACCAAGACAATTGAAACCCAACACCGCGACCTTTTGATGCGCTTGGGTATCGCAGGCGTATTCGGTATGCAGGTGATGGTAATTGCAGTTGCTCTATATGCAAGTCAGTGGAGTTCTATGGAGCTGGTGCTGGAAGAGTTTTTCAGGCGAGCGAGCCTGCTATTGATATTGCCGGTGATTCTCTACGCCGCAGCTCCCATCTTCGCGGGCGCATTGAGAGACTTAAAGCAGTTCTCAGCAACCATGGACGTACCCGTTGCTTTAGGATTGGCGATCGCTTTTATCGCCAGCGTGTATACGACGTTAACCGGTAACGGCGAAATTTACTTTGACAGTATTGCGATGTTTGTGTTCTTGCAGTTGGGCGCAAGATTTTTCGAAAAGAGTGCATTCAAGCGAATGTCTGATCGAATATCCATTTTGACAGCGGCATCGCCAGCACACGCCAATCGCCTGCTCAATCCAAATGAAGTGAATTCTGTGCAGACTGTCGCTGCGATTCGATTAAAACCAGGTGATTTTGTCTTGGTCAAACCAGGTCAAAGCGTTCCTGCTGATGGAAAAATCACAAACGGATCTACCGAATTGGATGAATCGATACTGACAGGCGAGTCAGCCACCGTCAGTCGGAAAGTCGGACAGATGGTGATTGGCGGGTCTGTGAATGTCGTTAATTCCATCGTCGTTAAGATTACCAATTCAGCTTCAAAATCCACTTTAGCAATGATTGTTGATTTGCTGGAAGACTCGATGTCAACAAAGCCATCGAGCAAACGCTTATCTGACAAAATAGCGGCGAAATTTTCGATAACTGTTGTTTCGGTAGCAATTTGCGTTGCAATCGGATGGTATTGGGCGGGAGAGTCTGCCTGGCTGGCACATACGATTGCCGTTTTGGTAATTGCCTGCCCTTGTGCGTTGTCTTTGGCAGTACCCACAGCGTTGACCTCAACAATTAATGCTGGCGCAAAGTACGGTGTTTTGCTCGCACGACCTGACGCAGCACAGGACTTGGCAAGTGCAAACGTCTATTTATTCGATAAAACAGGAACTTTAACCACAAGTCAGTGCGAACTCAAGAGTCTTGAAAGTTCATGCCAGCTCAGTCACAAGCAGATTATGGAAATCGCAGGTTCTCTTGCATTTTATTCTGACCACCCACTATCAAAAGCAATCTATCGCGAAGATACAAACATTACCAGCGTTCATAATGTTGAAACTGTCAGTGGCGGCGGAGTATGCGGCACAATCAACAGCATTGACTATTATTTAGGGTCAAGAAGTTTTGTTTCCCGCAATCAGGAAATTGCAGATATCCATGAATCTGCATCACATGACGGACCTATTGCATACCTAAGCGATGGAAAGGAAATATTGGCAACTTTCCACTTTGAAAACTCATTAAGGAGCGATGCACAGGAACTGATTGATTATCTCAAGCAATCACAGGTTGAAATAGAACTGGTCACAGGTGATCGTCAACAAGAGGCTCAACGAGTATCAAAACTCCTTGGAATCTCAAAAACATATTGGAACTGCTCACCTGAGGAAAAACTCAATATCATAGGCAAACATCAGCAATCAGGTAAGCTGGTTGCAATGGTCGGTGATGGAGTCAACGATGCACCAACGCTGGCTGCAGCCAATGTCTCTATTACACCTGCTGACGCTCAACAGATTGCCACTGCGCATGCAGATGTCGTATTACTGAACGATCAGCTGAATCTATTGAAGATTGTCCGCAAGCTGTCAATGTTTGCGATGAATATTATAAAAATCAATGTCACTTGGGCGATTGCATACAATTTAATTGGAATCTGTCTGGCAGCGGCGGGTTATATTCCGCCGTTGGCTGCGGCTGTTGGAATGTCAATCAGTTCATTACTGGTTGTGGGTAACTCGCTGCGTATCATGTCATACAGGCCTCATGTCAATTAAACCGTTATGGAAATTCTCATCACATTACTGCTGCCAGTCGCAATACTTGTGACAATTGTTACTGCCGTATTCTTTCTGGCATCAGTAAAAAGCGGTCAATATGATGATCTCGAAGGCGAAGCTCACAGGATATTGATGGATGATGACAGTGTAGATGGTGAAAAATGAGTAAACAGCAAAAAACACATCGGTTCGTCCAGTCTCGTCGCCTCTTGTTAAGTGGTGCTGTCGCCTCGATTGCATCACAATTATTTCCAGTCCGAGTTCTTGCTGATTCGTTTAAATACGAATTTACCGGGCCTGCGGCAGATCGCAATCTGAACATAGAGCTACCTTTGAAATGTACTTCAGGTACACGGTCTCAAACACCAGGTCCGTTCTACACACCTTCCACACCACTTCGGCAAGACTTGCGCGAGCCGCAGACAAAAGCCGAAAACCTGGTCATCGAAGGTTTTGTCTTGACTGAGGATTGCCACCCCGTTGCAGGCGCTGTTGTCGACATTTGGCATTGTGACGACAGCGGTCGCTACGATAATTCAGGATATCGCTACCGAGGCCATCAATTTACCGATTCAGCCGGAAGATACCATTTCAAGACGATCCGCCCAGGAAAATACACCGGCCGAACTGAGCACATTCATGTCACGGTTCAAGGCCCGCAAACCACCGTGTTGACTACGCAACTGTACTTTCCAGACAAAGCAAAGCACAATGCCAGAGACTGGATCTTTAAAGAAGATTTGCTGATCGATTTAGAGCAACAAAGCGATGGCTGGCGCGGTCGATTTGACTTTGTAGTTCAATCAGACACAAGTTCGTAAATGTCTGTCTCAACATGGTGCAGCCTGCTCAATGCCTAACACTTGGTAACTTCAGTTACCAAAACACCAGTCGAATTATTGTCCCTGTGTGGCAATCATTTGCTTAATGCGCCATAAATCTTCCCACGACTTTGCTTTTTCAGTGGGTTTTCGCAATAAATAAGCAGGATGATATGTTGCAAACAGGTCTACCCCTGTGTCTTTATATTTATGAACTGTACCGCGTAACCGAGCCAATGGAAGTTCAGTATCGAGCAGCAGTTGTGCACTTACGCGTCCGAGTGCGACAATAATCTTCGGTGAGATGACTTCAATTTGACGTAATAAATACACAGAACATGCCTGAGCTTCCTGCGGCAAAGGATCTCTATTTGCCGGGGGGCGACATTTCACAACATTGCAAATGTATACGTCATCGCGTTCCAACCCCATGGCAAAAATCATCGAGGTAAGTAATTTTCCAGCGCGTCCAACAAACGGCAAACCCTCCTCGTCTTCGTGCTGTCCCGGTCCTTCACCGACAAACATGACATCGGCATCCAGTGAGCCGGAACCAAAAACAGTGTTTTTTCGCGACTTGCACAACTGACATGCCTGACAATTCGATACCGTATGACTTAATTGTTCAAAATCCATCTCGTGGACATTGTCATTCGAGCAATTTTCATCCGACAACTGTTGTTGAACATCGGTTTCCGGCAACTGATTGTTCCGTAGCTTCCAAGTCTCAATTCCCATTGCGTCAAGATACTGGCTTGAACTCATAACAAACTTCAATCAGATCATTGATTCTTTTTGTGGATGAAGTCTCTGAGAAGCTTCAAGGCGATTTACCGCATTGACGTAAGCTTTTACGGATGCAATGACGATATCTGTATCCGCACCGTGTCCATTAACTACAGTGCCATTTTCCTTGAGACGAACACTGACTTCCCCCTGAGCATCGGTTCCGCTTGTAATTGCCTTGACAGAATACAACTCAAGAGTAAACGTTCTTTTCAACAACGACTGAACAGCGCTGAATGATGCGTCTATCGGTCCGTTTCCATCTGACTGAGATGCATGAACTTTACCGTCGATGTTCAAGCGAATGTCTGCATTTGATCGAGCGTCGGTATCACAACTGACTTTGAGTCTGTCGAGTTTTATCTTTTCTTCACCGCCTATAGCGCTGTCTGCAAAAAGACCAATTAGATCATCATCAAATACATCATGCTTTCTGTCAGCTAAATCCTTAAAATCACGAAACGCCATACTCAATTCATTGTCGTTGACGAACTCAATCCCCAAGCTGGACATTCTTTGCGCAAATGCATTCCGACCGGAATGCTTACCCAACACCATCTTGTTGTTTGACCAGCCAACATCCTGCGGCTTCATGATTTCGTAAGTTTCGCGTTTTTTTATGACACCATCTTGGTGTATTCCCGATTCATGTGCAAACGCGTTAGCACCAACGATTGCCTTGTTTGGCTGGACAGGAAAACCAGTGACACTGGACACAAGCCGACTTGCCGGCACAATATGTGTCGTATCAATTTGGGTATCGCAATTGAATATGTCCTGACGCGTTCTTACTGCCATTACGATCTCTTCTAATGATGCATTACCAGCTCTTTCGCCCAATCCGTTTATCGTGCATTCGACTTGTCTGGCACCGTTTTGCACAGCTTCCAGGGAGTTTGCAACAGCAACGCCAAGATCATTGTGACAATGAACTGAAAACACCGCCTTATCAGAGTTCGAAACGGTTTCCATCAACCTGCGAACGAGGCTTCCGAACTGTTGCGGCATGTTGTAGCCGACGGTATCAGGAATATTGATTGTATTAGCCCCTGCATCGATAGCCGCTTCGATAATTCGACAAAGGTAATCGAACTCAGACCGGCCAGCATCTTCTGGTGAAAACTCAACGTTGTCGGTATGATTTCTTGCGAATTTCACAGACCACACTGCGCGCTCTAAAACCTCATCCTCTGACAAACGAAGTTTCTCCTTCATATGTATGGGGGATGTCGCGATAAAAGTGTGAATCCTACCGGAATTCGCTGACTTAACAGCATCAGCCGCTCGTTGCAGATCTCCTTCGACCGCTCTGGCCAGTGCGCAAACAGTACTATCTTTTATTTCGTTTGCTACTTGACGTACAGCTTCAAAATCTCCTGGACTTGCAGCCGGAAAACCAGCTTCAATAACGTCGACATGCATTTTTTCGAGTAATTTCGCAATTGCGAGTTTTTCCTCTGCATTCATGGACGCTCCGGGACTTTGCTCTCCGTCGCGCAAAGTTGTATCAAAAATTATCAATCGATCAGACATTGAAATCCCCTACTTCTGAGAAATTTGTTCGTAACGTAATAATCACCTGACAGTCACTGCAGGCAAAATTTGGAATTTATGAAAAAAGATGTGTGCGCCTACAGGCGCAGCAGAAGAAGCAGGCCTAGAAGTGCCTGAAGAGAAAGAGTTTTGCTGATTGGCTTGGTGTTCATATTGAACGCAAGTATACAATATTGTTCGTTTCTGGCAAAAACAAATTTTTCAACTCAGCTGCTATGGCAGATCATTGTCATCAACTTTTCGAGCGGCAACAGCTTCCTTAACCGGCTGTACTTTTTTGTCCTGAATGTTTTTATATGCCCATATGAAAGGCCCGCTTGCCAGATACATAAGACACAACGCAAACAGGACTTTTGGCGGGTCGAAAGAAATCAAAGCGATGACCAGTACAAAAAGAACGCTGGTAATGAAAGGGACCCTGCCTTTGACTCCGAAATTCTTAAAACTCAAATAAGGAACCGCACTGACCATGGCAAGTGCTAATAACAACAGGATGACTGTTGTGGTTTCAACCAAATATGCGTACTGTTCGCCGAAAGTTGAAATAACAAACCACATCCATAAAACAAAGAAAGCCGCTGACATCGGACAGGGCAATCCTTGAAAATACCGTGGATCGGGAGCAGAATGAGTGTTGAAACGGGCCAAACGCAAAGCTGTTGCTGAAACATAAACAAATGCACACAACCACCCTGCTTTGCCCAATCCTGACAATGTCCACTCAAATGCGATCAATGCCGGTGCAAGTCCAAAACAAATCACATCCGACAAACTGTCGTATTCCTTGCCAAAATCACTTGATGTATTGGTTAAGCGAGCAACTCTCCCATCAAGCCCATCTAGTACCGTCGCAATCAGCACTGCAATAGCTGCGTCTTCGAATCTTCCAACTGTAGCTTGAATAATTGCGAAGAAGCCGAAAAACAAAGCTCCTGTTGTCAGCAAATTAGGCAGCACATAGATACCGCGTCGCTTTCGCTGTGTGGTTCCGAATTTTCTAACCGCTCGTCTGGCCATGTAAAGTCACGTTAAAACATTCATTTAGTTATTGATTATCATCTATTTGCGCAGTCGTCTTGTCACAATCTCTAATGCAATCTCTTTGAATTCTAACATCACAAGAGATTTTAAGGACAGATTTCAGCATCAAAAGCACCTGCTTTGATAACAAATTGTTTTCACTCTACGGTGGTTGCAAAACATGTCTTTATGGCAACTTGTTCGAAAATTCTTCAGCACTTCACAATTTTCTGCGTGCACACAAATGGATGTAACTATTGATCCGGCAGATAACCGACAACATCACATCCGCCTTTGATTTTGTCGCCGACTTCCACCGCTATCGCACACTGTATCGGAACAAACAGCTCCACCCGGGAACCGAAACGTATAAAACCATATCTGTGGCCGACATTGACTTGCTGGTGTTCATGAACATAACACAGTATTCTTCTGGCAATCAGTCCGGCGATCTGTATGCAGCCTACCAATTGGTGATTTTCGGTTTCAATAACAATAAGATTGCGTTCGTTGTGCTGTGATGCTTTGTCTAAAGAGGCATTAAAAAACTTGCCTGGCTGATATCGGCGATGTAATATTGTGCCTGCGACCGGGATGCGATTTGCATGGACTGAAAACACATTGAGAAAAATCGCGATCTTTATTGATGGAGAGCCGGTAATCGGCTCAATCGACCTGTCGATAGCAACGACTTTTCCGTCTGCCGGAGAAACGATCGCCCTTTCGTCGTTCGGAATTTTTCGTTTGGGGTCGCGAAAAAACTGAACCACAAAAACTGCAGTAAGCCAAAATGGAATTGCCCAATAGCCGCCGGCAGACAAATGAACCGCGATGGCGATAACTACGCCACCGATAATAAATAGATAGCCCTCGCGGGCAATAAGCATATTTAGTTGACGTCTCGATCGACTAGTTTTCCGGCTGCTATCCACGGCATCATGGAACGCAGTGAAGAACCGACTTTTTCAATTCCTTTTCCAGCCGACGCCTCGCGTAAAGCATTGAAATTCTTACCACCACTTCTGCTTTCACTGATCCACTGTTTTGCGAATTGCCCTGATTGGATTTCATGGAGAATTTTTCGCATTTCTTCCCGAGTACTTTCATTGACAATACGCGGTCCGCGAGTTAAATCACCATACTCTGCGGTGTTTGATACCGAATAGCGCATATTCTGTATGCCGCCTTCATAAATCAAGTCGACAATCAACTTGAGCTCGTGCAAGCACTCAAAATAAGCCATTTCAGGCGCATATCCTGCGTCAACGAGAGTCTCATATGCCGCTTCGATCAGCGCGGTTGTTCCACCGCAAAGAACGGTCTGCTCGCCAAACAAATCCGTCTCTGTTTCTTCGCGAAAAGTAGTTTCAATAATTCCGGCTCTACCACCACCTACCGCACTGGCATAAGCGAGAGCAAGATCGCGGCTGTTTCCAGAAGCATCCTGATGTATAGCAATTAGACACGGAACACCGCCGCCGCTTGCATATGTAGAACGTACCAGATGACCGGGACCCTTCGGGGCAATCATGAAGGTATCTATGTCTTTAGCCGGTTCAATGAACTGAAAGTGAATATTAAAGCCATGTGCAAACGCTATTGCTGAGCCTGCCTTTAGGTTCGGAGCGATCTGTGACTCATATAGATCTGCCTGAAGTTCATCAGGGACAAGAATCATTGTGATGTCAGCACTTGCAACCGCTTCGCTCACTTGCGCTGTTGCAAGTCCGGCGCGATCGGCTTTTGCTCGAGAAGCTGAATCAGCACGCAAGCCGACAACTACATCCACGCCACTGTCTCTTAGGTTTCCTGCATGCGCATGGCCTTGCGAACCAAAACCAATCACTGCGACACGTTTGCTTTGAATCAGTGACAGATCAGCGTCACCGTCGTAATAAACTTTCATTTGCCATGTTCCTTAAGTGAAATTACTTTTTTGATGATTTTGAAGAAGGTAGCCGTAACGACACCTCACCTCTTGCAATGCCCGATACACCTGTTCGTACCAGTTCCAGGATTTCGGTTACCTTAACAGCGTCGATAAACGCGTCAAGCTTTGAACCCACACCGGTTAATTCGATTGTATAAACCGATTCAGTCACATCGATTATGCGGCCTCTGAATATCTCCGCCAGACGTTTCACCTCGTCACGCAACTCTCCAACAGCCTTAACCTTGATCAGCATCAGTTCTCGTTCTATATGTGCACCTTCTGTGAGGTTCAAAAGTCGGACAACTTCAATGAGCTTGTTTAACTGTTTTGTAATTTGCTCAACGACATCGTCACCGCCGACTGTGACAATGGTCATGCGAGAGAGCGTTTCATCTTCTGTCGGTGCAACGGTCAGCGTTTCTATGTTATAGCCACGCGCCGAAAAAAGTCCGGCTATTCGAGACAGGGCGCCAGGTTCATTCTCAACAAGTATGGAGATAATATGACGTTTGTCCACCTATGCCAACTCCCGCTCAAGAGGCATCGTATCGTTTTTATCCGTGCTCAAATGCATTTCATTGTGCCCGCTGCCCGCAGCAATCATCGGGAAGACATTTTCCTGCTGATCGGTGATAAAGTCCATAAAGACCAACTCGTCTTTTCTGCCCATAGCTTCAACCAGCGCATCTTCAACATCACCGGGGTTTTCGATACGAATGCCGGTATGTCCAAAACTCTTGGCTAATTCAACAAAATCAGGCAACGCGTCCATATAGGAATGCGAATAACGCCGATCGTAGAAAAACTCCTGCCACTGTCGGACCATACCCATATACCGATTATTCAGATTCACTATCTTGATAGGCAAGTCGTACTGCTTGCATGTGGACAGCTCCTGAATACACATGATGATGCTCGCTTCGCCGGTGACGCAAACCACTTGCGAATCAGGGTGAGCAAGTCTTACACCCATTGCTGCCGGCAATCCGAATCCCATAGTGCCCAGACCACCGGAGTTCACCCAGCGGCGCGGTTTATCGAAGCGGTAGAATTGGGCTGCCCACATCTGATGCTGCCCGACATCAGATGTCACAAAAGCATCACCCTTGGTTACTTCGTATAACTTTTCAAGCACATATTGAGGTTTGATTTTGTCACTCGTCTTGTCATACTGCAAACAATCTATCGACCTCCAGGCATTGATTTGATTCCACCAGGCCTTCAAATCCATAGTGCGCGGCTTTGCATCCATGTTCTTTATCACGTCGATCAGTTGTGCAAGAACTA
Source organism: Arenicellales bacterium (assembly GCA_965214785.1). Classification (GTDB taxonomy): domain Bacteria; phylum Pseudomonadota; class Gammaproteobacteria; order Arenicellales; family JAJDZL01; genus JAJDZL01. The sequence continues at coordinate 596,120 of OZ243975.1, read as the reverse complement.
TTTTGGCATCGCCAACGATAGGGACTTTCACCTTCACGTTTTTCCCGATCGAGGACGGATCGATGTCAATATGGATAATTTCAGCATGAGGCGCGAATTTTTTCAAATCTCCTGTAATTCGGTCATCAAAACGAGCGCCAACGCAAAGCATTACATCACAATCATGCATAGCCATATTCGCTTCATACGTGCCGTGCATTCCCAGCATTCCGATAAATAACGGATCGTTCGCAGGATACGAACCCAGTCCCATTAAGGTATTGGTACACGGAAATTGAAGCAAACGAACCAATTCTCGAAGTTCGTTATCACCGCCAGCTGAGGTTACTCCACCCCCTGTATAGATAATCGGACGTTTGGCTTTAAGCAGTAACTTCGCGGCATTTTTAATTTGCCCTGTATGCCCTCGAAGGGTTGGGTTGTATGAACGCATTGAAATCGTTCTGGGATAGATGTACTCAGTCACGTGCGCTGTTACATCCTTGGGGACATCGACAACCACCGGTCCAGGTCGCCCAGAGTTCGCGATATAAAAAGCTTTTTTGATCGTCGTTGCCAGGTCGCGAACATCGCGAACCAGAAAATTGTGCTTGACGCACGGTCGTGTGACACCTAGCGCATCGACTTCCTGAAAGGCATCGTCACCAATCAGATGAGTTGGAACCTGACCGGATATCATCACCATTGGAATCGAATCCATGTATGCTGTGGCAATACCGGTTACTGCGTTAGTCACACCGGGTCCAGAGGTTACAAGCACCACACCGGGTTGCCCTGTTACTCTGGCATATCCATCTGCCGCATGAGTCGCTCCCTGTTCGTGTCGAGCCAGGATATGACGCACATCATTTTGTTTGTAAATAGCATCGTAAATATGCAGTGCCGCGCCGCCTGGATAACCGAAGATATATTTAACCCCTTCGTCTTTCAAACAGCGAACCAAGATATCCGCACCGGTGAGCTCCATTACCTGCTACCCCCTAGAGTAGAAAATACTTTGTACAAATAGCCAAATTTTGATTAAACAAATAATTATAAAACTGAATTTTCTATTGTTCTGAATGAATAATCCAGATTTTTCGAAAAAATTCGCTCGATTGGGCACAAAAATGCAATAAACCGCATGGCAAATTTAGTGAAAGACGTTCGGCGCCATTTAGCGCAGTTTTTTTCCACCCGTTTTGAAATTACCGATTCGCTACACCTTGCGCCACGATGTTGTACCGTCAGGATTGTCTTCAATTACAACTCCAGCTGCTTGCAACTCGTCGCGAATTTGGTCTGCTGCGCCCCAATCCCGATTCTTTCTTGCGAACGATCTGTCGGCAATCTTTTGCTCTATTGCGCTCTTGTCAACCGTGCTCGATGATATACCTAAGAAACGTTGTGGTGGCAGCTGCGCAATGCCCAATACGCCAGTTAATTCCTGCAAGCTTCTTCGCAAGTAAAAGCCGCGCTGCAAGTCTCCGGAATCAACTGCTCGGTTGAGTTCACGGACATTGTCGAAAACCACCGACAACGCGTCCGGACAGTTAAAGTCATCATCCATCGCCGCACGAAACTCATCTGAATAGTTCAACTTGTCATCCGAGCCGCCTTGGTGTTCGATATTTCGTGTCTTATGCAACGCAATATAAATCCGTTCCAAAGCGGATTTGGCGTTTTCCAACGCATCTGGACTGTAATTTAAGGGGCTTCGGTAATGACATGATAAAAAAACATACCTTAGCACTTCACCTATTCGTGCTTTATCCTCATCTTGTTCAACAATTTCCCGAATCGTAAAAAAGTTCATTAAAGACTTCGACATTTTTTCAGAATTTACCTGAAGGTACCCATTGTGCATCCAGTAATTAACGAATTTCTCGCCCGTTGCACATTGCGACTGTGCTATTTCATTTTCATGATGCGGAAACAACAGATCCATTCCCCCACCGTGAATGTCAAAATGATTACCAAGTAAACTGGTAGACATTGCAGAGCACTCGATATGCCATCCGGGACGCCCCTGCCCCCATGGAGAATCCCACTTTGGTTCGTTCGGCTTGGAATCCTTCCACAATACGAAATCTACTGCTTCAGATTTTTGTTCGCCAGGTTCAATGCGAACTCCGCTTTGAAGGTCTTCGAGGCAGATGCCTGAAAGCTGTCCATAATTTGAAAATTCACGCACCTTGAAATAAACATCGCCATTGTCTGCTGCGTAGGCATAGCCTCGGTCAATCAGTGTGGATATCATCTCAATGATTTGCTCAATGAAGTCTGTGGCGCGAGGTTCATAATCCGGCTTGACAATGCCCAAGTGATCGAAGTCCTCGTGCATGCAGTCAATAAACCGATTCGTCAACTCGCGAACATCTTGTCCGAGTTCATTTGCCCGGGTAATAATTTTGTCATCAATATCGGTGATATTTCTTACATAACTGACGTCGTATCCCAGGTAGCGCAAATAACGAATAATCGCATCAAACGCCACCATAACCCTGGCATGACCTAAGTGACAGAAATCGTACACTGTCATTCCGCAAACATACATTCGCACTTTGTTATGTTCGATAGGAACAAACACTTCTTTTTGGTTGGTCAGAGAGTTATAAATTTGCAACATGTACGAAAAGCGGATGAAGCCGGATTGTTTGACGTGCTTGAATTACACAAGTGATTTATTATAAGGATTTCGATTCTCTTTCAATTGTGAGCAACATCAAGTGATTAAGTATTTCATATCTGATCTGCATTTAAATCCAGCAAGGCCTAAGGTATATCGAAAATTCGCCGACTATCTGGAAACGATCAGACAAGACGCTGACGAATTGTACATACTTGGCGACCTTTTCGATTACTGGATCGGAGACGACGGGATTGATCTTCTTGGTCATCGACCGGCCGCGCAACTGTTGCAATCAGTATCGAGACAAGGTGTAAAAATATTCTTTATGCACGGGAATCGGGATTTTTTAGTCGGTGAAGATTTTCTCAATTTGTTTGATGCAACACTTCTTGACGATCCGTCGACTATGAAAATTGGCAGTCAAAATGTATTGTTAATGCACGGAGACAGTTTGTGTACTGACGACGTCGATCATCAAAAGTATCGCCAGGTTGTGTTGTCCAGCGAATGGCAAAAAGCTATTTTGCAACTCGACCCTCACGAACGCATGCAACGCGCTTTGGATATGCGCAAGGAAAGTGCCTCAAACAAACAACAAAAACCGATGGAAATCATGGACGTCAATCTCGATACAGTCAACCGGTTCATATGCGAGTTCGAAGCACAGGTTCTGATTCACGGACACGTACACAAGCCAGGAATTCATGATGTGCGCACGCCACAGATCAGCGCAAAGCGTTACGTACTCGGTGACTGGGACGGAGATTCAGACGGAGTCATTCGCGTGGATGACGCAGGCAATATTTCCCTGTATACGCCTTGATTACTTGTTTGTAGACGCTTACAGTTGCTGTCGAAGTTCGGCGAAAACTATCGATGGACAGGCTTTCTGGAAAACTTCAGAACAGCTCCACCGGTTGGTTGTCTTGTTTCGTCCCTTCTTTCTTCATCAATGCGCGACAACAATTCTGCCGAAACACCTCCGGTAACATATTTGCCATCAAAAACCGATGCATCAAAAGCACTGACATACGAGTTGCTGGTTCGAACTGATTCGAACAAATCCTCAAGGCGCTGATACATGACGATATCAGCTCCAATTTTGTTACAAATTTTTTTGATTGAACGATTGGTCGCAACCAGTTCACTCGGACTTGGTATGTCTATTCCATAAACATTGGGATATCGAATCGGTGGTGCTGCTGATGCGAGAAAGACCTTGTGCGCGCCGGCTTGCCGAGCTCGTTTTACAATTTGCTGTGCTGTCGTGCCGCGCACAATCGAGTCATCAACCAGCAGAACGTTTTTGTTTTCAAATTCCAGTTCCATAGCGTTGAGCTTATGTCGCACTGAATAGCGTCTTTGATCTTGTTTCGGCATAATAAAAGTTCGATCGAAGTAACGGTTCTTCATAAACCCTTCGCGATACTTTACGCCGATGGTATGAGCCATCTGCAGGGCTGCTGCACGGCTGGTATCGGGAATCGGCATAACAACATCGACGTGTTGATCTGAAAATTCCTCAAGCCACCTGCGACCGAGCCACTCGCCCATTCGAAGACGAGTCTTATAAACAGATATGCGATCAATCATCGAATCGGGCCTCGCCAGATAGACATATTCGAATATGCAAGGAGTCGACTTTGCTGACTTGACGCATTGTCTGCTGTGAATATTCCCTTTGGTGTCTACAAAAATAGCTTCACCTGGCAGCAAATCGCGTTCGGTTTCGAATCCAAGCACATCAAGCGCCACGCTCTCAGAGGTAAACGCTATGTCCTTGCCATTTTTGGTCTCCCTGGTTCCGTATACCAATGGTCGGATTCCATTGCCGTCGCGAAATGCAAGAATTCCACAACCTACAATTAAAACGGTAACAGCAAAAGCCCCTTTGCAGCGCTTGTATACCTGTTGGACTGCACTGAATACGTGATTGGGGCTAAGTTCGCCTCCCGACTTGTGCATTCTTCTTGACAGTTCGTAGGCAAATACATTGAGCATAATCTCCGAATCAGAACTGGTGTTAATCTGTCTGCGGTCACCTTTGAATACCTGTTCACCCAACTCGCGGGCATTAATCAGATTTCCGTTGTGACCCAGTGCAATCCCAAAAGGTGAATTGACATAAAAAGGTTGGGATTCGGCTTCCGTATTCGCACCTGCTGTTGGATATCGAACATGTCCGATTCCCATCTCACCTTTTAAATCAGACAGAGACTCAGATGAAAACACATCTCGCACCAGTCCGCGTCCGGTTCTGGAATACACTCTTTGTCCATCACTCGTCACAATCCCAGCGGCATCCTGGCCGCGATGCTGCAAAACCGTAAGTGCTTCGTAGATTTCGGGTCCGGCGAAATCAGAAGATTGAATAGCAACTACACCACACATTGTTTTACTCCCAAGCGATAAAAGGTCAATGGGTTGAGTTATCGATACCTTTGCGGTGAATTTCTCAGCCCGTCATCGCAGTATCAAGTGCGACGTATTCAGACAGCATGTCGCGAAAATCAAACACATACGGTTCGATTAAAACAAGCGTAATAGATTCACGCCACCACGGCTCTTCAAGAACGAACGCGAACGAGCCGACCACTGCGATCAAAAGCACTATTAGAGCACCGCGCACCAAACCGAAAGCCAACCCCAAGGTGCTGTCCAACCGGGCAAAGCTGTCTAAAGAAATCAACCTGCCTATAACGGTACTGATTATTGTGGCTACCAGAAGTACAGTGAAAAACACTGCTAAACTGGCCACAATCGTCTCCATGGTCTCTCCTAAATCGAAACTCTTGAACAAAGGCAAAGCCACCGAAGAGTATTTCCAGGTAACCCATGCAGCAGTCGCCCACGATACGACAGACAGAACCGAACGAAATAAACCTCGATACGCGCCGATTAACGCCGATACGAGGACGATCGACACAAAACAGATATCGACTACGATTGGAGACAAAATAAATTTACGATAGGTTAGATGTCAAAAGCCGAAAAATTTGCGTTAAATTTTTCGAAGTCATTGAACAGATGCTTTGGTAAATGACACTTTGTGATAATCAGGTAAAACTGCTAGGACTTAATATTGCGAACGAGCAAATCTTGAATTTTCTGTTCTGCTGTAATTTTGCCCTTGATTTTGTCGGCTTGGGTTTCCGATTCGAACGGACCGACCAATACTCTGCTAAATTCATCTTGTCCACTTTCGATATAGGTCGGATAGTTGAGAACATCGAACTTCAGTCGATGGATTTCGGCGTTGGCTTGGCTTTTGAAAGCTCCAACTTGAATATACCAACTGCCTGCAGATTGAGAATTGCCGCCAGATTCGGTTTCGTTATTATCAGATGCAGTCGAGATCTGTGAGACCAAATCATCCAGTGCGTCAGTTTTGGGGGTATCTTCGATACTGGCGGTTTCGACTTTCGCTGTGTTGTTCGAATCGGCCGGCTTGAACTCGCGCACGATGGTATTTTTATGCCTAAGTTCCTTTGGAATCTGTTGTTGCGCCTTGGCTGCTTGTGCTTCCGACAGGTAAGGCCCTAACAAAATTCTAGTCAACCCGTCGTCGCCTTTTTCGAGCAACGAGGGTATTTGGGATTTTCGGTATTTCAGCCGCTCCACATTGGCGTTGACTTCACTTTTATATGCGCCCACCTGAATAAACCAGCCCGAAGTAATTGGTTGAGAATTGAGTTGATCGGCGCTCAATGCTGTCGTCGATACACTCGCAGCGGGTTTCGACGCTGATTCCAGCGAAGCTGGGGGTTCAGACGCCTTTTCGGCAACTGTTGATTCCTCATCAGATGATGTGTCACTGATAACTGGCTGACTTACCAGATCGCTATCGGGGGAATCAGATGTCGGAATGAAACTCGCTAAGTCCGAGTGTTTGTAGTTCGGAACATCCAATACAAAAAATACAAACACCACAATACCTACAACCCAGACAACGGAGCCGGATACTAATGAACGGGGTTCGGTTTTTTTTGATGGGTGGAACATGTTTTACGCACCATCAATAGCTAGAGACTTGACAGCGTGCCATTATATCGCCAACGATAAGGAACGAACCGAAAACTACGATTCGATCATCTGGTTTTGCCACCTCCAAAGCAGCTTCATACGCTTGCAAGGAATTAAAATGCAGCCCGACCGCAACTGTGTCCCCCAACCGAGGCTGAACCCGTCTGAAAAGATTTCTTGCGGTAATGCCGCGTTCATCGTGAATCGCACAAAGATGCCATGCGTCAATCTGATTTTTTATCAGGTCAATCATGTTTTCGATTTGTTTTTCCGCCAATGCCGACATCACCGCAATATTGCGGCCGCTGACTGCATTGTCCTGTAAATACTTGGTCAATTCAGTTACAGATTCAACATTGTGAGCCACATCCAAGAGTACCTCAGGATTGGATTGGACAACTTGAAGCCGGCCGTAGATTTTCGCCGTTTTTATTCCTTTTCGAATCGCACTGTCTGGTATATCAAAATACTTGCGCGCCAATACTGCCACCGCCGCAGCAGACTGCGCATTAGTACGCTGGCATTTTCCTGCAATTTGTGGAATAGGAATATCCTTTACGCTGTCGGACCGACACTGGGGACTTTGAACTGTCAGATCCCATGTCGAATCACCCGACTTGTCCCATTGTCCATTGAAGTCGTGTTGATTGAAAACCGCTTTGACCGATAGCTGTTGTACGACATTGCGTATTGAACGCGGGCAGTTTTCATCGCCAATAACAGCCAATTGATTGGCACGAAGAATCCCTGCTTTCTCATAGCCAATTTCTTCCCGGGTATTGCCAAGCCAATTCGCGTGATCAATTCCGATTGAAGTAATACAAGCGATGTCAGCATCAAATACATTTACCGCGTCTTTGCGACCTCCCAAACCGACTTCGAGAATCACAACATCGACTTTATTGGATGCGAAACAGTCAATTGCTATTGCTGTGCCAAACTCAAAAAATGTCAAGGGCACATCACCTCTGAACTTTTCAACCCTTTCAAATTCATCCAACAAATCTTCATCGGATATGCACTGACCGTTAATAACAAAGCGTTCGTTAAATCGAACCAGGTGCGGAGACGTATACAGGCCTGTCTTTAGGCCTGCGTGGCGAAAGACTGACTCGAGCATTGTTGCAACCGAGCCTTTTCCATTGGTACCGGCAATACTAACCACCTGAAACGGAACTTCCTGCGAAACAATACGTTTGATTACAGTTCGCACTCTGTCCAGCGATAAGTCCATAGTCCTGTAATGCAGCGTCTGGATATGCTGCATCCACGCGGCCAACCCTCGATTTACGCTGAAGTGAGGTGTGAGATCAACGACCGTGTCGCGTTCACCTGACGCCAATCTATTCCGAAGCATGTTCAGCCTGGTTTGAGTGCAAAGTTGTTAAAAGACTGTGAACACACTGGCGCAGATTTCGACGATCGACAATCATGTCAACCGCTCCATGCTCTAGTAAAAATTCAGCTTTCTGAAAATTTTCCGGCAACTCTTCTCGTACAGTCTGTTCGACCACTCGCCGGCCGGCAAACCCGATGACTGCTCCTGGTTCTGCGATGATGATGTCTCCGAGCATTCCAAGACTTGCAGAAACCCCTCCCATAGTGGGGTCAGTCAAAACAGATATGTATGGAAGACGAGCTTCTCGTAATTTGTTGATTGCAGCTGTAGTTTTCGCCATCTGCATCAATGAGAACATCGCTTCTTGCATCCTTGCTCCTCCGCTGGCTGAAAAACAAATAAGTGGAGCATTGCTGTCGATACAGGCATCGGCTGCCTTAGCAAAGCGTTCCCCAACTACTGACCCCATTGAGCCGCCCAAAAACTCAAACTCAAAAGCCGCAACTACAACACGAGTATCAAGGAGCATCCCATGCGCGGTCACCAAAGCGTCGCGGTGACCGGTTTTCTTTTGCGCTTCTGAGAGACGATCACGATACTTCTTACGGTCTTTGAATTTGAGAATATCAATGGGTTTGATCTTGTCTTCGAGCGGTTCACTCGTTTCTTTATCCAGAAAATACTCGATTCTATCGGTCGCACCCACTCTCATGTGATAGTCGCATTTCGGACAAACACTCAAGTTGTGACCAAGTTCGACGCTGTAGAGCACTGAGGAACATTGGGGACACTTGACCCAGACGCCTTCGGGAACACCTTTTTTTGTGAGAGCCGCACTCGACTTGATTTTCGGCGGTAGCAGTTTGGAAAACCAGTTCATTCAAAACACCTGAACGTAACTCAATGCCTTGTTTCACTGTCGATGTTTCGGACGGCTTGGACAAACTTGCGCACGGCTTTGTTGTCTTTCAGTCCGGCAGACGTTTCAACACCGGTACTCACATCGACCGCGTGTGGTTTGACTGTATGGATCGCTTCTGCAATATTGCCACTGTGCAAACCACCTGCAAGAATAATTGGCAGATTCAGATCAGGTACCAGATTCCATGCAAAAGTCTTGCCTGTGCCTCCAACCTTGTCAGGAACATAGGCGTCCAAAAGGATTGCTTTTGCTGCTGGATATGTTCGAGCGGTATTTTCAACAGTTGACTCGTTGTTCACTCTGAAGGCTTTATAAAACGGAATACCGGACTCGAGGCAACGCTGTTGTGATTCATTGCCATGAAACTGGATAAAATCAGGTTCAACGATTTCGACGACTTCATTAAGCAAAGTGTCGTCAGGGTCGACAACTACCGCTACAGATGCGATAGTTTCTGGCAGTTGTTCTCGAATGGATCTGGCTCTTTCACAAGTCAGATTCCGTGGACTTGGCGGATAAAAAACAAAACCGACCGCATCTACTCCGCATTCAGCCGCGTGCAGCGCATCACTTAGCTTGGTAATTCCGCACACCTTGATTTGGGTCGAACGACGACCCGATGATGCGTTAGCCTGTAAAAAGCGCGTGGAATGATTCATCAAGTTGAAAATGATTTATGAAATAACCCAAGTAATTTTATCCCACTACGGATAGACCATAGTGAATGACCGCGTCTGACGTTTGCAACAGGACCGTCAAATCGAAGTCAATCCGAGAAAAACGCCTTAATTTTCAATATGTCTGGATTGACTTACCAATAGCGGCATGGTGGTGGCACCTCAGGGAAAGTGAATTTATTTGGATAAACAGCTGTAACAAAATACAATCCTTGTGCAGGTAAAGTCATTCCAGCTTTTTTTCGGTCTCTGCTATTCAAAACCTGTTCCAGCCACTTCTGGTCATTGGTCCCACTGCCAATTGTGATCAGAGACCCGACAATGTTTCGAACCATGTGGTGCAAGAACCCATCAGCTTCGATGTCAATCCAGATCCATTGAGATTTTCGTTTTATTCGGATTTGCTTAATTGTTTTAACCGGCTGTTTACTTTGGCATCGAGATGATCGAAAAGCACTGAAATCGTGCTGTCCTTTGAGCACGACAGCTGCGTCAGACATCTTTTTTTCATTTAGAGGCACGGGGTGCCAATACACCTTGTTGTGCAAGTAAGTTGGTCGTACGCGTCGGTTCAAAATGACATACCGGTATCTTCGGCTAATTGCAGAAAACCTGGCATGAAATGAATCGTCGACTGGACTCGTCCATATCACACTGACACCATCGGGTAGTTTGCTGTTCGCTCCCATCACCCAGGAAAATTCACTGCGCTGGCTTGGAGAATAAAAATGAATAATTTGTGCACAAGCATGTACACCGGTATCTGTTCTGCCGGCACAGTGTATTCTTATCGGGTGGTCTGCGACGGCACTCAGCGCGGATTCAACAGCGCCTTGAACCGTGTCGCCCGCACCTTGGATTTGCCATCCATAAAACTTTGACCCGTCGTATTCGACACAGCCTGCTATTTTCATTTTTTTGTCTTCAGTTGTGAATGACTGTATTGCCCTTTGAGTATAATTTTCTGCAATATTTTCGACAAACTTACATGACTCAATTGAACTCTACACTTGAAACATTCCGGTCAGGGCCGGATCCAACCGGACACTTTGGCATATACGGTGGTCGCTTTGTTGCGGAAACGCTGATGCCCCTTATTCTTAACGTAGAAAAAGCATACAAAAAAGCCAGTTCCGACCCAGAATTCCAAGAGCAATTTGACTATTACGCCAAACACTACATCGGTCGCCCAAGCCCCTTGTATTATGCGAGTCGCCTCACCGAGCGCCTTGGAGGTCCGAAAATTTATTTCAAACGAGATGAATTAAACCATACCGGAGCTCACAAAATAAACAACACTCTGGGACAAATTCTGCTGGCACGCAGGATGAAAAAGACCCGGATTATCGCTGAGACCGGTGCCGGCCAGCACGGGGTCGCGACTGCAACCGTATGCGCACTTTTCGATTTGCCTTGTGTCGTCTATATGGGCGAAACCGATATCGAGCGACAAGCACCAAATGTCTTTCGCATGAAATTGTTAGGCGCTGAGGTTATCCCTGTCACCTCAGGCACAGGAACCCTCAAAGATGCCATGAACGAAGCGCTGCGCGACTGGGTTGCCAATGTCGAATCAACTTTCTACATTATTGGAACTGTTGCCGGTCCGCATCCCTACCCTGCTATGGTGCGGGATTTTCAGTCGGTCATAGGAAACGAAACACGCGAACAGATTCTAGAAGCTGAAAATCGCCTCCCGGATTGTCTGGTTGCCTGCATCGGCGGCGGTTCAAATGCAATGGGATTGTTCCACCCGTTCCTTGACGAAAAGGACATCCGCTTAATCGGAGTCGAAGCAGCGGGATTGGGTGTTGAAACGGGTAAACATGCCGCTTCCATTACAGGTGGTCAACCTGGGGTTTTGCATGGAAACCGCACTTACTTGCTGCAAACAGATGACGGTCAAATTTTTGACGCACACTCAATATCTGCAGGTTTGGACTATCCGGGAATTGGACCGGAACATTCCTGGCTTAACGACATTGGACGGGTTGAGTACGTTTGCGTAACAGATAACGAAGCATTGGACGCGTTTCAGTTATGTTGCCAGACCGAAGGGATCATCCCGGCACTAGAGCCTTCACATGCGCTTGCCCATGTATCTAAAATTGCGAAAAACTTCTCGAAAGAAGAAATTCTGATAATGAATATGTGCGGCCGCGGCGACAAAGACGTATTTTCTGTTGCAGAAGCATTAGGAGAATCACTTTGAAATCAACTGCACTTTCTGATTCACGCATTACCCGCAAGTTTCAAGCGCTGGCACAACAAGATAAAAAAGCTTTCGTTGCATTTCTAACTGGCGGAGACCCTGACTTCGATACTTCCGTGAAACTGATTTGCGGACTGCCCAAAGCAGGTGTTGATCTCATTGAGATCGGCATTCCGTTTTCAGACCCGATGGCAGATGGGCCTTCGATACAAGCATCAAGCCAAAGGGCACTTAAAGCCGGCATGACTCTTCCCAAGACTCTGGAACTGGTCAGGAAATTCAGGGAACAAGACGACTCAACACCGATTGTGTTGATGGGATACTACAATCCGATTTATCGCTATGGACCGAACCGATTTGTCCACGATTGTGTGTCGAGTGGCGTTGATGGTCTGATCATTGTAGATTTACCTCCAGAGGAAGACCGTGAGTTATGTGACCCAGCTTTGACGGCAGGTCTTCACTGGATTCGACTGGTCACTCCATCGACCGATGACAATCGAATTGATACTGTGCTGCACAACGTCAGTGGCTTTGTTTACTATATTTCTGTGCTGGGCGTCACCGGCGCACGCGAAGCGCCAACCGATCACGTCGGCATAGCAGTTGAACGGCTACGACGTTATACCGACCTTCCAATCGCTGTTGGTTTTGGCATTAAGACGCCTGAAAACGCAAAGTCCGTTGCCCGCAAAGCTGATGGGATTGTTGTAGGATCAGCTATTGTTGATATTGTAAAAAACAGCATTGACAGCGACGGTCAAGTAAACCCTTCGGTTGTTGAAAAGGTGCACGACTTTGTAAAAAATCTTGCTGATGCGGTGGCACAGGTTTGACTGGAGTGAATTAGTCCGAAACCAGGAGATATTCAAAAGGGAATTTGCGGCACACCGTAAAAAAACTCCAACATCGCACTGTCGCACTGCAATCGGTTGCGAAGATTCTGATTCCGCACCGCAGTCGCAAACGTGCATTTCGATGCACTCATCGTGCAAGCCGCGGTCATCGCTGCACTTATCATTGCAGATGATTTTGAGTTGCTCTTCATCTACAAAGGTGGTTGTCAGATTTGCTTGTGAGTTTAAATTGCAACTTCTTGCGGCATTGCGCCATTACGGAATTGTAGTGCAAAGGCGATGAGTTGAACTGCGAGAACAGTTACCGCGCCGATTCAGAAAACTGAACAAAGTGACAGAACAATCTCGGGCGAATTGCCAAACCAGTGCTCAAGTGCTTCATTTTCGGTCCCGCAGTCTCGCGATGAAAATTGACATTAATCCGATCAGAAGATAGAATTAACAAGCGCTGGTTAATGTGTTGTTTAGGAATATATTTTAAATACAATATTTTTCAATGACTTACACAAAAACCCTCAATCCCCTAACAAACCTTATTCGAGGTGCAGGATTATGAATGCCAAACGTTACCTATACACCGTTCCTCGTAAATTGTGGCTGCATTGCCAAATTTTTGCAGGGCTATTTGTCTTAATCATTTCTTTTCCGCTAGCTCATGCAACGACTGTCACTGAGGGTGAAGGCGAAACTATGGAATATGAGCTTAAGTTGGCTGGTCCCGTGGATTCAGGAATTGAGATTAAGTATGACTACACCACTGAAGATGGCGATGCAAAAGCAGGCAATGACTATACCGCGATAAGTGGAACAATCACTTTCCAGCAATATCAACAAACCAAGAAACTTTATATCGATATTCTTGCAGATACGGTTGATCAAGAGTGCAAGGAAAAATTCAAATTGCAGCTTAAAAATCCGCGAGCCCGGTATACCGATTCTATCGGGGATACTATATGGACCTACAATCCTTGCTGGGATTGTTACGTCCAATACACCGGGAGTTACGGCGGCGGGGTTCGCCAATGTAATTATTGTGCAAATCCTATAACCGTTACCGGAGTAATCCTAGACAGAACGAATTCTTACTACAATCAACACTATGGATCTTGCTACACCGGTTCAACATACGGCGAATAGCACGCTCAATATAAGCGACTGAAAGCATTGAAAAGGAATGAGTTGCGATAAATTCGCACACTGACCTGAGGTTTTCTCGTTCGATTGTTTCTGTGCAGCGCAGTTACAACCGTGCGCACCGGTATCGCTGGCAAGGAAATTCAATTTAGCTTTTAGGGATGAAATTCGATTATTCCCAGTACAGTCTTCCTGGAATTCGCGTCGGACTCGCCTAATTGAATTGAAATAGTCATCAGATTTGCCGACGAACGACGGCTACAACGTGGCGTAACAGGCGGGATAATTCTAAGAAGGCAGATGCCCCACTACTGGGCAGAATCAGATGATGCCCCGAATCACAATCACGCCGGTAAATCGAGCACCCTTTTTTCGATTTTATAGTCCCCAGTTATTCGAAGAATGACTCGTGCGCCGCGTCGCCGACACCGTGCGATCGTGACCGTTGGAGATACAAAAGAAGAGACAATTAAGGTGTCGCAACTAAGATTTATGCGTCATAAAAGCAATATATAAGCCATATTATCTATTTTTCCGACATTATAAGTGTTTATATGTCTTATATATTTTAATATGGCGTATAATCGCCTGCATGTCAAAGCAAATTCTCGAATCAGAACTTGATGCCATTCTGACTATCGTAAAAACACAACCGGAAGGCATGCAAATCAGCGCCCTGCGCAAGGAATTACCTTACGATAAATCGTCGCGGACGCTGCTGCGCCACCTCAACCGATTAGTGGAACAAAAGCGGCTGATTGCCGAAGGGAAGAATAAAGGCCGCCGCTATCGCATTCCCATCACCATTGCGGCTAATGGTGGTTCGGACACCGATAGTGCGAGAACCAAAGCGAAAAGTGAGGTTTATCCGCCAATTTCGCCAGAAGCCGAGACAATCAAGGAGGCAATTCTCGCTCCAATCCCGAATCGACAGCCAGTAGGTTACCAACGCATCTTTCTAGATGACTATCGTCCCAACGTTACTTACTACTTACCACAAAACACGCGAAAACACCTGCATGATATTGGTCGACCGGCGGGTAGCGAGCGTCTAGCTGGAACCTTCGCTCGTACTATATTCAATCGCCTGCTAATCGATTTATCTTGGAACTCTAGTCGTCTGGAAGGCAACACCTATTCCCTGCTCGAAACCGAACGCTTACTGGAACTAGGAGAGGTTGCTGAAGGCAAGAATGCACTGGAAGCACAGATGATCCTGAATCACAAGTCAGCTATCGAACTGCTCGTCGACCATGTCGATGAAATTGGATTCAACCGGTACACCATTCTGAATCTACATGCCCTGCTCTCGGACAATCTGCTCGCTGACCCACAAGCATGCGGCCGCCTTCGACAAATACCCGTAAGCATTCAAGGGACCGTCTACCATCCTCTGGAAGTGCCTGCGCTAATTGAGGATTGTTTTGGACATGTTCTTGATGTCGCAACCGTAGTAACGGACCCATTCGAGCAAGCTTTCTTCGCTCTCGTACATCTTGCTTATCTGCAAGGTTTCCAGGACGTTAACAAGCGAGTATCTCGTCTCGCAGCGAATATCCCGCTAATGCGCAACAATCTTTGCCCTCTGTCTTTCGTTGACGTGCCGCTACGAGCGTATATGGACGGCGTATTGGCCATATATGAACTGAATCGTGTCGAACTTCTGCGTGATGTGTTCGTTTGGGCTTACGAACGCTCCAGCGCGCGGTACTCGGCAGTACGACAGTCCCTAGGTGAACCTGATCCGTTTCGCTTGCGTTACCGTGTGCTGATCGCCCAGTTCATTGCCAAAGTTGTGCGAGAGAAAATGAATAGAGTGGCTACGGTTACATTAGCGCGGCAATATGCGGCAGAACAAATGTCAAATCCAGATCAGGCACGATTCGTCGAAGTCGTAGAAACCGAAATAATGAGCCTCCACGAAGGCAACATCGCGCGCTACCGCTTAAGGTTATCCGAATACCAAGCGTGGCGACAAAACTGGGTTTGACAACAATCAAAAATACCGACGACCGCAGTAAATACTGTCAGTACCAGTTGTAATTCTTCATGGTTGTTGAGGGATGTTTCGCCTTTGCATACATTGAAATACTCGACAACACCAATTGATAAGAATTTTATGGACAGTGCGCTCGAAGCACTGCAATTGCGCAATTATGCAGTTGAAGACGCTTGATCTTTTTTCGACAAGCGACAATAACTCAAAGCCCGCTCTCGTTGTTTGAAATCCCCCTGAACCAATACCTCAATGACTATTTGTGCTGTTTGCACGGTCGTGTCCATTTCGGCGTAGACTCTCAACATATCGAGCATCGTTTCAACATCGCCCAGTTGGGAGACCGTCTGCATTGTTTCTTCAAATAGGGGTTTTTGTATCTTATATGCTGATTTCGGATCTGTGACGGTTTGCAGCATATTGCATTGCGGTGATACTAATCGACCAAGTTGGGCAATATGCTGATGATATTCAATGCTGTTGTCCAAACCAGTGGGGTAGACTTCTTTGATCATCTGTTCGTATCGCTTCAATCCACCTTTTGCTGCACAACAGGCAAAAAGGTAGACATGCAAATCTGAGTTGTTTCGGTCATTTTTGATCTTTTCTCGGATTTGCTTTTCTATCTCATCGAGTTTGCTCACAAGCAAAGGATTCGTTTTATCTGACAGATCGGCAACCGGTTTACTTAACCTTTCATGATCAACATTGTTTTTGTTTTGTGTTTGTTTATCACGTTGCGTTCGTTTGACACGAAGGCGTTTGGGTCGTCTGCGACTTACAACTTCAAAAACAACTGAACCAACAAATAACGAACCGGATGCAAAAAGCACGATCATCACCAACCATATTGTGCGCTTAGTTGAGCTTTGTTGCAGTGTGCTCATTACAGTGCTCATCGTTTCGGTAATGTTCGGGCCTGTTATCTGCTCAAGTTCGCTGCGAACGACAGATAAAAGATAAATCTTGTCGTCAAACGAAGATGGTGATGATGTCGGTTCGCTGAGCGATGCGTCCTGCGCGTTAGCCGAAAGTTCTATAGAGTCGGTTGCGCTGGCAGCTGAAAATACCAGCCAACTGAATAAAATGACGATAAACCTCATTGTTAAACTCGATGAGCAAACGCCAAGTGGTCGCAGTCAGATATCCCCGTTTATCAGGCATTCTGCGATTTGAATGCTGTTGAGCGCCGCACCTTTTCGGACGTTGTCAGACACGACCCACATGTTCAAGCCGCGCTCATGCGTGATGTCCTGTCTTATTCGCCCTACAAACACATCATCGCGATTGGCTGCATCGGTAGCAGCAGTCGGATATTGAAGATGGGAGGGGTCGTCAATAACAGTTATGCCGTTGCTTGTCGAAAGCAGTTCTCTGGCATGAGCAGCTGTTATTTTGTCTTTGGTCTCTATATGAACAGCTTCGGAATGACCAAAAAACACTGGCACTCGAACGGTAGTAGGATTGACCAGAATCGAATCATCATTTAGAATTTTCTGAGTTTCCCATACCATTTTCATTTCTTCTTTGGTGTAGCCATTTTCTAAAAAGACATCAATATGGGGAATGACATTAAAGGCAATCGGTTTAGCCCCATCTGAAACGGCTGCGTCTTTGCCATTCAATAATGATGCGGTCTGGCTGGCCAGTTCATTGACCGCGGTGCGGCCGGCTCCGGAAACCGACTGATAGGTACAGACATTGATTCGCTCAATTCCTACAGCATCATAGATTGGCTTGATTGCCACCAACATCTGGATAGTTGAGCAGTTAGGGTTCGCGATCAAGTGGTTGTGATGCGCCAATTCATGTCGATTCACTTCAGGGACAATCAAAGGAATGTCTGCGTCATAGCGAAATCTGGAAGTGTTGTCGATTACAGTGCATCCGAGCTGCGCTGCCTTCGGTGCGTAAATATCAGAAACACTAGCGCCTGCAGAAAACAATCCATATTGAACAAGTGAAAAATCAAAGTCCGACAAAAGCCCTATCTTTACCGGTTCATTTCTAAATTGGATCGTAGAGCCGGCAGAACGTTCACTACCTAGCGGATAGATGTTTCTAATCGGAAAGTTTCGTTCTTGCAAAATATTCAGCAAGGTTTCGCCAACCATCCCAGAAGCACCTACAACTGCAACGTCATATTCTCCATTCATTTAAAAATCACTCTGTCGTGTTCTAATTTCTAGTTAAAGATTGCCTGGAGTTGATCAATCACAGCGTTCGTCATCTGCTCGGTACCAACCAGTTTCATGCCGTCACTGTGAATATCCTCGGTTCGCAGCCCATTGTCTATTACCCGTTCGACCGCCTGTTCCACTTTGTCAGCTAAATCTCCTTCGTCGAGCGTATAGCGAAGCAGCATTGCCAAAGACAATATCGTCGCCAGTGGATTCGCCTTGTCTTGTCCGGCGATATCCGGTGCGGTACCGTGCACAGGCTCGTAAAGACCTTTCTGATCGTACCCTAAGGACGCAGAAGGCAACATCCCAATCGATCCCGTTAGCATCGCAGATATATCTGACAAAATATCTCCAAACATATTCGTCGTCACAATAACATCAAACTGTTTGGGTTTGCGAACCAGTTGCATCGCAGCGTTGTCAACCAACATGTGTGTTAATTCCACATCCGGATAATGTTCTTCACCGATCTTGGAGACAACTTCTCTCCAGAACTCCGTTGTTTCAAGTACGTTGGCCTTGTCGATTGAACACAACTGATGTTTTCTTTGACGTGCAATCTTAAATCCACTATGAGCGATTCTTGAAATTTCATCTTCATCGTAGATCAAAGTGTTCATACAGGCTTTCTTACCCGATTCAGTTGTTGTCATACCACGAGGTTCACCAAAGTAAATGCCACCTGTGAGCTCCCGCAGAATCACAATATCAAGACCTGATACAACCTCGTTTTTTAGTGACGATGCCGATGCCAAAGCTGGAAACATAATTGCGGGACGCAAATTGGCAAACAAGTCAAGCTCGCGCCGCAACCTCAGTAAAGCGGTTTCAGGTCTGTCGGCTCTAGGCAGCGTATCCCATTTTGGCCCGCCAGCGGCACCAAATAGGATCGCATCACAGTCTTTGGCCAACTGCAAAGTCTGTTCAGGCAGTGCACTGCCGGTCTTGTCATAGGCATTTCCGCCCAGATCAGCGTATTCCAGATTTAAACTGAGATTGGTCGAGGCTTGTATTTGTTCTAGAATTCGCACTGTCTGTGCGATAATTTCAGGACCGATGCCATCACCGGGAACTACAAGAATATTATTGGTCATTTCAGATATCCAAAAAAAAGAAAAAAACTATTCAGGTATATTGACAGGCACAATTCATACCAGCAACGATTGGGGGCAAGCAGTTATTTTATTCGAAACTGAAAATTCCTTTTGCAATGGATAATAAAACTTCAAAATCACCTACTTCATTTCGCCAACTTGCGAAAACCCTCTCTGAAACAATCGGCGAACATCATATCCCGCTTGTCGACGGCGCTGACCATCCGGCATCGTTCATCGCTGCTGACGCCGTCCATTACCAATTAATAAAAAAACTGTTTCATCTGATCTATAAAGCCAACCGCTGTTATCACCTCAACGCGCCAGTTAGGTTTTTACCGACATTCGATGCACTAGGACAAATCCACGTGCAACTTGTCAGTTCCAAAAACACTGACATTGAACAAATCAACCTTGTCAATGAAATCGGCGCAGTGTGCGCCGACTATTTTCGTTCAAAGGATTCTTATCCCACTGTTGAGCAATTCGTCGAATCGAGTGCCGGTGTGGGTCTTGACAGATCAACCGCAACAACAACTGGGTAATTCACTGTATTGACTCAGTGTGCTGAACAAACTGAGCCTATTGACCGAATTGTTTTCAGTTTACGTTAGTCTTCCCCTGAAGCTTCAAATGAAGACTGCACAGGTTCATTTGCCGACTGTCTTGCCTTGACTCGAGAATCTGACGAAATTTCAGGGGCATCTGGAGCTACGTCTGCATACTTGCCGCGATGAACAAGCGCCAAGTCAACAAGCACCAAAGCCATCATTGCCTCAACTATAGGTACCGCACGCAACCCCACACAAGGGTCGTGTCTGCCGGTTACGGAAACCTCAACTTCGCGGCCTCTGCTGTCGATCGTTTTACCAGGCAATACGATACTGGAAGTCGGCTTGAAGGCAACATTGGCTGTGATCGGTTGACCGGTAGATATGCCTCCTGCAATCCCGCCTGCCTTGTTCGAATGAAATCCG
Organism: Arenicellales bacterium; assembly: GCA_965214785.1. Classification (GTDB taxonomy): domain Bacteria; phylum Pseudomonadota; class Gammaproteobacteria; order Arenicellales; family JAJDZL01; genus JAJDZL01. The sequence goes on along the minus strand of OZ243975.1, from coordinate 576,095 downwards.
TTTGCTGACAGCTCATCGCGATATTCACTGCCCTTCATGCTTACGCAATCGAATCCTGCGCCAATTGCCACTGCTTTGACCGCATTGATGCCCATCATGGCGGCGGCAATTTGCGTATCAAGCTTTTGGTAAATCGGCTCACCCCATCCAGGCGGTACATTGTGCGCTTCAACCAGTACACACGCACCGATCGAATCGCCCTGCTTTCGAATTTGGTTGATTAATTTTTCAAGTTCATCGACCTGCTCGACGCATGGCCAAAAAAAAGGATTGTTCTCTACGCCATCCCATTGAACGGCGTGGGGTTTGAGTTCACCGATCTGGCTTACACAGCCGCGGATGGTTACATTGTATTTTTGAGCCAGGTATTTTTTTGCAATCGCACCTGCCGCTACCCGCAAGGCAGTCTCGCGTGCAGAAGATCGACCGCCGCCGCGGTAATCTCGAATTCCATACTTGTATGAATAGGTATAGTCTGCATGACCGGGACGAAACTGCTCGGCTATTTTGGAGTAATCGCGAGAACGCTGATCTGTATTTTTGATCAACATTCCAATCGGTGCACCTGTAGTTTTGCCTTCAAAAACACCTGAAAGAATTTCTACCTCATCCGACTCGCGTCGCTGCGTAGTGTAACGTGAACTTCCCGGTCGACGTCGGTCCAGGTCGGGTTGGATATCAGTCTGCGACAGCTCCATTCCAGGAGGACAGCCGTCGACAACACAGCCAATCGCCGGTCCGTGACTCTCGCCAAACGTTGTAAGCGTAAATAGTGTTCCGAAAGTGTTGCCGGACATGGGTTTGTAAGTTATGGAACCGGAAGGGTCACTCCGATTTGACCCTGATATTTTCCTTTACGGTCTTTGTAAGAAGTCTCACACAGTTCATCGCCTTGAAGAAACAGTACCTGAGCGACTCCTTCATTGGCATAAATCTTCGCCGGCAGTGGTGTTGTGTTTGAAAACTCTAATGTCGCGTGCCCCTCCCATTGCGGCTCAAACGGTGTGACATTAACAATAATTCCACACCGGGCATAGGTCGACTTGCCAAGACACATTGTCAGTACAGATCGAGGAATTCTGAAATATTCAACTGTTCTTGCAAGGGCAAAAGAATTCGGAGGGATGATGCAAACATCACCTTGAAAGTCTACGAAACTTTCTTCCGAAAACGACTTCGGATCAACAACTGCTGTATTGATGTTGGTAAAAATCTTGAACTCATCAGAGCAGCGAATGTCGTAACCATAACTCGATGTTCCGAAAGAAATGACCGGATTGCCATCGACTTTGCTGACTTGCGACGGTACAAACGGGTCGATCATGCGCTCGCTAACAGCCATTCGTCGGATCCAATTGTCGGACATTACCGGCATCATCAAAACCTGTCAGGTATTTTGAATAACGATTGACGGAAAATCGCTGGTGAAATCTTTCTTGCGCTTGGAAAGTTTCGCTGCAGATGCTCGAGCGATGCTGCGATAGACTTTCGCGATTTCGCCATCAGGATCGTTGACAACAGTAGGCCTGCCGTTATCGGCATCACTGCGAATTCGAACATCCAATGGAACCCCACCGAGGTAGGACACGCCGTATTCTTGCGCCATGCGCTGTCCTCCGCCTTCACCGAAAATATGCTCTTGATGACCGCATTGACGGCATATGTGACTGCTCATGTTCTCAACCACACCCAGCACATCAATTTCGACTTTCTCAAACATCCGGTAAGCTTTCCTGGCGTCCAGCAAAGCAATATCTTGCGGTGTGGTTACAATTACCGCTCCGCTAACGGGCACTCGCTGAGCCAGTGTCAACTGTGTGTCGCCAGTTCCAGGGGGCAAGTCGATCACCAGATAGTCTAAATCAGTCCAAGATGTCTGATTCAGCAATTGCTCCAGTGCCTGTGTCACCATAGGGCCGCGCCAGATCATCGGGGTTTCTTCTTCAATCAAAAAACCAATCGACATGGTTTGCAGGTGATAACTGTATACCGGCTGCATCGACTTTCCGTCCTTCGACTGTGGTTTACCGCGAACACCCAGCATTCTCGGTTGACTTGGGCCGTAAATATCAGCGTCCAAAATGCCCACTTTTGCACCTTCAGCTGATAGCGCAAGTGCCAAATTAGCCGAAACTGTCGATTTGCCCACGCCACCTTTGCCTGAAGCGACCGCAATCATATTCTTGACATTGGAGATTGGAGAGACTCCTTTTTGAACGGAGTGAGAATATATCTTCGAATCCGTCTTAATACGAACATCACTTACTCCATCCAAAGGTTGGAGAGTTTCTCGAATTTCACGTTCCAGTTCAGGCAACCAGCTTTTCGCTGGATACCCGAGCGCAACAGTCAAGTCCACTATTCCATGGTCTACTGATATGTCTTTTAACTTCTTGTCTTCCAGCAGTGATGAATCCGTGTGCGGATCAACGATTTTCGCCAGAGCAGTTTCAATACTGGATTTCGTTACGATTGCCATGAGATAAATATTTGTTTTGTTTGAACGAATTGACAGTTTGCCTTCGTTGTAAAGACGACAAGCGGTCATAAATACAATAAAATTGCAACTTTTATTATCGCTGGAGTTTGTATAGTGGCCGATTCGTGCGATTATTGTAACATAGGGCAGACATTTACCCTTTGCGCACAAACGCAGATTCGGTGTCAATATTTGACACTTGGCAGATTATTCCACAAAGACAATGTGTTTCGTTGTTTTTTGAATGTAACCACTGCCTTACCTGCCATTGATTTACTGAATTTTGAACGTAATTAACCCCCCGATAAGATACCAATACCATGTCTCGTAAAATTCTAGTCACCAGTGCGTTGCCTTACGCCAACGGTCCCATTCATCTTGGGCATATGGTCGAAGCCATCCAAACGGATATTTGGGTTCGTGCACAGCGCCTGGCAGGCAACGAGTGTCACTATGTCTGCGCCGACGATGCACATGGGACGCCGATCATGCTTCTCGCACGCAAACAAGGAATAACGTCTGAGGAGGTGATCGAAAAATATAAGGAAGAACACGAAAATGACTACAGGGATTTTCATATTCAATTTGACAATTTTCACACCACCCATTCCGAAGAAAACCGGGAGCTGTCAAGTTTCATATATCTCGAACTGAAAAAAAATGGCCATATCCATCGTAAGGTGATCTCTCAAGCATATGACACCGAAGAGGGATTGTTTTTACCGGACCGATTTGTCAAAGGCCAATGCCCGCGTTGTGGCGGTGAAGATCAGTACGGTGACAGTTGTGAGAAGTGCGGAGCAACATATTCCCCGTCTGATTTAATTAATCCTGTTTCAGTTTTATCGGGCAATCCGCCTGAGCTGCGCGAATCAGAGCACCTGTTTGTCAAACTCAGCGACTTCGGTGACATGCTTCAACAGTGGGTTAACAGCGAACTGAGTCAGAATGAAGCAAAAAATAAACTGAAGGAATGGTTTGATGTGGGGTTGACTGACTGGGATATTTCACGCGATGCGCCCTATTTTGGCTTTGAAATTCCAGAAGAAAAAGATAAATTCTTTTATGTCTGGCTGGATGCTCCAATCGGTTATATCGCAAGCTTCAAAAATCTCTGCGAACGAGAAAATCTGGACTTTGATGCGTATATGAAAGACTCGCAGGCAACGGAGTTCTACAATTTTATCGGCAAAGACATTTTGTATTTCCACACGCTGTTTTGGCCTGCGATGCTCCATGGCTCAGGATTTCGCAAACCCACTGATGTATTTACTCACGGGTTCGTCACAGTAAACGGCAAAAAGATGTCGAAATCCCGTGGCACTTTCATCACTGCACGTACTTACTTAAAACACCTCGATCCGGAGTACTTGCGTTATTACTATGCCGCCAAGTTAAACGACCGCATCGAAGATATTGATCTGAATCTTGAGGATTTTATACAGCGAATCAATTCAGACCTAATTGGCAAACTCGTCAATATCGCAAGCCGTTGTGCCAAGTTTATTACCGCGAAGTTCGATGGACAGTTAGGAAGTTGTCTTGATGATGAGGCATTGTTCGCAGAAATGACAACAGCGCGAGCCTCGATTGTCGAGGCTTACGAAGGCCGAAAATATTCTCAGGCAATGAGGCAGATCATGGCTCTGGCAGACCGCGCCAATCAGTATATAAATGACGAAAAACCATGGGTCTTGTCCAAAGATGGCGATCAACGCGAGAAACTGCATGCGGTTTGTACGCAAGGGATAAACATGTTTCGGGTCCTGGTTTGCTACCTCGCACCCGTTGTCCCGGAATTAACTGGCAGAGTCAGTGAATTTTTAAACGACACTATTGACTCATTCGACCAAACAGACGTCCCCTTGTTTGATCACAAGATTTCCGGTTTCGTGCACTTAATGACAAGAATTCAGCAAAAGGATGTAGATGCAATGGTGGAAGATTCTAAAGAAGATGAACAGCAACAGCAAAATGAAGCGGAATTCATATCGATTGATGACTTCGCAAAAGTTGATTTGAGAACAGCAAGGATACTGGAAGCAGATGATGTCGAAGATTCAGAAAAACTGGTTCGCCTGAAAGTTGACTCAGGCGGCGTTTGTAAACAAATCTTCGCTGGAATCAAAGGCCATTACGACCCACAATCCCTGGTTGGTCGCAATATTGTGATTTGTGCAAATCTTGCGCCCAGGAAAATGAAATTTGGCGTGTCAGAAGGGATGGTTCTGGCAGCCGGTGGAGATGACGGTTTGTGGCTGATTGACCCGGGTGCGGCGGTAAAACCTGGCGTTCAGGTCAGGTAAGTTGTCAAATGCCAGGTGAACGGCACATCAGTTTGGAAGATATTGATCAGTGTTTGCCTCAAACGCAGTGCACCGAATGTGATTTTCCCAGCTGTGCGGATTACGCAAAAGCGCTGCACGAACGACGCACAGATATCAACCGCTGCCCACCCGGTGGCGATGTCACCATTACCGCTCTTGCCCAGCTGATTGACCGTCCTGACGTTAATCTTGCAAGTGACTGTAAACCGTTCACAGGAAGATTGACAGCAGTCGTTCGAGAGGCAGACTGTATCGGCTGTACCTTGTGTATTGCCCCGTGTCCGACCGATGCGATTATTGGCGCAGCCAAACATATGCACAGTGTTTTGCAGCAAAACTGCACAGGTTGCGGACTGTGCGTGAGTCACTGTCCTGTTGACTGTATTGACCTGATCGAATACCACCTCAAAACGCCAGGCCAACGATGGCCACATTTTGATGATCATGAAGTCAGTTATTGGAAAACTCTAGCCAAGCGACGAAAACTCAGACTAGATTCATCCGATGAGCCACCTGCCCCTGCAGCGAACTCATCTGAACTGCGGCGTCATATCCGCGAGGCGGTTAACAGAGAAAGAACCAGGCGTTGGAAAAAACAGAAACGATCATCTGCTCAAATCTTACCGTCAAAGTAATGCTGGCATATGAACAAAGACAAGCGGACTGAAATTTTTTCCCGCCTTCGTGCGGCTAATCCAAAACCAACAACTGAACTGAGCTACGACAACACATTTCAGCTGTTGGTTGCAGTGGTGCTGTCGGCACAATCTACTGACAAGTCCGTCAACGCAGCTACACAAGACCTTTTCAGTCAAGTGAACGATGCGCAATCCATGATGAAGTTTGGACTTGAACGACTTAAAGATTCGATCAAAACAATTGGGTTATTTAACAACAAAGCAAAAAATGTCATTGCAATGTCGACAATTCTGGCAGACAAGTTTGAAGGCAAAGTGCCCGATACCCGAGAACAATTGATGAGTCTGCCTGGTGTCGGTCGTAAAACAGCAAACGTTATTTTGAATACAGCATTTGGGCAACCGACAATTGCAGTTGACACCCATATATTTCGAATCTCGAACCGAATGCGTTTAGCTCCTGGAAAAACCGTTGACGAAGTGGAAAACAAGCTTATGAAAACGGTTCCAAAAGAGTTTTTAAAAGACGCTCATCACTGGCTGATACTGCATGGACGCTATACATGCATTGCCAGAAAACCGCTTTGTGGGTCTTGTAAGATATTCGATTTATGCGAATATCCTCAGCGCTTCGAGTTTGCTGAGACACAAGATTGATATGAAAAGTGCTGTTACTTCCCAGCAAGATTTAAACAAACATTCGCGTTCGCACGGAAATTTTGTGAACTTTTCAAATAGAGTATTGTCAAAGTAACCTACAATAAATATTTTTGTGTTTAATCTACTAATTTGGAGAAACTTATGAAAACACGGAACGCTCTTCTTTCAACAGCGATTGCTGGTGCCTTTGCATTGAGCACACTTACAATGGTCGGTACAGCCAACGCTGGTGACGATAAAGAAAAATGTTACGGTGTAGCCAAAGCTGGCAAGAACGATTGCCAGACCTCAAACAGCTCATGTGCTGGTACATCTACTGCTGATGACCAAGGTGATGCATTCGTAGTAGTCCCAGCTGGATTGTGCGAAAAATTGACTGGCGGAAGCACTGAAGCGGCTTCGTAATTCGCTTTCTGACGCGAACAAGTCATATATGGCCACCGACTTGATTCCAGCTAACGCAATTGGAATCGGGTTGCGTGGTGAACATTACGAAGCGGCTACATCAAAGCCACATCCAATAGATTGGTTTGAAGTTCATCCGGAAAACTATTTTGGATTAGGTGGCGCACCGCATACTTACCTGTCGTTAATCCGACAAAATTATCCGCTCAGTTTCCATGGCGTAGGCCTGTCATTGGGTTCAACAGACCCGCTTAGCGAAACCCACCTTAAACAACTCAAAAGACTTGTCGATCAATATCGACCTGCTCTTATTTCTGAACACTTGTCTTGGAGCTCAATTGATGGCGTGTACCTGCATGATTTGCTGCCGTTGCCAATGACACAAGAATCTGTAGATCACCTGACAGATCGAATTAAACAAGTGCAAGATTATCTTGGCACACAAATATTGGTTGAAAACGCTTCTACCTATCTTGAATACACTCAATCGGCTATGCCTGAATGGGCATTTATCAATCAGGTTGCTCAGCAAAGTGATTGCGGGTTGCTGGTGGATATCAACAATGTTTATGTAAATGCTTGCAATCACGGATTTGACGCAACTGAATTCATTGCACATGTGGAACCGAAGTTCGTTTCTGAAATGCATCTCGCTGGTCATACTCTCAAACAGTTGCCTGACGGTGAGATCCGTATTGACACACACGACCAGAGGGTGTGTTCCGATGTATGGGAGTTATACCGATACGCCTGTGCACGATTTGTGCATGCACCCACCCTGATCGAGTGGGACAAAGACTTGCCAGATTTTTCAGTTCTGCTTGACGAAGCGAGAATTGCAAGAAATTTCCTGACAGAGACTCGACGTGCTGCTGCGTGAACTTCAACAGAATTTTGTACAGGAGGTATTCGAAAACCACGAGACCTGCATAACTGACTGCATCAGTGAAAACGGAATCGAACCGACTCGAAGACTTCAGATTTACAGCAACAATATCCGCACAACTTTAGCCGAGGCGCTGCAGGATATATATCCTGCGACATGTGCTCTTGTGGGCGAAGAGTATTTTAAATTCATGGCGAATAAATACCGTACCGCCTACCCCCCTGCAAGCGGTGACATTTCGAACTATGGAAAACATCTCAGTGAATTTATCCTTAATATTGAACAACTCTCAAACTTGAAGTATCTGCCCGATATTGCGAAGATGGACTGGTGTTACCATCGTGCAATGCGTGCCTTGGCTAAGCCGGCATTGCAAATCGATGAATTGGCAAAGATTCCAAGCGAACTTCACGAAAAGGTTGTTTTGCAACTGCACCCGTCAACCCACCTGGTCTCATCGCAGTATCCGATATATGAGATTTGGAAATTCGCATTGAACTTCGACGACATCAGTGAACCTCCCAATGTTGCTGGCCCAGGTCAACACGTAATGATTGTTCGTCAAAATAATCAAACCGTCGCGATTTTGCTTGACGATGATCTACACCTTTTTGTTGACCTAATTGACAAAGAAATTACCCTGGGTGAAGCGGTTACTCAATTATTTTCATTCAATCCAAGTTACAATTTGGAATTGCGATTAAGTGAGATATTTGAGACCATGTCAATATCAGGGCTCACTGTCAGCAACAACTAACCTCAAATAATCACCAAGCATCGGGTTTGAAAAATGTTCAAGAATTCTTTTATTGGTAGTAATTGCAATAAAATTTTATGCGTGCTCGAATGCGGCGCTCCTATCGCCGATTTGCTGTTACGCCTTTGGGTTGCCAACGTATTTTGGAAATCCGGACTCACAAAAATAGCAAATTTCGATACAACCTTGTATCTATTTGAATATGAATATGTTGTGCCGATTATTCCGTTTGAACTGGCTGCCTACATGGGAACTTTTGCGGAACTGACGTTGCCGATATTGCTGGCTTTCGGATTCGCTGGAAGGTTCGCAGCCGGATCACTGTTCCTTTTCAATATTGTCGCGGTGATTTCATACCCGACACTGAATGCTGCGGGAATCGCACAGCATCAAATTTGGGGATTGATTCTCCTGGCGCTCACACTGCGCGGACCGGGACGTATTTCAATAGACTACTTCATCAGAAAACATTTTCTGAAGTAAGCGTTCGCCTGTAGAAGTTCACTGAGATGAAAGTTGTTGTTCCTATAGTTGCGTTTGAAGACGCTCATACCTCCAACGGGGGAAGTGGCGCGCCTTGCAGTGGTAAATACCGCCACAACTTCTATTCGACGTTGCTGGAAAATGGAATCGGAAGACTGAGGCGCAAGCAAATTCGAGACCTTCAGGTGAACGTCGGTAAATTATGCAATCAGGCATGCAATCACTGTCATGTTGATGCAGGACCGAAAAGAACGGAAATCATGACGTGGGAAACGATGAGCAAGATCGTCGAATGGAGCGCAGCCAACGGCATCGAGAATGTCGATATTACAGGCGGTGCTCCAGAGATGAATCCACACTTTCGAAAATTCGTAGAATCATGCCTTAGTTTCGATATGCATGTTTTGTCACGATGCAATTTGACCGTATTGTTTGAACCGGGTCAGGAAGATTTAGGTGCGTGGTATGCCGAAAACAAGGTTACATTAGTCTGCTCTTTGCCGTGTTACACACAGGAAAATCTCGAAGCACAGCGTGGAAAAGGTGTTTTCGACAAGAGTATCCGCGCGCTGCAGCAACTCAACGAATTCGGTTATGGTATTGACGATAATTTGACGCTCGACCTCGTTTACAACCCCGGTGGTGCGTTTTTGCCACCGAACCAAGAACAGTTGGAACAAACATACAAAACCCGATTGTTTGAAGATTTCAATATCCGTTTCAACAATCTTTACACTTTAACGAATTTGCCAGTGAGCAGATTTCGCCATTACCTTGAGCAAAACGGTCAATATGACGCTTATATGGATCTTCTTTCCGAGAACTTCAACGCCGGTACAATCGATGCATTGATGTGCAGACATCTATTAAGTATTGACTGGTTGGGCAGAGTTTATGATTGTGACTTCAATCAGATGTTGGATATCAATGCCGGGTGGAAAGAGGAAAGATACTTGTGGGATATCAACGCACAACAGATTGCAAACGATGCAATCGCAATTGACTCACACTGTTTTGGATGTACCGCCGGGGCTGGAAGCAGCTGTACCGGTACCCTGGCCTAAGTTCACTGCCTCATCACTCAATAACGATCCGCTCTAATCCTGAACAGTTCGTTCGCCTCTTGTCAACTTATGAGTTATTGCGGGCATAAATGAGGTTGCTGAAGTTTATCAAGGAGTAATCCCTACCGATCGGTGAAGAATCCTTACACGCCCGAACAGGAACTGACTGATGAAATTACCGCGGAGTCACTTTTGATGGTTACGAAATTACCGCAGTTGGACTCGTCGACGTAATGGGTGTTCAAATAGTTGAAGATGTGGATTTGATTCGACATGCATACGCGGCACCCGAACATCAGCGTACCGGGTTCGGTTCGACACTGCTTACAGGCCTTTATACGCGTCTTGATTACGCAGTCCTCATCGGTACCTGGGCAACAGCTCATTGGGCGATTGATTTCTACCAGCACCACGAGTTCAAACTGGCATCACAATCACAAAAGTCTGCACTGCTAACAAGACACCGGAGTACACCCGTACGCCAGATTGAGACTTCCTTGGTGCTTGCCCATGCGCGATGGAATCTTTCAAAATGAGTGATTTCATTTCGAATCAGGCGCAAGGTATTTCGTCCACCACCATTTCGAACTATAACCGCATGGCGGTTGCTTACCGTAACGGTACGGCAGATCATGATGTCAGCCAGAATATCAACGCATTGCTTGAGGCAATCGAGGGAGACGGTCCTCACGTTATTCTTGATCTCGGTTGTGGACCCGGTCGGGACCTTTGTCACTTCAAGGCACTTGGTCACGAGGTGGTAGGCCTCGACGGCTCAAGCGAGTTCGTTCAAATCGCCCGAAGCACAACCGATTGTGAAGTACTGCATCAGAACTTTCTCAATCTTCAATTGCCACCTGCCCGTTTCGATGGAATTTTTGCCAACGCTTGTCTTTTTCACGTGCCTTCCAGCCAGATTGTACGGGTACTCAACGATCTCGCTGCGACTTTGAAGGTGGGAGGAGTCTTGTTGTGCTCGAACCCGCGGGGCAACAACGATGAAGGCTGGGTTGATGGCAGATATGGCTGTTTTTATGACCTGCAAACTTGGCGCAACTACGTGAGCGAAGCGGGTTTTGAAGAACTGCATCACTACTACCGCCCGACTGGACGACCGCGGTCACACCAGCCATGGCTCGTCACCGTCTGGCGCCGGATTTCGAATGCGAGTCCAACAGGGTTATCAACCGAGGATCACGCACAGGAAAGGTACGAGTGACTCGTCGGTTAGCGTCACTGTCGTATGGTGAATGCCCAATAGTACGGATAATTCGACACCGAATTAATGCTATCGGCTTTCCAAGTTCAGACTTTGCCTCAATGATTCAAACGTCACCACACCGACGGCGACCGATACATTCAAACTGTCCACCTGACCGTTTGAGGGAATCTTAGCCAGCAAGTCGCATTTATGCCTGGTCTGCAATCGAAGCCCTTTGTCTTCGCTGCCAAATACCAATACGCATTTTTCAGTAAGGTCGGTGGAATACAAAGATTCGTTGGCATCAGGGTCGAATCCGATTACCCAATAATCTTTAGACTTTAAGGTTTCTAAATCTCTGACTAAGTTTGATGATTGATAAATAGCTGTGGATTCGGCAGCACCGGCTGCAGTTTTTGAAACTGTAGCATTGATCGAGCAGCCTCTGCTTTTGGATACCACGACACCGCCGACACCAGCGACATTTGCGCTACGAATACAGGCCCCCATATTTCTCGGGTCTCCAATACTGTCAAGAACAACAATCACTCGAGATTGGCTCAAGCCTTTCAGCCATTGTGTGATTTTCACGTGTTCCTGTCGTTGAGGTGGCGCCAGATAGGCAACCACCCCTTGGTGATTGTCACTTTCGGCAACTTCACTGAGATTCTGTTTTTCTGCTTTCAGCAGCTGTATGCCATTGTCACGCGCCAACTGTTCCAGTTGCGCTAAACGCTTATCATTTCTTTTCTCATTGACCAGTACAGTCTTTACATTCGCGGGCTTATGCAATAAAGCTGACTTCACCGCGTGTATTCCAAATATCACATTCATCTTCTTCTTCGCTGTTTTTTCCGCTTCTTACGATGCGGCATTGGTTCATATTCATCTGCTAACTTAAAGGATATCCTGCCGTTTTCATGATCAGCTTCGCTCACCGATACTGAGATTCGCATTCCGATCCCGAAAGCCATTCCTGTAGTTGTTCCCACCAATTGATTGGCATGTTTGTTGTATTGAAAATATTCATACCCCAAATCTTCAACAGCCACCAATCCATCGCAATAAGGGGAATCGAGCTGTACGAATAATCCAAAATTTTTCACATCAATTACCACTCCTTGAAACACTTCTCCGATTCTGGTTTGCACATAATTGACAATCAGTCGTCTTTTGGCCTCTCTTTCACACGATTCAGCACGTCTTTCCAAGTAAGAACACCGGTTAGCAATATGTTCAAAGTCACAAGTGGACATGTCATATCCGGTCTTGCGCAATCTCGATTTAATCAAGCGGTGTACAACCAGATCCGGATACCTGCGAATGGGAGAGGTAAAATGCGTGTAGATTGGATAGTTCAAAGCAAAGTGTATACCTTTTTGCTTGGAATAAACCGCTAAAGACAGACTGCGCAAAAGTTGAAACTGAAGTGCGAATAGCAAATCATCGTCATCTCTGACCTGATCAAATATATGAGAGTATTCTTCTGCGGTTATCGAACTGCCCATGTTCAAGAATATCCCGAGACTGTCCAATAATTCTCCAAGTACTGTGGCCTTGTCATCCGGAGGAACGTCATGGACTCTGAACATGCTTCCATTCGGGTAATGCTCGTTGATAAAGCCAGCAGCGCAAATATTTGCTGCAAGCATCATTTCCTCTACCAGGCTATGTGATTTGAGTCTTTCAACGATCGATATCTTCTCGACTGTCTTATTGTCATTAAAAATCAACCGTGCTTCGGGTATATCAAGTACCAAGGCCTTCCTTGAATCACGAGCGTCCAGCAGAACCTGATGCAAATTAAATAAATTCTTTAGATTCTCCGAGACCTTTGGAGTGTGTTGAGTTGTTGAATCATCAGGCAAGACTTCTTCGTATTTCAGTTTCGCATGAGACCTGATAACCGCCTCAACAAACTGATAAGAGTCGATGTCACCGTCGTTTGACACAGTCATTTTGCAGACAATGGCAAGCCGATCTTCTTCCGGCACAAGTGAGCACAGGTCACTGGAAAGAACCTCTGGAATCATCGGCACTGACCTGTCTGACAAATAGATAGTTGCCCCCCGAAAAAACGCCTCTTTGTCGATAGACGATTGCGGGACAACGTACTCAGACACATCAGCGATGGCAACCATCAGAAGAAACTTGTTTTTGCCTAATGTTTCGCAGTAAATCGCATCATCATGGTCTTTCGCAGTTGCGGGATCGATTGTCACAAAAGGCAATTCTCGAAGATCTTCTCGAAATTTGTCCAGCTTAATCGAACGTGTGTTAAAACTGTCACAATCACTCTTGATGCTTGTTTTCCATTTTTCGTCAATCCCGAATCGAGTCAATGCGACTGCATCAGCTATCTCAAGTTGATTATTCAATATTCTATTTATATGTTTGATATTCCATATAACACTGTTTCTTTTTGCGCCAGATTGTCTGCTTACAGTAACCAATACATGTGTACCGGGTTTACCAGGAAGTTTCTCTGCATTCATTGAAATTGGCTGTATATGGGGCAAGCCAACTGGGATTAAATGTGGAGTTCGGTTTGTAACTGCGACTTTTGCAGGCACTCTCATCACCACCTGATAGTGTGCTTTCCTGTGAACGGAAAAGGCTCGGGCTGCCGTTCGGTTTTCTCGACCAAACTGAATTTCCTGATATTCGACACGATCGCCCGGCAGCAGTTTTAAATCATTCCTCGAGTCTTCTTCTGCAAAAACGTTAATCGTTCCGTGCTGAGCCTTCAGTCGGGTTTGTTTAAAACTCACAAAGTCAACGACAGCTGATTTTGTTGTTACCTGTCGCTTCGACTTTTTTCTGGATTGATTGGGTTTCATGAAGTTGCGCGGATGGTTTGTCAACCGCAAAGCGGCGAGCGAATATCGGATCCGATAATTTGATTACTGAACGCTGGCTTGTTCGACCGGTTCGATGCAGTCGCTCTTGGTATATCGGGGATTGTTGATTTTTGTTGATATTGGATTTGCTGTTAGACTTCCGTCTCGGTAAGTGGTCGCCAAGCTTACCGCTTCGCTCGCTGTACCTGTCAACCAGATATCCCTGTCTTCAGGTTCAATAATCACCGGCATGCGCTGGTTGGTGTTGTGAATTTCACTCATTAACTGGTTGGCCTGTGTTGTTATGATGGCACAAGATACAAATGGCTGCCCTTCCATCGACTTGCCGGTTTCCCACAATCCCGCAAAACTCATTAACCGCTGGTCTTTGTGGTGTATATGCCACGGTTGCTTGTGTTGTTGTTCAGGAAGTTTTTGCCACTCATAGAAACCACTGGCAGGAATCAGACACCGCTGCGACCTGCGCCATGAATTTCTGAAACTTGCAAGCTCAGCCATGGTTTCTGACCTGGCATTTGCAGTGGAATATTTTGGAACTGTGTCTCCCGCCCAAGACGGTACCAATGGCCAAAGTGCCGACTGCATTGCTCTGCGACCCGATTGGCTGGATACTATGATTGGAATATAGGAGAGGTTTTCGAAATTTTCCGTGTTAATTGGCGTGTTTCTCGGTGAAGGACTGATGTTGTATTGCGGTGTATATTCTTCAAAGGTGATATCGTCACGCAAAATCTCGAATGTCGACATCAGTGTTTCGACATCCGTCAATATATTGAACCGGCCGCACATGTAATGCTCCTTTGCAGCCACACAACTTTAGTGTGACAGTGGCGCGCCCGGAGGGATTCGAACCCCCGACCCCTAGATTCGTAGTCTAGTACTCTATCCAGCTGAGCTACGGGCGCATATAAATGTTGGATACCATCTGTTATTGCATTGATAATTCTATCTGCCATGCGTGGCGGAGAGGGAGGGATTCGAACCCTCGATGGGGGTTGCCCATACTCCCTTAGCAGGGGAGCGCCTTCAACCACTCGGCCACCTCTCCTTTGGTGATAGATTATCCAATTGATGTGTAAGCCAAGATTGCCTACGCTAAATTTCTCACTCGTCTGCAGCTGTAGTGCGCAGACGTTCAAAAATTTCTTCCCGATGAACCGCAACATCCTTTGGAGCTTCTACTCCCAAACGAATTTGATTGCCCTTTATACCGAGAATCGTTACAGTGATTTTATTATCGATTTTGATGGATTCTCCGACCCGTCTCGTTAAAATCAACACCTTCCCTCCTAGATTAACTGCTGATCTATTATCATTTTGGTGAGTTTGAATAAATCAAACTCCGTCAAGGCGATTCTCTAAAGGACTCTACCTTTGACTTTCTGAACTTGCTTTTGCAGAACGTGTGTTTTCCAAGGCCAGTAGAGTTATTTTTGTATGCATTTTTACACTCATTTGGCGCCGGTTATTATAGTGTGAACTAATCTGTCGCTACAGGAACTGATTCAGCTTTCGGAGAATTCGCACTGTCCAGATCGAACGCTCTGTGCAGTGCTCTCACCCCGAGTTCAACATATTTCTGATCCACGATCACCGAAATCTTGATTTCCGAAGTCGAAATCATTTGAATGTTGATTCCTTCCGCAGCCAATGTAGAGAACATCTTTGTCGCGATACCCGAGTGAGAGCGCATTCCAACGCCGACCAAAGATATCTTGGCAATATCGTCGGTGGCAACGATTTGTTCAGCGCCGATATCGCGGTTGATCTGCTCAAGAATATCTAGGCTGGCGTGGTACTCACTGCGATCTACAGTAAAAGTTACATCGGTATTATTGTCGCTTCCAACATTTTGAACAATCATGTCGACGTTGATTTGTGCATCTGCGATCGGACCAAATACTTTCGAAGCGATACCTGGGCGGTCAGGCACCCCGCGAACGGTTAATTTCGCTTCATTTGCGTTGTAAGCAATGCCTGTAATCAAGGGCTGTTCCATAGAAGATTCCTCTGAGGTAATCAATGTTCCTTCACTATCATTAAACGAAGATAAAACCCGAAGCGGAACGTTGTATTTATGTGCAAACTCCATGGCTCTAATTTGTAACACTTTTGCACCAACACTGGACAACTCCAGCATCTCTTCGGCAGTAATGTGTTTTAACACCTGCGCATCCGGAACTACCCGCGGATCAGCTGTCATTACACCATCGACATCAGTATAGATCCGACATTCATCTGCACCGAGTGCAGCGGCTAATGCAACAGCGGTTGTATCTGATCCACCTCGTCCCAAGGTGGTAATCTCCTGATCTTCTGTAACACCCTGAAAGCCTGCAACGACAGTAACGAATCCGTTTTCCAGATCTGCGATAAGCTTTTGCTGGTCTATTTTTTGAACACGGGCTTTTCCATGTTTATCACTTGTTACGATCGGTATCTGGCTTGCAACGTACGATTTCGCTTTGCAGCCTTCGCGAGCCAAAGCCATACTGAGCAGCGCTATGGTTTTCTGCTCGCCAGTTGACATAAGCATGTCCAGTTCTCGAGAAGGGGCATTGTCTGAAACCGCATTCGCAAGTTGTATCAGGTGATTGGTTTCTCCAGCCATTGCGGATAACACGACAACCACCTGATTGCCTTGTTGAGCGGTACGGATGACCCGATTCGCGACATGATTAATTCTCTCAATGTCGGCAACAGAGGTTCCGCCAAATTTTTCAACTATAAGTGCCACGAGTCCTTTTACCGGATGAATAAAAGTGCAAAGTGCAAACAAAAAGACCGAAACAAATCCTTTTAAGCAGCAAAAAGGGTGAATTATGCAATAATTTGCGCTACCGCTGCTAATGCATTGTCGATATTTTCAGCTTTACTGCCGCCACCTTGGGCCATATGTGGCTTGCCACCGCCTTTACCATCAACTATTGGTGAAATTTCACTAATAATTTTTCCCGCATGATATCGATCTGTCAAATCTGCGGAAACCGCACACATTAACGTAGCCTTGCCTTTGTTTACAGAACCGATAACAATGATGCCAGAGGGGACTTTGTGTTGCATTTTGGCGAGAATTTTTCGTAGATCCTTCGCATCGACCTCGTCGTGACGGGTAGTCAGAAGATTCACGTCACCGAAAGTCTTGATTGGCAGTTCCGCCGACGATGCCCCGCCTGTAGCCAGCTGTGCTTTAAGATCTGACACTTGTCTTTCAAGTTTGCGGGAATTTTGCATGAGCAGTTGAATTTTTTCTTCAAGCTCACTGGCTGAGGTATGCAGCAAGCGTGCCATTTGAGCAACGACAGATGCATCACTTTGCATTTGCGCCACTGCCTGCTCACTGGTTAGCGCTTCAATGCGCCGGACGCCTGAAGCGATACTGGATTCGTGAATTATTCTGAACAGTCCAATATCTCCTGTTCGCTCAACATGGGTGCCACCGCACAGTTCAAGTGAAGTCTCGCCCATTTCAATTACGCGGACATTGTCATCATACTTTTCACCGAAAAGCGCTTCAGCACCTTGAGCTTTCGCTTCGTCTATTTCCATCCATGTGCTGGTAACCGGATGATTCTCTTGAATTTGGTTATTCACGATGATTTCAATTTCCCGAATCTCATCGTGATCAAGTGAACTGTCATGAGAAAAGTCAAATCTCAATCGATCAGGCGCTACCAATGAGCCTTTTTGCTGAACATGCGTGCCAAGCACTTGCTTCAACGCTGAATGCAAAAGATGCGTCGCTGAATGATTATTCATAGTTGCCTTGCGCTTGTCAGCAAAAACAGCACTTTGAACCTCATCACCGATGCTTGCGCTGCCAGAACCAACGACACCAATGTGACCGACCACCTTGTTCGCAAGGTATTGAGTATCTGTAACCGAAAACTCAAAGTCACGATTCCAAATCCTGCCGGTGTCACCAACCTGTCCTCCGCTTTCTGCATAAAAAGGTGTCGAGTGCAAAACTACCATCGCCTGGTCGCCTTGGCTGATCGTATCTGTTTGTGCGTTATCACGTATCAAGGCAATCACTTCAGAACTGTCGTCAAGCGTCTGGTAACCGGTAAAGTTCACCTCAACTTCAATCGTCGGACCACTTTTGTCAATAGCATCAAATTTACTTTTTGATTTTGCACGTTCTCGCTGGCGTTCCATACACGCTTCAAACCCTTCGATGTCAACGCTTAACTGTATTTCCCTGAGATAATCAGCAGTCAGGTCCAGCGGAAATCCATAGGTATCGTAGAGACGAAATGCAATCTGTCCGGGGAGTTCATTCCCTGATAGTACGCTGACCTCTGTTTCAAGCATCTTGATTCCCTGATCCAAGGTTTTGGAGAACCTCTCACCTTCTCGACGCAGTACGCCTTCGACTTTTTGTTTTGCCTGTCGAAGTTCCGGATAAGCGTCTCCCATTTGCTCCACTAAGGATCCTGTCAACTCATGAAAAAACGCAGTTTTACAACCTAACTGGTAACCATGTCGAATGGCTCGTCGGATTATTCGCCGCAAAACATAACCACGCCCTTCATTCGATGGTGTAACACCATCGGTTATCAAAAATGCGGATGAACGAATATGATCGGCTATCACTCTCAGTGACTTGCTTTCTAAATCCTTGGTTCCAACAATTGTCGCGGCATCATCGATCAGTGCGCGAAACAAGTCAATTTCGTAATTGCTTTGGACGTTTTGCAATACGGTGGCAATTCGCTCGAGTCCCATTCCGGTATCGACCGATGGTTTGGGCAACGGTACCATAGAACCATCTGCAAATCGCTCGAACTGCATAAACACAAGGTTCCACAACTCGACGTATCGATCACCATCTTGCGTTTCAGACCCTGGCGGACCGCCTTCGATCTGCGGCCCATGATCATAAAAAATCTCTGAACATGGCCCGCATGGTCCGGTGTCTCCCATACTCCAGAAATTATCGGATGAAGAAATGCGAACAATCCGCTCGCTGGGGACTTGAATCACATTTCCCCAAACGTCGGCAGCCTCATCATCTTCGATGTATATCGTGACCCACAGTCGATCCGGAGACAGTCCAATTTTGTTAACCAGCAAGTCCCACGCGTATTCAATGGCCTGTCGCTTGAAGTAATCACCGAAACTGAAATTTCCAAGCATCTCGAAAAACGTATGATGACGTGCGGTGTAACCGACATTTTCCAAGTCATTGTGTTTGCCGCCGGCACGCACGCAGCGCTGTGCTGTTACCGCTTTAGAATATGGTCGTTTGTCAGATCCTAAAAAGACATCTTTAAACTGTACCATTCCCGAATTGGTAAAAAGCAAAGTCGGGTCGTTGCCAGGGACCAACGGACTGCTGCGCACGACTTCGTGGTCTCGGTCCGAGAAATACTGCAAAAATAAATTTCTAAGTTTTATTGTTTCCATATATCGGATACGTTGAGTTTAAGCGTCACCGCGGTATTGTCCAAGCGTTTGCTGGATTTGCTCAGATGTAAAGCCTCTGTAGCGAAGGAAATTAGCCCTCTTAGCCCATTGCTTGAAGTTTTCGATTGGACTGTCGCCATATTTTCGCATGATAAGCTCGCTGAGCTTGTTATTCCAATGCGCGTCTGATTGATCCATACATGATGAAATCAAATCAGCTTCAACTCCCCGCTTGCGTAATTCATCCGCAATTCTAAGTGGACCGTACCCTTTTCGAATGCGCACCTCAATCAGACTTTTGGCAAACCGAACATCACTGACCAAGTCGACTTGCACCAATTGGTCTACACAATTTTCGGCGACCGGTCTTTGCGCTCCTTTAGCGATCAGCTTTTCAATCAATTCCTTTCGACAGTATTCACGCCTTGCAAGAAAGCGCGCCGCCAAATTTCGAACCTTTGTGTCCGAGTCCATTCACGCAGTAGATTCTTCTTGCTGTGGTTGTTCTTGTGCGTCTGACTTGTCAATATTGAACTTTTGGCGCGCGATAGATTCGATCTTCTTTGCGATGTCAGGATTATCTTTCAGGAACAATCTTGCGTTGTCCCTGCCCTGTCCGATTCTGGTATCACCAAAACTATACCAGGCACCGGCTCGGTCGACAATTCCATTTTCAACTCCAAGATCAATCAACTCACCTTCTTTCGAAATCCCTTCTTCGAAAATCATGTCAAATTCACATACCTTGAACGGCGGAGCAACTTTATTCTTTACAACCTTGACACGGCTTTGAATACCGATAATCTCATCACCTTTTTTTATCCATCCGATCTTTCGGATATCCAAACGCACTGAGCAATAGAATTTCAATGCGTTTCCACCTGTTGTTACTTCGGGACTTCCGTAAATCTGGCCGATTTTCAATCGAATCTGGTTGATAAAGATAACCAGAGTTTTTGATTTATTGATGCTGCCGGTGAGCTTTCTGAGAGCTTGTGACATCAATCGGGCATGAAGACCCATGAATGAATCACCCATCTCACCGTCGAGCTCGGCACGGGGAGTAAGAGCCGCTACTGAATCGATTACGACAACATCGACCGCGGCAGACCGTACAAGGTGGTCGACGATTTCCAGTGCTTCTTCGCCACCGCTGCTCGGTTGCGAAATAAGCAGATCATCGAGGTTCACTCCAAGAGCTGTTGCGTGAGGTGTGTTTAGCGCATGTTCAGCATCGATAAACGCTGCGGTTCCACCCATTTTTTGAACCTGTGCAATTACCGACAGGCTCAAGCTGGTTTTCCCAGTAGCCTCGGGTCCGTAGATTTCGACTATTCGGCCTCGCGGCAAACCTCCTACACCGAGCACCAGATCCAGGCCTAGCGAACCGGTAGGTATCACCTCTACATTACTCTCGACACTGCCATCACCGAGTCTCATGATTGAAGCCTGACCAAATTGCCTGCGAATCTGGCTCAGTGTTGCTTCAAGAATCTTTTTCTTGCTATCGTCCATCATTTTCTTCCTAATATTAAAGTGACTGGCTGTGTTTACGAAACTGTTCCAAACTTTATTCTACGCCTTGCGATCAAGTCTTCGAGCGATTACAAACCCTATAGTTTGTTAGAGTCTGTTTTTTTGCAATTGGATTTTGGCCTAATTCAAAGTGATGCCCAAGCGGACAAGCAACTGTTCGGCAGGCACATAACCTCCAATTACCGAACCGTCATCGACAACCAGAGTCGGCGTTCCGGATATTCCGGCTCTTGAGCCTGACTCAAACTGTTCAGCTACAGGATTGTCGCACGTTACAGGCTGCAAGTGCTCGCCCTTTTTCGCTCGTGTCATAGCGGTTTGCTGATCACCAGAACACCAGACTGTTACGATTTTCTCGTAGCTCGAAGACCCTACCCCGGCCCGTGGATAAGCTGCATAGCGAACTTCCACACCTGCTTCGTTTAACTGTGGCACTTCTGCATGAAGACGTCGACAATACCCACAGTCGATATCAGTGAAAACAGTTATTGTTCTTTTATGGTCTCCATGGGCAGAAAACACCACCAATTCTTCGACCGGAATATCGTTGACAACCTTGTTTAACGCCACTTGGCTCTTTTGTTCCCTCAGTGTAGTTTGTCTTTCCATGTTATAGACTTCACCGACGATGAGATGTCCGTCAACCATAGTAACGTAATACACTTCAGAGTCGTTTATCCATTCGAAAACGCCTTTCGCAGAAGTCTCAATCAGTGATTCTGCCGGCACTTGCGCCCCAGTCAGAGCTGCCAATGCTTGTGTCAAATCGTCTTTTGCATCATCCGATGCTGCTGTCGAAGCAAACGAAATCATCGCGAAAAACGCTGCAGTCAATGCAACTTTCATTGTGCTTTCTCCTGATAATCTGGGAAACATTCAAAAACCGAAAAATTATGGTTCCATGTGTGGTGACTGTCTCATCTGGCGCAGTGTCACCGATATTGTCTGTTGACAGTCAGTCTACTTCCTGCGTGTCTGCACCTGATTGCTTCCACGCATCGTATCCGCCATCGATATGGCAAACATTCTCCAAACCCATATTCTGTGCGCTCTGGGTTGCTAATGCCGAACGCCATCCAGATTTGCAGTAGAACACAAATTTCGTTTTTTTCGAAAACACCGGTTTGAAATACGGGCTGTCTGGATCGATCCAAAACTCCAGCATACCACGCGGTGCGTGGAATGCTTCCGGTATTTTCCCCTCACCTTTTAGTTCTCGAATGTCACGCAGGTCAACAAATTGCGCCTGTTCACTGCTATGCAGTGACACCGCATCGTCAATCGAAATTGTCTCGACTTGCGCCATCGCTTCTTCAAGAAGCTGTTTGTATCCGATTTTCATAAAAATACTTTTGGGTGAATCCGCTAAAACAAAAAAACAAAACAGGACCGCTTTCGAACAGTTTGGAGAACTTCAGACAGCCTAAAAAATTCCAATTACCACTCACGAAATTAAAAGGGCTGTTTAATTGTAATGGAATTTTGCATAAAACCGAATTTTTACAACGAAATTGCTATTTTTCGCTTATGCCAACCTCATACCCGCATCGCCCATACTACACTTGAATCACAGAAAACAAGATCAAAAACTGCAGCAAGAAATTGGTCATCAGCCCAGCGGCCAAATCATCGAACATGATTCCGAAACCACCAGAAAGCCGGGACTCAAAATACGAAATCGGCCACGGTTTGAAGATATCCAGCATGCGAAAAACAATAAATGCCAAAATCACGGTAACTGGGTTGACTGGAACAAAGATAAGGGCTGCACAGTAGCCTACTATTTCGTCCCATACGACAATTCCGGGGTCGTCATCGTTAATTACCCTGGCGGCGTGATGGCAGACAAATATACCCAAAACAAACATTGCAGCCGTTACCACAAAGTATCCAACATTGCCTAACACCTGCAGCAGCAAAACAAGCGGAATAGCGACCAGCGTACCTGCAGTGCCAGGTGCCTTGGGAACCAGCCCAGAGCCAAATCCGCATGCCACCCAGTAAGTGAAACCGCCTTTGAAAACCATCAACTTTCAGACTCTACACGAAAACTCAAGCATTCAAAAATGCGAATAGCCGCTCCTTGCACCACTAAAAGGGTTTCCATCGTCGCCAATCAACCGCAGTTTTGGCTGTTCGGTAATGGTACCGATTCGCCGAATGGGAACACCGCTGCGTTTGCTCAAATCATCGATTTGCGGCTGGCATTCTAATGCAGCTGTAAAGCAAAGTTCGTAATCATCACCGTGTGACAACGCATAGTCCCAGCCGATTTTAGGCAGCAAGCCTCTATAGTGTGCTGAGATTGGAATTGTGTGGACTTCAATTTCGCTGCCCACGTTACTTGCTTCGAGCACATGAGACAAATCCGCAATTAATCCATCGGATATGTCAATCGCTGAAGTCGCAAGACTCTTTAGCTCTAATGCAATATCAACCCTGGGTTGCGGGCGGTAGAAGCGGTTTTTAAAATGGCGATTCGCGTGGCTTTCATACAAAACATTGTTTTTTTCATTTTGAAGGCCAACACCGGCGTCACCTAAGGTTCCGGTTACATAAACACCGTCGCCTGCCTTGGCACCGCTTCTAGTCAACAAAGCATCGGGTTCAACCAGACCAAAGACAGTGACACTTATGCTCAGCGGACCTTTAACCATGTCTCCACCGATAAGTTTCATTCGGTAATAATTCGCCAACTCGAAAAAACTGTCACTGAATTGTTCAATCCATTTTAAATCGTCATCTGGCAGACTTAGATTCAGCATTACGTGCGAAGGTGTCGCACCCATCGCAGCCAGATCACTTAGTGCGACTGCCAGTGCGCGGTAGCCTATCTGTGATGCAGTAGCGCGTTGAGGGAAATGCACCCGCTGAACCGAAGTATCCGTTGAAACTACAAGCTGCTTTCCAGACGAGACATCCAATACTGCTGCATCATCTCCAATTCCGATGACTACACCGTTATCAAATCCACCTTGCCGGTTCGCAAAGTATCTTTTAATAATGTCAAACTCGCTGTGTGGATGGCTTTGCTTTGATTGTTCGAGGGGTTGTTCAGGCGCAG
Source organism: Arenicellales bacterium (assembly GCA_965214785.1). Lineage (GTDB taxonomy): Bacteria > Pseudomonadota > Gammaproteobacteria > Arenicellales > JAJDZL01 > JAJDZL01. Next base: position 552,325 of record OZ243975.1, on the reverse strand, counting down.
CAGTTTCAGCGTTGGCAAGTTTATCCAATGTAGCGTTAATGAATTTGTAGCTATCTTGATTCCCAAACTCCCTTGACAGTTCAATACACTCATTTGCGATAACCTTAAATGGAATGTCAGTGTGAAAAATCATTTCATACACACCGAGCCGCAAGATAGCCATCTCCACCGGGTCAATCATGTCCATGTCACGATCAATCGCTGACTTGAGCATTTCGTCAATTCGGGAAATCTCTTTGGGAACGGAGCTGATCAGGTTTCTGAAGTAATGCAGATCGCCGTGAGTCAACACTTCATAGTCTATCAGGCACTGTTCATCGGGCTGGTCCATAGACAAGTTCTGAACGCTCCACGAGTACAAAAACTGAACAGCACCCAAACGGGCATAATGTCTGGCTGAAACCGGCATGATAAGCTGTAATCAACTATCTTGGCGTATACCGGCAATGGTATAGGCAGATTGAATCACAGCCAACGCTGCGTCTGCCCCTTTGTTGTTGTCGTCTTGTTTAAGGCTGGATCTTTCAATCGCCTGATCGTAGGTGTCGACTGTTAAAATTCCAAAACCCACAGGCACGGTAAACTGCAAAGTGATATCCATTAATGCACGGGAGACTTCGAGGCAGATATAGTCATAGTGACTGGTTTCGCCGCGAATGACACAGCCAAGAGCGATAATTGCTCCGAAGCGGTTGCTTTCTATCAGTCCTTTCGCTACCACGGGCACTTCCCAGGTGCCCATGACTCGAAAAACCTCATGACCAATCGTGGGGCGTTCGCTGATGATATTCAGGCAACCGGAAAGCAGTCGTTCTGCAATCTCAGTATAGTAGTTGCTGACAACAATTCCGACGTTCGTCTCAAAGTCATCTGTCGTCGGTAACTGTTTGATCGGGATAGTGTATTGGGATGGACTTTTCATCTGTATTATCAATCGTTCGGTGGAACATATTCCACAACTTCCAGGCCATATCCGGTCAGTCCATGGAGCACTTGCGGATGACCTAGCACCTTGAGTTGGCTGAATCCCAGATCTGCTGCTATCTGACACCCGATGCCGACAATGCGCACATCCTGATTTCCACTATAGTCGTCTGCGCTTTGTGTTCTTTCATGCAGAAAACTTGATAAATTTCCACTGTCATGCTGATAGTTAAGCACAACCACCCCTCCGGACGGTTCTTTAACGATTCTCTGCAAGGCTTTTCGAATTGACCATGAATGGCCGCCTGGCAGTACCGAGTCGATGACTTCGTAGAGTCCGGAAAATATTTGCACTCGCAAAAGCGTTGGCGTTGAAGCTTCGATTTGCCCGTGTACAAGTGCCAGATGGGTATTGCCGCGCACTTCGTCCTGATAGGTGACCATACGCACCGGGCCGAATTCTGTATCGAGCATTCGTTCCTTGAGCTTTCTGACTGTTGATTCGGTTTCCAAACGATAACGAATCAAATCGGCGATCGTTCCAATTTTTATGTCGTGTTTCTTACCAAATTCAATCAACTCACCGAGTCGAGCCATTGTGCCATCCGGATTGAGGATTTCACAAAGAACACTTGATGGAGCGTGCCTGCTTAATTTGGCAAGATCAGAACCGGCTTCTGTGTGACCCGCTCGGGTCAGTACACCACCGGGCTCAGCGATAATTGGAAATACATGCCCAGGTGTAGCCAAATCAGATGGACTGGCATCTTTGGATACCGCAGTCAATATTGTTGTCGCACGATCGGCCGCTGATATCCCGGTAGAGACATTGCGCGCTGCTTCTATTGATACGGTAAAAGCTGTTGAATATCGTGACGTGTTGTCGCGAACCATCAAAGGCAATTGCAGTTGTTTGGCACGTTGTTCAGTAATCGACAAGCAGATCAGACCGCGCCCGTAGGTCGCCATAAAATTGATGTGATCCGCTGTAATACACTCGGCGGCGATCAGCAGATCACCTTCGTTTTCTCGATCTTCATCGTCAGCCAATATCACCATTTTCCCTTGTTTAAAATCCTTTATTATCAATTCAACAGGAGACAATCCTGAGATTGTTTGTGAAGGGAATGGGATTGGTTTTACGGCTTTCATTTCAAGTGATATTTCAAGTTATTTTGCGTCAGTGGCTTCTAAAACCCGTTTTGCATACCGAGCAAGAATATCCACCTCAATATGGACATAATCGCCTGCGACAATTTGTCCAAGCGTTGTCGCTTTTTGCGTAAAGGGAATCAGATTGACTGAAAAGTCTGTTCCTTTGGCTGTGTCATTTACCGCATTGACTGTCATGCTGACGCCTTCAATTGCAATCGAACCTTTTTGTGCGATGTATTGGCCGAGATTGTCTTTTTGATCAACAAAAAACGCTAAACACGTTGAGGCTCCGTCCGCTTGAGAATCAACACACTGAGCCAAGCCATCGACATGCCCGGTTACAACATGGCCGCTTAGTCCTTTGTTTATTGTCAATGGATGTTCAATATTCACAAGTTCGCCATTTCCCAAATCGCCAAATTTGGACCTGGCAATGGTTTCGTTCGAAACGAAAACACCAACACGATCGGGTTCATCACACTTGTTTACAGTCAAACAGATTCCGCTAACACAAATGCTGTCTCCGAGCGCAACATCATCAAATGATGAATCTGGCGAACGAATCAACAAATCCATACCGTCCGACGAACGTCTGATCGACTCGACGGCAGCAACAGATTCAATGATTCCAGTGAACATCGTGTTTTCAATCAATTGCGGCGATATCGTCAATTTTAACCGTTATGCGCAGATCCTCACCGAATTTCTCTACATCGGTAAATTTTCCACAGATCCGGTCTTTGAGCCCTTCCACACTCTTTAGCAGTGCCATTGGTGTAGCTTGATGTCCGAGCAAAGACGGTGCCAGATATACGATTAGTTCATCAACCAGCTTGTTTTCCAACAAATTTCCTACCAGAGTCGGTCCGGCTTCTACCAAAACATCGTTGATTTGCTCATGTATTGCAAGGTGATTCAATAACTTTTCACAGTCAATGCCGTCTGGAGTAGATGATATCTCTACAATTTTCGCAACACTTTCGAGTGGTTTTCTTTTTTCTGCTGAAGCGTTTGAAGATGTTGCAACAAGAATCGGTCCGGTAACTGAAAATAATTTCGAATTCGGTGAAATATCAAGATGACTGTCGACTACGACACGCAAGGGCTCGGATGTAACCGTGTCAAGCCGGCAATTCAGACGAGGATTGTCTGCATTGAGTGTTCCTGAACCCGTCAAGATTGCCGAAGACCGAGCACGAATCGAATGTACATTTTCTCTTGAGCGCTCACCTGTAATCCATTTGCTTTGTCCGGACTTGGCAGCAACTTTGCCATCTAAAGTCATCGCGATCTTTACTGTCACCCAAGGCCTGCCGCGCAGATGCCGGTGATAATAACCTCGGTTCAGTTCGCATGCCTGGTCGTGAAGCAACCCTGTATCCACATGAATCCCAGCTTCCTGCAAGCGTTGAATGCCTTTGCCGTTAACATCTTTGTTGGGATCTTTGGTGCAAACTACGACTCTGGCTAATTTCGCATCGATAATGCGATCGACACATGGAGGAGTGCGTCCATAAATGTTGCAAGGCTCCAAGGTGACGTACATCACCGCATTTTGAGGGCTGACCTGGCATTTGTTTAGCGCGTCTATTTCAGCGTGAGCAGCGCCTGCATAACAATGATACCCTTCGCCAATTATGGCGCCGTCCTTTACAATCACACAGCCTACTTTTGGATTTGGATGAGGCGGTGGAAATGGTTTATCTGCGTTTTCCAACGCCCGTTGGGCAAAGACTCTGTCTTCGTGGGAATATTGCGGTTTCAAAACTTGAACAACTTGGCACGTTCGACAGCAAAATCCGCGTCACAAGCGGTTGGGCGTCGACCTAGATGCCAGACAAAAATATATCTACGCGGAGTCTGCAGCAGCCTCTTCGGTTACTGCCATATCTTGGCGGCTGATTCTCAGAGCCAAGACCACTGGGCTTGCCACGAAAATTGATGAATACGTTCCAACAAGAACTCCAATCAGTAAAGCCACCGAAAACCCCCGAATGACTTCACCACCGAAAATCAGCAGCGTAACAACTACGAATAATGTTGTCAATGATGTCAGCACCGTTCTTCTGAGCGTCTGGTTGATAGAGCGATTCATAATCTCGATCGCAGTTCCACGTTTGCTGCGCCGGAAATTCTCCCGAATCCTGTCAAACACTACAATTGTGTCATTAAGCGAATAACCGATAACAGCGAGCACTGCAGCGAGCACTGCGAGTGAGAAGTCGATCTGAAAAACAGAAAATACTCCGATTGTAATCAACACATCGTGGACTAATGCGACCACCGACCCGATGGCAAAACGCCATTCAAATCGCCATGCCACATAAATGAGTATCCCGATCAAGGCGTATATCATTGCCAACCCACCCTGTTCGGTCAATTCCTCTCCAACCTTGGGGCCGACAAACTCGACCCGTCGCATTTGCACGAAGCATGCGCCGACGGATTCGTCAGATTTGCGGCAATTTTGCATCTTGCCTTCAGCCGTCTCAACCAGAACCTCTTGATATGGTCCGCGCAAAGATTCGACAATTTGCGAACTTATCTCGGCTGCATTGCCTGATTCAACAGAAGTGGGCAATCGCACCATGACATCACGAGCGGTACCAAAATACTGAATCGTCGCATCTTCAAATCCGGCTATCGCCAATTGCTGGCGAAGATCGTCGACACTAACCTGTTCTTCGTAGCGAACCTCTACCAAAGTTCCACCGGTAAAATCCAGTCCCCAGTTTAATCCCTGAATGAAGATCGATGCTAAACCGGCAACAATCAAAATGGAAGACAAAATAGCAGCAGGACGCCGCCTTCCCATAAAATCGAGATTCAGATTGCTTCTGATCAGTTCCATAGTTGCAACACCTAAATTGCCAATCGGTTTACTCGACGCCGGCCGCCGTAAACAAGATTAATGACGGTTCTCGTGCCTAATATCGCGGTAAACATTGAAGTTATGATCCCAATGGCCAGAGTCACGGCAAATCCTTTGATCGGGCCGGTTCCGAAGTTAAACAGCACAATCGCCGCGATAAGCGTCGTAACATTCGCATCAACTATTGTAGAAAACGCCTTGTCGTAGCCTGCCTGTATACTGGACTGCGGTGAATTGCGATTGCGCAGTTCCTCGCGTATTCTTTCAAATATCAACACATTCGAATCGACAGCAATACCCACTGTAAGTACGATTCCAGCAACACCAGGCAAAGTCAGTGTTGCCTGTAAAGCCGATAAAACCGCAACGATCAAAACCAAGTTCAACCCAAGTGCCAGATTCGCTACTAACCCGAACATTCGGTAGTAGAAGATCATGAATATCAAGACCAATAAAAACCCAACCGCTACAGACTGAAATCCCTTGATGATATTTTGCTGTCCCAGACTCGGTCCGACTGTTCTTTCCTCAATTATGTCAACGGGAGCAGCAAGCGCACCGGCTCGAAGAAGCAATGCCAAGTCCCGGGCTTCCGTTACACTGTCAAGTCCTTCAATCTGAAATCGCCTGCCTAACTGATCTCGTATAACCGGAGCGGTAATAACCTCTTCGATCAACTCTTTTTGCCGTTCAGGGTTGCCGTTATCATCGAGCACAACCTGCCCTTTTTCGTCACGCATTACTTCTGAGCGCGATTCGATGTAAACCACGCCCATACGTTTGCCGACATTTTCGCCGGTAACACGCTGATTGATTGAAGCGCCTCTGGCATCAAGGGTAATGCTTACAATCGGACCGCCTGTTTGCGTATCCAGACTGGCAGCGGCATCGACTATGTTTTCGCCGGAATAAACAACCGCTTTTTTCAGCAAAATCGGTGAGCCATCGCGCATCGAAAACAACCTGGAACCAATTGGTACAGAACCATTTACTGCCGCCGCGTGGTCATGCTCTTCATCAACCAGGCGAATTTCCAGTGTTGCTGTCCGGCCAAGAATTCTCTTGGCTCGAGCCGTGTCCTGCACCCCGGGAAGCTGAATGACGATACGGTTGTCCCCTTGTCTTTGCACGACAGGTTCAGCTACACCAAGCTCATCGATTCGGTTGCGCAGTGCAACAATATTTTGCTCCACAGCGAAGCTTTTTAATTCATCGGTCTCACTATCTGATATTCGTACGCCAAGGTATAGTTCACCGTCTCTTTCAAAATCGTTGAGTTCCAGTTCTTCCAGTTCTTCATCGATTACATCTTCACCGGCGTCTCGTTCGGTCGAATCTCTGAACTTCACCTCAATGCCACCACCTGAATCTGAGCGTTGAATAAACGCATATCGCACACGGTTTTCCCGCAAAGTACGTCGCAGCGTTTCCACATAACGATTCTCAGCGCGTTCAATTGCGCTGTCGAGATCCACTTCCATAAGAAAATGAACACCGCCTCGCAAATCCAGTCCCAGATACATGGGAGCTAAACCGATTGAATTCATCCAGGACGGAGACGAAGGAACCAAAGTCAGTGCTACCGTATATCGGCTGCCTAGAATATCCTGAAAGGTATCTCGGGCTGCCAGCTGATCTGCTGTGTTTTCGAATCTGACCCGCACTCCCTTGTCATCGACTATCGATCCCAATGCAGGCAATTGCTGCTCCTCGACTATTCTTTGCACTTCAGAAAACAATTGGGCGCTGACAGCTGTCGTGCGCGCACCCCTGATCTGAACTCCAGGGTCATCGCCGAACAGGTTGGGCAAGGCATAGAATATGCCCGGTATAACTACGGCGGCGATAACAAGGTATCGCCACCAGGAATTTTGGTTCATTTATTCTGCAGAGGATTCTGAATCAGATTCAATCTGTTCGGTTTTCTTTTTCTTTCTTGGGGTTTTTTTCGGTTTTGATTCCGCTTTCATAGTGTCCCGCGGAACCAATTGGGCGATCGCCATGCGCTGTACCTGAACAGTCACGCCCGGCGCGACTTCCAGTCCAACAAAATTAACGTCAACGGATTTAATCTTTCCCAAGGTACCACCATTGGTAATGATTTCGTCGTCGACCTGGAGTGCTTCGACCATTTCTTTGTGCTTTTTTGTTTTCTTCTGTTGGGGTCGAATCAACAGGAAATAAAACAGAACAAAGATCAGAATTAACGGGATCAGACTTATGAATCCTCCACCCGCATCACCCGATTGCGCAAGTGCATCAGAAATAAACAATTCCATAAAGTTCACCACTGCTATGTATATTTAGATTTTAAGCGGGTAATGTTACCATAATTCGCACTTGCGAATGACGCCCGAATTCGTGTCTTATCGTCAAGTTCCGCATTCAAATTGATTCAATGTATCGCAATTGCGACTATCAGCGAATATGACACATGGTGCAATGCAAAAAGCAGCGTCAATTATGGCGCAAACAAGACAGATATTGCGGCAAGCTAAGTTGCAACCGCAGTCCTCATGCCTGACATGAGCCGACAATTTGTCAATGACATCCAGACATTCATTTGTGACCGCGACATTGATATGGTGTCGCTCAAACAGATTAGTAGCAGCACCTTGGCAGCCGATACTATTTTTTAGGCCGTCCTACTGCCTATGCTTTGCCTTTGGGATTCACATCAAATTCCGCACACAATGCGTCGAAACTTCCATCAGCAATCGCTGTTCGAATTCGCTTCATCAGATTCAAAAAATAATGGAGATTATGAATCGTGCACAATCTGGAACAAAGCGGCTCGTTGATCTGGTAAAGATGTCGTAAATACGATCGAGTGAAATTCTTACACGTGATACAGCTGCAGTTGTCATCGAGCGCGGTCAGATCGGTGCGATACCTTGAATTGCGAATTTTGACAACACCTTGTGACGTAAACAGCCAACCGTTTCTTGCATTTCTAGTCGGCAACACACAGTCAAACATGTCAATTCCGCAGGCAACACCAAACACTATGTCTTTTGGTGTGCCAACTCCCATGAGATATCGCGGCCGCGAAGCGGGCATTTTTGGTGCTATGTCTTGAAGCGTCTTGTACATTTCATCTTTTGGCTCACCTACTGAAAGTCCTCCGACAGCATATCCGTCAAAACCGATTTGTGTTAACTTCTCAAGAGACTGTTCTCGCAACTTTGAATACATCCCACCTTGAATGATTCCAAAAAGACCATTCTTGGAACCTTTGAATGCCTGTTTTGAGCGCTCAGCCCAACGCATTGAACGTTGCATGGATTCGTTTGCCTGCTTGACCGAAGCGGGGTACGGCGTGCACTCGTCGAATACCATTGCTATGTCCGAATTAAGCGAACGCTGCACACTGATTGCTTCCTCGGGTCCCATAAATACGGTTGCACCATCCAAAGGAGAGTTGAAAGTAACCCCTGCTTCTTCCATCTTGCGCAATTTTGCAAGACTGAAAACCTGAAAACCGCCAGAATCGGTCAATATCGGTCGCCTCCAGCCGTTGAACTGATGCAGACCACCGTGGAGTTCGATCACCTCCATCCCGGGTCGCAACATCAGGTGAAAGGTATTTCCCAGAATAATCTGAGCCCCAACTTCATTTAAGTCTCTCGGCTCCATTGTTTTGACCGCACCGATTGTGCCGACCGGCATAAATACAGGGGTATCAATGTTGCCGTGATTCAGTTCGAGTTGCCCAAGTCTTGCATTTCCATGCTGCGCTGAAAGTTTAAATGAAACCATGTTGACAAGTTCTGTATAGGTGTTGCTATCAGAGGGATCGCGTGAGGTGTGATCAAGACAAAAGACAATTCAATTATAAACACGCGAAAGAAGGTGGTTTTCATCACCTTTTTGACTATTTGATTTTCTGCAACACTATTTTCGTTGACTTATACGTCAACAAATATTAGGCTATGTGATGATGAACGAGTCAACAAATCATCTTCATTATGTTCTATCCGGATTGATTGACCGTGCAAGGCAGTACGGTCTTAACGATACTCAGTGGGCAGCCAAGGCGGGTTTGCCAAAAGAAACACTTTCTCGATTGCGTCGCAGACACAATTGTAATTTCACTACACTCGCCAAACTTGCAAACGCTGTAAACGGCGGTCTTTACACGATCCAATTCGATTTACCTCACTTGACGGCTGACAGGCACTTTCCGATCGAAATTAATCGGGACTATGAAGAAAGTTTACTGAGATTGTGTGCTTCCCGTTCACTGGCGTTAGAAAGATGGACTGCAATAGGACTGAACTTTTTTATGGGCGGATTGGCTGTGATGCTTGCCAGTGTCGATCGGTTTGACCGATGCGGTTTGCTCATGTTGTCAGAGAAACTGAGCCTAGGCATCAGTAAACCGGATGTATTTGCGCGATGGCTAAAGCTAAATCCGCTGAGACCTTCACGGTTTTTGCCGATGCTGGAAAAAACGATGAACAATGAAACCTGATTCGGCGACTCACCCGGACTACGTCATCGCATTTGAGCAAATCGCCAAACGTATCGCGGATTCATTAAGTGATACTCCCAAAAGCGCGTTGCCAGGATAAATGTCCGCATATCCAGCGTCACAAAGCACAAATTGAGAAACAATAAACAATGAAATCACTCAACAACAAAAACATTGCCTTTATCGGCCTTGGCCTTATGGGTGCGCCAATGGCTAGAAATTTAAAAAAAGCAGGCGCCTGCGTACACGTATTCAACCGAAGTTCAGAAAAAACCGAAGCGCTTAAACAAGAAGGGTTTGACACTTTGAGTTGTCTTTCGCAAGCCACAGCCTGTGAATTTATCATTTGCATGGTTTCTGATACCCAAGCGGTCGAACAGGTGCTTTTTGCAAAAAATGGCGTGTTATCAAAGAAAGTTCCAGGTACCGTTTTCATTGACATGGGGACAACCGAGATATCGGCGACGCGCTCATTTGCCTCACAACTTGAAGATAGCAATATGAAATATATCGATGCTCCGGTTTCAGGGGGTGAAATTGGCGCCATTGATGCGACCTTGTCAATTATGGTTGGCGCTAAACAAGCCGACTTTGAACAGGCATTGCCTGTATTTGAAGCGCTGGGATCAAAAATAATTCATGTTGGTGACGTAGGTTGCGGCCAAATCGCTAAAGCGGCGAATCAGATCGTTGTCGGGCTGAATATCGGTGCTGTCGCAGAAGCATTTGCTCTTGCGCGCGACGGCGGCGCTGACCTCAACAGAGTCTGGGAGGCTTTGAGCGGTGGCTTTGCCGATTCGAAAATCCTTCGCGTTCACGGCAAACGAATGATTGAAAATTCGTTCAAACCCGGGGGCAAGGCGACCACACAGCATAAAGACCTGTCTCAGGCGCTTAAGTTTGCTGAAGAAAATGGAACCCAATTACCGTCTACGGAATTGTGCCTTGAGCTCTATCGAAGGTTAATCGACAAAGGTGATGGAGCATTGGACCACAGTGCACTTTTTCGTTTGTTTTAGCATCAAGCTTGTTTTGCAAATTGATGCTAGCCAACGCATCAAGTCGATGACCGATTGATAAAATCGTCTACTTGGCCAGCTCGTTATCACCGATACGATACATCCGCATCCAGATGATGATTCCTGCTACCAACAAGATCGGCACAATTGCCCCTCCACTTAATACATACCAACCGGAAGCATGGTGCAATACACCGGACAAAAGTGCAGTCATCGTAACCACAGCAAATACGCAAAAATCATTAAAACCCTGAACAAACGCTTTTTCATTCGGTTTGTAGACCTCTGTCAGCAATGTCGTACCACCAAGGAACGTAAAGTTCCAGCCAATTCCCAGCAAAATCAGTTCGATACAAAAAGCCCAAAATGAATCTCCGAATACAAATGTCGTCAAAACGCTTGCCAAAAGCGCAACGAGTCCTGCGAAGATAACATTGACAACACCGAATTTTTGCACCAGATGTCCGGTAAAAAATGAAGGTGCGAACATGGCAAAAATATGCCACTGAATAACCATTGCAGTCTGTCCGAAGTGCATTCCTCTGTGTTCCATCGCCAATGGTGTTGCTGTCATCAACAGATTCATGACTCCGTAGCCAACAATCGCACTCGACAATGCAATAATAAATTTAGGATTCGAAGCGATAATTCGAAGCGGACGACCCCTGCCCTTTACAGACTGAGCGGCTACAGCCGGAACTTTAAGGAAGCTCACTGCGATCAGCGAGAAAAAATAAACTGCAGCAAGTACAAAATACGAACCGGAAAAAATAGATCCGGCAATCGCACCTTTGGTGAGATTGGCCAGATTAGGTCCGACAAAAGCAGCAACAACACTGCCTGCGAGGACGTAGGATATCGCACGACTTCGATATTTCTCATCAGCCACATCGGCTGCCGCAAATCGATAGAATGAAGCAAACGCGTTGCCGATGCCGATCAAGGCAATTCCTGTGCAAAACATTAAATAACTGTGTTGCATGACCGCCCATCCGCTTACGAGAGCACCGGCAATCGAAAATATAAGCCCCACTATAAATCCCAATCGTCGACCAATGCGTTTCATCAGCAAGGAAGCGGGCATTGCACCGCCCATCCCAAACAGAAATATCATTGCGATTGGAAGCGTGGCATAGCTGGGATTCGAAGCCAGCGCCATCCCGACCAGTGCTGCCGACGCGATCATTACAGAATTCGCGGTGAACAAACACGCCTGGCAGAATGAAAGAATGCCAACGTTGATTTTCATTCGTCGGGCTGCTTGCTGTTGCACTTTTACACCACTAGTGAGTTGTTATTTTCAATTGAGTCAGCATCTGTTGCCGGAATAATCAGTGCCGGCTTTGTTTATGATGCTATTTGTATTTTTTGATCAGGTCGTTGAGAAACACTCAAAGACAGACTGAATCGGTAATGTCCGCAAACACCGCGGCTGATCTGTACATGATTGATCAGCTAACCACAAACGAAACGCATTTGCATCAAGGGAAATCGCCGCTTGATATCCGTTCAAAGCTGCGACATCAAATGCAAATCGGGAGCGTAAATCAATACGCAAAAATCAAACTGGGTGGACAAGACTATAAAAAAGAATCGATTACATGTTGCGGCGATATTTGCCGCCCACTTCGAATAGCGCATCGGTAATCTGGCCAACACTGCAGACACGCACCGAAGACATAAGCTGCTCAAACACGTTTCGATTTTCCAGTACTGCCTTTTTCAGTGCATCCAGACTCGTAGACGATACATCGCTGTAGCGTTCGTGAAAGGACTCAAGGCGTTGAAGTTGAGAAGATTTTTCCTGTTCAGTTGATCGTGCAAGTTCAATTGCAGGCAGACGCTGTGCTTGATCATTCAAGAACATATTCACGCCAACAATTGGCAATGAACCATCATGTTTCATTCTTTCGTAATACAAAGACTGATCTTGAATCCGGCCTCGCTGATAACCGGTTTCCATTGCTCCTAAAACACCACCTCTTTTGGAAATCGACTCAAACTCACAAAGCACCGCTTCTTCTACCAGATCTGTTAATTCTTCGAGGATAAAACTACCCTGATTCGAATTCTCGTTTTTGGCCAATCCCCACTCTTTGTTAATGATCAGCTGTATGGCCATTGCCCGACGGACTGACTCTTGCGTTGGCGTGGTAATCGCTTCGTCATAGGCGTTTGTATGAAGGCTGTTACAGTTGTCGTAGACGGCAATTAAAGCCTGTAAGGTCGTTCTGATGTCGTTGAAGTCAATCTCCTGCGCATGCAAGGAGCGACCGGAAGTTTGGATGTGATATTTCAGTCTCTGACTTTTCGAATTGGCGCCGTAAAGCTGCCTTAATGCAATCGCCCAGATTCTGCGCGCCACGCGTCCCATCACAGTGTATTCGGCATCTAGCCCGTTGGAGAAGAAAAATGACAAATTAGGAGCAAAATCATCAATATCCATCCCTCTAGCGAGATACATCTCTACATAGGTGAACGCGTTGGCCATGGTAAATGCCAGTTGCGAAATGGGGTTCGCGCCCGCTTCTGCGATGTGATATCCGGAAATCGATACAGAATAGAATTTCCGAACCTGATGTTCAATGAAGTATTGCTGAATATCTCCCATAAGTTTTAGACTGAACTCAGTTGAGAAAATACAGGTATTCTGTCCTTGATCTTCTTTGAGAATATCTGCTTGCACTGTTCCTCTTACATTGGACAGTGCAAACGAGCGAAGTTCTTCATACTCCTGGTCGTCAGGCTGTCTGCTATGGTTTCGCTCAAACTTTTCGACTTGCTGTTCGATGGCTGTGTTCAACAGCAATGCGAGGTAAGTCGGTGCCGGACCGTTGATTGTCATAGATACAGAAGTGCGAGGAGAGCAAAGGTCGAATCCACCATACAATGCTTTCATATCGTCCAAAGTTGCGATTGACACTCCGGAATTGCCAACTTTGCCGTAGATATCGGGTCTTTTATCCGGATCAAATCCGTACAAGGAGACCGAATCAAATGCGGTTGACAGTCGTTTGGCTTCTGAATGCTGGGATAAAAGTTTAAATCGGCGATTGGTTTTGTCCGGTCCACCCTCACCAGCGAACATCCGCGTCGGATCTTCATCTTCTCTTCGATAGGCAAACACACCGCCGGTATAGGGAAAATAGCCAGGTAAATTTTCCAGCATCAGCCACTTGAGCAGATCACCTTCATCGCTGAATTTTGGCAGTGCTATTTTTGCAATTCTGGTTCCAGAAATGGTTTCAGAATGTGTTGCCCTCAGCAACTGAGCACTGCTGTCGATATGCCCGGTGCCTTGGTCGCCGTGCAATCGGCTGGTTTCTTCCCAATTCGAAAGCAATTGTGCGCACTCACTATCGAATAAAGACAGTTTCTTTTCAATAATTGATTCGATAGCCGCATCGCTTGATGATTGAGTTTCAATCAGCATGCCTTGAACCGCTCGTAACTGCTGCAGTTGGCGGGCGATGCCTGCTTGATGATCGACTTTTTGCCGATAGGTGCGAACGGTTGTCGCGATTTGTGCTAAATACCCAATTCTCGAAGCAGGAATTACATTGGTAATTTCCGAGGACACTTTGCCGCCTGCCTGCGACAGGTCCGCCCCATCGAAGTCAAAGTGATCAAACAGTTTTGTAACTGCATAAAACAATGCGGTTACGCCGTCATCATTAAATCGGGCAGAGATTGTTCCATAAACCGGCATTGATTCAGCACTTTGGTCAAACGCTTCGCGATTTCTCTGTACCTGTTTGCAAACATCGCGATAAGCGTCTTCGGCGCCTTTTGAATCGAATTTGTTAATGACAACAACATCAGCATAGTCAAGCATGTCAATTTTTTCTAGTTGACTTGCAGCCCCGTAGTCAGGCGTCATGACGTAGATCGTCTTGTCAACGTATTCGGTGACTTCCGTATCCCCTTGACCGATTCCCGGTGTTTCAACAATTATCAGATCGAAGTTCCATGATTCGCATGCTTGAATAATGTCGCTCATATAGCCGGGTATTCCACCGCCGGCCTGGCGGGTTGCGATTGAGCGAAAAAATACAGTTTCACTGTCGACCGAATTCATTCTGATACGGTCACCAAGCAATGCACCGCCGGTTTTTTTACGCGTCGGGTCAACCGCCAATACAGCGATCTTCGGTTTGGCTTCAGTAACATTCAGAAACCTTTGAACAAGTTCATCGGTCAGTGAAGATTTTCCAGACCCACCGGTACCCGTAATTCCTAACACTGGAGTAGAACGGCTGTGGGCAATGTGTTTGCGCGCAGAAACCTTCGGAACTGACTGGGTTGATTCAATTGCACTGATGAGTACAGCCAAATCACGGAATGACTCCGTGTCGTAATCCTCTTGATCAACGCAGTGCGTATCAGATGAGGTGCCTTGGCTGCACAGTTCGATCATGTCGTCGATCATGCCCTGCAAGCCGAGGTCTTGTCCGTCTGCCGGTGAGTAAATTCTCGCAACACCGTAATCGTGAAGTTCTTGAATTTCCTCTGCGACGATTACACCTCCGCCACCGCCAAACAATTTGATGTCGTCGCGATTGAATTGTTTGAGCATATCAATGGCATATTTGAAAAACTCGACATGTCCTCCTTGATATGAACTGATTGCGATTCCATCTGCATCTTCGTGAACCGCAGCTGTGACTATTTCCCTTACCGATCTGTTGTGGCCTAGATGAATGACCTCAACTCCAGACGCCTGTAATATGCGGCGAATTACATTGATTGACGCATCGTGTCCATCGAAAAGACTGGTCGCCGTTACAAATCTAAGGCGAGGACGCGATTCTGCTCGGTCGCCCACTAGGTGAATTTTTTTTGCTGCAGTTGCCATGAACTGGAGATTTGGTTGTTATCGGTATGCGAGAACTACTATTTAACGGCAAATATTTAATTCGCCAATAATTTTTCAGATGCGAAGTTTTGGGTTTGCAATGTGAATTATCACTTGATCTCAGACAGACCGTATTTTACCAAACAAGTATCAGGTAAAAAGGAAGCGTATTACGAATATGAAAATTGCTGTTCAGATTAGAGGCTATTTCACCTGACGACTTCAGATTCGGTGTCGATGGTATAGAACACTCGCAAAATTTCTTATCTGCCACACCCAGGACCGGATATCTGGCTTCTCCCTCCTGTTTGAAATGCAACCTGAATCTGCGTGCTAATCCGCTCTTTCAAAGCGGACACATGGGAAATGACTCCAATCAGTTTACCGTCGTGTTGCAGGCCGGATAAGGTTTCCAATGCTATATCAAGCGCTTCTTCATCCAAGGTGCCGAAACCTTCGTCCAAGAACAGTGAATCGACTTGAACATTCTTGCTAACCATATTGGACAAACCCAGTGCCAAGGACAGGCTGATAATAAAACTCTCACCGCCAGAGAGGTTTTTTGTGGTTCGAATCTCACCGGCTTGATAGTTGTCGATCACATTGAGTTCCAAGGGCTGCGCGTCATCTCGAATCAACAAGTAGCGATCCGACATTTTCTGCAGTTGCTGATTGGCGTGACTAATCACGATTTCGAAAGTCAATCCTTGAGCGAAATTGCGGTATTTCTTGCCGTCTGCAGAACCGATCAATTGGTGCAGCCTCCCCCACCTGCCACACTCTTTTTTCTGAGCATCGATCGCCGATTGTCGCTCTTTTATCTGCTCTTTGGCAAGAGCATTTTGACGCAGCTTGTGCTTGAGGCCGGCGATCGTGTCTGTTAACTCCCCCAAAGATTGATCGTGTTGCTGCAATTGGGGTTGAAGAACTTCCAGCGACTCTTCCGTAACTTTCTTGGCCAGTTCCGCTGCCATCTGCTCTTTTCGGTCCTTCTTTGTGATCTTCAAGGCTGTTTGTCGTTCATTGAGTTTGTTACTTGCGTCTGTCAATTCACTTTGTTGTTCAGGAGGAAGTTTGGCTGCCAGGAATTGTTTTTCATCAAAAAACCCCACGCGTTCAAGTGCGGCTATGAATGCAGTTTCCTGATTTTCTAATTCCGGCTTTCGTTGATCGATATTATTTTTCAGAGATTCGATATGAGTTTTCACTGTAGTGAATTCTTGTTGAAGTTCATTGTGACGTTCTGTGGCTTGTTCTTCGATTTGTTCGGCTTCACTAACCTTTTTGTTCAAACGATGCTCCTCGTCATCAGGATTCTTGTCACCGTACAGTGCTATACGCTTCTGATTTGCAGCGGCGAGGTCATTTTTCAATGTCTGCAGACTTTCCAGCTTATCAGCCAAGGCAGTGTTCTGTGTGTCGATGACTGCGTCGAGCTTTTTCAGTTCGCTGTCGATATCGGCTATCTGTTTCTCGCAGTCCTGCCTTAATTTGACTTTTTCCTGCCACCTCTTACGCCGTGACCTTAGGGTTTCGACAAGTGGTGTAATGTCTGTGCTGGGTGTTATTACAATGCCAAGCGGCGAGAGTGCTGCAGAAACGGTTTGTTCGAGTTCATCCAATTCATACTGAATTGTCTTCAACTCTTCTTCTGCCGAAGTAAGCGATATTTTCTTTATTTCCTTGTCATTAGCCGCTTGCGACTCAAGCTCCTTAGCCTCCGTCCAGTTGTTATGGGCTAACGTCTCAGCTTTTTGGATGCTCTTTATAGATTCTTCCTGATGCTCGGCTTTACGAATCAGTTGGGTTAGACTGTCGATCTTTATTTGAGTTTCATCCTGAATCGGAATATTTCCTTTTGCGAAGGGATGTTCGGTTGCTCCGCATAAAGGACAAGGCTTGCCGTCTTCGAGTTGCGCTCGATGATCTTCAAGCTCGCGTATTTTTGTCTGCAAAGCCATTTCGCGCATTAGCATTTCGAGCTCGGTGCGGTATTCTCGAAACGAACGCCCCGCCAGTATTTGAGTCAAAGTATCTTCGCCGTGCTTGAGTCGCTGCGATGTTTCATTAAGTTCCTGTTTGCGAATTTCGGTTTGTTTCTGACGGTCTTTAAGTGACTGAGCCGCCGCTTTCAGGGCAAGTTGAGCCTGAAAGATGTAAGTGTCTTTTTCAAGAAATTGTTTGCGCTTGGAACACAAGCTCTTTATTTGTTCTTCAACACCTGCCAGGCCACCGATCAGCCATTCATCCTGGACATGTTCCTTAAGGTAGTTGTCAACAAGTTTCAGGGACTCATATGCACTGGAGTGTTTGTCCTGCTGCGCGAGTCGGGTATTGTTGTTTGCAGCAATCTTTGCCGATTCCGTCTCGCAGATCTTTTCACTTTCCGAAACAGCTTTTTTCAGATCATTAATCGTCTGGTCCAAGAGACGAACTTTCTTTAATACGGGACCGGCTGTTTTTAACTCTTCTTTGGCTAGTACGGTTCTTTCCTCAGCGTCTTTCATTGCCTGGGCAAGTACAGCGGCAGCGCGTTCCAAGTTCGGAAGTGTCTTTTCCCTGGTTTTCAATGCTGCTATGTCATCTGCGTTGTGTTTGCGGATACCGACAAGCGTTGCATATGCACCGTCCAGTGAGGCGGCACGCAAAGACAAATTGAGTTTATCAAGGTTGGGTCTGAACGCTTCGACTTCAATGTTCAGTCTGTCCTCTTGGTCGACAAGGTCTTCGATTTCTTGCTTCAAGACATCAATCTTGGTGAGCCAGTCAATGGCTTTGCGAAAGTCTGCGATCTTTCCAGAAAGTTCTTTCTCTTCATATTTTCGCGCGTTAAGTTCCAGTTCAACCTGTTCTTCTTGCTCGGCATCAAGAATCTCGATGCCTGCTATTTCAGCCTGAAGCAATTTCAGTTTTTCCTGCTCCTCATACTGGCGCTCATGCACGCGGATGGAAATCTCACTATAAATCTCTGTGCCTGTGATCTGCTCCAGGATCGGAGCGCGATCATTCGGTGCTGCCTGAAGAAATGCTGCAAAATCGCCTTGAGCCAGTAACATGGAGCGAGTAAAACGGTCAAAGTCCATGCCGGTAGCAGATTCAATCTGACTGGCTACTGTTGTAATCTTGGATTCAATAATCTCGTCGGAAACGGCATTGGCGATTTCGTGCTTTGGAGCTTGAAGGTTACCACCGGATTTATTGTGCGCTCGGCGTTGGCTCCAGTGACACCGAAATCGTCCAGTTCCGGTTTCGAAAGTCACCTCGGCAAAGCATTCTCCGGTCTGACGAGACATGATCTCATTTCCGCTTTTCGTGACTTTATTCAGGCGAGGCGTGCGTCCGTACAGTGCCAGGCAAATCGCATCAAGGATTGTCGTTTTTCCTGCTCCGGTGGGACCGGTGATAGCAAAGATCCCGTCAGATACGAAAGCCGGATGGGTCAGGTCGATCTGCCACTCACCAGCCAGGGAGTTCAGATTCTTGAAGCGAACATGCAAAACCCTCATCTACAGCCTCCTTATTGCGCCTGCACATCGTCTTCATCGAGAGACAAAACGGTTTCGCGATACGTTTGCAGCAACTCAGAGTGCTGATCTTGTGCCACTTCATGAAAAGCGAGACATCGTTTGAACACATCGTCAACGCTCAGGTCGTCGAGCGCTTCCCCTGGACAGGCTGGTCCCGGCACGCCACCGATGCCGCGGTTGCTCTTTATCCGGAGAATTTGAATTGCAGTGTCGCAAATCTCAGCATCCAGTCGTTCGCTTAGATCACTGATAATTTGATCGCCGTCGTAAATCACTTCAAGCCACACTGGATTCGTTTTCGACAATTGGCGGATACGACTTGAAATACTCTCCCAGTCTCCCTCGATACGCTCAAGCTTTTGAAATATCGGCACGTCAAGCAACTGAACGGACGCAGACCTACCGTGAAATTCAACCTGGCAAACACTCTTTTGCTGTTTTGCCTCGCCAAATCCCATTGGCAATGGAGAGCCACTGTAGCGAATTGTTTCGCGGTCATTGACCTTTTGCGGGACATGGAGATGTCCGAGTGCGACGTAATCGAAGCACGCCGGAAAAATACCGGACGCGACATGCGCCAAAGAACCAACATAGAGTTCTCGCACACCATCACCGTCAATGGTTTTTCCGCCAGCAGTGAACAGATGTCCCATAGCAACAATGGGTATATCTACACCAAATTCCTTGCGCTTGAGTTCAGCGAAGGCAGCGACTTTAGCATAATGCTTGCGG
Organism: Arenicellales bacterium; assembly: GCA_965214785.1. Classification (GTDB taxonomy): domain Bacteria; phylum Pseudomonadota; class Gammaproteobacteria; order Arenicellales; family JAJDZL01; genus JAJDZL01. The sequence goes on along the minus strand of OZ243975.1, from coordinate 532,767 downwards.
ATACCATTGATCAAATTTCGTCCCTTGTCGTCGACACTTTCACCCGCTTTTGCCAAACGAATATCCTTGTCACGAAGGTAAGGCACTGCGCAGACAATCAGTTCCGACACGCCTTTACCGTTACGAAGCAGCAGCACTTCGTCTTGCGGGGGATCTGTAGCACTACCGACTACATGCACATCAAGGGCTTTGAGCAACTGCTTGGGAGCGTTAAGAAAAGACGGCGAGTCGTGATTGCCCGCGATAATTACAACGTGCCGGCACGACGAGGCAGCAACCTGACATAGGAATCGATAATAGAGTTCTTGAGACCGATTGCTCGGGGTGGTAGAATCAAAAATGTCACCTGCCACCAGCAGAGCGTCGATTTCATTTTGTTGGATCGTCTGCGCCAACCAGGTCAGGAAGGCATCGAACTCCTTATAGCGCTTTGTCCCATAAAGTGAACGGCCGATGTGCCAGTCGGATGTATGGAGGATTTTCATCGAGCGCGATATGCAAAGGGAACTGATCGTTGTTCAAGATTCGGTTGCCACATGGAAAGGCAATTAACTTTGCGCAATCCCCAGTTGTACGGTAAACTTTTGATCAGCCCTGCACTCCTTTATCAGTTACTTCATTTCGCCCGATGGGTGAAATTCGGTTGGTTCAATAAGTGATAGTGTACAAGGCTTTGCTCCGAAAGCACAGTGCTAATTTGTGTTCTTAAGGAGTGTGTTGCCACCGAAAGCCGCGGTCAAATTACCATCATTTAGGCCACTTCAATATTTTTTCCGTATTTACTATTTGTCAAAATCAATGACTGTTTCTGACTTGCTTAAACGATGCGATACGTTTTGCGATTTCACTGGAATTGAAATACCGATTTTACTTGCACCGATGGCGGGCGCATGTCCGCCTGAGCTATCTGTAGAGGTTTCAAAAGCCGGAGGTATGGGTGGCTGTGGTGTGTTGCTGATGCAGCCTCAGAGCATCGTCCAATGGACCGAGCAATTTCGAAACGCTGGCGGCCGGGCTTTTCAACTCAACAATTGGATTCCAGACCCACCATCAGCGAGAAACAAAGCGCAGGAACTCGCGGTGATTGAATTCCTCAAGCAGTGGGACCCGTCAACACCCAAAGAAGCTGACTTATCCGGTATTCCCGATTTTGCTTCTCAATGTGATGCGATGATTGAAGCGAATCCATCAGTAATTTCATCCATTATGGGACTCTACGACGAGTCCTATGTACAGCGAATGAAAAATAATCGAATCAAGTGGTTTGCTACAGTAACTTCCGTAACAGAAGCCGTTGAAGCTAAAGCACGCGGAGCAGATGCTGTTACGGTTCAAGGGATGGAAGCTGGGGGTCACCGCGGTACATTTTATGCTGCCAATGCTGAAAAGGCAATGGCCGGACTTTTTTCTTTAATCCCTGCAGTTGCCGATACAGTGAACATTCCGATTATCGCGACCGGCGGTATTGCAGATCCCAGAGGTATAGTCGCTGCAATGGTATTGGGAGCAAGCGCTGTTCAGATCGGCACCGGGTACTTACGCTGTCCGGAATCAAACATTCCATCGAGCTGGTCGGATGCCATTGGCACAGCAGTTCCCGAAAACACCATCATAAGTAGTGCATTTTCCGGAAGACCAGGCAGATCTTTCGCTACGAAATATGCGGTCGCCGCCGCATCACCAAAGGCGCCAAATCCGATCGCATATCCTTTGCAACGCGCATTGACCGGCGCAATGACGAGTGAAGCAAAAACCAAAAATGACTTATCACGCATGCAGGCGTGGTGTGGACAATCTGGCAAACTAGCGAAAGCAATACCTGCTTTTGATCTTACTGAGATGTTGTGGTTACAAACCCGAAGCCTGATGACTGAAATGAACGCTTGATCTACCTCAATGACAAGGCGAGAAATCAAGGCATGTCGGAAGTAACCAGTTCGCCAGGCAGTGATTCGTTCCGCCCGCAGCACAACTGCTGAATGCAGTGCAGTCGTGTGGGCAATTTATGCGGAAACTACGGCAACAAAAACGAAATGATCGCGGTGAATCCGCCAAGCATGATTGCCATCATCGATACCACCGCTCACTTGAGCCAGCAGATGTCAGACTTAGAATCGGAACTGAGATGGTCAATGCCCGCTTTGAATTCGGTCGTGAGACTCTCAATGCCCGCTTTGGTCGCCAGATCACTCTGACTGTTTTTCAATACCAAGGCAATTGGCTCAACCTGTCGAGCTTCTAATCTCGGCATTGTGCAAATCTTTCAATGCACTCAGTGTGTCAAATGCTACGTTCGTCATAGAGACTAATTTACGATAATTATTGGTGACATGTTGTCAGTTTCGGGCAACGATCAAGTGCGATCAAGGTTGGCTACTGCAACTAAAATCAAACAGCCAGAGTTATTAAGAATAGCGGTTTTCGCTTCGCTGATTCGGCATTCTAATCAGATATATCTGCCGCGTAAGTGTGAAATTTCGATCTTGTACTGCGCTTAACAAAACCGGCTTTGAAGGGGAAATATTCACCTCGAAAATAAATGCCGCCTACTACAATTAGAGAAGAGCCAAATTTATTTTTACACAATTACTAATCTCAACTTTGTTAATCATCATGTCGATTCAATCCTGAATTGCTTCAGTAGCGATACAAATTGTTAGATTGAGACAAGAACAACCTTTATGAGAGACATTTTGAATAATGGCCAGTGAATTTGTAGTACGCAATCCAGACTTCGAACGGGATGCAAGACAAAGTTTTGCAGACCAGGGAGTAATGAATCTGTTTGCAGCGACGATGAAAGTGATTGAACCGGGTCGCTGTATAATCGAACTGCCTTACGGGAAAAATTTAACCCAGCAAGATGGTTTCTTTCATGCAGGGGTAACCAGCACAATTGCCGATTCCGCCGGCGGCTACGCAGCATTGTCACTGATGCCGGCGGGCAGCAGAATTCTTACAGTGGAGTTTAAGGTCAATCTGCTGGCGCCTGCAGACGGCGAGTTGCTGAGTGCTGAAGGAAAAGTCATAAAACATGGACGAACGCTGACGGTATGCAGCATAAACGTACATTGCCTGCGAGATAACAGTTCAACTTTGTGTGCAGTTGTTCAGCAAACTGCCATTTGCATCATGCCCAAATCCTAACGACCATGACCGAAATTTACTCGAATCTGAACTTCGACCTCGGGCAAACCGCGGATCTGCTGCGCGAATCTGTTCGAGAGTTCGCAAATCAGCATATTGCACCGAAAGCCGACGACATTGACAAGTCCAATGCCTTTCCCGAAGGCATGTGGAAAAAACTCGGCGATCTTGGACTGCTCGGAATTACCGCTGAGCCCGCATATGGGGGTGCCGGTATGGGGTACCTTGAACACGTGATCGCAATGGAAGAGATCAGCCGCGCTTCGGCTTCGGTAGGCTTGTCTTATGGTGCGCATTCGAATTTGTGCGTCAATCAGATCACCCGAAATGGAACACCACAGCAAAAATCTCAATTTCTGCCGAAACTCATCAGTGGACAACACGTTGGCGCGTTGGCAATGTCAGAACACAATTCAGGTTCCGATGTTGTCAGCATGTCTCTAAAAGCAACCGAACTGGACGACAGTTACAAACTCAACGGATCCAAAATGTGGATAACAAACGGACCCGATGCAGATGTCGTGATTGTTTATGCGAAAACGGATCCTTCGGCTGCCTCGCGAGGCATAACCGCATTTGTTGTTGAACGTTCAGTATCCAACTTCAAGCAATCCGAAAAACTTGACAAACTCGGCATGCGCGGCTCGAATACCGGAGAATTGGTGTTTGAAGACTGCATTGTTCCGAAACAAAACATACTTGGCCAAGTCGGAAGTGGAGTAGAGATTTTAATGAGCGGGCTGGATTTTGAACGCGTTGTGTTATCGGCAGGACCAATTGGCATTATGCAAGCTTGTCTTGATATCGCAGTGCCCTATCTGCACACGAGAAAACAATTTGGCCGCCCTATTGGTGAATTTCAGTTTCTCCAAGGAAAAATGGCCGACATGTATTCAATTTTGAACGCTTCGCGCGCTTATGCGTATGCAGTTGCGAAAGCTTGCGATCGAGGAGAAACAACGCGAAAAGACGCAGCAGCCGTCATTCTCTATACGGCAGAGCGAGCAACTCAGTGTGCGCTCGAAGCGATTCAGTGCCTCGGCGCAATGGGATATATGAATGAAACTTCTACAGGCCGACTTTTGCGAGATGCAAAACTCTATGAGATCGGCGCGGGCACCAGCGAAATCCGACGCATGCTGATTGGACGCGAACTGTTCGAAGAAACCAGATAATTTAATAACTAAATCTACATCAGGAGAAATATGCAAAATTCGTCTGTAGTTGTAACTGGCATCAGCCGAACACCAATCGGTGGTTTTCAAGGTAGTCTGTCACCGCAATCGGCTCCGGAAATCGGAGCACATTCGATTCGTTCTGCAATGGTAGATTCGAAAATTTCCGGCAATGATGTAAACGAAGTTCTTATGGGATGCGTCCTGCCAGCCGGTATCGGTCAGGCACCGGCGCGACAAGCTGCGCTGGCTTCGGGAATTCCTGAATCAACGGGTTGCACCACCGTCAACAAAATGTGTGGTTCAGGCATGAAAACCATTATGCTGGGGTATGATTCAATCGTCGCTAAAACCAATGCCATTGTTGCTGCAGGAGGAATGGAGAGCATGAGCAATGCGCCGTATATTCTGCCCAAAGCCAGAAGTGGAATGCGTATGGGGCACGCAAGCGTGATGGATCACATGTTTATCGATGGACTGGAAGATGCCTATGACAAAGGTTCGCTGATGGGTCATTTTGCAGAAGCCTGTGCAAGCGTCTATCGATTCAGTCGGCAGTCACAGGACAATTTTGCAATTGAATCTTTGACTCGAGCCCAAAAGGCGACCAACAACGGCACTTTTGAACGCGAAATAACACAAGTTGAAGTCAAAACCCGAAAGTCCAGTTACGTCGTAAAAACCGATGAACAGCCGCAAAACGCCAATACAGAGAAAATTCCAAACCTCAAACCAGCGTTTCGCGATAACGGCACCGTTACCGCAGCAAACTCAAGTTCAATCTCCGACGGCAGTGCGACTGTCATTCTAATGTCGGGTGAAGAAGCACAAAACAGAAACCTCCAACCCCTTGCACAGTTGGTTGGTCACACAACCTATGCGGCAGAACCAAAACTGTTTCCCACCGCTCCGATCGGCTCCATACGACTGTTGTTGGAAAAATTAAACTGGTCAGTAGATGACGTAGACTTATTCGAGATCAACGAAGCGTTTGCAGTTGTAACCATGGCCGCAATGCATACTTTAAAATTGCCTCATGACCGTGTCAACATACACGGAGGGGCATGTGCTCTTGGCCATCCTGTTGGCGCATCAGGTGCCCGGATTTTAGTCACGCTCATCGCTGCCATGGAAAAATACGACCTCAAAAAAGGTGTAGCTTCCCTTTGCATCGGCGGTGGAGAAGCGACAGCTATCGGGGTTGTTCGATAACACATCATCTCACAGCATAGACTTTATTGGCTGAAATTATGAATTCAATCGACTTTTATTTTGACTTTTCCTCTCCCTATGGATATTTTTCCAGTGAAAAAATCGAGGAAATAGCCGATAAATACAACCGAACCGTAAACTGGAAACCCTATTTGATGGGTGCAGTCATGAAAATTACAGAGCGCAAGCCACTGGTTCAGATTCCCATGGTTAATGAATACAGTGCCCGTGATCTTTTGCGCACCGCCCGCTATGAAGATATCCCGTTTTCTATACCTTCTAAGTTTCCTGTCGCCACCGTTGCCGCATGCCGCGCTTATTACTGGGTGGCGCAACAGGATCAGGAAAAGGCCAAGGAACTTTGTCATGCTTTGTTTCGTGCATATTTCGAAAAAGACCAACTGATATCGGACAGCAAAGTTGTCCAACAGATCGCTGTCGGTGTTGGTGTAGACTCAATGCAGCTGTCGCAAGCCTTGCAAGACGATCAAGTTAAGCTGTTGGTTCGAAAGGCAACAGATGAAGCGATCTCCAAGAACGTATTTGGCTCACCGTTTTTTGTCACTGATTCAGAACCATTTTGGGGACACGACAGACTTGGCCAATTAGAAGCATGGCTGAAAACCGGCGGCTGGTAGCAGCCTAATCAAGTCGATAAAACCACCGCGATGTCTATCCTTCAGTCCAAGGTCAATACTGGCACTGCGGAATTCTTGCAACGACGCTCCGAGATGAACTCGCTCGTCGATGAGTTGGCGAAGAATTGCGAAAAAACTCAAAACGGCGGTTCAAAATCAGCCCGCGAAAAACACCTGGCTCGAGGAAAGCTGCTCCCACGCGAGCGGATCGACTACCTCCTTGATACCGGCTCGCCATTTTTGGAAGTGGCGCCGTATGCAGCATTCGATATGTACGACGGTCAAGTGCCGTCTGCAGGAATCGTTACAGGAATAGGATCTGTTTGCGGGCGCGAGTGCATGATCTTCGCCAATGATGCCACTGTAAAAGGTGGCACCTATTACCCGATGACCGTAAAAAAACACCTTCGGGCACAAGAAATCGCCAATGACAATCACCTGCCGTGTATTTATCTCGTAGACTCCGGCGGTGCGTTTCTGCCTCTTCAAGACTCAGTGTTTCCAGACCGGGATCACTTCGGTCGTATTTTCTATAACCAGGCAAATATGTCGGCAAAGGGCATCCCTCAAATCGCAGCGGTGCTTGGCTCTTGTACCGCAGGCGGTGCATATGTACCGTCTATGTGCGATGAATCGGTTATTGTCCGCAATCAGGGAACCATCTTTTTGGGAGGGCCGCCTTTGGTCAAGGCAGCAACCGGAGAGACTGTCTCAGCCGAACAGCTCGGAGGTGCCGATGTGCATTCAAGGCAATCTGGAATTACAGACCATTACGCCAATGATGAACCACATGCGATTTCCATCGTCCGCGATATCGTAAAGCACTTGAATCGGCCTAAACGGATGGAACTGGAAACTCGAGAATCGCTCGACCCTTTATATGATGCCAGCGAACTGCACGGAATCATTCCAGTCGAACTGAAACAACATTTCGAAGTCAGGGAAGTTATAGCCAGAATAGTCGATGCAAGCGAGTTTCACGAATTCAAGCAACTTTATGGCGAAACCCTGGTCTGTGGATTTGCACACCTTATGGGATATCCGGTTGGCATCATCGCCAACAATGGAATTCTGTACTCGCAGTCAGCGCTAAAAGCAGCTCATTTCATAGAATTGTGCTGTCAACGCCAAGTGCCCCTTATCTTTTTGCAGAACATTGCAGGTTTTATGGTCGGCCAAAAATACGAGGCAGGCGGCATCGCGAAAGATGGTGCAAAAATGGTCACCGCGGTTGCCTGCGCATCGGTACCTAAGTTTACGGTCATAATTGGCGGCAGTTTCGGTGCTGGAAATTACGCAATGTGCGGGCGGGCTTACAGTCCCCGCTTCCTTTGGATGTGGCCTAACGCCAGAATTTCGGTTATGGGTGGTAAACAAGCAGGAAACGTTCTTACCGAGGTGCGTGCTCAGCGCATGAAAAGCAAATGGTCAGCAAAACAAAAACAACACTACAAACAGACAATCGTTGACCAGTATGAATTACAGGGCCAACCCTATTATTCAAGCGCTAGAATTTGGGACGATGGAATTATTGATCCGGTAGATACTCGAATGGTACTGGGATTAAGCATATCCGCCGCTATGAATGCACCTGTGGCACAGACCAAGTTTGGAATCTTTCGTATGTGACAGGGACCTTAAACGTGTTTGATCATCTTGAAACTCTAACAATTACGTCGGCCGATGCGGGTGTCTACACAGTTGCCTTGCATCGCCCTGAAGTGCACAACGCGTTCAATGAGAACATGATTGAGGAGTTGACACATGTATTGGAAACTCTAAGCGATGACAATTCGGCCCGTGTCTTGTTGATCGTCGGTTCAGGCAAAAGTTTTTGCGCAGGTGCCGATCTAAATTGGATGAAACGCAGTGCGCTGTATAGCGAAGAAGAAAACTTTCACGACGCACACCGAATGGGACAAATGATGCATCGTCTTTATTCATTTCCATCGCCGACAATTGCAATGGTTCATGGCAATGTTTTTGGAGGCGGAGTCGGTCTTGTTGCGTGTTGTGATATAGCATATGCTGAGCACAACACTGTATTTAGTCTGTCTGAAGTAAAACTTGGATTGATTCCGTCTGTGATCGGTCCCTACGTTTGCGAAGCAATCGGTGTTCGCAACGCTCGTCGATATTTCTTGACCGGAGAGAGATTTGACGCGGCTGATGCTCACCGGCTGGGATTGGTTCATGAAACCGGAAGTGCTGATGAAACTGACCGGTTCAAAACACAGATCATCAAGCAGTTGCTTGAAAGCGGACCGCAAGCTCAAATGGCGGCAAAGAAAATGATACAAGACATTTTTGCACCAACTGCAATTGATGAACGGATCCAATCATTAACAGCAAAGAAAATCGCTGCAATTCGAGCCGGTGAGGAAGGCAAAGAAGGTGTCTCAGCCTTTCTTGAAAAACGTTCTCCAAACTGGCGAAAACGCCCCTGAATTCCGACTTTGATCAACAGCGTACTCATAGCCAATCGCGGCGAAATTGCCTGCCGAATTGCAGACACCGCAAAAAAGCTCGGTATTTGCGTCATTGCTGCTTATTCCGACGCAGATAAAAATGCCCTGCATGTATCCAAAGCCGATAAAGCGGTGTGGGTCGGAGGTGCCAGTCCAGCACAAAGCTACCTGAACATTGATAACATCATCCAAGCTGCTTTAGACTCAAACGCACAAAGTCTCCATCCAGGTTACGGATTTCTATCGGAAAACCCCGCGCTTGCACAACGATGCGAAAGTGAGTCTATCCGGTTTATCGGTCCTGCTTCGGACTCCATCAAAACGATGGCTTCTAAACCTTCGGCCGCTCAAGTTGCTGTGCAGGCGGGTGTTGCGGTATTGCAGGGTTATCGCGACCCGGATCAAAACATTGAAAAGATGAGAACACACGCTGAAAACATCGGATTTCCAGTTTTGCTCAAATCAGCAATGGGTGGCGGCGGACGAGGTATGAGAATCGTTCAGAATCACGGTCAATTTGAAGACGCTTTGACAGCGGCGCAATCTGAATCCATGCAAGCATTTGGGGATGATCAGATCATTATCGAAAAGTACCTGACAAAGGCACGACATATCGAGGTACAGATAGCGGCGGACAACCATGGCAATGTCGTCCACCTGTTTGATCGGGAATGTTCAATTCAAAGAAGATACCAAAAGCTTATTGAAGAAGCGCCGGCACCCAAACTTTCAATCGCATTACGCAAACGTCTCAGCGATGCTGCAGTTGCGATTGCCGCACAACTCGAATATCGCAGTTTGGGCACGATTGAGTTCTTGCTCGATGGCGAAGATTTCTACTTTATGGAAATGAATACCCGGCTTCAGGTAGAACATCCGGTCACTGAACAAGTCACTGGTACCGATCTGGTCGAATGGCAGTTTCGTATTGCCGATGGAGAATCAATTAGTAATTTTTTAGTTCCTGCGAAACCCAAGAATCATTCAATTGAAACTCGTATTTACGCAGAAAATCCAGCCAATCACTTTATGCCATCATCAGGGACAATTGGTTCGTTCGACTTCCCGCACGACATGAGTCAAATTCAGATTCATACCGGATTCCGCCCGCAAGACGAGGTCAGTCAGCACTATGACCCCCTACTCGCAAAGGTGGTGTCGACTGGACGGGGACGGGACAAAGCTTTGTCTGCAATGATTGAAGCACTGGACAACGTTGTGATTACAGGTGTACATACCAACGTAAGTTTTCTTTCAAACCTGCTGCGTCACAGATCGTTTTTAACTGGTACTATCGACCTTGGGTTTGTAGACAAAAATTTACATAACTTCGTTCGCCTGGATGATGAACTTCCAGCGCAAATCGCCATCATTGCGGCTATTGCGTTATATAGCAAAGCAGAAAACAACGATTTTAGTAGCAATACCTCTGAGCGACAAGACCACAAATCTCCGTGGCGTATTCAACATGGGTGGAGACTAAATAACACATCTAGTTTCACCTATCTGTTTGAATATCGACGCAAAATCAGGAATGTCACATTGACATCCCAGTTCGTAGACAATACCGTCGAACGCCGCTATGCTGCGCTACCAGAACGATTTACTGCGTGTTACGATAATCGTACGTTTGAGGTTCTCAATATAGACTCTACCTTGAGTCGCGTCCGAATCCAAATCGATCGCACCACACCCATTCAAGCTCATATCGACCAAACGGAAGATGGTCAGTTGAATGTTCAATTTCAAGGCCAAATTTATGAACTCAGTTTCAGCAGGAGGTTTGTCGAACAAAACCAAACGGCTGCACAAACAGGATCATTGCTTGCGCCGATGTCAGGCACAGTCGTGCGCGTTGTTGTCGGCCCCGGCCAACAAGTCGCAACCGGTGATGGCCTGATGGTCATCGAAGCGATGAAAATGGAGCATCAAATCTCAGCACCCATAGACGGTGTCGTCAGCGAGGTTGCATATGCTCAGGGGGAACACGTCGAAGAAGGCTCTTTATGCGTCGTTCTCAAGGCGTCAAATTAATTTCAGATAAAACCGAACTCAAGTGAAATAGTGCACACTCCGTCAGAAGTTACAATCGTAGAAGTGGGTCCGCGCGATGGACTTCAAAATGAATCTGTACATACTTCGGTAGAGTTTCGAATTGAATTGATCGAACGCTTGTCCCAGTGTGGGCTTTCCACCATAGAAGTTGGCAGTTTCGTTTCGCCCAAGTGGGTCCCTCAAATGGCAGACACTGACCAAGTTTTAAAGCATGTCAAGCGAAACGAGAACGTTCAGTTCATTGTTCTGGTTCCCAACGAAATCGGCATGAACGCCGCAGCTCGCTCAAATATAGACAGAATCGCTGTTTTTACTGCAGCGTCCGAGACATTTTGCAAAAAGAACACCAATTGCACGATTGACGAGTCATTCGAGAGGTTCAAGCCAGTATTTGAAATCGCAGCCAAAAACGATATTCCTGTCCGCGGCTATATTTCGTGTGTATTGGGCTGCCCCTACGAGGGAGCCGTCAGTGTAAAGCAAGTAGTCTCCGTCGCCACCAAGCTCATTGATATGGGATGTTACGAGGTTTCTTTGGGTGATACGATTGGCATTGGAACAGTCAATGGAACGGGAAATTTACTCCAGGCTATTTCAAGTGAAGTCGACATCAACTCGATAGCCGTTCACTTTCATGATACCTACGGTCAGGCTCTGCCTAACATTATTACTGCATTGGATCATGGAATCTCAATTGTCGACTCATCTGTTGGCGGGCTTGGAGGATGTCCGTATGCTAAAGGCGCAAGCGGCAATGTTGCGACTGAAGATGTTGTGTATATGCTCGACGGCATGGGCGTGAGGACTAACGTCGACATGAACAAGCTGACAGAGACTTCTGGCTTTGTATTCAACACTCTGAGAAGAGCACCAACCTCCCGTGTATCTGCAGCGCACCTTGGCAAAACCAGATGATCGAAAACATTGAGCAATCGTCTGTTTTGTGCTCCAGCACGAAAATCGTTGCCCAATTGTAAAACTTACCACTGATAAGACAAATCAAATTATGAATGAACTTCCAGAAACTATGAAAGCAGTAGTGCTTACCGGTCACGGCGACCTGGACAAACTTGAATATCACGAAAATTGGCCAGTTCCGCAAATTGGCAACACCGATGTGCTGATTCGGGTTCATGCATGCGGCTTGAATAATACGGATGTCAATACTCGTACAGCGTGGTATTCGAAAAAGGTTTCATCGCACACTACCGGTGGAGCATTAGACATGGCCGACAGCGAAGATGCCTCGTGGGGAGAAGGTTCATTGTCATTTCCACGAATTCAAGGTGCAGACGTAGCTGGAATTGTCGTCGCAGCCGGCCGCGACACTGACGCGTCTTTGCTAAATAAACGAGTAATGATAGATCCGTGGTTAAGAGACTGGGATGACCCGAACAACTTAACCAAATATCGATACTTCGGTTCAGAGAGCGATGGCGGTTTTGCCGAATACACGGCAGTTGACTATCGTCAGGTACACCCGGTCGACTGTGAACTTTCGAATGAACAAATCGCTACTTTTGCCACTTCCTGGGTGACTGCTGAAAATATGCTCAACAGTGCGAATGTTTCAAGTGATGATGTTGTATTAATCAGCGGCGCATCCGGCGGCGTTGGATCTGCACTCGTACAACTCGTTAATCGGCGGAATGCAACTTCGGTCGCATTGACATCGAAAACTAAAATGAACCAGCTTATGGAACTGAATCCTGACTTTGTGATCGACCGAGACTGCAATGATCTTGAACAGGAAATCAAATCCGTAACAGGAGGTGACGGGGTGACTGTGGTCGCCGACGTCGTCGGAGGCAGCATCTGGCCGCAGCTGCTCAATACTCTACAGCGAGGTGGTCGCTACGCCTGTTCAGGCGCAATAGCAGGCCCTATCGTAGAATTTGATCTTCGAACATTTTATCTGCGTAACCTGACTTTTTATGGGTGCACGGCTGTAAGGCCCGGAGTTTTTGAAGACCTTGTCAGTTATGTACAAACCGCAGCAGTCAAGCCAGTTCTTGCCGCTACATATCCTCTGGACCAATTGCGCACAGCGCAAGATGAATTTATCCATAAACAGCACCTGGGAAATATTGTCGTTAAAATTGACTGACTGATCACAGATTCCAAAGTATTGAGCGCTCACCTAAAGCGACTTATTATGAATGCCCAATCGTACGATTATTTTCCACTTCGAATCGAACTGGATTATTCCTATTCGTTCGGAGGTTTGTCACCCTACTTCGAAGCGTTGTCCAATGGCCAGGCTCTGGCCTCTGTTTGTCCTGAATGTGGACAGGTCAATTTCCCTCCAAGACTAATTTGTGATTCTGATCAGGCGCAGACAGATTGGCTGCAGCTTTCAGGGCAAGGAGAAATAGTTGAGTTGACACAAGGATTCGATGCCGACAAGCAACCATCGTGTTTCGCGCTAGTGCGAATGGATGGTGCGCAAAATCTGGCCCTAGGTAAAATTCTAAGCCCGTCAGCGCAGCCTGGCAGCCGAGTCAAACTCGAAATTGACAACAACTGTGACGATCACCCGACAAAAAGAACTCACTTCACAGTTATTGAGTAGCAAACCACAAAACCCCTCATCTATCAGATAGAAAATCAGCCTCCATCTGTTTTCGGAGTTTATAAACCTCGGCGTAAACATCCTGCGACTTCGGCACTTGAACGTCGCTCCAGTGAACTACACTGCCTCGTGATATCGACGTTTGAAGCCTCAATCCATTTGCCAGACCGATCGGAACCGCCCCGGTTTCAATCGAGCGGCGTGCCGCAATGATCTTGCCCCAAACCGTACTGCCACCTTCACCATCAAGTAGTTCTCCTTTGCGCAGGTCGCGTTTTGCAACACATACAACATCAGCCAAAAAGTCAGATGTCACACCCGTTGGTTCTCGCCGCAGTGCCGCCGAAGCAACGCTGACGCCAAGTTCCAGTCCGATCAAGTGATACGGACGATATAAAGATGAGTAGTTTCCGCTGCTGTCAGTGATCAAGCCATATTCCCTGAAACACCTTTTTACATATTCCGTACCTGCTTCGAAAACAACGAACACACCCCAACGCAAGTCTTGATCAATTTCACTGCCGTCTCGATGCAGTGAAGAAATCACTTCAACCATGCCTTTGTTCGACAAAATCCCTCCATCGGCTTTCGGTATCAGACAGTTTGCAAGATCAGCGACCGAACACGGCGGAAACGACAAGCCATCTTCAGGAGGCATTAAGCCAGTTGAATTTGCCACTGCTGTCATTTCGATTGCTGATTTCGTTCCGTCAAGAAACGAATTGAACATTTTGCTGTTCATACCGCCTTGTTCAGCTTCCTGTTCAGTCAGCCCGTAATAATCCCAAACTGTTTGTGGTGTCGAGTGATGGTAGGAAGGTAAGTATTTGGTGCCCTTTCCGGCGCATATTACTTCCAGTCCCATGGTTCGAACCGTGTCGACCAGTTCAGCAATCAAAGCCGGTTGATCGCCGTACGCCATAGAGTAAATCACGTCGTTTTGTTTTGCTTTGGCAGCAAGCAGCGGTCCTACTAAAACATCTGCCTCTACATTGACCATAATCACAGGAACGTAATTTTCAATGCAATGCAAGGCATGTCGGGCGCCGACGATCGGATCTCCAGTCGATTCGACTACAACATCTACAAGTGCTGGGTCAACAACTTCGATAAAGTCTTCTACCAGACTAACCTGTGTACTTCGACGGTGCCGCGTTTTCCCGATGATAATTTCATCAGCTGAATAACCTGCGCCGATTAAATTGTTTCTCGCTCGCTCCACATCGATATCACACACCACATCCAGGCGAAGTCCAGGCGTGCGAATGATCTGCGCCATGAACATAGTGGCGAATTTACCAGCCCCGATGATCCCGACTCGAATAGGATTTTGTGCTTCCTGCCTTTGTTTTAGTGCTGAAAATAAGTTCATGCTCGTTTCTGGATAGAAAAATTTTTTAATTGCTTTAATTCGTTGATGAATTATCGCACGAACAAATTCGTTTTGTTGGCGCTGAGCGGACGGCATAACACCCCTCGACTGCGACCTCCCCCCGAGATTCCCAGCTAACCAATGTTACCGAACAACATCAACTAACAGACAATAAGGAACTTCTTTAGAAGCAAAACATGATAAGCGAATATCAAAGTTCTGGAACTGCATCATTGCAGGCTATGACAATTACATCACTTTGCTTCAGTGAACAGTTGCAAAAAAAAGAGACGACTTGTTTAATCTAAGTCAAGTCGTCTCTCTACTTCAGGAAATAAAGGGCATCCTTGCCCATTTTTCATCCTTGTCTTCACATTTACAGAAAAACGCAGCAGTCAATCTATTTCTGCAACAATGTGAACTTGCGCAATAGTATAAACAAATATTTTCATCACGTCAAATTATTTACATGATACTTTGCTCATATAATTTGCACCGTTAATCAAAGTAAAATCTTTGTAAATAGAAAATATTAATAATATATTTTATAAATATTTATAATTTGCTGCTACAAGTCATTTCATGCATGCATTAGTAAACACTCATGTAAGGATTCCATTTTCATGTCAACTAGACTTCCACCCATTGCTGCACTTCGCGCCCTTGAAGCAACAGCCAGACATCTGAGTTTTACCAAAGCTGCTGATGAGTTGTTTATTACTCAAAGTGCCGTCAGCCATCAAATCCGCCACATTGAGGAACTGTGGGATTTCAAACTGTTTGAGCGTACAGCGCGTCGGTTGATCATAACCAAGGAAGGACAGTTGATTGTTCCAGTTGTCCGAGAGTTTCTACAAAGTATGAATCGTGTTCTTGACGATATCATGAATGTTGAATCGCGATCTTCCATTCGAATTAGTTTAGTGCAGTCATTAGCGGTCAAATGGCTGGTTCCAATTCTCGGAAAATTCAATGATTCTTATCCAGACATCAGCATCTGGATGTCAACTTCTGATGACTTGACAAATTTTGCGACTGACGAGGTAGACGTTGCAATTCGGTTGGGTCACGGAAAATGGCCTGATCTTCACGTGGAGCCTTTGCTCCACGAATTTGTATTCCCTGTTTGCAGTCCCAATTTTCTCAAGCGAGTGACTCCACCTAAAAAACCGGCTGACCTTGTGCGCTATCCCCTTTTATATCGACATTCATTTGACATTTGTCCGCGCTGGCGCGACTGGTTCGCTGACGCGGGGGTGACCATCAAATCTTTGCCTAGAGGATCTCGCTTTCCCGACACAAGCGTGTCGATTCAAGCAGCTATCGACGAACAGGGAATTGCGCTTGCCAGAAGTGCTCATGTGGCAAAAGACCTTGAAGCAAATCGTCTGATCAAACTGTTTAATGTACGAAGCACCTCACCGGTATCCTACTACTTCGTTTGTCCCTCTAAACATCTGTCTCAACCGAGAATCGCCGCGTTCCGGGAATGGCTGGTCGAAGAAGCGCACCAGGCGCAACAGTCGTTTGATAAAGTCGTAGAGAACGATCAGTAGACAGCATACTGCAACTAACTACTGACTGTGCGCAAACTAGTTTTGAATGGATTTTATTTGGCGACGGTGCCGATGAGAGGATTCGAACCTCCGACCTGCTGATTACGAATCAGCTGCTCTACCAACTGAGCTACATCGGCATTGAACATAAGATTTGCAATTATTGTATTATCCGGTTCAAATGCCACTCGATTCACGTTAAACGAAGCTGGTCGATTGGCAATCGGAATCCGTTTTAGTAATAACCGATTACGTCACCGGCGGTGGTAACACCAAGCCCGTTTAGCAATCGATTGACATAGCAAAAGTAGCCGACAACCTGGTTTAATTCCAAAATTTCTTCGTCGACACAGCCAGAGGCGATCAGATTGTCGTGGTCCACCTTTGCCATGTCTGATACGTTTGTGGTCAGTTTTTCTACGTATCGCAGCATTGCCAGTTCCTTACCCGTAAACTCGTCTTCAAGTCTGCCGTTTCGCAGTGCCTTCATTACCTTGTTAAATTTACCATCATCCTCGCAAAGCCGTTTCAAATTCGAGCTGTGATGAATCACGCTGTATTCACAGTTGTTAAGAACGCTTGTGAAAGTGCCTGCCAACTCCATCATCAATGGCGACAACGAGTTTTCAGGGTGATGAAGAATACTTCGATACAGCGACATATGGCCTCGCATCGTATGTGGCCGAAGGCTGTGAACACGCAGGACATTGTCAACTGTCCCGTGAGGTGTTCGCGCGTCATCAAGTGCCAAGCGCAGCTCGCCGTCGGCATCTGCGTCGGAAATCATGCGAATCCATGCGGCGGACATAATCGCTGAAATTTCTAATCAACCGTCACTGACGGTAGGCAAACGAACGGTCAAATCGTTGGGTGATATAAGCTTCGCATGTGACCGGTTCAAAGTCTTGCGTTTGTCCGACTTCGACAATTGGATCTATCATCGTCTGCGAGTCAGGGTCTACAAACACCACGACCGAATATCTCGCCTCACTGCCTTGGTTGACCACACAGTGCGGAACTGAGCGAAACTTTCCGTTTGTCCAGCGCGTCAAAAGATCCCCGACATTGACTACAAGTGCGTTTTCAATGGGTTCGACTTCAAACCAATTGCCATCAGGCGCTTGTACGCGCAGCCCCGGTGCCCCTTGCGCCAAAATTGACAAACAACCAAAATCAGTGTGTGGAGAAACGCCGTAGCCATCCGATGCGCCATTTTGGATCGGGTAGTAAATCAATGACCCGCGCGATGTCGGGCTGCCAAAGTGCTGTGTAAAGTAATTCTGAGGTTGATTTAAAGCAATTGCAATCGCAGTTAACAACGTTCCTGCGACATCGTGAATTGCATCAAAATACCGATTCAACAATTCTTTCATCTCTGGCAAGTCCCTGTACCACCGATTCACCGCCACTAAGGTCGATGCGTCTTGGGAACCGTTGGACGATGTTGAATTTTCTCTTCCCCAGATAAAACTCTCTTTTAGATCCGCACCGCTATAACCTTCCATGGTGGATTGCCCGATTTGTAGAAACCCTCGATGCGTATCGGAAGTTTTTATCTTTGATTTTTCAGCGTCAGAAAGACAGAAAAATCGTTGAGCAACATCAAATACGTCAGTTAATAGACGGTGGTCAACACTATGGCCTGTAATGTAAAAAAAGCCCTGGTCCTCAGAAGCTTCACATAGCGATCTGCCAATTTGCCGCTGTACCTCTTCTGCTGAATCCTTCAACGCAGAGATATCAATCACAGGAAGTTTATTACGCATTTAGTCTTGGAGAACTCGTTGAAAATCTGCAACAAGCGTGAAAGTATACAATGTTTGCCGAACTGGGATTCACTGCGATTGTTGCCCACTCAAGATTCCATATTTGCTCATCGACTATTACATCTAACTTATGGCTGAAGTCATCGTATCAAGAATTTACCAGATGGCATTTGTTATTTTTTTGATGTCATTTGTCTGTTACATGCTGCTTGGACTCATGCCAGGGGATCCGATTGACATAATGATCAGTGCTGATCCCCGCCTCAGTGCTGAGGATGCACAAAGACTAAAAGAAATTCACGGCCTTGACCAGCCGATTTTCAAACGCTACCTTCACTGGCTCGGAACTGCTGTGCAAGGTGATTTTGGATACAGTCGCCTTTATGCACAACCGGTGGTATCTATCTTGTGGCAAGCGTTGCAGAACACGCTGGTATTGATGAGCATCGCTTTTGTTGTTTCTGTGTCTGTTGCGATTCCATTAGGGATTGTCGCCGCCAGAAAAATTCACAGTTTCACAGATTACTCAATCAACTTCTTTTGTTTTGGCGGCATCTCAATTCCCACATTCTGGCTGGCGCTGATGCTGATGTTAGTTTTTTCGGTGACTTTGGGATGGCTTCCTGCCAACGCGATTCCACTTGGAAATGTTGGTGTCTGGGATCAGATCAAAGCATTAATACTACCTGTAGTGACATTGTCTATCGTCAGTATTGGAGGGGTTACGCGATATATGCGTGCCGCACTTCATGAGTCCATGCAGCAAGACTACATTATTACCGCTTACGCCAAGGGGCTATCTGACGGTCAAGTCATTCGACGACACGCTCTGCGCAATTCAATGATTCCGGTAGTTACGATTCTGTCACTGGATCTGGGAGCGTTCTTTTCCGGGGCTTTGGTTGTGGAGACCATGTTTGGTTACCCTGGAGTAGGTAAATTACTGTTCGACTCTATTCAAAGCAGCGATTACAACCTTGCACTGGTTACGCTGTTAATGACAACTGTAATTGTTCTGACGGCTAATTTCATTGCCGATATCTGTTATTCCCTGCTTGATCCGAGAATCCATTACACCTCGCGTTCACGATGAACGATTCCCAAAAAATGATTCAACGTTTGGTTCGCCATCGGTTCGCGTTATACAGTTTTGTCGTACTGACGGTGTTAGTGGCTTTCGTGATAGCAGCGCCGATTTTAGAAATCTTGCTCGGCACTGACGCTTCGCATGTGAATCTGTATAACCGCTTTCAGTCATACTCACTGAATCATCCACTTGGAACAGATGAACTCGGCAGGGACTTGCTGGCACGGTTGGCATACGGTGGAAGAGTCTCGCTTATTGTCGGTTTCACTGCCGCAATCATCGCAGCGAGCATTGGCACTGCTTTGGGCTTGTTCGCTGGTTTTCACGGTGGATGGCTCGATAGTTTCCTGATGCGCATGACAGACAGCGTCATCGCTTTGCCTTTGCTGCCTGTACTGATTGTTCTTGCAGCGATCGATTTACAGAAACTGGGGATTCCTGCCGATATTGCCAACCACGAAGACATTGGACTTTACCGAATCATCGTCATCGTGTCAATTGTCGGGTGGACCGGAGTAGCCCGGTTGGTACGCGGTTCAGTTTTAAGCATCAAAGAGCAGCCCTATGTTATGGCTGCCCGCTCACTCGGTGTTTCTCCTTTGCATATCATGTTCAGGCACATACTTCCTGCACTTGCTTCACCGATTATCGTTGCAACAACTTTGTCTGTTGGGAATATCATCCTGTTTGAATCGATTCTGAGTTTTCTCGGTCTGGGAATTCACCCTCCGACCGCGACTTGGGGCAATATGCTGTCGAACGTTCAAGACTTGATCTGGGAAACGCCCCGCTTGGCGATCTTACCGGGACTGATGATCTTTGTTACAGTAGTTTGCTTTAATTTCTTAGGAGATGGATTACAGGATGCGCTTGCGCCTCGAACTAGAAAACGGTAAACGTCGATATGAATAGGTGATTCAATTGCAGTCAGTTTCCCCTAAGCCACTGTTTTCGTCGAATCATATTGGGCCTGAGATCAACGATGATCATGACGTAAAGACGATTTAGGCAAATGTCACTTTTCTTTTTGAAACTAACACAATATCTCGACCGCATCTAGTAAGGTTCTAATCGTATATTGCGGCTCAAATGGCAGTGGCCACTGCTCTTCGTTTCGACGAATCCACATCGTCTGCATGCCGGCGTTCTTTGCACCTTCGATGTCGTATTCCGGGTGATCCCCTATATGAATCGTTTCTGACGGACTTGTACCTGCTGCTTCGCAAGCTTTCAAAAACCCCGCCGGATGCGGTTTCATGTGCCCTACTTGTGCAGCGAAAACACAGTCAGTAAAGTAACGACGAATTCCGATGAGGCCAAGGTCAGAGTTACCATCCGACAGTGCAATAAGCGGATAAGCCGCACAAAGATGTTCTAGTGCAGGAATCACATCAGGGAAAAGATTCACTCGATTTCGATCAATCGAGAACTTTTCCATCAGGTATTGCGCATGACTTTCTTCGTAATTTACTGAACGAAGCAATTCGGCAAACACCTCTATTCGTAGTTGTGTCAGATCATGTCTGATATGCGGTAATTCATCGAACAAACTCTGGCGAACTACGAGAATGTCTTCTAACTCATACTTCTGTGGAATTCGCGGAAACTCTCTTTTTAGCAATTCATAGCTATTCGCTTCAGCTCGATGCAGCACTTCAATCATGTCCCACAGCGTGTTGTCGAGGTCCAGCGTGATAGCGCGAACCTCAGGCAACTGTGAATTCAATGTCGCACTTGTATCTAAAGTCATAACAGTTTCATTCGATAGTGTGTGCTTCGTTTGAGCCGCTGCCGACTCTTTTTGTCAGCTATCGTATGCAGCATTGGCGGCAAATTGTACTCTCGATAATCGGTCGGGGCAGTTATATACGATGTGCACAACCATCAAAGTCAGCTATTTTGGGGAAGTTCACAAACTTCGACTGGCTCAAGGTCTTCTTTTGCATTTAAAGTTTCCAACAGTTTGCGTGCTTGGGAAAGCTGTTCTTCTCCAAGTTCGGTGTACTTTGCATGACTGGCACAGCGAAAAACATCGACCGCGCCCTGAATCTCTGCAAAAGCCCTATTCGCGGAATCAATATCCATTGTCATTTGTGCAGATTCACGGCGTGCCACACCCAAATTCGCCATTGTCATCGCCCATGTCATAGGAACTTTTTCTCGAGTCCATTCGCTCAAGGCTTGTTCGTAGGCTTCAGTAGCCCGTATCATGATGTTTGGGTCTTCCTCTCGCTGCGCAAGTTTGTGCAAGGCTGCACCGAGGTTATTTTGCGTCATCGCCCATTCGTTCGGAACAGTTTTTTGATCGCGCACTCCAAGCGCACTGTTGTAAGCGGCGACCGCCTGTTTTAATGTTCCAGGACCACGCCGATGCTCTCCCAAAGCGCGTAATGCAGTGCCGAGGTTGTCCATGGTGGTTGCCCAATCCAATGGGGCATTTTTTCGAGTCCAGACCCGCAGCACTGACTTATAGCAATCCACTGAACGTTTCAGAACTTTCGTGTCTTTTTGCTTGCGTCCGAACGACTGTAATACAGCTGCCAAATTATTCATCGTCGAAGCCCACTGAGGTGCGCAAGCTTCCTCACTTTGTACAGTCAGTGCTTTTTCAAACGCTTCGATCGCCTGAGCAAGAAGTCCATCGTCTGATGAACGCTGTCCCAACGTACCCAGTGCATTTCCAACGCCATTGGCTGCGCGTGACCAAAGTTTCGGTGTAATGGAAGGGTCAAGCAGCTTCAGAGCATTGTTAAACGCCTCAAGTGCATCCTCGATATATCGAGTCCCTTTGCGACGCTGCCCCATCATCCCAATGACATTTCCCAGACACAGGAAACTTTTCGCTGCCAACTGTGAATTGTCAGATTCTTTTGCCAGCGGCAGAATCTTCGCATTGATCAATTCAATTGCCGCTTTTAAGCAAGTTTCATCGTCTGAGTGTTTTGCAAGATCAGCCAATAAATTTGCACGCAAATGCAAAAGATGCCATCTGCCAACAAGGTCAAGGTTGTGATTGTTTAATTTTGACTGATTTTGATCTGCTGACAGATTGTGGTTGTGCATCAGGGCCGTAACCTCGTCGCAGCATTCACTCACTGTCGCATGCAAGAAAGGTTCGTGCTGTGCAGCTATGCGCTGCATTTGGTGTAGCTGCTGCACAAATCCATGCAGACTTTGGCACAGTCCGTCTAAGTCTGCTTTGGTTAGATAGTCGATTACTTGTGACACGCGCGCAAGCACTCCAGACACTGATTGCTCTGACTGGAAATCCAGTCAATGACGGATGATGCTCATAAGTTTCCGGCAGTGGCAACAGGCTGCTGAGGCCTGTCAAAGAGCGAATCTGAAATTCGCGCTACCCCGCTTTGATGGGGCACAGCCGGCATTGAATTGTTTTTACCTGCGACAGATTAATCAACAATATGATAAACCGGAGCCTTCTCCATGGTCCACTCACCGGTTTCCGGGTCCCGGTGCGACAGCGTCAGCACATGCCATTTATCATCGTCCAACTTCATAAAGTCGCCGCGATAATAGTATCCAGGCCATCGGGTTTCCTCACGGAACAAAGTGTGCCGAACCACCGATTCGGATGCGATAACGCGATGTGTCAATTCCCAGGCACGCTGCAACTGATGAAGGTCCTCGGCACCGATGCAATTCAGATCTTCTTGAAGAGTATGCAGCAAATGCAGACCGCGCTGCAACATCGGTTCATTTGTCATGTAGTTATTGCTGATTCCGCCAGCATACTCGTCCATAATTTTTTCGAGTCGCTGCAATCCATGCAGTGGCAATATGTAGCTCGGAGATACTGTGCCTCCCACAATTTCATTGCGGCCAACCGCATAAGTTTCAAGTGGTCTATAGATTGTCTTTTTGAGGTCTTCGTATTGTTTCTCCGATATTTTTATTTTGTCATTGGCATGATCACGGATGTATCTTACAGCTGCTTTAGCTGCCAATCGCCCTTCGGTGAAAGAACCGGAAGAAAACGCATGTGCTGTACCGCCAAGCGCATCACCTGCGCCAAACAGTCCCTCGACTGTCATCATTCGGTTGTATCCCCAATAGTATTCGTCTGGTGAGATATCCTCCGGACCACTGGCCCAGGCACCTGAACAGGTCGCATGAGAACCCATAACGTAAGGCTCTGATGTAGTCAGTTCGGGATTGACGTATTTGGGATCAATATCCTGAGATGCCCACACTACTGCCTGACCAACGGTCATACCCAGAAAATTTTCCCAGCCAATCACTTCCTTGTGCGGGTCCTGAAACGCCTCTTTGGTGACCATATGAATGGGGCCTCTGCCTGCTTTCATTTCTTCAATAAAAGCGTGATTTCTCAGGCAAGTCGGTGTCGGATGATGATCAATGTATTCACCGACCAGTGCTTTGGTGTGGTCATACCAAGTTGACTCGTATTCGTTACCGTATGCGTTCTGTGTATAGGTTTTCAAGTGCAGAAAATATGCTCCGACCGGACCGTATCCATCTTTAAAACGACACAGCACAATTCGGTTTTCCATCTGTGTCATTTTGGCACCCACCATAATCGGCAGTGCATATGCTGATGCGGAACTCCAAGGAGCATACCAGGTTCGCCCCATACCTTCGCCGACAGAACGCGGCTTGAAAATATGCGACGCACCACCGGCACCAACAATTACAGCTTTTGCACGGAATACATAATAGTCGCCTGTGCGAACATTGAATCCCACCGCACCGCCGATCCTGTTTGGTTGGCTTTCGTCAGCCAAAAGATGGGTAACCATAATGCGGTTATAAATTTGGTCTGCAGACTTGCGAGCGGCCTCGGCAACGATCGGTTTGTAACTCTCGCCGTGGATCATAATCTGCCACTTGCCTTCACGCTGATAACGACCGGTTTCAGGATCGCGCATCAATGGCAATCCCCACTCTTCGAACTTGTGAACAGTTGAATCCACATGACGAGCCATATCATAAGCAAGATCTTCTCTGACCATCCCCATCAAGTCATTGCGTGCGTAACGCACGTGATCTTCAGGTTGGTTTTCATCCCATTGCATGCCCATGTAACAATTGATGGCATACAGTCCTTGAGCAACAGCACCTGAACGATCGATATTGGCTTTTTCTGCGACAACAATTTTGAGGTCTCGCCCCCAGTAGCGCGCTTCATAAGCGGCACCGGTGCCGCCCATGCCGCCGCCGACGACCAGAATGTCGCAGTCAACGAAGTGCGTTTTCATTTTCATTAGTAATACACTCCTTGTTTGAATTTTGACTTCTCGATGGTTGGCAAGCCCCTATCGATATTCAACGCATCAGGTTCGTAGCACAGAAGTTGTGACTCCAACGCTTCTTGGCTTGGCACTTCAAGATCAGCAAGGCGCGGAATCGCTTCACCCCACGGTTTGGTTGTAATTGGAGAAACAAAGTTTTTCTCCCGGCCATCGCGAAACTTAATACGCCAGGAAATCGTTCCTTTCTCTTCTTCCCTCAACACCCGAACGCTGTGGCCGAGCGGCGAGAAGTCTGCATAACCTCTGCAGTCAATTGCATTTTGAGGGCAGGCTTTTACACAGGAGTAACACTCCCAACACATGTTAGGTTCGATATTTACAGCTCGTCTGTATTTCTTGTCAATGTGCATGATGTCCGACGGGCAGATGTCAACACAGTGACCACAGCCATCGCAACGTGTCATATATACAAAAGTTGGCATAGTAATTACTTCAATTTATTGCGTTAGATTCTTCGATTGTATGCAACTTACTTGGTTGCAAAGGTAAACTCAAGTGCACTCAATAGTGCCGCGGCTGCTCTCTTTTTATGCCCAAGCCAAATTTGGCTGGAGCTTGCGCCGGCGGCGGCATGTTGGTTCTCGATCCATCAGCATCGGCGACGCGATTTTGATATGCAGCGGCTGGCTTAAAGAACATGTGTGCAAATTTTGACCACGGCACACCGCCAAACAGAACCAGCGCAGAAATACTAAAGAACACAAAAAACAACCATGCAAGAAAGCCTGCAGCGATGCTTTGGAAAAATGACCACAGCAAGGCGAATGTTGTGCACGCGACCAAAGATACCACAAACAGATCAGCGGGCATGAATCGAAAGACAGAGTGACCTTCGGCAGCGACATCGGCGCGGATAAAAAACCAAAACCAAAAACCGCCATAGCAAACCATAGCGGCCCCAAGATGCCACAAAAGTGCAATGACAGCCGGTGTAACCTGTCCTGGCTCACTGTACGCGAAAATCATGACAGCAGCGGTGATCAGAAACAGAATAAATCCATACATGGTCAGAAGATGAGCAACTCGACGCCGTTGATTGCAGAACTCACCTGAAGCAAGAACATCATGAGCTGCTGTGGCACAAACTATTTTTATCTGTTCCCCACCTCCAATTTCACGAACGCCATCAGATTTTGCTTTCTTCATATTCTCAAAGAAGTACTTTGCACTTTTTTTGTGAATGACATCAAAGATTGTTCCAGCAATGACCAAAAGCACCATGACAACAACGAAGGTCTTCATGGCAACTGGTGGAATTATTGCTGCAATTTCATTGAACGGATTATTAATCAACATACAGGCGATATCTCTCTTCTAAGTTTTTTGCGAAGTGAACCGATCCAAACTATGGATGGAATATTGTACGAGAAATATTTTCGAATTTGGAGCAAATTGAGCGATAGTTGTTTTGCTCCTGCACAGATCGCTCGCCAACTCATATCACACCAGCGACCGCTGAGGAAGCTGATGCCAGATGCAGCGGCGCAATTCCCTTTTGGATTCGTACATTGCCTTGTTTGCTGTACTGACGAAACTCTAATATAAACAAACAGTGTCATTGCCCTATTGTTGTGATTGTTTCTTTTTCTGTCGCAATTGATTCGCTTTTTCTCGCATGTGCTCTTTGAGTTTGCGATGACTTGAAACCGTGCCGTCGTGAAAAGTTCCGTTGTATCGGTCCCATGGAAATTCCAGACCACCGTAATTACAGTGAATAAACCGGTGATGCATCTGATGGTGAAATGTTCCAAGTCTAATGATTTGCGTATCTTGCTTATCAACCGCCTGATACCCACAATGAGTAGTGGCAGCAGTCAGAGCGAAATACTGCAAGTGATAAAGAACATGAACCGGATGAGAAACAATAATCCAGTGTATGAGGACAGATCCCAAAAATATCAGATGTTCAACCGGATGCATCGAAAGGCCTGACCAGGGCCCGACATTGAAATTTCGATGATGTACGTGATGGGCCAACTTATACAGCGTCTTGCAGTGCAGCCAGCGATGAATCAGGTAGAAATAAAAGCTCTCCCAAATTGGGATCAGAAAAAATATCGTAACAAACCAAACGGGATTTTGCGCAAAACTCATGATTTCGAGGTAACCGTTGGCAAAACCCCAGATAAGCAGCACTTCATATCCTGTCCATACAGTAACACCACTTGCCAAGGTCCAAAACATATTGTCCCATACCTGATTGTTAAAGGTAAACGGGCGCCCCTTGCCGAATTCCTTACTGTCATAACGACGTTTGTTGCCCTGGATTCGGCCAACGTAGAAGTAAAGATGCAGTCCTCCGGCTACCACCGTCATTAGCGCAAAATTTCGCAGCCACATCAGCGCTATCCACTGAACATCGATGCTTTGTGACTGTTCAAGCGGGGGCTGTAAGAAATACCAGGAAATAAATGCTGTAGCTACCAAAATCAGTTTTTCCGACAGCGGAAACCAACTGCGCCAAAACCATCGAAACACCTTGTTCAGCCTCAACGGCCATTCGAAAAGCGGTGAAGTAGTCAAAGGAACATGCGGGCTATAGTTCCATTGCGGTGATTGACCTGCTGCCCCGGAGCGAAATTCACCTTGACCTGTTTGAGCAACCATTGTTCACCTGTTATTTTCTTGATTTGGTCTGCTAATTCGAAGGGTTTTAATTTAAATACATCGACAGATGACTTCGTGATTGCAGGATCGTGATGGCAATCAATTCATCATGAATGTTTGCCATGAAAATACACTCAATAATCTGTATGACGGATTTTATCACTTCCCCAGGCTTGACCATTTAGTCCGGTTGATTGTCTTGAATGATAGGCTGTTATGTCACAACTGGCAATGAAATTGCAATGTCAAGCTAAAATCCAGGGCTTTGGAAAAAAATCGCTGAAATTAGGGAAATTACGCCTTTTTCCCGGTTAAACGCAAGTCAAATCGAAACCTTCGTTAGCAAGCGGGGATTGTCTACCAGAAATTTTGAGGGATTCAGCCAGTATTGTCAAAGGCGCTGGCATATGCGGTTATGTCGGCACTGCTCATATTCAGTTTCCGTGCGACATTACGCCAGTTGGCTGTCACCTGTGACACTTCATCGATAATTTGTTTTGCGTGATTGGGTTTAACAGCAAAAAAATGCGCAGCCTTGCGCGCCAGCCCAATACTGGCTTGCGGACCCTCTTCGGAAATCCATGTAGTCAGCTCGCGCGCCTTTTCCTCCAGGGGCACTGGGTTAAGATCATAAGCGGGTGACAGTCGCCACTTTCCTTGTCCATCGTAGAGAAATCCGTGGTTTCTGAGGTGGTCGTCGAGATTACCAATCATTACCCCAAAGATGATGCGTCGCCAAAGCTCGTGCAGGTCTTCGATCGGTGCGCTTGAATACATCCGTATGCACTGTGCGATATCCGTGTAGGTTGCAGTATCGCCATCACTGAGCTCCAGAAGACTCATGGCCGACAGAAACGCAATACGTTGCTCCCCTGCCCGATCGAAACGCTCTATCAAAGCGACGGGTTGCCCAGCAACAGTTTGCAGCCGTCCAAATGCAACATTTAAACCTGCCTCATGCGCCAAAGTCAATGCTAGTATTTCCCCGTGCGGAATGCTGCGATCGTCATCTGGTTTCGGAAACTTCGCGATAAATAGCAGACCATCGGTGTCTACCACAGTAGACTTCGGGCGGGCACCACCGAGAGGGGAACCCTCGTCTAACAGCAATTTCAGATCGTCTGCAGTGTCCGTTTTACCATGTACCGCATCAGCGGCATTGAGCAACGCAGGAAGTTGACTAAGCGTTGCTACCCTATGGTGTCCGCTCGCATAAAGGCCGATCTCACCTTCACGTTTGTAGCGCAGTGCGCCGATCCGCGTCTGATCATTGATCGCCAACAAGTAGTCGATTTCTGAAAGCGTTCGCTTTTCACCCGATTTACGGAAAGCACGGCGGACCAGCTGCCGACCCCATTGATCAGGCGCCGTGTCTCGCATAACTCCTGGTAAAGCTGTTTTCTCAAAATTCGAGTAAACCGGATTCGGGCCAAGCTGCAGGTTGGCCGGATCGAGTGCAAAAGCCCCTTGGTAATCGAGCCATTGATCGGCATACTCAAAAACGGTGCTTTGGTTCCGTACCTTGGAAGTATATCGGCAACGGCCAACCAGACGCGTCAAGCCACCATGATCAATGTCAACTTCAATCGTCTCAGTCATGATTTCTTCTAGCGCTGTCTGCGAGGGACAATCCGCTTTGGCAACCGATCCTCTTCAATGTCTAGGCCTACGACATCCTTGCTGCGGTCGGCAAAGTCTCCCACGCCTTTGGCTAAACCTAGAATCGCAAGTACAGACATGTAAGCGCCGATTGAGACAGTTGGGTCTCCTTTTTCAATCTTGGTTAAGGTGCTACGGCTTATGAACGCGCGCTGCGCCATAGAGACGGTCGAAATACGACGTTTTTTACGCGCAACGACAATGTCTTTACCAAGTTTCACGAGGGCGTGTCGAGCAGCTCTCGGCAATGCATCACAGGACTGGGATTTCACGTTATGTCTTATAAAATAAACAATACCTTAATATTTTGTCTATTTTATAAGACAATACAGATTTTACTGCGACACTATTGAATCTCTATCTGGTGTTATCTGGTGTTATTTTCCCAAACAAACAGCACCGAACTGATCGGGCAAAAGATACGACGACATGGACCCGCCGACGTTGTATATCGCAACGCAACCGCCTTAGCGGTCGATTGCGCATTGATCACTGATCAGTCAGGCTGATTCTGACAATGCCGCCTTAGGCGCTCTGGAGCATGGTGACTTCTTGTATCAGGTGCTGGACGGCTGTTCACTGTTCTTAGTTTGATACATGAATGTCAAGTCATTTACTGCTCTATTGAACACTCTATGTGATATTCTCTTGCATCTATGTCCTGTGTCATGAGGTTGCAATCTGCTTTTACATGCCTTCTACTGGACAGACTACGCCTTTGGCACAAGTTTATCTCAAATTTTTAATGGTGGAGTTTTTCTGGACTTTGTATGGAAGTTATAAGAACGAAAAAAAGTCGACTCAGCAGTGTCGATTTCAATAACCTGCAATTTGGATCACAATTCGGTGATCACATGTTCTCTATGGAATACATCGACGGCAAGTGGTGCAACCATTGCATCTGTCCGTTTGCAAAGATTCAGATTCATCCGGGCTCCGCGGCATTGCACTACGGGCAAACCATATTCGAAGGGATGAAAGCTTATCGGGGAGTTGACAATCAGATTCGGCTGTTTCGCCCGGAAATGAACTATCGACGTCTGTCAGACTCCTGCGAAAGAATGTGTATACCAAAGATAAGTGAAGACACTTTCATTGAGGCTATTACCGAACTGGTTCGAACAGATCATCAATGGGTACCGTCAGGACAAAAGCAGGCCCTCTACGTTCGTCCAGTGTTGTTTGCTGACGAAGATCAACTCGACGTACGGCCGGCTAGTCGTTATCGATTTCTCATAATGACCTCCCCGGTCGGAGGCTACTTCGGCAGTGAATTTCCCGCTGTTTCCCTTAAGGCAGAAGAAAAATTTACCCGAGCCATTCAAGGCGGTACCGGATTTGCAAAAGCCGGAGGCAACTATGCCGCAACCTTTCTAGCCACAGCCGAAGGCCGAGATGAAGGGTTTGCACAGGTTCTTTGGCTCGACGGGGTCCATCACCACTACATCGAAGAAGTCGGACAAATGAACATCTGTTTTATTCTAGATGGCAAACTGGTAACGCCGCCGCTTCGAGGAACAATTCTGCCTGGCGTAACAAGAGACAGCGTGCTGCAATTAGTACGCGATATGGGAATTGAAACCCAGGAACGCCTCGTCTCGATAGACGAGATTATTCAAGGTATAGACGATGGTTCTCTTAACGAAGCTTTTGGGTGCGGAACAGCTGCTGTTATCACCGCAGTTGGCAGCATTGGATACAGAGAAAAAATGTACCAGATCGGCAACGGAACAGCCGGGGCGCTTAGCCAGAAACTGTACAGTTTGTTAGTCGGCATTCAAAGAGGACAGATCGAAGACACATACGGTTGGACCAAAGTGGTATCGCGTTAGTCACCTGACATGGCCGACATACAACTTCACCTGCATATGACACCATCGTTGTTTCCGTCTCTCATATACGGATATGCCGGATGATCACTGTAGACCGGTGCAATACCGTGATTTCTGGCCTCCTTGCAAGTGATGCGCCCATTTCCGTTGTCATCCCACTTGGATAAAGGGTGATTCGGATCTGAATTGTCCGCGGATGGCGACCGAATCGGTTGATCTTCAAGTGTAACTTTGCACTGAGTCACGATCATTTCGGTCGACTCGCACTTTGACAGGATATTCTCCAGTGCTTGAGCTTCGCGTCGGTCTACGGTAAGCTGATATTTTCGCTTTACAGCGACAACAGTGCCGGCAAACCAGCACTGATTCATGTCAGGTATCCATTGAGCTGCATCGTAATGACTTTTGAGTTGTCGGTTCAGATAAGGACTCGCAAGTGTCAGATTCAGCAAGTCTGAAGCAAATTTTCGTTTCGTATCTGACGAGGCTGCGCACAGTCCGCTGTCGTGTGCTTCTGAACGTGCTACGATATGTTCAATGTCACTTTGGCGTAACGAAGAAAAGCACTCACCTGAATATGGACTGTACATCTTGCCAATTGAATTGACAATTTTCGGTTCAACAGACTGCGAATAAGAGTATTCTTTCGAGCGATATGGCGTGCAGCGATTTTCTTGAGCAATATTCAAACCTCGCCAGGTTTCAGAATTGGCATCTGATACGAAAAAAGCGCACAAAATATAAATGATAATTCCCGCAACCGAAAACTGAATAAATGATTTTTGAAATTTGCTCATGGTTTTTTATCTGATAAAGCCTAAAGTGTGTTTATCAATAAAATAGTGCGAATCGTCACAGCAAACTTGTATCTCAATGCACAACTTCCCCGTGTTTTTACAAAAGCACTGCCGATTGCGTGATATATAATGCCCGGGCATGTCAACCGCATTGAAATTTGTCTAAACAATATCATGTTATCAATAATTAGCGCCACCTTTTTTCCGCAATTTGTACAGACATAACGTGATGACAATTCGAATGAGTGAAATAGTTCCAGCACTACCGGATTTAAAAACACTTGACGCCAAACCAAAGCTCAAAAAACCTCGGCTCTACAAAGTAGTCTTGATTAACGATGACTATACGCCAATGAAGTTTGTAGTTGAAGTATTGCGAAAATATTTTGATATGGAAGAGCAGCTCGCCGTATCGATTATGCTCAGTGTACACGAAACAGGTCGTGGAATCTGTGGGCTGTTCAGCAGGGAAATTGCAGAAATGAAAGTCCGCGATGTACTAGAATGCGCACGTCGCCATCAACATCCATTACAGTGCACGATGGAACCGGAGTAGCATGTTTTCTGATGATCTTGAAAATTCACTGAGCATAGCTCTGGCATTGGCCAGCGACAAGAACCATGAGTTTGTAACTGTCGAACATCTGCTGCTGTCCATCTTGGACGACGATGAAGTTGTTTCCGCTTTGGAAGCCTGCGATGGCGACCTAGCCAAACTTCGCAAAGATCTCGAAAACTTCATCAGCGCCAATATCCCGACAACACCGGATTCTGATAATTATGAACCGCGTGCTACACACGGATTTCGGCGCGTATTTCAACGAGCTATGATGCATGTGCAAAGTTCGGGCAAAAAAGAAGTTACTTGTACAAATGTTCTGATTGCAATTTACGGAGAAAACGAGTCTCATGCTGTTTATTTTCTGCACTTTCAAAACATTTACCGATACGATGTTGTGCGTTATGTCTCCCACGGCATAGGCAAATCAAAGGCTGATGTCGAAAATGACCCTATTGGTGACAAATCCACTGACAAAAAAGACAACTCAGCACTCGCTCAGTTCACAAGAAATCTAAATGAACGTGCAAAGAGCGGGCACATCGACCCGTTGATCGGGCGAATGAGTGAATTGGAACGCACCGTGCAAATTCTGTGTCGCCGCAGAAAGAACAACCCGTTGCTAGTCGGGGATGCCGGTGTCGGCAAGACAGCAATCGCCGAGGGCCTTGCGATGAGAATCGTTGAAGGAAATATTCCCAATGTGCTGTCTGAATGTACGATCCATGCTCTTGACATGGGAGCTTTGCTCGCAGGCACAAAATACCGTGGTGATTTCGAACAACGATTAAAACAGGTTGTAAAAGAACTGCATAAAGACGCCGGTGCAATTATGTTTATCGATGAAATTCATACGGTAATCGGAGCTGGCGCAGCATCGGGCGGCACTATGGACGCCTCAAATATCCTCAAACCTCTGTTGGCTTCCGGAGAGCTGCGATGCATGGGGTCTACTACTTATCAGGAATACCGGGGTATTTTTGAAAAAGATCGTGCACTATCACGGCGATTTCAGAAAATCGACGTTACAGAACCCACAGTAGAAGAAACAGTCAAGATTCTACGCGGGTTAAAAACTCGGTTCGAAAAGTTCCATTCCGTGCGTTACACCAACCCTTCGATCCGTTCAGCGGTCGAATTGTCAGATCGATATATAAACGATCGCAAACTGCCAGACAAAGCGATAGATGTGATCGATGAAGCAGGTGCCCGCGCTCGACTTCAACCCCCATCGAAGCGTAAAAACACAGTCGGAGTCAAGCAGATCGAAAAAATCGTCTCCAGCATAGCCCGGGTGCCAACCCGCTCAGTGACGACCAACGACCTGCGTTCCCTAAAGAACGTAGAACGGGATTTGAAGCTTGTTGTATTTGGGCAAGACGAAGCCATTGAAGCGCTTGCCAGTGCGATTAAACTTGCCAGGTCCGGATTGGGCGACCCAAGTCGTCCCATCTCCTCTTTCTTGTTCAGCGGTCCGACCGGTGTCGGCAAAACGGAGGTTACGCGTCAACTGGCAATGACTCTGGGTATTGAACTGGTTCGTTTTGACATGTCCGAGTACATGGAAAGACATACAGTTTCGCGCCTGATCGGCGCCCCTCCCGGCTATGTCGGATTCGATCAGGGCGGATTGCTAACAGAAGCGATCAATAAGAATCCTCATGCAGTATTACTGCTTGATGAAATTGAAAAAGCTCACCCGGATGTCTTCAATATCTTACTGCAGGTAATGGACTACGGCACACTGACAGACAACAACGGCCGTAAATCCGATTTCAGAAACGTCATTATTATTATGACGACCAATGCTGGCGCGGTCGAAATGTCCCGCTCTTCGATGGGATTTACCAAACAAGATCATGCACAAGACGACACGGAAGTAATCAAGCGGCTGTTCACCCCAGAATTTCGAAACCGCTTAGATTCGGTTATACGCTTCAATTCTCTTGATGAGAAGACCATTATGCTGGTAGTCGATAAATTCATTATGGAATTAGAAGAACAACTGAAAGTCAAAAACGTATATCTGCAAATCAGTTTAAAGGCGAAAAAGTGGTTGGGCAAAACAGGATTTGACCCGGCAATGGGCGCGCGCCCGATGGCAAAAGTCATACAACAGCATATCAAACGTCCATTGGCCAATGAGCTGTTGTTCGGCGCTCTTGCCAGCGGAGGCAAACTAGTCGTCGACGTAGAAAAGAACGAATTGATTCTTGATTTTCAAGAAAACAAAGAAAAAGTTACAAACTAAGAAACAAACTGATTTTTTTCTTTCGCTAATTCAGCCTCGTAAAATAAGCATGGCTGAAGCTTTCTAAATTGGAACACTTACAATCGGGACGACCGTCCAACTCAAGGGGTTGTATCGCTTTAGACGAGGTTATCGCTTCAGTTATGCCATTTCAGTGAGCGGATCGAAAAGGTCAGAGTGTCACCTTTCTTAAATCGGTCAATCCTTACAGGAACTGACCGATACTCAGAGATCATCCATATTCGAAACCCTTCGTTTTTCTTGTCAGTTCGTTGCATCTCTATCAACCAGGCGTCTAAATCCACCCCTTCGATGTTGTGGACAGTCGGCTTGACACTGACATATTGATACTCTCGAAGTTTATTGGACTGCACAATGTAAAACGGATCTTCATTGATCTGGTTTGCTGCAACAACCTGCAAAGAAGCCAACCAGCCCTCAAAGTCCAGATATTGCTTCGACTCAATCGCAACCGACTTGCCGTTGCCAAACTGTATCGTCTTGCTATCCCAATCGAATACTGCAGAAGGGTCTGAATCCTTCCCCTGCAGCCTCGACTCTAACATGTAAACGGTTGCCTGATGAATGCTGAATTTCGATGTCTGCCGATACGACTTTTCCCCGAACAAGACCGCAAGGCCGCTTGGTTCGACATTGTGTACGGAAGTGTAGACATTGTCTGCGAACGTAACCTTTCGATGGCTTGTGCCAAGTTCAAGGTCATCAAGAAAAACTGAATAAGACGCTTCGTAGTCAAAAACGCCGAGCTGCTGGGCACTCGCGTTTGTGTAAAAACTACATAAAACTACAAAAAAACAATATGCAATGACTCGCATTGCGACACGCGTGCGTTTTGTTTCCTGTTCAATCATCTGCGTACCTTCGGTCGTCAAAGTCCTTCAAGTTAATTCAATTCCAGTCTGTCTTCTGCAATCATCTGTATTGCTCTCGGATATATTTCATACTCGATTTGGTGAACACGCTGTTTCAAAGTTGAAATTGTATCCGTTGGGTGCACCTTAATGCTCTTCTGTAATATGATCGGACCTGCATCAAGTTTAGGTGTTACGAAATGAACAGTAGCACCATGATAATCGTCTTTGTTCATCAACACCTTCTCATGAGTATTCATGCCTTTGTGTTTCGGCAGCAATGAA
Source organism: Arenicellales bacterium (assembly GCA_965214785.1). GTDB lineage: Bacteria > Pseudomonadota > Gammaproteobacteria > Arenicellales > JAJDZL01 > JAJDZL01. The sequence goes on along the minus strand of OZ243975.1, from coordinate 497,566 downwards.
GGATGAATGTTTACGATCCGGTTTTCATATCGGTTCACAAATTCAGCAGAAAGAATTCGCATGAAACCAGCCAAAACAATCAAATCCGGCTTTGACGGTTCGATTGTTTGGTGCAAGACGCGGTCAAACTCAATTCTAGACGCATAGTCGCGCGCATTGAGCACAAATGTCTTTATCCCTGCTTTGTCGGCTCGTTTGAGTGCGTAGGCTTCGCAATTGTCACTGACAACCAGATCAACGGTCGCTGACAAATGTCCTGATTGAGACAATTCAATAATATTTTGCAAATTGGTGCCAGAACCTGACACCAGAACAGCAAGTCGAAGTAAAGGCGCAGTCACGTCCAGATGATGGTCGGGTCAGGACTGTCTGTCTTAACAATTTTACCGATCCTGTATGACTCCAGGTCGTATTGTCGAAGCTTTGCTTGCACTTCATTTTCGCCGCCCGCAGATATTACGATTGCCATTCCGATCCCGCAATTGAACGTCTTTAGCATCTCATCATCACTTAAATTGCTGGCGCTTTGAATCCACTTAAAAACAGGCATCGACGGCAAAGCGGACTTGTCCATACAGGCTACTGTGTTATTGGGCATTATCCGACGCAGGTTTCCTGTTAATCCGCCTCCGGTGATGTGAGCCAGCGCATGAACCTGGTTTGTCTCAATTACGCTGAGCATAGATGTTACGTATATTTCGGTAGGAGTCAGTAATATCTCACCAAAGGTTTTTCCATCAAAAGTGTCCGCCAGAGAAATTCTCTTGTCATTAAGCAATTTTCGAACCAATGAAAATCCATTGGAGTGCACCCCACTTGATGCAACTCCCAAAATCACGTCACCATCGTTTATTTGACTTCCATCGATAATCTTGGACTTTTCGACGATGCCAACACAAAATCCGGCCAGATCATATTCACCTTCGGAGTAAAAATCTGGCATTTCTGCTGTCTCTCCCCCGATCAGTGCCATCTCGGACATCTCACAGCCTGTCACAATCCCTTCTATAACACTACGCATAACAGCATCATCGAGCTTTGCGGTAGCAAAATAATCCAAAAAATACAATGGTTTTGCACCTTGAACGACGACGTCGTTTGCACACATGGCAACAAGGTCAATTCCAACTGTATCGTGACGATTCATCTCGAAAGCGATCTTCAGTTTGGTGCCGACTCCATCAGTACCGCTTACCAAAACCGGCTGAGCAAAACCTGGAGGCAATTCAAATTGCGCGCCAAATCCCAGCGGCGAACCAAGTCGTCCGTCTGTGGAAGTCCTGTTCATAGCAGGAAGCAATGACCGAATGATCTGGTCTGCTTTACCGACATCCACACCAGCGTCTAAGTATGTTGTTTCGGTTGGATTCGTTTCGTTGTCTGTCACTTAAAAAAACACGCAAAGAGTAAAGGCGATCAAATTTGCTCACATGCGTTCATGAAATGGATAGCCTTCAACTAGGTTTAACTGCATCATATCGTGCCAGGCTGGAATAGTGCGGTCAAAAATACAAATCATGGGGGAGCATCAAGATAGAGAATATACAAAATATCCACAAAGTTGAAATGGATTTGGAAAAATTCGCAATCTAAGATCTCAGCAGTAGTGCCGCGCGTGGGATTATGTAATTGTCGTGGACATGGCGACAACCTGACCTGACACCTTCTCCGATCCCATGTTTGCCATCGCAGTATGCAAATTGTTTGAAAATGAACTTTCCAAAACTTGCCAAACCTAAAAAAGCGGATTACAACGAAGACAAAGTCATGCTCGCCACCACCGGTTAAGTCCTACTTTTTCTTCGCTACTTAACGGGGTGCGAAAAGACGCATGCAGTCACTGTGCTTGTCATATTCGCAGTAAACATGTCATAATTGAATGCAGCCATGGACAGTCTCCTTGCGCGGTTTTTCGATTCATATTGTGCTTCATAGGTCATTGACCTATCCATGACAATATTTGTCATATAAAACATATTGTTGCGCATGTTCTGAGGATTGCAGCGAATGCGTTTTGAATGCGTCCGCGCTGTGGTTGCCGTATGGAGGAAAGTTCTCGAATCGCTGGCATTATCCTCTCAAAATCGGTGATTTGCGGTGGAACCTTGAGGCAAGCTGATTTTTTTACCATCGTAAGAGCAAATAATGCCAAGGGTTTCACCTGATCGAAAATGCCTGTGTTCGATCGGTAGATAATTTTCGACAGACAATTGTATGACTCAAGTAGTTTCTCAAATTCCCAATTTATTAACGCTGTCTCGAATTGCTGCAGCGCCTGTGCTGATCTTGTTGCTGCGCGATCACAACTTCGAACTGGCTTTAATTCTATTTGTCATCGCTGGCATCACAGATGGATTGGACGGATGGATTGCCAAGCGCTTCGGATTCACCTCTCAACTCGGTGCGCGCCTTGACCCGCTGGCTGACAAGATTATCATTATTTCCGCCTACTTCATGCTTGTGTACTTAGGCTTGTTACCATTTTGGCTCGTAACGCTGGTGATTTTTAGAGATGCGGTCATTGTAGGAGGATACATGGTGCTCACCAGTTTGGATGGCGACATTGCCATGCAGCCGACAAAAACCAGCAAAACCAACACAGTTGTGCAAATCACTCTGGTCATTGCGGTTCTGCTTGAAAACTCTTCATGGCTGTCATTGCCATACTTAAGCGAAGTCCTAATTTTCGTAGTTACTGTTTTTACAATTGCCAGCGGGTCACAATACGTTTGGGTGTGGGCGATTCGCAGGAGCATTCGGCAAAGACAATGACAACGGCCCGGCCTTCAAGTCAAGCCACACTAAGCATTGGATTTCCTGCTCTGGCGAAATTCGACAATTTTGTTTCCGACGGAAACGAACATGCTCTTTTTTCGCTGAAGCAATTTGCTCTAGACCAAGGCGAACACCTCAACTGCTATATTCACGGTCCTTTTGGCTGTGGCAAGAGTCATCTGCTTCATTCCGCATGCAAGCTGTCTGAAAGCAGCATCTACATCGGCTTAAATGACCTTAAAAAACAGCCTGAAATCTTAGAGTATGTGCATCAATTCGACTTGGTATGTATTGATGATATCCACTCAATTGCAGCACAATGTGACTGGGAAAGTGCATTGATGGCGCTTTGTGAAAAAATCAAAGGCAGTCGCTGCCGGCTTCTTGTCTCCGCAGATGTTCCACCTGGGGAGTTGGGGTTTAAACTAAGGGATTTAACAAATCGATTTTCAGCTGCGCAAATATTGAAACTCAAATCGATTTCACAACATAGCAAATCCGCCGCTCTAGTCAGCCAAGCTTCGACACGAGGTCTGTCAATTGACAACAACGTCATTGATTTTATTATGACTCGCTATCCTCGCGACATGCATTCACTAATGCGGTTACTAGGGCGAATCGAACGTCTCTCATTGGAAAAACACCGCAACATTACCATCCCGTTTTTAAAACAACTGGACAGTTGACAATAGCAAAATTTTTACTTTATCGGTTCATACCCGAGCGGTGCGCCCATCCAGTCATACGAAGTTCCAACCCCGCCATGAGTGCATACATTCCGATTCCTTCAACCGCCAGTGCAATCAAGCACGCAAAAACCAGTGGCACTTCAAAATTCGCTTGAGCTGTAAGCATCATATGACCGATGCCTGAATTTGCTGCTATTGTTTCAGACAACACTGATCCGATGAATGCAAGGGTAATTGCAACTTTAAGCGCTGCGAAAAAATATGGCAATGATCTGGGGATCCCGACCTTTGTCATTATGTCGAGTTTCTTGGCACCCAGTGCCCGAAGAACATCTTCCAATTCCGGTTCAATTGTCGCCAAGCCTGTCGCGACATTAACGACAATCGGAAAAAAAGAAATTAAAAACGCAGTCAATACCGCCGGAAGCCAGCCTGCACCAAACCATAACACCAATATGGGAACAACTGCAATTTTAGGGATGGAATTAAAGCCAATCATCAATGGATACAAACCCGCATAGATTCTCTTGTCCCACCCTATGAACAGCCCCAACAGCAATCCGAAACCGATTGCCATGGCAAATCCAGCCACGGTTGTCCACAATGTTTGAATCGAGTTGCTCCACAGACCGCCGGAAAATTCGTACATTGCATAGCCGATTTGCGTTGGCGCTGGCAGAATGTAAACAGGAATTCCAAATATCCAAACACTGGTTTCCCAAATAGTAAACAGCCCTGCCGTGCACAACCACGGAGCTGCCTTGACCCAGTCAATTGTGAAAGTGGTTTTTTGCGAATTTTGCATCAATAACCCCCTGCTCGTCTACTGCCTGGCCTCGGCAATATGAGATCGAAGCTCGTGGGTTAATTCAGCGAACTGACTGTCATAAGTCACTTCGATAGATCTGGGTCTGGCAAAAGGAATTTTTCTCTGCGCAATAATGCGCCCGGGTCGTGCACTCATGACATGAACTGTATCTGCCAAAAATACCGCTTCACGCAAATCGTGGGTTACCAGGATCGTTGTGAATTTTTTCTCGTGATGCAAATCGTGCATCACACACCAAAGCTCTTCACGGGTAAATGCATCAAGTGCTGCAAACGGTTCGTCCAGCAACAACAGTCGAGGTTCATGAATCAACGCCCTGCAAAGCGATGCTCTTTGCTGCATTCCGCCGGACAATTGCCAAGGATACTGATCGCCAGCACCGGCCAGACCTACAGATTCCAGCAACCGGTCAGCTTTGGCTTCATACTCTGATCGCTTTCGTCTGATCAGCTGTCTGTGCGGTTTAACGATTTCAAGGGGCAGCAGAATATTGTCACGCGTCAATCGCCAAGGCAGCATAACCGGATTTTGAAACGCCATGCCCGTTATGGAAACGGGTCCGTCAACCGGTTGGCTGTCAACAAACACCCTTCCCTTATCCGGAAAATGCAAGCCAGTGGCCAACTTCATCAAAGTTGATTTGCCGCAGCCCGAAGGGCCAACTACAGCAACAAATTCGCCTTGTTCAACCTGCAGGTTAAGGTGCTCGACTGCGAGAGTTCCCTGATCCTGTTGCTGACCTTTGTAGATCAGGGAAACATCCTGAATATCAACGAATGCTGTCAACGGAACTACGGCACCATTCGTTCGGAGGAATTCGGCAAAAAGCTGTCGTCAAAAATATCCATGGCTGATGGTCTAGCGTTGAACTCGTATGTAATTGCCACTTGATCAATGGATTTGTCAAGGCGGTCATAATCGACTCCACCGAGACCGTTTTGACGCACCTCGTCGGTTACGATGTTTTGCTCTAACGCCATTTGCAGCCTTTCAAGTTCGACATCCTCTCGGGCAACATCATTGTGATTAAGCACATGTTTGACAGCGTTGCCGGGATCAGAAATCGTGGCCTGAAAACCTTTGACCGTGGCTCTTAAAAACCCCTTCACCGCTTCTGGATTGTTCTTTGCAAAATCAGGATTCACCAAAATAACGTTCCCATAAAGATCAAGGCCGTGATCGCGCATCAACAGGACGCTGATGTCGCTTTGTTCAACGCCGTTGGCTTTCAGATTGATGAACGAAGAAAAAGCATAGCCGGTTATCGCATCAACCTTGCCTTGTGCGAGCATCGGTTCGCGAACTGGAAAGCCTACGTTTTCGATCGTGACTTTGCTGGCATCGATATCATTGGCTTTAACGAATGCTTTCCACTGTGCATAGGCACCATCTGGTGCAGGCGCCCCTAGAATTTTGCCTTCCAGGTCTTTTGGCGAATTGATTCCCAGAGATTTGCGTCCAACAATTGCAAATGGCGGAGCGTTATAAAGCATAAATATGGCTTTGACAGGCAAATCGGGGTTTTTATCTCGGAATTTGATTAAAGAATTGATGTCTGCATTGCCCATTTCATAGGTTCCGGAAGCGACTCGAGGAATCGCATCAAGCGAGCCTTTGCCTGTGTCCATCTGGACATCCAAACCCTCTTGTTTGTAAAAACCGGAATCCCAGGCAAGCAGCAGCGGTGCAGCTGGGCCTTCCCATTTCCAGTCATTGGCAAACTTGATTGAAGTGTCAGCAATAGCGGATCCACTGAAAACAATCAGCGTGCTTATTGCTGTAATAAATTTTTTAATAGACATGCACATGTCCTCCGAAAGTAACTTTTGTCAAGCGAAATTTTGTGAATCACGCCATTGTATAGAATTTCGCTATTTGTATTACAAATCAGGGCGTGAACCATCGACAATGTGAGTAAAGCGGCGAGCCTGTGAGTCTGAACGCGACTTCGATCTGATATTCGCGGAAGAACTGAAATTACCTAAGATACTATCGTTTCTAAGGGCAGTTGTGGTACTGGCGATACCAGTTGACAAATTGTTCAACTCCCGCTTCCAACCCGACCTGGGGACTGTAGCCAATCGATTGCTTTGAAGATTCAACATCAGCTGCGGTAGCAAGCATTTCGCCACGAGGACCTTGAATGAAATTCTTTATCGCTTCGATTCCAATGTTTTTTTCAAGAAGCTCAATGAGCTCCATGAGTGTGCGACAGTCATCAGCACCAATGTTAAAAGCCCTTATCGGGACACTGCCTTCATCGTTTTTAGGCGGATGGTCAAGCGCCTGAACAGTTCCATTTGCAACATCATCGATGTAGGTAAAATCCCGTTGCATGTCGCCATAATTGAAAATATCGATAGGCTCAGAGTTGAAAATGGCATTGGTGAACTTGTAATACGCCATGTCGGGCCGACCCCATGGACCATATACCGTGAAGTAACGAAGCGCAGTTTGCGGCATATTGAAGTTGTCGCTGTACACATGAGAGATTAATTCATCTGCCGCTTTCGTTGCAGCGTATACCGAAACCGGTTTGTCTACTCTGGCGTTTACTGAATACGGCAACTTTTCGTCCTGCGAGTAAATACTGCTGGAACTGGCAAACACCAGATGTTCAAACGCGTCTGTGTATCGGCATAATTCCAATATATGAACATGTCCATTTATGTTGCTTGTAACAACTTGCCGAGGATATTGCTGAGAGTGACGTACTCCGGCTTCAGCTGCCAAATGCACAACTTTTTTAAACGGGCCATGACGATCGAAGACTTCCCGCAATGAGTCAAAATCACACAAGTCGGCTTTGAAAAACGAAAAGTTCTTGTATTCTTCAAGTCTATTGAGACGGGCTTTTTTCAAGCCGATGTCGTAATAGTCGTTTATGCTGTCAATTCCGACAACTTTGTCATCGCGTTGCAAAAGAGATAAAGACACCGCTGAGCCGATAAAGCCAGCCGCTCCTGTCACCAAAATCGTCATCAAACTACCAACCGCTTTGTGTTATTGCTAAAGACGTGAAATAAAATACTCAACATGACACACTAAATTCATAATTAATCAGATAATTAGGAGGGATCATACACAAACAGGCGCGCTGCCGGTTGCGGGTATGCCGGTCAATTGAAATCGCACAAAATTATAGCAATACAGGGCTATTGCGACTTGTTGTTACTCAAGGGTTGCGATAATTGTATGCGGAGCCAAATTTAATCCCTAATGGTCTTGTCCCCTAAAATAAAATACCAATCAGGAAGTCGGATTCGCCAAATGCGAGTTGCATCATTTTTGATCGACATGCATCAGAAACCAGCAAAGGCAAATTCAATTTTCACAACATTGATAACATAAATGGTTACAGACAAGACTATTTGCAATTGTTTGAGACTCTAGACTTAAAGCAGGGCAATTGCGAGACTATCATCTGAGGATGAAAATGCAGATATGAGCACGGACGTGAAAGTATTGTTACCGAACATTGGTGACTTCTCAGATGTAGAAATTATCGAAATTCATGTGGCACAAGGACAATCGGTTGACATTGAACAATCGTTGCTTACTCTGGAAAGCGATAAAGCTACCATGGACGTACCTTCAACTGTGGCAGGACAAGTCGTTGACCTTGCAATCCAAATAGGCGACAAAATCTCTGAAGGCGACGTGCTGATGACCGTTCGCACAAACGAAAAGTCCGAGTCAGTTACCAAGGATGTCGAAACCGATCAAAGCGATCCTGGTTCCGATAACGAAGACAAGACATCGACCGACCTTCAAGACGAACCGGATACGAACACAACCGCACCTGATTCATCGCCAGCCCAGCCAATGGATGTTCTGTTGCCCGACATTGGAGATTTTTCGGATGTCGAAGTTATTGAACTACATGTATCGATCGGTGACACTGTAGAGATTGAAAGTCCACTGCTTACTCTCGAAAGTGATAAAGCAACAATGGATGTCCCTTCGCCTGTCGCTGGCGTTGTTAGTGAAATTACAGTCAAAATCGGTGACAAAATTTCACAAGGAGATATGCTGGCTAAAGTCACCTCCGGCGAAGCTCAGACAACTGAACATCCGGCCGCTAAACCTCAAAAACCAGCACCTAAAGCGCCTTCGAAGGAAGCGAAAAAGCACTCTGATATCCCTGATGCTGACACTCGAGCGTTCAATGTGCCTTCTCCACCTCCGACACTTCCGCCGCCGGTGGAAAGATCAAAGGACACACTGCCTCACGCAAGCCCAGGTGTACGCAGATTTGCCAGAGAATTAGGAGCCGACTTATCACAAATTCGCGGCACCGCAGCCAAAGGAAGAATTGTTCGTGAAGATGTAAAGAAATACGTCAAAAAAGCGCTTGAGGAAAACGTATCTCAAGACGCAATGCAGCGATTCGGGCCACCTCCGCTGCCTGAGATCGATTTTTCCAAGTTCGGTGAGATCCAAAACGTCAAGCTGTCAAAAATTAAGCGCATAACAGGAGACAGATTACATCGCTCATGGTTGGATATTCCTCATGTGACACATCACGATGAAGCTGACATCACTGAGCTCGATGCTTTCCGCAAGGCTATAGATACCGAACAGAAAGCGCATGGCAATCGCGTTACAATTCTGGCGTTTATCTGCAAAGCAATCATCAATGCACTGCAGCAGTTTCCAAATTTCAACGCATCTTTGTCTCTAGACGGGCAAAGCCTGATTTTAAAGAAATATTTCCACATTGGAGTTGCCGTGGACACTCCAAATGGACTTGTTGTTCCTGTCATTCGCGATATGCAGAATCTTGGTGTACTGGAAATTGCAAAGACACTGCAAAAAACCGGTTTAAAAGCCAGAGACGGTGAATTGACGCCGAGCGATTTTCAAGGCGGCTGTTTTACCATTTCAAGTCTTGGCGGTATTGGCGGTAGATTTTTTACCCCTATCATCAACCCGCCTGAGGTGGCAATATTAGGTGTCAGCAGAAATCATCCAGTCGCCGTGCCAAATGGAAACACTGTTGCATGGAAAACGATGCTGCCACTTTCATTGTCCTACGACCACCGCGTAATCGACGGCGCTGAAGCTGCCCGGTTTACAAAGTTTGTTTGTGAGCTGCTTTATGATTCAAGAAGAATCATTCTTTAAATTCGGCTAATGGTTTCGATTCGTTGCAGGAGATGTTTCCTTGAGTAATACAACCGAAGATATACACACACAAGTTGCAGTACTAGGCGCAGGCCCAGGCGGTTATACCGCAGCATTCAGAGCAGCCGACTTAGGCAAAAAAACGGTTTTGATCGAGCGCTATCCCCAATTGGGTGGCGTATGCCTGAATGTCGGATGCATTCCGTCCAAAGCGTTGCTGCATGTAGCCAAAGTCGTCTGTGAGGCGAGCGAAGTCAAGGACTGCGGTGTTGTATTTGACGACCCCCAGATCGACATCACCAAACTTAGAAGTTGGGTCGAAAAGGTCACCTCGCAGCTAACAGGCGGATTGGCAATGCTCGCCAAACAACGCGGCGTGCAGGTGGTTACCGGCTACGGACAGTTCTCCAGTCCTGAATGCATTCAGGTTATCGATAATGAGAAAGTCCAAAATGTCTACTTCAAAGATGCAATCATCGCTGCCGGTTCGCAGTCCGCATCTTTGCCATTTTTGCCTGAAGACCCTAGAATCATCACCTCTACCGGTGCTCTTGCTCTTCGCTCGGTCCCAAACAGACTGCTGATTATCGGAGGCGGAATCATTGGCCTTGAACTTGCGACCGTATACAGCGAACTGGGCAGTTCCATCACGATTGTCGAAATTATGGATCGACTGATTGCCGAAGCCGATCCGGATATCGTACGGCCGCTGACTATGCGTGTCAAAAAGCGCTATGACAAAATCCTGCTTAAAACCAGTGTCGTTTCTGTAGATGCTCACAAAGAACACCTCAGTGTCAAATTTAAAGACGATAAAGGTGAAAAAACTGAAAATTTCGATATGATCCTGGCAGCCGTGGGGCGAACTGCAAACGGCAAAGCTGTCAATGCCGCCGCTGCGGGAGTCGAAGTCAATGGACAAGGCATCATTTCCGTCGATGCTCAGCAGCGTACAAACGTAGATGGAATCTTTGCAATCGGCGATGTAACCGGACAACCTATGCTTGCTCACAGAGCGACTCATCAAGGTAAAGTAGCAGCCGAAGTCATCGCCGGTATGAAATCCGGTCTCGACACAACCATTATTCCATCAGTAGCCTACACTGACCCGGAGATTGCATGGGTTGGAATGACAGAATCAAAAGCAAAAAAAATCAACACCCCTTACGAATCAGCCGTGTTTCCGTGGCGTGCGAGCGGCCGTGCTTTGTCTATGTCTCGAAGCGAAGGGGTCACCAAGTTGTTGTTTGACCCCGACACCAATCGTTTAATCGGTGCTGGAATTTGCGGAGTAAATGCTGGTGAATTAATCGCCGAAACAGCACTTGCTATTGAAATGGGCGCAGACGCACAGGATATTGGTTTGACAATTCATCCGCACCCGACACTTTCAGAAACCGTTGCATTTGCGGCAGAAGCGTTCGAAGGCACGATTACCGATCTGTATATGCCGAAAAAAGGCAAAAAAAACCACTGAATACCCTTTCGATGATTTTGCCGCTTGGCGAGATCGACTCCTTTTCACCGTGCGAATTCGACTAGCGCGGTTCTATTCGCTCCAATTGGTTCATGTAGGGCCGCAAAACCTCGGGTACGCTGATGCTGCCATCTGCATTCTGGTAATTTTCAATAACAGCAATAAATGCCCTGCCGACTGCTACCCCTGACCCATTAAGAGTGTGCAAAGGCTCTGGGCGGTTTGATTGCGGATTTCTCCAGCGCGCCATCATTCTTCGGGCCTGAAACGCTTCGCAATTGCTGCACGACGATATCTCCCGGTACTTGCGCTGACCTGGAAGCCAAACTTCAATGTCATAGGTCTTGGCAGCGCTAAATCCCATGTCACCGGTACAAAGCACAATCACGCGGTATGGCAAATTGAGCAACTGAAGAATTTTCTCTGCATTTGCTGTCAATTCTTCCAGCACATCGTAGGATGAATCCGGCTCAACAATATGAACCAGTTCGACTTTTTCGAACTGATGCTGTCGAATCATACCGCGAGTGTCCTTGCCATGTGAACCGGCTTCCTTGCGAAAACAAGGCGTGTGCGCTACAAATCGCATCGGAAGGTCTTTCGGGTCAACAATCGTGTCTTTGACGATATTGGTCAGCGGAACCTCTGCTGTAGGGATTAAATAAAAGTCTCGAGAGTCTTCAAGGTGAAACTGATCATCTTGAAATTTGGGTAATTGGCCGGTGCCATAGAGAATATCGGCGCTCACCAAAAACGGCGGGTTGATTTCTTCATATCCATGTTCTCGAGTGTGGACATCCAGCATCATCTGCGAAAGCGCCCTGTGCATTAGAGCCAACTCCTGGCGCATAACAGCAAATCTCGCACCTGCCAGTTTAGATGCCAGGGAAAAATCCAGCATACCCAAACCTTCACCTAAAGACACATGATCCCGCGGTTTAAAATCAAACTCAGGAATCTGACCTACGCAACGCACTTCCTCGTTGTCATCTTCAAGAGCGCCAACTGGAACAGTCGAATGCGCGATGTTCGGAATACCTGACTGAAACTCATGCATCTGCTGCTGGAGTTGCGCGAAACTGTTCTCAAGGCTCTCCAGTTTGTTTCCAACCTCATCGACCTGGCTCATCAAATCGCTCGTGTCTTCACCACTGGCTTTCGCTCTTCCTATTTGCTTTGAAAGCTGATTTCGCTGATTGCGTGCGGCTTCGGTCTCAGACTGGATCGTCTTGCGGTCAGCTTCCAACTGTTCGTAATGCGCAATGTCGAAGTGATAGCCGCGAGGGGCGAGTTTTTCAGCGATAGTTTTATATTCTTTGCGCAGAATTTGCTGATCTAACATTGAATATCCAATTGAGATGGTTGATTATTGCAGTGCCGGGATTGTTCGGTAATAAAACATTCTTGCCCAAAAGCCAGCGTCATTGCTCATTGAGTGGTTTCATTATAAATCGCTGTGATTTTTAATACACAAGACCATCTGCACTTGCCGCCATAGCCTGTCAGTACACCTGCCCTACTTCGATTTTCTGTCGACCAGTCGAACAATTGTGTCAAGATGCTGTTTGATCCTTTTTTCCACTCCGCGATCTACAGGATGGTAATACTTTGCTGCTTTCATGTTCTCGGGAAAGTAATTTTCGTTGTGCGCGATGCCGTCAGGCTCGTCGTGTGCATAGCGATATTTGTCCGCATATCCCAGCTGTTTCATCAACGCGGTCGGTGCATTACGCAAGTGAAGCGGCACTTCAACCGAACCGTGGCGCTTTGCATCTGTTTGAGCTTGACCGAACGCTTTATATACTGCGTTGCTCTTGGGACTGCATGCGAGATAGACAATTGATTGAGCAATTGCCAATTCACCTTCCGGCGTTCCCAAACGTTGATAAGTGTCCCAGGCATTCAAAGCAAGATTCAACGCACTTGGATCAGCATTTCCAATATCTTCACTGGCTATTCGCACGACTCGTCTTGCGATATAAAGCGGATCGCATCCTCCTTCAAGCATGCGTGCGTACCAATATAAAGACGCATCAGGGTCAGATCCGCGAACCGATTTATGCAAAGCCGAAATCATTTCATAAAAAAGGTCTCCGTGCTTGTCAAATCTTGTCATTGACTCACCGACGATTTCAGCGGCCATCTTACCGGTCACTCGCGGTCGGTCCAACGTTTGAGCCAAACCTGCTGCAATTTCAATGAAATTCAACGCCTTTCTCGCATCTCCATCTGCGCTGTGCGAGAATATTGAGATGGCTTTTGGCTTTAATTCAAATCTTTCGGGCAAACTGTCGGTTGTGTTGCCAACACAGCGGTCAATCACCTTTCGGATGTCGTGTGTTTGTAAAGATTTCAGAACATATACTTTGGTACGTGACAACAACGCGCTCGTTAACTGAAAACTCGGGTTTTCTGTGGTCGCACCGACGAAAACAACGTCACCACACTCAATATGGGGTAAAAACGCATCCTGCTGCGCTTTATTGAATCGGTGCACTTCATCAACAAACACGATAGTTGCCCTGCCTTGTGACTTCGCACTTTGGCCTTTTTCCACTGCATTTCTGATGTCATTTATCCCACTTCTAACAGCTGATAACGAAACCATTTGCGCATCCAGTGACTCAGAATAGATTCTGGCAAGCGTGGTTTTTCCACTTCCAGGAGGCCCCCACAGGATAAATGAATGTGGAATTCCAGTTTCTATAACTTCTCGCAGAGGTTTGCCAGGGGCAAGCAAATGGTCCTGACCAAATATGTCTTCAATCTGCTTGGGGCGCAGAACCTCAGCAAGCGGAGTCAGCTCATTGGGATGGGCAAAAGCGGCAGTTGAATTGATGCTAGGTGATTCACGCATGAGTCAATGTTTACCATAGCGCAAACAAGTTCTACTCTCGGGTGTCGATAACATCTACACCGCTAGGCACTTCAAACTCAAAAGTACTTGCTTCAAGCACCGAATTCAAAATGACATCATACAGCTTCAATCGTGTTGTATTGCCCAGTACGTCGAGAATCTCCAGGTTCTTGAGGCTGTGCTCATCAAAACCAAGACGCATTGAATCAAACTGCGCTTGTTCTTCGTTGATCGGATAGATCGCAACCCAGGCAAGTGTTCCTTGCTCTCCTAAGTCTTCCAAGGTGTAGTTGTGTTCAAGATTATCAATACCTGCGAGAATTTGAGCAGCACTTTCACCGACAGCATCCGAATAATCCCTTACCGTTGCCTGCTGCAGCTCCTGGTCGTAAACCCAAACTGTTTTTCCATCGCTGACAATTGTTTGCGCAAACGGCTCAAAATACTCCCACCGAAAAAGATTGGGACGCTTCAACCACATCAATCCGACCGTCTCTTCAATCAGATGCAAACCCTCGTCAAGCACCACCTGATGAAACTCGGCGAAATAGGTATCGTCTTTTTGAAAAAAGTCAGTCAGCCTTTGAATTGAAACCGAAGCCGATGCTGCAGATGATAATAATGTTCCTATCGCAAGCACGAGAGCAAACTTGCGCAGCCAACGGGTAAATCTCATATCAGTTCTCAGGTGGTGATACAAGCACTTCACGTTTGCCGCCTGCCAGAACAGGGCTGACAACGCCGGCTTCTTCCATGCTTTCGATAATTCTCGCAGCCCGGTTATAGCCAATTCTCAAGTGTCGCTGTACAGAAGAGATACTTGCCCGTCTGGACCTGGCCACAAAATCAATTGCATGGTTGTACAACTCATCCTCCTCACCGCTGCTGCCCAGATTGTCACCTAACAGCGACAGCTGCTCGAGCTCACTCAACGCGGATGTCGCACTTTCGTCGTACACCGGCTCACCAGCAGATTTGACACTGTCAACTACGCGCTTGACTTCTTCATCGGATACAAATGCGCCATGCACACGCATCACCGAAGCGCTGCCCGGTGGAATAAACAACATGTCTCCGGAACCTAAAAGATTTTCAGCACCGGTCTGGTCTAAAATGGTTCTAGAGTCAGCATTTGAAGCGACTCTAAAGCCGATCCTTGTTGGAATATTGGCTTTTAACACTCCGCGTATCACATCAGTAGACGGGCGCTGTGTTGCAACGATCATGTGAATTCCTGCAGCTCGCGCACGCTGGGCTATGCGGATGATTAATTCTTCAGCCTTTTTGCCCATCACCATAATTAAATCCGCAAGTTCATCAATAACAAATACGATGTAAGGCATGGGCTCAAGAGGTTTAGCAGCTTCCGGGTTATGTGCAGTCGGGTCAGGAATCGGCTTTTTGGAGTTTCGAACAGTTTCGTTGAAATTTTGCATATTGCGCACCCCAAGTTTCGCCATCAATGCGAAGCGACGCTCCATTTCTGATATGCACCACGAAAGCGCTCTTTCGGTCATTGTCATATCAGTAATGACGGGTACGAGAAGATGAGGGATTCCCTCGTATACCGAAAATTCAAGCATCTTTGGATCAATCATAATCAGACGCAAGTCATCCGGGGTCGATTTAAACAAAAAGCTAAGTAAAATCGCGTTGAGACAAACTGACTTTCCGGCTCCTGTAGTGCCTGCAATCAACAGATGCGGCATCACCGCCAAGTTCGAAACTACAGTGCTGCCGCGTATGTCTTTGCCCAACACAACTGTCAGCGGGTGGGTCGAAGACTTATATTCGTCAGACTCCAAGCCATCGACAAGCCGAACAATTTCGCGCTCTTTATTTGGAACTTCAATTCCCACATATGAGCTGCCCGGAACGTTATCGACCACGCGCACACTTTGCACTGTAAGTGTTCTGGCCAGATCAGCTGCAAGATTGACGATCTGGCTTGCTTTAATTCCTGCGGCCGGTTCAATTTCAAATTGTGTGATAACCGGACCGGGGTGAGCGTTTCGAACCTGAACAGTGACATTAAACTGCTCTAGCATAGCTTCGATTTTCCCAGCCATTTGATCGACTTCTTCTTGTGTGTAGGCGTGTTCAAATCTGTTTGATTGGTCCAGCACAGAGGTATTTGGGAATGTCGAGGCAGGTACCTTTTCGGTATTGTCAACCGCAGGTCTGCGAACCGCTTTGGTATCCGCAGATTCGATAGCTGTTCCGGTTGGCGATTGCGCAGGTTTTCGCTTTGAATCAGTTTTGGCAATCGGCACAATAACGGGATCTTTTCGCACCACTGGTTCCGATGTTTTTTTACGCGAGATTTTCGGTTTTGGATCCAGTTTTGGGCTCGGTTTGAAATCACCTGCTGAGGCAGAAACGCCGGAGGCAGAGACTGCCGCGGCAGATTGACCTTCAGCCGAAATCGCTATACCGGAACGCTTCAGTTCCCCCAGTATGGTAGATGAGAAGAATGTTCTGAACAGTGCATTGATCGCCTTGCCGGTTGCGTTGATGATGCTGATCCATGGAATTAGGTTCATAACAGCTGTCCCTGCTATTAACAATCCAGCGAACACCAACACGGATACAGGTTCCATCATATATTGGCGCATCAATTCATTGATTTCGTAACCGACAATTCCACCATGATGAAAGTTGGTCGAGTAATTGGCAAACAGGTTTTCCAATCCACACAAACTGATCTGCACAAAAACGAAACAGATGACATAAACAATCGGCAAAACAATCTGTCCGGCAGGAAATCGCTTCAATCTGCGGTTATAGAAAAAATAGAACTGCGCAATACTGACAGGAATAAACAGTACGGCATAACCGAGCAAATAAAATCCAATGTCAGCGACATATGCTCCGAACAAACCCCCTAGATTTGCTATGTTTTCAGAAGCGTTTGAGTTGTTCCACCCTGGGTCAGCCGGTGAAAATGTCAATAGAACTGCAATTAAGTACAATGCCAACAGCCATGACAGAACTATCATGATTTTGGTGAGTAAATGCAATTTCTGGCTGTCCACGTTAAAGATTGGCGCTTGGATAGAAGTGGTGTTAATGCAGATCAGTGTCAGCTACTTGAAAAAAAATTCGATACCGCATTTGGGATATGTGCAACTGGCCAACATCCTGTTACGCTGATTATAAATGAAATCAATTTGTTGATTAAGTACTGGGAATATTAGAAATCGAATTCAACAAAACTAATCATGTTAATCATGATGGCGACGATTGTTGCGAGTTTTGTCGGTTAGCGACCGTGAACAAGGAGTGCGGGCCAAGTATCGGCATCGCCTGGCTTTAAGGAAATAAACGAAATTACCAACATCGTAACCACTTCGTTAGACCGTGATTCGTTCCGCCCGCAGTACAACTCCTGAGCGCGGTGCAGGTAAGGGACTAGGAGAAGAGCTAGTCAATCGACTAGTTCACTAACTCAATTGAGTTTGATTTGGTTTTCTTTTATTAACAATATTCCTTGTTTACTTGAAACGACAAGAATCCGTTCAAATCTACGCAGAAAGTCTATACCGATTAACACAGGGCAGTTTTGTGTTTGAGGAATGTGACAGAGACCGGAAACTGTTTCACCTTCTACTGTTACAGGTATTTGTTTCAGCCACACTTGTTGCGTTGTTCCATTTGCGAGAGAAACCGTTCCAACTGTGATAGGGTCGCGGACTATACCCAAGGTAACAGCAGGAACAATTGGAATTTGAATAAAACCAGTGAATCCGGTGTCAATTATTCCATCGAAAGTATTTTCACGTCCATCTCTTAGGCTAACAAGACTGAAATTTAGACGAGGGCTATGTCGGCTGTCGAATCGACCAGTCCATACCATAATATTGATCTCCTGTATACCCTACATGGAATGCGGTCTCAGCGCCAATTTTTACTAGGTATAAATTGGTGTCCACCTTGTCTTTTGCAGCATTATCTAGTGCGTCTTCCGGGTAATCGCCAAGGTATGCTTTTTCGTTAATAACATCAATCGCCAAAAACTTTCCATCATGAATTCCTTCGTATTTTTTGCGAAACATACAATTGTAAATTTTACCGCCTTTTTCAGCGATTTTGTCTGGAGTCATTACGTTATCCATAGCAAATATCCTTACCAATGAGCTTTTACGATAAGATAGATTCTTGTTCCAAATATATATTTCAACAGAATATAAACTAATCGAATTTGTCGATTTAACTTGACTGGTGTTACAAGTGACTCAACAACTTGTCAAATGTAGATTCAACCTTATTAGGTTGGTGTTGGGTATTAACTTCACCTCTGGGCTTTTTTGCTTTGTGTTAGTTATTAGTTTTCTCCTTTTGATTGATTGAATTTAGGTTGTTAGTTGGTTAATGTCATCTAAATGATTTATCCCTGTTGCACGATTTGCAGAGCATCTGGTAATTATCTGCAGTCGTCTTTCCTCCTTCAATCCAAGGCATGAAATGATCACCTTCCATTTTGCTGATGGCAAAATAATTTTTGCAAATTGAACAGTGTCCTTTCTGATACTCGTTCCAATTTCCTATGAAGTTTCGTTGATGACACGCTTTTGAGACTTTTGGTAAACATGAATGTTGCAATCAACATTCTTGATAACCAATTTTAGCACTTTCCATTACTCTACCCGACTTGACGCTGAACCGCTTACTGCAGTGTCCGTACTATCTGCAACGGAATGGCATCGACTTGTGACAGTCTGAGATAAGCACTCTATCGAAGCCACAATGCGGGCATTCGATTCCGTCTGGCCATCGTTGTTCAACAAACCACGGTTCAGCAGAAGCATCGTCCAGAAACATCCTAATAGTTCCTTGATTGAGATTCCTTTGCGGAAATTCTTATCTGATGAAACTTTAGACGTCTGCAAAACCTTTTAAGTAAAACAATATAACGTTTTGTATTTATTCATATTACATTCTCTTTTTCAGTGACGATGACCTTGCCTCAGTAGGGTTGGTGACTCTACCGTTTTTTCATCTAATTTGTGCAGGAAAGTGCCGAGAATGTCAAGTTCGATTTCCGCTCTCATCAATATATCTATGAAATGGTTCAAGAAAACATCGATCGGTAGCAATTATTGGCATAGCGTTTGGTCAAATCATCAAAACCCTAAGCGCCGACGTAGATACGTCTGTCATCGACTGAGAGGAAGGAACAATATTTTCGAACATCAAATATTTCAATGGTTTATGAGAATTATTCCTTGCGACAAGACAATTCAATAGTAGTCCGAGTAAAAAGGGGTCCGGTAACGACCCCTTCTACTCGGACCCAACATCTATATAAATGCTCAAAATACAATAAAATCGATCACAGAAATTACTTTTGCAGAACTTCGAAGTGGCAATGATAACAAGACGAACTTTTCTGGCACTGTCAGCTGGCGCATGGATGCCATTGCCGCTGTTTGCGGTTGATGCACCGTTTCGCTTGCGAGCCGAACCTTGTGAAGCGCAAATTCTTCCAGAAGGTGAAGCAATGTCCCAGATGCTCGGATTCAACGGGCGAACGCCAGGACCTGAATTAAGAGTTATGCAAGGTGATCTGTTGTCCTTCGTTTTGGAAAACAACCTGTCTGAAGGTACTGCGGTTCATTCACACGGCATTCATTTGCCCAATGAAATGGATGGCGTGCCGGGCTTAACCCAGCGTATTGTTGAGCCAGGAGAAACCTTCACTTACTCTTATCGCCCGCCACATGCTGGAACGTTCTGGTATCACTCCCATCATCGTTCCTGGGAACAGGTGGCAAGAGGACTGTATGGGCCATTGATTGTGACCGAAACCAAGCCGCCTGTGGTCAATCATGATGTCACAGTCATCCTCGATGATTGGCGAATACGAGAATCTGGAGAAATTGTTCAGAATTTCGACAATATGCATGATTTTTCCCACGCTGGCCGGTTGGGCACATTTGCTCGAGCTATCAGTACAGTGCAGTCAGTGCGTAAAGGTGACCGAATCCGATTACGCATGATTAACGCAGCGACTGCTCGGGAATTTCATGTTCAAATAAAAGGTGGCGATGGTGTCGTTGTCGCATACGACGGTATGCCTTTACCCGTTCCGGAACCACTGACAGACATAACCCTCGCCCCAGCTCAGCGCAGTGATGTGATTATTGATGTAAGCGAGTCAATCGAGTTTTTTCTTCAGACTCGTCAAGGACCGTATGAACTTGGCACAATTGTTGCTAATGAAATAAATGACTCGCCAATCGATTCACCAATTCAACCTATTGAACAAACTCAAATCTATATGCCCGATATGAATGCGCCTACAGAATTGACTCTGACTATAAACGGTGGCGCCATGGGAACGCGCCATGGTGGAGATGGCATATGGGCATTAAATAACCATTCGGGAATGCCTGATGAACCGCTGCTTAGAATAAAACGCGGCCACACTGCAGTGATAAAAATCATCAATGAAACCGCATTTTCACATGGAATGCATTTACACGGTCATCATTTTCATGAA
Source organism: Arenicellales bacterium (assembly GCA_965214785.1). Taxonomy (GTDB): domain Bacteria; phylum Pseudomonadota; class Gammaproteobacteria; order Arenicellales; family JAJDZL01; genus JAJDZL01. The sequence goes on along the minus strand of OZ243975.1, from coordinate 477,310 downwards.
ATTTCCAATAACAAAGATTTGGGACACTACCGCGATACTACATTAGTTCAGCCGCAGGATTCTCAAACCATCGCCTGTGTATTTGCTAATCCTGGAAAATGGCTCTTTCATTGTCATACACTTGATCATCAGGCTTCTGGATTAAAAACGTGGGTGGAAGTTACATGAAGATAGTAAGTTTGTTTGTACTGATCTTGTTTCCTTGGGTCAGCTTTGCAGACCACGAATATAAAGATCGTAATCTGGAATCAGGGCAAACCTTGTATGCTGAGCACTGCGGGTCCTGCCATGGTGCGAATCTTGAAGGTGAACCCAACTGGCGAAAACCAAAAGCAGACGGCATTTTGCCTGCGCCTCCTCATGACGAATCAGGACATACCTGGCATCACGACAACCAGTTGCTATTTAATTACACAAAACTGGGCGGTGAGAAAATGTTCGCGTCGATGGGGCTGACAGACGTGAAAAGCGGTATGCCTGGTTTTGAACAGTCACTGACAGACGGTCAGATATGGGATGTGCTCGCCTACATTCGCTCAACTTGGCCAAATCAAATCAAACAGATCCAAGACGGCCTTAATCCTCAGCATCAATAAAACAAAGCAACACTTTTTTCCAGCTCAAGGACGTCGCGTAGGTGTTTTCGAAACTAATCTGGTAAGTCAGACATAAGCATACGCTGACAGTGGTCGAACCCACATATCTCGTTACTCCAATTCTTGCCACTGATGAATTTGCAGAGCATCACAGCGAATTCCATAAACCTCGGGATTTATCCCAAACCTAGTGACTCTTTCGTGCTGCCGTTATCCTGTAGAGTGTTGATCGTTGCTTGTATTTGATTGAACCATGGGGTTCAAAGATGATCTTATTGTGTTGTTTTCATTGTCTGTTACGCGTTGCAATTGTGATTGTTTCAGGCACAGAGACAAGCGTTCAATTGTCTTTGGATATTCTCCGGATCAATCTGAAGTTCATTCAGATGACTTACGAATTATGCGGGCGAGACTTCTTTCAAAATCCTCACCATCGTGCAGTGTGTGATCTTTGCAGTGTGTGAACTTAATAGTGCAACGCAATCGGCATCTTCGAGGTGGTTGGAGGGGCGATTATCGTGAAGTATAATTTGCAATTGTTCAGGCAGTCATAGATGACGGGTGATTCTATTGGGGCTATCCCACTGCACATATCGCGCATTTTTAGGACTTGCATTTTGAATTTCTAAATGACTCGCTGCTAGGTGTTACTTGATGAATCTATCCGCCTTTTTAGACTTGCCTGTGCGTAAATCACATCATCTATCGATGGTGATATTTCGTATTGATACGAGTTTTATGCAACTAACTTAGTAGTCTTTTATTATGTTATATATCAATATGTAATAAACTTTACTTAAACTGTAATATTAATACCATCTTCTATACCTTCAACTTAAATCTGTATTATGCCCCATCGCACAAAACTATTGATTCTCGGATCCGGACCTGCAGGATATACCGCTGCTGTTTACGCTGCAAGAGCAAATCTTTCGCCGGTATTGATTACTGGAATCGAAAAAGGCGGACAATTATCAAAAACGACAGATGTAGACAATTGGCCAGGAGATGACAAGGGTGTGCAGGGACCGGATTTGATGGAACGCATGTTGCACCACGCTGCCCGATTTGATACTGAAATAATTTTTGATCATATCCACACTTGCGACCTTAAGGGCGGTCAACCTTTTCGCCTCATTGGTGACCAAAATGAGTATCACTGCGATGCGTTAGTGATCGCTACCGGTGCTTCAGCCAAATATCTGGGACTTGATTCCGAACAAGAATATATGGGTCGAGGTGTTTCGGCATGCGCCACTTGCGATGGTTTCTTCTACAAGTCTCAGCCTGTTGCTGTTGTCGGAGGTGGCAACACAGCAGTTGAAGAAGCGCTCTACTTGTCGAATATCGCCTCTAGCGTAACCTTGGTCCATCGGCGAGAAGAGCTTCGTGCCGAAGCCATTATGGTCGACAAACTGATGAGTCGAACACAAAGTCGAGGCGGAAATATCAATGTTCAATGGAATCACGTAGTTGACGAAATGCTTGGAGACAGCAATGGCATTACCGGTTTGAGACTGTGCAATACGCTTTCAGGTGACGCGCAGCAAATTGATGTTCACGGAGTGTTTATAGCAATCGGACACAATCCGAATACCGAACTTTTTTCAGATCAGTTGGATATGGAAAATGGCTACATCATTACGCATAGCGGATTAAATGGAGGGGCTACTCGAACCAGCATAGAAGGTGTCTTTGCAGCCGGAGACGTTACCGACCACATCTACAGGCAAGCTGTAACATCCGCCGGAAGCGGATGCATGGCTGCACTTGATGCCCAAAAGTTTCTTGAGTCACAGAGCTAAGTGGAATGTCGAGCAGCGATTCTTTCAAATCAACGATGGATGCAATCGGCGTTACGAGATTGGGAAACTGTGATAAAGTCACTTTGGACAAACCCAAACCCACGCCTGACAACAGGAACTCTATCGCCGCAAAAAATGAAATTTTAGAGCAGTCATTGTCGTGTAATCCGGAACACTCGGGACACCAGATTGACAGTGACGAAGAATTGCAAAAACCTGGACTTAAGTCCGTCGACTTCAAGAAATTGAAGCAAGGAAAAATCCATCGTCAGGACTCCTTGTCTGTACGCGGCTTCACAGTGGACAAGTCATCTGAATTAATCAAAGAATTTCTGTTAGATGCAGTGCGATCGAACTACCGATGCGTAAAGATTATCCATGGCAAAGGACTGAATTCTCCGGATGGCATTTCGCGTGTCAAACTCAACACCCAATCTCTGCTTGCGCAAAATCGCTTTGTGCTTGGCTACTGCAAAGCGTTACCCAATGACGGAGGTTCAGGTGCAAAATATGTTCTTCTCAAACGAAGGAGATAATGACCTGGCGGTATTTATGCTCTTGAAGGGTCTATTGCAATAGCATAACGTTCAAAATGAACTGGTTTCAAGGCTTGCTACCGCCCAAACAGCCACCCCTTCTTTGCGACCTACAAACCCAAGACTTTCTGTCGTTGTCGCCTTTATATTGATTTGAGCGACCGACAATTCAAGGTCACTTGCAATAACTTGTTTCATCGCCGGTGTGTGTGGGCTAATACGCGGAGCTTGTGCGACAACCGTTGCATCGATATTGCAAATCCGGTAGTCGGCTTTGATCAGCTCTTTGAGTGCTGATCTTAAAAATTCCCGGCTATCGATGTTTTTATATTTTAAATCGGTGTCCGGGAAGTGCTGACCGATGTCTCCGAGCGCTGCAGCTCCTAGCAAAGCATCAACGATCGCATGAATCAGCGCATCTGCATCCGAATGACCTGCCAATCCTCGATCATAAGGTATCTCAACACCGCCTAGAATGAGAGGACGCCCCTCGACGTACTCGTGTACATCAAATCCGAAACCTACTCTCACAGTCATCAGGTTTGCTCCGAAATGTTGTTTTCAGACTGAAATTGCGGAATCATTTGTGTCGCCAGTTCCAAATCTTCGCAGGTTGTGATCTTGATATTTGACACTTGGCCTGTTACGATGACCGGTTGATATTCCAATTCCTCTACGGCTTGTGATTCGTCTGTCACTTGCAAACCTGAATTTAATACATTGCGCAGTGATTGTTCCAGTATACCGGCTTTGAACATTTGAGGAGTCAAAGCACGGAACAATGAATCTCGAGGATATGTCTCGATTACCCTGCCTTCACTTCCAAACTTTACAGTGTCATGAATCGGTGCACACAACAGTCCACCGTCATCGCGCTGTCCAACTTGTTCAATCAAGGCGGTAATGTCAGATAAGCTTAAAAATGGCCTGTTTGAGTCGTGCACCAAAACCCAATCGTCTCTACTCACCCCGTTACCGAGTAAATACATCAGGCCGTTTAGAACAGTATGGGTACGTGTAGCGCCCCCGCAGAAGGTTCCTGTCACTTTATCGTCAATTGTTTTCGCCCACTTTTCATATCCGCTTTGCTGCGATAAGCCTATACAAACACCGTTTACTTTGTGATGTGCTGCCAAACTATGAACTGACCATTCAAGTAAAGTCTTGCACCCTAGATTCATAAACTGCTTAGGCGTTGATTTACCCATGCGCACGCCAATGCCAGCGGCAGGAATTAATCCCCAGTATTGAGGTTGAAGTGTTTGAGACTTGATTTTCACTAAAAATCTTAAACTATTCTATGGAAACATCTTTATTCGCAGGCAGTATACGGCTTATTGGGGGGCTGCATTAATCAGACGAACGTGTTGCTGCAAGTTATTACGATACCACAACAGCCAGTGGAGTTTTTATTGAAGAACTGATATTTTTCTCAACTGATACTTGCTCAATGTAATGCTCATCAAGCTCGCACTGCAAAACAGTTCAAGTCAAAACACGGGGCCTTCGGTTGTGTTGTGGGAATGCCGTATCCTTAGTGAGGCAGCAGTATGTGAGATGTATAATTTTTCCAATCTTGTTTGATACGATTGCCTTTTTTCATATCAGCCGTTGACGGCTGCAGCTCAACTGATAGTTAATGTTCAGCGCGAACAATCCTCCCGAATTGTCACAAATCCACGCATCAAGTGCGAACTGGACGGGACTATGCGGTAGCGCGGATGCACTCGCCATTGCCGCAACAGCTGCAAGAGACCGACGGGTGTATGTGATTTTAACGCCTACCAACAAACAGGCACAAATTCTACATGAAGCGCTAAATTTTTATGGATGTGAACGAAACAACATCCCTGTGACTATATTCCCGAGCTGGGAATGTCTTGCATACGACACTTTCAGCCCGCATAAGGATATCGTGTCACAACGAGTCAAGATCCTCAGTAAACTGTCGCTGCTTAGTCAGCATGTGCTAATTGTATCGGCTGGCAATCTGATGCAGCGGCTTCCTCCTGTCGATTACATCAGTTCAACAAGTTTTGTCTTGAATCGCGCAATGGACCTTGATTTCGTTCGGTTTTGCGATAGCTTAAACCGTACCGCTTACACAAGAGTACCGCAGGTCGAGCTGCCAGGAGAATATACCGTGCGCGGAGCGGTGATCGATGTTTTTCCAATGGGCTCAGATCACCCTATTCGAATCGAATTGCTCGATGACAAGATCAATACCATACGAGTTTTTGACGCAGAATCTCAATTGTCTATCGAAAGAGTGGAGCGGTTTGAAATATTTCCAGGCGGGGAAATTCCACTTGACGAACAAAGCATTCGTTCATTTAGACAGGGAATTCGAGGGCATCTGGATCATGACCCTAAACTCAACCGCATATACAGCGCAATCGACTCCAACCCACCTCCTAACGGAATCGAGTTTTATCTTCCGCTTTTTTTTGAATCGACGTCTACCTTGCTGGATTACTTGCCTGAGAACAACACTCAAGTCTTCGTTACTCGAGGATTCGAACAGGCAGCGAATGCGTATTGGACACAAATTCTCGAAAGATTCGAACTCGCCAAAAGCGATGAGTCAATGTATCCCCTACCCCCTGAAATGCTCTATCTTCACCCTACCGAGATCGAACAGCATCTGACTGCGATGCCGACTACGAGATTTGATGCCGAAAATGCATTATCCGATGTTCGATTCAATACCTGCCCGCCAATTGAAATTCAATCTCCAACACGAAGGCAAAAGTTTGAGACACTGCTGGAGTCATCTTTGAACCACTACAACACATCTCGGGTGGCAATTGTGGTTGACAGCAGTGCACAGCACCAGTTAATCGTCAACTCTTTGGACGCTATTGGCAAATCGTTCGGTGAGTTCCAAACTTGGCAGAATTTTGCGACGGATTCCCATCAACTCGGCATCATTCAGGCGCGGCTGTCAATCGGTACACACCTGGTTGACGAAAATATCGCCATTGTCACGGGAACAGAGCTTTTTGGACGCCAGACTCAATCAGAATCGAAGCGGATTCGAACTCGAAACCCAGAAGCGATCATCGCATCGATGGAAGAACTTGCGATTGGCGACCCAGTCGTACACGAACAGTACGGCATTGGTCGCTTTCAGGGACTGACCACGATGAATGTGTCAGGAGCAGAAACTGAATTTATGACCATTGAATACTTAAATAGCGAAATACTCTATGTGCCAATCTATTCGATAGATTGCGTATCGCGCTATGTCGGTGGAGCACTGGATCAAATCACGCTCCACTCGCTGAGCTCCAAAACGTGGTCAAAACAAAAGTTCAAAGCCCGTAATAAAGCTTACGACATTGCCGTAGAACTGTTGCATGTGCAATCGTTGCGACAGATTGAGAGCGGCGAAAAAATGTCTGTTCCACATGCCGACTATCAAGAATTTGTTGCTGACTTTCCCTATCAGGAAACTCCAGATCAGCAAAGCGCCATTGAAGCGGTCATAGCAGATTTGAAAACCGATCGTCCGATGGACCGTCTTATCTGCGGCGATGTGGGCTTTGGAAAGACCGAAGTGGCTATGCGCGCCGCACTGATTAGCGCATCTAACGGAAGTCAGGTTGCAGTCGTTGTCCCAACAACTTTGTTGTCTCAACAGCACTATGAGGTTTTCAGTGACCGCTTTGTCAACTTTGGAATTCGCGTTGAACAGCTCTCTTCTATGGTCGACAACGCAAAACTAAGAAAAGTTAAATCAGATCTTGAACACGGAAAAGTAGACATTATTATCGGAACCCATAAACTTCTCCAAGCCAGCATTCGAATCCCCAATCTCGGGCTCCTGGTTATAGATGAGGAACATCGCTTCGGTGTTCGCCAAAAAGAACACCTGAAGAAGTACCGCGCCAGCGTTAATGTTCTTACACTGACCGCAACACCCATTCCAAGAACCTTGAGCATGGCCCTTAATCAGGTGCGAGATATATCCATTCTTTCGACTCCGCCGAACGATCGACTCAGTGTTCGCACCTTCGTTCGAAGCTGGAATAGTGCAACCATTCGGGAAGCGTGTCTGCGTGAAATCGGGCGAGGCGGGCAGATATTCTACGTACACAACCGGGTAAAGACAATCAATTACGCTGCGCGAGAATTGAAAAAAATCGTGCCTGAGGCAAATATTCAGATCGCACACGGGAGAATGTCGAAAATCGAGCTGGAACAGATTATGAGAAATTTTTATACGCAAAAATTCGACACACTGGTTTGTTCGACAATCATTGAAAGCGGAATCGACATTCCCACAGCCAACACCATAATTGTCAACGATGCATCGAACTTCGGGCTGGCACAACTTCATCAATTACGCGGTCGCGTCGGAAGGTCATACCATCAAGCTTATGCATATTTTCTGGTTCGAAGTCTTGATCACTTAACCACAACGGCAAAGCGCAGACTGCAGAGCATTGCCGAATTAGATCAACTCGGCGTCGGTTACCTGATTGCAACACATGATTTGGAGATTAGAGGCGCCGGTTCGATTCTCGGCGAAGAGCAAAGCGGTGTTATCGACACCATAGGCTACAGTATGTATGCCCAATACTTGAACGAAGCGGTCAAATTTCTCGCGCAATCTGACAGCATACCTGACAATTTTGAGATGTCTGACACACCCGCGCAACTGGACACTCAAGTCAATTTGCACGCCCCGGCTCTTTTTCCAGATGACTGGATTCCAAGTACGAAACTACGACTGACGCTTTACCGAAGAATTGCATCCGCTAGCGATAGCAAGTCGTTAAGTCAGTTAAAAACCGAAATGACCGACCGTTTTGGCAAACTTCCGCACCAAGCATCAATGCTCTTCGACATATATCGTCTCAAAACGATGGCGCAGTCTGTGGGAATTACGAATATCGATGTCGGAATGAACAACGGCAAAATTACTTTCGACAGCAATGCAACCTTTGACATGATCGGACTGAAAGAACTTTTATCGCACTATCCGGGAACAGCACGTCTCGACCAACCCAACAACGCTGTGAAGCTCCAACACTATCTGAGCACGGAAGAAAAAAGACTCAAACGGGCTTACTATATTGTCGAAACACTCAGCCAAGACAGTCTTTGTGAATCGAGCGTGCGAGCTGCCGGTTAGTTGAAGCTTTTTCATCGTGGGTAAATTGAAGCTCAAATGTTCGCGATTTATTGCAATCGGACTCTTTGATGTTAAAATCGATTGCATAGGTGCAAAAATTATTCGAATGAACTTCGCGTACAGGTAACAACAATGGCTAAGCCTGCAAGAATTCGGACATTTGACGATGTCGAAACAACACAGCAATTCAACGATTATCGACTTGATCGAATTTCTAGCGCAATGAATAAACTGATTGAAACAGTCGAAAAAACCTCCCGAAGGGTTGATGCGACCACCAAGTCTGTTGCTGAACTCAGAGTAACTATGGCTGAATTTAAAGTAGAAATGGCTGAACACAGAAAGTCCGAAGAAGACAGGTCAAAAGAGAGGGACAGGCGATCAAAAGAGAGGGACAGGCGATCAAAAGAGATGGACAGGCGATCAAAAGAGCTGGACAAGCGGATAAAAGATCTCGGCAAACAGATAGGCTACGTTCATAACAGTCATGGCGAATTTGTTGAACATATGGCATCTGGTTCTATAAAAAATATTGTAGAAAACCAGTTCAAGGCCAAATATCGAGGTAGTTTCCTGTATTCGGTTGATAAAACGACTCTGGAGATTGATGCGTGGGGAACACGAGGAAGAGCCGCCGACACCGAGGTTTTTGTATTTGAGATCAAAAAGAAGTTCAATCGAAAAGCAGTCAAACAACTGCGCAAACAGATTGCCACGCTTCGTAGTATTGAACCTTCTTATTCAACGTGTCCGATCTATCCGTTCATCGCTTCTGCAGTAATCAGCGAACAAGACGCGAAGTGGGTTTGGGACCACGGCATATATCTGCTGAAATTCAGCAATAAAATATTTGAGTTCGGTGATGCGCCAAAAGGCTTTAGGCCCGATTACAAGATTGGAATACCGCCCCCCAAAGGTCCCAGAAGGATTGAGAGAATGGTACCCCCGCCCCCACCTCGGTTCGTGCGAGAACAGATGCGCCTTTACACTGAAGAATAGTCAAAGCAGTATTCACCTCACACGGACATCGAAGCCGCGTGTCAGCGGTGGTTGCAACACGCCGAAATGCAACCGACGCGCCACTGATGCGTATAACTTCGCATCGACCGTTTCTAAGATGCTTATTCCATATTAACGAGCCACCGGGACTTGCGCAATCCGCTTTGTTCGAAAGCTACATTGAGACACTCAAACCGTCTGGCGGATTACCTGAATTGGTGTCAGTTAAGCGACTCATCAACCCGTGATACGCTCATTGTGCTTCACAGCTAAAGTTCGCTGAGTTTCGCTCGAACTTCGTCACTCAATTGTCCAAAACAACGCTTTCGATGACTTCAACGGCTCCTCGGATAACAACTCTACAACCAAGGTATATTGAGTTTTAGTCAGTCAGAGTGTTCCGAAGGCGGACAATCCAACCCTAAATGCATCAGTTGATCTTCAAAGCCAAATGCTTTCATATCTTCGACTCGCATAGGATAGAGTATTCCATCGAGATGATCACACTCATGTTGCACCACGCGCGCATGAAATCCAGTTACAACTCGATCAATTTCTTCACCGGTGTGATCAAGCCCGCGATAGCGAATGCGCATGTTTCTCGGTACCAATCCGCGAAGTCCTGGCACACTCAAACAACCCTCCCAGCCATATTCGATTTCATCACTTAAAATCTCAATTTCCGGATTGATTAGAATGGTAAACGGAACGGCTTGTGCGTGTGGATATCGTGGATTGTTCTCCACGCCAAAAATAACAATTCTTTGCATTACTCCGATTTGTGGAGCAGCCAAACCAGCGCCATCAGCCGCATCCATGGTATCCATCATGTCTTCAATAGTCTGACCGAGATTCGGTATCTGTTCTTTGTCAACTGTGGCAGAGACTTCGAACAATTTCGGATTGCCCATTTTCAAAATATTTTTTACTGCCATTGACTTGGTTTCCGGTATGTGTGTCGTTTCAATTCGCTACACAATATAGTAAATAAAGTCAAAGATTTTCGAAACTTTCATCTGCTTGACCTGCCGGATTGACAACAGTCGCTGCAACGCTGAATTGGCTGTGCAATTCACAAAGCAAGAAACCATGCACAATGCTTACCCTGTACAATATCGGTACTTTTCGCTCTACGGATTTTCTCAGTGGCTAACTTAAGTCGATCATTATTGTGTGTCTTTGCATTGACCGCTGGCAGTTGGTCATTGTGCTCAAATGCGGCCCCAGTGCATGTGGAAGTCATCGTTTTCGCCAACCACAGCCCCAGTTCGATTGATGGCGAATGGTTCGCGAGCCCGGCAAATGAAATTCGAATAGAAATCGACCAAGCTCTGGACGGGTCTGTCGATGAAATCGATGATATTACACAAGAGCCGAATCCTGATCACCCCAAACCTGTGCCGACTTCTGTGCTCGAAAATATTGCTGACGCTCTGGACAGTCACCCGGACTTAGAATTACTGAATTACTTTGCCTTTGTTCTCGAACCGATACGCAAATCCAAAACCAAATCAGTTGAAATCAATGTTGAACACCCCGCTGTCAGCATTGTGCCTCAATATCTGCTATCCGGATACGTTTCCCTGTACGAAGTTCAAGCCTTGCTGAATCTTGAATTTAACGCGATGTACAAACCTAATCCCGACACGGCTACCGACACCGTTTACCTGCCTGATACGCTAACGCGCTATCGAGTGAAACAGGAATTTACGATCAACGAAATCAGACAAGCGCAAATTAACGATATTCACTACTTCGACCATCCTCATTTTGGCGCTATTGTTACGCTTGTGAGACCCGAGACCTTAACGAATTTTGTTCAGTAGAACAATTGAGTCAAGGTCGTAGAATCGAAGCGGTTATCGGATATTCTGCACGACTTGCCTGAGGCACCACCGTTTTCAAAACTGCATTGAGCCGGTCGGCTCCAGATGCAAATGCATTGTGCAGGTTATGACTGTCAATTTGGCCGTCGCTGCGACCAGCCGCATGGTTGACTACCACTGCGATGCAGGCATAATGCAAGTGTTTTTCCGCAGCCAAAGCCGCTTCCGGCATACCTGTCATTCCGACCAAGTCCCCACCGTCATTTTCGATTCGATTGACTTCAGCGGGCGTTTCAAAACGAGGACCTTGAGTAATCGCGTACACTGCCTTGTTTGCAATTTTCACGTCACAGATCTTTGCCGCTTCGATTATCTCCTTGCGCAGCGGTGATGAATATGGATATGTCATTTCAAGATGGCCAACTTCACCACCGCTTCCATCAAAAAATGTTGATTCCCTCCCCCACGTGTAATCAATCAATTGATCGGGAACAATCAAGTCACCGGGATTCATGTTCCGATTGACACTTCCTACTGTTGCGGTTGCAATTACAGTGCTGACTCCCAATTGAGCCAATGCCCAAATATTGGCTCGGTAATTTATTAGATGAGGCGCGATGGTGTGGTTTGTTCCGTGTCTATAGACAAGATAGAAAGGGCAATCTCCAAGTTGGGCTTGAACGATCGGTGCTGACACTTCACCATACGGTGTGGACATACTGATGCGGTCGATGACTTGAGCGTCGGACAGCAAAACCGATGAGCCGGAACCTCCAATAACTGCGACTGTCGCAGACTTCATTTTCTGTTACAAACCAAAGTGCAGTTGCTTGCGCTCAATCGCGAAAAATTGCGTGAACAAGCCGCTCGCGACTTATCCTGGCATCGCAGACGCAGCGATCGTATCCCATCCCCGACAGCCCGGGCACTGCCAATGAAGGGTTTTCGCGCTATAGCCGCACTGACGGCACTCGTAGCGCCTTGCCGCTTCGAACTCACTGCGGATCAATTTCTCAATCAATACAAAATCGCTTGCAAGATCCACATCGTCAGAACCTTTTACTTTCAACAGTATCAGTCGATGCAGACAATGCAAGGAAGGACGGTTGCGTATCCAGCCTATCAGGAACTTTTCTGCCATAGCATGATTGTTTTGAGCCTCAAGTGCATCAACATAGGCAACTGCCAATTGCACGCTGGAAGCCGCTTCAGCAGTAGATTTGAGGAATTCCGTCAACTCGTCTGTAGCCTGAATTGCCTTGTAACTTTCTGTAACCAGACCGACAGATTCGGTGACGAGCTCAGGACTTTTTTGCTCCAGAGTGCGCCAGGTTGATATTGCGCCGCGGTGATCGCCCCGGATCGCCTTGATCCGGCCGATCTGCAGAATTGCGCGAACACAATTCGGTGCAATCGTAACAACCTCCTGTAAATAGGCTTCGGCATCATCATAAGCTCCTGCTTGAATCGATTCTTCAACTTTTTCGCAGTGATAATGCGCCAGATGCGAAGAGTAGTCTTTGGTCGAGGTTCGATCAAGTTGACTGGTTATTTCAATGCATTTGTCCCATTCTTTTTCTTGTTCGTAAATATCTCTTAAAAATTCACAAGTCTCCTCTTCGAAACTTGAGTCCTGAGAAAGTTCGGTAAATATCTTCTCCGCCCGATCCAAAATGCCAGCCGCGTAAAAATCACAGCCCAATTCGAACAGAGCCTGCACTCTTTGTTCACTGGTCAAATCAGAGCGGTTGATCAGGCTTTCATGAATCAGTGTAGCGCGTTCAATCTCCCCTCTTCTGCGGTAGAGCTTGCCCAATGTCAAATGTATTTCAATGGTCTCTCGACCAATCTCAAGCATATTGAGAAACAGTTCGATGGCTTTGTCGTTTTGCTGATTCAACAGGTAATTGAGTCCCTGCAAGTAGACAGCAGGGATTTTTCTGCGCTTGAAAAACCGAACATTCGAAGCGCTTGAAGCAAACCAGCCGGACGCTGCTGCAACCGGTAGAAGAACAAGTAGCCATGCAGGATCCATTGCGTTACTCCGCTTTTTTTGCAACTGTTTTGGATGAATTGGGAGCAGCAAACAATTTGCGCTTCATTGAGATGATCTTCACGCCTGCGACACCCACTAGCAAGCCACAGGCAAACACAATAATCACCAGCCATGACAGCGGGCCCTGCCAATGTATGTCAAAGTAATACATCAACTCTACGATCTGTGAGTTCTTGATCGTAAAAGTCACCCCAACAAACAGCGCGCACGCCACAATGACAACGATGAGGATTTTTTTCACTCGAATCCCAACACGGTTGCTCTAGGTAACAACAATTTATTCAACGCGCCGCCGCTCGCCGTACATTAAGCTGTTGTCTTGTTGACTCTCTCTCGCAATTGTCTTCCAGGCTTGAATCTGGGAAAGTATTTTCCTTCTACATCAACTGCTTCTCCGGTTCGGGGGTTGCGCCCGCGCTTTGCAGAACGATAGCGCAACTGCATACTCCCAAAACCGCGAAGTTCAACACGCTTGCCCTCGGCAAGCCCGTCAGAAAGACAATTCAATATGATGTCAACCACCATGCGAACCTCCTCTGGAGTCAGTCCGTGGTTGTCACGTTCAGCGATTTTTTCAATTAGCTCTTGTTTAGTCACAAGTGTGCACCGATATTTACATTATTTATTTATTCTGAGGTGTTAGACGACGTGAACATTTTCTCCATCAACTTTTTACCAAGTGTACGCGTTGGTGTGGAATTTTCCGTTCCATACTCTTCAAGAGCAAGTCCCTCCTCCTCTAATTCCAACGCTTTGATCGATAGCGATATTTTCCGATTTTTACGATCAATACTGAGAATCTTTGAAGTTACCTCCTGACCACTGGCAAGAGCGGCCTTGGCTTCTTTAGCCTTGGTTTTGGAAACTTCGGTGTTCCTAATCACTCCGTATACACTATCAGCCAATTTGACGACCACGCCTTTTTCGTCAAAGTCACTGACTTGCCCTTCCACAACTGCTCCTTTTCCATTTGCTGATACAAAAGCTATGAAAGGGTCTTCCTCCAACTGTTTCACTCCCAAAGAGATGCGTTCACGCTCAGCGTCAATAGTCAATATCTTGACTTCGACTTCATCTTCTCGATTGAACTTGCGAACCTCTTCTTCTCCGTCTCCTGTCCAACTGATGTCGTTGATGTGGACTAAGCCGTCGATACCATTTTCAAGTGACACGAAAATCCCAAAATCAGTCAATGACTTGATTTGTCCTTTGATCACATCACCTTTTTTATGGTTAACTGCAAAGTCTATCCACGGATTCGGCTTGCAGTGTTTGATGCCAAGAGAGATTCGATGGCGCTGGACATCTACAGACAGAATCTGAACTTCAATTTCGTCACCGACTGTACAAACATCATCAGCCCGAACATTCTTTGAAGTCCAGTCCATCTCGCTGACATGTACAAGTCCTTTTATGCCTGATTCGATTTCTACAAATGCACCGTAATCAGCGATACTGGTCACTGTACCGTGCACGCGATCGCCTTGCTTGTAACGACGTTCGATGTTAAGCCATGGGTCTTCGGTGAGCTGTTTGAGTCCAAGAGATATGCGTGAACGTTCGCGTTCACAGCCCAATACTTGTACCGAAATGGTGTCGCCAATCGTCAAAACCTCTGCAGGATTCTTGACTCTCTTCCAGGAAAGATCTGTGATATGCAACAAGCCATCGATTCCGCCCAGATTAATAAACGCCCCGTAATCGGTAAGATTCTTGACAGTGCCTTCGAGCACCTGACCGACTTCAATTGATGACAGCAGTTTCTCGCGCTCTTTGGAAAGCTGTTTTTCCAATACTGCTTTTCTCGAAACAACAACATTGTTTCTGGCACGGTCTAATTTGATAATTTTGAACTCTACCGGTTCTGTACTGGCTTCAAACTCGGTGTCTTCTGATAATTTCGAACCGTATAGAGATCCCGGCAGAAATGCTCTGACGTGATCCAGCGAAACCGAAAAACCACCTTTCACTCTGTTGGTAATCAGACCTTCAATTGTTGCTTCGTCTTCGAAGACTGTTTCTATTTTTTCCCAGGTTCGCGCCCGGCATGCTTTTTCTCTTGACAGGCGAGTGCGTCCATACCCGTCTTCCAACGTTTCGATCTCAACTTCCACTTCATCGCCTACGTTGATATCGCACTGGCCTTTCATGTCTTTGAATTGCCACAACGGTATCTCGGCTTCTGATTTCAAGCCGGCACTGACGATCACGTTTTCCTTGCCAACGTGAACTACTTTGCCGAGTACCATTTCACCGGCTCTCATTTCTGTTTGTTTAATGCTTTCCTCAAAAAGCTCGCTAAATGATTCCATTAGTTAAAACTAGTCTCCAAATTAATTAAAAATATATTTATTCATATCGGCCTGCCTTCGTTCAGAACACAATTCAATTGATCCAATATCAAACCTAGAACCTCGTCTACGCTCAAATCCGAAGAATCTATCTGTACCGCGTCACGCGGTATAGTCAGAGGAGAATGCTCTCGATTTGAGTCTCGACGGTCTCTGGATGCAATATTTTGGTATATAGTGTCAAAGTTAACACAATTTCCTTGATTTTTCAACTGAATATACTTCCGTTTTGCTCTCGCTTGAAGATTTGCGGTCAAAAAAATCTTGAATTTCGCATCAGGAAACACTACGCTGCCCATGTCTCTGCCGTCTGCAACGAGCCCAGGACAACGGTTATATTCCCTTTGCACAGACAAAAGCGCCTGCCTTAAAGACTCTTTGGCAGCATACTTCGAGGCGAGCTGTGCGATTTGTGGCGTGCGAATCTTTTCACTGACATCTTGACCATTTAACACAATCTTGGCTTGTGTACCAGATGGCGATGGTATGCTTAGAAAATCCATTTTCTTTAACTCACCGTCATTTATCTGGTCAGCTTGCGATAACGAAAACGACATTTGCTGTGCAAGATACGCATACACCCGGTATAGAGCGCCGCTGTCTAAGAAATTCCACCCAAGGCGAATCGCCAAAGCCTGTCCAATCGTCCCCTTGCCTGACCCGGCCGGACCATCGATCGTCACTACCGGACATTCGTTGTCAATTCTCATCGCTTTGATCGTCCTGCGCAATGTCCATGCCACAGCGGGCGGCAAGTGATGGAAATCCCGGAAATGATGTATTGACACATGCGCAATCGAGCACTTCGACTTGTGACTGGGCAACGCCGCCGGCAACAGCAAATGCCATCGCTATACGATGGTCACCGAAACTGTCAACACGGCCGCCCTGTATCTGCCCGCCTTCGATAACCATGCCGTCCGCAGTCTCTTGAACTTTGACGCCTAAATTTCTCAAGCCCTTTGTCATCGCATCTAATCGATCGCTTTCTTTCACTCGCAGCTCTTCGCATCCCGACAATACAGTGGTACCATGCGCGCCAGCACCGATTACGGCCAACACCGGCACCTCATCAATCATTGTTGGAATAAGCTGTGGGTCGACATCAACTCCTTTTAGATCAGGGGTCCAGCGTACTTTGATATCGGCGACTTCTTCAAGCCCAAAGAGTCGCGGATTGTCCAATTCTATTGATGCACCCATAGCTTTGAGCACACGAAGCAGCCCTGTGCGCGTAGGGTTGGTTCCTACGTTGATAATGGTTAAGTCGGAGCCGGGTATCAGCAATGCGGCTGCGATAAGAAAAGCTGCTGAAGAAATGTCCCCTGGCACGGCTACACGCTGAGCGGACAACTGTGCGCCTGGCGCTAAAGTTACTGAAAAACCGTCAGTCTCAAGATTGCTGCCGAAGCGACAAAGCATTTTTACAGTGTGGTCGCGCACCACCGACGGTGAAACAACCTGTGTCGGGGAATCGCAATACAGTCCGCCGAGCAAAACCGCTGCTTGTACTTGCGCACTGGCTACCGGCAACTGCCATCGAATCCCGTCCAGGCGTTTTACCGGATTGACTGAAACAGGCGGTGTGCCACGCGCAGACAGGTCAATCGAAGCCCCCATACGTTCGAGTGGTTCAACCACCCGGCGCATTGGCCGCTTCGACAATGATTCATCGCCAATAAGACGAGTCGCAAAACCCTGTCCCGAAAACAACCCTGTCAATAGACGTATTGCGGTGCCCGAATTGCCGCAGTCTATGGTATCGGCAGGTTCTTGCAGACTGCGCAAGCCCTTGCCTTCAACGACTGTGAGTTTTTCGTCACCTTCGATCTTCACCGCGCATGATCGCAAAGCCTGCGCAGTGCAGCAAACATCTTCGCTCATCAGCAAGCCTTCGATCTGCGTTGTTCCGTTCGCGATCGCCGCGAAAATAATAGCGCGATGAGAAATCGACTTGTCGCCAGGCACTGCAACGCGTCCGCGCAAAGCCTCACAAGGTCTTGATCTATAGACAATCAAAATAATCTATTCGGTTTGTGATGACTGATTGTTCAACCAGTTGCTGAGGTTGTAATCGCGGGTGGTTTTTGCAGACTCGAACATTTCAACAAGACTTGAGCTGTCTTGTTCGCTGATGCACTGAAGCATTGATTCGAGTTGGTGAATGTAGCCTTCTAATTCACGCGAAATCGCTTCAGAATTCGTAACAGAGATGTCGTGCCACATTTTTGGATCACTTGATGCGATGCGCGTAAAGTCGTAAAACCCCGACGCCGCCAATGCAAAGCATGCATCGCTCATACGGTGGTGAGAAATATAGTTCACCAATGAAAAAGCTATCAAATGCGGCAAATGACTGCTGGCAGCGACAAGATCGTCGTGCATTGCTACATCCATTTCACTGACCCTTGCGCCGAGCGCCTGCCACATGTCGGAAACCGATTTCACTGCATCGGGATCAGTCTTTGCGTCAGGAGTGAGAATCGTCCGTTTGTTGTGATACAAATCCGCAGTCGCCGCACCAACACCCGAATGCTCTCGTCCGGCAATTGGGTGAGCGGGTATGAATTTTCGATAATCGGAATCAAAATGCTGTCGTGCATAACTGACTATGCGTCTTTTCACACTGCCGACATCGGTTATGATTGAATTTTGATAGGCGCATTTGGAGATGGTTTTGAAAATCTGTTCAATCGCCACGACTGGTGTAGCCACAACAATAATGTCACTGTCGTGCACTTCTTCACAAATGTCTGAAGTTACCCGGTCGACAAAGCCAAGTTCTACCGCCTTGCGCAGATTCGCCTCAGATCTGCCAGCACCGACAATATGTTTCGCCAGCCCGCATTGTTTGATGCCAGCGGCGAGCGACCCTCCGATCAGGCCTACTCCGATTATCAGAATTTTGTCCCAGCGCGCCATTTGACGTCTAAATCACGTTTTGCTGCTGCAAATCGGTTAAAGTTTCCAGCACCCGTTGATTTTCTTGCGCCGTGCCGATTGAAATCCGCAAATAATCAGGCAATTCATAACCACCGATCATGCGGGTGATAACACCTTTATAAAGAAGCTGCTCATAAGCCTTTTCCACTGCTGTACCCAGGTGGAGGCAAATAAAATTGCCAGCCGATTCGATGTATTTCAAGCCTAATTGTTCAAAACCATCGGTCATATAGCGCATCTGTTCGGTGTTCAGCATGCGACATCTGCGACAGTATGCTTCGTCTTTTAACGATTCAATCGCGGCTGCCATGCCAATGGCATTGCAATTAAACGGTTGTCTTACGCGATTCAAAAGGTCGCTGATCTGTGCGCTTGAAACGCTATAACCGATGCGCAGTCCTGCAAGGCCAAATATTTTTGAAAATGTTCGCGTCACAATCAAATTGGGGTGATCGGAAAGCCACTCGATACAATTGGGATACTGCGGCTCGTCGACATATTCACTGTATGCTTCGTCGATGACTACGATTACACTTTCAGGTATAGCACCGAGCAAAGCCTTTAAACTGTCTGCGCTCGTCCATGTGCCGGTAGGATTGTTTGGGTTGGCAATATAGATCAGTTTTGTGCGTTCATCTGCTGCAGCTGCCATCTTTTTGGTGTCATGCCCAAATTCAAGAGCGTCGATCACTTTGATTTGAGCCCTCGCATAGACCAGTGAAAGGTAGTAGACAACAAACGCGTGTTTGGAGATGATGCCCACATCACCGGGACTCACAAAAACCCGCGCTGCCATGTCCAAAACATCGTTTGAACCGTTACCCAGGCAAATCTGGTCAATGGATACGCCATGACGTTCGGCGATCGCACTTTTCAGTGCGAACCCTGCTCCGTCGGGATAACGGCAAACATCGTCGATTGTTCCGTCAAGTACACGCTGTGCCAGCGGAGACGGACCGTAGGGGTTTTCGTTCGAAGCCACTTTGATCGCACCGCAGATTCCGTACTGCCGTTCGACCTGTTCGATTGGTCTGCCGGGATCATAAGGCGCCAATTTTCGAATGCCCGGCGCGGCCAGGGCGTAAGCATCAAATTTATCGGACATTATCCAACCGGAAGCGGGTAGGAACCGAGCAACTTGAACAGTGATGCTCTTTGCTCGAGCTCATTGAACAGACCCTTGGTCTTTTCATCTTCTGCGTGACCATAAAAATCGATAAAGAACACGTAGTCCCACATTTGTTTTTGGCTCGGTCTGGATTCGATTTTAGACATATTGATGCCATACGTAGCGAATGGCTCGAGCAGTTTGAATAAAGAGCCCGGTTCATTTGATTTAGACAGCAAAATGCTTGTCTTGTCATTGCCGGTTGGTTTGGTACCGATCGTGCCGATAACCAAAAAGCGGGTTGTATTGTTTCGCTTGTCTTCTATATTTGGATACAAGACATCAACGCCGTATAAGTCTGCAGCAGCCTTGCTGCCGATTGCCGCCGCCCGTTCGATGTCGCAAATTGTCTTGACTGCTTCTGCGGTGCTATTCGAGGGGATCAACTCGACATTGGCAAGTCTGCGATTAAGCCAGTGGCGGCACTGCGCGAGTGCTTGCGGATGCGCATAAACGCGTTCGATATCACTCAGTGACGATGAATTGGAAATCAAATCATGGTGCACCCGCATTTCGATCTCACCACACAACTGCAAAGTCGAATCCAGCAGGCAGTCGAGCGTGTGATTGACAACACCTTCAATTGAATTTTCCACCGGGACCACTCCAAATTGCGCACGACCGACTTCAACTGCGCTGAACACATCATTGATCGTGGCCTGAAACAGCCCCTCATATGCATGACCGAAGTGCAGGTCGGCCGCAGCATGAGTAAATGTCGCTTCAGGACCCAAGATGGCAACCTTAAGCGGACTTTCCAATGCGCGGGTTGCCGATATGATTTCTTTAAAGATCCGCTCTACGCTCTGAACAGGCATATCATCGCTGCATCTTTGCCGAACGTTGTTTAATACTTGCGCTTCTCGTTCGGGTACAAAATACTGTGGATTGCTTTGCTGGGATTTTAACTCGGCGACTTTCAGTCCCAAACGCATCCGGTCTTCAACCAGCTTTTGCAGGGAAGCGTCAATCTCATCGATCTGAGCGCGCAAGGATTTCGTGTCCATCGGCTTCACACCGTAAGTTTTACTTTTCGAGCGGTAAACCTGTCGATGGGTCAGATTCATCTTGTTCACAAATCTGTCCATCATCGTCTTGCGAATCACCAACTGAGACTGCTGCGACACCAACGAGATGCGCATTATCATCGAGGCCAATGAGCTTCACTCCTGCTGCCGAACGGGAAAATGTTGAGATTGCATCTACGGGTGTGCGGATCAGCGTACCGTCTTGAGTAATCAGCATAATCTCATCGGTTGGATTCACAAGCAAAGTGCCTACCATGTCAATCTTGCCGCGTTTGTGCGACGGCAACACGACAACACCTTTGGTGGCGCGTGATTTTTTAGGGAATTCCTGTACTTTCGTTCGTTTTCCGAAGCCATCAGACGACACCAGCAGCGCTTCCAGATCAGCTTCGTCTGAGCGAATGCACATCATCGCAATCACACACTCGGTGTCTTTGAGTTTCATGCCCTTGACACCCGCTGCCTGGCGGCCCATGTGGCGAACCTGATTTTCGTCGAAACGCACCATGCGTCCGACATTGCTTACCAGCAATATGTCGCTGCTGCCGTCGGTAAATGCGACATTGACCAATTCGTCGTTGTGATTGAATGAAATCGCGCGGATGCCATTTGACCTTGGGCGCGAAAACTGATCGACTTCACACTTTTTGACCCGACCGCGGCGAGTTGCCATAAACACATATTTGCCAGAGTCGTCCGATCGTATTGGGAGCACTGCTGTGACTTTTTCATCACCGGTCAAAGACAGCCGGTTTACCAGCGGCTCTCCTCTGGCATTGCGACTGGCGCGCTTTAGGTTGTAGACCTTTGTCCAATAGACTTTGCCTTGATTTGTGAAACACAAAAGCGTATTGTGGGTGTTGGCAATAAACATGGTCTTGACAAAGTCGTCTGTCTTAAGTGCGGTCCCGGTCTTGCCTTTACCGCCTCGATTTTGCGCTCGATACTCCGACACAGGCTGCTGTTTCGCATAGCCTTCGTGCGAGATGGTCACTACCACATCCTCAGAGTCGATCAGGCTTTCATCGGTAATATCAATTGCAAATTCATTGATTCGAGTTCGCCTTGCATCGCCCTTGCCGTAGACCTCAACCATTTCAGTTAACTCGTTCGACACTTCTGCAATCAGCAATTGCGGTGAGTTTAGGATTTCTTGCGTGCGTTCGATCTGTTTTAGAATCTGCGAGTATTCTTCAAATACTTTTTCCTGTTCCAGTGCAGTGAGATTTTGCAGTCGCATCTGCAAAATTGCACTTGCCTGGGTATCGGACAGTCGATAGCCATCATGAAAAAGACCTGACTTTTTGATATTGCCCGGATCAAGTTCCCGCTCAACTGCTTGCGGCCCCAGCATCTCGATGACAATGTCTGACTTCCAGGTTTTTTCCATCAGCCGTTCCTTGGCTTGAGCAGTGCGATTCGATGAACGAATGATAGCGATCATCTCATCGAGATTCGAAAGCGCAATGGTCTGACCTTCCAAAATGTGTGCGCGCTCTTCAGCCTTGCGCAGTTCGTACACCAGTTTTCGCGTGATGACTTCGCGGCGATGTCTTAGAAATCCATTGAGCAGCGCCTTGAGGTCAAATCGTTTCGGCTGATTGTTATCAATCGCCACCAGGTTGATTCCATACGACGACTCCAAAGCGGTTTTGTTATACAGATTGTTCTCAACCACTTGTGCATTGGCACTTGACTTGAGTTCAATCACAATCCGAAGTCCAGCCTTGTCAGACTCGTCACGGATATTTGAAATGCCTTCTATTACACCGGCTTTAGCGAGCATGGCAATTTTTTCAATCAGCTTTGCCTTAGACACCTGGTACGGCAGTTCTGAGACAATCAGTGTATCTTTTGACGACTCCTCAGCGCTGTCGATGTCCACTTTGCCGCGCAGTCGAATCGACCCTTGACCGGTGTTATAAGCTTCGATAATGCCGGCGTTACCATTAATAATTCCAGCGGTCGGAAAATCAGGTCCTGGAAGATGCTCCATCAACGATGCGACTGAAATATCGGGATTTCGCAGCAGCGCCTGACAGGCGCTGATGGTCTCGGTGAGATTGTGCGGAGGCACTTTCGTAGCCATGCCCACCGCGATGCCCTCCGATCCGTTGAGCAGCAAATTCGGCAGCCGGGTCGGAAAAACAAGCGGCTGCTCTTCAGTCTCGTCATAGTTCGGACCGAAGTCAACGGTTTCTTTGTCGATATCCGCTAACAGTTCATGTGCAATTTTCGACAGCCGAACTTCGGTATAACGCATTGCTGCAGCCGAATCACCGTCGATCGAACCGAAGTTACCCTGTCCATCGATCAGCGGATAACGCATCGAAAAATCCTGCGCCATTCGAACAATTGCATGATAAATAGCGGAATCACCATGGGGGTGATATTTACCGATTACATCACCTGTGATACGAGCTGACTTTTTGTATGGTTTGTTCCAGTCGTTGCCGAGATCTTTCATCGCATAGAGAATTCTGCGATGCACCGGTTTGAGTCCGTCGCGCACATCTGGCAATGCTCGACCGACAATAACGCTCATTGCGTAATCCAAATAGGATTGACGCATTTCTTTTTCTAAATCAGCAGCAAATGTTCTTTTTGCAATAGGAGGCACAGCGTTTACCAAAAGAAGTAGGATTTGATTTTAAAATCAGAGATATCAGGCGCTATTTCCAAGCGCCTCAGAGGCATGTCCATCAGGTTGTTATTTTATCACATGTTCGGTGATTTTGAGATAGCCAATTTGAGCATTCCGATACAATCACCCCGTGGTTGCGGATGATCTTTGGAGTTTCGCGGTGTGCGCGGTGTGACTGTGTTGATTTGTACAAGTTCTATTGCTCATATCAAGAAAATGTTTCATTTCGTATACAGATATACTTTTACGCCATGAGTGTAAATTCAACTGTCATCAACGCCAGGTGGGTCATCCCCGTTAACGACGCCAACGCTGTTTTGGAAGATCACAGCATCATCATTGAAGATGACCGAATCGGCCAGATTCTGCCGACTGCCAACGTTTGCGGCCAATATCTGTCAGCCAAGACGATTGATCTGCCTGATCATGTCGTCATCCCGGGTTTTATCAACGCCCATACGCATGCTGCAATGACACTGCTCAGGGGAGCAGGAGAAGATGTTGGGCTTGACACATGGCTTGAAAAGTACATATGGCCATTGGAACAAAAATGGGCTGACGAGCATTTTGTCAGAGACGGTACAACGCTAGCCATTGCCGAGTCAATTCGAAGCGGCGTCACCTGCATGAACGATATGTATTTTTTTCCCGAAGTAGTTGGCGAAACGGCGCAGAAATATCACATGAGAGTCTGTGTCGGTCTGATCACAATTGCGTTTCCAACTGTGTGGGCAAGTTCACCTGACGAATACCTTGCAAAAGGCGACGATGTGCGACGTCAGTTCAGCGAGTCGAAGCTTGTCACAACCATGCTGGCACCACATGCGCCATACACAGTTGAAGATGCAACGTTGAAAAAAATAAGGGACATCAGTGAACAATATGATCTGAACGTTCACATTCACGTTCATGAAACTGCACAAGAGGTGGAAAACTCAATTTCCCAATGCGGCATGCGACCTGTTGAGCGATTGCAAAGGCTCGGTTTGGTCAATCAGCGTCTGACTGCGGTGCATATGACACAGCTTGTCGAATCTGAAATAAAACTCATCGCCGATAAGAACGCGAACATCGTGCATTGTCCAAAGTCGAATCTTAAACTTGCAAGCGGCATCTGCCCGGTCAGTTCATTGCTCGAAAACAATGTGAACGTTGCTGTTGGGACCGACAGTGCGGCTAGCAACAACAGCCTGAACATGCTTGAAGAAATGCGTTTTGCCGCTTTGCTGGCAAAAGGATCGTCGGGTGACGCAACTGCTGTAAGCGGTTATGAGGCACTTCGCATGGCTACTGTCAATGGCGCAAAATCCCTCGGCATTGATCACGAAACCGGTTCGCTCGAAGCTGGAAAACTTGCCGATATTACGGCAATCGACATGAACAAAATTTTCAGCCAGCCACTGTTTGATCCTGTATCCCATGTTGTCCACTGTGCATCCAGAGAGCAGGTATCCGATGTTTGGATTGGAGGACGCCAGGTGTTGGAAGCCGGCAGACTTACCCAAATGGATATTGAACAATGCAGCGAAATTGCCCAGCGATGGCAAGTGAATTTTTCAAATACGCCAGATTCTCAAAGCGCATAACACCCATGTGACGTAATGATTGCTCAAGACAATATTGATCACGCTGAAGTGAGAAAGTTTTCTCAACTTGCTCAGCAGTGGTGGGACCCGACTGGGAAATTCCGCCCCTTGCACCTGCTGAACCCTTTGCGGCTGGATTTTATTTGCAATCATGCTGAAGTCAAAGACAAGCAGGTACTTGATGTAGGCTGTGGCGGTGGACTGCTGTGCGAAGCGATGGCCGACAAGGGAGCCAATGTGACCGGACTGGATATAAGTGAAGATACGCTGCAGGTCGCAAAAGCACACTTGAACGAAAGTGGCCTTTTTGTTGAATATGTGTGCACGACGGTTGAAGATTTTGCCAGTCAGTGTGAGTCTCGATTTGATGTGGTCACTTGCATGGAACTTCTTGAACATGTTCCTGACCCGGTTTCAACAATTCAAGCTTGTGCAGATTTGACTAAACCGGGGGGAAGCATCTTTTTTTCAACGCTCAACCGTACACCGAAAAGCTGGGCTATGGGCATAGTTGGTGCTGAATACGTACTGAACCTTTTACCAAGGGGCACTCACCAGTACAGAAAGTTCATCCGGCCATCTGAATTGCATCGGTGGTGTCGAAGCGCTGGAATTGAAATGAAACAGATCACTGGCATGCACTACAACCCAATTAATCAAAAATTCCACCTCGGCTCAGGGGTGCAAGTCAACTATATCGTTCAGTGCAAACGACATTGAGCAAATACCGCCTTGTGCTGTTCGACTTTGACGGCACCTTCGCTGACACCGCGCGCGATATGATCGGCGCATTGAATCGTCTGCTTCAGGCTCACGCAAAACCGAATTTGAGTATTGACGATTTACGCGGCCACGTGTCCAATGGTACACCCGCGCTGATTCAAATCGGATTTGGCTACTCCCCTGGCGATGAACAATACGAACCCCTTCGTCAGCAATTTCTTGATCACTATAAATCGAATTTGTGCAAATTTACGGACATCTATCCTGGAATTGACGATCTGCTCGATAAGCTTAGACAAAACAACATCTTGTGGGGTATTGTTACGAACAAACCTGAAGACCTTACGTTACAGATTATGGACCAGCTCGAATTGCTTGAAGATGCCTGCGTGATCGTCGGCGGTGATTCACTGCCCCAGCGCAAACCTCATCCACTGCCAATTGTGCACGCGTGCGAAGTCGCTGGAGTCAACACCGGCAGTACCGTATTTATCGGTGATTCAATCCGTGATATCCAGGCAGGACAAAGAGCCGGTACTGACACGATTGCGGTGGGTTACGGCTATATTCCGCCGGGTGATGATCCCAGAAAGTGGAACGCAGATTATCTGGTAAATTCGGTTGAAGAAATTACCGATATTTTGTGGAAATAATTCCTGTTGCCGCTGTCACGATTGCATTGACTGTGTCGGCAAGCACGATCGTAACTGATTAATTTGATGTTCAGCAAGCTCCAGCCACTGGCCTGGTTTTAGGTCTTGAGGCAACTGGATCGGGCCATAACGTATTCGCTTGAGACGATTGACCCGAAACCCCAGGGCTTCGAATGCCCGGCGAATCTCCCTGTTTTTCCCATGAGTCAGCGTAATGTTGAACCAGTGATTGGTTTTGTTTGCCCGTTCGTGTTCGATCCGATCGAATCGAAGTTTCTCATTATCACAAACAATCCCCTGTTTAAGCCTTTGGAGCTGCTTTGCTGTAGGGTGCCCTTGAATGCGGCACAGATACTGTCTTTCGATCATTGAACCTGGATGCATGAGCAGGTTGACCAACTCCCCATCGTTGGAAAACAAAATCAGACCGGTTGTATTGATATCCAATCGACCGACTGATTTCCAGCGGCCATCACGAATGTCAGGCAGGTTATCCATGAATGTAGGTCGGTTTTGCGGGTCTGCTCTTGAACTGACCTCCCCTTCTCGCTTGTGATAGACAATGACCCTGACTGGCGAATCAACTTGTGTTACCACAATGGTCTTTTTACCGATTATGACAACATCGCCTGTTTTGACTTTGTCACCTAATTTGTATGCTCCGTCGCGATGGCAAACTTGACCTGCGACCAACCACTTTTCGACCTCCCTGCGTGAGCCAAATCCTCTGCGGGCAAGGTATTTTTGGATTCTTTCGTCTATGGGTGAATTAGCGTTCACTACCATGTCGTTTCCTGAATTATTTTTCGACCGTATATCGCCACAGAAGAAACAATGCGCTACATAGTTGAATAGTCGATATAGCTTTGGAATATGAACAAAACTAAAACCGCTGGTCATTCGTCATATGAGCGAATTAAACTGTCGACTCGAATTTGTAAAAATTTTTCCACTGGAGGCATTGCCAGATAAAGCATATTTACTCTATCGCATCAGGTGATTGTGAATCGCAATCTACCACTTCGAAGATATCCCGGTGAATCTCATCTGGTTTCATTGCTCTGGCAACCTTATAGTATTCGGATTCTTTGATATTGACACCCGAGGCATTCAATATTTCGCCGATTATCCCCCTCCCTCCTATCTTGTCGACTATTGTCTGATTAAAGGACTGTCGTGCAGTTCCGGTGGGAGATTTTGCTCAAAGTGGCTGTGAACTGTCACCATCTTTAGCCGCTTGAGCAGCTTTAGCCGCTTGTCTTTCCAGCAAATCCAGTGCTGGCAGATCCTGTAATGACTGAAGATTAAAGTATTCCAGAAATTTGGCAGTCGTAACAAATAATGCAGGTCTGCCTGGAACCTCCTTGTAGCCGGCCTGTTCAATCCACTCGTTGGTCAATAGTGTTCTCATGATTTCGGTCGATACAGACACACCGCGGATGCTTTCGATGTCACCGCGGGTCACCGGCTGGCGAAAAGCGATAATCGACAAGGTTTCCATCAGTGCCCGAGAATACCGACGCGGTCGAATTTCTGACAGCCTTTGCAGCCACTCAGAGTAGTCTTCTCGGGATTGATAGCGATATCCCTGACCAATTTGTTTAAGTTCCACTGCGCGTCCTTCACATTGCTGTGCCAACTGTTTCAGAGCCTGCTGAACGTCATTCGCAGAAGGCTTTTCGTCCGGGTCAAACAGGCTTTGAATCTGATTGATGGTAACTGGCACTTCAGATGTCAGTATCGCCGCTTCAACAATATTTCTTAGTGTATTTTGATCCACCGCACTTACTCATACTTGCGCAGGTATATTACTTCGTTTTGCTCGGCTTGAACCGCATAGATTCTACGAGTATTAATCAATTCAAGAATAGCTAAAAATGTCACAATCAATCCCGCTTTGCCTTCTTTTCGATTCAGAAGCTCACCAAATCGTATCTGTGTCATGCTGTCGAGGCGTTCGAGAATCAGTTCCATTTTGTCTTTGACATTCAAATTTTCCCGTTCAACCACAATTGGCATGTTGCTTTCAGCCAACATGAGGATGTTCTCAAAAGCATCGATCAGCATATCCAAACTGACCTGTTCAAATTTTACAACCGCTTTTGGGGCAACACTTTGTGCATGAACTAAAAACACATCCCGGCCAACGCGCGAGTGGGTGTCTAGTTGTTCGGAAATCATTTTTATCTTTTCATATTCCTGAAGTCGCAGCGCCAGTTCCAGACGCGGATCAATTTCGTCTTCATCATCATCTTCACTTTGAACAGGTGGCAGCAGCAGCCTTGACTTGATCTGAGCCAAAGTTGCTGCCATTGCCAGATATTCTCCTGCCAATTCGAGCTGTATTTTCTGCATCACCTCGATGTATTTTGCGTATTGCTGCGCGATTTGCGCTACCGGTATATCCAGTGCATCAAAACGATTCTTGCGAATTAAATACAACAGCAAATCCAAAGGACCTTGAAAGTCCTGGGTGATAATTTCGAGCGCCTCGGCCGGAACAAACAAGTCTTCCGGTATTTTGGGGCCGACTTCGTCGGTGTTGTTTTGATTGTTCAGGGCAACGATTTCAGTTAGTTCAACGGTAGGCGGCGGTGCCCACGTAACGGCGCACCTCACTCATAGTGGCTTCTGCAGCAGCGGCCGCTTTTTCACATCCTTCAGCTATTACTTTTTGCAGGTAATCGATGTCTTCTACATAGGGCTTTGCATTTTCTGCATGTTCTTTTTGTTCTTTGATTATTTCGTCAATCAACGGTTTTTTGCAATCAAGGCAGCCAATTGACGCACTCGTGCAGCCATTTTGCACCCACTTTTTTGCATCTGCGTCAGAGTAAATTTCGTGCAGACCCCATACCGGACACTTTTGTGGAGTTCCCGGATCATTTCGGCGAACTCTTGCAGGATCTGTTGGCATTGCCCGAATTCCTTTTGCGACTCGATCAGGATCGTCTCTAAGATAGATCGCGTTGTTATACGACTTTGACATTTTCTGGCCATCGAGACCTGGGACTTTCGATGCTTTGGTCAAGTATGCCTGGGGCTCAACGAGAATTTGGCGACCTCTGCCTTCTAAGTAACCGTGCAGGCGATTGCGATCACCGCGAGATAGATTCGGCATCTGAGCGAGAATCTCACGTGCTTGTGAAAGTGCCTGTTCATCTCCCCGTTCTTTATATGCTCGTCTCAAGTCGCTATAGCGTTTACCAAGTTTCTTTCCCAACTTTCGAATCGACTGTTCTGATTTTTCAGTGAAATCAGGTTCGCGGCCAAAAATCATGTTAAACCGCCTGGCGATTTCCCGAGTCAGTTCCACATGTGGCACCTGGTCTTCGCCAACTGGTACCAAGGAGGCTTGATACATCAAAATATCTGCACTTTGCAGCACCGGGTAGCCCAGAAATCCAAAGGTTGAAAGATCCCTGTTTTTCAGTTTTTCCTGTTGGTCTTTGAAACTGGGCACGCGCTCAAGCCACCCCAGTGGGCTGACCATCGATAGCAGCAAGAACAGTTCAGCATGTTCCGGCACCCTTGACTGAATGAAAACTGTTGCAAATTCAGGATCCACTCCACAAGCCAGCCAGTCAATGATCATGTCCCATACGCTGTCTTGCATGGTGTTTTCAGATGCCGATTCAAATTCTGTTGTCAACGCATGCCAATCGGCTACAAAATAAAAGCAGTCGTGTTCATGTTGAAGATCCACCCACGGTTTGATGACTCCGTGGTAGTGTCCGAGATGAAGTCGGCCAGTTGGCCGCATGCCAGACAGTATGCGGCTGTTGTTTTGGGTAGCATTCATATTTTGGATGTTCCTTTTGTAGTTTAGATTTTACAATTCAGCGACAATTTGTTCGCCAAATTATTGATGTCACGCGATATTGAGTTTCTGCACGTGTTGATTCATACTTTGTTTGAGCCAGTTGGCTGCTCGCCCGCGTCCTGGAATAATCAAATCTGGAGAGATTTCAACCAGAGGTTCCAGCACAAATCTGCGTTCATGCATTCTAGGATGCGGAAGCTCAAGACGTTCACTTGTAAGTTGTGTCAGTTCATACACCAGCAGATCAAGATCAACGACCCTCGGTCGATTGTGTTGTTTGACACGAATTCGGCCAGCTTTATTTTCAATCTCCAGCAATTCGGTTAACAGCTCCAAAGGGGGCAAAGTGGTAGAGATTGAGCACACCGCATTAATGTAGGTTGGTTGATTTGCGTAGCCAACAGGTTCGGTGGCATACAACGAGGAGCGGCGAATAACCGTACAGCCACCGAGCGCATCGACACTGTCAATAGCCCGCAACACCTGGTGTTGCGGATTGTCCAGATTACTTCCGAAAGCCACATAGGCGCATGAGGGGTCGAGCCTGTTTATGTCCATTGTGCAGTCGTTCTGCGACGACGGTGGCGCACACGTTGATTCGGCGCGCTCTTTTGTTGATTACGAATATGCACCCATCTATTGGTAATCTGCGAGTTTACTTCGCCAGACTTTGCACGCAGTTCGAGCAATCGCAATGCGGGGCGAAAATTCGCTGCAGTTGCGATTTGCCGCACTGACGCATTTGGACTTTCAAGCCCTCTTTGGAGGCTCCAGATATTTTGAATTCTTCTCGCCTGAACAGCATTGATTTGGGTACTTTGGTCTTGTAAGTCGATAATGTCCCAAATCAAGTGAGATATGTTGGAACGCCCTTTCCTGACCCTTTGTCTTCTATGGTCAGTAGCATTTTTTAATGGAAACCATAGTATTGCTGCAAGAAAATAAACCATGCTCAATGTTTCGCCATTGGGTCTGCGGGCATCGGTTTCGCGAAACAGCTGGTAGAGCCATCTAAGAGCATTCTCATCAATACCCGTTCCCTTGGATTGAGAGTATGGAGGAAACAATTGCTGAAACAATCCATGATCAAGGAGCAATTCAAATGTCGCCTCCGCATGATTGTTAAAAAACAGTTTTGCCAGCTCGTCAGCCAATCGTGCATTTGACACTGCGCTGAGCAGCTCAGATAATTCGCCGATCGGTTCGCTGCTAGACTCATCAATTGTAAAATCAAGCGATGCAGCAAAGCGGATTGTTCGCAGCATACGCACCGGATCTTCCCGGTAACGCTCTGGCGCATCTCCGATCACTCGCACTGTTCGATTGCGTATGTCGTTTAACCCCCCTGTGTAGTCGACTATCGTCATGTCGGATGGACACAAGTAGAGTGCATTCATGGTCAAGTCTCTGCGAAATGCATCCTGTCCTATGCTGCGACCGTAGAAATTGTCATCGAGAATCTTACCTGCAGACGATCGTTTGATCCTGCGTTTGAGTCGATGGTCATTTGAATGATTGGCCCGGTAGGTGGCAACCTGAACAACCTGCTTTCGAAACAAAA
The DNA here is from genome assembly GCA_965214785.1 of Arenicellales bacterium. Taxonomy (GTDB): domain Bacteria; phylum Pseudomonadota; class Gammaproteobacteria; order Arenicellales; family JAJDZL01; genus JAJDZL01. The sequence continues at coordinate 445,872 of OZ243975.1, read as the reverse complement.
CCTGTGCAAGACGAAATCTTCGGCCGATCACGTTACAGTTGGAAAACAAACGCTGTACCTGATTGGGAGTGGCATCTGTTACCACGTCGTAGTCTTTGGGTTTTAACCCAAGCAGCAAATCCCGCACACAGCCGCCGACCAATTGCGCACTGTAGCCACTGTGACTTAATTTGTTGACCACCTCAAGTGCATGATCATCTAAATCCGATCGTTGGATGCCATGCTCGCTCTGGGTGATAATTTCAGGTTCTTTGGCTACAGACATTTTGTAGTGGCGAAGTGGTGTAATTCTAATTGTGTCGTAGCCAAACGGCCACAATTGATTTGCTACTGATGTTGTATCTGATTGCGATCGAATCGCTCACTTGGAACAAATGAAATGCCCGCAAAACTTCTCACTCAGTATGAACAACCGTTCGAGAATTGAAAAATATCGCCTGCAATTTCTAAGGATATTTGCCGCTTCGTGTTTGAGTGCGGCGAGTCAAGTTTCAGATCGGGATGGAACTTAGGTGAATTTCAATATAGCAACAGCAACACTAATCAATGCAACCATTGCCATTAACAGCCGCGTTTCTCGCTTGGCCATTTCGGCTTTCAAATCGGAAATATCGGTTTTGTTGTCTGCGCGCAAATGAGCAATATCGGTTTTGTATTCCGCTTGCTTGGTGTTCATACGTTCCTACAAGGTGGATATTTTCTTGCACCAGTTCATGGACATGGATCTGCGGTTCAGTCATAACTGAAAATTATAACATTAAATTCATTGCCCAAGGTAGCCGGAAATTCACCGTAATCGGTAACAAAAGTACTGTACTTTTTGCAGCAAAGCCTTGAATTTTAAGGTTTAAAAGACGTCAAACGGTCACAATTAGACTCGTTGCTGATGTTTTATCTGATTGCGATCGAATCGCTCACTTGGAACAAATGAAATGACCGCAAAACTTCTCGCTCAGCATGAACAACCGTTCGAGAATTGAAAAATATCGCCTGTAATTGCTGACGATAGTTGCCGCTTCGTGTTTGAGTGCGGCGAGTCAAGTTTCAGATCGGGATGGAACTTAGGTGAATTTCAATATAGCAACTGCAACACTAATCAATGCAACCGGTGCCATTTACTGTCGCGATTCTCGCTTGGCCGCTTCGGCGTTCAATTCGGAAATATCGGTTTTGTATTCCGCTTGCTTGGTGTTCAAACGTTCCTCCAAGGTGGATATTTTTCGCGCTGGTTAATGGATTTACGGTTCAGCCATAACAGAAAATTTTAACACTAAATTCATTGCCCAAGATAACCGGCAATTACTTTTGTAGGAAGCCTTGAGTCTAAGATTACAAAAACATCAAACGGTCATAATTACGATTGCTGGGCGAGGTAAATATTTGAACTACTTATTTGTGATACCATTTATTAGTGCACGTAAGCGTCTTAAATCTGCTCCCTTCGTCTAGCGGTTAGGACATCGGCCTCTCAAGCCGGAAACAGGGGTTCGATCCCCCTAGGGAGCGCCATTTATTGTGTCAAAATAAAATCAGAGGTAGCATTCAATGGTTCACATCATTGGCAATGAAAATTCAACTCCTGCAGCGGTGCCGGTCGATGTAACAGTCGACAATTTCCTTGAGGAAGTTGTTGAAAAATCCAGAAACATTGCAGTTCTTGTTGATTTTTGGGCTCCGTGGTGCGGCCCTTGCAAAACACTCACTCCAATACTTGAGGAAATTGCTGCAGAAAATTCGGATGCATTTGCCCTCGCAAAAATAAATATTGACGAAGCCCAGGAGATCGCTGCACAATTTCAGGTGCGAAGCGTTCCGACTGTCTTTTTGGTCGTAAACGGACAAGTTGTTGATGGCTTTCAGGGAGCTCAGCCTAAAAGCGCTGTGCAACAGTTTCTTTCAAAGCACGTCTCACTCGATAGTCAAGGCGAAAGCAAAAAGGATTCGATTCAAATTCTGATCGATCAGGGTCAGATATCCCAAGCCATCGAAGCGCTGGCAAAAGACGATTCAGATGAATCATTAATTCGCCTCGCCGGTGTTTATGTAAGCATAAAAGATACCCAATCAGCCAGAACAACATTGGATAAAGTAAAAGACTCAAAATCCACCCCTGAGTACAAGTCAATTGCAGCAAACATCGAATTCATAGAATTTGCAGCACAATGCGAGAGCGAAGAACTACTGAATAATCAAATTGCGCAAGACAACAGCAACTGGGAAGCTCAATATAAACTTGCCGTAATCAACCTCGTGCATAACGAGCCCGAATCAGCACTGGACATACTGATGAATATTGTCCGTCACGACCGCTCATACAATGATGATGCTGGCCGCAAAGGTTTGATAAAAGCATTCGACATGCTGGGCAAAGACCATCCCCTTGTTCCGGTCTATAGAGGCAAGTTGGCTGCGTTGTTGAACTAACCTCTTGGATGATGCAGTCGCAGCACTTCGGTTAGCCTTTGTTTCGAGACATGGGTATAAATTTGAGTTGTCGACAGATCACTGTGACCGAGCAGTTGCTGAATGGTTCTCAAATCCGACCCATTGTTCAACAAATGCGTAGCAAATGAGTGTCTAAGACTGTGTGGCGTAATCTCCTTGCCAATACCCGCTGCAACGGCGTATTTACGAATGATCAGCCAAAAGGATTGACGAGTCATGCGTGCGCCGCGTGCGGTGATAAATAAATCATCACTGCGCTTTTGTTTCAAAATCGCACCACGGTCAGCATTGACGTAACGCTGTATCCATTCAATAGCGTAAACGCCTAAGGGCACTATACGCTCGCGCGAGCCTTTGCCAAACAACCGTACCCAGCCATCGACTAGATTGACAGAATTTACTGATAGCCCGACAAGTTCTGAAATGCGAAGTCCAGCGCCATACATTGTTTCCAGCATGGCTCGGTCCCGAACACCGATCGATGAATCGACATCCGGTGCATCCAGTAATTGTTCGACCTCCTCAATTGACAGCGCATTGGGTAAACTTGATCCAATAAACGGGGTCGCAATATCGTCAGTCGGACAAACACTGATTAGTGATTCTGAGACACAATAACGAAAAAATCTGCGGTAAGTGCTCAAATTTCGTGACATCGTTGTGGACTTTCGGTTGGACCTGGCTGCCAAGTAACCTAAGATGTCGCCTCGGCTGGCGGCAATCAGACGTGTCTGTCTTTGGTTCAGCCAACGCGCCAGACAAATCAAATCCAGTCGATATGCTTCTAACGTGGCTTGCGATAAACCTGACTGTGACCAAGTCGTGTCAACAAACTGTTCAATCAGTGCGATGTCGTCTGGGTGCGCTTGATCTGGATTTTGAGCGTTATCTAACAAACTTGATGACTCAGTCGGTTTTGGGCAGATTATTCAAGCGATCTCGAATGACCGCTTTTGCCCGCGGGTCGAATGTGCTTTGTTCCAACTGTGTATAGATCGATCGCGCATCTTCAAACAGTTGTGCATCGACGAGAACGTCAGCCGCCTTGAGCCTCGCGGACTTGCTCCATTCATCATTCGTTGTGTCACCAAAAGATGCCGAAAGAAGTAAAAAATCGGCTGCCTGAGCATGGTTTTGTTGCGCCTCGAGCGAATCGGCTACCCAACGCAGAATTTCGCGGTTGGCATTTACATCTGCTGTGAGGCGATACAGTTTCCCAAACAATGAAATTGCCTGATCGTGTTGTCCTTCTTCCTGTAAATCAAACAGCACCTGTTTGATCTGATCAATTCGCTCAAGGGGAGCGGGAAACGAAAGGTTTTCGATTACCTCGCTGAGATGATCGTAGCTTTGCTCAAAATCGTCTATGAAAATCGCAAGCCTCGCCTGTCTTAACCTCCATATGAAGTTATTTCCCTCTTCTTGGGGCGGTTTCATCGCATTCATGATTGAAAGGGCAACCGCATAATCAGCGCGTCGGATTGCCCTGTTTGCCAGTGTATTTTGCTGGGTGTCAGACAGATCAGCGATGGGCAACACTTTTTTGTGAACAAACAACAATTCCATTACTGCGACAAGTCCGTCTTTCGCAAGTGTGTCCGCCAGCGCTGAAATGCTTGCACTTCGCACATCAGGGTTGGAAGTGTGCCTTGCCAAAAACGAATAAATTGCCCGAGCTGTGGTTGTCGAGGTAATTTCAAACTCGTATGCCAACCGCTCCCAACTGGCATCATCTCCTACTACCAGATTAAACTCGTTTCCAACCCTCAAAGCGTATTGGTCATACGCAGCTAGCAGCTGTTCTACCGTGCTCAAGCTCACCACAGAAAAATGCACAGATTCATCATCTGTGTCGGTATTGACTGACAATGCATTTTCGATTGCGATAATCTGCATTTCGAAATCCTGCATGCTGCGTGCGTTCAACTCGATGATTGCCCACAGTTCCTTGAGCAAATGCGGTGAACCTGATAGTTGAGGCTGCAGTTCAAGTGCGACTTGCTGAATTTGAATCGGCGTGGAATATCTGCCTTTGTATTGAGAATACAACCTCAAGAGTCTGGCTTCCAGTGACTGCAGTGCTTCCAATCGTCTGACTGCTTCGTCATCGTTGCCTGACAGAAACAATACCCGGGCATACTTGTATTCCCAGGCAGGGTCATTTGGGCGATAGTCTAGATAGTATGCGGTCAAAGCGGTAACCGCTTCCGGGAGCAAACCTTCATCGAGGTAACTCTTTGCTATCCAGTCTCGCCAAATGATCAGGTTTTGCTGATCATACGGCAAATCCCAGATCATTTTTCGCAATCGCTTCCTTGCCTGTGCGAATCGTTTCAGTTTGAACTCTGCGCGAACGGCATACATCTGAATTGCGACATAAAATTCGTAGTCTGCGACCTCGCTGAATTGCCGCGACCGATCAATGATGCCCTGAAAGTCTTCGAGTTCGAAGGCAAGTTTAAAAAACAGTTCTTCCCACTGTTTCGAATTATCTGAAGACTCATACTCGTGTCTTGATGCAATTAACAGCGAGTGTGCGAGTTGTGGAGCTTGGGAATCAATCAGTTCGTGAATACGTTCAAGCGACGGCAGCAACTTAAATTCACTGGGAGCTAATTGAATATTTTGATCCGATTCATCATTCGGGTTGGAATCAACGGCTGTGTTGTGCTGCGTTTGCGAATCGGTTGACTGAACCGATTGTTGTTCGGATTCAACAGCCAAGGCTGACTGGGTGAAAAACATCGCACACAGCAACGACAGTATGCCAACTGTAACTGTCAGATGAATTCCGGTGAGATCGGCCACACGCAACACCGAAGCTGTTCTGTTAACAACACCACGCTGCATCGTTTTCAGACACAGGGGGTTATTAATACTTGATATGTAGATACGCAGACTGAAATTGCTCGTAATAATCCGCGCAGGGTATCGTTCTACTTGATTTTCTCTTTGATTCTCGCAGACTTTCCTGTGCGTTCCCTAAGGTAATAAAGCTTTGCCCGTCGAACGGCACCTCGCCGTTTGACCTCAACACTGTGTATTAAGGGACTGTGCGCCTGGAAAACTCTCTCAACGCCCTCACCGTAGGAGATTTTTCGGACGGTGAACGACGAGTTCAAACCGCGATTTCTCTTTGCAATGACAACACCTTCGAACGCCTGCTGTCGTTCGCGGCCACCTTCACGCACATACACTGTAACACGCACAGTGTCACCGGGGGAAAACTGCGGCAGGTCATCCCTTAAGTATTCAGATTCAATTGCTTCGATAACGTTTGCCATCACGAGCTCTCCAACTCTTCGTTCTCACTTTGAAATTCGTACAAAATACGTTTGGCGTGGTCGTCCAGTTCGATTTTTTCCAATAAATCTGGACGCTTCAACCAGGTTCTTCCGACAGACTGTCTCAGTTTCCATCGGCGGATTGCGTTGTGGTCGCCGGAAACCAAGACATCCGGTACCGACATGCCTTCAACGGTGTGCGGACGCGTATAGTGTATACAATCGAGCAGTCCGTTTGCGAAAGAATCCTCAATGCTTGATTTTTCATTCCCCAACACACCTGGCACCTGACGCACCACCGCATCGATCACGACCATCGCTGCAAGTTCGCCTCCCGACAGGACATAATCGCCGATCGACAATTCCTGAGCGTCAATTATATCCAATGCCCGCTGGTCGATGCCTTCGTAACGCCCGCATAGCAATATCATTTCGTTGCACTGTGAAAACTGATAGACATGTTTATGTTCCAGCCGTTTTCCTTGTGGACTGAGATACACTGTCGGAGCATCTTTACCGGCTTGTTGCTTTAGTTTTTTTACGCAATCGATTACCGGTTGCGCCATCATCACCATTCCAGGGCCTCCGCCGAATGGGCGATCATCGAGAACCCGATGCGAGCCTATTCCGAAACTTCGCAGATCTACCGGATTGATATCAACAAGCCCTCGGCTATTCGCTCTACCGGTTACCCCGTAATCGGTAACCGCTTGAAACATTTGCGGGAACATTGTGACGATGTTAATTCGCATTTACTTTCCTATCGTTCAAGGGGTATTTAAAGGTCAAATTCTTCAGGCCACTCGACGATGATTTCTTCGTTATCCAAACTGACTTTTTCGATAACGTGCGGCACATAGGGGATCAAACGGGTCACCTCCCCTTCTACGACCAACACATCGTTCGCACCGGTTTCCATAATCGATTCCACTTTACCTAAATTAGTACCGTTTGAATTGATCACATTCATGCCTATCAGATCCACCCAGTAATACTCGCCCGCATCAAGCTGAGGCAGTTCAGACTTCAAAACGGTAACTTGAGCACCCTTGAGTTCCAAAGCCTGATCGCGATTTTCGATTCCATCAAGGGAGGCAACAACAAACTTACCGTGTATTTTTGCATTCGATACGCTATAGCAACAGTTATCTCGTCCGGAAATGCTCAACTCCCAGTGCGAGTACTTCAACAGAGTATGCGGATTTTGCGTATATGCGGCGAGTTTGATTTGACCCTTGATGCCAAAAGCATCGCAGACTCGAGCGACGGCTACAGTCTTGCCTGTTCCGTCATGCACAATAGATGATAGTTACTGCCCTGCAGTTTTTACTAATGATCGAACCCGGTCAGAAACTTGAGCGCCATGAGACACCCAGTATTCAATACGCTCCATGTCAACTTTCAGACCCTGTTCGTTTGCGGCTGCGATGGGATTGAAATAACCAATACGTTCAATAAATTTACCAGTGGATGCCCTTCGCTTGTCTGCTACGACAATAGAATAGAAAGGTCTCTTTTTTGCCCCACCACGTGCCAGTCGAATTACGACCATGCGTTATCTTCTCCAAATTCAAATTGAGAGGTTTGCTAAAACACGTGAATTATAACGAATTGCAACTTGCTGCGAACAAAAATTAACGCCCTGCATGCCAAAAGTTTAGATTTAAAATTTCCTGTTATTCGCACATCAGCCTTGGGGTAAGAGTGGCAAGTTGCAACCAAAGGAATGGCGATTGGTTCGTTTTCATAGTAAACTTCAATACGGATTGATTGCAAAGCCGAACAAGACTGTTAATCCGAATTGGATTAAAATCACTCTCATGCATCAAAGACCTTTTCCCAAGCCTTTGCCCGCAAAACCTCTGCCAGAGGAAGTGTGGCTGAAGCGAACCGATCGCGCAGAAGTCGGTCGCGAGGCATTTTTTTATGGCCGGGATGCTGAGTACGATATCTTTCGCGATGCGGTAGAAAGCCTCCTTGCAGGTCAAATAGGTGGTGGCACAATGATATTCCAAGGTGCACCGGGTGCCGGCAAGTCTGCGCTGATGCAAGAATGTATGGAAGCTGTCAGATGTCATTCGACACCGGATGATCCCTGGGTAGCAGTGTCTTTCAATCCAAAAGTCCTGCAGTCTGCCGTACAAACTATCGGGATAATCGTGCAGGCGGCCAATACAGAAAGTGAACGGCTTTCAAAGACAGCACCGAGCACAATCGCAGCAAAGTTGCAAGAGTATCAGAAACTGGGGCGGAAACTTTATCAGGAACTATCTCAGCGAGGAGTTGGAGCAGCAGGTTTTTCGGTAGGCGGCAAGCCGCAAGCGGTAGACATGCTGGATTCGAAACTCTTAGCACAGTCGGCGTTCATTGACTGTGCTCCACTACTTGAGAATTTTCATATCGTGGTATTTATCGATGAAGCCCAGAACACGCCGACTGGAGACGCGACCGAAGATGTACTGGACTGTCTTCATCGGGACCCACAGGGAATTCCTCTGGTTGCAGCATTCTTTGGTCTAAGCGACACTGAGCAGGTATTGCGCCAGTGTGGTTTGTCAAGATATGCCGCTAAAAGAGTTGTAAATCTGAATCCTTTGGAAACAAGGGTTGCAGCCGGTTCCTTTCGTCGCATGTTGGATGCTTACTATACCGGGTCTGAGGAAGAAAAGGATTTCTGGGCAGATGCTTTAGCGAAACTGTCCCAGGGGTGGCCACAACACATCAATCAGGTGGGTGTAGCAGCAGGTGAAGTGTTACGCACTAACGAAGGCCGGTTGGAAAGGCATTTGCTTGAGCAGGCACTCGACGAGGGAGTTGAGCGCAAAAACGACTACTATGCAGGACGGATTAAAGCCGGTTCCAGCAGGGCATGGGTGTATAAGAAATTGGCCTTGGCAGCGGCTAAAAAGAAAGAGGATTTTGTGGATACCTTGTCATATGATGAGATTGATTTGCTAACGGAATCTGCGCGAAAAAGAAAAGCAGAGAGTATTGACGATTTTTTGACCAATGCGTTGCATGCAGGATTGCTAGCCCCGGCACTAAAAATACCGGACCAATATAAGATTCCGATCCCTTCTCTCGGAGATTACCTCAGGGCTTTACCTGTAGAACCGCCGCAAGCGGTTTGAACAACTCGCCATTATGGTGTTCCGAACGACTACCAATTCAAATCTGTTTTTCTACGCTCCTGGTCACGCTCGTTAACTTAGACAGGTTAACTTGTTATCCACCGCTCATACATGCCAGTTATCTGTACGTCATAGTAGATCCAAAGTTTTCTTATTCAATTCAGCATAGGTTAGTCAAGGAGTTTCATGCGTTTTAAGAAGTATTCCGTACATCTAATTGTTATTATATCGTTTATCTGTGTAATAATAGTTCCTGCATCGTTCGCCGATAGCGAGCAGTTCGCTGAACGATGGAAACAAACAATCAATCTCGTTCGCGACGATTTCCCCACTGTCAATCAGCTGTCTACACGGCAGCTGTCACAATGGCTTGATGAAGGTAAAGAAGTCTTGCTGCTGGATACCAGGGAGCCTGAAGAATTTAAAATCAGTCATCTTAAAAACGCACACTTGGCAACATCTGCGCGCGATGCGTTAAAGGTAATTGAACAAACATCCGAAGATAGCACCATTGTGCTTTATTGTTCGGTAGGCTACCGCTCTTCAAAAATCGCCGAACGACTGGAAAAACGCGGATTTAAAAATGTTTACAACCTGGAAGGGTCGCTTTTTCAATGGGCTAATGAAGGCCGCCCTGTCTACCGCGGCATTCAACCGACCAAAACCGTTCACCCTTATGACGATGAATGGGGGCAGTTGCTGGAAAAAGAGTATTGGCCACACAAATACTGATTGGCTTACCGAAAATCACAATGTATTCGCCTTGCTCACGCGCTGACAAAACCATCGAGTACATTGACGGTATTTATGCCGATTTGTGATACTGCGTATCCGCCTTCCATCACGAAAAGTGTGGGAATTCGAAGTTTTCCGATACTGTGCCCATAGCGGATAAAGTCTTCGCTTTCCAGCTTGAAAAAACTTATCGGATCATCTTTGAAGGTGTCCACTCCCAGCGACACCACCAAAGCATCCGGAGAATATTGACTGATTTTCTTACACGCATCATGTAGCGCTTCATTCCACACGCTAAACGGTGTATCGGGCGGTAACGGATAGTTTTGGTTGTATCCCTCACCAGCTTCAGCACCGGTTTCGTCAGCATATCCAAGAAAGTGAGGAAACGCATCCTGTGGCTGACCGTGGATTGAGAAGTAAAATACTTTGTCTGAATCATAAAAAATGTCCTGACTGCCGTTTCCATGATGGAAATCCACGTCCAGCAATGCAACTCGTTTTGCGCCATCGCGCAAGAATCCTTCGCACGCAATTGCTGCGTTGTTCAAAAAGCAGTATCCACCATACAAGTCTGAACCAGCGTGATGCCCTGGAGGCCTGCATAAAGCAAACGCCGGTTCATTAACCTTGACCAACCGTTGTGCATCAATTGCACAAGCGCCAGCGGATTGCGCAGCTTCCCAGGTGCCTGATGTAATTGCTGTTTCAATAGCCATGCAGTAAAACCCAAGTTTGCCGTCGATGTGGGTTGGACACCGGTTGTTGTGCATTCGCCGTGCCGGGATCACCGATGGCAGTGCATCACCATTCATTCCCAGCTCATTCCACTGATTCCATGCAGTTTGCAAGAATTCCAGAAAATCCGGCGTATGAACACGCTGCACCAAATCAATGTCAATATCCCCTGCCTCAATAAACTTGGTATACCCGCGTTCGATCAACCGTTCGACAACATAGTCCCAGCGTTCAGGACACTCGAAGGGTCGAACCAGTTCTCCACCGTACAACTCTCCTTTTGGAAAGTGTAGCCGGTGCTTATTGCTGCGTATGATTTTCACGACGAAATTTCAGTCTGATTGATGATAAATGTTGTTATTCTCGACTTAATTTGCTCCGGCAATGCTTTGATCCGCCGTCCTATAACCAAAGTCAATATCCGTGATTAAGTTAAATACGCAAGTGCGCTTTGAGGTATATCCTGCAACCGATGAGGTAGTGCGCTAAAAACCAAGAAAAGATCACCTGCTGACATGAACCACACTCCAGATTCATTACTGCATTGGAAATTTAGCAGACAATTTCCCGATTTTATCAGCCATTGCTTTGGATCCACCGCGAGACATGCGTCTGGACAATTTCTGGACTTTGTCGAATTTTCGAATCAACTGACTGATATGCCGAGGTTCAACTCCTGACCCGGCAGCAATTCTTGATTTACGGCTTGCTCTGATGATTGCCGGATGGCGTCGCTCATGCGGAGTCATTGAATTGATAATTGCAATTTCTCGTTTAGCGTCCTGTTCGATTACGTTCATATCCGGTATCTTTGCAGACGCTGGCAGATCCGGCAGCATTTTTACCAGCTTGCCCATTCCACCCATGTCCTGAGTCATAATCATTTGTTCCCGGTAGTCTTCCAAATCAAAACGACCGCCCTTTTGCATCTTTTTAGCCAGTTTTTCGGCTTTGTCCTGATCGGTCTTGCTCTGCGCTGATTCAATCAGCGAGGCAACATCTCCCATCCCCAATATTCGCGATGCTATTCTGTCTGGATGAAATCTCTCAAGACCATCAACATGTTCGCCTGTACCGATAAACTTCACTGGCTTTCCAGTTACATGGCGTGCTGACAGCAGCGCACCGCCGCGTGTATCACTGTCAAGTTTGGTTACTACAATTCCGGTCAATGGCAAAGCGTCGTTAAATACCGTTGCGCTTCGCACTGCGTCCTGACCCGTTAAGGCATCAATCACAAACAGCGTCTCGGCCGGAGTAATCGAAGCGTGAATCGCTTTGATCTCATCCATCATTGCATCATCAATATGCAACCGACCCGCTGAGTCAATAATCACCGCATCTGCCGACTGCTTTCTGGCAAAAGCGAGTGCTGAACGTGCAATCGACTCAGGCTTGTCTTTTAAATCGGTGTCGAAACACGCCACTTCAACTGACTGTGCCAGCGACTTAAGCTGTTCGACTGCCGCTGGACGGTAAACGTCTACACTGGCGACAACGACTTTTTTGTTTTCTTGGTTTTTGAGAAACTTCGCCAGTTTGGCAACCGTTGTTGTCTTTCCTGAACCTTGCAGCCCTGCAACCAAAATGACAACAGGAGCAGCCCCAGACAGGTTGAGTGCTTCTCCGGTATCGCCAATAACATCTTTGAGCTGTTCGTAAACGATGCCGATAACTGTCTGTGCAGCTGTCAGGTTCTTGTTTACCTCAGCATCTGCAGTCTTGTTTTTGACCTGCTCGGTAAATTCCTGGACCACAGGCAATGCGACATCCGCCTCAATCAGCGCTCGGCGAACCTGACGCAATGACTCGTCGATTACTTTTGGAGAAAGCCGCTGTGAGCCTCTAATAGACTCCAGTGCTGTGCTAATCCGATCTCGAAGTGATTCAAACATTTTTTCTCGTGAATTCTAAAATTTTTTGCATTTGTTATGATTAATCCAATACACTTTACACATTATTTTAGTTTGATGCGTAAACACGATTGGACGACATACCTGTAGGCTTACTATTTGCCTCGTTAGCGTTACTGCTTTGCTGTTCGGCATTTTTTTCCGCTTCCGAAACCGCCACTATGGCGATCAACCGTTATCGCCTGGCGGATAAAGCAAGTAAAAACGATAAAAAAGCAAAGCTTCTCCAGAAGCTAATCAGCCAGCCGGATCGGTTGCTCGGGACTATTTTACTCGGCAATAACCTGGTGAACAACGCCGCAGTTGCAATTGCAACCATGCTGGCGTGGAAATACTATGGCGAAAGCGGAGTAGCGCTTTCAACCGCAATTATCACAATATTGATTCTGGTAATTGCTGAAGTTCCCCCGAAAACCGTAGCGGCAATCTATCCAAACCGAATTGCCTTTTTCGCCGTCTATGTACTCGAGTTTTTGCAAAAAGTGTTTTTTCCTGCAGTATGGCTATTGAGTATTATCACAAACAAAATGAAGAAAATCGCTGGCTTTCATCATGAAGCGGCAGCCCAGCACGCGCTAGATGCCGATGAGTTGAGAGCCGCACTGAAAGCTTCTGAACAGCACTTGTCTCCCCAGCAGATGGAAATGTTGCTTGGAATCATAGAACTTGGAATGAACTCCATCGATTCGATTATGGTGCCGCGTACTGAGATTCATGCTATTGACATCAACGATGATTTGCCGGATATTGTCGAGCAGATAAAAAAAGAAGAGTTCTCGAGGATTTTGGTTTATGAAAAACTCTTCGACAACATCAAGGGCGAACTGGATATTCAACACTTGCTGCAGGCAAGTTATGGTCAGGAATTCACCAAGGAAGCCATCTACCGCGATCTTAAAGAACCAATATACCTGTTTGAAGACTCAATGGTTTCAGAGCAAATCCAAAGGCTTCAGCTCGAAAATCGCAATTTAGGAATCATCGTCGACGAATATGGAACCGTCGTCGGTCTTGTTACTTTAAATGAGATGATGGAAGAACTTGCAGGAATCGTTGGGGGTCAAATCCCTGGAGTCAACCCAGGCATTATCGAAGAACCCGACACGGGCAGCTACCTGGTCAATGCAAAGATGAATCTTCGCGATATGAATCGAATCATGCAGTGGGAACTGCCAACCGAAGGTCCCAATACGCTAAACGGTCAAATCCTCGAACTGATCGAAGATATCCCCCCGGTCGGCACAACATTTCAGTTAAACGGCTACACAGTCGAAACCGTCCGCGTCAATGCGCGGGCAGTGCTGATTGCGAGAGTTCATCCCCAGACTTCTCAACAACCATCGCCTCAAAACGGTGACAGTCGTCAAATTCAGAGACCTGAATCCGAAACCCAAATCAGCCCGTAAGGTAGGGAAAGCTGTATTTCGGAATTGCATAAACGGCTTGCCTTACTTGACCGTCGAGAAATTTTGCTGCGCCTAACAAGGCAAGTTCCCGGGCGTCAGCGCTTTGTTTCTCAGTCCAGCCGACTACGCTCAGTGGGTTCAAGCCTATTAGAGTCTCGGCATGCATATCCCACGCGGAACCTGCACCGTGCCAATTTTCGCCATCTACAATCAATTGATTAATCTCGGTTAGATGCTCTTGGCCTTGCAATTCGGATAACCCGTTTTTGTTTTTTATATAGCACCCCCAGTGGACCTGATTTTGCTTCGCATCGATTGCAACCACCGCCTTTTTGCTGTCTTGTTTTTGTGCGATCGCTGCCATGCATGACACTGCAATGACCGGCACATCAATTCCAAATGCAATACCTTGTGCAACACCGGCAGAAATACGAAGACCTGTAAATGATCCAGGTCCGACGCCATAAACAATCGCGTCTACTTCGCGCATCGCCAACCGGGCTTTAGACAATACGTCTTGTACCATCGTCAAAATAAATCGATTGTGCTCGCGCGCGCAAATTCGCTGCTGCCCGAAAATGCAGCCATCTACGTTGGCCGCAACAGAAACCCGGTCATCGGACGAATTAACTGCCAGCAGGTTCATCAGCAAAAAACTTCCGAACATCCTCAATGTCTGCCGATTTGCGCATCGGCGGCAAACTGTCGAGAAATTTTTGTCCGTACTGCTTGGTACGAACTCTGGGATCACATAAGATTAAAACCCCTCTGTCTGTGACATCGCGAATCAGTCGTCCCACTCCCTGTTTCAGTGACAAAACTGCTGAAGGCAGCTGCCATTGACTGAATACGTTCTGATTGTTTTTTTCCATCAGATTTTGTCGAGCTGTCAGCATCGGATCATTCGGTGGAATAAACGGCAATTTCGCGATGATTACACATGACAATGCACCTCCTTTGACGTCTACACCTTCCCAAAAAGTCGATGTGCCCAATAAAATTGCATTGCCATCTTCGTTAAAAAGCTTCAAAAGATGTGCCGGACTGTTCCCGTCACCTTGACGCAGCAATGTATAGCCTACCCGGTCTTTGAGATATCGATATGCCACGTTGATTGAGTTGTAACTGGTAAAAAGCACAAATGTCCGTCCGCGGCTAAGGTTCACCACTTGTTCAACCACTCGGGCAACCGCATCATCGTAAGCGTCGCGCGCTCTGGGGTCTGGCAGTTCAGGAGGCAGGTAAACCATCGCTTGGTTTTCAAAATCAAATGGACTGTCCCAGCGCAACGACACAGTCTGATCCAAACCAAGACGTTGTTTGAAATGAGAAAAATCGTCTCCTACAGCGACTGTAGCCGATGTAAAAATAAAACTTCCGTCGAACTCCTCGATCAATGGACCGAAATGCTTGTTTGGCTCAAGCGGAATTTTTGAAAGACTGAATCCCCTGCGAGAGGTTTCCCACCAACTGGCATTGTCTTCACTTTGGCGATGCAAAATGTTACTGCTGTCTTCGATGATCTCATCAGCGTGCTTTCGGATATTTTCAAGGTCGCGGGATTGTTCCTCGTAACCGGCGAGTCCGTCTGAAATATCTGACATCACCTTCATGATTTTGGAGTACTCGGTAATAAACTCCAAATTGCTTTCAAGCTGAGGCAGCTCTGCCCGGTATGATTCCGAAGGCAAGGCACTTCTGGCCGCCTTTATCGATGCCATAATCGCACTGCACTTTTCATCGACCCACTGCAAATCGATTTCACTGATTTGGGCTGCAGCAGCAAAATCCTTGCAAAACTGAACGAGTCCTTCGGCGGAAACCTGGATTCCGAGCGTTTGTGCAGCTACTTCTGGAAATCGGTGCGCTTCGTCAACAACAACTACATCTGCACTCCCAATATATCCCTGACTTTCATCATCGGCACTGGGGAAATTCAGACACAGCAAATTGTGATTCACAATCAGAACATCGGCACTGGCAGCATTTCTGCGAGCTTTGTTCACATAGCAGTCTCTGGCAAATTCGCACTGACCGCCCAGACAATTCAAAGATGTTGAGGTGACCTGAGCGCGCTGTTCTGAAGTTAATGACGGATAGTTGGATATATCCCCATCTTGGCTGTCCATAACCCAGTCATACACGCGTTCAAACGCATTATTTTGCACAAACATGTCTGATTGCTGCGACAAGTTGTCGTGTCGATACAAACAGAAATAGTTCGAACGCCCCTTAAGCACCCGCACATCCACATTGAGATTCAAAGCGCTTTGCACCCACTCAACATCTTTGGAAAAAAGCTGTTCCTGCAGATTCTTGGTCCGGGTGGAAATTACGACCTTCTTTTTGTTGATTAACGGGGGGACGAGGTAAGCAAAAGTCTTGCCGGTACCGGTACCGGATTCAGCAATCAAATGGGATTTTTGTTCAATAGCCGCTTCGACAGCCTCCGCCATTTGCAACTGACAATCGCGGACTGAAAACCAATCAAATTGTTTTACAAACGGACCCGAAGGGCCTAACAAGGCGGTGCTACTTTGCATGGATTACTCGTCTTCGGCAAAATGTCTGCTGTTAAGAGAATTATGCCGAACTTAAAGGCATCCTACAGGTTGGCAAAATGACAAATTGTGATATGAAGGCGCACTGTGATCATGGTATGAATTCGACGACTATATAGCCATTTTCATTTCGGTGTAAGAATCAGTCAAATCCAACAAGCAAGGCAAATCGCAGAATATCACCGAATTTCAATAACGGCAAGATAATAACGGTTGAATTCGAGCGGTGATTGATTCGGCAGCTTTAAGCGGCAATCTTCTCCCAAAAGGATTTAATCCGCTGTGTCCAGTTACTGAGCCCTGGCGAGTGCCGAGCGCCGCCTTCTTCTACGTATTTGCCGAATTCTTCAAGCAGCGCCTT
This sequence comes from Arenicellales bacterium, assembly GCA_965214785.1. GTDB lineage: Bacteria > Pseudomonadota > Gammaproteobacteria > Arenicellales > JAJDZL01 > JAJDZL01. The sequence continues at coordinate 429,298 of OZ243975.1, read as the reverse complement.
TTGCTTTGAAGTCAGATTAACCGGCGTCTCTACCATCAGTGTGCAATACAGATCACCGACACTGGCGTTTCTTATGTTGCGCACCCCTTTGCCGCGTAATCTCATGGTTTTACCGGTTTGTGTTTCAGGGGAAATTTTCAGATTTGCCCGCCCTTCCAGCGTCGGAACCTCAACCGTTCCGCCCAATGCGGCAACGCAGTAGCTGATCGGAACATCACAGTAAAGATTATCGCCTTCGCGATTGAATATTGAGTGTTTGCGCAAATTAATCTGTACAAACAGATCACCGGGCAAAACCCCGGACCCACCTTCTTCGCCTTTGCCTGCGATTCGAATTTGATTGCCGTCGTCAATTCCAGCTGGAATTCGAACAGACAGTTTTGTCGTTTCGCGGACGCGGCCTTGCCCGCTGCAGCTCGGACACGGATCGGTAATCACAGCTCCGGCGCCGTGACATTTCGGACAGGTTTGCGCCAGAGCAAATCCCAGTTGCTCAATTCGAACCTGTCCCTGTCCGCCGCAAGTGCCGCATCTCGATGGCTGCGTCCCTGGCTTTGCTCCGGTAGCATCGCAAGGATCGCATCTGACCATTCGCGGCACCTTGATTGTCTTTTCGATGCCGTGAACAGCCTCTTCAAGATCCAAATCAAGCCGATAGCGTAAATTCGATGCTTGCGGCTGACGACTGGAGCGTTGGCGTGATCCGAAAATATCTCCAAACAGTTCACCGAAAATATCGTCGAATCCCCCTGAACTGGAAAAACCGCCGGGCATCCCCTCAATGCCGTCATGTCCAAAGCGATCGTAACGCGCTCTTAAGTCCGGATTGGATAGCACCTCATAGGCTTCTTTTGCCTCTTTGAATTTGGCTTCAGACTCCTTGGAATTATCCTGATTTCGATCAGGATGGTGCTTCATTGCCAGACGGCGATACGCTTTTTTCAGATCCGAATCAGAAGCGTCCCGGGATACTTCCAGAACTTCATAGTAATCGCGTTTGGCCATATTTGCTTTTTATCCTTCAGGTAAAGATGTCAACGAGACTATTATCCTACGATTTGTCTTCTTTGACCTCTTCAAAATCAGCATCGACAACATTGTCGTCTTCACCGCTGTCTGAATTCGACTCAGGAGCCTCTGCGCTGCCTTGTTCTGCAGATTTGCGATAAGCCGCTTCAGCAATCGAATGACTGGCGTTGGTCAAAGCTTCAGTTTTGGATCGAATCTCATCGATATCCGCATCGTTCTTGATCGATTCTTCAAGTTCAGAGATTGCACTTTCAACTGCACTTTTATCCCCATCGCTTACACCATCGCCCAACTCGCTGATCGTTTTTTGAACAGAGTGAATCAAGGCTTCTGCCTGATTTACTGCGTCGATTTTCTCGCGATACTTGCGATCTTCATCTGCATGCTCTTCAGCTTCTTTAATCATGCGCTGGATCTCAGCTTCGTCCAAACCGGAACTGGATTTGATTTCAATTCGATTTTCTTTTCCAGTCGCCTTGTCTTTCGCCGAAACGTGCATGATGCCATTTGCGTCAATGTCGAAAGTCACTTCGATTTGCGGAACACCTCTAGGTGCCGCTGGAATTTCTGTCAAGTCGAATTTGCCTAGCGACTTGTTGTGAACCGCCATTTCGCGTTCACCTTGCAATACATGCACGGTTACCGCGTTCTGGTTGTCATCGGCCGTAGAAAACGTCTGTGTTTCTTTCGTCGGAATAGTGGTGTTTTTGTCGATGAGCTTCGTCATCACACCGCCAAGCGTCTCAATACCTAAAGACAACGGTGTGACATCTAAAAGCAAAATGTCCTTCACGTCACCGCCCAGCACACCTCCTTGAATCGCTGCGCCTGCGGCAACGGCTTCATCCGGGTTAATGTCCTTGCGAGCTTCCTTGCCAAAAATCTTGGCTACTGTTTCCTGAACTTTCGGCATACGCGTTTGACCGCCAACGAGCAGTACATTGTCAATTTCGCCAGCGGCTATTCCCGCATCTTTCAATGCCACTTTGCACGGTTCGACTGTACGGGCGATCAGGTCGTCGACCAAAAGTTCAACTTTAGCTCGAGACAGTTTGAAGTGCAAGTGCTTCGGTCCTGCTTTATCGGCAGTGATATAGGGCAGGTTCACTTCGGTCTGGCTGCTTGTTGACAGTTCAATTTTTGCTTTCTCAGCTCCTTCTTTGAGTCGTTGCATAGCCAACGCATCCCCGCGCAGGTTCATCCCTGTGTCTTTTTCAAATTCATCAGCGAGATAGTCAATAATTCGCCGATCGAAATCTTCTCCACCTAAGAATGTGTCACCGTTGGTTGACAACACCTCAAACTGGTGTTCTCCGTCTATTTCAGCGATTTCAATAATTGAAATGTCAAATGTACCGCCGCCGAGGTCGTAGACTGCGATCTTGCGGTCTCCTTCCTGTTTGTCCATGCCATAAGCCAGCGCAGCTGCGGTCGGTTCATTGATGATGCGCTTGACATCAAGGCCGGCGATTTTGCCAGCGTCCTTAGTCGCTTGACGCTGCGAATCATTAAAGTATGCGGGAACAGTGATAACAGCACCGGCAACAGAAGTGCCCAAGTAATTCTCCGCAGTCTGTTTCATTTTTTGCAGGATTCTGGCAGCGACTTCAGGCGGTGACAGTTCCTTGTCATCAACTTTTACCCAGGCATCGCCATTTTTCGATTTGATGATGCTGTAGGGCATAAGGTCGAGATCTCGCTGCACCACGTTCTCATCGAATTTGCGACCAATCAACCGCTTCACTGCAAAAAGCGTATTATGCGGATTGGTAACCGCCTGACGCTTAGCTGATTGTCCAACCAACACCTCATCGCCTTCTGTATAGGCCACGATAGAAGGTGTGGTGCGATCGCCCTCGTGATTTTCAATAATTTTTGCACTCCCGCCGGATTCATAAATTGAAACGCAGGAGTTTGTCGTTCCCAAGTCTATGCCAATAATTTTGGACATGTCTAATACACTCCTAAGATAAGGTAATCAAACAATGAATTTGTCTGGATTTAAATGTAAGGTGTTTTGGAAAAGTTTCAAGACTCGTCGAGGTTATTGTCGACATCGTTTTTTGTTTCAGGTTCGCAAGCAACCACAACCATCGCAGGTCGAAGCAGTCGGTCGTGAATCTTGTAACCCTTGCGGAAAGTTTCAACAACGTGATTCGCTGGTATTTCACAAGTAGGATGCATCGTCATCGCCTGATGAAAATTGACATCAAATTCCTCACCTGGCTGCGGGTCGATCTGTTCAATGGAAAATTTACCAAGACCATCTATTAGCTGTTTTCGCGTCAGATCAACACCTTCACGCATCGAATCAAGTGTGGTTAAGGCATCATCATCAACCGTTATCTCGCATGCTCGGTCGAGACTTTCCAGTACTTCGAGCATCTCACGAGCAAAGTTAGCGACTTCATACTTTCTTGCCCGTTCGAGTTCACCATTCATGCGTTTGCGGTAGTTGTCGTGTTCGGCCGCCATCCGCACAAACTTCTCATTGGCTTCAGTTAGCTGCTGCGTCAACTCATGCACTTGGTCTTGCAGATCAGACTCGCTTTCATCGCCGCTGTGATCTTCAATGTCTTGCTGTTCGTCGACTGCCTGACCTTGAACATCAGCTAACGGCTCGGCGCTATCAAGATCCGGTTTCGTCGAATCCGACGACTGCGTGTGCGTTGATTGCTGTTGTTGCTCGGTATTTTTAGTTTGTTTTTTTCCCATAACGTACTCTTCATGACAAATAATGCGGTTCTATCAACTATCAATCCTGACCAGACAATAGTGATGTTTGGAAGAATTTCAAGTGTTTTGAAGTCTTGTTAATTAACCGCTTCGCGGTTCCAACAAAAATATTTGACTAACCCATTGTGAATAGAACAAAAATTCTTTGCCTCAACTATGAACACATGAAAAAAGACTGTGTGTATACGTAATCGATGACAAGTTCAGTCTATCGAAATAAAAGGGCGTGAGAAACATAGTATCAAACGCTACTTAGATTTACTTGCGGCGGCTCTACGGGTAACGCACGAAGGTAATCCCCAAGAGAAGGGATCGGAAACCGATAATGAAAAGGAAGCTTATTCACTGGAGCCAGAAGACCTGCGTGCAACGCATTGGTTAAAAACTCAACAATGGTTTGATCTGTTGTTTTTCGTGAAGATTCCGTCAGTCGGATCACTTCTTCATATGACAGGACGCCAGCTAACTCACCTTGTTTGTCAGCAGCTTTCAAAGCCAACTGCTTGTAAACCCACGGCGGATTGCTGCCGGCTGCAAGTCTTCCTGAATAGTAGTCGTTTTTGCGCTCAACTCCCTCGTCGAGTGCTTGCTCAAGTAAATGCCTTTCTAACCGGCCTTCGTTAGTGCGTAACACTTCACCTGCTGCTACACCCACCTGATTGATGTGTTGTGGCCACCCCTGAGACAGTTTCGCTAAAGCATCTGCCCAGAAATCCTTTTCTTCCTCAGACCCGGTATAGTAAGCATCAAACATGCGACGAAAGGAACCGGCTGCAACCCTTGTTTCCAAAGGATTTAGATTTACAACTCTTTTAGCGGCATATCTTGACAAACCACATTGGCGCAATACCTGCTCAGTGTCGCTCAGACCAAAGAACGCTGCAACCAGAGGAATCTCCTTGGGCGGATCTTGTAAACAGCCCATCACGCCTTTAGTAGTACCCGCTTCCGGCGTATTTTGGGCTTCATCCACAAAGACCACCAGATGAAACTTTTCAAGCAAAGGCGAAGCTTCGCGGAAAATGCGGGCCGACCTCACCGTCATTTCTGAAAGGCTGGCAGTCTGTGATCTTCCGCCTACAGAAAATCCCGCAATACCTACTCCCCTTTCTGACAATTCCCCGTACAATTTTCCGCCCAAGTCCAGTAATTTCTTAAAATTACGGGCAATTGCATCTGGCGCTATCTTTGAAAGTCGATCGCTTTCTTTATTCGCTGCATCAATCAAGTCCATCACGACATCGGCAGGTGACACCAGGGTGTCTGGTTTGATAGATACAGCAACCCAAGGATCATCCGGTGTCGAATGACATCTGACAGCTTCCACACACTCAAGCATCAGTGCAGACTTGCCGGCACCCGGCGCACCCTGGAATATCATTGTGCCACCACCTATTTGACCTGCATGGAGGCTGTTTACCGCCTTGCGAAAGATATCGTACTCAGCATCTCGGCCATGAAAAAAAGCTTCACGACCGACTTCAGCGCGATCGGTTCGCTCTAGCCACACTTCCTGCGGCAGAGGTTTTACTGGCAATGGCTTGGGGAAAGGTCTTTGATGCATGCAGAATATTTTATTCCAAGTAGGTTCGACACTCTTCGCCGGTTTGTCGTTAATCTGTTCACGTCTATTGAAATCGATTCCCTTTGCCGTCGAACTCGCAGAAAATCACATCTGCAAGCTACACGACACTTTGCGGTGGCTGCCATTACTATGGAGGGCTAATTGTTTGATGCCGTAGTTGTGGAGATTTCAAGAAATGCTGAATTCAACATTCATAAGAAAACACCGAAACTTAAGCCGTGTTGAATTGGAAAAAAATACGAAGACCAGCCAGGTGAAAGACTGAAACTTTGTCAGTCTTTATTCAAATGCGCCAGAGCATTACCCAACATCTGTGCCGTAATGTCAACAATCGGAATAACCCTATCGTATCGCATCCGGGTCGGCCCGATCACACCTATGGCTCCAAGACTTTGTCCTTCGACTTCATACGGTGCCGTCACGACACTGCACTCATCGAGGTCTGAATATCCCGATTCTGAGCCTATAAAAATGGAAACCCCGCGCGCACGAATGCTTTGATCCAACAGGCTTAAAAGCGAATGACGGGTTTTAAACGTTTCAAAAATCTTTCGCACTTTTTCGATAGCGGCGAAGTCCGGCACATTGAAAAGGTTTTCCTCCCCGCGCACGACCAGATCTTCATCATCTTCGTCAAGAACACGCCGGGCAATTGAAATCGCATTGCCGATGATCTCGTCTATCTGCTCGCGATCACGCTTCATTTGCACAAACAACTCTTCTTTAACTTCCGATAGTGCTTTTCCCTGAAACGTCTCATTGAAAAAATTTGCAGCCTGTGTGAGCTCCGACGGAGACAGATCGCGATCATTGGGTATCACCCTATTTTGCACCTGCCCATCTTTGGTAATTAATATGACAAGAATACGATTTGAACTCAAATTGACGAATTCAATCTGTCGAAATTTCGCGATGCCAGATCTTGGCAGCACCACGATACCCGCAAACTGTGTCACATCTGAAAGCAGTTCAGATGTCGCAGTCAGCAGTTCTTTGTAACTGGTTTCATCTTTGAGACGATACTTGATTTCTTCCTGCCTGGATTGGTTGACTGGTCTGATCGTAAGCAGAGAATCAATGAACAACCGATAACCAAGTGTAGTGGGAACCCGGCCGGCGGATGTATGCGGAGCTTTGATTAACCCCATATCCTCAAGATCTGCCATGACATTGCGTATTGTCGCGGCACTCAACTGCAATCCCGATTCATTAGACAAAGTTCGAGACCCAACCGGATAGCCTTCATCTATAAATCTGGCAATCAGCATGCGCAGCAATGTTTCAGATCTCTCATCAAGTTTCATGTCTTGCTACTTTTAGTTATGCTTTTTTCTTTGGGTGATTAGTTGTCTTGAATTCGCCCGCCTGTGTTAACAAAGTAAAATAACCTTGCAGGCATTGTAAAAGTATAAACTGTAATGAACTTGTTTGGCTGACAACAAGCATTGTTAAACTTACCTTGCAAAATTGTATCGAAATCAAAACTGTATCGAAATGCGACTTCGTTCAATTTCAGCCGATGTTGCTAATGATACGCGTGACAACCTTTTGTATCAAAACTTCGCGGGAATAACACCTGCATTAACTGCAGTTTCTGTCAAGACAAATGACTCAATTTCAGAACGTTGGAATCTTTGGAGACTATAGTGCCCCCGCGGTTGTTGAAGTCGCAGATACTGTCACCAAAGTTTTAGATGCAAAAAATATTTCTCACTGCCGATATTTTTCGTCGGTGCTGCAATTGGACAAGTGTCAGGGGATGGACGATGACACCCTTGATCTTGCAGTCGCTATTGGGGGAGATGGCACCTTTTTGAATGTGACCAGACAAAGGGCGGGGGAAAAAGCACCTCTTTTGGGAATCAATCTCGGTCGACGCGGATTTCTAACCGATGTGGCAGTCCAGGAAATCGAAGAATCGATCAATCTGGTGTTGCAAGGCGCATACTCAATTGAAACCCGATCACTGCTTCAGACACACACTGAGCTCACTGACAAAAAATCACCTGCAGTAATCGGTCTTAACGATGTTGTAGTGCACAAGTCAAACTATGGACGCCTGATCGACTTTGAAATTCGAGTGGACAACTCATTTGTAACCTCGCTTCGTGCCGATGGCGTCATCGTATCGACACCGACAGGCGCAACAGCCTATGCCCTTTCGGCTGGCGGACCTGTATTGCACCCGAAACTGCGAGCGCTTCAAATCGTTCCAATCAACCCCAATACTCTTACACAGCGACCGATCGTTCTCAATGACAGCAGCAGTATTGAAATTGAAGTGTTGAACATGGAATACAGCAACGCCAGTTTGGTGATTGATGGACATACGCATAAGGACATTGAACTCAACGAGAAGATCACCGTTGAGCGCGCACAGGCGACTGCAGATTTCATTCGCATCGATGGCCATACATTTTTCAATGCGCTCAGACAGAAACTCGGTTGGGGCATTTGATCGACAATAAGTTTTTTGCACTATGATCAGATCGCTGCATATCAAAGACTATCTGCTTATTCCTGACATTCAAATTGACTTTTCCGACGGACTGACGGTCATAACCGGTGAAACCGGTGCCGGAAAATCCCTTATAGTCGATTCTATAGAACTGGCTCTTGGGTCCCGAGCCGATACCGATGTCATCCGCAACGGATGTGATAAAGCAGAGATCTACGTCAACTTTGAGGTCCACCATCCTGCGGCGCTCCAGTGGCTTAAAGACCGTGACTTGTATGAAGGAGACGAATGCATCATTCGAAGAACGATATATCGTAACCAATCTTCCCGAGGTTATCTCAACGGGCAGCCTGCCACCTTGCAAGTCATCAAAGAACTCACCTCGATTTTCGTTGAGCTTCACGGTCAGCATGAACACCAGAAACTTCTTACACCATCTTATCAACGATCCGTTCTCGACGGCTTCGGGGGCATATCGCCATTGAGTCATAAAATTGCAAATCTCGCAAAAAAGATCCGGGAACATCAGGCAAATCTCGACAATCTTGAAAAGCGACGCAAACACCTGACAGAGGAACTTGAAATCGCACATTACCAATCTGAGACGCTGAACTCACTGAATCCTCAAAGTGGAGAATTTTCCCTCCTCAAAGACCAGTTGCTCAAAGCAACCCATGCTGAAGAACTCACCAAAACACTTCAAGAGGTTTCTTATTTTCTGGCTTATCAGGATGAATCAAATGTCAGCGACTTGTTGACAAATTCAATTGCGCGTATCGAACGTCTTGCACAGTACGATGAAAGCCTTTCACCGTTTGCTGTACTTTTGGACGAGGCCAAAGTGCGGGTAGACGATGTGGCTAGAGAAATTCACTCAATCTCAAATCGAAGCGAAGCAGACCCCCGGTCTATCGAAACTGTCAACGAAAGAATGACCTGCCTGCAGCAACAGGCGCGATTGCACCAAACCGATGCAGACTGCCTTCCACAGGCAGCAGATGCACTTGCCGAGAAGATTCATGAACTTCAAAGTGAACTTGAAGACATCGACTCGATCGACTCTAGAGTCTCTGATTTATTGAAGGAATATAACGAAATCGCATCAAAAGTCAGCGCAGTTCGTAAACAGTCGGCACAAAAACTTTCTGCTCAGGTAACCAAACAAATGCAGTCACTGGGAATGGAAGGCGGTGTGTTTAGCGTAGACCTGACAAGTTTGCCGGATGACCAGCAATTCACCGGCTACGGTCTTGAAAGTGTAAACTTTCTGGTATCCGCAAATCCTGGCCAGTCAGCAGGACCGTTGTCCAAAGTGGCCTCTGGAGGAGAACTGTCCCGCCTGAGTCTGGCGATCCAGGTCACTGCCGCTGGTCTGACTGAAGTGTCTACACTGATATTCGATGAAATTGATATCGGAATCGGTGGCAAAGTTGCTGAACGAGTCGGTAACTTGCTTCGAACTTTAGGCGAGAACTGTCAAATCTTCTGTATTACCCATCTGCCTCAAGTCGCGGCGAAAGGACATCACCAACTCAATGTTTTGAAAAAAACCGGTGATACCGCTAATGTCGAGATTGCTGTTCTGGATGCCCAGCAAAGAATATCCGAAGTGGCGAGAATGCTTGGAGGTGCTAAAATTACCGCCCGTACCATGGATCATGCCAGGGAAATGCTGTCAGAGAGTTTGAATTAATGCACAACGCAGTTGCATTGCATCCTAGAGCCCACCCAAGAAACGCCGCAGTGGGCGATGTCGATGGAATTTATCGACTGTTAGAAGACCACATCCAAAGTGGTGTTCTATTGCCGCGTTCGAAAGCGAACATTACCGATGAGTTGATGAAATTCACGGTAATCGAACACCAACAAAAAATCGCCGCTTGCGGGTCGCTCGAAATCTTTAATGACAATTTGTGCGAAGTTCGAAGTCTCGTTGTAGACCCGGGTGTTAAATATTCAGGATTTGGCCGACAGATTGTCGAAACACTCATTGACAATGCAATGGATCTCGGTCTGCAGCGCATTATGGCTCTGACTTATGTTCCGGAGTTTTTTCACAAACTTGGCTTTATGACTGTCCCCAAAAGCATTTTTCCCGAAAAAGTCTGGGGAGTGTGCGTTAAATGCCATAAGTTTGAAGACTGCGACGAAATTGCAGTTCTCAAAATCCTGCGTTAATCTAACTTCGGCAAAAGGTGTTGTGAAGTGCAAAAATTTGTTTTAGTCACTGTTTTGGCTATTGCTGCGTCACTTGCAGCGTGCTCAATATACCGACCTGATATCAATCAGGGTCAGGGCATTTCTTATGAATCCGTGAGCGAATTAAATGAAGGCATGACAAAAGACGAAGTGCTCGATTTAATGGGTACACCGCTGGTTCGCGATTCTTTTCATCAAAACCGTTGGGATTACGTGTACTATCTGGTCGATCGCAATAGAAATATAACTCAACAACAAAATGTCACACTTTTATTCGAAGACGAAGTTCTGACAAGTATCGTTCACGATCTTGAACAACCACCTCAAGAGCCGGAAGAACCCCAAGAGATTGAACAGCAATAAACGTGCAGCATTCAAATTTTGGTAACCCGTAGGCCTTAAACGATCATTCATTCAACACCGACTTTATCAACAATGGCTTTGTCGAAAGAAAATATCGAAAAATTTCGCAAAGACGGCTTTACCGAAGCGGTGCCTGTCATGTCCGAAGACCAGGCGAAAGAACTGCGACATCGACTGCAGGCGGTCGAAGCGGTTTTAGGCCCGCTAAAAGGCGGTCACAGAATGAAATGTCACCTTTTATATAAATGGGTTTTTGACCTGATTCAACTGCCTGGGATTGTTGACAAGGTCGAAGACCTCATTGGCCCTAACATTATGTGTTGGGGGACCGACATGTGGGTTAAAGAGCCAAATTCTGACAGATTTGTCTCCTGGCACCAGGACAGTCACTACTGGGGTGTTGAAGACGGTGAGCTGGTCACCGCTTGGATTGCTTTGTCTCCGGCTACAGTTCAAAGCGGATGCATGCGCATGCTGCCGGGCAGTCATTTGGGCAAAACTCTCAATCACGTCGATACATTTCATGAAGACAATATGTTAACCCGAGGACAGACAATTTTCGATGATGTCGATGAAAACAAAGCTGTTGATGTCGAGGTGGACACAGGAGAAGCTGTATTTTTTACTTACCGAATCGCTCATGCATCTCACCCAAACCAAAGCGATGACCGACGAATCGGAATCGCTATCCGTTACATCACTCCCCAAGCGCGTCAGGTAAAATCTGATTGGGACAGCGCTACCGTGGTGCGTGGACATGACCGCCATGGCCACTTTATTCATGAACCTGAACCACAGTTCGACTTTGATCCTGTTGCCGTTGAATTTCACAACCAGTCGAACGAAAACTACCTGAAAATTCTCTACTCAGGCACCGACTGGACAACCCATCGGACCTAAATTGCATCCATCTAAGAAAAAAATACAGATGATAGACATAACCAGGTGGTCTGAGGTTGCCTGCTGGTCTGTTATGATCGTAACGCTCACAGGTCGTAAGAAGATTGCCATTTTTTCATAGCGATTCAACCCTGTCATGCTTAGCATAACCGCCGATCAAGTTCACCAAATTTGCGCTTCTTATTCAGACTTGGCGAATTGGCTTAGAAATTACCACTGTCAAGATCCAGCAAATCTCAAGGATATGCTGCTGTCTACACAGCACGAAGATTCCGATATGCAAAATCACTTGCTCATTCGTGCTGCCTGGGATCGCGGTACAGCACTTGGACTGAAAGCCGCTGCTGTTTTTCCTGCCAACAGACTTCGAAGCGCTGACCTGCCAGCCATTCACGCTATTTACGCGCTATACGATGGGCATACCGGTATACCGGTTGCTGTCATTGACGGTACATCGATGACCTATTACAAAACGGCCGCTGACTCTGCATTGGGCGGACGGCTGCTGGCAAACAACAACATATCAAGCATGGCGATGATCGGAGCCGGGGCAATGGCCCCACATCTGATTCGCGCACATTGTCAGATGCACCCGACTATTCGTCGTGTAACAGTCTGGAATCGCAGTGCACAGCGAGCAATCGACCTGGCCGATACACTTAAAATTGATAATGTCGACATCGTGGCGAGCCAAAACTTACAGACAACAGTGAACAATGCCGAACTCGTCAGTTCAGCAACGATGACAAAAGATCCGATAATTCAAGGCGATTGGATTCAGGCGGGCACTCATATTGATTTGGTTGGTGCATTCACTCTGGAAATGCGAGAAGTCGATGATGATGCAATTGCGAAGTCAAGAGTTTTTGTAGATTCGCGGCGCACAACAATCGGTGAAATCGGAGAAATCACCATTCCAATTGAGAATGGAACAATTTCACAACAAGACGTATTGGCTGATTTGTACGGGCTTTGTTCTGAGCAAGTTCAAGGCCGACTGCATGACAGGGACATTACGCTGTTTAAAAATGGCGGTGGCGGCCATCTCGACTTAATGACAGCACAATACATCTACTCAAAAATCAGTTCGTAATCCAATTGCCACCACAGGCTCGACTGGTGAGTTGAATTTAGCAATTTTGCACCCGTTTTTGGCATTCACGAATATGCGCAAAACTGCGAACTGGATATTCAGCGTTTGAAACAGTCAATGAACTGCATGCTTCGTAATTTGCAAATCGTTCAATGCGTTGTAAATCATCGCTTCGTTAAGAACTTTTTGCGGGCCATATCAGATTGGCAAACTTCCTTGCCAGTAACCCAATAAATTTATGCCTGAACTTCCTGCCCATGCTTCCGTAATCGTAGTCGGTGGCGGTGTAATGGGTTGTTCGACACTCTACCACCTGGCAAAGCTTGGAATCAGTGATGCTATTGTGCTGGAACGAAACCAACTCACTTCGGGGACGACCTGGCATTCTGCTGCGCAGGTACGAGCACTTCGATCCTCCCGTAATCTGACCAGCCTCATTGGTTACTCAATTGAGCTGTACGCCAACCTTGAGGCCGAAACCGGGCAGCAGACCGGTTGGATTAACAAAGGCTCACTGTCAATTGCCACCAATCCAGACCGGTTGATTCATATCAAACGACAGGTAGAACTGGCCAAACTGTTCGGCGTTAACGCGCAAACCATTTCCGTTGATGAAGCCAAAGAACGTTGGCCACATATGAACAGTGAAGATGTGATCGGTGCAGTGTGGTCGCCAGACGACGGCCGCGTGAGTCCATCGGACCTATGCGCAGCTTTGATCAAGGGGGCTGTATCGCATGGCGCTAAAGTATTCGAGAATACCGGTGTAACAGGAATTGTCACGAAAAACGGTTCGATACACGGTGTTGAAACAACAAAAGGTCCAATAGGCTGTAACGCGATCGCGCTATGTACGGGGTTGTGGAGCCGCGAAGCCGGTCGGATGGCGCAACTGCATGTGCCAGTTTGGCCTTGCGAGCATTTTTATCTTTTGACCAAACCTGTGCGCGGCATTCAGGGAAATTTGCCAACACTGTCTGATCACGACAGTCATCTGTACATTAGAGACGACAGCGGCGGGCTGCTAATCGGTTGTTTTGAACCGATGGGCAAACCAATCAGTCCAAGAGACATTGGTCACGATTTCGCGTTCGGACTGCTCGACGAAGACTGGGACCATTTCGCGCCGATGATGAAAAACGCACTTCATCGTCTGCCCGCCCTGGAGTCTGCTGAGATCAAGATGCTGTTAAACGGTCCGGAGAGTTTTACTCCAGATGGGACGTTTATTTTGGGTGAAGCGCAAAATACACGCGGACTGTTTCTAGGTTGTGGAATGAACTCGGTCGGTGTTGCAACCAGCGGTGGTGCCGGAATGGCATTGGCTGAGCTGATCGAAAGCGGACGACTGCCGATGGACTTGCACGAGGCTGACCCTCAGCGATTTCCTGCTGAATTCAGCTCAGTTGAATTTCTTACAGATCGCGTGCCTGAAGTGTTGGGTCGTCATTACGAAATCACCTATCCAGGGCGACAGTGGCTAAGTGGCAGAAATTGTCGAAAGACTCCGCTTCATAATAGGTTTGTTAACGAAAAGGCTCACTTCGGGCAATTCTTCGGTTGGGAAAGACCGCTTTACTTTGGAAAAACAACTGAGCCCAAACTGACTTTTGGTCGACCTGAGTGGTTTGATCAAGTTGCCGACGAAGTGCGAGCCGCGCATCACGCTTCGGCTCTTTTCGATCAGTCAACTTTTGGCAAGATAGAGATATCTGGTGAAGATTCGTGCCGATTCCTCAATCGGGTCTGCTGCAGCCAAATTGACCGTCCCGTCGGCCGTGCGATTTACACTGCCATGCTCAATGACGCGGGTGGAATTGAGTGTGATCTGACAATCGTGCGACTTGATGAAAACCTCTTTAGACTCTATGTCGGTTCACAGTATCTGGACAAAAGTATCGGCTGGCTGCAAAGACACAGATTACCCACTGAACAAGTAACAGTGAAAGATGTTAGTGAGCCGTTTGGTGTGATCGCACTTATGGGACCCAATAGCGGTGAAATTGCGATCGCTGCAGGTGCCAAATCCCTAACAAAGCTGAAGTATTTTGAATGTGGTTTGTCGGCAATTGACGGGTATGAGGTCACGGCGGTGCGGTTGTCTTATGTCGGAGAGCGCGGCTGGGAATTGACTTGCAAAGCTGAACATGTCGTAGAAATTTATGATGCCTTAAGGTCTTTAGGGGCGATGCCCGCGGGATTATTCGCACAGACTTCGATGCGAATTGAGAAGCGATTTTTTGCATATGGGCACGAACTGGATTGTGAAACATCACCGCTGGATGCAGGACTGGCTTTTATGATTGACTGGAACAAGGAGTTTGTTGGCAAATCAGCGTTGGAACGAATCCGTCATTGCGGATGCAAGTACCAAGTCGCATCCATCGTTTTTGATGATACCGACGCCCAACCACTGGGAGATGAACCGGTGGTCTTTAAGAATAACATCATCGGGAAAACAACTTCGGCTGCGTTTGGCTTTCGTATCGGCGCACCGATTGCGCTGGCGCAGATTCAGTGTGATCCAGCTTTGGATTCGCTTAAAAAAGTGGAAGTCAACATCGCAGGAAAACTGTATCTTGGGCGCGTGCTGTCCGGTGCTGCCTTCGATCCAACCGGCAGCCGAATGAAACACCAATAGTCTGTTTCGGTTTGTTACTTTTCAACTCAGCCAGTTCAATCTGTGTTCGAAGCGAATCATTGGGAAGACAAGATTCAAAAAACGTCGAACGTATTAAATTGACACTAACACAGTAAAAGAAAATATTATTGCATGTTCACAGGCGAAAATTCTGCCCGCAAGAATCGAGTGGATATAGTCTTCGTCGAACCACATAAGTAAATATGGAGATAAAGTAATGAATAAACTGATTCAAAAAGTGTTGTTGACAGCAGCGGCATCAATACTGATGTTTGCCTCGGTGTCAGTCAGTGCTGCTCAGTGTACCAACGATGTTTGGAACAAGGTCATGAGTCGCGGCAAGTTGGTCGTTGGCGTCAAAGCAGATTACAAACCGTGGGGCTACCGCGATGAAAGCGGTGCTATTGTCGGTATGGAAATCGATATGGCGCAGCTGGTTGCTGATGCGATGGGAGTTGAACTTGAAACAGTCGCAGTGCAGTCCTCGAATCGAATGCAATTTCTTGAGCAAGGAAAGATCGATATGATGATTGCCACCATGTCCGACCGCCCCGACCGACGCAAGATTGTTGGCATCACATTGCCCAATTATTACACATCAGGTACGAATGTCATGTCACCCAAGGCATTGGGATTGAGCGATTGGGAAAACCTGCGTGACAAACCCGTGTGCGGCAAGCAAGGCGCTTTTTACAACAAGATTGTTAATGAACGTTATGGCGCTGAGATTGTTGCATTTACCGGTAACGCTGAAGCCAAACAGGCGCTGCGCGACAAAAAATGTATTGCCTGGGTCTATGATGACTCTTCAATCATGTCCGATCTGTCATCTGGCAACTGGAATGACTTTGAGATGCCACTATCGAGTGAAGATGACAATCCCTGGGGCTTAGCTGTACCGCTGGCAGAAAAGGATTGTGTATTCGGTCATTTTATGTCAGGGTTGACTTACAACTTGCACAGTAGCGGAAAACTGATTGAACTTGAGAAAAAGTGGGGCATTCAAGCCACCCAATATCTGATCGACCAGAATGCCAAATATGCGGACTGGATTCAAGAGTAAATTTACCTGTTGATTAGATTCGCCGGGGCAGCATATTTAGCTGTCCCGGCTTTGTTCTTCTGAACCGGTCGGCAACTGCAAGTGAATATCGATGAACGCATTTCAGCAGTTCTTTTATGACTTGTCAGCGGATCATCCGCGCTGGAATTTCATCTTTTTTTACGATCCGGTACAAACTGATCGGGTGCTGACTGGCCTGTGGATGACTGTCCAGCTTTCGGTAACTTGTGTAATCTTCAGTGTAGTTATCGGACTTGCCGGCGCTTGGCTGCAAGGATCCAATGCTCGTGTCGTGCGGGCAGTGGTGCAGGGATACATCCAGTTTTTTCGCAACACCCCGCCGCTGATTCAGTTGCTTTTCTTTTATTTCGCTCTCGGACAGTTTACCCCAACATACTCACCTGACGGCTGGCTGGAAATTCCCATTATTTCCAATGTGGGCTGGGCAATCATTTCTCTGTCATTCTTTGCCGCCGCGTTTAACGTAGAGATCTTCCGTGCTGGCATTGAAGCTATACCAGAGTCTACTCAGGAAGCTTCAGAATCACTCGGCATGAGTCGCTTTCAAACCTTCATTTACGTGGTGTTTCCGCTGGCGTTTCGAGTCAGTTTGCCTGCCCTGAACAACAACCTTGTGAACTTGGTAAAAACAACAACTCAAGCGCTGGCTATCGCTGTACCAGAGTTGCTATACCAAATGGTCAGCATCTATAACGATTACTCAACAGCGCAGTATGCCTGCATGGTTGTATTGTTTGTCGTCTATATCGTTTTGGTTGGTATTTTGGTTTTCGGCATGAACAGTTGGGAACGAGCCGCCAGAATTCCAGGTTACGGCCAATGAACAATCCTCTTCGGCCCATTGTTGGAATTCATTGCGGTCAACCAAAAGGCACCGACTTGCCTGTACTGTTGCCGTTTCGCATAACGCCATCGAGTCAGACTTTCGGAATCGGATTCAGTCGTTGGCTGGGCAATTTGAGTCCGCTTACTTTAGGGGTGGCTGTCATCGTGCTGCTTATTTGGCCTGCACTAGTGCTCGCCCAAGGCGGTTTCACCACTTTCGATGCATTCGAAGCGTTATGGCGATGGCTGCCTTTCCTTGTCTCTCATGGATTTGCGCTCAATATTGTGATAAGTTTCTTAACTATGTTTTTCGGCACTGTCGCAGGGGTATTACTAGGCCTCGGACAGATCGCACCACTGAAACCGCTTGCAAAACTCAGCTGGTTCGCGACACAGTTATTCCGCAATTCTCCGTGGCTTGTTCTGCTTTTCATCGTGATGCTGGCCTTCCCGTTCGAATTTGAGATCGGCGGTAGAATTTATCTGATCCCTGATTGGCTCAAGGCGGTATTCGGATTGTCGCTGCCAATCATGGCGAACATTTCTGAAATCGTCCGCGGTGGCATTCAATCGGTTTCAACCGGACAGTGGGAAGCGGCGGAATCGCTGGCATTTTCACGTCGGCAAACTCTTTGGCAAATCATTCTGCCACAATGCTTCAAACGCATGATTCCACCCTGGATGAATTGGTATGCCATATTGACCATGGCAACTCCACTGGTTTCATTATTAGGCGTTGAGGAGTTGGTAACACTTTCTCGCCAAGCCATGGAGTCTGAAGACAATCATCCTGAATTACTCATGCCATTTTTTGGTTTTGCACTGGTAATATTTTTCCTTTACTGTTACCCCATAGCCCGCTTAACCCTGCGTCTTGAGCGCAAATTTTCTGTCAAACAATAAACAGATTCCTGGAATTTCGTTATGAGCACAAGCAACTGGACACCAGATCAACCAATAATTTCTATTCGAGATCTGCATAAATCTTTCGGTGATCTTGAAGTATTAAAAGGAATCTCGCTGGATGTAATGAAAGGCGAGGTCATCTGTATCATCGGTCCTTCAGGTTCTGGCAAATCCACCTTGATACGGTGCATAAATGCGCTAAACACCATAAATTCCGGATCCATCCTTGTACAGGGACTAGAGGTGCATGATGCAGGCTTAAATAAACTTGAACTTCGCAAGAAAGTTGGCATGGTCTTTCAGCAATACAACCTGTTTCCGCATAAAACCGCCTTGCAAAATGTAATGATGGCACCGATGAAGGTTTTGAAACGACCGCGCGAAGAGGTAGAAAAGCATGCCAGAGCACTCATGGCGAGAGTTAACCTTCAAGGCAAGGAAGACAGTTATCCGGGTGAATTGTCTGGAGGTCAACAGCAACGCGTGGCAATCGCCCGCTCACTTGCAATGAATCCGGATGTGATGCTATTCGATGAAGTCACAGCAGCGTTAGACCCGGAAACGGTAAAGGAAGTATTGCATGCCATAAAAGACCTTGCCCAAAGTGGCATGACCTGCATTTTGGTGACACATGAGATGGGGTTTGCTCGAGAAATTGCTGACCATATTTATTTCACCGACCGTGGAGTTATCGTTGAACACGGACCGCCTGCAAGCTTTTTCACCGATGCCAAAGACCCTCGAACTCAGGAATTCTTAAGCCAAATCCTATAGCGATAATATTTGCTCTGCGCGCAATCGAGTCAAAGTCGGTGTTGGCCCCTCAACCACCGCGAGGCTGTGAACGATGCGTTTGATCGATTTGTACAGACCTATGAAGATAAGTATCCGAAGGTGGTGAGACCCTGATCAAAGATCATGAGGAGTTGCTTGCGTTTTACGATAAATGTTGAATGCGACATATTACGATTATCCGCCAGTGCATTGGCAAAGTCTTCGCACGACGAATCCGATCGAGTCAATTTTTACGGCAATTCATCACCGCACGAAGCGATCCAAAGGTTGTTTGTCTTGGACAACAATGCTGAGCATGACGTGCAAGCTTAGGCAATGCGCTGAGAGGAAATCGAGACGGCTGCGCGGATTCCGGGAGTTGGACAAAGTGATACGCTGATTCAATAAAAAATGGGGTTGAACTGAATTACAATTAGACTGTTCAGGTAGCCACTTAGCGATGTTTTCCGCTCCTACCTCACGCACTACATTTGTGCAATAACTCACCACCGGCCTCAATGGAATGAAGCGATTTACAGGAATATTTGATATTGAAGCAAGGCAATTTGTTCTGAAAACAATTTGCACCTTGCTTGGAGCAATCATCTTTTGTGTTTGCGGTACGAATTTTGCGGTTGACGAAACACAAACAGGCGTCGAGAACAAAATCAATATTCGTATATTGTCCAGTCCGCCAGATATGGTCACTGGAGGAAATGCACTGATCAGTGTTACTGCTGAAACGGTGACAGATCTGTCTGATTTGCGGATATTCCTCAATGATTTGGAGATTACAAGCGAATTTCGCCCGTTATCTCACCATGGTCTGGCAGCATTGGTAAAAGGAATTCCGGACGCAGGAATCATTAAGCTGACGGATGCCGATGGCGTGACCCTCAAAACACTGCTGCTTGAGAACCACCGAGTTGAAGGTCCTGTCTTTTCTGGACCTCATCAGCACCCATTCATCTGCGAGACGGATACTTTCGCACTTGTATCAGGTAAGACATTGGGCGCACCTATTGATGATGCCTGTTCGATTGAACGCCGCATTGATTACGCCTACCTATCTACCGAAGGAGGCGATTTTAAACCTCTCGGCAACTTAGACAATCGACCGGCAGACCTGGCGTATGTGACTACACCAAGCGGAGAACGAGTAGCGTTCGTCGTTCGAATCGAGACCGGCACAACTAACCGTGCTGTCTACCAGATTGCGATGCTGGACGATGGGGGTACGCACAGGCAACCCAATCCGTGGGTTGCACAGCGTAATTGGAATGGAAGTCTCATCTACACTTTCGGCGGCGGTTGCGTAAACGGATGGTTTCGCCAGGGTAATTACACCGGTGGCGTGCTTGATCCATGGTTACTCGGTCAAGGTTACTCGATTGCCTCGGCAAGTCTCAATGTGTTCGGCAACAACTGTAATGACGTAGTTGCCGCCGAAACTATGATGATGGTCAAGGAACGTTTCATCGAATCCTACGGTCCCCCGCAGTATACGATTGGGCTGGGATGTTCAGGCGGCGCATATCAAGTCCACCAGATTGCCGACAATTACCCGGGTCTTATCGACGGAATTATCCCTGGATGTTCTTTCCCTGATCTTACGTCCAGTACCATTTTGATGATAACCGACGCCAGATTGTTGAATCGATACTTCACAAACGAGGGTAGTGAGCTGTTTACCGAACAACAGCAACGGGTTGTGGCTGGATTCTTGATGCACGAATCGATAGCCAATGTTTCTTTCAAAGCCGGGCGAATCACAATCGGCGAGTTCTGCCCGGATGTTCTGCCTGAAACGATGCGCTATCATCCGCAGGATAACCCGGGCGGTGCTCGCTGTGAAGTCTTTGAACATTACGTCAACGTGTATGGTCGAGATCCGAATACTGGGTATGTTCGCCGCCCTATGGATAATGTTGGGGTGCAATACGGATTGCAAGCACTCAACGACGGTGTGATCAGTTCCTCTGAATTCCTCGACTTGAACGAGAAAATAGGCGGCTACGATCAAGAAGGTCGCTTTCAAACGAAACGCACTGTAGCTGACCTGCAAGCGGTGCGAATAGCGTATGAAACCGGCCGGATAACCAGTGGCGGTGGTGGGCTCGCAACAACACCGATCATCGATTACCGCGCCTACAGCGATGACCTTGACGGGGGAGACATACACACGCGATACCATTCGTTTTCCATGCGCGAACGCTTGCGTAAAGCGAACGGGGGATTTAAAAACCATGTCATGTTGGTAGAGGACTTGCGGCACGGTCTCTACAACACGCAAAGCCCGGTGCTACGATACGCAATTCACCAGATGGATCAGTGGCTCAAGGCGCTCATGGCTGACACTTCTTTGAGATCTCTCAAGGAAAAAGTGTTGTATTCAAAGCCCCGAGGTCTGCATGATGCCTGCTGGTCGCGTGACGAGCAACCGCTTAAGATTGGTGAACCACAGGCGCGCGGATCGGGACATTGCGATTCACTGTATCCCTCTGCACCGTCGCCCCGCGAGATCGCCGGCGCTCCTGTTGAAAGTAACATTGTTAAATGTCAACTCAAGGCAGTGACTTTGGATGATTACGCTGTTTCCTTCGAGCCAGAGCAAATGTATCGGTTACGCAACATCTTCCCTGAGGGGGTGTGTAACTGGAGTGTTCCAGGAGTCGGTCAAAAAGGCTTAAAGGGAACGTGGCAGACATTCAACCGGTGAAGGGAATACAAAAGTTCTATGCGCTAAAATCTGTTTTACATTGAGATAGATTTTTATGCCAATTAATGCTGGCGATTTCAATCGACCGCAGATAGGGCGATAATTTCACGAAGTCGATTAATATCTTCGATTGCCAAAACATGAATTTTGTCTGATGCTGAATAAGTTCGCAGTGTACGCGACACCACGAACAAGTAGTCCAATTCCAACAAATCACAAAGGCGATGCATACTCGCCGACACTTTCGGAGCTTCGCTCAATTTGATTTCAATACCAATTCTCATGCCATCGATTTCGAGCAAAAGGTCTAATTCTCCGCCTGAATGCGCGGCCCAGTACCACGCCGTATCGACATCCAATTCTCTTAAAACCTCTTCAACAGCAAACCCTTCCCAGGATGCGCCAACACAAGGGTGACAAGGCCGCCTAATTCTCCCAATACGATTTCCGGGTTTTGCATCGCATTCATGTCGATAGTGGATTCAAGATCGAAATAATGTGACTTTTGTGATTTCGCGAATTCTTTGGCAAGCGTAGTCTTGCCAAACTGCCTTGGACCTAGCAATGCTGTCACAGGCGAATTAGCAACCAGATACTTGAGCTGTTTTAAATATCTTGTCCTTGGAATTGTCATATTATTATGATTTATAGAATATTGCCTTCTATATTTCATAATTTATTGGATGACATTCGAGAATGAATAGAGCTATCTGAAATGATGCAGAAAGCAGACAGGTTCACTACAAACTTGATCCAAATGCAGGTTATGATGGTTGTTTCTTCGGGCAGACCTTCTGGTGTGGCTTATATTCTCATTAGGCGCACAAGTTCAACGAAAGCGTTGATTCTGTGACAGGCACAGCATGATCATACAGTCAGTCGACAATGGGTTTCAGAGGTAAAAAATCTCAATCTCAGCTGACAAAATCTGATCAAACGATGGAAGTCGTGTTCAGGGGTAATTTGATCGGAAATTGCAGTTCTCAAAGCGAAATAGCATCTGGCCACGCTACATTGATCGCATCATTGAGCATGCCAGTGATTCAATCGAAATCAGCCCAACAATTCTCATTTCAAGGCAAACAGTTAGGCGCAATAAGGTGTCAGCCCAACATCTCGTACCCGGCAATCTTCCAAAAGCTTGTTCACTACGTACAAAATGCGACTTGTGCACCGACGCCTCTTCGATCCTTCATAGTCGATCTAATGCCAGAGCGCTGCCAACGGTAACGCATACAATTCGTCGCCGAACTGCACAGCGCTCTTTCCTGGATGGATAACAAATCCGCGCTTGAACTTGTCTCCAACATCTTGTTTCAGCGTTTCCAAATTCTGAAAGTTTCGTGTAGATATTTTGCTTGTCGACTTCACCTCAATACCAATGATTTGTCCGCCATTTGCTTCAAGAATGAAGTCAACTTCCTGTCCCGAGCTTGTTCGGAAGTGATACAACTGGGAACGTGTTGTCGCGAAAGCCGCTTGCTTTGCTAGTTCGACAGCGACGAAATTTTCGATGATTTTTCCGACTTGCGTGCGATCAGTGGATTTAAGAAAATCGAGTTCAACGTGTAACAGATGCAACAGCAGGTTGATATCACAAAGATAAATTTTCGAGGTTTTTATGAGGCGTTTGCCGAGATTGCGCTTCCACGCTGGTACCGTCAAAGTCAGAAAAAGACTCTCCAACAAAATCCGATACTTTCTAACTGTGATGTGATTCAACTGCAGATCTCGTGCTATCGACGCTTCATTTAACAACCCGCCGATGCGTGTTGCAAGTAAATTCAGCATATTGGGCAGACTCGCAAATTTTTGCAATTCCAACAATGAATGAACATCGCGCAAAAGAACAGTTTGAAGGTAATTATTGCACCACTCGCGGCGCAAGTCGTCATCACCAAATGTCTGGAGTTCCGGAAATGTCGCATTCGTTAATTCCTTTTGTATATTGAACTCGAATTCACCGTCAAGGCGAGGGATGGTTGAAAACGCTCTATCAACAAAGTTTGTCTGTGGTTTCCTGCTCAGTTCAAGCGCTGATAGAGGCAAGAGGCTGTGTATTGACATCCTTCCAACAAGTGCGTCAGAAAGTTGTGGTATCGCCATTACGTTTGCAGAACCCGTCAACAGAAACTTTCCTCTCCCGCCGTTTTTCAATTGGCGATTTTCATCAACTACAATTTTCAACGCTCTGAATATCTCAGGAACTAATTGAATTTCGTCCAATACTACATTTCCTTTCAGACTTCGTAAGAAGCCTTCGGGGTCGTGTTGCGCTGCGAAGCGATATTGAAAGTCATCGAATGAGATGTAATCCGCCTGATGGCGGAGCTTAGAAATCCGTCTAACCAATGTCGTCTTGCCGGATTGACGAGGTCCAGCAACATAGACAACGGGGAACGCTGTCAGAGACTTAACGATTCGATCTTCAATCAAGCGATAAATGTACTTCATTCTTACAACTTCTTTGCATTATCAACTATAGGATTATCTTATATTACAATATAATAATATCACATGATGTAACGCCTTTTCAGACTGATGAAAACATCAATTATTTGACTTGATTGTCTGCACTGCCTCTGGCTTTTTGGGGTAGGTTTGATCACTTAAACAAGACAGTTGCAAATTGATATTAAGGCTACAACCAACAGTCATTGCCGCAAACCAAACGACAGGTCGCCTATGACTTGAACGTTGTTACAGAACCAGGCAGCTCATCGCTTGTAGATTTCGATACTGTGATTTGAAATCGTAAATCTCAAGTAGCGACCAATGCCGGGCGTAGCATTTTGCGCGATATCCAAACAAACGTTTCGCAAGCTATATCGAGCACAACATAACTTGCGAAACTGTCATCATGCAATAGTAAAACTTTGTCTGCGCAACATGCGAATATACAACCAGCCTCAGAACTGATATCCAGTGAAGCTAATGGATTTCCATGCTATTGCATTTGCACACAAATCATTCGGTAGATTCAGCGTCACCGTCAAGATCTTCAGGTAGAAGCAGATTCAATACAATCGCTATCGTCGCAGCTGGCAACAAACCTGAGCTCAGCAATATTCTGGCTGTATCCGGCAGGTGCTGCAAAGCGCCTGGCTCAAACTGCAAGCCGAGGCCAATCGACAGCGACACTGCGAAGATAACCATGTTTCTTCGATTCCAGTTGACATCCGCCAGCATGGAAATTCCAGCTGAGGCTACCATACCGAACATGACTACAACGCCGCCACCGAGAACTTCGATCGGAATCGTAGAAATGATTGCGCCAATTTTTGGAATAAACCCGGCTATGATGAGGAAAATCGCTCCGAAAGTGACAACCATGCGGCTCATTAGACCTGTGATCGCGATTAATCCAACGTTTTGTGAAAATGAAGTGTTGGGCAAAGCACCGAACATCCCTGCAACCGCTGACCCGACTCCATCTGCGTAAGTCGCCCCTTTGATTTCGTCAGTGGTCGCTTCACGATTCGCACCACCTTTTGTTATTCCGGACACATCACCGACAGTTTCGATGGCCGAGATGACTGCCATCAGGCAGAATCCAACTACTGCTGCAACACTGAATTCGAATCCGAATTTGAATGGATCGGGCAATGCAAACGCGGCAGCTCTACCAACATTATCAAAACTCACCATACCCATGAACAACGCCACAATATAACCAACGATCAAGCCGATTAAAACTGCACCTACAGAAAGAAACCCTTTGGCAAAGAACTTGAATCCCAGTGTAGTCAGAATAACGATAAGAACAATCGTCCAATTTTGCAGACTGCCGTATTCCGGTTTGCCTATAGCCGGTACACCACCTGCAGAATACTGGATGCCAACTTTAACCAGTGCGAGTCCAATCATCAACACCACAAGACCCGTAACCAGCGGCGGCAAGGCAAATCGAATTTTCCCGATAAACGGTGCAAGACAGGCCTGAAATACTCCTCCAATCAGTACACCGCAGGTAATAACCGCCATTGCATCTACACCCTTTCCGGCAACTAACGGTATCATGATCGGGAGAAACGCAAAACTGGTTCCCTGCACAATTGGCAACCGCGCTCCAACCGGCCCGAATCCTATGGTCTGAAGCAAGGTTGCGGCACCTGCAAACAACATTGACATCTGAATCATATAGATCAGATTTGGGAACTCCGGTGAATTAGATCCAAAACCGAATCCCGCAGCACCAGCAATAATAATTGCCGGGGTGACATTGCTGATAAACATCGCAAGTACATGCTGGATTCCAAGGGGAATAGCCTGTGTAATCGGTGGCGTATAGTTTGGATCGCGTAACTGCTCGGGAGTACCAAGCGAATTGTCGGATTTAGCCATAGTTCAATCTCCTGTAACTACGAACACTTGTGAATTGAGAATTTCTTGAGTATTTCTTAGTCCTTGCCGGTGAATCGTTGTGATAAATACAAGGAAATATCATGGTGCCGGCTACGTCAGGTTCAGTGCCTGCAAACACTCCCACCATAATTTTTATTTCTTGATTCCTACCCATCAATCTGTCGTAAAAGTATTGTAACGCCTGTTGTGCAGCTGCGAGTATATCAATCAACCTGTGACAGTCATCCCGCGTGGATTACCTTGGCAGTTTCAAATATTTCCTGCCGGCGAAACGGGTTTTTGCTCCGTTCGGCCGCGAATCGTGTTACTAAGTCCACGGGTCGGCCAATCATTGTCTCAAATTCGTTCGCCATACTCACATACGCTAACCCAGGCACCTTTCCAGCAGCAAACTCAATCATAACATCAATGTCGCTATCTGAGCGAAAATCACTACGCAGTGCAGAACCAAATGCCGCCATTTCAACAATGTACCACCGTTTGCAAAAACGAGCAATGTCTTCGCTAAAAACCGCTAAACGAGATCGTAGTTGTTGCTCAATTGGAGTCACTTTAATTTTGTTTTTTATTCCGTCGTCCAATCCAATAACTTCCACAACCGTCCCATTTCCTGAAAATCGATCAGTTTCTCTGCGTCGGAATATATCCGTCGAGAGCATTGAATTTCATACTGCCTGCGGCTGAAATTCAATTCTTTTTATTTCACCGATCATAGGGTGACAATTAATACGAATTGAGTATCGCCTATCACGCACTACTTTGCGCGATACCTCCAACAGAACCGATTGAGTAGCAATGCTATTTGCAGGTCATGTCGCGAACAACATAGAATGCTGAATAGGCACCATCTCAATCGCCATACAGTGCAAAGCTATGCTCAGTGCTTCTGACTGCTGGTTACTTGTGTTTCCAAAAGCATCGGTATTAGCCCAGTGAACTGAAGATCAAGCACTTCAGCACAACGACGGCAACTGATTTCCTTGCTATTGCGGAGCACGATCAAAATTGCTGCGCCAGCGCCCGCAATGTGCGACTCGCAACGATCAAGTCATTTTTTCGTTACTGGAATACCGGGTACCAAGCTGTCTTGAGCAGTCCTTGCAAGATCTGTTTCGAGATATTGATATTCGACAGCCATCGGATGGTGAGTACAAGTCGCCAAGAGGTTAGACGTGTCTATCCTCCTGATTCTAGATTTACACCTTTGCCAGACAGTCTTTCAGTATCACATAAGAACTACGAATTTCATCCTGAAATTCTGTAGACAATTCATCCCAAATCAACAAATCAATTCTGAATGGTAAGTCACTTTCTTCGAATTCCTCCTGTAAAAGAAAAACCTGATGTTTCTGATTTTCACTCGTAAAAGCGACCAAATCCAAATCTGACTTCGCATTCGAAGTCATTTTTGCCCGGGAACCAAATGTCCAAACCGTCGTATCTGGAAGATATCGACCGAGTAATTCAAGGATAAGCATTCGATCACTATGAGTCAGATCTACACTATGATTTACCGCCATTTTTCGCCACTCATGGATGTGAAAAGAGCTATTGCATCATCGATATAACTGGGGACTAGCATCAAACAAGCTTTCGCTTTCTCAACTGTCCGATGTCCCAAACAATCCATTGGCCCTAATTAATTGTCGAAATTCGGTGTAATAGAAAAGTCCTCAAGTATGTCGTTTGCGTATTGGATATATTTCATGATTAGGGTCCCACCACAGTACTTTCATAACATTATTCAACTGTCGAATAGACCAGACTCTCTCTTTACCACTTATCCTAAATGACATGAGTTCATCTATATCATCCAATTTCAATTTTTGCAGCCGGTCTCTGGCAGATTTCACTATATCTCCAACGGAAATCGGGTGACTTCCACTCCTGATAATTTCGTTCCAGTTTTTCTTCTCAAACTCCTGGAGTCTCTCGATTACTCTTTTGTATTGAATCGGATCCCCTAAATTTGTCCATGCCCAATTTCCGCCATGATCACTATCACTAAGCCTCCAGGAAATTGAAAATTCGGAATCATTTACGAACTGCGCTTTAGGGTGTTTTTTTGGTTGAGGTTGCCTGCTGACTTTTGGGGGGTTCTTCCTACCTTTTGCCATATGAGTTCCTAAAGGCTCGAGTAATACTCAGCCATCGAAGCCTCCGAAATAACCACCTGACCACGTTCCCCGTCAGTAAGGCCTGCTTTCATTCGAGCTTCTTTCCAAGGCAACTCCATATGGGTCAAATCACTTAACCATTGGGAGGATTTGGCCCCATAAAACTCAAGAATTGCGTCAATGGTTTCACGCTGCGTATCATCCAGCAGTTCCGGATGACCATCAGGAATAGTCGTCACCATGTATTGTCCCCGCAACAATTTATAGAGACTGCGAACTACCGGGCCATTTGCCCACGCTTCAATTCGATCTTGAAAAAGTGGCTCGTCGTCCCAAACGAGAGACCACGCCTGACAGTAATAAACGAGTTTTTGAAGTTTCATTGCAGGGATATCTCCCTGCTTTCCAATAATATAAGCAGCGACATCAAATACTGTTACGTTCATTTAAATCTCTCTTTCTAATGTAGCGATTAACTTTCAGTGTTGAAAGCTTAATTTTGTTTCCTTGGTTATCCATTACACCGATTGTCGAGTTGTCGTAATGCTCTAGAGCCTTCTCCGTCGCCTCCCTATTTGTCCCAGCCACATACACAAGACCCTATGCCCTTGGAGTTGACGTCCTGCATCAGCTACGCTATTAGGCGTTTCAACTTCGATAGTGACCGAATAGTGCATATGACAGTGGTGCGGATTCTTACCTATGGTGGAGGTGGCGGGAATCGAACCCGCGTCCGTAAATCCTCCGTCCATTGGCACTACATGCTTAGTCTATCCGTAATTCAACCACATTCAGCCCGGATAGACAATGCCGAATATGGCGGTTTCGAATATTACCGAAGTAATTATTTTCGCTCGCAACGTCACGAAACGCTGGCTGCAAACTAGTCTGACATATTTGACCTTGTTTCACACCATTCAGACCTGCTGCTCACAAGGCTCAGCAGCTAAGCTGCTAAGGCGTAGTTGTCTTCGTTGGCAACTATTGATTTGCAGAAAGTTTTGCGAGTTTACTGCAGCTCGGCATGCTCCAATGGCTTTGTAACTCACGTCGAAACCGAGTCACCCCCATTTGAAAATCAGATCAATCTTACAACCGCCGGCGTTACCGTTGAGCATCTGGACATCGGCAACTCGATTCATCAAAAGCTTCTAAATACAATTGACAGATTGTGCTTGCGAATAAGATTTCAACGTTCGATTGTAAGTTTCAATGTTACAAAATTGCAACACTTTGTTGATTAAGCACAGCCATCAATCAATATTCGTGCTGTTTATGTTGCATTGATGCAACGAAATCACTGGCGTAGCCGTTCGGACAATTCTCTCGCTTGATCTCTTTCGACATCTTTAGACTTGATTGATGCACGCTTGTCATGCACTTTCTTGCCCTTCGCTAATGCAAACTGTAGTTTGACCCGTCCTTGTTTCCAATAAAGGCGCATCGGAATCAATGCATAGCCCCTGCGTTCAACCGATGCAATCAACCGGGTTATTTCAGCTCGATGTAATAACAGTTTGCGCTGCCGGGTCGGATTGATCGTTTTATGCGTAGATGTCGTCGCAGATGCTGAAACATGCGCGCCAACTAAAAATAACTCACCTGCGCGTGCGAGAATATAACTCTCTTTTAAATTCGCCCGGTTGTCTCTCATGCTTTTTACTTCCCATCCGCTGAGCACTATGCCGGCTTCGAACTTGGTTTCAAGGTAATAGTCATGCGACGCCTTGCGATTGGTCGCAATGGTCGTTCCAACTTCTTGATTTTTACTTTTCTTAGCCAATGAACGCTGCTCTCAACGACGTCTGCGGGATTTTCTTGAGCCTTCTTTAGACTGATCTGTTTTGAATACTGAACCCAATTTTTCGGTAATTTCCGGCAAAGTCGGTTTATCTGCAAAGACATACTCATCTAAAGCTTTACGCATGAAACGTACATGCTCAAATTGAGTGCCGCAACACCCACCGATAATTGAAGCGCCTGTTGCACGCGCCACTTGCGCATATATATACATCTGCTCCGGAGTCGCGGTGTAACGGATACTGGTACCTTCCCACACCGGAATTCCACAATTTGCTTTTGCAACAAAACTGAACGTTCCCTGATGCGCCTGCGTCATCTCATAGACCGCAGCAACGGTTTGTGCAGGACCGATTCCGCAATTCGATCCGACAGCAAAAGGTTTCTTGTCCAAGCCGTTGCAAATTTCGGCAAACCCGGCCGGTGATATACCCATCATTGTGCGTCCATGCGTGTCAAAACTGGCATTACAGGCAAACGGTAATGCAGTTCGCGCAGCTGCGGTCGCTGCCGCAACGAGTTCTTGTTCAGACGATATGGTTTCAATCCACAATATCTGGCACCCTCCTCGCTCCAACGCCAAAGCCTGTTCGCTAAATGCCTCAATCGCATCTTCCATGCTCAATGTACCTACAGGCTCAATCAATTCACCAAGCGGTCCCATCGATCCCGCTACGAATACATCCCTGTCTGTCGACTCTGCCGCCTGCAATGCAATTGCTGATGCCTTCTCGTTCAATTCACTTACACGGTGCTGCGCACTATGTAATTTCAAACGCATTGCATTACAACCAAAACTATTGGTCAATATAACATCACTTCCGGCTTGCGCAAATCCTGCATTCAACTTCAATACCCGATCTGGATACTCATCATTCCATAACTCTGGTGCGTCACCAGATACCAGTCCCATGTCAAACAGGTTGGTTCCAGTCGCACCGTCCATTAACAGAAAGCCATTTTTATCCATCGCACTAATCAGTGCATCATCCTGTGAATGCTTGTCCATCTCAATTCCCTTGAATTCCAAATAAAGTCGATATTGTTCTACACCTGGCGGTTCACCGCTATAATCAAATGAAGTCGTGATTATCCCAGATTTGGATTCATTTATTTTTCAAAGCGACAATCTGCAACATCGAAAATTCTCTGTTTGATTGCAAAAATGAAAAATCCTTTTATTGTGCTTTTTGTGACATTAGCTGTTTTTGTGTTTGCCTCACAATTTGCTTGGGCAAATAAACTGCTGATGTTTGACGATGATGACTGCAGCTGGTGTCGCAAGTGGGACGAAGAAATCGGTGCTATTTACCACCTTACGCCCGAATCGTGCCAAGCTTCCCTTCAACAAATTAAACTCGGAGAGAAACTTCCAGAGTCTGTTTCAATCAACGAGTCGGTTGAATATACGCCAACTTTTGTTCTGCTCCATAACGATGAAGAAGTTGGACGAATTGTTGGTTATCCGGGCCAGGATTTTTTCTGGTCTCTGTTAAATGAAATGATCGACGAAAAAATCCCTGAAAAAGTGCAAACCTCCAACGCGGCGAACTGCAAGAAGTCCTGACTTGTTCAGGTTCATCTGCGAACCGTATTGAACTCAATCGTGCGTTAGCAATGCCTACTATTCGTAAATCTGTTATCGCCAGTTACTCTTGTCAACAGATCTACTCGCTTGTTACCGATGTCCAATCCTACCCTAATTTCATAACGGCATGTTCATCAGGGACTATCGACAAAGTTCATGAAGACGGTTATACGGCAACTCTTGCATTTAGACTAGGGGGTGTCGGCAAATCATTCACCACGCGAAATGTTGTTTCCCCTCATACAAGGATCACAATGGAACTGATCGCTGGACCCTTTAAATACCTAAATGGCCAATGGAGTTTTAACCAACTCAATGAAAACTCCTGTAAAGTGGAATTCGAACTTGATTACGAATTTTCATCTGGGCTGCTAGGTCGATTCACAAAGACCGCGTTTAATAAAATTGCCGAGTCGATGATCGACACATTCCACAAAGAAGCAGATCGCAAGTTTGGCAATAGCACAAACCATTGAAGTTGAAGTCGTGTTTGCGTCACCTGTCCGTCAGGAAATTCGTAAACTGACTTTACCGGCCAATTCAACAGTTCAAAGCGCTGTTGATCAAAGCGACTTGCAATCAGTGTTTCCGAGCTATGACCTGAAAAATTGTGCCGTTGGCATATACGGAAAAATTGTCTCTAGCGATTACCTGTTGTCAGACGCAGACCGTGTCGAAATTTACCGACCGTTGACTCAATCACCAACACAAGCGCGCAGAAAGCGAGCAAAGTCACGAAATTAACCCTTAACGCGCTGACCCGGACCCGGCTTCACGCGCCCGCAACTCATTGCGCTTAACCTTACCGGTTGTCGTGAAAGGCAGGCTATCGAGGTATTCGATAGATCTGGGATATTCATAAGCGGCAAGGCGCTTGCGCACCGAGTTTTGAATGTCTTCGGTTAACTTCTCTGAAGGCTCCAAGCCTTCTTTTACCACGACAAAGGCTTTGACAACCTCCCCGCGAAGCTCATCTGGAACACCAACTACAGCGACCTGTGCAATCGCCGGATGCTTGAGCAGGCAGTCTTCGATTTCCCCGGGACCGATTCGATATCCAGCACTGGAAATCACATCATCCTTGCGTCCAAGAAACCAAAGGTAACCATCTTCATCCTTGTATCCGGTATCACCTGTCCCCCACCATTTGCCAATGAATTTTTCCCGAGTCGCTTCGTCATTGTTCCAGTATCCTTTAACCATGACCGGATCATTTCGATCGGCTGCCAACTCACCTACTTGTCCTGCAGGCAGCGCATTGCCATCTTCATCTACTGCTTCGACGGTATGTCCGGGGTAACTCTTGCCAATGGAACCGGGGCGAATCGGCATCACCTCAGAACAGTTGCCAACAATGTAGTTGAACTCTGTTTGCGCCCACATCTCGTTGATTTCAATTCCAAGTGCTTCCATACCCCAGTGATACAGTTCAGATCCCAATGATTCCCCGGCAGACATGATTGATCGGAAACGGATGTCGAAACGATTTCGCATGTTTTCTACCTGTCGCAGCATTTTCAGTGCCGTCGGCGGAATAAAACTATTGCGTACCTGGTATTTTTCAAGCAAGTGACAAGCTTTTTCCGGGTCAAATTTTCCACCGTCATACCCAAGTACCGGTACTGCGTAATACAGCGACGGAATGAGGGCGTCCAGCAAACCGCCGGTCCAGGCCCAGTCAGCCGGTGTCCAGAAAAGGTCTGCCTGCTGTGGAAAGAAATTGTGCGACATCTCAAAACCCGGCAGATTCCCAATCAGGCACCTGTGCGGCGCCACCGCGCCTTTGGGCGGACCCGTCGTTCCAGAGGTATATACAAGATACGCCGGATCTTCAGCCGAAGTCGCCACCGTTTCAAACTGATCGCTGGCTTTTTGAATTTCATGCCAAAATCCGCTACTTGAATCGCAGTCGATAATTGTCTCAAGGTGAGGCAAGTCGGCGCGCATTGACTCAAGCAAGTCCATGTGCTCGGTGTCCGTGATTACAATTCTGGTGCCACTGTTGTTGAGACGATAGCCAATCGCTTCTGGTCCAAACAATACCGACAAAGGCAAAGCCACCGCCCCGATCTTGTAGATTCCAAGGTGGGATATGACTGTTTCAGGACGTTGAGGGAGAATAATTCCTATACGATCGCCCTTTTGCGCTCCATGATGATGAAGCACATTGGCCAACTGATTCGACAGCCGCTTTAACTCAGTGAACGTGTATCGACTCTCGTTGCCTGCTGCGTTTTCACAAAAGATGGCGGTCCTGTTACCCAGGCCGCTTGCAACGTGGCGGTCGCAGGCTACATGCGCAATATTGAACTTATCAGGAATAGACCACTTGAATTTGTCACAGATTGAGTTCCAGTCGCCCCACTGGGGCCGAATCAGCCGCAAATCGTCGTTCATGTTTACTTCCAATACTCAATAGCCTTGCTATACATGGATTCTAAATCCTCCTGCGATGACTTCACAGGGAACATTGCCCCTCAGCCTTTGTTGTATGTATGCCGCTTCGATTAAATTGTCTACTGCATCAAACAAAACTGACTCCCGTTGGAAAATTCAACCTGATTGCCGAAAGTATGGAGTCGGCTCGCATACAGTCAGTCAGTTTTCTGTTCAGGTTGATGGGTATGGTCATAGTACTGGCACGTAACTTGACTTTCTGCCATTTTAGATAAAAACATTGGGTTTGCGGCTTATTTCATCGCTTCTGCCAAAGCCTGATCAAGTTCCCAGAAAATGTCATCAATTGTCTCGAGCCCTACCGAGAGTCTAACCATATTGGGCGCAATGCCTGCAGCAATCTGCGCCTTTTCATCAAGCTGCCTGTGTGTGGTGGAGGCGGGGTGCACAACCAGAGTTTTCGCGTCACCCAGATTTGCAAGGTGACTGAAGAATGTCACCGATTCGATAAACTTCACACACGCATCCATTTCACCTCGTATACCGAAACTCAAAACGCCGCCAGCACCTTTGGGGAAATACCGGTTTGCCAGATGGTGATAACGACTTGACTCAAGTCCAGGATAATTGACCCATTCAATCGCCGGATGGTCTTCGAGAAACTTTGCGACCGCCAGTGCA
This sequence comes from Arenicellales bacterium, assembly GCA_965214785.1. GTDB lineage: Bacteria > Pseudomonadota > Gammaproteobacteria > Arenicellales > JAJDZL01 > JAJDZL01. The sequence goes on along the minus strand of OZ243975.1, from coordinate 395,038 downwards.
TTGGCGCAGTGACGGTCCATCCTGACCGGCAAAGTTTCAATTCCCTGAAGGAATAAAAAGGAATGAAAGGGACTGAGAGTGGGGCCAAATGTCCGTAATATCTCGCAACGCGCTTTCATCGTGTAGCCAAAATCGCCGAACGTCTCATAAAAGCGAACACCGTGATAGCCTTCGGAAGGTTCCATCATTGTTGGAAAATTGCCATTGTCCCAGGGGAACTTGCCTGACTCCACCAGAACACCGCCGATCGAGGTGCCATGCCCGCAAATATATTTCGTGGCAGAATGTACGACAATATCAACGCCATGTTCAAACGGACGACACAGATACGGAGTCCCAAATGTGTTATCCACGATAAACGGCAGACCGTGCGCATGTGCGATTTCAGCCACCGCCTGAAAATCGATTACATTGTTCAGCGGATTGCCAATTGATTCAGCGTAAAGACACTTGGTTTTCGGCGTAATTGCGCGTGCATAGTTTTCCGGATCATCACTGTCAACAAATTTGGCTTCGATGCCAAGTTTTTTGAAGTTAAACGAAAATTGCGTATGCGTTCCGCCATAAAGCGTGTTGGAAGAAACAATTTCATCACCGGCTTGCAGAATTGTCAAAAGCGCCACCATCTGCGCCGCCATGCCAGAAGACACTGCCACTGCAGCACGCCCTGTCTCCAGTGCAGCCATTCGCTGTTCAAATACCGCATTGGTCGGGTTTGTCAGCCGAGAATAAATGTTGCCGAACGTCTGTAGATTAAACAGGCTGGCAGCGTGGTCAGCAGAATCGAATACATAAGCCGCAGTTTGGTAAATCGGAGGCACTCGTGCTCCGGTTACCGGGTCCGGCAACTGACCTGCATGCAGGCACAAAGTTTCGATTCCAAATTCTCGGTCAGCCATTTTTTACTACAGCACGAACTTCGGTCGTTGAGAGGAAATGATGCCCGTATCTACGCCAATGAAATTCAGACCTCCGAAGATTCTCGCATGTTCGATTTTCATGCACCGGTTGACAACAACATCCAATCCTGCTTCATAAGCGACAGTGACCGCCTGTTCATGGTAAATCCCCAATTGCAGCCACAGTACCTTTGCTTTGATTTCGACCGCAGCCTCGGCAATCGGCATCACTACATCTGAACGTTGAAAGACATTGACAACATCGACACGATGAGGAATGTTGGTGATGGTTGGATAGCACTTGCGCCCCAGTACCTCAGTGTAATTCGGGTTCACCGGTATGATGTCGTATCCGTAGTCCTGAAGATATTTGGCGGCAAAAAAGCTTGCCCGATACCAGTTGGCCGACAAACCTACAACCGCAATGGTACGATTCTCGCGCAGTATGCGTCGCAAGGACGGAACATCGTCGCTGATCATGAACACCTACTCCATCGTTGCAGGTCAAGGCGAAGCCTAATAAGTGCGGGCAAGTCCGTCAAAAGCCACTTTGGCGAACACCTTGTAGCGGATTGTAAATCTAATTTCATCATCAAGCTTGAAGTTCGTGAATCTGTCTGGAAATTGATCATTGACTTGATGCATTCAAACCAGGATCAGTTTGTTTGTCCGAGGGAAAAAAACTCGCCATTGCTCCACACGCCAAACGCGCTGGCGCCATCGAATTGAACCTCTTGTCCCAACTCCACCAACTGGTAGTAAACATTTCTTGCCAGACGTCCCCTTAGTCCGTCGCGGACATGGATGTATGGTGACGGTTGACCGTTTGGTGATTCCTCCACCCAGATTCGATGTTCGGGGCCTGCGGTCACAATATCATCGGTTTTCGTTCGAAAATACAGCTGCTGGTCACATCCGTTTCCCTTTTCTTCCATCTCCACCACCACAAACGGAGCATCCTCCACATCAATCCGCAGTTTTTCAACCGGGGTCACCAAGTAATGCTCACCGTCTTCGTCTTTCCTCAGCACGGTAGAAAACAGTCGCACCAATCGCTTTCTTCCAATGGGAGAACCCATGTAGTACCAGGTTCCGTCCCTGGCAATTCGCATATCAATGTCTCCGCAAAGATCAGGATTCCACAAGTGTACAGGCGGCAATCCTTTCTTCGACAACTGGTCAGCAAGTCTGAATGGGTCTGAATTTGACTTTGGTACGGTCATCGCGGAACCGGGCGCGGCTTGCCTTTTGAATCGAGCGCTACAAACGTGAATTCACCTTCTGTGACTTTCTCTACCCGACCTGATCCTGAACGGCGTACCCAGGTCTCTACAACAACCGCCAAAGAGGTATTGCCGATCCTTGAAGTCGAACAATAGCAACTGACCACATCACCAACGTAAACTGGCAGATGGAAAGTCATCGCATCCACCGCGACTGTCGCCACCCGGCCAGCGGCGATTTCATAGGCGTGCACTCCCCCGGCAATATCCATCTGTGACATAATCCAGCCGCCGAAAATATCGCCACTGGGATTCGCGTTGGCGGGCATCGCCACTGTTCGAAGCGATACTGAGCCGGATTTTTCGGGATGTGGATTCAAGTTATTAAATGACTTCACCCATTACAAATGCCGTGCGCTACTCGTAGGTTCTGGCATCTTCAATGACAATCCCGTCTCTTGGAATTTCGCCTGACGTGACAAGAACCACTTCGGCTCTCAGTTTGCAAAGCTCCCTGACACTGTCGGCAATCCTGTCAACCAGCTGAGGATCCACGCGCTGCGTGACTTCGCACGCCAGTCTCATCTCGTCCTGGTGATCTTTACTGGATACGATTAGACGTGCACGATTAATTTCAGGAAACTTCTTGACAATTTCAGCAATCTGCGACGGATGTACAAACATGCCTCTGACTTTCGTTGTCTGGTCTGCGCGGCCCATCCAGCCTTTTATTCTGACATTTGTTCTGCCGCACGGACTTGTTCCTTCCATCACTGCAGACATGTCACCGGTGCCAAAGCGAAGCAACGGATAATCGGGGTTCAAAGAGGTAACAACAACCTCACCCACTTCCCCTTCGGGAACCGGTTCATTGGTTCCTGGCTGAACGATTTCAACGATCACCCCTTCATCAACAATCAACCCTTCCATGGCTTCGGACTCGTACGCAATGAGACCAATGTCAGCTGTCGCATAAGCCTGCTTGACCTTCACTCCGTGTCGATTCAACTCCTCGCGAAGCGACTCTGGCAAAGCCTCACCTGAAACCAGACCCACTTGCAGTGATGAGACATCAACGTTTGATTCTCTCGCATTGTCCAATATGATCTTCAAAAAACTCGGAGTTCCCGTGTATGCCTCGGGACGAAGACGCCCGATCGCCTGTACCTGTAAGTCGGTCTGTCCAACACCAGCTGGGAATACCTTGCAGCCAAGCTCAATTATTCCACTTTCCAGCATCATGCCAGCGGGCGAGAAGTGATAGGAAAAGGTATTGTGTACCAACATCCCCCGGCGCACTCCTGCGGCAAACAAAGCTCTGGCAATTCGCCAATTATCGGGGCGTTTGGTTTCAGGTTCGAAGATGGGGCCAGGCGATGCAAAGATGCGCAGTAAAGCGTGTTCGTCGTGTGCAGTTAACCCCCCGAAAGGAGGGGATTCACGCTGCAGGTCAATGAGCTGCGACTTGCGAACAACCGGTATCTGCGGCAAATCCTCTGCGCATCCGATCGAATCAATATCGATTCCATTCAACTGTTTTTTTACGTAAGTCGAACGCTCAGCTGAATGTCGAAGATGTTTTGGCAGATTCGAAAACTGATCGTTTTGTCGCGTTATCGGATCCCGAATTTCAAGTGCGTCGTAGTATTCCGTGCTCATGTCGGTTGTGGACAATGGTCAAACTGGCATATCCGGCTGGTGCGAAAATCAATACACCTGCCCAATATGGTGAAGTTGCGCAGCCTGCTTCGTCAGGCTAACCAGCGTTTGCGCCGGCGGTAATGTTTGACGTTTCGAAAACTCTTGCGATTGTCACCGCTGACGCCCAAATAAAATTCTTTTACGTCTTCGTTTTGCAGCAGTTCAGACGCATCACCGTCCATAACGACTCTGCCATTTTCCAGTATGTAGCCGTACTGGGAATATCGAAGTGCCATATTGGTGTTTTGTTCGGCAAGCAGTATTGTGACCTGCTCGTTTTCGTTTAATCGCCTGATGATTTCGAAAATCTCCTCAACCAATGTCGGCGCAAGTCCCATAGACGGCTCATCAAGCAGAATCACACTGGGTTTTGCCATCAACGCACGTCCAACAGCAGTCATTTGCTGTTCGCCACCGGAAATGTATCCGGCAAGACCAGTACGACGCTCTTTGAGTCGGGGGAAATATTCGTAGACCAGTTCAAGGTCTCGCTGTATTGCAGAACGGCCGTCGCGCCGGGTATAAGCTCCCGTCAGCAGGTTCTCTTCGACCGTTAGATGTTCGAAACAATGTCGCCCTTCCATAACCTGAGTTACACCGCGGACAACTAAATCCGATGGTGTCATCGCGTCAACCCGCTCGCCGCGATAGATGATTGACCCCTTGGTCACTTCACCTCGCTCGGCACGAAGCAAATTTGATATGGCTTTCAAGGTGGTAGTTTTACCAGCACCGTTTGCCCCGAGAAGAGCAACTATACCCTTCTCGGGGACTTCAAGCGATACTCCTTTCAAAACGAGAATCACCCGGTTGTAAATAACCTCAATGTTATTTACCGAGAGAATAGCCCCGTTAACTGGTTGTGTTTGGACTGACTCGTTCATGAAAGAAAAATTTAAAGTTTATTGAAAAGATTCGACTAACCGCAGTCAGAACCCATACTCATGCCGGAGCGAGGCTCAATGCCTTTTTCCGCTGCATAGGCCATGGATGACTCCATAATCATGGGACCGACGATCTCCTTGTCGGTTTCAATCCAGTCTGTTATGACTTCCCATTTTTCGCCATCCCATCTTTGAAATTTCACCGGGCCTCCACCTTCGTGATCAGCACAGGTAATTTTCAAAGGAGCCATTAAGCCGTCAACACCGAGTTCTGCGATTCTCTCAGCAGAGATATCGAGATTTTCAAGACCCCAGCGCATCTCTTCACCGGTGATTACCCGGTTGCCGAATTTCGCTTGCGCTGTACGGATCGCTTCGACGGTCACAATTCCAGCAACAACACCGCGGTTGTAGTAAATCGTGCCGACTCGCTGTGGTGAAATGTGACCCTGTCCTGCACCGTGGACAATGTCAAATATTTCGCTGATTAAAGGAAAATCACGACCGGACGGGTGAAAACCAGCAGCAACATAACCTATTGCAGCTTCCCCTGCCGGAATGACATCTTCCTCTGCTCCGCTCCACCAGACACCGACGATGCGATTTGCCGGAAAACCGACGCGGAATGCTTCCTTGATTGCTGTTGGATTCATCACACCCCAGCCTCGCAGAATCACCCAGTCAGGCTTATAGCGTCGGGCAATTTCCAGCCACGATGCTTTTTGGTCCAACCCTGGATGAGGAACCGGATAGTGTTTCACCTCAAATCCATACATTTCAGCCTGCTTGTTCAGCACAGGAATGGTTTCCTTGCCGTAGCTGCTTTCATGGTAAAGATTTGCGATCTTTTTGCCAGCCAGGTTTTCCATTCCACCTTCCTGCGAGCCGATGTACTTGATCTTTGCAGTATTTTGGCTCCAGTAATTGGTAATCAAAGGAAATACCCATGGAAAAACTTTTCCATTGGTCGCATCGGTTCGACCGTATCCCATCGAGATGATCGGAATATTGTCCGCAGTCGCCCGTTCGATCAGCCGATAGGTAATACCGGTGCTCAACGGGTGAACTACAGTGGCGCCATTGCCTCTGTTTTTGAGACGCTCGTAGCATTCTACGCCGCGGTCAGAGTTGTATGCGGTTTCGCACTCTTCCCAGACAAGTTTTACTCCATTCACCCCACCGTCACGTAAGTTCAGCAAGGCCATGTAGTCTTCCATTCCGCCAAAGAATCCAGAACCACCTGCCGCATACGGGCCGGTTCTGTAAGCAAGGGCTGGAATAAACTGCTCGTTGTCTTGTGCTTGTGATACTGTGAAAGGGACTATCGACATTACCATGGCGGCAAACGACAGTACCATTGCTTTTAGTTTCATCTTGTTACTCCTCATTATTGTGGTTAAACTGTTGATTGAAACAGGTCAATATGTTAGCACCGACAGAGCGTGAACATTCTTTGAGTTTCATGCATCAGTGCAGTGCTGGTTTATAAATCAGTACGGAAACGGCCATTGCCGCAGTTTTTCTTTAATAATTTGCCAGATTCTGGCAAATCCGAGCGGCTCGAGTGCAAGAATCAAAACAATCGACCCGCCATAGATAATCAGTTCAAGATTCGCAAGAGCAGAACCAGACAGTGTGCCTTCACCTAAGTTGGAAGCCACAATGTTTAGAAATGGCGGCATCAATACGATAAACGCCGCTCCTAAGAAAGACCCCATTATGGAGCCAAGGCCACCGATGATGATCATAAACAAAATGGTAAACGACCGAATCAGATCGAATGCCTCGGTATCTGCATTGCCGACATAGGTGAACACATACATGGCTCCGGCTACACCGCAGTAAAAAGAAGAGATCGCAAATGCCAGCAGTTTCGTTCGAAGCGGTCTTATTCCGATAATCTCAGCTGCAATATCGAAATCACGAATTGCCATCCAGGATCTGCCTGTCATGCCTCTGACCATATTCTTCGCCAACAGCGCAAGAACAACGACTACCGTCAAAGTCAGCAAATACTTCGCTTCAGGCGAAGCGCTTGGACCGGAGACAACGACATTGATCGGAGCCAGAAATCCGAATATTGCCCCCTCATTTGCCAGTGAACCAAACAGTGTCGAGACCGGTGCAGATGCGACGCCCGCCGGGTCATAGTTGGTAAACCACCCAACATGATCGAATATCCAGACCAGAAAAAACTGAGATGCCAAAGTAGCAACAGCAAGATAAAACCCTTTTATTCGAAGAGACGGTATGCCAAACAAAATTCCAACTGCAGCGGCAAATAATCCTGCCAGAATAAAGTCAATTACGATCGGAATCTCCGGCAAGCGCAGAACCAAGTTGTAACAGCTGTATGCACCGACCGCCATAAATCCACCGGTACCTAGTGACACCTGACCGGCATAGCCAGTGAGCAAATTCAATCCCAGGGCAGCGAGACCAAATACCAGCAGCTGAGTCAATATGGGACCCATAATGTATTGACTGCCAGAAAGAGGCGGAACGATATAAGCGACGAGCAATATCGCGATAATGCCAATTCGATCATTGCTGATCGGGAAGATTGCCTGATCAGCTGAATAGCTGGTCTTGTACTGTCCGACTTCTCGATAGAACATCTGTTGACTCCCTACACCCGCTCAATAATTTTTTCGCCAAACAGGCCTTGAGGCCGAAACATCAAAAATACCATCCCCAGCATATATGGAGTCCAGTTCTCTGTCCCCCCGCCAAAAAATGGAATTCCGATAAACACTTCAAATACTTTTTCTGTCGCACCAACAATCAAACCGCCAATAATGGCTCCAGGTATCGAAGTAAAGCCGCCGATAATAATCACCGGCAATGCTTTGAACGCGAGCAGTGAAATACTGAACTGAACGCCTAATTTCGAACCCCACATCAGCCCGGCAACCAGCGCCACAATGCCAGCTGCTGCCCATACGACAGCCCAAATGTTTTTCAGCGGAATGCCAACACTAAGAGCTGCCTGGTGATCATCGGCCACCGCACGAAGTGCGCGCCCTACCCGGGTTTTCTGGAAGAAAATCGCAAGTGCTGTCACCAATGCGGCTGCAATCAAGCCGGCAAAGACATCAAACACACTGAGGTAAACACCGAAAAACTCATATGGAATATCCGGAATTCCGATATTCAGCGCGTGAACTTCGGCATCCCAAACACCTTGCGCTACACCTTCGATTACGTAGTTCAGACCGATGGTAGCCATAAACAGAATGATCGGTTCCTGATTGACCATGGGACGCAGAACAATTCGTTCAATTGCGATTGCCAATCCAATTACGATAACCAAAGTAACGGCAAAAGCACGATACGGAACCGCCCCGTCAGTAATCAAAGCAACCACTGCCAGTCCAAGCAGCACACCTGCTGCCCATTTCGGTGCGCGCACCGCTGTTGTAAGCATCAGGAAGATGAGCATTGTGACAAATACTGCGCGCCACATATTCTGCCCGCCATCGGCAAACAGAGCCAGTGCCAATATCACTATTGCGGCGATAAATAGCGGTGTCCTTTGCAGGTATTTATCGGAAAAATTCTTAATCGCAGTGCCTTCAGTGTTCACTCTTGACATCAGGTAAATCACACCGGCCACTGCAGCCAAACCGATTGCCAGCCCCCCGGTCCACATCCAAAAGTCTGATGTCACCTCGGTGAGCAGTACAAATGTCAGTGCACCAAACAATACCAGTGCACCTTGTGCGAAGTTGAAAATCGACGATGCCTTGAAAATCAGCACAAGCCCCAGCGCGACCAGAGAGTACATGATTCCGGTTAACAGTCCGCCGACGAAAACCTCAATAAAAAACAGAATCTCCTCTACTACGCTCATTTCAACTACTCATAGATTAGTGTTCGCCAAGGTACGCTTTGATGACTTCTTTGTTGGTACGCACCTCGTCCGGTTCGCCATAGGCGAGTTTTTCGCCATGATCAAGCACCACCACGTGATCAGAAATATCCATAACCACTCCCATGTCGTGTTCAATCAATGCAACTGTCGTGCCAAATTCATTGTTAACATCCAAAACGAATCGCGCCATGTCTTCTTTTTCTTCCAGATTCATACCGGCCATCGGTTCATCGAGCAACAGAATTTTCGGTTCCATTGCCAACGCCCTGCCCAGCTCGACACGTTTTTGCAGCCCATAAGGCAATCGCCCGACCGGTGTTTTTCGAATACTCTGGATTTCCAGGAAATCAATGATCTGTTCAACAAATTTGCGCTGTTCGATTTCCTGTTTCTGTGCCGGGTAGTAGAACGCTTCTTTGAGAAAGTTGGTTTTTACTCTAACCAGCCGTCCGGTCATGATGTTATCGAGCGTCGACATCCCTTTGAAAAGTGCAATGTTCTGAAACGTTCTGGCAAAGCCCATTTTTGCAACCTCATTCGGTGAGGCATTGGTTCGGTCCTGTCCATCAAACCGGATTGTCCCTTCGCTGGCTTTGTAGAATCCACTGATCACATTGAGCATCGAGGTTTTACCGGCGCCATTTGGGCCGATAATTGAAAATATTTCGCCCTCATATACGCTAAAGCCCACATGCTGAAGGGCTTTGACTCCGCCAAAGTTAACGGAAATATTGTCTACTTCCAGTATCGTTTTGGTAAACGACCTGGATGACTCCGATGCATTGGCGTTTTCGACTTGATTGAGTGCGGCTTCCATAAAAATTTGCTCTTTAACTGGCCATTTTCAAAGATTGAAATACTTTTACATCCTGAATTTCAAGATCGGCTGACATCGTCCCTTTGCGCCCATCTTCGAATGTCACTACGTTTTCGATGTGGCCGCGCTGAGCATCCGAATAAAGCGCTTCGATCAACGTGTCAAAACGCTCCGATATGATTCTGCGACGCACTTTTCTGGTTCGGGTAAGCTCTCCGTCATCAGCATCGAGTTCTTTGTGCAATATCAAAAATCGTTTGATCTGAGACTGTGCAATGCTGGTGTCTTGAGACAAATCCTCATTGGTTTTTTCGATGCATTTGCGGATCATTTCATAGACCTGCTCGTTGGCAGCGAGTTCCTGATAACTGGCGTACGGAACATTATTGCGTTCCGCCCAGTTCGAGACTGCTTCTAAGTCGATGTTGATGAATGCGCCAACAAAATCTCTTCCATCACCAAATGTCACCGCCTCGCGAATCTGTGGGAAGAACTTAAGTTTGTTCTCCAGATACTTCGGCGCAAACAAAGTGCCATCGTTCAGTTTGCCAACATCTTTTACCCGGTCAATGATTTTCAAGTGACCGTCGTTGTCAAAATATCCAGCGTCGCCGGTAAACACCCAACCGTCGTCAGTGCGCGTCGACGATGTTGCTTCTGGATTTTTGTAATATCCTTTGAATACACCGGGGCTTTTGTAAATAATCTCGCCGCTTTCTGAAAGCTTGATCTCGACACCCGGAAACGGCGGGCCGCAGGTATCCGGCTTAACATCGTTGTCGGCTTGCATTGTGATATACACAGACGCTTCAGTCTGCCCGTACAGCTGCTTGACATTAATGCCTAGAGAGCGAAAAAATTCAAAGATCTCCGGGCCGATTGCTTCACCGGCGGTATAGGCAAGACGCATGCGGCTAAATCCCATCGTGTTTTTCAAAGGGCCGTAAACTAAAACGTTCCCGATAAAATACAAAATCCGGTCGGTCAAACTAACGGACTTGCCTTCCATAATATCGATGCCACAGCGCTTTGCTACTTTCATGAAGTAGTGAAACATTTTCTGTTTGATGGCACTGGCATCTTCCATGCGCACATGCACAGTTGTCAAAATGTTCTCAAAAATCCTCGGCGGACTGAAAAAATACGTAGGGCCGATTTCCTGCATGTCATGAATGACCGTTTCTGCGCTTTCAGGACAGCTGACACAGAATCCGGCAACATAAGACTGCGCATACGAAAAGATATGATCGCCCACCCACGCCATTGGCAGATAAGCCAGACACTCTTCTTTTTCGCTCAGAGAATCGAATTCGATTGAAGCCAGTACAGTTGCAAGAATGTTGTAATAGGTAAGGATTACACCCTTTGGATGACCTGTTGTCCCTGAGGTATACAAAAACACCGACACATCGTCGATGTTGCCTTTTTCAACTTCGTCGATGAAATACTGCGGGTTTTGCGCATCAAACTTTTCTCCGATCGACTGCAGTGTATCGTAATCGAATAAGTCTTTTTGATTGTAGTCTCGCAAACCGCGCGTGTCGTCGTAATAGATTTTTTTGAGATTTGGACAATTGTCATAGATCTCCAGCAGTTTGTCGACTTGTTCCTGATCTTCGACCAGAGCGAATTTCACATCTGCATGATCAATTACATATTCGACTTCCTGTGCAACTGAATCCTGATACAGGGGTACGGGTATGCCGCCGAGGCTCTGCGCTGCGGCCATTCCCCAATAAAGACGCGGGCGATTGTCACCTACAATTGCGAGCTTGTCGCCGCGGCGAAAACCTTCAGAAGCCAAACCGCACGCGATACTGCGAACTTCGCGGGCAACCTCAGCCCAGGTCGACGTTTGCCAGATACCAAAGTCTTTTTCACGTATCGCTGCAAGATCAGGCGATACTTGTGCACGATGGATTAAATATTTGGGAAAGGTATCGAGTTTCGGATCTATATCCATTTTTTACACTTCATTGAAATCAAACAGTCAAGATAAAACTATTACAAATCTTTCCGGATCGAACTGAGTTCGAATTTATTTTCACGATCACACTGCTACGTTTGAGGTGGAAAGTTCGAATATACAAATAAATTCACTTCAAGATAGAAAAAATTTCAACCGGTTTTTTCGTTCATCAGTTTCAATGACCCTTCCAATTGTGTCTTTTTGACTTGAATTTCGATCAGGCAAGGACTTGTATTTTGTGTTGTATCAACCCCGAATTTTCAGGTCAAATCGTTTCAATCCTATGGGCAAATCGTCGGCCTCAAACATAGCTGCACTCGCTATAGCGCCAGGTAAGCATCGAATACCATGCTTGAGTCATGTTCGCAAAATACATACTGCCAGATCTTGCATTTCAAATTCCATAAATCGTCTCGGCTGCATGGTCATGGACTTTTTAAATGGCTTTCTTGATTCGCTTTGCCGCCTGCTCGATTCGAGTCATATCCCCGGGCTTGGGGCCCCAGTTCACTTTGAGTTCATCTCCAATCTTGCGCGGTATGATGTGTATGTGGAAATGAAACACGGACTGGGCAGCACCTTTTCCATTGGCCTGAATCATGCTTACCCCATCGGGTTGAAAAGCGCGCTGCACCGCTTTAGCCACCTTCGCTGCACAAATTACAGTTGCGCTCAAATCATTTTCACAGATCTCGAATATATTCGCTGCATGGCAACGCGGGATAATCAAAACATGTCCATCAGCCGCAGGATTGATGTCCATAAATGCAATGGTCTTGTCGTCCTCAGCGATTCGTGTGCTTGGAATTTGATTCGCTACGATCTTGCAGAAAATGCAATCAGGGTCGGTTTTCAAGATTGATTTTTCCTTGTTTGTTTCTACGGTGCTTTTTTGTGCTCAGGGGTAATATACATTGCATCGCCGTAACTGTAAAAACGAAACCTGTTTGATACGCCATGGCGATACGCTGCCAACACACGCGAAGTTCCGCCAAAAGCACAAACTAACATAAGCAGTGTAGAGCGCGGCAGATGAAAGTTTGTAATCAACGCATCGATCACTTTGAACTGAAATCCCGGCTTGATAAACAGGCTGGTTTCACCCGAAGACGGATCGAGCAATGAGTTTTCGGTCATTGCGTGTTCCAACGCTCGCACAACAGTCGTGCCGACTGCGACGACACGCCCGCCGTTTTTTTTGCAGTGCTGGATCTGTTCACACAGCTCTGAGGGTATTTCGTATTGCTCTTTGTGCAATTGATGATTTTGCAAATTTCCATCTCTTATCGGAGCAAATGTACCCGCTCCAACGTGCAGGGTCAGATATCCTATGTCCACTCCATGATCTGCTACTGTGTCGATCAGCTGCTCGCTGAAATGAAGGCCTGCTGTTGGCGCGGCAACCGACCCCGGTGTCTTCGCATAGACAGTCTGGTAGCGTACCGCATCTTCTAAGTCTGCTTCACGATCAATATAAGGCGGCAACGGAACAGTTCCGCAGGAATGAATCATCTGCCATGAGTCGTGATCTCCCAAAAGATCGAATACGAACAAGTCGCGCCGCCTTTGCTTGACTTCCAGCGTGAAGCGTTCCGAGACGACAATGTTGTCTCCAACTTTGAGAGGCTTTCGAGCTTTGGCCTGCGCCCATATGCGATTTGCACTGACAATGCGTTCAACCAAAATTTCCACGCGCCCGCCTGTCGGCTTGCGCGCCTGGATTCTTGCTCGAATCACCCGGGTGTCGTTACACACCAGAAGGTCACCGGGATACAGGACAGAGCAAAGGTCGGCAAAGGCAGATTCGCGAAACCGGCCCGGCTGATCGTCAACGATGAGCAATCGGCTGTGACTTCGCTCGTTTGCAGGGCGGCGCGCAATCTGCCTGGCAGGCAGATCGAAATCAAACTGCGTGATGTCGGATGATTCCGCCATTAATTCGAATTGTGGAAATCCGCTCTTCAGACCAGGCTGTCAACGCTGAGCGCCCATTGCGTCCACGACCCATCATACAAACGCATCCGGTTTGTTCGCACCTGATAGAGCGCGAGCAGCAAAATTGCAGCAGTGACTCCTGAACCGCAGGTTGTAACAACTGGTGTGTCATCACCAACGCGGTGTTTTTCAAACAGGGATTGAATTTCATCGGGAGATTTCATGATCCCTTCTTGATTCATCACATCGCCGTAGTAAAGGTTAGTGCTCCGGGGAATATGCCCGCCGCGAAGTCCCGGACGAGGTTCAGGCTCAGTTCCATTGAATCTTCCGGCTGAACGGGCATCAACAATGGCAACTGACGAGTCATCAATGACAGACAGCATTTCTTTGTGCAATATGATGCTGTCGGCATCGAATTTTCCCCGATAGGATGTGCGCGATAGTTGAGGGAGACCATCTTCGAGTTTGCCGCCGGCTGCTTTCCATGCTGATAGACCCCCATTTAACACTTGCACGTTTTGATGACCGAAGGAAAGAAACATCCACCACACTCTGGCTGATGCGACATATTTTCCCCGATCATAAATGACGAGTCTATCTGTTTCGGAAATTCCCATCTCACCGACACATTTTTCAAACCGCTCCTGTGACGGATACATGTGCGGTAGTTCGCTGGATTTGTCCGAGACATGATCAATATCAAAGTGAACAGCCCCCGGAATATGTTCATCACAAAACACCTCAAATGCATCAACGTTCATATTTGGCATATACCATGTTGCATCAACAAATTTCACATCCGCCTGCGGGTGCAAATCAAGCGCTTCGGAGGCGCAAATCAATGGCGATAAGTCCATACTGTAATCCTCTGTCGGGGAAAAATAAAATTATGTCACCTATTTATTATGATGTGTAGTCCACCTGTGCTTCAATTTTCCGATACCCCAAACCGAGCGTAAGACCGCGGGTCGCCATGAATACCAATATTGCGATCCACAAACCGTGATTCGCCCAAAGGGATGAAAGTGGATAGGCAACAACAAAAAAACAAATCACAGCGACCACCATGGAGTTTCTCATCTCAACGGTTCGCATCATGCCAATGTAGACACCGTCGAACAGGAACGGCCAGACACAGAAAATCGGAGCGATAATGAGCCAGATCATGTATTCGCCTGCGGTGGCTCTGACAGTGTCGATGCCCGTCATCAAGGAGATGATCATATTTCCACCAAGAAAATAGACGATGCAAAATCCAAATGAAACCAAAACTGACCAAATCAGTGTAACAATGACGACATTGTGTAACTTCAGCCGATTTTTTGCGCCATAAGCATTCCCCGCCAATGCCTCGGCAGCGTGCGCGAACCCGTCGAGTCCGAAGGCAAGAAAATGCAGCAGATGTATCAGCACCGCGTTCGCCGCGAGCACGATTTCGCCTTGATTTGCACTGACCCACATGAAGTAAATAAACACGACTTCAAGACACAGTGTTCGAATCATGATGTTAATGTTGACCTGACCGAACTGTTTGAGTTTTTCACGTTGAAAGACTCTCGCATTGAATTGACGGATAAAGGAGATATTCAGATGAGTTGCGCAAATCCAAAGTCCTGCAACGGCGGTGGTGACTTCGCTGATAAGCGTTGCGGCTGCAACACCGGCAACGGACCAGCCAAATCCAATCACAAACACCAGATCCAGAACGATATTCATGCCGTTTAGCAAAAGCTGAAGTGCGAGGGCTGTGCGCATTTTCTGCAAGCCAAACAAAAGGCCAAGATTGACCAGATTGAACATCGCGAATGCCGCTCCCCAGACCCGAATACGGTAGTATTGCTGACCGAACGTTTCGACCTGCTCGGAGGCTTCAAAGAACCAGAATACGACTGACCCCACCGGATACTGTACGATAACCAGCACAAATCCGATTGCAAAAGCGATGGCAAGCGCTCGCAGATATACAGTGGTGACTTCAGCTGTATCGTTTGCGCCCATGCCCTGGGCAACAAATCCGGTTGTTCCCATACGCAGAAAACCCACAAGCCAGTATATTGTGCTGAAGATCAGCGCGCCGAGTGCAACAGCACCAATATAGGCAGGGTTCGGCAGGTGTCCGACAACAGCGGTATCGACCGCGCCGGCGAGCGGCAGAGACAAGTTGGCAATGATGACAGGCCAGGTGAGTCTCAGAACCGTTTTGTGCAGCGTCCGATGGTCAGTCGCAAGATTTTTCAGTAACTTCAAGATGGGTATTTACCGGGCGAAAAGGCTTTAGTGCGCGAAATGCTGCGCGCGATGGCAGGACGCATTTTAAGTTGAACCGGCGGATTGAAGTCTATTAATTTGGAGGAGTATATAGTGTGCTACACCATGCCAATCGATAACAAAGGGAAGTGAAAAACTTCAATTAGAAGACCGTTTTCTGTACCCGCTCATCCCTTCTTTTGAACGGTGTAAGTTCATATGGGCTGGTGCAAAGAGTAGCAAACTGTCTTGGAACGGATTCGTCAAGCAGCACTTTCACGTACATCACCCAATAGTTTGACTTTCGCATACACAAGAACCGCTATTGCCTGGTCTCGAGATACAGTTGGAAAATCGTCTAAAAAATCGTCAATTCGATCGCCCGCTTCCAAATGTTCCAGCAAAATCCAGACTGGAACCCTCGTGCCAGAAAAACACTGGTGTTTCTCCGAGAATCTTCGGATTCGTGTCGATTGGCACTGGTCCAATTTTTGTTTTCATTCTGAAATCTTTGCAGTAAAAATGTGGTGCCAGGTGTGCACATCTACAATACTCTGATTGGGCGCACGAATACCACGACTGTTTATTGAGGTTTCTATTTTATTGTCTTACTCTATCGATTCAGGTAGATTCCACCGTCGGTCGAATTCATTTTGTCCATTACATCTATTTGGTGGGCGCGGTTGCAATGTTCCCGAACAGTGGTCAAATTGCAAATTCAGGTACCTCTTTACGATGGGTAAGGGCGGTCGACCGCGTACCTAATCTAGCTGGTATGAATTTTCACTTTGGTTTCATCTCGATCAGCTTTTTGACTGCATAGTAAACCCAAATCTGACACACCAGTTCCGCCTCACTCATACCGAGTTAGTCAAGGTCCTCTCGCAATTTCTCGCTAGGATGGATGGGTTCACGCATAACAGCTCTCCTCAATTCTGGTGATTGTCTGCAATTTCAATACCCGCCGGCCCTGATCTGTTGTCTGCGTACCACCTGAGAAACAAAGCCTCCACTGATCATTGAAGCGAATGCTCCATTGCCTTTCTCGCTTCCTTTTGAGACCTTAAGATGATTATCGAGTCTATCGAGGTCTTTAATGTGTAATCGTTTTCCTATTCTTGCAAAAGGCAGTCAATTTACTGCGTATACGATTGAGGTTTGCGCCCACCGAACTAACATAACTACACATGAATTGATCCAAACTAACAGCTCTTCTAATTTGTCCTGTATCGTAAACAATGGTCCTTAATCGGCAACAAATGTACAGTACTTTTCTAGAAAAACCTTGAATCTTAAGACAATGAAAGGCGTCAAACGGTCACAATTTGAATTGCTGCAGGATTGTGAACAACGTTCTATTTGTGTGTTATACAATTACGCGCTGAACTCACCTGCAGCCGGGGTGGCGAAATTGGCAGACGCGCCGGACTCAAAATCCGGTGGTGGTAACACCGTGAGAGTTCGAGTCTCTCCTCCGGCACCAAACCCTCACACCGATTATTCGGCATGAAATTTTTATACGATCTTTTTCCGCTCATCTTATTTTTCGCCAGTTACAAACTCTATGACATTTTTGTAGCTACCGGTGTGGCAATAGCAGCATCTGCAGTACAAATCTCAGTGATGTGGCTCAAAACTCGACGTTTTGAAAGAATGCATGTCATTACTTTGGTATTGCTGGTGGTCTTCGGCGGACTGACGATTGCACTGCGCGACCCTTTGTTCATCAAGTGGAAAACTACGATCGTCAATTGGGTACTCGCAGCCGTATTTCTGTATACCCACTACGGAACAAAACGAACCGCTTTCGAAATGGTTGGCGGCTCCAAGATCGCCTTACCCAAAGAGGTTTGGCGCGCAATGAATTTTCAATGGGCATTATTTTTTATGTTTGTCGGTGCCTTGAATATTTATGTTGCGTTTTATTATGGTTTGGAGATGAGCGAAGCGAGAAGGGAAGAAATATGGGTAAATTTCAAAGTGTTCGGTGTCCTAGGCATGACATTTGTATTCATATTGATACAAATGGTCTTAATAGGCCGCAAACTCAATGCCTCCGGTCAATCCATCACGCAAGACGATCAAAACGAATAGTCACAAATATCATTTACCGAGCGTTAACTTAACAATCGGTCAACAATCGGTTTGGGCAAACTTAGCAAATTTGCCAGGTCCAAATCACAACTTAGCCGCAGCATCCAAATGTGAGCATCAACTCGCCTACTTGACTTGGGAGCTATCGGTCAAGTGTCTGAGGACATAACGCAAAATGCCTTTATTTTCGTAATATTCCCACTCTCTTTGGGTATCGATTCGAACAATGGTGTTAAAAATCTGACGGGACCCGTCATCTCGGTTTGCGACCACGCGAAGTTCTTCGACACCTTTTTCCAACCCTTCGAAGTGATACACCTCTGCTCCGGTCAAATTCAAAGAATGCCGATCATCTCCAGGCGCGAACTGCAATGGCAATATGCCCATACCGACGAGATTGGAGCGGTGAATTCTTTCATAACTTTCAACGATCACCACTCGAACACCAAGCAGCAGCGGCCCTTTTGCAGCCCAGTCTCGAGATGAACCGGATCCATACTCGGTACCAGCAATTACGATCAGTGGTGTGTTTTGTGCCCGATATTTTTCAGACGCATCAAAAATTGACATCACTTCACCAGAAGGCATATGACAAGTCCAGCCACCCTCTGTTTCCGGAGCCAGTTCGTTGCGCAAACGAACGTTTGCGAATGTTCCGCGCATCATGACTTCATGGTTGCCTCTGCGGGAACCGTAGGAATTAAAATCAGATGCCTGTACACCTCTTTCCATCAGGTATTTTCCGGCTGGACTGTCAGCCATAATAGCACCTGCCGGTGAGATATGATCTGTTGTCACGCTGTTACCGAGCATAGCGAGTACGCGAGCGCCGTGAATCGGTTCGATTTTGCCAGCGGATTTTTTCATGTCTTCAAAATACGGGGCCTTTCGAATATAGGTCGATGATTCGTCCCAGTTGTATTGACTGGAAGACTTAACCGGAATACCTGCCCAATTATCATCTCCTTTGAAAACGTCCACGTATTTGGAGCGAAACACTTCGTCGGAAATGCAGCTGGCAATAACCTGGTTAATCTCGCTGTTCGATGGCCAAATATCTTTGAGAAATATGTCTTTGCCGCTTGAATCACACCCGATCGGATCATTGTAAAGATCAATGTTCATTGACCCCGCCAATGCGTAAGCCACTACTAACGGTGGCGACGCTAGAAAGTTCATACGCACCGATGCGTGCACTCGGCCTTCAAAATTACGATTGCCAGACAATATTGAACACACAGCAAGATCTGCAGACTTAATTCCACTTGCAACCGCTTGCGGCAACGGTCCTGAATTGCCAATGCAGGTGGTACAGCCGTATCCGACCACTGAAAACCCGAGCGCCTCAAGAGAATCAAGCAGATTAGAGCGTCGAAGATATTCTGTCACCACCTGTGAGCCTGGAGCAAGAGAAGTTTTAACCCAGGGTTTTACTTTCAGACCTGCTTGCTCGGCTTTCTTTGCCAAAAGACCGGCTGCAACAATGACTGCCGGATTGGATGTGTTGGTGCAGCTGGTGATTGCAGCCACAACGATGTCACCATCTTTCAAAGACACCGATTCACCATTGATTTCGATATCTGCGTGATTTAAGCCGCTATTCGATCGCAGCTTCTGCAAATGTACTGCAACCTCGGAGCTTGCATTACGCAGCGTCACGCGATCTTGTGGTCGTTTGGGACCTGCAATACTCGGCTGAACATCTGCCAAATCAAGTTCAACTGTTTCGTTGTAGCGCACTTGAGCGTCACTTCCACTTTCCCGAAACATACCCTGATGTCGTGCATAAGCTTCGACCAACTCGATTGTTCGATCGGGCCGTCCGGTCAGGCGCAAATAGTCGATCGTACTGCTATCGATAGGAAACACCCCGCAGGTTGCACCGTATTCTGGTGCCATGTTTGATATTGTGGCTTGGTCGGACACCGACAAATGGTCAAGACCATCACCGAAAAACTCCACAAATTTACCAACCACCCCGTGATTTCTCAGCAACTCAACAATTGTCAGCACAAGGTCAGTTGCCGTCGCACCCTCGGGCAAAGCTCCATTGAGTTTGCAGCCGACTACGCGAGGCAACAACATGGCAATGGATTCACCGAGCATAGACGCTTCGGCTTCAATGCCGCCTACTCCCCATCCCAGCACGCCGATACCGTTAATCATCGTAGTATGCGAATCGGTACCGACAACCGTGTCAGGGTAAGCGATCCACTTTGAATCGACCATCTGTTCGGAAACAACGTTTGCTAGGTATTCAAGATTTACCTGATGAACAATTCCAGTCGACGGTGGAACAACGCTAAATCGGTTAAATGAATTTTGCCCCCAGCGCAAGAACGCATAACGCTCAGAATTTCTTCGGTATTCCAAGATGGCGTTCAAGTCGATGGCATCAGAACTGCCAAAGTGATCAACCATAACCGAATGATCAACAACCAGATCAGTACGGATCAGCGGATTAATGGCACTTGGCTGATACCCCATCTGTGCGATTGCATCACGCATAGAGGCAAGGTCAACCAATGCCGGCACCCCGGTAAAATCCTGCATCAACACCCGCGATGGCGAAAATCCTATATCTGTATCTGACGGATTTTCAGGGTCCCATTCGGTGAGTGCCAATATCTGGTCTTTGGTAACATCAACTGCGTTTTCATTTCGAAGTAAATTTTCAAGAAGAATTTTCAGACAAAATGGAAGATTGGCAATTGGGTAAGATTGTGAAAGTCTCTGTAACGAGTGGATTTCGTATGTACGACCCCCTGCTTGCAATTCGCTTAGAGTATCAAAACTATTGAGCATTTGTAGATAATATCCTGATTTGTTGCAGCCCATTTACTATGGGAATATTAAATTGTCAAAGCAACCGGCAATGGTGCTGACGATGAATTCAATTGACATTGTCGTCACTTGATGGAACACATCTTTTGTTCAAATTAAGCGCCAGCAGTTACGATTTGCGACTGCGTAATCTTAAGCAGCCAGAAATCGACTTTTTTTGTCAGACTTCTTGGGAATTTTCAGATCGAGTATGCCGTTCACATACGACTTGTCGATCGCATTTGCTTTGACTGGCGAAGGAAGTTCAATTGAACGAATATATGTTCCAAAACCTCGTTCATGCAATACCCAATGTCCGCCTGTGCGCTGAGTTTGCGCAACCTTGGCACTTACGGTTAGTTTTCGGTTTGAAAGCTCAATGTGAATATCTTTTTCCTTTGTTCCAGGCATCACAAACGTTACAAAATACGTCGATTCGTCCTCGTAGACATCCACCATGGGATTCAGTCTACCTGACGAATCAGATTTGGAGCCGTTTTTGGAATCAACGACGCGAGGGAACGGATCAGCAGGGGTATCTGAATAAAGATAATATCCACCAAATGGTGAGTTTATTTTATGTACCAACGCGCACCTTCCCTATGCCTTTAGTCTTACTAAAATCCGTCTAAGTCATCAAACTTTCTTGGATGAAAACACACAATTACCTGCGCTCAAGTCTATTATAGGCAATGCAACATATTTCAATATTGTGCATGTGACTCATTTATTGAAAAAAGAATCAATTTTTTGTAACTGCTCGCCCCGTTTGAATATCGTTTGAGGTGATGTGGCAAATTTGTCCGTTGTTTCTGAGGTTGTTCGCCGCTTCGCGTTTGAGAGCGAGTTAAATTGAGCTAAGCGGGCTGTAGTCTAACAAATTCATTGATTGCAGGTAGCTTGATATGCGGCAGAGATGTTGAATTGAACATTTCTGTCGAAGTGTGAATTTAACGGGGTGAGCGGTTACAAATGGGTTTGAGTGTCTTTATTCAGACGCTGGAACAATTGAGCTAGATTGCGTTCTTGGACAAAGTCTTTTTACGTTCTTGGCATTGCAGTGTCTTCAATGCAATCTAAACTGCCAAGGTCATAAGAACCGAAGTTGCAAGAAACACACCCTCCAAGAGTGTACTATCAGGTTTTGTATCCACACTCTCATACAAATGATTCGCAACTTGCTACAGCGATATTGCGTGAAAAAATCATGTGAAATGACTGATAACGCGATTACTTTCCATAGAACGTCTTTCTCTCACTGTAGATTAGCCTATTTCCAGCTTAGCTTGACTTACTTAAGTGGTGTATTGTGCACAACTTCTCACAGGTAAAGGACTAATAGCCATCACTAACAAATGAAAACAGTCACTGGTTGTTTTTCAGTTCGCGCTGAATTTGTTTGATCCGGTCCCGACTCAATTCCGTAACTTTACCGACAAACTGAGTATCCAGTCCCTCACGAAGCAGCCTCACTGCGATCTCTGACTTGCTTTCGTTCCTACCTTCCTGTACCTTTAACTCTAAACTACTCAATGCCCGTGCCATAACTTTGTCACTCCCAGTTTTCTGAATTTCCAAGTCTTAAACCACTTCATCGTTAAATCCTAATAGCCATAACTGACAAATGAAAACAATCACTGATCGTTTTTCAATTCGCACTGAATTTGTTCGATCCGGTCCCGACTCAATTCCGTAACTTTAACAACAAATTGAGTATCCAGTCCCTCACGAAGCAACCTCATTGCGATCTCTGACTTGCCTTCCTGTACCTTTAACTCTAAACTACTCAATGCCCGTGCCATAACTTTGTCACTCCCAGTTTCCTGAATTTCCAAGTCCCGTAACCATTCCATTGTAACCTCCTCGTGATACGTGTGTAAATAGTCAAGTGACGGTTGAACAATTTGCGCATTGCTGTGTTCATCCAACCGCCCAATCATTTCGATCATATTTTGTGCTGTTTCCTCGTCAATCCTGTCTTTCACCTTGCCCATTGCATACCAACCTATAGCGGTTGAGAACTCAACGTTCATCAAACGTCCCTGTACCACTGGGTCCCGCAAGTTTAATACTTTGGCATCAAAATTCATCACAAAACGGCCGTATTGACGCCAAAACTCTTCATCCATCTCCTCAAGCCCAGTCGCGGAACTGAAACACCTCGCCAAATCGAGGCACCGCGCCGTTGTTCACTACCACGTTAATAACCGGGACATTTTCACGTTTATACAAGGCACCTTGGTATCGGATCAACTGTTCGACCAGTCCCCTTCGATTGATCCTGCTTTTGTGCTCAAACAAAAATCTTGTCTTGATTATTCGCCCAGATCCTACTTGCTGTTTAAGCGGAACTTCCATAACCACGTCACCATCTCTTAGAGATCCGTCCGCCATCGGCATCGAAGTCGGGGATAGTTTCGCATTTTTTGCGTCAATAATCTTAAACTGCGCTTCAGTCAGAGACAACTTTAATGCTTCATACCGAAATACAGGGATTTCAGCCAATGTCCGAAATAACCAGTTATGCGTTCTTGTATCTTTGCCTGCTTTTTGTTTCATTGTGATTTCCGTTTTTAAATTTCAATTGATGTCTTTGTCATTCAACAGCCAAACACGAACCTGCTGATAAAACCGATTCTGTGACAATCCAAGACGACCGGTTCAATCCGACTATCGTGCAATTGATCGCTTACACTAGGCTCGTAGGGAGCGGTTGCGAATTCGATGAGAAGTTCTCGTCATCCGACTGCGACCGATCGACAATTCGTCTTCATCACCGGACTTGGCAAATGCACACAAATGAATCACGCGTTCGTCAACCACCAAAGCTCCGCCAATGAGTTGTTCACTCTCAATTCGATAGTCGTTGCCTTCACCTACTCCATCGTAGACTTCACAATCGGCGCTGACAATCTGTTTTAGAAATTTGTCAACATCAATATCAGGGGTTTCATCTACGCCTGACCTGAGCTGGTCAACCGCATCGAGCGAATAACTTTGGATCAGCTTGCTCAGACTCTTAGACAAAGCTTCAGGGGATTCAAAAACATCAACACCTGTTGTTGACCCAGCCACCGAAAACACCGCTCCGACCTGATTGGGAACCGCTTCGAAAGAACTGAGATATTCATTCAAATCGCTTCGAAACTTGTCATACATTGCCTCTGAAGCACGAGTCTCAGACCTGGCGTTCATCCGCTCAGATTTTCTGGCAATGTCATCCCACACTTCCCCTTGATTTCCGCGTCTTGTTCCTGCACTTCGAAGGGTTTCACTGACACGATAATGATTTCTTCGTCGACTCTCAGAGTAATGTATCCGTTGCGCACTGTCGAAATTCATTCTAGCGCGCATGCGTTCGAATTCACTTCGAGAAGGTCTGTGGGATTGTGCATCACGGTATCCCCAGCGACCGGCTTCCACACAAGACACCGGTACCGTGATCGATGCTTTGGCAGGAACCATCACGGTGATGTTGAGAATGCGGTTTTGCTTCGCTCCAACCAACTCTTCGCCATCAAGCAGTAATATCCGCTTGTCAGATTTATTCAATACACTGAGCTCTGGCACACTGCCGGACTCGGAAACTTCCTTGACCTCGAAAACATTTTGTTTCAAAGCTTCGTCCAACAAAAAGTAATCCGATTCGATACCGGTGTCTTTCAATAGCGGAATCATTGTTAAATTTTTAAACAACTGAGGCTCTGCGCACGTAACCTCGTCGAAATGGCTTGTAATGCTGTTCATAAAAAATACTCCTATTTGTGAATAAGTGGAAGTATTCTAAGTGCTAGGTGGCTCATAGGGTGAGCCTGTTGAAAAAAATATTCAATGTCAGTTAAAAATACTGACACATAGTCAGTCTAAACGAACGTTATTGAGTCACTGAACCTCTGGGCGCTATTTGGTTGGCTTACAGATGTCAGTAACAGGAGGGTTGCAAATTTAGGTTGGATATTTTGACAAATAATGGTTCAGGCAGACTCTATTGAGACCAAAAAAACGACTGTTTCAGTCGCTGTAGAGCGCACTGGCTGCGCGAAGGCTTTTTGCAACTTTTTGTCGTAAACTCGCCGGTTCCAGAACTTCTACTTCAGGTCCATAACGCAAAAGCTTCATGATCAGTTCAGGGTCTTTCGAAAAAGGCAAAGTCATCACCATTGTCCCGTCGTCATCGAAATGCTGTGTTTGGCTGGAATGCCAATACTCGTGTAAATATTCTTCAAGCCCAAAGTGCTCTTCGCTGTGCTTGCAATTCTAACCAAGCATGCGACAGAATTCATCTTCAACAAGAATTTTCACTTTGAGAGTTTCAGCCTTGTCCTTTTTACTGCCCGGATTGTCACCAACGATAACAAAATCAGTGTTTTTTGATACGCTCGATACAACAGTGGCGCCCAAGTCCTGCAATCGGCTTTTTGCATCCTGACGGGACATTGATGCAAGTGTCCCTGTTAAGACAAATTTCTTTCCTGTTGCCCAATTGTTCGTTTCGGGCACCTGTTTCGGCTGCGTCGTTTGAACCTCAACACCGTTGGCCATAAGGTCAGAGATAATTTCCTGATTGGATTGGTCAGCAAAAAAGTCAAAGATGCTCCTTGCAACGATGGAACCGATGTCTCGAATTGACTCGAGATTTTCAATATCCGCCTGCATAATCGCATCCAGATTGCCGAACCGCTGGGCCAATTGATCTGCGGTAGCTTCGCCTACGTTTGGAATACCTAGTGCAATCAACAGCTTCTGAAGTGTTGGATGCCTGCTGTTGTCAATCGAAGTGATCAGGTTCTGAGCGGATTTTTCACCCAGTCGTTCAAGGGTTTCGATTTGCTGTGCTTGCAAACGATATAAATCAGCCACAGTTGTGACCAAACCTTTATCGACAAGCATGTCAACAAGCTTTACACCGAGTCCCTCAATATCCATTGCTTTTCGGGAAGCGAAGTATTCGATCCCGCGTTTTAGCTGGGCTGAACATTTAAGGCTTCCGGAACACCTCGACACAGCAGTACCCTCAACGCGAACAATCTGTGAGCAGCAAACCGGGCAAACCTTCGGGAATTCATACTCTTTGGCGCCTTGCTGGCGCTTTTGTTTATTCACCGAGACAATTTCCGGTATCACATCTCCTGCACGGCGCACAACCACAGTGTCTCCCACCCGAACGTCAAGCCTTTTGATTTCGTCGCTGTTGTGCAAAGTCGCATTTGACACCGTTACGCCACCGACTTCCACCGGTTCCAAACGCGCCACTGGGGAAACCGCCCCGGTTCGCCCGATTTGAACATCAATTGCACTGACGATTGTCGTTCGCTCCTGAGCTGGAAACTTATGAGCAATAGCCCATCGAGGCGCCCGCGAGACAAACCCAAGCGTTTCCTGAAGACTATGGCGATTGACTTTGTAAACGATGCCGTCGATGTCATAGTCAAGCTGGTCTCGTTTGTCTAAAAGTTCACTTCTTACTTTCAGACACTGCTCAATGCCTCGAACAACATGGATATCGGGCGGCGTTTTGAATCCGAATCTTTCAAGTGCAAGAATCTGCTCGCGCTGACTGTTGATCCCAACATCGCCTTCACAGCGCACGATGGAATAAAACATGGCATTCAACGGGCGGGTGCTCGTCACTGCCGGGTCAAGTTGACGCAAACTTCCGGCTGCTGCATTTCGCGGATTCATGTAGACTTTGCCACCGGTTTCAATCTGACTTTGATTCAGCCTTTCGAATCCCTGCTTGCTCATATACACCTCACCTCTAAGTTCAAGCAATGATGGGGGTGTTGGGGCAGCCAGATGCAGCGGTATGCTTCGTATCGTTCGAACGTTGTCGGTTATATTCTCACCGACCTGTCCGTCCCCTCGGGTACTCGCAAGCGACAAAGCACCGTTTTCGTAGACAAGGCTTACCGCGAGTCCATCAATTTTCGGCTCAACCGCATATTCGATTTCCTGCGCGCCTGTCATTCTTCGGATTCTGCGGTCAAAATCCAACGCTTCGCTCTCGTCGAAAACGTTATTGAGCGATAGCATCGGCAATGCATGGCGAACTTCGCCAAAGCCGGTGTTTGTCTTTGATCCTACGCGCGCACTCGGGGAGTTTTCATCTCTGAATTGCGGATATTCGCGTTCAATTTCGAGCAGCTCTTGAAACAGCCGGTCATAGTCGTGATCAGGAATCTCGGGCTGGTCCAACACGTGGTACGCGTAGTTGTGATGGTGAATTTGCTCGCGAAGAAGTTCTACCCGTCTTTTTTTATCCGCTATTTCAAACTTCACTTTGCACTGTTTCTGCTGAGAGAGAATCGTGATAGTTGGCCAATTGTCGGTAAGACAATTCAACGTCAAACAATTGTTTTGCCACTACGCCGCCAGGAGTGATGCCGACTTCGATCAACTCATTGGTATAGTCATGTATGTAGGACCCAAGTTGTGCAATTGAACGGGTAGTCACTTCATGGCCATCTTGGTCAACCAGTATGGCATTGAGTCTGTCTGCAAGTTCCATACCCAAATCAGCCATTTGGAGAAAAGCATTCTGAGGTGATGGAGAAGTGCTCAAGTTGCAAACCATGATCACTTTATGCACTTCAACTTCGTGCTCGGCATCATCAGAGGTGTTGTTATCCGTCACACTCATCGGCACAATACTATAAATATAAACCGGGTCGGATTCGGTCTGCTCAAAGCGATCAAATATCGCAGTCGCAGCGCGTTTGGTCAAGTCAAATTCTCTGGCGATATAACTCATGCTTTGATCAGAAAGTGAGATTTGATCGCTTAATTGCAAAATCAATACCGCTTGGAGGTCGAGTCCGTTTATTCGATCCCGAAGGTCTGCTGCGTAGTCAAAAACGTTGTTTGTATCAAATGACAGTAAAAAGTCACGCGAAAGCGCTGCCGCGAAGTCTTCCACCATTTTGGTAAACTGCCACCAATCCCGCTCGGTGAGCGTTACACCGTGATGCACCATCTGCAATGTGCATACCAGATCACTGTAGCCTGTGGTTTCAGTATCCTGCAACACATTGCACCATTTGCCTGAATCAACGCTGAAACCCCATATTGAATGTGGATTCGAGGTAGCTACACCCAGACTTTTATAGATCGCCACGATGTCGACTCGACTGGAAGGACCTGACTTTTCCTGCAACCACCCAATCGCTTCAATTTCAATGTCTGAACTGCCCCGATAATCGGGAAAATTGATGTCTACATTTAAGCTGGTTTGAATCAGTTGCGAAGGTTCTGAATCGGTTTCGTAATCTTTTCTGTAAGTGTCAGCGGCCAATGGCTGATGGATTGGTGATCGGTCGGAAAACTGGTGCGACGAGACCAGTACTGGGAATTCTTTGTTATGCGATTGGGCAATCTGTGCAGTTTGATCCTCATCAATATGGATATCCGGGGTGACGACACCGTCGATTTCGCCGACTATAGGCTCGCGCTCTTCGGGCGATTCGGAATGATCGGGCCATTGATACTGTGAGTCATCATCTTGAGATTCTAGAACATCGTTTTGATCTTCGCCATAGTCATCATCGGTATCGTGCTGGGAGTGCAAGTCTTCGTCTTGGTGCAATTCTTCATCTTGGTTCAATTCTTCGTCTGAGTGCAAATCTTCGTCTTGGTGGTCTTGTTCCCATTGTTCGTCTTGGTTTAAATATTCATCATTTTCGAGCGTATATTCGCCTTGGTCATGATCCTGGTATTGCTCGTAGTCGGCAAATTGAGACGATTCAGAGTGTTGATCAGAGTCGTCCTCATAGTCCCCATAGTCTTCATATGATTCTGGATCATATTCAATGCCGTGCGTATGCGCTGTTTCATTGTCGGCATCTAAAGCATGGACTTGTTCGTGCGACTGATTCGGATTTTCCCGGTTCGACTTGCCGAATGGAAAAACGCGAACTGATCGGCTAATTAGCCATATGATCAGTGCCAGTAAAGCAACTGAGGCAACAACAATGATAAATTGCATCAGGCTGCAAACTCTTGAGCGTCTTGCAGATCGACTGACAACACTCTTGAAACATTGGGCTGTGGCATTGTCACACCGATTAACGCATCAACTGATTCCATAGTTATTTTGTTATGCGTAATCAGTACCAGTTGCGTAGTCTGGGAAAGGTCTCGGAGCCTGGCACACAACCGATATACATTTTCGTCATCCAGCGGTGCGTCAATTTCATCGAGCAGACAAACCGGTGAAGGATTGAGCTGAAAAAATGACAGCAGCAAAGCGACTGCAGTCAATGCTTTCTCACCACCTGACAGCAAATGAATACTATTGATTCGCTTGCCTTTGGGCCGAGCGAATATCTGGATTCCAGGGTTATGGGGATATTCACCGTCAAATTCAAGGTGACCGCTTCCGCCTCCGAAAAGCAGCGGCATCACACGCTGAAACTCAGAGTTAATCTGTTCAAATGTTTCTGTGTAGCGCTCACGCGATTGCTTGTCAATTTTGGCAATCGTTTCTTGCAAGATGTTGACAGCTCTGGTCAAGTCGTCATGCTGAGAGTCCATGTATTGTTTGCGTTCTAATTCTTCCTCATATTGCTCGACTGCAATCAAATTGACTGCACCGCCGCTTTCGATTCTGTTCAGCAAACGTTCCAACTTCTTTTGAATCACCTGGTAATCAAAGTCTTCATCAAGTGCGTTTAACTGCTCTTGGGGTGAAGTCTCAAGATCAGTGATGCTGTGCTCTTTTTCCTGCACCTTAACGGTCAGTTTTCCCAGTTCCACTTCGCATTGTTGAATCTTCGCACTGAATTGGTCGACTTTAAGTTGATATTGTGCCCTTTGCTGGTCATAGTGTCGATAAGCGTTATCGGTCTCGTCTGTTTTACTGCGAGCCTCACCTAGCTTTGAGTCCCACTTTCTGGCTTCGACAACATATTGTTCCAGTTGCTTTGTCAGTTCCGCGGTCGGGTCGTTGTCTTCGCTAAGCTCTGACTCAAGCGCGTCGCGTTCGGACTGTAACTGGACGAATCTGTTTTCAAGTTCGATTCTCGACGCATCGAACGTCGTTTGTTCGGATTCGTGCTGCTGCGCTTGAAGGTCAAGGCGGTGCTTGTCCTGGATCGCCAAATTGAAAGCCTGTCTTATTTGTTCTACCGCTTCGCTTTGGTCACTGGCTTTTTGGGTGATTTGTGTCTTTTCTTGCTCAATGTCGTTACATTGCAAAGTCTGGTTTTCAAGTATCTGCTTTAAAGAATCAAGTTCTTTTTGCGCTTGTTTTTCCTCTTCGATTCGTTCATTGAGTTGAAGGCGCATATGTTCAAGTTTTTGCTGCAATCGCAAATAATCAGCATCACTTTCGCTGAGTGACTTTCGAACACTTTCGGTTTGTTCAGAATTTTTCGTCATATCCGCGCGCAGCGCGGTCAGTTCGAGTTCAATTTGCCCGATTGTGTGGCGGTTATCCGCAATCTGCTGACGTTTGTCATGTTGCTGAACTTCATTGAATTCGACCTGCTTTGTGCACTGGCGAATCAAGGTGGATGTCTCCAGCACACCGGGGACACCTTCCTGGCTCACAGCCGGGGAAAACCAGTTTCGTCCAACTATTGCGCCGTTGGCTGTCACCACACACTCATCGACTCTAAGACTTTCCTTCCTTGACAGCGCATCATCTATGTCTTTTGCTGCATAGATGCCACTTAACATACCCTCGATGACATGTTCGTCACTGTCAACAAAATTTGCCAGGGCTTCGGTATGTGAAAACTCCACTTCAACTTTCGCATCTTCAATAAAGTAAACCCGGGTTGGGAATGCCTTGTCGTTGATTTTCGATGCTACCTGTTCAATGTTTTTTACCAATACCGCAGACAGCTTGTCGCCCAGTGCAGTATCAACCGCGCGTTCCCACCCGCTTCGAACCGCAATACGGTCGGCTGCAGCGACGGCATCTGCACCGCCGTTTTGTTCGAGCCATTTCAACGCCTCTTCGCTGGCATCAAAATCACTTGCACTGTTTTTCAATGTATTTAAACGAACCTGCACCTCTTGCGCCTGGTCTCTTAACTGATCGAGTTGAGCGCCGAGCTCATCTGACTGACTGCGTTTGTCAGACAAAGATGACTCGCTGGCCAGAACTTTCTCGCGCAGATCAGACTGCTCGGCTAACAGCTGATTTAATTGCACGCGAATCGGTTCAGATGCATCATTGTTGGCCGAACTTTCCAGTTGTGCAATCTGAATTTTCAATTCGCCAATGCGACGGGCCGCATCATCGCGTTTGATTCGCACTTGATCGATACTGGCTGAGGTCGAGTGTTTTTTGCTGTTTACATCAGAAAATCTCTGGTTGACTTGTTCAAGTAGTGCACGATCGGATGTGAGCTGCAGCTGCGCCTGGTCCAGTGACGTTTGGCGTTCGTGCAGCTCGGTGGAAGCCTGGTTTAGCTGAACTTGAACTCGTTGATGCTCGCGTTGTGCTGTGTCAGCTTGCGTTTTCAATTCAGCAATACGCTCAGTGATCGAGAGCATTTGCGTTGACTTGGTTTCCAGAAGCTGTTTTTGCTGAGAGATGGCAGCGGTTTTTTCTTTGATTTGCCGACTGAGGTTGGAAATTTCAGCATTGACTCGATACTGTTCCATCTGCAATTCGCTTAAAAGCTTGTGGTGATCGATCTGACGCTGTCGTTCGAGTTCAACATTCGCTTCGGCCTTGCGCATTCGTGCGAGATTTTCTTGTTTGGCCATATCGTATGATGAAATATCTGACTGATATTTTTCGATATGTCGGTTTAAGTCTTGCCAATCGACCGCCAGCAGCTGCGCTTTGAAGATTCGGGCTTTGTCTTTCATCTTGCGGTACTGACGGGCCTGGCCAGCCTGACGTTTGAGCTGGCGCAGTTGTTTTTCCACCTCTGTGCGCATATCGGACAGACGAAGCAAATTGTCAGCGGTGCGTTTGAGTTTCAGTGTTGTTTCGTGACGTCTGTCCCGAAAACGGGAAACGCCTGAGGCTTCTTCGATAAAAGAACTTAATTCATCAGGCTTTGCTTCAACAATCCGGGAAATCATACCTTGTTCGATAATTGAGTAGGAACGCGCGCCGAATCCGGTTCCAAGAAAAAGATCCTTCACATCGCGCCGACGCACTTGTGAGCCGTTAATGAAATATTCAGAATTGCTGTCTCGGGTCGCGATTCTGCGAATTGAAATCTCAGCGTATTTTGCCCATTGTTCATGGCAGCGTCCCAGAGAGTTGTCGAACAAAAGTTCAACACTCGCCCGCGCAGCGGGTTTGCGATCGCTAGATCCGCTGAATATGACATCGTCCAGCTTATCGCCTCGAAGACTCTTTGCAGAGGACTCTCCGGTCACCCAGCGCATGGCATCAATGACATTTGATTTACCGGAACCGTTAGGACCCACAATTCCAGACAGAAAAGGCGGAACGTGAATGATTACCGGATCAGCGAACGACTTGAATCCAGAAATTTTTATGGTCTTTAGTCGCAAAGAAGCCTCCGGCTGTATTCAGCGTTCAATTCGTTAGTCAATATTTAAGTTCGTTTCCGATATACGGTGGCAATCGAACCTTTTTAAGTTATTCAGTCATGTGGCTGAGTCTGCTGCAGCGACGGGCGATCCAGTACTGACTCGTGCCAGGCAGTCAGATCGCTGCGACCTGATCGCCAGTTTTCTGAAGCGAAACGAAAATCCAAGTACTCAAGCGCAACTGCAACGGTGATGTGGCCGATGTTAAATCCGCTGTCCAGTGATTTGGTATCGCTTTGAAGTGCGTCGAGCGCCCGCTCGATTGCAGCTCGGTGTCGATCAGACACCGCTTGGGACTGAAGCTGCGACGGGCGACGGCTTTCGAGTATGCGTCCGACTCCAGCGTCCATAATTCCATCGCCAAGTGCCTGCAGGCGCAGTGCATTCCAGCGATCCTTGCCGTCGGCAGGAAAAAGCCGCGGCACGTTGGACAAACTGTCAAGATACTCGCAGATTACCGGCGAGTCGAACAGTACGTTGTGATCGTCAATGATCAAAGCCGGGACTTTGCCCAAGGGATTTTGCGACGGTAAATCGGTTTGCGGATCAAAAGGATTAGTCAACTGATTTTCGACCTGGTTTTCCAGTCCGCATTCAATTATTGTGACTGATACCTTACGAACAAACGGTGATGTTGTGGAATAACGTAATTTAAGCATTAAAGACGCCTGACAATAAATTTTAGGGGTGACGATTTGAACGGTGATCGACAGGACGCCGCACCGGTTGAATTTCAGTGGCTAATGTGTTATACAAGCCGTTTTTCAATCTTGCTATCCAAGGTGCCACACAGTAACAAGGAACACTGATTCGACATAACAAGTTTACCACAATGACCCACGACACTGCAAATATAGATTCTTCTGTGAATCATCCGAGTATTGAGCCTTATCATCCCAAACGAAACGAGAAGTACATGGGCAAAAGGCAACGCGAACATTTTCTGGATGTACTCACAACATGGCGCGACAGTCTGATTGGTGAGACTGTTCGAACGGTTGGCAATCTTCAAGATGAAACAATCAACCACCCTGACCCGACTGACCGCGCCAGTCAGGAAACCGATATGTCGATTGAACTGCGCAATCGGGACCGGGAAAGACGGTTGATCCGAAAGATTGAAGATTCCATCAGCCGCCTGGAGTTCGGCGATTACGGATTTTGCGACAGTTGCGGCGTGGAAATCGGACTGAATCGACTTGAAGCCAGACCGACAGCGACTTTGTGCCTGGATTGCAAGACGCTTGATGAAATGAAAGAACGCCGCCTGTATTAGTTAAGACAAAGCAAAAAAGACAATCAGACAATCAGATAATTCGGTTTTGCCCTCACATTGGCGAACGCAGAGCGGGCGGGCGTGTTCTTAAGTCCAATCTGTAGCGAATTAAACACACGCACAACACACTTCACTTTACCTTATGACTGAATATGACCTGATTGTTCGCGAAGCGCTGACAGCGTTCGAAGACCGCGAACCCGAGCACTGCGATGTTGCCTGCAGTAACGGAAAAATCGAACGGATCGACACATCAATCGATGCACGCGCAGCGCAAGAAATTCGAGCGGATGGAAAACTTCTTCTGCCAGGGGTTATAGACGCTCAGGTTCACTTTCGAGATCCTGGAAATACCCATAAAGAAGATCTGGCAAGTGGTTCGAGGGCGGCGGTCAGCGGCGGTGTGACGAGTTTTCTTGAAATGCCCAATACCAACCCGCCAACGATCAGTCAGGATGCATTGAATGCCAAGCTTGCGCGGGCTGCGAATTGTTCAGTCGCCAACTATGGCTTTTTTATCGGAGCGACAAACGACAACCTTAGCGCAATCAATAACGCACATCCAGCATGTGGAATCAAGATTTTTATGGGCTCGAGCACTGGCAACTTGCTGGTGTATGAACAAGAACATCTTGAAAACATTTTTGCAAATGGCAACCGTCTCATTGCAGTGCATGCAGAAGACGAAAAGCGGTTGCGCGAACGCCAGCATCAGTTTGTAGGGGAGCGGAAGAAACCGCTTGATATTCGCATTCACAGTGAAATTCGAGATGACATCTGCGCGTTGCTCGCAACCGAGCGAGCGGTGGGGCTTTCAAGAAAATATGATCGCAGACTGCATGTGCTGCATCTGACCAGTGCACGGGAAGTTGAGTTTCTCAGGCAAAACAAAACCAGTCAAATTACTGTTGAATGCACGCCTAATCACCTGTTTATGACGGTTGCAGACTACGAACGACTGCAAAGCAAAGCGCAAATGAATCCTCCGATTCGAAGCATTGATGATCAAAAGGCGCTGTGGGACGGATTGCACGACGGTACGATTGACTTTATCGCAACTGATCATGCTCCTCACACTGAAGAGGAAAAAAATCAGCAATACCCGGCATCACCTTCCGGCATGCCTGGTGTAGAAACATCGCTGCCGCTAATGTTGACTGCCTGTTTCGTTGAAAACAGATGCTCGCTATCTGAAGTCCTCAAATGGATGTGTCATGGTCCGGCACAAGCCTATTGCATACCAAATAAGGGAAAAATTGAGGTTGGTTATGATGCTGACCTGACGGTCTGTGATATCGAAAGTTCCCGCCCGGTTGAGGACGACAAACTTTTCACCAAAGTCAAATGGAGTCCGTTTAGCGGGTTCGAACTGACCGGCTGGCCACAATGGACAGTTGTCGGCGGAAGAATCGCATTTGCCGATTCAAAAATCTGTGAAGAAAACCGCGGGTCGCAAATCAAGTTCGCCTCATAAGGGTTGTAAGAACAAGCAACCGCTCATTTTTCGTTTTATTTTGCTGCTATTGATCGCGGCGAATCTTTGCGATGTGCCTCACTTGTTGGATTGAGGAAATTTTTCCGCCGAATTGAAAATGGCAATGCGGCCGGGCAATTCGTGTGATGACGACAGTGCGTCAGTAAAGTTTGCAACCCGTGATCGAACTTGAAAGTAAATTTTCTTTGATTAAAATCGATTGTGCAGAATACATGACCGCAAGTATCGCAGCGAAACAGCTGAGGTTCGGAGGTAAACTAACACAGATAATGGAGTGAGTCAGGAGATATTATCAAACCAGAATACACACAAGACAGACGGCATACTCAATATCTTGCAAGTCAAATTGATAAATCGGGAGTTGCTACATAAATCGTTAGCCGGAGTTCGTTTCGAAAAAGTTCATACTTCTAAGTTCCCCGCTTTCTCAATAAAGTCCATCACTTGAACTGCGAATAGCGGATACGCTCGGGACTCATCCAATTTCGAAATACACGGAGTCATACAATCGGGTGTGGGCAACCTCGCAGCACCACCTCCAGGACCAGTAACAGGTATGCAAAGAGTATTCGGTGACAGGCTCTGTACTAACTCATACTCCGCTTCAAGGTCTTCTTTGTCAATATCGTTCACCTCTGGAGGTGTCCCACGACAATCTGGTAGTCCGGTTGAGATACGGAAGAGCCAATTTTACACTGCCTTTTCGGTACTGTATACGGTCTGAGAAAAAACGAAGCATCCGTTCATTGCTGAGAAGGCACCACCATAACTCAAGGAATCTGGACACACTTGCAGCTACGTCACTCGGCAACCAATTGTGAATCAAGAATCGGTTTCTAATCCGAGTCTACCGTTGTTCAGAATGCAAACCGCTACAAATTTCCGGCGGACAGTCCGAAAGTCTTTCTGTAACCCACTGACACAATATCAAGAACATCTCGACTTCCCGAAACAAACCAAAATACAACAGTTGCTTGATGCCGTAAAGCCAACATCAGTCGACTGTGATGGGACGAAAGGTATCGAACCTCCAGATTGCTCAATGAACTCTATATGGGTTGAAAAATATTGCCGATTCTCGTTGTGCTGATGCAACAACATTCTGTCTACATCACTGTCAACTATCTGTCCCACGACAATCAAGGTTTGCCCTGTCGTCAGAAATACTTGAAGAGCGAATGAAGGAATAGCGATGATAACTCATAGGGAAAATTCGATTCACGAATAGTAGCCAGATGGACATTCGACCAGAAGAAGTCGTACACAGGCTCTAGGTTGATCACAAGACCTTTTACTAATACCTGCAATTCCAAATCTTTGTCTCTCTCGAACGCACCCCCCTTTGAGTCAAACAATTTGCGATTCGTTCTGCCTAGCTGTTACGTAATCATTCAGAGATTTTTTCTTGTCTCTCCACAATTCGATCCGCTGAATTTCAAGGCGCCCAGCCGTATTGAGCCCTTCTTTCCAGTTGCGGCGAGTCCAATAATTTCCTTCGCCCTTGTTGAAGCTGTCCGTATCGATCATTAAATCTACAGCCCCGAGGTGGTTGTCGGCGTCAGTTACAGCTGGTTTTGGTGTATCTTGGTTGTATACATACGTCAGAAATAGGCGGTTATGAATGTCCTTTCTCGGACAAACGATGATTGAGTAAGATTGTCCCGTAGTCGAGCTTAAGCTCGCTGTGATTTGAACTTTAAATAAGTTTGCTTTTACTTCTATCACCAGTGCATCGACCTGAAGGGGGATACAGTTCAATTCTTCCCGGTTAGTAGTGCAGTCCATTTGCGAAGCGTCAAATAGCTTTTTTATTCTCGGCCAGTTTGAATAGGTGGAGCCATACCAGACGCCGTTTATGTCGGGAAAGATCTTGTTCAGTGGTGGACAGATCTTCCAAATCAATCGCCAAGGAGCCCAACGACCGTAAGGAGAGAATATTCCAGTAATCAACAATGGTAAGATTAGCGGTAAGTATCTGACAACTAAGTGGTCCGGCAGGTTAAGTCCAAAACAGGCCTCAATTTCATCGACATAAACGGCGAAAGCAATGACAACAAACAAAAGAGTTGTGATACTTTTTTTCCAGGGGAGCAATCTGTACATAACATTTTCTTGGTTTTGAATTGAGAATTAGCTCTTGATTTTCATGAACAAAACACCACATAGCAGTGCATATGAAATATTGAATTATAGGTTCCTGTAAATGTATGACTTATCAAAAGAATTGATCAAATTTCACAATGATCACATTAGGCTCACGGACAACCAACGAAAAGATATGAAAAATCGCCGTGATGCCAACCTGAAGCGCATAAAAAATGGACTTGAAAATCTAAGTAAACCCAATATTGTGGAATCCATCAATCAGGGTGGATATGCACAAAAAACCATGGTTCAGCCACCTGAGTCAGATAAGGAAAGCCGTTACGACATTGATCTTGGTGTTGTATTTGACGAAGATGATGCCGTTGGGGCGCAAACGACTCGTAGTTGGGTGCGTAATGCAATTGCCAACGCGGCAACTAATCTAAAGAATGTACCGGAATCCAAAAAAAAGTGTGTCCGTGTAGTTTACGCTGATGGGTACCAATGTGATTTCCCAGTGTTTCAACGCAGTTTGAATGGATTCGAGTTTGTCTATGAACTCTCGTCTGGCAACGCATGGGATGAGTCTGACCCAAAGGCGATGAATGCTTGGATCGAAGAAAAAGTCTCAGAGATGAGTCCGGAAGAATCAGGGTACTACCAGCTACGCCGGATTATTCGTTTGGGCAAGTTCTACAACAAAACGCATTCGGCCCATCAGAATCGAAAGTTTCCCAGCGGTTTAGTAGCGACTGCACTATTTATCGAAGCATACGGTCCCGTAGAAGGACGCGACGATGAAGCGTTCTATGAAACGCTGCGAAATATCTCTTACCGTTCTAAAGATTTTCCGGTTTACGCGAACGATGTTCAAGTCTCTGATGACAAAGATACTGATCGCATCGCAAGACTTATAGAAAGAGCCAGAAAATCAGTCGAAGAACTTGATGATTTGAATAATGAAAGAATTTCGCAAGCTGATGCGTGTAAAGCTTGGAAGAAAGTGTTTCGACATAGCTACTTCGACGAAATAGTAGAAGAAGAGAAAACTAACACCTCTACTCATTCTGTACTTACTGGAATTGGACTAGGGGCCGGAACAATTACGGCTAATTTCAGGGGTGCTTCTGCACTTTCCCACACTGAAAAAATGGAACGGCTGGAATCGGAAGTCAGCATGCGCAGGGAAAGGGGAGAAAGCAAAAAGCCTTGGTCGACTTGACAAACTCAGACGAATTACTGAATCATATTAAAACAGCAGTTGCAATTCATCAACCTAATCTAAACATCTCAATCTTCAACGGGCACATCGAACTTGAGGGGTGCTTTATACTGAATGATTCGATGGGTGCATACGATACCTACGATGTTAAAATTCAAGTATCTCGAGAATTTCCGCAAATGGAGCCTTCGGTTTATGAAACAGGTGAACGTATTCCTAAAACTGCTGACCGTCACGTGTTTCCGGGGAGTGGAATTTGCTGTTTGGGAGTTTGGGAGGAATGGTTGCTGACAACATCGGAACCCAGTTTCAGTGAATTCTTGAGCGGGCTTCTAAAAGATTACTTTGTTGGTCAATCATGGTTTGAAGTTAAGGGTGAATGGCCGTATGGAGAGAGGTCACATGGCATTTATGGGCTCGTTGAGAGCTACGCTGAAATCCTTGGAACTGAGGAAAAGTTAGAAATCGTGGTTGCACATTTAAAAACACTCGCCCTACCTGCAGCAAAAGGCCATCTTGAGTGCCCATGTGGCAGCAAAATTCGACTCCGTAACTGCCACAGAAATGAAGTAAATTCGTTGCGAACACAAATTAATCCAATCATGGCTAAACGTATGTTGAGTCGCATTACTACTTGATTACTTTGCACTTGCTCGAAATGCTTATTAGCCATCTTTGTCCAGACCAGATAGATGGCTATTCTATGTTCAAATATGTGGCTATTTCACAAAATGCGACAGCAAAGTAAATAAGGTAGTCGAAGAATGACGAATGATGGTTTCTTGGGATGTGATCATCCGGAATCACTCAATCAAGTAAACACCTGTCTAGGTAAGAAAGGATTCCGAGGATTTGTCACTGTAACAGATTTACGTTCCAGAGGATTAGGCAGTGTTCCGAATAATCCATGTGTGCATTTGGTTATCCGAGATCCTCAGCGGTTTTCAGAATTCCTTGAAACTGGAACTGGATAATTTCAAGGGTAAGGATCCGACTGTTTCAATGGACGTATTACACGCTAGTTGGGTGCACGATGCATTCGTTGTTTATGTCGGAAACACGGGTGATTTGCGTACAAGGATTGGACAGTTAATTCGTTTTCGCGCGGGTCGCGCGGTCGGGCAACAGGGTGGCAGGTATCTTTGGCAACTGAACAATTCAGAATACTTGCGAATGTGCTGGAAAGAAACAGCCAAAGGGAAATCAGCTTCAGAAAAATCTGACATTCTTCGTAAATTGCAAGATTACTACGGAAGTCTGCCATTCGCGAATATACAGCGGTAGAAGCGCACTAACAACGCTTCATGATTCATCAAACACATTGGAGGCGTTTTGCGTGTAACTGTGGCAATTCATCTAGATTGCACGCGTGTGTATCCGTTCCTTGCATGACATTGAGGCAGAATACGAAATCTCATCCAAAGACTATGGCAATCGAAAAGATGTTCACATGAACATTCTGAAATTATGGGGCAGAACACGCCCTGCTGTTCGTCGAACTTGCCCTTGTTGCAACTATAATGGATTTTTCAAGCTCGCTGGGCGTCCGCCAAGAGTTGATGGTTTATGTCCTCGATGCAAGTCGAGAGAACGACACCGGCTGTTTATTCTCGGATTTCAACGCGGTGAAATATTTGATTCGAATTTCGGAACAGAAATTCGAATCATTCACTTTGCTCCAGAACCATCAATCGAAAAAAACCTCCGAGCGACTTTTCCAAACTACCGAACATCGACACTTTCCGGTGGCGGAGCAGATATCGCTTTGAATATGCATGAGATCACCCTTGAGGACAAAAGCATCGACTGTGTAATCGCTAATCATGTACTGGAGCATATCGACGATATGAAGGCTTGCAAGGAAGTTTTCCGGATTCTTGTACAAGGAGGTATCTTTGTAGTTTCGGTTCCGCTGGTAGAGGGTTGGGAGAAAACTTACGAAAATTCAGAGAAACTGGACACACCCGAAAATCGCAAACTGCATTTCGGTGAGCACGATCATGTTCGGTACTACGGGCGAGACTTTCGAGATCGGGTCGCAAGTGCGGGATATCTCGGAGTGATTTGATAGATCCGGCTATCGTTCCTTTTGTAAATCTGCCTCAAGATATCTGATCTAACACTGAATTCAGTTTGGAAATAACAACTTCCGGCATATAGTGCTGTTTGAATATCTGCAAGGCTTTTTCTGCTCTTTGACTAGCAGACTTTGGATTGCCAATTGCATTGAGAATTGCTTCGGCAAGAGACCTTGAGGATGCAACGTCTGCAAACAACGCTGTGGTTTCATCGAGTATCTCTTTCGCACCGTCGTTACGTGTCGTAACGATCGGTGTGCCAGTCGCCGTTCCTTCCAAAATGACGTTGCCAAAAGGCTCGTCTACTGAGGGGACAATCAACAAGTCAGACTGAGCAAGCAGTTTTGCGACATCGGTTCGAAATCCGAGAAATTCCACCTTTGAATCGAGGTTAAGTTCGCTGCAAATTTTGGTCAAGTTCTGACGCTCGTCACCATCACCTGCGATTTTGAGATGAATGTCCGGATGAACAGCAACTACCTGATTCATTGCTTCAAGGAGATAGACAAATCCCTTCTTTGGAACAAGTCTTCCGACAGCGGATAAATTCTTGATTTGTGTCTTAGGCGAAACCTGTACAACCGGCTCAACTCGTGAAAATCTGGGGATCACTTCGGAAAAACGAGGGTTCACCAAGTCTTTGTGATAGTCTTTATCTGCCATTTTCTTGGTAGAAGGCACGAGGATATCTGCGTAGCGGTAGTACTTGTGATTGACCCGATTAGGCAACGAAGCGATTATTTCCCAAGACGGATTATTTTGAGCCGATTTTCCAGCGAAGAGTGTTGCCCTACCCCCAAATGTCATGATGAAAACTCTTTGCGAATTTTCGAAGAATCTGTCCATCTGCCTGGTGATCCATCGAATGGCGAAGACATCATGAAAGCCGAAGCGATTATTGAACCTTTACGAAGGAAGAGAAGTTGTTTTCCAACAACAGATTTTCTGCCAGTGCTCCGTCTCGCATTATGGCAAGCACAGAAAATCCTCGCTTATCGAGTTCAATCGAATAGTTGACGAACGCGTTCTGCATGCCGCCATAGTTCTTATCAAGCATGAGTAATGCGATGTGAGTATTCTTCATTGAACGAAGTCGCTGTGCGGCAGTCTTGTTTTTCAGAAATCGGTAGAATCAAAATTCATTTTTAAAATTCTGACGCAATATAGGTCCTGTGATTGTTCGGTTGATACCTGCTATGCAATCCGTAAATAACCGTTCCACCGTGCGAGTCAAATGCATTGCTCTATTGTTGGATATTTCGAGATTTTCAGAGTGCTGAATGATGATGACACAACGGAGAATATGTGTGATTTTCCATTTGAAAAACGCGTGTCTTTCTATCTGAGACACTGTACTATGTCTCGACTTCCGCCGTCCAACGGTGCGCTATTACCTTCGTCTTCAGTCAAACGGTCCTCAGATGAAACATATTCAATCTCACTGCTGTCCCGTTGTTTGGAGGAAAACGGCTTGTATCTGATTGATATTTATTCAATAATGACCTGTAGGAGGGTGTCCGAGACTTCAGTGGAAACTTCCGTCTCCAACTCCCCTCCAAACAGATCAATTATCAATCAGGAGTATACCCATCATGTACGAAGGACAGTTTGTTTTTTCACAAATTATGACCCACCTGCCTTGGAAAACCTTTCACCGATGCGTGGACCGCTACCGAGGCGACCACAAAGTTCGAACATTCCGATGTTCCCAACAATACCGATCCATGGCGCTTGCTCAGATGTGTCGCCGAAGCAGTTTACGCGAGCTGGTCGTGTGCCTGCGTTGTCATTCGGACAAGCTATATCATCTCGGTCTGTCGGCCGGCATATCACGAAGCACGCTTGCAAAAGCCAACGAAAATCGAGACTGGCGGATTTATGCCGACTTCGCCCAGCGTCTGATCGCAATGGCTCGTCCACTTTACGGTCCCGAAGACAGCGAGTTGAATTTGCGCGAAACCGTCTACGCACTCGACTCGTCTACCATCGATTTGTGTCTTTCGCTGTTTCCGTGGGCACCGTTTCGAAAAACCAAATCCGGCATCAAATTACACACCTTGTTGGATTTACAGGGAAATATTCCCTCGTTTATTGAAATTACCGATGCGAAACTCAATGATGTGAACATTCTTGATGCTTTTTTGCCAGAACCCGGTTCCATCTATGTGATGGATCGTGCATACGTCGATTACCAGCGGCTGCATACATTTCACAGTTATGGCAGTTACTTCGTCGTGCGCGCCAAATCCAATACCAAGTTCCGTCGCCTTTACTCGCATGCCAATGACCGCGGCAATGGGTTGATCTATGACCAAAGAGGCGTGCTGACCGGTACTGAAAGTGCCAAGCGTTATCCTGATAAACTGCGACGAATTAAGTATGCCGACCGCGAGCGAGACAAGACTTTAATCTTTTTGACCAACAATACGTATTTGCCAGCACTGACCATAGCTGACTTGTATAAGAACCGATGGTAAGTGGAATTGCACTTTAAGTGGATCAAACAGCATTTGAAAATCAAATCGTTCTATGGCATCAGTGAAAACGCCGTCAAGACTCAAATCTGGATTGCTGTTTCAGTCTACGTGCTACTTGCGATAATCAGAAAACGGATGGCTCTGGACATGAATCTCTACACTATTTCGCAAGTTCTCGATACTACCTTGTTTCAAAAAACAACACTAACTCAACTATTTACGGAATACGGATACAAACCAGAACTGGAGCTGCCGTATAAGCAATTGAATCTATTTGATTATTTAACGGGACACTAGTGAAGCGATCTATTGAATCTATTGTTCGGTGGATTTGCATCCTCAATAGTCAATCGCATTACTCAATCTGCAGGGAAGCGACCACAGTGCAAATCCCCCGAGGTTCATGTGTCAACCTGCCATATTCAATTGGGTATACTGTTTCCATGAATGTGTTTTTTGCAGTAAATTCGCGCACTGATGCTGCAGATCTGACAAGTTGATTGTCCAGCAAATCAGGTGTTCGTGATTTCAAACAAAATTAATGTAGGCAA
Source organism: Arenicellales bacterium (assembly GCA_965214785.1). Taxonomy (GTDB): domain Bacteria; phylum Pseudomonadota; class Gammaproteobacteria; order Arenicellales; family JAJDZL01; genus JAJDZL01. Next base: position 351,865 of record OZ243975.1, on the reverse strand, counting down.
TCGTGCATATCTGTATAGTTATTGACAGTATGCATGGTGGCGGTACTGAATCGTCCTGTCTAACATACATACAAGCGCTTCTTGAAAAAGGTCATAAGATTGATCTGGTCCTGCTTGATTTTCACGGGCAACGTCTGATCGATATCCCAGAGTCCGTCTCGCTCTTTGTTCTAGATAGGAATTTTCAGAAAAAAAGGTCTACTCCCTGCTCCATCCCAGTAGAAAGAATTCACTGGGTGAAGCCGCCTTTGACATTCGGTTCCTTTGTCCAGTATTGGAAAGCCCTCAAATCTCCAGATTCTGGTCGCTTGCCTTTTCGCAAGCGGCAGTTTTTCTGGACTACCGCAATAGCCGACTACATGGACAGAGAGCAACCCCAGATAATCTACGCCAATTTATTTCACTCGGGTGCGGTTAGCGTATTGGGACGCAGAGTGTCGTCAACAAAGATTCCAATTATTTGGACAGTTAGAAATCATTCTCAAAGCGAGTTGAATTCCAAGAATTTCCGCCAGTATTGCGAATTAATCCCTCACGCCGATGCAATACATGCGAATTCTGAAGGCGTTTCGGCAAATGAGCAAAAACTCTTGCCTGTAAATGAGAAAAAGATAATCACAATTTACAATCCGATCAATCCTAAAATTTATGACCTCGCATCTGAACCACCATCCGAATTAACACCTTGGTTTTCTTCGGACGATGATCGTAACTCCCATAAAGCCGATAGAGTCTACTTAGTGCTGGCGGTTGGGAGACTCGTAAAACAAAAGAACTTCACTATGCTTGTTCGCGCAATTTCGGAAGCGAGAAAAAAGTTGAATATAAAGTTGTTAATTTTGGGAGAAGGACCAGAGAGACAAGCGATTGAAAGAGAGGCTCAGTCCGTTGGTATAGAAAAACATCTGTCTATGCCTGGCTGGCTTCCAAATCCTTACTCCTATATGAAAAGGGCAGATTTGTTCGTGTTGTCTTCAAATCACGAAGGTTTCCCCAACGCTTTGGTTGAGGCCCTTGCCTGCGGTTGCCCAGTAGTAAGCACAGATTGCCCCCATGGACCAAGAGAAATATTGGAAAATGGACTCTGGGGACAACTCACTCCGATAGACGATCATATTACGATGTGTAATGCTATCAGCGACACTCTTAATCAAAAGTCTGACAGCGAAAAACTTCGCAATAGAGCTTCTACGTTTACGGTCGAATCCAGCGTTCGTCGATTAGATTTTCTTTTTCAAGAAACTGTGAGAAATGCAGATCGACAATCAAGGTCAGGGAATGCCTCTTGAAACTGATGAATTCTCGGGCAATCTAGCGAATAAATGACAGTCAAATTGTAAACGCGTACAATTTTCTTAAGTGATTTCATAGTCCATCAGCCTCAATTGCAAATGGTATCGTATTCGTGCTCACGACAACCTGCATCACGAAGCACAGCTTAAATTCTCAGACAATTTAAGCATGCATCTATTTGCGGAACGATCTTACAACAACACAAATTCAAAATGGCATTGCTGAAAGTGTATCGTCCGAATTCTCTGCTTCTTCCAGAAGAATCGGTAGTGAAAAAAGTCTTTCCATTATTGCCTGCAACTCCCGTGGAAATTAAAGAAAAACTGGATACTTCTACTCTATTTTTTGACGTATTCTTCCAGTCTTCCACAAATCGAATAGTTGGTGTCGGTCCGGACTTGCTAAATTTAAGGCAAGAATTGTTTCCTATGCAGTTGGAACTAAATGGCCGGAGTTTAGAGTATGAGGTAATGCAGATCAAAGGCACCACTTTTTTGACTACAGAGAAACTAGTCGAGAGAATTGACGAACCCTTTGAAATCACGTTTAAGTTCAGCACCTTTTCGAATACATTGTTCATTGATCCGCGGCTGGATTACGACTTTTCGAATTTCAGCAGTGGATGCCGCCTATCTCTCACAACACTGCAAATGGACAATCCAATGGAGTGGATTGACGATTGGCTGAACTGGCATTATCGGTCATACGGAGTCAATCGGTTAGTGCTCTACGACAACGGAAGTGCCTGTCGTAAGGATCTGATCGAGTTCTTGAGAAACATATCGCTGGATATGAAAATAATATTTGTTGATTGGCCGTTTCCTTACGGTACAGACCCATATATGTTCTCTCAGCGAGGCGCTCTCAATCATTGTCGACTTCAATTTCCTGTCAAACGAGGTTATTGCATAAATTTGGATATAGACGAATATCTGATCTGCTCGAAGCAAATGAATTTACTCACGTTCCTGGATAAGCGACTTAAATACCCTGCCCCTGGTACTGTTCTAATTCAACAGGTAATCATTCCAAATATTCAAAGCTCGAAGAAATCAACTTTGCCTCGGTGTTGGGAATTTGAGTATCGACACTTCATTCCTGGGTATCAGGGTGAAGGACATGTTTGGAATCGATACGGCAGAACAAAGTACATTTTTAATTACGAAAGTGTGGGATATAACGCAATTCATGTAACGGATTCAATGAAGAATCCCGAGTATCGAAAGACACTTTCATTTTGGACAAAATTCGCATATCAAGCGAAAAAACTGTTGTGGGAGACGACAAAATTGATACATCGATTTAAGTTTCCGAAGCCAAGGATTGATGCAATTTATCCCGATTGGTCTGAGATGTGTTTTTTTCATTTCTGGGGTTTGGACAACGGAATTAGAACAAACAATGTTAATAGGCCGCCGATTGACCTTGATACAAGGATTCATATTTTCGAACCCCGAATTTCGCAGATTAATTCCACCATTTCTGGAATTGACCTCGCCCGCCAAGATTGAACTGTTTTTGCGAAATCAGCACTTCGAACATTTTTAATTTATCTTAGAGTCGAAACGTGATTTCAAATTAGTTCATCCTCTGTGAATACTGTTTCAATCCGATGATTACTCTACAAATTTACCGGCCTCACGCCGTTACCATTCCAGAAAATTCGACACTCCGTAGGCGGTATCCTCGATATTCCGATCTATCAACAGAAATAAAAGCAAGAATTGATTTTACAACCTTGTTTTACGATGTATTTTTAGACTCCGCTACCAATTCGATTGTGGCTATCGGACCGGACTTGATGAATCTGAAAAAGAGCCTGTTCCCTATGACCATAACAGTCAACGGTCGATGTTTGAAATACAAACTTCAGCAAATAAAAGGCATTACATTTGTCCATTCGGAATCGTTACATGCAGACTCGACAAGTTCGATTGAGGTCGTTTTCCATTTCAAAACATTCGAATGTAGAGCTCAAGTGAATCCAAAGTCTAGGAATCAGGTCATTAGACATCCCGAGAACAATCACCGATTGACGCTGACAACCTTACAAAAAAATAATCCTCCAATTTGGATATCAGATTGGTTAACTTGGCATCATCGTGCATATGGAGTTACACGTGCGATCATTTATGACAACGGAAGCGAAAACCTCAACAGTACACTTGATCATCTAAAAAACTTGCCTCTCAAAATGGATATCATGTTTGTGATGTGGCCGTATCCTCATGGTTTTTACCCTTATAAGTATTGTCAAAGAGGTACTCTCAATCACTGTCGTCTCAGGTTCGCAGTAGCTGGGGGCTACTGTATAAATTTAGATATTGATGAATATCTGTTTACCACCCTGCAATTAAATCCAAGAAACGGTCTTGTGCAATTTCTGGACAAGCACCTAAGTTCTCCAACTCCAGGTGTTCTATTCCTTCGCGAAGAAACTATTCCGAATATTCGACATGAGAATAATCAGAATCATGTCAGAAGTTGGCGCTTCAACTATCGCGCCTTCAATTCAAAGGAGATGAGAGGCGAAAAGAAAACGAGACCGTATGGGAGGGGTAAATACATATTTAGTTATGATAACGTTGGCTACAATGCAGTGCACTATACCGACTCTATCTTGAACAGGTGGCATCGTAAAAAATACTCGATTCGGACCAAGTTAATTCACTATACAAAAAAGGTTTTCTGGGAGTGTACGAGAACTTTTCACCAATACCAAATTCCGAAGCCAAGAATAGACACTGTGTACCCACATTTTTCGGAAATTTGCTTTTTTCACTTTCGAGGGCTAAATACCGGATGGCGTACGGGTGGCATTATTAAGTCGCCTATAGAATACGATGCAACAAAACATATCCATGAGCATAGGATTGACCAAATTCGAGAAGTGATAAATGCTTCTGGTCCGTCTACCCAAAGGGTATAACTTATTAACGACGTCCCATCGGTATTGCAAGATACGAAACTACTTGAATGTGTTCAGATAATTACCTCGTGTGTTTAACTCCGCCCTCAGGGAGTCTGGCGCGTCTCGGATGAGTGTTCGACATATTTCAAGTACTTCATGAAGTGATGAGCTGAGATTTTTGCATATTCTTTCCAGCTGACTGTACTAAATAGTGCCGCTTCATTGTCCAGCAAACCTTGAAACTTTTTCATAAACGTGTCAGGGAAAAACTTTAGCTCCGTTTCGCACAAATAGGGGTCTCCAGAATCTTTATCAATTACAACATCGTGTGCGTAGAAACCGGGTCCGTATGCTGTCCCAGCTCTTACGGTAAGCGACAGTAGCTTTTTCAGGTTTTTTTCAACTAATCTAACGTAAAGAAATCTGATAAGGTCCACGTTCAATGGAGTGTTGGCATCACGTGCTTCTGGTCGTTGTTCGCTGCAATCTCGAGCTCGAATTACAAATTTCACCGCACGAGTACCTATGCACATGATTCTTACAGATGTGTAGTAAATTTTATCTCCAAACTGAATGCGCGTATCAATGAACTCGGTGTTGTAGTTTTCATTGTCAGCTTCATCCGAAGAATCCAGAATTATTGCAGTGTTTGGGTACCCTGTCTTCCGCATACTGAATACTCTTCTTCCAGTGGTGTTATATGTTGAGCGTCGATCAGAACTTGGCACTGAAACTCCACGCGATGAAAGATAACGATTAGTGACTTCTCTGCTTCCAACTATTTGCGCTAGATTATACGGATTAAAGACAAAATCGAAATTTTTTAGAACACAACTTGAAACGTTATACGCGTTGTTATCTCTTCCTTCGGCAATGAGGTTAATGAGAATATTCCTGCCACCCGAACCTAGCAAGTTGCGTTCCATGGATACAACATCGTACACGAAGATTGAACCGATTCCGTTTTGGCTCAGAACTTTACAAAATGAAGGAAAGAATTTAGCAGCGTCGACTTTATTTCGGTTTCTTAAAGGATGCGAATAGAGGTCTGCGATAAGCACCTTTAGTTGTGGATTCTCCGGTTGAAGGCGCCCGATAATTTTGTTAGCAATCCATATATTGGATCCTAGTTTTGGTGCTGCGATGTAAACTGACATTAGTTTTCTGGATACAGATCAGGTTTCGCCTGCGATTGCGCGTTCAAGTTCTTGCGAAACTATGTTCACTCACCTGCAAATTTGAATTGTGCAGGGTAATTCGAACGCAATCATGATGGCTTAGTTAAGAATTAAGAACATTGAAGTCAACGTTTCATTCCAGATTCTCTTGAGAAAGCATTATTCCAGCTAGTTTTGCCAATCTCTTGATTTCCGGCTCAGGTATAAGATCCGAGTCATGTATTTGTGAATATGACTTGAGGCGGTGTTGCCCCCTCCAGCCTGAAGTCAGTCCATGAATATGAAAAAAATAAAGATCAGTTTCATTGGCAGTAATTGAATCGATTTTCGGTTTTTCGGAAGATGGTTGGAAAAATATTTTCCGAACTTTCCAAATAGTCTTCGCACAAAAGAACTGGATTTTTTGGTAGCAGCTAAATCGCTGGCAGAACAAACGATTCAAGTGAGAACGAGTCTTATGAGGGGAGTTGTACCCGATGTCTTCATAACTGTAAACATACTTGAAATATTTCTCCGACTCAACTCTTTGGTGAACATCGGAAGAAGTTGAAAGCCTTTGATTGTAATCATAACATCTAGGAACTCTTCCTGGTTGTATAGGGACCGTATTGGGAATAATTCTTGATTTGAATACTACTGCACCTGGAGATGGAAATCTAATATTACGGTTCAAATAATTCAATAATGGCTCTTCTTTTGATTTGACTAAGTACTCATCTATATCAACATTTATACAGAATCCATTTGGAACTGGAAACCTTAGTCTGCAATGGTTTAATGACCCATGTTGAGCCGACCTATAAGGTTGAATACCGTGGGGGAAGCGCCAGTGCACTAGGATAATATGCACTTCAGGCTCTAGACTCGACAAGAATTCAGTGAGTTTACTGACGTTACTGCTACCATTATCGTACAGCACTACACGCTTTATATCAAACAATCGCCGATGCCACAGTATCCAATCACCTATCCACTCAACTTCGTTGTCTTTCTGCAAAGTGGAAATAGTGAGTAATGCGTTGCCTTCATCAAATTTTTGCTGCACCTCTTTCGGGTAAAGGCGTGTCTTACCAACGAACAATCTAGATTCGTAATTGATGTCAATAACGTCAAGATACCGATCGTTCAGGGGTTCCGATTCCAAAAAAAATAAACGCTCTATCTGATAATAGTGCAGTTTTAATTTCTTAGCATTAACGTACACTTTAAGCGGGAATAATTCACGTTTTAAGTTGTATAGCGTAGGTCCTATGAAGAATAACTTGTTTGTTAACGGATGTAAGAAAACATCGTAAAAAATTGTGTCAATATCTTCTTTACTCTTGTCCAACACCTTCACTGAAACAGGATAGGGAATACGTCTTGAAGTCGACGTATTCTCAGGCAACTTGACTGAATTTGGATGGTAAATGTACATTCGTTTCTAAGACAAACGCATATTCACGGATTAGTGAACATAGTTTCGCAGTTTATGTCGGGATCGACATTTCTTGCGAAATTGTGTTCAAATTCGTGAGATTGTATGTTCACTCAACTTGCGAGCGAGTGGTTATTAGCAGTGCGAATATGCAGTTAAACTCGATATCTCTCCATCTTTTTCCTGTCCAATTGTCACCATTCGGAATTACCTTGATTGGTGGGCTATATCTTTATTAATTTCCCAATTCTGCGATGGCAGCGACACTATGATCGAAGAAATAAAAACTCATATAGTAAAGTGCTCTCAATGTCCTGTGATTGTTGTTCTTACGAAGAACAAGAGTCGATTAGGGTTTGAAAACGGTGTGATATTGATGCGTTCGAAATTGATACTGCCATGTCAGCACTCTACATAGTGGGAATGCGTTTGATTTATTACTTTGATTCCCAAATACTCGCTGCAAGGACAAAACATTGATTTCTCAAATCGAAGTCTTCGTTTTACAGTGAAGTGAACACAACGTATTTCAGGATTATTTGTTAGAACATGCATTGTAAGCATCAGCAACTACTGAGTATCCGCTAGCGTTAAAGTGTAGCCAATCTATAGGGCCATGTACAGGCTTACCGTTGCTTGTATATTTTCTGATGGCTAACGTAGAGTCGCAGAAAGTGCACCTATCCATTGATTCGCAATACCGTGACAACTTACTTCTAATCAGATTGCTACGCTGATCATTTGTACGTCCGTCAACTACTATGGTCGGACTACCCCGATAAGTTCGTATTCGGATCTTATCAAATTGATATGACGACGCTCCCGATGGCAAATACAAAAAATCAATCGCAGCTTCTGGATATAGAGTATGCAGTTTTTCTATGGCAGTCTTGACTATATTGAGAGACAATTCTAATTGACGTTGGTCAAGTTCAGTAGCTGCAGCTTGAATAATTCGTGGAATCTCAATACCTGAGTTTGTGGTATTCAATACGGTCTTAGTTGTCAATTGCGACGACTGCGGAATACGTAGGCCGATTTGGGCAATATTTAGGGTCGAGGTTGCCTGAGATGCATCTCTTTCTTCCATGTTGTCTTGCGTAATTATTTCCATCAAAGACTCTCGTAGAGTGCGAATTGCTGCGAATAACGGGAATAGTATCCTACGCTTGCGTTTGGCACTTAGGCTCTCGTTAAATTCTTGTCTCTCCCATTCGTCAATATTGTTGTAAAGATCGTTACCCTCGTAAAAGATAAATATTACTTTATCAACTGCTGCGGCATCATATGACCAAGATGTCCATTTTCCTAAAATTTCCAGGCATGTCTGTGCTTCGTTATAAGCACTAATATTTCCGTAACCGCCTCTTCCAGCTACAATGTAGTCAGAGTTAGTATTCGGACCATCAAGTTTTCTCACAATTCCGTAATTGTCAATTCCCATTAGAAACTCGTCACCGCCTCCCTCAGCAAACGAGTCTCCAACAACCACAATCTTTTGACGTTCTTTGTTATCGTCGGTCAAGTCATCGTGAAGAAAGGTTCTGTAACACTTATCTATTTTTCTTGGATAAATGTGCAGTTCACCTAGCTTGTATATTAGCGAAGGTGAAAAGTAGACCAAAATGACATTCACAATGAATAACATAATCAAAGTGTTAACCAAAATTACTACTGTAGTCCTAATCCAACCCATATGTTTCCGAATATTTATTCATGTGAGCAGGTTGATTTGATTTATGTAGAATAAAGTTTTCTATCACTAACATATCCAATTCTGTGTTCATAAAACACTTAACAGCATCATTAGGTGTGCAGACAATAGGTTCACCTCGGACATTGAATGAGGTGTTCACGATGATGGGACATCCTGTCAATTCGTTAAAACGTCGGATCAATTTATAGTAGCGGGGATTCGAATCAAATTCGACAGTGTGTATCCGTGCACTGTAATCGATGTGTGTAATGGCTGGTACTGAGGAACGAGAAATATTCAGCCTTGCGAGGCCATTCGAGACCTCTTGACAGCTACTAATCTTGGTGCGCTTGTCCTCATGCACACTCGCAACAAACAGCATATACGGACTGACATCTTCAAAATCAAACCACTCACCGACATTTTCTGCCAGTACGCTAGGAGCGAATGGCCGAAAACTCTCTCGATACTTTACCTTCAAGTTCAATTGCTTTTGCATATGCGGCAAGCGCGGATCAGCAATTATGCTTCGACCGCCCAATGCCCTAGGCCCAAACTCCATTCTTCCTTGCATCCAACCTATCGCTTTACCTTCAATAAGCGCGTTAGCCGTTTGTTCTACCACTTCGGCTTCTGAATATTTGTGAAAAACAGCACCCAATTTCCTCAACAAACTTTCAACTTCACTATCTCTATAACTTGGCCCTAGATACGCGCCTTGCATCTTGTCTCGTTTGTCAGAGAATACACGTGGTTGATTCAAGTGTTGATGATAAGCAGCTAATGCCGCACCAAGTGCACCACCAGCGTCTCCTGCCGCAGGCTGGATCCAAATCTTGTCGAATATTTTCTTACGCAACAAAATGCTGTTGGCTACGCAATTGAGTGCAACACCTCCTGCGAGACAAAGGTTTCGCTCACCCGTGTTGTCAGCGGCACTTTCCGCAAGTTTAGTGACTACTTCCTCAGTAACATTTTGGATTGATGCCGCAATATCCATGTTGCGCTGAGACAGACCGCTTTCAGGTTGACGACGCGGCCCACCCATTAACCGATCGAATTTATCGGTAGTCATACTAAGACTAGTGCAATACCCGAAGTAACTCATATCGAGTTGAAAACTACCATCGTCGCAAATATCAATCAAATTATTCTTGATTAAGTTTGCGTATTTCGGTTTGCCATACGGGGCTAATCCCATTACTTTGTATTCACCTGAATTGACTTTAAACCCTAAATAGTGGGTAAACGTGGAATACAACAAACCCAATGAGTGCGGAAAATGAATTTCTTTTAGAATTCTTAGTTTATGGTCGTCGCCAAGAGCTAAAGAGGTTGTAGTCCATTCGCCTACACCGTCAAATGTCAAAACTGCAGCTCGCTGAAATGGTGATGGATAGAATGCGCTTGCAGCATGCGACATGTGATGTTCAGAAAAAAGCAACTTATCTTGCCAGTTGACATCGTTCGCCGTATCATTTAGCAGTTTCAATTCATGAATTAATTTCGATTTTTGAAACAATTTATCCTTAATCCACTGCGGCATCGCGCTGGCAAAGCTGACGAATCCTCTCGGTGCAAATGCAAAATAAGTTTCGAGTAATCGCTCGAATTTGACAAACGGCTTTTCATAGAAAACGACAAAATCAATTTGCCTAGGTGCCATCGCAACTTCCTGAAGACAATATCGAATAGAATTTGCTGGAAATGCCGGATCGTGTTTTATACGAGTAAAACGCTCTTCTTGAGCGGCAGCAACTATAGAACCATTTCGTACTAGGCATGCACCGCTATCGTGATACCAAGCCGACAATCCAAGTATATTCATGAAATCTAGAAAATCGTATAGATAAACGGTGCAATTGCAGAACCCTGTAAGGAAATCAACAGAGCACCTAGAATCAACATCACCAGAATAATCGGTGCAAGCCAGAGTTTCTTTCGCACTTTGAGAAACGCCCAAAGTTCTTTAAGAATCGCCATCAGTCTATTCTGTTCTAAGTCAAGGTTGCAAAAAGTGTTTTTTCATATTTTGATGCATTTGTTGGCAAGTTTTGCCAAAACACTTGCAAAATATTCGCAAGAAATATTTGTTTTTCCAATTCCAAGTAGAAGGGGTCGTTACCGAGCCCCTTCCCTCACAGACCCGAGCGTGCGTGATTGACGCACTCGGTTCCTCATGAAACAGGTTCGCTCATTTAGCATATATAGAACGCATAACACGTGCCGATGGCAAAGGAAACCGCTGCAAAATCTCATTCATACGCTTCCAACTCAAAAAGCTAACTCGACTACGCCGAGAAAGCCACTTGCGCCAAGAACGAACAACCTGAAATCGAAATTGCAAGAGACGACGACCGTTGCCGGTAATACCGTAGTGAGCACAATGACCAACAATTACACGAGACAATCGCTCCTGTTGCTCTTTGAGCGGTCGGTGGCGATTTGCCTTACACCATTGGTAAACAGATTTTACCGCACGTGCAAAGCGCGCTTTCGATGTAACCTGTCGCAAAACTTTGTTTCCTTTCCGGGATGTTCCCCATACATGGGTAAATCCTAAAAAATCAAAACTTGGTTTGTGCTTCACTCCCTTCCCTTGAGAGGGTCGGAAGTCGATAAAGCGGGTTTTGGTCTTATGGAGCACAAGCCCATATTTCCCTAACCGCTTACCCAATACTTCCAGCACCCGCCGGGCATCTTGTTCATACTCAAACAGCAGAACAAAGTCATCCGCATACCGGACTAATCGGCTACTTCCACGAAGTCTCGGTTTCACCACCTGCTCAAACCATTTATCCAGCACTGCGTGCAGGTAAATGTTCGATAGTGTGGGAGATAAAACCCCACCTTGCGGTGCTCCGATATCACTTCTTTTGAGAATGCCTTCATCCAGTATTCCTGCCTTCAGCCATTTATCTATCATGCGCCTGATGACGCCATCTTTGATCCGCAGGTCGAGAATCTTGCGCAGTTGGTCATGACGAATTGTGTCGAAATATTTTTCAACGTCTGCGTCAATCGCCCACCGCTGACGTTGTGCCATAACACCGGTGCGAATCGCATCCAGTGCATCATGACAACCCCGTCCCGGCCGAAACCCATACGAACATTCCTCAAAGTCCCGCTCATATATCGGTTCCAGTATCATCAGTATCGCCCTCTGTGCCACCTTGTCCTCAAACGTGGGTATCCCCAGCGGTCGAGATGTGCCATCGCCTTTCGGTATCCAGTGCCGCCGCACCGTCCTTGCGGGTGCGTCTATACGCCTCCCGCATCCAGTCGATGTCGATAAGATGATGCAGTGAGGTAAATACCCGTTCCGGATATGTTCTCGCCTGCTCGGCTATCCATTGTTGTTTCGTAGACGTGTTTGTAAATCTCTGTGTATTTTCCATCGTTTCCCACCAATGATTCTGTTTACATGACGCTCCGCTTCCCTCGTTCGGGTCCCGATGGACTCAGTTCCCCGCTGTCAGCAGTACTATCAGAGCGCTAAGACTGCCTACACCCCATCGCTTCGGCTTATTGTTTCGCCAGCCGCTACCGCCCAAAGTCTGCTGTTTACGTGTATCGCTCGTGCGCTCTTGACGCACCGCAGACAGTGCATCAAGCCGGGGTAGTCTTTGTAATCCGGTTTCCCCTGTTACCGGTGTCTGTTCTCAGGCGGAGAATACAGGCTCTCCCAGGTTTCCTGACAATCCATCCTGCGACTTTGCGCCGTTCCAACGACCCCGGTCGGTTTTCCTCCACCTCGCCAAATGAACGGTGTTAGAAGTGTTGCTCCCATTGAGAAAAAGATGAAAGCACCGGCGGTAAACTGATATCGAGGCTCAATAGGACGCTTCATCGCCTGCTGTGTACGCTTCACGACATTCGTTACCGAACGCCATGCAACACTCGCTTCCGATTGGTGGTTAACCTTTATCGGGAGGGAGTCGAACCCTCTGGATTGCAATGAATGGTTTCAATTACCAGGTTATTTCATAACATCCTCCACTTGAACTTTACCTGGCGCAATCGAATTGAAGCTATATTGACATAGCATAGTTTAGAACTGATTCTTATAAGAATCAGTAGCGGAGAACGCCCCATCCTCTCTATTTTTCCAATGAGAAGTGCGGTTCGATTGTTTGAGACGAAGTTCATCTCTGCCAACTAGTTTCATCAATATTCCAATAGGTGCAAATAGAAAGAAAAATATAAAGCCGAAAATTATTGGGCTGACGATTCTCGACAGTAACAATCCGAATCGCATCCATGCCCGGTTCAACGGTAATAACAACTGTTCGAAAAAAAGCGATGCTAACACAAAACTCATGGAAACAAGTCCAGCCAATATTGCCAACATGTGATTATTGTTCAATTGCAACCAAATTGCGACTGCACCGAAAACTCCTGCGAACAAGATGCCGAACTGCCTATTGGATGGCAATACCAAATTATTCCTCATCCGTCGTCGTCCTCCTCTGGACTATCAGCAAGTTTGACATTTGATAAATGTAATATCGAGAATTTGTGAACAAACCTTCATGTGCATTTGAGGACGAATTCCAAAACAATTCGATTCAACTGGTAAAGATAGGCTAGACGCGTTCATTTAGTAGCCGTCCTTATCATTATTGCACAAGAAGTTGGGGATGGATTTAGGCCTTTGCGTTGGAGCGGTATCCGGCTGCAATTCATCGCAGACATAGCTGTAACACAAGTTTCTTCTCAATTTGTAACTTTAGTTACAACTGCCTCCGAATGTTGATATCGACGAATGGCGCGTATACATGGGTCACTCGCATGATCCATTTTCCGACAGATATGTTCCACTCTTTTGCGGATTGAATACTTCAATTTCGGAAAAAATTTCTTACGAAATTTAGTCGGATCAATAACGTGCCTACCGCCTACACCTATGTGCTTGGCTGCTGGTTCGCAAAGGTACACAAAGGTATATCCGAGTGCCAAGTATATGTCTGAAACTCTTGATTCGCTAGAAGTAACACCGATATCAGCATAAGAACCTACAATTCGATAGTCTCGCATCCTTCTCAATCCAGGATTGAAAGTCAGCCCTCTCAGCCAATTTCGTGAATTTGAGGGATCTATGGTACGATAACGCACGGAAGAAAACTCAAACTCTTGAGGAAGCAAATAACCCATTCGTTGAAGAATGTCTCCCCCTCGTATGGAGACTGTAGATATGTTATTGAACTCCTTCATTAGAACGAACGATTTTCGAATAAACTCTCTTCCATAAAATTCCCAGTCGTCCTCGCAATGAAATAACCATTCGGTATTTATATGGGAATAAAGACGATCAATGCTTCTAATTTGACCAAGAGGACGATCGTTCACTATAACGTCTATCCCTTCTCCAAGAAAATTTGCAGATGGCATATAGCAACTATTTGACAACCTCTGAACAAATGGTCGAAGCGTGTCAATCACATCGTAGTTTCCTGAGTCTTCAATAACAATTATTCTGGCGACAGAACCTTCTAACTTGGGAAGGAGAGTGCAAAGCGTTCGACGCAGTAAGTCGAAGCGTCCGCAACTAGTCACCGCTACGGTGTATGGTTCAATGTCAATCACGGTAAAAATCTTGGCACTTCTAAAACCAAACTAATTTTATTTCTTTTATGAATAGGCGGAAGATTTAGGTTTTCTTTCGGTTGAGAATGGCATCGTCTGCCATTGCAAGATTGGAATTCTATTAGACGCAAAACACTTCAAACCCGAATATTGTACCGCTTAATTCGTTCAATAACCCTTGTAACCTTTCGACTCTGCATAAACTATATTACCTATGCGAAGACGCAACATATCAGTCATAAATTTTACAATTCCTGGAATTATTCCAAAAATTGTCCACAATATTCTAGCTCTTCTATTTGTTAATTCTTTAAGTTGTTCACTTGGCCGTTTGCGATTATGCAATCCGGAACAGAACATATTTTTCGCACTACGGGAAAAAAAACTCGGACAGTGCCAAAAGTAGTCTACTTGTTCATTTAACCTGTAGAGGAATTCCAAATAACCGCCTATTGACATGCGGGAATAAAATCGGGGGCGTTGCGTCATGCGATTTAGCCCGTCGTGTCTGTAAACCACCTTAATCGGTACATTTATGTATATGGTTTTATATTTTCGAGATATTCTATGGTCGACAGTGCTCAAAAGACTATTATTTGGAGGAGGCAATTCTATATGTTGATATTTCTTGAACACACTTGATTTTCTAACGCAGCATTGCTCCGCCGATATTAATCGCTTATGTACAAACTGCATTTCCAAACTCGTAGATTCCGTAACAAGGTCGACTGGAGAACGAAAGCCGCTAAGCTCTCCATATTCATCAATAGCTCTAAAACATAAACCGCCTATATCCTGCCGTTGATTAATATTGATCTTCTTAATGTATAGTTGGATAAGAATTATTGCATTATCGAAAAGACTATCGTCGTCGTCAACTACAACGACAAACTCACCCGAAATCAAGGTTTTTCCTACATTAAGTCCTTTCGCTTTTCCCTGATTGAACGGCAACCGTTTCGATATGATATTGAAATCGGCAATTCTTTTCCAAACTGATACAATTTCGCTTGTATTGTCTTTGGACCCATTGTCAATAACTATCCATTCAAAGTCTCGGTCTTCTATGCGGTTTAAACTATCCCAAAGTCTACGTATTGCGTTCACTCGGTTATAGGTGATTGTTAGAATAGAAATTAGCAACTTTTCTCAACTGTTCGGGAATGTAATTTAAGCAGTGAGAAATTAGATGCTGTATTCGGAAGAAATACAAACCGCATTCAATCGGATACGCATTGGCTGAGTGGAGATTTTGAACACAAAACCATGTTGTGGTGCCTAGGCGTCAATTTGTTAATCAATTCCAACCTAAGTTCACTACGCAATTTCTTTTTTTTCCAATTAAAGTGCCCAATAATTTGTTTCAATCCTGATTCATTCTCTCTCTTAAATTCATAAATGTGTTGGTACCCAAAGTTTTTCAACAGATCGATTGAATCACTACGTCCATTCTTTATTTGTCGTTTAGATACCTCACAGGCAATAACTGGACTGTGAGTTTCGAGTAATTTCTTAGCACCTTCAATGCACGCTTTTTCGTGACCTTCGACATCAATTTTGATGAAGTCAACTGACCTGAGTTTTTTCAATGTCTCAATATTGTCTATCAGTTCAACATTAAATTCAGTAACTAAATTTGTGTGGGATTTAACAGGGGTTTTGTGGGCGATGTCTTCTGAAGATTGAATAGAGAGTCCAGAAGGTCGCGATCCGGTCGCAGTGAATTTCCCAGTAGTATTAGAACATCCTAAATTTATAGCAGTAACATTTTCACAGCGCTCAGTATTAATTTTGAGAAGTTTGAATGATGTATTAAAAGGTTCAAACGAAATTACTTTATCGAAAAACTGAGCAAAATGTAAAGAATGATTTCCGATATTCGCGCCAATGTCAATACAAGCAACACGTCGTCTTAAATTTGGGAAGACATGATTTGACAGATAGTCCAATTCGGGTCTCTCATCCTGCCCTTCGAGAAGAAAAGTTAAAAGCGAATGCCAGTTAGTGTAACAAACGGATGGAATATTCGTCCTACTTGAGGAAGTATAATGATTGTAAGCGTATCGTAAGTATTTCCTAGTGTGTCTTTTGTAACGAATTAATTTAAGATCTTCCATTTTGCAGCGACGAATTCGCAACTCCTATTGTGAGAGTGTGGCACTAATTCCATAAAATTAGAATTCTTAGTTTAGTAGAATGGGAGGCAGCATTCCCATTGGATGTATTAAATCATCTTTCAGGAGTTTGGCAGATGTTGTGTTTAACGGGGGCGTTGCATTAAGCAACCATCTAACCATCGGATTGTTTCTCCTCTCTATTACTACGCATATTATTGTAATTTATTCATCATGCTAAATCTCTTGATTCCAGCCACCAGAATCGAAAACATTTTTCGCCATACCAGAAAAATGATGTCGTTTCTACTATGCATGCGTACGTGTTTGCAAAAAATATTATGTTGTTTCTTACCAACCTTTATCATCGCGTTATGCGACTAATATACTCCCCTGAAATCAGAAAGCAATTAAGAGCAGTAAGGCTGCTCATTAAGGCGAAATATTATCATCAGTTTTATCCTAGCGCACCTATTGGCTCCAAAGAATGGTTAATCGGAACCGAACTGAAATATAGCGGCGGACATAAAGTGCATGCTCCTCCATACAAGAGAAGTTCGTTAAGCACCCGTAATAAACCCTTGTCGCGGGTCAATCCGATGGTTGGTGCTGACAGGATGTTGCACCATAATTATGCAATATCCTATCATGAATTCCTCAAACCATTTTTTATAAATGATTCACCATACACACCAACAATTTGTGAATTCGGAATTCTCAAAGGCACTGGGTTAGCAATTTGGTGTGACCTTTTCCCCACTTCTAGATGTCTAGGTTTTGACATTGATTTGCAACATATATATGGAAATCTTCCATATCTGCGGGCTTTGGGGGCATTCACTTCGTCTAAACCTGAGTTGTATGAGTGTGATCAATTCAAGCTTTGCGCCGCATACCTTGAACAAATTCTGCATGGAGATAAAATAGATATCTGTTTTGATGATGGTTGTCACGAAGATGAAGCCATCCTAACAACGTTTAAGAGTGTGCTACCACACTTAAATTCAAATTTCGTATATTTCATTGAAGACAACAGAACAGTCCATAGAAAATTACATCAAAAATACAGCCAATTTACTATTACGTCGAGAAGGGAGTTAACGATCATCACACCGTAACACCGCAAGTTTCGATCATATACAGTGCGTTCCACGACGAACAAGATTATCCCGTATTCGTAATAATCTTGTTCGTCGTGGAACAGAGAACCGTGAAGTTCAGTTTAATCCCAAGCTCCAGCGGTATAGCTAGTGTATGTACATGATATGATTAATAATACCAGAAAACCTAAAATCCCGCTACTGGGTAGGATTAGATGATATTCAATTTCACACCCAAAAGATCAAACGCCTTTTGCTGATATTCGGTCGGCTGGGTGAACATCCAGTATTCAGCCTTTTTCATCTTCATCGGCCGGATCCGGTTCCTGCATACCGTCGACAAATCCTGCATCAGCGTCTGAAAACTGTGTACCGGTTCACCCGATGCAGTGCGTTTCGTATTTTCTTTGAGTTTCGCAGACCGGGATTTTCTCGCCGGCTTCACATTCAAGCGCTTTTCGTGTTCGTCATCAAATAATAGCGGCGCCAGTTTTTTTCGCATCTCAAACTCTACATAATAAGCTAACATGCAAAGCAAAAGGTGTGAACGCACCCGATTGTCGCGACGATGATAAATCGGACGCGCTTTCAAGTCCACGGTCTTCATAGACCGGAACGCTCTTTCGACCTTTGACAATCGTTTGTAGCTGTCAAGCACTTCATCGGTGCTCAAGTGCTTTTCGTCAACGCTGGTGCGAATCACGTAAAACCCATCAAGCGCCGCTTCCCGGTCAATGCTTGCCTGGTTGCGCTGATAATGAAACAATTCAGCACCGGTTTGAATCTCAAAGTGTTTGCGCATCTTGTGTTTGTCCAACGCCTTCGTCGCTCGGCGAACGATTGCAGTTTCTTTTTTCATGCGATACTTTTCCCTTTTTGTTGCCGCAACGATTTCATCAAGCAACTTCTCGGTCGCTTGTAACAGCTGTTCACGGGTTTGTTTGCGCTTGTCTGCCAATAATGGATTGCAACATACCACCAATCGTTCATCTGGATATAACTGCTCACAGCGAATCTCCCCAAGATCGCGCTCGTCAAACAAACTTGGCTGCAACGCACCATCGTCTGCAAGCTGGCGAATGGAATCGGACTTCAGTGTCGTGATCCAGTCATACTGCGCCGGCTTCAAGTCTTCTTCAATGCGTGCTGCTGTCAACATCCCCCGATCCCCGACAATCACAACTTGAGACAACCCAAAGCGATGCTTGAGCTTGTTGACCTGTGAGATGACGGTTTGCGGATCCCCGGTATTGCCGGCAAACGCTTCGATGGCTACCGGTCGACCTTCAAAATCACACAAAAGACCGAATTCAATTTGTTTGGTGCTCTTTTTCTTATCTCGCGAATATCCGAATTGTGCCAGTTCACACTTCTCACCGCACACCCAGGTTGAAGTGAGGTCATACATCACCAGTGAACCTTCTTCGAGATGTTTGCGTGCGAGTTTGGTTTCAATTTTGCTTTGCCGTTTATGCAGCCAGTCCATGGTAGCGTAAAGATCATTCCAGTCGGCGTTGGTAACATCAAGATATTCGCCTAAGGTATCACAAGTGGTTTCGAAGGCTCTGCTGGTTGCAAGTTTCGAGCGCGGAGCGATGATTCTTGCGACGATCATCGCCAGGCAGCGTTGGCGATTGACAGACGCTTTGGCTTCGATGATCCGATCGAGGCCGAGGTTTTTGATAGTACCGAGTACAGCTGCAACATGACCGTGGGGGACCGAGCGCACGATGTCAAAATTATCAGTTGTGGTGTTTGTGACGTTTTTGAGTTCTGCGCGGATTTTTGTGATCACTGACGGCGGCAGTTTCGAGAGGTTGGCAAGGGTTCTTTTTTTGCATTTTCCTTCATGCCAGTAGGATTCACGCACGAGGATTGCGGGCGGGGAATTTCGGTTTTTGACAGTTTCTACATACATGACTAATATTGTAATACAAATAATATTACAAGTAAAGGAATTTAATAATACAAAGTATTATATTACATGGATAGGATTAAATGTTAAAATAATCGCAACAAATGCGATGTATAAAGGCTTTACGCCCCTTTTTAGGCTAAAATCGGCTGGAACTTGGGTTTAATGCGGTGGCATTGCCAGCGGGCGAAGATGGTGGGGAACCGGTCAACATGTTTGGCGCGATGACCAAAGATTTGAATCTGTTGGCTGGCTTGAAAATCATTCGAGCGGCGAGGTAGCGATTGAGTCTACAGGGGGTGTATCGGATTGCGCTTTATGAGGTTCTTGACCGGCGCGGATTTCAAGCATAGCTGGTCAACTCGACGGGACTAGCACGTCCGGATCGTAGTAAAAGCGATATGTTGGACTGTCAGTGGATTCAGCAGCTGATGAGTCTGGGGATTGTCGTGGAATACTTCTTACAGTGAAAAATTAATCCCTACTGATCAATACAACGAGAAGTGGAGAAAAAATCATAAATTAAAGTTCTGGTACTGGCTGTATTGACTTTCAGCAATTTTCCAAACTCGGGTTCATCATCCGTTGCGTATTTTCCAGCGAGTGGCCAAAATGTCATTTCGCCAAAACTAGGGGTTTCCCTATATTCATACAAATCCACTCTTACGTACTTAAATCCGCGACTCAAACCCTTTGCAATTTCTCGCATTTTTGGCCATGATGTCGGTGGTATTGGTGGTATGTTGGAATGCGTGAAATTTTGATCCAGATGTAAATTAAGTGAACAATATTCTTCGTCAACATTAGCTTCATTGGGTGCGCTTTCCTTTCGATTCCATATTATTTGCACCCAACAAATCTCGCCATCACAACAGTGAAATTTGTAATCGATAACTGGGCCATCCATCAACTCTTCAGCAAATACTAAAGGTAGAATATGAGAATATGCCCACTCTCCTTTGTCAAGACCATAAGTCATTTTCATTTTTCTTCGTATTCGTCGTTTTATCCGTCTCCAGTTTGCTAATTCTTCAACCAAAAATACCGAACCACTATCATGGTTTGTTTTTAATGCAAATTTTTTGGGTAATTTGTTTAAAACAAACTTGTCGATCGATTTGGACACCTGAAATACCTCCCTCAAATACCCAGTCCCAACTCTGTTAGCTACATACGAACGACAGAGGTACTTATCTGAGCAAATTACTTGCTCCGGCATTTGATCATTAACCATCAACCATTTAATCGTTTCGTTGTAGCCTTTCGGCTTCTTGCCTTGACGGAATTCTGTCAGTTCTTCAAAAAGGGTATCATTCAGTACCGGCATCATCTTCATTTGAACTATGGTTCAGTTACCTATTTGATTACTTTATAAATTCTGTAACTACTCGCCCCATTTGAATATCGTTTGAGGCTATTTGGTTATTTTACCCTATCAATTGGACGCACTTGACACGGAGTATTGATCGTCATTGTTGCGTGCCTGTTGCAAGGACTTAAATGCGTTGATCGCTTGTATTGATGTCATCAGTTTCACGTTTGCTCTCCATAATATCTTCGTTCCCGGTGTAGGTTGCCTTCGGGTTGGCCTAAAGCCGGCGATCCGACCCTTGTCCACCACGTATTGTCCAATGCTCAGTTTTGGTGGTGGACGAATGTCGTGGCGTTTCGGATTAATATCGTGCAGCAGCACGTACAACACCTCCACTTCCTCAGGTTCCACCACTTCGTCTGCCGGAAGCTGCGGTTCATGCTTCGCCACACGCTGCAAGTCAAATACTCGCCAGGCAGTAATCGCATCAAATGCCATACACTTGAGCATCTTCTCATCGGAATCGAACTGACGTTTTTCGATCTTGCAGCCGGTTTTCAATGTCCGGAAGTACTCCTCAATCCCCCAACGCGCTTCATACCAGCGGCAAATACGAATCGCATTTTCCGCATCAGCTTCGCCTTCGCTGCATAAAAGCAGCCAGTTCAAAGGTTCGACCCCGGCAGGGGGTGATTCCTCAATGCTTGAAACCGCAACCAACTTCAGCGTCTCGTTGCTTTTGCCAAGCGCCTTTACTGCAACAGATGATATCCGCAGCGACAATTCGCAGTGCGATCTTCACGCGCCCTTTTTCCACCTTGCGCTTCGATGAATATCGTGAGCTTTGCCACCACTGGTGCCGACTCAACATGAGCACGCAAATCCACCTTTACGCCTTGCGCATCAATCACCTTGCGTTGACGGGAACCGTTACAGCGAACCAATAAACCCGCTTGCTGCGACCGTTGACTTTGCTCCTCAAACGCTTCCCACACATCCCCTTCGCGATCGTACACACTGATCACCCGTGTGGCTGTTCCACACGCAACAGAATACTCCGCCGCGGTCTCAAACCCCTCAACCCAGCGTTGAGACTCAGTCAACTCCTTGTGCTCGCTAAAACGTCTGCGAAACTCACCATCGATGTCCAACACCCCAAGCGGCCTGCCAGCTTCGGAAAACGCAACTGTCGCATGCACCATCACTCCTTTGGCAGCGCCGCCAATCTTCACCAGACCCTTGGTGCTGTTTTTCATCGTGTCATAGTTCACACTCGTGGTGTCTTGCACCGCAAGCCCCACACCATGCAATGCCCCTCGCGCTACTGTCGCCTGACGATGGGATTCTAATATGTCGTCCACGCTTACTGCCTTGTTTGAAAAAAATCGATACGCTGCTTTGCTTTTCGCCTCATTCGCAAAAATCTGAGGAATCGGATCTTGAGAAGCATTTTGCCAGTCCTGACCCATCGACAAAAGTCGCTTGCGAATGCGTCTGTCCGGGTGAGTCGAAAAAACATACTCTATATCACTCCAGTTCGCAGCGTCTTTGATGTAGAAATCCCGACACCCATGAAAACGAATCGCAGGCACCGCTTGAAGCTGCTGTTGCCAGTTGGCACAAAGACCAATGCCATAAACCTGCTTGGGTTTTGCATCATCACTTCTTCGTCCAGATGTCTGCCCCATCCGTCGCCATCTCGCGGCCTGATAACACCCGCCTGTATGTTCACCATCAATGTAAGTATACGTAAACACCGGATTGACTCCATACACATCGTTCCAGTCATCACAGATGCGAGTGCGCGCCAGCCGCAGCGTTTCGGATGCCAACCCGTGTACCTCAACGCTCGGCAATACCAGTAACCGGGAGTTGTTCAATACCTTGTCAATATTAGCCGTTCTCGCTCGAGCTGACCAGCCGATGAATGTGTCGCGTGCCGCCTGCTGCCAACTCGCCGTATGAAACGACAATCCGCCAACAACACCGTGTCTCTCACTGACCACCCAGTATTTAATTGTCGCTCCAGGTAACTGCGGCGCACCTCGCGGATGATGCGTGTGCATCATCGAATGCCACTGCCTGGTTTGCTGTGGCGATACCGGTGATACGCTCACTTCGCCAAGGTCCTCCAAAGTGCATCGCAACTTCACAGCCTCGTATCGCGAACAGCCCCCTTTGTCCGGACGTTTAGCCGCCGCCGGCAACACGATTGACAGCTCTTCGGCGAGCTCCGCAAGTATCTTCCTTGCCTGTGCCCCGCACAGATGTCCCTTGGCGTTTGCCAATCAGATCGCTCACACAATTCCCGCGCCAATGCACTGCGCGTATAATCCGTACCAGTGGCCGCTGACTTGAACCACTCAACTACATCGTTTTCGAATTGACGTGTTCCGACTTGCATGCAAAATGATTAAATATGTCATTTCGCTCGCTGTGTTACGTGTGTCCAATTGATAGATTACCATCAGTTCTGGTAGATAATTTAACTGGCTCGAGAGAATTTGTGATGAATATCACGGCTTGAGGAAATGGTTACCCATTTATTGGATTATTTAACGGGACACTAGTGGGTTTATTTATTAAATAAGAACAAAAAGATGCACGAATTCTGAGGGTTATAAATAACGCGTTTTAGACGCGCTGATGCTGGGGTGTTGTGTGGGGTGAAATTTCGAAACTTTCTGGAAAAATCGCTCAGAATTGGTGATTTTCTGCAAAATATTGGGGTAAACGATTTTTCATGCCATCGCAAAACCCAGTGGTAGCAACGGTTTCAGCACATCGAAAACGCCTCAAAGTGTTTGTTCGGGTGTTTTAACGCCAAAGTTGCCGCACTACGCGCCATGCTTGGCGCACAGATAAAAAAAGAGGCGCATAAGCGCCTCTTTTTTATTAGTGACAAATTGGTTTAGAAATTAACTTGAAGTCCCATAACCGTTGTCGCCTTTGTTTTTTCTTGGTCTGGTTCTGAATGCTCAAGATAAACAGCGGTTCCAGTACCCAAACTGCGTGACAAACCCACTGTCCATGAAGTGTGTTTATCCTTGTCAACATTCATCTGAGACACAGTTCCATCATTGTTCATGAATTTCTTTCCACTTGTTCTGTGGTTTTGAAATTCCAGAAAATAGCCTACACCCGTGTCACCCAATGAACCAGCGGCACCGTAGAAAACAGTCTTGACTTTTGTGTTCTTGTTTTGACTCATGCCATCAGCTAACTGGCCTGTGTCTGATCCGGCATCAGGAGCGGATGCAGAAGAACTCCATTTTTGGTGACCCATGCCCAAATGCATCGTCATTCCGCTAATTGAATATGCTCCAACGACCAATGTACTACTGTTGCTTTCCTTTGCTTTGGCATCGCCATTAACATGTGATAAAGCAATCTTACCATTTTCACCAAGTTGTAAGGTTGTACCGAACTGAGACGAGTCTATGTTCTTGTCTTCATGCATATTTTCATCTTTCTTGGACATGCCTGTAGTTTTCTTGCCCTGAACATCGACTTGAAAATTAACACTACCCACGGAAGTGGCATATGAAACTCCTGATTCGAGTTTGGATCCAAGCCACGATCCACCTAAGGCATACCCATTATTTACCATCGCACCAGCGTGACCGTAGGCGGCAGCACTAATTTTACCTGCTACCAAAGTTCCGAACCCACCGGAAAGGCCTGCATACGCCAACCGTCCACTTTGTGTGGCATCCGATGCTGCTTTGATTCCAGCTTCAAATTGATATACAGCGGTCAAACCGTCATCAAGTTCATTAGAACCTTTGACTCCCCAACGTGAGCCATTGTCAACGAGACCAGAGTAACTCTTGGACTTGTCTGTGGCTGTTGTCGCACCGGAAGGTGCATTTTTCCAATTGACATCTATCCGGCCATACCAAGTTGCTTCCGCAAGTACCACTGAGGGTAGACTCAGGTGTACTATTTCTCAGGCTATTTTGACCAATTTTCGACGGGTATCGAGAGTCAGAAAGGGTCTGAATGTTGCAAATATGAAACCTTTTGCAGGCGAGAACATTTTTCGCATTTACGTCCAATCCTCTTCATATGAAAATATATGAAATAGCGCTTTATGGTCCTCCCCAATCGCAACCAACTTTCCTAAATGTTCAGCTTCTGTAATTTCGTCGAAGATTCTTCGAATACGATTTGCTGTCTTTGAATTGGGACAGAGGTAATAAACTTCATCCCATTCACGAAGTCTGTGTGCGCTCAGGTGAGCAACTAGGATTCCAGAGTAGCGAGTAACACTTTTAACAGTTCTTTCCACCTCTATTGCGATTACTGTTTGATCGGGGCGAGTGGCAATAGCATCTGGGATTGCTTTTAATTTATTTGCTGGTTTAGACCTGACTTTTTGCCAAGATTGCCAACCCTTCTTCTCTGCTTTTAATCTCATTTGTTGAAGGTCCAGCTGATGTCGAATAGACACCAAGTTAACAGCTGTTTTTACAAACGCAGGTCTGGATTCTTCGATTTCGAATGTCTCTTGAACATATGATATTCCGAGTTGTCCCATGCCCCAAACCTCATCTGAGGTGTCATAACCTGTATCAACTTCATGACTCCGTATTAACTTGTTCTCCTTTAACTCCGCCAATATCGATTCGATTTGAACGTTCGTTAATTCGTCAAGTAGTTCATGAATCAAATTGATATGCGACCATGTTTCTTCGAACAAGAACCGCAGCAAGCGTTCTCTTGGTTCTCTATCGAATAGTGATACATAAGGGGTAGTGTGTAGTGGCTCTGATTCACCAACACGTACAGGTATGCGTCTTAAAAGATCGTCTTCCAGATCGTTTTGCGGAGTGGCCGGTGACACATGCATGTTTCTCTTTGAAACCTGAATTTTTGAAATGCTTGCTAACTTGGGTAAGCCAATACCGACGCAAATTGCACAACCGCTTGGCAAACTCATTACTGTATTTAGGTCATACATATTTCGCTGGGTTTCACTGACAGTTCTGGATGCCGATAAAGACTCCGATAACTCAAGGTTTGAATCTGCATTCATTGATTGTGTGGCGACAACAATCTTTCCAGTTTGATTCGCTACCCATTCAGCAGTATCTCGGTCCGATGGTCGATATAACCACTTTATTGGCGTTGTATCCAGCACAGTCGTTCTCACAGCTGCCTCCGAGATATCGGCTCCACAGTTGGAAAAGTCGCCTAGTGACTGATGAGAAAGTAATATGTTGCACCCTTTGTCCCGTATCGATCCCAGTGTATTGACCGTGATAGTACTCAATAAATACTTGAACTCATCTAAAAATATCGAACAGTGACGCTTTCGATCGACTGTTTTCTCAACTAACTGTATGATTCTCGTTAAGATCATCTTTTGCAGTATGACAATAGGATCATTTCGCATTGACCCCACTATGTAGATACATCCACCGTTGCGCAATGGTGCAGACAGATCAATCCCTTCGTGGGTCTGAGTACATGACAATTCGCTAATCTCATCAAATGCAGAGAAGAATGCTCTCGCCCCCTGTAACAGATCTCGATTTGCGGTTCGTCTTGATTCGATATTCATCTCGTTCAATGAAGGAGTCTTCTTTTTAATCAAGGAGGCAGCGAACCTTGCTGCTTTTCTGTCATCAAGACGGTAAAAATCTGAGTCACTACCGCTTCGGCTCAGCCCGAATCCAGCGTAGAATATTTCACTTATTTCATCCGCAGATGCATGAAGAAGCGGATTCAATTGAGGAGTGGGATCGTTTAAATCAACATATTGAAAAGAGACATTTGCGCTTTTACAAGCAGCTTGCAATACGCTCGGAGCCCATTCATCTCTTTTTGGGTCGAATGCAAATACAGCATCTCCGTAGCTCAGTGCCTGCGTCAAAACAACGCCTGCTTGAATCCCTTTGCCAGAACCTGGTGGACCCATGATTTGGACGTGGCTGCGTTTCCATGTTGGCCGATCTATATATATCGGTGTGCGGTCGTGAGTCGAACCTAAGTATTTACTGTTGTTTTTTCTTGCATCAGAAAATTCCCGATTTAGGTCTATGTCGAATTTCTCAAGCCCTTTCAGTTCTTCATGAACTGCTCGGATATCTGTCTGTTTGTCTTGCAAGCCTGCGCGATGTGTTTTCCGTTCAGTCCATCTTATTACCCAGGGTTCGAATTGTCGGCCAGCCTGATAAGCAAGATAGAGTCCGGTTATTGAGCCAGACAGCAGTAGTACAACAACATATTGAACTGAGAAGAATGATTGCAACTGGATTGCGACCCCAGTCAGGAAGAGGAGGGCTGTTGAAATAGTCAGAACCGTCAAGACAAGTCCAGCAGAAATTCTAATGAAGTATGTAAACCATGAAGCATGTGTTCGAAACAAAAATACAATGCGAAGTGAGACGAAGAAAATAATAGGAAAACAGACAAGTACGACGAGCGAATACCATTCGTTCGGAAATGCTGATGAAGCGAACATGCTATCGAATCGGTTTAACATTTGTCCACGCGTCAATGAATTATCGATAGTGTTCCGAAGATGGTTGCATATCAGTAGATGGGTTTCATGATAAGTTTACTACGTGCGTCACTTTGAGTTTTGCCTATCGCTAATCGGATAGTTCTTGCCTTCAATAGATCTTTTCATTTTGCAGGGTAATCGATTCCATATCATGTCCGTTTATAGAGGCGATAGGAAGCGAAGTTAAGGGTGCTTGACATGTATATGTTGCATTTTTGCAACATAAAATGCACGCCTATAGCGAATGAACCACATTTCTGGGTGTTTGTACAACTTTAGTGATATTTATTGTTTAACATTTGTCACCGAGATATCTTATGAGTATTGCTTATATATTTACTAAATATTAGATAAACGCTTAATAAGAATCAGTTTTTTACAAATCTTCATTGGAGATAAAACATGAAAAAATCATTTTTAGTATTTGCTCTCGCAGGATTACTGAGTCTACCCTCAGTTGTACTCGCGGAAGCCACATGGTATGGCAGGATTGATGTCATGTGGAAAAATGCACCTGCAGGCATGGATAAATCCAAAAGTTACTCCGGTGTCGTAGACAATGGGTCGCGTTGGGGCATCAAGGGTTCGCATGAACTATCCGACGGCTTAAACGCTGTTTATCAGTTTGAAACAAAAATTGACGCGGCAAACGCTGGAAATCCTGGCGGACGCCTTTCATACGCGGGGCTATCCGGTGGATTTGGAACTGTAACGATGGGTCAAGTCTGGAGCGCTTCATATAATCATATTGGCGGTTCAACAAATCACGGCTATTCACTTGGCGGCCCGGATACTTCATTTCGAATTGGTAACGCAATATCGTATGCAGTCTCTATAGGTAGTGTGAGCCTTCAAGCTGATGTTGTTGCGAATAAAACCGGTGGAATGTCAAAAAAGGACTCTAACGGAAAAGAAGACAAGAATATAGACGCTTCGCAAATCGGCGCTACACTGCAGATTGGTGAAAACGGAAAGGTTGCGTTTGCGCATATCAACGATGACGCAGCGGAACATAAGAAAAATAAGGCCTCCCTTGTTGTTGGAGAATACACCGTTGGCGGCATGACGCTGCATTTAGGCATGGGACAGCGTAAGACAAGTGATTCTCGAACGGGAAGTTTTACAGACGCAGATTTTAAAGCGGCAATAGCTGCTTCTACTAATGATGCTGGCGCGACTTCTACTGGTAATTTACCCACCGCCACCTCTGACGACGCAGATGAGGCAAAAGCCCGAGCAGATTTGCTTGCGGATGTTGCGTATGGAATGGCTAACGAAGTTAGGGATCAAAAAGTAAAGACCGTCTATTACGGTGCAAGTGGTTCATTGGGTGATACTGGCGTTAGCTATTTTCTGGAATTTCAAAATCAGAAAACAAGCGGCAAGAAAGTGGCTCTGGTAGATCCAGCATCTGTCGATGCCGAGGCCGACAATACTGACCCAACCATGGGCGTTTATGACGATAATCTCGTTGTTCAAAATGTGGACAATAACAAGCACACATCTTGGACTATCGGTTTATCGCGCAGTCTAGGCACTGGAACTGCTGTTTATCTTGAACACAGTGAACCAGACCAAGACAAAACAAAAGCAACAACAGTTTTTGGGCTTCAGGTTAATTTCTAGCATAATCATTCCATAAAGACAAAAAAAGAGGCGCATAAGCGCCTCTTTTTTATGGTGACTCCTAGTTACGGGTTTAGAAGTCCACTTTCAGAGCAAGCAGCGAAGTGTTTTTCGTTGCGTCATTATCATCGTTGACGTATTCAAAGTGAACACTCGCACCACCGCCGAGACTTCTTGACAACCTAACCATCCATGGGGATGTTTTAGCTGTTGACTTCATTGAGCCTCGCATTCGGTCTGTTGTTTCTTGATCTGGGTCTACAGTACCATCATTAGCAGTCCTTTTTTCAGTATTGGTACCCGTAAATTCATCAGGATCAATTCCTGGCTTCCTGACAGCGTCAGGTTCTTTAGGAATAGGATCACCATTTTTCGCGGCAGCATTCGGATCCGTATTGGCCATGCTGAAGTCCATGTATGCCTTGTCATATGCTGTATAAAGATCTTGTTGCGAGGCGGTCACTGAAGTTGTAGTAATCTTCTTGTTCCTTACCATCAGCGCATAGGATACTCCTGTATCTCCAATACCGCCAGAAAGTCCAAAGAATCCTGTCTTACCCTTTCTGTTAAGCAAATCACCGCCCTTCAGCCCAGCACCATAGCCTGCATCTGACCCTACGACATTTGTTGCGACATTGCGCTCTACTGCCTTTTTCCACATTGCGGCTTTTGCATCGGTATCTTCCTTATGCTGTGCATAGCCAAGATGAAAAGCTATATCACCGATCTTGTATTCGCCACCGATAAAACTTGACTTGTGATCATCAATGTGTGCTGTTGGATTGGCTGCTATGGCGGCCGATACAACGCCATCGCCATCAGCCATAGATGCCGTTTTGTAATCCGGAAGATCCATATCCTTAGTAGGATGTGCTATGTGAGCAACCGCAATTTTGCCATTTTCGCCTACTTGTAAAGTTGCTCCAAATTGGGCACTATCAGTGGACTTATCAGTACCACGATCAGCATTTACATCAACCTGAAAACTCAAGCTTCCAACTGCTGTAGAGTATGAAATAGCGTTGCTATGGCGCGCTCCTGTTTCAGGATCGCCGTTCCAAAAAGACTGATCTACAATGCCACCGAAGTGGTTGTAACCGGCTTTCCAGGTATGACCAAGTGTTATTGTGCCAAAACCACCAGATAACCCTACATATGACACGCGTCCAGCGGGGTGCTTAGCGTTAGCGTTGGTTACATTAATTGAATCCTCGAACTGATACACTGCCGCAAGGCCATCGGATACTTCGCTCGATCCTTTAATTCCCCAACGAGAGCCATAGTTTGCCAATCCCTGGGTTTCATCGTTCTGCCAACCAGCACGGATTGATCCATACCAAGAAGCTTCCGCAAGTACAACTGAGGGTAGACTCAGGTGTACTTTTTCTCAGGCAAATTTGACCGATTTTCGACAGGGGTCGAGAGGCAGAAAGCGTCTGAGCGTTGCAAAAATGAAACGTTCATACTTGCGTATTCGAAGACACTCTCACGCAGATAATGATACTCTTCGATACTGTCTTGTAACTCGTCACTGTGATCTGTTGTCGAGCATCAATAAAAGTCCTTGCGAACAACATTTTTCAATCTCCAACAGTAATCGATAGGTACCAAGGCGACTAGCGTATACACGACAGGGTAAATTAACACTGCATCACTGTAAATAATGTAGATCGAGAAATTGTTGCTTTAACCTGGCCAGTCGAAAATCAGCCGAACCAAAGCAAACCGACCCCCTGATATGCGATCGCTTGGCATCGAACGTTGTTTACTACTCGCCATTCCGAAAGCGAATTTGTTTCAATGCGACAAATTCCATTTTGTTAAAATTCTCCGTTCGGAAAACTGTATTTCCAAACGACAACACAATCTGTGAAATATTCAGGCATTGTCGCGAACAGTGTTAGATGAATTTGAATTAGTCATACTTTGTAAGCACAACCAGTATCGACTCCTTTAGCGCTTTCGAGCCGAAGCTGTCGCCAACAAGAAAAAACAATCCGATTTGACATGTCCATCTCATCACTGAACTTACAACCCCAAAAACCATTTATCACAACAAAACAATTATGAGTCTGCAAAACAGTCACTGCGTAGCAAAATTATCAGAATTAGAAGATGAAGTACCTTTCGCTGTCGATGTTAGCGGCGAAGAATTGGCACTGATTATGCTAAATGGCGATGTCTACGCAATTAACAACGTATGCACCCACGAGTATGCCTGTCTGTCAGACGGTTATGTTGAGGACGGTCGAATTGTGTGCCCTTTGCATCTCGCTGAATTCGATATCGCTACAGGAGCGGTAGTCGAAGATCCTGCTGAGGAAGACTTAAAAACTTATCCAGTCAAAATTGTAGACGGCGAAGTCTACGTTCAGCTCGACTAAACCCTCCCAAATCACAGATCATCCATGCTCAAACAAATATATTGAGCTCGTGATTTGATTGGAGCAGTCACTGCGGCGTTGGGGACTGGTGGATAGACAAAGCCCAGTAGTCCTGTCGAACAGTCTTCGTACACTCTACTTTGTTGCGAGCGGCTCAATGCTGAGGCTCATCAATACGCTGTCAAAAGTCGATATACATCGAAACAGGCTTGTGATCAGACCCCATCGCTTTTGAATCGATTTCAACCGAACGAATGCCGCCGCTTATTGAATGACGGACAAATATGTAATCCATTCGTACATCTTGCCCTCGCCTTTCGGCTGTAACGCCAGATGCTTCTTCATTTCCCACTGCCACCCAGGCATCTACAAAACCATCCGGATTTGAAACTCTTCCGCCATAGTCCGATACATCCCCGACCATTCGACTGTATTCGTTCGAATCATGTGTAAAGTTAAAATCTCCCATCACGATCGAGTCTCTCGGCAGCATTGACACATGTTCCTGTTCGTCAAACGGAGTGTTCGCCGGATTCCCTGAAATCGGACCGCTCTCGAAAACCGCATCTCGATCAATTCTCACTATCTCTTCTACCTGTCTTTGTCGTTCTCTAGCACTGATATGAGTCAGGTGAGTCGAATACACCCGCACCTTGCGCCCCTCACACACAATCACACCTTCCAGCGCACTTCGCTGAATGCTAAGCGGACCTGTCGATCCTATTTTTGGCAATAGGTGATTTCTCGAAGTCAGGATAGGCGTCTTCGATAACAGCATATTGCCAAACTGTTGGCGACGCTGCTCGCCTCCTTTTCTGTCATCCGTTACATCGCAATGAATATCAACACCAGCGCCATAAACCCAATTATGAGAATCGAATCGTTTCGCCAGCTCTAAAACCTGATCGACATTTCCCGAACGAGCAAAATACCGTTCAACTTCCTGCAACGCTATTACATCGCTGCCCTCAAC
Source organism: Arenicellales bacterium (assembly GCA_965214785.1). Taxonomy (GTDB): domain Bacteria; phylum Pseudomonadota; class Gammaproteobacteria; order Arenicellales; family JAJDZL01; genus JAJDZL01. The sequence goes on along the minus strand of OZ243975.1, from coordinate 319,849 downwards.
TGTTCGGGCAATTCTGTCAAGATCAATTCGCCCATCCAGACCCCGACCAAATTGAATGTTGTAAGTTGTAAATTTCACCGAAACACCCTAATTTGAACTTTCAAGGAACTCGGCAAGTCCAAACATATTTTTCTCGCAGTCGGTTGCGATAGCATACCTGCCCATTTCAGGTTCTTGTTTTGGACCGTAAACAGCCCCTCCTTTGAACTTTCGGCAAACACGCAAACTCTCATCCAAATCCTCTGTCTGAAAATAAGGCAGCCAGCATTCCACGCCTTGGGTTTGATCGATCTGATCGTGTGCTCCACAAACCAGTCCATCGTCATTGCTAAAAAGCCCATACCTTCCCCAAGGCATTTCCCTGTAAGTCACAGACCATGAGAAAACTTCTGCGTAAAACTCAGCCGCTTTTGATAGATCAGTCACCGCCAATTCAAACCAGCAAGTTGAGTTGGGCTGATTTTTAATTTGGAACCCAATGTGATCAATCGGTTCCCAAAGATGAAACACAACCCCTTGACTGTCTGCACAGACTGCCATGCGGCCCGCAGTCATGACGTCCATCGGCTCCATGTAAACGAATCCCTTCGCATTTCGAACTTGTTTAACCGCATCGTCGACACTCGCAACGTTGATGTAACAGTTCCAAAAATTCATTTTTCTTTGCGGATCTGGACATTCAGCCAGACCTGCAACGCTCGTCGATTCAGGTGGACTTGCGCTTGCATCCATGCAGGCAAGTGAATACTCTGCACCATGTTCAGCGTGCTGCTGAACAAAACGCCAGCCAAAGAGGTTTTTATAAAACTCTTTTGCGTAGGCTACGTCCACTACAAACCCATCAGCCCAGGTAAAGCTGTTTTCAGTCACTTGTGTGTCCTCTCTTGCCTTTTAGTTTTTTCTTAGTTTCTTTTAAGCCATCTCACACGCACACGCTTTCAAGCTGTACTTGTGCAGATCATTATTCACTGTTTCACTATCATGACCGAGTGCGAACAACCATCCCGTGACTTTGAAAAAAAATGAAGTTCACTGCTGCTTCGTTGTATCTTAAAAAAGTCTTGTATTCGATTGTCTGCTGTGCCGAACTTGTGGCAATCTTGCGATTTATCCAAACCTTTGACTCAGCACAACCGCTCACACTTATTAATCGACTGCAATACTTGTATTGATCAACACCAGGCCATCTTTCAGCTGCGCTGGCTTCACCCTGCGCTTGTCTTCGGTGGCGCAACAACCTCTACCCAGTGCTTGACCGGCACGCTGGCACCGGAATCTAAGTGCATCAGACACCCGATGTTCGCAGTAACAATACATTCAGGAGAGCCCTGCTCCAGCGCAGCGACTCGATTGTCCAGCAATTGACCTGCAATCTTTGGCTGCAGCATCGAATACACCCCTGCTGAACCGCAGCAAAGATGTGAATCCGCAACAAAACTTGTCTCAATGCCAAACTTTTCCATTATTGTCTGAATTGAACCTGTAACTTGCTGCCCGTGCTGAAGTGAACAAGGCGTGTGAATGGCAACTTTATCCGGCAGATTCACATTGTCTGTTTGCTGTGCGTCAATCTCAACTTCCGATAAATCGATCACTTTAGATGCGATTTGTTCAGCCTTTTTCGCATATTGCTGATCGTGTTTCATTAACTCACCGTATTCTTTGATCGTCACACCACAGCCACTGGCTGTTGACACAATGGCTTCAGCACCATTTTGAATCTGATCCCACCAAACATCAATGTTTTTTCGTGCGTTTTTCTCCAGAAACTTTCGATCTCCAAGATGCAGCCCGAGCGCACCGCAGCATCCGTCTTTGGCCTGGACAGCTGTAATCGACTGATGATCTAAAAACCGCGCCGCCGCCGCATTGATAGAAGGTCTCGCTGCGCGCTGCACACAGCCGCGATGAATAACCATTTTGCGCTTGTGTTTGTTTTTTGGCCAGGCGCCTGTGCGCTGTTTGGATGGAATTGATTTGCGCAGTATCGCTGGAATCATCGGGCGGATCATCTGCCCGATGACAAACCCGGGTTTTGTCAAAAGATATTGAGGAAGCAGCAACACAAACAATCGCCGAACAATTCGCTCCAGCGCCTTGCGCGGAACCTTGTCTTCAACCACTTCGCGTCCAATCTCCAGTAACTGAGCGTAGTGAACACCAGATGGACAGGTTGTCTCACACGAACGGCAAGTCAGACACCGATCAAGATGCAACTGAGTCCGAGCGGTAGGTTCTTCTCCTTCAAGAATCTGTTTGATCAGATAAATTCGACCTCTAGGCCCGTCGAGTTCATTTCCGAGCAGCTGATAGGTCGGACAGGTGGCAGTGCAAAAACCACAATGCACGCATTTTCGAAGAATTGCATCCGCTGCCTCCCCTTGCGGAGTATTGCGAATAAAATCGGCTAATTGAGTTTGCATAAAACGGTACTGCGCACTTCAAAGAATGCTACAGATTGCTGTACATGATCCTTGGATTCAAGATTCCAGCGGGGTCAAATGCGTTTTTCAATCCTTGATGAATTTTCATCGCTGTCTCATCGAGCTGACTGAATCTGTCATTCGGCCAAAGACCTCGCGCACGAAACATCATTGCATGTCCACCTAAGCGGCTGGCTGTTTCAAACATTGAAGACTCCGTCTCATCAGTGTAAATCCACCGAAGCGCCCCGCCCCAGTCAATCAGACAGTCGCCGCCAAGATCTGCAAGCGGCGCTGTCGGCGGCACCGATTGACGCCAAAGCGGCTGATTGCGGCTGAAAAAATCCAGCCGATGCTCGCGCAGCAGCTGCCAATATTCATTTCCATTTTCTTCAAGCTCACCGCCAATTTCTTGCTTGGCTGCGCATACTGCGTTTTCAGTACCCGAAAGCCGAATGCGAAATACCCCCGCATTGAAACTCATTGCAGACACCGGAAGAGCCAAACCCGCCAATCGAATCATTTCGCTGTGCGCTTTGTTCGCACTTGTTTGTTGATAAACCGTGACTTCAACTTCACTTTTTGGCAGCACCTTAAGTGATATTTCACAAAGCACGCCCAATGAGCCAATCGCTCCTGTCATCAATCGTGAAATATCATACCCTGCAACATTCTTGATGACCTGACCGCCAAACGAAAGAAGCTCACCTTTTCCGTTTATGCACTTCACACCCAGTACAAAATCCCGCACAGCACCGCTATAAGGCCTGCGAGGACCTGAAATCCCGCATGCTACTGTTCCGCCAAGCGTTGCATTTTCACCAAACATAGGCGGCTCAAACCCCAATATTTGCCCTGAGTCTGCCAAAACTTTGTTGATATCTGCAATCTTGCTCCCCGCTCTGGCTGTCAGAACAAGTTCAGACGGCTCATACGACAAGATCCCGCAATGATCAGATATGTCCAAAATATCACCGACCACCGGATTGCCATAGAAGAACTTGCTTCCAGACCCGCGAATCCGTAAAGGATGCGAACTTTTGTAAGCTGACTGGACTGCTTCTACCAGAGCGTCACTTTGATCTTCGCCAGACAAATCAAAACCTCTCCAAATCACTAAACGGTAACTGTCCTTTGTGTACGTGCATCGCTCCGAATTCCGCACAGCGCGCCAAAGTCGGAACAGCTTTGCCAGGGTTGAGCAGCGTCTCGGGGTCCCACGCTGCTTTCAGTGCATGGAACTGTTCTAATTCGCTGCTTTGGAACTGCAGACACATCGGGCGCAATTTCTCAACCCCCACTCCGTGTTCTCCAGTAACAGTACCCCCTGCTTCGATACACAACTCAAGAATTTCATTGCCGAGCTCTTCGGTTTGTTCAAGTTCATTTTCCTTGTTTGCATCGTAAAGAATCAGCGGGTGTAAATTCCCATCTCCTGCGTGAAAGACATTGGCAACCCGAAGACCATATTGCTCAGATAACTGCTGAATTTTTTGCAGCACTTTGCCCAGTTCCCGACGGGGAATCGTGCCGTCAATGCAGTAGTAATCAGGCGATATTCTGCCTACAGCCGGAAAAGCTGATTTTCGTCCGGACCAAAATCGCTGTCGAGCCTGTTCATCTTCTGCCACCCAGGTTCCTGTCGCTCCAAAATCTCGAAGAATGTTTTCTACCTGTTTGATTCGATCAACAACCTCCTGTTGTGTGCCATCGAGTTCACACAGCAAAATTGCTACTGCATCCAGCGGGTAGCCGGCATGTACAAAATCCTCTACAGCTTCAATTGCGTATTGATCCATCATCTCGAGTCCTGCCGGCAAGATACCGCCGCCGATTATCCCTGCTACGGCCTGCCCTGCTTTTTCCACACTGTCAAAAGCGGCCATAACGACTTGGGCAACTGGAGGGATTGACAGCAGCTTGACTCGAACTTCAACTACAACACCTAACATACCCTCTGACCCTGTCATCAGTGCCAGCAGGTCATAGCCGGGGCTATCCAAAGCGGCACTGCCTACAGTCAACAGTTCACCGTCAGCTGTGACCACTTTGAGTTCAAGAATATTGTGAACTGTCAGCCCGTATTTCAGGCAGTGAACTCCACCGGAATTCTCTGCTACGTTTCCACCGATTGAGCAGGCAATTTGTGACGAAGGATCCGGGGCGTAGTACAAACCAAGATGCTTTACCGCATTTGAAATTGAAAGATTCGTCACTCCCGGCTGCACTCGAGCGCTCTTCGCATCAGAATCGATTTCAAGGATCTGATTCATGCGGGTAAGTGAAAGCAGCACTGCGTCGGGATGTGGCAGGGCTCCGCCAGAAAGTCCTGTGCCTGCACCGCGTGTGACGACTGCAACGCTGTTGCGTTTGCAGATCTTCATGATGCCAATGACTTCCTCGATACTTGCCGGTAAAGCCACCAGCAGTGGCAGTTGCCGATAAGCCGTCAGACCGTCACACTCAAATGGACGTAACGCTTCCGTTTGTGTTAGAACGTTGTCGGCGCCAACAACTGCTGCAATTTCATGAGCAATTGCAGCATCTGAATTGGTGTGGTTTCGTGCTTGCATGTCAATGATTTGTATATTCACGCCGCTTAAGTTGGGATTATAGTCACAAGTACAACGAAGCACGACAGGCGCATCCACAAAATTCAAACAGCTGCAGTGCACCTTTTTGAGATAGCACATCTCTCACCTAAACGCTGCATCGAATCCCAACCAAGGTTTCCGCTACCTTACCAGGAATTCTCACCCACAGCAGCAATGCGCCTTCGCGCGGTACACTGTATTGATTCAACTATCCGATAAGGTCAATTTCCGAAATAATCAAGGCGAGTAAGCTTGGATCACCGCTTTTTGTCGTTAGTGCCATGCATGGCATTAACGACATTGCGCGAGGTAGGGAAGAACGTTACCGTTCTTTCCTACCGCTTCTCACCGTGTAAGATTCATGGTCTCGAAACGTCAAGTACAACAATCGCAACATCATGGCTTCGCGATTTTGGAACAAGTGTTTCCAACGCTACACGCATTTCTTCAGAGGTTTTAGGCTTGGGCAAATTGTTCGGGGGTAGTTTCATTTTTTTACCTGTTGGCACAGCTTCCCCGAACCAAAATACGACATAGATTCCTTTTGATTCCGAATTGTGCGTAATACAGTAGTACCGGTCTAACTGATCTATAGCCGCCGTCCAAACTTTGTGGCCCCATTGCCCTTTCACTTCAAGTGGAACTGTTATATCGTTGAATTTAAATGCTCCATCGCTGCGTCTATTGTGTGGCATCCTGACTTCAGTAGGAACCTTAATTTCATAAGGCAAATTCCCCATAGCAATTAACATCTGATCTCGACAGTCACTTTCGACTCGTGGTTTCCCTTTATCGTCGTAAAAATCATTCACAATGTTCAACTCATGTCCCCTCAGCTTGCTCTGCAAATTTTCCAGTTCGTTTAGAACGATTGACTGTAGATCTGTAGCTGATCTCGGTGGTTGACTTGATAAAATTATTTTGAACTCACAAACAGTGGGGTTGGAAAAATTGGCTTCAATCCGGACGCGATGATTTTGTGCAATTGCCGACAATATCTTGGTTGTGTAGCTGTCGTCGGCAAAATCACGTATTTCGATGAGCGCTGACTGTGCTTCATGCGCCGGATTTCTTGCAATCTGGTCAATCGCCCACTCAATTAATTGTGTCGCATCCCAAGGGTTTGTGATGCCTACCGTTACCCCTTTTGGTCTTTCGGTGTTAGGCCAAACATTCCTGAATTTGTTGACAATCCATTTCAATTGATTGATTGTCAAAGGTATTGCCTGTTCATTTTGGTAATATCGGTCCAAGAAGGCGTCAGATAATGACCAAAGCAGGTTTTTGTTTTCGTTTGTGATATCTGGAATGTGTTTAATCGCGTTGTCGAAGTCGACTAGAAATTGAACTGAACGCCAGAAAATACGCTCTTCGCTCTCAATACCGTCTCGATTCAACTTTCCGCTTCCGCAACGCTGATTAGCTATTTTGGCCAACTTACGCCAAAACAGCTCTCGTTCATTGTCAGGAGCATAAATTACCGAGTGGGTCAGTAAGCTCACTATATTCAGTGGCAATGCTGGATAGTCTTGGAGCCATTTCAGGCAAAGTCGTGCAGAAAGTAGGCGTTCGTTATGGTCATGAACTAATTGGTAGAGTCCAGGAACATTCGACATTTTAGCCGCCAACATTATTTCAATTTTTTTCTGTCGATAGGTTTGGATGGTGTCGAAATTTTTAGAAAACTGATTATTTAATTCTTCTTTTAGGCTTGGGTAGCGCTCATTCAATGGGACTTGGTTATTGTCTACAACAATTGCCAGTGATAGCACTAGTTTTTCAGTTAGATCATCGAAACTCTTTCCGGTTAGATGCCTGTGAACCGCGCCAGCCAGCATTGGAAACTGAATTTTCCAGTATTGGGAAATTGCATAGTTCTCTGCGAATTCTTTCGCGCACGGTAAGTCACATCGTTTTAGGATTGCTTCAAATCCTTCAAGGGTTGCATCCTTAAGTTCGTCACCAAGCCATTGCGAAATTCTCTCAGTCGGCTCGCAATTAGTTTTCAATCCAAAGTCAAAAGAAAAACCAAGATAAACATACGCTGGCTGCAATATCCACTCAAGCTCGCCACTGCGTATGTTGTCAATGTGGGCGGAATAACGCCTACGCATCTCGTCGAGTTGTTTTGTCCTGCAGCGTTCTGAGTCTTTCAATTGTTGTCGATACTTTTTTTCCCAATCAGTTGATTTTGAAGGCTTGGGTTTCTTAGTGAGAAGTTCAATAAGATTTTGATCACTTTTCGCAAAGGGTTGAGCTATTTTCTGAATTTCTTCTGGAATCAGGTCATCATCGGTATTTCGAAAATGATCCACCAGTTCGATCCACCATCTGCGTTCTTTAGGGACATTTCGTTCAACGAGTTCCGATAGGTGAACGAGTGCATCATCTTTGGACAATTCAAATTTTTCAAACAATTGCATCAAACGCATTTGACGCCAGCCGAATTCATCTTCCGTGCCCAGAGTGAACAAAGCCAATCGTTGAATTTCGAGGCGCAATTGATCGTCGTTACTAATCAACTCGCATGCCAAACGATAATCTCCGGTCGAAGGAACAGATTCGCTCCAGAAAACTCGCATCCAATTCCAGAGCTGATTCGGTTCGATTGAGTCGAGATCGTATTGAACAAGTCTATAAACTAGAGTACTAACGAATCGGCAAGCTGTTCTAAACCCAGCATCTCGTCTCGGTGAATTCAACCACTCGTCAGCATCACGATGAAGCATAACAATGCTTGTCAGTTGGTCTAGGACTGCTGTAATTCGTTCTTCTGGAATCGTTGATTTCAAATGACTGAGTGAACTGTAGCTATAGTCCAAATTTTCGTCATAATCTGAATTCAACAAACCAGTATGTGCGACAACGAATCTTGCAATCTGATTGTCACTGAATTTACCGGTTCCGATTTCAGGAATTAGTTCCACGACGAGTCTGTCTGAATCTTCGCTGCTTGAGTCGGATAATTGCTCCAGTTCACAAGGCCAGTCGATTTCGCAATCTCCCATGTGAAATAAAGCGATACAAGCCTGCTTGCGTTCGTATATTGGACGCCTTGCATCGAAAAAAACATCTCGAAGCTCCGTTTCCATCGCCTCCACAATTGGTTCCCCTTTAATTGCTTTGAGGAAAAATACTCTCAAGTTCGATAGCTTATTTGCATCCATGATGATGGACCGAATGTCATCAAGCAACTCAATTTGAACCAATCCTTTTAACGACTTCATATCCCACCAATCGAATATGAAGTAAGGATCAAAAAGGGCTAATCGCTCAAGACCGCAAATAATCTGTCTGGCCTGACTCGCATAAAGGTGATCACTATCACCGTAGTAAAGAACACTATAAGGATCTTGCTCAATGACCTTGGGTCCTAATCGTTCAGGACTGAATTTCGGTAACCATGCAAGCAAACCACGTAACGATGCAGGAAACCCTCCTTGTGCAGATAACAGCCCAAGAAGCCTCTGAGTAACTTGCTTCGGATTTTGCGTGTTCTCTATTTTCCGAGCCAGCCATCGTGCCCCCAGAAATTCAGCTATTGTGCGATGCGAAGGGTAAAAGAAAATACCAGACTCTGTTGTTGTTTCAGCGTCACCGAAAAATAACCTGCTTCCGAGAACAGCTTCGGTAATTTGAGGGTCGGCTAAGCCCGACATTTCTTTCAGGGAAAGAGTTCCCTCGCTGTTCTGCGCCTTTGCAACACGTTCCTTTCCGGTAATCAGCATCGTAGCCATTATGCAACCCGCCACGTCCATAATCTCATCTTCGGAATGCTTTGTAAGCACACTGTGGCAGTGATATGGGTTATTCTCTCGACTCATTTCGGCAACTGCTTCTTCAAGAAGGTCAAATCTTGTTTCTGGAAGATTGTTGCGCTTGCTTAAGACTGTCGCAACAAATTGTAAATTCAACGGATTCTCAAATAAAGCTGTCAGACCATTCGAACGCAAAGATTCAATTGACTTGATTGCTTTCCCTCGATCAGTGTAGTTTGCCAAAATTTGAAGCGCTTCGTCTTCAGACAATGGGTGAAGTTTTAACTCCTTTGGAGTATGACAATACTCATCGTGTATATCGAGACGTGCGGTTGTGTTACGCCATTCTGCTGTACGGCACGAAACAATAAAATCAGGGCATCCACATGCAATGAGTTTCGTTAGCACATTGTGGAGTGGGTCTTGTTGTTCCATGGCCGAAACTTCATCTAGACCATCAATGATCAACAGTGAATTAGCTGGAATCGAGTCATTACGCTGTCTCAAGAAGCTGGCCGCCTGAAAAAATTTTCCTTTACCCGATTTCCCAAGAACTTTCATCAACTCAGTTTTTCCCATTCCTGGATCACCCAGAATAATGAGAGGATATTGAAAGTCGGTCAATAGGTCTTTTTCAGAGCAATGGTGTTCTGTGCCATTTTCATCTGTCCATGAAAGCCTTCTTGAAACGTAATGCATATCAAATTTGGGCATTTACTGCTGTTCTTACTTCGTTCATGGCTTCAAGCAACGGCATTGCTTCTACACCATGACGCATTGAAAAGGGTTCCTTTCCCGGATAAATCAGAATTTTACGCTCTGCTTGAATGTCATCTACACCGCTGAAATATCCACGCGTCAAGGTGGGTTTGTTTGAAAGTTTAATTTCGAACACCCAACAATTTCCCGCAGCAAACTCCAGAACCAAATCAATCTCGGCGCCTGCACTTGTACGGTAAAAATAAGGCCTTGCTCTTCCCCCAGAAGTTTCAATAAGGTTTTCGATAACGAAGCCTTCCCAACTTTTTCCAGCCACCGGGTGTTGTATGAGAATGTTTGTGGTCTGCATATTCAGCAATGCATGCAAAATTCCACTGTCTCGCACGTATGTTTTCGGGGCTTTAACCAGTCGTTTGTCAAGATTCGAAAACCAGGGTCTTAATACGCGAACCATAAGCAGCTGTTTGGAAATTTCCAGGTAGCGTCTAACGGTGTTTCCACTCACACCCAAGGAATCCGTATAACGTTTGGCGTTGAATAGTCCCCCTTGATCATTTGCAATCATTCGCCAGAATAAATCCATTTGATCAGAGGATACTCGCAGTCCGAATTGTGGAAGGTCACGTTCGAGATATGAGCGAATGAAATCATTGCGCCATTCCATGCTGCCCGATCGACCTTCTTCAAATGAACGCGGAAACCCACCTTGCAACCAAAGTTGGTTGACTTTGTTTTCTATGCTTTCAGAGTGTAATACGGCATGGTTCCACACTTCCGATAATGTTAGTGGTGCCATTTCAACAAAACTAATTCGGCCTGCCAGGCTTTCGGTAGACTGGCGCATTAGAGCCATAGATGCTGACCCCAAGATCAGGAATTTCCCGTGCGTTTTGTTCGCGCGATGATCGTCGATTTGCACTCTGAGGTCCGGGAATATCTCTGGGGCACGGTGAATTTCGTCCAGAACAACAAGCTCGCTAGAATGGCGCGAAAAAAATGTCAGTGGGTTGTCACCCAACCGTTCTCGGTCGGATCGATGTTCGAGATCCAGATATTGCGCACCGTTTTCCCATTCAGTTGCGATTTGACGTGCGAGCGTCGTCTTGCCAACCTGTCTTGGACCAAGCAGCGCTACACTATCAAAACGTTTCAAGCGGTCTTGAACGATTCGTTTAATTTCTCGATTAATCATAATTGCATATATTCAGTCTTCATTAACATTTGTTAGACTATTTTACAAGATATCCAATCGTTTTCGAGACTATTGTGAAATCTATTCCTGCGTACGCCGTCAATCAGAAAATATGAGATCAACTGAATAGCCTGGGGAAACATCTGGGAGCAATAGTACTTAATACGTATGAATCATAATATGATTCAGGCATGACTTCATCACAACAAAACAATGACCGAAAGATTTTCCTAATCGGGATTTGACCGATTCAATCAACTGATTTATCGTTTGTGACCCAGACAGATGAAAACCGCTATCAGGTTGTCATAGCGTTATTGTTACAAGAAAAATAGCAGGTGATGAATCTGCACGGGATCTTGATCTGTTCGAACGGATTGCCGCCCACTACCGATTCTTTTTCCGCCATACCTGGGTCGATTACAGGGCGCTGAACCGCCGTCAGTTGTGGTTATTACAGTGGAAGCCAACCGGCCAAGCCTGGCAGGCCGATTACGAAGGAATGCGCCAAGAGATGTTTTATGGCGATAGACCGATATTCGATCAGATTCTGTGGGTAGTTGGTGAGTTTCAGACCAGGTTGAACGCTGATTAGACTACGCCTGGGAAGGTCTGTTCATAGCTGTCCATTGAGTCCCTAGCCGTGTCCGTGTTATTTTTTTCACTATATCTCGCGAGACCTAGCGTAAAAACTACATCGGTAGCGAACTTGCGCCGCCACATCATTTGAGCTCCACCACGTATATCACAATAACGCCTATCAAGGCGCTACCCAAGAAATAATCCGCAGAGGCGCTTTGCCTCTGCGGATTAAAGAATTGACGAAAGATAGTTCGAAAAAAACTATCGACGCAAATTATGACCGCTAGAACTTCAGCCGATATCCAACCATTGCAGCGTAATGATCTTCACCGTCCGCTTCAATGCCAGCTACTCCAAACTTCCATTCCGCCTGATCAGACTTTGCCGATTTTATCTTCGCACCAAAACTCATGCTATTGACCATTTTTGGCATGTTTCGCAATCCGGCAGAGGATTGAAAACTCAAAGCCCCGAGTTTGTCGGATTGAGTCATCGTCAGGTTTCTTACGTCATTCGAATCGGTTCGTATTGTTTGAAACTTCAAATTCGGCTTCCATTTGACACCGTCTGAAAAACTCATCCAATCTGTCGAAGTCATACTCAAACCTAGTTCTATACCAGTATAGGTCTGGGAAAATCCAGGAACCTTAGCTGTCAAAACAGAACTTTGTGCGACATGCGACTTCTGGTCAAATTTTCCAACCCGAATCGATGCGGATGGAGTGAATTGGAGTTTGTCCATCATCCAGTTTGCACCGGTCCTAAACTGCGCTTGAGTGTTGCGAATCGTAGAATTGCTGATCAGCGCGCTGTTTACGACTGAATTGTCGATAAGCGATTGCGTATCGAATTCACCATGCGACAATCGTACACCTGCAAAATACTGATCATTTTGCCAACCGCTGCTCAAAGAGTAGAGCTTGCCTTGAGTTGCAAGATTCAGAGATTCCACTTCTCCAACCACGTTCGGCGCAATTGAAGCGTTGATGTAGAAATCATCATCTCCGTACAGGGACAAGCCAATTTCACTGCCTGTAATACCGGTGCCAGACAATCCCACCGAATGCATCGGCTGATTGGATTGATTTGTTCGCACCCACATCTGATAGGGTTGATCACCTGATTCTCTTATTGTCAACATGCCGCGATCATCAACGGATGCAACAAATGCCGATTCAGGTGTGCTGAAGTAGTAATCTCCAAAACTGGCTTCAGCAGCATCATCTCCTGCAAAGGAAGCCAACAGAACAGCCAGCAATCCAAGGCCCAGTATTCCACTTCCTGATCCGCTTCCGCCGGAGCCAGACCCAGAAACAGAACCAGACCCGCCGGAGCTAGAGCCAGAATCAGACCCACCAGAGCCTGGACTCGATGAAGGTTCACTGCTTGGAATGCTGGAACGAGCTAAATCTTCAATCGACTGATCTTCATCTGATTCGAACACAGTCTCCCATTCACCATCATTTTCCGAAATGGTTCCAATGTCGGCCACTTGACCACTTTCGCTTTCGGACATAAGTTTGATGCTAGTAACCGCATCACCTTCCATCGGGTTACCAATGTCACCAGTAGTAACTTCCGCGAACATGAACCTCATACCAATATCATCATTAACAATATCGTCTCGTAGACTTTCAGCCTCTTCATCAGTGAGATCAGCGTTTAACTGAACGTGGACCGAAACTTCATCCGATTCAACGCCCTCAAAATGCACCGTTTGGGCTGAGACATATCCATGTTCACCTAAACTTGTCACTTCAAATGACAGCTTGCCGGCTTCTTTGACAATCAATTCACCGGAACCTAAATGTAACGCTCCCGCAATGACCAATACACCTTCATCAAGGTTCAAGGTACTGCCTTGAAAATTAATATTTCCACCGAAGCGAGCATAACCTGATCCTTTCTTTTTCAATGTTTCGAGACCATCGATATTTCCAGTGATTTCAAAAGTCTGATTTTCAGAAACAGTCACGGTCAGCGTATCATCACCGCCGTAAAAATTTACACCACCTTTTATCGAACCGGAACCCTCAACGTTTAGAATGTCGTCATACTCACCGCTCTCAAATGCAACGTTACCCGTAAGACTGCTACCGAAGACATTCAGTGTGCCGCTGCCGTTGCGAAACATAGTGGCGTATCCACCACCTAGCCCAAACGCCGAAACCGTGGCACCATCACGCACGGTGACCTGCGAGTGCCCGTTACGCGTTGTATCCACATCGCCAGCATCCGCCAATATCGCAATACCGTTTAACGCGTCGTAGCCGTAAGAGGGACCATCATTGTTGTCAGCACCATACGCTTGCACAATCGCAGATGATCCAGACACGAGAATAATCACATCAACATCATCACTTGGGTCATCGGCGGTGCTTTCAGTTGCGACTCGAGCCTCAATTCCGATGCCAAATTTTCCTTCTTCTTCACCTGCTTCGGCACCTGCGCGAACAATACCATTCGTCACTGTCACTTGTGCTTTACCGGTTCCATGCGTCGATGCTTGCAGACCGACCGCTCCATTGCCCTGGGCAATTACAGTACCGGTGTTTACTACAGTAGCATCACCACCATTGAGAATTCTTCCCCTGTTATCTACGTTTGCGCTAAAATCTGCTCTCACACCAGCGATGAAATTCGCGTCACCATCACCATTGACAGTAACGGTGCCATGGTTCTCCGCATGCGCCGTTCCTAGAGCATCCGAATAATCTAAGCTGTCCATCCAGTATGCTGCTTCGATTCCCTCAGAGCCCGTCCCGTTTGTGATAATCGTGCCACCAAGCTGATTGACGATTGAAACGATGCTCATCGCATCGGAACTGATCGGTGTGAAGATGGTCGCACCGTCGGCACCGGCGCCGTGCGTCGTAATTTTGCCTGAATTCATTCCTTTGGCTGTTGTAGGGCCAGTGCGATTGTCATTCTCGTTGATCCAGGTGACCATGCCATGAGCCAAACTACCGTAGGTCATAATAGAACCGGTGTTATTGACGGTGGCTGTTCCTGGAGTTGCACCTCCTGTCACTGATCGCAATGCGTGTGCACTCGTACCGCTTATTCCAATTCCTGTGTCTGTTCCTGGGTCTTCGATTTTTTCACGATTACCCGTTGTGATCATACCTGAATTCGTAGCGGTAGCATCTCCACCGCCGTCTGAATGGGCTGAAACACCGTATGCACGTCTGTCGAAGTCTTCCGATGAGGCTCGCCATGCACCACCTTCTGTTGTTATTCTGCCTGCATTGGAAACGGTAACATTAGAAGCAGGCCCATCTGCCCATGCAGTGATTCCTCTTCCACCTTTTCCTTTGGTAGTAATAGTTGCTCCCTTAGCATTTTCGATGGTGATATGACCGTCGGAATTATGCAAACTTGCTCCCATCCCGTAAGCGTTATACACTCGGAAACCGCCCCCTGAAAACTCATGCCCATCACCTTCCGTAGTAATTGAACCTTTATTTATAAGATGAAGGTTGCTAGATATTGGAGAAGAACCACCAGACGCTTCTGCTGACACACTTAGCCCGCGAGCAGCCTTGCCAGTCGCAGTGATTTTTGCGCCTGATTCGTTTATGACTGTGATATCTCCATTTTCTGACCCTACTCTCACTGCGTCGGATCTACGATTTGGGAATTCTTCATCATCACCGGTGCGTACATATTGGTTCCCGTTTGTGGTGATCACTCCAAAGTTTGAAAATTCAATGTCAGCACCATACTTGGAGTCAACCGCCACACCTACTCTTCCGTTTCCTTGGGATTTTATCGTGGCATGGTTTTCCACATTTAGATCGTAATTCTGACCGTTGTTTGTATTAGGGTTGGGGGCCGAGACTCCAATTACTTTACCGTCTTCTACAGTGGCGGAGTTTGTGAGTTCTCCCATGAGAATCACTGTTTTGGCATCCGAATACCCAGACAGTCCATACATCTCAGAAGTATCGCCTTTGATATCGATCATCACACTCGAAGTGCCTTCAACAAATTCAGGGCCTTCACGACCATCAATATCATCAATATACTCCTTAATGTCAGAGTGCGTAATATCCCTCGTTAAAGGGCCAGCGCAAGAGATCTTGTAATCCAAACCCGTTGAGCCTGCAGTGAACTGATTTTCCGCGTCAATCGTACCCCGTTCGATACTGCATGGGAGGATGGGAGGAGTTTGAGAGAAAGATTTCTCGGGAAAGACAAGTGTACAAACAAAAGCCAGTGACAGAATTGCACTGGCGAATATTTGTGCGGATAGGAGTTGTTTCAGGCTAAAATACCGTTCCACCCCCCCCCTTGTTGAGTACGCGTGTAAATTATTGTTTTCATAACTTTATTTCCAATAAATCGCTATAGTTATTTTCAAAATAGTATCCGACAGTCGAATATAACCGCAACGGTCGGCTCCGTTCATCGCTTATAGTTTATATCAGGTTCGAAATTCAATAAAAATATTTTTAGAGGAATATACGACGAGTTTGTAATATATAGCCTGAGCCTTCGTTTGCTTTCCCTCCAATGAGCCGTTTGCCTTTCCCAGAAGCCATCAAACCGTTCGCCCTCGACGCCGCATCGAAGAGCGATAATCACATGCCGCCAGCGACGGTCTAATGCATCCCGCGCAGGCTCAACCGATTGCCCACCGGTAACTTGCAAGCGCCTTCGAGCACCCCTGACGATTCACAAACACCCTGCACCTTCAAATCGGTGTGGCCCATGCGCTTGAGGTTGTTGTTAAAACACTTCGCCTGCTTCAGTGCTTGCAAACACCTGCTGCGACTGTTCAGTTCGTTGATCAACCGACTAACCCCATGACAGTTTTCAAACTCGTCTCACTAGCGATTGCTTTAGGCTTTGGTGATTTCAGTGTTGCCGCAAGCAAATCACCTTTGTCGAACAGCACTTGTGAAACCGGTGACTTGACTTCGCCAGCGATTGCCAGGCGACCTGTGCGCGGTCGGGGCCACAGATGAGTTTGCGATCTTACTTAGAGTTACTGCTAGTGAAGGGAACAGTGAGTGCAGCGCAAACTCGTTAAATTTGCAATCTTGATTGATATGTATACAAGATATGCAATAAAGACCAGAACTGCCGCAAGAATGCTTGCTGCAAATACAAAATTGTCGTGCACTCTACAACAACTCATCATTGACCGTGGTGTCAATGCCTTGCCGTTCTTCTTCGCTGGCCGAAGTTGTCTGCTCTAATAAGTGCAGCACGTGAAATTGGGTTGTTGTCGCTCGATGTGAAAAAACATAGCCATTCTCTCAGAGAATTCAAAAGTTATGTTCACCCGCGTGAACAAGCCACACAAAATTTCAACCCAGATATTCACACTTCGAGAATTAGATGGCAGGTATTGCAGGCGGCTATCCATGATTTGAGTCGGCTGCGGTACCGCAAGCAAAGTTACAATGTAGATAAAGAGCGATACAAGCAACAGGCGGATAAAACATGCAGCTGCAACTTTCGTTTGCTGAGCCGAATTCAATTGTTCGCGCCATATCACCTTTTCGGGAAATGGGGGCATACGAGGCTTTGTGGATGAATCGTAAAACCACGTTCAAATCTCTGTCTCGTACATTCGCAGAACATCCTGACTGCCTTCCATCAGATTTTGTTCCGGATGATGAAGCGCATAATTGCGCAGACTTTGTCAAAAGAAAGTTTATAGCAGCCGGTATTGAGGATTTTGGAGTTCGGATTCATGGCGGGACAGAATATCTCAATAGGTTTCAGGATGCAGCCTATCCTGTTAAGCTGTTCTATTTCAGCGGCTGGTGGGATTTAGCGTCTTCTCGTTCGATAGCGGTAATTGGTACCCGTAATCCATCTGATGAAGGACTGTCGAGAACTCGGCAACTTGTTCGCGAACTGGTTCAGAACGACTTCACGGTAGTATCCGGGCTGGCGTCGGGAATCGACACTATGGCACATAAAACTGCCATCAGCGAAGACGGAAGAACCATCGCTGTTCTCGGAACCCCTCTTTCGCATACATACCCGAAGGAAAATAAAAATCTGCAGCACTATATCGCCAATAACTTCCTTGTCATTAGCCAGGTGCCGCTGAAACGATATGAAGCGCAGGATTTTCGCTACAATCGAGGTTTTTTTCCAGAGCGAAATATCACTATGTCAGCGCTTGCAGAGGCAACAGTCATCGTCGAAGCCAGTGATAATTCTGGCACCTTGTTGCAGGCAAGAGCCGCGTTGAAACAAAAACGCAAGCTGTTTATTCTGGACAGCTGCTTTCGAAATTCACAAATTTCATGGCCGAAGAGACTTGCCGCAAAAGGTGCATACAGAGTTAGAAATTTCGATGACATCGCAAAATACCTTTCCGCATAAATTCACCAAAATTGATGATCTGACTCGAGCTCACCATGTCCATCTGACGAAAACGGATGAATGTTTCTTTCTTGGGGAATATACAGCGTATAAAGGCTACCAATACAGTGAAACGAATGATTTGATTTTCAATTTCAAGAAATCTGTTGAGCATAAGGGTACGAGCCAATGGCAATACAAAATTAATGCTATTCAAGTTGTCGCAGCCGCTTTCCGCGAAGGGTTGAATCCAGAAAAGTTGAATCTCCTTACGTTCATACCAATTCCGCCATCAAAAGATAAGGCGCACAAATTGTATGATGACTTCAATGATACAAATGCTACAGAAGATTAATCCCGATGGAGATTTGGATATTCGAGATTTGCTCGCTCAAAAGACCTCAATTCATGCTTTTCATAAAAGTGGTGACAAACGATCGCCTAAAGAAATCGAACGAAATTACGAACTGGATAAAAGGTTAATAGAACCTGTCCCTAAGATTATCTGCATCGTTGACGATGTTTTGACAACCGGGGCGCACTTTAAGGCAGCCAGGAATATACTCTCCGGGCATTTTCCAAATACCGATATCGTCGGATTGTTCATAGCGAGACGAGTTTCTGGTGATCCAGAATTTTCCGAGGTTGATCTATAGAAATATCCAAATATTATTCACAGTTTATTCAGTGGCAGCAGGTTCGATGTTGTTAGCATGAATAGTGATAATACTATGCTGAGTATCGCTGACATCCAGGCGGATTGAAATATGCCTTCACTGAAACGATAAGCACAAACAGTTGCGAATACTGTGGCTATATTGTTTGCGACATGAGGTGTGAATATGCAATCAAGATGATTTTCATTTTAAAGCGTAAAATCCAGATCCTCTGAAAACCGGTAAGTTTCAAAATTGGATTTTTTCAGGTTCCGCCTTTGAACACCCACGATTGGGATGAAACAGGATTATTGTTCACTTACAGCGAGTAGCCACCACCCAAGTACATAGTCTTTTTCTACGACTTTGGGGTCAATCCAGTTTGATCAGCAATGGCTAAATTTTCGTTCTTGCCGATCATTCAACTTTTTGAACTGCCGCAAGGTTGTTTGCTGCAAATACAAAAATCTCGTGCGATCTACAACAACTCATCATTGACGGTGATGTCAATGCCCTGCCTTAGCTGTGCCACATAATTTTCGTATAAGCCAGTCCCAAATCTTAAACTCAGTAAACCGTCAATGCCCTGCCGCTCTTCTTCGCTGGCGGAAGATCCATCGCCTGGTATGACTTCGGTAAGCTGATAAACTGCATATTTGCCGTCACTCAAAGAATCACCGCCGTAAACAACACCACCTGCACCAGGTTTTTTTGATTCATATACAAGACGAGAAATCTCAAACTGCGCTTGATCTGTCGCAGCGTTATCACTCGACGGTATCTCTTTCGGCTCAATCCCTTCGCTGGCCAATGTCTCAATCCAATCAGCACCGCCATTGAGTGTTTCGATCAACTGCATGCCGTGCTCATTTGCTCTTTCATAACTCTTCGCAACCAAAAGCTCTTCTTTAATTTGCGCTTCAACATCTTCAACACTTAACTGCTGAGCTTCCTGATTTTCGTAACGTCGCAATATGACAAAACTGTTGTTCTCAGTTTCAATCAAATCGCTGTTGAACCCCTGCTGTCGAACTTCATCACCGAATGCTGCGCTTCTGATTGCCGTGCTCGCCGCGATTCCAACGCCTGCGTCTTGCGTAAACCAGTCTGTAACTTCAAGCTCCAGACCCAATATATCTGCTACCGGATCAAGACTCTCGGGCTGTTCATATGCAATATTTCGCAACTCTTCGGATATTTCAAACAGTTCAGCTTCTGCCTGTGCAGTTGCAGCTTGCTCAACTAATTGCTCACGTACCAAATCAAACTCTTTAATCGATTCTGTCTGTATTTCGTTTACCTGAATTATGTGAACACCAAAACTTGATACCACCGGGTCGCTGATTTGACCTTGTTCAAGCGCAAAAGCCACCGCGTCGAATTCAGGTGCTGTCACACCTCGGCTTATCCAGCCAATACTGCCTTCGTTTTGTGCTGACCCAGCGTCAGTTGAATATTCTGCTGCCAGTGCACCGAACTGTTCCCCGGAATCAAGACGTTCGATCAGATCAGCAGCTAGCTTTTCTGCTTCGCTTGAGTCATCACCTTCGGTGTCCAACAATATGTGACTCACGTTTCGCTGCTCCTCTTGTCGAAAACTCTCAATTTCCGAATCATATATTGCTCTGAGAGTTTCATCGGAAGGAGAAAAGTTCGCCGCAAAGTCGGACAGCGAAACCTCTACATATTGCACTTTCATTTTTTCCGGTTCTTGATAACGAACCTTGTTTTTGTCGTATTCGTCCTGAATCTCCTGCTCAGAGATCTCGATTTGAGACAAAAACTCAGAAGGTTCAATAATTGCGTACTGTCCTTTGCGTTCCTGCAAAAATATGTTCAACAAACTATCGGCAGCAGCATCAAGCGCAAAACCGGAGTGGACGAATCCTGTCTGAATCTGTTGAACCGAAGCGCTGCTTCGTTGTGACGCCTCAAACTGGGCAACTGACATCCCTGACAGCTGCAGTACATACTCATAACGCTGTCGGGAAAATTCACCATCAGTGCTGAAACTCGGTTCTGCGCGTATCGCTTCGACCAACTGTTCGTCACTGACGCGATAGCCTAAATCATCAGTGGCTCGCGTCAAAAGCGTCTGATTTACCAGCTGATCAACAACTTGGCGGCCGAGCACATCTCCCGAAAGCAGTTGTGCGTTTACGTTAGGATTGCGTTGGCGGATGCGGTCGCGCTCGTTATAAAGAGTTCGCTGGTATGTTTGATAATCAATTTCCAGGCCATCGAACTCGGCAACGTTTACGCTAACGCCACCGTCGAAATAAGAGTTGACACCCCATAGCGCGAACGGAATTGTGATTAATATAACGATCGCCCAAGCGATCCAGCCTGTGGCTTTTTCCCGGATTGTTGTGAGCACGGAAGTATGGGACTTTTAAAGATACAGATTTAGGTTTTTCAATTGAACTGAACCCGTAGTTCATACGAACTGTAAGTCAGGTCATATAAACTACGGATCTTCGAATTATTGGCGGAGCGGACGGGACTCGAACCCGCGACCCCCGGCTTGACAGGCCGGAATTCTAAACCAACTGAACTACCGCTCCGAAGCGATCCTGGTGGGTGCTGCGGGACTTGAACCTGCGACCTTCGCCTTGTAAGGGCGATGCTCTTCCAGCTGAGCTAAGCACCCAAGTCGTTCAGTTAACGGCCTCTTTGAGACTTTTTCCTGCTTTGAACTTGACGTTATTGGATGCAGAAATATTGACAATCGAACCATCGCGTGGGTTACGACCCTGTCTAGCTGCCCGGTGTGATATGCTAAAAGTTCCAAAACCTACAATCGCTACTGGATCTTGGTTTCCTAAACTGTTAGCTATTGAATCGAATACACTGTTGACCGCCGCATCTGCTTGCGACTTAGTTAGATTTGCTGCCTCAGCAACACTGCGAACAAGATCAGTTTTATTCACGGACTATCTCCTACTTGTTGATTTATAGATTAAAAAATTGTCAGACATACGCTGATTGACTTAAGCGCGTATACCCAACCTCAATCGAATGGTTAATTTTATAGTAGTTAGCCCCGTAATTGTTAACTCTTGTGGCCTACAAAATCAATTGCAATCGACAAAATCCAAGTCAGTGCTTGACTACACCTACGCTGTCAGTGTCATCCGATTCAACATCGATATTGATCGGTAACTCTGGCTGTTCGATTGCACTTTCGGGCACAGACTCAAGGGCAAGTCTAACCGCTTCATCAACCCAGCGAATCGGCACGATATTCAAGTTGTTTTTGATCTTATTCGAAATTTCGGATAAATCCTTTTCGTTTTCTTGCGGAATCAATACGTAACTTAAGCCACCGCGGTGAGCAGCAAGAAGTTTTTCTTTTAATCCGCCAATTGGCAATATTTCGCCTCGAAGCGTAATCTCTCCGGTCATCGCAACATCTGCCCGAACCGGAATCTTCGTCAAAGCCGATATGATCGCTACCGACATCGCTACTCCAGCACTCGGGCCGTCTTTCGGGGTGGCTCCCTCTGGAACATGAACGTGAATATCCTTGCGTTGATAGAAACTTGGCTTGATCCCATAATGAAGTGCACGAGAACGCACGACACTGACCGCAGCGTGAATGGACTCTTGCATTACATCACCGAGCTTTCCGGTGTAAACATGACGCCCTTTGCCAGAGATAATGACCGCTTCAATGCTCAACAGATCACCACCGACTTGCGTCCATGCCAGTCCGGTCACCTGACCGATTTGATTGACCTTATCGGCTTGTCCGAACCGATACTGGCGAACGCCAAGGAATTTTTCGAGATTTTTCGGTGTGACTCTCGCCCGAGTAGTTTTATTGGGTTCCTGCACAAACTTGCGAGTAATTTTTCGACATATCTTTGAGATCTCCCGCTCCAATCCCCGAACACCGGCTTCTTTGGTGTAGTAACGTACAACATCCCTTAACACCCGTTCGGACATCGACATCTCACTTGGCTTCAGTCCGTTGTTCTTCATCTGCTTGGGAATCAGGTATTGCTGGGCGATACTGATTTTTTCATCTTCGGTGTAACCCGATATCCTGATCACCTCCATTCTGTCAAGCAGGGGCGGAGGAATATTCAAGGTGTTCGCAGTTGCAATAAACATAACTTCTGAAAGATCGTATTCGACTTCCAGATAATGGTCGCCAAAGGTGTGATTTTGTTCCGGGTCGAGCACCTCCAGCAAAGCTGATGAGGGGTCACCGCGAAAATCCATCGACATTTTGTCAACTTCATCGAGCATAAACAGCGGGTTTTTAACTTTAACCTTGGCAATGCTCTGGATGAATTTGCCTGGAAGAGAACCGATGTAGGTTCTACGATGCCCTCTTATTTCAGCCTCGTCGCGAACGCCACCAAGCGACATTCTTAGAAACTTCCGGTTCGTCGCCCGAGCGACAGATTTCCCAAGTGAAGTTTTACCCACCCCAGGCGGTCCGACCAGACACAAGATTGGACCTTTATTCTTGCGTGTTCTTTGCTGAACAGCAAGATATTCAAGTATCCGCTCTTTGACTTTCTCCAGACCGTAGTGGTCTTCATCAAGAATTCTTTGCGCTGCGGTAATGTTTTTATGAACCCTTGAGCGCTTTTTCCATGGCACTGAAACCAGCCATTCGATGTAGTTTCTCACCACTGTGGCTTCTGCCGACATCGGTGACATCATTTTGAGTTTTTTAAGCTCCGACATCGCCTTGTCAAACGCTTCGCTTGACATTCCGGAATCGGCAATCTTCTCTGCCAACTCGTCGACTTCACTCTTGGCTTCTTCGCCGTTGCCAAGCTCTTTGTGAATGGCTTTGAGCTGCTCGTTAAGATAGTATTCGCGCTGGCTTTTTTCCATTTGCTTTTTAACCAACCCGCGAATTTTGCGCTCCACTTGAAACAGTTCAGCATCTGATGACATGACAACCATAACGCGCTCAAGTCGTTTTTGCTCATCGGTCATTTCCAGCATTCCCTGGCGATCAGCAACGCTTTGGCTGACAAGGTGAGCAGCGACTACGTCAATGAGCCGTCCGGGATGCTCAACACTCGGCAGACTGGTCAGAATATCGGTTGGAATTTTTTGGCTGTTTTTGACATACTTTTCGAATTCAACCAGCAAAGTGTCCATCAATGAATCAGCGAGTGTCGGGTTGAGCGCTACAGTTTGTAACGGCTGCGTGTCGACTACCATGAAATCGTTATTTTCGTGAAATTGCACAATTTCAGCGCGCCACAGCCCTTCGACTACCACTTTCTTTGAAGAATCGCCGAGCACGACGGTTTGTTTAACCGTCGCTATGCATCCGATTGTGTATACGTCTTCTGGCGCAGGGTCTTCGACAACCGCATCGTGCTGCGCTACAAGCATCACCAGCTGTGTATCGGGGTCAAGATACTCCAATGCGAGCTTTGAGTTTTTACGGCCAACGAATAGTGGAATCACAAAGTTGGGGAAAACCACGACATCACGCAACGGCAAAAGCGGCAGCGTAATCGGTCGCGGTGTAATTGGATTTACTGATTCTTCCATAAACTAGTCTTTTTTTAAGTTGTTTTAATATCTGTCAAATAAACCTTGTGTTTATGTGACATTTGTTCGGTGACGCTCACGAAGCTCGACGCGCTTCGTCATTTTCGTAGATGTAATATGGCTGACGGCCTTCGTTAATCACCTCTTCGTCAACGACAACTGTTTTTACCCCTGTAGCAGAAGGAAGTTCATACATTGTTTCCAGAAGCGCATTTTCCAAGATAGAACGCAAGCCTCGAGCGCCTGTTTTTCGTTCCATTGCTTTTCGGGCGACAGCTTGCAGTGCCTCGGGGCGAATATCCAGCTCTGCATCTTCCAGAGAAAATAGCACTTTGTATTGTTTAAGCAGTGCGTTTTTCGGCTCGATCAGAATCTTTACCAAAGCCTCTTCGTCTAATTCTTCCAATGTTGCTACCACAGGTAAACGACCCACGAATTCCGGAATCAGGCCAAATCTCACCAAGTCTTCGGGTTCGACCTGACAAAGAGTAGATGCCAAATCCTGATCTTTTTCGCTCACGATATCAGCATCAAATCCGATTCCGTTTTTATCAGTGCGATCTCGAATGACCTTTTCCAGGCCAGAGAATGCTCCGCCACAAATAAACAAAACGTTTTTCGTATCCACCTGAAGGAATTCTTGCTGTGGATGTTTTCGCCCGCCCTGCGGGGGCACTGAGGCAATCGTGCCTTCAACCAGTTTCAAAAGCGCTTGCTGCACTCCTTCACCGGATACATCCCGAGTGATCGAAGGGTTGTCAGATTTTCGCGAGATCTTGTCGATTTCATCGATGTAGACAATGCCGACCTGAGCGCGTTCGATGTCATAGTCGCATTTTTGCAATAGTTTCTGAATGATGTTCTCGACGTCTTCGCCAACGTAACCGGCCTCGGTCAGTGTTGTTGCATCGGCCATCGTAAACGGAACATTCAGTTCCCGGGCTAGAGTTTCAGCAAGCAGCGTTTTTCCAGAACCAGTAGGACCAATCAGCAGGATGTTGCTCTTGGCAATATCCACATCGTTAACCATCTCGTCATTTTCTATTCTCTTGTAGTGGTTATAGACTGCGACAGACAGAACCTTCTTTGCCGCAGATTGCCCAATGACATATTCATCGAGTATTGCGCAGATTTCGCTCGGCGTTGGAAACTGGGTTTTAACTTTGTCCCCACCCACTTCGTCCGATACTGTTTCGCTGCGAATGATGTCGTTACACAACTCAACACATTCGTCGCATACAAAAACAGAAGGACCGGCAATCAGTTTTTTAACTTCATGCTGACTTTTTCCACAAAATGAACAATGCAGTCCGCGGTCTTGTTTGCCTCCTCTTTTGTTCGCCATTCAGATCTCCTGTTTGAATGTTTTGTTCGTAAACTACTTTATAGAACCATTTGCTGATTATGTTCGGTTTTTGATAACGCTATCAATTATTCCATACTTCAGTGCTTCGTTGCTTTCCATAAATTTGTCACGGTCAGTGTCCTGATTGATGGTCTTTAGGGTTTTCCCGGTATGTTTAACCATAATTCTGTTGAGGCGCTCGCGCAAGCGTAATATTTCTTTCGCCTGAATGTCAATGTCAGAGGCTTGACCCTGCACCCCGCCCATTGGCTGGTGAATCATGATTCTTGAATGAGGAAGCGCATTGCGTTTTCCAGCGGCGCCGCCGGCAAGTATGATGGCCGCCATGCTTGCTGCCTGACCAATACAAACCGTATTGACATCCGGTTTTACAAACTGCATCGTATCGTATACTGCCAAACCGGAATTGACAGTGCCTCCGGGACTGTTGATGTAAAGATGAATGTCTTTGTCAGAGCTTTCGGATTCCAAAAACAGCAACTGTGCGACTACTAAATTGGCCATATGATCTTCGATGGCCCCCACTAGAAAAATGACCCGTTCTTTTAAAAGCCGAGAGTAAATGTCGTATGCACGCTCACCTCGCCCGGTTGTTTCAACCACCATGGGCACTAGCGCGGCGTGCTCATGGTAAACATTTGACTGGAATTTGTCTGTCATAGTGTGTTAAGTCCCTGTCGATTTATGATGCTTTTTCAATTGGATTGCCTTGGGCATCCAAAATCGTGCTATGAGTATTGTCTTGACTTGCCTTTTCACCTTCACTTGGCTTTTCGTCTGTGTCCTGGAGTTCATTTACATTGAATTGATTCGTCCAGCTTTGAAACTCAAACCACCCCATCTCGACAGTTTCACATTCAGAATCGTTGAACAGCTCATCAAAAAGTTCTGCTTTCATCTGTTGAACTTTGTTTCTTATTTTTGCCTTCGTAATTAAATCATTCAATTCTTCATCATCAGGGTCGAGCGACTCTGATTCCTGCAGCTGCTTGACTTCCTCGCTGATCGCTTGTTCATCGAGTTGGATGCCACGGTCTTCGGTGAGCTGATCAACAATCAGAAATTCGGATACTGTGGCTTTTGCAATGTAAAACAACTCGAACATTTCCATTCTGTCGTAGTTTTCAAACTCCTTTGCGGCTTGTTCCTGGGTATACCCTCTTTCTTCCATATTGGCGTAAAGTAAATTAACTGCCAATTTATCTGGAATTTGAAGTTGATTTTGACTCTTAAGCAAGGCCAGCACTTGATTTGCAATAGCACCTTCGACTTGTTTGGCTGCGGCTTTTTGGCAACTTTGTTTTACCTTGTCTCGAAATTTCGCATCTTGGTCGGATTCGACATCAATTCCATCAAGGTAACCTACTTCATACTCACCTTCGACGCGTTCTTTCACTTCAAGAACCTCGATAAAATAAGTCTGTTTTCTTTTCTCGACTTCGGGCTGCTGGTCGTCAGGCAATTGTTGTTGCTCGTCGGACGGCTTGTCAGAAGGATTAACGTCATATTCGATTTCAGCACTGACGTGATCCCCTTTTGCCGTGCCAATACAGGCCTTAAAAATCCCTTTGTCAGTCTCTTCGTTTGCTAAATTGATAAAAACCGGTTCTTCCGAAATGCGATTTCTGACTTTTTCTGTATGGTTATAGTATTCAACATTCGCCAAAATCCCATCAGCTGAGGTTGCTGAACGCTCTACTGTGTTCCATTTTTGAAATTTAGTTTGTCGATTGCTGATTTCCTGATCTACATCTTCTTCGGTTACCTTAACAACGGGTCGCACCGTTTTAAGTCCTTTAATATTGGTAACGGTAACCTGCGGCACAACTTCGTATGTGACCCAAATATCACAAACATTCAGATCATTGTCAAACGTATATTTTTCAATAACCGGCGTATCGACAGGAATAATCTGTTTGCTTTCGATAGCCGCTTCGAAATCGTCTTTCAGCAATGCAACGATCGCATCATGGTTTATGCGTTCACCGTGCTCCTTGCGGATTAGCTTGACAGGGACTCTACCTTTGCGAAATCCGGGAGCGGCAACTTCTCTTGACACCTCGTGGGTGCGGCGTTCAATTTCTTTATTGAGTTCATCTGCAGGCAATTGAAACTTAACCCGCCTCTGAGATGAATTAATTTTTTCGATGTTCAGTTCCATCCACTATTTTCCTTAGTTGGTGCGAAAGGGGAGACTCGAACTCCCACGGGTTGCCCCACTGGCACCTAAAGCCAGCGCGTCTGCCAATTCCGCCACTTTCGCGATTGTGTCTTGTATCAGCTGATTACGCCTGGCCGTCGGACTAGTACGATTTCACGCAAAAATTACAAAAGCAATGCAATTCAATCACAAACAACGGCTTAAAATTATACACACGCCCAACTTGTGCGGTATTTATTGCTTAAGGATTTCATATGATGTTGATATCAGATTTTACAACCCTTACATTTGATTGTTATGGCACTCTCATCGATTGGGAAACGGGGATCCATGATGCGTTGCAGCCTGTGGTTCGAAAGACTGGAAAAAGTATGGACCGCGACACTGTTGTTGGTCTTTACGCACAGTGTGAGCTCGCGATTCAAAGTGAACATCCCGATGTCCCATATCGCAGGCTTTTGGAGATCAAACACCGTCACATAGCTGCGCAACTTGGAGTGTCGATGCCTGACAGTTGTCATCAAGATTTTGCTTTGTCGATCAGGCACTGGCCGCCATTTTCCGATTCAGTTGCGTCATTGCGGTATTTGAAAGAGCATTTTAAACTGGTGGTCTTATCCAACGTAGACAACGCAGGCTTTGGCTACAGCAATCAACATCTTGAAATTCAATTCGACGCAGTATTCACCGCTGAAGACATTGGCAGCTACAAACCGGATCTTAAGAATTTTGACTACATGCTGTCTAAACTTCAAAACACAGGTATTGATAAATCCCAGATTCTGCATACAGCGCAGAGCCAACATCACGACATGGTGCCGGCGACTGCTTGCGGGCTAAAGACTTGCTGGATTGACCGACGAGCCAATCAGGAAGGTTCAGGTGCGACACCTCAAGTAGCCGAACAAATCAAACCTGATTTTTACTTTGAGTCGCTGGAGCAGATGGTGCAGGCTCACAAGCGGGAGATCAGCTATGGGTGACAGTAAATTGTCGCGGTAAAAGAGAGCTGGTTTCGTAGAGAATTTATTACCAGGTGGAATGCGTCCGCCCGCACCCACGGCGCGTACTCAGCAGCTGCGTACTCTGTAGGTTCATCGTTATCCGCCGCAACCGCAATCAGGAACACGACAAACATAATTTTGAGGTTAGTGTCGGCTGCGAAGCTGCTGCCACTAACCTCAAAATTATTGTATGGGGTGACTGAAGCATAATCACGATGGTTAACGCCAAAATTACTAATCACGATATGATTTAGGTATGATCGAACCACCGCAAAGCGATAATCGAAAGATCCTTCCAATTGGAATCCAAGACTTCCGCACGATACGGCAGGACAATTACTACTACGTGGACAAGACACAACTGATTCATCAACTGGTAAGAGAAGGATGTCACTACTTTCTGTCGCGTCCCCGCCGGTTTGGAAAGAGTTTACTGCTTGATACAATCCGGTTGCTTTTTGAAGGCGAAGAAGAGTTATTCAAAGGTCTTTCCATACACAAAAACTGGGACTGGTCAGTAAAGCATCCGGTATTACGGATTAGCTTTGGCGGAAGATACAACGAACCCGCTGAGATTGAAGAATACATTCTCGTTCAGCTGGAAGAAGCCGAAAGCGATGCTGGTTTGGCACCACCAGATACCTCTTTATCAGGGCAAGTACGATTGCGAAGACTTCTTCGCTCCTTGCACCAAACCACAGGCCAACAGGCAGTGGTGTTGGTAGACGAGTATGACAAACCAATACTTGATGTTCTGGACGATCCGAAATTGGCCAAAGCAAATCGAGATTATCTGTACGGGTTTTACGGAATGATTAAAAGTTGTGATGATGATGTTCGATTTGTACTGGTTACCGGAGTAACCATGTTCTCGATGGTCAGTCTGTTCCCGGGATTGAATAATCTGGATAACATCAGTCTAGACCCCCGGTATGCCACGATTTGCGGCTACACGGAAGGAGATCTTGAACGAGTCTTTGCGTCTGAACTTTCAGGATTTGACAGGGAGGAAATTCGTCGCTGGTATAACGGATACAACTGGTTAAGTGGCGAGAGAGTCTACAACCCCTGGGATGTTCTGGAGCTGTTTGATACCGGAGAATTCGATTCTCATTGGTTCCAGACTGGAACCCCCACGTTTTTGTATCGAGTAATGACCCGGGACCGCGTGTCTTCTGTCAAACTTGAAAACGGTGGAATTAACAAAAAGCGGTTGACGAAGTTCGATGTTGAAGACATTGATTTTCGTTCGCTCATGTTTCAGTCGGGGTATCTGACAATCGGTGAAGTGCAGCGTAAAGGAGACGAAACTCTGTACACCCTTGAGTATCCAAACTTGGAGGTGCGCAAGGACTTCAATACGGGATTTCTGGCCTATATCGGGCTCGATGATGGAAAAGCGTTGACCGACGGACAGGCTTTGCTAGAGCATCTTGCGTCGAACGATTTTAAAAAGTTTAATGCGTTGCTTCGGACAATTTATGATGCAATCCCGAATCAGTGGTATCACAAGAATAACCCTATGACCGAGTACGAGGGATTTTATCTTTCGGTGCTGTATACGCACTTAAAGGCTGTAGGCGCGGATGTTCAAGGGGAGGTATCCTCGAGCCGCGGTCGCGCAGATTTGGTGCTGAAGCACAGCGGGCAGGTGTTTGTGATGGAGGCCAAGGTAGTAGAAGATGAAAGCGGGGAGAATGTCAAAAGCATACTCCATGATGCGATGAAACAAATAAGCGGGCGCGGTTACGGGGATCAGTATCGCGGAAGGTACACGGCAATTCACGAAATCGCGATAGTGTTTGGTAAAAAAGCCCGCAATCTGGTTGGTTTCAAAGCGGAGGCTGGGTAAGTTCGAATTCGGCTGCGATATAGCCGCTGAAGCTCAACCAATTGACCGATGTTCGGTCACGATTGAACCACATTGAATCTGTATATGAAACTGGTCTGACTGCACAGGGAAGATACCGCCGGTGTTGAACTTCGAAACTTCGGTACAGAATATCGGAAAAGAAGAAAAACCGCGGTATACCTGTTTTGATAGATTTATATCGGGAGATAATCGCAATACTGGTCAAATTTGATGATGTGTGATTTGCATAGTCGTGAGAATATAAATTTTTACCAGATTCGCTCTCATATGCTCCGTATTGATGCTGAAAGAATACGAATCGCGATGTGATTCAAGATGACCTCAATGCAACAAGGCAGTAGCCGTAAGCGCCTCCCGACCGGAATCGAGTCTTTTCGCAGGATACTGCCTATTCTTCAACCATGTCTCGTGAGACACAGCTGATAATTCCACGCGTGGCATTACGCTGTTTGTTAAAGAAACAAGAGTTGACGTGCGAGAGACTGCCGAGCGCACAAAAACGTTTTTAACGGCTATGAATGGTGCAACTGCCCCGCACAATGAAAAAAGCGGAATTTATCCGTTTTCGAGAATTGTCTTTTCGTATTTAAACGGAACATCTTGCTGCGCGCAGCTTTCACCGAGTTGACGTGCATACAAGTGACCTGAGTAAACCGCAGCTGCAATGGTTCCTGGAACCTTGCAGTCACCGATACAGTCTACGGAAACGATACCGCTGTCGCTTTGTCTTTGTGATTGTTCCAACTTCTCAAAAATATCATTGTTTTGCTGTTGGCCGGTTGTCAGCACGACAGCATCACAATCTAAAGATGTTGCCACGCCTGAATACACACACGCCAACTCAACTCCACCATTTGCGATAGCGGTAATATTCGTATTCGCACGGATGTCCACACCCAGTTCAATCAGGCGTTTTTGAATAAAAGCCTGCTCAAGTGTATTTTGAGTCCAATAAGAGACGATTGCAGCGGGCGTAATCAAACTGACTCGAGCACCTTGAGCAACAAGCTTCTCTGCCACAAGGCCGCCCATGTAAAAATGATCGTCGTCAAATACCGCTACGTGACCTTGCAGTTCGATGCCGTCCATCAAGTCATCAGGAGTATAGACCTTTGCAGCATCCCATCTGTCAATGACACTTCGGTTTTCGCGTCCAATGCCGTCTTTTCGCCACTTGGCGCCAGTGGCAATCACGATACGCTGTGCCCCGAAATCCAGAACATCTGACGGTGACATCACGCTGGCAGCAAACAGTTCCACATTAGGCAATTTGCTGATTTTGTGAAGGCGATAATCCTTCACCCTTGCCCAAGCATTGAGTCCTGGAAGTGCGCTTTCCCGGCTGACGCGACCGCCAAACGCGTCGCGTGATTCCGCTAATGTCACCATGTGGCCGCGCTGGCCAAGCGCAAGCGCACACTCAAGGCCTGCCGGGCCGCCGCCGATGATCAGTACTGAGTCATTTGTCTTCGCAGACGGAATGTTTTCCGGATGCCAGCCGCGCCTCCATTCTTCTCCCATGGTTGGATTTTGAGTACAGCGAATCGGTGTAATCGTATAGTCACCAGAAACACAAATATTACAACCAATGCATTCGCGGATATCATCAATGTGCCCTTGTTCAATCTTTCGAGGAAGAAAAGGGTCTGCGATAGAAGGTCTTGCAGCTCCAATCATGTCCAGAATACCGCGCCGTATCTGCGAAACCATCGTATCGGGCGAGGTAAACCTCCCTACTCCAACAACAGGCTTGGTTGTTACCTGCTTGACCTGTTGGACAAAAGGCTCCTGAAAACCTTCCGCCTGAAACCGTGAGGTGGCCGAATCGTTATCCCAGTCACTGATATTCACATCCCAAAGATCAGGCAATTCAGCAAGCATAGCGACAATTTCAATCCCCTCCTTGTCGCACCGAATTCCATCGTCACCTAAAAGCTCATCCATCATGAATCGCACGGCAATACCACAGGTATCCCCAACGGCTTCTTTGGTGTCAATGATGAGTTCCTTGAAAAATCTCACCCGATTTTCCAGCGAGCCGCCGTATTCGTCAGTGCGACGGTTAAATTTGCTGGACAGAAACTGCGCCGGCAGCGTCAGCATGTGAGCGGCATAGACATACACAATATCAAAGCCGGCACTGCGGGCTCGCAATGCGGATTTTCGATAGACTTGACGCATCTCGTTAATGTCGCGTTTTGACATGCGTGCTGCGTACACCGGCGCATGTCCTGGTGTAGGGCCTGTCGACGGTGCAAAGGCAATACTTCTGGAATAATGATTCGCAGCATGTATCCCGCCGTGAGACAACTCAATTGCAGCCAAAGCACCGTGTTCATGAACAGCGTCAACCATTTTGGCATGCATCGCAATGTCGCTGTCGTCCCAAAGCCGCTGCTCGACATAAGGAGAGATATCCGAGGAGTGGTGGATATCACACTCTTCGGTTGAAACTACAGCCCAGCCGCCTTCGGCTTTCATGCCGCGCATGGCAGCCGCCGTATTGGGCTTTTGATGGCCCATACCCGCACAATGCGGGACTTGATAGAAGCGGTTTTTAGCTGTTACCGGTCCAATTTGGACAGGTTCAAACAAAATGTCGTAACGACTATCAGCTGACATCTCGAAACTGTGCGCGGTGAATCAAAAAGGAAAATAACTACCCTTTCCAGAGCCCTTCGCGCACCAGATCATCCATTGTCTTGACGATTCCTTCGCGTAATATGCCAACGACTTCATCAATTTGACCGCGGTTGAGTATCAACGGCGGTGACAGAACATTCAGATGTGCAATCGGGCGGACAATCAACCCCAGTTTTTGGCAGTGTGCGGCAATTCTGTCACCGATTTTGACCTCATCGTCGAAAATCTCTTTGGTCTCACGGTCTTTAACGTTTTCAATGCACATCATGAAGCATTTGCCGCGAACATCGCCGACAATCGGTAATTCGAGCAGCGAGTTCAATTGACTCTCAAAATACGGACCGACCTCGCGGACATGTTCGCAAATTTTCTCGCGCTCGATGATTTCTATGTTCTTGAGTGCTGCACGGCAACATACCGGATGTCCGGAATAGGTAAACCCATGCGTGAACAAACTGCCGTCATCTGCAGGCTTGCTGATCACTTCATAGATTCCATCGGAAAGCAGCGTTGCAGACAAAGGCAAATATCCAGAAGAGATGCCTTTAGCTGCGGTAATAATGTCAGGAGACAAGTCAAAGACAGGCTCTGAGGAAAACATGTGGCCAATTCTTCCGAATCCTGTGACGACTTCATCTGAAATATAGATGACCTCGTATTTTCTGCAAACCTCCATTGTTTTTCGGTGATAACCCTCCGGCGGCACAATTACACCTCCGGCACCCATAATGGGTTCGGCAATAAATGCCGCAACATTGTCTGGCCCCAGATCCACGATTCTTTGTTCAAGTTCATCGACAAGAAAATCACAATACTCGTCATCGCTCATCTCTTCGGGCTTGCGATAAGGATTGGGACATGAAACATAACTGACCAGATCAGGTGCAAGATCGAACCCTGTATGATCCGCGCTCACTCCAGTCAGTGTCATTGCAAGGTATGTGCTTCCGTGGTAAGCATCCACCCGAGAGATAATCTTTTTCTTGGAGTGTTTGCCCAACCGATTGAAATAGTAATGGATGATGCGCACCGCTGTGTCATTGGCCATAGAGCCTCCTGAGCCGTAGAATACGCGGTTCAGATGGGCTGGAGCGATTTCAGCCAATTTGGCGGCAAGTTGTGCTGAAGGCGGGGTTGTCAAGTGGTTAAATGAAGAGTAATAGGGGATAGCACGCACTTGATCGGCGATCGCTTGCGCCATCTCATCTCTTCCGTAGCCGATATTTACACACCAAAGTCCACCAATGCCATCGAGGTAGCGGCCGCCATCACTGTCGTAAACATAAGGGCCGTCGGCTTCTGCAACTACCAGTGATCCTTCCTCGTGAAATACCGAAAAATCCGTCCACGGATGGATGTAGTGGTCCCGGTCTTTTTCCCATAAATCTTGTGTGTCATACTTTTGTTTCAACATTATTGACATCTCTCCTAATTCGATGCTTTTTTCAATTCGAACTTTCCACAAGACGCTAGTCTTGCGATACAGCAATCACGTCTATTTCCATTAGCCATTCAGGCTTGGCGAGCCCCTGCACGATTACTCCGGTAGAAACCGGAAATACACCTTTTAGCCACTCGCCAATGGCTTGATAGACGGCTTCCCTATATGCTCTATCGGTCAGATAAATCGTAATCTTGCATATGTCATCCAGTCCGCAATCTGCCTCTTGGAGCAATTGCTTTACATTTCGCATCGCCTGATGAGCCTGACTGGCCGGGTCACCGATGCCGATTGTGTTGCCTTGAAAATCAGTACCGACCTGACCGCGCAGAAAAACCAGGTTTCCGGCGCGAACAACCTGACACAAGTCGTTGTCGAGCTGCTGGTCTGGATAAGTATCTTTGGTATTGAATTTTCTGAGTCTGATATGTTCTGCCATGATGATTGGTGTCGTGTTTGTGATCAGTCTATCGTAATGCGCTCTGACAGCCCTGCGGCTTTTTTAACGAACCGCAGCGCATCTGAAAAATCATAATTCATGTAGACAGCGTTTAGATGCGCAAACGGCGGTGACTGGGCAAACAACTGAAATGTCAGCTTGTGCCCGGCATAGTCAGAATTGACCAAATCCCTGGCCAATGCGAGCAGTTTTCGTCTGTCTTCATACTGCCACTCATCATTGATTGAATAATATTTTTCAAGCCAAGGGCGAATTTCATCGGTTTCGAAGTTGACATGATCAGGCGTGACACAAATTTGCCCGCCACAAAGCTCACGGGCCAGATGCATCATTGCCGGAAGCTGTGAGCAGGCCAACACGCGACCGGTATAAAGCAGCGAAGGATTTGGCATCAGCAGTCCCTTTGGACTTCGAACTGCAGAGGCAATGCAAGCAGTCAAGTGAGCGTTGATACCTTCGCGATAGCAAACAAGCTGTGCAATTTTTTCCCTTACAGCCTGTTGTTTGTCAAGTCCTGTTTGCCGCACATTGAACAAAGCGGTGCCGATCATCATATCAGCGCTCTTCATAATTCGGTAGACAAAGGCGAAGGCACTGTATCTGTGCAAGGTTGAGCGAATAAATGTTGCCGCGCGGGTGTGTTGGTAGAAAAGAACATCCTCCCACGGTATAAGCACATTATCAAAAATCAACAAGGTGTCTATCTCGTCGAACTTGTTTGCCAAAGGGTAGTCAACAGACGGTGCCCGTTTTGCAAATCCTGTGCGACAAATATGCGTAATGCCAGGGGAGTTCATCGGCGCGATCACGCCCACTGCGTAGTCCGACAGTTTTTGGTCACCCCAGTTGGCGATTGTAGGTTTCACAAATGCCTGATCGGCATAAGCGGAAGCGGTTTCGTATTTTGCACCGCGGATGACAATCCCCGCATCGGTTTCTTTCACGACATGCAAAAGCATGTCCGGGTCCTGGTCTTGCGGTCGTTTGGAGCGGTCTCCTTTGGGGTCTGTATTTGCAGAAACGTGAAAGATATCTTCCCGTATCACCCGGTCGATATGGTTTTTGATATTCACGGCAAAACGCGGGTCTATTTCCGACAGAACGTCGCTGCCGTCATAAAGTGACCACATCTCACCGACAGTTTCGTCACCGACACGGGTGACAACACCGCCGATATCATTGAGAATTGTGTCAATACACTTTCTTTTCTTGTGCCAGTCTTCCTGCTCGAATGGCATTTTCAGCAGCTCGGCATTCAACTGCCCTGTGTCATCGCTATAGGTAAGAATATCCTTATGAGAGTCCTCGTGCGACATGTCGAACATGCGGGCACGAATATCAACGAGTGGTTTGAACGCAGGGTGTACAGCGACATTTTTCACGCGTTCACCGTCCATCCAAACGACTCTGCCGTCATTTAGAGAATCTTTGTATTGATCACCTGTTCGCAGCATCTCACTGTCCTCTGACTTTTCGTTCTGCACACATTAAAAAAACCATGCTCACATAAGCAACAGCTACAAAGGCGTTGATTGTAAACCATACACTGGCGAAAATAATACTCACAAACGGGATTTTTTCAGTGCAATTCTCAAGTGCATGAGCAATTCGATTTGAAGATTCGTGTCAGTGCTGTGCTGCCAACACGAATTTTTGAATTGCACATACACGCCAGGCAAAGTTGCAGCTGCGTGGCACCACTTCGGTCGACAGCAAACAAGCGAAAAGAACGCTCGCCATTGCAAATCGCAGATTTGTGTAGCTCACTGGTGTTAGCAGTGCATAAAGAACAAAAAAAAGGGCCACCTAGGAGGTGGCCCAAAAGTAGGAGGGTAAAGCTACTATGAAAAAAATGTTATGCTGCTAATTTTTCTTCAATTTGTTGTGAAGCAGCATTGTTTTCGTGTAAATTTGTCACCTTCTTGATACTGTTTCCTTTGCGGGCGTTTTCCAGTCCGTAAAGTACAGTTTCTCGAATTGCATGTCTCGGAATTCCGATGTCCAAAAGCTGATCATCGCTAAGATTTCGAAGTTCGCGAATCGCTATTCTTCGCACTCTCATAATGTTTATTTTCAGCAGCAATTTTCCAATCGTATTTCCAAGTGAAACATAATTCCGTGCCCTTGCAAATGGGCGAATATCAACTAAAGTTTGTGTAGTCATTTTTGTATCCATCATAAATATGTGTTATTCAAAATTGTGTCGTTATCAGTCAGCCACATCTTAAGCCAGGTTGACTAGTGAGAATAGCACCACTACCGCACCGACAAAAGCGAGGCCGACTCGGCTCTGAATACTTTGAAGCATCTGTTTCTTCCTTCCTAAATAATGTGAGAAAAACATAAAGTTTCGTTCTTCCGAACTCGTGCAATAAGATAATGCTTCCCAGACAAGAATACAAACGATTTATTTTCCTGTAAGCATGAGTGTTTATTCATGCACTATTACTCACAAACACAGCAGTAAATATTTGTTTCTTTTTGTTTGCAAGTATTGCTGACGGATTGGATAAGTTCCTCGCAAGTCAAGTATATGTTTGTCTTCTTATTTAAGATAGCCAAATTTTATGAAACACCTGGCATGAACTGATAATGTAGAGCAGCGTTATAAATCAGTGGGTTTTTCACCGCACTGGCAACTGCGCGCCGCTGTCTGGCTATCGACAGCATGAACACAGACGCTGCAAGAATCAACGCAATTTGTAGATATTCATGCACTTGTTAACTGTTCGAAGTCGAACCACACAAACGCGTTCGATGCAACAATCCAAGTGACCACCATTGTCTTAGTCGGCATCGCTTCGCGGTATTTATCTTGTGAATCCGAACCCATCTCCCTGACTGCTTTTTCTCGTTACAGTTGGATGCTTTGTGGTTTTGCTTGTTGGGTGCATTGTGGGGTCAAGTTGAAGTAAACATGGGGGCTTCATTCATCGTGATCATCGCAGCTGCACCATTCAATGCCAGCGCACATCATGGCAAATTTTTTGAATATTTCAAGTATCACAAAATACTAAGTGGATCAACTTTGCTTTGCATTGAAACGGGTTTATCTTTAATTTCGATCGTTCTTGCGAAATTGCGGTCTTATAATCGTTCTCAAGTTCTCCTTTCGGTTCGCATTACAACGTCGCGGGAAATTTATTTTGGTGCATTGTCGAGCTCCTAAAACCGAAAGAGTCATCAAGTTTTCGTGCCACCTGACAGACAGTTAACCGGGCTTCTGCGTTATAAAAACCACGAAGTCTAACTGTGCGTTACAAACCAGACACCGAACATATCTGTAGAACGCCAAAATGAGCAAGAAAAAATTTCGAACAAACGCAGTAAGAGCTGGACAGAATCGAACTGAAGAATTGGAACACAGCGATCCGATTTTTGCAACATCAAGTTTTGTCTTCCACAGTGCAGAACATGCCGCTGAATTGTTCGCCGAAAAAGTCGACGGGAATATCTATTCGAGATTTACCAATCCTACCGTTAAAGCGTTCGAACAGCGGCTGGCGACTTTGGAAAACGCAGAGCATTGCGTAGCGACCGCATCCGGCATGTCAGCTGTGTTGACACTATGCATGACTTCATTACAGGCATCAGACCACATTGTCGCCGCGGCAGGCCTGTTCGGGTCAACAACAAATCTGTTTAAGAATATTCTCAGCAAATTTGATATTTCCACTACTTTTGTCAGCGGTACCTGTGTCGAAGAATGGAAATCGGCTCTGAGACAAGATACGAAAATGATTTTTATCGAAAGTCCGAGCAATCCACTTTGCGATGTGTTCGACATCACTGAGATGTCTGTGCTGGCGAACAAACAAAACGAGTGTTTGCTGGTAGTTGACAATTGTGCGTGTACACCCGCACTGCAGCAGCCTCTCGACTTGGGGGCGGATGTAGTTATCCACTCATCGACAAAGTTCTTAGATGGTCAAGGCAGAGCTGTAGGGGGAGCAATTGTCACGAATCATCGGAAATTGACTTCGAAACTTCGCGGTTTTCTTCGGACAGCCGGACCATCAATGAGTCCTTTTAATGCATGGATATTTCACAAGGGACTGGAAACGCTTTCAGTGCGCATGAAAGAAGCTTGTGACAGTGCATTGAAAATTGCAAGATTCTTAGACAATCATTCGAATGTGAAAGATGTCTTTTATCCGGGATTGGAATGTCATCCTGGCCACGAATTAGCGCATCGACAACAAGAACAATTCGGTGCGATCGTTTCGTTTGAAGTAGACCGTCAGTCGACTACAGACGCTTGGCGAGTAATTGACGCTCTAACGTGTTTTTCTATTACAGCGAATATAGGAGATGTCAAGAGCATCGTCACTCATCCGGCTACCACCACCCACAGCCGGATTTCACAAGAAGATCGAGATCTGGCAGGTATCACTGACAGGCTCATTCGTCTATCTGTTGGACTCGAAGATGTAGATGATCTTATCGCAGATCTTCGTCAGGCGTTGGCCCAACTTGATGGAGAAAACTGAACATTATCTGTATGAAAAAGGGGCTTGTAACATGCTTAACTTGACAAAGCTATAAGTATGAGGGACTTGCGTTATGACCATTTTCAAGCCCACCCGCAGCAGCCGGCACACTGCTTTCAGCAATACCTCTAACGAACGTTAGCAAAAACAAAACGAGGTTTCGACCCGCGAAATCGCATTCGAATTCTTGCGCTATATCGAGTATTGAGCCGCGACGAATTCTCAAATCACTGTCGTCCGATCAATTGCGAGGACATAGGGTGATCTTTGTTCGAGCTACCCATCTTTTCTTGTAGAGTTTCTATAGATTCGACGAAGTGCATATCCCATGTGATCGGTAACTGACGATTACGATAACTAAATATCAGATTTGATATCTTATTCTCTTTGTTTTTCTTAAAACCCTGTCGCTTCTATAGTATCATTATCGATATGATATCGTGTTTATTCCACTATAACCTATCATAAGTGATATTATGATAATTACCGAATTTATACCAGAATCCGACATCCTCAAGGAATTAGCAAAACGTCTTGCGAAAATACGCAAAGCACATGGTTACTCTCAAACTGAATTGGCAAAAGAAGCTGGCATAGGCGTCGCTACACTTCGCCGAATTGAGGCTGGGAAGGACAGTCAGCTTGAAACATGGCTAAAAATTCTCAAGGCACTGGGTATGGCGCATGCCATTGATGCGCTATTGCCGCAGACGTTCAACTCCCCTATGGCAGAAGCCCTCGCCGGCAAATCTCGCAAGCGCGCAAAATCCTCCCGGTCATCCGGCATCGTGTGGGGAGATGAGGTCTGATGAGTACAGCGATAGTCAAGCTATGGGGGACCGTGATCGGCTACATCTCAATGGACCCTACCGAGCGATATGCAAGATTTGAATACGATCCTGCATTTGTTGAGTTCGCCATAGAGCCAGCTCCGCTGCATATGCCTGTTCGCAAGCGTCATATTTATCAGTTTCAAGATCTGCATTCCAGATCGTTTCATGGATTGCCCGGTATGATTGCTGACAGCCTGCCTGACAGATATGGCAACAAACTCATAGATGTTTGGCTTGCTCAAACCGGCAGGCAGCCAACGCAGTTCAATGCTGTAGACCGACTCTGTTACACCGCAACACGTGCCATGGGTGCGTTGGAATTCGAGCCATCAACCGGGGATGAAACAGCAAAGGATAAGCGCCTCGAAATCAGCGATCTCATTGATCTCGCCTCAATGGCGTTTGCCGATAAGGAAACACTCAATACCAAATTTACACTGGGCAAAGAAGTCAGCGCGTTGTTCGATATTCTAAGTGTGGGCACATCGGCGGGCGGTGCTCGCGCGAAGGCTGTTATCGCATACAACCCAACGACCGGAGAGGTTCGTTCGGGACAACTGAACTTGTCACCTAAGTTTGAGCATTGGCTGATCAAATTCGATGGTGTTGCCTTCAATGGAGATTGGGCAGTGGCTGACCCGTCTGGCTATGGCCTTTTGGAATATAGCTATCACCTGATGGCGAAGGCGTGCGATATTGATATGATGGACAGCCGTATATTCAGTGAGAATGGTCGAAATCATTTTATGACTAGACGCTTTGACCGCGATGATAAGGGTGGCAAAAAATTTGTCCAGACTCTCGCGGCAACGGCACATTTTGATTATTATGAAAGCGGAGCTTATTCTTATGAGCAGCTGTTTATGACGATGCGGGAATTGGGAATGTCGCACAATGCCATTGAACAACAGTTCCGCCGTGTTATCTTCAATCTGGTCGGGTGCAATCAGGATGATCATGTAAAGAATTTCAGTTTCATGATGGACCGCAAGGGAAACTGGGATATCACACCAGCTTATGATCTTTGTCACGCCGAAGGCAGCGATTTCACAAAATTTCACCAACTGTGCATTAATGGCAAGACGAGCAACTTCACTGTCGAAGATCTGAAACATCTTGCAAAATACGCACGATTGCCGCGCAATCGCGAAAAGATTGTCCTTGAACAAACTGTCGATGCGTTTGCAACGTGGCATCAAACGGCAATTGAACTTGAAATTCCCAAAGCACTGCGCAATCACGTGTTGCGCACGCTACGCTTGTGTTGGCAATAAAGCTAACTGATTTGTCGCGGTTTACACCCTTTTACCACTTCACTTTGACCCGCGGTTGAAGAACAAGGCAGCAGAATTGAAGTTTACAATTACTGCGGCGAGCGCAAGAGCCGGTGTGATGCAATATTTAATTCAATCCATTTCCTGAAATCATTCTGGACAAGAAAGTAGTCACCGAAAACAAATAGACAACCAGTCCAAATACGCTTCGAATCTATATTCCTAAATCGCGTAAAATGACGATGTAATGCATAGATTGATATGGCCATGTACGATTTGCCAATATTGCTAGGGCCTACGAATACGGTTAATGGCCGCAAATCGATTTCGGCCTTTGCTATGAGACCGAAGTCACTCACTTCTAACGATGGCGTCCCATTCTTCATTATTGTTATCGCAAGTCAACATAAAAATATTGGTTTCTTGATGTTCACATGTTACTGTGATTCCACAGTCTGAGGTATTTGCGTCTGAACTAATCTGCGAATATGCACAATATTTCAAGATTCGTGCCGCTGCATTGAGGTAGACGAGGATTGCATGCAGGAAATTGGAAAACAAAACGGAG
Source organism: Arenicellales bacterium (assembly GCA_965214785.1). Classification (GTDB taxonomy): domain Bacteria; phylum Pseudomonadota; class Gammaproteobacteria; order Arenicellales; family JAJDZL01; genus JAJDZL01. The sequence continues at coordinate 277,955 of OZ243975.1, read as the reverse complement.
AGTCAAAATGTCCAGGAATGAAGTGAAATACACTATGTGGACTATTCCGAAATCCGAATGGTCGCAGTTGTCGTTGCATGACAAAGAAATCTTACGCTGCGGATGAGCGAAAGATGATCGAATTTGCCAAGGAGTTAAAGGATGAGAGATTGAATGAGCAATTGCGTCCATTCAATACACCGGTAACACAAGATACGCTAAACAAACCGGTCGGGCATAAGTAGTTACTGTTTTGTTTGAAAATGCCGCTGTTAATGGAAGAAGCGTCTGTCCTGAGGTATATCTATTGTCTGATTGGTAATGTATAAGGAAGCAGATTCAAGTGTTTTATGAGTTAACTGGTAATTGGAAGAAAGGTCTTGCTGTAGATTTACACACACTTAGTAGCATTTACCTCGGTCCTGACCAGTTTGGCCACGATCAGTTTGACAATAAGCGGAGCGAAATCGGAGAATTAGTCTATCAATTGAAATCTCATGCCGACAAATCGACAATTCCAAAAATTTTAGAAATCCTAAAAGCAATTAAAGGAATCGAGAATTTCGATTACATCATTCCGGTGCCGTCGTCAAAAAATCGGATCTTTCAACCGGTTGATGAAATCACAATTGCATTGGGTGAGCAGCGAGGAGTCCGCGTACTAAAGGGGTTCCTTGTGAAGGACACAGGTGAAGAAGAACTTAAAAATATTAGTGATCCTAAGCAAAGAGAAAAAATATTAAGAGATGGAATCACGGTTTCGAAGAAAGTAAATTTACAGGGAAAAAATGTACTACTCGTAGATGATATTTTCAGGTCTGGAGCGACACTCGATACGTGTTGCTCTGTTTTGACAGCAAATACGGAAGTCGAATCTGTTTCAGTTCTTACGATGACAAAAACGAGAAGCAAAAGATGAGTACTGTTTTTCTGTCTGGTTCCCGAACAACCTATCGGTTGAATAATAGCATTGAATTCCGAATTAGGCTATTAATCGACAAGGGAACCCGCTTCATTGTAGGCGATGCGAATGGTGCCGATAAAGCGATGCAGGGATATCTCGCTGCTGAAAACTATAAAGCCGTGAAGGTTTATTGTTCTGGATCAGTGTGCCGGAACAATGTTGGTAATTGGGATGTGCAGGAAGTTGCTGTTGATCCAACCCTTAAAGGCAGAGCGTTCTATACTCAAAAAGACAAGGAAATGGCATCTATAGCTGATTCTGGCTTTGTTCTTTGGGATGGGAAGAGCATTGGTTCATTCAACAATGTGCACGAAATGCTGAAGAAAGGAAAAGAAACAGTCGTTTATTTGTCACCAAAGAACAAATTCATAGAGGTAACGAATCCCTGCGAATTGAAAGAATTGATTCAGATGATTGACAAGTCTGATGCCCGCAAAATGCACAAGAAACTGGAGATTACCCCTAGCAGGGACCAATCAAGCACTCTAGTTCAAGGTGAATTGAATTTTACATAGGGCCGGCGAAAAAATATCGTGACATTTAGTGCGGGCACTTGTGCATTACAAGCACCTGCCAAAATGATTATCGTTAGTTTGTTGTAGAAAAATTGGTGGAATTTTGAAAAAGACAGTTCGTGTAGACAACTTCGAAAAACACAATCTGCCCGCGCGAGTAATTACGCAGAGTGAATGATATTTGTGCAACCTGACACGGCATAAACCTCAAGCACTATTTCGTATCAAAAGGAAAAATCCCGTTATAAAAATCAGTGAAATTGTCAAAGCAATGGATGCACACCCGCCTCGTTATGCTGACGCCACAAATAGCAAAGCAGAACGTTCGGCACAAGTGCAACCGGAAGTTTTTTGTCGCTTTAAATTTATTGTAGAGAATGTCTATACAAGCCGCGGAACAGCCAGCAGCACGAAGTACTGCTCGCAAATTGAGTGTGATTCTGGGGGTTAAAGGGATTTCAGCAATCGATTTGGGCAGTGATGTTGCGTATGAATCCTTATTCTGCGCGTTGTATAAGGCGATCAGCAAACCGACAATGAACGGAACACAACATGAACAGGGCTATCGGGCAATATTTTGGCTCCTTGGTAGTTTAAAATTTACTCTGGTGTTGAATATTGCTGCACAAGTTAAAACAAAATTGCACGATATCCGAACACAAAGTCAATGTAGAAATTTACAATAGCGCAAAATTTGCATTGACTGCATTGAAGTCTGGCTGTGATCAATCAATATCACTGCTGTGGTGATAGCCTGTGTAATGCTCACCATAAATATTGATTGTAGGAATCTGAGAATTGCACCGTCTCAATAAATTGAACTGAACGCAGCAAATCGAATCGAAATGGATGCTGACACCAGGGGCGAAACCTATGGCAAACGGAACTTTGTATAACAAAGTATGGGACCGCCACTCAGTGCGGAAACTGCGAACCGGACAATATCAACTGTTCATTGGATTGCATTTGGTCCATGAGGTCACCAGCCCTCAAGCTTGTGACATGCTAAGAGAAAAAGGACTTAAGGTTGCATATCCCAGCCGCACCATCGCTACGATCGACCACATCGTACCAACAGACAACATAAACCGCCCTTTTTCCGACTCGCAGGCAGAAGCGATGGCTGAGGCTCTTTCAGTCAACGTCAATGAGTTCAATATTCGGTATTATGGGCAAAATTCAGAAAATCAGGGGATAGTGCACGTCATGGGTCCGGAACTCGGGATGGTGCATCCGGGAATGACCATCGCGTGCGGAGATTCACACACTTCGACGCACGGAGCGTTCGGAACTTTGGCTTTTGGCATTGGAACCACCCAGGTTGGCGATGTTCTCGCTACCCAGTGTCTAAGCGTTGACCCGTTAAAAGTTCGCCGCATAGAAATCAACGGCAAGTTAAGTGACGGCGTATTTGCCAAGGACGTGATTCTGTACATCATCCGCACACTAGGTGTGAAAGCTGGAATTGGGTATGCTTATGAATATGCCGGATCAGTTATTGAAGCGATGACAATGGAGCAGAGAATGACAGTTTGCAACATGTCTATTGAAGGCGGAGCCCGGGTAGGATATGTAAACCCTGATCAAACTACCTATGATTACCTGCATGGCCGACCGTATTGCCCAAGCGAGGATGTTTGGGGCAATGCCGTGGAATACTGGGAATCGGTGAAGTCTGATAATGATGCATCGTACGATGATGTGAAGAAGTTCAATGGAAACGAAATCGCACCTCACATCACCTGGGGAATCAATCCTGGCCAAGGCATTGGGATAGATGAAACCATTCCTGATCCAGCATTAATGCCAGAAGGTGACAGAGAAACAGCACAGCAAGCGTTTCGACATATGCAACTGAACCCGGGTCAATCAATGCAGGGTGTAAAGGTCGATGTTGTATTCATAGGCAGTTGCACAAATTCTCGAATTGAAGACTTAAGAGCGGCAGCGAAAATAGTCAAAAAACACAAGGTGGCCAAGCACGTTCGAGCCATCGTAGTGCCGGGCTCCCAGAAAGTGGCAAAACAATCAGCGACAGAAGGGTTGGATCAAATATTTCGAGAAGCCGGGATGGAATGGCGAAAACCCGGATGCTCGATGTGTTTGGCCATGAATCCAGACAAACTTGAAGGCAATGAAGTTTGTGCCAGTACCAGTAACAGAAACTTTATCGGCCGTCAAGGCAGTCCGGACGGAAGAACCATATTGATGTCCCCATCCATGGCAGCTGCCGCTGCTATTGCAGGGGAAGTTACTGACGTAAGAACCTTGAATTGATATTTGACGAGTGATGAATACCAAAATAAACTTAGTCACTGGCAAAGCAATTGCAGTCCTTGGCGACAACATTGACACCGACCGAATCATACCTGCCAGATTCTTAAAAGAAATTACGTTTTCAAACTTGGGCAAGTATCCGTTTTTTGACGAGCGATTCGACAGCAAAATGAACCAATTCCCCCACCCTTTTAATGACCCGGAACGTCAAGATGCAAAGATTTTATTCGTCAACAAGAACTTCGGTTGCGGGTCGAGTCGGGAACACGCTCCTCAGTCACTGAAAAGATGGGGAATCAATGCAATAGTTGGAGAGTCATTTGCGGAAATTTTCGCTTCGAACTGTATGGCGATTGGAATGCCGGCCGTATGCGTTTCGCATGCAAATTCATCAAAACTGCAAGAACACTGCAAACGTCATTTGGAAAGTGTGTGGACAATCGATCTGGAGCAGCTTAGCATTTACAGTGACGATATTTCAACGCCGATTGTGATCAAAGATCACCACAGAGAAATCCTGCTCGCTGGGTTGTGGGACAGTACCAGCTTATTGCTCGAGAATATGAATGAAGTAAAAAAACTCCATGATTCACTGCCATATACTCAAAGCTACAAGTAACACACGGTGATTTTTTCTCGGAATTCTCCAATACTGCAAATGCTTAACAAGGAGTCAAAAGCCTTGTAGCTCCTGTACTTGCAGGGATGAAATTCCGAACTAAACCTCAGAACCTAAGCCTAAGACTTGAGCCTAAGGCTTCGACTCAACTGCGTTTGTATCACCCACCTTGCGCGGTGCGCTCAAGCATGATGGTAAACGGACCGTCATTGACCAGTTCAACTTCCATATGCGCAGCAAACACGCCGCACTGAACCGATGCGTTTGCAAGCTGAGACAGTTTTTCGATGAATTTGTCAAAAAGCTCGCTGGCTTGCTCAGGGTTCATCGCCGCTGTAAAGTCAGGACGACGACCCCGAGATGCAGAGCCATACAAGGTAAATTGCGGCACTACCAGTAATTGTTTTTGTTCATCAACAACCGAGTACTGAAGACGGCCATTATGGTCGGGAAAAACTCTCAGATTAACAACTTTTTGCGCCAGTTCCTGTACCACCGATTCATTATCTCGGTGGGTAAAGCCGGCAAATAGCAACAACCCGCTTTCTATTTCCGCAACCGGTTTACCACCTACCGTCACCTTGGCACCAAGCACTCGCTGGGCCAGTACTCTCATACGCAGTGTTGTGCAACTTCAGCCGCGCACTTAAGCTGCGGCTTCAATTGCTTTCATGCTCAGGCGAATTCTGCCTTGCTTGTCGACTTCAAGTACTTTGACCTTAACCACATCGCCTTCACGCAAGACATCAGAGACCTGATTGACGCGAGTTTTGGAAATCTGGGATATGTGAACCAGACCGTCTCGGCCTGGGAGAATATTTACGAACGCACCGAAATCCATCAATTTGACAACAGTGCCTTGATAGATGGTTCCGACCTCGACATCTGAAGTAATCTGTTTGATACGCTCTTTTGCATTTTCACCGCCGGATTTGTCAACCGATGCAATACTGATGACACCGTCATCGGAAACATCAATCGTCGCTCCGGTTTCTTCTGACAAGGCACGAATCGTTGCCCCGCCCTTTCCAATAACGTCACGAATTTTACTCGGGGAAATCTGCATCTTTATAATTCTTGGTGCAAACTCAGACATCTCTTCGCGTGGCTGCGACAGCACTTTGGCCATTTCGTCAAGCACATGAAGCCTGGCATCTTTTGCCTGTGATAAAGCTTCGCGCATAATCTGTTCGGTGATGCCATCGATTTTTATATCCATCTGCAGCGCAGTAATCCCTTTTTCGGTACCTGCCACTTTGAAATCCATGTCGCCAAGGTGGTCTTCGTCACCGAGAATATCGGTCAAGACCTTGAACTGATCTCCTTCTTTGATCAGCCCCATTGCCACACCGGATACAGGTGCCGATATTTCTACGCCGGCATCCATAAGCGACAAACTGGTCCCACAAACCGTTGCCATCGAACTCGAACCGTTCGACTCGGTAATTTCAGAAACCACTCGAATAACGTAGGGACACTCGTCCCGGCTAGGCAAGACAGCTGCAATTGCCCGCTTGGCAAGACGTCCGTGACCGATTTCCCGACGTTTCGGAGAACCAACGCGACCGGTTTCACCAACACAAAACGGTGGAAAGTTGTAGTGCAGCAAAAACGGATCCCGATGTTCGCCTTCCAGCGCATCGATTATCTGTGCATCTCTTTCTGAACCCAATGTGGTGATCACCAGTGCCTGAGTTTCGCCACGGGTAAAAACTGCCGAACCATGAGTGCGTGGAAACACTCGGGTACGAACATCAATGGGACGAACTGTACGAGTATCGCGTCCGTCGATTCTCGGCTGCCCATCAAGTATGCGGCCTCTTACAATCTGCGACTCGATGCCTTTGAAAATACTTTCCACACTGTCCTGTGATACCTCACCGTCATCTTCCTGAGAAACGAACTTCTCAAGCACTTCGGCTTTGATCTCACCAATCAAAGTGTGGCGCTCCTGCTTTTCAACAATCTGGTATGCCTGCTCAAGGCGGTCTTTGGCGAACGACTCGATCTGACTGACAAGTTCGTCATTAGTCGATTCGGGCTGCCACTCCCATTTTGGCTTGCCAGCTTTTGAAGTCAGCTCGTCTATCGCTTCAATTGCGACCTGAAGCTGTTCGTGACCATACATAACTGCGCCAAGCATTTGGTCTTCAGATAGATTGTTCGCTTCTGATTCGACCATCAATATGGCATCAGAAGTGCCGGCGACAACAAGATCCAGCTTCGATTTAGACTGCAGGTCCTCGGTCAACGGGTTTAAAACATATTCACCGTCGACATAACCGACTCTGGTCCCGCCGAGTGTCGAATTAAAAGGAATGCCGGACACCTTTATTGCAGCCGAAGCACCAAGCATGGCGATAATGTCGGGATCAATATTCGGGTCGACTGACATGATGGTTGCAATGACTTGAATCTCATTGCAAAATCCTTTAGGGAAAAGCGGTCTAAGAGGCCGGTCAATGAGCCTGCAGGTCAGTACAGCTTTTTCTGACGGGCGCCCTTCGCGCTTAAAAAAACCGCCGGGTATTCTTCCGGCGGCATATGTTCTTTCTTCGTATTCGATAGTAAGCGGTAGAAAGTTAAAGTTTTTTGGTTCTTTGTCCGCCACCACTGTTACCAGTACTGACGTATCACCCATACTGGCTATAACCGCACCGGTCGCCTGTCGGGCAATCCGTCCTGTCTCGAGGTTTACTTTATGTGGACCATACTGGAACGTAACTTGAGCGAAATCACTCATATTTTGAATCTCCTGTCAATTGACTTATGGAATTGCTTGATTTTCTTACTTGCGCAGGCCCAAAGACGATATCAATTCTCGATAACTGTCTGGAGAATTCGCTTTGAGGTAATCCAGATGCTTACGCCTTCTGCCCACCATACGCAGCAACCCCTGCCTGGAGTGATGATCGTGTTGGTGCTGTTTGAAATGCGCTGCTAAATCATTGATGCGCTTGGTCAGCATCGCAACCTGAACTTCAGGAGAACCGGTATCTTGCTCGTTTCGACCATACTCATTGACAATTTCTGCTTTTTCCGCAACCGTTAATGACATCTTTTCCTCATAGTGTGATAAACAAACAGTCAGCAAAGTTCTGTCTTCGAACTTTTACTGACAAAAAATGGAATATTTAATGACAAGGCAACAAACTAACGAAACAATAGGTGACCGATCGGAGTGAATGAAGCACGATATCTCCATCCTCCAATTTGACGAATAACAATCTCTAGCCGACTTAAATCAATATTACCTTGTATTGAACTGAGTGCATAGTTTACTTTACTTTGTGTTGCGACGTTCAAATCATTGTGTACCGAATTCAGACAGCAAGATTTAATCCAACGAAAGATGCAGTTAGCACCAGTAGAACAGCCCATTAGTCATGTCTTGATTTCTTACGCCGCGTTGGCCCCTGAAAACAACCGTTTTGGCGCAACCCGTCCATCCCCTAAAGACACTCCGATTCCAAGGAAACCTTCACTATGATCATACAGCCTAACCATGCCGGTGATCGGCAGGTTGTTGGCACGAACTGAATTACCCTGACACAGATAATAAGCCGCATCCACAGAAAGAGAGATTTTAGGCAAGTGGACTAGCGTCTGATCGGCTGGCGTCAACAGGTTTCTGCGCTCCTCGACTGACGGCATCGCATCGATCTGTTCGATCGTGTATGCATCCTGGATACTCAAATGCCCTACGCCCAATCGCCTTAAAGAGTCAACATGTGCGCCACATCCTAGTTTTTCACCGATTTCATGCGCTAACACCCGGACATAAAACCCGCTGGAACAATGCAAATCAATGTCAACATACTGATCTGCATGTTTCAGCAATTTGATTTCGTACACGGTCACCTGACGCGCTTTTCTTGCAATTTCAATTCCTCTGCGAGCGTATTTGTAAAGCGGCTCACCATTGACTTTAACTGCAGAATGCATTGGCGGGACTTGGCTCAATTCACCAACGAACTCCTTGAGAACCTGCTGAACACTGCTATTGGAAACATCAACTCGATTACGTGCTGTAACCACACCTTCTTTGTCTCCGGTATCGGTTGACTCCCCAAGCTTAATTCGGCATTCGTAGTGCTTGGCAGCATCGAGAAAAAATCCTGCCACCTTTGTTGATTCCCCAAAACACACTGGCAACAACCCTGTAGCAATCGGATCGAGACTGCCGGTATGTCCTGCCTTGCGGATGCCGAACAGCGCTTTGACTTTGCCGAGAGCCTTGTTGGAAGAAATATTCTCGGGCTTGTCTAAAAGCAGGATGCCAGACATCTTCGGTGAGTTGTGTTGCTTGGTTCCCATTGTGATGATCAGTCAGTCAGAAGATTCACGAATCAAACTCAACACCCGGTTGCCGCGTTCGTGCATCTGGTCTGGCATGAAACTCAATGTAGGAATGTACTTCAATTGGACTTGTTTGCTAAGCAGGCTGCGTATATATCCTTTTGCCCGATTCAGGTTTTCCACCGTTGCCTCAAGCTGTCCGTCGGGATCCGTGTTTGTGGTATAGACTTTGGCGTGTTTCAGATCTCTGGAGACCACAACTTCGGTGATTGTAACCGGCAAAATACGCGGGTCGGAAATCTTTTCAAGCAGAATTGAAGCCAACTGCCGATGAATGACCGAACTGACTCTATAGGCCCGGTCAGTGCCCTCGATACTCACGTTTTACCCGTTAAATTGAAGTGCAATCTTGGCAATGCGTACCAACTGCCTGAGCGACTCGACGGTACAGGTGCATTTACTGTTACTAGCCGGCTTCCATGGTTCGGTAGATTTCCAAGCGATCTTCGTGACTGACGTCATTGAAGTTTTTGATTAGAATTCCACACTCATTTCCAGCTTTGACTTCCGGAACATCGTTTTCGAATCGTTTCAGAGATTTGATGATTCCATCATGAATCACCTGATCATTGCGCCAGACCCGAACTGCGGCATCATTTCGCACAGTGCCGTCTTCAATATAACAGCCAGCGATCGTTCCTACTTTTCCGATCTTGAAGACTTCTCGCACATTGGCTTTGGCAATTACCTCTTCGATAAACTTTGGTTCAGACATGTTTTCAACCATCTCTTGCACCGAGTCTATCGCATCATAGATGATGTTGCTGTAAACCACTTTCACGTTGTTTTTGGCAATTGCGTTTCTCGCAGTCGCTTCAACTTTTGTATTAAATGCAATAATCAATGCCTTTGAAGCGACCGCCAGGTCAACATCAGACTGCGAGACATTGCCCACCATGTCATGAATCACGTTTACCTGAACATCGTCACTGGCAAGATTCATTACTGCCGCTGAAAGCGCTTCTGCAGAACCTCGGACGTCAGCTTTGATCAGAACATTCAACTGTTTCGGCATATCCGGCGCACCGAAACCATGTTCAGTTACCAGCGACTTTTTCGACGGTGAGATGCCTTTTTGCCTGAATTCGATCAGCTGTTGTGCAGTCCTTTCGTCTGGCACACAGTAAAAGTCATCTCCTACGACAGGGACATCTCGAAACCCTTCGACTTCGACCGGAGTCGAAGGCATTGCAACTCTTACTGATTTGCCGGCATCGTTGGTAAGCGTTCTAATTTTTGCCGATTGAACACCGGCGACAATCATGTCCTTAGTCTTCAGTTTGCCTTGTTGCACCAGAACCGTCGCAACTTTACCGCGGCCCTTGTCTACCCGGGCTTCAATCACCACGCCTCTGGCAGGCCCTTCGGCTGGAGCTTTGAGATCCAGCAGTTCAGCCTCAAGGTGAACCAATTCCAAAAGCGCGTCGATTCCAGTATTTTTCAATGCAGAAATTTCTGCCACCTGGATATCACCACCGAGTTTTTCAGCAATAACGTCGTGCTCCGTCAACTCACGCAGCACGCGATCGGTATCTGCTTTTGACTTGTCGATTTTGTTCACCGCAATAATGATCGGAACTTTTGCACTGCGAGCGTGACTGATCGCTTCGACTGTTTGCGGCTTGACGCCATCGTCAGCAGCCACCACGAGTATCACAAGGTCTGTGGCTTTTGCGCCGCGAATGCGCATTTTTGTAAAAGCTTCGTGCCCGGGCGTATCAAAGAAGGTAATTTTGCTCTGCTTGGTGTCGACTGTATAGGCACCGATATGTTGTGTAATGCCTCCTTTTTCAGTTGCGACAACCTTGGTTGAGCGAATACTGTCGAGCAGTGTGGTTTTACCGTGATCCACATGTCCCATTACCGCAACAACAGGGTGTCTGGAAACTTCCGTATAGTCACCCTGAAGCTGGTTTATTAAACTGCTTTCAATGTCAGTCGCAGATGCTTCGACAGCCCTGTGACCCATCTCTTCGATCAGCAACTGCGCTTCTTCTTTGTCAATGGTGTCATTGATGGTAAGAAGGCTGCCCGAAATAGAATGCCATTTAAAGGTCAATTCCACTGCTTTAACCTTCATTGCATGGGCTAAATCCGTGATGGAATTCGATTCCAAAACTCTGACTTCAATCTGCGTCGGTGTTGTCGGAGCCTTGAATCCGTGCTTGTTGTGATCGAGATCAAGAGCTTTTCGTTGTGGTCTTCTCTCCCGTTCTTTTTTCAGCTTAGCTTTGCCCTTGCCGATTCGAAGCCTTTGGCTGCCGACCTCATCGTGTGGGGGTGCTTCTCTGGCAGCTTTTCGCCTCGGTTTGGCCTTCTTCGCCGGGCGTTTGTCTGAGACACCTTCGGAGTCCTTCGCCTGCTTGACAACATCTGCGATATCAGACACCGCAGAATCCGTTGTATCGTCTTGCGCTTGCGGGTCGGAAACATCATCGTCGGGAGTTTGTGGTTGCGCATCGGCTTGTTCCGGCTGGTCCGAAACTTCCAAATCAGCAACCGCATCGTCAGCATCTGCGTGTGCTGGCGCTTGTTTTTCTTCGGATTCATCTTCCGATGACTGTTCATCGGGTATTGCATCGGCTTTCGGTTCGTCGGCGCTGCCATCCAAAGTCGGAGGCACAGCGACCTGCAAAGGTGACAATCTTCTTCCACCGCGTGTCGATACAGTAATTTCATAATCAGAGCTTTGCCTGCCGGCTGAAGACGCCACGCGGAAAGTGCCCTGATCAACTTGCTGCACGCGTCCATTAATGCGGAAATTCAACAGCTGTGCCATTTCAGCATCGCTGAAATCGCTATCCTCGGTTTTTCCGTTAATGCCTGCCAATTCGAGATCTGCGATCACATCCTCGACCGGTTGATTAACATCGCGTGCAAATTGATGTACTTTCAATGTATCAGCTACCCCTTAAGTTCAATGTCATTCGTTATCGCCGCTATTGTGAAAAATCTCAACTCGACTTAAGATTCCAGATTTTCCAGCAACGGCTGGCGCGCCGACATAATCAGTGCTGCTGCCCGTTCCTGATTCATTCCTGGTATGTTCAGATCCAGCAATTCAAAAGTAGAGTAATCAGCCAGATCTTCCATAGTCACAACAGAGTTTGCAGCCAGATACCACGCCGTTGAACTATCCATTCCCTGAACACCGAGAAGCGACGGGTCAGGCGGTGTAGAAAACTTCACTTCCTGGGCATACTCATTTTGCAACAGCTTGTGCGCAGCCCGAGTCATAATCTGATCGACAAGTTCATTCTCAAAGTGCTTGACCAGAATTTCCCTTCCGTCAATATGGACGTCCAACAATTCTTTGAGGCCGGCGTCAACCAGAGTTTCCGCAATCGTCTCATCTACGTTGAGTTCTTCCATCAACTTGTCTCTGAACATTGAAGCATCAGCAGCGATTTTGTCTTCATATTCCTGCTCGGTGAGAATATTCAAATCCCACCCTGTCAGTTGCGACGCCAATCTTACATTTTGTCCTCGAGTTCCGATCGCCTGCGACAGCTGCGACTCCATAACCTGGACATTCAAGGATCTGTGTACCGGATCCTGCTGAACTTTTTCTACATTCGCCGGAGCCAGCGCGTTGACTGCGAACTGGCAAATATTTGCAGACCATTCAACAATGTCAATGCGTTCGCCGTTAATCTCATTGGATACAGTGTGCACTCTGGCACCTCTGACACCGACACACGCTCCGATCGGATCGGTTTTGGGATCTGAAGAATACACTGCAATTTTTGCGCGAAGACCCGGGTCTCGAGCCGCACTTCTTATTTCCACCAGCCCTTCTCTTGTCTCAGGGACTTCGAGTTTGAACATTTCGATCAACAATTCATTGGCCACTCTGTCCAATATCAACTGAGGGCCTCTGAAGTCGGTTTTGACTTCTTGTAAAATTGCACGAATTCGATCTCCCTGTCGCAGTCCGTCTTTGGGAATGCAATTGGTTCTTGGCAGCAGTGCTTCAACACCTTCGACATCAACAAATGCATCGCCGCGGTCTACGCGACGCACGATTCCAAAAACCATTTCACCTTCGCGCGGGCCAAATACGTCAAGTACCCGTTGCCTTTCGGCTTCTCGCACTTTTTGCATCACCACCTGTCTGGCTGCCTGTGCTGATATTCTGCCAATATTGGTTGATGGGAGCAGCTGTTCAATCATCTGCCCTATTTCGGCTTCAGGGTCTGTTTCTTTCGCGTCGGCCAATAACACCTGACGATCAGGAAATTCAATTTCTTCATCCTCTACCTCTTCGACGACCTCCCAACACCGGTAGATGTCAACATCTCCCGAGTCCCTGTTGATCACCACTTTGGCTTCGATGTCAAGTTCATGTTCTTTTTTCACAGCAGCGGCCAACGCAAGCTCAACTGCTTTGTAGATCACGTCCGGTTCCAGATTCTTTTCATCAGACAATGACTGAACGATCTGGAGAATATTTCTTATTTTCATCGCAACTGATCCACTACCGTAGTTTGTCCGAGCCCGTTCGCAGGTTGGCTCGGCGAATATTGTTCATTTCGATGGTGTATGACTGATCGTCTACATCCATCACAATGGTGTTGTTTTCCACCGCTTGCAACTGGCCAAGAAAGTTTTTCCGGCCATTGCACTTAATCATTGTCGATACGTCGATTCTTTGCCCGACAACATTTTCAAAATGCTCGCGTTTTGCTAACGGCCGGTCAATCCCCGGCGACGACACTTCCAAAGTGTATTGACCCTGAATCGGGTCTTCAACATCCAGCAGCCGGCTCACCTGCTGACTGACAAACGTGCAGTCGTCAAGGTTCACGCCGCCTGGTGCATCGATGTACAAACGCAGCACACGATTTTTATCCCGGCCCGTTAACTCCAGGTGCACCAGTTCATAGCCATAACTGTCGATCGCATCTTCCAGCAAACCGTGTAAATTGTTCGTTGTAGCGAGTGCTTCCATATTCAATTGAGCGTCAATTTATTCCTTTCAAACAACTGACAACTGTAAAACGTAATATGTCAATTCCATTGGTTCTCATAAAACGAAACCCCGCAGGAGCGAGGCTTTGCAAAATCGCTAAATCAAAGAGTATCTTTCAACTCCGAAAAGCTGGGTTTATTCCATTAGGTAAACTTAACTCCCTCTTACACGCTTAGCGGCGAAAATTATAGCACAAAGTCCAATGTGAAAGTCCAATGTAAAAGGCTGAAAGACTGAAAGGCTAATTGTGCAAGACTTCAGTGCGACATTGGCGAACGAACTCCCTGCAAAGCCGTTGATTGATGTTCTCAAAAGCACACTCAAAGGCGGCATCATGTTCGAAAGCGTTGACGAAGCACTGAACATTCAACGCTCTTTGCCACATGGCCATGTCGCCGCCGCACTTGGCATGGCCCGCTTGTTGGAGCTGCCACACATCTTGGAACGACATCACAGCCGCAACGCACAGCTGGCACTGGCCGCAATCATCGCAAGACTCATTGAACCGGCCTCAAAACTCGCCACCGCCCGCAACCTGTCACCGCAATCGGCAACCACATCGCTGGGCCTCGCCCTTGAGTTGAGCGAAGTCAAAGGCAATGAGATGCTCGACATGTTAGACTGGCTGCAAAGCCGACAGAACTATATCCAGATCGCCCTTGCCAATCGCCACCTCAAAGGCGGCACGCTGCTTTTTTACGATGTCTCATCCAGTTATGTCGAAGGGCGCTGCTGTCCACTGGCCGCATTTGGTTACAACCGCGATGGCAAACGCTCAAAACGCCAGATTGTCTACGGCCTTTTATGCAGCCCCCAGGGCTGTCCGATTGCCATTGAGGTGTTCGAAGGCAATACCGCAGATCCGAGTACTGTCGTGCACCAGATTAACCGTATCCGACAGCGCTTTAAGATCGAGCAGGTGACATTGGTTGGCGACCGCAGCATGCTCACCAGTGCTAAGATCCGAGAAGACCTCAAAGCGAACCGGTTGAATTGGATCTCGGCGTTGACCAGCGATGATGTGAAAAAACTGCTCAAGTGTCATCCCACCGAGGATCAACCGGTGCTGGATCCGGATGCATTGGTTGCAGATGAGGTGGCGGAGGTGATCAGTCATGATTTTCCCGGTGAGCGGCTGATGGTGTGTTTGTATCCGCGTCTTAAGGTTGAGCGGGCGAGAAAACGCGAAGACCTTTTAGCCGCAACTGAGGAAGTCTTGGGCCAGATTGCAGCGCAAGGCAAGCGCTCAAAGCCTTCTCGCGCAAACCAGGCAACCATGAACAAGGCTCTGGGCGAAAAAGCGAAGAAGTGGAAAGTGCTCAAACATTTCGATATCGATGTGCGCGTTGACACCATGAGTTTTGCCCGCAATCAAAAGCGCATTGAACAAGAAGCCCGACTCGATGGCATCTACATCATTCGCACTGACTTGCCAGACGATAAGATTACGTCGAATCAGGCGGTTGAAGCTTACAAAAGTCTGGACAGGTCGAACGTGCTTTTCGTACCATCAAAACCGACCGCTTGGAAGTGCGACCGCTGTCTGTTTATCGCGAGAGCCGGGTGCGTGGTCACGTATTCCTTTGCATGTTGGCCTACTACTTGGAGTGGCACTTGCGTCGTCGTCTTGCACCGATTTTGTTCGAAGATGAAGAGCGCGACAGTGCAAAATCCCAACGCATCTCACCGGTTGCCCCTGCTAAGGTGTCTGCCAGTGCAAAAGCGAAAACCGACACCAAACGTACACCCGAAGGCTTGACTGTGTTCAACATGGACTCTTTGATGGCGCATCTTGGAACACTCACATTAAACGAGGTGTGCTTGCCCTCTCAGCCGGAACAGCTTTTTATGGTGACAACAAAAATGACGGGCGCACAAAAGAAGGCTTTTGAGCTTTTGAATATTCCAGACAAAGACAAAGTGTTTACAGTAAACTGACACCTGATACTCAGCCTCTTGATTCGCTATGTTGTTGTTTTTGCGAATATAGGGGATGAGAACGCTCTTTTTTTGGTGTGAAGTTCAGGCTAGCACAAGTGTGCTGTTTTCGACAACTTTTGCAAATCGCAAGTCAGCATTTTCGTTGCCGTTTCCGGTCGGTTAGGTCGCTAACACGTACACAGGCGCAAGTTAATCCACCGTAGCGGCACGTTCCAAGATTGCGAAGGAAACAGAGTGGTGCCGGAGATGGTTCAGTCTTCGTCAAATCTCACAATTTACAGAAACGATATTGCAAATCTTGAGATTTAATGAAATGGATGCCCCCTCCGGAAAAATTACGGCATCATAAGTGCCAAGCTGGATTGACCAGTGAAGCACAGTATTGGATCATTGTCAGTCTCGCAGCGCAGAACCAGACGCGCAAAGGAGACAATTAATGGAAAATAGGGGTTGACACAAAAAAAGGGGGTATCCATAGATATATAGATTAGTTGACAGATTCACGGTCTTGAATCCTGATTGCTGAATCAAAATGCAAATGAATAATGTCCATCATGAGACAGGGTTAGAACGCCACTAGAAAGGATGTCTCTACCGATTAGTGCTTTGTACGGACTGTTCCCTGAGTCAAACTCGGGTGCTCTTATGGTCTTTTCCATAATTTGGATGTTACCTTGAATGTTCCCAACTTGGTCTTGCCCTGTCGGAATCAATAATCCCAATTTCACATCATACACATTGGAAGATACTATTCCGCCCGCGGTTTGCAGGTCTATTTTGCCACTTGGTTTTAGTTGAAGTTTATCAACAACAGATTTTGTAATGGCTGTTTTGCTCGCACCTGTATCAACAAGTGCATCACATAGATGCATTCGCCCTTTTTCTGGTTGCTCAATATCGCTGGAAATGAATACAACTTTCCAGACCAGACCGTCAGGCCAGTTAAATTGTCCTGAGAAGGCTGACATGAGAGTGGTAACCTAAGTCCACAGATTCTTCTGTCACTTCTTGTACAGAAAAAAGTTTTCCGTTTAAAAGTTTCCGTCCGGCTTGCATCGCATCCCTGCTTGTGTCGAAACAGGCTATCACTTTCTGGTTGTGTATCAAGGCAAATCTGTGGGCATCAGTTTTCATTAATTGAGGTAATATTTCTTTGAATGCCTCATAGTTTTGATCTACTTGTTGTTGTTGTGTCATCTTGGTCATTTCAGGGTAAATGGTTCATTTGTTGACAGAAAAATATTTTTGGGATTATCTAAGTATAACAATTTTAATATTTAACACAACAAATGAATAAACGAATAAACGACTGAAAGGCCAAGTGTGCAAGACTTCAGTGCGACATTGGTGAACGAACTCCCTGCAAAGGAGGCTGACGACTGGTCGTTTCCAGATTTACAAACATCCAACTTAAAATTCCAACGCAAGTGCCGCAAGCGTGATTTGCATTCAGATTGTCAGCCAAACGTATCGCGTGCACTCAAGCGTTTTTAAAAAAGCATGCAAAATGTATACCTGCCCGCCTGTCTGTCAAGCCCACAAGATCGAGATTGGAGCTGCGAACATCTTATCGGTGAACGGTATGATCTGATTGTGATCAAAAAGTACCAATCCAGTAATAAAGTTATCACCATAAGCTGAAGCCAGTCGATGCAGCCCGGAAAAGTCCTTTCTGGTGACCGTCGCCGACGCCTTTACTTCGATTCCGATCACACGGTTGTATCGATCCTCAATGACAACATCAACTTCGTTGCCATCTTTATCTCGGTAATGCGAGAACATAAAATTTTCTACATTCCAACTTGCAATTTTGAGCAATTCTCCAACAACAAAACTCTCCAATACCGGTCCCATTAACTGGCGTTGCTGGGCTACACTTTCAGGCGTAATCGAAAGCAATGTTGCCAGTAATCCTGCATCGTAGAAATGCAGTTTTGGGGTTTTAATCAAACGCTTCAGATTATTCGTGTAGCAAGGCTGCAAATTGCGGATGACGAATAGATTTTCAAAAATATTCACGTATCTTTGTGTAGTCGTGTGGTTGAGTCCCAAACTTGATCCAATTCGTGAATAATTGACGATTTTTCCTGAATGCGCTGCAAGTACCCGAATCAGTCTAGGCATTGCATGCATCAAGTCAACTTGAGCAACGTATGGTATATCGCGCTGGATTATTGCCTCAATGTATTGTAAATGCCAGCTTTGACGTCGCCGCCAAGACGCACGGTTCAAAGCTTCGGGAAACCCACCTGAAAGAACAACTTCATTGAGGTCATTTCCAATTACCAATTTGTCAGGTTGAACGACTTCGCCCGCAAATGCCGATTCCAGCACGGAAGGGCGAATCGCTTGCAACTCCGATTGGGCCAGGGGCAATAGATTGATTGTTTCCTGGCGTCCTGCAAGTGAGTCGGTGAGAGAATCAACTTTCATCAGGTTGGCTGACCCTGTCAACAAAAACCTGCCTGGTCGAGGGTCGTCATCAACAGATTTCTTGATGACTAGAATTAATTTCGGAGCATGATGAATTTCATCAATGACAACCCGGTCATGTCCTCGAATGAATCCAACAGGGTCAGCCAAAGCAGCGTCGAGAACAACGGGGTCATCAAGAGACAAATACGAAATATTTTGTTCGCTGGCAATTTCCTGAGCCAGTGTAGTTTTTCCTGATTGGCGAGGCCCACAGAGCATAATAACCCTGGTGTCAGCCATGGCTTCCAATATACGGTCTTTAACAAATCGTAAATAATTCACAGATTTTGAATATTCGTTCATTTGCAATTTATCACCCGTCTGATTGCGACATGCTGTTCGTCTAATTGCAATACACATTCCGTCTAATTGCAACACATCTTCCGTCTAATTGCAAGTCTTACTTCGTCTAATTACTATACTTCTTTCGACTATTTTCAATACATCGCTCGTCCAATTGCAAACTCCTTAGACGTCAATTTGCAACGTTGAACTCATCGAATTGAAGCTGTTACTCGGAAAAATGCTTATTGCATTGTGACAAACATGCTCACCGGTTCATGATGCGTATTCCAATGTTCAATGGCATATCAACCATACAAGACATACTAAAAAATTAAAACTGTCCCATGCTATAGTCGAATGTCAAAATTTTTGATATCAAGATTTAGGATGGATAGCTCTTGGCTGAGTGTGAAATGTCCAGACGCACAATATCACCGCACGCCTTGTCACGAAGTGCCTATCGTTCCCAGCCCATCTACCAGCCAAAATAAACCCGCTAACTGTGCTTGCAACATGTACAGCGTTCGGCTTCGCAGTACAATGCCCACTTATCCCAAAAAACGTTGTAACCCAAATCAATTAATCCTGGTATTCCATGCGTAAAGAATCTGTTGTATTGCCCAGTGTCGCTGTTTTTACGAGCGGAATAATCTGGGGATCGTTTTGGCTTCCGATGCGAGAACTCGATGCTAGCGGAATCACTGCAAGTTGGGCGTTTTTCATAGTCTTCGGCATGGCAGGTTTGGGGTACTTCACTGCATTTTTCTTTCATCGCCTAAAAACAGGAAAAACCCCCTGGGATGTCATTGTTACCGGACTGATTATTGGAAGCAGTATCGTTTTCTATGCCATCGGCATCGTACTGACCGAAGTCGTCAAGGCGATTCTGCTGCTTTATCTGGCACCTGTTTGGACAACAATTTTTGGGCGGTTGATGCTAGGTGAAACGATCACACCGTTTCGAATTTGTGCTGTGCTCACCGGGGTAACCGGTCTTTTTGTCGTTCTTGGAATTTTCGAAGGCATTCCTAAATTTTCGAATGTCGGAGACATATTCGCACTCACAGGTGGAATCCTGTATTCCTACGCAACAGTGCGCATTAGAAGGCAGCCCGATGTTCCGGTCTGGCAGCAGGTTGGAGCTTTTTATATCGGTGCTGCAATCGTGTCTGTAATTTTCATTATCTTGCCGATACAAGGCCTTGAACACCCACCGACCTTGGACACTGTAGTCAATAGCGCGATTTGGCTTACGATTTTGCTCGTCATATACCTGCCGACAATTTACCTGATTATGTGGGGCTCACAGATTTTAAGCCCCACACGGGTATTGCTGTTACTGATGACTGAAGTGTTTTGCGGAGTGTTGTCTGCCGCACTGCTGTCCGGCGAGCCCATAGGATTGACTCAAATCATTGGCACCGGACTGATTATTTCCGCTGCTCTTATAGACGCGCTAGGGTCACGGCAAAGCACTTATTCAATAAACATTCCGCGCAACGACTGACACAACATCATCGAAACACATCACCAAATGCAGCGTTACCGATGCAGGTGATGTGCCCGTTCAGTTCGCAGAAAAAGGCGTTTCAGGTTCAGATTCCCGTTGGCCCGTTTCCCAGTTCACCGCCTCATAGACAGCAGCATCAGACGGCTCAAGCGCACTGCGGCCGGCGATTCGATCCGCTAATTTCTCCGCCATCATTATGACCGGTGCATTGAGATTCCCGCTTGGAATACTCGGCATAATCGAAGCGTCAACAATGCGCAGGTTCTGCGCCCCGCGCACCTTGCCCTCGCTGTCTGTAACTGCCATGTCATCAACACCCATTTTGCATGTGCATGACGGGTGATACGCACTTTCAGCTTTGGCCCTGACAAACGCATCGAGTTCACTGTCGGAGGTAGCATTGGCACCAGGGGCCAGTTCAGGACCGCGAAAAGGATCGAATGCTTTTTGTGCAAATATTTCCCGAGTCAAGCGAATTCCATCTCGCATTTCCTGACGATCCTGGTCTGTTTGCATGTAGTTGAATTGAATTTCCGGAGGTTTTCTGGGATCTATCGAAACAGTTCTTACGAAACCTGAACTTGTCGGGCGCATCGGTCCCATATGAGCCTGATATCCATGGCCTTTGACCGGTGCTGTGCCATCGTAGTTCGCAGCTACCGGGAAAAAGTGATACTGAATATCAGGATGACGGACGCCCGCTCTTGTTCTGATAAATCCACCGGATTCAAAGTGATTGGACGCTCCCCATCCTCTGTGCCGGACAATCCATTGCAAAAACACCCGAGCTTGCGTGTGAAATTTTAAAGCTGGGTAAATTGAAATTGGCTGTTTGCAGCTGTGCTGGAGATACGCTTCGAGGTGGTCTTGTAAGTTTTCCCCAACTCCGGGCAAGTCGATAACACACGGAACACCAATCTTTTTAAGATGCTCGGGGTTGCCAATGCCGGATAAATTCAGTAACTGCGGAGAATTAATCGAACCGCCGCACACAATGACTTCGCGTTCGCAGTACAGTGTCTGAACCTTCCCTGCGATCAAAATCTCTACACCGATACTGCGCGTCTTGTCAAACAATATCCGCGTCACAAGTGCATGACGAACCACATCAAGATTAGGTCGTGATAATGCCGGATTCAAATAAGCCTTGGCAGCACTCCATCGAACTCCGTTCTTTATGGTCATAAACATCGGACCGAAGCCTTCCTGGCGATAACCGTTCTGATCATCAGTATGACCGTAGCCGGCTTGAATACCTGCTTCAATAAATGCCTGATGCAACGGGTTTTCGCACGCTCCGGGAGTGACTGTCAAGGGACCGTCTGTACCGTGATAGTCAGTGGACCGGGATGCCAGCGAGTTTGCTTTTTTAAAATATGGCAGACAATGGGAATAAGACCAGGCCGGATCGCTGGTTTCGTCGGCCCAACGATCATAGTCAGCAGCATTTCCGCGCACATAACACATTCCATTAATCGACGAAGACCCACCGATTACCCTGCCACGCGGACAATCCATAATTCGGTTGTCCATAAACGGTTCCGGCAAAGTTTTATACGCCCAATTGAACCGGTTGCTCATCAGTGGCCGCGAAAACGCAGCCGGCATCTGGATCATCCAACTTTGGTCTTTAGGACCTAATTCAAGCAGTTTCACCGAAACGCTATGATCTTCACTGAGGCGATTCGCTAATACGCACCCTGCTGAACCCGCACCCACAATGATGTAGTCGGTAGATTTAGCACTGTGACCTTTTGAATTGCGCGAGATGATCGGTTTCATTGCAAGCTCAAAGAACGAGACATTTTTCGTCGTGCTGCTTTCGACGTTCCAACGCCAATTGAATCAGACGATCCAGCAACTGTGGATATTCAATTCCACTCGCCTGCCACATCTTGGGATACATGCTAATTGGCGTAAACCCTGGTATTGTATTAATTTCGTTAATGTAAACCTGCGAGGTTGCACGATGTACAAAAAAATCGACACGCGCCATTCCAGCTGCATCAATTGCCAGGAACGCTTGTTTTGCATATTCACTTATCGTTTCAGTAACACCATCGGGTAAGTCCGCTGGAATTACAAACTTCGTTAGATTGTCAATGTATTTGTCACTGTAATCGTAAAATTCACCTGCTGGAATAATTTCTCCGACTACCGATGTTTGCGGGTCATCGTTGCCGAGTACGGAGATTTCAACCTCATGGCAATTTTCAAGACTTTGTTCGATTAGAATTTTCAGGTCATACTGAAATGCCAGCTCAATTGCAACGGACAGCTGATCTTTGTTTTTCGCTTTGGAGATCCCAACGCTGGATCCAAGATTCGCAGGTTTAACAAATACCGGGTAGCCCAATCGATTCTCGACGGTGTTTAACACGGCGGATGAATCGGACAACCACTGACCTTTGCGCATCACGATGTATTGCGACTGAGGGATTCCATGCGCGTTGAATACCGATTTGGCAACTGCCTTGTCCATTCCAACAGCAGAGCCGGTGACACCGGAGCCTACGTAAGCGACACCAGCGAGTTCCAACAGTCCCTGTACCGTTCCGTCTTCTCCGAACGGCCCATGCAAAACGGGAAAGATAACGTCCATCAGACCAGGTGATTCGAAGCGCCCGGGCACTTTATCTCGCCCTACCAGATTTCCTGAGTGCTGGTAGTCAAAGGAAACCGGTGTTTGATTGTCGACTTGCACTGTTTTTGCATCCAGAATCGAAGCATCAGTGTCAGCAAGCATCCACTGTCCAGTTTTTGTGATTCCAAGCAGACTGACATCGTACCGAGTCTTATCCAGAGCCTGATAAACACAGCGCGCAGAAGTTACCGAGACTTCGTGCTCGCAGGACTGCCCGCCGTACAGAATTCCCACATGAATCTTAGAGGTCATAATCCAAACACAGTCAGGTTATGCAAGACTCCCGCGCAAGATTGAACAGCTAACTGCATCACGAATCATCAATCAGGGAGTCTGACTGATGCGCCTGCAAGTATTGTTCCACACTTTGGCGATAAAGACTTCGAATTTCTCGAGTCTTCACTCCTCCGCCTTTGGGAAAATCAATAATCGTTCCGTCTGGCAGTTCCAGACAATAGACCGGCATCACTTCCCGCGTCGCACTGGTCACAAAGCACTCAGTCGCACTGGGCAATTCATCTGAATGGATTTCCCTTTCGTTAACAAAAATTTGCTGCTGTTCACATGCCTTCAATATGGCCGCTTTTGTTAACCCCTTCAGATTACCGCTGCTAGGCGTAGCCAAATCGCCGTCGATAACAAACCATACATTGCTGTTTGATGCTTCTGTGACAAATCCGCTTGTGCTGAGAATCAAGCTTTCATCAGCTCCGCGCTTTTTCGCTTGCATGATCGCAATGACGTTATTGAGGTAGTTGCCGCCTTTGATATTCGGGTCAAGCGCGTCGACCGGATTGCGCCGCACTGCAGGCACTGCCATTGACATACCAATGGAATAATGGTCCGGATTCCACTTTTTCAAAGGCGCAACGATAATCACAAACCGCGTCGGCAATGTCGAGTCAGGATAAAGGTCGATAGGCCCTTCGCCGCGTGTGATCTGATAGCGGACATAGACATCCTGGTCTTTTGTTGCACCTGATGCCCGGACCGTTCGTTTGATTTGCTCAGTAAGGGATTGCCGGGAATGCTTGATGTCCATTTGCACCAGTTCAGCGGAATTTTCAAGACGATCAAAATGCTCGGCCATAAAAAGCGGAATCCCCCGGTATGTTCGAAAAACTTCGTAGATGGAATCTCCGTAGAGAAATCCACGGTCCATAACTGGAATCGAAGCTTCGCTCGTCGGGGTGATTACGCCATCAATATTGGTTACTTCCTTGACGCCATCGTTCATTAAATACACCTAATCGAGTTTGAATTCGGTTGATTGCGCGCAATGAGACAAACAAACGCACACATATTTTTTTTTGAATTGTTCATGCAGTACAAATATAACTCAACAAATTAAAGCTCGTATTGAGTAATTCTCCTTTGTAGACAGATTATGCAGTTAGAAAAACCTTATCTCTTGTTTGTCGGTGATGCGCATGACGAATTGGCGGCAAAAACAGCTATCGGTGTCATGGACTGGTGCGCCGAAGACTGTATCGGGCAATTCAAATTACCAGGATGCAAAGCGCATCTGAACATCCCTTCTTTGAGCATGCAGCAAGCAGCCGAAAGAGGCGCCCGCACGGTGGTCATCGGTGTCGCTGTGCGCGGTGGCACTATCCCTGAATCCTGGACGCAACACCTGGTCTGTGCACTGGACTGCGGGATGTCAATCGCCAACGGTCTGCACACACCTCTTGACTCTATCGCACTAGTCAAACAAGCTGCAGAAACAAGCAGCGCAAAACTCTACGAAATTCGAAGACCTGAATCAACATACGAAGTTGGCAATGGCGAAAAGCGAAGCGGCTTAAGACTGCTGACCGTAGGCACTGACTGCTCGGTGGGAAAGATGTATACCGCCCTTGCAA
The DNA here is from genome assembly GCA_965214785.1 of Arenicellales bacterium. Taxonomy (GTDB): domain Bacteria; phylum Pseudomonadota; class Gammaproteobacteria; order Arenicellales; family JAJDZL01; genus JAJDZL01. The sequence continues at coordinate 253,550 of OZ243975.1, read as the reverse complement.
TAACAAAACAGATGCAAGCTCGCGGCATGAATGCCGATTTTCGCGCAACTGGACAAACCGGAATCTTTATCGCCGGAAGCGGCGTGCCAGTTGATGCTGTTATTGCTGATTTTATTTCCGGGTCAATCGAGTCATTGTGTCCGGCGGCTGACGACAATCACTGGGATGTCGTTGAAGGACAAGGGTCACTGCACCATCCTTCTTTTGCAGGCGTTTCGATCGGATTGATGCACGGTGCGCAGCCAGATGCTTTAGTGTTGTGTCACGAACCGACGCGCACGAATATGCGCGGCTTGCCGCGGCGCGCTCTGCCGGTGATTGAAGAGGTAATCGAAATGAATTTACAGTGTGCCCGTATTGTTAATCCTGATGTGAAGTTCGTCGGCATATCTGTCAATACCAAGCACTTGCCTGACGGTGAAAGAAATGCCTATTTACGCGAGCTTGGCCAGCGAATCGATTTGCCGTGCGAAGACCCGTTCGTCACAGGCGTTGCGCAAATCGTAGACAACGTGCAATCTGTCTTTGAAACGTGAAGCGATTATGCTGAACCTGCGTTGTTGCACCCATCAGTGTTCAATTCAATGAAATTCGAAATATTCACCCAGCGACACCCTCTGCGCAAGCCGTTTACGATATCCAGAGGCTCTAAGAGTTTTGCTGAGGTCGTCGTTGTACAAATTACAGACGCTGACGGAAACATAGGTATTGGCGAATGCGTGCCCTACCTGCGTTATTCAGAAAGTGTCGAAAGCGAAGTTGAAGCTTTCCATCATATTGTGGAGCTCCACGGAGATCAGCTGAGCCGGCAATTGCTATGCGAGAAATATAAAGCGTGCGCAATTCGCAATGCACTCGACTGCGCTTTGTGGGATCTGACGGCAAAACAAAGTGAACGATCTGTATCTGAATTGGCTGGGCTGCCGGCCGTAGAACCAGTGCTCGGTGTTTGTTCTTTGAGTCTTGATGAACCGTCCAAACTGGCTTCATCCGCTTATGAATGTCGAAGTTTCCCCTTGTTGAAAATCAAGTTGGGTAATCAGTGGGTTATAGAATCCATACAAAAAGTGCGAGAAAAGTGCCCGCATCACAGAATTGTTATCGATGCAAATGAAGCATGGTCAATAGACGACCTGATGCAATACCTGCCACAGCTCGCTGAACTTGGCGTAGAGATGATTGAACAACCACTGCCGGCGAAAGCAGACAGTGAATTGAAGAACGTTTCGAGCGAGATTTTGTTTTGTGCTGACGAGTCATTCCATAGTGCAAGTGATGTAGATCAACTCAGCGATTGCTATGACGTGTTTAACGTGAAACTGGATAAAACCGGCGGTTTGACCGAAGCGATCGAAATCGCGCAGCATATCACCGCAAGCGGAAAACAACTCATGGTCGGAAGCATGATGTCCACATCATACAGTTTGATGCCGGCAATGACACTCGCTCACAACGCAAGTTATGTTGACCTTGATTCACCCATCTGGCTGGTGGCAGACCACCCTGGGGGGATTGTCTTTGCAGATGGAATGCTTTATCCTGCACAAGCACAATTTTGGGGTTGAGTTTGCTGAAGCCTCCAACTTAATGATCCGCTGGTGAAACTAAAATGAACACTAACAGCATTGCTAAATCGTCGATTGTCGAAATTTCAGACAGTCTGCGAAACGGCAGTCTATCTGCCGTCCGTTTGACAACACACTGTATAGAACAGCATAAAAAATTCGGTCACAAGTTCAATGCATACAAATTCTGGGACCCCCAAATAGCACTGGACTACGCAAGTGTAGCCGACGAGTCGTTACAAGAGCAAAGATATACAAGTGTGCTGCAAGGCATACCAATTTCAGTTAAAGATATCTACGGCTTGCCTGATTGTCCAATTTATGCTGGAAGCAGTATGGAATTGCCTGAGAAATTCCGTAAACCAGGCCCCTTGATATCCACCTTGACTGAACATAAAAGTGTGTTCATGGGCAAAACACACACAGTAGAGTTCGCTTATGGCGGACTTGGCATAAACAACCATTGGGAGACACCGTGGAATCCGTGGGACAAAACCAACCACCGCTGTCCCGGCGGTTCGAGCTCAGGTGCCGGAATCAGTCTGATTGAAGGATCAGCACTCGTGGCTTTGGGTACCGATACTGCGGGTTCTGTTCGACTGCCGGCAAGTTACACAGGCAATGTAGGATTACGTACGACTGCCGGCCGCTGGTCTACCGAAGGCATAGTACCGCTTAGCCCTATATTCGACACAGCAGGATTTTTGACAAGAACAGCACAAGATGCCTCACAAGTTTTTGTTGCAATCGATCGCGGTCATCTCGGGTTCAAGAAATATGATGAAATTATCCGCACAATCAATGCTCTGCAAAAACAGACGTTTCACATCGCTGTGCCAGATGGTTTTATGTGGGATAGCGTCGAATCATCCATTGCACAAGTCTGCAAATCAGCGGTTGATGCCTTGGCAAAAAGCGGTTGTCAGGTGGTTAAAGCGGATTTTCCGGAAGCGCAATTGGCCATCGATTTGAGAGATGAAGGTGGCACAGTTTCAGCGGAGTTGATTGAATTTTTGCAGTCTGAACTGCCCCAGTGGTTGGAAAAACTCGATCCGATAATTCGAGATCGAATTCAGATCGGCGGTGACATCAGTGCAATCGAATTTCTGCGGCGAATGCGAAGCTTTAACAGATTGCAGGAAAGAGCGAGCCGGCAATTCAAAGAATTTGATTTTATCGTTTCACCGACAGTTCCTATATCACCCCCGCTTGTAAGTGATGTGAGCAAACCGGAAGACTACATGAAAAAAAATCTATTGTCGCTCCAAAACACTGGCGTATGCAGTTTTCTAAACCTGCCTGCAATTACCGTTCCAGTCGGTCTTGACAGCAATGGCATGCCTGTTGGCTTGCAAATAATGAGTCCCCCTAAATCTGAAATCAGGCTGCTTGCTGCAGCGCAGCGACTGGAGTCCATCATCGACACACCGCGGTTGGTTTTGCAGCGATGATTGATCTCGACGCTGTACGAAAGCCCATTACACTGCATACAGATACCGTTGACGAAAAGTGGGTCGACGAATACGATCACATGAATGTTGCTTACTACGTGCTTGTCTGTGATCAGGCGACTTATGGATTTTGGCAGATGGTCAATGAAGGGCGCGAATTGTCAGATCGAAATGGCTTCGAATATGCCGTGGTAGAAACCCATGTCAATTACATCAGCGAACTGAGGCTAAATGACCGGGTTACTGTTACGACCCAACTGCTGGACTATGACGCAAAACGATTTCACTTGTACCACGAACTGCATCACGAAAGTGAACAATATCTGGCTGCCACCAATGAAGTGATGGCGTTGGGATTCAATTTGACGAGCCGCGCGATCCAGCCATTTGACTGTCGTGTGACAGAATGCTTAGAGAAGATATTTTCAGCACACAAACTGCTGGATAAACCGGCTAACGCAGGCAGAACAATCCAAATTCGTAAATCCGCCAGCGAATCACATCGGGTCCCGTCTTAACGGCTGTGACATACAGTGGACTCCTCCACCAGCGTTGGTGAACATTGTCAGTTCCGGATCATACACCTCAAATCCAGCTGCACGTAGTTTGCTGTTTAAATTACTTGCTGCTGCGCTAGACAATACACGGTCATTACCCAAGGCAACAACATTACATTCAAGATTCATCGTATCTCGAAAACTGACTGGAATCATTTCGATTTTCTTTTGTCTCAGCCAGTCAAGAACGTCATCCGGAGTCGTATCGAGACACACTGCTGCACATTTTGGCGCCAGCATGCAAACCATCAGGTCTATATGCACATAGAATTCATCAATGGGAGCGTATTTGACTTCCCATCCTTCATTTGCCATCCAGCCGCCGACCTGCATAGCGGCGCAAGCTTCGCTTCGATGATCGGTGTAACCAATCAGGACTGAACCTGGCTCTATCAGATTGAAATCGCCGCCTTCAAAATTACCTGCACTGACCATGTCATAGATCGCGATTCCCTTGGAAAGGTAGAATCTGAGTACTTGTGCATACTCGCCTCTGCGTCTTGGATTGGCCAATTGGCACACAACTGCTCCAAACGGAGTCATGAAATTTGAATCTCGAGAAAACACCTGATAAGGAGTTTCGGGATCCGGTTCCATCACATGAACCTTCACGCCGGCTGATTCGTATGCGCTTCGTAATTGCGCGTGCTGTTTGATCGCTACGGCATGATCGAACTTCAAAGCAGATCGATCTGAAGCTCTACAAATTGATGAATACTGAAGATTGTTTTGCCCCATCCAACGAAAACACTCTGCGGATCCGACAAGCACATCTCTAAGCACACCATATTCACAGTTGACACCCCAGTCGTCTAGTTGAGGTGTAGGTCCGTTTTCGATTCGTGTACGCAGCGGCAAATTCAGTGCCGCTGGGTCGATTTGTGGCAGTAAATTGTTCATGGTTGGATTTTACTATTTGATTCCAAGGTGGATCACCAGGGATGTGAATGACTTAAGTCAGTTGACTATGCATAACTCCAGCTGAGCTCAATTACATCATCAGTTAAGTTTATATTATTTCTTATTTGTCTTAAATATTACGATATATAGGATTATAATTAAACTAAATTTACTTTGTTTTAGCAACCATATCCATGGTTGTCAGATTATCGATCATATGGCTTCCAAAATAAATCAAGTATTGCAGAAGTGGCCGACCAACACTGTAGCAACCGCAAGGTGGCTAAGGAGCGAAGGAATAGACCATCGCTTGGCCAATACATACGTCCGCTCTGGCTGGCTGAACCGGATCGATCATGGTGCTTACATGCGTGCGGGTTCAGACATTGATTGGACTGGCGGTATTTTTGCTGTCCAAACACAACTGGGAATCGATGTACACATCGGTTCGGTGTCAGCGTTTGAACTTCAAGGATACGCACACTATCTGGCACTAGGTGGACGAGAGATTGTCTTGTTTGGCAAGTCTGGCATCAAACTTCCTGCATGGTTTATGCATCATCAGTGGTCTGCCCCTGTCAGACTTGTGACAAGCAATGCGCTACAGTATGGCACCGAATATACAGTAACAACCAAAGTGGAGGGCATTGAACTTACAATTGCTTCTTTGGAATTGGCGGCTTTTGAAATGATGTATCTCGTGCCGAACCAACAACCATACGAGGAAGCGGTACAGATTCTAGAATCTTTAACTATCCTTCGCCCGCAGGTTGTTCAACAGTTGCTTGAAAGTTGCAGCTCAGTGAAAACCAAGCGTCTATTCATGCATGCAGCGGAACAACATAATCTTCCATGGTTGACAGATCTTGATTTATCGAATGTTGATTTTGGTTCCGGTCGACGAAGCATTCATATGGGTGGAAAATTAGACTACAAGTACAACCTCGTGGTCTCTGATCCGATTGAGTAATCAGCAACATTATGTAAGTCTCAGAAGTTTGCGAATCTCAAGTGAAACTGCTTCTACGTTGCCTTCGCGCAACCGACTCAGTACCATATTTCACACTTCCCAGGCTGTTCGAATAAACGCACTGTAACACACAACAGAATGGTTGCACCATACGATGTAGCCAATTCGTCTTGCAACTGTTAGTCTCTACTTTGAAATATTTCGCCCACATGGATAGACAAATACGATGATCCGATCGCAAAAAGCAGGCACCTTACGTACTGCTGAGTTTGTGCCGCTAATCGCGCTGCTGATGTCGCTGGTGGCACTTTCTGTTGACGCGATGCTCCCAGCGCTTACTGTAATCGGCACCGACCTCGGTGTGCAAAACTCAAACGACACCCAATTCATCATTTCCGCATTGTTTATCGGACTTGGGGTCGGTCAATTGTTTTTCGGGCCGCTATCGGATCGAGTTGGACGCAAGCCCGCGATATTTGCCGGGTTAGTGATTTTTATGATCGGCAGTCTCGTTAGTTTCTTCGCATCGACTTTTGAGATGATGATTGCAGGTCGAGTGCTTCAGGGCGTTGGCGCTTCTGGCCCGAGAATCGTGACAACTGCAATTATCCGCGATCAGTACAGTGGACGATCAATGGCAAGAATCATGTCGTTCATCATGGCCGTTTTCATTCTTGTTCCTGCTGTAGCACCGTTGCTCGGGCAAGGCATTTTGTGGCTCGGCGGTTGGCGTTCAATTTATGGAACCTTCTTTGTGATCGCATTGGTCGCCTTTGTATGGTTTGGTTTGCGACAACCCGAAACATTGCTGCCGCAGCGCCGCCGCCCCTTGTCACCGCATGCGATCGGAGAAGCCACCAGCAGCATTTTGCATATCCGCTCTACAATTGGCTATACCCTCGCGATGGGAATGGTATTCGCACCGTTTGTCGGTTACCTTAGCTCTGCACAGCAGATCTTTCAGCAAGCGTATGACACCGGCGCGTATTTTCCGCTTTATTTCGGCGCACTTGCGCTCGCTATCGGTTTAGGATCGCTGGCAAACGACCGATTGCTAACTCACTACGGAATGCATCAGATTGCCATCTTCTCTGCCGGCATATTGACTGTCGCATCCACCTTCGCAACTTTGGCATTTGTTGTATTCTCTGGACTGCCGCCGCTTTGGATATTTATGGCTTACCTGTCAATCGTCTCTATATCCATGGGCGCGATTTTTGGCAACCTCAATGCGCTCGCGATGGAGCCGCTCGGTCAGTTTGCAGGTATTGGAGCAGCGTTGGTCGCATCAATTGCCACATTCATTTCGGTGTCATTCGGCTCGATAATCGGGCAGGCTTTCGACGGCACCGTCTACTACTTAGCCGGCGCTTATGCGTTATTCGGATTGATGACAATGGGCGCGATGTACTGGGGAATTCACCCTAGATCAAAACTTCGTGTTTGAAACAGTCAAATCAACCAGCAAGCCAGCGATCTGATTAATTGACGCCAAGACCGTAAGTTGCTTTGGATATTGTGGTCAGGTCGATTAGATTGATTACAGAAGCGTCCATGACTTCAAGCAAAGGAAGTGGCCAAACGCCTAAAAGCAATACCAATACAGCTAAAATTCCAAGAGTAATCATCTCCTGAGGATTCAAGTCCTTTAAAGAAGCGACCGCCTCGTTGACTATTTTTCCGTATATCGCACGTTTGTACATCCGCAGCGTATAAGCTGCACCAAAAATTAATGTCAACGCTGCAACTGCCGCATAAACCGCACTGACTTCAAAAGCACCGATAATTACCAAAAGCTCTCCAACGAATCCGGAAGTGCCTGGTAACCCGACATTGGCCAATGTGAACAGCATCATCAATGCTGCAAACTTCGGCATGCTGTGGGCAACACCGCCGTAAGTGTCAAGTTTTCGAGAGTGCAGCCGATCATAAAGCACCCCAACACATAAAAACAACGCTCCAGATACAAAACCATGTGAAATCATTTGCACAACTGCGCCTTTGATTCCGTGTTCGTTAAATATGAACAAACCTAAGGTCACAAACCCCATATGTGATATTGAAGAATAGGCAATCAGTTTCTTCATATCCGTTTGCGCCAGAGCAACCAGTGCGATGTAAACAACTGCAATCAAAGAAAGAACAATGATCGGCAATGCAAAATAATGTGATGCATCCGGCACGATTGGCATACTCAATCGAATAAACCCGTATGCCCCCATTTTCAGCATCACCGCTGCCAATATCACCGATCCGCCTGTCGGCGCTTCAACGTGAGCGTCGGGCAGCCAGGTATGTACCGGCACCATCGGAACTTTCACCGCAAATGCAGTGAAAAAAGCGATAAAAATAAATGCCTGCGGCAAAAACCTGATTTCGGGTAACTGATGCCACTGTCGGATATCAAACGTACTGCCGCCTGTGTTGTAGAGATACAAAAAAGCAACCAGCATTAGCAGCGAACCGATAAGGGTATACAAGAAAAACTTGATCGTAGCGTATACCCGGTTTTCACCTCCCCAGATTCCGATAATCAGGAACATCGGAATCAGCATGCCTTCCCAAAAGATGTAAAAAAGCACCGCATCCAATGCCGAAAACACACCGATCATCATGCCTTCGAGAAACAAAAAAGCCGCCATGTAGTGCGCGATTCGATACTGAATGTTTGTCCACGCTGCAACGACGACTAAAACAGTCAGAACGGTGGTCAATAAGATCAGGGGCAGCGAGATTCCATCAATGCCAACCGAATAGTTGATATTGAAGGCTTCAACCCATTGGAAATGCTCTGTGAACTGGAATTCAGCGCTGTGTTTGTCAAAGCGCGTATAAAGTGGCAAACTGGCAATGAATGTAGCAATGGAAATTCCCAATGTCAGCCGCTTTACCGGCTGCACACGGTGATTGCCCAATGCCAGTACTAACACACCGCCGATAATCGGCAGCCAGATGACCAAACTCAATTGTCCGACAGAATCGATCATTCAGCGCTTTATCGGGCTACAAACCAGGTGATTAGTAAAAACAGTCCGATGATCATGGAAAACGCATAGTGATAAACAAATCCAGACTGAATCACTCTCAAACGTGCAGAAAAACGTCTAACCGAATTGGCCAAACCGTTGACTACGAAACCGTCAATAACACCGTCGTCTATTATTCTCCATAGCGCGCTTCCCAGTGAACGCGTACCACCGGATATTACAATTTCATTGAACTCATCGAACCCATACTTGCGATCGAGAATCTTCCAAAGTCCATAAAACCTGGATTGAATAATTTCCGGCCATTGCGGATTTCGCATGTACAGCAGCCAGGCTGTGGCAATTCCTGCAACAGCCAGCCAAAATGGCAGGGTTACAAACCCATGCAGAACCATGTGCCAAGCCAGCGCAAGTCCTTCATACTCCGACAAGCTCGCCCCAACGATCTTCAAAGTATCGTGCTGCGCAGCCACAGTAATCGAATCGGCGTAAAATCCTCCAAATAACATCGGCTCTACATACAAAGCACCAACGAATACCGACGGAATTGCCAGTAATATCAACGGCGCTGTGATAACCCACGGGGATTCTTTTACATGAGACAACTCGTCGTCAGACATTCTCGGTGTGCCATGAAACACAACGAACAGCATTCGAAATGAATACAAAGCGGTGACAAATACACCAACCGTTACCGCAAACAACGCAAATCCACTTCCTGGCAGGGAACTTGCGTGAACAGCTTCAATGATTGAATCTTTGGAGAAAAAGCCAGCAAAAGGCGGAATGCCTGCCAGCGCAAGCGAACCGACAAGAGCCGTCCAGTAGGTAATCGGCATGTAGTTTTTCAAACCACCCATGCGTCGAATATCCTGCTGATGATGCAGTGCCACAATCACCGAACCGGCGGCGAGAAATAACAAGGCCTTGAAAAACGCGTGAGTAGTCAGATGAAATATTCCTGCCGCGTATGCTGAAGCGCCAAGTGCTACCGTCATATAGCCCAACTGCGAAAGCGTTGAATAGGCGACGATTCGCTTGATGTCGTTTTGCACCAGTCCGATGAGCGCCATAAACAAAGCTGTGATCGCTCCAATCGTGATTACGACAGTCAACGCCACCTCAGACAACTCAAATATCGGCGACATTCTTGCAACCATGAATATTCCAGCCGTCACCATTGTCGCAGCGTGAATCAACGCAGAAATCGGCGTAGGACCCTCCATCGAATCCGGCAGCCACACATGCAGCGGAACTTGTGCAGATTTACCCATTGCTCCGACAAAAAGCAATAGCGCAATAATTGTCACCCAATGCCAATGCACACCATCGAACGCTTCTACCGTAGACTGAGAAACACCAGAGACGCCAGCGAATACTTCGCTGTAATCAAATGTTCCAAATACATACGCGATCGCTGCAATTGCAAGAATGAATCCAAAATCTCCTACCCGATTGACTAAAAATGCTTTCATGTTGGCAAATATTGCCGTATCCCGATCGAACCAGAATCCGATCAAAAGGTAAGAGACAACGCCGACGCCTTCCCAGCCGAAAAACAACTGGATAAAATTGTTTGACAGGACTAGCATTAGCATGGCAAATGTAAAAAGCGATATGTAACAGAAAAATCTCTGATATCCACTGTCGTCATGCATGTAGCCAATAGTGTAAATATGAACCATCAGCGATACGAATGTAACGACCACAGCCATCGCAGCCGATAGCCTGTCGACCAAAAATCCAATTTCAATCGAAAGTGAGCCGCTTTGACCCCATATGTAAAGCGTCTCGTTAAAGTTGTTCCCGTCCAGAACATTGAAAAGCGCATAAACACTCAGTGCGAAACTGATCGCAACCCCGCCGATCGCTATACGATGAGTCGCTGTGCGGCCGATAACTTTTCCCAAAAGTCCTGCAATGATCGCACTGATCAGGCAGATAAACGGAATCATAGAGTACCAAAATAGCATTGTTTCAGTCTCTTAAATAGGCTCAGCCGCTTAACTGATTGAGATCGTCGACATTGATCGTGCGCCGGTTGCGGAAAAGCACAATCAAAATAGCAAGACCGATCGCTGCTTCTGCTGCCGCTACAGTCAATATGAAGAACACAAAAATCTGACCCGCAAGATCCTGTAAATAGTAGGAAAAAGCAACAAAGTTGATGTTCACTGCAAGCAACAGCAGTTCAATCGCCATCAGTAGAATCACTACGTTCTTGCGATTGAGAAAAACCCCCATTACAGAGATCGAAAATAAAACTGCAGCCAATACCAGATAGTGCGATAGCGGGATCATTTTTCACCCCCTTGCACCGGTTCGCTTTCAGTCGTTTGCGCTTTCATTGAGACAATGCGCAGCCGATCCTGTTTGCGAGCCTTTATCTGTTTCGCTGGAGTTTGGTAACGGGTATCAGGGCGTTTGCGTAAAGTCAACGAAATGGCAGCGACAATCGCCACCAGCAATATGACTCCAGCGATTTCAAACGGATAAGCATACTCGGTATACAAAACTTGTCCCAATTCCCGCGTGTTGCTGTATGTCTCCGGGCGCCCGGGCGGGGGTGGCATCGACTGTGGGTTGAATACCTTGGCATTTAGAATGATCGCCATTTCGACTACCAGCAATATGGCTACCGTGCCGCCGATCGGAAGATAATCGCCAAACCCTTCTTTCAGTCGACTCAGATTGATGTCAAGCATCATCACCACGAATAAAAACAGCACCATCACCGCGCCAACGTAGACCAGGACCAATACGATAGCCAGAAACTCAGCTTCAAGCGTGATCCATATGCCTGCCGCACTGAAAAACGCCAACACCAAAAACAAGGCCGCTTTTACAGGATTTCGGATGGTTATCACCATCATCGCAGCGAAAACAAGAATCGCAGCGAAAAGGTAAAAAGAAAATTGCAAAAAAGTCATTGCCTGCATCTACTATCGATACGCTGAATCAGCCTGCTTGGTCTGTGCAATCCGGTTTTCGTATTCATCGCCAACTGCAAGCAGCATTTCCTTGTCCATGACCTTGTCGTCGCGGTTTTCGAAATGAAATTCGTGAATATCTGTCTCTACAATGGAATCGACCGGACAGGCTTCCTCGCAAAATCCACAATAAATACACTTAAACATGTCGATGTCATAACGCGTGGTTCTGCGTGTGCCGTCTTCACGTTCTTCGGACTCAATAGTAATCGCCAGAGCCGGACAAACCGCCTCACACAACTTGCACGCAATGCAGCGTTCTTCACCATTGGGATAGCGCCTCAGTGCATGCAAACCGCGAAAACGCGGTGATTTCGGTGTTTTTTCCTCTGGATAAAACACCGTGATTTTCGGCTTGAACAAATGCCGGCCGGTCAATCGTAATCCGCGCGCCAATTCAACAAGCATGAATGTCTTGCACTGCTGTTTAATCCAATTCAACATCGTCTGTCGTGCTCACCTGAAAATAAAACCAAACGGCGTCAAAAACCGAAAAACTCCGATCACGGCAATCCACACCAGCGTAACGGGAATAAATACTTTCCAGCCCAATCGCATAATTTGATCATAGCGGTAGCGCGGAAAAGTCGCGCGCAGCCACAAAAATATGAACATCATCAGCGCCACCTTGCCGAATAGCCAGAAAAAAGGCGGAATCCAGTTCAGCGGAGCAATATCAAATGGCGCATGCCATCCACCTAAAAACAACAATGCGGCAAGCGTTGCGATAAGCACCATATTCGCATATTCAGCGACAAAAAACACTGCAAAAGTCATGCCGGAATATTCAACATGAAAACCTGCTACGATTTCTGACTCACCTTCTGCCACATCAAACGGCGCTCGGTTGGTTTCGGCCACTCCGGAAATAAAATAAACCAAAAAAAGTGGCAATAACGGCCACAAATACCACTGATGCAGACCGCCGGTCTGTCCTTCAACGATTTGCACCAGATTCAGGCTTCCAGACACCATTAACAGTCCAACCAGCGCAAATCCCATGGCAATTTCATAAGCAACAATTTGGGCTGCTGAGCGCATAGCGCCTAAAAACGCATATTTTGAATTCGACGCCCAACCAGCAATGATGACACCGTAGACACCCAATGAAGTAAGCGCCAGTATGTACAAAAGCGATGCATCAATATTCGCCAGCACCAGTTTGTCTGTAAACGGCACAACCGCCCACGCCGCCAATGCCGGTGCTATCGACAATACAGGTGCAGATATAAACAAAAACCGGTTTGCGTTCGATGGAATGATGATTTCCTTAAACGCCAGTTTCATCACGTCTGCAATCGGCTGCAGCCAGCCTTTGGGGCCGACTCTGTTGGGACCCACTCGGACCTGAATGTAGCCAATGATTTTGCGCTCGGCATAGGTTACATACGCCACACACAAAAGCAGCGGCACAAGAATCGCTACAATTTTCGCGATTGTCTCAACCGCAAACTGCAACTCGAACGGCAAGCCAGACCATATAGACAACGCCCAGCTCATTGGTCTGATCCCCGGTCAAGTCGAACTTCCGCTCCGTAAGCGGCAGATGGACAACAGGCGCTAGCAGCAGGGAAGTAAATGCTGCCTGGCGATACTCTTGCATCGGAAACCACCTGGCCTTGAACACAATGCAATTCATGGCACAAGGTGACACTTTGGCCATCTTCGATTCCCATTTGCCTCATGTCATCTGGATGCAATCCGAACGAATTTTGTATCGCATCAGCGGTTTGCTGAAGCGGTGATGAACGACGCACGATGGAGTCAACAGAATAAATCAAAGGATCAGATATCAGTTCATAACGACCCGGCTCGCGAATCTTGTGTTTTTCAACACAAGGCACCTCAGAATCGTCAAATTCAGCCGCGAAAGAGTCTTGCAAACTATCTTGAGGCGCCGCCTCATTTACTACATCGTCAGTTGTGATGTAATCAAATCCAGGCAAATTGAACATGTTGCCCAGCACACGCAAAATCTTCCATCCCGGTCTCGCCTGCCCGACCGGCGGTGCTGGCGCAACGGCTTTTTGCACAACCCCTTCACAGTTGATGAATGTACCGGAATTTTCGGTAAAAGGAGCAATCGGCAAAGCGACGTCAACATAATCAGGAACGTCATCAAATGACTGAAAACTTACAACAAAACCGGCATTAGCCATAGTCTCGGCTGCCTGCAGTCCATCTGCCATGTCCTTGCTCGGTTCAACGTTGAACAGTAAATACCCGGTGCGCGGGTTATGAATCATTTGTCGTGCTGTAAATCCACCGCTTGCATCTGCTTGGCCATTGGGCAAGCGATGCGGCACACATCCGCCAACCCATCCTGCGACACTGTTGGCCGGAGGCAATACCACAATAGAGGCACCGGTTACCTCACCCAAATGATGAGCAAGACGCTCAATGCAGCTGTACATCGGGTGCGATATAACGGCATGGCCCATTACAATCGCTGCCTGTTCGCGTTTTTCGCAAATTACTTTAGCCGCCTCATGGCATTGTTCATCCTGGGAAAATTGTGCTGTACCCGATAAGAATTCTTCTGATATGTGCTGTGGAAACTCAACGCCTTTTATCTTGCAGGCAGCCAGTAGAATTCTCGCTAATGCGTACGGGATTACACCCGGAGATACCAGAACTTTCGCAGCAACAGGGAAGTTGTATTGCCAGTCCATGGCGTTGAGGCAGGCGACTTTTGCACCGTTTAAAGTCGCTTTTCTAACCTTCAATCCCAATATTGGCTGCTCTTTTCTGATGTTAGAGCCAAGGAGCAGGAAACGGTCAATTTTCGAAAACGATTCAATGGGAATTTGCGAGCCAGGATACAACGGGGCGCTTTCCTGTGCTGAAAAATCAATCTGACGCAAGCGATGGTCGACATTGCCGCTGCCGAGCGCCCGCATCAGTTTCTGCATCAGATAAAACTCTTCGAAAGTTGCGGTCGGTGACATCAACGCTCCGATCTCACCGGCGCCTTTTTGTTCAATAATTTCACTCAAACCCTTTGTTACCGCATCAAGCGCATCTTGCCAACTCACTGCAGTCATGCCCTGTTTGGTTCTAACCAACGGCTGGTCCAGTCGATTGTCTTGAATCAGCGCATCATAGCTGTAGCGGTCGCGATCTGAAATCCAGCATTCATTTATCGATTCGTTGACTCGGGGCAATACCCGCTTGACTTCGTTTCTTAGTGTTTGAATTGAGATATTGGTCCCAAGACAATCATGCGGGCTGATCGAATCGTGGTCGATGAGTTCCCATGAACGTGCTGAAAAGCGATATGGTTTTGAAGTCAAAGCACCGACTGGGCACAAGTCAATGACATTGCCGGATATTTCTGAATCAACAGCGCTGTCAAAAAATGTGTCAATCTTCAAATGCTCACCGCGGCCTGTGATTCCAAGCTCCATCACACCGGCGATTTCTTCACCAAAACGCACACAGCGCGTGCAATGAATACAGCGTGTCATTTCGGTTTCTATAAGCGGACCGATGTTGTGGTCTGCAACAACCCGTTTTTTCTCATCGAATCGAGAAGCATGCCCGCCGTATCCGACGGCCTGGTCTTGCAGAGGGCACTCACCGCCCTGATCGCATATCGGACAATCCAAAGGATGATTAATGAGCAGGAATTCAAGTGTGTCTTTTTGTGCCTGGACTGCAATGTTTGACATGGTATGCACTTTCATGCCGTTCATAACCGGCGTAGCGCATGCAGGCAGCGGTTTGGGTGCTTTTTCCACCTCTACCAGACACATTCTGCAATTGGCGGCTACCGACAGTTTGTTGTGATAACAGAATCTTGGGATATAGATTCCGGCTTTATCAGCGACTTCGATAAGCATCGACCCAGGAGTGGCCTCAAACTCCTGGCCGTCGATTTCGATTGTTAGCGGCGGTTTCTCAGACATGAAATTCAGTTAGGCTGCCTTTTTCGAGGTGGTAATTTTGGCTTCGAACTCATGACGAAAGTGCTTGATGAAACTTTGCACTGGCCACGCAGCTGCATCGCCGAGCGCACAGATTGTCCGCCCTTCAATCCTGTTCGCAATGTCGACCAGCTGATCGACCTCTTCGATTCGTGCTTGTCCCTTGCGGATACGCTTGATAATTCGATACAGCCAACCGGTGCCTTCGCGGCACGGCGTGCACTGCCCGCAAGATTCCTCCCAGTAGAAATATGCGATTCTTTCAAGCATCTGAACCATACATGTCGACTCATCCATAATGACAACTGAGCCGGCACCGAGCATGGAACCTGCACCGGCCAAAGAATCATAGTCCATATTGCACTGCATAATGAGTTGCGCTGGCAGTACCGGCACCGATGATCCGCCTGGAATAACTGCTTTGAGATTCGCTCCGTTGAGCATGCCTCCGGCCATTTCCAGAAGATCCTTGAATGACGTGCCAAGCGGCACTTCATAGTTTCCTGGTTTGTTCACGTGACCTGAAACAGAAAACACTTTTGTTCCGGCGTTGTTTTTCGGGCCCAGATCTACAAACCATTGTGCGCCTTCGAGCATGATGCGCGGCACTGAGGCTAAGGTTTCTGTGTTATTGATTGTTGTCGGGCGTCCAAAAGCGCCAAATTGTGCGGGGAAAGGCGGCTTGAATCGAGGCTGGCCAGATTTGCCCTCCAAAGATTCGAGCAAACCTGTCTCTTCACCGCAAATATAGGCACCGGCTCCGAGATGGGAATGGATGTCGAAATCGATGCCGCTGCCAAGAATATTGGTGCCAAGCAAACCGGCACTGCGCGCTTGTTCAAGTGCTTGTTCGAAACGTTCGTATGGTTCTACGAACTCTCCTCGCATATAGTTGTAGCCGATCGTTGCTCCCATCGCGTATCCGCCGATCGCCATGCCTTCGACAAGCGCATGCGGGTTGTAGCGAATAATATCTCGATCTTTAAAGGTCCCTGGTTCACCCTCATCAGAATTGCATACTAAATAACTCTGCCCATCTGGATTTTGCGGCATAAAACTCCACTTAAGGCCAGTTGGGAACCCGGCACCACCGCGGCCGCGCAAACCTGAGGCTTTTACCTCATCGATAATTTCAGTAGGTGGGGTTTTTTCGTTTACGATTTTGCGCCAAGCCTGGTAACCCCCTGTGCTTTCATATGCATCGATGGTCCACGGTTTTTCCAGTCCGTGCTGCGGCAAGCAAATTCTAAGTTCTTTCGCGCTCATTTCAACTGATCGAGTATTTCGTCCAATTTATCTGGAGTTAGATTTTCATGATAGTCTTCTCCAATGATGGCACACGGCGCACCGCCGCAGGCAGCCAGACATTCGACCTCTTTTAAGGTAAAACGCCCATCTTCGGTCGTTTGCCCAAATCCAATGCCGATTTTTTCCTGCAAATATGCGGCCAACGCCGAGGAACCTCGAAGCATGCATGAAATATTTGTACACAAACTGATTTTATGACGCCCGATGGGTTCGCGATCATACATTGTGTAAAACGTTGCCACTTCTGCAACCTTGATGGGTTCTATCTGAAGCATGTCAGCGACATATTTCATCAACTCGGGGCTCAGCCAGCCGTGCTCGTGCTGAGCGATTCGAAGAGCTGCCATTACTGCAGCCCTGGCATGATCTTCGGGATACTTGTCGATTTCCCAGCGGATCTGTTCGAGTGCATTGTCAGACAGCATTAGCGGTCGACCTCTCCAAATACGATGTCTTGAGTTCCAATTACAGCAACAACATCGGCAAGCATATGTCCGCGGCACATTTCATCCAACGCGGATAAATGCACGAAACCAGGGGCGCGTATTTTCAATCGATAAGGTTTGTTTGCACCGTCTGAAATCATGTAAATGCCAAACTCTCCTTTCGGCGCTTCAACAGCTGCATATACTTCGCCTTCCGGCACACAGTATCCCTCGGTGAACAGTTTGAAATGATGAATTAACGACTCCATGTCCTTTTTCATTGTTTCGCGTCGAGGCGCAATCAGCTTGGAATCATCGATCATCACCTCACCTGGATTGGCGCGAAGCCACTCGATACACTGGCGAACAATTCGATTGGACTGTCGCATTTCCTCTACTCGACAAAGGTAGCGGTCATAACAGTCACCGTTTGTACCGACAGGAATATCGAAATCCATCCGCTCATATACTTCATAGGGTTGTGTTTTTCTCAAATCCCATTCCACCCCAGAGCCTCGAAGCATCGGTCCGGTAAATCCCCGTTGAAGACAGGTTTCCGGTGTAACAATGCCGATGTCCACTGTTCTTTGCTTCCAGATTCTGTTTTCAGTCAATAGGGTTTCGTAATCATCCACCCGCTCAGGAAATCTTTCGGTGAAAGCCCATATAAAATCCAAAAGTGACCCTTCCCGGTCCTGATTCATTTGCTTGAGTCTTTTGGCGCTGCGATGTTTTGATGGCTGGTACTTCGGCATCGAATCCGGCAAATCCCGATAGACACCACCAGGGCGGTAGTAGGTCGCATGCATTCTTGCGCCGGATACCGCTTCGTAACAGTCCATCAGATCTTCGCGTTCCCGAAAGCAATACAGGAACATGGTCATCGCACCGATATCGAGCCCGTGTGCGCCGAGCCACAGCAAGTGATTCAAAATACGGGTGATTTCATCAAACATGACCCGAATGTATTTCGCTCGAATCGGTATTTCGATTTCGAGCAGCTTTTCGATTGCAAGAACATATGCGTGTTCATTGCACATCATCGACACATAATCCAAGCGATCCATGTAACCTATAGATTGGTTAAACGGCTTGGATTCTGCCAGTTTTTCAGTTGCACGGTGAAGTAAGCCAATGTGTGGGTCAATTCGCTCTACAACTTCCCCGTCCATCTCCATGACAAGTCGCAGCACACCGTGTGCTGCCGGGTGCTGCGGACCAAAATTCATCGTGTAATTACGAACTTCGGTGGCCAAAACTGTCCTCCCTTATGACTCGAGGCACCAAGGTGCGCGGTTCGACCGTTACCGGTTCGTAAACAACTCGACCTTTTTCCGGGTCGTATCGCATCTCGACATAACCAGACAGCGGAAAGTCTTTGCGAAATGGGTGTCCGACAAATCCGTAGTCAGTCAAGATTCTACGCAAGTCCGGGTGTCCTTCAAACACGATACCAAACAGATCAAACGCTTCGCGTTCAAACCAGTCAGCGCACGGCCACACATCGGTTACTGACGCGATAATCGGATTGTCATCGTTTTCGATGAATGTTTTGACTCGCAAGCGGTGATTATGCCGAACAGACAGCAAATGATAGACAACGCTATAGCGTTTGCCGGTCCAGGATTTCGCTTCGTCTTCGGCGCTGTAGGTTGAATAATCAACTCCACACAGATCGATTAGTTGTTCAAAGTGAGCCGCTTCATGATCACGCAGCGAACAGCAAATTTCAACAATCGCGTTTTGGGGCACTTCAATCGTCAGTTCACGGTGTTGTTCACTGTACTTTTGGATTATTTCAGATCCAAAATGATCCAGCAACGAATTGCGTAGTGCTGCGATGGACGCCATTTTCAGTCGCTATTTTGCAATCGTATTGGTTTTTTGAATTTTGCGCTGAAGCTGGATGATTCCGTAAACCAGCGCTTCGGCTGTCGGTGGACACCCCGGCACATACACATCCACGGGGACGATTCGATCGCACCCTCGCACGACAGAGTATGAATAGTGGTAATAGCCTCCGCCATTGGCACAAGAGCCCATTGAGATAACCCACTTTGGATCTGGCATCTGGTCATAGACTTTACGCAACGCCGGTGCCATTTTGTTTACCAGCGTGCCCGCTACGATCATCACATCCGATTGCCTTGGGCTTGGACGAAATATCATACCGAACCGGTCTAAGTCATAACGCGCGGCACCGGCATGCATCATTTCCACACCGCAGCATGCCAAACCGAACGTCATCGGCCACATTGCCCCGGTACGCGCCCAATTTACCAGTTTGTCCACTGAAGTGGTTACCATTCCTTGATTTAAGATTCCTTCAATAGACATGGATCACTCCCATTCCAGTGCGCCTTTTTTCCATTCGTAAATAAATCCGATAACCAGAACAGTTAAAAAGACCATCATGATTGTGAATCCGAAAAGACCGATTCCATCAAGTGCCACCGCCCATGGAAACAAAAAGGCAATTTCAAGATCAAAAATAATAAATAGAATTGCAACAAGATAATATCGCACGTCGAATTTCATGCGACTGTCTTCGAATGCCTCGAAACCGCATTCATATGGCGACAGTTTTTCCTTGTCCGGGTTGTGAGGTCCTAGAACCTTGCCGACACCGAGCATAACCGCCCCGATTGCCATCGCAACGGCAATAAAAATCATAATCGGAATATAGTTGGTCAGCATTTAGTGCTGTACCTCAACAATGATCGCAGAACATGCATCTGGGGACGAATACCTTGGCTAATCAATAACTTGCTAATTCGCTCGCTTAACCCGAACAACTGATGGCTCAAAGATGTTTTCAAACCGTAAATATTGTAACTTACTAAACCATCGGCAGTAAAAACAATCAGCCATGCCGGATGCGAATTAATATCGGCGATTACACTGTGTAGCGAACAAATTTCACAGACGAAAAAAGGTCAAATTCGTCCTTGACAAATGGTGAGTATTCCCTCGGTGCGATTCGATGATCTGGAGAAACTGCGTAGGTTTGCAGTTTATCTCATCCTTTGATCGCCAATAGATATCCAGCAGCACCTCATGGAATTGGTGCTTTAAGGTGTTTGATATTTGTGAGTTCTCCATAATTTCCGGATTAGTATCGGCGCTTACGCGGCTGACACTAATAATGGAATTTTCTTCCACCCCCAGAAAATCGTAATATGGTGCCGAAGGCCGGACTCGAACCGGCACGGCTGTCGCCACCGCCCCCTCAAGACGGCGTGTCTACCAATTCCACCACTTCGGCAACTAATTTCTGTGGACAGCGTTATTCAGGCGCTTGGGGAACTTCACTGGCTGGCTGTTCATCTGGAGGCACAGGCAAGTCATCGGATACTTGCGCTTCAGTTACAACGTCGGTAACACTGCTCGGAGCCTGTTGCCCAGTGTAGATATACGCCAGTCCCAAGGCAATGCCAAAAAATAATGTGGCCAGCACTGCTGTGATGCGCGTAAGAAAATTCGCCGACCCCCGACTGCCAAAGACAGATTGAGAACCGCCGCCAAATACTGCGCCTAAATCAGACCCTCGTCCCCTTTGTAATAAGATGAGAACCACCATTGCGATTGCAATGACAAAAAACACACCCAGTAATATTCTTGTTAATAATTCCATATTTAATTCAATTGTTTTCGTTTAGCTCGCCGCACGGCAAATTTCTAAAAATTCTGCCGAGTTTAATGATGCACCGCCAACCAGGCAACCATCAACATCACTTTGACTCAGTACAGCTGACGCATTATCCCCTTTTACACTGCCGCCATAAAGTATTCTGCAATGATTGGCGGCTTCGTGATTAGAGCGGCTTATATATTTTCTAATCCAACCATGTACCTCTTGCGCCTGTTCCGGCGTGGCAACATTGCCAGTTCCAATAGCCCAAACCGGTTCGTACGCAATTGCGATTTTTTCCAATTGACTTTCAACCGTCTCAACTACTGCTTCGAGCTGGCTTTCGACAACCTCGCGTGTCATACCCGCTTGACGCTGCTCAAGTGTCTCACCTACACAGACGATGGGTGTCATTTGTGACTCAAGCACTGATTTAGCTTTCGCTGCAATGCACTGGTCGCTTTCGCTATGATATTTTCGACGTTCCGAATGTCCAACAATCACAAATTCACAGCAAAGTTCTCGCAGCATCGCAGCAGCAACCTCACCTGTATAGGCACCTGAACAATGTTCACTGACATCTTGCGCTCCTAAAGAAACTGTTTTTTCCGTTTCTAAAATTGAATAAAGATGCTGTATGTAAACATTGGGTGGGCACAATACGATATCGA
Source organism: Arenicellales bacterium (assembly GCA_965214785.1). Taxonomy (GTDB): domain Bacteria; phylum Pseudomonadota; class Gammaproteobacteria; order Arenicellales; family JAJDZL01; genus JAJDZL01. Next base: position 232,169 of record OZ243975.1, on the reverse strand, counting down.
CTGAATCGATTTGTCGACCAAATGTCTTTACTGCATTGGCAAGTTCTGGAATCCAATTCAGGGAACCGTTTAACTTCCAATTCCCTACGATTAACTTTCTACGCATCTACTTGTATCTTTATGTTATTTTTCGAATCTACTATAGTGATGCGTAGTGGTTGATTTTGATCGCGGTGGCAATCGTGCAGTTCAAAGCAACAAAGTCCCATATTTTATTCAATACAAGCGGCTTGAGACAAATTGTTGGCGCAATAAAATATTTTTCGTGTTCGCAGCCTTTGGGCGAAGCTTCAAGGCAAGCCATTCGGGCAACTGGAAATTGAGTGTATGAAATTGAACCAGGCTTGCGATAAATCCGAAAATCAATTCGGAGTTGAACTTTAGGTCTTCATTGATGAAAGTGCGTCATTCATCTGAACCGGGTTCAACATCCTCATTGAGTTGGCTGAATGCAGGATTTTACTGCTTTCGTCCCACTTGAATTACACAGCGCTGACGTTAGCCACTTTGTTCGTCAATAGCAGTAGGCAATTGATTGGCTTTGCGTGCCAAGAGGGTGTTAATTGAATGGGGGGCGGTTAATCTCTTGATGGTACGCCCGTTGCTTTTTGTCACGGCCGCATCAAGCAAGCCTTTGTCGATGAGGTATTTGACATCCTTGTAGACACTGGAGTAATCGCGACACTGCTTTTTAGCTATATCGTAAATTGACTCGCCAGGCATGTCGATTACAAGGCGCAGAATGTCTTTCCTTTTTTTACTGATTCGGGCAACCTCGGAACTAACTGGATACTGGCTGTCACCTACGCACCACAGTCCCCATATTGCATCGTATACTGCCAAGGGCTTTTGGTCCAACGGTTCGCTGTTTTTAAACTCTTTGCGAATTTGTGGCCAATCCTTGATAAATCGATGCTCTGTGTACTCAGTCAAAATAAACTTCATCGGCAAATGTCGAAACGCAGTCGCAACGCTCTTTTTATGCCTTTGAAAATTTTGCAAGTAACCGCGGAATTGTCGATAAGTCGGAGCTCCCGACCAATACGCCTGTCTTAGAATAATTTTCTTATCCATGTCTCACTCTCACTGTATCAAAGAGCAGACAATGAGTTGAGAACGCGGTCGAAGTATCGTTTTGCTTCGTGAGCCGTAATTTTTTGAAATAGCGGAAGCGTTTCGAGTTGTTCAAACTCATCCATTAGGTCCAGCCACGGCATGCGGGCGATGCCTTGAGCGAAGTCGTTTACGGAAAAATCTACTCCATGAAGTTTTATGCGTTGAATAAACTCATGAATTGGCTCTTGCTGATAATCTAGTACGTATAAATCGTATAAATCCCGTGCATTTTGCCGACCACCTTGCGTTCGAGTCTGCCCGACACTGTTTATGGTGTTCCCAGTTCCAGAGATTGTGCGCAGTTTTCGGTGGTAAAGACCATCTATGTGTTCTGTTCGCACATTATTGATGACTGTTTGTTCAAACATACCTGCGAATAAATCTTCAATTACACTCACCTTGATTCTGTGCGCACTGACTTGCGCCCATCCGTGCAGTTGTGCGACAAATTGACCTGCCGGAATTCGACTGACGTCGGATAAAGGCATGCCTAAATTCGTAAATTCGATTTCCAATCTTTCGGGATTAAAGCCACTTGGTACAAAAAAGTCGAGGTCTGTGCTTATTCGATGATTCAAGTAGAAACGAGATAGCGCAGTACCTCCAGCGAGAATCATCTGATCGAAGGGTGGATTTCGATTGTTCAGAATTCTCGTTAATATTTCGTCTTGATTGTTATAAATATCAGAAATATCCATATATGAGATTTTATCAAATATAAGAAAACATTTCTTCTTTCAATGCCATCGACAAAATATTTTCCGTGACCTTTAACAGTTAAAAGCACGAAAATTCAACGAAATATTTGTTCACTTCATTCGTCGGTCTACACGGTCATGCTTCTGTGTGATTTCTCAGCAAACACCGATTGTCCAATAAGCTCAAGCAACTAAATTCTCTATTTTTCGCTGCAAGTCACTTTGTGCATCAAGAGACGAGACAGCGGTACCAGACACATCAGTAAGACGAGCCAAGTCGCTACGTGGAATTGAACCCATGTCAGCGTAAACAACGATCGAATCAAAGTCTAAATTTTGACGCAAAAAATACGACAGCACAATAGTAGTCAGTCGCGCTTTATCTTGACCTGAAACTCCAAATAAAAATAGGTGAGTATCGTTTTCTGGCCGTTTGATTCGGTAGTCAACGGGATACTTATCCGCGTTAGAAATGCCTGTTATGATGAAATCGGATTCTATTGAACCTTCACCCACGATTGTGGTCAAAGCTTGTTCTAGGTCTCTATAAAAAGTCGAAGACCCTCGGTCATGATTTAAAAAAGCAAGATCATAAATCCTCGTTAGTGCTTGTCCTAGGGTAAAAAGAGCAGAAGCGAGATGATCATGTGTCGTCTCTATCGAAAACACTCCTTCCTCATCAATAATTCCAAACTCCTGAACGACCTGTTCTCGAAGCATCGCCTTAGCTCCTTGGTAGAACGAATCTACATCGTGATCGTAACTGATATGCATCATGGTATGCCCCTGATCACTGAGACGCACACATCCGGTTTCTGATTCGGTTACGTAGACAGGAAAGTGGTCCCCATCCGGAAAAACAAATGGAACGTCTAACATCAAAACCGAATCATCGCGTTGATGAAGGCGAACTGTCCTGCAAAGCTGGTCGCAAAGCAGTTTTTCCAATTTTTGATGATCAGTTTTCATCGAATCAGTTACTTTCATCGTGCTGTGTTTTTAGTCCCGCAACATTACAATCGTTAACAAGCGTGTCACAAGACATTTAGCGCTGCGCCTAAATCACCCTCCACAACCGTCTACTTTGCGTTCTAATACGAAAAATCAACGAAACCTATTCACCAAGGTAATCAGCGAGAACTTGTCTTCCAGCATCATCGGTTTTGGCGACCCATTCGCCAATCATGACATCACCAACTGCTTCGAAACTGTCCATTAATGCGGCATCTGGAAAAACGACATTCATCCCATTGCTTTGCAAAACTGAAATCTTCTCCTCGGTCTCGGCTTGACTTGCAGCCCAACCACGCTCTTGCGCTCTGGAACCGGCTGCCACTAAAGCTTCTTGAATAGCTGGAGCGAGTTCCAAGAACGCATCCGAATTGACAAATACAACATTCTTCGGAACCCAGGCTTGGGTGTGATAGAAATAAGAGGCATACTCCCATGCTTTGGTGTCAACGCCAGTAGTAGGCGATGAGATCATTGTGTCAATCTTTCCGCTATTGAAAGCCTCTGCAATGTCGCGCGCCTGAACATCTACTGCGACTGCATTGATCAGTTGCGCAAAACGTTCCATAGCGGGACTGTAAACCCGAAAATTACTCTGAGCCAAATCTTTTACAGTGTGAATTTGCTTTTTCAGATAAATACCCTGAGGTGGCCAAGGGACTGCATATAGAAGTTTCAAGCCCCGTTTAGCCAGTTTATCTGCGATCACATCACGACTCGTCTGCCACAATCTGTTCGCTTGGGTGTAGTCAACAGCTAAAAACGGCACTGAATCCAATTCAAAGACTGGGTCTTCATCGCCCAACCGGGCCAAAAGCATCTCACCGATCTCGACGGTGCCACTGTGTACAGCACCTTTGATCTGCGGATGCTTTACCAGTGACCCACCACTGTGAATCTCAATGCGCAAAGCATCGCCTGTGGCTTCAGCAACTTCGTTGGCAAACGTGCGGTTGTTTACAGCATGAAAATTACCGTCCCGAAACGGTGTGGCCATTTTCCATACCTCGGCAAAAACTGCACTGGTGCTTAGCGACAATAGCAGTGCCGTAAACAGTAACTTTCGGATAATCTTGATCATATGGATACTTCCCCAAAACACAACTAAAAAAGCCAATTTGCCCTAATGCTGCCTCGTGAAATTGCGACGCGCTGTTTTTTAAGTTCGACGCCACTTATTCAATCGCGGGAGCATCTATTTTGCAGTTTAAAAACTCCATTATATGGGTGGCCATCTCTTTGATTTTGTAATGCATCGATCCAAGCCTGCCTGGCTTTAGAAAAACAAGCACAAAAACGGAGCATCAATCCCTCAATCATCCGACTATATGCAAATCCATATACTGTCAAGCCACTTTTGAAAATGACATAATGAAATAACGAAGTCGCAGATAGTATTAGCTGGAACTCTAATCAATATCACCGGTTTGTCGCCAAACACAACGGCAAGCATGTTCTGGCTCGACTAAAGCCGTCACTACTAGTCCATTGTCTTCCAAGAATCATCACAGTCAATCCGCCATCGGTTCGCGGTGGAAAGACATTTTGCATCACGATTACCGCCAGCCCCTGGCTTTGGTCTGCCTTTCCGTTTGGCTACACGCCTCCATGGTGACCGCGATTTCAACAATGATTCCCAGTATCGTTGAGCAAATCGGCGGAATCGCACTGGTTCCATGGAACTTCGCGCTGTACGATGTCGGCACCATTGTCGCCGGTGCCGGCAGCGGACTTTTGGTACATCGCTATCAGATGCGCAGTCCCATGGCCGTCGCAGCGACAATTTTTGCTGTTGGCAGCATTGTGTGTGCGCTTGCAGACGCAATGCCAATTCTAGTCGCCGGCAGAGCGCTGCAAGGCATTGGTGGAGGAGCTCTGATAGCCATTTCCTTCATTGGCATAGGTTCACTTTTTCCAGCACAACTGATGCTTAGAGCGATGGGGGCTGTCTCCGCGATCTGGGGTGCTTCGGCATTTGTTGGCCCTCTGATCGGCGCGCTATTCGTGCAGCATCTTTCGTGGCAGCTGGCTTTTTGGTCTTTTTCTGTCGCAGCGATCGCGCTGTCGATATGGATACGAATTGGCATTTCGATGAAAGAACAGCCGAATCCGTCAGTAACCAACCATCAATTCCCGGTTCGCAGACTTGGCGTACTTTCCATCGCTGTACTGCTCATAGCCGCAGGTGGAATCAATGTCTCTATCGTTAAGACGCCTGTTTTGGTAGCCGCAGGCATCGTTTTTTTGATGCTTTTTATCAAAATGGACGCAGCGCGTCTTCAAGACCGACTGCTGCCGATCAAGCCCGTCGGATTTCATAGTACAGTCGCCGCCGGACTGACCATGATCATTTGCTTTACCATGGCAACGATGGCGATAACCGTCTATGGACCTCTGCTTGTGGTTTATTTACACCAGGTGTCAATAATTACAGCAGGATACATCGTTGCCTGTACTTCTGTAGGTTGGAGTCTGGCGGCGGTCGCGTGTTCCGGAATCCCTCCCTCACTTGATACTCGCGCCATTATTACAGGTATGACGATGCTTACTGTGAGTATTATCGGGTTTTTCTTTTTTATCACCACCGGACCGGTGCTCTTGCTTGCGCTGCTTGCCTTGATTGAAGGTGCGGGTTTCGGAACCGCTTGGGCCAGCATACTGCGTCGCATGCTCAAGGCAGCTGACAGTGATGATCGAGCGAGGGTTTCTGCCGCGATACCGACCATCCAGAGATTGGGTTATGCCATCGGTGCCGCCTGGATCGGAATCGTGGCCAATGCCGGTGGCTTGGGTATCAACGTTTCGGCAGATACAACCCGGTCGGTAGCCAAGTGGGTATTTGCCGCTTCATTACCCTTTGCTCTGCTCGGAATGCTGGCAGCAGTGAAATTTGTCAGTAACCGTTCGAAACGACCTTTGAGCGATTAACTAACGATGACACACAGCGGCATTTCTTGGATTTGTTTGCCTCTATCTTTCTTTCCCTGCTTTGAACTCACCCCAGCGCGTCAGCGCTGTTGCACCGATTGTGAATAAAGGTTCTGGAGGCAGTTTTTTCGGTTTCGGCTTGCGCAGTACATGATCCAAAGAATCGGATTGGTGTCCACAAACCAGCTGTGCTATCAATTTGCCATGAAGCGTTCCCTGACAAACTCCTAACCCGTTTTGACAGCATGCCGAATACAGTCCAGGTTCCAGCTCACCGAACGCGGGAGTCGAGTTTCTGCTCAGACAAAGCAAACCTCCCCACCGATGCTCCATCTCGACACCTGTGAGTTTGGGGAAACGGCGTTTGAATGCCTGATCGTGACTCTTGGCAACCTTCATCAAATGACTTTCAGAGATTTTGCGACCCTGTGACCAGTTCACACCGTTTCGAATGAGTATCCGGTCTCCACCGGTGTTCGTTATCCGACGCACTGTGCTGCCAAGAGAGTCTGCCGGTGTAAATCCCCAAGATGGCATTCCGCCGAGTGTTTTAATCTCTTGTTTTGTAAGGCATCGGGTTATTGAACCGAACAAATACAAATGCATCAATCGGCGTCGAAAATAGCCGAAACTCTCGACGTGACCGTTTACCGTCAATATCACTTTTTGCGCCTCGATAGACCCGCGGGGTGTTTCGAGCCTCCACAGGTTGCCAACTTTCGCAAGTCGGGTGACTGGAGAGTGGGTATGTATTTTCACACCGTCACGATGCAATCCGTTTGTGTAACTGGAAAAATACATGCCCGGCTTGATCAAACCGTTATTCGGCGTATAAACGCCTCCAAGGTAATAATGAGACCCGCAAATCTCAAGCATCTGGGATTGACTGAGAATTTCGTGAGGCTCTCCTAGACGAGTTAAATGTGCAGCGTACTCCCGGTTGTGCTTTAAGCCGGCCTTGGTTGCCGCAGCATTGACTTTTCCAGTAATATCGAACGCCTCTTGAGACATTTCATAGTGTTCAGCGGCATCTTTGGCGAATTCTATCCCTTCTCGATTAAGCTTGATCTGTCGAATGTCATTTTCCAATTGACCGACGTAATCAGTTGTGCCTAAGTTGTGGGGCAAATCAATCATAAAACCAGAATTGCGCCCACAAGGCCCATCACAGATGTCTCTGGCTTCGATCAGTGTGATTCTGATCTTCGGTTCAAGCTGCTTCAGTCTTCTGGCTGCTGATATGCCAGCGAATCCGGCGCCGACAATTGCGACATCTGTCGTGATAGCATTTTCAAGGCGAGGATATTGCGGGGTGGAACCGGCAAGAATTTTCCAAACGGCCGGACCAGGATCAAAAGGAAGCACATTGACTTTCATCAATTCAAGATCGCTCGAAAAAAAGACAGTTCATAAGCTTCGGCCTTGGAAAGACTCTTTTGCCGCTACGATTTGTTTTGGCACAAAACCAAAAGACTTCAATGGCAAATCAACTGCCTTCAATGAGTCCAGTTCAACTCGCTTACAGCCGGTATTTCGCGTTCTCTGCGAGCGATATAATCCAGCAAAGCCTCATCTTTGGCCACATCCATCGGCGGTAGTTCGTAGGCGTCGAGCATCGCTTTCGCAATTTCAATTGCTCTTTGTGTAACATTCGTTGCACCGTCAGCTTCCCACTGTTCATAGGTGTTGTTGTCAAACAGTTTCGGCATGAAAAATGCACGCTGGAAGTTAACTAAAGTGTGGTCGTGTCCAAGATAGTGACCGCCAGGACCAATATCTGCTACCGCTTCAAGCGCCTCATCAAAATCGTCCCAGCGTATCCCTTCCGCCATGCGGTATCCCATCGCACATTGCTCAGCGTCGACGATAAACTTGGCCACTGAGCAGTGCATGCCCGCTTCATTCCAGCCGGCCGAATGCCACAGGAAATTGCTGCCTGCCATGAGTGTTGCCATCATGGTTGATGCACTTTCGTATCCAGCCTGGGCATCGAGCGTTTTCGCACCGCCCAGCAAAGTTGATGTACGCCACGGCAAACCATAGTAACGCGCCATTTGACCAATCATGAAATTCATTAAACTGATTTCAGGAGTCCCCGCCATGGGTGCCCCTGATGCCATTGATACCGTTGAAAGATAATGCCCGTAGATTGCCGGACATCCTTTGCGAACGACCTGCGTGTAAGCCAATGCAGACAACGCCTCGGCATTGAGTTGAGCTACTGCAGGAGCCGTCGAAGCTGGCGTATTTGCACCGCCCAGCACAAACGGTGAACATAAAATCGGCTGATTGCGCTTGCAGAATTCACGCAGTGCACCCAGCATAGTTTCGTCCCATACCAGTGGTGAATTTCCGTTGCAGTTTCCCGTAATAACGGCATGGTTTTCCATAAAATCGCGGCCAAACAAAATCCCACACATGTCCAGAACATCAGCAGCGTTTTTGGGGGATGTTGTCATGCCCATAACTGTTTTGTCCGAATACTTCATCGCTGAGTACGCGATTCGCAAGTGACGATGCGCAACCACGTGGTCCATCGGTTCTACAATGTGATGCGAGGTGGAATGAAGAGCCGGAGATAACTGCGTCAGTTTATGGAACATTGCCAAATCTTCCAAAGTCGGCATTCTTCTGCAGTCGTCGAGATCTCGCAAGTAAGGCGCGCCTGCCATCGGAACGAATATTGACGACCGGCCACCTACTTTGACCGACTTGTGTGGGTCTCTGGCATGCAGTGTGATTTGTGATGGGATGGTCGAGATCAGCTGACGAACCAACGCCCGGTCCAAATGCACGCGGTCTCCATCACGAATTTCCGCGCCAACCTGCTTCCAGTCCTTGATTGCCTGTGGATCGCGGAAAATAACGCCGACATTTTCCAAAATATCCATCGAAGCGCAATCGATTCGCTCGATTTGTTCGGATGTCATCGGTTCTACCAGCGGCAAAGCGCCGACAAGAGCCGGCAGCATCGGCTCAATGACATTGACTCGCTTGGCTCTTCTTTGCTGCCTGCCCCCGCGCCGGTGAGCCAGTTCGTCAATTGCGCCAGGATTGGTCAATCCACGCTTTCCTCAGATGCGGTGTCTGAAAGGTCGATCCAAATGGTTTTCAGCTCAGTGTACTGATCGTGTGCATGAATGCTGTTATCGCGCCCGCCAAAACCGGATTGCTTGTAACCGCCAAATGGAGTCGTAATATCACCTTCGCCATAGCAGTTGATGGTCACGGTTCCAGCTTTGAGCGAACGGGCCGCCCGAATCGCTTTTTTCGCGTTTGCACAAAATACACTGGCAGTCAATCCATAGTCGGTTTGGTTGGCCAACTCGATTGCCTGTTCCAACGAAGATACCGTAATTACAGACAAAATGGGACCGAATATTTCTTCAGTTGCAAGCGCACTGTCAGGATCGACGTTGTCAAATATTGTTGGTGTGATGAAATTACCATCAACCGTTCCACCAGCGACCAGTGCGTTTTGTTTTTTTCCACTCTTTAAATAACTCGAGACTTTCTTGCAATGTTCAGAATCAACCAGCGCGCCGAGTTGGTATTGCGGGTCAAGAGGATCGCCTGTTTTCCAGTCTCTGGTTCTTGCCGCAATTCGTTCCATCAGGGGTTGCTTTATTTTTTCATGTACCAAAAGTCTGGAATTGGCAGAGCAATTTTCACCCATGTTCCAAAATGCAGCGTTCACGATGTGACCTGCAACCAAATCCAAATCTTCTGCATCATCCATTACGATGGCTGGATTTTTTCCTCCGCACTCAAGCACTACTTTTTTCAAATTGCTGTCAGCCGCGTATCGAAGGAACATTTTGCCGGTTTCTGTCGAACCGGTGAAACTGACCATGTCGATATCCATGTGCAGTCCAATGGGTTGTCCGGTCGACGGTCCGTCGCCAGGCAATACCTGCAAAACACCGCGCGGTATGCCCGCTTCAGCTGCCAGTTCAGCCAGCCTCAGTGCTGTTAGTGAAGTTTGTTCAGCCGGCTTTACAATGACCGAATTTCCTGCTGCAAGCGCAGGCCCGATTTTCCACGCCATCATCAAAAGCGGAAAGTTCCAAGGCAGCACAGCCGCAACAACACCGACCGGTTCACGGATGATCATCGCCATTGAATCATCACCGCAGGGAGCGGTTTGGCCGTAAATCTTGTCAATAGCCTCTGCATGCCATTTGATCGTGTGTATGGTTTCTGGCAAGTCAATCGTTTCGCAGTCAAGAATTGGCTTTCCACTGTCGAGCGCTTCCATTACTGCAATCTCACGGCGATTTCGAGTCAGTAATTTGCACAACCGAATGAGAATGTCTTTTCGTTGCGATGGATGAAGCGTCGACCAGACACCTTGCTCAAAAGCTTCGCGCGCCTTGGCGACTGCCAAATCTACATCGGCTGAATCGCATGAGGTAATCTGGCAGATAACCTGGCCATTTGCCGGATTGATGGATTCGAATTCGGGGCCGTTTCCGGCACGAAATTTGCCGTCAATAAAAGCGGTGCGAGGAAAATTGATCTTTTCGGCGATTGCGTTATATTCCTGATAGGTCAGCAAGTCAGTCATTTCATCACCTGTTCAATCGCTGCATTCATGGTATGAATCACCTCGTTTAATTTGCGCTTTTCGTCTTTATTCATCGCTCGAAGCGGTTTGCGCGGAGGGCCTGCATTGATGCCCCGCATCGTTACACCATGCTTGACACACTGAATAAACTTGCCACCTTGCTCCAAAACCCGCATTAGCGGCAGCATTGCCAGCATGATTTGCCTGCCCTTGTCAAAATCTCCTTCGACTGCACACGTCTTATACAGGGCAATATGAGCTTCCGGAGCAAAATTACCACCAGCACAAACCCATGATCGAGCACCCCAGGCAAAAAATTCCAACGCTTGGTCGTCCATCCCGCAAGACAGCTGAATATGCGGGTATTCCCTGACCAGCATGTGAACGCGATTGATATCTCCCGAACTTTCTTTTATTGCACAGAAGTTGGGACTGCGCCCCAGCCGGTCAAAGGTCTCCGCTTCCATGTTCACGCTCATACGACCAGGGTAGTTGTACAGTATCACAGGCAAATTGGCGACCCGGTCGATTGCCAGGCAGTGAAGTGCAATCTCACGCGGTGTGGGACACGCGTATGCTGGGGTGGTGACCAGCAATCCATCTGCACCGGCGTCTTTCGCATGCTGCGCAAAGTAAATGCTGTCTTCGGTGCGGATTGCGCCGGTTCCGATGATCAACGGAACCCTGTCGTTTACAACCTTCTTTGCAAACGACATCGATTCGATGCGTTCGGGTGTTGTTTGAGCGTAGTATTCTCCGGTGGTTCCGGCTACGATTATGCCGTGTACTCCGGCATCAATCAGAAATTCGATTACCGTCTCGTATGCCTCCCAGTTAATCGAAAAGTCTTCGTTATAGGGAGTTATGACGGGGGTATAGATTCCTTCGAACTTCATAAATCAAATCAGACACTGGAATAAATACAGACACAGCAAAAGCGAACATGTGCTTTTACTGTGTCTGTCGTATTTACACCAAGTGGGTGGGGTTACATACCAGCTTTTCTACCAGCTTCAACCCAACTGTCAAATGCATCCTGATTGGCTGCAATCCACTCGTCAACATGCCGAGCGACATCCTCAGGGTCATCTTCGTTTCCACCAGCGTCCGTCATTTTCAGATTTTGAGCTGAGACGTCGTTGATGTTCAGTTCCGCAAGCTCAAATACTGCGCGTGCGGCAGGGTTGGCATTGAGAAATTCGTTGTTGGCAACGATGCGAAGCGTATTGACTTCAAAACCAACTTCCATGCCGTTAAACATCGTGTCGGCCTCTCGACCATCAGGCAGCGACGAATAAGGGACTTCAATCCACTGAACGTTCTTCCCTGGTACCAAAACACCGGAAACCCAATATGGCGTCCAAGTGTAATAGACAATCGGTTCACCCGCCTCGTGCCGGGCGATTGTTTCAGAGATGATTGCCGAATAGGCACCCTGATTATGGGTAACTGTATCGCGTAATTCAAACTCAGTGAGATGATGCTCAATGACTCTTTCACAACCCCATCCAGGCACACAACCGGTGAGGTCAGCAGTTCCGTTGCCATCCGCGTCGAAGCGTTTGGCTACTTCTGGGTCTTTTAGATCGCCAATGTTTGTTACACCAGCGGCGTATGAGTCAGAATCTACCAGATAACCCTGCAAGGCTCCTTTAATATAGTTTCCGACTTTTGTCATTTTCTCAGAGCCGCCAGACTCTTCAAAAAACACAGCATGCAATGGATCCCAGTGAACCGTGGTAAAGTCGCCATCACCGGTGCCAAGCGCCAGATGAATGGTCTGATATTCGACTTCCTGAGGTTCTGCGATTTCATATCCCAGTTCCATAAGAGCACGATAAATAATTTGATTCTGAAATTTTTCTTCCAGAACGGTACCTTCGATAGGACGCACAGTCACGCCCTTTCCTGGCATTGATGAATCGGCAAAACCGACCGTGGTCACCGCAAACATGCCTACTACAAAGGCAAATACAGCAACGAGTTTATTTAATGATTTCATTTTTTCTCCCAAATTTTTTGGTTGATTTAGTGAACGAAAAGCAATTGAAAAATGATGCTTCCACATTTTGAATTGGCGTAGCCAAAACAGGTTTATTGTGTCGCATTATCCACGACTTTTGATTCGTAGAATCTAAATGATATAGAAAACGAAGTTTGTCGGTATTTTTTAATAACAGCTGCAAACAAAATTGCTGTAATTTTTACAGGCTGTCAACAAACACACAAACCTTACTTTTCTAAGCTGATAGGTTTGGATTTCTTCCGAAATAATCCGACGACCAAGCCGACTGGACCGCCTTCCCACCAGTGGCGATGTCCGCGTTCTCTGCCGGTTCTTCCCAAGCCTTGCGTAATTCTGTCTAAAACGATCGCGAGAACAACGATCCCGAATCCGCCAACGATTGCTTTACCGGCATCTAATCGGCCCATTGCCCTCAACACTTCGTTTCCAAGTCCCTTGACTGCAATCAGTGATGCGATCACAACCACAGACAATGCCATCATAATGGTTTGATTCAGACCAGCCATGATCGATGGGGTGGCAAGTGGGAGTTCTACTTTGAACAAAATCTGTCGTGGAGACGATCCAAAGGCTCGAGCAGCTTCTACGATACTGGAATTGACCTGACGAATACCCAGTGATGTAAGACGAACGATCGGTGGCAATGCAAAGACAACTGTAACAATCACACCTGAAACATTTCCGATTCCAATCAGCATTACAACCGGCACCAGATAAACAAATGCAGGAATCGTCTGCATCGTGTCGAGAATCGGTCGTATTGTGACTTCGAATCGGTCATTCTTACCGGCCAGCAGCCCCATAGGCAGACCAATGATGACACAAATTACCACTGAGGTCGCAACCACAGCCAATGTCGTCATCGCTAATAACCATGCATTGGGGTCACTGAGTCCCAGAAAGATCAGACAAACAACCACGAATACAGCCATTTTTTGTCCCGCTGCCTGCCACGCAATCAGCCATATTATGCCCAGCATCGCCACAGGGGGGATGGCATGCATCACACTTTCAATGGCGATAATCAAGTCATTTACAGCCCACTTGATCGGTTGAAAGACATCTCGATTTTCCGCAGCCCAGGATTTGATCCCGTCGGCCCAGTCAGCAATTCCAAAATCGATCGTCTTAAACGGATTCAGAAGCTCAAAACTTTTTTCATTTGCCATAGATAAAATTTCCGTTGCTGTCAGTCAGCCACTGTTTCGTCTAAATTGGTTTTTCCCTGAATACCGCGCAACAGATTTCGCTTGGACACGATACCGATAACCTGGCCTTCATTTTCAATAACAATCGGCTGGTCGGTCTCAATAGACAAATTAACAAGTTCATCAAGATTGTCGTCGGGCTTTGCGGTCGGACACCGACTCGAATCCAAAGCACCTTGAACACGTTCATAACTTTGGATCGACTGCATCACTTTTTGTGCAGTCACCAATTGCAATTTTGAAATACCGGCTACGAAGTCAGAAACATATTCATCAACTGGGTTGGTTACGATTTCTTCAGGTGTGCCGATTTGCACCAGAGCACCATCTTTCATGATGGCAATACGATCACCGATACGAATTGCTTCGTCGAGATCGTGAGTAATAAACAGTGTGGTCTTGCGCATTTCGGCTGCCAGATGTAAAAACTGGTCTTGCAATTGCCTGCGAATCAGCGGGTCAAGTGCAGAAAACGGCTCATCCATTAACAAAATGTGAGGATCAGCAGCAATTGCACGGGCCAGACCAACGCGCTGCTGCATACCACCGGACAATTCATCCGGATAACGATCTTGCCAGCCTTCGAGATCCACCGTCTCGATCGCCGTGTCGGCAATCTGGTAACGTTCATCTCGCCCCATGCCTCTTACTTCCAAAGCAAAAGCAACATTGTCGCGTACCGTACGATGAGGCATCAGCGCCATGTTCTGGAAGACCATCCCGATTTTTGTAGAACGCAAAGCTCGAAGTTCAGTAGCATTGAGTTTATTTACGTCTTGACCTTCAATCAGAACGTTTCCGGATGTTGGTTCAATTAAGCGGTTAACATGACGAATCAACGTTGACTTGCCGGACCCGGACAACCCCATAATGCAAAACACTTCACCTTCGCCGACGGTGAAAGTTGCATCTTGAACTCCAATCACGCAGTGGTACTGATCGAGAATTTCAGTTTTCGACAAACCTTCATTTGTAATTGCCTTCATCGCAGCATCTGCTTGATGGCCGAAAATTTTCCACAAACTTTGACACTCGATCACAGGGGCCGAAGATTTGTCAGGTGATGATTGTTCCGGTGTTGTCATTTCAGGGTGATGATCTTTTTGGGTGAGATTTTTTTAATGAGTGAATTTATGGTTTGGTTCAAGCCTGGTGGGCCGTCAGGGATTCGAACCCCGGACCAATTGATTAAGAGTCAACTGCTCTGCCAACTGAGCTAACGGCCCTTCAACGACAGCGAGCAGCAAAAACCCTGAACGACATGATGACATATAAAACGCTTCAACTATGCTTTGATGTAACTGATTACTAAATTATGGGCATTGTTATATCTGTACTCATCAAAAGTTGCAATTGGCATCAATCACGCCGACGATGAAAAAATTAACATGCGGGTATTATGCACTTCCTTACAGCGTCGGTGCAACTGTCTTCGTTCGATCACTGCCTATATGTCACCGATCGGAGTTTTGGCAAAGCGATTTCCGAGCACGCTGACCAGACCATAAACGACCGTGCTGATTCAAATCTCAAGTGCACTGCATTTGACCTGATACACAATCGGAATTATAGTAATGCGTATTACACCGAATTTTAAACCGACAAACTGACAAAACAATCGGTGTCTTACACAGATGCTGCCGTCTCTGGTACGGATGAATATCTGCGTAAGATTATTGTTCGCGAACGGATAATAAATTCGTTCGGACCAGTTGACAAAGAACTAAAGTGACTTGAACTGGCAGAGCACAGAAATTCGGTTTTTGCGAATCCTTGCCTATAGCGGTAAATACGCCAGGTTTGGATTACATTAATAAAGGAGATCAAAATGTTTCCGGTATCGACACTCATTCGCAACCGCGGTCAAGTCTGGACTGTATCGTCCGAAAACACGGTATTGGACGCGTTGCATGTTCTAGCCGAGCGCAATATAGGCATTGTTCCTGTAGTTGACCCGAAATCTGGACAGTTAATTGGCGTTTTTTCCGAACGAGACTATGCCCGTCGTGTAATACTCTTTGGCAGAACATCGAAAGACACTCTGATTTCGGACGTCATGACCAAAAACGTTGTCACAGTCGGTCCAGACGACCATATCGAGGATTGTATGGTCATCGTGGTTAAAAAAGGATTTAGACATCTGCCGGTTGTTGAAGACGATGAGTTATTAGGTATTGTTTCAGCCAATGATCTTTTGGCAGAAGTGATCCGGTCACGCGAAAAAGAAATCGGCAACCTGCAAAGTCTGTTAAGCGGTGCAGGTGAAATACCCTAAATCCAACGAGATGCTGCATGCGCAAAGTACCGATGCAGTAATCGGATTTCGTAGTCACAGCAATATGCAAATTATTTTCGTCACGCGTTTGGCTTGTGGCTTTAAGCGCGTATTGTCGACGTTCATTCTCGCGGTTTTCGCTGCACTCAGCATGTTTGCCAATGTTGCTGTCAGTCAAGAATTAGCCGAGTCACTGGAGGAAATCCAACCAGATGTTTCACCGGGATTCGAAGACGTCGAATGGTTCGACCGCAATTTTTCTGCCACTGAACTGAACGGAAAAGTTGTGCTTGTCAACTTTTGGGCGACCTGGTGCCCGCCGTGTGTCGAAGAGTTGCCATCCATATCACGTCTTTGGCACACTTTGGATAAGCAAGACTTTCAGGTTGTCGCTGTCAATGCCGGTGAAAGTCGAAACGATGTTGAATTGTTCCTGTTTGAATGGGACCTTGATAATCAGTTTCCCATCGTGCTGGACGCTGACCTTAGCGTATACAAAAACTGGAACGTCCAACCTTTGCCAACGACGTTTGTGATCGATAGAACAGGCCGGTTTCGTTATCGCGCGATCGGTGGCAGGAATTTCGACTCAGAAAACATCCGTTCGATCGTAAGCTCCTTGATCAATGAATAAACCGTTGGCTTGAGATAAGAAAAATTTTCACAAATTTTTAAAACATCGAATTGATCAATGACTGCAGAGAATAATTCGTCCTGTGTTCCTGATGATTACCGTCCCAGAGTGATCGTCACTAAAATCGGGCTTGATGGTCATGACCGTGGCAGTCGGCTTGTCGCAAGCCACTTGCGAGAAGCCGGTATGGAAGTCATCTATACACCGCCTTGGCAGTCGATTAATCAGGTCGTACGTTTGGCGCAGGATGAGGATGCCGACGTAATTGGAATCAGCACCTTGGCGACAGACCACCTTCTTATTCCGGATCTGATCGAAGCTTTATCACAAGCGCAGATGGACCATATTGGCGTCGTAGCAGGAGGAATCATTCCGGAAAATGACGAAAAAGATCTGCTCGAATGCGGGGTGGACAAAATCTTCCATCCCGGTTGTGCCATGACAGAAATTTCCGAATGTATTCATAAATTGGCGATACATGCGAGAGGTCAAATAATTCAATCTTGGGAGGGTGACACCGATGCCTAAAACCAACCTTGTCGATTTTCCAGCCAAAAAAAAGCCAAACGAACACGAAACCTGGCTGCAAGATTATGAAAATCAACTGCCAGACGACAAACCCATTACCAATCGCTCGGGGATTGAAGTAAAACCTCTGTATACACCAAAAGACTGGGACGGCAGCGAGTATAGCGAAAAACTCGGATACCCAGGCCAACTGCCCATGACACGCGGTATCTATCCGACCATGCATCGGGGCCGGGTATGGAGTCAGCGACAGCTAATCGGATTTGGAACCCCATCGGACTACAACGAGCGACTTCAAGCCCTGCTGCAAGCCGGTAACTCGGCTGTCAGCCTGATTCCATGCAACTCAGTATATCGCGGCTACGATATCGATGAAGTTGATCCGAAGTTGCTGGGCACTTGCGGCGTTATGGTCAACACCGTAGACGACATGGACCGATGCTTCGAAAACATCGATATTAAGAAGCTGTCGACTGCAATGAACGACCCACTGCCCTTCACGCTTCTTGCACTGCTGCTTGCCGTGGCCCGAAGACGTTCGATTGACTGGAAACACATCTCGGGCACATCGAACCAAAGTGACTATATCTCGCACTATGTTGCCAACCACATGTTCTTCAGACTGTCACTGGACGGTTCAAGGCGTGTACTGGTTGACCACATTGATTATTGCCAGAAATTTGTCCCGAACTGGAATCCACTTTCTGTAGTCGGACAACATACCCAACAGGCAGGTGCAACACCCGCGCAAGCAATGGCGTTTACACTCGCAGCAGCCATTCAGTATGCCGAAGACTGCATCGCTCGCTCAATGGACCCGAATGTTTTTCTTGAGCGATTTACATTTTTCTTCGACATATCGATCAGTTTTTTTGAAGAAGTCGCCAAGTGTCGAGCAGGGCGAAGGATTTGGCAGCGGATCGTACGCGAGCGTTTTTCAGTAACAAACCTTAAAGCCTGTCGATTCAAGTTTCATGGACAAACCTCCGGTGTCGATCTGACCCGACAGGAACCGCTCAATAATATTGCACGGGTAGCAGTTCAGGCTATGGCCGGTGTATTTAGCGGACTTCAGTCACTTCACACCGACTCATATGACGAAGTGCTCAGCGTACCGACGAAACAAGCCTCGCGCATCGCGGTTGCCACGCAGAACATCATTCGCGAAGAAGCTCACTGTGCAGATGTAATCGACCCTTTGGCCGGTTCCTACTATGTTGAAACGCTAACCGACCAAATGGAACAGGAGATTGTTGCAATACTTAAAGAAATTGATGATGTCGGCGGCATGTTCAAAGCTGTTGAACAAGGCTTGATCCAAAAATGGATCGGGCACTCTGCAGCGGAATTTCAGAAAAAAGTCGACACAGGTGAACAGACAATTGTCGGCGTCAACAAATACTGTTCAGGGCACGAGTCCGTCAGTGCGAGTCCGCTCGAAAGACCCTCCGCCGAGGTGATTGATGCACAACTTCGCTGCCTTGCGCAATACAAGGCGAACCGCTCTGAAGCAACATGCAAAGCTGCAATCGGCAGAATTCAGCGCGCTGCACAAAGTCCGCACGAGAATGTTTATGCGGCGATTGTCGAAGGAATTTGCGACGGGCTGACTCACGGCGAAGCAATTGCTCTTGTCCGACAGGAACTTGGCTTCGGTCAGCCTCAGACAATTTTATGAACCGCGACGAAGCTGGCGCTGTGAACAAATTTTCTTCGGATTCGCCACCTCAAGACATCATCGCGGGAAACCGCATCTCGCTTGCGCGAGCCATCACCGTTGTTGAAAACAATCTCGACGGTCGCAGGAAGTTATTCCGGTCCATTCAGGACCGACTCGGAAACGCGCAGGTCATTGGAATTACCGGTCCGCCTGGCGTTGGCAAATCGACCCTGATTGACGCCTGCATCCCGGAGTTTAGAAAACTTGGAAGCCGCGTCGCTGTTCTCGCGATTGACCCAAGCAGTCACATTAGCGGTGGTGCGATTCTCGGAGATCGAGTCAGGATGGCGCAGCATGCCGAAGACGATGGAGTGTTCATCCGCTCAATTGCAGCCCGAGGGCATCTCGGTGGACTGTCTTCGACTGCGATGAATATTGTCAACCTATTCGATGCCGCCAAATGGGACACGGTGATCGTGGAAACTGTCGGCATCGGTCAATCGGAAATTGAAATATCCAACCTTGCAGACATTACCGTACTGGTTGAATCACCTGGGCTTGGCGACGAAATCCAGGCGATCAAGTCCGGAATACTGGAAATTGCCGACATCATTGTCGTCAACAAATCAGACCTGCCACAGGCAGAAATGGCTGCAAGCCATTTCGCAAACTCTGTTTCCCTGCGCCAGTCAGACTCTGCGCCTCAGATTCTCAATACCGTCGCTACGACCGGCGAAGGCATCGTTGAACTTGTAGCGGAAATCTGCCGTCTGGCAAGTGCACTTCAAGGCAGCGAGCGATCCGGCTCAGCCGAGCACAGGGTGAGAAGAATCGTCGCAAAAATCGTTGGTGAGAGAGTTGAAAATCAGCTCGTTCATTCAAAAGATCGACGAATTGACGAGTGTATGAAGCAGATCAACGCCGGTGACATTGAATTGGACTGGGCAGTGGAAAAAATGACAAGGCAACTGCTCAAACAGGCTTCATCTTCCTGAGCGGCGGTGTGCGACAGCTTCGGTTCGCTGTCGTCTACAGTAGAACACTATCGGCTTCGCTGGGAGCGGAATACTAGTCCTGCTGAAATATTGTCTCGCCCCTTTCGTTGATGATCTGCTTGCCCTTGAACACAGCGTGCTCGCATGCTGAATCGAAGTCGGCGTGTGTGTCGGCTCGAATAAACGAATATTCCATCTCATCACCCGCATCATCGGTTTTGTATATAACACCTGCAGTAACAAAACTGCCGCCTTGTTTTTTTGGTGCAGGCTGTATTTTGAAACCGTTGTATTCGACACTTTGTGCCTTGACGTTCGGGGTGTCGTCCCCTTTTCCCATTAACTTACTGAATAATCCCATAATCCAACCCGTTTACTAACGTAAGAGGCATCTCTCAAACTTGTTCAAGCCACTTGACATTCGATTTGTTTTGGTTTGCCCCAGTTGTGTTCTGACTCCAACCGTTAGCTGTTGACAATCGATAAACAAATTGTAGTCTTTTTGCCAATCGACCGGAATATTGCTGCGACAAACAGCAATCAGTTCCCGCCGAGGTAAGCCTGAATCACCTCTGGATTTTTTCGAACATCTTCAGGAGTTCCATCGTCCAGTACCGAACCGAAATTCAGCACAGTCAGCCTGTCACACAGGCCCATCACAGCTTTCATGTTGTGCTCTACGAGGACAATCGTGATCCCGGTCTCCCTGACTTTGCGCGTAAGGTCCATCATATGTCGGGTTTCCTCAGGATTCATGCCGGCAAAAGGCTCATCCATCAGCAACACACTGGGTTTTGAGGCGAGTGCTATGGCGACCGCTAAGGTTCGCTGCAGTCCGATCGGCAACTCTCCCGCCAACTGGTCTTTTCGCTCGGATAACCCCATAAAGTCAATCACCTCGCGGGCGGATTGCGAAGCGGATCGCTGCTTCGCACGGTCGAGCCCAAGAATCGCAGAAATAAGATTCGTTTTTGCCTGTTTGTGCACTCCGATCAATACATTGTCATACACCGTCAATTCAAGAAACAATGTCGTTTCCTGGAATGTTCTGGCAATCCCGGCGAACGCAAGTGTTGAGGGTTTTTGCCCGTTGATATTGATGTCTCTTAGCAGTACATCACCCTCGGTGGGCGACATGAATCCAGCAATGATCTTGAATGTCGTGCTTTTTCCCGCGCCATTGGGGCCGATCAAACCGTGAATATCTCCTTCATTGACAGAAAAACTGACTCCGTCAACCGCAACCAGCCCGCCAAATTTCTTCGTTAAGTTCTTAACCTGCAGTATCGCAGTCACGTTGGCTGCCCTTTTTTTGCGGTAAATGCGGCTTTGAGTTTTTGCGGGATGCTCTCCAACCCGCCTGAAAGGTAGAGTATGAACAAAATCAGTGTGGTTCCGTAAATTGCCGGACGAAGCTGTTCGAGTTCCCTGAACGCTTCATCAAGAATCGACAACACGATCGCACCAATAATCGCTCCATAGAATGTTCGATAACCACCGACAATCACCCAGATGAGAATGAACACCATGAAGCCAATGTCAAACTGCTTTGGAGCGACGGTTCCGATGTAATGAACTTTCAAGGCACCCGCCATGCCAACGAAGAAAGATCCGGCAATGAATGCGAGTGCCCGATAGTTCCATGTATTGACTCCAACAGATTCTGCGAGCACGCCTTTCCAGTGAACCGCATGCAAAGTCAGACCAATCCTTGACTTCTCTACCCGGTACAGCAGGAATACGCAAAAACTGACGATCGCAAGCACCAGATAAAAATACGGAATCGGCTCAAGGAAGTCTATATTGAAAAGTTCAGGCGAAGGAATTGCACTTATTCCACCAGTTCCGCCAAAGGGCTGGATAAACTGGATCCAGCAAAGGCGAATGGCCTCTCCCGCGGCAAAAGAACCAATCAGAAAATAAAACTGCGTCATCCGAAAAAGCGGGTAACTCAACAGACCCGCGACGAGTCCTGCCGCAACGCCTGCTGTTGGTAGGGTTATCCAAAACGAGACGCCGAAATCTTTACTTAGAATCGCACTTGCATATGCACCGACTCCCATCATGACAGCATGGATCAGTGACCATTCACCGGTAAGCGTGACCAGTCGGTAACTGACGACCACTAATACGTTGATGGTGAGAAAAATCAGAAAGTCCTGTTGATGGTATTTCAAAAAGTGCGGCAATACCAAAAGAACGGCAAACAGGCAAATCAGCCCGCCTGCAATCTTTATATTGATTGAAGCTGGACTATTCACTGACCTTGTGCCCCAATATCCCTGTCGGTTTGACTATCAGCACCAAAACCATAATCAACAATCCGGAAATGGTTGCAATAGTCCCACTGAAATAGGTTGTAACGAAAGTATGGAACAATGCATAGAGAATTGATGCCAGAACAGCCCCAGGAAGGCTGCCAATGCCGCCGACAATCGTCACAATAAACGCAGTGATGATGACGTTGTGTCCCATGTGCGGGTTGATATTGGTTAAAGGCGCCATCAAGGCGCCTGCCAATCCCGCCATTGCCGAGCCGATGCCGATGGCAATCATTGAAATTTTGGTGGTGCTGATGCCTTGCAGCGATGCGGCTTCCCGGTCTTGTGCGACAGCCCGCAGCGCCCAGCCAAATTTGGTACGAGTCAAAAAATACCAAAGCAAAACCAAGGCAGCGACGGATACTGAAACACTGAATAATCGCTGATAGGGAATTCGGATCGATTCTGCAATTATTAAAGTTCCCTCAAATGGGGGAGGCACCTGCTTTGAGGGCCCGTCTCCGCCTATATATACGGCGATCACTTGCAGTATGAACAAAACTCCGATTGAGCAAATAAGACCTCCGAGCGGATCATGGCTCATAGGTCGAAACAATAGCCGCTCCATCAACAGACCTATGCCTGCCACCACCGCGATGGCCAACAGCACTGTAAACAAGTACGGCACTTGATTCTGCGCATGAACATACCAAACGGTGTATGCGCCGATCATTACCAACTCGCCGTGCGCGAAGTTGATCACGCGCATCACGCCGAAAACAAGGACGAATCCAATCGCAGCTAGAGCATAAAATCCGCTTTGAATGAACCCGTTGACGACTGTTTGAATGAGAAGATCCAAACCAGGCGGTTCTCCACTTCAGTTTTGGGAAATATGAAAAAAGGGAGAGATGAAGTCAGCTCTCCCTTTTTTAATTATTGCGAAATAGTTCAGACGGTTCTCAGTCCAAGTTCCTTCATGTGTCGGATCAAGGTCTCATTGTTGCTGTCCAGCCATGCAGCCAGATCGCCGTACTCCTGAATTTGGGCTTTGCCGCCTTCAACAACGACGACAGGCCAACGACCAATCAGAACATTGTCAAGTCCCCAAAGCTGACTGCCCCACCAGTCGCCTCCGCCAAAAACAAACTCCTGCGTAGTGCCTGTCATATGTTCAGCCACTGCTTCTGACTCAACCGTACCGGCAGCTTTGGCATTTTCGATCCAGTTCAGCAAAATAACCGGATATTCCCATGCGACTGCTGTCCAGTCATTTGGATGGTCTTTTCGAAACGCAGCATCAAATCCCGCCGGGTCAGGAAAGCTGACGCCTTCCTGTGTCAGCGCAGGATCATCAAAATCCGGGAATTGGAAAATCGTGCCATTGACAAAGTCCTCACTGGTCTTTGCAATGATTTCATGATAGTAATCAAGTGTGCACGAGATAATTTTGCCTTCAAATCCCTGGTGATACAGCTGCTCCATGATCGGAGTGACGTAAAAGCTCGTTGCCATGCAGAAAATGTCTGGGTTTTTAGCCAAAACGGAACTTACAATGGGTGCGAAATCTGTTACATCAAAACCGTGCAGGTTGGTGTCAACCACGTCAATTCCCGCCACCTCGAATGCGGCTTTGTATGTCGCAGTAGACTGCAAACCGTACTCCACGTCATTGTTGGTAACAATAACTGCGGTTTTGGCATCCGGGTAGTTTTTTGCAAGCCATTCTACTCCGGTTACGTTGTAAAGTGGATGAGACTCACACGTTGCGACAAGGTAATTTGATTCGGGAGTGATATCACTTGGTAGCAACGTAGTCGTCAAAACTTTTTTACGCGTTGCCCAAGGAAGGACCGCTCCAACCGTAGCTCCTCCAAGCATCATCACCATCTTGGCGTCGTCTTCGAGCACGAGTTTTTTCATGCCTTGGACTGCCTTGTCGGTTTCGTATCCGTGGTCGTAGGCTGCGATTTGAATATCGTAACGCTCCCCTCCAATTTCAACACCACCGGCTGCATTAAGATTGTTTGCAATTACTTCACAACCGTAAAACCCTGGGAGACCCCATGGTGAATAGTCACCAGTCATAGGGATATTCATTCCCACGGTTAGCGATTTATTCGCCGAGAAAGCGCGACTTGGAATAATTCCTGCTGTCGATGCGACTGCTGCGCCGGTTGCTGCCTGTTTTAAAAACTTCCTTCTGGAAAAGTTGTGCACTTTGTTGTCCATATTTAACCTCCAATGAGTTATTAACCAAATACTTCTGTCTATAAGCGCAGACTCTATTTTTCTAGAAGCCAAGAAGCCTGAAACTTCTGCCTCTTCTCTGCTTTATACCAAATTCAACCGTTTGTTATTGCGCTTATATCAAAATAAAAAAGGAGCATGCGATACAAACATCAAAAAGAAACATCAGATCAACAGCATTGGGTCATCCCTTAGTATTTGAAAAACACCAGTTCTTGTCGATAGAGCAATTCGGCATATCAAATGAGTTAGTTTTTCGTAAAATCTCTCTGTGAATTGTCTCATCGTTATAATTTGAGCAAACAACAGCGAAATTAATATTTTCCAATTAATGCGGCCTTTTTCAAATTGTGTTTGATATCGCCTTGATTGGCAAACGAATTATTGTGTATCTAACAAATAGGAGTGGATTATGACTCGTGTAGCGGTTATCGGAGCTGGCCCATGTGGCATTTCTCAATTACATGCTTTCGCATCAGCGCAGGCCAAAGGAGCAGACATACCGGAAGTCGTCTGTTATGAGAAACAAAGTGACTGGGGAGGTTTGTGGAATTACACATGGCGCACAGGCACCGATGAATTCGGTGTACCCGTTCATGGAAGCATGTACAGATACTTGTGGTCAAACGGCCCCAAGGAGTGTCTGGAATTTGCAGATTACTCATTCGAGGAACACTTTGGCGGCCCCATTCCATCCTATCCGCCAAGAGCCGTGCTAGCTGACTACATCAAGGGACGAGCAGAGAAATCCGGAGCGAAAAAGTTTTGCAAGTTTAATCAATTGACATGCTGGATCGATTACTGCGATGAAACCGGGATGTTTTCAGTGACAGCGAGAGATCTGAAAAATGACTCGTTGTCCACGGAAGATTTTGATCATGTCGTCGTGGCAACCGGGCATTTCTCGGTGCCGAATGTGCCGCAATTCGAAGGATTCGACCGATTCAACGGACGCGTCCTGCATGCGCATGATTTCAGGGATGCATGTGAATTTGAAGGTATGGATATCCTCATCATCGGCACCAGTTATTCCGCAGAAGACATCGCTGCCCAGTGCCACAAGTATGGTGCAAATTCAGTTACGATCTCTCACCGAACTGCACCGACCGGTTTTCACTGGCCGGATTCTTTCGAGGAGGTGCCGTTGCTGACTCATACCGATGAAACGACAGCCTACTTTAAAGATGGCAGCAGCAAGAAAGTTGATGCAGTGATTCTTTGCACTGGATATCTTCATCACTTTCCGTTTCTAGCCGAAGACTTGTGCTTGCGCACAACCAACCGGATGTGGACTCCAGACCTCTACAAAGGGGTCATCTGGGAAAACAATCCCAAGATGATGTATTTGGGCATGCAGGATCAGTATTTCACTTTCAACATGTTCGACGCACAGGCGTGGTATGTCAGGGATGTCATCATGGGCCGAATTGAACTTCCGTCGAAAGAGGAAATGAAAAAACACAGTCAGGCATGGATTGACCGTGAGGGCACTTTGGACCACTACGAGAAAGACATCTGGTTCCAGGGCGACTATATCAAAGACCTACTGGAGGTGATTGACTACCCGACATTCGATGTTGAAGCCATGAACCAGACATTCATGGAGTGGGAGCATCACAAACACGTCAACATCATGACCTATCGGGATGTTGGTTACCGTTCGGTAATCACGAACAACGAACAGCCAGTGCATCACACGCCCTGGCTCGAAGCGATGGATGATTCGATGGAGAGTTACCTCGGCAGCGGCTAAACGCTACGGGTTATCCACAACTGCACCTAACAAAAAGCCATGCTTGTTCTCAGAACAGGCATGGCTTTTTTGTGACCAGCTATTTTTCGGGTTTGTCGATACTACTGACTCGAAGCTTTGACCTTTCCATACTCGCTGGTGAGTTCGTCAATGTATTTATTGGATTGCGAAATTCCCCAATTATCAAGCGTATATAGCCAAATGCTCTCCAAATCTCGTTCGGCTTCCGGTAATAGTCTGCATTCAGGGGGTTTTCTCGGCATTTTTGCTTGCCATTACAGTTTTAAATCGCTCAATGTCAAATAAACGAGGTTCTCCGCTTTTTTCTCCTTTGATCAATTCATGACGAATTAATTCGATTTCCATCAACTGAGTTTGGTCACGACGAATCAAATCTCGAACATACTCGCTATCGTTAGTGAATTTGCCGCATGCGACTTGTGATTTTATCCACTCGTTTTGTGATTGAGTTACAGTGATGGTTTTCCTAACAGTTCTCATAATGTTCCTGCTCGAATCGTTTGGTTGCATCTGTATGATTCTGCTAAAAATGGAACCAAGATTATTAGTTCCGAGTTGACTTTTGAGAGTAAGAGAAAATCATACTATTGATGTAATATAGCTTACTAATTTCGATTTTGCATTGTCGACGAAAGTAACGAGTTTGCGTCAATATTTTGGCAATAATTCAATCTGCCTATGTTTCGTATACTCTTGCTTTTCTACTGGTAGTTTTTGTTACTGCCATTGTTGCGGCATAAAGCGAGAGCAATCATGGATATCAATTTTCTCAAAGCCAAACGTGATGCCCTTGCTCGCAAAATCAACCAAATCGGAGATTTCCGACCCAGCAATTTACTGGAAGCTTGCCGCCAATGCAGAAGCCCAAAATGCCGCTGCGCCAGCGACCACAGTGCTCGCCACCACGGCTGGCGGGTGACGCGCAAAGTGAATCAAAAAACCCGCACCCGACGCATTCCAGCTGATGCGGTAGAACTCACTCACCAACTCCGTATGTGATTTGCTCATTGAGTCAAAACGCAGTAAGAAAAAACTGTAAATCACCGCAGCTCAAGCAAACATTCGTAAATGAGGCTGAAAGGGGAAACGTTGAACTGTCGGTGCTCAAGATTTTTCAAACCATATTGGTTCCGAAGCCATCGAAAGCGCAATCAAAGCCACAGCAATGTTTTAGGCCGCTTCTTTGCTGCAAGTGATTGACCCTGAGGGCACTTTGGACTACTACGAGAAAGACATCTGGTTCCAGGGCGACTATATCAAAGACCTACTGGAGGTGATTGACTACCCGACATTCGATGTTGAAGCCATGAACCAGACATTCATGGAGTGGGAGCATCACAAACACGTCAACATCATGACCTATCGGGATGTTGGTTACCGTTCGGTAATCACGAACAACGAACAGCCAGTGCATCACACGCCCTGGCTCGAAGCGATGGATGATTCGATGGACAGTTACCTCGGCAGCGGCTAAACGCTACGGGTTATCCACAACTGCACCTAACAAAAAGCCATGCTTGTTCTCAGAACAGGCATGGCTTTTTTGTGATCAGCTATTTTTCGGGTTTGTCGATACTACTGACTCGGAGCTTTGACCTTTCCATACTCGCTGGTGAGTTCAACCAGAGGATGATCCTCTGAAGACTGGAATTTCACCAGCAATTCCCGCGCAATCATATCGCGTTCCTGCTGGCCTTCCGGCAACTCAATGTCCGACGGTACAGTCACCCATCCATTAATGTTGCGGTCAAAGACAGCCGGGCGGCCTTCTTCGTATCCAAGATGGACATCTTCGAGCCAGTTGAGGTCCTGCCAGCCCATGAACTCAATGTATCTCTTCAGATACGGTGTCAGTTTGCTGTAGTCCGGAACAAGATTAACGTCATAACGGTATCCGATATGCTGACCGATTTCCTTTTCTCGATCGGCAGTGGAATCTCCACCGGATTGTTGATTAATATTGGTAATATTTTCCATGTGACAACCTTCAGTAACGAGTCATATCGGGACGGCCAACAGTATGCTGCGTGCCTGCGAGTGGAACCATCGCCATTGCAGAAGCTTCCATCGTCAACGCAGCCAGATCTTCCGGCTCCAATGAATGAACATCAGTCTTGCCGCAAGCCCTTGCCATCATCTGACACTCAATGGCCAAAGTGTGTAAAAAGTTGTATACCCTTTCCGCCGCGGCATCAGGGTCAAGACGTTTTCGAAGGACCGGATCCTGGGTTGCCACACCGACAGGACAGCGTCCTGTATGACAGTGGTAACAGTATCCTGCTTCAACACCAATTTCGTTCTCATAGTCTGCTTCTGGGATCGACTTGTTGCAATTGAGCGCCATCAACGCCGAATGGCCAATGGCTACCGCGTCTGCACCAAGCGCAAGCGCCTTTGCCAAATCCCCGCCATTTCGGACGCCGCCGGCGTAAATCAGCGAAATCTCACCCGTCTTGCCGACATCATCAAGCGCCTTTCTCGCCTGGCGGATCGCAGCGATTCCCGGCACACCAGTCTCTTCTGTTGCAAGATGAGGACCCGCACCGGTTGATCCTTCCATGCCGTCGATGTAGATCATGTCGGGATCGGTCTTCGCTGCCATACGAACATCATCGTATACACGCGCAGCACCCAACTTCAGTTGAATCGGAATCTGCCAGTCGGTTGCTTCCCTGATCTCCTCAATCTTCAGTGCAAGATCATCAGGACCGAGCCAGTCAGGATGCCGGGCAGGTGATCTTTGATCGATGCCTGCCGGCAATGATCGCATTTCAGCCACTTGATCAGTGACTTTCTGACCCATCAGATGGCCGCCGAGTCCGACTTTACAACCCTGTCCAATAAAAAACTCACAGGCATCCGCCAACCGAAGGTGGTGTGGATTGAACCCGTAACGGGATTGAATACATTGATAAAACCACTTGCTCGAATAGCGCCGTTCATCCGGAATCATGCCGCCTTCGCCAGAGCAGGTGGCAGTGCCTGCCATAGTCGCTCCGCGGGCCAAAGCGGTCTTGGCTTCATACGACAATGCGCCGAAGCTCATTCCAGTTATGTAAACCGGAATGTCGAGAATCAACGGTTTTTTCGCACGCGGTCCGAGAACTGTTTTCGTTATGCATCGTTCCCGATAACCTTCAATGACAAAACGCGTCAGTGTTCCAGGCAAAAAGGTCAATTGATCGAAACTCGGAATTGTCTTGAAAAGCGAAAAACCGCGCATTCGATAGCGTCCGAGCTCAGACTTGATGTGAATGTCATCAATGACCTCGGGTGGAAATATTGAACTTCGACCGAGACTGCTTGTGTTGCGCGACTGTCTTGGTGGTTCAGGTGGTAGAGTTTTTGTCTTGGGATCCATAATCAATCATCAAAGTACAAGTTTTTTCTCAGTAGGCTCCAAGCTGTCGTAATTCCACAACTGCTTGCCTGATTCGATTTTGCGCATATTCGCAGCGCCGTTGGGGGCTTGCATGCCGTAAAGTGCCAACTTCCGCTCGATCCATTGGCTTTCAAGCTCGGTCATTTCTGCATCAACAGCATCAACACCAAGACCTTGGATATTTCCACCGACATAGATGATGCCATCATACATCGAATCCCCAAGATTCGGACCCGCATCACCGAGCACAATCATGCGCCCTCTTTGCATCATGAATCCGCTGAATGCCCCAGTGCGCCCGCCAATGATAATCGTGCCGCCTTTCATGTCAATTCCGGTTCGGGAACCGACATCCGATTTGCACACGAGATCGCCACCGCGGATGGCTGCGCCAAAGGTTGAACCCGCATTTTTTTCGATCACTACAGTGCCCGACATCATATTTTCTGCACACGACCAGCCGACTCGACCGGAAATGTGAATGTTCGGTCCGTCGCTCAATCCGCAACCAAAATAACCAAGGCTTCCCTCGAAATTAAGGTTCAGACGATTGAGAATACCGACACCAAGGGAGTGTTTCGCGCCCGGATTTAGTACCGTAATGGTGCCAAAGCCTTCACGCATCAATTGCGCAATGCGCTTGTTGACTTCGTGCGCAGACAACCCCTCTGCTTGAATTTCGGCAGATTTATCAAAATCTACGTCAATGGAATGAGGCGATGCCAGCCGATCCGTGTCGGCAACCGAGAAAAAAACCTGCTGGGTTCTACCGGCAAGCTTCTCAGCATGCATCGAGCTCATGGATTTCAGCTCTGCCATACTCTGACCTCCCCTTCGTATGGATCAAAGGTATCGATTTCATGAGGAAAAACACTTCGAATGGCAACTTCCTCAGAAGCCAATGCCACAAATTCATCAGACTCGTATAAAACCATTGGTTTTGCCGCCATGTAATCCTTGGCCATTCCCAGCTGGTTTTGTGATGCGACAACGTAAGTGAAAACGCCATCAAGATCTGATAAAGACCGGTTCATCGACTCTTCGAGATCATCACCGCGATCAATTGAATCGGCCAGATAAACTGCAATCAATTCAGAATCGCAATTGGACATAAACCGATGGCCTTTTCGCTCCAACGCTCGTCGTGAATTCCAGTAGTTGGTCAACTGACCATTGTGAACAACCGAAACATCCAAAAATGGATACGCCCAGTACGGATGCGCTGAACGAATGTCTACATCAGATTCGGTTGCCATTCGGGTATGGCCTATTGCATGAGTTCCCTGAAAATTATTAAGTTTGTAAAGCTCACCGACAGTTTGGGCATCACCTAAGTCTTTCACCAATTCCAAGGCTTTACCGATCGATAGAATTTCGACACCCTCGATATCTTCAAGATAATCCGCAAGACGCCTCAAATCGCCACTGAATTTGAACTTGCAGCGAAAAGCATATTGTGTCGCTTCCTGTTCAAAGGTGACTTTGGCACCGCTTTCGCTGAGACGCTTCCAGAATTCTTCAATCCTCTCTTTCATTTGATCGAATATTCTAAACCCCGTTTTCAGGTCAGCTCCTTCAGCCACTTTAAAACGCATTACATATTCTTCAGCACTGCCGCCTTGTTGTACAGCGCCGTAAACGGCCAATCCGGTAGAATCCGGCCCCCGATGCTTCAGAGCCTGAAGCATCGACAACAGTTCACTGCCGATATCGGACGTCTTCCCCCTGTGAATGAGTCCTGCAATTCCGCACATATCCTTACTCCTTACGGTAAACAGTCCAGATAGGTTTCCATATCCCAATCTGTCACTGTCGCCATGAACTTTGCCCACTCATCTTCTTTGTAGTGGAGAAATACTTTGCCCATTTCATCGGGAAGTGCACTCATGATCGTATCGTCTTTTTTCAAAGCATCGATCGCTTCACCAAGTGACATTGGAAGTTTTGTAACCTGCTTGCCGGCTTCCATGGCTTCATAGATATTTCGCCCTTCCGGTGGTCCAGGGTCCAGATCGTTGCTGATGCCATCATCAAACGCTTTGAGCAATCCAGCGCAAAGCAGGTAAGGATTGACCATTGAATCGACAGCTCTGAACTCGAAGCGTCCAGGAGCCGATATTCTAAGTGCCGTAGTTCGATTCTGATATCCCCAGTCTTTGTAGACCGGCGCCCAGAACCCGGTATCCCACAGACGGCGATAGGAATTGACAGTAGAGCAACCCAATGCAGTCAATGCATCCAAATGTTTCATTACACCAGCGACTGCCTGCAAACCGATTTTACCAGGCATTTGCGGATCGTCAGTATCTGGCATAAACAGGTTATCTCCACCGTTTCGATAGGCGTAAACACCCTCCGTACCTTTCAAGCCATCGTCATTGCCAAGTACGTTGATTGCATCCTCACCGCCTCGCCATAAAGACATATTTGTATGACAGCCGCTTGCAGACACTCCCATAAACGGTTTTGTCATAAAACATGCGATCAGGTTATTCTCCCGAGCTACCTGTGCACAAATCTGCCGATAGGTCGACAGCCTGTCGCAGGTGCGAAGTGCATCATCGTAAGTGAAATTCAACTCCAGTTGCCCGGGGGCATCTTCGTGATCCCCCTGTATCATGTCCAGCCCCATGAATCTTGAATATTCAATCACCTTCATGAACACAGGTCGCAAACTTTCAAACTGATCAATGTGGTAGCAGTACGGTTCGGAAAATCCACCATTTGGCTTGCCGTCTTCACCGCGCTTTAACCACATCATTTCAGGCTCCATGCCGTGGCGCAAATGCAAACCGTCGTGCTTGTCCTGAAATTCGTCATGGAGAATTCGCAAGTTTCCGCGACAGTCTGAGGTTAAGTGACCACCGGGATTAACACGCTCTTCTCTGTTTCTAAAGCAGGTGCAATACACACGGGCAACCCGCTTATCCCACGGTAACTGGCAAAACGTTTCTGGATCTGGAATTCCCACCAGTTCCATCGCTTCAGGCCCGTAACCGATATAGTCACCAAATCGATCAATAAAAAGATTAGCTGTAGAGCCGTATACGAGTTGAAAACCTCGGCTCGCGATAGTCTCCCAGTGATCAGAAGGAACCCCTTTGCCTACGACTCGACCGGTTACCGATATGAATTGGTAATAAATGTAGTCGATGCTTAATTCGTTAATTTTTTCGCGTACCTGTTTGACCAGGTCGTCTCTGCCAGGCGCATTTACGTGACGCTCAAGATCTGTAGAAGCCATTTGACACCCTTGGATTAATATTTGCTGAATAAATAAGAGTGTGAAATTATATACACCGTGTATGAATTCGTGCAGATTTTAACCGCGTCGAGACAATGCAGTTGTCAAAGCTAATTTCACACCATTTCGACTTTCCGGCGAAGCTTCAATTCGAAGTCTCGCGTGCTGCTAGATTTGGCGCTGCTACAGCACTGCCGTGGTAACTCGTATTTTTACCCGAGCGCAGTCACAGTCAGACTAATTCGCCACATCCACAGACTTTAATGGACGGCTGTAGTCATTCGAATTCAGGTTGGCAATGAAATCAATAATTTTTGCCACCGACTGTTGTTCCGACAATCGTACCGTATCGATATGAACCTCTGGAGATTCGGGCGTTTCGAATCGGGAGTCGATGCCTGTAAATTGAGGTATGTCACCTCGTCGGGCTTTTCGGTAAAGCCCTTTGGGATCTCGCTTTTCGCAAACAGCAACTGGAGCATCGACAAACACTTCTACAAATGTTGTTTCACTCAGTATTTGTCTTATCACTTGACGGTCTGTTTGAAGCGGTGTGATCATGGCCACCACTACCAGAGCGTCATCTGCTGCGATGAGTTTCGCAACTTCAGCCGTGCGTCGAATATTTTCCGCCCGGTCGTGATGACTGAATCCCAGATCGCTGCTCAATCCGCGCCGTACATTGTCACCGTCTAAGAAAATTACCGGATGACCCGCTTTTCGAAGTTGACTGCTAAGGTTTGTTCCGATGGTGGTCTTGCCAGCTCCAGACAAACCCTCCAGCCACAACACTGCTGAATTTGAACCGGGAAAAATGCTGCTATTGCTCTGCTTACCACTCATCATTGCGATTACTCATAGTTATCCACTGCGTTTAGAATTTCACCCAATACCAACACGCTAAGGTATAAATCAGGTGATTTCGTTGAATTGAACCGATTTGCGACATTGACGTTGCATCGTTCGCACTTGCTCACCTCAGACACTTTCGTTAGTATCCAACAGGTACATTAGAATTTGACATCCCGTTCCAAATCTCTGATCCGATCAAATTCGATTCCCTCAAGCGGAGCATTTTCCAACATAGACTTGAAATCAGATGGCCATTGCATTGAAAACGCACGAATATATTCGTCGAAATCATTATTCATGGTTTCGATTCTGGTCATCTCTAAAAACTCCCAGCGTCCAAATTTACCAATTTTTTTGATATCAGTACTCCTGATACAGATACACTATGCCAATTCACAGAAAATGGCGTACTGTCTTGTGGTTTACACCTGTGTGCAAATGTCTACGTGAACTACTCAGAGTCTGCAGATAAAGCCTGATCAGACATCTATTGCTCGAGAACACCTTTGCCTGTCATGATGTTGATTTGTGACCAGACCAATGCAATCTGGTATTCGACTCGGGTTAATTCCAGCAGTGCTTTAACCTGCTCGGCCTGCGCATCACCTAAATCAGCGACTTCCTCCAGTTCATACAATGTCCGGCTT
This sequence comes from Arenicellales bacterium, assembly GCA_965214785.1. Lineage (GTDB taxonomy): Bacteria > Pseudomonadota > Gammaproteobacteria > Arenicellales > JAJDZL01 > JAJDZL01. The sequence goes on along the minus strand of OZ243975.1, from coordinate 198,113 downwards.
CGATCCATATACTGATCACGGTAATCAGAATGAACACGCGCCGCTGCCAGACGCGTGTGCAGCACCTCAAGTGTCTGCCACAGTTCAAACACCCGCTCACGCATGCGATATTCTAACTCAGTTAACTCCAGGCGAGATTGGTCAATGTCGATCTGACCGATCTTGCGATCTGCTCGCTTTTGCTGATCCGCGATCAATGGCATTTTCAAACGCAATCCAATCACTGCTGCATTGCGACTTCCGGTTTCCTGTCGCCATTTGTTGCCTTCTATAAAAGCATCCAAAGTAGGCATGAAGTTTCGATTGATTCTCTCTAATTGGCCCTCGCGCTTTTTTACCCGCAACCGAGCAAGATTCAACTCCACACTGTCTTGTAAAACATATTCGAGAAGTTCTTCGAACTGCGGAACTTCTTTGTCAACAAAAAACGAAATATCCGGAGGAGTTAAATCCCGCGGCGTATATTGAGGCTGTGTTCCCATGCCCATTGCCAATGCAAGGGCTCGCCGCGCTGTGACTCGATCAATTCGCGCCTCTTCTCGCTGGTGAAACAAATCTCTGTATATAGCCTCTTTCGCCAGCAGATCCACTTCAGCATGAGTATCATAAATTGCGTTTTCCTCTACCATGCGGTTGTAACGCAAAAATGCCAAGGTCATTTTTTCGTCCCGCACTGAGTAATTCAAATCCGCAATCAATACGTCGAAGTATTTACGCAATGTTTCAAGCGCTGCCAGACGTACGTTGTTATCGTGGCGCAGTTCGGCTGTGTCCACCTCTACAGATGTCACATCCGCTGCAGCTGCTTTTCGCCCGAAATCGTATATTGGCTGCACCACGCGCAAAGTCGCGGTGCTGTCGTCTAATGAATTCGGTGCACCTGGCATCACCCTGTCTACTCGCTGGGGAACAATCAGTACATCGACCGCCGGAGAAGAAATGGAAGTGTTGAATCCATGGGCAACCTTAGCCTTTGACACCTCCAACTGACTGGTTTGAATAGTTATGTGATTATCAGTTGTCCACTGAAGCGCTTCGGACAAAGTAAGCGGGTCGCTTGGAACATCACTGTCTTGCGAATTCGCAGACGCGCAAAGTACAACAAATACAACCGGCAATATTCGAAACAACATGTACAGGATTCCTCAATTAATTGGGTTGCACGCCGTCAAACCCGTACGTGACAGTACAAGCTCGTTTGCAATGTTATTTCAACATTTTACGTTTGTATTTCACAAAGTTGGTGTCTTTGTAATGACCTTCCACCACAAATTTTCCAAGCAGCATAAATTCTTCGGCATTTTTCGTAGCACCGGTAAACCTTGTCACCCGTTTTCCATCCAGATCCAAAAACAAGAATACCGGAGTTGCGCGAATACGATTGTGTTTTAAAGCCCAATCTTTTTCTAGAATTTCCGTTCCGTCGAAATCTGTAATGATATTGTCTCCCTCAACATTCATCATTAGAATTCGAAAATGTTTGCGGTAATAGTCCTGAATATCAGACTGATTCAACACCGTGTGTTTCATGCGTTCACACCATGGACAGTCATTTAGCTCAAACATCACCATAATACTAACCTGCCCTTCCTCTTTGGCTATTTCAACTTCCTCTGTTAAATCGCCAAATGTCTGATGAAAAAAATAGTTTTCCGGTGATCGAATTTCTGCAGAAACCTGCGTAAGGCCAAAACATGCGCATAAAACAACAATAAATGAAATAAATCTTAAAGACTTCATGTTCACAGACTCCATTTATTCAACCCAGGATTTAGCTGCTTTAAAACAATATTCGGCAGAGTCAACTCGTCAATTGAAACCACCTGTTTGTCTCTTAGGTATTGCGCTACCAACTCCCATATGGGTGGGCCGGGCGAGACCTCTCCTACGGTAGCCCAGCCTGCAACCTGATAGTTCTTGCTCGCCTCCATCATCTGACCATCTGACAGTCTGATATCAGAAATTCTCGAACCGAACGTCTTTTCAGGTTCAATGGTGTATGACATGCCGCCAACTCGCACCATATCTCCACCTTGCTGGTAAAAAGGATCGACGTTAAATGAATTGTCTGCAACATCCTCTAAAATCAGCTTTAGAGTTTCTCCCGACATTTCCCGTACATAGGTCTCCGGATAGGTCATGGCGGTCTGGGACAAAACATCTTCCATTGTGATCGAACTGCCTGGCAAAACAGATGTGCCCCAACGAAATCCGGGAGACAAAGCAATCTGAGCATCACTGGCACTGAGCATTGCATTGCATATTAACTCATCGAAAGTTCCGTTAAAGTTGCCTCTTCGAAAAAGCAGTGAATCGGTAATCGCCAGTTTTTCTGTTAACCGATCAAGATAAGGCTCGCGTATTTGATTGATTAACGAGAGCATCTGTGAATCAGGTTCAAGATAGCGACTTAAAACCGGCAATAGGCGATAACGATAGTCCTTGACTCCCTTTTGTCCAAATTCAATATCAAATACCCCTACAAACTTGGCATTCGATCCGGCATTTGTGACCAAAGTCCTGCCGGCTTCATTGTCTACCTGCAGCGCAGCTGGAACCGCATCATGCGTATGTCCGCCAAGTATGACATCAATACCGCTGACAATCTTGGCGAGTTTCATGTCAACATCAAAGCCATTATGCGAAAGCAGTACGATCGCGTCAGGACTCTCATTGACTCGGATCGAATCGATCAATTCCTGCATTTCCTGAGCACGAATGCCGAAAGACCAGTCTGGGATATTTCGCCGCGGATTGGCGATGGGTGTATACGGAAATGCCTGTCCGATCACTGCGATGTCGCGGCCGCCTAATGTTCTCATTGTGTAGGGCTGGAATGCATGACCGGTAAATTCGTCAAATGCCGGCTTGTCTTCAAATAACGCATCTTCTGTCAGAAAAATATTTTGCGCGACAAACTCGCCATTGAAGGCAGCAAGGTTTTTTTGCAGTTCCTGCGCCTCATAAGTAAATTCCCAGTGGCCGGTCGCTATATCAACACCGAGAAGATTGTTGGCTGTCACCATATCCATGCCGCGCGTCCACAGTGCAGTGCCACTTCCCTGCCAGCTGTCGCCGCCATCAAGCAGCAAGGTGCGTTCGGCGCCGAACTCGCCTCGAAGTCTGTCGACGAGTGTTTTTAGATACGCATATCCACCTGCTTTGCCAAATTTTTCTGACAATTCGACAAAATCAATATAGGTAAATGCATAAGCCTCGGCAGAGCGAGGTGTGACGTCGAAAAGATTGAAGAATTCCTCGCCGAGAACATGCGGTGGTCGGCCCATCGCTTCGGCGAAGCCCATATTGACATGCGGTTCGCGATAATAAACCGGATTTAATTGGGCGTGACTGTCGGTGATGTGTAAAAGACGGACATCACCGAAGGTGGGGATATCATACAAATCCGCTGAAGACGCAAGTGCCTGCGGAGTAAACCCCGCGGCACTTGCTGCTGCAAGTATCTGCAAAAATTCACGGCGGTCCATGCTCATATTTCGCACCTACATTCAAATTCCGGCAGCGGATAAGTTTTCCGTTACCGTCAACCGAAAACTTATCGCCACCCAAAGCGTTGTGCGCACTTTTCGCGATATGCGTTATTCGCTCACTCGCCGTAACAAAACCACAACTTCAACAGCGGTGCTAATACAACCGCTGTAATTTGCGTAGTACCGGCGCGCGATTACCGTATGACCCGGCTCTCCCACAAAGTCGACTCTCTTTCAGCCTGAAAAATAGCTGCATCGCTTTGCAATTGTGCTGTTGCCACCAGCTTCATTGCTTTTGCAAGATCGCCTTGCTGGGCGCTTTCTTGGGCAGATTTTAAAATCTTGCCGGTATCGCGCCATTCGTGACCGGCTTCAGAGGCCATTTTTCTCGCTTCATTTGCCGCTGCGAAGGCAACGTTAAAGTCTTCAGCAGTCGGTTCAGATGCCCATAGCACTGAAGACGAAGACATTGCAAATGCAACCAGACCGATTAAAAAACCTTTTACATTCAGTTTCATTTTATTCTCCGACTCACTCATTACTTACGGACACCAGGTCCATTGAAAATCAATCCGTTGCTCATGTAGGTCAGGAAATATTCCAGATTCCGATATTGTTCACTTTGTGCTGGAAATGACTTCGCTCTGACCTGAGAGTTACAGCCACCGAAGCGGCGATGCAATGTGCCGATCTCGCCCCATTTAAGTCGATATACGGGAAAATGGCTGGCGTGACCTAATGCTGGACTGAGCAATTCTGTTCGAATATAGCCGCCAGAGCCACCGACATGACAGTCTGCACAAGCAAAGTTCAATTGTCCCCGCTTGGTGTAGTAAAACTGCTTGCCTTGGTCATAGGCTGCCATAGCTCGCGGGTCATCGGGAATCACCACATTAATTGGCTCACCGCGCGAGGTGTATGCCATGTATGCGGAAATTGCAGCGATATCGCCCTTTTTCCAGCGCAACGGTTTTTCACTATTGGCTTCTCGACACTGGTTAATCGCTAACTCCAGCGTAACCACCTGTCCTTGTTCGGCATCGAAGTACGGATAGTTCTGACGGATTCCAATGCCTCCGTTTTCGAAACAATCTGCATACGTCTTGCCATTGGCAAACGGAGTATTGAATGCTTCTTCACCCCGGCTCAGCGCAAGTTCATACGGCGGAAACTCTTCCAAGGTCTCCCACTGGCTTCTGGAAGCCTGGTCAATCGAATAGACACCGTTGATGAAATCCGCATGCTGCGTATCCGGAAACTTTGTCAGGTAATAATTTTCAAATGCTTTGCGATCGTCTTCCGGCGATGCAAAAGACAGGAACGAAACCCCTGCCAAAATGCTGCCTGCCAAGACTGCAATTAGTTTACTTTTCATTGAGTGATCCTCCGGTTATCTCGGATGCAAGTTATCCGACAGCGGCTTCAGTTTCACCGCCTTCGCCTTTGTTATCATGCCAGCGCAGCATCAGCGTATCGCCCTTTTGAGGGCCGCTCAATCTGAACGAAAGATACGGATTTCTGGAAATCGCCGGTCCCCAGTGTGCACGAATCAATTCCTGGCCGTTCCACTCGCAAGTGACAACATCCACAAAGTGCGCCGGAATCGGCTGACCGGTTTTGCTGTCTTTGCGTTGACCGGTTTCCATGGGATGTTTGATAAGCATTTTTACTTGGACGTTTCCGTCACTGCCTTGTTTGGCTTTAACTTTCATAGACATAGTTGTATCTCCTTTCTTATCCGCCGCAGCCGCCAATAGTCACTTTCACTTCCTTCGAACCACGGTAAACCTGTCCGTCGGACTTGACTAAAGCGATAACATCGGAAGTTTTTCCCATTTTGATTCGCACAGAAACATCCGGAACTGACCCTGGCTGCAAATCGAATGAAGCGACCATCGGTGCTGGATTTTCCGGCACGACGATTGCAATTGATTCTACGTTTTGAAGACTGGTCGTCACCTGAATCGGTACAACCGCGCCGTTTTCAGCGATTTCTGGTCCCTTGACCGTGATGTCGGCACTGTCTTCGATGCTCGTTTCACCAAATAAAGCCTTTATAGTGTCGTCCAGCATATCTGCATCGAAGGCCATCTGCGGGCGCGCGGCAAACGCCGAAGTGCTCAGCAAGCCCCAAGACGCAGCAAGGGTAGTGAGCCCAGCTGCCAAAGCACCTTTGAGGACCGTTCTTCTTTGTTCAGTAATCATTTCATACCTCCACTACTACAACGTGTAAATATATTCTGTAATTTTGTCAATCTCGTCATCTGTAAGAATACCATGACGTCCGAAAGGCGGCATCATCGAATTCGGATTTGCCGCGGTCGCATCCCAGATGCGCGCCCGCAACTTTGCCTTGTCCGGGAAACGCTGCTTCATAAAAATCAGCGGCGGCCCATGTGTTCCGGGGAACACACCATCATCAATCAGGTGACAAGACAAACAATTGCCTTTTCGGCGATTTTGTGTCAGATCTTTGCCTTCAGCAATCACATCAGCACTCGCATCAGCATAACTTGATGTCGAAAAACCGACAGGCGCAAGCAAAAAGGCCAGCAAAACCGCAATACTCAATACTGTTCTAAACATAGTATTTGTTTCGACTCCTCAAACGTAAAATAGTTCACTATAGAGCGTAAAAATTCTCTTTTACTCACTGTTATTTTTGTTACGAGCGAATTTATATACAACAATTTTTTATTTTTCAAGGTATTGCAAGCAAATTCAGGACAGTTTTATTCTTGAGAACCTGCAAAATTGCTAAAATTTCAATGCACAACTCACCGAAAAGAAGCGAACTTGCTTTTGCCTTGCAGCACGGTTGAATTGTCAGTTCACTTTGTCACGCAGGTAGCAACCGAAATGAAAATTTCCACAAACGACCTTCAAAGCAGCGCAGTCGCTGCAAGTGGATTTCTCAAACAGCTTGCCAATGAACAGCGGCTGATGATTTTGTGTCACTTGGCGGAAGGAGAAAAATCTGTCAGCGAATTGCAAATCCTGCTTGACACCGAACAGTCTTCGCTGTCTCAGCATCTGGCAAAACTGCGCAAACAAGGAATTATCAAGGCGCGTCGAAATTCTCAAACCAAATACTACAGCATTAAGAACCCAAACGCCCTGAAAGTGATTGAAGTGTTGTATGAGATTTACTGCGCACCGAAAGACTCGCAAGCCTAACAGTAACGGCACTTTGAGACCAAAGTCAATTTGCCAAACACTGAGCATTCAGGCTGCTACTGTCTAATCAATGAAGCGCGTGTCGACACCCATTGCTATCGTTGGGATGGCGTGCCGATTTGCCGGTCACGCCAACTCAATTGATAAGTTCTGGCGCAATATTACCTCCAAACGCGATTGCATTACGCCAATCCCTGCGAATCGATGGGACAGTCGAATTTTCGATCGCTTAGAATCAAGCGAATCAACGCAATTTGCTAAAGTTGGCGGTTTTATCGAATCGGTGGACAGTTTTGATGCGGCGTTTTTCGGCATAACCGATCGCGAGGCACGCGATATCGACCCACAACAGAGGATTTTGCTGGAACTTGCCTGGTGCTGCATGCAAGACGCCGGCGTTTCGCCTCAATACCTCCAATCAGTCAACACCGGCGTTTTTACCGGAGTCATCAATCACGACTACGAGCGGCTGATGCTCAGCGACCACCAACAGATATCTTCCTACACCGGTCTTGGCCGCGCCAACGCCATTGCAGCGAACCGAATTTCATATACCTTTAATTTAACCGGTCCAAGCGTCACAATTGACACTGCATGTTCGTCGTCATTGACAGCGATTGACAGCGCCTGTCAGGCACTCGACAACGCTGTCGCAGACGCAGCATTTGCCGGGGGCGTCAATGTCATTGGTATGCCGGAAAGTTACATCGAATTTTCCAGAGCATCCATGCTGTCCAAAGCCGGTCGATGCAGTGCGTTTGATGACCGCGCTGATGGTTTTGTGCGCGCGGAAGGCGGCGGACTGGTATTGCTCAAACGCCTTAGCGACGCGCTTGTCGATGGAGATCGAATCTACGCAACCATTGTTTCAACAAGCGTAAATCAGGATGGCAAAACAGCCGGTTTGATGGCGCCTGGCGCAGATGCACAAAAAAACATGATGCGAACGGCGCTTGAACAATGCAATCTGTCAGCCGATGACGTCGGTTATGTGGAAGCGCACGGAACCGGTACTCAAGCAGGCGACGTAATTGAAGCTCACTCGATTGGCGAGGTCTACGCAGGACAAAACCGCCGCGATTTGTTGCCGATCGGTTCAGTAAAAACCAACATCGGTCACAGTGAATCGGCCGCCGGCATTGCCGGACTGATTAAGGCCGTGCTGGCGGTAAAAAACGCAATTATTCCGCCAAATCTGAATTTCTCCAATGCAAACCGAAATGTTGACTTCGAAAAGCTGCGGCTGCGGGTTCCAACTGAATCACAACGATGGGCACAGCGCGCTGGCAAACGCAGAGTCGCTGCAGTAAATTCTTTTGGATTCGGCGGCGCGAACGCACATGCTATTGTCGCGCAAGTGCCTGAACCCGTCTTATCGGACAGGCAAAATTATCGCCATCCACTGCTTTTCCCGATCAGTGCTGCATCTGCCGAGCAACTTAAACAACTCAAAGGATCTGTAGAGACTCAAATCGATATCAATCCTCAAGCTCACGAGAACCTCAGCTATACCGCTGGCAGACAACCTGTACTTAAATATCGAAACTGCCTGGTGTTAGATGACAATAACGCTGTTTGCGAAATCACAACCCAAGCTTACGATGCGCAATGCGATCGGTCACCTGACTTACAACAGTCTGACAACAGGAATCTCGCATTCGTTTTTAACGGACTTGGAGGACACTTAGGTGATGCAGGCAGGCAACTGTTCCAGACAGAACCGGTGTTTCGCTCGATCATTGATCTTTGCGACTCAATTTTGAAACAGCGATATCAACTCAAATGCGTCAGTGAGTTTTTTACCCGTCATCAACGCCCGCTGCCCGACGATATCGTCTCAACACACTGTGTGCATTTCACCTTGCAAACAGCCCTTTTTGAGTTATGGAAGTCGTGGAATGTCACGCCATCGACAGTCATGGGTCACAGTCTAGGGGAAGTTGCTGCTGCTTGCGCAGCTGGCTGCATCAGCATTTATGATGCAATTAAAATTGTTGTTAACAGAGCCAGCGCGCTCAATCAGTTCACCCGCCACGGAGCCATGCTCGCAACGGCTGTCTCGATGGACAAAGCACTTGAGCTGGTCGGACAATATAAAGATGAACTTTTTATCGCGGCACACAACTGTGATCAGTCAATAACGTTTGCAGGCACGAACAAATGCATCAAGCGGATCGAAAACAAACTGAGCAAATCCGCAGTGTTTTGTCGAGTGCTCGAAATCCATGTTCCCTTTCACTGCAGATTGATCGACAGCGCAAGAGATGAAGTCATAGCAAAAACTTCGGGATTTTCGATAAAGCCACGACGACTAAATTGGATTTCATCGGTCAGCGGCAAAACAATCACTGAAGACGAAATTGACAGCGAGTTTTGGTGGAACAACTTTCGAGAACCTGTTCGGTTTCGAGATGCCATGGATACAGCTGTACAAAATGGCATTTGTAATTTTGTTGAAATCGGCTCTCATCCCACCTTGTCCTATAGCATTGTTCAGTGTTTGCAAACAAAGGGCGTAACCGGCCGACATTTTCAGTCGCTGAATCAGCAAAAGCACGACTGTGCTGCGATGCGAACGAGTGTCGCAGAGCTTTTTTGTGCAGGTGTCGATATTGACTGGCGAAAAATCAACCCACCCGCTCAGATCGTAGCATTTGCAGAGCATCACTGGGAGCGCAAGCGCTATTGGATCGAGCCGCAGAACAAAACCACCTCCATCTCGGGTCAGACCAACGATTCAGTCAACTATCCATCGCTGATCACATCTTGTGACCTGTCATCTCACCATTGGGAAATGAACATCGACATCGGGCAGCTGGCATGGCTTCGCAAACACACAATTCGCGGTGAAATCGTCTACCCTGCAGCCGGTTACATCGAGTCTGCATTACAAGCCGGTCAACAGACTCTTGGTACAACGTCTTTGGAAGTCAGTGACATTCAATTCAGGCAAATGCTGGCTGTTGACAGTAAACCAACAAGTGAACAACGCAAATTCTTACTTGAGATCAACAATACCGAAAATGACAATCAGCTTTTGTTTACAGTCAGATCGAGTTGTGTTGCAGAGCCGATAATTTTTTGCCGCGGCCAGTTGCAATGCGCAAGCGTCGCACTCGACACAGATGGAATCGTAAAAAAATTTAAAAACGCCGATGTAGTGGACACGCCGCAAAACCTGTTTGACGAGCTTGAGCGAATGGGATTACAGGCAGAACGCACAAGTTGGCTGATTCGGAAAGTAAAACAAATCAATGGCGAAGAACTGCTTGCAAAAATCGATGCTGGTGCATCTGTCAGATTATGTGATCAGCAATACCTGTTAGATCCCGGTTTGCTGGACCTGTGTTTTCGATTGTCGTGGCTCACCGGTAAAATCAATCGCGAAATTTACCTGCCAGAAAAAATTGAACGCATCTGCTATATGCACCGTCCAGGCTCTGAAGTGTGGTGTCACCTAAAGGTCATATCAAAAATTGAAAATGTCTTGATATTGAACCTGACGATATTTTCTGACACTGCAGTGATTGCGCAGGTATCCGGATTGCAACTGCGTGCTTTGCAATGTACTGATGCACTCGAACAGGACAAAGACCCTCAGATTGTCTTGCCGACCTGGGTACCGACGCAACTGGCAGCGACACATCAAGCATGGTTCGAACCCTTATCAGACAGTCATTGTGAAACAATTCAGAAATTTTGCGACACCGCGGCCGTGCGCAATAAGCGCCACGCCTATTACAGTCACGTTGCTGATCAACTCACCGCTGTCGCATTGTCATTTATTGGTGATTGTTTTCGATGTGGTGGGATATCAAACCGAAATGATGTTCTTACGATTCGCGAACTGAAGAAAAATCTTCGCGTTGCCAAAACCCAAGAACCTCTGTTTGGTTCGCTGCTGGCTTTGTTGGAGCGTGCTGCTTACGTTCAAATAAAGCCACAGACTGACAACTCACCTTCGGCGAACGAGAACTTGGTTTTTGTAAAGCAAGACCTGCCGCAAGGCGTAAGACAGGCTGTCGTCGAATTTACAGGCAGATTTGATTCGGCTCAGTACCTGTTGGAAGTGATTCTAATTGAGCGCTGCGGGCGGCATCTGCCTGAAGTGCTGCGAGGTGAAAAAAGCGGACTTGATGTTCTGTTTCCTCAAGGAGACATGACTGATTTGCGCAAATTCTATCGGGCTTCACCAACCTGCCTGATCTACAACGAAGTCATCACTGCAGTCTTACGAGACCTGCTTAGCAAATGGCCATTTGAACGGCCTTTGAAAATTCTTGAAATCGGCGGTGGAACGGCAGCTGTGATGTTTCATCTTGAAAATCTTTTGACCGCTAACAATGTAGAGTACACCTTCACCGATGTCTCTAGCAGTTTCATACGACAAGCGAGACACAATTTCGGGCACCTCGACAACGTTAGCTTCGATCAATTCGACCTGAACGCAGACCCGCAAGTTCAAGGGTTTAAGGAAAACCACTTTGACATTGTCATTGCAAATGATGCATTGCATCTTGCTACAAATCCGAACCATACAATGTCGTTTATTGACGCCATACTTGTGCCGGGAGGATTCTTGCTGTTTTGTGAAATGATCAAACAGCCCGATTGGGCTCATCTGGTATTTGGAATGTTGCCAGATTGGCACAACACTGCAAATGTTCATGACACGACTAACGATACAGACGATTTGATCAGTCTGTGGAAGCAAACCCTTAACTCGGGGAATTTCAAATGCACAAACATCGCAGCGGATTTTGTCCACGACAATGCGCCTTTACACGCAGTATTTCTGGCGCAATGTTCCAAAACTGATCTGCCAGTTTCTGTCAACTCTAAAGCAGACACCTGCAAACTGATTTTTTCTGATTCCGGTGAGTTTTCGGACCGTTTTACCACCAGTTTTGGAAAAAACAAGACTCTGCGGGTCATTCGCGGTGAACAATTCTCGAAAAACAAACAGTGCTATTCGATGCGACCGTTTGAGGTTGGCGATTATAAAGAATTGTTTCAGTCTATCGAAAAGACAGCACAACAACCACAGGAGATCATCATATTGTGGAATTTCACAGCGCCACCTGCTGCGCAGGTCGAAGTTTCCCAGTTACAGACCGAATCATCGTTTACCGTAATGGTCAGCTGTTTGCTCAAAGCGCTGGATGAACTGACTTTAGCGCTGCCTCGATTGACGTTTGTATCATCCAATGTGCATCAAGGTGATGGCATTTCAAATCTTGCGCAGTGCTTTAACGCTGAAATCTGGTCTACCGGACGCACAATTCGAAATGAGTACCGCCAGTCCCAATGCACGATAGTTGACATCGATGAGAATTGCGACAACTCAATTGAGGCTTTGGTGCAGTTCATCATGCACAATGACGGGCATGAAGAAGTGTCGATTCGCGGTTCAAAACTATATGTTCCGGTATTGCGCTCAATTGAGGCAAACACAACTGACTTTTCAAGCGACCGTAACTATTCGCTCGTGTGCACTGAACCGGGAAATCTCGACAGTGTGAATTTCACTTCAACCGATTTTCCAGTGCCATCGGATTTCCAAGTCGTTGTCGAAGTTCAAGCCGCGGCATTGAATTTCAGGGATGTTATGGTCGCTCTGGACGCACTCGAACAAAGCGCAGTATTTGCGGGCGCAGCCCAAGACAGGCTCGGTATCGAATGTGCGGGGGTTGTGGTTCAAGTGGGATGCAAAGTAACCAAACTGATTCCAGGTGACCGTGTGGTCGCGCTGTCACCGGCAGCCCTATCAGGATATGTGAGTGTAAATGAGAATTTTGCATATCCCCTGAGTATTGACACTGTCGGTTCAAATCAGGCTGCTGGGCTGCCAGTTTCGCTGATAACCGGACTCTACAGCCTGGCGAAAATCCCGGACATTGGCAAAAATTCATCCATCTTGATTCACACTGCATCGGGTGGTGTGGGTCTGATGCTCATTGCGCTGGCACGCCAAAAAGGGTTGAGAATTTTCGCTACCGCAGGCAGTAAAGAGAAAACAGAATTACTCAACTTGTTGGGAGTCGAATATGTGTCCGACTCACGCTCGAAGCGATTCGTTGAGGATGTTCTGCGATGGACAGACGGCCGGGGGGTCGATATTGTGGTCAATACTCTCGGAGGAACACTCGCTGAAGCAAATCAGCATGTTCTTAGCGAATTTGGGTCTTTCATAGAACTTGGAAAATACAAAGACCAAAATGTGATTCATCAGGCTATTGGATCCAACAATAAAAACACGAGTATTCACATCGTCGATATTGATCGGCTGTGGAAAGATGACCCCGAGCAGTTATCAAGTCTGTTGCGCGAGTCGATGAAATTAATTGAACAGCAGAAACTACCGTTGCTTCCTTGTGAAATTTTTACTGCAAGGCGCGCAAAACAGGCGTTCAAATCAATGGCCAGCGCTCAGCATATCGGAAAATGCGTGATATCGATGGAAGACTTGCCCATCGCCCGACCCTTGGCTCCACAATTGAATTTTGTTCGCTGTGACAGTACTTATGTTGTTTCCGGCGGGGCAGGAGGCTTTGGTCTGGCTACCGTGAAATGGCTTAGCCATAATGGAGCGAAGCACATCATCACAATTAATCGTAACCAAGGCAATTCGCAGGACTTTCAAAAAGCAAAATATGAAATGGAAAAATCAGGCACTGCGGTCCACCACGTGGCTGCAGACATCTGTGAGTTATCGAGTTTGAAAAAATCACTTGGCAAGGCAATGAAGTTGCTGCCACAGGTGCGAGGGGTGTTTCATTGTGCAATGGAAATCAATGATCATGCTCTGACGCAGGTCGACAGCGCAAGTTATTTTCAATCTGCGGGCGCAAAGGTAATCGGAGCATGGAACCTTTATCAATTGACAAAACACCTGCAACTCGACTGTTTCGTCATGTATTCATCGATTACTTCTTTGGTCGGACCTGCAGGTCAATCGGCCTATGCTGCAGCGAATGCATTCATTGATTCTTTCTCCAGTTATCTGACTGACCATGGCATCAATGCACTGTCTGTAAATTGGGGTGGCGTATCAGACTGCGGATATGTGGCCGACAATCTTCGACGATCCGATGCGATAAACGCACGTTATGGAGTGAGCGGCTGCAGTGCTGAAGCGATGTTGAACAAGCTTAAAAGCGTGCTGATGAATCACCCATCACCTCAAGTCGCTATTGCTGCTGGACAGTGGGCAAATTCACACAATGAACGCAAATCAATTGATTCCGACGACCGTGCAACGCCTTCGGCGGCAAAGCAAATCGACCGCAAGTCACAAAACGGCAGCGTTTCAGGGCCAAACGATGTTGCCGACAGTGTTTACAACTGCATTTGCAGTGTTATCGGAATCCCCAAAGATCAAATCGAACTCGAACAATTGGTCGTGGATTTGGGCATTGACAGTCTTCAGGCGGTGGAACTTTCCCACCAACTGCGCACCAAAAGCAACATTCAAATCAGTGCTGCGTCACTTCTTGAATCTGTTTCGATTCAGGAACTGATCAATATGCGGTGAATCTCATTCCCAAATATTGACATCCATACCTTGTTCGATGAGATGCTCGGCACGCTCAGAGATATATCGCTGAAAACTCGGCTGCGTCTGATAGGATTGAGACAACACGTAATCGAACAGCGATTGGGTGTGAAATATCTTGAACCACGCTTCTGAGCGGATGACTTCCTGTCCGGATGGATTGAATAAAACGATCGTTGGAGCAAAGCTCACTTTCAAAGTGGAAGCCCAGTCTTTGGCGGTTGTCTGCAATCCCTGAGGGGTTACAACAGGTGTATTGGACCACATATCTAACTGCGCCGTGTCATACTTGGCAATCAAATCCCGGGTTTGGTGATCAACCAGCACCTTTGAGTGCAGCGTTTGACAGTTTGGACACTGTTTTTGCTCAAAAAATACCGCCAAAGGTCTGTCTGAAACTTCATCGCTTCTGCGAAAGTCGTAGGGTGGATTCTGAAAAAACGGCTGGGCAATCAATTCACCTGAGTCATCTGTTTTGTGCAGATTGTCTTTCACGAATTCGCGGTATGTTGTTTCTGTCTCCCGCGATTCGGTGACGTAGCGAATTGCAGTCAAAAATTCGTCAGGCGGCAGATATCCGTTAAGGGTCAAGATAGGCTTGCCCGATTCATTCAAAAACAGCATCGTTGGCGTAAATTGAACTTTTAATGCGCCTGCAAGCTGTTTTTCGGTGAAAGGCTCGCCATCTACAGTAACGACTTGTCGGTCTCCCCACATATTGATCGCAATTACATCAAGCTTAGATTGCATCAATTCGACAATATCTTTCTGACTTAGGTTTCTCTCAACCAGTAAATTGCAATATGGGCACCCATCTTGATGAAACAAAAGCATGACTCGCTTACCGTGTTCAGCGGCTTCTGCAATGTCGTCGCTAAACTCGAGGAAACTTTCCTTAAACCACGATGGATATTCAGTTGGTTTGGCGCCAAGAAACTGACCAGGGGATGCTTCCGTAGCATTTTGCGTCAACTCGCTTTGCTGCGCCACCGACAGGTTTGCTGTTCCCACCATCAGCACCGCTATCGCAAGCGAATGAAAAATTAATTTAACGAATGTCCACATTTTTACCGCAAAACCTCTATGACTCTATGTCAACCACACGCTTTAAACCGTGCTTAACGCATTTTTAACGAATTTAGACGCAAAGTGCAACCATTTGTTCCAGATTTGTGTTTCAGCAGTACGGCAATTCCCTACCCTCGCCGTAAATCTGCTGGAATTTCCTCGTTTTGTAGCCGCCGTATTTTTCTTAGCAAATCAACTGGCTGCAAATCATCTCTAAGCTTATCTACCACTTCAGCGTGTTCAGTTGTACCGTTGTGTTTGACCAAGACTACGAATGGGTTGGATACATGGCTATTCAATGCAGTCAATTCAATGCTTGTAGAGCCGGAGATTTTCAGTCGAGTCAAGCAGGCAGGATACGAATGATTTTCGTCGCGCGCATTAAGGTATTTTTGGGAAGTCATTTTTTCAGCAACTGATTGGGACTTTTGCTTTTCTTCGGCTGTCAACTCACCCCAAAATCCCGGTCTGCCCAATGATCGACAATATTCTTCAAACAGCATATTCGGCAACTCATCCCAGCGATCGTCACAATTGTTCGCCCTCAGCGTGGTAATTCTTTTGCGCATTGTCTGTAATGCCAGGCTGCGAAATTCCAGGCATGGAGCATTAATTATGTCTGCCATGGACTCGAATTGGAAATCTCGAAGAAAATTGCCTACGACAACATTGGCCTGCCCGATCAACCCTCCTCCGATTCCCGCAATTCTTTTGCCGCCCACCTCAATTTCATTCGTGTATAGCAATTGTGCTTGTAAATTAATTCGCTTTAGAGTTTTGATTGGAGCATCGAGCTTGGATTGATAAACCTGTGCTGGTATGACAGGACTGCGACTGCGGTGAAATACGCACTGATAGAAAAGTTGATTACTGTCCAGATAAGTCATTCCTCCGCCGAGGCGACGACGCATGACGGGGAACCTCAGTTTCCGTCGGGCTTTTGGGTCAATCACTTGACGATAAGACTGATGGTATCCCAAACAATAATATGGCTGGAGCGGGCTGCAAATAATGATCGTATCGGGCGTATTTTCGCTCATGGTGGCAGCGACTGCGTGATATACGCTTTGCGATTGACGAAACGGGATAGTACCGAGATTAATAAATCTAAGTGGAGCAGTTACATTCATATGTAAGAAATATCAAACTGAAAGCTGATGCCGAATGATTTTGTTCACACGATAATCGCTCAACACCACAAAGCGACAATTTTGTGAACCTTAAACCGAATTTTCACGAGCCTGCCAAGGATGTCTGATTACACCAGTTACGACAACGCCTATGTATGTGAATTACTTCAATAGTATATTTTCAGCCAGACCACAGGTTGAGAGGAATGGTGGACAAAGGTCGGGGGTTCAGTTTGCCGTCAACCGACAAGCAACGTGCCAAAATTGAAAGGTTTATCAAGAGTAAGCGTGAGTCGATGGTTTCAATGCAAGCGTTATCTTGATCCCGCCACTGCGACCCGGTTTTGATGCAAAAAGGGTACCAATCAACAATAATCAGACCGACCACCAAAATCCGAAGAAAGAATGCCGGACCTAATTGGGCTAGAATAACCTGTATGCATCAAAGACCTTTTCCCAAGCCATTGCCAGTAAAACCTCTGCCAGAGGAAGTGTGGCTGAAGCGAACCGATCGCGCCGAAGTCGGTCGCGAGGCGTTTTTTCATGGCCGAGATGCTGAGTACGATATCTTTCGCAATGCGGTAGAAAGCCTCCGTGCAGGGCAAGTAGGTGGTGGCACAATGGTGTTCCAAGGTGCGCCCGGTATCGGAAAAACTGCGCTGATGCAAGAATGTATGGAAGCTGTCAGATGTCATTCAACACCGGATGATCCCTGGGTTGCTGTATCTATCAAACCAGACACCCTGGAGTCACCTGCCGAAGTCGTGATGGACTTGATTGATGCAGCGAATAAAGAAAGCGAGCGACTTTCAAAGATAGCGCCAGATGCAATTGCCCGTAGTTTTAAGAAATTACTGGACTTGGGCGGAAAATTGTACGGAGAATTGTCAGAATGGGAAGTTGGCGTAGCGGGAAATTCTGTAAGTGGCAGATCACAGACTGTCAGCCTTTCAGAAATGACGGTGAGGTCGGCCCGCATTTTCCGCGAAGCTTCGCCTTTGCTTGAAAAGTTTCATCTGGTGGTCTTTGTGGATGAAGCCCAAAATACGCCGGAAGCGGGTACTACTAAAGGCGTGATGGGCTGTTTACAAGATCCGCCCAAGGAGATTCCTCTGGTTGCAGCGTTCTTTGGTCTGAGCGACACTGAGCAGGTATTGCGCCAGTGTGGTTTGTCAAGATATGCCGATGAGCGGTTAGTAAATCTGCAGCCTCTTGAAACGGCGGATGCAACCGGTTCCTTTCGGCGCATGTTTGATGCTTACTATACCGGAGCCGAGGAAGAAAAGGATTTCTGGGCAGATGCTTTAGCGGACTTGTCCCAAGGGTGGCCACAACACATCAATAGGGTAGGTGTAGCTGCAGGTCGGGTGATACAAACTAACGAAAGCCAGCTGGAAAGGCATTTGCTTGAACAGGCGCTGAAAAATGGTGTTGAACGGAAAAACAAATACTATGCAGGACGGCTTGCAGCCGGCAGCAATCCGCCGTGGGTTTACAAGCAGTTGGCTTTGAAAGCTGCTGACAAACAAGGTGAGTTAGCTGACATCCTGTCATATGAAGAAGTGATCCGACTGACGGAATCTTCACGAAAAACAACAGATCAAACCATTGGTGAGTTTTTAACCAATGCATTGCACGCAGGTCTTCTGGCTCCGTTGAGTGAGCTTCCCTTTCATTATCGGTTCCCAATCCCATCTCTTGGCGACTACCTTCGGGCGTTACCCGTAGAACCGCCGCAAGCGGTTTGAGCAACTGGAACCTTTGGTGTTTGAGATTGCCAATTCTAATCTGTTTGTACTTTGCTCCGATTAGGCACATGAATTTCGACGGCTTTACTTGTCTGTCTACCGCGCATACACACAATTTTCCGTGTATCCATAGGTGAGGCAAAGTTTCATTATTCAACTCGTCACGGGATAGTCGAATATTCTCCTTCAGCACAGAAATTTCTCAGGCATAGCTGTATACAAAATAAAATTGCCACTATTCGTTTCAACCTTCGCGGAAACCAATGAGTAAAACGATTAACGTAGGCCAGAAACCACCGTCCTTCTCACTTTGCGATTCATATGGCAAAGTGAGAACACTTGAAGAATTTTCCGGTAAAAATGTTGTCGTATTTTTCTATCCAAAAGACGCCACGCCGGGATGCACGAAGGAGGCTTGTGGGTTTAGAGATTTGTTCAATGAATTCGAGCAAGCCGACACGGTTATCATCGGCATCTCAGCAGACTCACGACAATCTCATCAGAAGTTCATATCCAAACACCAGCTGCCATTCATACTGCTGTCAGACCCAGACCGTCAGGTGATGAGTGCTTATGGTGCTTATGGGAAAAAAATGATGTATGGCAAACTCATCGACGGCGTCATTCGATCAACTGTACTGATTGGCAAAAACGCTGAAATAATCAAACATTGGAAGCGCGTACCAAACGTATTCACCCATCCAGAAAAGGTACTGCAAGCCATTCCCTCTTGATGCTGGTCTGACTTCAATGTATTGAGATCATTAAGCGATGAGAACAGGGTTACTTCGCTGAACACAGCAATTCCAGTGAGAAATACAACTCGAATTTCGAATTTTTTTGATCACACCGTTTTTTCGCTGCAAACAGTTCCGATTGCTGATTGTCGAATCGAGATTTTTAGTTGCATTAAAAGCCGGATCGCCATACTCATCGACCTGCACTTCCAGCTGAATCACAGTCTTTGCACAATTTTGATGCAAAAGGCTGCAGATCTGGATCGCTCAAATTCGTCGATTCGAGATCTCAATGTATTTTATGTTGGCAAAATTGACACCTTTCGCAGATAAACATTGTCATAATGCAAAAGATCTATTGCCATTAATTTATTCGGAGAAAATGCAATGCTGACAAAACGCTTTTTAAGGTATGCAAGTACCGCAGTCGCCTTAACCTTGCTTTCTGCAGTCGCTAACGCCGACCAGCCTGCGGTATTTACCGGTCGGGGTGAATTTGCAATTCGAGGATACGACACTGTTGCCTATCACACTGAAGAAAAACCTGTAAAAGGCAATAACAATTACACAGCACAGTACAACGGTGCATCCTGGCGGTTTGCCAGCGCTGATAATCGTGACATATTTCTGACTGATCCAGAAAAGTGGGCACCCAAGTACGGCGGCTATTGCGCATGGGCAGTGTCTAATAACTACACAGCCAGTACAGACCCAGATGCCTGGTCAATCGTTGACAACACGCTATACCTGAACTATAGCCGCAGCGTGCGGAAAAAGTGGAGCAAGGACATTCCAGGCAATATTAGAAAAGCGGACGCAAACTGGCCGGAAGTATTATCCAATTAGTCGAGACAGATACCGCTACACAGTGATGTCGCACCGTCTTTGTGATCAATGCAAAGGGATGGTTGTTCGGGTTAAAGGAGTTTGATGAAAGCCGCAATTTTTCATGGCCCCCACAGGTCTTTGACGATTGAAGAAGTAGATGTCGCAAAACCGCAGGCCCGCGAGGTTCTTATCCGGACCGCTGCAGTAGGAATTTGTCATTCAGATCTGCACTATATCGAAGGTTTGTATTACACACAAGCGCCTTCAATTCTGGGGCACGAAGCATCTGGTGTGGTTGAGCTGGTTGGCAGTGATGTCAATTACGTCAAACCGGGCGACCACGTCATCACCTGTCTCTCGGTTTTTTGCGGCCATTGTGAGTTCTGCATAACTGGAAGGCCTTTCAGCTGCCACAATCCGGAAACATCCCGTGATCCCAAATCAAAACCGCGTCTGTCTCAAGGCAATAAGACCATTCACCAATTCTACGACTTGTCCTCGTTTGCAGAAAAAATGCTCGTACATGAACACGCTGTTGTCAAAATCACCCCTGAGATGCCACTTGACAGGGCCGCATTGATTGGCTGCGCCGTGACTACCGGTTTCGGTGCAGTAACCAATACCGCAGATATCGAAGTCGGTTCGACGGTCGCAGTGATAGGATGCGGAGGTGTCGGGCTGTCTGCTGTCAACGGGGCAGCAATCGCCGGAGCCGGACGAATTATCGCAGTTGATATCAGCGACGAAAAACTCGAGACAGCCAAAAAGTTTGGAGCAACAGACATGATCAACGCTCATCATTGTGACCCTGTCGAAGCTGTCAAGGAATTGACTTTGGGAGGCGTCGAATATTCATTCGAAGCCCTTGGCAGAAAACAAACCTGCGAGCAAGCTTTCCGAATGCTGCGCCCTTCAGGCGTGGCTACAGTCATCGGTATGGTTCCGCAAGGCGAGATGATTGAAATCGAAGCGGCCGACCTGATTAACGACAAGTGCCTTCAGGGCTCAAATATGGGGTCCAATCGGTTTCGAGTAGACATGCCGCGCTACGTCGAATTTTATTTACGCGGACAACTCAAACTTGACGAGATGATTTCCAGACGAATCAGTTTGGAACAGGTAAACGACGGTTTCGAACAATTGAAACGCGGGTCGTCGGTTCGATCAGTGATTGTGTTTGATTAGTGTTGAGTAGATTTGCGAACCGAATAAACCGGCACATAGGGTCGAATTTTCACCGCCCTGCAATTTGCACTGAACTGATTTGCAGTTACTAATCTGACACCCTGCTTAGAAGGTAAACCTCGCTGATTGCAACCGACAATGTTGCAAAATCAATCTTGCTGAGCGATTTCATATCAGAAATGATGTTGGCCAGCATGCGGCATCCATTGTTGTTGTTTTGCATCCATTCTGAAACCACCTTGGATGGATCTGATGACTTGCCATCTCGAACAACATCACTTGTAATCGCGTATTGATGCGAATGAATGTCATCGCTTAACCTGGATTTTGCAAGATTGTGCCAGTGATTGTCGACAGGAAGTGTGGCCACTTTCTGACGAATCCACATCAATTCCAGTTTAGACCCAACTTCGAAATATGCCTTGGCAACAAACGGTACGGGTTTTTTAGTAGACTTGGCGATTTCGATCATATCGAACGCAGTCGAAAGCGGAATGAATTTCGCAATTCGTCTGGCAATCATCTCCGGAACATCATTTTTTACCAGCTCGCGTACGTGCTTTGCCAAATTTGTGGTGTATTGCCTGTCTAATATGTCAGGAAAACAGTCTGCCAACTCAGCAATATCTTCTTTGTAGTAATTTACCGTCTGTTCGATATTCAAAGGCAGTGCTCGATGTCGAAGCAGCCACAAAGTTGCCCTTTCGAGCAAGCCGCTGGCATACGAAAGCATGGTCATTTGTGTTTGTGCTGGAACCAAATTATCCAATGCTTCAATTTCGCTCCAAATTCCGTTTAAATCGAAAATATCCCTCGCTGCGCAATATGCACGCGTGATGTCTGCATTATCTGCGCCGGTAAACTGATTCATACGCAGTATGAAAGTAGGACCTACCCGATTGATCAGGTTATTGGTCGCATATGTAGCAATAATTTCTCTTTTTAGCCGATGTTTGAGAATTTCTTCACCAAATCGCTTTGCAAGCCGATTGGGAAAATAGTCGTTTAGGTCTCTAACTAAAAACTGGTCTTCTGGCACATCCGATTTCAGCAAATCCTGATACAAAGTCATCTTTGAATAGGCAAGCAGGACAGATAACTCGGGAAACTTTAACCCGATTCCCTCTGCTTCACGTCTTTTTAATTCGTCTCTGTCAGGCAAGAATTCGAGTTCCCGATTCAGCTCGCCTCTAGATTCAAGGTTTCTAATAAATCGAATATGTTCACGCAGGAGCTGGCGCGACTCAACATTGACCAAACTGAGTGCCTGACTTTGCTGGTAATTGTCAAACAGTACCAGTTCCGATACTTCTTCGGTCATATCGCTTAGCAATTTTTTTCGCTGCTTAACGGTGAGTTCTCCGTTACTGACAATCTGGTTGAGCAGTATCTTGATGTTTACCTCGTGATCTGAACAGTCAACACCTCCGGAGTTATCGATAAAATCGGTATAACACCGTCCGCCACTTAGACAAAACTCAACTCGTCCCAATTGTGTCATGCCAAGATTGCCTCCCTCACCGACGACTTTGCATCCGAGTTCATTTCCATCAACCCGAATCGTATCGTTTGCGCGGTTCTCTGCGTCAGCATGGGATTCTGTTGAAGCTTTGACGTATGTTCCGATTCCACCATTCCACAGTAAATCCACTGGGGCTTTCAGCATGGCATTCAATAACTCATTAGGAGTCAAGGACGATGCTGAAATATTCAGACGCTTTTGAACTTCGTCTGAAATTTCAATGGCTTTCGCACTTCTGTCATAGACGCCTCCACCGGCAGAAATCAACTTCTTGTCATAGTCTTTCCATGTCAATCCAGGCGAATCGAACAGACGTTTGCGCTCCAGCCAGCTTTTTGCTGCATTTGGATTTGGATCAAGAAATATTTCAATGTGATTGAAAGCGCCGACGAGCTGAATATGCTTTGAAAGCAACATGCCGTTACCAAAAACATCACCGCTCATGTCTCCAACACCAATCACGGTAAATTCATTTTTCTGGACATCAGTTCCAAGTTCCCGGAAGTGACGTTTAACGGACTCCCACGCCCCGCGGGCGGTAATTCCCATTCCCTTGTGATCGTAACCCACCGATCCGCCCGAAGCAAAAGCGTCTCCCAGCCAAAATCCGTATTCTTCCGATATGCTGTTTGCAATATCAGAAAACGTTGCTGTCCCCTTGTCAGCGGCAACGACAAGGTAAGGGTCGTCCTCATCATAACGAACGACATCTGGCGGACTGACTAGCTTGTCTCCGACGATGTTATCGGTAATGTCAAGCATGCCTCGAATAAACGTCTTGTAACAGAAGATGGCTTCATCCAACAGGGTTGATCCTTTAGGTGGCGATTTTTTGATAACGAAGCCTCCTTTTGAACCAACCGGAACAATGACTGCATTTTTTACCATTTGCGCTTTCACCAGCCCGAGCACTTCGGTTCGAAAATCTTCTCTTCGGTCTGACCAGCGCAATCCGCCTCTAGCGACTTTGCCACCTCGAAGATGAACCGCTTCGGTTCGTGTTGAATACACGAAAATCTCGAACATCGGACGAGGGTCCGGCATTTTCATAATTTTCGATGCATCGAACTTGAAAGAAAGATACGGCAGACAGTCACCGCTGTCATCTGTTCGGTAATAATTGGTGCGAATCGTTGAGTCAATTGCGTTTAAGTAACTGCGCAAAATGAGATCCTCATCCAAACTGCTAATCTCGTCCAGATAAGACTCCATTTCATCAACAAGCTTATTTAGCTGCCGTTTTGTCGCTTTCGATGCCGGGTTGAATTTCAGCTCAAAATACTGAATCAGGTTGATTGTCATTTCAACATGATTCATTAGTGTTGAGGTGATATACACTTCACTGAACGGGTTGCCAATTTGCTTGAGATATCGACGATATGCCCGCAAGACCACTACCTGTCGCCAGCTTAGATTGGCGATCAGTATCAGTTTGTTGAATTTATCGTTGTCTGCATCCCCATGCCAGATATGACCGAAAGCGTTTTCGAAGTTGTCCCGCTGGGAGTTCGGATCAAGTTGTGTTTTGTTCGCGTGGATGACAACAAAATCATGCACCCATAGTTCCTCACCAGAGACTGGTGTAATTTTGTATGGAGTCTCTTCAAGCACCCGCAGCCCAAAATTCTCCATGAATGGCAAAGCATCAGAAGGTGAGATCTGGTCTTCATAACAATACAACTTAAGACGAACCGATTCATCATCTGAATTCCCAAGTGGTCGAAAAAATGAGACGATTAGGCGATTGTCTGCACTTAGTGCTGAAAAGCGTTCCAGTTCAGCAGCTACCATCCAGGGAGAATATTTCTCCTGGTAGCCGCTGCTAAACGCATTTTCAAATTGTTTGAACAACTGCGATCCTTTTTCATCGCCATAGCGTTCTACTGTTGCTTTATGCAGCTGGTCTTCCCAGGTGATTGCAGCGTCTTCAACCAATTGCTGGATTTCAGGTAATTGTCGAAGCGCATTGGAGTTCTTTTCAACATGAATCGTGTAAGTTATACGGGCGAGGACCGATTCGGAAAATGTAGCGAAAAACTCTGACGAAATGCCGCCGAGCGATTCCATCAGAATCTCTTCGATTCGAATCCGCAGTGTTCGATTGAACAATTCCTGGGGGATATAAACAATTGCGGAGTAGTAACGACCGAATTTCTCGCGGCGTAAGAAGACCCTGATTCGATGACGCTCCTGAAGTTCCAAAATTCCTGCAACGTCTTCAAACAATTCCTCACCTGTCACTCTGAACAGCAGGTCACGGGGGTAGTTGTCGATGATGTTCGTCAAAGCCCGGATGCTGTGCGTCGTTTCTGAAAAACGGCTTTTTTGCAATACATGCTTGGTCTTAAGCCGCAGCACAGGTATATTGCTCGCACTTCGATTGTAAGCCGTAGAACTAAATAGTCCTGCCACAACACTGACACCGGTGCAACTACCGGTTTTTGAGTATTTTGGTATTCGAATCAAATCCATGAACGATGCGCGGTGGACAGGCGCATGAATATTCGCCTTGGTAATAAGCAGTTCCTGTTCGTTTTTATCAGTACGAAATTCATCAACGGGCATCACATCATCGATTTTGTCCATCTGCCTTAACACGCCGAGAACAGATTTTTCGTTTAGTGACATTCCTTTGTTTTTCGATGTTCTAAACTCGCAGTACCCGAGCAATGCGAAATTTCCATTGCTTAACCATTCTAGAAATTCCGCCAGTTCCACCGCGTTTACGTCTTCTTGCTGTCCATTTCGTGTTCTAAGCCTTGCCGCAGCCTCATTGACGCGGTTTCGCATATTTGGCCAGTCTTCGACTGCTGACTCAACAAACTCGAAAGTTTCTTGCAATCGAGATCGCAGCACTTCGATGTCTTTTTCAGTTGCAGGTGTATCAAACTGAAAATGCAAATATGATTCGTGCACGCCGTCGAGAAAATCCGCATCCAGCGGTGAGGCAACTTTGTCAAGTAGGCCGTTGGCATCGCGACGAACCACAAACACGGGGTGAACACTCAAGTGAATTTTTAAACCCAAGGCGTTCAAAACCATTGAGACGGAATCGACCAAAAATGGACGGTCCTGAGTAACAACCTCCAGTACCGAATGTTTTGAGCGCCATCCATCGTGTTCAACATCGGGGGTATATATTCGCAGATTGAACGCGTTGCGTTCGCGTACTCTTCCCAGTTCGAAATGTGCCAGTGCTGCACCGCGCAAGTCGAAAAGGTCTCTTTCATTTAAAGCATCGAAAGGCACGCCGTAATAATAGTGTCGAACGAATTGCGGGAACTGTCCAGCGTCGCCGGCAGAATATTCGCCGCCATCGCTTACGATACGGTTGATGAGAGTTTGTGTTTGCTGTGAATGAAGAATAGACATGAAAGGGGTTCCTTTTTTTGTCAAGGTTAAATTCGGTTTTTCTTATTGAACAATCTGCATCTTAGCGAGCTGCAGCTAATCAAAACTCAGCGACCGCAACGGTTTTTCGTGGATTCGATTGTGCGCAAGACGCGCTGTGCCATTCGATGGCGATTCAACACAACAGCGAGATTGGATGCGACGACATGATAATGATGCCGGGTTAGATCGGTTTGCAAAATGCAATTCAATTTTCAAAAGTGCACAACAGATAAGTCATATAAACAAAACTGCGTTCAAAACGTAGTCTGTCATCAACGTAATATGCATTCATCGTGCGCCTCGTGGTTGTTTTACCCCCTTATTTTATGAGTTTTTTTACTTTTGATTATCGATTTGGAGATTGGGCAATTTGCGTTGCATTCATTTTCAATCTCAACCGCACCGAGCTGCTGACACATTTGACGCTTTCAGATTTGAAAAACCGCAAGCCGCAGGCATTCAACTGACTCAATTGGATTGAAACAAAATGCGAGGTGAGACGGTACTGTTTTACTTCCCGATTCCTGCGTCATCGGCCAAAACAGTGCGGACGAAGCGCCATGCCTGCACAGCGCCTCATCCACATAACCGCTTTTGTTGTCTGTTACTTTCCCCTACCAGCGGGCAATCGCCTCGAACCGCACATCATGATGCGCAGAAGCCGAATCGGATTCAGTACGCGTGGTGCGAAGCCCAAAAGACACATCCGGTGCATTGGGCTCAGGCGTGATCTTCCAACCCAATGTGTATTCGCGCGTACCTGCACCCAGACCCAGACCCATATAGGGACTTGAGACATAACGACCACCCGGAGCCGCTACGCCATAGGCAGCTTGCGCCCGCCAGCGACCGGAAGTTGCAGTTGTACCGCTACGCCTGTCTATGGTCTGCGGGGTAAATAACGCATCCATGCCGCCTTTGGCCTGAGCGCCGCGGTCCAAGTTCACAGTAAACGACGCTCCGCGTGCGGTTGTAGGTTTCGGATCCCAGATCAGCGATGCTGCAAAGCCTGAGTCTTTTAGATCATCATCGTCGTGGGTGACAAGCGTTCTGCCCGATACATCCAATGACATGCCAAGTGTTGGATCTGTCCATACAACACTTCCTCCTAACTCTACACCGAATCCGCTCTCCGCATCACCGCCGTCATGGCGCATGCCGGCTTCAAGTTTCGGTGTCAGAGTGCCATTGCCGTCCAATGCCATGTTCCATGACCCTTCAAGACCAAAGCGAAGACGCGTCACTGTCGAATCCGATGCCGCCAGCTGATTGGTCTTATCTGAAGTGGTACGCGCCCACAGCACATCGGATTTGACAGCAAGGGAAAAACCACTTCCTTGTGAGATCACATCCCCGCGCAGGCCACCTGCTGCCATGGTCCAGGAGATATCGGAACTTAACTTGCCGCCGACATTGGGCTTTAACGTCACATCGCCTGTACCCAAACCCAATGCACCCCATACCTTAAGACGCTCAGTCGCATCAAACGATGCATAGGGTACAGCTGCAGTCAAAGTCGCTTCAACATCACCGCTGCCTTTTAGGATCGCACCGTTGCATAAAACCTTTCTTGCATCTTCAGATAAAGTGTCATTGTCTTTTTCTTTACATTCTGGAAGATCCGCTTGCTTTACCGTATCGGTATCGCGATAACCGCCTTTGCCTTTGGATTGCATCAATGCGATGCCTAAAAGCCACTCGCCTCGTGCATAATCGGTACCGCTCATCAAAGTAGTCGCCTCTCCGTCCAACGAAAATGTGCCTTCAGTACCATCGAAGTTCGATTGTGAAGCTTTACCCCAAAAGGCTAAAGAACCCCCGCTTGTGTCTTTATCTTCGGTTGCCGTGAAAGAGCTTGCCAAAAGCGCTTCTTTCTCAGTCATAGAATACGACTGATAACCGAAGGTATCGGTATTGCCTGATGCGTCTTTTGTATCTCCAAATGCATGCTGCACATCAAAGCTTGCAAGCGATGATGTTTCAGTAAGACTGTTTGCAGTACTGTTTTGTGCTCCGCTTTGTCCATCACCGCTTGTGACAAGTGATTTGGATTTTGGATCAAACACAAGTGCCTGTCCGGCTATAGAGCCTTCAATACCTGAAGTTCTTGAAGATTCAATGCGAGCGGCAATGCCGTCTAAGGCTTGCTGCGCAGCGGTGCGCCCAAACCTCGACAACCACGCAGCTGGCATCGGATCAGAGTTCACAATGGTACCAACCGCAACACCATCACCGATGGCTGTAGCCCCTGTCGGATTCGATAACACCACCTCAAAGGTCTCAGGGTCTTCGTCGTGATTGTCGTTATAGACATATACCCACATCTTCTTTTGGGTCTGACCCGGATAAAAGGTAAGCGCAAGACCGTCCTCCCACCACCAAAAGTAATCTTGTCCCATACGGGCTGAGACAGGACTCGATTCGCGTACGTTGAATGTCACTTGTACTTTTTGACTCAATGAACGATCCAAGCGAACTGTAAAGTACATTAAACCCACATTCTCATTGGCGGTTTCATCAGCTACAGAGAATTCCGGTCCCGTCGCAACTGAATCGTTGTCGGTGATTTTTATAGAAGCTGAATCATCGGGTGATGAGGCTTGAGAGTAATACTGTCCTTTTTCACCGTCTTCGACAACCGTTACGGTTACCGACCCATCGGGCTCATTGACAGAATCGTTTACAGTTGGTACTGAAAAGTCAGCTTCCGTCTCCCCTTTGGTGATGGTCACTGTAGCTGTACCTTCTTTATCTGCGGCAACAAAGTCACTGCCGTCCGATTCTGAGACTGTAAGATTAACTGTAAGGTCAGATCCTGAAGATCGGCTAGCTTTTACAGTAAAAACCGCATCTGTACCTTCTGCAACTGATTGTGTCTTCGCTGTAATAGAAATCTCAGGTACAGGCTCCAAGATGGAGAACTGTACGTTTCCAGAAGTCGAAACACCGCCGCCTAATCCTGTTGTAGCCGGCGTACCCAATTTGACTGTAACGGTCTCTTTATCATCTTCAGCTTCGCTGTCGGCAACTGTGGTCAGCGTCAGTGTTGCTGTCAGTGAAGATACACCACCTGTAGAACCTGCAAAAGTCACTGTCGGCGCCTTGGCAGGATCGCTGCCTCCAAGGTTGGCATAGCTCACCCCGGTTGGTAGTGTCTTTGGCGCTTCAAGCGTATAGTCACTGCCAAGCGATGCGGTGCCGGTAAAGACAAGCGGCACTTCGATGCTTTCACCTTCGATCAGTGTACGCCCCAAGGTTACCGTCAGTGTCTTTTCACTTGATCCTTCAGAAACAATCTCTGTCAGATCATCTGCACTGGCACTGAGCGTGATGGATGTTGCATCATCATCTTTTACAGCTACCGTTACACTTGCACTTTGATCCTCTGTCTTATAGCCTGTACCGTCTGATACGGTTGCCGTTAGAGAACCTTGTACCTCATCGGTGTCATCAGCTATTGTTGCAACTGTAAAAGCAGCTTCTGTCTTACCGACCGGGATGGTCACCGTACGCTCGCCTGTGGCTGAAGTATCTGCAACGCTGCCTGTCTGAGTGACCGTTACCGTCACTTCAAGCTCTTTTGTCGGTGCACTGTCTGTCTTTAGCGTAAACGACACTTGCGTACCTTCTGTTACGCCGGATGCTGAATCAGCGGATTCCAATGTCACTGTCAGATCATCCGGTAGCACTTGTGGTGCGACTTTATCGGCTTGTTCTGCCTCTTGTTCTGCCGCTTGTGCTTCGGCTTGTGCGGCAGCTTGTACCTTTGCAAGTTCTGCCTCTACACATTCCAATGCTTCGGTAAAAGGCTTCCAGCCGCTCCACTTCGACTCGCGCTCGCGCGAAGAAGCGCTGCTCATCGGCTCTATGCTACGACTGTCAGCTGTCCAGTCGGCTTGCGTACGTTCGCCAAACGCAGTCAAAATAGCAAACCAGTTGGCACCATAACCCGGTGCCTTGTTTCGGTGAAGTTCGTAGTAGCGCTTTGTCTTTTCCATCAACGTGTCTGACACGCACAGCTTAGCTGCCTCCAAACGCTGCACTGTTGTCACAGCCGATTGCGTCGATTGTGTATCCGGGCTTTGTGCTTCAGTACGAAGGGCATCGCTTCCAGGGCCGACTTCCAATGTCGCTGTTGTACCAAGATCATCCAATTGTACGGTGTCACCGTTTTCATCGACATATTCCGGTGTTACTGTAACCGTAAGCGTCATCGGTACCGAGGCGCCGTGGTCGATGGTGGCCGTGGTACCCGTTATGCCTGGCAAGTCACCAGCGGAAGCGTTCAGAGCGTCGCTGCTTTCAGCACTCCACGACACGTCATAGGAGGTGGCGTGCTCTACCGCATCCCAGGTGACGCTGGCGCTGGTGTCGTCCACCGCCGTCACCTGAACATTGGCCACCACCTCGGTGGGTGTGGGGGCGGCCTTAGCGGGTGCCGAGCGGCCGGTGCTGAGTTCCTCGGTAATAAGGGGACAATCGCTACCCGGGGCGCTGTAGGGGGCAAAGGCGGTGCCGGCAACGGCGTGCGCGCGGATCGTCCCGATGGCCGTGCTGCGCAGGCCGCCACCCGAGGCCGTGTGGGTAATGTTGGCACAACCCTTCTCGAAGGTCGAATATTGCTGCGTGCTGATGACCCAGATCTGGCGATAGCACGCCCAGGACGCGTCCGGGTTCGACGTGTTAACGTCAAACAAAGAGCTGTGACCCCCATTGAAGCATACCCGGTCGGCCGGGCGGTCCTCGAAGGTCACCGTCAGCGATGCCTGCGGCGTACCTCCCGAGGTCAGGGACAGACCGAACTTGCTGATGTCGCTCGATGTTGCCGTCACCGTCACCGTTTCGCCGCTCGCCGGGCGGTTCGACAGACGCAATTGGTAACGCAGCGGGTAAATTGGCGTCATATCATTCTGGAAATACCTGAACCCCCGCGTCGCCTTGACGGTGTTCGGGCGCTGTTTGGCAACGTAGTCATTGGCGTTCATTACCGCCAGATCCCACGCCTCGAGCTCAGGCGCGTCGTCCACGTCGACCCGGATGTTGGTGTTGACGCCAGTGTAGCGGGAGTCGGTCGATCCTGCCGAATGGATTAAACGCATCGCGCGGTTCCGGTGCCTGCCGGACTCGTCCGCCCCCGTCACGGTCACCGTCTGCGGCTGGCTCCAGTTCGTAGTCGTGAAGGTGAGTTGATTCGAGCTGGGGTCCGCAGCATTTTGGTCGGGTGTGCGTCCCGTTCCCGTTAAACCCGCCTGGCTCTTGGTAACAGTGACCGTCACATCATGCGTCGGCGCCGCGTCGAGCACTACCGTGTAGCTCGTCGTGCCGGTCTCCAGCAGGCGCAGCGAGCCGGGCGGCGACAGGGTGATGCCCGGCGTGCCGGGCTCGGCCAACGTCAGGCTCACCATGTAGTTCGACGCATGCCGCGCCGCGCCGCCGCTCACCGTCGTGCTCGTGCCGGACGCGCCGAGCACGCTGTCCGTCGCCAGCGTCGCGGTGATCGTCTCAGGCGTGCTGTCCCCGTCACTGCGGCCCGCCACCGGGGTAAGCGTCACCGTCGCCGTCTGCACCGTGTTGGTCCCGTGGCCGGTGAAGGTCAGGCTCGGCGTGGCCGTCTCCTCGTCCGCGATCGTCACGCCGCTATGCCCGGACGCAGCCGCGGCCGCGACCGTGAAGTCGTGGTTGGCGGTGCCGCTGTTCGTGCTCCCCGGCAGCCGCGCTCCGGTGCTCGACGCCAACGTCAACGGCACGACGATGACCTCGCCGGCGTAGAGCTGGCGGGACAGCGAGACCGTGAGCGTCGCCGTGTGCGCGGCAATGCCCTCGATCATGGTGTTGTCGGAACTCGTGAGCTCGACCGTGGTCGGCTCGTCGTCCTTGATGAGCAGCTTGCCGGAAGCGTCGCTGGACGAGACCGTGTAGCTGCCATTGGTTGCCGAGCAGCTCGCCGTGTTCGGCGCCACAATCTCGACGGTCACGCTGCTGTCCTGGTCGTCCGTGTTCGTGTTTGTCCAGGTGAGACTGTGGGTGTTCGAACTGGTGGTGAGGGTCTCGCTGGGCAGGCTCACCGTCTTGATGCCCTCATTGCCCGAGGTCACCCGGTCGCCGCCGCTCTCGGTCACCCGCACGCACACCGTCAGCGTGCTCGGCAGCGGCCGGTCGGCACTCACGGTGAACAGCACGCCGGTACCGCCCTCGCTTTCCGGGCGGATCAGCTCGTCGTCATCCGTGTACATCTCGCTCTCGCCGCTCGGAAGCGACATCGAGATCACCGGCGTCAGCCCCTCGTCGTCCGTGATGGTGACCGCGAGGTTCTTGTTCTGCGCGTTGCCATAGCTGCCGCCCGTGGGCACATGGGCGAGGGTGATCGAATCGTTGTTGCTGTCGTTGTCCTCTGCCGCGGTGAGCTCTACGGTCTGCGCCGCGCTCCAGTTCGAGGTCGTGAAGGTGAGCGTGTCCTGATCGCCCGCCATGACGCTGTCGGTGTCCAGTGTCAGGTCGGTGCTGCCGCCCTGCCCGGTGATGGTGACCGTCACGTTCCCCGACGGCTCGCTGGCAAGCGCCACCGTGTAGCTGCCGGTTTCGCCTTCGTTCACCGAGACGGGATCCGGGCTAAAAACCAGACCCGCCGTGTCGTCGTCGGTGACGGTGACGCTCACTTCGCCCGCGTTGGCGATGGTGTAGGTGGAATCGGTGGAGCTCGCCGCGTGGGCGATGGTCACGGTGCGCGCATCGCCTGTATTGTCGATGTCGTCATCGACGCCGGTGACGGTGATCGTCTGCGCCTGGTTCCAGTTCGTGGTGGTGAAGGTGAGGGTTGCCGCCCCGCCCGCTGTGCCGCCGGGGCCCTGCACCTGCGCGCCCGTGCCGGCGGTGGCCGACACCGTCACACTGGCTCTGGGCTGGCTGTCCAGCACCACGGTGTAGCTGTCCGTGGTGGTGCTGCCGTCCTCGCTGACCGTGGTCCCTCCGGCCTCGGTGATGGTGATCGGTACCGGGCGGGCGCCGTCCCGGATCTGGCCGTATGAGCCGACTTCTATGTTGGTTTCTTGAAGATTCGGAGCAGCGATGAACCCATTCCGCCCGGTGACCTGCGTGCTGCCATGGGTGAAGATGCCCAGGTCGCCCGTTCCGGGACTGTACAAGATATCGATTGACGCCACTTCCACCCCCTCGCTCGCGGAATCGGTGACGGTCGGGAGGGAGACGGACTTCACGGTGTCGCTGGGGCCGAACACGACGTCCGTTCCGGTGACCGTGAAGAAGTCTGCGGCCGCGGCGGGCGTGCTGCCGGCCTCGCAGCCATAGGATGAGATGCAGATGTTGACGTTGGAAGCTGACGGAACGTCTGTGCTGACCCTGAAGGTCCGCTGGCGCGCGACCACATTGCCCGGCGCCCGGCTCAGGGTCAGGGTGACGACGATGTTCTCGCCTTCATAGGCGTCGGCCACCTGAATATCGAGGTTCCGGGCGGGGTGGGACACGACGATGTCGAACGTGTCGCTGACGGTGCCGCTGTTGCCGTCATTCGCCGTCACCTTGACCGACAGCGTGCCGACATCGGCCGCCTGCGGCGTACCCGAGAAGGTGCGGGTGCCCGAGGTGAAGGTCAGCCAGGTCGGCAGGGCAGTGTCGTCGGATTTGGTTGCGCTGTAGGTCAGGTTGTCGTTGTCGGCATCATTGAAGGTGTTGGCCGGGAAGGCGTAGCTCAGCACCGTGCCCACTGTCGCCGTCTGGTCGGGGATCATGTTGGCCACCGTCGGCGTATTGTTGGCTGCCGCGTTCACCGTCGCCGTCACCGAGGCGATCGTCGTACTGGTCGGGTAGTCCGTGGTGCCGGTCGTCACCATGTGGCTGATCGTGGCCGAGCCGGTGCCAGCGCCAGTCACGGTCACCGTCTGCGGCGTGGACCAGTTCGAGTTCGTAAAAGTCAGGGCGCCCGACACCGTGGCCCTCGCCGTGGCGCTCGAGGTCGGCGTGATGACCACCGAGCCGCCGGGCTGGCTTTTGAGCTGGATCGTGTAGTCCACGGTGCCGTCCGCCGCCAGCGAAACGCTGGCCTTGGACACGGTGACCCCGTGGCCGGCGTCGGTCACCGACACCGCGACCGGGTCCGGTGTGATGCTTGCGTAGGGACCGCTGGCCACGGTCAGGCTGTGGGTGAGGTTGAAGGAGGTGGTGTTGGTTGCATCGGCATCGTTCAGCGCCCTGACCGTCACCGTCTGCGCCGAACTCCAGTTGCCGGTATTGCCATGGGTGAAAGTGAGCGTGGCGCTGCTGCCGAAAGCGCCGCTGCCGGTCTTGATCTCGACCTCGGAGCTGTTTGCCGCCGGCACCGTCGCCGTGAAGGTCACATCGGCGCCCGGATCGGTGTCGAGCACTACGGTGTAGGTCTTCTCGACATCGCTGGATGAGCCAAGTTCGGTCAGGGTAAGGGCGGATGCGGAAAGGGTTACGCCGTCGGTGACCATCACCGGGCGCGTGCCGTCCTTCAGGGTGATTGTGAGATAATCGTTATCGTGGGAATCATACTCATCATGCAAATACAAACGGATCGTTTCATCGCTCTCGGTGGCGCTGTCTGCTCTCGCGTGCAGACGAAAGTCAATTTCGTAGTACTGAGTACCGTCGCCTGTAGTCACTAGCCTTGGAGTGCTGTTCGATTGGCTATACTGCGCTATTCGGTTTCCGCCGCTGTCAGCTAGATACCAGTCACTAGAGTTTCCCTCGGTTGCCGTGCCTCCCGAATCAGGTTCTAAATAATTGTAGCCATCTGTCCAAGGAAAAAGACCGAAATTCCTTGTCACGGACAGTGTGAACTCAAGCGTCTCACCTTCGTAGATTTCCGTCGGTGCGACAGCGGGCAGCGTCGGCGTTTGCGCCTGTGCCCCGGCAGAAAGCCCGACTGCTACCAGCAGTGCTATAAATCCGGTCATCACATTTCGAAATAAGCGTCCAGCATATTGCGATGCAGCGCCAGCCTCGCAACGATTCAATCGACTACACTGCTTAAACCAAGACCAGAGCCTAATTTCAATAACCGGATTGTCAGTTCGATCTTTGCTTGAACCGTTCATAGGTAAACTCCTTTGTTATCTGACCGATTGCGACGAACGCGCAAGGGTTTTGGATCTGTTGATTTGTTCATGTGCACTTGTTTGTGTGCGACTGACCGTCGGATAAGTCACTGCCTGGAATCAAAAAAGGTTCTGGCGCTTCGGTGAGCTCAGTCCCGTCAGCACTGCATATGCTTTCTTTTTCAGTGCAGCTGATTTTTGTCCGAAACGACAGGCACACCGGATCGTTTGCAGCAGGTTTAATGAAAATCTCATAACTGTTTGCAGGTCGCCCGAATGAAGTGAAAGGTCGTACGTCGGTAAGTTCACCGCCGGTAATCTCAATGGACGGGGTATCTACACCAAAGTCTGATATGGGCCGAGAAAAAGACACAAGAATCGAAAACGTCTCGCCTGCTCCGTCGTGGGATTGTGGCAGCGGGTCTGGAAAAAATGCATGCAATTGCGCTTGCGGGCGCATCAACACATCCAATGCAACAGGCAGTACCCGAAATCCGGCAGTCGCTTTGTCATCATCGCCAACCGGGATGGAAAAGGTTTCTTGTCCTTTGTTTGAATCAACTACCGTCACCAAATCATTAATCTCAAGACCGCCGCTTTCGACATCGTTTTTAGGCCCGCCTCCGCCCCAGCTCACAAGCCACTTGCCGTCAGATAAAGGTTCTACATGACCGCCTGCAAAGCCAAGGCGGTCTCGGCTATTGCCAAGAGCATGGTCGCGTACAAAGATCGCTTCTTCGTTTGCAACATCAATTGCGTATTCTGCAACTCTGCTGTAACGGTCAGACTGGCGTCCAAGTGACTCGCCTGTATGAGGGTCGGTTACACAAGCAACACCGTTATCAAACAAAAGTAAGCGCGAAAGCTTCAATCCTGCAGGTGGCGCCAGCAGCATTGCCGCGTGCTGACCGCAGAACTCTCCTTCCGGATCACCGACAATCGCAAGCGGAGGCGGACTAAGATCACGCTCTTTCCACTGATCTGCCTGCAAATTGGTTCTGCCAATACGCCAGACGATCTCGTCTCCTGATGGAGCTTTAGGGTCAATCATCAAAATTGAAGAGCAGCCGCGAAAAGATGCCAGTACGCCTTGATCTGTCCATTCAATTGAATTGACATGCGCCCAGTCCCGGGGAAAACGGTGCTGTGAACAGTCTTCAAGTGGTATTCGGCCCCAGGAATTCCAGGTCCAGCGCACTTTGCCGTCAGGACCGAGCCACTGAATAGCTGAATCTTCGGTTTCTACAGCACTTCCCCACGGCTCACCGTCCAGGTCACCAAAAGAAAGATAACTGAAGTCCCGAAACTGAGGTTCATAAGTCATCAGCATCGAAGAACCGTCCTCAAGCAGCCGAAAGTCGTGACGCCCCGTCGTGGTCAAAGGCGAAGCGGTGGCAACAGTGCGCAACGTATTGAAGTTTCGATCAAGTACTCGCCAGTGCTGTTTTTTTTCTGCTGATGTTTCAACATGCGCCCAGCGCATGTTGTGCCCTGAACCAAAATGTCGAAAAAAGAAACCTGCATTGCCGCGGCTTGCCTTGATATGCGCGCGCGAGACACCGTTTTCATCAATCACCGCTGCAAAGGGCCCTGCTGTTACCCCAAGCAGTACGCCAAGCGGATTGTTCGGATCAGGTTTGGTTCGTATCTTGGCAAGCTGCTGTGGCAGACAGTGTATGGTGTAGGTCGTACTCGCACCGTCAGCTTGAGATAAGACAATCTTTGTATCGCTGGTTTCTTCTACAGCTGCCGCTGCTCCTGTCTTGCGCCCAGGGCGAGGCTGTATGCCGTTGACTGATGCTTTGATATCTTGTGGTAAAGTGAAGTTCACACTCAACACATCGCGCTCGTCACATTCGATGCCGTAGTGTGTGATGACAGGGTCAAACAGCGGATGAAGTGTTTTTCCGCCATGGTCGGTTTTGGCATCTAAAGACAGTAGCTTTGGGCCAATTACGGTTTCAGGCAAAAGAGCCTTTACCGTACGGGGACCGCCTAGACGGTCGTGGTACTCAGCGATGACGCGAATAAAGTGACCTGTATCGCCTGCGTTTGGGGTGTAGGAGGAA
This sequence comes from Arenicellales bacterium, assembly GCA_965214785.1. Lineage (GTDB taxonomy): Bacteria > Pseudomonadota > Gammaproteobacteria > Arenicellales > JAJDZL01 > JAJDZL01. Next base: position 161,136 of record OZ243975.1, on the reverse strand, counting down.
GAATTGACGGCATCAATGGAAATCCATTGGTCAGGTTCCGCCGAACGCTGCCAGCGCCATCGGATCTCTCCTTCGATGTCATCGGGGTCTGTAAGATGAACCTGAACAGTTTCACCGCTGACTGGGTGAACGGTGGATGTCTTGATGCGACCTGGTTCATCGCGGTCGGTGACCCTGATTACGAAATCATAGCTTCGCTTTTTGTCTGCATCATCGGTGATGCGCGATACGCGAACGCGGTAGACATTGTCCCCGTCTGCATCACGGGGGATTTCAAAATCGGGTCGGGCGACTCGAAAGCCATCATCGGAAAATCGAAGTGCGCCACCTTCGATCAAAAATCTTTCTGCGTCTTCACCCTCAAGCGTCCACAGCGCATCTTTGGGTGCGACAGAAGTGATTCTAACTACAGCACCTTCCGGATAGTCAATGGCCTGTTCAATCGTCTGCTGTGTGGTATCAGCTTCTGCAAGCGAAACTGCAAGTGCTGCGGATAAGGCTGAGCACAAAAATGCGGTCTTTACACCGCAGACGTGAGGGTTAAAGCGAAAGCGATCTGTCGCAGTACTTGCGCTTACGACAGGGGGTGCTAAGCGGCGGTTAGATCCAGCGGGGGGGGGTAGAACGGTTTGGATTTACAACGCGGATGCCGCGATGAATAAAACTCGGTTCGGTTACTGATATTATTGTGTGTGAATTGCATTTTCAAGCACTTTTGTTTAAGTCTTGTTCCTACCACTGTCAGGATTAGTCCATCAAAACTCAGGCGCTTATTGTATTACCTTGACGCTTGTGCAGTTGAAAATATGCTCGTTGGCAAGGGTTTTGTTGTGTGACCCTTATCAGGCTGACAGCAGTCAATTTGCCTTTTCTTTTGATTCCCGGGGACGTGAGATTTTAAGTTAGCGGCTATTGTTCTAAAATATTGATCTCGTTCAAGGCGATTAGTTCGTCCCCATAATAAACTTCAAAACGGATTGATTGTAAAGCCGGACAAGACTGTCAAATCCTGATTGGAATAAAATTACCCGCATGCATCAAAGACCTTTCCCCAAGCCACTGCCAGTAAAACCTCTGCCAGAGGAAGTGTGGCGGGATCAAACCGATCGCGCCGAAGTCGGTCGTGAGGCTTTTTTTCATGGCCGGGATGCTGAGTACGATATCTTTCGCAATGCGGTAGAAAGCCTCCGTGCAGGGCAAGTAGGTGGTGGCACAATGGTGTTCCAAGGTGCACCTGGTGTCGGAAAAACTGCGCTGATGCAAGAATGCGTGGAAGCTGTCAGATGTCATTCAACACCGGATGATCCCTGGGTTGCTGTATCTATCAAACCAGACACCCTGATATCACCTGCCGAAGTCGTGATGGACTTGATTGATGCAGCGAATAAAGAAAGCGATCGACTTTCAAAGATAGCGCCAGATGCAATTGCCCGTAATCTCAGGAAATTGCTGGACTTGGGCGGAAAATTGTACGGAGAATTGTCAGAATGGGAAGTTGGCGTAGCGGGAAATTCTGTAAGTGGCAGATCACAGACTGCCAGCCTTTCAGAAATGACGATGAGGTCGGCCCGCATTTTCCGCGAAGCTTCGCCTTTGCTTGAAAAGTTTCATCTGGTGGTCTTTGTGGATGAAGCCCAAAATACGCCGGAAGCGGGTACTACTAAAGGCGTGATGGGCTGTTTGCACGATCCACCCAAGGAGATTCCTCTGGTTGCAGCATTCTTTGGTCTAAGCGATACTGAACAGGTATTGCGCCAGTTTGGCTTGTCGAGATATGCCGCTAAAAGAGTTGTAAATCTGGAATCTCTTGAAACGGAGGTTGCAGCCGGTTCCTTTCGACGCATGTTGGATGCTTACTATATCGGAGCTGAGGAAGAAAAGGATTTCTGGGCAGATGCTTTAGCGGACTTGTCCCAGGGGTGGCCACAACACATCAATCGGATTGGAGTGACTGCAGGTGAAGTGTTACGCGCTAACGAAGGCCGGATGGAAAGGCATTTGCTTGAACAGGCACTCGACGAGGGAGTTGAACGCAAAAACGACTACTATGCAGGAAGGGTTAAAGCCGGTTCCAGCCGAGCATGGGTGTATAAGAAATTGGCCTTGGCAGCGGCTAAAAAGAAAGAGGATTTTGTGGATACCTTGTCATATGATGAGATTGATTTGCTAACGGAATCTGCGCGAAAAAGAAAAGCAGAGAGTATTGACGATTTTTTGACCAATGCGTTGCATGCAGGATTGCTAGCCCCGGCACTAAAAATACCGGACCAATATAAGATTCCGATCCCTTCTCTCGGAGATTACCTCAGGGCTTTACCTGTAGAACCGCCGCAAGCGGTTTGAACAACTCGCCATTATGGTGTTCCGAACGACTACCAATTCAAATCTGTTTTTCTACGCTCCCAATCACGCTCGTTGATTTGGACAGGTTAAATTGTTATCCACCGCTCATACACACCATTTTTCTGTACGCCTTAGCTGATGCAAAGTTTTCTTATTCAATTCAGTATGGGTTAGTCAATTAGTTTCATGCGATTTAGGAAGTATTCTATACATCTTATTGTTATTATGTCGTTTATTTGTGTAATAACAGTTCCCGCATCGTTCGCCGATAGCGAGCAGTTCGCTGACCGATGGAAACAAACAATCAGTCTCGTTCGCGACGATTTCCCCACTGTCAATCAGCTGTCTACACGGCAACTGTCACAATGGCTCATATAACCAAATTTCATTGAATTTACAGTCTGAATGTCGATTCAGATTTTTACCTTTCACATTCATTGAAGTCAACTTGTCACACAATTCTGCATTACGTTGTTTTCACTACCGATTGCAAATGAACAAAAAGGTGGTCTACTTGCTGAAGATGTCGAGTATTAGTGAAATTCGCCGTGAAGTGCCTTGACTTTAGTTTGTTGAGCAATCTTGTCTAATTCGTCCCGGTCAGGCAGAAAAGGATAATCCCGGAACTCCTCGCCCGGACGGTAAGAACCATACGGCCGGTTGCAGGCCATCACCCCTGCCCTGTCCGGACATCCATTTGTCATAAATGCCAAGCCGCTGCTCATTGCAGCAGATGCCATATTGTCCGGCGCATCAACTCGAATTAAATCCCCGGTTTTGCTGTATTCAAGCGCATCTGCCGGCAAATCATACTCTTCAATGAGGTGTTTGACATACTGAATCCGACGCCATCGCACCAGCGCAGCCCGCGGAACATCCTGCATCGCCGTACCGGGTTCCGGATTGAATGAAAACAGGTAACCGGCAATCTGCTCAGACTTTAACTGATAAATCATATCGAACATTTCTTGGTCGGTCTCCCCGAGCCCAACGATCAAGTGACAATTAACCTTCATCGGTCCGTAAATCCGACGCGCCAAGCGAACAATTTCCCAATGCTGGTCCCACTGATGCGGACCTTTTGCCAATTTCCCCCGGGTACGCAAAAATACTTCTTCCGACACTGCATCTAATCCAACTCCGATAATGTCAACCCCGGATGCCTTGATCTGATGTAAACTGCCTTCATCCAAAAGTGTTGCTGTCACCAACGCAGATATCGGAACGTCAGCTGCAGCTTTTCTTACGCGCGACGACATTTCAATCAGGTCAGCGGTGGCTCTGTGATCTTGAACCTGCGCAATACACACCCGCCCGACAGTGTCTCTTTTTTCTTTTTCTGCGATTTTTTCGGCAACCAGATCTGTTTCAAACAAGGGCCAGTCTACGCGGATAAAACTGTTGTCTTCTGCCAATCCAGGCCTTTCACGCGCTAAGCCGCAATAAGAACAATTCGCCGCACATCCATGCGGATAGTTCTGCAGCAGGTTTATGCAGTTGCAACTGCATCCGTTAATCTGCCCGGGAGACAACCCTAATTCAATCGCCGCGGCTATAGAAATCCGCACATAGTCGGGGCTGATTTGAAAATATTGTTCCTGAAGTTTTGTTGGAATTCCAGTTGTCGCCATATCGTTCCTGTTCGCTTTGAATGTTTAACTTACCAATTGACCCCGCAACACGCATTGATGAATTGCGGTTTCAGTCCACATTGTTTCGCATATTCGACAATTCCTTCTGCAGGATATGCAATGCCGTTTAAACCGGCATTGATCGCAGCACGATCAACCTTTTCTTTCATTCTGCCTAAAGGCCGTGCGCAGCCGAGCATGACAGGCTTGTCAGGCACAGTTTTGCGCGCCAGGCTGAAAAATTCCGAAACCTCCTCGATCGAAGGCGGCTTGACAGCTACCATCGGTGTTCCCGACAGCGGCATCAAAATGACAAGAACCAATACCTTGAGACGATAACGGGAAATCATCTCCAGTGCGCTCTGCTCTCCCATCATCATGCCCCAGTGAAGACCGATAACTATATGGGGTACGCAAGGCACATCGTAACGCTCAAGGCGCTCCAGCACCGCTTCATACTCTCCAACGCCGCACTGTAAGTGATACACCTCGCGAATTGTTCGTTCATCACCAATTACATCAATCATCGCACCGTCGATGCCAATATCGCCAAGCCCGGCACAAGTTTCTTCATCCGGCAGACCAGGATGAACGCGAATCTTCATTTTCAATTGCGAACTAATTCTTATCATGTCGGGAATGTGCTTTTTCAAAGGCACTCTTCCGTTTCGGTCACTGCCACCGGAAATCAGAACACCTTTTGCTCCCTGATCATAAAGTCGCGAGCACATCTCATACAGCGATTCGCTACTCGCCGTTAAGTCCGCCATGCCCTTTAGCACACCCGTTTTACAGTGTTCGCAGCTCAGTGCACAAGCCTCGCCCGTTACACTTACAGCGACAAATTCAGCTGCATTGTGATCGCTGTATTCTGAGGTTTCGTAGCGCTTCAGACCCGGTGCATGAAAAATGACACTGTCATCGAAATGCTGTCGTCTTAACGCCATAGCAGCCAAATCAACCCGATCAGGCTGCGATGAAAAGCCTTCAAAAAATACAGTCTCAGCCACTTTCAGCCCCCCGTGCAAAGCAAGCTCCGGTTTGTGTTTGCAAGTTTTGCGGGAAACTCTGTTCAACCGCAGCGGTTACCGCGTTTGCGACATCGCTCGGTGAGATTTGATGCCAACAATTCGCATATCTGGCAACACTGTCAAATACTGTCTTTCGAATAAGTTTGTCGTCACGGATATGCCATCGAAGCGCCCCTTCCAGATCAAGCACTGCATTGTCTGAAGCAATAAAATCTCCGCCCAGACAAACCGACTTGATCGTTTGCCCTGCTACGATTGCACGAACCTCAAGCATGCCTCCGGCAGTACGCAACTGGCTTCCGCCTACGGAATCGCGAATCCGTGATGGACTGTTGAATATCCATTGTTGAGTGGAATACTTCTGTTTTTCAAGCTTCTCAGACAGCGCTTGTTCCTCAACTTGTGGTACCGCGGATGTAAACTTAACTGCAAATCGATCTTGATATCCCTTCTTTATAGCCTCTTTGAGTTCATGCATCTGTTTTTCATTGCCCGCTTGTGTCCGTACCGTGCATAACCGATCATTGATGCGGGTCAAATATTTCTGCGACGTTCTGTCAAACGCAGTTCGCAGCACATCAAGCATGTATGGAATATCCAAATCCAGCAGCACCGATGCATGAAACAGTACTGCGCCACACTTCGCCCGGTACAATCCAAGTCCCGCTATCTTGCGTCCTGCAACAACAAGATCATTTTTGCCAAACAACTGCGAATCGATTCCAAGTATGGATAACCCTTCGATAACACCACCAGCGCATCGTTCCATCACCTGACGTACCGAGCCGGCACCGAGCGAGTGATCAGGCGGAACCACCAACGCGACACCCAGTTGGTCAGGTCCCATAATAATTGCACCGCCGCCGGTGGGTCTGCGATTGACCGGTATATTCAAGCGATGACAAAAATCAAGGTTAATTTCATCCGCCAGATGCTGAAACCTGCCAATCAGTGCACAGGGACTGTAAGTGTAGAGTCTCAGCGTGACTGGATTGTCGTGCGCAGCAAGTTGCGCCAGCGCATCGTCAACAGCCAGGCCGGTAACGTGGCTAACCGCTTCGTCTTGCAAAAAGCGCCAGTTCACGCAATTTACTCAGTGGTTTTCCTGACGCCCGCGCAACTCTTGTGGCAGCAGCTCGTAAAGACTCGCTGAGCTATGCAGTTGTGCGCGCTCTGACTCCCAAGACTCAGGCTCTAGCGCAACCAGCCAGCCAGCGTTGTATGGATCGTCGCTGACTTTGCGCGGTTCGTCCAAAACCGGTTCGTTACGCTCAACGATTGTGCCGCTCACCGGACTGACAATCTCTCCTGTCATCTTCGCCGCCTCCATAGAACCCAAAGACTCACCGCGGGTGACTTTTTGACCAGGTTCTAAAAGACTCAGATATGCCAACTCACCAAAAGATTCAACTGTTGGCAAGCCAATTCCGATCCGCAGCCTTCCATCTTCGGACTTCTCCTTTACCCACAGGTAGGAACTGCCGTCATATACCCTGTCTTCGGGCAGCCAGTCTAAGTGCTTCGCCATTTTCATTACCTCTGTTGTTGGAATCAGATAGCTTCAAGTTTTCTCAGTTTGTTCGGGAGGATTCTTAAATCCGCAAGTGCGCTGAGCAGAGCATCGAAAAAGCTCGCTTCTTCGTAAACCAGCAGATAGTATTGAACTTTAAGTGTTGCAGCACTGCCGAAAACGATTGCAACAACTGCAAATAAAGACCCTGCGGCTAAGGTAGACAACCCGGTAATCCCTTGCCCTATAGTACAGCCAAGTGCCAATACTCCACCGATTCCCATCAGTGTTCCGCCAATAGCATTAGCAATGAAGTCCTTGCTTGACACAAACCACACAAATTTGAACTGCCTGGTAATGACCGCGTCTATCAGCGAACCGACCACCAATCCTGCAGCCGCTGCCATCCCAACTGTAAGCAGTACCGTCAATCCACCCGATTCGATTGCCAAACTTACATACTCACCTAATGGATTGATAAATGTATACGATTGCGGGCCGACTCCGACCGGAGGTGTGTCAGCCCATTGTGCAGCCTCAATCCATTGCACCCCAGTCGGCCCGGCCGACATATACCACGCTAGCGCTACACATATTCCAATAACGATGCCTGCTGCTACATTGGCTAAATTCTTTCGAATTCCCCGTGTGCGAACCACAAACCAGATTACCGCAGCCGAAGCGACCAGCGCAATGACCACACGGATGACCGCGGCGTCAATTGAACTGAAAAACGCTGCAAGCAGCGATCCGAAATCCTGTGAACTGACGTTGACATCGTTGAGCTCGAACGCCAATGGCTGCATCCAGTTGTAAAAAGCAATTTCATAAAAAACTGTTTTAGTCATCAGATAAGCGAAGATTGCGGTAAATCCAAGGGTGACCAAAGACTTGATGCTGCCGCCGCCAAGTCGAACCAGATTCTTGCTCGCACAACCACCGGCCAATGTCATTCCAACTCCGAACAGAATTCCGCCAAATATATACCTAAGCCAGGCAAAAGAAGATGAACGGTATGGCGGTCTGGCTCCATCGAGGTTGACCAGTGCCGTTAATTCCATAAACGCTACCGCAAGCATGGCTACGACAACCGCAAGCATCCATGCCCCAAGTCTGCCAAAATCGCCGAGATTGACCCAGTCAGACACTGCACCCATGGTGCAGAAGTTGGTACGGCTGATTACCACTCCCATGATTACAGCAGCAATAAAAAAAGCCGCCAAAACCGGAATTCCAATGATGTCTTCCATATGCAAATACTCTACGAGAAATAGATTTTGAACTCAAAACACCCAAACTGAAAATGACGCTACCCTGATTGCGTCATACGTCGTCGCTTAAAAATTATCGCACAATTTGTAACTTCCCTGAATCAGAACAGTCTTTAAATTTCAATATCTGTAGATATGCCTATTGGTACACATGGGCTTGACTTCGGATCGAAAAACAATACCGAACCGAATCTATAATCTCCGAAAACGACTGGCCCTTTTTATGTCAATGAGTTTCTACAGCGACCCGATCAAATCCTCAAGATGCGGCGACAGCGCAGTTTTGTCCCTGAAAGTTTCCATACACTGACTTTTCAGCAGCGACTTATGCCATACAACTTTCAACAAAACACCTGTCGACAGGTAAGGTTGTGGACATGGCATCATTGAATTGTGGCAAGCCGAGTCGCGAAGACTTGGACTTCCAAGATACCATTTTGCAGGGAGTCTCGCGCACGTTCGCACTGACTATCCCCCGGCTTCCCGACCCCTTGCGCATCGTTGTCGGCAACGCATATCTTTTATGTCGAATTGCAGACACCATCGAAGATGAACCTGAACTTGAAACCAGTTTAAAACGCCAGCTTTCTGCAAATTTCGTCGAAGTTGTTCGTGGCAATCAAAGTGCCGAAACATTCGCTAGCGATCTGCTGCCTAATTTGTCTGCGGCAACCCCGCAAAACGAATATGTTCTGATCCAAAACACACATCGAGTGATTCGAATCACTCACAGCTTTGACCAAGTCCAAATACAAAGTCTTTCCCGCTGCGTAGAAATTATGACGCAGGGAATGGTCGAGTTTCAGCAAAACGCTTCACTCTCAGGACTCAGCCGCATCACTGATCTGGACCGATACTGCTACCATGTTGCCGGGGTTGTAGGAGAGATGCTGACCGAGCTGTTCTGCCACTACTCAACTCAAATTGACAATAATAAAGAACAGATGCTTGCACTCGCAGTGTCTTTCGGTCAAGGACTGCAGATGACAAATATTCTGATGGACATCTGGGATGATCAAAAGCGCGACGCGTGCTGGCTGCCGCGCGAGGTCTATCAGCCGCTGGGAGTGGACTTGGCAGACATTGATGCCTTAACCAAAGACCCTCAATTCGCAAAAGGTGTACTCCAATTAGCAAAAATTACCTTGTCGCATCTTAAAAATGCACTGCGCTATACGCTGCTAATCCCGTCGCACGAAACCGGCATACGCGAACACTGCCTGATGGCCATGGCAATGGCCGTACTGACTTTGCGTCGAATCCATTTCAATCCGCGATTTACCGATCGAGATCAAGTTAAAATTTCACGACGTAGCGTTTACGCTGTTGCAGTAACAGCCAAGTTATTCGCACGTTATGATAAAGTGCTGAAATTGCTGTTTTCTTTCTATACCAGACGATTGGATTTGTGAAATATTCAGGCACCGTATAGCTGGTAATGGTATATTTCAGATTCAAGTCATAACCTCTTTTCCATTCCATTTTTGCTGTCGCTATGTTACAAGTCATATTAGCCAAACCTCGAGGTTTTTGTGCAGGTGTCGAGCGTGCCATCCATATTGTTGAAGCCGCTCTCGAAAAATTTGGCTCGCCAATTTATGTGCGTCACGAAATCGTTCACAATCAACGGGTTGTAGAAAACTTGAGAAAACGCGGCGTGATATTCGTTGATGACATCGTTGAGATTCCCGATGGCGCAATCACAGTATTCAGTGCACATGGCGTTTCAAAGAAAGTTGAAAAAGGAGCGCTCGAACACGGTCTGCATGCGATAGATGCCACCTGCCCGCTGGTCTCGAAAGTCCACAAAGAAGGCCAACGCTACGCCAAGCAAGGATACGAGATCATTTTGATCGGACATCACAATCATCCAGAAGTTGAAGGAACTCTAGGGCAGATTCCCGGCAAAGTCCATGTTGTCGGCGATGTTGACGACATCAATAATTTATCGATTGACGATCCTCAAAAAGTCGCTTACATTACACAAACCACCCTTTCAGTCGATGACACCCGGGAAATCATCACTGCGCTCAAAAACCGCTACCCGTCCATCGATGGTCCCGATATCAAAGACATTTGCTACGCAACCCAAAACAGACAAACCGCAGTGCGCAAACTTGCCGAGCAAGTTGACGCATTGCTCGTTGTCGGCGCGTCAAACAGCTCAAATTCGAATCGGCTCTGTGAGGTTGGCAACGATAGTGGAATCAGCAGTTACCTGGTGGAATCACCCGAAGCAATTGAGCCAGACTGGATCAAAGACATCAACACAGTGGGGATTACAGCCGGTGCCTCTACACCTGAAGAGCTGGTTGAAGGTGTAATCGAACGGTTGCGCGAATTCGATTCAGTGGAAGTGTCCACCATGACAGGCATTACGGAAAATGTGAAATTCACTTTGCCAAGTGAATTACGCGAATTCTCTCACTTGCACTAGTTGCAAACTTACCTCAACCCAAGCTCTGACGCACTGCACCTGTCTCAGACAGCGAGATTAATTTGCTTGCATGCATACGATTTCCGTTCTTCAAAATACCGACTGGGAATACCTCGGATTTGTAGAAGATCACTTCGAAGGCCGTAATATCCGGTTTCGTTACATCCGTCCCGCCCATCAGGTTACCTGGCAAAAAACCATACGAGACCTCACAGATGGACTCGTCATTCTCGGCGCCGCTCCTTACGGCACTGTCAGCGACCCGGTTATTGCCGGTTTACAGGCAAAAATCGATGCCATCGGCACATATCTGGACAGCAACCTGCCGGTTGTCGGCTTCGGTAGCGGCGCACAGATGCTTGCGCTAGCCTGCGGATACTCAGTTGAACCTCGACCGATGACGGTTTCGGTGGAAACCGCATACAAAACAAATGATGATGCACTAAACGGGTTTTTGCCTGAGCGTTACCCGGTAATTACCTTTATGCAGGATGTATTCGAAATTCCTGACGAAGTAAAAGTCCTTTCCCGAACCCAATCCGGGCAAACCGCCCTGTTTCAACTAAACGGCAACTGCTTTGGCTTCTTAGGGCACCCAGGCATGAAAAGCGCAATGATTGAAGACGCACTGGTTCAATGTCCGGAACACTCAGATTATGATATTGAACAATTGCAAAGCGTTCGAAATCATCAGGACGACATTGCCAGTTCATTGGTCTCGATTATGACCGGACTGATTCAGGTAACCGGATGGATGCGAACCTGAATAACGGTGTTTTTCAATCTTGTCGGTTAACAGTTCGAAACTTTTTATATCCTGACCGCCACCAATTTTGTTGATGTTATACTCATAAGCACCCAAAATTTGGTATGATTTTTCACCAAATTACCTTGTTCTCGTAAAAGCACAACAAATTTACAAACTTTTTAAGTTTTTTATATTAGAATTTGCTAATATAATCATTTTTACGACCACAATACCGGACAGACCAAACTGAAATTACAGGTGGAGGCTACGATCTATGGCAGATAAACTTCTAATCATTATGGCGACCTCCAATCCTGACAACGGTGAGGAATTAGGTGCGCCAATCTTTCAGGCAACAGTCGCAGCCGCTATGGAATACGAAGTGGAAGTCGTGTGCACTGCAACCGCTGGAAAGCTGATGAAAAAAGGGATTGCTGAAAATCTTTTTGTCAAAAAAGGCTCACCAAAATCTGTTTACGACTTCATTCAAGATGCACACGATGCAGGGGTGAAATTTTATTGCTGCTCACCGAATCTCGACTTGTTTGACATGACCGAAGATGATCTGATTCCGGAATGTGAAAAAATTGTCGGAGGCGCTTACCTCATTGAACGAATGATGGAAGAACAAGACACCAAAACGCTTACCTATTGAATTCTGTCATGTCTGCAGCAACAACAATCGGTGACCCCTTTAGCGATCAAAGCGAAGTTAGCCGCGATACGCTGGAAGGGATTTTTGAAGACATCTGTCACCATCCACTCTACGATCACGAGCTCAATGGCTGTCTGAACTGTGGGATATGTACGGCAACTTGCCCGTCAGCTCATTACTTCGACTACTCACCGCGTGAAATAGTCCAGTTGCTATGGACCGAGAATCTCGAAGGCATATACGACGCTATGCAAGAAAAAATCTGGGCCTGCGCGCAATGTTACACGTGCGCTGCCCGATGCCCGTTTGGAAATTCCCCTGGCGGACTTGTGAGCATCATGCGCGAAGTGTCGATCAAACATGGACTGCAGTCTGCAAAAGACGTGCTCAGACCCTTTTCCCGTGTAATGCTCAAGCTCATTTCAACCGGGAATCAACTGGCGCCGAATATGATTACACCGGATCACTTTGTTGACTGGGGACCGAACATATCTAAAATCGACGCGCCTCTCGAGATATTGCGCAAGGCGATTCCGATGCCTACCATGCACACAACATCAACCGCGTGGGAAGTCAATCTGAAAACATCGGTCGAACTTTACACAATCTGGGAGGATTCTGGAGTTTTAGACCAGCTTGAAACGATAGATGAAAACCTGTTCGATGTCATCGTCGATATCATGGATGAAAAACGTGAAGAATACGAAGATTGGCAAGACGAACAAGATGAATAGACAAACTTGAATTTGAAATTATGTCAGGAGCAAGAAAATGAGCATACAAGTACCATTTGGCAATCAGTTTGCGGATCAAAAATTTACCGGTCACGGTGCAGAATGGAAAGACTCCAATCTTAACGCAAAAGATGCTCAGACTGCGACACAGTGGGTCGAGGCGAAAATAGACAAACGGTCAATGCTGACCACCCGCGCGCATGTTGAAGATGTCAGAGACATCATGTGGCAGCTGGAAAAAGACGGTGAAATCGTTGTCCACCGAGTCAATGAAGGTCATGAGCATGTCATGACAAAAACACTGTACGGATGGGATAAGAAAATTCCAACCAACCGACTGTGGCACCACAAATCCTGTGGACAATGTGGAAATATCCCCGGATACCCCACTTCATTGCTGTGGCTGATGAACGAACTGGGCACAACTTACTTAGACGAGACCGACCAGACTTCCTGCACTGCCTGGAACTATCACGGTTCCGGCATCGGAAACGTTGTCAGTCTGTCAGCTGTGTTTCTGCGCAATTTCCATCAAGCCTACGTCGCATCACAAGCCGAAGGGCTGGACCCGGCATACTACTACCCGTTGGTACACTGCGGTACGTCTTTTGGAAACTACAAGGAAATTCGCCAATTTCTGCTCCACTCAGCTGAATTGCGCGAACAGGTCAAGAAAATCCTTGCCAAAATTGGCCGCTTGGTCGATGGAAAACTTCTGATCCCCGAAGAAATCGTACATTACTCCGAGTGGCTGCATGTTATGCGAAGCCGGATTGCTGAACGCCAGACCATCGATGCATCGGAAATTCGCGCTGTCATACACCCTGCATGCCATGTCTATAAGATGGTGCCCGAAGATGTCATCTACGATGATGAAGTCCTGGAAGGAAATCGGGTCGCAGTATCCACCGGCCTGGTGCAATCCCTAGGCGCCAACGTGATCGACTATTCGACGTGGTATGACTGTTGCGGTTTTGGCTTCCGCCATATCATTTCGGAACGGGAATTTACCCGTTCGTTTGCTATTGACCGCAAAATCAAAGTGGCAGTCGAAGAAGCGCGTGCAGATGTCATGGTCGGACATGACACCGGCTGTATCACAACACTCGATAAAAACCAGTGGATCGGCAAAGCAGTCGATAAACACTACGAAATGCCGATTTTGGCTGACTGTCAATTGGCGGCCGTGCTTTGCGGTGCGCATCCTTACAAAATCGCTCAACTACACTGGCATGCTTCGGCTTTTGAACCATTGCTCGAAAAACTCGGCATCGATTGGGAACAGGCGAAAGTGGAATTCGAAAACTACCTCGTTGAGGTTGAAGCTGGGAATCACGAAACTTTGTATGATCCTCGCCGAGCGATCACTTCCGGACCAGGTTTCGAGGCGCAGGCGTGAGTGAAGGGGTTTTGGTCGTTGGCGGCGGGCCAGCGGGGTTATCAGCTGCGAGATCACTCGCTTCAATCGGTCATAAAGTTACTTTAGTCGAAAAGGAAAACGACCTCGGCGGTGCTCCGATTCTATCGGGATATGCCCGGCTCGTGCCCTCGGGCGAATGGGCGAAAGACGCAATCGGGCGAATGGTCGACGCGGTTGCAGATAACGACAATGTTGAAGTCCTGACCTCCAGTCGGATCAGTGAATTTTCCGGTGAACCAGGGAATTTCACAGCAGTAACTTCCAGTGGAGTTTCAATTCGCGCTCCGGCAGCGATTCTTGCAACCGGTTTCACTCATTTTGATTCGATCAACAAACCCGAATGGGGTTTCGGATCGCATCCCGATGTTGTGACGACAACTCAGGTTGAACAGATGATCTCTTCGGGCAGTGGGGTTCGATGTCCGTCTGACGGGCGCAAGCCCAAACGCGTCGCTATACTGCTATGTGTCGGCTCTCGCGATCGCCAAATCGGCAGAGAATGGTGTTCGAAGATATGCTGCACTGTATCTTCAAATCTGGCAATGGAAATTCGCGAGGAACTGCCAGATTGCAGTGTCTATATCTACTATATGGACATCAGGACGTTCGGACTGTATGAGGGACAGTTTTACTGGCGCAGCCAGGAAGAATTCAAAGTCAAATACATCAAGGCGCGAATCGCTGAAGTGACTTTTGACGGACAGCGGGTATTGCTCAAAGGAGAAGATACTCTGGTAAAACGTCCGATTTCCATTCCCTTCGATTTGGTGGTACACGCAATCGGGATGGACCCAAATGTTGAAAATCCACAAATTGCTTCAACTTTCGGCGTAGATCTCGAAGTTCACGGGCATATTCAGCGCGCACCTACCTATGATTCTGTAGCCGGCACATCACGACCAGGAGTGTATGTTGCCGGTGCTGCTATCGGTCCGGAAACAATAGACGATTCAATTGCCCAAGGCCAGGCTGCTGCCATGGCAGCGCTGCAACAAGCAACAATAGCTGCCTGATTTCCAGTGGAATAAGGGTCAGGCTCTTTGACGAAGTGTTGGAACAGTCAGCAAAATGATGAACCGTAGACAGCGCAAGGCTATTGAGCCTATTGAATCGACGATTCCCGTTATTCATCTAGATGGAAAGGTGCTCAGAGGTGCCTTCGAATCCATGGCACAATGCGCCGAAAAACTCGGCGGCATGGAAACTTTAGTCGAAGCACTGGAAGGCAAAACCATGCTGTTTCAAAGAACGTTTGACGACAACGCCAATGCACTGGTTGAGTCTGAATTTCTCGATTGCTGTGCGTTTATGCCCACGGTGAGAAGACGCTTAAAGTCCGTATTTGCCAAACACGGTTTCGATTACCTCGCCAATGCAGTCGAAGATCTGCTGGCGGATTTGTCAATCGATCAGGTTGATGACAAAGTCGAAAAATTTACCCAGTCACTCGCGCTCGACAGCAAAACACGCTGGCCGCGTGATCTTGCAGCCGAGATAATCCACTTTCGCGAACCGCAACTGTATCCGTTAATGACTCGCTGGGTATGGGACTTCCAGGCGAATACGGGAATTTTGCGTGAGATCTGGTATTCGGAAACCGAATTGAGATTTCTGGATATTCCCGACGGTGTGCGAACACATCTTGAACTTCGCAGGGAATTAGATGAATTTTTACACGAAAGCGGCGTATTTGCCCACCGCTATTATGTAATCGATTACCTGTTCGCATGGCTTTACAGCGAATACATCGGTTCACAAGGCGGCAGTTTTCTAAAAACTGAATACAGCTTCACCGGAACGCCATTTGGATATGCACTTCGCATGCTCGGACTCGATGCAGTGACACCGGAAAATGGAAAAACCCGATTGCTTCTGCCAAACGGAAAACGCTATCGCCTCTCAGGTGCAATCGACGCGGTCGCTCATTAATTCAGGAAATACTGATGCCAATCCACGAAAAATCTCTGATTCGACCTGAAAATTTGCGTGAACACGATGCACTGAACATCGATGGCGTAGACGTGTCGGGTACATGGAGCACCTTTATCGAATCCAGGGTAGTCAACGATTACAACGAAGATCTTGAAGAAGAAGTCGCCGCGTTTCCAGGCGGTGAATTTATTCATCGCTGCTGGCAGTGTGGAGCTTGTACAAACTCATGCACAGTCAATGCGCTTAACCCTGACTTCAATCCCCGCTATTGGATCTATCTGGTAAGGCTCGGTATGGAAACTGAATTGTTGCGCGACAAAGATATTATCTGGCAGTGTGTGTCGTGCCATAAGTGCACACATGTTTGCCCGCGCGATGTGGAACCCGAAGGGGTAATGAAGGCGCTGTCTCATTGGCTCGAAGCCAAGGGACATCAACCCAAATCCCAATCCCAGCATTTTGATGAAGAGTTCTATGAACAGGTTCTGCAGACGGGAAAAATCGAAGAAGGCAGAATTATGCGAAACTATTTTTCACGCACCAATCAGCCACTGAAGCAAAACTGGCTCATTACAGTGATTACAAATATGATCAAAGGCCTTCCGTTTGCGATGTTAACGCGTCTTGGCCTGTCAACCGTTCTGCGGCCAAAAACAAGAAACTGGGGCCGTGCGAAACAAGCGATTACCGAATATATGGACGATAAACACCGTCAACGAGATGAAGTTCTCAGCAACTCTCAAAAGGAACGCCAATGAGTGACAGCAGCAATTTACGAGACGACTTAAAGACAGTCGCATATTATCCCGGCTGCGCACTTGAGGGCACCGGCCACGCATACAATCGATCGACTAAGCGTCTGGGGCGCAAACTCGGTCTAAATCTCGTTGAAATAGAAAACTGGAATTGCTGTGGCGCAATGGAAGTGAAAAATATCGACCCGGAGATTCAAAATTTCCTGTCTGTCAGAAACATGTCGATAGCCAAACACAAAATGGGATTCGATGTCGTTATGGCACCTTGCAACGGGTGTTATCACAACCTGAAAAAAGCTGAACATGATGTCACTCATCGAGAAAAGACAAGAAAAACTCTTAAGGAATTGTCAGACAAATCAGGTGTAACCGAATACAAATCAGGAGATGTCGAAACCATTCATGCTCTGGATTGGATTAAACACGCTATTGGCGAAAAAAATCTGGCTTCTCAGGTCAAAAATTCCCTAAGCGGATTAAAGATCGCGAACTACTATGGCTGTATGTATACCCGTCCTCGTCATATATTTCCGGAAAAAGATCAGGGACCTGGCAGTGAGTCGATCTCCAAACCTCATTTCATGGACGATTTGCTAGAGGCAGCGGGAGCTGAGATCGTTGACTTCCCGTTAAAAACTGCATGTTGCGGCGGCGCCCACACACTGTCTGACTGTGACACTTCGACAAAGCTTGTCGTAAACATCCTGCAGGCGGCGCAAGCATGCGGTGCAGATGTCATTGCAACCGAATGTCCAACCTGCCATAGCGGTCTGGAAATGCACCAGGTGCGCGCAGCCGAGACAATGAATATAAAAACTTCTCCAGTGATGCTTTATTTCACACAACTTCTCGGTCTTGCGCTTGGAATTTCACCGCGCCAGTTAGGGGTCCATGAAAACATATCTCAGTCGATTCCCTTGCTTCGAAAAAAAGGACTGGCATGACCGATTTTTTACAAATCGAAAAAGATATTCAACTGCTCCAGTCGCAGCCGGCCGCGTTTGCAAACCCCCAACAGCGGTTGCTGGAATCGGCAGAGAGCATACTTGAAAACTGGCTTGAAGCCCATGGTGTCGAACCGACCAGCGAACACCGTGAAGGCTATCGCCTGCTGGCCTTGCACCATCAGGGAGCCAAAGGCAATCCTTCTTTCAATGCATGCCGCGAAACTTGCAGAGAACTGATATACCAACTGAACTTGTACCAGCGAGATCAGCAAACCAAACAGATTTCACTGGCCGCGATGGTTGCGATGCACCTGCTGCTGTTCATTAAAGGTAAAATGGAGGTTGCTGAGCTCGGAGAGTTTTGTTGCTCTTCGAAAGCAATTCGAACCTGATTGACTTAATTCATAACTGTGGAGACATAAGATATGGCAGAAGTTCGAGGATGCAATTTACCCGACGATTTGCTTTATGATGTGGAAAACAATATCTGGTATCGGGAAAATTCCGACGAAACCATCACCGTTGGCATGACCGCAGTAGCTGCTGCGATGGCCGGACAAATCGTGGCAATTACCCCCAAACGCGCAGGGCGAAAAGTAACGCCAGGGCGAAGTTGTGCCACCGTCGAATCCGGCAAATGGGTGGGACCGGCTAAACTATTAAGTGGCGGTGAAGTGGTGGAAGTCAATTCGCAAATAGTCTCAACACCTGGACTTGCGAACTCCGATCCTTACCAAAATGGCTGGTTACTCAAAGTCAAGGTTGATGACTGGAACACAATCAAGTCGCAGCTAACAGCCGGCAGCGATGTTTCAGCACCGTATGAAGCAAAAATGGAATCAGACGGTTTTGCCGGGTGCGAATCTGCCTGACTGATTATTTACCCTCCCCCCTGCCACCAACAGATTCACACAAGGAGTGACAGTAAATGGCGGATCAAACGTTAGACACCAAAGGACTGAATTGTCCGTTGCCGATTCTCAAGGCTAAAAAGGCCATTGCGCAAATGGCCACCGGTCAAACACTTGAAGTTCATTCAACCGATCCCGGGTCAGTGATGGATTTCGAAGCTTTGAGCAGGCAGACGGGGCATCAATTGTTAGAATCGAAACAACAAGACGGCGTGTATGTATTTGTGCTGGAGAAAGCGTAAATTCAACCTGTCGTTATGGGCAACTAAGGTTTGCTTGTTGTTTGGCTTTTCAAACCCGCTTTGATTCACAAAAACTGAATCAAGTGACTTCAACTCCAGGTTCGCCAAAATCAGTTCAAAATCAGTTATTCGCAAGCATTGGTTTGCTTAACTCGTGGCAAGATACCGAGTATTGTGCTTGATCAACCAACTGAACGACAATTTGAAAATCTTCGCCTGTCTCAGTAACGGCTTTTGTTCAAGATACAAAGGCGATGCCGTCTTGCGGGTTTTCAGTCAACCTTCAGGATTCTCGACGTCTTAAGTGTGCGTGCCAGCGAAATTCCATCCGCTTGAACACCCAGATAATCACAAACGTCAATATCAGGTAGAAAAAGCCAGCGGTGATAAACGACTCGAAAGGTACAAAATGGCGTGAATTAACAATTCTTGCCGCACCAAAAAGATCAACAATGGTGATCACACCGGCAAGCGCACTGCCATGCAACATGAAAATCACCTCGTTTCCATAAGCTGGCAACGCTCTTCGGAAAGAACTCGGCAGCACTACCCGTCTAAGTATCAGCCATCCTGACATACCACAGGCACGACCGGCCTCGATTTCTCCGTAAGGTGTGCCAATGATCGCACCTCGCAATATTTCCGCAGTATAGGCTGCTGTATTGAGCGAAAACGCAATCAGCGCGCAGGTATACGCCTCTTTGAATACTGGCCATAAGAAACTCTCGCGCAACGGTTCGAACTGTCCCGCACCGTAATAGATCATATACATCTGCACGATCAGCGGCGTGCCTCTAAAAAAGTAAATAAACGCTTTGGGAAGTACCGTGACAAATGCATGGTTTCGACTTGCCGCAAGCCCCAAAGGAATTGCCAGTAACAGTCCGACTACCAGCGCAATCGCAACCAGCTGAACAGTCGTAACCAGCCCTTCGAGATAAAGCGGCAGATTGCTGACAATCGCATTAATATCCATAGTCTACTGCGCCCTGCGCACACCCGCGCTGTAGCGTTTGTCAAGCCATCGAAGTCCAACATCCGAAACAGCTGTAATTACCAGGTACAAAACCGCAACGACGAAATAAAACGTAAACGGCTGGCGAAGTGATCCACCCGCCTGGGTGGCGCGGAAAACCATGTCTTCGAGTCCTATGACTGAAACCAAAGCAGTGGTCTTGGCCAAAACCAGCCAATTGTTACCGAATCCGGGCAACGCATGGCGTACACATGCAGGGAATGTAACGCGTGTAAACACCTGAATTGGCGTCATACCGTAGGCGTACCCAGCCTCAATTTCACCTCTTGGTACAGCCAGAATCGCTCCGCGAAAGGTCTCGGCCATGTAGGCACCAAAAATGAATCCGATAGTAACGACACCGGCGGTGAATTCGCTGATTTCAATGTAGTCAAGCCCCAGCTTATCACCAATCACATTGATACCGATCTGCCCGCCAAAAAATATGATGAACATCAAAACGATATCCGGCACACCTCGAATCACCGTTGTGTAAATTCCAGCAACAAATCGGGTAATTTTGTTACTTGACAGTTTTGCTGTTGCCCCTAACAGACCCAGTGTCAGAGATAAAGCTAGCGACAGCACGGCAAGCTCTATAGTCAGTAGCATGCCTTCAAGTATGAACGGGTAGAGATAACCGCCCAGTATTCCGCTGAGACTTTCTACAAGAAATTCGTGCACGGTGCTAAATCAATCCGCGGTCAAGATCGACACAACAAACACCGGCTGACTGTAGATATGCACAAGGCAGCCGGTGTTTGGTTTTAATGTGCTTAATGACTATTGGCCATAAACATCAAATTCAAAGTATTTGTCGTTTATCGCTTTGTAGGTGCCATTTGCCCGAATGGCATCGATGGCGTTATTAAACAATTCGACTAAGTCCTCGTCACCTTTTCGGATTGCAACACCGGCTCCTTCACCAAAATATTCTGGATCCGAAAACCCAGGGCCGACAAATTCCCATCCGGCACCTTCTTCGGTGTTTAAAAAACCTTCTGCCATTGCAACTGAGTCTGCCAGCAACAGATCCAAACGTCCGGCAACTGCATCAAGATACACTTCGTCTTGTGAGCCGTAGCGACGCACATCAACAGCATCACCAAATACGCTTGTTATGAAATTGTCATGGGTGGTTGCACGCTGCACACCTACCGTTTTACCTGCCAAACTCTCTGTGGTAATTTCATTCCCTGCTCCTTTGGCTTGAGCAAACTTACCTGGTGTGTTGTAGTATTTCTTTGAAAATGCAACTTTCTTCTTTCGTTCTTCAGTAATCGACATTGAAGCAATTATTGCGTCGTACTTTCGCGCAAGAAGCGCTGGAATGATTCCATCCCAGTCTTGCTGCACAAGTGAGCATTCGGCGCCAATTTCGTCACAAAGCGCTTGCGCGATTTCAATATCAAATCCGATTAGTTCGCCACTAGTCGTAACCGCACTAAACGGAGGATACGCGCCTTCAACGCCTATGCGAATCTTGTCCCACTCTTTAGCAAATGTTGCTGAGCCAAGACCCATTAATGCCACGGCAATAATTACTGTAATTGTCTTTTTCATGGGTGTTTTCCTCCATGTTTGGTTTGAATAAAAATATCGATCAAATTACTTCAGATTTCCTGAAAGAAACTCTTTGAACCGCTCTGATTTAGGCTGGTCAAATACCTGGTCAGGCGAACCGTCTTCTTCAACCCGCCCTTGGTGTAAGAACATTACACGGTTCGAAACTTCTCGCGCAAAGCCCATTTCATGTGTAACAACCAGCATTGTTGAACCATCCTCTGCGAGTCCGCGCATTACCCGAAGCACTTCATGCACAAGTTCAGGGTCGAGTGCCGATGTCGGCTCGTCAAACAGCAGTAAATCCGGATTCATAGCGAGTGCTCTTGCAATAGCCGCTCTTTGCTGCTGCCCGCCCGACAGATGGGCTGGATAGTAGTCCTTGCGGTCATAAAGTCCAACTCGCTGTAAAACAGATTCAGCCTGTTCTTTGGCCTGTTTTTTAGGTGTTTTCAAAACGTGCACAGGCGCTTCTATAACATTGTCCATAACCGTCATGTGAGACCAAAGATTGAACTGCTGAAACACCATGCCAAGCTTTGAACGTATCCGATCCACTTGTTTTCGGTTTGCTGGAACAGGAGTTCCATTTCGTGCCGTTTTCATCTCGATCAACTCCCCGTCGACCTTTACCGAACCCGAGGTGGGTGTCTCCAGTAAATTAATGCATCGCAGAAAAGTACTTTTTCCAGAACCACTGCTTCCTAATATGGAAATCACATCATGATCGTTGGCGGTCAGTGAAATTCCCTTTAACACTTCAACAGTGCCAAAACTCTTGTATATATTTTCTACTTCAAGCGCGGGATTCGACCTGCTGGATGTCTTTGTATCTGGCATGATTGGGGATAATGCTTGTTTAAATTATGCAAATTGTTGTGTGACCGCATTCTACAATAAAACGTTTACAGGAAAAATCTTTTTTACCGCGACAATTCACCAAATCGATTTGTAACGCTAACGGTGTCTAACAAAATAGCTATCGCTGGATTTCAGCACGAAACCAACCGATTTTGCCCAATTCCCACAACTTTTGAAGACTTTGTCAGGGAAGATGGCTGGCCCGGATTAACCATCGGCTCAGACCTCACCGAAATCTTTCCCAAACTGAACATACCGCTCGGTGGATTCTTGAAATTTGCTGCGCAAAGATTTGAAGTAGTGCCAATCTTGTGGGCAAACGCGGAACCAGGCGGTTTAATTCAAGATTACGCATTCGATGCGATTTCAAGCATGATTCTCGATGCGATTGAAGCATCTTGGCCACTCGACGGCATTTATCTGGATCTGCACGGGGCAATGGTTACCGATTCGTTCGAAGACGGCGAGGGTGAATTGCTCAAACGGCTTCGCGATCGCTTCGGGTGGGAAGTTGCATTGGCTGTCAGCCTGGATCTGCATGCCAATGTCACCTGCGAAATGATTCAGGCGACCGACATCACAACGATTTACAGAACTTATCCGCACCTTGATATGGCTCAAACTGGATTTCGCACCGGCGCTCTGTTAGCGCAGATTCTCGAAAGCGGAATCAAACCCAGTAAAAATTTCACCAAACTGCCGCTGTTAATTCCTCTGCAATCGCAATGTACCGATACTGAACCGACTTCGACAATCTACCGATTAACTCAAGATGCAGATTCACTGCACTTCGCGCACGCTGACATTGCCATGGGATTTCCCCCTTCTGACATTGCTCAAAGCGGACCGGCTATCGTTACCCATAGTTTTTCTCAACCTCAAGCGAATCGCAAAGCCAATCAAATCGAACAAGCCTTTTTACGCTGCGAAGATGACTTTCCAGTTCCTCTTTATTCAGCAAACAAAGGGATTGAACTGGCTTTGGAAACCAGGCGCGAACAAAAACCGGTGTTGATCGCCGATATTCAAGACAACAGCGGAGCTGGTGCCACTTCCGATTCCACAGGCGTACTTGCCACTTTGGTCGAATATAAAGCAAAGAATTGTGTGCTGGCTGCTGTGTTTGACAAACGAGCTGTCGACAGAGCTCATTCGGTCGGATTGGGAGGCGAATTTTCTTGCAGTTTGGGAGGCCAGTATACAGACAGCGGCATTTTGCCGTATTTTGGCGATTTCAAAGTCGTCGCACTCAGTGACGGTATATTCCCATACCATGGCGAAATGATGGAAGGAGGAAAAGCAAACATTGGACCTACAGCGGCTATTGAGGTCACCGGTGTCGAAGCGAACATCTGTGTTGTTGTCACCAGTGAACGGATTCAATGTCTTGATCGGGCGTTAATCACTCACTTGGGTATTGAGCTCGAAAAGCTATCCATCATTGTGGTCAAAAGTACAGTCCACTTTCGAGCAGACTTCGAACCTGTAGTGGGCGAAATTATTCTAATCGAATCGCCAGGGTTTAACCCCTGCCGCATGGAACTAGAACTGTTTCCGCGTCTTCGAGACGCAGTTCGGCTGATTCCAACTGCCCCTTAGCGGCAGGTGCAAAAGTTCCTGCCGGCACCAATCCGCGAAAACTCCCGGCGGTGCGCGAACCGTGTACGGTTCTCAACCAGGCAGATTAGCCGAATCGTCCTGTTATGTAGTCTTCGGTAAGCTGATGCTGAGGATTGGTGAATACCTGAGAGGTTTCACCCATTTCAATCAAATCGCCAAGGTTAAAGTAAGCGGTTCTTTGCGAAACCCGGGCAGCTTGCTGCATTGAGTGGGTCACGATGACGATCGAGTACTGAGTGCGCAAATGATCAATCAAATCCTCAATTTTTGCTGTCGCAATCGGATCAAGTGCTGAACACGGTTCGTCCATCAAAATCACTTCGGGCTTGACCGCGATGGCTCGAGCAATGCACAAACGCTGTTGCTGACCTCCAGATAGTTCCGTACCCGATTTATGGATCCGATCTTCCACTTCATCCAGCAAACCAACTTGCTGCAGACATGCATAGACAAGTTCATCGGTCTCCTCCCGATTACTGACCATACTGTGCAGTCTGGGCCCATAGGCAACATTGTCGTAAATGGACTTCGGAAAAGGATTGGGTTTTTGAAATACCATGCCGACTCTGGCTCTGAGCTCTACAACATCCATTTGTGACCCGTAAATGTCCTTTCCGTCAAGAGTGATAGACCCGGTCATTCTACAGCCTTCGATGATGTCGTTTATGCGATTCAAACTGCGCAGAAATGTAGACTTGCCGCAACCGGACGGACCAATAATGGACAGCACTTCGTTTTCCCGAATATCCAGGTTTACATTTCTGATCGCATGTGTATCGGTGTAATACACATTTACATTTTTAGCCACCATTCGATTGACAGGTGTTGAAGTTCCGACGGATTGATCAGCTTTGTGAAATAAACTGCTATCCGTGTGAATCTTGATTCTGTCAGTACCGTCGATGTTGTGAATCTGTGTTTCGAACATTGATGTTACGTCTGCTTCGGTTGTAGTATTGTCTACCATTTTCTTTCGAATTTACTCCTTAACCATACAGCAAGTATATTCATTGTAATCAGAAACGTGAGCAATATTAGAATAGCCCCCGAAGTTTTCTCTAAAAATGCTCTCTCAGGACTGTCCGCCCACAGAAATACCTGTACCGGAAGCACTGTTGAAGGGTCTAAAGGACCAGACGGCACATCCACAATAAAAGCCACCATGCCAATCATCAGCAACGGTGCAGTTTCGCCCAATGCCTGGGCAAGACCAATTATGGTTCCTGTCAACATGCCGGGCATCGCTAGTGGAACTACCTCTTGGACCACAGTTTGAGTTTTTGATGCGCCCAATGCCAGCGCTCCTTCTCGAATTGTTGGCGGTACCGCGCGCAATGCCGCTCGCCCAGCGATGATGATCGTCGGTATTGTCATTAGACTCAATACCATCCCGCCAACCAGCGGTACTGACCGAGGCAATCCAAAAAAGTTAATAAAAACCGCCAATCCCAGCAGTCCGAACACTACCGAAGGGACGGCCGCCAAATTGTTGATATTGACTTCAATAATATCAGTGAAGCGGTTCTTGGGAGCAAACTCCTCAAGGTAACATGCCGCTGCAACTCCTACTGGAAATGAAATTGCAAGCGTAACCAAGATTGTAAAAAACGACCCCGTCAACGCACCGCGTAATCCGGCAAGTTCCGGCTCCCGGGAATCTCCGGCGGTGAAAAACCTCTTGTTGAATTGAGTGTCAACTCTATCGTCTGCCACCAACTCGTCAAACCAGGCCAGCTGATTGCTCGAAATCAACCGTTTGCCCGATTTGGGATTGGCGCGTCCGAACCCGCTCTTGAACAACGTGTCATACAAGTCGTCCATCGGCAGCCAAAGTGACTGCGTAGTGCCAATAATCGATGGAGAATCGATAACCAACTGCGCGAGCATCAGGTCTGATCCGATACTGACCATACTTGCCAATTCACGCTTTTGTTTGCGCTTCGTTACTTCAGGAAATTTGGCATACAAAGCATCTTTTACCAGTTTGCCATAGTTCGCTTGCTGAAGATTGTTTACATCGATGACACTTTCGTCGAAATAGATGTCCAGTTTTACTTGAGTCTGCCAAAAAGCACCAAGACCATTTACTGCAATGCTCACAAACAACATTGCTACAAAGAACAGCCCCAATGCAATTGCACCTATACCATACAATCTGAATCTCTTTTCAGCACGATTGCGTTTTTTCAGCTGACGCCGAAACTGCTCGCTATGCCAGATATTAACGGTGCTTTGCATATGCGTACTACTCATATTGCTCAGAATATTTGCGGACGATATAAAGTGCGGTAATATTCAAAACCAATGTTGCGACAAACAACGTCAAACCCAGTGCAAAAGCAGCTAAAGTCTTTGCACTGTCAAATTCCTGATCACCCACCAGCAAAGTTACAATCTGCACTGTAACTGTAGTGACCGACTCAAACGGATTGGCAGTCAAATTAGCCGCTAGCCCCGCAGCCATCAATACGATCATAGTCTCTCCAATAGCCCGAGAGATTGCGAGCAATAACGCACCGACAATCCCAGGTAAAGCTGCTGGAAACACAACCTTTTTAATTGTCTCGGACTTCGTCGCGCCACATGCCAGAGATGCCTCTCGGATAGTCTGGGGCAATGCCGTAATGACGTCGTCAGAAAGTGATGAAACAAACGGAATAATCATGATGCCCATGACTACTCCAGCGGCCAATGCGCTTTCATGCGCGATGTCCAGTCCGAACAAGGCGCCAACTTCGCGCATCCATGGTGCAACCACCAATATGGCAAAAAATCCGTAAACCACCGTTGGAACGCCAGCGAGAATCTCAAGTGCTGGTTTAGCAACAGATCGAACCTTGCTTGACGAATATTCAGCCAGGTAGATCGCTGAAAGCAATCCAATCGGTACCGCAACTGCCATGGCAATTCCAGCAACAAGCATCGTTCCTGTAAATAGTGGAATGCTTCCGAATAGCCCCGACGCACCGACCTGGTCATCGCGAATTGCGATCTGGGGACTCCACTTAAGTCCAAACAAAAAATCAGTGATCGGAACCTTTCTGAAAAACTGAATCGTCTCGAATAAAACCGACAGAACAATTCCAATCGTTGTGAAGATGGCAATCAGCGAACTGATGATGAGCAGAAACTTAATGATCAACTCGGCTATCAGCCGGGCTTTCAATCGGACCGAAATAAGTGACAAAAATACAAAGCCAAATACACATGCGAGTACCACAACCGCCCCATCGCGAAGCGTCTTGCTTAACTGCACCAAGTGCAGGTAGCGTTCGGCAGCGGCTTGGAGCATAACCGAATTTTCCGCACTGACTGCTTTGCCGGTTTGCGAGAAAATCTTGATTTGACTGACCAACCAGTCGACTGATGCATCCGGTTGACCCTGCATATCCGAATAATGCTCAGCGAGTACGATCTTAATGATGACGCTCTCATCAATGCTGATCCACAATCCCAGCACCATCATTGCTGGAATTGCCACGAGAAATGCTGCAACCATACCGTAATAACCAGGTGCTGAGTGCATCGCTCGAATACCACCGGCTTTGCTCGCAACGCGAAATGCCTGTTTTCTGGCAAAGAAGTAGAAAAACGCAGACAATGCGAGCAAAACAACTAGTAATGTCCAAATTTGCATTGTATATTCAACACCTTGGAACGAAAGTCAAAATCATTGCTACGCACAGGGACTGCCCGCATCCACGAACGCATACGGGCAATCCATCACGAAATACACAGGCGGTTCGCCCGTATGCAGATTAATTTACTGATTCAATCGCCTGTAAGTGACACTTGAATCAGGTTTTATTATCCGAAGTGAAACGGATAAAAATTACTTACTCAGCAGCAAGCCGTACAGTTGTCATTTTCATGGCCGCTGTTTTGAACTGCGAGCGCTCTTCAGCCGACATGGGAATCATGCCTTTGTCGACTAAATAGCCCTCATCACCCCAAGCGCGGTCACTGGTAAATTCCGCAATGTACTCCTTGATTCCTGGAATCAGGTCTACATGATCGGATTTTACGTAAAAGTACAATGCACGGGAAATTGCATACGACCCGTCAGCAATATTCTCGAATTCCGGTGCAAATCCATCGACAATAGAACCCTGAACGGAGTCAGAATTCTGGTCGAGGAAACTGAACCCGAATACTCCCAGAGAATTCTTGTCAGCGGCCAGTTTTTGGACGATCAGGTTGTCATTTTCACCTGCTTCGACCCAGACACCGTCCTCGCGGATACCGTGACAAATCGATTGGTATTGCTTCTTGTCGCTTTTTTTGATCGCTTCAATCCAGTCATATGTCTTGCATCCGCCTTCTAAGGCCAGCTCTGCAAATGCATCGCGGGTACCTGAGGTTGGAGGCGGTCCAAGCACTCGAATGGCAATAGCCGGCAGTTGAGAATTAATCTCACTCCACATCTTATATGGATTTGGAACAAGCTTTTGCTCACCGTCGGGAGAAGGCACATCTTTTGCGAGTGCGAGAAAAATTTCTCGGCGAGTTAGATTGAAAAGTTCAGATTCAACCGAGTTAGCCAGGACAATGCCATCGTACCCGACCTTCACTTCGACAATGTCATTGATGCCGTGTTGTGCGCATCGTTCGATTTCCGATTGCTTGATGCGTCGAGACGCATTCGCAATATCAGGATGGTCGACCCCGATACCTGCACATAACAGCTTCAAGCCACCGCCTGAACCAGTCGATTCTATGATTGGAGTAGGATATTCTGAAACAGTTCCAAATCGCTCTGCTACTACAGTAGCAAAAGGATAGACTGTAGAAGACCCAACAATACTGATATGATCTCTTTCGGCAGCCTGAACAGCGACCGAATATGACCCTAGCAAGCACGCTAGAATAGTCAGGAAAACCCTGAGACTTGACGACAAACCGTTCATTTCAAACTCCTGTTGAATTGACGGACCTAAAATAGGTCGCTCAAGTACACAAATTAGGGTTACTGAACCTTGCGGTTCGTGTACAAGAATAAGGGAAAATTGCATTTTGTCAATAGCCAAGCAAGAGAAATTTTTTATTTTTTTTGGAATTGGTTTTGTTTCAGGCAACCCTTACCTGACAAACAAGTCACAATAAACATATGTTTTTGCGCCCAATTCAATGTTGCAGTGCTGAATAAAATACAATTTCGGGTATATCCATAGGTTTTCTGCGTTACATCCGAAACAAACTTTCCTGACTTCCAATATTCAAATGATCGAAGGACACTATTCGACCAAGTATGACGTTGAGCTTATGGAGCTTGGGGAACAAACCCTGCAAATGGGACGACTGGTCGAAAAACAGCTCAATAATGCACTTAGCTCACTGGTCGATTGCGATCGCATGCTCGCAAAGCAAGTGTCCGAAACCGAAGATATTGTCAATCGAATGGAAGTATCCATTGACAAGCGCAGTACCGAAATTCTCGCAATGCGTCAACCAACCGCTGGTGACCTGAGGTTTGTTCTGATGGTTATTAAAACCGTAAATGACTTGGAACGCATCGGCGATGAAGTGTGTCGCATAGCCCACATGGCAAGCAGAGTGGATTCACTGGAGCGCAAAGAGACATACGACGAAATATCCGAAATCGGTACGCGGGTAGAAACTCTACTGCGCGAAGCACTCAACGCACTGGAACATACCGATGATGAAGCAGCACTGAGTCTGATTCAAAAAGACAAGAAAGTCGACAAGAAATTCAAGAACGTCTTCAAGCGCCTGAGAAAATGGATGATGCAGGAATCCGATTCGATTCCAGACGCAATCGATGTCTTGTGGGCAATGCGTTCACTTGAACGAGTCGGGGAACGCTCATGCAATATTTGTGAACACGTCGTCTTCTATGTCAAAGGCGAGGATGTTCGCCATCTCGACATCGACCATCTAAGCGTCGATTGAGTTCGAATCACTGAAACTAAATTTCTTTCGCTGCTTCAGTTTCAGTCGCGAAGCATTCGTAGCCACAAACTCACTTCGTCTACAAGTTCGGTTTCATAATTCTCGAAAAAGTGGTCAGGCCCTTCGACCTTCACCTGATTTGACTGATCGTTGCCCGCTGCCCGTATAGCCTCCAAACGGGATGATGCACCCGCTATAACTGCCGGATAATCTGCACTTCCAAACAAATCAAGCACCGGAACAGATATGGATTCCAAAGGGAATTTTTTGAGCATCGGCTGTTTATAGTCGGTCGCTTCCATGCCAATGCCTACATATGCGTCGACCGACGCATCACCGAACTGACTGAACCACGCCATTGTCATATGCACAGAACAGCTATGCGCCACTATGGCAATCCAGGAATATCGGCGCTGCTTGAGAAACTCGATAGCCGCTTCAATCCTTGGAAAAGAATGATCGATAATTTTCAGATAGTCGTAATATTTAGCGTCTTTTTGCAATACGGGCATTTGTACGGACAAGGTGGTGAATCCATTTTCACTCAACCCTTCCCGTAACGGTGCCGCAACCTGAGGCCAGTCGGGATGAAACCCCCTGCCATGCAGCAATATTACCGCTCTTTGTGCATCTTCTACATCGGTGTACAAACTAAGAAACGTCCGCGCCCCGTCACTTAAATACACTGCGTCTCCTTCGAAAAGCCCGGCTTCTGCCTCCGCGGCAAGTCTTGCTTCGCGTTCGTAGTCAGGTAATAAGTCACCATAAACCGATATAGCACAACAACTGAAAAATACCGCTGCTAAAAATCTTAAGATTTGTCTACTCATCACTGACTTAAATTTGTAATTTGCAATCTGCGCTGCAGATATCACCGGTATCCGATCAAGGGGTGAATACTTCAATCAAGCAATAAACTCATCCCTTGACTCGAGTCGATCAATTTTTTCTACCCGCTGATCGATCAGTTTTCGTACGAAGTCCATGCTCATCGATGCGAACGTCTTGGCTCGTTCGAAATCATCAAAAATATACTGCGAATCGATACTGCCGGTTTGCCTGTAAATTCTTGACAACTCCGTACCAGAATCCAAATTGGTATGAAGAACCCGCTGGCCATTCGGCAATGTTTCATACCGGCGAATTTCCTGTACGATATTGTGATGAACTGTAACCGCAAAATACATAGGCACTTAAATGTGTTTACTTCACGGGTGCATATCCCATGCAATTACCGAAACAATAAGGTGCGTTGTCCGACTGTTTGCATCCGCACATATAGAATTCACCACTGATGGGGGCAACAAATTTGATCGGCTTGTAATCACTTCCCCGATGACTGCCGTCACACCACGGTTGCGTTACACTCAAACCGCAGCTGCACCATGCATACTGCATACCAGATTCGACCATCACTGGATAAGGCGCTTTTTGCGGACTAACTGGCAGTTTCCTTGGCACAAACTACCTCGAGTCAAACTGAATCACTGAAAAGCATGCTTCGCCGCGCTCGTCGTATCCTTTCCCGACAGCCTGGCCGTTGTCCAGAACATACCACTGATCAACAAACTGCTCTTTGCCAGGCCATGGGGCAAACAGTTCATTATGTGTCGAGCAAGGTGCCCCCGCTGATGATTTGATTTGTCGCACCTGACAGTTGCGCCATACCCATGCGCGAGATTTTCGGTACTTCGGCTTTGCCAAGTCCGGTGCTACATCTATCAACTTCGGCAAGTTTACACTCCCTGTTATTCATTCCGTTTGAATGCCGGACGCTCTGAATCCCCCAAATCCATCTTCCACAATTTCGTACTTCACCCGCTGGCCTTGATGCAACTCGCCTAAGCCACTGGATTCAACCGCACTTTTGTGAATAAAAACGTTACGTCCGCTTTCATCGTCGGTAATGTATCCGCCAAAAGGATTGCGAAGTGCATTGTAAACTGCCACCTCGCCCGCGGATGGACCCGGTTTCAATCCCTTGGTTTGTTTCTTATCCATCTGCTGAGAACTTGACAATTCAAATTCTGACAAATCTTCTCCGGTAAATTCTGACCAGGTTGTTATTGCGATATGCTGCACATCACCGTCAGAGGTGTCAAATTCAAGGTTCGGTTCTGCTTCGCCGACGCCAGGATACAGCTTGTTACGCAGGGATTCGTCATCTGCATCGCGCTCAATCACACCGTCACCAATTTGTCTGGTACGGCCACCGCCTTCTTCGCGTCGCTTTTCCCATCTTTTCTTGCGAATCTCGTCATCACACGTCAGGTGAACAAAAAACACACCTTCCGCATCATGCAAAACAGCGTCCATAAAGCGGCTTTCAAGAATCAAAACGGGGTCCGGCCATGACACCATTTGTTTCGTTTGACTGTCCACTTTCCTGTGAACATCCAGGTCGACTTGATTTCCGCTGGTTAACTTGGACAATAACGCATGCGTCGTGATCAACTCGCCGCGACTAGCTAACTTGTAGCCTGTCAATCGAGAAATCGCTCTTGCTACATCGGACTTCAAACAGCAGGTTTTTCCGTATATTGCAATAATCTGACTCATAAGCCTGTTCAACTCCTGTAGTGTTGCTTGTCAATTCCCGGCATCAATCCCGCAATCGAAGATTTGCGTTTGTTAGCCAGTATTCGTTTTTGAGAATTCATCAATCGTCCGACCGGTGTTGCGCAGGAATGTACCAAACGAAATGCAGGAACATACACGATAAACGCCAATGAACCAAACATGTGCAAGTACCACATCGGAGTGTATATCGCACTCGCCCAACCCGACGAATCGCTCGCTAAGTTAGCCATTGTCCATCCAACAAACGAATAAACACTGCCGGTCGGATCAGCGGCAGTTGCGATACGCGCCGCTTCGACAATAAAACCACTTAGTACAACCAGAAATAAAAACACCGCAGTAGGAGTGTCAGCATACTTGCTTTGCTCAGTACCCCTTACAGCCATACGCCATGCAAAGCTCAGTAAACAACCGACCAGAACTAAAAAACCAAAAAAGTCGAACGCGAAATCGAATGCCAGACGCAATGGATGACCGGGAATCTCCCAAACATCAGTAAATCCAAACGCCGGGATCCCCTCCCTGACAAATACTGCGATAACTTCCACACCAAACAGCAAAACAAATCCCCAGAATATCAATGTATGCCTTAGCCAACGAATACCGCTTACAGACAGAAGGTTCGTATGCAAAAGCACATCAGAGAAAAATGTTGAACGCATAAGAGCAGGCTGAGCATTTTTTCGATCGATATACTGGCGATATCGGTTCCAGCTGACTTGGTTTTTCTGATAAATCAATCGGTACAGGCCAATATCAAAAACGATCAATGACAATAATGCGAGAGGTCCGAACAGCATCCACTTCAGTTCCACCCGGCCTTGAAGGCTTTCCAGAACGTAATGCCCTGACAGATCAAATACACCAATGACGTACAGCCAGCCGCCAATTGTGAACAACCACCTCATGGCACCGGTTAAGTATTCGGTAGAAAACAAACCGGTGAACACAATCAGTGACAATGCCATGACTGCACCGAGCATAAGTATCACCGATGCGAGCAGCAGCGCATAACCGAGCCCGGCACCGTATTGACCGGACAGCTGCATTACGAAAACTGTGATGCCGACTATTAACGGCAGGATAATACGACGGCGTTTTTTACGCGTATCTGCAATGGTTGCACTCATTGCAATGCTGTGTCCTACATCAAGGTAATTCGTCTCAAGCCAGTCTGCCTGATAAAATCAACCTGTTGCCACCGCGTCAAGTTTAGCGACCTGTTCGGCTGCACGTTGTGCATCAACTGCAAGCATTGCACCGTGCAAAGCCGGATCTCCGCCTTTGAGTTGTCGAAACTCCTGAACGCATGCTTTGGCTTTTTCAACCGCTACAAGCGCATCAACGCCGTAGGCATCCGCTCCGATTTTGTCACACCATGCCTGACTGATAGGCGCACCGCCGACAAATACTTTAACATCACCGCGCAATCCTTCAGATTGAATTTGCTTGATTGTCTCCCACTGCATATTCATGGTTGTCGTCAACAATGCAGAAAAACCTACAATCTGCGGATTGTGCTCGCGAATCGCTGCAATGAAGTCTTCCGGAGGGACTGTTACACCCAAATCAATCACCGTAAATCCAGCGGCTTCCAACATCATTGCGACAATCTTTTTTCCAATGTCGTGCAGATCTCCTTGAACTGTACCTACAACAACTGTACCAATGTCTTCTGACTTTTCTGCAATAATCAGCGGTTTGAGGATACCGAGTGCTGAATGCATGCATTTTGCAGACATCATCACCTCAGGGAGAAAATACTCGTCCATTTTGAATCTTCTGCCAACCTCAGCGATTCCGGTTGCCATGGGTCCGGCAACCAGCGTTCGCGGAGACACATCAGCATCTAGAGCTGGATGAATCAGATCCGAAGTATCTTCGTGTTCACCGTCAATGATGTTCCACTCGATTTCGTGAAACAATTCTTTGATTTCAGCTGGAGCGTCGGTCCAACGATCCGTTTCCATCGAATCTTCAAAGTCATACTGTAGATCTTCTAGATCCCACTCTTTTTCTGTTTCAATTACTATAGGCATATCGATTAACAAATCTAAATTATCAAGCGGTTTCGGCTGCAGACGGCTGAGGACGCGGTCGACGTCGACGCTTCCTCTCGCCTGACCACGGTTCGTAGCCTTCACCGGTATCAGAACCTGGCGGCGGCTCAGTCGGCAACGGGTAGCGTCCGTAAGTCCGAGCCTCATCAATCATTGCCAAAACATTCTGGGTAGGCACGTCATGTTCAAGCCGGTGTGACGAGCTAAGCAGAAATCCACCGCCGTGGCCCATCTCCCAGATTCTCTGTCGCACTTCGTTTCGCACATCTTCGACACTTCCCCATGGAAGGGTTTCCTGCACATCGATTCCGCCGTAAAAAAACATTTCCTTGCCCAGTTGACGTTTTTTTGCAGCCGGATTGGAATGGCGAGCCACTTTTGGCGGCAAACTGTCATAACCATCAACGCCCGATTCGATCAGACCACGCATAAACGGTTCTGGAATTGCACCGCAGCTGTGAAACTGAATCTTACCGGCAGGATTCTTTTTAAGGTAGTACTCCTTGATTTCCCTAAATGCGCGAATGTAGTGCGGCTTGACTTGACGATCAAACATTTTCAATGACAAAAATGCTGTTTTTTCACTGGCCAAGTCTTCCGGGCTCATTCGCATCCAGTCAATGTATTCGCCGCATTCATCGATAATTGCTTTGTTAAATTCGATTTCTATATCGGTTAGTCGAGTCAGCATGGCTTCCAGAAAATCCGGAGATTCAATAAAGTCGGAAAATATCTTCGCATATCCGACCATATATTTCGCCTGTTCGAAAATACCGCCCCGACCACCTTGTCCCAGCAGAGCAAACGGTGTCTCTTCACGGATGAATTTGCAATATTCCCGAAGTGTCATGCCTGGTATAGGCGAATCTGCCCAACATGATTCATCCCAAGGGTCGGGCCAAGGAAATTCATCAAGTATTCTCAAACCTTCCTCAATAGGAGCACTGGTTGCGTGAAACAACGGATACCCAATCATCTCATAGTATCCACCCTGTTCGTGAGGTGTCCATTTTCGAACCACGCCCCACTCATCAACATTGATATCAACCGACGGTGGCGGTATGCCCATATCAAATGGAATTTCATCAAATGCGATTTCTCTAAAACCGGGTGATCCACCTGGAGTGCCAATTGCGATCCTGACAAAATCAACATCCAGTTGTTCTGCGAGATCCAGCTCGAAACTCACATCTGTCGTCCATGTCGTTGAGCCCGTGCGGTAATCTTTCGGGTCAGCCTTGTAGTCCATGCCTATCCCCTTGCGCAGATTCTGATAACCCTCAATAGTCCCCCATAGGCCAACGGGCACCAGGTCCGGTTCTCGCAGATGCAATGCATCAATGACTCTCTTACGCTGTGGTGGCATCGAATTGCCAATGATTTCAGCCATCTGTATCTCCGCTACGCAATCATCGATTATCAATGCCAGTCAAGCCGTTGAATAGCGCGCCGCAGCATCCATTACGATACCCGGCAGTCCTTGTGAAGCCAGACGTTTGGCAGCACTTTGTCTATTCTCATTGGCCAACTTCGCCATGGCTCCTGAAACAATCGCACCGGTCGGACAAATTTCCTCACACGCTCTTGGCATATCCAGCGGACGTTCCCGACCGGGAGTCTGACAAAAGTTACATTTTTCCATCTTACCGGCGCTCGAACTTATCTGAGGAGCGTTAAAAGGGCACGCCCAAGTACAAAATCCGCATCCGATACAAGTGTTTTCGTCGACCACAACGATCCCGTCGGCTGCTCGCTTGGAAATTGCACCAACTGGACAGGCGTTGCGGCAAGGGGCATCTCCGCAGTGCATACACGCCATTGATACGTTCATCGCTTTGACGTTCGGGAAAACGCCAGATTCGATTTTAACCACTTCGCGCCACCGAGGCCCTACATCAACTTCGTTCCATGTCTTACACGCAATTTCACAGGCGTGACATTTTACGCATCGGTTATGATCGAAATAAAATCCATACTGCATTTCACTTTCCCCCTTGCGCTAACTCATACGTACGCGAACTTTGCATTCGTTGTAGCAGTTCGCACCAGTAATCGGATTGGTATGTGTATCCATCAAATTGTTCGAGTGGGCTCCGCGTCCCTTCGCCACCGTTCCCATAGCCCAATGCCCAAAGCCGTGTCCGTGGCGTATGCTCACACAGCCGGGTACCAGTCCTTCAACCACCTTAGCACGAATTTCAATCTTGTCTTTTGGCGATTCGACTACTACTATGGCGTCGTCGGTAATCCCATATTTGGCAGCATCTTGCGAATTGATTTCAACCCAGTTCTCTGAACAAATCTCCATCAGGTATGGATTATTCTGAGTCACAATATTACAGTGCATGCTTAGCTTGGAATGAGTCAGTTGAAGGGGATATTCTTCGTCTGGAACCACCGACCTTTCCGTGTATTGCGGATAGCCGCTGAACCCTGCTTGTTCGTATGCGCTGGAAAGCACTTCAACTTTGCCAGAAGGGGTCGGCAGCCCCTCAGGTACGCGGTTGTAGCGAATTTTTCCGGCCCAAAATCCCTTAGTCTTCAATTCATCTAATGTCATAGGAACATTCTCCATCATGACTTCTCCCCAATCTTCCCATTTTTCATATGGAAAGTGTTCGCCCCAACCCATTTTTTCGGCAATTCCCTTGACAATTTCGTATGGAGGTTTTGACTCTCCGACGGGCGAAACAACCGGTTGACACAATATCACTTGCGGGCCCAGCCACATGCCCTGACGGATTTCCGCTTGTTCGTAGAACGAAGTTTCCGGCAAAACAATATCGCATTCCATCGCAGTTTCACTCATGTAGAGTTCACATGCCACTGCCAAATCCAGGTGCTTGAACATCTCAAGCACTCTATCGCGGTTGGGATCACTCATTACCGGGTTGGTTGCATGTACGAAAAGTCCCTTGACCGGATAAGGATCACCATCGATAACTGCATCAGGCAATTTCGAGTTGGGCAAATCCGGTGCCAGAGGATATCCCATCGCTGCATGTAACGGATCTTTCGCAGGGGGCGTTTTGGCATCTTCTGCAATGACGACCGGCAGTCCAAGCGGCGCCCAGTCTTTCAGATGGAGGTTGCCTGGTTTGTCGAGTTCACCGCAAATCGCATTAAGAATGTAGCATGCCCGTCCTGCATCCGCACCATTTGTGTAATAGCCTGAGCCTTTGAAAATCGCTGACATCGCCGGCTTGGTAGTCGCAAACTCCCTCGCTAGCCTTTGTATCGTGTTTTTGTCGACACCGCAAATCGATTCAGCCCACTGTGGTGTATAGCCATTTTCCTGAAGATGAGCGCGAAATCCGTCAAACCCATTGCAGTAGTTATTGGTAAAGTCTTGGTCGTAAAGATGTTCATCAACAATACTTTTGCACATTGCCAACGCAAGTGCACCGTCTGTGCCTGGATTGATCGGAATCCATTCATCGGCTTTTTGAGCTGTCTCGGTGAAATTTGGGTCAACAACAACAAGTTTACAGCCGTTTTTTTGAGCATCAATCAGCGCACGACTCTCCCAAAGACCTTGATTCGCACCAAGATTGTTCATCCCCCACAGCATGACATATTTCGAATTGGCAAAATCATGCATGGGAAATACATGACCAAACAAAGTGAGGCAGGCGGAACGCCTGTCCTGTTCACATCCTGATGTATGTGCGTACAGATTCGGGGAGCCATAAAGGTCTCCCAGCAAGTGTCTGTAAAACTGGGTATTGGGGTCGTGGTGGCAAGTCAATGCGACCGCTTCAG
Organism: Arenicellales bacterium; assembly: GCA_965214785.1. GTDB lineage: Bacteria > Pseudomonadota > Gammaproteobacteria > Arenicellales > JAJDZL01 > JAJDZL01. Next base: position 123,198 of record OZ243975.1, on the reverse strand, counting down.
GTCCATATTCGCCGGCAATTTTCTGCAATTTCTCTGCGATGAAAGCATATGCTTCATCCCAAGATATGCGTTTGAAGCGGCCAGGTTCGCCTTTTTCACTAGTGCGCAACATCGGGAACTTGAGACGGTCCGGGTCTTGCGTAACGTGCCAGCTCGCCATACCTTTTGCACAACGGGAACCAATATTGTTCGGGGATTCCGGGTTCCCCTTGTGGTAGACGATTTTGTTGTCTCTGACAAAGACCTCGGTAGGACACTGCCAAGGACAGGTATAACAAAAACTCTTGATTACTTGCGCGCCTTTAATTTGAGCCAGACGCGATCCCAATTCAACTGCTGCATTCATTTTTAAACCTCTGCGGTATAGTCGAGTTCAGTATTTAACGGTTGATTTCCTAACTGCCGAAAAACACAAACCCAACCCGATATATTCTATTGTAATTTCCAAATTAACTGTGGATTTTAATAATTCCGACGATCAAAGTCATGCTTGAATGTCATCAGATTCCCCTTATCTTGGTTGTACGCTGCGCGATTTTGCGAGGAAAAGGTGACTGAAAAATGGAGCTCAAAGCGTGAATGAACATTTTAAAATTTCCGCTTCACACTTAGCCGGAGCAATTGCTCTGCTACAAGAAGCACGTGCCTTATCCGTCCCCATTTTGAACGAAAAATTTCGTCTTGATCTTTTGCAAGAGGCACGCCAGTACCCGCTTCGTGCGGTTCACAATATCGTTGGAAGCGGCATCAATCGTGTTGAACAGCAGATGTTTTTGCAAAATCAGCTAAAGCCAGACGGTCATTTCGCACAACTTTCATCAGCCTTTCAAACATTGTTTGATGAAGCCACCCAACAGCACCAGTGGTTTGACGCTCCGGTTATCTTCAATGACTGGATGGTACAAAAATACACCACTCGCTGTGTTGGCATCACCGCACATCGCGACCGCACAGACTATCGCCACCTGATTTGCCTGTTCATCCTATCGGGTCACGGAGAGTTTTTCATTTCGTCCGATCGTCAAAGAACCGAGCAGGTTGAAGTTGCCAACCTACCGGGCGATGTAATACTAATGCCGGGACCGGGGTTTGTCGGGCTGGACAAAAGACCGTTTCATTGCGTTGAGAACATTACCGAAGAGCGTTGGGTATTCGGCCTTCGTCATGACGAATCGAAACTTTAGGAAGGTTTCGAATTGATAGTTAGAGTGTTCGTTGACAGATCGACGGTAATCGAATCGCCACTTTGAATAACACTTGTAATGTCTGTTTCAAAACCATGTACAAGTGTCATATTGGCAAATGCTGCACCTTGTACCATGATTGGATTGACCGAATTCATCACCAGTGCCAAAGGTGCCTGATGACGACTTACCATATCAAGCAGCATCCAGGAACTGGCAACACCGCCTTTAGCTGTATTGAGCACCAGAATCTTGCCGACATAACTTTCCCCGTAGAGTAGATGCTCAGGCCTTGAAAATACCCCGCGGATGCGGTCAAGATCATAGCGTGCACTGAAATCATCAGCTGCGCAAAGCGCAATGCCCTTAACAGTGTTACCTATTGCCGCAGTGAATTTATACTGAGTCATTTCAGCTGTCAAAGTCGTCCTGTCAGAGCTGATTTGATACACTGTTTGGTAGTCGCCAAGAAAGGCTGATACCCGTAACCGGAAATAATGTTCACAAGTTTTGCTGAATTCGAAACCAAGGTTTTCCAGCCATTGACTTGCGCAAGTTCTCTGGCATACATCTGGTAAAAACAAACGCCACTTAGGAGTATTGCTCCGCTTGACTGAAGTTTCTTTGTGAGACCAAAACGGTCACATGCCGACTTGATTTCCGGTGAGGTTGCGACCATAAGCTGAGTATTGCCATGCAGTGGTCGCCCATCGAGCAACTCTACAATGTCGCTTATTTCAAACATCGAAAGTTGTGGAGCCGCAAAAACAACGATGTCGACAGCTACCGTTTGATCTGTCGGTGCAAAAAGCTGCTCTATATGTGAGCGTTTAACTTCAATTGGCTTACTAGCGCAGGGCAGATCAGCCATCGAGAGTTTCATTGACTCTGGCGTTATGTTATTGATGTGAAATAACGGAGCGGATCCGTAGCTGGCCAAGGCAGCTCCGAAGTGTTTCAACTCATCGGATGTCGGACTTTTATCAATATTCATAATAAGAGGCGTATTCCAATAGGATCGAGTTTGCTTGCCGATGTATGCACCGAGTGCTCCCCACTCGGCCAGAGACATTGGCCGAAAATCAAGCCAGAAAGCATGGGTTGGCATTCGGTGCTCATCGAGGTGATAACCGTATCGAGGCACCCGTCCTGTCAGAGCTGCAGACAACCCAGCAGGACCGCCTTCGAAATTGCTTCTGGCACCAAAGACGCTGTTGGCGTAAATTGTTGATCCAGTATCTCCGAATGCAATGTGCTCGCCGAACACAGGCGGCGAAACGCTCTGGTAGTTAATACAGGTGTCGGTCATCAAAATCCCCATTGATGCCAACGCACGGGTTGTCCGGCGCTCGCGCGCAGCCAACCGTTCCGATTGGCCAAGCTCAACGTAACGTTGCAAGTCCATGCCTCTGGGGTCGGTTACAGCATCGATGGCGACTTTCCGATGCTGCGGGCTGTGCGATGCGAGATATTCAAGGTGTTCAATCCCCGCGGGTCCGAGAGATTCGGTATCACACATGATGTGTGCTTGGGAGACTTCTACAAAGTCCTGCGCACCAAAAAACTGGCCCACTTTTATTTGCTGCTCAATAGCCCACTGACGCGGATAGCCGTGTATTCCGCTGAGCATTTCGTTTTCGTAAGAATTGAGCTTCACATCAACTTGAAAAATTACAGCTGGTGATTTTCATTAACAGCCAAGTCAAAGTGCGCAAGATTTTCCAGTTGTTACGTACTTCAGAATAACCGGTTTGAATGGACAAACGCTCTACGACCCATCCAGTATCGGGTTGGTTAAAAAGAAATTGTCTCGATACACCTGAAGTTCTTTGATCGATTGGCGTATATCATCCAGTGCGCGGTGATTGCTGAATTTATCCTTTTCAATCGCAAGGTCTGGTCGCCAGCGTTTCGCTAGTTCTTTTATCGTGCTTACGTCGAGATGGCGGTAATGCAAATAATTTGACACTTCCGGCATGTACCGATCAAGGAATCGGCGATCCTGACACACTGCGTTACCGCACAGCGGCGACCGCTTTTTAGTCGCATATTTTCGCAAAAACGATAGGGTACGCTGTTGGGCTTCGTGCTCATCGATCGTAGAATTTCGCACCAGTTCGATCAATCCATTTTCGGTATGGGTTTTGGTATTCCAATCATCCATATTGTCAATTCTTTCGTTACTTTGATGGATCACCATCGTTGGTCCTTCAGCAACAATTTTCAGATGTATGTCTGTAACAATTGTTGCGATTTCTATGATACGGTCATTGGCAGGAGACAATCCCGTCATTTCAAGGTCTATCCATACAAGATTAGTTTTTTTCCGGACAACTGCATCTGGCGACATTGCGCTGCTCCTTGGTGATTATGTGTTTTACGGTTTTAAGAAGAGCTTTGAAAGTTTCCCAAACCGTTGTTCTGTATTTTTTCGTTTGCCAAGCGAACGCATTATGACACTATACATCTGACACTTGTCACGAGGTTTTTTTGAAGAGAGTGTTGCGAGCTTGCATTTGTTGTGTGTATTCCTCGTTTCAGTCGATCGGTAATGGTGCGGCAGTAATGAATTTACAGATGGTCAAAGGAGTCTGCGGAATATTTACCGCTGTGTGATTTTTGCGACCAAGTGAGTAAAACGATAAGCAAAAGACTGTTGACTCTCAAACAGCACAAAGTGAACTCGGATAAATTTCAAGCGGCTCGACCGAACGCTTTAGCAAGGCGCAGTATTGATTCAGGATAGCGGTTTGATGATTTTCAGAAACGCTGTGACATCATCCAAGCGGTTAAGTCACTTTGTTGCGTCCCATTGTTTCAATTGAACGAACGCTTCTAACAAATTACAACGATCACGCGTTGTTTTTCAGTTCGCGTTGAATTTGTTCGATCCGGTCTTGACTCAATTTCGTAACTTCACCAACAAATTGAGTATCCAGTCCCTTACTAAGCAGCCTCATTGCGATCTCTGACTTGTTTTCATTTATGCCTTCATTCCTGCTTTCCTGCATTCTTAACTCTAAACTACTCAATGCCCGTGCCATAACTTTGTCGCTCCCAGTTTCCTGAATTTCCAAGCCTTAAACCACTTCATTGTTAAAGCCTAATAGCCATCACTAACAAATGAAGACAGTCACTGGTTGTCTTTCAGTTCGCGCTGAATTTGTTCGATCCGGTCTTGACTCAATTTCGTAACTTCACCGACAAATTGAGCATCTAGTCCCTTACTAAGCAGCCTCATTGCGATCTCTGACTTGCTTTCAGTCCTACCTTTGTTGATGCCTTCGTTCCTGCTTTCCTGCATTCTTAACTCTAAACTACTCAATGCCCGTGCCATAACTTTGTCACTCCCAGTTTCCTGAATTTCCAAGTCCCGTAACCATTCCATTGTAACCTCCTCGTGATACGTGTGTAAATAGTCAAGTGACGGTTGAACAATTTGCGCATTGCTGTGTTCATCCAACCGCCCAATCATTTCGATCATATTTTGTGCTGTTTCCGCGTCAATCCTGTCTTTCACCTTGCCCATTGCATACCAACCTATAGCGGTTGAGAACTCAACGTTCATCAAACGTCCCTGTACCACTGGGTCTCGCAGGTTTAATACTTTGGCATCAAAATTCATCACAAAGCGGCCGTATTGACGCCAAAACTCTTCATCCATCTCCTCAAGCCAGTCGCGGAACTGAAACACCTCGCCAAATCGAGGCACCGCGCCATTGTTAACCACCACGTTGATAACCGGGGTATTTTCACGTTTATACAATCCATGCTGATACCGGATTAATTGTTCGACCAGTCCCCTTCGATTGATCCTGCTTTTGTGCTCAAACAAAAATCTTGTCTTGATTATTCGCCCAGATCCTACTTGCTGTTTAAGCGGAACTTCCATAACCACGTCACCATCTCTTACTGACCCGTCCGCCATCGGCATCGAAGTAGGGGATAGTTTCGCATTTTTTGCGTCAACAATCTTAAACTGCTCTTCAGTCAGAGACAACTTCAATGCCTCATACCGAAATACAGGGATTTCAGCCAATGTCCGAAATAACCAATTGTGCGTTTTATCTTTGCCTATTTTTTGTTTCATTGTGATTTCCGTTTTTTAATTTCAATTGATGTCTTTGTCATTCAACAGCCAAACACAAGCCTGATGATAAAACCGGTTCTGTGACAATCCAAGACGACCGGTTCAATCCGACTATCGTGCAATTTCATTGTGCGAAAAGCAGCGTTCACAGCAAATCATTCGACTTGCATGTGACGCTGCTAAGATCGCTTACACTAGGCTTGTCGGGAACGGTTGCGAATTCGATGAGAAGTTCTCGTCATCCGACTGCGACCGATCGACAATTCGTCTTCATCACTGGACTTGGCAAATGCACATAAATGAATTACGCGTTCGTCAACCACCAAAGCTCCGCCAATGAGTTGTTCGCTCTCAATTCGATAGTCGTTGCCTTCACCTACTCCATCGTAGACTTCACAATTGGCGCTGACAATCTGTTTTAAAAATTTATCAACATCAATATCAGGGGTTTCATCTACGCCTGACCTGAGTTGGTCAACCGCATCGAGCGAATAACTTTGGATCAGCTTGCTCAGACTCTTGGACAATGCTTCAGGGGATTCAAAAACATCAACACCTGTTGTTGACCCAGCCACCGAAAACACCGCTCCGACCTGATTGGGAACCGCTTCGAAAGAACTGAGATATTCATTCAAATCGCTTCGAAACTTGTCATACATTGCCTCTGAAGCACGAGTCTCTGATCTGGCGTTCATACGCTCAGACTTTCTGGCAATGTCATCCCACACTCCCCCTTGGTTTCCGTGTCTTGTTCCCGCACTTCGAAGAGTCTCACTGACACGATAATGATTTCTTCGTCGACTCTCGGAGTAATGTATCCGTTGCGCACTGTCGAAATTCATTCTAGCGCGCATGCGTTCGAATTCACTTCGAGAAGGTCTGTGGGATTGTGCATCACGGTATCCCCAGCGACCGGCTTCCACACAAGACACCGGTACCGTGATCGATGCTTTGGCAGGAACCATCACGGTGATGTTGAGAATGCGGTTTTGCTTCGCTCCAACCAACTCTTCACCATCAAGAAGCAATATCCGCTTGTCAGATTTATTCAATACACTGAGCTCCGGCACACTGCCGGACTCGGAAACTTCCTTGACCTCGAAAACATTTTGTTGCAAAGCTTCGTCCAACAAAAAGTAATCCGATTCGATACCGGCGTCTTTCAATAGCGGAATCATTGTTAAATTTTTAAACAACTGAGGCTCTGCGCACGTAACCTCGTCGAAATGGCTTGTAATAGTGTTCATAAAATACTCCAATTTGTGAATTAGTGGAAGTATTCTAAGTGCTAGGTGGCTCATAGCGTGAGCCTGTTGAAAAATATATTCAATGCCAGTTAAAAATACTGACACATAGTCAGTCTAAACGAACGTTATTGAGTCACTGAACCACTGGGCCCCATTTGTTTGACTTACAGATGTCAGTAACAGGGGGGTTGGAAATGTAGGTTGGATATTTTGACGAATAATGGCTCAGGCAGACTGGCAGAACCTATTGAGACTAAAACGACTGTTTCAGTCGCTGTAGAGCGCACTGGCTGCGCGAAGGCTTTTTGCAATTTTTTGTCGTAAACTCACCGGTTCCAGAACTTCTACATCAGGTCCATAACGCAAAAGCTTCATGATCAGTTCAGGGTCTTTCGAAAAAGGCAAAGTCATCACCATTGTCCCGTCGTCATCGAAATGCTGTGTTTGACCGGAATGCCAATACTCGTGCTTCACCCATGGGGAAACGGCAGCGCTAAATCTTAAAACCGCCTGCGAAGTATCTGTACCGCCGAATATTCCAAAGCCAGCTTGAAGTTCCAAATTCATTTGCGCATCATCAATTTCAGTCGCATCTTTTTGCGTCAGTTCAGCCGTGGACAAATACGACAGTCTAAACGTGCGAAGCCCGTTTCGCAAATGGCACCAACTGTCTAAATACCAATTTTCATTGTAGTAAACCAGCCTTTGCGGCGATACGTGACGAAACACAGTTTGATTGTCATGTCGATTGAAGTAGCTGATGTAAATCTGCTTGCGATTGAATACCGCATCTGCTATTTTTTGAAAGATTTCCGAATCAACCGGCGGATTAGACCCTGAAACAATCCTTACACGATGAACAATTTCTTCTACCGACCGCTCACCTTTTTCAAGAATTGTTCTCACCCGAGTGCGCAATGGGTCAACATGTGATGCCAAGAACCCCGGCTGGAGGTGTTTGATTAGGTGTTCCATTATCAGCAGTGAATGCAACTCACTGCTATTGAACCAAAGACCAGGGAGAGAAAACCGCTTGAATCCAGGACGAGGATCTTCATATCGATACCTTCGACTACTTAAGTCCCATATGATCGGAGCGTGCAGCCGATCGCGCATATAAGTCAAATCCCGCTTGATCGTTGCCTTGGACACCTCCAACTCACCGAGCAAATCGTTCATCGAGATGCCTTCAGACCGCTGCAGCAATCTGTCTATCTTATAAAAGCGTTCAGTACGATCCACAATTGTCCTTCTTTTGGTTGTTGAACCTAATGTTGGCAACCGATGTTTTACATGATACGACTTTGTTTACGCAAATCCATTTATAAAACTGCAAAGGTTATAGAATATCGCTATTTTCAGGACTTAAAATTCAAATCACCTTTGAGGAAATAATATGGCTGGCTCGATGATTACATTGACCGCATCGGACGGCGGTCAATTCGAAGCATATTTATCTAAGCCTGCAAACGGTTCAGGTCCAGGATTGGTGCTTTTACAGGAAATTTTCGGGATCAATCCGTTTCTGCGCAACATGGCCGATCAGTTCGCAAGCGAAGGATACGTTACCTTGGTGCCTGATCTGTTCTGGCGAATGAAGCCGGGTATCGTGCTCGGTTACGATGATGAATCACTTAAACAGGCTTTCGATTACTACGGGCGTTTTGACGTAGACCTAGGAATCAAAGACGCCGCAGCTTCAATTGATGCTCTTCGGGCGATGGCGCAATGCTCTGGAAAAGTCGGGGCTTTGGGATATTGTTTGGGCGGTAAACTCGCATACCTTACGGCCACAAGAACTGATGCGGACTGCTGCGTTTGCTACTACGGTGTCGGTATCGAGGAATCATTGGACGAAATCAGCAATATTTCATGCCCCATGGTTTTGCATTTTGCTGAAAACGATTCATTCGTCCCACCACAAGCTGTCGAACAAATTCGACAAGCCTTCTCATCTTTTGATGATGTCGAAATTTACACCTATCCGGATTTGGACCACGCTTTTGCTACTCCAGGACGAGACAGCTATCACGAACAGGCGGCTGAGATGGCATATGCCAGAAGTATTGACATGCTTCGAAAATCGATCAGCCCTGCTGCAGACTGATTCACAAGAAGAATTTTATTTAAAGTGCAACATAAAGGCTGTAAAACATTGTCCATCTGTCGCACAACATACACAATTTGCGCCCCAGTCGCGCCTTGGTGAGCATGCTTCAGCCCAGATACTAAACAAGACAGGTTTCAGCTTCGCCGCTGACAGCAACACAATATGACCCATATCATCCATCGTAATATAACCACTGACATGCCAGTCGCAAAAAGCGGCTGCGGCGCATACATTTACGACACCAATGGCAAAGAATACTTAGACGCAAGTGGCGGTGCTGCGGTATCGTGTTTGGGTCACGGCCATCGCAATGTGATCGAAGCAATTCAAAATCAAGTGGAAAACCTAGCCTATGTGCATTCCGGTTTTTTTACTTCGCACAGCGCAGAACAATTGGCAGACAAGCTAATCTCACTGAGTCCAGAAAGTTTCGATGGCGTTGTTTTGGTGTCAGGCGGCTCAGAAGCAATGGAATCAGCTCTGAAACTCGCACGACAGTTTGCTGTTGAATCAGGTGAGTCATCTCGCAAGTATTTTGTTTCACGCAGGCAAAGTTTTCACGGCAACACGCTAGGCGCGCTTTCAGTAGGTAATCACGAAGGCAGAAAACTGCCCTACAATCCTATTTTGCTCCCGTCACACGCCGTATCCCCGTGTTATCCGTATCGAGATCAGTTGCCACACGAAACCGAAAGTCAATATGCAATTCGTCTGGCTGACGAACTGGAACGCAAACTGATTGAACTTGGTCCCGACAATGTAATTGGTTTTGTCGCCGAAACAGTCGGAGGCGCAACCTCAGGAGTTCTGCCTCCAGTGAAAGGCTACCTAGAACACGTTCGAAAAATTTGCGACAACTACGGTGTTTTATTAATTCTTGACGAAGTGATGTGCGGCAGCGGACGTACTGGAACATTTTTTAGCTTCAGCCAGGACGGAATTGTTCCAGATATCGTGACTATCGCAAAAGGGCTCGGCGCAGGCTATCAGCCAATCGGTGCAGTACTGTGCTCCGAAGAAATTCGTAGTGCACTCAATCGCGGTACACAAGCTCTTGCTCATGGATTTACCTACATGGGTCATGCGGCGGCGAGTGCAGCTGCTTTGGCAGTGCTTGATACACTTGACAAAGACCGCCTGCTCGAAAATGTCCAGCTTCAAGGAGACTATCTGATCGGTCAATTGCGTGAGCAGTTTGACAACCACCCGAATGTCGGTGACATCCGCGGGCGCGGTCTTTTCATTGGGCTGGAATTTGTCGCAGACAAACAAAGCAAACAACCGCTGGACCCGAAACACGCATTTCATGCGCGCCTAAAACGCCTATGCCTGCAACACGGTATGCTCTGTTATCCTGGCAGCGGTACCATCGACGGTTTTACCGGAGATCATGTCGTGCTCGCTCCACCTTACATTGTCGATCATGCCACCTGTGACAAAATCGTTAATATCCTCTACGTTGCAGTAAACGAAAGTCTGGCTGAAATAGAAATTTACGTTTAGCCGCACAAGCCGTGATATGAATGTCAATCCTCTGCGACAGCAGAGGCATTTCTAAACGGCTGTGTAATGAGCCTGTCAATTCTATTTTCCCGCTGTTGCCGGAAAATCGGTAAGCCGATTGTCATCCCCAAATGCCCTTTCGACGGCTGATCGGTATAAGTTCCAAATATCCGGTCCCACCAAGGCAAATTGAATCCAAAATTGCTGTCTGTTTCGCCACGGATAACGGAGTGATGTACTCGGTGCATGTCGGGAGTGACGATCACATATCGCAGCCATCGATCAACTGACGCCGGCAACTTGATGTTGCCATGATTAAACATTGAAGTGGCATTCAACAAGATTTCAAACACAATTACAGCCAGCGCAGACGGACCCAGCACTGTCACAACGGCAAACTTGATCAGCATCGAAACGAGAATTTCGACAGGATGAAAACGCACTGCGGTAGTGACATCAAAATCCAGATCGGTGTGGTGCATTCTGTGAAAGCGCCAAAATATGTTGATTTTATGGAATAAAAAATGCTGAGCATATATTGCCATATCCAGCAGCATCACTGCTACGACGACCGAAATCATCGCTGGCATTGTTATCCAGTTTAGAAGTCCGATTCCCTTTGCCTCCAGTACCACCGCATAGGCCGCGGCAGTCAGCGGAATAAGCACACGAACAAGCAGGGTATTGATCACCGACAGCGACAGATGATTGCCCCATCGCGACAGACGCGCCAAGTGCCATTCGCGCTTGGGCAATACCGTTTCCCACAGCGCTACTGCTGCCAAAATTACGGCAAAAACGCCCAGTCGCCAGAAAACTTCATAGTCCACAAACTTACTCCGGATTGTTGCTGGCTGACTGCTTAGCCGGTGAATTAACGTAGCTGGCAAACGCTTGCGGCGTGTCAAGATCGATCAGCACCCCGGGACTGTCCATTTCAACTTCAATGACAAAATCTTCATAGTCTCCAATCATGTGTTTGGCGCCTGTGTCACCGCGCACCTCCATCATTTCCTGAATGTATTTCCGGTCCCAAAGCACTGGGTTTCCACGCTTGCCCTTATAGGTTGGCACACAAATGCTATTTTCAGATACCGGATCAAATGCGTCTGTTAACACATTAATGTGACTGCTTTTGACGAAAGGCATATCACCTAGGCACACAAGCACTCCATCGATACTTTCAGGCAATGCGGCCAATACAGTTCGAAGTGATGTACTCAAACCGCGACTGTACTCCGGATTGTGGACCAAAGTAACTGGCAAGTCGCTCAGTTGTGCGCAGATCATGTCGCGGTCGTGTCCTGTCGCTACGTATATATGGTTGACATTCGACTGCAATAAAATTCTCACTACCGTACGAATGACCGTTGATTGATGATCATCGATCTTCATTACCAGTTTGTTGGCCTCTCCCATACGTCGAGACTGACCAGCTGCCAGTACAATCGCAACAATATTCTTAGATTTGGACTGTTTGACAGACCTGTCAGCGCTCCTGCGCTCGGGGCGTCGCGACGGCTCAGTCAGCACACCGCCCACTCCCATTTCAATAATATCCTCGCGGCGAACATCCATTCCCGCTACTATTCGTTCAAAGACAAAATCAAATCCATTTCGTTTTGGAGATCGCACACAACCCGGAAGCCCGAGGATCACTGTTTTACGATGTCTGGCAAGCAACAGCAAATTGCCCGGATCTACTGGCATGCCGAAGTGCTCGATTTTGCCGCCGGCATCCACAATGCCCTGTGGAACGACATCACACCTGTCTTGAATTGCGCAAGCACCTAAAACAAAAATAAGATCGACATTGAGTTTCAACATCTCATCGACGGCGCCAGCCACTGCTTGTTCGTGGTGGTCACAAACACGATGCTCTACAATTTCACAGCCCAGCGCTTCTACCCGCTGCTCTAGCATGCGCGCACCTTTTTCGATTAGACTCGACTGAAACCATGGTGTTTGAGTCTGTATTAGTCCAACGCAATGGCGTTGGTACTCGTATACATTGATTGGTGTTGCACCTTTCGATGCAACCGCAATACACTGATTGAGCAATTGTCGACTCACAGCGAAAGGAATAATTTTTATTGTTGCCAGTAATTGACCGCTATAGACACTTGTATATGGCGGCAAAGCCGCAACCGTAAAAGCTTCATCAACCGTGTTAATGCGATTGATCGCCTGGTGGCGAATGTCTAGCAAACCCCGCACTGATGCGTAGATGTTACATCGACCTGTCGCAGCGGTTCGAACTTCAACGCCATGTCCGGCGATAACTCGGGCAATCGCCTGCGCTGCTGAATCCTCATCGACATCATTTTCTTCAAGGCTCGCACCAACAACCGATTCATGACCTTCTTGACGCAGCACATCAATATCGTGTGTTGATAAAACTCGACCTTTTTTCCACTTTCGTCCAAGCACTTTGATTGAGTGCGCAAGAATCACTCCTTCACCGTGTTCAACACTGATTCTGCCAAATTTCATGTTTGCCTAACTGTGTCGCAGCGATTGGGTGATTTCACCCATTATCGCCAATGCAATCTCTGCCGGTGACTGAGCACCGATGTCCAGCCCGATGGGCGCATGAATTCTTGCTATATCGTCCTCGCAAACACCAGCCTGAGCGAGTCGGTCGCACCGAGCTTGATGCGTACGGCGACTTCCAAGCGCACCGACATAAAAAGCTTCAGAATTCAAAGCGCTAATCAGTGCCGGTTCGTCTATTTTCGGGTCATGAGTGAGTGTTACAACTGCAGCCCTGGCATTCAACTTCAAATTGGAAATCACTTTGTCAGGCCACTTGGTGATAACCTCGGTCTCCGAAAGAAATTCTGACTCGGTAAATGCCCGCCTCGGATCGATTAAAACAACATTAAATCCACATATTTGTGCAAGTGCAATGAGGTGTTTCGCAATATGCACTGCCCCGACAATAATCAGTTTCAAGGGTGAATTAATAATTTGGATAAACACTTTGCCGCCAGCGGTATCGATGAGTTGGCTTGCATCTTTTCGAAATCCTTCTGCAACTGCTCGGCCGAGCCATGACAGGGGTTCCGATGGCACTTTGGTGTATATCCTGCGGATCGTACCATCGAGAGACTTTACGATGGCAATGGCATGCTGGTCGTTTTGCGCTTCGATAATGCGATGAATATCAGACAGTTTCCATTGTGAACCTGTATCGCAATGATAATGACTTTCAACCGATTCAACATGCACTTGAATTTCACCTCCGCAAGACAAGCCCACCTCCCAGGCTGTGTCATTGCTGACACCAAATTTCAGAACCTGAGGCTGTGAGCTTTCTATTACCTCCATAGCAGCTGCAATGACCGCTGTTTCTACACAGCCGCCTGATACTGACCCCTCAAACTTGCGTTCATCGTTGACCACCAACTGACTGCCAACGGGTCGTGGAGACGAGCCCCAAGTTGAGATCACAGTTGCTATAGCAACGCGATGGCCTTTTTCAATCCAATCACTGACCTGTTGATACAGCGTCAAAATTTCGCTATCACCATTCGTCACAATACATCCGCTGATTGGGGTTGATTCAATGTGGCCTGGTTCATTTTATTTTTCCACAAAGTTCGACTTTTTCTTAGCTCAGAATCATTGTCAAACGCCCCAGAACTGAATTTCTCAGCCAGTTCATACAGGCTAATGAGGTTATGTACGGGTAAAAACGCGTCAACATGCGGGAGCATCGCTCGCACTCCACTGACTCGAGGCTCAAAGTGCTCATAGCGCAATAACGGATTAAGCCAGATTAGGCGTTGACACGAGCGGTGCAACAAACTGATTTGAGATTTCAAATTGTTGTTTTCCGACCGATCCAGTCCGTCGGTTACAACCAGCACTGTTGCCAGATACATTGGCAGTCGTCGAATCCAGTTGTTATTGAAGGTTTTCAAGCAATCACCGATACGCGTACCGCCGTGCCAGTCGAGCACCGAGTCGGACACTTTGTCCATCGCCACATCAACATCTCGGCTACGAAGCTGTCGGGTGATGTTGGTAAGACGCGTTCCGAATACAAAGCACCACACATCCGCTCGACACATCATCAGTACATGTGCGAAATACAAAACCATTCTGGAATATTCGCTCATTGAACCGGATATATCACAAAGTACCACAACCGGAGTTGTTCGAAATCGTCGCTTTCGGCGAATCAGTGCAATCTCACCTGCACCGCAGCGCATCGACTGGCGCATTGTATTTCGCAAATCTACCCGTTCACCGCTTTGGTGAACTCGATATCGCCTGGTCTTTGCTTTATGGAACGCAACTCTCATCGTTTCGATGGCTTTCTTTGCCTGGCGCATCTCGTCTTGCGACATTGACTCAAAGTCTACTTCCATAAACCTTTCTGCATTTGAATATGTCAGTGATGCCTTAAAATCCACTTGCTGGTCATCTTCACTGATTGTCTCCTGCGTTACCAGCGACTGTAATAAAGACTCACTTAATCTTCTGACAATTGGTCTGGAATTTTCTGCATCTGGTGGAACTCGAACTTGCGGCAGCAAATTCGATATCGATTTTTCGAGTATCCGAGGATTTTTCCAGAAGATGTGGAACGCTTGATCGAAAATCAGTCGTTGTCTGGGGTGATTGACGAAAACAGCATGCAAAGTCCAATAAAAATCTTCTCGATTATGCAAGCCAATAAGACTGACAGCTTCGACCGCATGCAAAATGGTTCCCGTGCCAACCGGTAATCCGCAAGAACGTAAAATACGACCGAAATGAACTAGATTCGCAACAAGTTTTCCGTTGCCATTTTCCGCTTCCATGGCAATTTTTCCATTGTTATCCGGCACTTGCCATAGTCTGTACGGTTTGCAAAATTCGAGTCGCTTCGTGTCCGCGAATCCGTTCGATATCATCTTGATATTTCAGCAGCACGCCTAGGGTGTCATCAACTGCATCAGGACTTAAGTCAACGACATCAATTTGAATCAGCGCATGTGCCCAATCAATAGTTTCTGCCACACCGGGTGCTTTATAAAGGTCTTCGTCGCGAAGCTGTTGAACAAACCCCACGATCTGATTCGCCAGTCTTTGGCTGGCATCCGGCGCCTTGGAAGCCAGTATTTTCAACTCTCTTTGTGCATCAGGATAATCAACCCAGTGATAGAAACAGCGTCGTTTCAATGCATCATGAATTTCACGGGTTCGATTCGAAGTGATAATGACGGTGGGTGGAGTGTCTGCCTTTACTGTACCAATCTCGGGAATGGTGACCTGGAAATCGGACAGAATTTCCAGCAGATAAGCTTCAAACGGTTCATCGGCCCGGTCAATTTCATCGATCAAAAGCACCGGAGCATTGTCACCGTCACTTTCCAGAGCCTGCAGCAATGGGCGGGCGATAAGAAACTTTTTTGAGTAGATGTCACTTGAAATTTGTTGTTTGTTTTGACTGCCTTGTGTCTCGGCCAAACGAATTTCGATCATCTGACGCGGATAGTCCCATTCATACACCGCCGATGACACATCCAGTCCTTCATAGCACTGCAGGCGTATAAATGGTCGGTTGGTTACTGCCGACAATACTTTTGCTACTTCGGTTTTTCCAACACCGGCCTCACCTTCAAGCAACAATGGGCGCGAAAGTTTCAGCGATAAGTAGAGCGCAGTCGCGAGACTTCGCTCTGCGATATAGTTTTCATCAGCAAACAGCGAAATAACACTGGCTATGTCTGTTGGCTGGTTCATGTTTCGTCTGCGCCAGCGAACTTCAACTTGAGAAGGTGAAACGATTTCATATACGGTTCAGGCACCTGGCATTTGCACCAGATGCCTGAATTCGAATCAGACAAGCGAACGATATCAACCGTTTGCTTTGGCCACAGCCCGCTTTGCCATGACAGTCACAAGGTGAGCACGATATTCAGCACTGGCATGGATATCTTCATTCAAGCCATCTTTCGAAATTTGAATATTTTCGACAGATGAAGGCGAGAATGATTGATCTAGTGCTGATTCCATTTCACTGACCCTGAACACGCTCGCACCTGCACCGGTTACGGCAAGGCGAACGCCGTCTGCGTATTGTGCAACAAAAACTCCGACCACCGCATAACGGGAAGCGGGATTTGCAAATTTGCAGTACGCTGCTTTAGACGGCACCATAAAACTCACCGAGACAATAATTTCGTCTTCCTCAAGCGCAGTTTCAAACATTGCAGTGAAAAAATCTTCAGCTCCTATAGACCGTTTCGACGTATTTACTGTTGCCTTCAGAGCGACCAGAGCTGCCGGGTAATCTGCAGCCGGATCGTTATTGGCAATTGAACCGCCGATGGTTCCACAGTTTCGAACCTGAGGATCACCAATACCGCCTGCAAGTTCAGCTAAGGCAGCAATAGCCCCGCGCACATCGGCGCTCGCAGCTACTTGAGCATGGGTTGTCATTGCACCGACCGTAACAGTTGAGCCATCTGTCGAGATTCCCCGCAGTTCACTGACTGCGCCGAGGTCAACTAGATCGCTCGCAGCAGCAAGACGCTGTTTCATGGTTGGAAGCAAAGTGTGTCCGCCTGCCAATAACTGCCCTTCTTGCGAACTGCGCAACATTTGAACAGCTTCATCAAGACTTGAGGGATTTTTATACTCAAACGCATACATGGTGATACCTCCTGTTACGATGCTTGCG
Organism: Arenicellales bacterium; assembly: GCA_965214785.1. GTDB lineage: Bacteria > Pseudomonadota > Gammaproteobacteria > Arenicellales > JAJDZL01 > JAJDZL01. The sequence continues at coordinate 106,388 of OZ243975.1, read as the reverse complement.
CGTTTCGAATTGCCTGCCAGACGCGATGCGGCGTGGCCGGCATATCCAGATTCTTTACACCCACTGGCGCGAGTGCGTTCAAAATTGCGTTGATAACTGCAGGCGGCGATCCAATCGCGCCGGCTTCACCACAGCCTTTTACACCCAATGGGTTATGCGAACATTCTGTCACCGTAGTATCTACAGAGAAACAAGGCACATCAGACGCTCGCGGCATGGTGTAGTCCATAAACGATCCAGAAAGCAACTGTCCGTTGGCGTCATACTGGCACCCTTCAAGCAGAGCCTGACCGATGCCTTGTACCAAACCGCCGTGAACCTGTCCTTCAACAATCATTGGATTAATCACCGTGCCAAAATCGTCGGTTGCGTGAAACTTTGCAATCTCAACCACGCCGGTTTCCGGATCCACTTCCACTTCACAAATATAGGTGCCAGCTGGAAAGGTGAAGTTTTTCGGGTCATAGAACGCCGTTTCCTCCAGTCCAGGTTCCAGTTCCTCCAGCGGATATTGATGAGGCACATATGCAGCCAGCGATATTTCACCGAACGCTTTTGCTTTGTCGGTACCAGGTACCACAAACATGCCATTTTCAAATTCGATGTCGGATGCTGAAGTTTCCAGCAGGTGTGCGGCGATTTTCTTGCCCTTTGCAACGACCTTGTCAATTGCATTGACAATCGCAGTTCCACCGACAGCAATCGACCTTGACCCATAGGTACCCATACCAAATGGAATCTTGTCAGTATCGCCGTGAATGATTTCCACGTTATCAATATCCACACCAAGTTTTTCGGAAACAACTTGGGCAAAAGTGGTTTCGTGTCCTTGTCCGTGCGAATGAGAGCCGGTCATAACACTGATAGAACCTGTCGGATTGACGCGGATGGTTGCCGCCTCATACAGACCTGCACGAGCACCAAGCGAACCGACTACGTTTGACGGTGCGATTCCACAAGCTTCAATGTATGTTGAAACGCCAATTCCGCGCAGCTTCCCTGCCCGGTTGGACGCTTCCTTTCGCTGTGCAAATCCTGCGTAATCTGAATTTGCCAGTGCCTTATCCATACTTGCCTGGTAATTGCCTGTGTCATAAACTAAGGCAACCGGAGTCTGATACGGGAACTGGTCTGGCTGGATGAAGTTTTTGCGCCGAATTTCAACCGGGTCCATGCCCATTTCATCCGCTGCAACCTGAACGATTCGTTCCAGCAGATAGGTGGCTTCCGGTCGACCGGCTCCACGATAAGCGTCTACCGGCACCGTGTTGGTGAAAACTGCTTTTACGCCGCAATGGATTGCAGGGGTTGTATACTGACCTGCCAGCAAAGTTGCGTGCAGGTAAGTCGGAATACAAGGCGCGAAAGTTGACAGGTAAGCACCCATATTGGCCAGGGTTGTTTCCCTTAATCCCAGAAATTTTCCACTGTCGTCCATCGCCAGTTCAACAGTCGTTACGTGATCTCTGCCGTGTGCATCAGACATAAATGATTCACTGCGATCTGCTGTCCACTTTACCGGCCTTCCGACCTTGGCGGCTGCCCAGGTGACAATCACCTCTTCGGCATAGTTATAGATTTTTGAACCAAATCCACCACCGACGTCGGGTGCGTGAACACGCAGTTTGCTTTCCGACAAACCCATTACGAAAGCTGCCATCAGCAAACGTATTACATGCGGGTTTTGACTCGTTGTGTGCAGTGTATATTGTCCACCGGACTGGTCGTAATCGCCAATTGCACAGCGCGGTTCCATTGCGTTTGGAATCAGCCGGTTGTTGATCAGATCCAAAGATACCACTCGAGCTGCATTCGCAAATGCCTGATCGGTTGCTTCCTTGTCACCGAGTTCCCAGTCATAGCAGACGTTGGTTGCGATGTCGTCATGAACATGAACCGAGCCATTTGCAACAGCATGACGCATATCCATCACTGCATCGAGCACTTCGTAATCAACTTCGATTGCCTCGGCTGCATCTCGCGCTTGTATTTTAGTTTCGGCAATGACAACAGCGACCGGGTCACCGACGTGTCTGACTTTGCCTTCGGCTAATACCGGATGCTTTGGCTCTGCCATCGGGTTGCCATCTTTACTGTGCACTTGCCAGCCACACGGTAAACCGCCGATTTGTGACAGATCATCAGAGGTAAAAACTGCAACTACGCCTGGACAGGCTTTTGCTCCAGAGGTATCAATTGATTTGATCGCTGCATGGGCGTGCGCAGAACGCAGAATATAGGCGTGAACTTGTCCCGCCAGATTCATATCGTCGGTGTATTTCCCTGCACCTCGAACAAAACGTATATCTTCTTTGCGGCGTACTGAGGCGCCAATTCCTGTATCACTCATCTTAATCGCCCCTCATAGCTTTTGCGCCGGCTTGAATGGATTTCACGATATTGTGATAACCCGTACAGCGACATAGATTGCCTTCCAACCAATGTCGAATTTCCTGTTCGGAAGGGTCAGCATTGTTGTTAATCAGATCAAGGGCACTCATGATGACTCCAGGGGTGCAAAACCCGCATTGCAGTCCATGATTTTCCCGAAACGCTTCCTGCATCGGATGCAAGCTGCCGTTTTGGGCGACACCCTCGATTGTGGTGACATCTGTTCCGTTCGCCTGCGCCGCAAGCATGGTACAGCTCTTAACAGATTTTCCATTCACATGAACCACACAGGCACCACATTGACTTGTGTCACAACCTACGTGTGTTCCTGTCAACCTTCTGTCAACACGCAAAAAATCAACCAGCAGCGTTCTGGCTTCGACATCAGCCGAAATCTGTTCGCCGTTGACCTTCATTGTTACGGATACACTCATAAAATACTCCTTTTTTTATCTGATGTAAATTCCACAGTGGATTGAACTGAACTTACACCGTAAACGATGTGTTCAGATGATTTTCCCCATAGTTTATTACCCTTGTTTTTTGCATTTAAGATTTTTTTGCTGAATCTGATAAACCGTTTAATTTTGTGTCGGCAAATTGTTGGCAAACGCAGTAAAAAAATCATTGGTCATTTTTTTTGCTGCCGGCTGCATCATCCTTGCCCCGATTTGTGCAATCTTGCCACGCATACTGACTTGTGCAACATAACTGAGCTCGCAGCCTTGTTCTACTTCACAGAGCGTAACTTTTGCCTGTCCAGAGGCATTACCCATAACACCTGAGTCGGCACTGCAAACCAATGTATAGCCTGAATTTACCATCGGATCTTTAATTGTCAGATTCATTTTGAAATTTGCTTTTACCGGACCGATTTTAACCTTCAGTTTCGCTGATATTTCGTTTTCCGAATCCCATTGCATCGATTCACAACCGGATATCGACTTCTGTAAAATCTCGATATCATGCAGTGCCAACCAAACCTGTTCGACCGTAGCATTTAAAATTTTGTTGCCGGTAATATCCATTTGCTTAGACTTTCATTTTCTTGACCCACAGCGATTATAGACGCGATGAACTGGCATCATTCAATAGCATATCGCGATTGGGCTTGGGCAAACTCACGTTGGCAATATACTATCCGATAAGCAACCGGTTATGAGTCTATTGATTCGGACAATTCATTGAATTGAGCTTCTTGCAACAATCGGCAATTGAAGGCAGAGCAATCTTTGAACAGCTGGCTTGGCGAAACTAATTGACTGAGACTAAACGACAACCGATGACCCGCGATCGACCACCAGAAAATCCCGTTACTCTGATTCACAAATCCGATGAATTCTCTGAGCAGGCGGATACTCAGTTGCCACCTGGCAAATTGCGTATGATTATCACCTATCTGGAAATGACACAATCCAAGCACTACGCTCGCGCACCTTCGAGAAGTGAAAATTTGTCAGTTATCCGCTCCCATGATCCGGATGCAGGTTTCTACCGCTACTTGTACAACTCGGTTGGAAAGCGGTGGCTGTGGTATGAACGAAATCTGCTTTCCGACAAACAACTTGAGAAAATCATTCAGCATCCAAAAGTGAAGATTTATGTTTTGTATATCAATGGCACTCCAGCCGGATTTGGCGAACTCGACTGCCGGGTAAAAAAACAAATTCAGCTTGCATACTTTGGATTGATGCCGCAGTACTTCGGACGCGGCCTTGGAAAGTATTTTCTGCGCCATCTCGTCGAATCAGCCTGGGCCGACGAGCCCGACCGCGTTTGGGTGCATACATGTAATTTTGACGCACCAAATGCGATGGCGATCTATCAGATTGCCGGATTCACTCCTTACAAACAGGAAATCAAGATTATTGACGACCCGAGAATTTAAAATAATCGCTTGTCACTGAATCTTAACGGTTTGACTGTCTGAAAAACACAGGCTTAACCAACCGAAGCGCCGCGCTATTACCATTGCACTGAGAGATTTTTAAATGGCTGATCGACTCGCGAAATTCGATACACAACAACTTCAAAAAATCGATAGCGAACACCACCTGCATCCTTTTACTGATTCAAAGCATATTCAAAAAGTCGGCACTCGAATCATTACAGAAGGTTCGGGTATTTACATCCGCGATTGTGCCGGCAACCTGATTATCGACGGCATGGCCGGGCTTTGGTGTGTGAATATCGGCTATGGCCGAAGCGAACTGGTTGATGCCGCTGCAGACCAGTTGCGTCGACTGCCATACTACAACACATTTTTTCTCACTTCTCATCCCCCTGCGGTTGAACTGACACAATTGCTGTCCGAGGTGACTGCAAATAAATTCAATCACGTATTTCTGACAAATTCGGGCTCTGAAGCAAACGATACGGTCATTCGAATGGTTCGAAGATATTGGGAAATTTTGGACAAACCGGAGAAAAACATCATCATCAGCCGCGAAAACGCCTATCACGGCAGTACGATGGGCGCAGGCAGCCTAACAGGAATGCCGGAAATGCATTCCCAAGGAGGATTGCCCATACCGAATATTGAACATGTTCGCCAACCTTACTGGTATCGCGATGGTGGAGAGCGCAGCCCCGATCAATTCGGAATTGAAGTGGCACAAGCACTCGAGGCGAGAATCAACACTGTTGGTGTTGATCGGGTTGCGGCATTTATTGCAGAACCCATACAAGGGGCAGGCGGTGTAATCGTTCCACCGGCAACCTACTGGCCTGAAATTTCACGTATATGCAAAGAGTATGAGATTCCGCTGATCGCAGATGAAGTAATCTGTGGGTTTGGGCGCACCGGAAAGTGGTTTGGCAGTGATTATTTCAATCTTGATCCTGATTTCGTAATTGTCGCTAAAGGATTGTCTTCTGGCTATTTGCCCATTGCCGGGGTGATTGTCTCCGATACGATCGCTTCGGTGCTCATTGAACAAGGCGGTGAGTTTGTCCACGGATTCACCTATTCCGGACATCCTGTATGTTGTGCGGTGGCGACAGAAAACATACGGATCTTGCGCCGCGAAAAGATCATCGAAACTGTCGACCAGACAATTGGACCGTATTTTCAGCACCGACTCAGGCAATTACAGGACCATCCGTTAGTCGGAGAAATTCGCGGGGTCGGCTTGATTGCCGGAATTGAGCTTGTTAAAGACAAAACATCCAAAAAACGGTATGCCGAGTCAATGAAAGTTGGAATTCAGTGCAGGGAAATCAGCATCCGCCGAGGACTGGTAATGCGAGCGGTAGGGGACACGATGGTACTTTCACCTCCGCTTATCATTTCGCACTCTGAGATTGACGACATGGTCAAAATCATATCTGATACGCTGGATGAAACATACGGGATTGTCAGTCAGTAAAACAATCGCCAATTGGTCAACTGGATTAACTTTTAAAACTGTTATGACGTTCAGTGCGGATGAGGATGGTAAAAGGTGAGGGAAAACAAATCGAATAACATCTGATTCTGTGTGAAGAAAGATTATTTTCAATTTTGACGCGTAAGTGGTTCTGATTATCTTCCCCGATTTTTTGCATTCCAGTCACCCCGGGGCTATTATTCCAAGAACCGTTTAAAGAATTATTCTTGGAAATTTCATGGCTTCGGTTTCCAACTTGTTCAAAACTCCTGCAGGACTTGAAGGTCTTGAAGTCTACGTCCAGACGCATCGAGATCGCACGCCGCCACCGTATTTTGCAGGACGAAAAGACATCCTCAAAGATATTGAGTCCACATGTACGGCCATCTGGCAACTGCACAAAAACAGAGGATTTCAAAGGCTGGCACCTACCCGTTTGATTTATGGTGCTCCAGGTGCTGGCAAGTCTTCAACTCTTGCTCATTTTGACACGTGTTGGGGGGATTATTTCCGAGGTTCAGGCACAGGCATAAGCCTCGTAAAATTGGTCTAGCGGTTTTTCTCCGGCAAGACCAGATGTTGGATCCAGTTTCGAATCTCTAGCTGTCGGAAATTGGCATCCAAAATATCAGAATCAATGCCCAATTGCCATGCATCATGCTTGCTTTGAGGGTTTTCATGTACTGCGTCGAGTCGGTCGGCATATTTGGCGACTTCATCTTCATCAGCGAAAAACCCCATTGCAATCAACCGAGACTGACGGCATCGTATCAGGTCAGCCATATATTTCGCGTCGAATTCCGGATGGTATTGCACCGTCCACATCGTTCCTTTGTCATGGGTAATTTCCAGTGCCTGAACTTCACTGACCGCATTGCCAGATAAAATTTGAGCATTCGGCGGTGGAACACTAATTTCATCTTCGTGGCTCGCAAATGTATCGAACACCGGGTTTTTACCCTCATACATCGGATGATTCAGACCCTGATCAGTCAATTTCACCTTACGCGCGAAACCCATTTCCCGCCCCTTTGGATTGACCCGAACCTCACCGCCGGCTGCTACTGTACCGACCTGTGCGGCCCAGCAGCTTCCAAAACTTGGAATTCCACGCTTGAACACCTCGCGCTGAAGCTCAATTTGTGAACGTATTGACGGGTCTTGAGCATCAAGTACAGATAAGTCAGAACCTGTCATTGTGACCCCATGGTATTTGTCCAGTTTAGCCCCAACCGGCCACGTAGCGTGCAGATCTGCGGGAGTCACAATATCGATTTCAGCATTCGGCGCGATGCTATGCAGCGTGCGCTTGTATAGCTCGCTTGCGGCAATTAAGCCATTCGAGCTCATTAATTCCCGAGACGACTGCTTATAGCCGTCGATAACAAGAAATGTCAGTGATTCGCGAATCATTAATTGTTCCGTCTGTTTACTTCGACCTTGAATTGTCAACCAAACTGTTGAGTATATCTGGCAACTGAGTGTAGCAGTTGAATTTGGCATCCGCGGTTGTGTTTGCAACATCTGCATCGCGTGTACCGTAAAACAGTACAGCTTTCATTCCCATTGCATGCGCCCCTTCGATATCGTTGTGTTCCCGGTCTCCGATATGCACCGAGTTTTTCAAGTTCGCTCCAAGTTGTTCAGCTGCACTATTGAAAATATCCGGATGCGGTTTGGAATGACCCACCTCGTCGGAAAACGCAAATCCACTGAAATACTGCAGCATGTCGTGGAGTTCCAGCCACTTCTTCAGATACTTGCCCGGAGTGAAAATCGCATCTGAAACTATGGCCAACGGATACTGAGCTGCGAGCGTTTCGAGCGCCTTTTGTATACCGTCGATTGGTTTGGGCGGCACTGCGATTTCCATGTATTCAAGTGCATCGATCAGATTTTCGATTTTGCGATCCGATAAACAAAGGTCTAATTCACTAAAGATTCTTTGAACTCGCTCATTGACTGTCCAGGTGACGAACTGATCGTGCCACACCCGTTTGAATTGACTGTCCACTGCAGTGTAAGCCCGCTCAACGGATTGAAGCGATACGTCATATTCGCTGTCCGCAGCTTGCCAAATAAGAAATATTCTCTCCTGAAGTTTCGTGCGCATTCGTCTTTGCGCGCGAATCGGCTCATCAGAATCATCGTGAATCACAGTGTCCCAAAGATCAAAAGTTACGGCTTCAATTTTCAAAAGACGCGGCCGATAAAGTAGTCGGTAATGATCAGTTTCAAAATAAATTCGAACGGTAACGCTACAACCAATACGCAGTTTTTCTAGAAGTTGAACTCACGCGCATTGATTCGACACCAATTCCAAAAATCAGCTGCAAAGCTTTGCATGACATACACATCGAAATAATCCTTTTTGGCGTGTATTGTCACACTGAAATGCGCGATCAACGTGGAAGCGACATCGTTGTTTTGCATCGCATCGATATCGATAGGGCAGCCTTTTTTCAGCAACGTATTGGCACAGACTCCAGAGACTCGAACAATCGCTCTTGCTGAACTCAGATCCGTTACAGTAGCATCAGTTTGTTCCAAAGTTGACCTGACCGAATCGAGCAACTTCGCTGGCGCTACTTTATCCGATTCAAAAAACCACATTCCAGGACCATTTGACAGCAATTGAATATTGTGTCCTTTCGTTGATTTGCGTTCGAGTGGGGATTTCTTCAGCTTGAATTCCTTCGTCAATGCCGAGCATTTGTCTGCCGGCAAACCGTGTATCTGTAGCAAACAGGCAACCTGTCGGTCTGCTAGCAAGACACTGGGAAGTGTTACTGCATCAGCCACGAGTGCGTTCTCCTGCAGGGTCGAAAAAGATATGGTGCATGACTTCAACCGGTACGATTCGATCACTTAATGGAGACGCTGCATAAAGAATTTTGCCTTCTATCTGTCGTCCATTCGCAATTAGTGCCAAACCAATCTCCTGGTCCAGGTTTGGACTGTGGCAAATCGATGTGACATGTCCTTTCATATCCATATGCGATCTAATCTGGCTTTCCTCGACAATCTGCGCACCTTTGGGGATGGGACGCCCGTTAGTTGAGCGAACACCGACAAGCTGCTTGCGGTTATTGGCAACAAGTGCTGAGCGTTCAGCCAGTCGCTTGCCGATGAAATCCTTGTCTTTTTTCATCATTGCAGCGAAACCCAGATCTGCGGCAGTTGTTCGTCCATCAAGTTCCGAGCTGACCACGTGACCTTTTTCGATACGCAATACCGTCAGCGCTTCCATTCCATAAGGTGTGATGTCCCACTTTTGACCTGCTGCAAGAATGGTTTTCCAAATTTCTTCGGTGTTTTTCCATGGCACATGTATCTCAAACCCAAGTTCACCGGAAAAACTCACCCTGAAAATTCGCACATCAATTCCGTCGATCTGAGCCTGAGCAAAACTCATGTAAGGCAATTTGTCGTTACTGGCCTTGTCTTGCCCAATTAGCAGCGATAAAACATCGCGGCTGTTTGGTCCAGCCAGTGCAATCCCACCCCACTGATCAGTCACCGAAGTGAGGTGCACATGCAAATGCGGCCATACCGTTTGCGCGTAGAATTCCAGATGCTCCATGACTGGACCGGCATTTGCGGTGGTCGTCGTCATGTAGAACTCATTTTCTGAAATTCTCGTTGTGGTTCCATCATCGAAGACGAACCCATCCTCTCGCAGCATCAAACCATATCGGACACGACCAACCGGCAAAGAAGTCCAGCGGTTAATGTAGACTCGTTCGAGAAACTCAGCGGCATCGCGTCCTTGAACGTCGATCTTTCCGAGTGTAGACACATCAGCGATTCCGACCTTGTCTCTGACATGCACTGATTCTCGATTAATCGCGTCCATGATTCGCTCGCCTGACCTGAGATAGTAATAGGGACGCTGCCAAAGTCCGGTGTTATGCATTTTTGCATGGTTTTGAACGTGCCAGTCGTGCAATGCGGTTCGGCGCAATGGACTTAAGTGATGTCCGAACTCGCAATTGGCAAGCGCACCGAGCCCAACAGGAGTGTATGGCGGGCGAAATGTTGTGTGACCAACCTGGGGTATTTCCAACTTGCGCAAATCAGCGAGATTGGCCAAGCCATTGATATTGCTTGTTCGACCCTGATCTGTGCCCATTCCAAGGGTTGTGTAGCGTTTCAAGTGCTCAACAGACACATACCCTTCGGAATGTGCCAGTTCAATATCCTCAACAGTAACATCATTTTGAATGTCCACAAATCTCTTGGATCGTTTTCGACCGACAGCAGGCACACGCCAAAGCGGTTGCATGGGAGTTTCATCATGACTTTGCGTCTGTGGAGGTGCAGCAGGCGAATTGCACGGAATTCCAATATTTCCGAGGCTTTTATTTGCGCTTTGAGCACCTTGTTCAAGGCATTCTCCCAGACCGAATGCGCCATTGGCAGCACCGACCACATGAATCGACTCAATTTGTTCGGCTGGCACGTAAGCGCCAATTGCATCGGAAAACTCAAGCTTTCCCTGAGCATGGGAAAAAAGATGAACTGTCGGTGTCCAGCCACCGGATATGCACAATGAATCGCACACAATCTGTTCGGTTGAACCGAGAACTTCGTTTTCGCCCAAAGTCCGGGCAACACTGATGGATTTAATTGAAGAAAACCCATTGACCTTGACAACCGTAAATCCTTGCTTCAATGTGGTATCGCCCAGGTGTTTCATTGCCCGCTTCCCTGGAGTGGCAATGCGGCTATCGATCACAGCAACTACTGTTACGCCCATGTTTTTCAGCGCAGAAACTGTCTCATAAGCACTGTCGTTGTTGCTAAACACCACCGCTTTGTTACCACAGCGTGCCGCGTATCTGCGAGCATAGCTGCGCGCCGCACTAGCGAGCATCACACCGGGTTTGTCATTGCCGTCAAACGGAATTGATCGTTCGATTGCACCGGTTGCTAAAATGATTTGCTTGGCTCGAATCCAGTGGATTTTTTGCCGATCCTGCCACAATTGTGGCTCAAGGCAATGGTCAGAAACCCGTTGAAGAGCAGCCACCAGGTTATGATCGTAGTAGCCAAAAGCTGTCGTTCTTGTATAGATTTGAACATTGGGCATTGACTGAAGTGTATTGACAGATTCAGCAAGCCATTCATCACCAGCTTTGCCGTCGATACTTTCTTCATCGTATTTCAGTCTCCCGCCTAACGGCCAGGATTCATCAAGCACGATGACTTTCGCGTCGCTTGCCCCTGCACTCAAAGCAGCAGCAATGCCTGCAGGACCGCCACCGACAATTAAAAGATCGCAATACTGGTAGAGTTTGGAATATGAATCTGGATCATGCTCGGTTGGCGCTTTACCCAAACCCGCTGCTGCACGGATGATTTTTTCGTAAAACACCCATTTCGTTTTTGGCCACATGAAAGTTTTGTAGTAAAACCCCGACGGCAAAAACGCAGACAACAGATTCGACAGGTACCCGACATCGAAACGAAGTGATGGCCAACGGTTTTGCGAAACCGCTTCCAAGCCGTCAAATACCTCGATTTCGGTGGCGCGCAAGTTCGGTTCCCACCTGGCACCGGATCGAAGCTGAACCATTGCACTTGGTTCTTCAACACCGATACCGAAAATACCGCGTGGCCTGTGGTATTTAAAACTTCTGCCTACCAGTTTGACCCCATTGGCAATTAACGCCGAGGCCAGAGTATCTCCCTGGTATGCGTTGTAGGAAACCCCATCGAATGTAAAACGGATGGTACTGCTTCGATCAATTGCACCGCCGAATGAATGGCGAAAGGAATTGTGCATCACCATTTATTCCTTCTCAGCGGTGTCTGCAGTTTCGAATGAACTCGACAATACTGCATGGGTCCAGGTGTTTCGACGCACCTTAATCCATCTGCGACAACCAGCTGTGTGATGCCACCATTCAGTGTGCTCGCCACGAGGGTTGTCTCTGGTGTAAACAAAATCATACCACGTTTCATCCGAATCAGACGGTTGAGGTCTTTCAACAGTGGCATCTCCGCGATACGAAAACTCGGTATGCGCTCTGTCTCCACACCATGGACAGGGAATGATTAACATACTCTACAGCCCCCAGTGATCAATGAGAATTCGGAAAAGCGCCACTGCCGTTTTCATCAAGCAGCTCGCCAGTGGAAAATCGTTCAAGACTTAACGGTTGATTTAAGGCATGCGGCTTGTCATTGGCAATGGTGTGAGCAAAACACCAGCCAGAACCGGGTGTTGCCTTAAAACCACCGTAGCACCATCCGCCATTGAGATACATGTTGTCAATCGGCAATTTGCTGATGATCGGACTGCCATCCATCGTCATATCCATCACCCCTCCCCAGGTTCTCATCAATCTGACTCTGCGCAAACATGGAAACAGCGTGAGTACAGATTGAATGACGTATTCGACCCGCGGCAGGTTGCCTCTTTGTGCGTAGGAGTTGTACATGTCAAGATCCCCGCCGAACAACACCTCACCTTTATCGGTCTGGTTAACATAAACATGCGAAGCAGAGGAAGTGACAACCGTGTGAATGATTGGCTTTAAAGGCTCTGTTACCATGGCCTGCAAAACGTGAGATTCAATTGGCAGCTTCAGACCTGCCATCGCAGCGAGTCGGCTCGTATTGCCGGCTACGGCCAAACCAACTTTACCCGCTTGAATCTCGCCTCTTGATGTTTGAAGTGATGTGACCCGATTACCGTTGATTTTGATACCGGTGACTTCGCAGTTCTGAATAATATCAACACCCAGAGAATCGGCTGCCCGTGCAAGTCCCCAGGCGACCGCGTCATGGCGGGCAGTACCGCCGCGCTTTTGCAGCAACGCTCCGAAAATAGGAAAACGCGTATTGTTCGAACAATCCAGGTGCGGTACAAATTCCCGTACCTGGTCAGGCAGCAACAGCTCTGCATCAATACCGTTTAATCGCATTGCATTGCCGCGGATACTGAACGCTTCCATCTCCGAATCGCTATGGGCAAGGTTGAGAACACCGCGGGGGGAAAACATCACGTTGTAGTTCAGATCCTGCGACAGTCCCTCCCACAATTTCAGTGAATGCTCATAAAAATGCGCATTGCCGCTCAGATGATAATTCGACCGTACGATGGTTGTATTGCGTCCGGTGTTACCCCCGCCAAGCCATCCTTTTTCCAGTACTGCAATATTCTTGACACCATGTAACTTGGCAAGATAGTAAGCAGTTGCAAGACCGTGACCGCCAGCGCCAACGATAACAACATCGTAGCTCGCTTTGGGCTCAGGGTCACGCCAGGCGCGAGGCCACTTTCGATGGCGGGAAAACGCGTTTTGCACCAACGCGAATCCTGAATATGAGTCAGTTAGTCTGTTAAAACCGAACATAATTTTAAAACCAAAATCATCGTGTAGAGTGTCGTCAGTTCATCAGCTTCATTTATGCCTGAATCGACAATTCCCATTCCTGTTTGAGTCTTTCGACTACGCAAAGACTACCTTGAAGCATATCATATTGGCTCAACTCGTCCACTTCTACCCAGCGAATCTTCTGATGTGCCAGCGCAGTTGCCACACCATCGAAATCATAGACTTTCTCGAAATTCAGCAGCACCGACAGATGCGGATACTGAAAATCAAATGACATAAAGGGAGTGGAGTTTTGCACCACTACACCCAATTCTTCTTTTAACTCTCTTTTCAATGCATCTGCTGTCGTTTCAAAAGGCTCTATTTTACCCCCAGGGAACTCCCATTTTCCCTTAAACTCGCGTGGTGAAGATCGCTGGCCAATAAGAATTTTTCCACTCTCGTCAAATACCAGGCCAACGGCCACTTCGACAGGCTTATGAACGGTAGTCTGCATTGATTCGGATATATTCATAACTCAAATCAGTTGTCCACACAGTGGCTTGGCTGTCGAGATCAGGTCCCAACGAAACAGAAACTGTAAACTCGTCAGCTTTCATTTGTAGTGCAGCATCTTGTTCCCGATAGGCTGGGGCCTGTGCGCCATCTTTCATCACCTCAACATCGTTGATACGGATATTGACCTGATCCATTCGCTGGTCAGTGCGGGCAGCGTTGCCAACAGCACCATAGATCCGCCCCCAATTCGGGTCCGCTGCAAAAAAAGCCGTCTTAACCAAAGGGGAGTTGGCAATGGACATCGCAACATTTTTGCAGTCCTGGTCATCTTTGCCTCCTGTAACGTGAATCGTAACAAACTTCGTCGCCCCTTCGCCATCGCGCGCAATTGCTTGCGCAAGGCGGCGCGTAACATCTACGAGCGCCTCGCCAAACGCTTGTCTTATACGCCTGTCGCCATCGGTTCCAACCGATACTCCTGACTTTCCAGTTGCCATCAATACGCAAGCGTCATTAGTCGACGTGTCCCCGTCAACTGTAATGCAATTGAAACTTGCGTCTACGGCCTGATTCAAAAGGTTTTGCGCATAGGCTGCATCAATTTCGGCATCCGTTGCAATGAATGCGAGCATCGTCGCCATATTTGGCTTGATCATCCCCGAGCCCTTGCAAATTGCAGTTATGGTTATGGCCTGCGAATCACTGACTTCAACGACCTGCGACACCGCCTTGGGCACTGTATCGGTTGTCATAATCGCCTTGGCGGCTGCCAGCCAGTTGTCCTGCTTGAGTGCTTCAGCACAGTGCGGTATATGCTCTTGAAACTTTTCTAACGCCAGTGGTTCACCAATCACGCCGGTAGAAAAGGGAATAATACAGTGTGGGTCGATGCCAAGACTTTTTGCCGTCAACTGGCAGACATCCCAACAATCTTGCAATCCTTTTTGTCCAAGTCCGGCATTGGCGTTTCCGCTGTTGACAATCAGCGCACGGATGGCACCGCCGGCACGGGAGCCTTTTTCATAAAGGTGGCGGATTGCGACTTCAACCGGTGCTGCCCGCGCCTGATTTTGGGTAAATACTGCTGCGACATTCGTTGTCTCGCAAATCGAAATGATGGCAAGGTCTTGTCCACGAGACTTGCGAAGCCCTGCATCAACCGCACCGATACGAATTCCTGCAACGGGACTTAGTTTTTGCGGATGAGTTAAATTGACCGCCATTTATCCAGATTTTCCGCAGCAGGCTTTGTATTTTTTTCCCGAACCGCAAGGACACGGTTCATTGCGACCTACTTTGCGGCCTCCTCGAACAAATGTCTGGGGTTTTGCAGGCGACGGTGAATCTTCACTGTCTGAGGCACCGACCTGCGACATTGACTGCGCGTCTGGATGGATGAACTCCATCATCTTAGAAGGACGAGTCGCAGATTCAGGAATCTCCTGAGGTTGCTCAGGAGATTGAACGACGACGCGAGATAAAACCCTTACCACTTCAAAACGCACATTTTGCAGCATTTCAGAAAACATTTCGAATGCTTCGCGTTTGTATTCCTGTTTCGGATTTTTCTGTGCATAACCGCGCAGATGAATACCCTGGCGCAAAAAATCCATATTCGCCAGATTCTCTTTCCACGCAGAATCCAGTACCATGAGCATCACTGCCTTTTCCACTGATCGCATGTTGGCTTCGCCGTTTTGCTCAATCCGCTCGGCATAGCGTTTCTCAGTTTCTTCGATCACTCGTGTTGTAACGCTGTCTTGCGTCAAATCCGGTTCATTTTCAAGCCACTGAGCAACATCTACTTTGGTGTCAAACACCCTGTCGACTTCCATCACCAGACGATCGACATCCCACTGGTCAGCAGAAACATCACTCGTCAGGCATGAATCAACCGTAACCTGGACAAATTCCGCACGGATTTTCGAGACCGCATCGCTAATATCGTCGGTGTCCATGAGAATATTGCGTTGGTCGTAGACAACTTTTCGCTGCTCATTGGCAACATCGTCGTATTCAAGAAGCTGTTTTCGAATGTCGAAATTGCGTCCTTCTACTTTGCGTTGTGCATTTTCGATCGCTTTGGTCACCCAGGTATGTTCAATCGCCTCGTCTTGTTCCATCCCGAGTCTTCCCATCAGGCTTGAAACTTTTTCGGATGCAAAAATGCGCAGAAGATTATCTTCCAAAGAAAGGTAGAATCGACTGGATCCAGGATCACCCTGACGTCCAGAACGACCTCGCAGCTGGTTATCTACACGTCGCGATTCATGTCTTTCTGTACTCAGCACGTGTAGTCCACCTGCTTGAACAACCAGGTTGTGTCGCTGTTCCCAGTTTTTGATAATCTCAGAAGCTTTCGGTGAATCGCGACCGCCTGACTGTGCCAATTCCATTTCCAGATTGCCGCCAAGCACGATATCCGTCCCTCGACCCGCCATATTGGTCGCAATTGTTACTGCTGCCGGGCGTCCTGCCTGCGCAATAATGAGCGCTTCTTTTTCATGATGTTTTGCATTCAACACCTCATGGGCAATGCCTTTTTTCTTCAACAGACGGGCTAAGTATTCGGATGTTTCAATCGAGGCTGTACCAACCAGTACCGGTTGGTTATTATCGCGGCACTGTTTGATTCCGTTGACAATTGCATCGAATTTTTCGATTGATGTTCGATATACAAGGTCAGCCATATCGTCACGAATCATATTTAAATGCGTAGGAATAACCACTACTTCCAGACCATAAATCTGCTGGAACTCTTCGGCTTCCGTATCAGCCGTACCCGTCATGCCTGCCAGTCTGTCGTAAAGTCGGAAATAATTCTGGAAGGTGATTGAAGCCAGAGTCTGGTTCTCGCGCTGAACCGTTACTTTTTCTTTTGCTTCTACCGCCTGATGCAGTCCGTCCGACCATCGCCGCCCTGGCTGCATGCGTCCGGTGAATTCATCAATGATGACAATTCGGCCATCATGTACGATGTAATCGACGTCCTTTTGAAACAGGTTATTGGCTCGCAGCGCTGCGTTTAGATGATGAACCAGACCCACATTGGCAAAGTCATACAAGGTGCTCGAGGGGGTGAGCAAACCGGCTGAGACAAGATGTTTTTCGGCGTTCTCATGCCCTTCGTCGGTCAGGTATACCTGTCTTGTTTTTTCATCAACACTGTAGTCTCCGGGACCGTCTTCGTCCACCTGACGTTTTAGATGCGGAACGATTTTGTCCATCTTAAGGTACAGCGAAGTGCTGTCCTCCGCCGCACCGGAGATGATGAGCGGAGTACGCGCTTCATCAATCAGAATCGAATCAACTTCATCTACGATTGCGTAGGTGAGTTTTCCTTGTACGCGATGACCTGCAGTGAAAGCCATATTGTCCCGCAGGTAATCAAACCCGAATTCGTTGTTCGTGCCATATACGACATCACATCCATATGCCGCCCGCTTGTCCGGTGGCGACATGTTTGATACGACAACACCCACTGTAATGCCCAGAAACTGGTATATCGTACCCATCCACTGCGCGTCTCTGCTAGCAAGATAGTCGTTGACTGTGACGATGTGTACATTATGGCCGGCCAGCGCATTGAGATATACTGGCAGCGTTGCGACCAGAGTTTTACCTTCTCCTGTACGCATCTCAGCGATTTTTCCACGATGCAACACAATGCCGCCAATTAACTGCACGTCAAAATGACGCATGCCGAGAGTTCGTTTTGACGCTTCTCTGACTACCGCAAAGGCTTCAGGTAACAGGTCATCTATGGCATCGCCGCTTTGTATCCGATCGCGAAACTCGTCAGTCTTAGCCGCCAGCTGCTCGTCTGACAGGCTTTCCATCTCGGACTCGAGCCCATTGATGACATTGACGATTTTCGACAGCTCTTTTATGAGCCGTTCATTGCGGCTGCCAAATACCTTGGACAGGGTTTTTGCAAGCATTTTTGTTCAGTTCTGAGGGTTGATGCCCCAACAACGCGGGCAGCGTTAATCAGGCGGCGCTAAGCACCAAATACATAATCTGGAGTCTGGATATGCAACCGGCATATATTGTAACTGAACCCAAATCGCAACTGAGGCTCAAATCTCAACATCAGGCACCTTTGATCTGTTGTTGCCGAGTCATTTTCGACCTTTGTCGGCCAACCATAGGATTAAGATTTGTATTGGCCAACACCATAGACGGTCTTCGAGTCAATCAGACATCCCATTGAGTGGCTTGAAAACATTAAAATGGTAACAATTCATGTGAATTGAATATTCCGAGCCAATCTTTGTCACCGTGTCGCAAAACCAATTCAAGAATCTAGCTGATTTTATTTGCAGCGCTGACTTGCCGCCGCAGCCGAAACTTACTTTCACACAGTCGGAACTGTTTCAGTGCTGGCAACAGGCAGCCGGAAAAAAGGTGGCTGAACAAACTGAAAACCTCAACGTTGTCGACGACTTGCTTGAAGTGCAGGTTTGCTCACCAACGTGGGCTCATGAGGTCATCAATCGACAAACAACAATCCTCGAGCGCATGCACAAATCTGGTTTTCACAAATTAACAGCGCTTTCAGTAAGTATATTCGTAAGAAAGCCGATACAAATTAGATACCAGCGCCGCGCAGTCAATGCACAGCATGCAATCACACCGGAACTTCGCTCAGTGTTCAGAAAGATTGCAAAAAACAGTGGCGATGCGACGACAAAAAAGCAATTCGAGCGGCTTAGCAAAATTAAATCTTAAACTGCCGCCTGGCGTTGCATTGCACCAATCGCTGGCAATGAAGGCTCACACAATCATCAAAACTGCGGCCAGCTGGCAGCAACTGTAATAATCGTCAGTATCTAAACTTCAGTTGGCGCTAGACAGAAGCGATCGCAGGCTCGACCAGCGTGGCAGGAACATCGGCCTGATTGTCGTATTCGACAACTTCCCAGGCTGACTCGTCTGCCTGCAAAGCGATCAGCAGTCTATTATTGAGGTAATGTCCTGACTTGTATGCCGAAAAAGATCCGATCAGTGGATGTCCCAGAAGGTAAATATCACCAATCGCATCAAGAATTTTGTGACGCACGCATTCATCGTTGTATCGCAGCTGATCGTCATTGAGAACATGATAATCATTCATCACAATTGCATTGCCGTAACTCGCGCCTTGAGCGAGACCAGCTTCACGCAAACTCTCTAAGTCCGACATAAATCCAAAAGTACGTGCTCTTGAAATGCTGTTCTTATAGGGAGTGGTGGCAAAATCGATTTCACGCTTCTGATTGGATTTTTTCAAAACAGGGTGGTCGAAATCAATTACGAAAGAAACCTTGAATCCATGATACGGCTCAAGTTTAGCCCACATGTCTCCTTCTTTCACCACGACTTTCTTTTTCACGCGGATAAACTTTCGTTTGACTGACTGCTTCTCCAGTCCAGCTGATTCCATCAGGAACACAAAAGGATGTGCACTGCCATCCATAATCGGCACTTCACCGGCTGTAACATCTACATATGCATTGTCGACGCCTAAGCCAGCAAACGCTGACATCAAATGTTCTACCGTGGACACTTTGGCACCGTCGTTCTCCAAAGTGGTTGAAAGCGTGGTATTGGAAACATTTTCAACTCTGGCAGGTATGCTCACTACGGGATCAAGATCAACCCGGCGAAACACGATGCCCGTGTTTACTGGTGCGGGATTCAGTGTCAAACAGATTTTTACACCCGTATGAAGCCCTACACCTGTTCCTGTAATTACATTTGTCAGAGTTGTTTGTTTACTCATGTGTCACTCTTTTTCTACCAAGTTTACATGTTGGTGCTGTGTTGGTTTCTCATTGATTATCGCAAAGGGGCTTGGAAAATTTCGTTCCGGCGTACCATCGGAGTTTTTTCTGTTGGGCGAGGCCCAAGAAATTTATCATTTTATCCTGCATACACAACAAGTCTTTGTATACGTCTGATAATATATTGCAATAATAATATAGATATATCACTGGAAATTCAACAAGTTTTTACAATTGTATCAACTATCCCCATGCAATTTCACGAATTGTACTGCTTTCAAACGCTGATTTTATATCTCATCTGGCAATCGAAATGTTGGCAATTCGCTGAAAATGTGCCAATTTACGACAATTAAGGCTATCAACATTCCTCAAAAGCGTCCTCATTGTGCTGCGATGAGTTTCAGTGATCCGATTGTGTAACAATCACAATATTGCGTTATCAACGTAACCAAATTGCCGGTTTCACGCGATCAGTCCGCAACATTGTCGTGATCTTGGCCGTGATCTTGGCCTTCTGGCTTGTATCGTCCGTTGCTGTTTCGAAAAACCGCCGGCAAGTCTTCGGCGTCATAGCTTGCACCGGTGACGTGACCTAAGTGACCACTGTTATCATAATCATAGATCAGCGTGTGGTTCTCAGGGTGAGGCTGCTGATAGGTGCTGTCGTATTGCTGCTGCTCGGTTTGCAGCTTGTGCTTGACGGGTTGAATTTCGCTTTCGCGATCCAGCCCGGTGGCGACGATCGTAACTCGAATCTCATCTTCCAATGACTCGTCAAATACATGACCGGTAATAATGTTCGCATTATCCGATGCAACCTCTTTAACAACATCTCCAATTGCACGAAATTCTTTTGTCGTCAAACTTGAACTTCCGGTGATATTGATGAGAATTCCCTTGGCATCAGCCACGTTAACATCTGCGATCAAAGGATTCTCGAAAGCAGCACGGGTAGCCATTGTCGCTCGATCTTCTCCTGTGGCGCTTCCGCTGCCCATCATGGTAGCCCCTGCTTCTGACATAATGGTTTTCACATCTGCGAAGTCTACGTTGATATATCCAGATTGGACCACTACGTCAGCGATTCCCTGCACGGCTTTTCGCAGTACGTCGTTGGCCTTGGCGTAGGCCTGCATAATGGACAAATCTTCTCCGTCAAGAATTTTTTCATTCGGAATAGTGATCAGCGAGTCGACTGAACCGTTTAAGCATGCCAAGCCGTTTTGGGCGATGCCAATCCTCTTTTGACCTTCGAATTCAAACGGTGTCGTCACCACGGCCACAATCAAAATATCCGGATTGGCTTTTTTTAGAATCTCAGCGAAGACCGGTGCCGCACCGGTTCCGGTTCCACCACCCATGCCGGCGGTGATAAACACCATGTCGGCAGTGGCGAGCTGTTTTGCAATCGTCTGGGGATTTTCGCGTGCTGCGTCACGTCCGATCTGAGGATTTGCACCTGCACCCAAGCCTTTGGTCAGTTCCTCACCGAATTGAATTTTATTCGCAACCTGCGAGCGCTGCAGCGCCTGAGCATCGGTATTGGCAGTGTAAAACTGCACGCCATCGATGTGTTTGTCGATCATGTGATCAACCGCATTGCTGCCGCCGCCACCGACACCAATGACTTTGATCACTGCTTGCTGATTGACTACTTTATCGCTAGTCAATACGAAACGATTTTTCAATATTCCTGACATTGTAATTTCCCTCTGGATTTAAGTATTAATTTGGTTTAAACGTTATTGATTTTCACCTTGAACCATTCATCCCGGTGAGGAATCGAAGGTTCTGTAACTGCCGCTGCGATTTCCGGTTGTTTTTGAAAAAAGCGCATCTTGTCGACCAGTTTGGCAACCAGCGACGGGGTATGGTCGTAATCTTCGTTTTCAAAATACGCAAGCTGAGAATTTTCATTTGCAAGTCCAAACTGACACAACCCGATTGCGGTAGCAAATCTGGGGTGGTGGATGATTTCTCGTAAAGAGCCGACGTAATTTGGCAGCCCAAGGCGCACCGGCGTGGTAAACATTCGTTCTGCGAGTGAATCAATGCTGCTAAGCTTGGAAGTGCCGCCGGTCAAAACCAGTCCAGCACGCATCATGTCCAGGTATTCGGTTCCGACCAGATGATTGTAAATTTGTCTGAATATCTCTTCGGTTCTCGCTTCAATCACCTCGGCCAGATACCTTTGCCGTATTGCGCTGACTGCATGATCGCCAATTGACGGCATATCGATGTTCTGGTCTTGGGGCAGTTCGCTGGCGAGCGCACAACCGTACCGATGTTTGATTTTCTTGGCCGCTTCAGTCGGTGTATGCACGACAACTGCAATATCGTTGGTAATCTGAGACCCCGCCATCGGAAAAGTCATTGAATATTGCATGGCACCGTCGCAATAAATTGACAAATCCGTTGTATCGTCGCCGATGTCCATTATTCCAACACCAAGCATTTTTTCGTCCTCGGTTAGAACCGAGTAGCTTGTTGCAAGATGATCCAAGAAGATGTCTTTGACTTCGAGCTCACACATGTTGATGCACTTCGTAATGTTCTGAACAGCACTTGTATTGGCAGTAACAACGTGAACGTTAACTTCAAGACGAATACCGTTGAGACCGATCGGGTTTTGAATGCCATGATGATCATCGATGGTAAAAGCCTGCGGTAAAACATGAAGAATAGTTTCGTCACTCGATTTTTTTACCGCCCGTGCTCCTTCTATGACTCGATTGACGTCATCCTGTGCCACTTCGCCACCGCGTATCGCAACGACACCTGAGGAGTTGTAACTTCGAATGTGCACACCGGTGATTCCGGCATACACTTCGTCAATCGTTCGCGATGACATCATTTCGGCTTCCATCACGGCCTGTTCAATAGACTCAGTCATCAAGCCAATGTTCGAAACCATCCCTCGCTGCATGCCCTGGCTGGGCTTTTCGCTAACGCCAATGACCTCGATATCACCAGTTTCGTTTACTTCACATACGATTACGGTAACTTTTGATGAACCGATATCGAGTCCAACGATCAGTCGATCGCTGGAATTCTTAGCTACTGCCATGCGTTTACTCCCATTCATGATTTTGTTTCCTTGATCAATCCGCTGAACTGTTGAGGCTGTTCGTCTTTCCACTGAATTGAAATACCGTCCTGATAGCGCATATCAATGCGCCGTATTTGACTGCTGACGGGCTTGAAAGAACCCGTGTACAGTTCGATAAATCGTTCGATTTTCAACTGTGGTTGAACGTTGCCGAGATATAAAGAAAAATATGCATTCTCAGGTGGCAGCTCGCTGTCACCTGTCGAATCATTGGGTAGGCGGGAAATCTCTGTAATGACGATTTCCCAACTGTCTGTTCCAGACTTGTTCAGTCCGGCGATGCTCAAACCGTACGGTTTGAACAATGTCTGCCAACTTTGGTATTGCGCGAGCACTTGTTGTTCGCTGCCCGGCTGCCCTTTTAAATGAGGCAGGCTTGTGTCGCGGAAACCGACCAGTTCGACCGGATTGCCCAACTGATCGAGCCACAGGTCATCATTCCAGCGCGAGCGGATTATCCGCTCATTGACATAAACCACCAAGGTGTCTGGCCATTGTCGTTCTATTTGAACGTTTTCCACCCAAGGCAATTCCTGTGCGGCAGCGGCAGCCTTGGCAATATCGATACTTAAAATATTGCTTGACACCACCGCTTTCGAAATCGCCTGGCGCACCTGATTGGGCTGGGCGTTTTGCAAATCGCCTTCGACTGTGATGTGCTTCATGGGAAATCGACCAGGCTGCAACACGAAATCCACCGCAATTCCAGTCATCGCCAAGATGCACAGAACAACGGCCAGCCCTGATGCCCGAAATATTTTGCCAGGCGGCTGCTCGGCTTGGCGCTCGCGTCGATTGCGAAAACGCTCGTTATTGTTATCGATTTGAATTGCCTCTCGTCGGTTCATTGCATCAAGCCCTGTTTCCGATAATCTTCACTTCGAGTTCCAGCTGCACGCCGTGAACCGCTTCGACTCGCTCTTTGGCATGGGTGATGAGCTCTTCAATATCCCGTGCCGAAGCGTTGCCCTGGTTTTCAATGAAGTTCGAGTGAACAGGTGAAACGCGCGCCTCACCGACCGTATAGTTTTTCAAGCCTGCAGTTTCAAGCAGCCGCGCAGCGAAATCTCCGGGCGGATTGCGAAACACACAGCCTGCGCTTTTTGTCTGCACTGGCTGGGATGCAGATCGTTTTCTCAAATACTCCTTCATTTGGTTCTCTGCATCATTGGCGTCACAGGGCTGCATAACAAACTCTGCGCCTGTAAACCACTGATCATCATCGAGCCTGGCGAATCGATATCCGTGACGAACCTCAGCGGCGTTGAGGGTTTTGATTTCGCCGCGTGTGTTAATCGCATCAACACTGTGTACAACATCCCAGGTTTCCTGACCAAAGCAGCCAGCGTTCATTGCCAATGCACCGCCAACGGTACCGGGAATGCCAACCATAAACTGTACTGCGCACAGCGAATTGCGGGTAGCAAAACGCGCCAGCTTCGCGCACGTTACCCCAGCGTCCGCGTAAACCGCGTTATCACCGATCAATCTCAAATCAGTCAGACCTTTTAAGGTCGATATCACAACACCTTCGAATCCGCCATCGCGGATCAGCGTATTGCTGCCAAGCCCACACCACGTAACCGGAACACCAGAAGGCAAACGCTTGAGAAATCCACTCAAATCATCTTTACCTTTTGGCGTATAGAACCAACTGGCAACGCCACCGGCGCGCCAACTGGTGTGGCGACTCATGGGCTCACCTTGTCGCAGTTCGCCGGCCAATCCGTCCATTAACTTATCGATTTTCAATTGTTCTGACTCATCGTGCCAACAGTCACTGCATCAGTTCAACACAGTGTTCAACAACTTTGCTTGTCGCATCGCCAGGTGACGACTGACGCACTGCAGCGGCCATCTGTTGTATCTTGCTTCGGTCTTGCAGCAACTGGCCAAGTTCAGCGGCCAGCTCGTGTTCAAAACCCTCGGTTTCGGTGCATAGAATTGCGCTTTGATCGCCGGTAATTTTTTGCGCATTAGCCAGCTGGTGATTGCGTGCTGCATGTGGATATGGCACCAATATGGCAGCCAATCCGACTGTCGAGATTTCGGCAAGCGTCATAGCACCTGCTCTTGCAACAACAATATCTGCCCACTGGTATGCCTGTGCCATGTCATCGATGTAATCTACAGCTTTGGCAACAATCTCATTGGATGCATAGGCTTGCGATACAGCTTCGCTTTGACCCATGCCCGACTGGTGGTGAACAACAGGGCGCCATTGTTCGCACACCTTGGCGAGTGCCGCCGGCACGGCATAATTGAGTGACGCTGCGCCTTGACTGCCGCCGATTACAAGCAGCCTTAGGGGTTCATCGGTTGTTGGCTGCTGCTTTTGCTTTCGCTTGGCTGCATTGATGATTTCCTGACTCACCGGAGTGCCGGTAAAATATGGTTTTCCAGCGATTTGAACATCTTTAAACCCAGTCAGAACTCGGGTAGCAAGCAGTGCCAGCACCCGGTTGGTAAAACCGGGAATCGCGTTCGATTCATGAATGAGCAGCGGAAGACGCAGCAAGTAGCCGGCAATCCCACCTGGTCCGCAGACATATCCACCCATGCCAAGCAGCGCGTCTGGCTTGCGTCGCAAAATTATGCCAATACATTGAATTACCGCCACGCTTAGCCAAACCGGCATTGTCAGCCAGCGAACCGGACTTGAATTCCACAGTTTTTGTATGCGCACCGAATCAAACGGAAATCCCGCATTAGTGACCAGTTTGTCTTCCATACCGCCGGCCGAACCCATCCACGACACGCTGACACCGCGGTTTTCCAGTGCAGCGCCTACCGCCAACGCAGGATAGATGTGTCCTCCAGTACCTCCGGCCATTATCATTACGCGGCTCATCTTGCGCTCTCCAAATCGTATTGCAGGTGACGCTGGATGGAAAACACACATCCAATGGCAGCTGAATAAACAATCAAACTGGTTCCTCCCTCACTCATAAACGGCAGTGTGAGTCCTTTTGTTGGCAGCACACCCATGCAGACCCCCATATTGACCAGTGCCGAAATTGCGATGACCAGACCGATACCCTGAGCCAGACACATTGCAAAATGATTGCCTGCCTGACCTGCAAGCCATGAGATGTAGAAGATTCTCCAAATCAGAATTCCAAAAAGCACAATCACGCAGCTGATGCCGACAAAACCCCATTCTTCAGCAATAATCGCCAGCAGAAAATCGCTTTCTGCATAAGGCAGATAAAACAGTTTCTGCACGCTGTTACCGATTCCGACACCGAAAACCTCACCGCGTCCGAATGCAATCAGTGATTGCACCAATTGAAAGCCACTGGCAAATGAATCGTCGAACGGATTTAAAAATGCTGTCATCCGACCCATGCGATACGGTTCAATCACGATCAGGACCACAAGTGCTGCAACACCTGTTGCCATGATCCCGCCGAGGTGTTTGAGATCAGCGCCGTTTAGATAAAACATGGCAAATATTGTTGCCCCACAAACAACGACGCTGCCAAAGTCCGGCTCCAGAATCAACAATGCTGAAAAAATCAGATAAATCATTCCAATCGGCAGTATGCCGGTGACAAAGTCGTGTATGCGGTGTTGATTTCGCGTCAGGTAGTTCGCGGTAAAGATTAAAAGTGCAAACTCAGATAACTCAGAAGGCTGAAAGTACTTGCCTGCCACACTGATCCAGCGACGGCTGCCGTTGATTTCCGCACCGATTGACGGTATCAACACAGCGATCAGCAAAACCAGACCCGCCAGCAGCAGCATTGACGAATATCGCTGCCATACTTCCACTCGAATAACTGACATAAACAAAAATGCGGTCAGCGCCAAAAGGACGTTGATGCCATTTCTGCGTAAAAACATAAACAGGTCATCTGCTGCGAACGCGTGCGCGATAGTCGCCGAGTAGACAGCAATCGTACCGATACCAACCAACAGCAGATATACCGTTAGCAACATCGGGTCATAAGGAACCATGGGCCTCACAGCCCCATAGTATTCAACACTGTTTTCAGTTGTATTCATCGAAATGTATATGCAGCTCGTCACTGAAGGTTTTGCCGCGGTGTTCGTAGTCGGTAAACATGTCAAAGCTTGTGCAGCCCGGTGAAAAGACAACCCGGTCTCCTTCTTTGGCAATGCTTTGGGCTGCCTTTATTGCCTGGCAGATATCATCGGCTTGCTCGAGTTTTGAGACTGCACCCAAACTTCGGGCAATATCGATTTGATCTCTGCCAAAAACCACACAGCCTCTCAACTTCCCGTTCACCCGTTGTGGAATCTCGGTGAAGTCGGCACCGTTGTTAACCCCTCCGGTAATCAGCACAACCGGTTCGGCACTTGATTCGATAGCTGCGATTGACGCTCCGACATTGTCGGATCGCGCATCATTAATCCATCGCACGCCGTTCCAACTGCCTTCTTCTGTGCATCGGTATGGCAGTCCGGGGAATTTTTCAACTGCGTTTACGACTTCATCCACCGGGTAGCCGGCACAATCGGCAACAGCGCAACCTGCCAGCAGATTCGCTTCTCGATTGGCTCCGACTAAAGTGCATTTGTTCAAATTAACCAGCCGATCGTCCCCGCGCACAATCCATCGGCCATCGTCGTCGTCAACCAGACCGTAATCCGTCGGCCGCATCGGCGGACTCAAGCCGAAACTGATGTAGTCATCGACTACCTTTGTCCTGGAATTCAAATTGGAAATCACCGGATCATCGCGATTGATCACTGAACGTTTTGCGTGTATGACTGAGCGTCCCATGATTTGAGCATACACATCAAAATCCGCATAGCGTTCGTTATGCTCTGGATAAACGTTGAGCAACACACCGACATCCGCATCAATTGAGCGGGCCTGTTCAATATGAAATGCTGACAGTTCAAGCAAATGTACATCCACTTTGTTCTGGTTAAGCAATTCTGCGAATGGCATAGTATTCGAAGCACTCAGTGCAATATCTACTGCGTGGTGGGACAAGATTGATTCCACGAGCGACGAAACGGTACTTTTGCCGTTGGTACCGGCGACCGCGATCGTCTCCGAAGTGCGACATTGGAAGTAGAGATCCAAACTGTTGAGTATCTCGACATCGCATTGTTTAGCCATTTTTTCAACTCTAGCGTTCACCGCAGGTGTCGAACTCAACACGATGAGATCTGCATGCAAGAAGATCTCCGGTTCAAGTGGAACGTGTATTGGTACGCAAGGCAAAGCCGAGTAGAAAGTATCTTCGAGCTGAGGATTTGATCGCATGTCTGTCGCCTCGACATCCCAACCTGCATCCTGCAGGAAGGTTGCACTGGCAATGGCATTTCGTCCGAGCCCCACTACAATTGCGCTTTTCGCTGTTCCATTTGCAATAGTTTTATTTAACATATCAGCACCTTGCATTAACTTAACGTATCTTCAATGTTGACAGGCCGGCCAATGTCAACACCAGGGAAATGATCCAGAAACGAACCGTAATTCTGGATTCTGGCCAACCTTTGAGTTCAAAATGGTGATGAATCGGACTCATCAGCCAGATTCGACGTCCGAATAACTTGAACGCAGCGACC
The DNA here is from genome assembly GCA_965214785.1 of Arenicellales bacterium. Lineage (GTDB taxonomy): Bacteria > Pseudomonadota > Gammaproteobacteria > Arenicellales > JAJDZL01 > JAJDZL01. The sequence continues at coordinate 78,361 of OZ243975.1, read as the reverse complement.
TGGCTGATCACTGAAACCGCTTCAATGACAAACAACCCGCCCATAATAAACAGCACCACTTCCTGTCGGACGATCACGGCAACAAGTGCCAGTGCAGCACCTAGAGCCATTGACCCGGTGTCGCCCATGAATATTTGTGCCGGATGACAGTTGTAGGTTAGAAATGCCAGTCCTGCTCCGACCACAGATGCGCAGAAAACCACAAGTTCTCCGGCACCTTCGATGAAAGGAATTGCCAGATAATCGGAAAATATGACATGTCCCGAAGCATAACTGAATATGCCCAGTCCGCCTGCCACCAGGACGATCGGCATAATGGCGAGACCATCGAGACCGTCAGTGAGATTGACCGAATTGGAAGTTGCAACCGCCACCAGCACGGTTAACGGGATAAACCACAGCCCCAGATCAATTAACACATCCTTGAAAAACGGAAGCAGATAAGCGGTTTCTGCGCTCGTCGTCGCTGTTTGATAAAGCACCAGCGCAATCACCAACGCTGCCAAAATCTGTGCCACCAGCTTGCCCCGAACACTTAGCCCGCGTTTTGTACGCGTTGATTTGAGTTTCAGGTAGTCATCGACAAACCCGATCACACCAAACGCGATCATCCCAGCCAACGCAATCCACACAAACCTTACCGACAAATCAGCCCAGAACAGGGTCGCGACCGCAGTTGAAAACAATATGATCACACCACCCATCGTTGGCGTGCCTCCTTTTGAAGAATGCATTGGCACATCGTCATCTCGCGTGACTTCGCCAATTGACAGCGCTTTGAGCTTGGCAATGGCGTAGGGGTATAGCGCAACACCCATACCCAGTGCCGTGAACACTGCCAGTATGCCGCGAAATGTCAGGTAACGAAACACATTGAATACCGATATTTCGTCTGCCATTGAAAGGAAAAGGCTCGTCAGCATCTTGCATCTCCTTTCAGCTGTGACTCAGACGCACACAGCGCATCTGTGATTTGTTCCATCTTCATGCCTCGTGAACCTTTGACCAAAATAACCGTATTCGAATCAATCTGGCCTAACAGGTCATCAACAATATGTTCGTGTTGTGTATAGTGTTTTGCACCGATGCCAAACTTCTCAACTGCTGCAGCGCTTAAAGCACCGATCGCATATAGTCGCCCGATTCCGCGCCGTCGCGCACTTTCACCGACCTGCCTGTGAAACTCGACTTGTTGGTCGCCGAGCTCGAACATATCACCGATGACCAATCGTCTGTCACCGGGAAAAGCAGCCAACACTTCGATCGCGGCTTCCATAGATGCGGGATTTGCGTTGTAGGTATCATCCACAAGCGTTCCGTTTTTCAAGTGACGACGCATTTGCAGTCGTCCTTTGACACCAGACGAACGTTCCAATCCGGTTTGGATTGCAGACAACGGGATGTCTAGCGCGATCGCTGCGCTTGTTGCTGCCAATGCGTTTTTTACGTTGTGAACACCCGGTAAATTCAATGTTGCCTGAACTGAACCGGCCGGTGTGGATATATCCAGGTGCGTAGATGTCTGACCAAGTTCGAAATGCGCGTGCACATCCGCGTTGGCCGACAAGCCAAAACTGATTACTGTGTGTGCAAGACCGCGGGCTCGAGACGACCAATAGTCAAAATGACTGTCATCTCGATTCAGTACACAAGTGCTGTTGGCGCCCAGACCGTCAATAATGTCGCCTTTTTCCACTGCCACTTGCTCTACTGATTTGATGAACTGAAGATGCGCCTGGGCTGCGTTTGTAATAATTGCAACCGAAGGTGCTGTGATATTCGAAAGTTTCGAGATTTCACCGATCTGGTTCATGCCAAGTTCTACGACTGCAAAGCAATGTTCGCCGCGAAGCCTTAGCAGCGACAAGGGCAGTCCGATTTCGTTGTTGAAATTTCCTTTTGATACCAGTGTATTGCCTTGGCAATTCAACATGTTTCCGACAAGTTCCTTAACTGTAGTCTTGCCATTTGAACCGGTGACAGCAACCATAGGCAAGTCAAATTCAGCCCGCCAGCGCCTTGCCAGTTCACATAACGCATGGCCACTGTCGTCTACTACCACTTGAGGCAGTTTGACGTTACCGCGATGTTCAACCAAGGCACCTGCAGCACCTTTTTGTTCGGCGCTTTGAACATAATCATGTCCATCGAAGTGTTCACCGCGCAACGCGACAAATAACTCTCCGGGTTGTGTGGTTCTAGAATCGGTCGTCACACCCAACACGGCCGCATCAGCACCGAACCTGGTGCCGCATGCATATTGCGCTACGCTTTGCATTGTCATCATTCGCTGCTGCCCAGTGTTTCGCAAACTACCGCCTGGTCGCTGAACACAAGGGTTTGCGAGCCATAGATCTGGTAATTCTCATGTCCTTTGCCGGCAATCAGCACGATATCTCGAGCGCCTGATTCACAAATTGCAGTTCGGATCGCTTCACGTCGGTTGTGAATGACTTGCGGACTTCGCAGCATGCCTGATGCGATCGAGTCGGTAATGGATGCCGGAGCTTCACTGCGCGGATTGTCATCTGTGAGTATCACCCGATTTGCCAGTTTCTCGGCAATCTGCCCCATCAACGGGCGTTTTCCAATGTCTCGATCCCCACCGCAGCCGAAAACACAAATCACATTTTCGTATTTGATTTGCCGAAGGCTGGAAAGTGCGCATTCAAGACCATGTGGGGTGTGTGCGTAGTCAATAACCACATCGGGCCTGTTGTCACCGCCTTGAATTCTCTGCATTCGACCTTCGACCGGTGTTAATTCGTTCAACGCGCATTTGATGTCTGCGAGCGAAGTGCCGAGCGCATACAGCACTGCAGCAACAGCAGTAATATTCAAGGCATTAAACATACCGAGAATTTCGTTTTGAACTTGTAATTTTTCGCCTTCAATCTCAATGACAAGTTTCAAGCCTGTGCGGCTGGCCTGATATTCGATCAACCTCACATCGGAAGCACCGCTTCCGTAGCTGATTGCGTTTTGCGCCCGGGTTCGGTTCAGCATTGAACGACCGAAATCATCGTCTATATTCAATACTGCGTTGTCTGCCGAAGTGTCTACAAACAATTTTGCCTTGCTGTCGCGATAGTGCTGGCGAGTTAGGTGATAGTCCATGTGATCGCTCGACAGATTCGTAAACACAACGGATGTAAAACGAACGCCATTGGTCCTTGACTGGTCGAGTGCATGAGATGACACCTCAAGACACACGAATTGCGCTTTGGATTCAACAAATGAGGCGAATTGCTGATGCAAACTCACCGCATCGGGTGTCGTAAGCCCCTGACTTTCGAGGCGGTTGAAATATCCACTGCCTAAAGTGCCAACGACTGCGCATTTTTTTCCTAATGACTCAAGTGCCTGTGCGGTCAGGATTGCACAAGTCGATTTCCCATTGGTTCCGGTAATACCGATGACATGCAGTTGAGATGACGGTTTTCCATAGAACTGATGTGCGACATGACCGACGCGTTGTCTTAGGTTGTCTACGCCAACACAAGGGATGTGTTCGTCTTCGAATAACTGCCCGTCACTTGATTCGTAGACGATTGCACTGGCACCGGATTGAATTGCACTTGCGATATGTTTTCTGCCATCGCCTGCGCTGCCTGGCATTGCGAAGAACACTCCGCCTTTGCTGACTTTTCGGCTGTCGAGGGTAATGTGGTCTACGGACACATCGTCGGCGCCATCGAAGCGGGCAATACCGTCGAGCAGCGAATGCAGGCTTTGAGGTGTCATATCTGATTCAGCGCCTTGGGCATTCATAGCACAGTCTCGGTCTGAGCAAGTTCGCTTTGTTTATTGGTTGCAAATTTCTTGACATCGTCAGGCGGGATATCGAGAATGCGAAGCGATTTGCTCATGATGGTTTGAAAAACCGGGGCTGCTACTGCCCCGCCGTAATGCACTTCGCCTTTGGGATCGTCAACGACAACAGCGACCGCAATTTTAGGATCGGATGCCGGAGCAAAGCCGACAAAAACCGCCAAATGATTGTTTTCGCTGTATCTGCCGTCAATCAGCTTTTGCACAGTGGCAGATTTTCCGGCCACACGATAGTGGGGAATCGCAGCGCGTTTGGCTGTTCCAGTTGGCGTCACAACTTTTTCAAGCATTGCAATCATGTCTGTCGCAAGTGCGCTTGGCATAATCTTCTGGCGATTTTTCAGCAGCGAATCATCAGCAACAATAGAAAGCGGAACCAAAACACCACCGTTTGCGATCGCGGCATACGCCTGCACGAGCTGTAAGGGAGTGACAGAAAAACCATATCCGAATGCCAGCGTTGCGCGTTCGCTGGGGCGCCATTTGCTTCGACGAGGGAAAAGCCCCGGCTGCTCGCCGGATAATCCGCTTGAGGTTTCAGATCCGAATCCAACCTGCGCGTAAAAATCCATCAGGCTGTCCGGGTCGATATGCTCACCGATTTTTACGACACCAATATTGCTTGATTTCATAATGATGTCCTCAACGGACAGCTCACCGTAATTGCGAATATCGCTAATTTTGAAACCATCGAGTCGGATCTCGCCTGGAGCGGTATCAATGACTGTATGAGGAGTAACCACACCATCCATAATTGCCTTGGCGACAAGAAAAGGCTTGACAACTGAACCTGGTTCAAACACATCGGTTGCGGCGAAGTTGCGGGTAATTGTTCGGTCGCTGACAATATTCGGATTAAAACTGGGAACATTGGCAATTGCGAGAATTTCCCCTGTATCGACATCAACAACCACGCTGATTGCCTTGTATGCGCGCTCTTTGGCGAGCGCATCAGCCAATGCTCTATGGACAACATGTTGAATTCTCGCATCAATGCTCAAAACGACATCTTTTCCGTTTTCGACCCCTTGTACGTATTGCACTGTTTCGATTGTGCGACCGTTCTTATCCTTGAGGACTTGTCGCAGTCCATATTCGCCTTCCAGACGCGAGTTCATCACCCGCTCGATGCCTTCAAGCCCCACATCGTCAATGTTGGTATAGCCCACGAGGTTCGACGCGATTTCGCCTTGCGGGTAATAACGTCGATATTCTCTGAGCAAGTGAACACCCGGCACATCAAGGCTCTCCACTTCAGCAGCATGCTGTGGTGTGAGATGGCGTTTGAGATACATGAACCTGCGATTGGCATTGTTGTATTTATCCAGGCTCAGTTTAAGCCGGCCGCTTGAGACCCCTACAGCTTCGGCCAACTCATCCCAGCGACTAGAGTGATTAATCAGCACATGCGGCTCGGCCCATATCGAATCTACAGGAGTACTGACCGCTAAAAGTTCACCGTTTCGGTCCTTGATCAGCCCGCGATTCGGTTTAATCACTTCATTTCTGAGGTAGCGCGCGTTGCCCTGTGTCTGAAGCATGTCAGTTGCGAATATCTGCAGGTATGCGGCCCGGGCGCCGAGCAGCACCAGCGCGCTAAAGATTACAGCCAGTGCAATCAGGTGGCGTCTGGGTACGATGTAGGGTTCGCGGTAATTCACTGATGCTTATTGTTGTTGGTGTTGGTGTTGGATTGTTTGTGAAACTGACTCGTCAGCACCCACAAGAATCACCTGCGTGTCGCTCGGCGGTGCAAACGCGTTATTCGACTTCACCCAGTTTTCCAATCGGTCGATTCTTCCAAGAGCAGTTCTTTCAAGAATCAGCTGCCTCCATTGGTCTTGCAAATTGTCTCTTTGGTGATACACGCTATGGAGTTCCACAGTCGCTTCGCGATTGGCGTGACGAATCCATATCACGCCAAGTGCTGATACAAACGTGACAAAAATGAAAAAGTAAGTAAACTTACGCATTGGCTTCGACGCCTGTTCGCTGTGCGACCCGCATCATTGCGCTTCGTGCTCTGCGATTCCTGCGCACTTCGTCACTGGAGGGTCGGCGCGCTTTGCCGACTACTGTGAGTGTGGGCTTGAAGTCGCTTGTTCGAAACGGCACACCGCGCGGACCGGGTGCACCGATTGCAGCATCTCGAATAAATCGTTTGACCAGGCGGTCTTCGAGCGAATGAAAAGTGATGATCACCAGTCTGCCACCGGTTTTCAGCAGACTCACACACTGAGGGAGAAATTTTTCGAGTTTCTCAAGTTCCTGATTCACCTTCATTCGAATGGCGAGAAAGGTTCTCGTCGCTGGATGTTTGTCCTTTTCAGTTGTGGGCACGCACTGCCTAACAATGTGTGCGAGTTGCGCAGTCGTTTGTATGGGGTCTACCTGCCTGGCGGTTACAATTGCGCGCGCAATTCTGCGGGCGTATCGTTCTTCACCGAGCGTGCGAATCGTGTTGGATATTGATTTTTCACTTGCATTTTGAAGCCACACCTGAGCGCAAACCCCTTCATTGGGATTCATGCGCATGTCAAGCGGACCGTCACGCAGAAAACTGAATCCTCGCTCGGCCTGATCAAGCTGGGGAGAAGAAACCCCAAGGTCTGCAATAATGCCGGAAATCTCGACAGACGGGCAACGACTTCGCAGTTCAGATTCAATTGCGCTGAAGCATGCCTCGATCGGCTCGAATCGGCGGTCACCTTGATGATTGAGTTTTGCCGCAGCGATCGCATCGGTATCGCAGTCGAAGGCAAACAGTTTGCCGCTTTGGCCTAAGTGCTTGAGGATCGCGCCTGAATGCCCTCCCCTTCCGTACGTTGCATCAACATAAACGCCGTTTTGTTCGGTCACAACAGATTCGACCGCTTCTCGAAGCATTACCGCTTCGTGTTCGGGATTTGCGTTTTGGATATTCATATTGTTTCACCAAAGATCAGTAATCCAGTTGGTCCAGAATCTGCTGGTGTTCTTCCCCTTCCCTGACTTTGCTGCGAATAGAGGTTACGCTTTGCTCGAAAAATTCGATGTTCCAAAGTTCGATGGACTTGCCATTTCCCATTAGCAATGCGGATTGGTTCACTTCAATTTGTGCAATCATTCTGAGCTCTTTGGGCACCAGCAGTCTGCCGGAAGAATCAATCTCAGCAAACTTGGTGCTGCCCAGTAATATTCTTTTCATTTCTCTGACGGAGGATTTGGCGCTTTTCATCGAAAGCAGTACGGACTTGAGCTCCTCCCAGTGCGCGCGGGTATGTATGACCAGACAGTTTTCAGTCGCGTCAAGGCCAATCGCAAGTTGACCCTCACATTCCGAGAGAAGTAAATCTCTGAAACCCGCTGGAATGACCACGCGACCTTTGGAGTCAACTGTGACTGAATAAGATCCTGTTAATTCGTTCAACATTGCGTCACAATGTCCTTATTAAAATGTTCGTTTATCACACTAAATCCCACTATTTTCCCCGTTTAGGCACTTTTCCCCATATTTTGACGATATATTTTGCAAATGTCAAATAAATTTTTCATGACTTCAAACTGGCTGCGATTTACGGTTTGAATTTTGCCGATTTTTATCATCTTGGAATCTGCATCTTTTATTTGATATTCCAGATTATTGTTATAACAATCAGATAGTTATGTGAATTTCTATAAACAGCAAGACTTGCCAGCCAGTGTCGTGTCCAGACAGCACCGACTGGAGTTAAAAAAATACGAATTTTTTGCTGCGCTGGATAAAATAAGTCAAAGGCGTTGTAAATATGAAGAGGATTCGAGCAGAAACTATCCGGTAATTCGTTGTAGTCAGGCAGCAATGTTGACAGACGAAAACTGCAATTGCAGGCAGTGCCAATCGATTGGAAACTTTGCTGCGCTTAGACCTCATCAGATCCCGAACTATGCACATGATGTATAGAGAATTTCAGAGCACAGTTCACTGCGTAGATTGAAATATTTGTTCCGCTTTAATTCAATGGAACTCAAGATGCATAGATCTTCGCCAACGGGCAGAAATTTGCACCTTGGAATTTGACCGCGTAGGGGCGGCACCGGATTTGCTTACAGACCTGGCAGTGGATTTACCCGCCTTAGTTCGAGCCAAATCATATAAACTAACGAGACGATGATTTGGTTTAACCAATGTTGTTTCATCAACAGCACTTAGTCACGGAATACTTGCATGAAAATTTGCCGATTCAATGAAACAAATCTCGGTGTTGTGACCGGACGCGGTGTTCAGGATGTCACTGAGGTGATTCAGAGCATTAAGCTTCCGACATGGCCGCAACCGCCAGGTGATTTGCTGATTGCAAATCTTGATTCCCTATTACCGCAAATCCACAGACTTCGCCGTACTGCAGAGACTTATTCAATGCGGGACGTACAGTTAAACAGTCCCGTTGCGCGCCCTTCCAAAATCATTGGGGCGACTGTCAACTACCGCGCCCACCATGAAGAGGTCAATGAGGATCCGGAAATCAGTGCAGGTGGTGACGTAAAAAGCATTGAAACCCACGGACTGTTTTTAAAATCACCAGTGCCAGTTGGTCCTGATGATGGTGTGAAACTTCGGTTTGAAGGGCGACGCACTGATCACGAAGTTGAATTCGCAATCATTATCGGCAGAAACTGCCGCAACGTCGATGAACAGGAAGCATTGGAATATGTTGCCGGTTATACCATCGGACTGGATATGACGATCCGGGGTTCAGAAGACCGCAGCATGAGAAAAGCAGCTGACTCGCACTCTGTTCTCGGTCCGTGGCTGGTGACCACCAATGAGATTGAAAATCCCGATAACCTGGATATTTCCCTTTCCATAAATGGCAACACCAAGCAAAACTCGAATACATCCGAGATGATTTACTCTACCCGAAAACTGATTTCGTATGCTTCGTCTTTTTACACACTGTACCCAGGAGACGTCATTATGTCCGGCACACCAGAAGGAGTTGGTCCCGTCGCAATTGGCGATGTACTTGAGTGCAACATAGAAAAAATCGGCAGTATGCAGGTGCCGATTAAGGCCGACCGGAGTTAACCGCTTGTATTAGTCGCTTAAGTTTTTACGCCTGCGTTATTTTTACGCCTGCGTTATGGTCATCACAGTTTGGAATTTGACTTGGACTTAGGTGCAGCCGCAAGTGAGGGTTTAACCCACCTACAGTTCAGTATATTGTCCGCAGGCAAATTGCCTTGATCATTTAACTGTGTGTCCAGTTTGCTTTTCTTTTTTCAACAAACGCTGACATTCCTTCTTTTTGATCATTGGTAGCGAACATTGAATGAAACGCCCTTCTTTCGAACAAAACACCTTCTGACAGCGTTGTCTCATACGCCCTGTCGACAGTTTCAGTAACCATCGTCGCTGCGATTCTCGAGAAATCTGCAATACCCTGTGCGATTTCGACAGAGCGCTCGACGAGTTCGCTCACTGGAAAAATACGAGATACCAGCCCACAGCGCTCCGCTTCTTCGGCATCCATTTTTCGACCTGTCAGGCACATGTCCATTGATTTGGATTTTCCCACCGCTCGGGTGAGTCGTTGTGTACCTCCGGCACCGGGAATTATTCCAAGAAGTATTTCGGGCTGGCCAAACTGTGCATTGTCTCCTGCAAGTATGAAATCGCACATCATTGCCAATTCACAGCCGCCTCCCAAGGCATAACCGCCGACTGCGGCAATTACCGGTTTTCGACACTGCGTGACTCTTTCCCAATTTGAACTGATGAAATTGCCAGCGTATGCATCGGCGAATGTCTTGTCTTTCATCTGCGTGATATCTGCGCCTGCCGCAAATGCCTTTTCGCTGCCGGTTATGACGATTGCACCGACCGAGTCGTCGTTTTCAAAGGTATCGATTGCGCTTCCCAGCTCATCCATCACCTCCGAAGACAAGGCATTAAGAACCTTCGGGCGATTAAACGTAATCAGTCCAACATTGCCTCGTGTTTGCGCAATTATGTGCTCGAATTCCATAATAGGATGCTCCTTTTGTAATGGTGGCGAAATTAAAACGACAACTCGTTGTTCAGTTGACAATCCGGCGTGAACCGGGCACTATTGAATGATTAAATATGCCCGCAGCAATTAGAATTTTCCAAGTACCCTTACAGGGACAAAACACCGTCCAAAACTGAATCTGTGTGCATTCGATATTTTACAGCCCTGTTCTGGGGAATTACAACACCGAAAGTGAGAATCTACCAACGTTAATGAGGACCGGTGGCGGCATCTGCGGCAAGGGGGACCAAATAAGTGTTGAGCCATCGCTTCAGTTTATCAAATAGCTTCATCCTGACCGATTCAGTGCAAGATTTACAACACAACGAACAGTGGCCACGATTGAAAGCTTCATTGACTGCAAACCAACGATAGTCATTTCGCTGCAGCAATATCCATATCTACCTCAGCAGCCTGCAGCTATTACAAGCAAGTCCAAAGCGAACTGGGGTACCAGTTCTTTCGCAATGCGTACAACCATATCTGCCAAATACAGATAATGCCGGATCGAGACCGGTGCAGGTGTTTTTTATTGGATCAGGCGCATCAAACCCAACGGTTGCAACTGCACTTCGCCAAACAGATTGAATGTATTTTTCATCGGCTTGTGGGTTGAGAGTGTCCTTTTTGCTAACCCCAAATTACAACCGGTGAAATAGACACCTTTTCAAGATGCCGGTCGCACGATCGTTGGCTATTGGTGGCTGAAGATTGGCTTTTTGGCAACTGCTGAGCGACTAGCACCGTGGTGTCTTATCATTGATCTTGCTGCTAACGGACAAGGTGCCAGGCAAACCGCCGACACCTCCAGACCAGTCGGTCCACCCTGCATTCGTCTTACCCTGCAGTTTATAGATTAACTTGAATTCCTCATCGCCTTCGCAATCATCATCAGCGAAGGTTTTTACCCCAGTGGTCCGGGTGCTGTTATGGTTTCCCGGGTAAAAAATGTGCTCCCCATTCCTCCTCTCGTTGTAGTCATCTGAGCTGTTCGCACTATCGTCTTGTGTGTTGTAGACGTAGCGAAATGTTCTCCATGTCCAGTAGGTTGTGTCGCACTTGACGGTGATTCTAAATAAGGCGTTGTCCCCTTCATCAACCATGACGGGGTCTTCCTCAGGCTCGGCGCTACAGTTGCTTGCCGCAACATTGTGAGTAAAAACCATCGCCGAAAAGGCGAGAAGAAGCACAATCCCCTCAGCCTGGTTTTTAATCAACATTTCCTTCACATCGACTGCCTCTAATAGATGGCAATTAACGAAATGGATACCTCCATTAGCAAGAAATACGGCATTCTATGTGCCAAGCTGGATTGACCAGCGATACTACCAAAAGTAGCATCCAAATCATGAACAAAAATAATGATATCCGAAATTCACAAAGCCGGCGCTGATTTAGTGACTATGTTGTTTGTGACATGATCGCAAAACAGGCAGTATGAGTGGTTCCATCTTCAACAGGAGCAGTGAAAAATGCATTGATTAACCTTGACACCAAAGGCATTGATGCTAATCATAAAAAAATCAAATCTTGCACCTTAGCGATACATACGGTGATGGTACAAAACTTAAAATTCATTGTGAATTCGTGTTGCGTCAAACAAATATTCACAGCAACTTGCCCTGATTAAGTTGATCAAGAAAATACTCGTAGTTCAATATTTCGATCCCATCAACAACCCGATTGATGGGATCTGATGTCACTATGATCGACCTTTGAGGTTTGAACTCATCAACGAATGCTTTCATCCCACGTAAATCACTCGGGTGAATACGGCTTTTCACCTCAATCGCTACCGATCCGTCACCTAAAACAAAATCCACCTCAAGACCACTATTCGTGCGCCAGTACTTGATTTTCATATCCCATTCCTGGTAACTATTGGCCGCCACAAGTTCGAGAAAAATAAAATGTTCAAAACTCTGTCCAAAGTTGTTGCCGTGCGAATTGTTGATTGCATTACCCAAAATGTAATTTGCCACTCCGATATCAAATAGATAGAATTTTGGAGCAGTCGAAATTGTCCGACGATTAGTTTTCTTTGTGTATGGAAAAATCAGGTGCCCCACCAGTGTGTCAACCAGAATATCAAAATACACGCGAACGGTTTTCGCATCGACAGCGCAATCACGAGCGATTGCAGAAAAATTCAGCATCTGTCCATGACAAAACGGCAAAGTGTCGAAAAATCGAGAAAAGCCAGCTGCATTTCTAACCAGCGCCTCATTGATCACTTCTTGAGTTAGATAGTCCTGTACGTATGCCCTAAGTGACCTATGAGCGAACTTTTTCGCGTAGAGTCCTGGCAACATTCCAGTTGACATCGCAGTAAGCATGTCGAAACTGGGCACCTCACTCCAGGTTAGTGGATGCAAAGTGAACTTCCAAGCCCTGCCGCCAAGTAGATTTACACCAGTGCGCTTGAGTTTTCTGGCACTGGAGCCACAGAGCACAAAGCTCATGTTTTCTGACTCAATCAACCGGTGGACTTCATCCAATAGTGAGGGGACTTTCTGAATCTCATCAATGATGACCGGTTCGCCATAAGCGACTGAACCAAATGAGCGAAGCTCTTCACCAAGGGTATTTGGCGCAGACATGAAGCGCAGCATTGTCCTGGCATTAAGCAAGTCGAAATTTATGCTATTCGCAAATTGCTGTTTCAGCAGCGTAGATTTACCAGTTTGCCGCGGTCCCCAAAGAAAAGCCGATTGACCGAGAGGCAATGATAGCCGACACACTCTCTTGTACAGATTGTCCATTTATATCCGCATTTACTAAGTTTATTAGGAATAGTATCCTAATTTACTTATTATACTCAGATTAATTTACCCAAATAAATCGATCGATCAAGCCTGAAATTTCACAGCGCTTTCATGTCGCATTAAACTGTTTTTCGGATCGAAGGCGAGTCTTCCAACATTGTCGTGCGATACCTGTCCCCAATCACCTGAACTTCAAACTACCCGGCGTCGATGTCTGCTTTGTCTGTCAAATAGACCAGTGCCAGGGATTCGCCGGTTCGATGACCATGAGCACCCGAGGTAACAATACCAACAACCTGCTCACCTTGATCAACCGAACGCGGGTAGAACAGCATCGATATCATCGAACTGAATCGCGAACAGTTTCATACACCAGTTATTCGCAGACTCACTGCGTCTTAGCACAATTTTCCTGCCAATGAACTTGCGATTGTCGGTCTTAACCAGATGACCCAATTCAGCACCAGCGGTGTCTTTAATGCGACGCGTGGCATTAAATGCACAAGGTCACGCAGCGGCTTTCCTCGGTGTCGTAAAGGCATCGATTGGAATGTTTCTTGATGCTACGAACTTCATCGATTGGAATCAGGTACATGTGTTGTCCGCCGTTGACATCGATCGTTGAACCATTAATATATGGAACAAGTGCCTGAACAGACTACCATCAAAATACGTTTCGGTTTATAACGGTATCATTGCTGTAAGTCTACGACATGAAGAATATGTGAGCATCAATCGCCTGCCAAATTCTTTTTTGCACCCGCAATTGATATATTTGTAGGTTTTGTCACGTATCAAAATGATGCCAACAATTATTGAATTTGTAATTTCCACCAATTTTCGACTATGAGCCGATTTCAATCTGAATACCAAAAGTCTCTCAACGATCCAGTCCAATTCTGGGGTGAGATCGCTAAAGACGTGCATTGGGACAAACCTTGGGACAAAGTGCTTGATGACACTGACAAACCCTACTACCGGTGGTTTAGCGGTGGTGAACTCAACACCTGTTATAACGCACTGGATTTGCATCTGACCGAAGGACGTGCAGATCAAAATGCACTGATTTACGATTCAGCAATGACCGGTGAAGTGCGCCGTTACACCTATCGGGAATTGACACACGAGACAGCTAAATTTGCCGGTGTTCTGAGGTCTTTAGGAGTTGAAAAAGGCAGCCGGGTTGTTGTCTACATGCCGATGATTCCTGAGACCGTGATCGCAGTATTGGCCTGTGCCCGTTTAGGAGCAATTCACTCAATAGTGTTCGGCGGGTTCGCATCGAATGAGCTTGCAGTGCGTATCGACGATGCAACGCCTACTGTGATCATAACCGCATCGTGCGGACTCGAACCGGGACGAGTCATCGAATACAAGCCTTTGGTAGATGAAGCAATTGAACTTTCGTCACACAAACCTGCGGCCTGCGTGGTATTTCCGCGCCCTGAAGCACAGGCAAAAATGATCGATGGCACAGATTACTGCTGGAATGAACAAATGGCGCAGGCACAACCTGTAGACTGTGTCGCAGTCAAAGCAACCGATCCGCTTTATATCATCTACACATCAGGCACAACCGGACAGCCAAAAGGAGTTGTCCGAGACACCGGCGGGCACATTGTCGCATTGAAATGGTCGATGAAAAATATCTATGGTGTGGAACCAGGTGAAGTGTTCTGGGCCGCCTCCGATGTGGGATGGGTAGTTGGACATTCGTACATTATTTACGCACCGCTATTTGCCGGGAACACAACAATCCTGTATGAAGGTAAACCTGTCGGAACACCTGATCCTGGGGCGTTTTGGCGGGTAATTTCGCAGCATAACGTGTCCACACTTTTCACTGCGCCAACCGCCTTTCGAGCCGTAAAAAAAGAAGACCCCACCGCAGAGCACTTGAAAAAACATGACATGTCATGTTTTCGCACATTGTTTCTGGCAGGAGAAAGAACCGACCCCGATACGCTGCACTGGGCTGAAGACAAACTTCAAGTTCCGGTAATAGACCATTGGTGGCAAACCGAGACAGGATGGTCGATATGTTCCAACTGCATTGGAATCGAGACAATTGCGATAAAAGAAGGGTCGCCGTCAAAGCCGGTTCCCGGATGGGACCTGCAAGCGGTTGACGAAAACAATGAACCGGTTGCCGCTGGCGAAATCGGCTCTTTGGTCGCAAGACTTCCTTTGCCACCTGGGACTTTTCCAACCCTGTGGAATGCGAAAAAGCGTTTTTATGACACCTATCTGGCGGAATTTCCAGGCTATTACAAAACCGCTGATGCCGGGTATATCGACGAAGACGGTTATGTTTTTGTCATGTCCCGGACAGACGACATCATCAATGTTGCCGGCCATCGACTGTCTACCGGGGCAATGGAAGAAGTGCTGACTTCCCACCCGGACGTTGCCGAATGTGCTGTAAGCGGTGTGAACGATTCACTAAAGGGCCAGTTGCCGCTGGGGTTTCTGGTTGTGAACTCCGGTTGTGAACGCAGCGATAATGAAATCGTTGATGAGTGTATCAAACTGGTTCGGCAAAAAATCGGACCTGTTGCAGCATTCAAACAAGCTGTCGTCGTCAAGCGGCTGCCAAAAACCCGCTCGGGCAAAATCTTAAGAGGCACCATGCAGAAAATCGCAAACGCCGAACCGTGGAAAATGCCTGCGACCATTGACGACCCGGTGATTCTTGATGAAATTACCGAAGCGCTCAATTCTATCGGTTACCCGAAAAACTGACTCGACGAGAGTATCGCACAATAGTCGATTCTTGACTGACAGGGTTAACAGTGAATTCCAAAAAACCGTCACTTTCCGACTGGAACGACCTGGCAGCTAAAGAACTGAAGGGCAAGAGTCCTGATGAACTTGTCTGGAACACGCCTGAAGGCATCGAAGTCAAGCCTGTTTATACCGCAGACGACCTGGCGAAACTGGAACACCTCAACACGATGCCAGGCCTTGCGCCGTATCTGCGCGGGCCCAGAGCCACCATGTACGCGGGTCGGCCATGGACGCTGAGACAATATGCAGGGTTTTCAACGGCCGAAGAATCCAATCGATTTTACCGCGACAATCTCAAAATGGGACAAACCGGGCTGTCAGTCGCATTCGATCTTCCAACTCACCGCGGATACGACTCTGACCATGAACGCGTGGTCGGTGATGTGGGCAAAGCCGGCGTAGCAATCGACAGTGTTGAAGATATGAAAATTCTGTTTCACGAAATTGCACTGGACAAGATTTCTGTGTCTATGACAATGAACGGAGCTGTGCTGCCGGTGCTGGCCATGTTTATCGTTGCCGGACAGGAGCAAGGAGTCAAACCGGAACAATTATCCGGTACGCTTCAAAATGATATTCTCAAGGAATTCATGGTGCGCAACACATACATCTACCCACCTGCTGCGTCAATGAAAATTGTTGCCGACATTATTCGTCACAGTGCTGCACACATGCCAAAATTCAATCCGATTTCGATTTCCGGATATCACATGCAGGAAGCTGGAGCTACCTGTGTAGAGGAACTGGCATATACGATCGCCGACGGAATTCAATACATTCGCGCAGCTTTGTCTACAGGCATGGCGGTTGATGAATTTGCACCGCGGCTGTCATTTTTCTTTTGCATTGGCATGAATCTTTTCATGGAGGTTGCCAAACTGCGCGCAGCGCGATACCTTTGGTCTGACCTTGTGCAAAACCTGTTTGCGCCCAAAAACCCGGCTTCCTTGATGTTGCGCACGCACTGTCAGACTTCCGGTGTCAGTTTGACCAGTCAGTCACCGCACAACAATATCATCCGCACCACAATCGAAGCACTGGCTGCAATACTTGGCGGCACTCAGTCGCTGCACACAAATTCTTTTGATGAAGCGCTCGCTTTGCCAACCGATTTTTCAGCGAAAATCGCCCGAAACACGCAATTGATCCTGCGTGAAGAGTGCGGACTGTCGCATGTTGTTGATCCGCTCGGCGGGTCGTATTACGTCGAGAGTTTGACCGCTTCGATGATTAGCGAAGCTCGTAAACTGATCGACGAAGTCGAAAAGCTCGGCGGAATGACGCTGGCGGTAGAGCACGGATTGCCGAAAAGAAGGATTGAGCAATCTGCCGCAAAACGCCAAGCAAGACTCGACACCGGTGACGAGTCAGTCGTTGGAGTCAACCGCTATCATGATGACCAGGAAAGTCAAATTGAACTTCTTGAGGTAGACAATCGTGCGGTTCGAGAAAGTCAAATCAAACGTTTACATCAAATTCGCACCCAACGGGATGAAAGTCAATGCAAAAGTGCTCTTGAGGCTCTCACACAGCGTGCCGAATCGGATCAGTGGGGGTTGCTTGAACTTGCAATCAACGCAGCGCAAAAACGGGCTACAGTCGGCGAGATCACAGCGGCACTAGAAAAGGTGTACGGAAGACACCGCGCAGTGCCTCAGTCAATCAGCGGCGTCTATGGCGCTGAAGTCAGCAAGGCGCAGGAAGTTTCTGAAATTCGCTGTGTCGTCAACTCGTTCGTCGACGAACATCGCAGGCGGCCGCGAGCGTTAATTGCCAAAGTAGGACAAGACGGCCATGACCGCGGTGCTCGGGTAATTGCTACAGCTTATGCTGATTTTGGATTCGAAGTGGATATCGGTGCACTATTTCAGACACCGCAAGAAGTGGTTCGCCAGGCTATAGACAACGATGTCCATTTAGTTGGCATCTCTACGCAGGCTGGGGGACACAAGACACTTGTTCCACAGGTAATTGAGGGTTTAAGAAAAAATGGAGCGGAAAATGTTGTTGTGATCTGTGGAGGCGTAGTACCACCAGCAGACATCGAGGTTCTCAAAAAAAGTGGAGTGTCGGCAGTCTACGGACCTGGCACTCGAATACTCGATACAATTCCCGAAGTCATTTCGTTGATTGAACAGCGCCTAGAATCGAACTGAACAAACTGAAAGCCTCGCGACCGAAAAAAAGCAGATGCAAAAAATAATTCAACAACTTGAAAGAAAACGACAGGCCGCACGGCTCGGTGGCGGACAAAAACGTATTGATGCACAACACAGTAAGGGACGGCTGACTGCGCGCGAAAGAATCGACCTGTTATTGGACGAAGGCAGTTTCGAAGAGTGGGATATGTTTGTTGAACACCGCTGTACCGACTTCGACATGGCTGACAACAAGATTCCAGGGGATGGTGTAGTTACCGGTTACGGCACAATTCATGGCCGCGCGGTATTTGTTTTCAGCCAGGATTTTACGGTCTACGGGGGCTCTCTTTCGGAGGCTCATGCAGAAAAAATCGGCAAAATCATGGATCAGGCAATGAAAATCGGTGTGCCGGTAATCGGCATAAATGACTCAGGCGGTGCGAGAATCCAGGAAGGAGTCGCGTCATTAGGCGGTTATGCAGACATCTTCCAGCGAAACGTACTTGCATCGGGCGTTATCCCTCAAATCTCTGTCATTATGGGTCCTTGCGCCGGTGGCGCCGTGTATTCGCCTGCTATCACAGATTTTATTTTCATGGTTCGGGAAAGTTCTTATATGTTTGTTACCGGCCCGGACGTGACCAGAACCGTTACCCACGAAGATGTGACCGCCGAACAGTTAGGTGGTGCCAGTGCGCACACCGAGCAATCGGGTGTCGCCGACGGTGCATTTGAAAACGATATAGAAGCTTGCGCCAGCTTGAGGTCGTTTTTTGACTATCTGCCGCTGAACAATCAAAGCAAAGTTCCGGCTCGAAGCTCTAACGACTCCCGTTTTCGGGATGAGCCGTCACTCGATACGCTTATCCCAGAAGATCCAAATCAACCTTACGATATGAAAGAGCTGATTGTGAAAGTTGTGGATGAGGAAGAATTTTTCGAACTCAAAAGCGATCATGCCAAAAACATCATCATTGGCTTCGCACGCATGGAAGGTGTCACGGTGGGAGTGGTTGCCAATCAGCCAATGGTGCTCGCCGGATGCCTGGACATTCATTCTTCGAACAAAGCAGCCAGATTTGTGCGATTTTGCGACGCGTTTGGAATTGCAGTAATTACATTTGTCGATGTTCCAGGATTTATGCCGGGTACAGCGCAAGAGCACGGGGGTATTATCCGCCACGGCGCCAAACTTTTGTACGCCTACGCCGAAGCAACAATACCCAAGGTTACATTGATCACCCGCAAGGCATATGGAGGCGCATATGACGTGATGAGTTCGAAGCACTTGCGCGGCGACATAAATCTTGCCTGGCCGAGTGCGGAAATCGCAGTAATGGGACCCAAAGGGGCGGTGGAAATTATTTTTCGCTCGGAACTGTCGGATCAGAAAAAGATCGACAAAAGAACCGAGGAATACAGGGAGAAATTCGCTAACCCATTTGTTGCAGCAAGCCGCGGTTTTATCGATGATGTCATCATGCCGCGAAAAACACGGCAACGTCTGTGTCGGGGATTGGAGATGCTGCGTAACAAAAAACTTGACAATCCGTGGCGAAAGCACGGCAACATTCCATTGTAAGCATCCAATGTTCAAAAAACTACTGATCGCAAATCGCGGGGAAATCGCCTGTCGCATTATCCGCACCGCCAAACACATGGGCATTGCCACGGTCGCAGTCTATTCTGATGCTGATTCCAATGCACTGCATGTGCAGTGTGCAGATGAAGCTCAACGAATCGGCTCAGCACTTGCAGCGGACAGTTATCTCAATACAGCAGCTATTATCCAGGCGTGTAAGAAAACCAATGCGGACGCCGTACATCCGGGCTATGGGTTTTTATCCGAAGACACTGAATTTGGAGGACAACTGGCCAAAACAGGAATCGAATTCATCGGTCCTGGCGCAGACGCAATCGAGGCGATGGGTGACAAGATCACCTCAAAAAAAATTGCGCGTGACGCAGGTGTCAATGTCATTCCAGGATTTGATGATGTCATTGAAAATCCGCAACACGCAGTACAACTGGCTCAGCAAATCGGCTATCCGGTAATGCTCAAACCCACATCGGCAGGCGGTGGGAAAGGCATGCGACTGGCCTACAATGACGAACAGTGCAAGGAAGGTTTTGTCCGTTCCCAAAGTGAGGCAAAAACACATTTTGGAGATGATCGGGTATTTGTTGAAAAATATATCGAACAGCCCCGCCACATTGAAGTTCAAGTACTTTGCGACAAACACGGTCATGCCATTCATTTGGGAGAACGAGAGTGTTCCTTGCAAAGGCGACACCAAAAAGTGATCGAAGAAGCGCCCTCGCCGTTTTTGAACGACAAAACCAGAAACAAGATTACTGAGCAGGCCGTTGCACTGGCCCGGGCTGTAAATTATGTTTCGGCAGGAACTGTTGAATTTGTGGTTGATGCCAGCCAGGACTTTTATTTCCTTGAAATGAATACCCGATTGCAGGTTGAGCACCCTGTAACCGAATTTGTCACAGGGGTCGATCTGGTTGAATGGATGATCCGAATTGCAGCGAACGACGAGTTAACTGTACGCCAAAGCGATATTTGTGCTGCAGGCTGGTCAGTTGAGTCGAGAATATATGCAGAAGATCCATCGCGAAATTTCCTTCCGTCAACCGGTCGATTAACGCGCTACCGCCCACCGCAGCAAACGCCCAGCGTACGCGTTGATTCCGGTGTAACAGAAGGCGGAAAAGTGTCCATGTATTACGACCCGATGATTGCAAAACTTATCGTTCACGGTGAAAGTCGAAATGATGCGTTCGCTAAAATGGCTAGTGCACTCGATCAGTTTCAGATTTGCGGGGTTCGCAGTAATCTGCCCTTTCTTCAGACTCTGGTGCGACACGACACAGTGTTAAACGGGCAAATGAATACAACATTTATCGGTGAGGAATTTCCGGATGGCTACGACCACGAAACCGCTTCGAGCGAACAAACCGAACTGGCTGCGGCAATCGTCACAATAGCACACTACATCAGCGAGATTCGCAGCGCGACGATTGGCGGACAGTTAAATACGCGCAACTGGACAGCAATTACCCGATGGGTTGCAATCACAGACAACAATAGTTTTGCAATACAAATCCTAAAAACAAAAAATGGCCACAAAGCAATCACTGAAAGCGGCAAGAACTTTTCCATTGAACATTCATGGAATCCAGGGCAACGGTTGTTTTGTTTCAAACTCGATGGCACAGACTACTCGGTGCAGATTGAAAGAAAAGCAATGGCTTATCAGATTGACTATTTTGGCTGCCGAGGCACTTTTAGAATCCTTACACCCACCGCTGCTCAATACAACCGCTACATGCTGACAAAAAAGTCTGACGTGTCTTCGGATTTTCTGAAGTCTCCAATGCCAGGCTTACTAGTTGAAGTTCATGTCGAATCCGGACAGCAAGTCAGAACCGGTGACACGGTTGCAATTATCGAAGCGATGAAAATGGAAAACATTCTTCGATGTGAACGAGATGGCAAGATTGCGAAAGTTCTAGTGAACAAAGGCGAAAGCGTCGCTGCTGATCAACCCATGATTGAATTTGAACAAGAACGCGTATGATTGGACGTCTCAATCACGTTGCAATTGCTGTGCCTGATTTAGAAGCGGCAAGCGAAATTTACCGCACAACTTTAGGCGCAAATGTATCAGACCCGCTGCCTCTTCCCGAACATGGGGTTACAACGGTATTTGTTAATCTTCAAAATACAAAAATTGAACTGCTACACCCCCTCGGTGCCGATTCGCCGATTCGCCGATTCCTTGACAACAATCCGGCCGGTGCAGTTCATCACCTTTGCTACGAAGTCGATGACATCATAGCTGCACGTGACAGTCTTGTCCAAAAAGGAATGAGAATTCTCGGCGACGGCGAGCCCAAAACAGGTGCACACGGAAAGCCGGTTTTGTTCTTGCATCCGAAAGACTTCTGTGGAACGCTCATAGAAATCGAACAGGTCTGAACC
Source organism: Arenicellales bacterium (assembly GCA_965214785.1). GTDB lineage: Bacteria > Pseudomonadota > Gammaproteobacteria > Arenicellales > JAJDZL01 > JAJDZL01. Next base: position 56,832 of record OZ243975.1, on the reverse strand, counting down.
ACGCACCTGTAGCATTTTCTTGGCGTCGCATAATAATCGAATCGGTATCCGACAAAATCGGTTAGCTAATCGACGGTTGATTCGTTTACCAACGTTGCCAGTCGCAGTCAATGGTGTGAGCTGTGCTTTGCATGACAGCAAAGAATCGGCGTTATTGACTAACTTTTTAGTTGTGCCAGAGTGTTTTGCAGCGTATGTTCGCTAATTACGGAATAATACGCAGGGCGCGGTTTCACCCGTCGAAAGGCTCTGGCAATCATGCCTGCCAAATTAGGCCTTTTTTCCGACGGGTTGCTGCCCTGCCCCAATCCGCCTCCAAATTCAATAATCGTATCGACTCCGGATTCGGCAATGGTAGTCAGGTTTGAATGCCACTTCACCGGCTGAAACAGCTGAAGAAACAAATTGTTTCGAATCGAATCTTCATCTGTCTCGTGAAATGTTCCGGTCACGTTCGATCCGACTGAAAATTGCGGGCGATTAAAAACAGTGCGTTGCAGTTCAACAACGAATGAATCTGCGGCAGGTCGCATATGTGAGGTGTGAAATGCTCCTTCTGTTTTTAATCGAATTCCAGATTTCCCGGGAAAGTGTTTTTCCAGTTGGCTTTGCAGCCGATCCAGCGCATCCGGCCATCCGCCTACAACAGTCTGATCAATAAGATTGCACGCTGCGATCTCACATTCACTGGATTCGATATGCGCACTTAACTGCTGTTCGCTAAGCGCCAGCGCCAGCATCTCGCCACCGCCGTGCTCCCCCATCAACTCCCCGCGTCGCGATACCAGTTTTAATGCATCTTCAAAGCTAAGGCAGTCAGCGGCAACCAGCGCGCTATATTCCCCGAGACTATGGCCACAGGCATAAGACGGTTGGATAGCTGCACCGGTGTGCTGTTGTAAAAACACCTGCATACAAGCATAAGAATGCGTCAGCAATACTGGCTGCGTATAGCGGGTGAGGTGAATCCTGTCGGTTGTCTCATCTTGCGATACTTCAGCGATATCGTAACCAAGTATTGAACTGGCAGTGTCGTAGACTCGCTTCACACAGTCGTAGCTGGCAATAAGATCGGAGCCGATTCCAGGATACTGAGCACCTTGACCGGGAAATAAAAACAGAATTTTAGACATCAACTCAGTGCATCTGAAACTGAATTTTGTTACGACAATTGTGCCAGTTCATTGTCTTGGCGAAGAATGCGGAAATCACAGTGCTTTGACCTTTTCCCGAAGTGCGTATTTCTGAATCTTTCCGGTCGAAGTTTTAGGCAATGAGCCGAAAACAACGGATTTGGGAACTTTAAAGTGTGCGAGATGATCTCGACACCACTGAACTACATCGTGTTCACTAATCAAATCCTCTTTTCCGGGTGCGGCAGTTACAAACGCGCACGGTGTTTCGCCCCACTTTTCATCCGGACGAGCAATTACCGCGGCTTCCATGATTGCCGGATGACGATACAGCACATCTTCGATTTCCAGACTGGAGATGTTTTCGCCTCCTGAAATAATGATGTCCTTTGACCGGTCTCGAACCTCAATATACCCGTCAGGATGAACTACCCCCAGATCACCGGTGTGATACCACCCGCCCGCGAACGCTTCGCTGCTCGCCTGAGCATTTTTCAGGTAGCCACTCATAACGGTATTGCCGCGCACCATCAACTCGCCCATCGTCTCACCGTCTTTCGGCACCGGCAGCATCGTTTCGGCATCCAGTACATCTACCTGCTCCAAAGTGGGGTAACACACCCCTTGGCGAGCCATAGCCTTGGCGCGCTGTTCCATATCATAATCATTCCAATTTTCCTGCCATGCACAAACTGTAGCCGGTCCGTATGTTTCAGTCAATCCATACAGGTGCGTTACTCGAAACCCCATGCCTTCCATTGCTGAAATCACCTGACTTGGCGGCGCAGCACCGCCCGTCGCTACCTCAACGACCTGGTCAAATTCAACTTTAGTCTCCTGCGGAGCATGAATCAGCATATTCAGTATAATTGGCGCACCGCACATATGCGTGATTCGGTTTGCTTGAATCGATTCAAAAATTGGACTCGGCTCTACCTTGCGCAAGCAAACATGAGTGGCTGATACCGCAGTTACCGCCCACGTAAAAGTCCATCCATTGCAATGAAACATCGGCAGTGTCCAAAGATAAACACTGTTATTGTTCAACTGGAAAACCAGCGCATTGCCCAAAGCATTGATATACGCCCCGCGACTATGAAAAACCACGCCTTTGGGATTGCCTGTTGTACCAGAGGTGTAGTTCAGGCAAATGGCACGCCATTCATCGTCCGGCACTAGCCAATCGTAGTTCGAGTCACCTTCTAACAGAAAATCTTCGTAAGTTTTCTCGCCTAAGCATTGCCCTGACTGCGCCAGTGGGTCATCGATATCGATCACCACAATGTCGGTTCCAAGTATTTCCAGCGCTTCTTGAATAACGGGCGAATATTCCGTGTCGGTAAGCAGGACTTTCGCTTCACCATGTGCCAGGATAAATGCGATAGTAGAAGCATCCAGTCGGTAGTTCAATGCATTTAGAACACCACCGCACATCGGAACTCCATAATGCGCTTCAAGCATGGCAGGAGTGTTCGGTGACATTATGGCGACCGTATCACCAACACCGATACCGCGGCGACTCAGTGCACTGCCCAACTGCTTTGCGCGCGAGTAAAATTCTTTGTAGGTAGTGGTGTACGGGCCGTGTACGATGGCGACCTTATCCGGAAACACTCTTGCAGAGCGTCGCAGAAAACTAACCGGTGTCAATGAATGGTAATTCGCAGAATTCTTTTGCAAATTCTGATCGTAGATACTCAACTAAACAACTCCATGAAAATGTTTTCCACGAAATTGTACTGCAATTGCAACCGCTGCATTCCTGCCGGATAGTCACCGAAAGTGTAACCAATGCTCATTGGCGGCAGGTGTGCTAGCCGAAAGTCACACCGGAAAAAAAAGGGTCTGCCAAATAATCTGACAGACCCGTTTCAAAAAGGAGGAGTTAAATGAAAAAGAAAAATCTGTGGTTATGCTTTTTTCGCTGAACCGTTTGCTACAGCAGGAACAGCAGTAACAGCAACATCTTTGGCATACTTGTTCCAAAGACCAAGATATTCACCAAAACTTTCACTGCCAAAATTCGTCATCGACTTCGCTGCCTTGGTTGACTGCTCAACTACGAAAGCACTCCAGCTTTCCTGCGCTGCTGTGTAGTCGTCGAAAGTCTTGACTTTCATCAGTTCACCGGTTTGTTTGGAAACGCTGTCCACGAAATCTTGGGTGGATTTGACGCCAAGTTCAATCGATTTGTTAATCAGTTTAGTGTTCACGCTAACCGCTTCGTTAGCAAAGTCAACAATATTATTTTGCATGTTAAGTTTCTCCGTAGATAGAAAATAATCGTTTGTTGCAGTGCAATATATTATCAATTTAACGATTGTCAAGTCTTTTTTGAATATTTTTTGATATATTTTTTTGTCACTGCCATGGTTTTTTATTTATATTATTTATTATCATATACTTACTATATAACTAACTCTGATCACCGGGTATATAAAATTAGCTGATTTGTTGCATTCATGCAACATGATTGAGTGTCATATGGCAACTATTGCATTGCATTATATTTATAAAGACAGTTGTTGTAGCGCAAGCTATATTTTGAAACGCAAGCTGATTGGAATCCGTTTGAACTCTTCATATTCAAACTGACATTGGAACAACTCACGTCCACATTGTTTCAAATAGCTGTTTCACCTATGCTTTCGTTGGCGAACCCAATTCGAAAGTGTAAGATGTTCTCTTAGCTGGGTCGACCTGCAATTGAACTTTCGATTTGCAAAGCTCAAACGGAATGTGAAATATTGTCTTGAACACAAGTGTCAGGTGACTGCTGACTGCTTAAGTTCACACTGAGCAAATCATAACCGTGGCTAATCAAATCGTCTGAGGCAGTCAATGCATGGCGTGACAAGATCTGGCTTTGTGGCAGTGTTACAAACATCTGTTGTCAAATTTAAGCGTCAATAACCGTTCTGACTTTATAATATGCTGTTGGCCTACTCGCTAAAATTAAGGTATTTCAAGTATATGACTCGCCAACTCCTTATTTGCGAAATGATTTCAATACAAAAACTGACAAGTTTTTGCATATGAGGATTGGCTTCGCACCTCGAATTGCTGTAGCCGTTGCAGTCATTTTAGTCGCTGGCGTCATGTTGACCGGTGCCCTTAGCATCCACAAGTTTCAACGCACATCTGTCGATCTTATCACCTCTCGCTTCGAATTCGTCATTACTGACATTCGCCAGAAAATTCACACTCAATTGGACTTGGGACTGCCGTTCACAGAGCTTCAAGGCGTATCTGAAGAGTTAGACTCATATTTACAAAATGACAGCCAGATTCTTTCCATTGAGGTGTTCGACGAAGCAGGCACAGTTCTGTTTAGCACTGACCCTAGCTTTATCGGAGACCTGGTTTCTGAACAATGGGTTGCGTTGTGGCATACCAATAGACAAAAAGACTCATGGAGAACCTTAGAACGGGACGCAGCGGTTGTCGGCGTTCCCTTGCGCAATAACCTTGATCAGGATATCGGATCTTTGGTGTTGCGATATTCTCGAGAATTTCTAGATCAAACAATAGACGCACAAATTGAACGTCTGTCAGCGATCGGAACCACAATAGCATTGGTCATGGCACTGATTAGCCTGCTTGGATGTTCATTTCTGCTTCGCAAGTCAATTCGAGATGTCAAGAATATGAATAAGGCGTTCAGTGATATTGCTGCGCGTGATAAAAGCAGCCAGTCGATTCAAACGGCTTGTGCCAACCATCCTGAATTTGCTTCTTTTTTGGATACTGCCATACGCGTTCAGGATGATCTGGAACAAGCAACGAACGAAATTCACCATTTAGATGAAGCGCATCAGAGCGATACATCAAACGAAGGCAAGACAACCTAAGTCATGAAAAACAAAAAGGCAGCACAAAACGACATGACGCTTGAAGCTAAGTTTCAAAGTGAGCAAAGAGGCCTTCTGACAAAACTGTCTGCTCTGTCGGTGATGGTGTTGCTGGTCGGACAAATCGCAGTCGCGTGGTTTGCCTTGGGCGGCTTTGAAAAAGAACTGGAACCACAGCTGTACCAAAAAGCTAACGCGGTTGGCAACTCTTTAGTTGAGCGCTTCACATATGCAACAGCAGAACTTCAGATACCGCCCCACGACCTTGTGGGGGTCGGAGCCTACTTCGATGAGGTATTGTTGAACAATTCTGATATCGCCTACCTTGCCTATGAAGATAAAGACGGTAATTTGCTGTTTGTGCGCGGATTTTCGCCTGACATGATGAATACATTGTTGTCTGAATTGCCACAAAACCAATATGGAGGTGAGAATTTTCTCACTGAAGTCGAAGGTTTTGTCGATGGCGTTTTTCTGGTCTGGGCTCATGATGGGAGCACCAGTAAGATTCACGTTGGCGTACGCAGTGAACACATCCGCAATCAATTGTCTGAAATTCTCTTTGAGCTTTTGACTGTGATTGCAGTTTCGTGGCTGGTGACATTCGAACTGCTTGCTTTTTTTATGGGCACGCATGTATTGGAGCCGCTGGCCCAAATTCGAAGAATTATCGCCAATGGCGCCTCAGGCGTTTTTACCAACCGATTGGGTACACGCAGCCGGGATGAAGTAGGTGCGCTGATTCTAAGTATCAACAGGATGCTTAGTTTGCTACAGCACCGCTATAACGACTTTCTCTTTGAAGTGCGCGAGTTGACGACCGCTCAAATCGACCAGAGTATTTCGACAAAAATTTCCGATGTTCACAAAAAAATCACTTCGCAATATCGATTGACTGGCGGAAAGGAACTGCGCCTTGTAAGTGCCAATCAAATTCGAGTACCTTTGTTCCTGTTCATATTTGCTGAAGAACTGTCGCGTTCGTTTCTGCCGCTTTTTGTCACTCGCTATGCACCGGGCGATTTGATGCTTTCGCAGGGCTTACTCGTTGGATTGCCGATCACACTTTTTATGCTCGCTGCGACGATTGTAACACCGCTCGGTGGTGGTTTTGTTGACCGGTACGGCGTGCGACGAGTTTTTGTTGTTGGAATCGGCATTGCCATGGTGGGATTCATTGGCAACTTTTTCACCCAAGGCTATTTTGATCTTGTAGTTTACAGAATTTTGACCGGAATCGGCTATGGAATTGTGTTTATTGCTTCTGAAAGCTGGGTGACATCCAATGCGGAACGGCATAACAGGGCACAGAGTACCAGTGTATTCGTCAGTGCGGTTTTCGTTGGAATTATTTGCGGCCCCAGTATCGGAGGAATCATCGCAGACCGCATTGGTTTTGAAGCAACGTTTTTGATTTCTGCGATTCTGGCAATCATTTCCGGTTCAATCGTCTATCAGGTGTTCCGACGCACGGAAGTTGAAAGACGACCATCAACCAGACGTCTGACTTTGAGCGCAAGTGAATGGATGATGCTAATGAGAGATTGGCGCTTCGTTTCGGTTTCGTTTCTGACCGCAGCACCGGGTAAAGCGATGGTAGCGGGATTCATCGCATACTTAGTCCCACTTTATCTCAACGAACTTGGCCACAGTCCTTCTTCCATCGGAAGAATTATGATGCTGTATGGTCTGGCTACAATAGGTTTGGTTTACGTGACAGCCAAACACGCTGACCGGTCAGGTCGCTACGCCACTATTATCGGCATCGGTGGAATTATCGCCAGCCTCGGATGCATAGCCAACCTTGCTGACAACACCCTGGGCGGCGGGTCCAATGCGGCGACTGTAGCTATACTCGCACTGGGTGTTGGGCATGCATTGTCGCTTACATCGCAAAACTCGATTATCCAACAGGTCGCAGAAAGTCACCGTGACGCCATCGGCAAGGCTTCGGTACTCGGTGCTTATAGACTGCTAGAACGCATTGGCATGATTGTCGGCCCGCTGATTGCCGTCGGCCTGTCAACACTGTATGGTTATCGAGGTGCAATCATTGCATTCGGTTTTATTTTGATGGTGTTGACGATCGCGTTTGTTGTTGTAATGCGATTCGCACCCAACCAATCAACTGTGCAGGAAAATCGATTTGGAATTAACGATGAAGAAGTTTCTTAAGTCGCTTTTGTGCTCTATTTGTGTCGTTGCTGTTGTGGGCACGAATGTTGTTTACGGTCAAGCAGTCCGTTCTGATCCATATGAAATTTTCGGAGTCGTATGGCGAGGGGAAACCGAAGTTGAGGATGGGTTTCGCGAATACCTGACGCAACGAGGCGTACCCTTTAACATGACGATCCGAAATTTGAACTTGAACCGAGAAAATGCAGCCGGCATCATCGACGAGATCAAGCAGGTTAAACCGGACCTGATCTACACCTGGGGCACAGGCACAACAACCAGTATAGTTGGCAAGGTCAATGTCGACACCCCGGAGCAATACGTTCGCGATATTCCAGCGATTTTTGTACTGGTCGCATACCCTAAAATCGCAAATCTAATCGAATCATACGAAAAGACAGGCCGCGCGGTTACGGGTGTCGCATTTTTAGCGTCAATCGAGTCTCAGATCAACACTATGCTCGCTTACCACCCGTTTAGAAAGATCGCAGTAATTTACGACAAAACATCCGGCAATTCTCGCATTAACGTTGCGTCTTTGGAGCAAATCGTTCCGGAAATGGGTTTGGAGCTTGTCGTTCTTCCCGTGCCCTTGAATGAAGATGAAAAACCTGACCCGACCCGTTTGCCAGAATTGATTGAGCAAGCCAAGTCGGACGGTGCGGATGTGCTCTACATGGGACCCGATTCATTTATAACGAGACACGCAGACGTATTTACTGCCAAAGCCATTGAGACCGGGATTCCGACGTTTGCCTCTACACAGGCCCCGCTTAAAAATTCCCGTGCGATGTTTGGCTTGGTCACTGACTATCACACGCTAGGCAAACTCGCTGCAACTCAGGCTGAGCATATTTTGGTCGGCAACACACCGCCCGAGCAATTGCCTGTGCGTCGCCTATCTCGATTAAAACTGTGGATTAATATTGATGTTGTACAAGAAATCGGACTGTACCCACCGATGTCAATGATTGAGATTGCAGATTTCAAAAGCAGTCCACGAAACTGATTTCCATGCACCAATAAATTCTTATGTTACTGCGCGCTAAACTCAGTTTATTTGGAATTGCAGTTGTATTGGCAATCAACATCCTCGTTGTGCTTGCTGCATTTCAGCGAGAAAATCTCATTCGACGTCAGTTTTCTGAACAGATCATAAGTGATCAAACCAATTTGTGGAGTCAAATTATTGATGATTCAGTAGATGCGATGGAAGACCACGCTTCGATTATGCTCAATTATCAAGAACTGGCAGACTCTCTGCTTAAGTATGACGCTGAGAAGTTACGGCAAATAGGCACTGAAGTATTCCAACAACTGCAATCACAGAACATTGCTGACAGGTTTGAGTTGATCGCACGCGACGGGACTTTGGCCTACTCTTCGCAGACCGGTTTGTTTCGAAGTTCCATCATTCACCCCAGCGCGGTACAAAGAGCGATATTCGGTCAGTCAGATATTCGTGGTATCGCTAATGACAAGCAGCGCAATATCGCTGTCGTATTTGGTGCTCCTTTGCGAACCGACAACGGTCAGGTCGCTGGACTGGGAATCATGGCAACCGATATTAGTCGGGTATTGACTGAATTTGAACGGATAAACAATTCCCGAGTGATTATTGTGAATCGAAGGGGTCGGTTGCTCACTATGGCTTCAGACACCGAACAATGGGCCAACTACAAATCACTCATCGATTTGAATAATCTAGAGGAAACACAAACTCTGGAAATCGATGATCATTATTACTCTGTGTCAGTTTTGCCGCAGGTGTCTGAACTCGGTGGCCTTTCGGGATTGCTTGTCAATATTAAAGACGTTACAGAATTTGTCCTCCAGCAACGCAAAATCAGCACCTATATTGCAGTCATAATCTTGCTGTTCCTGCTTGTTTCACTGCTTGGACTTTATTTCTACATGCGTCGCACACTTACGCCCTTGAGCGAAGGTGTCAATGTGCTCGAAGCACTGTCGAGAGGGGATGTCGAGGTTCAAATCGAGCACGCTACCGGTAACGATGAAATTGGACAAATCTCCAATGCGGTCAGTGTTTTTCGCAACAGCTTTTTAAGTTTTTTCCGATACCGGCGTTCTCGCGAACGTCAGCGTGCGAGACAGGAACGTTTCATATACCGGGAGATGAAACAACTGGTGAACACCCTTGATGAAGGTGAAGATCGCGATGCGCTGCAAAGCGAACTGGAACACCTCGGTTCAATCGTCCAACAACAGACAAATCAGAAAAGCGCCAATGGAAGTTTTTCGTCAATGGAGTTTGAGGTGAGCGACAGCAAGCAACGCTCAAGGGATTCGGACTCTTTGGCATTAATGGCTGCCGCATTTCAGGGCATGTCCGACCGAGTGCGAAATCAACACGACCGTTTGCGCGAAGCGCTCGCAACCAAGGAAACCTTGATTGCGCTTCGTAACGAACTTGACATTGCCCGACGCGTCCAATTATCACTGCTTCCGGGAGACATCAAAAAATCTGATGCATTCGATATTGCAGGTGGCATGTGGCCTGCTAAGGAAGTCGGTGGTGATTTTCTGGATTATTTCCGACTGGATGACTCTCGAGTAGGATTGGCTATTGCTGACGTTTCAGGAAAAGGCGTACCCGCTGCATTGTTTACCGTAATGGCGAGAACGCTACTGCGTAATACAGTAACCTACATGAAGTCGCCTGGGAAAGTGCTTGAGTCGGTCAATCAATTTCTCGAGCGAAATAACAGTGAACAGCTTTTCGTCACATATTTCTACGGCATATTGGACGAAGCCAGTGGAATTTTTACTTACACGAACTGTGGTCACAATCCACCCATCCTTCTTGACGATAACGGTGCGCGTTTCCTGCCGACAACCAACGGCATGGTGCTAGCGATGTTTGGAGACCTTGAATTTGAAGACGCCTGTGTTCAGTTGAATAAGAACTCAAGGATTATTATGTATACCGATGGCATAACCGAAGCATTCAATGCAGAAGGTGAGGCTTACGGGGACGACCGTCTGTTAGAAATCATCGGCCAATTACCAACTCAAAGCCCACAGGACGATGTCAATTTCATTGTCGATGAAGTGAATAAATTTGTGCAGGACGCTCCACAGTTTGACGACATGGCATGTGTCGTTCTACAGTTCAATAAAACCCTTTCTGATGAGCAGGTAAAAACAATGCAATCGGAATGGAAAGTACCTCAATCGCGTATTCTGGAGTTGGAAGTCAAGCCACAGTTAAGTGAACTTCCAAAAATTGCAACAGAGATCGAATTTTTCGCGAACCACTACAAATGGCCTGCCAGCTGGATTACCAAAGCCACCCTATCGGTCGATGAATTGTTTACCAATATCGTTAATTATGGGATGCAGGATCAGGAAAATCCTAGCGACATCCTTGTTTGGTTACGCTACGTCGACGGTGTGCTGACCATTGTTCTTGAAGATAAGGGAGTTGAATTTAATCCGTTCGCTGAAGTAGAAACTCCAAGTTTGGATGAGCCGCTGGAAGAACGTCAAATCGGAGGCCTCGGCGTATATTTTGTAAAAACACTCATGGACGAAGTAAAGTATGAAAGAATAGACGGTACCAACCGAATTACTCTTTCATTATCCTCAGACCAATAGACATTATGTCTGTTGCAGGCACTGACCGCGAGTCTGCCAAATTGTCGGCAGACACGGCAACTGAAAAACTGCATTGCCAATACGCCAAACTAGACACTCAACATGTTGAGGATATAAGCTGGGTCGAGTATCAAAGTCTGGTGGACAGTATCGCTTCGAGTTCCAGTCTTTGGCCTGTAATCAATCAGTTCGAATATCGTCACAGAGTTGAGCTTCAAGACACAACCCATGGGCTCGGCAAACCCTATAGCGTCCCGCTTGCTTATTCTGACCCCGGCGGTTGTGGTGAACCTGTAATTGCGATCGGTGGTTTGACGAATACCACGCGACGATTTGACTTTCTCGCACTGGACTGCATGCCTGAAGTTCGAGTAATCGGACTGGATCTTGCCGGTCGCGGACGAAGCGGCTGGATGGCGGAAATTTCCGACTACACACTAAACACCTACATTGAACAGCTAAAGCAGTTTTTGGATCACATGTCGTTTCAAACATGCTCACTGCTCGGATCGTCTTTGGGCGGGACGATAGCAATATGTTTTTATGCCAGATACCCACAAAGAGTCAATCGAATTATCCTCAATGACAGTGGACCGTTTATCCCGCGCAAAAGAAGATCGCGACGCGCGGTTGCAGTGGCTCGTTATTATGTGTTCAAAAGTCCGTTTCAGATGTTTCGTCGAACAGGAGCTGCCGCCAAACATACAGGCCCCGTCGCAGATGCAGTGCTGCTTCACAACTCGCACCACAAAACACACTGGTCGCCAACTGAAAATGGACGCATATATCGCCATGACTTGCGAGCGATGCTAGCCTATCGAAGCGAAGCGAAAGAAGATCTCAATGTTTGGAACCAGTGGAACCACGTCACATGCCCGGTGTTACTGTTGCATGGGAGCGAAAGTGATGCTACAACACCACAGACTATCGAACGAATGAAAAACAATAGCAGATTGTCTGTAATCCACATTCAAGACACCGGCCATACGCCTCAACTTGGAGACGGCAGACTCAACCGGGAGATTAAAAACTGGGTATTGGACGATAAAATATTTTCTGAAGACCTAATTTTTCAACCAAAGCGCATTCAATCCAATATTCTGTATCCCAATGGATGAAGCGAAACCATACCACACAATGATATTCTTGCGGCACGGGGAAACTATAGCCAACAGCCGAATGATTGCTTCTGGCGGGGAGCGAAATCCACAGTTGACGCAAATCGGTATTTCTCAGATCGTCGACGCGCTAACAGTATTGCAAAAACACTTACCGCGTCCTGGCATAATCATAACCTCCCCGCTTAAGCGATCCTTTCACTCCGCTCGCATCGTGGCGGACTATCTCAATTTGGAAGTCGAGTTAATTGAGGATCTAAAAGAACGCATGCTGGGTGACTGGAACGATATGGATTCGAAAATTGTCAATCCAATGTTGCAAGCCGGCAAAGTACCGCCGAACGGAGAAAGCCGGGCTGACTATCGCAATCGAACAATTGGTGCGCTCAACAGCTGTCTTGCTTACAAAGAGCAAACACCTATTATTGTCGGTAGCCGCGGCACCGCTAGAATATTACTGGAGATGGTTGAAGATAAAAACGCAACCAATTTCCCAAATGGAGGGGTTCTTAAACTGAAAATTGACGATTCAGAACAATTTGAATTGTTGAGTGTTGAGTATCTGAATTAATTTTTCAGATTCGGTGACAATGCAGAGCGCTTTCTAATTTATGGTTCGCAAAACACAGAGACAATCAACACAAATTAACCAGTTAATTTACCGTGTAGAAAACGGCCTTGCCAATACAAACGAATTAGGTGACCTTTGCCAACGCTTCTTCCCGCGTGTCATGTGTTGCGATAATTTTGCCAAATCCGCTTATCTCAAAAACTTCTTTTACAGATTCTGAAATCGCGCACATTGAAAACTGAACACTTCGACTTCTCAAAGTCTTTGCCAGCAACAATATGACTCTTAGCCCAGCACTACTGATATAGTCGAGTTCGCTCAAATCTAGAATCACAGCCAAGTTGGAATCACCAATCGTAGAATCAATTGCAGATTGGAAATCAAGGGCGTTTTGCCCGTCAACTCGGCCACCTGGCTTTAATATCAGAGCTTTTTCTTCTCGTACGTGCGGAATTTCCATTACCGTTTTCTCCTAATTATATTTCGTTGTTCAAACAGTTAGAACAACCTCAAATGCTTACAGAACCTATAAGTATATGTAAAGTTTAACTTCAATCTATTTTTTTTGCTCAAATTCGTCAATATCTTCCTGATCAGGCATAATCATAAACTCAGGATATGCTTCAATCCCAAGTTCGGCTACATCCTGACCGAGCGATTCAACGTTAGCTGATACGCGCGCACCCATTGTCATTGCCAGCACTTTCCACACTGCAAATGAAACAATAAATACAAACGCGCCGATAGCCACTATTCCGACCAGCTGCACCCACAAAGTGCCACCGCCGGCAATACAAACGGCAATAGTTCCCCAAACACCCGCAAAAAGGTGAGCTGGCACAGCACCGACAACATCATCAACTTTACATTTTTCGAGTGTTTTAACGCCTATAGTGCTGATTAAACCGCCTATTCCACCGATAGCAATTGCCCATTGATGAGACAAGATATCGGGACCGGCGGTAATTGCAACCAAGCCTGCAATTGCACCATTAAGAACTGTCAATAGATCAATACGACCGAGAATCGGGCGCGAAACCGATACCGCGACCATTACTCCGGCGGCGGCAGCGAGGTTGGTATTGACCAGCACATGGCTCATGGTGATCACATCAACTGCAGAACTCATTGCCAGTACTGAACCGCCATTGAATCCGAACCAGCCCAGCCAAAGAATAAATACACCCAGTGTAACCACTGGCACATTCGAAGGCGGGAGACTCTTGATTGTTCCGTCTTTTCGAAAACGATTGGTTCTCGCACCGATCACAATCGCACCTGCAAGTGCAGCCCAGCCACCGGTTGAGTGCACAATCGTGGAGCCGGCAAAATCTTGAAATCCAAGTTCAGCCAGCCAGCCGCCACCCCAAGTCCAGGAACCGATGATCGGGTAAATAAAAGCAGTTAACACGGCAACAAATGCAAAAAACGTCCATAGTTTGACTCGTTCTGCTAGTGTTCCAGACACAATTGATGCTGTAGTAGCAACGAACACCATTTGAAAAAACCAGTCCGACATGGTGGAGTAATTGTGTCCTTCGCCCAGTGCTGATATTTCACCGTTAAGAAGAGCCAGTTCATCTGGAGATGCACCATAAAACAGTTTGAACGATCCGATCAATCCACTGACGTCTACATACATCAGGTTGTAGCCAATGATGTAATACGCAAGGCCGGCGATAGAATACAGTCCGATGTTTTTCATACAAATTACGGACGCATTCTTGGTTCGTACAGAACCGGATTCCAGCATTGTAAAACCGGCACACATCCACATGACTAGTGCGCCCCAGAGCAAGAATGAAAACGTATTGAATATATACGACGTTTCCGCCTCTACAGCGGCGTAAGCACCGGTACCGGACAGCAGCGCAAACAATGTCGCAAATAACAAAGCAATGACTTTGCAGGTTGGATTTTTTTTAGAATCAATCATAACTCTACAGGCAGGATTAGAATACATATACCGCGCCATTCGCATGAGCAAATTACACGTCACTTAATGAACCATTATAAATCAATTGCCTGTCATTGAACTTTTCAACTGTAGTCAATTTGTTTGCAGTTTTGTAGTAGTTTTCACAAGCCAATATATTTCGAAAAGATCTATTTGTGTGACATTGAAATTCACGCATGATTAAGCGGTTTCAATTCTCCAAATTGTGCTCAATGCATTTTAGCAATGAATTCACTCCATCTTTGATACTTGCAGTGTTTTAAAATTTCAATTGAATTTCAATATTCCTTCGATCAACAGCACTGAAGCTGCCGGTAAATCTTATCGGCTGACAAGGCAATTGGCCGCTTACTACACAGCCGCCACCTGAGCAGCTGTTACGAATAAAATTCAATGCCAACATATCAATCATCTGACAAAATGAACGATCCCCAATCAAACCTGGAAGCAATACTGAAAGCGAATCAAAAGTTTGCCGAAAATTTCGCCACCCGCGCCCAACTATCAGCAAAACCACTTCGCAAGTGTGCAATCTTGACATGTATGGATGCGCGCATGGACCCGGTTCAATTTGCAGGCATTCGCGAAGGTGATGCCCATGTGATTCGAAACGCAGGGGGCAGAGCAAGTGAAGATGCCATTCGCTCCTTGGTTATTTCACATAAATTGCTGGGAACCGAATTTTGGTTTGTGATTCAACACACGCAATGCGGAATGGCAACGATTAGCGATAAATCGATTGCTAACCTGCTATCCGAATCACTTATGCCATCGGTTTTAGAAAACGGCGAGTGGAAGAATGTTGATTTCAGCGGCGGGTCACAAGAAGGTCATAATATGACTTGGCATTGCATCGATAATTTGCAAGCCTCGGTAACCGAAGATGTTGCTCGAATTGCCGATCATCCTCTGGTTTCGCCGAAAATTTCAATCTATGGCTACATCTATGACGTTGCAACCGGATTGCTGTCAGCGGTTGACGGTGCTTTGCGAATTGGCGAATGCAGCTGATGTTCAGCAACTGCCCTGCAATCTTTGAGCCGCCTGCTTGTGATCAGCCATCAGTTTGTTCACGTCTAAGTTTGAGATTTCACCGTCGCTGACGCGCCAATCGCCTGCAATCATTACTCGGTCAGCTCGGTGAGCGCCACAAAGAACAAGGGCTGCCAGCGGATCACCTGATCCGGAAAAACGCAGTTCATCGAGCTTGAATAACGCAAGATCTGCCTGTTTTCCCTCTTTCAATTCACCGATATCACTTCGATTCAAACACGCAGCCGACCCTGCGGTGGCCCAACGTAAGGCGTCTATGTGAGTCATTTTCTGCGAACCGTATCTCAGTCGCTGAATTTGAAATGCGTGACGCACTTCCTGAATCATATTCGATGCGTCCTGCGATGCAGATCCATCGACTCCAAGCCCTACAGGTGAGCCTGCCTGTTCCAATTCAATAGCTCTGCAAATACCTGAAGCCAACAGCATGTTTGAACCTGGGCAATGAGAAATCCCAACGCCCGCACTGCCGAGCTTTTTGATCTCATCATCATTAAAATGTATCCCGTGCGCAAGCCATGTACGCTTTGTCATCCATCCGCACTGTTCGAGATATTCAAGCGGCCGGCAGCCAAAGCGTTCCATACAAAAGCGGTTTTCATCTTCAGTCTCGCCTAAGTGGGTATGCAAAGCAACATCTTTTTTGTGCGCAAGTTGCGCGCTGGCCTTCATAATCTGTTTGGTTACAGAAAAAGGCGAACATGGCGCCAGTGCAATCTGAATAAACGAGCCTTCATCACTTTCGTGATACTGATCAATCACTCTGTGACAGTCTGACAAAATAGCATCAGCATCCTGCACTGTCGATCGCGGTGGAAGACCACCGTCGTCAACCGATAAGTTCATACTTCCGCGCGTCAGTGTGACACGCATTTGCATGTCCTTCGCGGCTTTAACCTGAATGTCAACTGCATCTTCAAGGCCTGCGGGGAAAATGTAATGGTGATCACTCGCTGTCGTGCAGCCTGACAACAGCAGTTCTGCCAGGGCAAGGCGCGTCGCCAGATCCACATCATCAGGCTTAAGGTTCGCCCAAACCGGATAAAGGGATTTTAACCACTGAAACAGTTCTTTATTCAACGCAGGTGTAAAAGCGCGGGTGAGGGTCTGGTAAAAGTGATGATGGACATTGATCAAACCCGGCAAAACAACATGCTCGGAAGCATCGAATATTTCATCATAGCAGGACTTTGGACTCGCACCATTTGCTACGCGCTCGATAATCTGACACCCGTCAATGACAATACCGCCACCGGAATTTTCAGCAAGAATCGCTAACGGGTTTTTAATCCAGGTTGTCAAATCGAGTTGCCAGTGTGGTTGGTGTGTAAAGGAAGATAAGTCAGGTTCAAATTTGAGGTGTTTGGCGAACAGGAGATGCCACTCGATATACGAGCACCAAAATACTCAGAAGCAATACAAAACCCGCTTGGTGTGCAAGCGCAAGATTCAACTGCACCGCGCTTAGCAATGTCATAATTCCCAGTGAAGCCTGCAAAATCACCGCAGCCAAACTAATATCCAACATCACTTTGATTCGTCTTTGTTCAATCGTAAAGCGATAAAACCACAATGCTGCGACCGACACGACTGCAGCGAGTGCTAGCCATCGATGTAGAAACTGTATCGTTACAACATTTTCAAACAGGTTTCGCCAAACAGGAGACAGCGAAAGCAACTGTTGGGGCAGCCAAACACCGTTCATGTCTGGAAATGTATTCATTATAAATCCTGCATGTGTTGCGGCCATGAAACCACCACTTACCTGCATCAGTACCACCATAGCCAAACACCATAATGAAACACATCGCATGGCGCTGAACTTTTTGCCTTGATGTGGTGGAGCACACCACCCCATTGAACTGAACGCTAACCACAAAACATAAGCGTATAGAACAACAGCGAGACTCAAGTGAGCTGTCAGTCGATACTGACTGACAGCAGGATTGTCAACCAACCCGCTTTTAACCATATACCAGCCAAGCAAACCCTGCATCGCACCTAACACAAACACTGCGGACAGTCGTACTACCAAGTTCATTTTCAAGTATCCGCGTGCCCAAAAATATACAAATGGAACAATAAATACCAACGCAATCACTCTTCCGACTAAACGATGGAAATACTCAATAAAAAATATCTTTTTAAATCCATCAATATCCATATCGGGATGGACAACGCTGTATTCCGGATACTGCTGGTAAAGTCTAAATTCATCGTCCCACTGCGCATCTGTCAGAGGTGGAATTACTCCTGAAATCGGTTTCCAGTCAACCATTGACAGACCTGATTCGGTTAGACGCGTGTATCCGCCTATCAATATTGTCGAATAAATCAATACGCAGACAAGGCATAGCCAAACAGTTAAATGGCGCGGATTGCATCCGGGCAGCATATAACGCTGCTGCCACGCATTTGAGGCACTGTGCATCCTACTGATTACTGACTAAAACGCTCAAATACCAATGATGAATTGGTTCCACCAAAACCAAAGCTGTTGGACATCACACAATCGAGCTGCACATTCGGCATCAATTCGCGAACAATCGGGTAGTCGGCAGCTTGCGGGTCAATCGTATCGATGTTGACAGAAGGACTGATGAATCCGTTGTTCATCATCAGCAAAGTAAAAATCGCTTCGTTTACGCCAGCGGCACCAAGCGCATGGCCGGTGAGGGATTTTGTCGAAGAGATGAACGGGATCTCATCAAATACCTTGCTGATCGATTCAAGTTCTCTCATATCACCGATTGGCGTACTGGTTCCATGGGCATTAATGTACTGCACTGGACGGGTGGTGTTTTGCAACGCCATTTTCATACATCTAACCGCTCCATCTCCAGATGGCTGCACCATATCGTAGCCGTCTGATGTTGCGCCATAACCGACAATTTCCGCATAGATCTTTGCGCCGCGTTTAACTGCACTGCCGAGCTCTTCGAGAATCATTACACCGCCGCCACCGGAAATCACAAACCCGTCGCGGTTCTCATCAAACGGGCGGGACGCTCGCTGTGGCTGGTCGTTGTAGCCGCCTGAAAGCGCCCGCATCGCGTCGAACAGCATGGTCATAGTCCAATGAATCTCGTCTCCTCCTCCGGCAAATACAATGTCCTGCTTATCGAGCTGGATCTGTTCCATTGCGTTGCCAATACAATGTGCGCTGGTTGCACAGGCGGAACTGACTGAATAACTGACACCGCGTATGTTGAACAGTGTGCTCAGCGTCGCTGAATTGGTACTGCACATCGTGCGCGGCACCCGGTATGGTCCTACGCCTCTAATCCCTCTGGAGCGAAGCATATCCACAGCACTTTGGATATTTTCAGTTGACCCGCCTCCGGAACCTGTAATCATGCCGGTGCGGGGATCCTGGATACGATCTTCAGTCAATCCGGAATCTTCAATCGCCTCTCGTACGGCAACGTAGTTGTATGCGGCACTATCGCCCATGAACCTTCTTGCTTTACGCTCAATCACACTGTCAAGGTCAATATCGATTGAGCCGTGCACCTGACTTCTAAATCCCAATTGTTCGTACTCAGGGACAAATACCACGCCCGATCGTCCGGCCCTCAGTGCCTGCATCACTTCTTTGCAATTGTTACCGATGCTACAAACGATACCAATACCTGTAACAACAACTCTTTTTGATTTTGTTTGCATATTTACTTCAATTGAAATAGTCCAACCCGCAGGTCAGTCCCTGAATAAATGGTTCGTCCATCTGCTTCCAGCACTCCGTTCGCCATTCCCATGATTAGTTT
This sequence comes from Arenicellales bacterium, assembly GCA_965214785.1. Lineage (GTDB taxonomy): Bacteria > Pseudomonadota > Gammaproteobacteria > Arenicellales > JAJDZL01 > JAJDZL01. The sequence goes on along the minus strand of OZ243975.1, from coordinate 37,589 downwards.
TCGTGTAATTACTCGTTTTATGTTGATTCGGTATGTCACTTTTTTAACATCCTGTGTGATCTGTCCGGTAAACTTCACTTCACCTGAGCCAAGTGCCCGTCCGCTTCCTGGATGTCCCAGCCACCCGAGGTAAAAGCCAATCAGTTGCCATAGTGCATCAAGCCCCAAACAACCTGGCATTACGGGGTCACCCAGAAAGTGGCAGTCGAAAAACCACAAGTGTGGTTCAACATCAAGTTCAGCCACCACCAGACCTTTGTCGAATTCACCGCCATCTTGTCTGATTTCAGTAATGCGGTCAAACATCAACATCGGAGGCATCGGCAATTGTGCGTTACCGGGACCGAATAGTTCACCCCGCCCACATGCCAGCAGGTCATCGTACTCGAAGCTTGATTTGTTTTTTGGTGGTGAAGTCATCGGCTTGATTTTATCGTTTTACTCATACGCATTAACGGTATATGTAGATTGGACTGGACCAAGTGTAGTGTCCGTCTTCATGGGTAAGGCGCACATAAAGAGCATTGTCGCAGTGATCAAGCAGTTCAATTGTCCGTTGCAGTGATTCGCGATAGTGCGAATTTACATCAGGTAATCTGAAAACCCGTATTCTACGGTTGATGCCGCCATTTGCAAAGACCAACTCGTCTCGTCCTATATCTTCAATCGCAATAGTCTCCTTTACCAGATGCGTGTCAATGTCCAAAGTCCCCGAGTACGGCGATTTCAATATGGCATCAAATCCACCAAATCCACCTGTCGTCAGAGCTGTCCACTGAACTGTCCGGCTGTCTACCTGTTCGAATTTCTTGTCGAGATTGTAACGATTGATGGGGGTTAATGAATCAAACTCGTTATCAGTCAATTGAGCTTTCCCATCCCAAACGGTCTCGCGACCTCGGCCTCGATACTCTGAACCTTCCCACAAAATGCGAATACGTCTTCCCAGACTTTTTTCATCATAAGGCCGGTAGACTTCAAGCGTTTCCAATCCGTTTCGAATATCAATTCTTTCAATTGGCGAGGGGCTGTGAACATCAATTGAAAATGTAATTTGTTGATCGCTTGAGCGAACAATATCGCCCATCATTGCTTCATTGCAGAATTCAAACTGTTCTTCGCCATCGGAGCTTTCCACGACTATCTCCGCGCTTTCATCAAACAATGCATGCGTACTTAAAATGACTCTATTTCCTGTCGTTGCGTAGTGATGTCTGCGTCTTAGCGCGTCCATAATACCCGCTCGAGTCAACTCAGCAGCAAGTATGCATGTCAATCCTCCATAGGCTCCAAATTTGGTTGCTCCCGGATGTGAAGCGCCAGGTCGGCCCTTGTGCCCATCTGAATTTGACATTATTCCAACTCGATAACCCTGCTGAAGTGCGTCCTCAATCAGCCACTCGAAAGTACCCCAAGCGGAATGAACCTCAACCGATCGTTCGATCCGCTTATCGTGAGCGATTTTTATGTCCGCATAACGACCACCGATGTGAGCAAACACCAAACAGTCTTCGTCTTTTAATAAATCAAACAGATCATTTGCAGAGTTTGCATCTGTATCGATATCTGAATGGTCGTCAACCAAGGCATGCGACGAACGATGAATCTGACGCCCTTCGCGCATGTGTAATACATTTCGATCTCCACCAAGGCCGGTATTCCCTGACCACTCCCACCCTGGAAAGGTAATAAATCGGTGGTCTTGTGTAAATTCAGCTGAAAGTTCGTTGAGATGATTCCAAAATTCAGTTGTAATCTGGAAATCATTGCCTTGATGAACGCAAACATCGAGAAAAGCTTTGTCGCGGGCAAATTCATAAAATTCCCGCGCAGAGTTTGTGCCGATGGTTTCTTCGGACTGTCCGTGAAGATCTGCCCAAAATGGCAGCAAGTCACTTTTGTCGACAATTCGACAAGGGTTGCTGGCAGCTACGGTGTTGTTATCTTCATCTAACAGTTCAATGATTAAATCACCGGGTTCACGGGCTTGAAGCCCATCGATGATGCGGGTGAATTGCCCCTTATTCAAGCGGACTTGTGATGTCAGTCCGTCAATCTTCAAATTTGAATGAGTCGTAAATTGCTGATCACACTGGTCGGAAGGATTTCCCCAGCGGTCTACCCCTTTTACACAGAGCCGAAATGTCTGCGATTTGCGCCGCAGAGTCGGAACAACCGCATGATAGGCTACAGGCGGGCCTGAAACAATCTCAATGACAGGCTGTTGAGGAAGTTCAACGTAGTCGCAGGTTGCGATAGCATCGACCAAAACTCGAAACTCAAACGTTTTTTCACAAAACGTCTGCACTCTGATTCCCGGGCTTCCCTGACGACGATCGCCAAACCTTACGGTAATTTGGTCGCTTTGTCTCAAAAAGCCTCGCACAACTTTGATATAGAGCGTTTTGTCCCATGGACGTATATTTCTTTTGGGGTCATATTCGACATGCAACACAGCCCCATTTGAAGCCTCAACTGTCGTGTAGTTCGGTGCACTTGGATCTTCAAACTGAGGTCTGCCCATGTCTGAAGCAAATCGATGAACAACTTTAATCGACCCGGTATCGTCGATTCCAAAATATCCAGCCGTATAAACGAGCGTGAACTGCTGATATGAACCTGCTTCAAATTGACCTTCGGGCGAAACTGTTGCATACCCCATTTTGTGAGGCAGATAAGTAGAATGCGGCATATTATTTTACGGTGACCTGACCGATTGAACTTTACCGAACGTGACGATGATGCGAGTCAGCGCATTACTGAAGTCGGTTGCGCTATTTATGTGCATTAAACACAAAAATACCAAGTTTTGCATTTGATAATCTACGCGACACCCCCGGTGATGTCACTTGTTGGAATTACTACTGAGACGTACTATGCCTAAAAAAGTCAAACCACTGTGACCACTGAATTGATGAAATCTGAGCGACCCAACCCATTTCGTTTAACCAAGTGTTGCCCCCGACACTCAAGCCAACTTAAAAAATTCTTGACTATACTGTATAATTTCACTGTAATATTACAGGATATGTTATTCAATGTAAAAAAATGTCGATTCAAGTTGAAAAGCTGCTGCAACGCGGTTCGATCGTATCGAGTTCATTACTACCTGCGATATTTGCAATTTTCAGTCGATGGAATCTGACAGGTTTTCAGCAAATGATGCTGTTGGGAATCAGTAATGAAAAAACCCTGTACAACTGGAAAAATCATCCAGAAAAAGCCAAGCTGACAAAAGACTTGCTGGAACGCACCAGTTACATACTCGGCATCTATAAGTCATTGCAAATACTATTACCCGACCCGGGCATTGCCGACCAGTGGCTATCTATACCCAATGATAATCCGCTATTTAATGGGACAGCACCAATCGAACGATTGCTGGCCGGACAGGTAGTAGACTTGGCTGTAGTTAGAAACTTTCTTGACACCCAACGCGGTGGCTCGTGATCGACATTGAACAACTGCCTGTCGGTCATGTGGACGACCGGGTATGGCGCACTATCCCCTGTCGCTATCCGCAGGTTGATATTTTCGAGCAAGTATCCAACCCGCAAGACTGGGAGGTGCTTTATGCCGTTGAATCGCTCACCAATTCGCGATTACGCGATCAAGTTGGTGATATTCGTTTGGTTGCGCCGCAAGACCGGGTATACGGACACGGCGCTTCATGGATTATGGCACCGTTCACGCATCCTCCAGTGGATGGACGCGGCGGGCGATTTAATCGGGATTTTGGGATGAATTACTGCAGCGGTGATGAGAAGGTTTCTGTTTCGGAGTCTGTTTATCACCAAAACAGATTTCTTGTGGAGTCCAAAATAGAGGAAATCTCCGTACAAATGCGCGTCATTAACGCGCAGCTGGGACCAACTGATTTACACGACTTGCGCAGTCTAAGCCGCGAACCGATTTTTGATCCTTACGACTATTCAGCGGCACAGCAATTGGGGAATTTACTGAAGTCTAGCGGTAGTAACGGAGTTCAATTTTTCAGTGTAAGAGCTACGGGTGAGTGTTTTGGTGTGATGCGACCGAGATTGTTATCCGATGCATATCACTGGCGCTACCTTTTATTCCATTTCAAAAACGGCAAAATTTCGACAGTAGAACCGATTACAAAATAGCGCTAATTGCACGTAACAGTCTAATTTGTGATCTGAATACTGGTGTTGGCCCAACTGACCGACTATCACCAAGAGGCACTTGATCTACTGGATGTAAAACCAAATATCATCTAGTCCTACCCTGTAGCGAAAATTTTGTTTTTCTGGGCTAATGCGTCTCCAGCAGCAGTTCGTCTGTAACGCTGGTTCTGGCTTTTCGGTTTATCTGGCAGTGTCATTTCAATCAATCCAACTTCGAGTGCAGGTTTCAGATAGGTTCTAGTGAAATTGATTCGATGTTTAAGTTTGAGTGCTGATTGCAATTCGCTACGGCTCATTTCCCCGGCGAGCAAATTTACCAACCTTTTCACATGATCGGTCACATGATCGGTCACATGATCGGTGGCAAGTGATTTTTTATTTGTTATCAGCAAGTTATCTTGCGCGCCTTTTTGTGCAGATGATGATGGAAAAGCTTTCACGTGCACTGGAAGGCGAACCAAGAAATAAGTCCGATCCTCATCACTTTCGAACACTGGAACTGGTGAACCATTGCGCCGCATGGTGCGTAAAATCTTGGGAACTCCCGTCGACCGACCTTCCGCGAGTTCCAGTTCCTTTAAAAATTCTCCGATTCGTCGATTTCGGTAGCGGCGATCGGCGGCCTGCCCCTGTTGCAAATCCTCCATTCGAATTGAGCGGTCTGCACCTGGAAAGCTCAAAACCAGCAACTCTTTGGGAGTAATTCGCACCTCCACCGGTTCGCGCTCCTCGTAAGAACGGTGATATATGGCATTGACCAGCGCTTCTTTTATTGCGCCTATGGGGAAATTCCAGAATCGTTCAGCTTCGGGTTTGTGCGGATGCTTGATCACGGATTCCTTGAGATAGTTTCGTTCGATATAGGAAATTGCATCGCTCAGAATCACTGAAAGTGGGCCTCGAAACTCCTTTTCCTCGAAAAAATCGCCTCCGGGATCGTCTGGAAACCACACTATGTCGATTTGTGTGGCTGGGAAAAATTCATGTGGCTTTTCGTTGAAAAATAGCAAACCGACATTCTTTGGAAACAAAGCTTCTGGAGGGCCGCTAACAATGTTCATTCGTTGACCGAGCGTTTCAATTGGAAGATCAGCGGCTTGTGGAGCAAGCTCACTTCCCGCATCTTCAAGATACTGCACGATCAATCGAATGGAAAGATCTTGCAAAGATGCAGTTTGGCAGTAGCGATCGTCAAACGGAACTGTAGCGGCTAGCTTGAGCAATTCAAGTTCGTCTTGGCCTTTCGCATGAACATTGCTACTATGCCTGCGAATGTAGTGGCGCCATTCCTGATTGTTCCGTGAAAGAGAGGCTTTGGCCTTGTAGGGGCGAGTTTCACCTCCAGGCGCATATAAGACGAGGACTGTCTTCGATTCAATTTCATATGTCGATATCAGCGGATGGTAGGGTGGACGTATCGCTGAGTTTCCGAGGTTCAGCAGTTCTTTTTGAATCGAGTCGATAGTGTTTGGGTTCAGGCCCACAGGTGGCAATACAGGACGGCCGTTTTGTTCCTCTACGCCAAGCACTACATAACCACCGCCCAGATTGTGAAAATCGTTGGCAAAAGCGCATAGGGTGTGCAGCACTCTTACTGGATTCCAGCCAGCCTTGTATTCAATGCGCTCGCTCTCAATAGTTCTCTGATTTAACAGATGCTCCAAATTGATTGGGAGTAATCTGCTGGTATTCACTCCAAGTCCCCTGTTGCACCTCTTAAACTCAAATTCCTACCGATTCTAGCCTAAAAAAGAGACAAGTGCGGCAATTGAACCTAGTGAAAAATAGCAATTCCGTTGATTTTCAATCTGAATTTTAATCGTTTTCATTTTCTCGAATAATTACAGCATGTAATTTTCTCGGACCGTGCGCACCATATTGGATTGTTTGTTCGACATCCGCCGTCTTAGAAGGACCGGTAATCATGTGTATGCCTCTAGATCGATTTTGTGCCAGCGGTTCACATATACTCAATGCATCTTCAAGGTGGCGAACGATCAATCCGCCACTTAATATTACAATGTGGTTATCCGGCAGAAACATGTGGGTAGACGACACCTGCGTCGAGTTGGCGACTACAATTGTGCCAGTCTCAGCAATTGCGCATATTGCATCGGTAACAGATACAGCATCACTAGAGCGAGCGCTTCTTCTTTCGATATTCCAGTTCTGCGGCCAATCAATACCATGCATTAAGTCTGTATCTGACATGACCATTTCCAACGGCAGTTGACAAGCGTTTACAAACTGTTCAACAGCTTGGGGAACTTCAGAAAATGATTTGACCATTGCAACCGTACCGTTGACCGCTTTGTGTTTTTCGACAAACCGATCTAATAAGATTCCATCGACAATTGGCTGCATTTGAGCTTGCGGGCGAGCGTCCTTATAGCGCTGGCGCATTTGTTTTTTCAGTTCGGGGTCAAAATTTTTCAGCGCCTCGCGAACTGTCTGGACTACCTTGTGTTTCACTTTTTTAGATGTGTCTGTCAAATACTTCTCCAGATTTTTTCAATAACGATGATTGCAGACTTCCTGAACTGCGGTTGATTTTTCGGTGTACATGATAGTCATTTGCCGAGCTTAGTTTTGGTCTGCTGATAATTCATAAACCAGCTTCATATCCGTTCTAGGACACACGGCTTTAGTCGTTATCTCGGGTACCATTTTTGTCTCGTAACGAGATAACAGCCGCACTCAATTCATCTAAAAGTGCTTTTAACGGCTGGTCTACGCAATTGCTTCCCAAACCCAGAATCTGTATCGTCAGCGTACCTTTATCGTGATCAGGAATGATATTAGCATCTGCACCGAACAAAGCCTGCAGCGCTTTTCTTGGATTGGGTTTTTACCCTGCGCACCGGCTACAGCCGGAACCATGCGCGTCTGTGCCCGGTAGGCAATCATCCGAATGATGTCAATAAACAACCGCTGTGCCTTAGGCCGCACTTCAAGATGCTCGGATTCATCCAAATCACCGGCACGGATGCGTGTGTCGGTTGCGTTTTTCTCCACTCTGATCTTTTCGTGCTGCGTTTCAAGCAGCGTAAGGTCTTGCGACAGCTGATTGTGCTGTTTCGTATTTTCAAGTCACGAGCGAGTTTCGCCAACTTGGCTCAAAGTGTATTGATCCGTCCTTTGACTTGGTTGATTTGCTTTTGAAGATTTCGTTGACGCGGATTGACCACCACAGTGTTATCGTCCATCGGTTCCAACGCATACGAGGTCAACGCATTTAAGTTATTGACAGGCACGCAATAATCACGATCAATACACCGTGTTGAGTGCGTCCAATTGATAGGTGATTGGTTGATTGAGCCCGTCCATAAACGGATCGAGAAGAAATGGAGGTTGCATTGAGTAATTCCAATAAAATTACATTTATTCACTGAATAAGTGAATAACGCAATTCATTCTGCACTCTATAAAATAGATTGCAACTAACTTAATTTTTGATTTATGTACTTCGACCCACAGCAGCAAAGCCTATCTCTTGCAAACGAGTTAGTTGCGGAAGGTTGTTTGACGTTCACCTTTGATGAATTGGTTAAGCGTCTTGGCAAGTCGAAAACGGCCACTGCGAACCTCCTCAAACGCATGGAGAAATCTGGCCTTATTTATCGCGTACGTCGGGGACACTACGTTGTACGACAACTGGGCGTGCTTGGCACGCCAGCTGACGCCGAAGACATCGCGTTGTCGGTCGGAGCGGCACTGCACAGCACGCCGCATCGAATAGCCTATCGAAGCGCCCTTTACGAGCACGACTTGGTAGTCCATCCACTACGGTCCATTCAGGTTGCGACTGTCCGCCAGGTTCGCACTAAAACGTTCTCAGGACAGCTGCTCAAAGTTGTGATCGAATCGCCCACGCAACTTGAAATAGGGCGTAAGCCTTGGAGAGCGTCCTACATCTCTGATTGCCATCGTGCCGTTCTGGATGCCGCACAACGTCCGCTGCTTATCGGTGGGATCGAAGTGTTGTCAGAGGCCTTTGCCGCGGCTGCATCACAACTCAACGGAGAGATCCTTATGAATTACGCTTTTCAGTTGGGTTGGGCACCGGCATTGCGGCGATTGGGTTCACTTGCGGACGCTTTGTCATTGGAACCAATCCGCGGTACGCTACAGCCTATCAGACCTATCACCTCGGATCTTGATCTCGATCCCGGAACTGATGATCCCACGATTTGGCGGGATAGTAGATGGCGCATGCGTTGGTCAAGATCCGTTGATGAACTACGGGCCGTGATCTGTCAATGAGTAATCTGGCACAGATTACTCAACAGGCAGCCCGTGATGGTGTGCCGGGGCCAACTGTAGAAAGGGACTATGTGTTAGCTCACATTATGGCTGCTCTTGGAGCAATGGACCGCGATCATGACCTCGTGATCAAGGGTGGCACGGCGATAAGACTCTGCTACTTCAAGGACTATCGTTATTCAGCTGATCTAGATTTTTCGGTGCTCGAAGATGAAATTGAAGGAGCCTATACGACAATCGAAACTGCACTTTCTCAGGTTACTGGTGCTGTCGAGAGTTTAAATTTGACTAGTGACGAGCCAAAGCGAATCGCGTATCAAGGTCCTCTGGGTCGACGTCGCTTCCTGAAACTTGATATCACAGACGACGAACTTGTCCTAAACGTTGACACTATCGACCTATTGCCTCGCTGACCGGATTTACCGGATTCGATCAAAGTTCCGGTATATCCGCTCGCAGAGATTGCTGGCGAGAAACTACGTTGTGTCGTCCAACGCATGCAGTGCAGGGATATATTTGACCTCTGGTTCTTATTTGAATATGCAGATGTTGATCCGTTCGACGCTAGTGAGATTTTCAAACACAAAGCGGCACACCGAAATCTTAATCCAAGTGAATTTGAAACGAGATATCGGTCCCGGCTACAGCAGTACCGGCGTCACTGGTCTAATGAGCTCGAATTTCATCTGCCAGGTGAAATACCACATTTCGAACATGTCGAGCGAGCTGTCACTCGACGGCTACGCGGTGTTGGGTTGTTGTAGATTGATATCTTGCCCTTTCGTCCCGCTGGCTTTATTCGACCAAACTCAGAGATCCTGACTTGTTGACTTGTGGTTGATTTTGATCCGTTGACAGTTCATAAACCAGTTTCAGTTTCGTTCTGGAATACGCGGATTCAGCCACATTCAATCAATATTCAGTTGCGTTTTGTGGTTATGATAAGTTGCTGATAACTGCGTACCTGTATATCGCAAAGTTAGCAGATAACAAGCGTAGAAGCAAATCATAATTCGTAATAAGAATGGATGATGTGATGCCGAATCAACCTCTTATAAAGACTGATCGTTGCAACAGCTACGCTAAGGTGTCAGGATGTCTGGATTTGCCAATTTGGCTAAGGGATATAGTGCGGTACCATCGCCGGTCGTCTGTAAAATCGGTTACGACATGGAATGTGTTTACAGTCATACTGATCACTTGTTGTGTATATCTTTCGAAACTCGCAGTCATTCTCGTTTCTTTCGAATTTCTGATGAGTTGCGTTGCACAATAGTCCCAAGCATCTGCGCACTCATTATAGACACTGCTTTTGATACCCATTCTTAGCGTTTCTGCCGAGGTGGTAAACCCATACACTACCATTTATGAGGTTGTTGCAATGAATCCAACAAATTCGCCAGGGATTGCTTTGAATGCGCATTAAACCAGTCTTCAATCAAACGATAAGCGATTGACAGTTTTGGCGGCAGGCGAAATTCTCCCGAGCGAAGACCGTCAACAACCTGCGATACGCTTTTCCAGTGAGCTTCCTGTAATTCGCCGTCATTCAAGCGGATCTCGAAACTCAATGCTGTTGCAGTAAAGCCCAACATGACTGACCCTGGAAACGGCCATGGCTGCGATGAATGATAGTGAACCGTCTTTAGGTTTATGTCTGTTTCTTCCCGAACTTCACGCACAACGGCCTGTTCAATGCTCTCAGCAGGTTCTACAAATCCGGCGATCACAGAATATCGATGCTTGGGCCACATTTTCTGTCGACCAAACAGACATTGGTCTTCATTGGTTACCGCTACAATTATTGCCGGATCAGTACGCGGAAAATGGGAAGATGCGCAGGCATTATTCAGGCATTTTCTCGTATGCCCTCCCTGTTGCGAACATGTCCGAGAACCACAGCGACCACAAAACAAATGCGCCTGATGCCAGTGAAACATCGCTTTGGCATATGCAATCAGCGTCGCATCTTCGTGTTTCATGGCTTCGCCCTTGTCCCTCAGTCCAACAAATTCAAGATTCCCATCACACAAATTAGACTTCATACTCACATCTGTAATCTGCACTGCAAACAGACGTGTTGATGATTTTGAGCCCAGATACACTATTTGTGAATCTTCACATTGCACTTGGGCGAGTTGTTCTGAGCTAAGCAATGCATACTGGCAGTTGTGGCCGACTTGAGCCAAAAACTGATCGTCGAGAAATACAATAAATCTTGCAGACGGCAGAGTCAAGAATTCTTGTATTGTCTGCTTCTGTTTTCGGTAGTGCACTTCCCGGTCCAGATCTGAATTTGTAAAAACGTTCAGTAACGAACGCTGTAGCTCATCCATCAAATTCTTCTTAACTCTTGTGGTAATTGATCAATTGGTAATACAAACCGGGTATAGCGAATCGGTTCGATGCGTGAGAATGAATTTAAACCCTGTCATCATTACACATTAACTTTGAACAATCATTATGTCAAAATGTCAGCATACAAATTGGAGTGCACCAATTCAGTGCCGAGATTGTTACGCGGTCAATTAAGGATTCATCTTAGCGCTCAACGACCCGTGGTGATCTTGCTCTTGTGATATGTGAACTTATCCATTGGTACGATCGCAAAGGACGCCGTGCGATGAGTTCGGCGCACAAGGCATTGTCAACTTGCGGACAAAGCAAGTTTTTCGTTAGCGGCGGCACAGGACAGCGTTCTTGAACGTGTCACGGAGCTTCTTCCACCATCTGACGGATTGGAAAAGCTGGTGTTGCTGGGACTGAACTTGGTGAATCTCGGTCAGATTTATTTGGCAGCGCTGGCCGATCACCAACAGCGTCGCATTTGGGATGCGATGATGCAACAGCGGCATCAAAAGTCGAGATTTCAGGTGATAGACCGGCAATCAAACTGTCGCCTCAACAAATTGACGTTCCGTTGCAATCAGAAAATGCCACAATAATACGATTCAAACCAGATAGGCAATTTCGAAAGGCGATAAGACAATTGGTTGTCATCAAATCTAAAAGGAGATGAGTTTATGAAAAGACATGATTCGATGGTTGAAGGATTGTATTGGTGGGGTATACCCACTTTTTTTCGATGTCCGATTGCCCAAGACCCATCCGAATGTGATATCGGTTTGGTAGGTGTTCCGCATTCGACCGGAAACGGAACAACCGAACGGGATCAGCATATGGGACCTCGGGCAGTAAGAAACATTTCTGCGCTGGGTCGACGCTGTCACAAACAGTTTCATCTTGACCCATGGAAGGAGTTCAAAATTGCCGATTTAGGTGATGTGCCACTGCCTGAAGGCAACAACAACGAAAGATGTATCGAGGATATCAAGAATTTCTACTCAAAAATTGATGCTGCACGCACCCGTCCGGTTTCGGTCGGAGGTGACCATTCAGTCACTGGCGGAATCTTGCAAGCGATCGCTGGTGAACATTCAACCATTACAAATGGTCAAAAAGCGGTCCTGCTTCATTTTGATGCTCATACCGATGCTTATCACAATCTGGACCACTTTCTCGGTGCTGTTAAATCTGCTGCCCATTGGGCAAGTTACCTCGTGCGCGATGGGCATGTAGACCCTCATCATTCAGTGCAGGTAGGAATACGCGGTAATGTAAGAACTCTCGATTGGCTTGAGCCGAGTTACGATTTAGGCTACGAGGTCATCACAATTGAACGGTACCATGAACTTGGTGCAGAAAAGTGCAAACAAATCATAAACGACACAATTGGCGATCGTCCGGTATATGTGACTTTTGATTTGGATTGTCTGGACCCCACAGTCGCACCGGGTGTAGCCAATCTCGAAGCTGGAATCGAAGGTTTTCGAATCAATCAGGTAATGGAACTGATTCGCTGCATTCGCGGCAAGAATGTCATCGGCGGCGATGTCGTTTGCCTGATGCCAACCAAAGATAATCCGAATCAGATTACATCATTGGTCGCCAACTCGATTATGTTTGAAATACTTTGCCTGATCGCAGATAACATGCGATCTTCATAGTCATTGCCAATATTCTAAGACCCAATCAAGTGTGCGGTTTACGCACGACATCCGCATTTGTTTCAATGTGCTCGACTACAAACTCTTGCACTTGGGAAAACTTGTCGACAAACCGCATCGTTTTCGGAAATTTTCCGCGTTCTGCCGAACCTTCAAGCCAGGCGACAGCCGGTTTCGCGTAGCGAATTGACAGTTGCGCCTCAGCTACAGTTCCGGCACCGCCGGATAAAAAAACGATGACATCACAAGTCAGGATGTTGATATGATTTCTTGAGGTCTGCCCAATTCCCGATTCCCCGCGATCCGGCAGATGTGTGTAAATCGGAACTTCTACCCAGGGATTCGGATAGTGTTGAATTGGAGCATACCGATTACTTGCGCGGTCGTATTCACCTGGAACAATTCCGATTACCAGGCCCTTGCGACCGGATACACCGGCAAACGCTTCACTGACTTGCTGCATCACACCCATACCGCTTCCGGTGAGAAGGTGGACATTCAAGCTGGCAAGCCAACATCCCAATTTCACAGATTTAACGACGTGTGCTTCGCTTCCTGAGCCCATCACACCAACGATCGGCAACCTGCTGACTATGCTTTGTCTGGACAATTTATTTTAGAAACAATTAAGCGTACCAGCTGTATTTCAAAACACAGCTGTCAAGTTCGTTTGCAGTATAGCGCAGAGCGTATTTAGCGACTATCTTTTGTCTTCGATCACAAATGAACTGAGATTCCAAGTCGCAAATAACACTGGACTCGTTTTTCACTGATCTTTGTACGTAATTGACTTTGGTGGTCGGCAAGCGAACGGATAAAATACAGGCAGGGAATATAGTTATCCACTTTCAAACAAATATTTACAAGGCTATATGGTTCATTTAATCGACGGAAAAGCACTCGCAGCAATGCGAAGAAGTGATGTTGCTCATGCAGTCGCAGCACTTAAAAATCAGCACAATATTACACCCGGACTTGCAGTCGTTCTGGTTGGTGAAAACGACGCCAGTCAAGTCTATGTTCGCAACAAAATTATTCAGACCGCTGACGCAGGTATGAATTCTTTTCACAACAAACTTGATCAAAATGTAACAGAAAACGAGTTACTTACTCTGATCGAACGACTCAATGACGACAGTTTGGTACACGGGATTCTGGTTCAGTTACCGCTTCCAGATCACATAGACCCTGATGTGGTTATCGGTTCCATTGTCCCAGAAAAGGATGTTGACGGATTTCATGTCACGAACGCGGGCCGCCTCGCCGTTGGCGTCGAAGGTCTGGTGCCATGTACGCCACTTGGCTGCATGGACTTACTCAAGTCATTCAAGCAGGATTTAACCGGGCTGCACGCAGTAATCGTCGGGCGATCCAATATAGTCGGAAAGCCACTGGCCGCGCTGTTGCTTCGTGAAAACTGCACTGTCACCGTAGCACATTCGAGAACCGTGAATCTGGACAAAATGTGCCGTCAAGCCGATATTCTAATCGCTGCAGTGGGCAAACCCATGTTAGTCAAAGGTGACTGGGTTAAACCTGGTGCCATTGTGATTGATGTCGGCATCAATCGAATCAAGACCGATGCGGGCAAACCCAAACTGGTCGGTGACGTTGATTTCGAAGGCGCGAAAGCCAATGCAGGGGCGATTACACCGGTTCCCGGCGGTGTTGGACCAATGACAATCGCTTGCCTGCTGCAAAACACGCTAAAAGCGACATGTCTGCAGCATCAAATTTCCATGTCATCGTTAAAGTGAAGTGAAAACCCCGATTTGCGGGTTTATCGTCTTGATATGGTCACCAGCAAATCGCAGCAGCTGGAAAGACATCGCCTTTAGCACCGCGCGGGTCATAACCCGCTTCTAGCAGACCGCTTTGCGGGTCTCGTTCAATCGCCAAAAGGAATCCTTCGGTCCAGTCGGGGACAGGTTCAACATTATGTCCCAATGACTGTAGTTGACGAAAAGTCTCGTCACCGACTCGCTTCTCAATGCTGACCTGATTGACTGACCAGTCATGTGGTGCGAAAAAACCCGGGAAGTGCTGACTCGAAAACTTTGGAGCTTCAATGGCTTGGGCTATTGTCATACCAAAGACTACGCGATTGAGAATGAACTGCAACATCCACTGATCTTGCTGATCACCGCCCATGCTCCCATAAACCATCCATGGTTTTCCTTGTCGATATACCATCGTTGGGCTGATCGTTGTACGAGGCTGTTTGCCTGGTGCTGCTAAATTCGGGTGATTTTCAGGCTGCAGATAAAACGTCATCAATCGGTTGCCGAGTGGCACCCCGATTGATTTGACAACCTCTGATGACTTCAGCCACCCGCCACTTGGCGTGGCAGCCACCATATTTCCAAACTTGTCTACAGCGTCAACATGCACAGTACCGTGTCCCCACGACTTACCGCCCAAGCGCTGTTCGACCGGCAAGATCGGATTGTTGCTTACAGGGTCACCAGGGCATATTTCGCTATTCACACAGTTTGAATCGATCAGTTTGGATCTCATCTGTCCATAGTAATCACTCAACAGTTCCTTAATCGGAACTGAAACGCACTTCGGATCGCCGTACCACTGCTCGCGATCGGCAAAAGCAAGCTTGACCGCTTCAATGACAACGTGCAGGTATTCAGCGCTATTGTGATCATATGATTGAAGCGGAAAGTTCTTCAAAATACAAAGTGATTGCAACAGCGCAGGTCCCTGATTCCACGGTCCGCATTTATAGATGCGTGTATCATCAAATTCTACTGATACGGCAGATTCCAAAGTTGCGTTATAGCCGCGCAGATCTTCACGATTTAAAAAACCGTCTCTTTGGGCTGAGTGGCGGGCAATTTCCGAAGCAATATCGCCTTCATAGAATATCTGTCTGACCGCCTCTATGCCCTGCTGCCGACTGCCAGCGCTTGACCGCTCTGCTTGGACCATCGCCTCGATACATTGTGCCAGAGCTTGGTTTTTGATTCTGTATCCAGGTTCTGGCAAACCGTCATGTGGCAGGTAAATTTCGCCAGTATTGGGCCAGGTTTTGCGAAATTTATCTTCATTTTCTGCGACACCAAAATCGGGCATATAGACAAGACCACGGTGTATCGGGAAGCCCTTGCCTGCCAAAGTTAGCGCTGCGTGGGATACTTGTTCGAATGACATCGTTCCAAAGTGTTTCAATGCCGTAGTGTATGCGCCGACAGCTGCCGGTACGCCGGCAGCAAGTATGCCGGTATCGGGAACTTCCTGTAACCCGCGTGCCCGGTAGTTGTTCACAGTTGCTGCTTTCGGAGCGGTGGTATTACCGTTAACAACGACAGGTGCCTCTTGGCCATTTAGGTAAATGATCATCGGGCACTCGCCACCGATAGTATGCTGATGCGGATTAACAACGCCTTCGACCAACGCAGCACCTACCGCCGCGTCAATCGCATTTCCGCCTGCCTTCAACAAGTCGGCTCCTGCATTGGCAGCCAAATAATGCTCGCTTGTGACCGCTCCGTTGAAACCAAATAGGCGGGGGTGGAAAGGGGCTTTGCGCAAATGTTCTTCGGCAGGTTTTATCAGTGCCATGCGATTTACCAGTGAGGTTGATTCAAACGGTATCAGGTGTTACTGATGAAAGTGCCGGTTGTTAAGCCATGCAGACAAAAGTGATTTGGCCGAACAGCAGATTGATTCAAACTCAAGCGGCTGTGACCGATGGCGTAAAGCAAACTGTCTGTTTTAAGAATTACTAATACCAACACGTTGCAGACGTTCAGCCCACCGAACAACAGTCAACGAGACATGCCCGCCGCTGCAGTTTGGCGTGCTGTCTGATCTCGGGTAATTTCATTTGAAATGCCAATCAGAACAAACCTTCGATCAAGCCATCGTTACCCATGCGAATCGAATTCGCTGCCGGCACTCTCGGCAAGCCTGGCATGGTCATGATATCGCCGCAAATAGCGACAACAAACCCTGCGCCGGCTGACAATCGAACTTCCCGTATCGGGACAATATGTCCCTTAGGCGCACCAACAGCGGTGGGATCAACCGAAAAGCTATATTGGGTTTTTGCCATGCAAATCGGAAATTCACCAAACCCATCGTTTTGCAGCTGCTCTAGGTAATTTGCTGCCTTGCTATCGACTGCGATATCAGCTGCTCCATAAATTTGCTGTGCTGTAGTTCGAATTTTTTCCACTAACGGTAAATCGTTTTCATACAGGCAATTGAAATTAGCTTGACCACTGTCAGCCATATCAACAACCGCATGGGCAAGGCTTTCGGTACCTGCACCACCATCGGACCAATGTGTGCACTCATATACACTCACACCCATCTTTTCGCAGGCTTTTTTGACCGCGTCAACCTCTTCGTCAGAATCAGTAATAAAGCGGTTGATCGCTACCACTGACGGCAGGTTGTATTTTTTGATGTTTTCCAGGTGCTGTTCCAAATTGACACAACCGGCTGCTACGGCTTGTGCATTTTCATTTTTCAGATCAGTTCTTGCGACACCACCGTGCATTTTAAGTGCGCGGATTGTTGCAACAACCACTACTCCCGCCGGATTTAATCCAGCAGAACGGCATTTGATATCAAAGAATTTCTGCGCACCTAAATCTGCACCGAACCCTGCCTCAGTGATTACGTAGTCTGACAATTTGAGTGCTGCCCGGGTCGCAACAACCGAATTACATCCGTGTGCAATGTTCGCAAAAGGACCACCGTGCACCAGTGCAGGATTATTCTCAAGTGTCTGTACCAGATTGGGAGCCATAGCATCCTTCAACAAAACAGTCATGGGTCGGTTTCCCTTGAGCGAATCAGCGGTCACCGCAGAGCGGTCACGCTGATAACCGACAATGATTTTTCCCAGACGCCGTTCGAGATCTTCGAGGCTATCGGCCAGACAGAATATCGCCATAACCTCACTGGCCACAGTAATATCGAATCCACTTTCCCTGGGATAGCCATTGGCCACTCCCCCAAGAGAACATACAATCTGGCGCAATGCGCGGTCGTTCATGTCGACGACTCTGCGCCATGCTACCCGACGCGCGTCCAAATTGGCATCACTTCCCCAGTAAATCGAATTATCAACCAGTGCCGACAGCAGGTTGTGAGCGGTACCGATTGCGTGAAAATCTCCGGTAAAGTGCAAATTGATATCTTCCATTGGTACAACTTGCGCATAACCGCCACCCGCGGCCCCGCCTTTCATTCCAAAGCACGGTCCCAAACTCGGTTCTCGCAAGCAGATTGTCGTTTGCTTGCCGATACGATTCAATCCATCTGCCAATCCAACTGTGGTGGTTGTTTTTCCTTCCCCTGCGGGTGTTGGCGTGATGGCAGTCACCAAAATAAGTTTTCCATCTTTTCGATCGTTCAGCGAAGACACAAAATCGAGATCTATTTTTGCCTTGGTGTGACCGTATGGAATTAGTGAACTGTCGGGTATATTCAATCTGGCGCCAATTTCTCCAATTGGTTTCATTGATGCGTTGCGCGCAATTTCAATATCACTCATTACCTGTGCCATATTTCACTCACTCCGAAAATTTCCTTATGCTAATAAACTGTTCGACAAAATCTTTGTGTTCCGTAAATTACTCGACCGGTTACAAACTAACCGTTATTGTGCTAAACAAAATGCTGTGCATTGAATTTAATTTTGACTAAACCAAGAACTACGGTTGTAATTTGTCGCTTGAAAATGATTACTGTCTGGGGCTGTCGTCATTGTGCAAATTTGATTTTGTTATAGGGATTGCACAACAACGAATGCGTTAGTATATCAAGGTGCGCACAGTTGTTTGGGAAAAGGTCGACGCAAGAGTGATGTCGAAATCGGGAACCGTTCAATGCATGTGCAGTTTTTGTTTCAGTCGGGCTGATTGATAAAAACGAAATGTCAATGGGAGTCACTCTATAAGCCGGGTTCTGTATTGTGCTTTGCACAAGTGACAGTCATTTATCTGGGCCATACATCGCTGCATGGCTCTAGCGACCTACCCGAATCCAACGCGGGCGACGTTATTGGATTTCTATTCGGTCTTGCTCCAGATGGGGTTTACCCTGCCAATTCGATTACCCGAATCGCGGTGCGCTCTTACCGCACCATTTCACCCTTACCTGTAGCAACAGTTTGCGACAGGCGGTATATTTTCTGTGGCACTTTCCGTCGGTTCACACCGCCCAGGTGTTACCTGGCACCCTGCCCGAGGAGCCCGGACTTTCCTCTTGCAACGAATGGTTCAATTTCATGACCACATGATTGCGAGCGACTGTCCAAGCGACTACCCATTGACAACAAACATTGTAAATAAATCTGCGCTTTTGCAATGTGCCAAAACAAAAAGCGCAATGAAGCAGATCAATAACTCCACCAATTCGCGCGGCATCCGACAAAAACCCGATACTGTCGGGTGAGGCACATCGGTTTTAACTATGAATGAGTCAGCACGCCTTCGCAATGTTTCGCCAAGGTTTTTTTCTAACCACCTTGTGGCCGTCTTGAACCAGCAGTTGATTGATTTTTACCAGCAACTGCGGGCTCAGCAAACTGACGTTGTCCACCACGGTCTGTCGCTCGTAGAAATGTGAGACCACCGGTCCGTGCCCCATCATCTGGCGCAGCGTACTGTGTTCATTGGCCAGTTCAGTGAGTCGGTCGAAGTCACAATTTAGACCTTGCTTGACAATTGCGAGCACCAAAATGCGCCAAAGTTCCATGCCAGGGCGTCCGGTATCTTTGCGCACATTGGGCTTGCCCTCAGCTTCGAGCAATTCGAATACTTGTTCTCGAAGATGATCTGTCACGTACAGGTGTTGGAGGCCCAGCAGCAGTGCTGGAATGTCGTCTCGGGATTTCACGTTGATGGTGATATCTGCGATAGGGGCGCTGCCCAGTTCAAACTGTTCGGATTCGACTTTTCGCATGGCAAATGTCTGAAGATTGTGTCAAAATGGTGTCAATTACGGGTTATTCAGAGCGTTTGGGCGAAAAACTGGCTTGATTCGAAAGGTTTGTTGTTGCCAGAATAGCATCTCTATGTCATTGTAACGATTGACTATATCATAAACGATAAATGCTTTTCTTTCAAATGCTAGTTAGAAATTCAAGTTGTTTCAGAGATCTTCAAAACGATAATCACAACTCTAGTGAATGCCTATCGCCGACTTCATCATCTGTTGATTTCGCTGATTAACCAGCCAGCATACCGAATTTACGCCAGCCGCTGTACACGGGTCGTATAATCATAAAACAACCTTTTTCGATTAATTGTCTTTTCTCATTTTCAGGAAACAAGTTATGTCAGTCCAGTCAATTGCCGAAATGGATGTCAGATCCAATCTTCATCCTTACACCAATCACCGTTTGCACGAACAAACCGGTCCCAAAACCTACACCCGCGGCGACGGAATCTATATTTGGGACGAGCATGGCAACAAGTTCATCGAAGGTCTTGCAGGGCTGTGGTGCACTTCACTTGGATTCAGTGAACCGAGGCTGGTAGAAGCGGCTAAACGTCAACTGGAAACTCTTCCGTATAACCACAGTTTCGCCGGACGAACTGCACCGGTTGTATCCGAATTGGCAGACAAACTCATTGAGTTCGCTCCCGATTCGATGTCAAAGGCGTTTTTCGTCTCTTCAGGATCCGAAGCCGTTGATTCGGCAATAAAGCTCACTTGGTATTACAACAATGCGCTAGGACGACCGGAAAAGAAGAAAATCATTTCCAGAAAAAAAGGTTACCACGGCGTCACGGTCGCGTGCACCAGCCTTACGGCTATTGCGGTTATACAAAACGACTTTGATGCTCCACTTGACCGATTCAAACAGACAGAAACACCTCATTACTACAGGTGCGGCAATCAAAGCGAATCGGAACAGCAGTTTTCCACCCGTTTGGCAGATGAACTTGAACAGCTGATAGTAAAAGAAGGACCCGATACGGTCGCAGCACTAATTGCAGAACCGGTTATGGGTGCAGGTGGTGTGATACCGCCTCCTGAGGGTTACTTTGAAAAAATACAAAAAGTACTGAAGCGATACGACGTTTTGCTCATAGCAGATGAGGTGATATGCGGTTTCGGGCGTACAGGCAATATGTGGGGAAGTCAAACCGTTGGCATTGTAGACCCGGACATGGTGACTTGTGCGAAACAGCTATCGTCTGCTTACATTCCGATCGGAGCGACGATGATTTCCGATGAAATCTACCAGACAATTGCCGAAGCAAGCGCTCGGTTGGGGGTGATGGGAACCGGTTACACCTACGGTGGTCACCCGGTAGCAGCCGCGGTCGCTTTGGAAACGCTGCGGATCTACGAAGAACGCGATACGCTTGGACATGTCCAAAAAGTTATGATGCCGTTTCAGCAGCGTCTCAAGGATCTCAGCGAGCATCCTCTAGTCGGAGAAGCCCGAGGTTCAGGGCTCATTGGTGCAATTGAACTGGTAGCCGACAAAGCGACGAAGACACCTTTTGATCCAAGTCTGAAAATGGCTGTTGATGTCTACCAGCGATGTCTCGAGAACGGCCTGATTGTGCGCGCATTGCCAGCTGGGGATACGATTGGAATATGTCCGCCGCTGATTATTTCTGAAAGCCAGGTTCACGATCTTTTTGATGCATTGCATGCGGCACTTGACGCCACCGCGCGCTCTGCGTTTGCCTCGGTTGCCTGAACATCTTCGAAGCGGATTCAATGAACGATGACAAAATCGCCACAGTTAACTGATCTGCTGCCGCCATGGTCCTATCAGAACGATGAATTGCTGGAACTTGAAGTGGAGCGGCTGTATAAGCCGGCGTGGATGCTCACAGGTCACGTCAGTGATATTCCAAATTCAGGGGACTACCTGACGTTCGACGGATTGAACGAAAGAGCGTTCGTCATCAATTCGGGCGCTCAAGGCATCCGTGCCTTTCACAATATCTGCAGGCATCGCGGTTCAAAAATTCTTTACGGCAGCGGAAACTGTCCGCGGGCTCTGAACTGCCCGTTTCACGGCTGGCGTTACAGCCTTGACGGAAAACTCCAGTACATCCCCGGCGAAGACGGCTTCCCCAATATCGACAAAAGTACGCATGGACTGGTACCGCTGGATCTGGAAATATGGAGAGGATTTATTTTTATCCGCTTTCAAAGCGGCGGTCCCAGCCTCATTGAGACCATGACACCGATTGAAGATAAAGTTCAGCAATACGGACTTGAGAAACTCCAACCGTACGAAGAAATGCAAGAGTATGTTTACCCGGTGAACTGGAAGATATTTCACGATATCGACAACGAAGGGTATCACGTGCCTTTCGGACATCCGTCGCTGCATCAACTCTACGGACAAAATTATGTCGATTCCGTCATCGGTCCTATTGCTGTCTCACACGGGTGGTTCAACGAATCCAAGGGGCGACTGTGGAGCGTGCGGCACTATCGCAACCTGATGCCGGAGTTTTCGCACCTCAAAGATGAACAAACCCGCTTGTGGCTGTACTTTGGATTTTTCCCGAACCTGGTTATGGCGTTTTATCCAGAGATGATGGAAATTTACATGTCTATTCCAATCGATCTGCTGCAGACAAAAATCATATCCCGGACCTACGCCTTGCCGGACGCAAGACGCGAGGTTCAGGCAGTGCGCTATCTCAATCGCAGAATCAACCAGACAACGGAGTTTGAAGACCGCTCCTATATGATCACGATTCAAGAAGGGCTCAAATCCTCAGTGTTTCCCAAGTGGAAGCTTTCCACCTATGCTGAAACAGGAGTCGGTCAGTACCATCACGCGATTCAGGATCATCTTCCTGTGACAAAACTGGCAAGACAGCCAGCGTTTGGGACGGTGCGAACAATTAACGATGAGATGGCTCAGGGTCACCGTCGCCAGAGTCAATAAAGTCGTATTTCTCTGTTTCTGCCATCTGCATGTCTTTCATTCGTTGACGCTCCTGTCTAGACAGAATCCATCCGGCAACACAGACACCGATTGCAACGATGAGAATAATGATGGTTGCAAGCGCATTGACATCGGGCTTTAATCCCAGTTTCACTCTTGAGTAAATCAGCATCGGCAGTGTATTGGCGCCGGGGCCGGAGACAAAACTCGCGATCACCAGATCGTCCAGCGACAAAGTGAACGCCAAAAGCCAGCCTGCAGCCAAAGCAGGTGCCAAAAGCGGAATTGTGATGTCCACCAGTACTCGAAAAGGTTTCGCCCCAAGGTCCTGAGCCGCCTCTTCCAGCGACTGATCAACGCCTACCAGCCTCGACTGCACGATCACTGCAACGTAGGCCAGCGAAAATGTAATATGCGCAATCGTGATCGTTGTAATGCCCCGAGTGGGCCAGCCAACAATTTCCGCCAAGGTGATGAACAAAAGCAGCAGCGAAAGACCAGTGATTACTTCAGGCATCACCAGCGGTGCTGAAATCATGCCTGAAAAAAGTGTTCTCCCCTTGAACTGTTTGATTCTGGCCATTGCAATGCCCGCCAGCGCGCCAAGCAGGGTCGCAAACGTGGCATTCATAATGGCGATCTCCAAAGAAAGCACGACGGAAGACCATATCTCCTCACTTTCAAACAGCACCTTGTACCACCGAAGCGAGAATCCTCCCCACACTGGCACCACTTTGGAATAATTGAACGAATAGACAATCAGCAGGAAAATCGGGATGTACAGAAACGCAAACCCAAAACACAGCATTGAGAAAACAAATGGAGTCTTTTTCCAGCTCGTCATGCCTACTGCCCTGCGGTTTCTCTCGCCTGATAGCGCTGATAGATCATCATCGGCAAAACCAGCAGAATCAGAAGAACGATAGCCACAGCTGAGGCGACCGGCCAATCCTGGTTGGCGTTGAATTCGTTATATAAAACCTTGCCGATCATCAGCACGTTGCCGCCACCGAGCAAATCCGGGATCACAAACTCACCGGTTGCCGGGATAAACACCAGCAGGGAGCCTGCAATAATGCCAGGCATTGTCAGCGGGATGGTAATCGTTCGAAAAATGGCAAAAGGCTTTGAACCTAAATCAGCGGCTGCCTCATGCAGTGTCATATCCAGTTTCTCGATGCTTGCGTAGAGCGGCAATATCATGAAAGGAAGATAGGTATAGACAATCCCGACATAGACTGCGAAAGTGGAGTAAAGCATCCGGATTGGTTCATCAATGATGCCAATCCAGATCAGGAAGTTGTTGATCGTTCCTTGGTCGGCAAGCAGTCCAATCCACGCATAAACACGAAGCAGAAACGAGGTCCAGAACGGCAGGATGACCAGTAACAGCAGAAGTTTCTTCGCAGTCTCCGATGCGCGTGCGATTCCGTATGCAATAGGATATCCAACCAACAGGCACAGAATCGTCGATGTCACCGATATTTTCAGCGAGTTCACGTAGGTTCTGCGATAAAGATCGTCCTCCCACAGGTAAGCGAAATTGTCAAATATCACCCGCATGTACATCTCGCCGGCCTCTCCCATCTGAAACAGGGTGGAAAACGGCGGGCTGGCGATGATGTATTCAGCAAAACTGATTTTAAGGACGATGAAAAACGGTACCAGGAAAAATACCAGCAGCCAGACATACGGAATTGCGACAATGATGGACTGCCACGTATTGGCAGATTCCAGCCACTTAGAAAATAAGTTCTTCACCGTACAAGTTACCGAGTGATATCAAACGTGTACTGGACCGAGGCGCTCCAACCGATCACTTTGTCAGCAGTACGGGACTCGACGGCATCCATTTGAGATATACCTTCTCTTCCCAGGAAGCGAGGTGTCGACCGTGCCGCGGGCGAGATTGATTCGGGTGAGTGATTTCGATGACCTTGCCGTTGTTAAGACGGATCTTGTATATCGAGAAATTCCCAAGATATCCGATGTCGTCAACCACTCCTTGAGCTGCGTTGAAACCGTCACCAACGTCCTCAAAAGGTGTATCAGAGACGATGATTTTCTCGGGTCTCAGCGCAATCCATACGCCAATGTTTTCCCGAACCGCTGCGCTGTGATCAATGTGAAACCGGATGTCTGTATCGACTGAATCGACGATCACGTAGTCAGACCCGTTTTCCATCACTCTGCCTTCAAACATATTGGCACTGCCAATGAAGTTTGCAACAAACCGGGTCTCTGGATATTCATAAATATCCGTCGGGGTTCCAATCTGTGAAAACCGACCCTGCTCCATCACCGCTATTCTGGTTGACAGAGTCATCGCCTCTTCCTGATCGTGCGTAACCACAATGAAAGTGATTCCAAGCTGGTCTTGAATGTTCATTAACTCAAACTGGGTCTGTTCCCGCAGTCGTTTATCCAAAGCCCCAAGCGGTTCGTCTAAAAGCAGAACTTTGGGATTTTTAACAAGTGCTCTTGCCAGTGCAACCCGCTGTCTTTGTCCGCCAGACAACTGATGCGGTTTTCGTTTTGAAAATTGCGACAGTTGGACAATCTGCAGCATGTCTGCGACGCGCTGTTCGATTTCCTGTTTGGGAACACGATCCTGCTTTAATCCATATCCGACATTCTGTTCCACTGTCATGTGGGGAAACAGCGCATAGGACTGAAACATCATGTTTACGGGACGTTGATATGGCGGAATTCCCGCCATATCAACACCGTCAATGAAAATATTCCCGGAAGTAGGCGGGTCAAAACCGGCCAGCATCCTCAGCAAAGTTGATTTACCGCAACCCGAGCCACCCAGCAATGAGAACAGCTCACCTTCATAAATATCAAGGTCTACCCCCGACACTGCAGTGAAAGAACCGAATGTCTTCGTCAGTGCGCGAATTTTGACAAAAGGTTCCTTGTCCGGGTCAAGCCAGGGCTGGTCGTCAAACAGCGCGTGGGATTCCGACTTAGAACTCATGGCGCTACCTCCTGAATCGCAAACAGCGTTCCTTTCATACGAATGTCAACGTAAAGTTATTCACCCGTTTGAAAATTCGTCCAGGTGCGCGTTCGAACCCGTTTGGTTTTTGGCGGAACCACTTTCATGGTATACATGTTCGCAACCTGATCATCGCTCGGATAGCTCGCTTTGTTGCCGGTCACCGCGGGATCAATCAGTGGAACTGCGTCCGCATTCGCTGAAGCATACCAGGTGAAATTGGTATCTTCGGCTGCAACCTCGGGTCTCATCATGTAGTTCAAGAACAGATAAGCGTTGTCCACGTTTGCTGCATCTGAAGGAATCACCCAGCCATCAACCCACAGCTGAGCCTTGCCTTGACCTTCAGGTAAAAAGAAATCCAGCGTTACACCGGCGGCGGCTTCCTCGGCTGTCGACATCGCAAGCAATCCGTCCGGTCCCCATGTGACCGCAAGGCAAAACTCTTTCTCAACCATTCTCTGATAGGCGTAGTTGTCAAACGTCTTGATATAGGGACGAATGCTTGCCAGCAATTCCCCTACCGCTTCGTAGTCCTTTCGATTAGTCGAGCTTGGGTCAAGCCCCAGATGCGCCAATGCCATGGGAATCACATCGGTGGGAGAATCAAGAAATGCAACTCCGCACTTGGCTAATTTTTCCATGCTTGTCGGGTCAAATATGAGATCCATTGAACCGATCGGTGCGTCCGGATAATGACTTCGAATCAACTCTTCATTGTAGGTAACCCCGTGGGTTCCCCACATGTAAGGGACGATGTATTCGTTATTGGGGTCCCAGTTCTCGGCGACCTGGCCCAAAATCTTTTTGTTGATGTGCTTAAAGTTCGGCAACCGGGAGGTGTCCAGTTTGGAAATCACTCCGGTCGGGATCAGTTTTGAAACGTCGGTACTCGCATGACAGACTACATCATATCCACTGTTTCCAGCCAGTAATTTGGCATCTGCAGTTTCAAGTGAATCGTAATTGTCATAAGTCACTTCGATATTGAATTCCTTCTCGAAATTGGCAATTGTTTCTTCGCCAATATATTCCGCCCAGTTATAGATATTGAGTTTTCCTTCCGCGTACACGCTGCCAGCGAACAAAAATGCTGTAGCCGTCATTAAAACGGCACACGTGCCGGCGATATGTTTTGACAGTTCTTTCACAACCATCCTCCTAATCAAGTTAAATCTTGTAGTTTGAAAAATATTTATTGTAATCGTTTATTTCATCTTAAGGACCAAGCAATTCTGGAATCCAGACACCGTTTTGCCTGCGATAACGAATTCTTTCGTGCAACCGGTCCTTGCGTCCCTGCCAAAATTCCAAGCAGTGAGGGACGATGCGATATCCGCCCCAGTTATGCGGTCTCGGCACTTTTTTTCCGGCGAATTGAGCTTCAAGTTCTGTCACGCGTTCCTGCAACTGGGCAAATCCAGCGATCACCTCGCTTTGCGGTGAAGCCCAGGCACTGATTTGGGAACCCCGCGGGCGGGAGGCAAAATACTCATCCGACATGGTAGCACTCAGCACCTCCACCTTTCCCTCAATGCGTACTTGGCGATACAGCTTGTCCCACCAAAGCACGGCACTGGCAAAAGAATTGGCGCGAATTTCGTCTGCCTTTCGGCTTTGGTAGTTCGTATAGAAGATAAATCCCGATTCGCTATAGCCTTTCAACAGGACCTGACGGGCAGACGGGCGGCCCGCCGTCGACGCCGTGGCAAGCGTCATCGCGTGCGGTTCAATCATCCCTGCACTCAAAGCTTCACACATCCATTCATGAAAGTACTCAAATGGGTCCTTGAGCGGATTCAACAGTGCATCATCCAACTGTCATTCTCACCTTGGAAGTTAGTATTGATTCTGTCATTACTGTGAAATGTCCGTGCAATTTAGATGCCTGCCATGCACAGGTACTTAATCTCAACGAATTCATCGAGTCCGTATTTCGAGCCTTCGCGTCCAATGCCGGATTCTTTCATACCGCCAAAGGGAGCAACCTCAGTTGAGATGATTCCCGTATTGATTCCCACAATTCCGTATTCCACGGCTTCGGAGACTCGCCAGATTCGTCCCATGTCACGGCTGTACAGGTATGCCGCAAGCCCGAATTCCGTGTCATTAGCCATCTCAATGGCTTGTTTTTCACTTGAAAACCGAAATATCGGTGCCAGCGGGCCAAAAGTCTCTTCATTGGCTACCGCCATACTCACTTTAACGTTGGTAAGCACGGTTGGTGAGAAAAAATTGCCGCCCAGATCATGTCTTGAGCCCCCGGCGACCACCTTCGCTCCTTTGCTCACAGCATCGTTGATATGTGCTTCGACCTTCTCAACCGCGGCGATGTCAATGAGGGGACCCAACTGCACGTCGTCGCCAAAACCATCGCCGACTTTCATTTCAGATACGGCTGCCGCAAGTTTTTCGGAAAACTCATCATAAACGCCATCTTGCACCAGCAAACGATTGGCACATACACAGGTTTGCCCGGAATTTCGATATTTCGACAGGATGGCACCTTCGACTGCAGCGTCAATATCGGCATCATCAAATACGATGAAAGGAGCGTTGCCGCCGAGTTCCAAAGAGATTTTTTTCACCGTATCTGCACACTGTCTCATTAGTATCTTGCCGATATCCGTCGAACCGGTAAATGTCAGCTTTCGAACTTTGCTATTGGCTGTGAGTTCCCCACCGATTTGTGAAGAAGACCCGGTAATGACGTTGATTACACCGACCGGTATTCCAGCGCGCTCGGCTAACTCGCAAAGCGCAAGGGCAGAAAATGGCGTAGCGCTAGCAGGCTTGATTACGATTGTGCAGCCGGCAGCAAGCGCGGGTCCGGCCTTGCGTGTGATCATGGCCGCCGGAAAATTCCACGGTGTAATCGCCGCACAGACTCCGACTGGCTCTTTGACTACCACAATGCGCCGGTCTGGTAGGTGTTGGGGAATTACATCACCATACATCCGTTTGCCTTCTTCGGCAAACCATTCAAAAAATGATGCCGCATAGACAATTTCACCGCGTGATTCCACCAACGGCTTGCCCTGCTCCAGCGTCATTAAAGCTGCCAGGTCCTCTTGGTTTTCGATCATCAGGTCAGCGAGTCTTCGCAGCATAATCGCCCGTTGTTTTGCAGTCGTGTGCCGCCACGATTGAAATGCTGTCTGTGCCGCATCAATTGCCATTTTGGTTTCATCGGCGCCCATTTTTGGCACACTGCCGATATTCGCCCCGTCTGCCGGGTTCGTCACGTCGATTGTTTGTCCACTCGACGCGTCCGTCCATTGACCATTGATATAGCATTGTTGTCTAAACAAAGAAGGGTCGTTAAGGTTAATATTCATCTGGTTTCCTTAAGTTGTTGGGAGTTAGTTAAACGCTGCAATTCCAGTCTGTGTTCTGCCTAAAATCAACGCGTGTATGTCATGTGTGCCCTCGTAGGTGTTGACTGCTTCAAGATTCATGCAGTGACGAATAACGTGGTACTCATCGCTCACGCCATTGCCGCCGTGAATATCTCTGGAAGCACGGGCGATTTCCAGTGCTTTGCCTGCATTGTTTCGCTTCAGGAGGCTGATCAGATTGTGGCTGATCACGCCAGAATCCATTAATCTTCCAGCACGCAAACATCCCTGCAGGCCGAGTGACACTTCAGTTTGCATATCGGCAAATTTCTTTTGCACCAGTTGCGCAGCGGCAATAGGCCGGCCGAACTGTTTGCGATTCAAAGCGTAATCAACTGCTGCATGCCAGCAAAATTCGGCTGCGCCCAAAGCTCCCCAACTGATACCGTATCTTGCCATTGTCAGGCAGGAAAAAGGACCTTTTAGTCCGGATACTTCCGGCAGCACTCTATCGGCCGGGACAAATACATCATCCATCACAATGCTTCCGGTAGACGAAGCTCGCAAAGAAAATTTACCTTCAATTCTTGGTGTTGAAACCCCTTCGCTTGGAACATCGATCAGAAATCCCAAAATTATTCCTTCCTCATTTTTCGCCCACACCAGGCAAAGATCCGCAAAAGGCGCATTAGAGATCCAGGTTTTTTCTCCATTGAGCAGGTAGCCACCGTTTACCGACTTCGCCAAAGCAGTCATGGACCCGGGGTCTGAACCATGATTCGGTTCTGTCAGGCCGAAGCATCCGATCATTTTTCCGCTTGCAAGTTGGGGAAGAAAAAGTTCACGCTGGCTCTGACTGCCATAACGGTAAATCGGGTACATCACCAGTGATGATTGAACGCTCATAAATGAACGGTATCCGCTGTCGACGCGTTCGATTTCCCGTGCAATCAAGCCGTAACTGACATAGTTCATGCCAGCACATCCGTAGCCATCAATCGTCGAGCCGAGCAACCCGAGATTTCCCATCTCGCGAGCAATGTTAGGATCAAATACTTCGTTTCGATTGGCTTCAATTATGCGCGGCATAAGGCTTTCGGCGCAATAACGCCGAGTGGTATCGCGCACCATCCGTTCAGTCTCATCGAGTTGGTCTTCCAATACGAACGGATCTTGCCAGTCAAATTCATTTTTCGGAGTTTTCGACATCATAGACCAACAAAAGGTAAGGGTGTGTCAAACCCAACAAAACATACGATTCAATATTCTTCGCAACTGCAGGACGAACACCGCCTGATTGCTCATAATCAGCTTCTTGCAAACAGTCATTTATACCAGAATTCACTGCCGGTTAAATCACTGTGCATAGTCGACTCAAGCAAGACGCAATAGCTTTTGGAATCGGCTGACAGGCAATTTTGAGGTGAATTTGGAAAGCGAAAAACAAGGCTCTTTATAAAAATTCAAGAGTTTCCTTGCAACTGCTAATGGCTGCAGCAAAGACGTCGTGCCCTGAAACAGACTGACTCAAGTCAATTCAAAGTTGTTGTTTTTGCTTTTTATAGCTCTCATGGCGTGGAAGATACCGGGTATGGCGTCGAATAACTTCTTTGGAAATGTTTTCAAAATGCTTTTCAACTTGCGCTGCAGCAGCTTGAGGATGCACTTTTGACAGATCGCTGATCACCCATCCGATCCCTGTTTGTATAAACCGGTCGCGTTCATGTACCAGCTTACCGATGGTTTTAAAAATGATTGGGTGATAAGTCTCATCGGATACGACTGCACGGAATGGCACAATGGAACTTCGTCTTGAATATCGACGTAATATTTGCATAAATAATCTAAAATTCTGATTGAACGGTAAATTTAACCTGGTTTATCAGGATTCGGTTGATGATGCGACTCTACTTGTGTGGCAAGAACAGGTCTTGAGTTGAGTAGAAGCTAAATAAAAAACAAAATATTAATGTTGTTAAAGGAGTAAGGAAAAATGCTGGACAAAATGAACGACATCTTCAGAAATAATCTTCAATTTAAAGTTCTAACTTTTATTTCTTTGATTGCGTTAGGTTTTGTATCTCTGGGGGGGACTGCATTCGCAGATGTAGTAAGTGCTAATCCCGGTGACGATATCGAATTTACATTCGATCAACGTGCGACATACAGCGTCAAATTACGCTATTGGGCGCAAACTACAGATAAAACGGCCGTAGCTGGTACAGATTATGACAAAATTGATGGGTGGGTTGAGGTTGAGGCTGGCGCATCTCAAATTAAAGTAAAAACAAAAACCTATGATAATGCCGATGCGACGAGCTCGTTGGATTTCGACTTGGAATTAAGCGATCCTCAATATTATGCCTATGGTGAATGGAAGAACGCTACTGCAGATGACAAGCTTGTGCAGCTTTATGAAGCGATAGGTAGAATCATCTACTAGCGAGGCCTTTGCGTTGGCGTGGGATTGTCTTGGCTTAAAAAGGACCTTTTAGTCCGGATACTTCCGGCAGAACTCTATCGGTCGGGACAAATACGTCATCCATCACAATGCTTCCGGTAGACGAAGCTCGCAAAGAAAATTTACCTTCAATTCTTGGTGTTGAAACCCCTTCGCTTGGAACATCAATCAGAAATCTCAAAATTGTTCCTTCCTCATTTTTCGGAGTTTTTGACATCATCGATTAAGAAACGGTAAGGGTGTGTCAAACCCAACAAAACATACGATTCAATATTCTTCGCAACTGCAGGACGAACACCGCCTGATTGCTCAAAATCAGTTTCTTGCAAACGGTCATTTATACCAGAATTCACTGCCGGTTAAATCACTGTGCATAGTCGACTCAAGCAAGATGCAATAGCTTTTGGAGTCGGCTGACAGGCAATTTTGAGGTGAATTTGGAAAGCGAAAAACAAGGCTCTTTATAAAAATTCAAGAGTTTCCTTTCAACTGCTAATGGCTGCAGCAAAGACGTCGTGCCCTAAACAGACTGACTCAAGTCAATTCAAAGTTGTTGTTTTTGCTTTTTATAGCTCTCATGGCGTGGAAGATACCGGGTATGGCGTCGAATAACTTCTTTGGAAATGTTTTCAAAATGCTTTTCAACTTGCGCAGCAGCAGCTTGAGGATGCACTTTTGACAGATCGCTGATCACCCATCCGATCCCTGTTTGTATAAACCGGTCGCGTTCATGTACCAGCTTACCGATGGTTTTATATATCATTGGGTGATAAGTCTCATCGGATACGACTGCACGGAATGGCACAATGGAACTTCGTCTTTGCCACAAACTATCGGCGTTTTGCCACCTCGCAATTCGGCTGGCTACACGTTTGCCGTGGAGCCGAATTAAACGCCCCAGAACTCGCACACTAAACCAGTCTGTGGTTGACCAATCAAAAAACGAATCGGCGGCGAACAAATCTTCGGCCATGGCGAGAAGGCGATCCGGATCAGTTTTTTTGAGCAGGTATTTTTGTGTGTAGATAATCCCGGCAAATTTATCTTCTGCAAAGCGCTCTTCAATAAGTCTGCGCACTATAGTCAATTGAACTTCGTCATCGAGTCGATCGAGACGGTAATCCTTTTTCCATTGATCGATAATGCGGGTGACATCAGGTGTCTTGACTCCGCGGTAGGCAATGGCATGCTTGAGATAATTTTCGAACCACGTTTTGGTCGCTGGATCAGCGGCAACAACAAGTCGATTTTGAAGATCTTTTATTACAGGTTTGAGTGTTGGATCAATTTTCATAACACTATAAATCCCGATTACAAACAACTGAGACAATGAGGAAAACTGCGCCCATCAGATCAGTAACTGTTATTCCAATAATTGGTCTTCGGAAATTGCATCCACAATCAGAATTGGCTATGCCAAGCTTTCATTTGAGGGATGTTGGTGTTATGTCGTTTTGCTGCAAAATATGCTTGCGCAAGCGAAAGATTGGGCAATAAGTTTGTCGAATTTCTGATGATTGACAGTCATGCAGCGTCTCGATCCCACTGAGAAGTTCGAAACCTTTCCAGCAATTCGTCCAAGTCCGTCATAGCTTCATCGTAGCTTTGTTTCTTAATGTGTCCATATCCGCGAACGGATTGTGGATAACTGACAATTTGTTCAACAATTTCTCGGTTTTTGCGGTTCAGCCCCGAAACAACTTCCTGCACGATTGCTTCGTATTGAGTAATCATTTTTTGCTCCAGGCGCCTGTCCTGTGTCCAGCCAAACGGATCAAACGGTGTACCGCGTAGAAATTTAAACTTCGCCGTTAGCGACAGTACCCATCCGAACCATGGACCGAATGTGCGCTTGACAGGCAAACCACTAACAGCATCCGTCTTTGCTAGAAACGGCGGTGCCAAATGATATTGCAGGTGAAGATCACCGGAAAATTCGGCCTCAAGTTGCGCACGAAATGAACCGGCGCTTAGCATCCTGGCCACTTCATACTCGTCTTTGTAAGCAAGCAGTTTGTGATAACAGCGCGCGACAGTGCGGGTAACTTCGCCGCTTTGCGATAACTGGTTTTGCTCAATGGTGCGAACGTGATTCACAAAATCGCGATACCGCTTCGCGTATTTCTCATTGTGATAGTCAACGAGCAGTTGCGAACGATGGGAAATGAGGTCATCAATTGTTTGAGGTTTGACAACCCGCAGCGCAACTGTCTCGTCAGTTGTCGATTCAAGCATTTGATCTATAACGGATCGGTCGGCGACAAATTGACGTCCCCGTCGAAATGCTATTAAATTCAACTCTACTGAACGCCCGTTCAGTTCAATCGATTTTTCGATCGCCTCTGGCGGAATTGGAACCAGCCCTTGCTGAACAGCGATTCCGACCATAAAGAAATTCGCGCATATCGTATTGCCAAACAAATTCTCCGCATAGTAATTTGCATTGACGAAAGTTGCAGATTTGTTTCCCGTACTCTGCCGGATAATGTCTGCCAACTCAGAGCCGGGGAACTTCAAATCTCTCATCCTTGTAAAGTCGCCAGACATCATTTCGTAACTGTTGACAACCGCATGCGTTTTTCCTCGACGAGCCGTGTTCATAACCTTTTCGCTGGCGCTTACGATCAAATCACCACCGATGATCAGGTCAGCCGCGCCGTGAGCAACGTGCATAGAACAGATGTCTTGCGGTCTGTTAGCCAAAATTAAATGGCTCATGACTGATCCACCTTTTTGTGCCAGCCCTGTCATGTCCAGTACCGAACAGCCAAGCTCGGCAATATGAGCGGCCATCCCCAACACAGCGGCCATTGTGATCACACCCGCTCCGCCTACGCCGTTGATCACAATGCAATACTCATTGTCAATCACCGGCGCCACCGGTGTCGGCAGCGACGATGCATCGAATTGAGCACTATGGAGTCTACTTGAAGAAGTGTGTAG
Source organism: Arenicellales bacterium (assembly GCA_965214785.1). GTDB lineage: Bacteria > Pseudomonadota > Gammaproteobacteria > Arenicellales > JAJDZL01 > JAJDZL01. The sequence continues at coordinate 3,530 of OZ243975.1, read as the reverse complement.
CATCGCACCGTTAACCGTCACAAAACTTGGGCAAAATCCGTCAACACAGGAATAGTCCTTGTTGCAGGCGGCCTGGTCAATGCGTCGTTTGCGCCCCAACTCAGTTTCATGCGGCAAAATTGCAACACAATTTGATTTCACTCCGCAGTCGCCGCAGCCTTCACAAACTTCCGGGTGAATGAATACACGCTTTGGCGGGTCGGGATACTCGCCCCGTCTTCTGCGTCTTCGCTTTTCGGCAGCACATGTCTGGTCGTAGATAATAGCGCTCACGCCGTCTAAATCCCTGAACTGACGCTGAATCAAATCCAATTCATGTCTGTCTTTTACATCGACACCATCGACTGAACTGTTGCTGCTGCGATAATCTTCAACACTATCTGTGACTACAGTAACATTTCGCACCCCTTCGGCTAGCAGTTGACGTGCGATTTGAGGAACACTCAGTGGTCCGTCAAATGGCTGCCCGCCGGTCATCGCAACCGCGTCGTTGTACAGAAGTTTAAAGGTCATTGTGGTTTTAGAAGCAACCGCTGCCCGAATTGCCAAAAGCCCGGAATGCAAATACGTGCCATCGCCCATGTTCTGGAAAACATGTCTGCGCTTCGAAAACCGGCTCTCACCGACCCAACTCGCCCCTTCTGCACCCATCTGCGTGAATCTGGCGGTTGAACGATCCATCCATTGCGCCATGTAGTGACAGCCGATTCCAGCCAGTGCAATGCTGTCTTCGGGAACTTTGGTCGACGTATTATGTGGACAGCCCGCGCAAAAATATGGCATTCTCTGTACCGGCGCAAGTCCAATTTCACTGTCAAGCCGGCTGTTGACAGTATCGAGTCTCGCACGAAGCGGATCACTATCCACACAGGTTAGAATTTGTTCGCCGATCACACCCGCGATCTGCATAGCACTGAGTCGTGCAGTCGACGGCAGCAGAACATCTCCTTTCTCATCGCGTTTGCCCACTACAACTGGCTGGCTAGAGGTGCCGTATAAAAGAGTCTTGATCTGATCTTCCATCAGCCCTCGTTTTTCTTCAACAACGACGATTCGTTGCAACCCGTTTGCAAAATTCAACAAACCCTCAGGTTCCAGCGGCCAGGTCAGGGCAACTTTATACAAACGCAACCGCAGCTGTTTTGCGCCGACATCGTCAATGCCAAGTTCTGACAATGCCCGTCTAACGTCCGAATACGACTTGCCGGCAGTCACTATACCCACAGTAGCGTCTGGCGAATCGAACACAATTCGATCCAAACTGTTCGCTCGCCAAAACGCATGCACCGCTGGCAGTTTTAACTCGTGTAACCGCTGTTCCTGCTCAAGTGGCGTATCAGGCCAGCGAATATTCAAACCACCCGGAGGCATTGAGAATTCTTCGGGTTCAACAGGATCCGCTATATCGCTGCTCAGTTCAACTGATGCACTCGCCTCAACGGTATCGTGAACGCATTTAAGCCCCACCCAGCATCCGCTATAGCGTGACAATTGCCACCCTGCCAGCCCAAAATCCAAAATGTCCTGTACAGACGCCGGATTGAGTATCGGTATCATTGCATCGACCAAAGCGTATTCACTTTGATGAGCCGTCGTTGATGATTCACAGGCATGGTCATCTCCCATCAACACCAGCACGCCGCCGTATTTGGAACTGCCTGCCAGATTAGCGTGGCGAAATGCATCTCCGGAACGATCTACGCCAGGTCCTTTGCCATACCAAATCGAAAACACACCGTCAAATTTGCCTTCACCGTTGAGTTCAGCCTGTTGAGTGCCCCAAATTGCAGTAGCAGCGAGGTCTTCGTTGATTCCGGGCTGAAAGACAATGTTTCTGCGGTCCAGAAAATCCTTTGCCTGCCACAACTGTAAATCAAGGGCGCCAAGCGGGGAACCGCGATATCCGCTGATATATCCGGCGGTATTGATCCCGCGCCTGCGATCGATGTCAGACTGCATCAGTGCCAGGCGCACCAAGGCCTGAATACCGGTTACGAAAACCCGCCCGGAATTCTTGACATACCTGTCGTTGAGATTGACTTGTTTAAGCATGAAAGCCTTTCATAAACTCTACAGATTTTCTGGTTGCACACCCCAGTTAAAAAAACTGTCACCTTCGCGCATGTAGTATTTTGCCAATACCATTTTGTGCACTTCTGATGCGCCATCAACCAATCTGGACTGGCGCTGGTATCGGTACATCCATTCTAAAATGGTGTCTTTCGAATACCCCTTGGCACCTAGCATCTGTATCGCAGTATCGACCACGTGATGCAGTGTATCGGCAACCATTACTTTGGCGATCGACACCTCTTTACGTGCAAAATCTCCCTGTGCAAGCTTCCATGCAGCATGCATTGTCAGCAATCGACCCAGGTGAACTTGTGCCGCAGCATCTCCCAACATCCACTGAACGCCTTCGTGGTCCATCAAAGTTTGCCCAAAGGCTTTTCTGTCACGGGTATATTCACTGGCAATCTCCAATGCGCGCCGACAAAGACCAAGCCACCGCATGCAGTGTGTTAGCCGGGCAGTCCCCAATCGCATTTGCACAACCTTCATTCCGTCTCCGACTTCCAGCAGGCGGTTTTCATCTGGTATTTCCAGACCATGGAATTTCAGTTCACAATGACCGCCGTGTTCTTCAGGACCCATAATGGGAACTCTTCGAACCAGCTCCCAGCCTGGATCATCGCGATCGAATAAAAAAGCAGTCAGGCCCTTTCGAGGATGATCGGAAGTTCTGGCCAGTAAAATAAAATGCTGGGCAACTCCTGCACCGGTAATAAACCACTTATGCCCATGCACAACCCATTTGTCGCCTTTTTTCTCCGCTTTTGTCAACATCATGCCCAGCGGATCAGAGCCCGAGCCTGGTGCTGGTTCTGTCATCGCAAGCGCAGAACGCACCTTGCCGTCAATAATGGGCTGCAGCCAACGTTCTTTTTGTTCCGGCGTTCCAAGGCGCTCTAAAACAATCATGTTTCCGTCGTCCGGCGCGGCACTGTTAAACACCACGGGTCCAAAGATTGACCTGCCCATTTCTTCGTAGCATGCCGCCATACCCACAGTGTTCAGTCCGCCACCGCCGAGCTCTTTTGGCATCTGCAAACACCACAAACCCTCTGATCTTGCTTTTTCCCGAAGTGCAGCGAGATATTCATCGGCGATATTCTCGCCTTCATCATAAGCCTGTGGAATCGATTCGACCGGAATGATGTGCGCTTCTACAAATTCTTTGATTCTGCGCTGATAGTCTTTAACTTCGCTCGTTAAATTGAAATCCATAGTTGTCTCTATATTTGTGGTACTACATTGACGACTGCAAATGCCCGCCATCGACGACGATAGTGGTGCCAGTCATATATGCGGATGCGTCTGAAGCCAGCAGCAGCATTGCACCGTCTAAGTCTGCGACTTCACCGAATCTTTTTTGCGGAATTTTCTGTTTTGCTTTTTCTCCTGCAGGGCAATTCAGATAGTCTCGATTCATGTCTGTAACGATGTATCCAGGTGCGATGGCGTTGACC